>JADGDS010000002.1:0-481987 GCA_016744775.1 Candidatus Marithrix sp.
TAAATCACCTTTTTTTGTAAGTAGTTAGGTGGTTTGTGTTAGGTTGCCTTGGTTGTTTTAAAACCAAAGTAACTGCTAAACTAATCAAACATGATCAAACGCGACAATGCGATAATTTAAATTATACCATCAGCGCGTTTACTTTTCATTCATGCCATAAGCTTTCGCGCCAGCTTGAATAATATTATTCGGAACAATTCCTTTATTTTTATTATCTTGCGCAGCACAGAAATCAACTTACAGAATAAGCATCATACTAAAAACCGCTGTTGTAATTTTATTAATGTGTTTTTTAGGATGGAGATTTGTATTTTCTTGGTAGTAGAATCGATGATCTTAGTAGGAATATTGCGCCAAACCAATAATTTTTGACCCTCACCTCAGCGGCTATAACATCAGCAATTAAAACCTCACAAGCATTCGAGGCAAAAGCTTAGGTGGCAAAGCACTGTGACTCATTATCTAACTTCCAAAAAAGTGGGTGAAAAAGTTTCTTATTATATTCTAGTTGTGTGGTGGTGTCATCTGTCTTTTAAATAACACAAGTTATGGAAGGTGAATTATGTAAATATTCTTGATTTAAGCTTGTAGGTTGGGCTGACTGCGTATCCTTTCGTCAGCCCAACCTACAGCAGTTATGATTAGGAATTTAATCACGTAGCCTGATAATAAATATTCTGCGGATGTCGAGCCTGAGCAAAGAAGAACCAACGTTCTGCAATCAATCCAACATATTGTACTATCGCCGCTAATATAAATGCGATACTCAGATTATAAATCAAACCTATAGTTAGTAACAGTAATGGTACTGGAAATACTAAGATTAGAAAGCTCCATTTTATTATCTTTACTATTTTTTCTGTTTGACCATGAAAATATTCACGAGTATTAAATGAGCCGCCCATTGCTCCTTGTGCCATTTGTCTAATCTTAGAGTGTCTTATTCCAATTGCTGATTTTGGTGTTGATTTTGGTTTTATTCTATGATTACGAATTAAACAGCTTAAACTTTTGCGGATGTCTAGTACTTCGTCAACTTTAAACTGTCGGGTTTTAGACCTGTCAGGTCTTGGGGCTTGTAACCAGCGGTTTATTTTATTGACAGTGTACTAGCAACAAAGAAGAACCAAGGTTCTGCTATTAATGTAAGTTTGGATTCTCAGTAGATAATCCTTCAGATTGAGCTGCTAAGATTAGATCATTGTCAGCTGTTACAAAAACCAGAGGTGGAAGTTTGCCAATTATTAATTTTTCATTAGTTATTAATGCGCTTGCTAGTTGTACGGCATCATAGCCGCGTAGTCTATGATTCTTAGTCAAGAGTATGGCGCGTTCAATAATTGTGCGATGACTGGGTATCAGGTGATATTCAGTATTACAATGTTGTAAAAATAGTTCTATTGCTTTATCGCGTTCTTGACGTGTTATACCTTGAACAGCACGATGTTTTGCTGATATTGTGGCTGCTGTTTCAGCCAGCGTGATCTCAGCAATGACCGATAAGTTGTTACTATTTGGATTGGTCACAGCCATTATCAAATCGGTGCCGGTTTCCACAAAATAGCGTTTGACGATAGCACTAGTATCGAAATAGAAAACGCTCATACTTTAGGACCCCGCATTTCAATCACCATTTCACTTAATGGTTGACCGCCTGCTCTAGCAAAAGCAGCTTGTACTTGTTCTAGTGTTGCTGTTGAATTTTCCGCCAGTTTTTGTAATTCTGGGCTTAGTTGCGTTTCTAAGCCTGCTGTATTAAGAATTTGACGAGCCTGTTCAGGCAAATTTGTCGGTGGTGGTGAGGCAATATGTTCAATGATCCATTCTTGAATCATTTTTTCTACTGTTCTACCTTTCTTATTAGATTTGTCGTACAATTGTTGGTAAATATCGGATGATAATTCAAGTGTTACCGTTGTCATTTGTCGAGAACCTTTTAATAAGCGTTACAACGCTGAAGCGTTGTAACAAGAAAAATTGATTAATTTTACCTTTATTAAAGTACAAGAGCAACTATTATTGTAATTTTGTATTACCACTAATTTAGTACAACGAATTTACGGAATAAACGGATTTTTTTTCTTGCAATGAATCAATCCGTTTATTCCGTAAATCCGTTGTACTAATTAATTGTAGGGCTGATACTACAGTGCTTAAAGCCTACGTAGCCTGATAATAAATATTCTGCGGATGTCGAGCCTGAGCAAAGAAGAACCAACGTTCTGCAATCAACCCAACATATTGTACTATCGCCGCTAATATAAACGCGATACTCAAATCAAAAATCAAACCTATAGTTAATAACAGTAATGGTACTGGAAATACTAAGATTAGAAAGCTCCATTTAATTGTTTTTACTAATTTTTCTGTTTGACCATGAAAATATTCACGAGTATTAAATGAGCCACCCATTGCTCCTTGTGCCATTTGTCTAATCTTAGAGTGTCTTATTCCAATTGCTGATTTTGGTGTTGATTTTGGTTTTATTCTATGGTTACGAATTAAACTGGCAATTCTAGTTATTAATCCTATTACAGTAAAAACAATCGCCCAACCTGCAAATACATTCAGAAGTTCTGGTGCTTTAAAAAATGCTATCACTGTTGCCAAGATAAAACCAGATGCCATGCCTAATACTGTAAAATTAACTAGTGTCAATACAGTTGCCCATTCTTGTAAAAACTTAATGCAAGCGTAAATCATCCCAGTGCAGAAAAATAAGGTAAAACAAGCTATTGTTCCTATCACTGCTATTAAAATTGAGAGGTCAATATTTATCTGTTCATTGATTTGAAATAGAGTGAAATCCCAATTCATTTCATGTATTACTCCATATAAACCTACAAAAAACATAAATACAGGTAAAGCTATCACTTCTCGGGATAACCAAGATGTACGCCATTGTGTTGCTGCTCGCCAAGCGCGTTCAGGATGTCCAAGGTGAAACATTGAGGCAATTAAACCTGCAATTAAAAAACCTAATGCTATAAAGCTACTACAACTATAAAAATTCGCAATTTCCTTTACAGAAACCAAATTTACAATAGAATATACTTGCGCTGTTGCTAATGCTAAAAACAATCCTTGACCAACGCCAATTAGTGTTGTTAAAAATATAACTGAAAATGCTGGGTGCATGTTATGTTCTCCTTATATCCAACTACTTTCTTCTAAGGTTACATCATCATCTGATGGCTTAGTAAAGTTTTCATATTTTAATGGATTATCTACTCGTAATAATTCATCTTCATGAATTTGAAGTTGTTTTTTGTTTCTAGGTAAATAATGATTAGCCGGGTTCGTTCCCCATTCTGGCATTAGTTGATAACCTCCTTGTTCGCGAATAATTCGAGATACTTCAGATTCTGAATCGTGTACATCACCAAATAAACGCGCACTAGTTGGACAAGCCAATACGCAAGATGGTTTACGTCTATCTTCTGGAAGACTCATGTCGTAAATACGATCCACACATAAAGTACATTTTTTCATCACTTTTTCTTGCTCATCTAATTCTCTAGCTCCATATGGGCAAGCCCATGAACAATATTTACAACCTATACATTTATCATAATCTACTAATACAATTCCATCCTCTTTGCGCTTATAACTAGCACCAGTAGGACAAACTGGTACGCATGGTGGATCTTCACAATGCAAGCAAGATTTAGGAAAATGCACAGTTTCAGTCAGTGGAAATGATCCTACCTCATAAGTTTGTACTCGATTAAAAAATGTACCAGTTGGATCTTTACCATAAGGATTGAAATCTGCCATAGGACCAGCTTCACCCGAAGTATTCCACTCTTTACAACTGGTTACACAAGCACTACAACCTACACAAACATTTAAATCAATTACTAAAGCTAGTTGAGTCATTTATTTCTCTTACCTTTGCCACTAAAATAGGCTTGTGGTTTTTTAAGGAATTTCATCATTCCGGGAAATGGTTTTAATGGTTCAAACTGTGGTGACGTTTCTTCTACTTCCTGATCATCAGCTTTATATACTCGAACTCTGACATCATACCAACCAGCTTGCCCAGTCACAGGGTCAGAATTAGACATTGGTGTTTCACCATTTTTACTAGGTAATTCTTCAGCAATTAAATGATTTAGCAAAAATCCTTGTTTTGATTCATTTGCATTTTTATCTAAATTCCAAGCCCCAGCCGCTTTACCAATCGCATTCCATGTCCAAACGGTTCCGGGTTCAACTGCTTCAGAAAATTTGCACATACAACGGATTTTACCGTGCATCGATTCAACCCATACCCAATCACCATCACTAAAACCGTTAGTATTACCTACACTTGGGTGCATATAAAGATGATTATAAGCATGAATTTGACGTAACCACGCATTTTGAGAATCCCAAGAGTGATACATTGCCATTGGGCGTTGTGTAATCGCATTTAATGGGTAAGTATGACGATTAGTTTGCATAGTTTCTAAGGGTTCATGATACATAGGTAATGGATCAAAATATGTTTCAACCCGTTTACGTAAATGATCTGGTGGTTGTTTCCCTTTACGTTTGCCCTGTGCCGCTAAACGGAATTCTTGAAATATTTCTGAATATAAATGAATCTGAATAGCTTCCGCATAGCGTGTTAAACTATGATGTTGCGACCATTCTAAATAGCCCTTATTCCAGTTACGCATATATTGATACGAACGTGGTAACTTATAGTGATGTACACAATTATTATTGGCGTACATTTCCCATTGGTTGGAATTAGGTTCGCCTTTTAAAGTTTTTTCTCCATTTTTGCCGCGCCAACCTGAGAGAAAACCAATTCCAGAACCCGGAGCAGTTTCATAATTAACAATAAAATCAGGGTAATCTCGATATTTTCTATTACCATCAGCATCCACAAAAGCTGGTAACTTTAAGCGCGTACCTAGTTCTATTAATACTTCCTGAAATGGTTTACATTCACCTGTTGGTGGCAATATAGGTACACGTACAGCATCCACTGGACCATCATATTCTGAAATTGGACGATCTAGCATTGACATTACATCATGGCGTTCTAAATAAGTAGTATCAGGTAAAACTAAATCTGCAAAAGCTACGGTTTCTGATTGAAAAGCATCACAAACAATCAAAAATGGAATTTTATATTCTCCATCTTCATCCTTATCTACTAGCATTTCACGTATTTTGCTAGTATTCATAGATGAATTCCATGCCATATTTGCCATAAATAACAACATGGTATCAATAGAATGTGGATCGCCACGCCAAGCATTAGTAATTGCATTGTGCATTAATCCATGCGCAGATAAAGGATGTTCCCAAGAAAAAGCTTTATCTAAACGTACTGGATTGCCCTCTTCATCAACAAATAAATCATCAGGTGAAGCTGGAAAACCTAGTGGCATTCCATCCAGCGGCGTATTTGGTTGTACTGCATCTGGACTTTTCGGTGGTTTTGGACATGGCGGAATTGGACGCGGAAATGGTGCTTTGTGACGAAAACCTCCGGGGCGATCAATAGTTCCTAACAAGGTCATTAAAATAGCCATATTACGAATTGAATGAAAGCCATTTGAATGTGCCGCTAAACCACGCATAGCATGAAAAGCTACCGGATTACCAGTCACAGTTTCATGTTCTTCGCCCCAAACATCGGTCCATGCAATAGGTAATTCTATTTTCTGATCGCGAGCAGTAATACCCATTTCATACGCTAAACTACGAATAGTTTTGGCATCAATACCAGTAATTTTCTCAGCCCATTCAGGAGTATAATCTTCTAATCGATCAACCAATAATTGAAAAGCAGGTTTTACTTTAGTACCATTTTTTAAAGTATATTCACCTAATAAATAAGGATCAGCGTCACGTTTCGCGCTGGGCACTTCACGATCCTCATTACGATCCCACCATAGCTTATTTTGTGGATCAATACAACCATCTCGCATATCTTCAGTATAACGGGCAAATAAACCATAAAAATCACTTTCTTCTTCTTGATTTACTAATTCAGCAGCATTAGTATATTTAATCAAAAATTCGCGATCAAATAAGCCTTGTTTAATTAATTCATGATTGAGTGCCATTAATAAAGCACCATCAGTTCCCGGGCGAATTGGAATCCATTCATCAGCAATGGCTGAATAACCTGTACGTACAGGATTAATAGAAATAAAACGACCACCATTACGTTTAAAATGAGATAATTCTATTTTTAATGGGTTAGAATGATGATCTTCAGCGGTGCCGATCATAATAAATAACTTAGCACGCTCCAAATCAGGGCCACCGAACTCCCAGAATGATCCACCAATGGTATAAATCATACCGGCTGCCATATTAACTGAACAAAAACCACCATGCGCAGCATAATTAGGGGTACCAAATTGTTTAGCAAATAAACCGGTTAAAGCTTGCATTTGATCGCGCCCAGTAAAGAGAGCAAATTTTTTCGGATCAGTAGAACGCAAATGTGATAAACGTTCTTCCATAATGGAAAAAGCTTGATCCCAACTTATAGCTTCAAATTCCCCTTTACCCCTCTCACTATCAGGTTTACGTAATAAAGGCTTAGTCAAACGCGCAGGCGAATATTGCTTCATAATACCCGACGAACCTTTAGCACAAATCACTCCCTTATTTAAGGGATGATCAGGATTTCCTTCAATATAACGAACCTTACCATTTTCCAAGGTGACATTAATTCCACAACGACAAGCACACATATAACAAGTAGTGCTTTTAACTTCTGTCTTAGGATTAGCCATTTAGCTTATTCCTTAATTATTAGAATTTTATTATTTTATCATATTGTAATATAATTATCATAATTCCTAGCTTGGGCTGACAAAGTAAAAAAAATTACTAGAAAAAGTAGGCGATAACATCTATAATAAGCAACTTTCCAAACTAATAGCAATTCTTTTATGAAAATTATTTTTATATTAACTTTATTAATTAGTTTTAATGCCTTAGCTAAATCTGGCAAAGGTTTGATTTTTGATGATTTTGCATATGAACAAACCTTATTAAAAGCTCCATTAACACGAGGCTTATATGTAGTACCATCTCAGCGTTATTCTCTAAAAAAATACAGCCCAACTCCAAAAAGTCAAGGAGATACAGGAACATGTACAGCATGGGCAACAGCTTATTCAGCTCGTACTATTAGTGAAGCAAAACGTCAGGGTTGGAATAAGCAATCCTTTATAACTCAACAAGCATTTTCACCGGGTTTTCTTTATAATTTAATCAAATCAAATCAAGACTATACCTGTACTAAAGGTACATCTATTAACACTGCTCTTAGCCAATTAAAGAATGTTGGCGTGCCAAAATATAATGATTTCAAAACACTATGTGCTTCTCACATTCCTAATTTTTCTTATCACCAAGCATCAGCTTACAAAATTAAAGATTTTGTAAGACTGTTTAATAAATATGATCCAGCTCAAATCAAAATAGATCGAGTTCGCAAAAGTATTTCTGAAGGAAAACCAGTTATTATAGGCATGAATACACCAGATTCATTTCAAGAAAGTCACCGCAAACAAGTCTGGCAACCTACGGAAAATCCTAATGATAATCATGGTGGACATGCTATAACAGTCATTTCTTATGATGATAGTAAATATGGTGGAGCTTTTGAAATCCAAAACAGTTGGGGAACAAATTGGGGAGATGGTGGATATATCTGGATTAAATATCAAGACTTTGCTGAATTTACACCATATGCTTTTGAATTAATTGACTATCCAAAAACATCAACACCTTGGAAAACAGACTTAGCCGGCAAACTGAAATTAGTTTTATCTAATGGCACTGAAATGCCAATAACAAGACAAAATAATATATACAAAACAACACGATCATATAGATCAGGCACTAGATTTCGCATTTATATATCCAATAACGAACCAGCATATGTATATGCCTTTGGCTCAGACTTAACTGCACAAGTCTATCCTATCTTTCCACATAAACAAGGCATAAGCCCAGCTCTAACTTATAAACGCAATGAAGTACCTATTCCTGATGAAGACCATTATATTGCGATGGACAATACAATTGGACGTGATTTTATTGTAGTATTATATTCCAAAGATGAATTAGATATTAATACAATACAGCGGCAACTTGAACAACAATCAGGTAATTTTGCTGAAAAAGTAAAAAAAGTACTAGCTAACAAACTGGTAAAAGCAACTAATATTAGATACTCAGCTAATAGTATTAGTTTTAAAGCTCGTAGCCGTGGAAGAATTATAGTGCCACTTATAGTGGAAATACCGCATATTAAATAAAAAATTGGTATAAACAGCCTCGAAAAAAGCCTTTAGTCATCCTTACAACAACAACTACGCGCATCAAAACCTGAATAGGCCAAGACAGTCATCGTTTTGATTTTCAATATAAAACTAAAAAATTAATATGGTATATTTAGAAATATAAACCATATCATGAATGACTTAATGGAAAATTTAATATGAGTTATATAAAAAAAATAGAAATATGCCAATTTTTGGGTGAATTGGATCTTAATTGGTCTTTGGATCCCAAAGTGAATATTTTGATTGGCAAAAATGGTAGTGGCAAAACTACATTATTACGTTTACTCAAACAAATTATGAAGCCTAGTCATGGAGTTTGTTTGGCTTCGGGTATAGAGTCAATTAGAATCGAACTTAATAACAATAAATATATTTCTGCAAGCCAATATTCATTTGTGCTTCAAAATGTTAATCTATGTTATATCAATACCTTTGACCAGTATCAGCAAGATTTTGAGAACTCAAAAGGTCATCCAGAAACTGAACTTGATGTGGTTTTAGAACCTTTAATCAATGACTGGAAAAGTTACTTACTCAAACTGAAAATTTTAGCCGAAAAAGTCACGGTTGAGTTTGATGAACAAATCAGACATATTTCTACGAAGAAAAGTGCAGATGACAATGATCTTCAAAAACTAAAACAATTATTAAATGATAAAATTGAGCAAATTAACAACATTAATTTTTATAAAAATCGGTTTATTGAACAAATAAATGCGTTATTTTCGGATTCTCACAAACGGATTGATTTTGATAAAAATAATGCGATTATTTTTAGAAATCACCACAACCAATCTTTCTCCGTTTATGAACTTTCTGCCGGCGAAAAGCAAATGTTAATAATCCTATTAAATGTGCTGATTCAAGAAAATAAACCCAGTATCATTTTAATAGATGAACCGGAAATTTCTTTACATCTTGCTTGGCAATTGGATTTGATAGATATGATTCAAAGCCTTAATGATAATTGTCAACTTATTATTGTGACGCACGCTGCTGGAGTATTTAATAAAGGGTGGAAAGATAAAATTACCAAAATTGAAAATATTACTAGCACAATAGAAGAACATGACTTACATTGATATTGAAAACTATCCTTTGGATGGTGAATCAATCCTATTGGATAAAATTACCTGTTATGTGGAAGGTATGGAAGATATACATTTTTGGAAAGATGTATTTGATTCGTTTGCGCCAGAATTAAATATTATTTTTTATCCATATTCAAGAGAAAATAATCTAACAAGTGGCAAACAAACCGTCTTAAGCGAACGTAATCTAAAAAATGCAGGTCCCAATCTAATCTTATGTGTTGATAGTGATTTAGAATATCTACTAAAAAACCAACCATTATTTAGCCATCCTTATATTTTTCACACTTATGCGTATTCAATCGAAAATTATAAAATATCGCCGGCAGCTTTGGCACGGATTGTAGAAAAATCATCATATCCTGATGCAAATATACGTAGTTTTTCTTTCGTTGATTTCATCAAAGACTATTCAAAAGCCACTTATCCACTCTTACGTTATATTTTGTATTTTGAAAAGCAAAAACTTGAACAAATTGCCAATAAACAAGCTCATATAGTTTCTGAATCATTGATTTCAGAAAAAGAATTAAAATCAGTTTTTTGTCTTAAACCATCAGAAATTTGTCTGACTGATAATGCTAATGAAGTCATTACCGGATTAAAAAATCGTGTCTCTAATTTGATAGAGCAAATCAAAAAAAAGCACACCAATATTGATTTAAGCCACATAGATAAAACATTATCTGAGTTGAATGTACAAAAAACAGATACTTATTGGTATCTGAATGGACACATCATGTATGATTGTGTTGCCAAAATAGTTATGGGTAAAGTGATAAGCGATTATCGACAAGAAAAAAGACAATGGTTTAAATTGCAGGAACCAACGGAAATATTAAAAGCTAAACAAAAGGAATATCATAACCTTCTTAAAAATATTGATTGGAAAACACTTGTAAATGACGGATATATGTATTGTTTAATTTCCTTAAACCGATGCCATCCAATGCAACAAATCCGGAAAGATGTGGAACGATATAGGGTTTCCGGTTAGTTAGGCATTGTTATGGGATATTAAATTTATTCTTAATAAATATTATTAATCCAGTTTATGAGCTATATTGTTTTGTATATGTATAAAGGACTTTATTATGGGTGAAAAATCAAAAAAACGAGGAGATTTTGGCGAGGAAGTTGTCGAAAAGTTATTAGCTCTTATTGGTTGGGAGCCTCTTATAACCAATAGAGATATTGAATGCATTTCTCCTACTGTGCATCAGTTATCCAAAACAGAAAGAAAAAATCATGGCATTGATTTTACATATCACTATGAATGTCCTTTTTTTAGTAACCGGCAACAATTTGTTTTAATATCTGTAAAATATACTGATAACTATCCATCAAATCCTAACAGTAAATTTAAGTCACATATTAAAGATATTGCATATGCCTTAGAATGTTTTAAGAAAAGTTCTCTTAGAAATGAACTCAAATTTTTTGAAAAAGATTACGAATATACAGGGGTTATTTTTTGGCTTGATAATGGAAAAGAATGTCAGTTTGATGATGTTATTGAAAAGTTGGCTAACTTCAATATTGATAATAAGCTTGAGTTATTAAATAGTATTTACTTAGTTGATAATAAAAGAGCTAAGTTTCTTTATGCTGCTATGAATTTCGCTAAATCTTACTTTAAAAAAAATGAAAAGGATAGAATAGAATTTTTAATCCCTAATATTGGTTATAACAGTACTTTAGAAACTAGAAAAACAAGCAGTATCATTCTGCCAGTTCAATATATTAATTCAAGTATATTACCACTTAAAATTTTTCAAAATAAAAATACTGAAATATTAATTTTGAATGTTATTGATAATTTTGAAAAAGAATATTTACAAAGATTAATTAGTCTAGCCCAAAAATTGACAGAAGGATGGGGCAGCAAAGTTTATATCCTGTTTCCTGAATTTAATAAAGATAAATATGGCGAAACTGTAGAAGAAATTAAATCAAAATTTATTGATAAAACTTTCATTTGCAAAATCGAAGTAGATACCTTCAATAAGGATTTTAGAAATGTCTAATACACAATCAAACCATGAAACAAAAGAACAGATTTTGTTATTGCCTTTTGGTGAAACATTACGCCCTTTGATATCAGCCAGTAGTCTTGAAGGTACTGATTTAAAGGATGTGCTACAAAGACGAGGAATATTTGTTAAAAAATCGGACAAAAGAAATATTGTACCAGTATTAAGCAGTATTTTACTCAGTCCACGAGAATTTGATATTTTAAGAAATAAACAATATTTTAAAGAAAATAGGATTAAAACCTCTGATGCTAAAGCAACATGGAATGTTCAAACAAAAACGGTAGTGCAAGCAATACCAGAAGAACTTGATAAATTCGCAAAAAAATTGGAAGATGATTCATCATATAAATTGATTAATTGTGTTCAACATCGTGATCCTGAAGGAAATGAAGTTGTAATAGAATGTAATATAGAAAGGACTGATTGGAAAAAAGATGTCCTGTCTTATAAAACCTATCATGATTGCAAACTATCAATTACCAAAACAGATAATGTCGTAATTTATAGTTCTGAAACTACCGTTCCTGAAACGAAAAAATTTATTAGTAAATTTCAAGACGCGATTCATAGTGATTTTCAAAAACAGGGAATAGTATCAAATGATATTCCTATGCAGAGAATTTTAACGGATAAATTTAGGGACAATAAAGAGATATTTAATTTCTTGGATATTTTTACTAAACAAAATAGTAACATTCTTTCATTCCAAAAGATTGTTGATATTGATGCGGGAATAGATCATAATATTCCCAATTTTCCTGAAAATTTTAAATGGCTAAAGGATGTCGATAAAATTAATTTGCATGGAAAACTTAATATAACTGATATTATGGATTTAAGTAAAAAAGGCATTTTGGTATTTGGAGAAATTGAAGCAGAATTTAAGTTTGATTCTACGAAAGTTAATAAAGCTAAGGGAATGTGTACTATAAAATATGGTTTTCCAAAATTTTATGAAAAAAGCAAATCTGTAGAATTTGAAGCAAAAATTGGTGATTTAAAATTACATGCTGATTGTAGTGATGTTTCAAAACATCATGTACAAGTATTTTTACTTAGAGAATTTCAAAAAGATAAACATAACATTTTTGAGAAATTTAAAATTGATGGAAATCCTCAATTATCTTTGAATTTGTAAACTTTACATTATGTTCTACCGTAAAGCCGTTGAAGATTTAAAGAATTTATGAGTATTAATCTAAATATAATTGATCAACGAATCACAAAAATTGCTGAACAATATCAATCTGAAATAGTGCTTAAAACTAATAAAACAGACAAACGTTTTTTAATATCTACAGCTTTTGTTTGTTTATGTATAAGCACAGTTTTAGATATTCCTATACTTGAAGCATTAGAATTTTTAACTGATGGCGGTAATGACGCTGGAATAGACGGTTTACATATTGGTGATTTACAGGATAATGAATTTTTAGTAACTATATTTCAAGGCAAATATAAGCAAAAACTAGATGGTCTTTCGCATTTTCCAGAAAACTCAGTAATTAAATTAATAGATACTGTTAGAGCATTATTCGATCCTTATAAGAAACTTACAAGCAATCCAAATTTACAGTCAGAAATTGAAAATATACGAACATTAATTTCAGATGGTTATTTACCAATAATAAGAATTATATTATGTAATAATGGTTTACCTTGGAATGAAATTTCCCAACAAAAAATTGATAATGCTGATTTTGGCAATCAAGTTAATTGGTCGCATTGGAATCATGACAAAATCATAAATTTACTTCAAAAACATAAAAAAGTTCAAGAAAAACTACAATTAGTTGGTAAGGCTATAATTGAGGACTTTAACTATCGGCGAGTGCTAATCGGTAAAGTGGCAGTAACAGAAATACAAAATTTGTTAAATAAATATGGTGAAAGCTTATTAGAACGTAATATTAGACGTTATTTAGGTTTACAAAAAAATCGTGTCAATCTTGGTATCCAAGATACTTTGCTTGATCCAAATAAAAGTCCTAACTTTTATTTTTATAATAATGGCATTACCATGATATGTAACAAATTTAGTTATAATGCTTTGCAACAAAGCGATTACAAGGTAGAAATAGACAATTTACAGATTATAAATGGTGGACAAACTTGCATGACTATTCGAGAAACCTTAAGTGGTCAGCAAAGTTTATTCCCAGAATGGGATAATACTTATGTATTATTACGTCTTTATGAATTGAATGAAGCTCATGAAGATTTAGTTAATGATATTACTTATGCCACCAATAGTCAAAATCCAGTTGATTTGAGTGATTTACGATCTAACGATAAAATACAACAAAAATTAAAATCCAATTCCAATACAATAATACCATCCAAAATAGCAGCAAAAGCGATTTTATCTATTTGGAGAAAAAAACCACATCAAGTTAAATTTCGTGAAAAAGAAGTTTTTGGACAATTTTATGATGAAATATTTACAACTGATTTAAATGCTAGCCAGCTAATTATAGCTGTCTTAATATATCGTATTATTGAAAATAAACGTAAGCAAGGAACTGATAAATCGTCACCGTTTTTGCCATATGCTTCACAATTTTTAGCTATGTTAGTAGGCGAAGAATTGTTAAAACAGCAAGGTATTAGCTTGAATGAATTAAATCATACTAATTTTGCTAAAGTTAGATCAATTTTTGAACAAATGGAAAATAAATTATATTCATTAGCCACCAATAGATTAAAAAAAGCAATTCAACAAGTATATGGTAATGATACCAAAATATCACAACAAAGATTAGCTGGACTTTTTCGACGTGGAGAATTGTTAGAATTTCTGTAAAAAAATAAATGAATAAAACCACAAATTACTGGGCAATAGTACCCGCTGCTGGAATAGGTTCCCGTATGCGTAGTCAGCTCCCAAAACAATATTTACATTTACAAAAAAAACCTATTATTGAACATACATTAGATAGACTTGCCCAATTAAATATTAAGGGCATAATAGTATCTATAGCCAAAGATGATCCTTACTGGAAAACACCTACTAATTTAGCTAAACCAATTATTCGCGTCAATGGCGGCAAAGAACGTTGTCATTCAGTATTAAACGCCCTACAAATATTGCAACAACAAGCCAATCCTGATGACTGGGTATTAGTTCATGACGCTGCACGCCCCTGTGTTCGTACCAGTGATATTGAAAAACTCATGACACAACTAGCAGATCACCCAGTTGGTGGCTTACTAGCATTACCAGTACGTGATACTATGAAACGAGGCAATAATACAAACGCCATAACAGAAACTGTTAATCGTGATGGTTTATGGCACGCATTGACTCCACAAATGTTTCGTCTAAAAACTCTAACAACAGCACTAGAAACCATTTTAGCGCGTGATGAATTAGTCACAGATGATGCACAAGCAATTGAAAAATTAGGGCTATCACCAATCCTAATAGAGGGGCATCCTGATAATATAAAAATCACTCATCCACAAGACTTACAATTAGCAGAACAATATTTATGCGCATCAAAACCGGAATAGGCCAAGACAGCCATCGTTTTGATTTTCAAGATAAAACTAAAAAATTAATACTTGGCAGCGTGCTATTTGAAAATCAACCACCATTAAAAGGTAATAGTGACGCAGATGTAGTACTACATGCCTTATGTAACGCGATATCAGGTGTAACCGGAGTCAATATTCTAGGCAAAATAAGCGACACTCTATGTCATAAACATGGTATAAAAGATAGTCGCTTTTACCTACAAGAAGCACTCAATTACTTAAAAGACTGGCGCATTACACATGTATCATTCAGCATTGAATGCAAAACACCTAAAATTACTCCAAGAATATCAGAAATGAAAACCAATATTAGCCAACTATTGGGTTTAGAAACAGAAGAAATTGGTATAACCGCAACTTCTGGTGAAGGATTAACCGCTTTTGGCCGTGGAGAAGGAATACAAGTTTTTTGTATTGTCACAGTCATAACTGATATTTAAAATTATATATGAAATATTGCAGCAATTGTGGATCAGACAGCTTAGCTTTTAAGATACCTGAAGGCGATAATTTACCTCGTCATATATGTGGAAATTGTCAGACTATTTTTTATCAAAACCCTAGAATTATTACAGGAACTTTGCCTATATGGCAAGATCAAATTTTATTATGTAAACGTGCCATTGAACCACGTTATGGTTTATGGACATTACCAGCAGGGTTTATGGAAAATAATGAAACTGTTGAACAGGCGGCTACACGAGAAACATGGGAAGAAGCTCAGGCAAAAGTCGAACAGCTAAATTTATATGTGATGGCTAGTTTGCCTGACAGAAATCAAGTGTATATGATATTTTGCGCCCAGTTAAGCGATTTAAATTATGCGCCCGGCATAGAAAGTTTAGATGTTAAATTATTTAAAAAAGATGAAATCCCTTGGAATAATATTGCATTTCGAGTTATAACAAAAACTTTAAATTATTATTTTGATGACCGAGTTATTGGTGAGTTTCCCTTACATATGACTACACTTTTGAAACCTATAAATAATAATTGTTAATTTAATAATTAAATTAAATTAAAATACTTGTTGACATTTTATTCAAAATGCTGGATAATGCGTCGCTTGTTTGGAGGGGTTCCCGAGCGGCCAAAGGGGGCAGACTGTAAATCTGCTGGTTCATCCTTCGGAGGTTCGAATCCTCCCCCCTCCACAAAAGAATTTTTTTTATATACCGTATATTATCAAAACCACTTGCATTAATTTTCCTTCTAAAGTTATAACTTTAAAATGGGAGAGGTTCCCGAACGGTATTAAATTTGCGGGTGTAGTTCAATGGTAGAACTTCAGCCTTCCAAGCTGATAGTGTGGGTTCGATTCCCATCACCCGCTCCAAATTCCATTGAAATGATTGCAGCCCATATAGCTCAGCTGGTAGAGTACGTCCTTGGTAAGGACGAGGTCACCGGTTCAAATCCGGTTATGGGCTCCATTAATAGTAATAAAGTATAGTAGCATTTGAGAAGGTTATTGAAATAAATGTCCAAGGAAAAATTTGATCGCAGTAAGCCACACGTAAATGTTGGTACTATTGGTCACGTAGATCACGGTAAGACCACTTTAACAGCAGCTATTACAAAATGTATGGCTGAAAAAAATGGCGGTGAATTTAAAGCGTATGACCAAATTGATAATGCACCTGAAGAACGTGCTCGTGGTATTACTATTGCTACAGCGCATGTAGAGTACGAATCTGATAATCGTCATTATGCTCATGTGGATTGCCCGGGTCATGCTGATTATGTCAAAAACATGATTACTGGTGCTGCACAAATGGATGGTGCAATACTAGTAGTATCAGCAACTGATGGTGCAATGCCTCAAACCCGTGAACATATTTTATTATCACGTCAGGTTGGTGTGCCTTATATTGTTGTATATATGAATAAGGCTGATCAGATTGCCAAAGAAGATGAAGAATTATTAGAATTGGTAGAAATGGAAATTCGTGAGCTATTAGATAGCTATGAGTTCCCTGGTGATGATACACCTATAATAATAGGTTCAGCTTTAAAAGCCTTAGAAGGCGATACAAGTGAAATTGGCGTTCCATCGATAATGAAATTAGTCGAAGAAATGGATGCATATATTCCACAACCAGAACGTGATATTGATCAAGCCTACTTAATGCCAATTGAAGATGTATTCTCCATTTCTGGACGTGGTACAGTAGTAACTGGACGTATCGAACGTGGTGTCGTTAAAGTTGGTGAAACAATAGAAATTGTTGGTGTTAAGGATACCGTCAGCACAACTTGTACCGGCGTTGAAATGTTCCGTAAATTGCTAGATGAAGGTGTTGCTGGTGATAACGTAGGAATATTATTACGTGGTACAAAACGTGAAGATGTTGAACGTGGTCAAGTGTTAGCAAAACCGGGTTCAATTACACCACATACACATTTTGAATGTGAAGTATATGTTCTAAGTAAAGATGAAGGTGGTCGTCATACACCTTTCTTTAAAGGTTATCGTCCACAATTCTATTTCCGTACCACAGATGTTACTGGTGCTTGTGAATTACCTGAAGGTGTTGAAATGGTAATGCCGGGTGATAACATCAAAATGACAGTTAAATTAATCGTTCCAATTGCGATGGAAACAGGCTTACGCTTTGCAGTTCGTGAAGGTGGACGTACTGTTGGTGCTGGTGTAGTATCTAAAATTATCGAATAAGCACTTGGGGTTCAACATTTTGAGCCCCAAATATCAAAACAAATTCTAGGACAGTAGCTTAATTGGCAAAGCAGGCGCCTCCAAAGCGTCCGAGTGGGGGTTCAAGTCCCTCCTGTCCTGCCATTTATTCTCTCAAACACTCATATCACACTCACATAATGAGTACCAAAACAACATCAAATACTTCTGATAGATTAAAATGGTTATCAGTGGTGTTATTACTATCTGTTGGCATAGTAAGTTTTTATACCCTAACTGAATATTCATTACTCTTACGTGTAGTAAGTTTATTAGCTATAGTGGCAATTGTTGCTGTCATTGCTTTTAGCACTACTAAAGGTAAAAATACTAAAAGTTTTTTACGCGAAACTAATATTGAAGTTCGGAAAGTAGTTTGGCCTACTAGACAAGAAACCATACAAATGACAGGCATCGTAATAATAATGGTAATTATATTATCGTTATTTATTTGGGCGGTTGATAGCCTTTTATGGTGGATTGTACAAAGTTTGACTGGCCAAGGAGGGTAAACAATTATGGCTTTGCGCTGGTATGTTGTGCAAGCCTACTCGGGATATGAAAAAACAGTTCAACGTTCTTTAGATGAACGTATTGCACGTACTAGAAGTGAAATACAAAAATGCTTTGGGGAGATATTAGTACCCACTGAAGAAGTGATTGAAATGCGTGCGGGACAACGGCGTAAAAGTGATCGCAAACTGTTTCCGGGTTATGTTCTTATCCAAATGGATATGGATGAAGTTGATTTAGAACAACAAGATAATAATGGAAATCCTCTTTCTTTAAGAGATGAGATTTGGCATTTAGTAAAAGATGTTCCTAAAGTTCTAGGTTTTATTGGTGGTAGTCAAGAGCGTCCGGCTCCTATTTCTGATCAAGAAGCTGAGGTCATTTTACAGCGAGTTCAAGAAGGTGCAGAAAAACCCCGTCCAAAAGTATTGTTTGAAGTTGGTGAAATTGTACGTGTAATAGATGGACCGTTTACTGATTTTAATGGTGAGGTTGAGGATATCAACTATGAAAAAAATCGTTTACGGGTTGCAGTATCAATTTTTGGGCGTTCGACTCCAGTTGAGCTAGAATTTGGACAAGTTGAAAAAGAATAATCATGGGGAGCTTGCATAAAGCGTTTGCACCCAATAAGGATAAACAATGGCAAAAAAAGTTCAAGCCTACATTAAATTACAGGTTAAAGCAGGGCAAGCTAATCCCAGTCCGCCAGTTGGACCCGCATTAGGTCAACATGGACTTAATATCATGGAGTTTTGTAAAGCATTTAATGCCAAAACTCAGAAACTTGAAGCTGGGATGCCAACTCCAGTCATTATAACAGCTTATTCTGATAGAAGTTTTACTTTTGTCATAAAAACGCCACCTGCGTCAATTTTATTGAAAAAAGCAGCAGGAATAGCTAAGGGTAGTAAAACACCACATACTGATAAAGTTGCGAAGGTTAATCGCGCACAATTGGAAGAAATTGCAACAACTAAAATGCCTGATCTAACAGCATCTGATATGGATGCAGCAGTGCGTACCATCGCAGGTAGTGCGCGTAGTATGGGTATTGATGTGGAGGGCGTTGTTTAAATGGCTAAGTTATCAAAAAGAATACGAGCTATCAAAGAAAAAATACAGCCCGGTAAGATTTATGCAATCAATGAAGCAGTTGATTTATTAAAATCTTTGCCAGCAGTAAAATTTACTGAGTCATTAGATGTAAGTATCAACTTAGGTGTTGATCCTCGTAAATCTGATCAAGTGGTCAGAGGTTCTACTGTGTTGCCACATGGTACTGGTAAAGATATACGGGTTGCTGTGTTTACTCAAGGAGCCAATGTTGCGGCGGCTGAGGAAGCTGGTGCTGATATTGTTGGATTTGAGGATTTAGCTGAACAGGTTAAAAAAGGTGTTTTAGATTTTGATGTGGTAATTGCGTCACCAGATGCAATGCGCATTGTCGGTACTTTAGGTAAAATTCTTGGACCACGAGGATTAATGCCTAATCCTAAAGTAGGTACTGTTACTGCTGATGTAGCAGGGGCAGTTAAAAATGCCAAAGCTGGACAAGTACGTTATAGAACTGATAAAGGTGGAATTATTCATTGTAGTTTAGGCAAAATTAATTTTGCTAATAATGCAATTGAAGAAAATTTACAGGCTTTAATAGTGGATTTAACAAAAGCAAAACCTAGTACTGCGAAAGGTGTCTATATTAAAAAAGTCACTATTTCTACGACTATGGGACCGGGTATTGCTATAGATAGTTCTAGTATTTAATTAGAACTAAAATGACTTTGAGCTACTGGAATAATACTCCAGCAGCCGTCAAAGACCGTAGGTTCATATAAATCCTACGCAGATGGCAAAACTATCAAGTTTTGCAAACTTATCACTAATCTAGGAGAGCATTAATGCCGCTCAAGCTTGAAGATAAGCAAGCTATTGTTGCTGATATTGCTAATATTGCTAGTACAGCACATTCTGCTATAGCCGCTGAATATCGCGGAATAACAGTAGCAGAAATGACAGAGCTTCGTCAAAAAGCACGAGATGGTGGTGTCTATTTGCGGGTGGTGAGAAATACCTTAGCACGACGTGCATTCTTAAATACTGATCTGGAATGTTTACGGGACAGCTTAGTTGGTCCAATAGTGTTAGCTTTCTCGAAAGAAGAACCCAGTGCTGCTGCACGAGTAATAAAAGATTTTGCAAAAGAAAATAAAAATTTAGTTGTAAAAGCGATTGCACTCACTGGTAAACTATTAGATGCTAAGGATCTTGAAAAAGTTGCTAAGTTACCAACTTATCCTGAAGCAGTTAGTATGTTAATGTCTGTAATGCAAGCACCAATTACTCAATTAGTACGCACCATCAAAGAACCACACGCTAAACTAGTACGCACAATCGCTGCTGTACGCGATAGTAAATCATAAAGGAATTTAATATTATGGCAGTAGCCAAAGAAGATATTTTAGAAGCCATTGCAAACATGAGTGTAATGGAAGTAGTGGAATTAATCACTGCAATGGAAGATAAGTTTGGTGTATCCGCTGCCGCTGCGGTAGCTGCTGCACCTGCCGCAGCTGCTGGTGATGGAGCCGCAGCCGCTGAAGAACAAACTGAATTCACAATCAGCTTAACCAGCTTTGGTGCCAAGAAAGTAGGTGTCATTAAGGCAGTTCGTGCAATTACAGGTTTGGGCTTAAAAGAAGCTAAGGAATTAGTTGAAGGAGTTCCTTCAGTAATTAAGGAAGCAATTCCTAAAGATGAAGCTGAAAAAATCAAGACTGATATTGAGGCTGCTGGCGGTAGTGTAGAAATTAAATAATTTTATTAGGAATAGTGAATTTTATTCACTATTCCTAATTTAATAATAGTACGAAGTAATTAAAAACAAGTCTACACATTTTATATTATATACAACTTGAATTGATTTTCCTATTAGTTTTTTACTTTAGAGTAAATAATCTAACATATATACGCAACTGCTTAGCTGCGTACCCATCTTCTAAATAGTTCCAGATATGACCTATTCTTTCACTGAGAAAAAACGCCTCCGCAATAATTTTGGAAAAAGTACTAGCATTTTAGATGTGCCTTATTTGCTGGCTATCCAAGTAGATTCTTATAAAAATTTTTTACAAATTGACAATAAAGCTGATAAACGTTTAGATATTGGTTTACATGCTGCTTTCAAATCAGTTTTTCCAATTGTAAGTTATGCTGGCAATATTGCAATTGAGTATGTTAGTTATCGTTTAGAAAATTTAAAATTTGATGTCAATGAATGTCAACAGCGGGGTATGAATTATGCTGCTTCATTGAGGGTTAAAATACGTCTTGTTATATATGATAAAGATAGTAAAAATAAGTCTGTTAAAGATATAAAAGAACAAGAGATTTATATGGGTGAAATCCCATTAATAACGAAAAATGGAACATTTGTTGTTAATGGTACAGAAAGGGTAATTGTCTCGCAATTACATAGATCTCCCGGGGTATTTTTTGATCATGATAAAGGTAAAACCCATAGTTCTGGGAAAAACTTATTTACAGCTAGAATCATACCTTATCGCGGTTCATGGTTAGATTTAGAGTTTGATCATAAAGATAAGCTTTTTGTTAGGATCGATAGGAAACGTAAGTTACCAGCTACAATTTTATTACGTGCTTTGGGTCTTTCTAATGAAGAGATGTTGGCTTTGTTTTTTGATACTCATAAAATTAAACGCATCGGTTCTGAATTTTATTGGGTGTTAAATTTTGAGCATTTACGTGGGGAAGTAGCTAATTTTGATATTAAAGGACCTGATGGTGAGGTCATTATTGAGTCAGGAAGACGTGTAAATGCTAGACATTTAAAGAAATTAGAGGCTGCTGGTATAGTTAGTGTGCCAATTCCTTATGAGTATGATGATGGTAATTTAAGTTCTTTCTTGTTAGGAAAGATATTGGCTCATGAGGTAATTGATCCCGTAACTGGTGAAAAACTTGCTCAGGCTAATGAGGAGTTGACTGAAGAAAATTTAAAGAATTTGATGTCAAGTCAAATTGATGGTTTTGATATTTTATATATTAATGAGTCTGATAGGGGTCCATATATTTCAGACACTTTGGTTATTGATTCTAGTACTACTCAATTAGAGGCTTATGTGGAGATTTATCGGATGATGCGTCCGGGTGAGCCTCCAACTCCTGAAGCAGCTGAGACTTTATTTAATAATTTATTTTTTTCTGAAGACCGTTATGATTTATCGGCGGTAGGTAGAATGAAGTTTAATCGAAGGGTTGGTCGGGATAAGCTTACCGGTGAGGGTGTTCTTTCAAATGAGGATATTCTTGATGTAATGCGTACTTTGATTGATATTCGTAATGGTAAGGGTGTCATAGATGATATTGATCATTTAGGTAATCGTAGGGTTCGTAGTGTTGGTGAGATGATCGAAAACCAGTTTCGTATTGGTTTGGTTCGTGTAGAGCGTGCGGTTAAGGAGCGTTTAAGTTTGCCTGAAGCTGAGTCTATGATGCCGCAAGAGTTAATTAATGCGAAGCCGGTTTCAGCTGCAATTAGGGAGTTTTTTGGTTCTAGTCAGTTGTCACAGTTTATGGATCAAAATAATCCTTTATCTGAAATTACTCATAAGCGTCGTATTTCTGCTTTGGGTCCGGGTGGTTTAACGCGGGAACGTGCTGGGTTTGAGGTGCGTGATGTGCATCCTACTCATTATGGTAGATTGTGTCCAATTGAGACTCCTGAAGGTCCTAATATTGGTTTAATTAATTCTTTGGCTGTTTATGCTAAAACTAATGATTATGGTTTTTTAGAGACTCCTTATAGACGAGTAGAAAATGGAAAAGTTACTGATAAGATTGAGTATGTTTCTGCTATAGAGGAGGGTAATTATGTTATCGGACAGGCTGATACTGCTGTAGATAATGAGGGTTATTTGACAGATGATTTAGTCACTGTGAGACATGAAAATGAATTTACTTTGTTGCCTAAAGAGAAAGTTCAATATATGGATGTCTCGCCGAAGCAAATTGTTTCTGTTGCTGCTTCAATGATTCCGTTTTTGGAGCATGATGATGCTAATCGTGCTTTAATGGGTTCTAATATGCAACGACAAGCGGTACCAACTTTATGTGCTGAAAAGCCTTTGGTTGGAACTGGTATGGAGAGAACTGTTGCTGTAGATTCTGGTGTAACTTTGGTAGCAGAGCATGATGGCGTGGTTGATGATGTTGATGCTGGTCGTATTGTGGTGCGTATTGATAATGATAAGAATGATAAGAGTGATAAATATGTAGATATTTATAATCTTACAAAGTATGTCAGGTCAAATCAAAATACTTGTATAAATCAAAAGCCTTTGGTTAAACCGGGGGATGTAATTAAGGCTGGTGATGTATTAGCTGATGGTCCTTCAACTGATTTAGGGGAGTTGGCATTGGGGCAAAATATGTTGGTTGCCTTTATGCCTTGGAATGGTTATAACTTTGAGGATTCTATTTTAATTTCGGAGCGGGTGGTTAAGGAGGATCGCTTTACATCGATTCATATTATTGAGCATAGTTGTATGGCTCGTGATACGAAGTTGGGTTCTGAGGAAATTACTGCTGATATACCAAATGTTAGTGAGTCTGCACTTAGGTATCTTGATGAGTCTGGTATTGTTTCTATTGGGGCGCAGGTTAAAGCTGGTGATATTTTGGTGGGTAAGGTTACGCCAAAGGGTGAGACTCAATTAACTCCAGAGGAAAAGTTGTTAAGAGCTATTTTTGGTGAAAAGGCTTCTGATGTTAAGGATACTTCTTTAAGGGTGCCTAGTGGTACACAGGCTACTGTTATTGATGTGCAGGTTTTTACTAGGGATGGTTTGGAAAAGGATGATCGCGCTCGACAAATTGAGCAGTCGCATTTAGTTAAAATTAAAAAGGATTTGCAGGATGAGTTTCGTATCATTGAGGATGCTCTTTATAAAAGATTAGAGGCTTTGTTAATTGGTCAAATTGCACAGAGTGGTCCAAATGGTTTGATGAATGGGTCTCAGATCGATTCTGAATATTTAAGTAGTATTAAGCGTCCATATTGGTTTGAGATCAGTTTACAGGATCCTGAAGTATCAGTTCAGTTGGAGTATTATGCAGAGGAGTTAAAGAAGCAGCGTGAAATTTCTGATGCTATGTATGAAGATAAGCGTCAAAAGTTGGTAGCTGGTGATGAGTTGCCTCCGGGTGTTTTAAAAATGGTTAAGGTCCATTTGGCAATTAAGCGACGGATTCAGCCGGGTGATAAGATGGCTGGTAGGCATGGTAATAAGGGTGTTGTGTCGATTATTGTTCCTGTGGAGGATATGCCGTATCGTGCGGATGGCAGACCTGTAGATATTGTGTTAAATCCTTTGGGTGTGCCTTCTCGAATGAATATTGGGCAGGTTTTAGAGATTCATTTGGGTTGGGCTGCTAAACATTTAGGTGAAAAAATTGCTCATTTATTGGATGAGGAAAAGAGAAGGTTAAAAGTAGCTGATGCGGCTGATGTTGAGTCTAATTTTATGGGAAATATGCGAGAATTTTTACATAAAATTTATAATGCTAGTGGTAAAAAGGAACAGTTAGATGCTTTAAGCGATGCGGAAATCATGGAGTTAGCGTCTAATTTACGTAAGGGTGTGCCTATGGCAACTCCTGTGTTTGATGGTGCGAGTGAGGCAGAAATTAAACAAATGTTGGTGTTGGCTGATTTACCAACTAGTGGTCAGACTACTTTATATGATGGACGAACTGGAGAGGCTTTTCAACGTTCTGTGACAGTGGGTTATATGTATATGTTGAAGTTGAATCATTTGGTGGATGATAAGATGCACGCTCGTTCTACTGGACCTTATAGTTTGGTTACACAGCAACCTTTGGGTGGTAAGGCTCAATTTGGTGGACAACGTTTTGGTGAGATGGAGGTTTGGGCTTTAGAGGCTTATGGTGCTTCATATACGTTGCAGGAGATGTTGACTGTGAAGTCAGATGATGTGGCTGGTAGAACTCAAATGTATAAGAATATCGTGGATGGTGATCATCGTATTGAAGCTGGTATGCCAGAGTCATTTAATGTCTTAGTCAAGGAAATTCGTTCTTTGGGAATTGATATTGAGTTAGAACAATTTTAATTATGCGCAATATAATCAAGTTATTAAATAATCAGGGTCATATAGAAGACTTCGACAGAATTTGTATTGGTTTGTCTTCTTCTGAAAAAATTCGTTCATGGTCTCATGGGGAGGTTAAAAAACCTGAGACTATTAATTATCGTACTTTTAAGCCTGAACGTGATGGTCTTTTTTGCGCCAAGATATTTGGACCTGTAAAAGATTATGAGTGTTTGTGTGGTAAGTATAAGCGTCTTAAGCATCGCGGTGTTGTGTGTGAGAAATGTGGGGTTGAAGTCACGCAGTCTAAGGTACGTCGTGAGCGTATGGGTCATATTGAACTTGCAAGTCCAGTGGCTCATATTTGGTTTTTAAAGTCTTTGCCTTCTCGAATGGGTTTGATGCTTGATATGACCTTACGGGATATTGAGCGTATTTTGTATTTTGAGGCTTATGTTGTTATTAATCCGGGTTTGACTCCTTTGGATTTGGGTCAATTGCTCAGTGAAGATGCTTATCTGGAGACTATCGAGGAGTTTGGCGATGAGTTTGAGGCTAAAATGGGTGCTGAGGCTATAGGTGAGTTGTTGGCTTCAATTGATTTAGCGTCTGAGGTTAATCGTCTTCGGGAGGAGATCAGTACTTCGCGTTCTGAGACTAAGATTAAGAAATATACTAAGCGTCTGAAGTTAATAGAGTCTTTTTTACATTCTGGTAATAGACCGGAATGGATGGTGTTAAAGGTATTGCCTGTCTTGCCGCCGGAGTTACGTCCTTTGGTGCCTTTAGATGGTGGACGTTTTGCAACTTCTGATTTGAATGATCTTTATAGGCGTGTTATTAATCGTAATAATAGGTTAAATCGTTTGTTGGAGTTGAATGCTCCTGATATTATTGTGCGCAATGAGAAGCGGATGTTGCAGGAGTCTGTAGATGCGTTATTGGATAATGGTCGTAGGGGACGGGCTATTACTGGTACTAATAAGTTACCTTTAAAATCGTTGGCTGATATGATTAAGGGTAAGCAGGGGCGTTTTCGACAAAATTTGTTGGGTAAACGGGTAGATTATTCTGGACGTTCTGTAATTGTTGTGGGACCAACTTTAAGATTGCAGCAATGTGGTTTGCCTAAAAAAATGGCTTTAGAGTTGTTTAAGTCTTTTGTGTTTGGAAAATTACAATTTAAGGGGTTTGCAACTACTATTAAGGCGGCTAAAAAATTAGTTGAGCGGGAAGGCGGAGAGGTCTGGGATGTTCTTGAGGAGGTCATTCGTGAGCATCCAGTAATGTTGAATCGTGCCCCTACCTTACATAGGTTAGGCATACAGGCATTTGAGCCAATTTTAATTGAGGGTAAGGCAATCCAATTACATCCGTTGGTTTGTACGGCTTTTAATGCTGATTTTGATGGTGATCAAATGGCTGTGCATATACCTTTGTCTATAGAGGCGCAATTGGAAGCTCGTGCTTTAATGATGTCAACTAATAATATTTTGTCTCCAGCTAATGGTGAGCCTATTATTGTGCCGTCTCAGGATGTTGTCTTAGGTTTGTATTTTATGACTAGAAGCAATATCAATGATATTGGTGAAGGAATGGTCTTTGGTAATGTTGATGAGGTACGGCGTGCTTATGAAAATAAGTTCGTTTCATTAAATTCTGCGATTACGGTTAGGTTAAAAGAGACTGTTATAACTAAGCCTGAAACACCTCAGAATCAGGATACTGTTACTGAAATTAATATTAAACGATTTGATACGACTGTCGGACGTGCTTTATTGTTTGATATTTTGCCTGATGGTTTGCCTTTTAAGTTGTTAAATAGGGATTTAAGTAAGAAGAATATTTCTAATTTAATTAATAGTGCTTATCGTCGTTTAGGTCTTAAAGATACTGTTATTTTTGCTGATAAATTGATGTACACTGGTTTTTCTTATGCAACTCGCGCTGGTATTTCTATTGGTGTTGAGGATATGAGGATTCCTGATAATAAACCTCAAATTATTAATGAGGCTGAAACTGAGGTTAAAGAGATTGAGGATCAATATGGTTCTGGTCTAATTACTCAGGGTGAACGATATAATAAGGTGGTTGATATTTGGTCACATACCAATGATAAATTAGCTAAGGCTATGATGGATCAATTGGGTGTTGAAACTGTGACTAATAAACAGGGTGAGCAGGTACAGCAGGCTTCTTTTAATTCTATTTATATGATGGCTGATTCTGGTGCGCGTGGTTCTGCTGCTCAGATTCGTCAGTTGGCTGGTATGCGTGGTTTGATGGCAAAGCCGGATGGTTCTATTATTGAGACGCCTATTACTGCTAATTTCCGTGAGGGTTTAAATGTATTGCAATACTTTATTTCTACTCATGGGGCTAGAAAGGGTTTGGCTGATACTGCTTTAAAGACTGCTAACTCTGGTTATCTAACGCGGCGTTTGGTTGATGTTGCTCAGGATTTGGTGATTAAGCAATATGATTGTGAGACTACTAAAGGTTTAGAAATGCAGCCTTTGATTGAGGGTGGTGAGGTAGTTGCACCTTTGGGAGATCGGGTATTAGGACGTGTAGTCTCTGTTGATGTTATGAAGCTTGATCAAGAGGAGCCGGTTATTAAGGCTGGTACTTTGATTGATGAGGATTGGGTTGATTATTTAGAAACTGAAGGTGTTGATAGGATTATAGTTCGTTCTGCGATTACTTGTGAATCTCATTATGGTGTTTGTGCTAAATGTTATGGGCGTGATTTAGGTAGGGGGCATTTGGTGAATCGTGGTGAGGCTGTTGGTGTAATAGCAGCTCAGTCTATCGGTGAGCCGGGTACTCAGTTGACTATGCGGACTTTCCATATTGGTGGTGCTGCTTCTAGTGCAGCGGCAATTAGTAATATTGAGGTTAAGTCTGTTGGTACTTTAAGATTTTATAATCTTAAATTGCTTCCGCAACATGATCAGCAGCAATTTATTGTGGTGTCACGTTCTGGTGAGGTAACTTTATTAGATGAGTTTGGCAGGGAACGTGAACGATATAAGGTGCCTTATGGTGCTTTGTTAGGCGTTCATGATGGGGATAAGGTTGATGCTGGGCAAACTATTGCAAATTGGGATCCGCATACTATTCCTGTTATTACTGAGGTTGCTGGTCTTGTAAAATTTGTTGATGTTGTAGAAGGTGTTACGGTTAATAGGGATGTTGATGATATTACTGGTTTAAGTAATATTGTAGTAATTGATCCTAAATTAAGACCTTCTCATGCAAAAGATTTGCGTCCAATCGTGAAGTTGGTAGATGAAAATGATCAGAATTTAACTTTAGTTGGTACTGATATTCCTGCTAATTATTATTTGCCTCCTTCGGCTATTATTAATGTTGAGGATGGTGCTGCGGTGAAGGTGGGTGATATTATTGCTCGTTTGTCGCAGGAATCTTCTAAGACACGGGATATTACTGGTGGTTTGCCACGGGTTGCAGATTTATTTGAGGCACGTACTCCTAAAGAGCCGGCAATTTTGGCTGAGTGTTCTGGGGTTATTACTTTTGGTAAAGATACTAAGACTAAGCAGCGAATAGTTATTACTCCTCCTGATGATAGGGATCCTATAGAGATCCAAATTCCAAAATGGCGACATATTAATGTTTTTGAGGGTCAAAATGTTGAGAAGGGTGAGGAAATAGTTGATGGTGCGCCAAATTCACATGATATTTTAAGAGTTAATGGTGTGGATGCTTTGGCAAATTATATAGTTAATGAGGTGCAGGATGTGTATCGCCTACAAGGGGTTAAAATTAATGATAAGCATATTGAGGTTATTGTGCGTCAGATGTTACGTAAAGTAATGATTATTGATCCGGGAGAGACAGGTTTGTTGCATAATGAGTTAATTGAACGTTCAAAATTGTTGGAAGAGAATGAGCGGGTAATTGCTGAGGATAAGATACCGGCTACTTATGAGCCTCAATTATTAGGTATTACTAAGGCTTCTTTGGCAACTGATTCATTTATATCAGCGGCTTCTTTCCAGGAAACTACGCGGGTATTAACTGAGGCTTCTGTCAGTGGGCGTTGTGATGATTTACGTGGTTTAAAGGAAAATGTGATCGTGGGTCGTTTAATACCTGCTGGTACTGGTATGGCATATCATGAGGATAGAAGGTTAAAAGAAAATCCTTCTTTTAAGGAGTTAAAACCTATGAGCCATGTATCTAAAGTAGTTGACTAATGAATTTAGAAAAAATTGCGTTCGGATTTTTTATCGTAATGGCTTTGACGCTAAATTTTGGCTTTTTCATAGGTGATATGGTTGATGTAAGGCATCATAATGTCTATGAGTTGGCAATGGCTATATTTGTGAATCTTTTTGCTACTATTTTAAAGTTTGGTGATCGTTCTCAGGTTGGGGCTTTGTTGTTGGCTACTAGTTTGGCGGCTGATTTACAGTTGATTGTTGCTGCAATCGTTTGGTATTCGGCAACCCATCTTGGGTCTAATAATCTAGCAGATTTGATGCCAAGTATAGTATCACTTGCTGGTGGTGCTATGTTAGCTAATGTCATTTCGGTGTTGTTAGTTGTTATTGATACTGCTATGTTAAGACGTTAATGAATAGCATGATCTTTTTCTTGGTGATGCGTAGGATGCGTCGTCCATTATTGGTATTATTGACTGCCTATTCTACCGCTGGAATAGGCATGACTTTGATTCCGGGAATTAATCAAGAATATATGAGTTTTTTCCATGCCTTTTATTTTGTATCTTATATGGGTACAACTATTGGTTTTGGTGAGATACCTCATGAATTTACTGATGCACAGCGGATGTGGGTAACTATTTCCTTGTATATGACTGTTATAGCGTGGATTTATGCTATAGGTGGCTTAATCAATCTTTTAAAGGATGATACATTAGAAAGTGTATTAATTGAAAATAGTTTTGCCAAAGAAGTAAAAAATATTAAGGAACCTTTTTATATTATCTGTGGTTATGGAGATACAGGATCCGCATTAGTTAGTGCTTTAGAAAAACGTTCAATACGTACTATTGTAATAGATTCAAATCAGGATCATCTCAATAATTTAAGTTTAGATTATTCTGTTAATATTCCAACACTTTGTGCCGATGCTAGTAAACCAGATAATTTACAAATTGGATTAAGTAATCCAAACTGTGCTGGTGTAGTTGCTATTACTGATGATAATATAGCGAATTTACATATTGCTATTAGTAGTAAGCTTCTGAAACCTAAATTAACAATTATTGGACGTGCTGATTCTGATAAAGTAGTGGAGAATATGCTAGCATTTGGTAGTGATTATGTAATTGATCCTTTTAATATTTTTGCTAACAAATTACATTATGCTTTACATGCTTCAATGTTATTAACATTACGTGAATGTCTCACGAAACAGAAATGTTTTTCAAGTTGCGATACTTTAAAGCCTCCAAAGCAAGGTTTATGGATAGTTTGTAGTTATGGACGCTTTGGTAAGGCTGTATATGAAGAATTTAAAACAGAAAAAAATATTCATGTAATTGTAATTGAAGCTAATTTCGAGGATACAGGTTATCCTAGAAGTGAATGTATAACTGGTCGTGGTACTGAAATTGAGACTTTACAGCAGGCACAAATTGAAGATGCAGTTGGAATTGTTATTGGAACAAATGATGATATAACTAATCTTTCAATTCTTATGTTAGCGCGTAAATTAAACAAGAAGTTATTTGTTGTTATTCGTCAAAATAATGCTGCTAATCAAATTATTTTTGATGCAGCAGGGGCGAATATTGTGATGCAAGCTAGTAAGATTATGGCTAATAATATACGAGTTTTATTAACTAATCCTTTATTAGAAGATTTTTTGGATTTATTAACTCATAAATATGATTATAAAGTGGTGTCAAAACTAATTCACTATTTACAGAATACTTTAGGTAATTCTATACCGATCACTTGGCAAATGTCAATAACTGATAAAGAGACTCCAGCTTTGTGGGAAGCTATTGAAAAGGGGGAAGTTATTCATTTAGGATATTTAAGAAAGGATCCTAGGGATCGTGATTCTCTGTTAGCGGTAGTACCATTATTATTGGTACGTGGTAAGAATACAATTTTGTTACCTAAAGATGATGAAGTTTTAGCACCAAATGATAAGATATTATGGTGTAGTAAAAAAGGGGCTGTTACATGGATGAAATGGTGTTGGTATGATCCTTTGGTGTTGAGTTATCTTTTAACAAGGAATATGCCACCACGTACTTATTTTGGACGCTGGTTAGAAAAAAAATTTGCTTATGGCTTTAAATAATATAGAAGAGATTATCGCTGATATTCGACAGGGTAGGATGGTGATTCTCATGGATGATGAGGATCGAGAGAATGAAGGCGATTTAATTATGGCTGCTAGTCAGGTACGGGCTGAAGATGTTAATTTTATGGCGCGTTATGGACGCGGTTTAATTTGTTTGACTTTGACATCTGAGCGTTGTCAGCAGTTGCAATTGCCTTTGATGGTGAATGATAATAATGCGGTACATTCTACTAATTTTACGGTTTCAATTGAGGCTGCTAAGGGTGTAACTACTGGTATTTCAGCGGCGGATCGTGCTGTGACTATTCGTGCGGCTGTTGGTGCAAATGCTAAGCCTTCTGATTTGGTGCAGCCGGGGCATATTTTTCCTTTAATGGCTCAAGCTGGTGGGGTGTTAAGGCGTGCTGGGCATACGGAGGCTGGATGTGATTTGGCTCGTTTAGCTGGGTTAGAGCCTGCGGCTGTGATTGTAGAGATTTTGAATGAAGATGGTACGATGGCGCGTCGTCCAGATTTAGAGGTGTTTGCTACGCAGCATAATATCAAAATTGGAACTATTGCGGATTTAATTCGGTTTCGGATGGCGCATGAGAAGACTCTGGAGCGGATGAGTAGTTGTAATTTACCGACTGAGTTTGGTGAGTTTAAGTTGGTTGCTTATAAGGATAATATTGAGAATATTTTGCATTTTGCTTTGGTGAAGGGTGAGTTAAATTCTAATGATCCAATTTTAGTGCGGGTACATACTCGTAATACTTTGTGTGATTTGACTTTTAGTTCGCGTTCAGAGTGTGGATGGCCTTTGCGTGAGGCTTTGAAACGGATTGCAGATGAGGGTTGTGGTGTGGTAGTTATTTTACATCAGGATGAGGATGTGGATACTATGATCCATAGAATTGATAATTGTTCACGTAAGGATCATGGTGAGGATTTGCCTGCTGCTCCTCCTACGCATGATTTAAGAACTCATGGTTTGGGGGCGCAGATTTTGTCTGATTTAGGTGTTCGTAAAATGCGAGTGTTAAGTGCGCCTAAGAAAATGCACGCTTTGTCTGGTTTTGATATGGAAGTAGTTGATTATATTAATAATGAGGTAGGTAAATGAGTAGGATGATTGAGGGTAATTTTGCGGGCGGTGATGCTCCGTATGCTTTGGTGGTAGGGCGTTTTAATAGTTTTATTACTGAAAGTTTGTTGAGTGGGGCTGTCGATACTTTGAAGCGACATGGTGTGCAGGATGGGTCTATAACTGTGGTACGTGTGCCGGGTGCTTATGAGATTCCTTTGGCATGTCAGCGTTTGGCTGCTAGTAAGAAGTATGAGGCTATTATTGCTATTGGTGCGGTGATTCGTGGTGGTACGCCTCATTTTGATTATGTTGCTGGTGAGTGTTCTAAGGGTTTGGCTACTATTTCTTTGCAGTATGATATACCGGTTGCATTTGGTGTTTTGACTGTTGATACTATTGAGCAGGCAATTGAACGCGCTGGTACAAAGGCTGGTAATAAGGGAGTAGAGGCGACTTTATCTGCAATTGAGATGGTTAGTTTGTTGCGTCAATTTTAATATGGCTAAAAAATTTTTTTCAGCTCGTACTAATGCGCGTCAGCGTGCTTTACAGGCTTTATATCAGTGGGAAATTACTAAGCAAAATCTTCAGTTTATTGAGTCTCAGTTTTTTGAGGAGGAGGATATGGCTAGGGTTGATGTGGCTTATTTTAAGGTTTTGTTGTATGGGATTCCTAAAGAGTTAAAGAATTTGGATTCTGGTTTTGTTGGTTTTTTAGATCGCGATATTAGTCAGTTGGATTTGATTGAGTTGGTGATTTTAAGGATTGGTACTTATGAGTTGAAATATTGTCCAGATGTGCCTTTTAAGGTTGTTATTAATGAGTCGGTTGAGTTGGCTAAAGGCTTTGGAGCTGAGAAAAGTCATAAGTATGTGAATAGTATTTTGGATAAGCTTGCTAATCAGAAGAAGTGATACGTTTATTATTATTGATATTGCTGATATTTATTTTATGGCAATTTATAAATCGTTATAAGTCTCGAAAGAAGATTACTAAAAATGCTGTGATGGTAAGTTGTGATCATTGTGGGGTATATTTTCCTAAAGAAGAGGCTTTTTATTTAGATCGGCATTATTATTGTTGTAAGGCTCATTATGAAGAGAGTAGAAGCAAAGATAGTTAATCCATTAATTGCTGATTTGAAACCTAATTATGCTACTGAGGGTGCGGCTGGTATTGATTTACGTGCTTGTCTTGTAGAGCCGTTAGAGGTTCAGGCGGGTGAGACTCATTTGATTGGTAGTGGTATTGCGATTGATATTAATGATCCTAATTTAACCGCGATGTTATTACCGCGTTCTGGTTTGGGTGTGAAGCATGGTATTGTGTTGGCTAATTTGGTGGGTTTAATTGATTCTGATTATCGAAAGGAGGTTAAGGTTGCGGTTTGGAATCGTAGTGATACTGCTTTTGTAATTAATCCGGGTGATCGTATTTGTCAGATGGTGTTTGTTCCAATTGTGCAGGTGCAGTTGGAGTGGGTTGATGAGTTGAATGATGAGGGTAGGGGTGGTTTTGGTTCTACTGGGGTAGCTTAGTAGCAACAACTGAACGGGAGTTCAAAGCAAAGCTGCGCTTTGAACTCCAGAATTACCAAATTATATAAAATACCGTCGAATCAATTCAACTTGAAAACGATAAGCATTTTCACCTGCTTCTTCTATTAATTCGCGTTGTAATAAATTCGCTTTACTAGCTTCAAAGTCTTTTGGAAATTTTACTTTTAATTCTTGTTCGCTTACTATTGCTGCTTCTCCTTGTGCCGCTATATATTTTAACATCGCTAAGGCTGTTTTCGTTTTGACTTGATTTTTATGGATATCAGATAAAAAGAAGCTGCCATTTTGTAATGCTTCGGGTATTGCTGCTTCAACATCGCTTATTTGAACTAGATGACGTATGCTAATATCTTGTTTGTTTTTTAAGTTGACTATTTCTGAACATAGGTATTGTGTTAAAGCTGGATGCCCGCGCGTAATTGTTAATACTCGTTGACAAGCGTTTTCTTCATAACAAAGATTAAAATCTGGTGTTGGTTGTTGTATTAATTGTAAAGTCTCTTCAGTTTCTAAATAACTTATATGTACTGTTTGTACATTGATTAAGTAACTCGCCCAACGTTCAAATTCATCTATCGAATTTGAATCAGATAATAAAATTTTAATTCGTGGGCGATGTTGAATTATATGACGAAACATGCCCAGCACTAAAGCTTCATCTAATAATCCTTTAGCCAATACATAGTCTAAAACACTAAACTCGTCTAACATCAATAGAAGGCTTTGATTTTCATCGATTTGTTCTTCTATTTCATCTAGCCATTCATCAAAATAACTAAAAGGATCCTCAAATAGTTTTTCACGTGTTAAAACTGGTAAAATTATTTGACGATGACGCTTGGCAGAATTCAATATTGCGCGACTTATATTGTATAAAAATCCCGGAAAATCTTTTGAAGAAGAAACTGGACCTTGTAAATCCACAAATAAAGGAATCATATTGGTAGGTAATAATTTACCTAAATTATTCAATAATGAAGTTTTACCAGTGCGACGTTGTCCATACAATAATAAAGGTGGGCGACGTTTATCTAATAGTAAACGTTCAATACGTTCACTAATACCGCTACGCCCAACAAAAATTTCTTGATCTTCTGTTAGCGGAATAGCTGTAACATAAGGGTTAATGATTTCTTGATTAGCTTCTACAATTTCACTCAGTACTTTGATATGATTTGCTATAATTTGTCGCCATGTTTCAGCAATTGGACGAAATCGTATGGCATATGGTTCTGAAGAACGAGTTAATTCTCGTAATAAACCATCTAAATTTTCTTCAACTTTATTAAATACAAGTCTTTGATTGTATTTGCTCTTTTGTTTTAATGCTGCTTGAACATCAAGGCTAATACGACTAAAACTACGCAATAATGCACTTGCTGGGCCTTCTAATTCACCCGCCGCTAATTTACTATGAGCTTTACTGATTCCTTCAACACTAGTATTGTTTTGCAAGCGTCTAGCATCTAATTCAATTTGCGCCTCTTTTGCCGCCCAACGTTGTGAATTTATACTTAAATATTCAATTGCATTTTTACCAACAGTTGGATAACGTTCTGTTAATATTACTAAATAATTTTCTAAACCATATAAAGGTATATATTGTAATTCATCCCAAAATGCTGAATGCCAGCGAATAATACGACTGGTTTTACGTCTTTCGTAAGCGCGACAAATCAATAAATTCCATACTGCTTCAAAAGGGTATAATAAAAATGGTCGCCACCAATTGATTGTTAAACCAGCTAATAGTGCTAATATTGTCCAAGGTACAATAGTGGTTAAAGCATAACTTTCCATAATAATTACAAAAGCTACATAGGTACCAGCACTACCTAAAATACCGGCTAAAATGCCAGCCCAAGTATTTGCAATCTTTTTGGCTAATACATAAGGAAATGCAAATAATAATATATAAAGCATAGCATTTTCTATTCCGCCATGAACGCCTATCAATATAGGATTACTAAAATCATTTTTTAGCCAAGTGAATATGGTTAATACTAAGATAGTAGAGATGCCGATCAATAAGGCTTGTTTCCAACGCAAAGTTAGCAAAGCCCAAATAATTGCGATAGCAAATCCAAATAAAAGGGCAATCATGCCATCATAAGCTATGACATATAAGATACTATTGTCTATCAAAGCTGCACGAGGTATTAAAATACTTACTAAAAAAGCGATGATAAAGATTGCAATCGCGCTAACAAAGATACCAATGATAATACTGCCAATTTGATGATAATATTTCTGACCATTAGTATTTTTTTTAGTGTTGAGCATAATGCTAGCGGCACAGCTAGCAGTAAAAATGGCTAAAATAATAGTATAAAATGATCTGTTATCATGATTTTGGAATGGATTACTTGCATCAGGAGTATTTAATAATACGACTATAGCGATATTTTCCACCATATTAAAAATTAATAATTCCTCAAGCTGATAATCACCGATAGCAATTGGAATACTTAATAATAATCCAGCCATAGCTCCTGCGATAATGCCAAAGGCTACTGAAACCAGCATACTACTTAAAAATCCACCAACAGCCACCAGAAATAAGGTATAACAACTGATTAAAATTAATTTATCACTAGGCGTAGATAATAACATCAGCACTATGGCAACAATGGCTGTAATCCACACGCTCCATAAACCATGCCCTAAAATCAATAATTTCTGTAAAGCAGAATTTTGCCAATGCTGTAACTTTAAATTAGCTAAAGCAAAATTAGCTGCTAAATCAGCATCAATATTTGTTATATAGCGTCGCCAAGCTGATGGTTTAAAAATTAACCAAAACATTAATAACAAACTGGCTAACACTATGTTCTTAGGTAATACTTCTCCTTTCAAAGAAACACCAAGAAAACTATTATTCATAATAAATCACGATAAGGTTTGATACGTTGTAAGGCTTCAATTTTCCAAGAATGATCTTTTTTGCCTTCTTCTAAGGCGGTAAAACGTGAATGACAAATAATTTGCAATAAAGATGGCCATTTGCGACTGTTATCGATTATCCACTGGATTTCTTTTTTATCAAAAATTTGCGGAATACTGGAGATAAAATCTAAAGCCTCTTCTTCAGTAAATGGTTCTAAATTTAAAACATGTCCAAAAATATTAAAAAAAGGTGAAGGTTTACCATCATCTTGTACTATTTCTTGAGGGGGTTGGTGTGCTGTTAATAAAAAACCTAATTTGCCACCACAACCTAAAGAACGCATTCCCCACCAAAAATGATCATCTAAATCAGGACAATTAAAGCCAGCTTTAATTTCATCTAACAAAATAATTGTAGGAATATCTAAATATTGATCTATTATTTCTGTAAAAGCAACTAAATCGCATGGTTGAGGAATCGGCAAGCCGATTTTTGATAAAATATATCGTAATAAGCTTTCTTGATAAGCCATACGTGGATCTTGAAAATCTATATAAACCCATTGATAGCAAGGTATTATCCAGTCATTACGTTGATTAGGGCGTAAATTTTGAGCCGGTGTATCAATTATACGGCTCAGATAATGTAATAAAGATGTTTTACCGCTGCGTTTTTGACCAATAATTGCGATATGTTGTAAAGGAGTAGTTCTCCAAACATCAAAAATACGTTTTAATATATATTCACGTCCAAAAAATTGTCGAGGGTTAATAATAGGATTACCTATTACAAAAGGATTACTAACTATTTTAGTAGGTGCTAAAGATTCGGATAAATTCATGGATAAATTATTTATTTGTAATATAATATTAATAGAAGCATATGAAAATTCACAATAGGAATCAAACAATGTCCATAAAATTGATATTTATATTATCTATAATTGCTACTGTAAATGTTACACAAGCGGCTAATATGGTCGTGATTCATTCTAACGATACCAAGTTATTTTCTAAGGGTAAGTTACTGGATACTGATATTTCAGTGAATATACCAGCTAAGGTAAAAATCACAGTTGTATTTGAAAGTGGTAGCGTCAAAACAGTGACTGGACCTTATTCACAGCCACTGAAAGATCCTTTAGCTATTAGTGATCCTAAATTAGTAATTACTTTAGCAAACTTTTTGAAAAAGAAATCAATTTTTCGTTCTCGTGGAGAAAATCCTAGCAATCCTTGGTTAGTTGATGTTAATACGACTAAACGTTTTTATTGTATTGCACCTGCATATAATGTGATATTATGGAGACCTAGCAGTGATAGTCAAAGTGCTAGTACTTTGTTGATTAAACATACACGTACTGGTAAAATTGTTAAAATCAGATGGCCTGCTTATCAGAAAAATTTAAAATGGCCATCAAATTTACCTGTTAGATATGGTGACACTTATAAAATAGAAGTGCAAACCCGTAGTAATTCTTCAATTAAGAAGTTAGTATTGCATAAATTACCTATAGGTTTTCCCACTAAGTCACATAAAGTTGTGTGGATGATAGGTAGGGGTTGTGTTCGACAAGTTAATCAATTGTTATCAAGATTGTAGTAAATCATTTATGAAATTAAAATTAATTATTCCAATAATATGTCTTAGTATTACTAGTAGTTGCACTACTAGTAATAATACTGAACAAGAACCAGTAAAAGCTGCTGTTATTGTTAATACTCCTGTATCTGAACCTAAATCTGAACCAAAGCCAGTTCCTCCAATAGTAGTAGCAAAAGCACCTGTTATGCCTGAACCTAAAACTGAACCTTGTGAGAAAAGATCCTTTGATAATAAAATTACTGTGAATATCTCAGAACAAAAATTACATTTGTATTGTAATTATGGTAATGACAAGCAAGAAGTGAAAACTTATTCAGTATCAACTTCTAAATATGGTATTGGAAGTGAAGCTGGCAGTAATAAAACTCCGTTAGGATTGCATAAAATTAAAAATAAAATCGGTGATGGTGCGGCACAAAATACGATTTTTAGAGCGCGTCGTAACACCGGTAGAAAAGCGATAATTAATAAGCCTAATTCTGGTGATTTAGTTACAACTCGTATTATGTGGCTAACGGGTTTAGAACCGGGTAAAAATTCAGGGCGTGGAATAGATTCTTATAAACGTTATATTTATATTCACGGCACGGCAGAAGAAGAGAAGATTGGTGAAGTGGCTTCACATGGTTGTATAAGAATGTTTAACAAGGATGTGATTGATTTATTTGATCGTGTTGATGAAGGTACTAAGGTTGAGATTATACGATAGAAACAACCTGACAGGTTTTTCAAACCTGTCAGGTTTATATATTACCTTCACTTACAATACCTTCCAAATAACTCAAATCCGGCAACCAAGCCACTTCTGATTCATATTTAACTTTATATATCAAGCCATTATGATTTTCAATCTTTTCTAATTCAATTAAATTTTCTGATTTCACCATTAAACTACGTGGCATATCAGTTGCTCTAATTGCATAAAATTCTATAGTATCTAAACCATATAATATAAGGTTTTGATATTTTTTCACACAATAAGGAGGAGCTAATGATAAGGCTTCTTCAACTGATAATAATGGCAACTTTTTATCACACCAATCTATAAAGCCTAATACACCATTTTTATTAATTATTTCTTTAGGTTCATCATAAGGGCAAATTTCAGCAATCACAGCACTTGGTAATAATAATTGCCCACATCCAATCGGTATTAAAATACAACGTAATATCATGAAAGTAAATCCCTTATATTTTCCATTAATTCAGTGTCATTAAATGGCTTACCTAAATAACGATTAATGCCAAGTTTCTCCGCTTTTTCACGATGTTTTATACCTGTGCGTGATGTAATCATAATAATAGGTAGATGTTTTAAATCAGGATTATTGCGTATTTGAGTTGCTAACTCGTATCCATCCATACGTGGCATTTCTACATCTAATAAAAGTAAATCCGGCGTATAAGTTTGCAATTTCGCCATAGCATCAAAACCATCTTTTGCGGTTAATACTTCCATTCCTTGTCGTTCTAATAAACGAGCAGTAATTTTACGCACCGTAATAGAATCATCTACTACCATAATCTTTGTCAGATTCTGATCTTTTTCAGCTTCACTAGTAAGTTCTTCTAATTTTAAACAACGATCTTGATGATTTAATCCAGATACATCTACAATTAATACCACTCTACCATCACCTAAAATAGAAGCACCTGATATCCAAGGAATAATACCTAGCTGTTTGCCTACAGATTTATTAATAATTTCTTGCATACCTTCAATGGCATCAACTAATAAAACAGTATGATATTCAGCAGTCTTAATCAACAATGCAGGAATTGAAGGGCGATCAATTGTATTAGATTTATTAAATCCTAATAGTTCTCCTAAATGAAACACACGATATTTATCATCCATATAATTATAATAATAATTATCATCTGATTCACAAAAAATATCGCTGCTTGGAATATTTCTTAAGGCTTCTAAATAATTAATAGGTATTGCAATAGCTTCTTCACCAATATTAATAATTAAAGCTTGAATAACACTTAAAGAAAGTGGTACACGAATTTCAAATATAGTACCTTCACCAGTGTTAGAGTCAATTAATAAATTACCACCTAAATGTTTAATTTCAGCGGTTACTACATCCATACCTACTCCTCGCCCTGAGACTTGAGTAATTTTTTTAGCAGTGCTAAATGATGGTTGTAATATTAAATTTATTAATTCTTGTTTGCTAACTACAGCATTAGGTTTAATTAAACCACGTTCTTGCGCCTTTTCATATATTGCCGCTATATTTAAGCCAGCTCCATCATCAGTTAGTTTTACTACTAATTCCGATCCTTCCCTAGATAAATATACATTGATATTAGCAATTTCAGGTTTACCAGCTTGTTTACGAGTTTCAGCGTCTTCAATTCCATGCCCAATTGCATTTCTAAGCATATGTTCTAGCGGCGCAACTAAGCTATTTAAAATGGTTCTTTCAAATTCAATAGATTCTCCATGAATTACAAAATTTACTTGTTTATGCAATTCACCAGCAGTTACTCGTGCAATTCTTTGCAGACGTGATGAAATTTTACCAAAAGGTATCATACGGGTTTGCATAATACCGTCTTGTAAATCTGAGCCTAAACGGGCTTGTTCAATTAATAAATTATCGCTATGTCTGGTTTCACGTTTTAATATTTCTTGAATGCTAGTTAAATCACTGACAGTTTCAATGAGGCTACGCGATAATTGTTGCATTAATGAAAAACGATCTAATTCTAAAGGATCAAATTCTTCATCAGAATCGGCAAAGTTAGAAAATATTTGAACTTCTGTTTCTATTTCTAAACGTCGTAATTGATCACGCAAGCGTATCACCGTTTGATCCATTTCTGCCAAATTGTTTTTTACCACTTGCTGATATTGTTCCATATGAGCGCGTGAAATTGATAATTCACCAGCCATATTAGCGAGTTTATTAATTAAACTCGCTTGTACTCTTATATTTTCTTCAGTTTCTTCTGATGGTTCCTGAGATTTTTTAGGCTTTTTTTCTTTAGTCTTAGTTACAACTTCTTGAATCTGTTCACCGTTTATAGCTGCATTGATTTGCTGTATCAATCCTTCTGGAATTTCCAAAGCAATGCTGGCACGCAAATTTTCCACCATTGCGGCAAGTGCATCCACGCTATCTTGAATAAGATTTTGTAATAGACTATTAGTCTCACTACCACCTTCTACAATCCGGGTTAATACAGATTCTAAATGATGACTAAGATCACCCATTTGAACAATACCAACCATCCTAGCACCACCTTTTAGAGTATGCAGCTCACGTTGCAATTCTTTCATGAGTTGCATATCATCAGGTGAATCTTGCCAACGTTCTAATAGAGATTGGGTATTTTCTAAAATTTCATCTGCTTCTTCCAGAAATAGAGTAATAAATTCATCATCTGCATCTGGTAAATCATCTTCAACCTTAGCCTTATTGGCTTCGTTTTGTAATTCTTCTAATAACTCATGAACTTTATCTAATAAAATTTTTTGTTCTGCTACATTAACTGTTTTACCATTAAATAAGTCTTCAATAAAAACAACTGCCTGATTAAATAATGCCAATATATCATTAGATAAAGTAATTTTATTTTCTAACAAATCATTAGCATATTCTTCCATTGGAGCCGCTATTTCTGAAATAGTTAAAAAATTAACATTTCTTGAGCTGCCTTTAATGGTATGAAATTCACGTATAACTTCCGGTAAATTAGTTTCCAGATTGTTTAAAATATTTTTTAAATTACTTAGATGTTCACCAGTTTCCTTTTGAAAAATTTCAAATAAAATTGGATCATTTGCTGGTGGGGTATCAACAAGAGGCGCAATTTCATCATCGTCATCATCATCAGGTAAATCCAATATATCAATATCATCAATATCATCAAGATCATCATCAAGTAAATCTAAATCATCTATATCTAATAGATTTTCATCTAAATCATCTATTTCTAAATCATCCAGATTTAACTCATTTTTAACATCTGCAACTGGTTCAGTTAAATCCTCAACTTGAGAAATAAAACTGATAACAGCATCAGGTGTTGATTGATCATGTTGAAATTGCTCCAGCATATTTGGCAATATTGCTGGAACTTGTTCTAATAAAGATAAAAGTTCTTGAGTTGGAGAAAATTTTCCATCAACAATATTACGAAGTTCATTTTCAAATTGCCAGCCTAATTCACCAATGACTGTGGCACCAACTAAACGCCCACTGCCTTTTAATGTATGAAAAGAACGTACTAAATTGTTGAGAGAATGAAGTTCAGCCTGATTATTTTTCCAGATATTGAATTCGGTGATAATTTCTTGCAATACTTCTTCAACTTCTTCAATGAAGATTTCAAGAATTTCTGGATCAATCTCAGAACTGGGTGTTTGTTCAGGAATATCAATTAATTGCATTTAACTGATCACTAATAAGTGAAATTATATCTTCAGGATTTTTATCACTTTCTTCGACAATAATTTCTAAATAAATTTTAATTGCTACTAAAGCATAAATAATTTCTTCTTTAATATTTAAAGATTCTTTTATAAAATATTTAAGATGCTCATTACAAGCAACTAATAATGTAGCAATCCGATCATGAGATAATATATTAAAAAAACTAATTATTTCTTGAATTTTATTAGGAATATTTAAGATACTTTCATCTTGTTGCTTAGTTTTAATAAAAATTTCTAATTGTTCAAGTATCTCAATCCATTGTTTTTGCGCTTTAACAACGGTATTATTAATACAGGATTTTCCTTGTTTAGCTTGTGAAATAGCATTGGCAATTTCAAATATGTGTAGTGTATCTAGCGTTTTTTCTTCGAGAATTAGTGTTATAGCTTTTGAAACTTTTTCAGCGATTTTTGGTTGGTTTAATAGGCTATATATATTTGCTATTTGACGCAATTCTGGTACTAAATCTTCTAATTCACTAACTGAATCAGTTTGATTGGTGTAAAAATTTTCAATTACTTCTTCAGCATGTGTTAATAATTTTTTAACTTCATCTACAGTAATTTGGATTGTTTCAAGAGATGGCACTGCTAAAATATTTTCATCTGATTGTTCTATGCAATCGTTTAGTTGAAATGCGCTTTTAATAGCAGTTATCTTGTTGCCTTCAGAGGAAGCATGAGCCACAAAATATAATAAATGGGTTAATAATTTCTGAGGTGGCTCAGTATTTACTGAGGTTATAACAGCATCTAATTGCTTTAATAAATTAAAAATTGCTTTATTTAATTTTAAACCATTTTCTAATAGTGCTTCTATAATCCCTTCAGTTATCCACCATAATTTATTCATTGGTGAGTTAATAGCTTGTAAACGTTGCATCACTGTTGCTATGAATTCTAAACCAGCTTTTGGCTGTTGAGGATTTTTAACTATAGCAGCTAAGCCTTTTTTATAGGCAACTCGTAATTTTTGAAGATATTCTTTTAGCTTTTCATCTGATAAATTGGCTACTTTTTCAGGCTTAGGAATTATCGCGGCAGATAGATTAGGGTAAAAAAAACTATTTGCTTCTAAAGCAGGCTGTGAGTTACAAGCACGTAAATCATTTATTAATGGCAATAATGCCAAGGGCTTATCCTGTTTATTAATACACAGATAATCTAAGTAAGTAGATAATTGGATTAAGGCTTTGATTAATGCTTCATAAGTTGATTCTTGATTATCAAACGACTTAATAGTCTGCTTCATTGTTTCAACTAATGTCGCAGCCGCTGGTAATTGAATCATCTTAAAAGTTCTTTCTATTTGAGATAAATAGATAAGACACTGTTGCAAAGATTCATCTTTTTTATCTTCAATAAATTGTTGTAAAGCATTGCGTGTTTGCTTTAATTCATCATTTATACTAGTTTGAACCCAAGTAAGGCTTACATATGTCATAAAATTATTCTTCAGGTAATTTGAAACCTGCCACTGAGTTTTTCAATTCGTTTGCTAATTCTGTTAATCTTTCAATAGAAGAGCTTGTTTCTTCAGTATCCTTAGAAGTTTGTTTGGTAATTTCCTGAATTGTTCTCATGGTATTAGAAATATTGCCAGCTACTGCTGTTTGGCTACGTGAAGTTTGTGAAATATTTTCAATTTGCCCTGCTAATTGTACAGACACTTGTTCGATTTCTGTTAATGCTTCACCTGCTTTCTTGGCAATTTTCGCGCCTGAAACTACGCCACTAGTGCTTTCTTCCATAGAGGAAACGGCTTCATTAGTATCGCCTTGAATTGTTTTGACAATGGCTTCAATTTGTTTAGTTGCATTACCAGAACGTTCTGCTAAGCGTTGAATTTCATCAGCAATTACCGCAAAACCACGCCCTGCATCTCCAGCCATAGCTGATTGGATGGCAGCATTTAATGCTAATATGTTGGTTTGATTAGAAATATCATCAATTAAACTGACAATTTCACCAATTTCTTGTGCGCTTTCACCTAGACGTTTAATTCGTTTGGAAGTTTCTTGAACTTGTTCACGAATTGTATCCATACCAGAAATAATGTCTTGTACTGCTTTTGCGCCTTTGCTAGCTATATCAACTGATTTTTTAGCAACATCTGCTGAATTAACTGCGCTAACAGAAACCTTTCTGACTGAATTAGCCATACCAGTAATAGCTTGCCCTGCTTTACTAATTTCTTGTTCCTGTCGTTCACGTGCAGTAATTAATTGTTTAGCAGTGCCTCTGGTGCTTTCTACTGCTGATGTTACTTGTAATACGGTGTTATTAACACTAACTACTAAATCTCTTAAGGCTTCAATTGAAAAATTGATAGCGTCTGCAATGGCTCCAGTAAAATCTTCTGTTACGGTTGCACTTGTAGTTAAATCACCGTCTGCTAATTCAGAAATTTCACTTAATAAACGTAAAATAGCTTCTTGATTCTGTTTATAAGCAGATTCACTGTCTTTTAAACGTCTCTGAATTTCACGATCACGATCATTATTAGTTTCTATAAATAAATAAACTAATATTATTAATAATATTAGTACCAAAATAGCTAAACTATTAGCAATTAGTGGTGAAATAAAACGTTGTTTCGCAGCCTCAATATAAGCAGTTTGCAATTTTTCTATACGATTTACAATTAATGGATTTAATCCAACTAACTGTTTTGAAGCTAACTTAGTATCTAATTTTTTAGCCAGTAATTTTGTTATAACAACATTAACGCTATTTTCTGTACCATTCCATTGCTTCTTTAAATCAGTTAAAATTATACGTGCTGATAATGGAGTTGCAGGCAAACCTGAATCTGGATTACCCTTAGCTAAACTATTTAATAGATATTTGTATTCATCCTGATAATCAATCAGCTTTTTATGATCATTATTATTTACAGCTTCTAAAACTTGATGCCATAATAAACGCAATTCAGTAACATTACTCAAATACTCATAATCATTATTATGATTACGATTTACTAAACCAAAAGTGACGATCATCAACACAAACAATAGTAATAGTATGCTAATAAGACTAATTAACCGTATTTTTATCATCCCCAGTCTTTGAAAAGACAATTTCATATTATTTTTTATCAATCTTTAGGAGTTAAGAATATTAAGAAATAAATCGCTTTTAGCGAATTTTTCGATATTAAAAATCATCCAAGTTATATTTTTTTCTATGAAAATACCCTGAATAAAAGGTGTAAGCCAATCTACTTCACAAACCATTCCTTCTTGAACATTTGTCGTAAAATTTTTAATGCCCAATACTTCATCAACAAGTAAACCTGCATAAATCTCATTTTGATGTATCATTAACATTCGTGTATTCTTATTAATGTTAATTGATTTTTCACCTAGACAGGCTTTTAAATCAATAACAGGTAACAATATTCCACGAATATTTGTCAAACCTTTAATCCACGGTTTAACTCCGGGTATTTTGGAAAATTGTTCAGGATAAAATAAAATTTCACGTATTTCTTTAAGAGGAATAACTAAATAAACATCCTCTAATCGAAAAACCACAGCTCGCCAAGCCACAGCTTCTGATTCACGTGGCGGTAAACTAAGATTCTTTTGTTTAACGCGCTGTTCAAGAGATTGTAGGCAATTAAAGGCTGAATCTAATCCAGCCATCTTTTGACTGCCTTAATTAATTCATCAGGTTTAATAGGCTTAATTAAAAATTCTTTAGCACCTTGCCTTTTACCCCATTCTCTATCACTTTCCATATGTTTAGAAGAAAGAATCATTACTGGAATATTACTAGTTTCGGGTGCTTTAGTAATTCTTCGTGTTGCTTGAAAACCATTCAAACCGGGCATAACAACATCCATTAAAATTAGATCAGGCAAAATTTCTTTTGCCTTTTCAACTCCTTGTTCACCATTACTAGCAATAGATATTTTATAACCTAAATCCTCTAAAGTGCGTCTAATAATATAAGCGTCAGTTTGAGAATCTTCTACTATTAAAATATGAGCCATATCTAATTTCTCTTAAGCATTACAAAATTTTTAATACTATTCATTAATTGTTCACGCGAAAAAGGCTTTGTCATATAATCATCAGCCCCAATAATGCGGCTATGAACACGTTCAAATAAGCCTTCTTTACCAGATAACATTATGATAGGAATGTGTTTATAATCGGGATTATTTTTAATTAAAGCGGCTGTTTGATAACCATCTAAACGAGGCATCATCAGATCAATAAAGATAATATCTGGTTTATTTTCAACCACTTTAGATAACGCATCAAATCCATCTTCTGCGGTTATAACTTCACAGCCGGCTTTTGTTAAAAACATTTCGGCTGTACGTCGGATAGTTTTGCTATCATCTATCACAACGACTTTAATTCCTTTAAAATTTGTTTCGTTGCTCACAGTAAATTTTTATGTTAAAGACTAGAAAAACAGAATATATATATTATATAGCGAGTAATGTGCCAAATCATATCTTCATAAATAATATCATATAAGTTAAAAAACATGGATTCTCAAGGTTTATTAGAACATTTAGAGGCGCATTTACTTGCACATCAAGCTGATATTGAGCGATGGTTACGTTTGCAATGGCAAAAAACGCCTGCTCCATTTTATGCTTCAGTGGATTTACGTAATGCTGGTTTTAAATTAGCACCAGTTGATACTAATTTATTTCCAGCAGGTTTTAATAACCTTAATTCTGCAACTTTACCGCTTTGTGTGCAAGCAGTTCAATCAGCTATTGAACGTTTACATATCTCAGCGCGTGGAATATTATTAATTCCTGAAAATCATACTCGCAATCAATTTTATTTAGAAAATGTTGCAACTTTACGTGATATTTTACAAACTGCTGGTTATGAAGTACGTATTGGTTCAATGTTAGCAGATTTAAAATCTGTACACACTATGACACTTCCTTCAGGGCGTAATTTACGTCTTGAACCTTTGATTAGAAAGGGTAATTGTATAAGCGTAAAAGGTTTTACGCCATGTATTGTTTTATTAAACAATGATTTATCTGTAGGAATTCCTTCTATTTTAGCAGAATTAAATCAAAAAGTGGTGCCACCTTTAGAATTAGGTTGGTCAAATCGATTAAAATCTAACCATTTTAGTTATTACAAACAAATAGCTCAAGAATTTTCTGAGCAAATAGAAATTGATCCTTGGTTGATTGATCCTTTATTTAGAAGTTGTGGTGAAATTGACTTTATGACTAAAGAGGGTTATGAATGTGTTGCTGATAATGTGGAAGCTTTATTAAAAGATATACAAGCTAAATATACTGAATATGATATACCACATCGCCCATTTGTGATTATGAAAGCTGATTCAGGTACTTATGGTATGGGTATAATGACCATACATAGTGCAGATGATGTATTATTATTAAATCGCAAACAACGCACTAAAATGTCATCTAGCAAAGAAGGTATAAAGGTTAATAAAGTAATTTTACAAGAGGGTGTATATACTTTTGAAACTTGGGGTGAACAAAAATCTGTAGCTGAACCAGTAGTTTATATGATTGATCATTTTGTTGTTGGTGGTTTTTATCGCGTTCATACTAATCGTGGAATTAATGAAAATCTGAATGCTCCGGGTATGAGTTTTGAAACTTCAGCCTTTATTAACTCTTGTATTACACCTAATAAAAATATGGCACCAGATGCTAATCCAAATCGTTGTTATGCTTATGGTGTGATTGCTAGATTAGCCTTATTAGCTGCGGCTCGTGAACTAAGTAATTTATAATGTTATGTCTCTAAATGTTGATATTATTGAAACTAAAGTTTGTTATGACGGTTTTTTTAAATTACTCCGTTATAAGCTTAAACATAGTCTGTTTGCTGGAGGTTGGAGCGAAGAGTTATTACGTGAAGTGCTAGAACGTGGGCAAGCGGTTGCTGTATTGCCTTATGATCCCATTAGTGATCAGGTGATAATGATTGAACAATTTCGCCCGGGTGCAATTAATCATCCAAATGGCGCATGGCTGTGGGAAATAGTTGCAGGTATTATAGAATCTGGAGAAACTGCAACTGAAGTTGCATATAGAGAGACGATAGAAGAAACAGCTTGTCAAGTTTCTGACATTTTACCTATTTCTGAATTTTTTGTTAGCCCGGGTTGTTGTACAGAAACTACAAGTTTATTTTGTGGTAGAGTTGATGCTAGCAGAATAGAGCAGGGTGGTATTCACGGTGTTGCATCAGAACATGAGGATATTAAAGTGCATGTTATTTCTTTCTCTGATGCTTTAAGTATGTTGCAAACCGGTAAAATACGCTTTGCTCCGGCAATTATTGCTTTACAATGGTTAGCTTTACATCGCGAGGATGTAAAAGCTAAATGGAAATTAATGTAATTTTTGTAATTCTTCTTTCATTACAGCTTCTGGTAAAGCAACATAACCATCTTTAACTACATCTTTTTGTCCAACTTTAGATAAAACCATTTTCAAAAATTCTTTTTCTAACAGCGGTAATTCTTTATTTGGTGCTTTATTTACATAGACATATAAAAACCTAGATAAAGGATATTCGCCGCTGAGAATTTTATCTTCAGTTGGCGCAATTAATTCACCAGTTTTAGATACAGCTAAGGTTTTAACACTAGCGGTTTTATAACCAATACCAGAATAACCAATGCCATTAAGTGAAGTACCTATAGATTGAACGACTGAAGCAGAACCGGGTTGTTCATTCACACTATTTTTATAATCGCCTTTACATAGGGCTTTCTTTTTAAAATAACCATAAGTGCCAGAAACTGAATTACGCCCATATATTTGAATCTCACGATTTGCCCAATCGCCACTTAATCCCACTTGCCCCCAATTGCTAATATCCTTCCTATTGCCACATTTTCTAGTAGAAGAGAAAATTGCATCAATTTGTGAAATTTTTAAGCCTTCAATAGGATTATCCTTATGTACATATACGGCTAAGGCATCAATAGCAACCCTAATACCAGTAGGTCTATAACCAAATTTTTTCTCAAAAGCTTCAATTTCACCATCCTTCATTTTTCTGCTCATGGGTCCTAAATTGCTAGTTCCTTCAATCAAAGCAGGTGGTGCAGTAGAAGAACCGGCGGCTTGAACTTGAATATCCACATTAGGATAGTAGCGTTTAAATCCTTCACTCCAAAAAGTCATTAGATTAGCTAAAGTATCAGAACCTACACTGGATATTTTTCCAGAAATACCACTTACAGCTTTATAATCACCTTCATTATGAGATATGGCTCCATCACCCATACCATCAATTTCATAATCATTTTCGTCTGAACCACAAGAAGCTATAGCTGTTACAACAATAGCTGCCATAATAATATTTCTCACTTGACATTTCCTTTTAGTATAAAAATATTTCACTTTATATTATATATATGACAGTTTAATGATCATTCATTAAAGGGCGCATTGCACTTAACAAGGATTGAAATACATGTTTATGTTCTTGTTCTTCATTTGCTAATAAGCTTTTAATATGTTCACGTTGTGTAGGTTTACTGAAACATGCAGGGCAATTATCTTCTATAACAGGTAATTCTGCCGCTACAGAAAACGCGGCTGTTTGTCGTTCACGTATATATACTAAAGGGCGTATAACTCTAATATCCCCAGCATCATTAACATAATTTGCCTTCATAGTATTTAAACGCCCAGTATATAAAGCTGACATTAAAAAACTCTCAGCTAAATCATCCAAATGTTGTGCTAAAACTAAAACATTATAATTGTGCTTACGAGCAGTGGAATACATAATACCCCGTTTCATTCTGGCGCAATAGGCACAAAAAGATTTTCCTTTTAAATTTTGTTGCGCTTCTTCCATAATAGCTTGTTTGCAATAAAAATAATTGATACCAAGTTCAGCTAAATATGGTTTTAAGGGCGAAGGATCAAATCCGGGAATGAGGGGATCAACAGTAATAGTTCCCAATTCAAATTTTATGGGAGCATAAGATTTTAAATGCCCTAAAATATGTAACAGAGCTAACGAATCTTTACCGCCTGATAAGCCCAATAATAGTCGATCACCATCTTTGATCATTTCATAATCTACAATGGCACGACCAACCTTGCGTAGTATGGATTTTGGTGGTTTTTTAAACAATACTAATGAAAACTCCATTTTTGATTATATCCACCATGACAGCTATATATAACAATACGCGCTCCATTAATAGATCTATTACCACTTACATCAAGGCACTTGCCTGCTAAACCACGAATTTCACCATGTTGGCTAAAAGACCATTTCTGATTTAAACCACCATGACAATTATATAAATGAACTCGTGTTCCATTAGCAGAATTAAAACCATCCACATCTAAACACTTATTATCTACACCTACCAATTCGCCATTATTAGTAAATTTCCAATTTTGATTTGGCGCACCTGTACATTGAAACAACATTACGCGAGAACTGTTTCTAACATCAAGGCACTTGCCTCCCAAACCATGAATTTGAAAGGCAAATCCACTCTCACTTAAACACAGCAACAACAATATAATATATTTATTCATATTGATTTATCCTAATAATCCAAAAATAAAATTATACTATGTATTAAAATAACTATCCAGTTAAACTAGCAAAAAGTAGTGGCAATTGCTCTGGCAAACGATTAACAATATGTTAATATAAGGTGGGGTTTGTGATAGTTTGAAATAACTACAGGGATTGTATTTTAGCAGGGATGTTTTTGTAATTTAAGGAGTTTTATCCCTGATAAAATGCAATCCCTGTAGTTTTTTTTAATTAGTACAACGAATTTACGGAATAAACGAATTTTTTTATCTGTATAATTCGTTTATTCCGTAAATTCGTTGTACTATAATAAATAAGAACTTATGAATTATCCAGTTAAGCTAGCAAAAAGCAGTGGCAATTGTTCTGGCAACCTTTCAACATTATCAACAATAGTGTAATTATTCTCACCAAAAATGCGTTTTACATAACTATCAGCATTTGGATCAAGGGTCAAACAATAAGTTAGCACCCCAGTAGAATATAATTCTTCCACCGCCTTTTTGGTATCAAAACGCAAATGTTGTGGATCTCTTTCATCAATATCTGCTGGTTCGCCATCGGTGACGAGTAAAATCAATTTACGTTTTTCTTGTTGTTTGTGCAAGTGATGTCCTGCGTGACGCAGTGCTGCTCCCATTCTCGTAGAAAGCCCACCTTTCATACCTGCTAGGCGCGATTTGGAATCATCACTAAAATGCTCATTAAAATCTTTAAAACGAAAATATTGCACATCGTGCCTGCCATCTGAGGCAAAACCGTGCAAAGCAAACGGATCACCAATACCTTCCATTGCTACAGATACAAGAGTTGCTGCCTCACGTGTAAGTTCTAAAACTGTTTTATCAGAATCACCCATTTTTTCATTAGTTGATTCTGATAAATCAAGTAAAACCACGATTGATAAATCACGTGTTTTTAACACATTACGCATCGTAATTCGCGGATTTGGTTGTTCACCCATACGAATGGCAATCATTGCATCAACGGCGGCGTTAATATCTACCTCATCACCATCTTCAAGCCCGCGTTTGCGTTGCACTCCTGCTGGTGCAAGCAAATCAATAATTTGACGAATCCGGTGTGCAATTGGTTTGTGCAAAGTTAAAATATTATCAATTATTTCAGGATCAGCTTTGGTTGGACGACGCTCGTAAATTGTTGCCCAATCTGGACGATGAAGTTGGATTTGATAATCCCATTCGTGATAATGAAATGGATCAGAAATTGGCTCTTTACCCATAGTTTCATTGAATGATTTGGCATTATCAGTTAAATCATCTTCATACACCCGCATTAAATCAGTGCAAGTCCAAATAACTTGAGCATCATCTCCCGCTAATTCGCAATCTACCTCATGCGCCATCATTAGTGGGCTAACTGTAAAGCGTTGTTGTTTTTGGCTCGCCGCCATATATTCAACGCCAGCATCCCAATTAATATCTTCATAATGCCAAATAATACGATTATCATCACGATAATCAACATGATAACGCTCTAAAATTCGCAAACTTGGTACTGCTTTTTTGGCGGAAAAAATATTATATAATTCCACCCCCATCAGCCACGAAAAATGATTATTATCTTTATTTGCTTCAATCTCACTGTGAAATTTTTCTGCAAATTTATTCAGTTCTGCGTTATCACCAATCACACTAGAATCTAATAATTGCAAAGAAAATTTTTCTAAAATTGGCATTGTTTGGTGTTCAACTGGCTCACCAGACTCCACCATCATCAGCGAGCGCCATAATTTTTTAAGCCCTGGAAAATCTTGCACCGCTTTATATTCAACACGTGCATCTTCAATTAAACCAATAAAAAACATCTGCGCTGGACTAAGTTGCTCTGCCGACATTGATTTAGTGGTATACATCAAGTGCGCTGCCATATGGGCTACGTTTGCCCGATAAACTTCCAAGCCCTCAATGGTTGTATCACCAACTTTAAGATCATCAAGTGCATCAGGCACATAAAAAATTCTGTCCTCAACATAAGGGCGAAAATCGGCAAAATCGGCCCCAGTTGGGCGAATGAAAAAATCACGTCCCCATAAAGCACGCAGATAAAAATTGAGTTTGCGTTGCACCTTGACAAACAACACGCCACGGCGTTCGCGTTCAAGCATAGCCCTAGAATCAGCAGATTCTAAATTAAAATAAGCAGTGAGATTATTGTAATCACGGCGATAGGCTTTTGCACCAAAATTTGCCCAACGACGCAAGCCACTTAATGTTAGTTTGGATAATAATTCATCAATATGATTAAGCATCGGTCGCAAACCACGCGAAGCAGTTGAAGCTAATTGATGAATTAGGGTAAGATAGCCACGCACCAGTTGCGCATCACCTAGATGGCGTGCAACCGTTGGTAAACTTGATAAAAGCAGGGAAATTACTTCGCCAGAAGTCATTGAGGATGCTTTCATTGCCGCAGTGATACAGTCAGGAATAATATCCTCACCACATTCTTTGGCAATTTGTGGCATTACTTCTAAATAGGTAATTACTAAATCACTACCACGACTCAAACCGCATAAAGCCCTTGCACCATCTAGGTATTCTCTAAGCCCAGCAGGTGATATTACGCGAGTTGCATCTTGAAATACACTATCTAAAACCTCTCTAACTTCTGGAGCGGTTTTTTCTAAGAATTCTGAATATTCTTCGAGAATTATGGTTGACATCAAATTACCCTAAAAATGTTTGCACCGCAGCGTTCAAGGTATCGCGCATATCAGGATCATCAGTAAGTGGAGTTATCATTGTCATAAGACAAGCCGCCTCTGCATCAACTCCTTTGGCAATTAGCTGTCCTGCATAAACAAGTAATCTTGTAGAAATTCCTTCATCAAGACCATGCCCTTTCAGATTGCGAGCACGATGAGCAATTTGCACTAATTTTTCTGCCATTGCCTTTTCTACGCCTGATTCTTTGGCAACAATTGATACTTCTAGCTCTGTTTCTGGATAATCAAAATCAAGCCCGCCAAAACGCTGTTTGGTAGATTGTTTTAAATCTTTCATCAAAGATTGATAACCGGGATTATAAGAGATTACCAATTGAAAATCAGAATGTGCTTCAACTAACTCGCCTTTTTTATCTAGTGGCAAAGTTCTACGGTGATCGGTTAGCGGATGAATTACTACTGTGGTATCTTGTCTTGCTTCTACTACTTCATCAAGATAACAAAGAGCACCCATTCTTGCTGCTGTTGTAAGTGGTCCGTCTTGCCATTTTGTGCCATCTTTATCAAGTAAAAAACGTCCAACTAAATCAGAAGCAGTCATATCTTCATTACAGGCAACAGTAATTAAAGGTTTGCCTAATTTCCACGCCATATATTCTACAAAACGCGATTTACCACAACCAGTTGGACCTTTTAACATCATTGGCATCCGCACACCATAAGCGGCTTCATAAAGTTCTATTTCATTGCCAACTGCTTCGTAATAAGGTTCTTTTTTAACTAAATATTGCTCTAAATCTATTGACATTGTGCTTCCTGTTGATTGTTATTCTTCATCTCCGGTCTCCATCTCGCCAGACCAGCCTGATTCTTTGGCTTTTTGGATAGCCTTCTCGTGAATTGTGCGATGGCGTATTGCCAAATCTGGTGGTAAACGACTTGGCATACAACCATATTTATCCCACTCGGAATTAACCTTATCAAGTAAAGCGTCAATACCGGCTAGGTTCCAATTTTCACAAGTTTCACTTTCATCAAGTACACCAAATACCCAAGCATCACGAATCATTTTACCAATAGTGGTCATACCACCATTTATATCCTTATCAATACCTACATATTTGTTTGGTTTTTTCATTAATAAACTCTTTATAAAAACCCCATAATATTATGGGGTTTTGACTATTTAATAATGCAAATTAAACAGTTTTTCCACGATAAATAACCATTGATGTTCCCGCACATTGAGCGAAATTATCAAGGCCTAAAAGACGCACATGATTATTTGGATGTGCAACATGACATGCTTCTAATTCTTTAATAATCGCATCCACATCGGTTTCACCAAACATTGGCAATTTCCACATATACCAAAATGAACCCGTAGCATGTTCTGGCTCAGTGTGCTCAATACTTGGGTTCCAACCTTTATCAATAATATATTGAATTTGGACGCGAGTTTGTTCTGCACTTAATGTTGGCAAATATGAAAAAGTCTCAAATTTACGGCTTTCTGCATTACCTAAACTGGATTGATAATCAAGCATAATTTACTCCTATTTATTGTTATATTACAAGACACAATTAAAATGTGCCTTGCACATTATGATTATTTATGAGCAGCGTCAATCTTATCAACTGTATCAAATTCAAACTTGATTTCTTTCCAAGTTTCCATTGCGATAGCAAGTTCAGGACTGTGTTTAGCAGCAGAAGTAAGAATATCTTTACCTTCTTTTTCAAGCTCACGACCAGAATTACGCGCTTCTACACAAGCCTCAACCGCAACACGGTTAGCAGCAGCACCAGCGGCATTACCCCATGGATGACCTAATGTTCCACCACCAAATTGTAAACAAGAATCATCACCGAAGATATTAACCAAAGCAGGCATATGCCATACATGGATACCACCAGATGCAACAGGAATTACACCCGGCATTGCACCCCAATCTTGGTCAAAGAAAATACCGCGAGAGCGATCTTCTTTGATGTAAGAATCACGCATAATGTCAATCCAGCCAAGAGTTGCTTCTCTATCGCCTTCTAATTTACCAACAACTGTGCCAGAATGTAAGTGATCACCACCTGATAAACGCAATATTTTAGCCAATACGCGGAAGTGGATACCATGGTGCGGATTACGATCAAGCACTGCATGCATCGCACGGTGAATGTGTAATAAAAGACCGTTGTCTTGACACCATTGTGCCAACTGGGTGTTTGCAGACCAACCACCGGTGATGTAATCGTGCATAATAATCGGTGCGCCAATTTCTTTAGCGTATTCCGCACGTTTCATCATTTCATCAGAAGTTGGAGCCGTCACATTAAGATAATGCCCTTTACGCTCGCCAGTTTCAGCTTCAGCTTTGTGAATGGCTTCCATTACAAAGTCAAAACGCGCTCTCCAACGCATGAAAGGTTGTGAATTTACATTTTCGTCATCTTTGGTAAAATCCAAACCACCGCGTAAGCCTTCATAACAGGCACGACCGTAGTTTTTCGCAGAAAGACCTAATTTAGGCTTAATGGTGCAACCGAGGAATGGACGACCATATTTGTTTAAAATATCGCGTTCCATCTGAATACCTTGTGGTGGTCCATTACAAGTCATCACATAGGCAATTGGGAAACGAATGTCTTCTAATCTTAATGCACGCAGTGCTTTAAAACCAAATACGTTGCCAACCAAAGAAGTCATTACATTAACGACTGATCCTTCTTCAAACAAGTCAATTGGATAAGCAACAAATGCATAAAAACAAGTATCATCACCTGGAACATCTTCAATAGCGTAAGCACGACCTTTGTAGTGGTCAAGATCAGTTAAAAGATCTGTCCATACAGTAGTCCATGTTCCAGTTGAAGACTCAGCAGCTACCGCAGCTGCAACTTCTTCTCTTGGCACACCTTCTTGTGGAGTGATTTTAAAACATGCCAAGATATCTGTATCTTTCGGCGTATAATCAGGCATCCAATAAGTTTCGCGGTATTGTTTTACACCAGCATCATAAGTTTTAGCCATTTAGCTATCCTTTTTGTTAAAAACAACGTATATTATAGAAGCAAATTCAAATAATGTAAAATCATATTTTTATTCTCAAATCATAAAATTATATTATGATTAACTACACATCCAAAGAAATATATAGCTTTGAAGCGGTTATTAGATATAAAATAGTCAAAAGTTGGGGATAAGAAGTAAAATCGCGCTTAGCGGCACCAGAATGGGAGCAGCAATGCGACATGCATTAACTATAAAACCTGTCATATTTCTAGGAGACCATACAAGACTTACATGAGCTTAATAGTCTCAATAACCACAGAACTATCCAACTGTTCCAAGCATCGACTAAAACTTTGCTTATGCCGCTCACAACCTTCTTGATGACATGGCACACAATCACCCACGCCTTGCACTAATACCACATTATTTTTATGTGACCAAGGTGCCCATTTTACTGGATTAGTTGGTCCATATAAGGCAATAGTCTTAGTACCAGTTGCAGCCGCTAAATGAGTAACCGCCGTATCTGGACCAACATATATTTGACTTTTGCCAATTAATTCTGCTACATCGCTAAAACGTAACTGGCCTGCCAAATTAATCAATTTATCAGATTGTTGTTTTGATAACACCTCATTAATATAAGCCTTTTCTACTTCACTATTTCCACCAGTAAGAACAACATATAAATTCATATCTATTAAATAATCAATTAATTCACACCAACCCTTAATTGTCCAACGCTTATAATGCCACATTGGTAATAAGTGTAATACCGCAAATTTCTCTTGTTGCCAATCAAAATAATTATTTAATACTGAATCATCAGCAGTTGGAATGACTATTTCATAATATCTCTTAATACCCAACAAATCAGCCAATCTAAGATTTTGAATAACCGTATGCGTAGTCTCATTATCTAACTCAGAATGAGCTACAGTTATCCAACGCTTCCAAGCATCTTGCCAGCGTTTAGCAGGAACTAATGAAACTCGCTTTGGTGCCGCTAACAGCGCGTAAATTAAAGGTCTATCACCGCCTAAAGTAGAAACTGCCAAATCATAGCGGCGAAAAATCTGCTTAAATAAAACTTTATATTGACTAAAATTAGGATGTTCAGCAACAGAAATTACCTGATTACAATCAGGATTACCTTCCAACATACCCCCCTTATTCTCATAAACCAAAACATCTATAATCGAATCAGGATATGCACAACGCAAAGATCGTAACAGCGGCGTAACCAATAACACATCACCTATTTGCCGCGTCGCAATTAATAAAATTTTCATACTTATAATCTAATACGGTCATAAAAACGTAAACGATATAACAATCTTTTTTGATTTATATCATCTGCAAATGCAGTACGACTGTGTAATACATTATTACACAGCACCCCTTGATTAGATTCCAACTTCAACTTAAAAATATAAGGGGAATCACTATTCAAAAAATAACTCAAAAATTCTAAAGCCTCTTTTGCTTTTGACTTCCACTTAATACTACGAGTACGAGCTGTATAACGCATATGTAGTAAATTTTCATTAAAAGAAAAAACTGGTCCAGTTTGAACAGGACGTACATCCATATTAGGAGGAATCGTCATTACTGTTGAATCCATAAGAGCGGCAATATATTCAGGATTTTCATCCCGTAATTTAATATAAACAATTTCTGGATCTAACAAACCATTTTCCCCGCCACTGATAGCAGGCTGAACACAATGAAGCAAAAAAGCGTGTATTTGTTTTTCCGGCGTGTTATAGTAACCATCAGTATGCCACTTTATGCCCCTATTAGTATAAGGTATATATTCCTGAGAATGTAATTTATCATTAAGCTCTAAAACGCTAATACCATCATCATTGGCACATAGATTTTTATCTAAATTCTGCAAATTAAATTGCGCCGCCAATGCAAGTAATCCAGCCTTATCAATCTTTGTTTCTAGCTTATAGATAACCATATTTGTTTTATCACAACTATGGCACATCTGATTATATTCTTTGGAAGATAATTTATAAGGATTTTTTATCGAAATTGGTACTAATTTTGAAGGATACTTGCTTAGTTTTTCCTCACGCCATTTCAAATATAAATCCTTATGGGTTAATGAAAAATTTATGAATAAAGATTTTTTTTGTAAGTTTTTCATAATTTATGGTTTAATTCTTGACTAAAATAGTCTATTATAGATATGTTCAAAATTTTTAACTTGAAAATTGACTATAACAAAATTAGTATAGTATGATATACTATTAAATAATGGAGGAATTAGTCCTATATTTTATTCAATGTTAAAATAAATGAACTAACTTTTAAAATCATTAAACTAAGGAGTTACTAATATGGGTAAAGCAATGCACAATACCCCAATGCTAGATCAATTGGAAAGTGGTCCTTGGCCTAGTTTTGTTACAGGCTTAAAACGTCTCGCGAATGATGATGGTAAACCATATCAAGATATGGTAGTTGATCTATTAGGTCAATTAGAACATTCCTACAAAACCCGTAAAGGTTATTGGAAAGGTGGTACTGTAGGTGTTATTGGTTATGGTGGTGGTATTATACCTCGTTTTTCTGAGGTTGCTGCTGAATATCCAGCATCTAAAGAATTCCATACCTTACGTGTTCAACCACCTGCAGGTATGCATTATGACACCAAACTCATGCGTAATCTGTGTGATATTTGGGAAAAACATGGTTCCGGCTTAATAGCATTTCATGGACAAAGTGGCGACATTATGTTCCAAGGTGCTACCACTGATAAAGTTCAAGACGCATTTAATGATTTCAATGAAATCGGTTTTGACTTAGGTGGAGCAGGTCCAGCTGTACGTACAGGTATGTCATGTGTTGGTGCAGCACGTTGCGAACAATCTTGTGCTAATGAGCAAAAAGTTCTTCGTAGCTTGGTAAATAACTTCTTGGATGATATGCATCGTCCAGCCCTTAATGCTTAGGGGTCCTTAATAGTAATATTAAGGTAATAAACTGCTCTAATTGCTGGAAAACCCTTAGAGCCATTGGCACTACAGCATAGCTGGTAACGGCAAGTGCGAAAGTTTAAAAAGACAATGGATATGGGCAATCAGCAGCTAAGTTTCATTGTATAGAATGATCAAAACAAAACATGTTGAACAATTAGCTAAAGCAAGCAGAAAATTAATTGTTTGTAGTTGTGAAGTTTGTGGAACCGAATATTTAGAAATATATAGAAATATTACTAGAAGTAAATTTGCTGATAAATTTTGTAAAAAATGTAGGCTTGAAGTAAAACGTAAGCACCTATCTAAATTAAAAATAGATTTTTATAAATCAGTTGCTGGAAAAAAAGTAAAACAATATTTATCTAGGCTTGTAAAAGAACAAGCTAAAAATAAAATAGGTGCATTTTCTATTGAGAATAGACAGAAACAAGCTAATTGTTTATCAGAACTTCACAAGGATCCAGAAGGTCCTTACGCAAAACATGTTTTTAAAGTTACTAAAGGATTGTCTCATCCTAATTGGCGAAACGATAAAGAGGTTTATGAAGAATATAAATCAAAAGTATTTTCTGAAACTAGAAAATGGAATTTACATTCTTTAAAAGGATCTGAGAAGCGCGGATTATGTGGAATACCATCCGCTACTCAGTTAGATCATAAGCTCTCTATATATTATGGGTATAATCATCATATACACCCTAAAATTGTTGGTCATATATGTAACTTACAATTTGTAAGTTGGAAAGAAAATAGAATGAAAGGAAAAAAGTGTTCTATTTCTTTAAACCAATTACTTATTGAAATTGAAAAATACAATGAAAAAAGTTCAACGACTATTCCGAAAGGAAGTAGGATTTAAGTAAATCTGAAACGGGCAGCATCCTAAATTAATTTATTAGGATGAAGATATAGTCTGGTCTCATGCGAAAGTATGAGCGAGTCTTAAAACTCGGTAATAATTTAACGAATTATTACAAACATAAACGACCTTACAAATTCAAATTTAAAGTATCAGGTTGTCCTAACGATTGTATGAATGCAATTGAACGGGCTGATATGGCTATCATTGGTACTTGGCGTGACGACATGAAAGTCGATCAAGAAGAAGTCAAGGCTTTTGTAGCTAAAAATGGAAGTAAATATGTAGTTGATAACGTCATCAGTCGTTGTCCTACTCAAGCATTATCATTAAATGATGATAATACTTTAGCTGTTGATAATCGTAACTGCGTGCGTTGCATGCATTGCATTAACGTTATGACTAAAGCTTTATCTCCCGGTGATGATAAAGGTGTTACCATTTTAATGGGTGGTAAACGTACTCTCAAAATCGGTGATTTAATGGGTACAGTTGTGGTACCATTCATGAAGTTAGATACCGAAGAAGATTATGAACGTATCACTGAAATAGCTGAAGAAACTATTGATTTCTTCGCTGAAAATGCTTTAGAACATGAACGTACTGGGGAAATGATTGAACGTATTGGTTTAGTCAATTTCCTTGAAGGTATTGGTTTAGAAGTCGATCCAAATATGATATCAGAACCACGTCAATCTTCTTATGTTAGAATAGATACATGGGACGAAGAAGCTGATAAATGGGTTGAACGTAAAGCTGAAGAAAAAGCCGCTTAATTTTTAAAGAGCTGTCAGGTTTTAAAAACCTGACAGCTCTGAGAGTATTTAACATAATATTAATAGGAGAACTTTATGGCTGCACCACGGATGCCAATCGAAAGTGGAGTACCTGATCCATTTCAATACATGCACCCCGTAATGATCAAAAACTACGGTGCTTGGAAATCACATCATCGTCCTCGCCCCGGTGTTTTATGTCACTTAGCTAAAAGTGGTGATCAAATCTGGACTGTACGTGCTGGTACTCAGCGTCAAATGGATTTATATACCATTCGTAATTTATGTGATATTGCGGATGAGTATGCTGATGGTTATATGCGTTTTACTATTCGCAGTAACATTGAATTCATGGTTGATGAAGAATCAAAAGTTAATCCATTAATTGAAAAATTAATAGCAGAAGGATTTCCTGTAGGTGGTACTGGTCCTTCTGTAACCATGATTGCTCATACTCAAGGTTGGTTACATTGCGATATTCCAGCAACTGATGCTTCAGGTGTTGTAAAATCATTGATGGATGAGTTACATGAAGAATTCATCAAAGAAGATATGCCTAACCGCGTACACATTACAACTTCTTGTTGTCAAATTAACTGCGGTGGTCAAGGTGACATTGCGATTAATATTCAACATACTAAGCCACCAAAGATTAATCATGACTTAGTTGCAAACGTATGTGAACGTCCTTCAGTTGTAGCACGTTGTCCAGTTGCCGCTATTCGTCCAGCTCTAGTGAATGGTAAACCTTCATTAGAAGTAGATGAGAAAAAATGTATTTGTTGTGGTGCTTGTTTCCCTCCATGCCCACCTATGCAAATTAATGATCCTGAACATTCTAAGCTAGCAATATGGGTTGGTGGAAACCACTCTAATGCTCGTAGCAAGCCAAGTTTCCAAAAATTAGTAGCTGCTGGGATTCCTAATAATCCACCTCGTTGGCCTGAAGCCGCCGAAGTAGTTAAAAATATCTTGAAGGTCTATAAAGAAGATGCGAAAGATTGGGAACGTATTTCTGACTGGGTAGAACGTATTGGTTGGCCACGTTTCTTTGAGTTGACAGAATTACCATTTACCAAGTTCCATATTGATAACTGGCGTGGTGCTCGTCGCAGCTTGAATTCCTCAACACATATTCGTTTTTAAATTTTAAATCCCCCCTAACCCCCCTTTGTTAAAGGGAGGTTAGGGGGGGTTTCACTTATTTAGGAGAAGTCTATATAATGAAGTTTGGTATTTTGGTCAATGAAGGACCATATCAACATCAAGCGTCTGATTCTGCTTATCAATTTACTAAAGCAGCTTTAGAAAAAGGGCATGAAATTTTTCGTGTCTTTTTTTATCATGACGGTGTTAATAATGCTACACGCTTAACAGTGCCACCACGAGATGATCGTAATATTGTGGATCGTTGGTCTGAATTGGCTAAACAGCATAACTTAGATTTAGTTGTCTGTATAGCCGCTGCGCAACGACGTGGTCTGTTAGATGAAAATGAAGCTAAACGTCAGGGCAAAGATGCGAATAACATCGCTGAAGGTTTTCGTATTTCCGGTTTAGGTCAATTGATTGAAGCTGGTATCCAATCAGAACGTTTAGTTGTATTCGGAGACTAAAAGGAGAACATAATGGAAGATGAAATGATGGATGAGGAAGTAATTAAAAAATTTCTCTATGTCAACCGTAAGGCACCTTATGGTACTGTCTATGCTTTAGAATCATTAGAAGTAGTATTGATTGGTGCAGCATTTGACCAAGATGTTAGTTTAGCTTTTATTGATGATGGTGTGTATCAACTTAAGAAAGATCAAAACACATCAGTAGATGCTGGTGCTGGTATGAAGAATTTTTCTAAAACTTATCGCGCTCTTGAAGCTTATGATGTTGAAAAACTCTATGTAGATAAGAAATCTATGGATGAACGTGGATTGTCTGTTGATGATTTACTTGTAGATGTAGAAATCTTAGATGAAGCAAAAATGGCTGAAATGATGGGACAACAAGACGTTGTCTTGAGTTTCTAGGCGGGAGAATAATATGTTACATACAGTAAATAAATCACCGTTTGAAAAAAATTCATTAGAAACTTGCTTGCGTTTAGCTAGTGCCGGTAACGCAATTTTATTATTTGAAGATGGCGTTTATGGTGCTGTAAAAGGCACACGTTTTGAACCAACTGTTTCTAACGCTTTAACAAATAATAAAGTTTATGTCTTAGTATCTGATCTTGAAGCAAGAGGCATGAATACAGACAATGTTATTGATGGTATAGAAACAGTTGATTATGCTGGTTTTGTAGATCTAGTTGCAGATAACAAATCAGTACAATCTTGGTTATAAATTTTAATACACAACATAAAGAGGTCAATATAAAATGGCAATTGAAGTAAACGGTAAAACAGTTGAAACTGATGAAGAAGATTACTTAGTAAATTTATCTGATTGGACTAAGGAAATTGCAGAAGTTTTAGCAAAGCAAGATGAATTAGAACTTACAGAGCAACATTGGGAAATTATCACTTATTTACGTGATTACTACGAAGAATACCAAATTGCTCCAGCAGTTCGTGTCTTGACCAAAGCAATTGGTAAGAAATTTGGTAAAGATAAGGGTAATAGTAAATACTTATATAGTTTATTCCCTTATGGCCCCGGCAAACAAGCATGTCGTTTTGCTGGTTTACCTAAACCAACTGGCTGTATCTAAAGATCATCCCTTACTCCGGCCCCGACTCATGGTAAATCAGAACCGGAGTGAGGGGAAATGAGGATATATAAACATAATGGGATTTTGGACGGAGTTTTACGCTCTCTCATTTTATCTAGCTACTCTAATTTTATTAGCGGGCTTAGCTCACAAGATTTATCAATACGCTAAAACACCTGCCCCTTTAAAAGTACCCACCATGCCAGCTCCTTTAACGCAACGCGGTGTTGTATTGCGTGTATTGAGTGAGGTTGTTTTATTTCGTAGTTTATTTCGTGCTAATAAATGGATTTGGCTGTTCGGAATGTTATTTCATGCCGCTTTATGGCTAGTTCTCATGCGTCATTTACGTTATTTCACCGAACCTGTCTGGACTTGGGTTGTATTAATACAACCTATTGGTCAATATGCTAGTTTTGCAATGATGATAGGTTTAGTAGGTTTATTAGTACGACGCATTTTTGTCGAAAGAATTCGCTATATAAGTAGTCCATCTGATTATTTAATGCTCATTTTATTACTAGTTATTGGTGGTAGTGGCATGATGATGACTTTTGTTGCACATACCGATATTGTTCAATTTAAAGCATTTGTATTGGGTGTTATGTATTTTGATTGGCAAGCAATTCCTACAGATAGTATCTTACTAGTACATTTAGGTGCAATTTTATTATTAATGATAATTTTCCCTTTTAGTAAATTATTACATGCACCGGGGGTATTTTTTAGTCCTAGTCGTAATCAAGTGGATAATTCTAGAGAAAAACGCCATGTTGCTAAATGGGCTATTAAAAAATTTGAAAGCAAGTAGAATTAAGGATGATATATGGTTAAGGTAAAATTTGAAACACCTGAAGTAAGACCATATCCGGTCATACCTATCTTGAAACCAGATGTAATGAAGGGAAATGGTCCTTTTGTTGCTAAGCCTCCAATGCAAGAAGCATTAGGTTATCCGGGAGAATTGGTTGATAATTGGCAAGAAGTCGCCATTGATAAAATGGGTGATTTGCTAGGAAAATATCGTTCCTTACGAGTATATTTAGACTCTTGTGTTAAATGTGGAGCTTGTACTGATAAGTGTCATTACATGCAAGGTACACAAGATCCTAAAAATATGCCGGTTGCTCGCCAAGATTTATTACGACAAGTTTATCGCCGTTATTTCACCTTACCGGGCAAATTGTTTCCGAAATTAGTTGGCGCAAAAGATCTAACTAAAGATGTACTTGATGATTGGTATAATTATTATCATCAGTGTTCACAATGTCGCCGCTGTTCAGTATATTGCCCTTATGGAATAGATACCGCTGATATTTCAATGGCTGCCCGTGAAATCTTGGATACAGTAGGTAAAGGTCAGAAATATTGTAATGAAATTATCGGCAAAGTCTTTAAAATCGGTAATAATTTAGGATTACCTGAACCTGCATTACGCGATACTTTAGAAGGCATCGAAGAAGATATTAAAGATGAAACTGATATTGATGTACGTTTGCCTTTAGATGTAGAAGGTGCTGACATACTATTAATTACTCCATCTGCTGACTTTTTTGCTGAACCACATGTTGACGGTTTAATTGGTTATGCCAAAGTATTTCATCAAGCAGGCGTTTCTTGGACAATAAGTTCTCATGCTTCCGAAGCAGCTAATTTTGGTTTGTTTATCGGTAGTTATGAAAATATGCGGCAAGTTGCTTTACGTATTCGTGAAGCTGCGATAGATCTTAAAGTAAAACGGATTGTATTTGGAGAATGTGGTCATGCTTGGCGGGTGGCTTATAGCTTCTTAAATACTTTAGCTGGTCCCTTTGATTTTCTGGATCAACGTTATCCAATTCCGCAACATATTTGTGAATTTACTTACGATTTAATTAAACAAGGCAAATTGCAGTTTGATAAATCGAAGAATGATGATCGTCGAATGACTTTTCATGATTCCTGTAATGTAGCACGAGCTTCCCGTATGGGTGATATACCCGGCGGTCAATTTATGATTCCTCGTGAGATTATTAAGGCAACTTGTAATCATTTTTATGATATGCCTTCTGATACCATTCATGATGAAACATATTGCTGTGGTGGCGGTGGTGGTTTATTAACCGATGATCTTATGGAATTACGTGTTAAAGGTGCCTTGCCGCGTATGGAAGCCTTAAAACATGTGGTTGAAACTAATGGTGTTACTCACATGGCAGCAATTTGTGCTATTTGTAAAACCCAATTTAGTAAAACATTACCTTTTTATGGATTCCAAATGGATCAAATCATCAGTCTTCATCAATTAGTAGGTGATGCACTGATCTTAGAAGCTAACGATAACTGATAACTTAATGGAGATAATATGTCTGTTAAAGCCGAAGAAATAGAATCAAAAACAACCGATCTAACTTTCCGTAAATATGAAGATGGCGATCACGCTCATCCTGAATGGAAAGATGAAATTTTCCAAGCTAGTTGGACTCATAAATGTCCAACTTACGTACACCGTACTCCACCTTGTCAAGGTAGTTGTCCATCCGGTGAAGATATACGTGGCTGGTTAGGTATTGTTCGTGGTATGGAAAAACCACCTGAAGGTGTAGAATGGCAAGAATATGCTTTTCAACGCTCCACTGACGCTAATCCATTTCCATCTATAATGGGTCGCGTTTGTCCAGCACCTTGTCAAACTGGTTGTAATCGTAATGCAGTTGAAGATTTTGTGGGTATTAATGCTGTTGAACAATTTATCGGTGATAATGCTTTAGATAAAGGTTATAAACTGGCTGCTGCTGGTGAAGATACTGGTAAAAAAGTAGCTATTATTGGCGGTGGTCCAGCTGGATTAGCAGCAGCTTATCAACTACGTCGTAAAGGTCATGCTTGCACTGTTTTTGATGATCATAAAGAATTAGGTGGCATGATGATGTATGGTATTCCCGGATATCGTACTCCTCGTGACAAACTTGGTGGTGAAATTCAACGTATTCTGGATATGGGTGTTGAAGTCCGTATGAATACTTGGGTTGGTAAAGATATTAGTATTGCTGATTTAGAAAAAGAATACGATGCTATATTGTGGGCGATTGGTTGTCAATCTGGTCGCGCTTTACCAGTACCCGGTGGTGATGCACCTAATTGTGTTTCTGGTGTTGCCTTCTTAAGTGAATTTAACAATAAAGCTAAAGACTCAGTACCTAAACGAGTAGTAGTAGTTGGTGGTGGTGATACATCTATCGACGTTGCCTCTGTAGCACGACGCTTAGGTTATAATCATATCACTGAAGAGCAATTAAAAAACTCCGTACAAGATAATTCATCTCAAGGTTCACAACTGGGTTATGTAGCTCATGATGCTGCTGAATTAGGTGCGCGTGAAGGGGCTGATGTTACTTTGACATCATTATTCCCAATTGAAAATATGACTGCTGCTGAACATGAAGTCCAAGATGCACTTCGTGAAGGTGTGGATATTCAAGGTAGCGTAATGCCTACAGAAGTCATATTAGATGATCAAGGGCGTGCTACTGGCTTGAAGATGGTTAAATGTACATTGGATAGTAAAGGTGCCCCTACAGCGATTGAAGGCACAGAATATACCATTGAAACCGACTTAGTAGTTTCTGCAATTGGACAATATGGTGATTTCAGCGAAGGTTTAGAAGAATTAAATAATGGACGTGGCTTTATTGACACTGATGCAATTTATCAAGTCAAAGGGCGTGAAGGTCATTTTGTAGCAGGCGATATTGTTAGACCACATCTATTAACAACTGCTATTGGACAAGCCTCAGTTGCGACTGATACTATTGATCATTATCTTCAACATCAAGAACAAACCAAGCGTCCAAAAGTTGATGTGCATCATTTCCAATTATTAGCTAAACTGAATGAAACAAATTTAGCACCAGAAGAATTTGTTGCTGAAAAAGCAGGGGATTTACGTGGTACCTCTGATAATAATTATGCAGTGCATAATTATGAAGATCGTTCAGCCAATGATGTGATTGCACCAGAAGCTTTATTTTTAGGGCATTTCCCTTACGAAGAACGTAAGTTACGTGAAGATATGCCAGTCAGTTCTGATGAAGTGTTAGGACATTTTGGTGAACGCATTAAGGGTTTAGCTACTGATGAAGCAGTGGATGAAGCTAAGCGTTGCATGAGTTGCGGTATGTGCTTTGAATGTGATAACTGTGTTTTATTCTGCCCACAAGACGCTGTCTTGCGTACTCCGAAAAAAGATTCAACAACTGGACGCTATGTTTATACCGATTATGGTCGTTGCGTTGGTTGTCATATTTGTGCAGACGTTTGTCCAACTGGTTACATTAACATGGGTATGGGTGAGTAATAATTGAAATTGTATTTACTATTAACTCAAATAGGATTTGGATTATTATTGAGTTTAGCAGTTAATGCTATTGAAAAACCAACTCCACCTAAAGCTAATAAACAATTTTCTACTGAGCAAGCTTGCGTAGAACCAATTGATATTATGCGCCGTTATCATGGGCATTTTCTAAAACATCATCGTGATGATACTATGCATAGTGGTGTACGTACCACACAACATAGTCTTGTAGAGTGCATTAACTGTCATGTTACGGCAGATGATCATGGAAATTATCCTAGTGTTAAGGATGGTTCGGAACATTTCTGTAGAAGTTGTCATAATTATGCAGCTGTCACTATTGATTGTTTTCAATGTCATGCTAGCAAACCAGAGAAAAAATAAATAATATAGCAAGCGATAATTATCGCTTGCTATATTATTGATATTTTTAACGTTTACTTTTAAGTATCACCCTCCCATCCTCATTAATTTAGAACAACTCATAAGGTTTTGCTTGCACTTCTCTCAATTTACTTTTAACATAATGGTCACATTGATTATTTATAGAATCAAAAATCAATGATTTTTAATAGCCGTTATTTTGGAGAAAAAAATGCCAGAGTTTGAAAAACAAGTTGAGACATTTGCTAAAAAAATTATAGACCTACATGGATTCCGTTTTAATGAAGGATTTTCTTGTTTAATTCCTGATGATAAAGTTTATCCTGTTAATGAAGGATTGTTTTTATGGGGTTTTAATAAAAAACGTATGCGTTTTGAAACTAAGATTGAGAAGTTTCATACCGGTTCAAGAATCAATCGCATAAAAGAGATGCTGGATGTCCCTGAAAAGGAATACAAAAAAATCTACAGTGCTATAGATTCTTATTTAAAGTCTCTGAAAAAACTTGGTTTTACCGAAATTGGTAAAGGCGTTGCTATCTTTGGTAGAGGCAAACTCTTTAATGTTACTGCTGAAGCTAAAATTTTTGAAAATAATGTAGAAGCTTTGAAAGAATTTGAAAAAATTACTATCAACAGTCAGATTATGAAGTTTGCTGAAGCAAATAATTATTTCAAAGCTACAAATAAAACTAAGTCGGCATGGGATAGTGTATTTGGCTCACCTTCTTCAAAACCATCTACAACTAAACGTGCTGCTGCTAAAGCGAAGCCAAAAGTTGCTAAAGTTGTTGCACCAAAGCCTAAAGCTGCACCAAAGACAGTAGCTAAGAAACTTGCATCGAAGGCAGCACCGAAGGCAGCACCAAAGGTAGCACCAAAGGTAGCACCAAAGGCTAAACCTGTCGCCAAGAAACCAGCAGTATCTAAGCGATCAGCAACACTTGCTGATAAATTCAAGCAAATGGCAACTGCTAACAAACCCAAGGCTTCTAAAAATACAGATTCTGGCTCACAAATGTGGGTGAAAGAAGTCAATGGTTTGCATAAGACTATCAAAACATGGCTAAATGAATATAGTAAAAATGGCTATATTACTTTTAGTACTAGAAAGGTTAAATTACATGATGAAGATAGTGGTAATTATGAAGTAAATGCTTTGGAATTAGATATTCTAGGTGGTCATAAGATTGTGTTTCAGCCAATTGAAATTGGTTTCATAGGTGCAATTGGTAGAATTGATGTAACACATATCAGCCCTGATGATAATGGTCATAAACATATGATGTTATTGATTAAAGATTCTAAGGACAACCTGCATTGGAAATTATGGAAGAACCTGAACATAGGTAATCAACTAGCATTTACTAAACAAATGTTAGATGAATTATTAAATCAATGGATTGAATTTTAATTTAGTCTATTCTCCTTATCTATACGGATAAGGAGCTTATTTGAGAGAGTAAAAATGTCACCGACTCAAAATCGCCGTGATTTTCTTAAAAAAACTGCAACAGTTGCCGGATTAACAACAATTGCGCCCGGCATATTATTTTATAATGTTTCTCAGGCAAAACCTGATGGTGAAGCAGTCACTTCTAAAGTGCGTTGGGGTATGTTGATTGATACTACTAAATGTGCTACTGGTTGTACTGACTGTGTTGATGCCTGTACTAAAGAACACGGTTTAAATGATAATGTTAGTGCTGAAGTTGCACCACAGTGGATACGCAAAGTAGGTTTACGTGATAAACAAACTGGTAAAGAAACATCTTTGCCTATGTTATGTCAGCATTGTGAAGAGCCGCCTTGTGTCGATGTTTGTCCAACTGGAGCTTCATTTAAACGTGCAGATGGGATTGTGCTAGTAGATAAGCATACTTGTATTGGTTGTCGTTATTGTATGATGGCTTGCCCTTATAAAGCACGGTCTTTTATTCATGAAACTTTAGAAAATCAAAAGCCACATTCACCACGCGGTAAAGGTACTGTAGAAAGTTGTACTTTTTGTGTGCATAAAGTAGATAAGGGTGAACAGCCAGCTTGTGTTGAAGCCTGTAGCAATGCTGATCATAATGCTATTATCTTTGGGGATATAAAAGATCCTGAAAGTGAAATTTCTAAGAAATTAGCTGAAGTAAGTAGTACTGCTTTACGTGCTGATATGAAGTTAAATCCCGGCGTGCGTTATCAAGGAATATAGTTTATGAAGGAAATTAATTTTCAAGAACTTGAAGGCAAGAGTGCAGGTTTTTATGCTTTATTAGCAGTATCAGGCTTCTTTCTGCTACTTGGTTTATATGCCGCTTATAATTTGGAACATCATGGTCATATTATAAGTGGTATGAATAATCAAATTGTGTGGGGAATACCACATGTTTTTGCAATTTTTCTTATTTTAGCCGCTTCTGGTGTATTGAATGTTGCTTCAATCAGTTCGGTGTTTCGTAAAACTTTTTATAATCCATTAGCGCGTTTATCAGTATTATTAGCAATAACCTTATTGTTAGGTGGTTTAACTGTTTTAGTGCTTGATTTGGGTCGTCCAGATCGTTTAATAGTTGCAATGACCACTTATAATTTTAAATCTATTTTTGCATGGAATATCATTCTATATAATGGATTTTTATTAATTTCAATTATTTATTTGTGGTTTATGATGGAACGACGTATGAAGCAATATTATCCTACTGCGGGTTTAGTTGCTTTTGTTTGGCGTATTCTTTTAACCACTGGTACTGGTTCTATTTTTGGTTTTCTAGTAGCACGAGAAGCTTATAATGCTGCAATCATGGCACCTTTATTTATTGCCTTATCTTTAGCATTAGGATTAGCAGTATTTTTATTAGTCTTATTGATTGATTGTTGGCAAACACATTGTTCATTAGGAGAAGGAATATTACAACGTCCTAAAAAATTATTAGCAGTATTTATTGTTGCTGTATTTTATTTTGTATTAGCTTATCATTTGACTAATTTATATATCACTGGTCGTCATGGAGTTGAGTACTTTATTTTAGCAAATGGTGGTATTTATACTGTTTTATTTTGGGGTGGTTATATATTTTTAGGGACGATAATGCCACTATTATTGCTTTACCATGACAGATTTACTCAGAGTCGTACTAGTATTGCTGCTGCTGCCTTATTGACTATCTTAGGTGGTTTTTCATTATTGTATGTAATTATTGTCGGTGGTCAAGCATATCCTTTAGATATATTTCCGGGAATGGAAGTAACATCTTCAAGTTTTTTTGATGGTGTTGTAAATAGTTACACTCCCAGTGTTTGGGAAATATTGTTGGGTATTGGTGGAGTTTCTCTTTTTGTGTTACTAACCACTTTAGCTTTAAAAATTCTTCCATTTTTACCTCGTAGCTTGGCTGATAGTGATATTGAGCCTGAATTTAGAAATTAATTTTCTTAAACCCCCTTAAGGGGGGGGGTATTTTATTATGCTAACAACTACATTCTATGAAGAACATCCTTTCGCCCAATATGTCCGTATTTTAGGTAAGGGAAAAAATGGTTCCCGTCCCTTAACTCAAGATGAAGCTTATCAATCTATGCTTATTATTTTGAAGGGGGAAGTTGAACCTGCGCAGTTAGGTGCATTTATGATGCTGATGCGGGTTAAAGAAGAAACACGCGAAGAACTTGCGGGTTTTATTCAAGCAGCGCGTGATTCTTTCCAATTACCAAGTGGCATGGCAAATGTTGATTTAGATTGGTCATCTTATGCTGGTAAGCGTCGTCATTTACCTTGGTTTCTATTATCTGCTTTGTTATTAGCAGCTAAGGGTATTAAGGTTTTTATGCACGGTAGTGGAGGACATACCAATGATCGTATTTATACTCAAGATGTATTGTCATATTTGAATATTGACTATGCTACTTCATTTGAGCAAGCGTCTGAACAATTAGAACAAACAAATTTTAGTTATTTGCCGCTAGAATATCTTAGCCCAAAATTACATGAAATTATTGAAATGCGTTCATTAATGGGTTTACGTTCGCCGGTGCATACTTTGGCGCGTATGATAAATCCATTAAATGCCTCTTATGTTATTCAAGGTATTTTCCATCCGGGTTATAGTCCAGTTCACCAAGAGGCTGCTTTATTATTGAATATGCCTCACCTAGCTGTTATGAAGGGAGAAGGTGGCGAGATTGAGCGTAATCCAGATATGGAATGTTTGGTACAAAGCGTCCATAATGCTGAACTTTCTGATGAAATATGGCCTCCATTATTTAAAAAACGCCATGTCAAAGAACCAATATTAGAACCTAAACGTTTAGTAAGCTTATGGCGTGGAGAAATTGAGGATGAATATGCTGAAGCTGCAATCGTGGGAACAACTGCTATAGCTTTGAGATTGATGGAAAAAGCAAATAGTGTTGATGAGGCACATCAATTGGCGCAACAAATGTGGGATAATCGCGTGAAGGAGAAAATATGTCTTGGTTAAATAAGCTCCCTTGGGGGCTATTAATTATTGGTTCACTGTTTTTAGGTTTAGCACCTTTTGTTCCTGAACCACATTTATTTGAAAAAGTCAGAATGTTATTTGATGGTAGTTTACATAAACCAATTGATATTTTTGATTTGTTTTTGCATGGTACTCTTCCATTGTTATTGTCGTTGAAAATTCTTTATTCTATTATTATTAAATAGTACAACGAATTTACGGAATAAACAAATCCGTTTATTCCGTAAATTCGTTGTACTATATAGATATATATCCGCCACTACTGAGTTACAATTGGTTTTTAATACAATTAATTGGATTTTTCAGGAAATATCCTAAACAATAATGCGAGTTTTCATAATTAAATGCTTATTGCATCTATTTGCCCTATTACCCTTAGCCATAACACACGCTATTGCCAACATCTTAGCTAGATTATTAGCCCGATGTTCATCATTACGTATCACCAAAGTAACACGTACCAATATTAGTTTGTGTTTTCCTAACTTATCTGCCGCTGAACAAGCAAATTTAGTTAAACACAGTCTAATTGAAACCTGTAAAACCTTTATAGAAATAGGTAAAATCTGGTTATCGCCGCTTGATAAAGCATTGGCTTTGGTGCGTGAAGTAAAAGGTGAAGAATGCGTACAACAAGCATTCGAGCAAGGCAAAGGAGTTATATTTTTAACACCACATTTTGGTGCTTGGGAAATGGCAGCCTTATATGCCACTTCACGTTATACTATGACTGCCTTATATCGCCCACCTAAATTAACTGGATTAAATGACTTAATTCATACAGCTCGTGAGCGAGCTGGTGGAAAATTAATGCCAGTAAATCGTGCCGGTGTACGAGCTTTATATCAACAATTACGGCAAGGAAAAGCCGCTGGAATTTTACCTGATCAAGTTCCCACTGATCATAATGCTGGAATTTTTGTGCCTTTTTTTGGTGTAAAGGCTTATACTACCGTCTTAGTTTCTCGTTTAGCCAATAAAACTGGTGCAAGCATAATCTTTACTTATGCAGAACGTCTTCCAAAAAGCCAAGGATTTAAAATTCATTTTTTTCCAGCACCAACCAATATTGCAGCCTCCAATTTAGAACAAGCTTGCACAGCACTCAATCAAGGAATCGAACACTGCATAGAAAATTGTCCGGCACAATATCTATGGAGCTATAAACGTTTTAAAATGTCGGTATCTTATTAAGCCAAAATTCCACCTAGCTGCTATAATAATCTGATATATAATATATAACGATTAGACCATATTAATCGTCATATATTTGATTCCTTTCATAAAATTATCCATAAATAAACGTGAATAAAAAAATAATATATAGATTATTTGCTATTCTATTATTCAGTACCCTCTTATTGAGTAATAAAATTTTTGCAAGCGAAGAAGATATTTTTAAACAAGCCCTTGCTTATACTGTTAAAATTAAAACCAGAATTGACAAACCATTTCTTGGAGACGAAAAAGGCGCATTTACCGCCGCTGGATTTTTAGTTGATGTTAAGCAACGATTAGTAATGACAAATGCACATGTAGTAGCGCGTTCTCCTTCGCATATATCGGTTGCATTTTATAATGGACATTATTATAAAGCGCGAAAACTTTATGTTGATCCATTTTTAGACTTAGCATTATTAGAATTACCTGAAAATTCTATACCTAAAGGAATAAAAGAAGCTGAATTAGAATGTAATAATATACCAGCAGTTGGACATCCTGTTGGCGCATTAGGACATCCTTGGGGTATATTTTTTACTGGAACTCGTGGAGTAATTTCTGGTCTTACTGATAAATTTGGGGGCGAGTTTTTACAAACAGACGCTCCAATTAATAGCGGTAACTCAGGTGGACCATTAATTAGCATGAAAACCGCAAAAGTAGTAGGTATTAATACATCTAGTTTAAATAAAAACCAAGATCAAAATACCAATTTTGCCACACCAATGAAATATGCTTGTAAAGTATTACAATTATTGCAAATAGGCAAAAATCCATCACCACCAGAATTACCAATTCTATTTCAGCTTGATATTGATGATAATAACAAACTGATTGTGGCTAGCACCCATTTAGCTTCAGATTTAATAGCATTAGAAAACGGTGATATAATTGACGGTTTTAAAAATGAAACTCAATTTATTCATGCGCTTAGAGGTAAATTAGATCATTTTAGTTTAACCATTACTCGTCAAAATAAAAAAATGATTCTATCAGGTAAATTCAATGTCATGCAATTAGTTACAGAACGTCAGGGCGTATTTGTATCAGGAATAGTGATTGCGCCTTGGTGGATACGTGATTGGCAAGAAGTTAATTTGCCACCTTTAGTTGTTAATAATGTAGAAGCTGGCTCTATTGGAGATGATCAAAAAATTCAAAATTGGGATAATTTAGTTGCTATTGATAGAAAACCAATGAAAAATTTAAAAGAATTATTTACTTATTTAAAAGAGGCTGAATTACAAAAGAAAAAGGTACATATTACACTTAAACGTTTTAGTGATTTAGATGATCGTTTATATGATTACTTGGAACGCCCTTTAAAAGTTGTAAATTTAAAATATTTTGGTGGTAAAAAATCCAGCCCCCCCTAACCCCCCCTAAAGGGTGGGGAATAAATGCTAATATTCCCCCCTTTAGGGGGGCTAGGGGGGCTAAAGAGGCTTTATCTAATGTATCAATATTTTTCATATAAAGCAATGGATCCTGACGGGCAAATTGTTAAGGGCAATCTAGGCGCAAATAATATTTATGATTTAGAAAAACGTTTGGCGCGTATGGGTTTAGATATTATCTCTTATCGCCCTAAAAAACCGCCGAAATATTTATTTAAGCAAATTTATCGTAGAGATTTGATTAATTTTTGTTTTCAAATGGAAACTTTGCTACGTGCAGGTATTCCATTGTTAAATGGTTTAACTGATTTGCGTGATAGTCATCCGCAATCAGGATTTCGAGAAATATTATCAACCTTAATTGAAAATATTTCTGGAGGAGCGCGTTTCTTTGAAAGTTTAGCTGAATATCCAAATGTTTTTGATCCTATATTTGTCAATTTAATTCGTGTTGGAGAAGAAAGTGGTCAATTAGATGTTGTGTTTAAACATTTGATAGAAAATCTAAAATGGCAAGATGAAATAATCGCCAAAACTAAAAAACTTCTCATATATCCAGCAATATTATTGATTACGATTATTGGTTTATTATTTTTTCTAATGATCTATTTAGTACCTCAACTAGTTACATTTATCAACGAGATAAACGCTGAATTACCATTACAAACTCGTCTTCTAATTTATATTTCCGAAATCTTTCAACAGTATTGGTATCTGATTTTGATAGTGCCATTGCTAGTCATTGTTTTATTCAAAATTACAATCAAATTTAGTATTCGCTTTTGCTATCAGATTGATCACCTGAAATTACGGATATTTGGTGGAATTTTGCAAAAAATTATCTTGGCGCGTTTTGCAACTTTTTTTGCATTATTATATAGCAGCGGCATCCCTATATTAGAAAGTCTGGAACTTTGCAAAAAGATTAGCGGCAATTTAGTCATTGAAAATGCTTTAGAAGATGTGAAAACTAATATTTCAGAAGGCATGAATATTTATGAGAGTTTTAAATCGACACAATTATTTCCACCATTGATATTAAGCATGTTAAAAGTTGGAGAAACTACTGGTGAATTAGATACTGCATTTCTCAATGTCAGTTATTTTTATAATCGCGATATAACTGAATCTATTGACAAACTTCAAAGTCTTATTGAACCAGTTATGACGGTAGTTTTAGGCTTATTATTGGCATGGGTAATTTTATCAATTTTGGGACCAATTTATGATACGATCAGCATCAATTCTAAATAAGTTAGACAGGAATATATAAAATGACACTTAAAAGAAAATTTGTATTTGAACATACAGTAGCACATCATTTATATGAGTTATCAATTATAGAAAATAAGTCAATGAATGCTTTAATACGAGATATGATAGAAGAGCGTTATGAAAAGCTAAAAAAACAAAAAAGACTTGAGAATTTTTATAGTGGTATCGGATTATCTACTGGGTTAATCGGAAATACTTCTGTTCAGGAAATTAAGGCAAATAGAAATGTATAAAAACATCTTTTTGGATGCAAATATTCTACTTGATTATGCTGATAAAGATAGAATATTTCATGATGTTAGTACAAAATGTATTGAATATTGTTTAAAACAAAATATAGACTTATATACAAGTTGCGATTTAATTACTACGATTTATTATGTAGTATCAAAACAAAACAAAATTAAGGCATTGGAAGAAGTGCAAAGGATTAATAATTTTTGTAATGTTATTGAATTTTCAAATACTGATATTGAGAAAACCTGTAATTTAATGTTACAAGATTCAGATTACCAAGATTTAGAAGATACCGTACAATATCTTTTAGCCAAGAAAAGTAAATGTGACTTAATTGTATCAAATGATGAAAACTTTATATCAAAAAGTATCAAATTAATTTCTTCATCTGATTTTTGTAATGAGTATAACCTGCTATAGTTGCTATTGATCAGCATCAATTCTAAATAAGTTATTGAATAAATTTCATTATTAAGATAACCTTTGCAGTAAGAGAATATTTATAGGATTTAATAAAATGAAATTTATTCATGCTGCTGATATTCATTTAGATAGCCCTTTACGTGGTTTATCCCGTTATGAAGGGGCACCAGTTGAACTTATGCAAACTGCTACCCGACGTGCTTTTATCAATATGATTGATTTGGCATGTAAAGAAGCGGTTGATTTTATATTATTAGCTGGTGATTTGTATGATGGTGATTGGAAAGATTATAATAGCGGCTTATTTTTTAATCAGCAAATGAGCCGCTTACGTGAAGCTAATATTCAAGTTTTCATGGTATTAGGTAATCATGACGCTAGCAATGCTATCACTAGGCAATTACGATTGCCAGATAATGTGATTGAATTTAGTGATCAAGAGCCTGAGACTAAATATTTAGAAAATTTAGGAGTGGCAATACATGGGCAAAGTTTTGCCAATAAAGCCATTACAGATGATCTGAGTGCAAATTATCCTGATGCTATTTCTGATTATTTTAATATTGGTGTACTTCACACTGCCTTAAATGGGCGTAATGGTCATGATAATTACGCGCCTTGCACAATTCCCGGTTTATTATCACATGCTTATGATTATTGGGCACTTGGGCATGTGCATCAACGCGAAATTATACATGAAAAACCTTGGATCGTTTTTTCAGGTAACTTGCAAGGCAGACATGTGCGTGAAACTGGTGCCAAAGGTTGCACCTTAGTAACAGTAGAAAATGGACAAACTGAGTTGACTCATGTGCCAGTGGATGTATTACGATGGCAAGTATGCCAACTGGATGCTAGTGAAATTACAGTGACAGATGACTTACTAGATAAGGCACATTCAGCAGTAACTACGGCTTTAGAGGGTGCAGAAGGCAGACCATTAGCTTTACGCTTTCTTATAACAGGAGCATCTCCAATTCATAATGAATTACATAGTAATGCAGAACGAAGCTTAAATGAAATTCGTGCTGTTGCGACTGATGCTGGTTTAGCTAAAGTGTGGATAGAAAAAATTAATTTACAAACTACCAAGCAAACTCAGAACAGACAAGGAGCATTAGGAGAAATAGGCAAATTTTTAGATAATCTTCCTCAAGAAAGTGAAATGTTAGAAACTTTAAGCACTGAATTTAAAGGTTTAAAAAATGCCCTACCCTTAGAAGCGCGAGTCAACAACACAGAAACAATTGATCCAGAAACAATTTGCCGCTTCTTAGATAATGGTGTAGAAGAATTATTGATGGCACGCTTATTGGCTAATGGGTAGTAACTAACAATGCAAGACTATTTATGGCATATACGATTAAAATTGCTAGGTTTTTATGAAGAATATCTTCAGATGGTCTGGCATTATAAACTAAGCTTAGGCATATATAACCCAAAGTTTATAACTGAAATATCAGTTTCTGAAAGATTTAAACCCCTGTTTAAATTTTTATATTTTTTGGTTCTGTTTCTCGAAGTATTGCTAGTATTACTCACATTGTTGCTATGGCGTAGAGTTGTCTTAGTAATTGCACTAGTTTTTGCTGTCATTGGAATATTTATTTATACTTACATAATCAGTGCTAATTATTTGATCTTTGAAGATTATCGCATGGCTCATCAAAGATTTCATGGCACCGGTGTTTATGATCAAACCGATAAATTCTTAGGCATTATACCGGCGCAATTAGATGTTGAAAGTGCAGAACAAGATCATAAAAGTTTATATGTTACTGAGGTTCCGGATGCTTGGTGGGAAGTGCTGAAGGCTTTAGAGGATCGACATATTGATGATCGTAGCCGCTCATGGGCTGGAATTGATGTTTTTGCTTTAGCTCAACGTAGTTTGGGATTTTTAGGCGGTGATGATTCTAAAGGTGCATCATCATTAACAATGATGCTGATTCGTTCTATGCGTCATGAAAGTGCTAATCCTAATGATTCTAAATTTAAAAAATTTCGACGTAAATTCACAGAATTATTGCACGCGCCGATTTTATTTAAAAATTTATATCCTCATGATTTAAAAATTTGGTTAGCCATGCACGTTCCATTAGTAAATGGCGCACCGGGTTCTAAAATGGGAGCGGCTCTTTATGGAATTGGTATCACCGCTCGTATCGTATTTGGTAAAGCACCCAAAGATTTGACTGTAGCTGAACAAGCTATGTTAGCCGCCGCTTTTAAAAGACCAATTTTATTAGCTCCTTTAAATGATGCAGCAGCTCAAAAAATGGCGAAAAAACGTTGGGAATATTTAAAAGACCGTGCTAAAAAAGGCATTAAAATCGCCTACCCAAACCAAGAATTAACGGCTATTGATGAATTGAAATTCCCTTTTCAACCATATAGCCCAGTTAGAGTGGCAAACTTATTACCAAAGGATGAACTGCAAAAATTTGGCATTTTGGCTAATCCTTATAGACGCAGTTTATTTTTTGTACGTGGAGAAATGATTCAAGCAATTGGAGAATTGCAAGAACAGTATGGTATGAAATGGCGCGATAAAGTTTATGCTATACATTTAAACACCAATACTGTTGATAACGTTAAATTTAAACGCAAAGTCGAAAAAACCTTAAAAAGCATAGAAACCAACCTAAAAATAGAACAACGTTTAGCACTAAATTTATTACCAAATAAAAAAGATGAAATGGCGCAAGTAGTTTTAGCTTTAGCAAATGCTGATGGTAAATTATTACGTTACTATTCTAATTCTCAGGATACTATTTATTCTGGCGAACAATCAGAACGTAAAGATGGAAAATATAATATAGACAATGAAACACGCCAAGTTGCTTCAATAGGAAAACTAGCAGCGGCAGTGTTTTTAGGAGCGGCAGCAGATAATGCTAAAAAACCAACTTATTGTAATAAAAGGATTAATGGTGTACATAACCCGGGACCATATGGTAGTCCAAAAGGATTAAAAAACTGTTCAGTAAGATTCTCCAATTATAGCCCCACTATGGTTTTTGGACGTTCATTGAATTTACCTCTAATTAATAGACTAAAAACAATTAAAAAACAGAAATTAGCTTTATTACTAAACAACTTTGGCTTAAAATTCAATGCTAAAGATAAAACCCCTTTAAGCACAGCAATAACTTTAGGCTTAGTCAATGCTTCACCTCATACTCTTCATGGAATAATACATAGTATTACCACTGGTATTATTGCGACTCCGACTGCTTTGCAACCAAGCATAGTGCAACAAGTCCAAATTATTACAGAAGAAGGTGTAATTGCAAAACAACAAATGCCGATTATGAATAATCCTGATCTGAGTGGAATAGGAGATTATTTTGCGAAACCGAATACTAGTGAATTTGTAAAAACAGTATTAAGTGCATCATTAAAAGGCGGTAATATGCGCGGTACTCTAAAATCTTTAGAAGATTGGACACCTGAACAAAACAGTCAGGTACAATTACATATTGCCAAAACAGGTACCTCAACTTTAGGAAAAACATCCAAAAATTGGATTTCGCCAATATTGGATAAATATATAGTCGGAGGCATAGTTTTTAGGAGTAAACTTTACAGCTATTTTGTATTAGTCGGACATTCTGATCCTAAAAAACCACTTGGTAAGCGGATTAGTGGTAATCATTTATCACCGTTGGTTCGGGTTATGTTGGATAGTTTAAAATAAAGTACAAGATAATAAACATATTTTGTGCGCGTTTATACTTTTTATGGTATAATATTCCTATAAAAAATATAGGAATATAGGAATATTAGTTCTGCAAGTAGATGAAAAATAATAAAATTATTGCACTTAAAAATAAAATAACAAAATTACAACAAGATCATGGTTTACTATCTTTAAAGGCAGGAACTGAATGGGAAGATATGGATTATCAGGAAATTGCTTGTTTGCAGGCATTAGGTGAAGCTAAACTGCCCTTGATGGTGAAAATAGCAGGTCCAGAAGCAAAAGTAGATTTACGTAATATGCAAGCCATTGGTGTCACTGGTATTTTAGCTCCAATGATTGAATCAGAATATGCTTTAGAAAAATTTATCACCATTGTTACTGAGCATTATGAAGGGGCGAAAGAACCGCCGTTATTGGCGATTAATCTGGAAACGATTCAGGCTTATCATCAGTTAGATGATATTCTCAATAGTAGATTTTTTGATCTTGTTGACTTGGTGGTGATTGGGCGTTTGGATTTGTCATTGTCGATGCATATTAAGGATGTTGACCACACGGATGTAGCCAAAGTCACGCAAGACATTGTTAATAAAGTGAGAGCGAAAGGCAAATCTATTTCAATTGGTGGTTTTGTCAATCCCTGCAGTGCAGCAGTTATTAAAAATACATTTAATGCAAATCGTTTGAATACCATTCATACCTTGTTTGATTTGGATAAAACCCAAGATATAGCTGCCGCTGTTTGGAAAGCGATTGAATTTGAAATGGCTTTTTATGAGTATTTGCAAGAAATCAATCCAAATCGACACGATTTTTATCAAACCCGTATTGAAACCAGTCAAAGTAAATTGGATAAAGCGGTTGAATTAAACTGATGAGTACAAAAAATCGTTTATTCCAAGATCCCTATAGTGTTTTAGATGCCACTTTGCGCGATGCAGGTTACATGAATAACTGGGCATTTTCGCGTGAAGAAATTTTTAATGTGGTCGGTGGTGTAGCAAAAACAGGTGCTGAAGCGGTTGAAGTGGGTTATATCAGCGATAAACCCAACCGTACACCCGCCGCTTGTTGTCGCGCAGAACTGTTACATGAATTACATGAGCATACAGATAATGCCATTAATTTAGCGGTGATGGTTAGCTTGACAGAACAAAATATTGATAACTTGTTTGCCAGTCGTCATGAACAAATTGATTTAGTCCGTATTCCCAGCACCTTTGAAGAAATCCCCATTGCTTTACGTTTTGCAGAAATGGCTAAACGCTATGAACTTGCCTGTAGCTTTAATTTAGTAAATATTTCAACCTTAAGTGACCAGCAATTAATTGACATTGTCCATGAAGTTCAGCAAACAGGTTTGGTCGATATTTTTTATTTGGCGGATTCACGCGGTGCTTGTCGCCCTGAAGAAGTCAGCCATATTGTTGAAGTTGTACGCCAACATTGGGATGGTTTGTTGGGGTTTCATGCTCATGACAATACAGGCTTTGCCACAGTTAATCCCTTAATGGCATTGGATGCAGGTTGTCAGATTATTGATGGCACAGTCAATGGTTTGGGCTTGGGCAGTGGCAATACTAATTTAGCCCATGCTTTGTCTTTAGTGGCACAACGGACAGATAAAAATTACAACCACGCGCCTTTGGATGCGTTAAGACAGGCAATTACTGTCCCGATGTCTGCTGAAAAAAGTTATTTATATTATTTAGTCGGCGCGAAAAATTTTGCCCAACTTTGGGTTGAACCGTTGATTGAACGCTATGGCAACGACACTGCCCGTTATCTACAACGCATTCCGCGTAAAGCTTATACCCAAATTGAACAAATCATTCAAGAGATTGAGGCATGAGCGATTTAAAATTATCCGACCTTACCCAAACGGATTTAAATAAACTGGATGTGGTTGAACGTTATACCCATTTTGCCCCTGTTTATAATCAATCTGTCAATGATTGGGGATATCAGTGTTACCGTACTGCCACTGATGCCTTGCAACATTATGTGGCAACCGAACAAGCAATTTTAGATGCAGGTTGTGGTACAGGTTTGGTTGGACAAGCATTAAAAGAACGGGGTTATCATCAAGTCAGCGGTATTGATATTTCAGCCGAAATGCTCAATCAGGCTGAAACAGTAGGGGCTTATCAACAACTGTTATTACAAGATTTAAGTAAAACACCTTATCCATTTGAAACCAATCAATTTAGTGCGATTACTTGTGTTGGTGTATTTTCTTTGATTGCCAACCCAAGCCATGTATTACAGGAATTTTGCCGTTTAGTACGTCCGCAAGGCTATTTGGTTTTTACCCAGCAAGAAACTTTATTTGAACAATATGGTTATGCAGAAATTTTGCAGGATTTTGAACAGCGTGGTGAATTACGTTGTGAAAGTATCAGTGAGCCTGTGGCTTATTTACCCCACCGTGCAGGACATCAAGACCGCAAAGTCATTTATTGTGTTTATCAGGTGATAAAGGATTAATTCCATGAAAAAAAAATGTTTGATTTTAAATAACCGCGAACCCATTGCCGAAAACCATTTAGATAATTTAAGTCAACAACTTGACATTGTTTGGTATCAAAAAACAGGCACAGATTTTTCTTTAGCAGAAGCGGTTAAAACCAACCCAGATACCCGCATCATCATCACCACTTACATGGATTTAACTGCTGATTATTTACAGCAACTGCCCCAACTAGAAGCCATCATTGCTACCACCATTTCTACCCATTTTATTGATTCTAATTATTGTCGTCAGCACGATATTCAAATTTTTAACAGTGAAAACTATACAGGGGCATCGGTGGCAGAACACGCGGTGGCACTGATGATGTCAGCAATGCGAAAAATTCCCGCCATTGACAGCCAAATTCGACAAGGCAATGTGGATTGTTTTGATTATGCAGGCACTGAACTGGCAGGAAAAACCGTGGGCATTATCGGTTTTGGTAATATTGGCAGTTATGTTGCACAATTATTAAGTGGTTTTAACATGCAATTACAATATTACAATCGTTCTGCTAAAAATAGTGCTATAGCCGATGCGGTGAGTTTAGAAACCCTGTTAAAAACATCCGATATGGTTTTTTTAACCACACCGTTAAACCATGATTCGCATTACATCATCAATGCCAATGCACTCAAACAAATGAAAACTTCTGCATTGTTGGTCAACATTTCACCTGATGATGTCATGGACAGGGTTGCAGTACAATCAGCTTTAGAAAAAGGCGAAATTGGCGGTGTGGCACTGGATTTATTGCTTGTCGATGGTTTCCTCAATACCCCCAATACGGTGTTGACCTCTCGTCGCGCATGGTTTACGAGTGAATGCTTTAATCGCCGTATTAATATGTGGAAAACTACTTTATATAATTACTTGCAAGGACAGCAACAGACAAGCCTCAACAAGCTTGATTTTGTTCCTCTATCTAAAAAATAACCAATACAAGATGACTGGTAATTTTAACTTATGCCAAAAAACATCAACCACATTAGTATAAAAGTAATTACTGACAATGACTTATGTATAAGTTGTGGGGCATGTTCTCATATTTGCCCTTATAAAATAATTGATATGATTTTTAATAAAAATCAATCTAAATGGGAACCTTTTGTTAGGGAAGAAAGTATTTGTAACAATCGCTGTAATGGAAAAGAATTATGTTTATCAGTTTGTCCTTCATATAATGTAGATTATATGCAAATTGCCAACAGCCATGAAAACAAAATGCTCGGTAAAATACAAAATGTATATACAGGTTATGCGACAGATGCAACTATTCGTTACAGCAGTTCTTCAGGGGGATTTATTTACCCATTATGTCAGTCATTAATTGAAAATGGCACCATTAATGGGATTATTGCGATGACCCATGATGGTGGCATGGAATATACCCCAAAAATAATTAATGAACTTGAACAAATGCCACGTTCTGTATATCACAATACAAACTTTGAAAATGCGCTTAATCTAATTAAAAATTATGATGGAAGATTTTTATTAATTGCACTGCCTTGCCATATTACATCAATAGAACTCTTTCTTAATAAGAAAAAAAATAAAAAGTTAAAATCTAAAATTTACGCGAAAATTGCACTTATTTGTGGTTATTTACATGACCGAGCAAACGTTGAAGCCTTTGCTTCTTATCACGCATTTGACGTAAAAGAAGCAAGCTATAGAGGTAAAGGACGCGCTTTACGCATAAGATTAAATAACGATAAAAAAACTATAGAATACAACACATTTTATCCAAAAACCCTTACACAAGCTATTAATAATAGGATGATGTTTGATAATTTTTTACCCCAACAAGGGTGCATTAATTGTGTTGACCACCTTGGTTATTGTGCTGATTTAGTTGTAGGTGATGCTTGGTTAAAAAAATATGCTGATGATAAAATAGGTACAAGTTTACTTTTTAGTCGTACAGGATTAGGTGAAAATATTATTAAAAGTATCAAAGGATTTAATTTCTTTAAATCATCAAAACAAGAGATTATGGAATCTCAAGGTATACACTGTGCGTTAGGCGCAAGTGCAGAAGGAATTAAAGATATTCCATTAAAAATAAATGCTTTTATACCATAAAAAACAAGAACTAATAATCCAAAAGACATTGTAAAACATAAATTTCGCTTCAAAGACAAGATAAAAGTAAAATATGTAAAAAAACTATTACATCAGAAAAAATTTAAACGTGCAAAAATTTTATTTGTTTTACTTGAAATTCCTTATTTTATTAGGTATTTATTAAAAAGATATCCTGCTGATGGTTTTTTTCCGCCTTTTGATTTTCTTCCAGGATTGGAACAAAAAAGTCAGTCATCAAAAAAAGATAAAAAATAAGAATAATTGTTTGAGGTTTGATATATCTTTACTATAGATTAATTGGTAATTATTATGCTAATAGAACTTGGAATTATTTTAAGTACTTATACTAGTTTTCGTCTTTTAGAAAAGAAAAATGAAAAAAAATATAAAATCAGGAAAAACAAGTTTTTACTAGATAGAAAAAATAAAGCATTAACTAAAAAAACTAATAAAGAGATAATAAAATCAGAAAAAAACATAGCGGTTCCAGCCAAAAAAGAGCTAAATATTGCCTTCATCAGTTTAGGTTCAGCTATATTACAACCTATTTTTTTACCACATTTGGCATTAATCAATGCTATTTTACTAAGTTACAGCAGTTATCCCTATCTAAAAGGAGCTGAAAAGGCATTAAAAAACAAAAAATTTAGTAATGATGTGCTGGGTGCAGGTTGGACAATATTTGCTGTTGGCAGTGGACAATATTTTGCTGCCGCATTAGGTAATGTTGTTTACCATATCGGTACTGATTTTATTGAAAAAACCCGTGACCAATCCCGTCAATCCATTGTCCATATTTTTGACCGACAAGATCGCCAAGTTTGGTTATTAAAAAATAATATTGAAATTGAAATCCCACTGTCAAAGGTATTACTTAACGACATTGTGATTGTTAATAGTGGTGAAATGATTCCTGTTGATGGAAAAATTGTGTATGGTGTAGCACGTATTGATGAACACATTCTAACGGGTGAATCACAAACTGTAGAAAAATCACAAGATGAACCAGTATTTGCATCAACTTTGTTAATCAGTGGCACAATTCATATTCAAGTTGAAAAAGCAGGCAACGACACCGCTGTTGCAAAGATTGAAAAAGTACTCAATCAAACCACTGATTTCAAAAGCACCTTGCAACTTAAAGGCGAAGAATGGGCAGATAAATCAGCCCCTTATTTATTAGGGACAGCAGGATTAACCGCCGTAACTTTTGGTTTTGCACCTGCTGCCGCTGTTTTAGTTGCCAACTTTGGTTATCAAATAAGAATGGTTACGCCGTTAAGTACCTTGCGTCATCTATCTAAAGCAAGCAAAGCAGGTATTTTAATCAAAGACGGGCGTTCCTTGGAGCGATTAAATGATATTGACACCATTTTATTTGATAAAACAGGTACATTAACCGAGGAACAACCGCAAGTGGGTGAAATTATCAGTTGGGGAAATTATAGTTCAGAAGAAATTTTAAGATGTGCTGCCACTGCCGAAGTGAAATTAAAACACCCAATTGCCAAAGCGATTTTACAAGCCTATGAGACTTACAATAATCCCCTAGATGAAATTGATGATGCCCATTATGAAATCGGTTTTGGTACTAAAATACAGCTAAATAAGCAAACCATACGGGTGGGCAGTTTGCGTTTCATGCAAAATGAAGGTTTGCAATGGGATGACGAAAAACAAGCCACACTTGAACCTATTTATCAACAAGGACATTCTATCGTCATGGTTGGCATTGATAATAAAATTGCAGGTGCAATTGAAATTAAACCCACCATTCGCTCTGAAATACCCCAATTAATTAAACAACTCAAAAAACGGGGTATAAAACATCTGATGATTGTTTCAGGCGACCACAGCAAACCCACTCATCAACTCGCCGAAAAATTAGGTATTCCCGAATATTCTGCTGAAGTTCTACCGGAAAATAAAGCGACAATTGTCAGTGAGTTACAACAACAAGGACGTAAAGTGTGTTTTATCGGTGATGGCATCAACGATACCATCGCCATGAAACAAGCCGATGTTTCTATTTCCTTACAAGGTGCATCAACTATTGCCACCGATACAGCGGATGTTATCTTAATGAATGGTGACTTAACTCACCTTAATTCACTGTTTAATATTGCCGACAGCACCAACAGTATCATGAAAAAAAGTGCCGCAATGGTTATTTTACCAGCAGGTCTTATTTTAATAGGCAGTATTGGTTTTCAAATGGGTTTATTAGTGGCGGTTGTTATAAAACAAAGTTTTTTAGGGGCAAATATACTGTATGTACTGAAACGTTCTAAATAAAACCACTTGGTAAGCGGATTAGTGGTAATAATTTATCACCGTTGGTTCGGGATTTTACGAAGTATAGGAAATGATAAACAATAAAATTGTTGCAAATAAACTCACTAAATTACAACAAAATCATGGTTTATGATCTTTAAAGGCAGTTCCTGAAGCAATTTTAATTTGTATGAAACATAAACTAGCAAATCAAAGAGACTTTACTGATTGGCAGTGCCATTTTTATGGGTTTGAAACAGAAACGCCAGCTTAAAACTTTATCTACTAATGTATTAGTACCACGAAAAACACAACTCGATAATAAGACAAAGCGTTATTTTCAATTAAGTACGGTTGCGGTTGGTATTACGGGATTGACACTTATCACACCCATTTTACAACCTGTTAGTCTTGCTTTGTTAGCTTACCTTTGCCTTCCTATTTTTAAGTCCACTTGGGTACAATGGCATAAAAAAAATAGGGCATGACATGTTAGTAAGCCTATTATTTGCGATAGGCTTTTTTTCTGGTCAATTATTTGCATTAGCCATCGCCTTATTTTTTTACCATCTAGGTAAAAAAATACTGGCTCAAACGCAAAATCATTCTAAAGCCATGTTAAGTGATTTATTTAATCAACGCATTGATAAAGTTTGGCTTCTTCGCGATCAAGTAGAATTGGAAGTGCCTTTAGAGACGGTGCGTGAGCATGATTGTGTTGTGGTTAATACGGGCGATATGATACCGATTGATGGAGTGGTAATCGAAGGAATGTCGCTGGTTGATCAGCAAACCTTAACAGGTGAATCACAACCAGTAGAAAAATTACCACAACATCAGGTATTTGCTGCAACCCAAGTCATTAGCGGACGTATTGTGATACGAGTTGAAAAAACAGGGACAGAAACAACAGCAACCAAAATTGCTGAAATGCTCAATCGTACTGCTGATTATAAAGTCGCTTTATTAAGCAAAGGTGAAACACAAGCCAATCAAATTGCCTTACCATTGATTGCTTTATCGGCAATAACAATGCATTTTTTGGGATTAGTGGCTGCCAGTGGTGTATTGAATGCTACTTTTGGCAATCGCTTACAACTCACTGCACCGTTAAGTGTTTTGAACCACCTTAATCTTGCCATGCAAAAAGGTATTATGGTGAAAGATGGACGCGCCTTGGAAACCTTATCAAAAGTTGATACCATCTTATTTGATAAAACAGGTACATTAACCGCAGAGCAGCCAATAGTAAGCCATATTATTGTTTGTGCTAACGATTATCAAGCAGAACAATTGTTAGCACAAGCTGCTGCTGCTGAATCAAAACTAGCCCATCCAATTGCTAAAGCTATTGTTGCCAAAGCACATTCACAGGGGTTGGTTTTACCGACGATTGATGAATCTGATTTCGAAATAGGTTTAGGTGTTAGCGTCACTATTGACAATAAAATTGTCCGCGTAGGCAGCCTACGTTTTATGCAACAAAATGAGATTGCAATACCAATAACAATACAACAACAAATGGAAACAGCCTACACAATAGGCAATTCCATCATATTTGTTGCCGCAGAAAATGAACTGAAAGGCATCTTAGAAATTGAACCAGCTATTCGCCCTGAAATAAAAGATATGATTGTAAAATTACGCCAACGCTGGATAAAACATCTGGCAATTGTTTCTGGTGACCATGAAAAATCCACCAAAAAACTGGCAGAACAATTGGAAATGGATGATTATTTTGCTGAAGTGATGCCAGAAGATAAGGCGAAAATTGTGTCAGGTTTACAGCAACAAGGAGGTACCGTTTGTTTTATTGGCGATGGTATTAATGATGCGATAGCAATTAAACAGGCTGATGTGTCTATCTCTCTTGAAGGTGCAACCACTATCGCCCGTGATTTAGCCCAAATTGTTTTCATGGATGGTCGTTTAAAACATTTATATCTGCTATTCGATATAGCGACTAGTCTGGAAAAAAACTTGCAAGACACCGTAAAAACCTTATATACCCCTGTTTTGATCAATTTTGGGGGTACTTTATTTTTTGGCTTTGGCTTAATGATCACTGTGATTATTAATAATAGCTCATTATTATTGGCCTTAAGAAAAACCAAACAACATAATTTAGGAAAAATAGATTCATGATTTCACCCGCTTTTATAGGAAAAATTGCGATTCTAGCAGAAACGTATCATGGAGAAAAGCGCGTCTCTATTACACCCCAAATAGCAGAAAGATTAATCAAATCAGGATTAAAAGTTTATGTGGAATTTAATGCTGGGATTGCGGCTGGATTTAGCAATGAAGATTATATAGCGAACGGACTAAAATAAAAGTAGAACAGTTGCTCAAAGGGACTTTTATTAAATTACCCAACGAAGAAATAACAACAGATACTGAATCTGTTTTAAAACAACAACAAACAATTATCAAACAGTGTTGTTATGGATCTTACTGCCAGTGTCGGTGGTAATACAGCAATCACCGTTTTTAATAAAAATGTGTGTACTGCCAATGGCGTGTGGGTTTGTAATAAAAGTAATTATCCAAGTGCAGAAGCTAAACAAGCAAGCATAGCTTATGCTAAATGCCTCGCTGAAATTATAAAATCACACGTGAAGTTGCTTCAATAGCAAAAACAACAAATGCCAATTATTAGTCGGAGATTCTGATCAAAAAAAACCACTTGGTAAGCGGATTAGTGGTAATAATTTATCACCGTTGGTTAGGATTATGTTGGATAGTTTAAAATAAAGTACTTTTTATGCTATAATATGTCTGTGAATATCGTTTATTTAACTATTAAATATATCAGGAAATTTTATGAAGCGCGTAATAATTATATTTTCTTTATTTTTTTCATTAATGTCGGCAGCTATGTCTTGGGAAAATACTCCCAAGTATAAGGATTCTAAAGTTTATAAAATATATAAAGGGAAAAATCATTCACTGAGAATCGATGGCTTTGGAAGGATGTATAAAACCAGATTAAGATATGCAATTAAACATGGAAAGCCTAGTTTTGCAGGTAAATATATTGTTACTGGCTGGGGATGTGGTACCAGTGGTTGTAATACAGGAGCAGTAATAAATGCAAAAACTGGAAAGGCAACTCCTTGGCCTGTTGCATTGTCATCTGTTTATCCACTTAAGCCAGAATTTGAAAATGAAGATGGACAAGAACACTTATACAGATTAAACAGTCGCTTAATGATATTTGCAGGAAATTTAGACGGGGCTGCAAAAGGAAGTGGAGATGATTCTGTTGAATTTTATGATTTTAAAAATGGCAGGTTTATATTTTTAAAGTCAAAGCCATATGGAAAACATAGGTAAATATTAAAGTATCTGTAGGGTCGGTGGAGTTTACGGAACCGATCAATAGCTTTGACCCAAAATGGTCGGTTATCACCAACCCTACAAGGCTTATCTTTTTATCCTTGACTATATACTATCCATATAGTCAAGGATAGAGAAGTATTTTAAATAAGGTAAACCAAAATATGAAATCAATAATATTAACAATAACTTTATTACCCTTAGCCGCATATGCTTTTGGTCCATCGGGACCACCGGGTGATCCTTCTACTGCTATGTATAGTATTCCTGATGTTTGTCAGCGTTTAGAGTCTGGTGCTGCTGGTGAGAAGCGGGTTTTTCGTGGTCCAAGTTCTGCTCCGGGTACTAGAAGTGGTTGTAATTTGAATGAGTTAATGGATAAGGCTCCTGCTATTGATGATTCTAATGGTGCTGTTCCGGGTCATGTTATTGGTAGTAGGACTTATTGGGGTTTAGTTAATGGTAATTGGGGTTTGCAAACTGGTACTATGCCTGTTCATGGTGCTAAGACTTATGTTCCTCAAGCGGCTGATCAGGGTATTGCCGCTGGTTATTATCAGGCTGGTGTTGTGAAAGGTGATGCTAATTTAAAGCCTGAAAATATTCGCGCTGGTGTTACTATTTTTGGTGTAGTTGGTACTTATACTCCAGAACCTGCAACTCCAACTGCTGGCTCTACTTTTCGTGATACTTTGAAGGATGGTAGCTCTGGTCCAGAAATGGTTTCGAGGCTAAAGTTTTTTGAAAAAAAACTTTAGCCTCGAAATGATTCCTGCTGGTTCTTTTAGAATGGGTGATATTCAAGGTGGTGGTGATAGTGATGAACAGCCTGTGCATTCTGTTTCTGTAGGGCAGTTTGCTATGGGGAAATTTGAAGTAACCTTTGCTGAATATGATAAGTTTGCTGATGCTACTGGTAGAAGTAAGCCTTCTGATAGTGGTTGGGGGCGCGGTAATCGTCCGGTGATTAATGTTTCTTGGAATGATGCGACTGCATATACAGAATGGCTAAGTAGTCAAACTGGTAAACAATATCGTTTGCCTACTGAGGCGGAGTGGGAATATGCAGCTCGTGCTGGTACAGAAACCAAATATTGGTGGGGTAATGATATTGGTACAAATAAGGCTAATTGTTATGGTGATGATTGTGGAGATAGTTTTGAATATACTTCAGATGTAGGGTATTTTGCAGATAATAAATTTTATTTATATTGTACTCAATATAATTAATATAAGTGGACTTGCTCTGAATATGAAGGTAAATATAACGGTAAATAAAAAGTGTGTTTAGATAAAAATAGCAATAAAACCCGAGTGTTGCGTGGCGGATCGTGGGACAACGACCCGGGGGGCATTCGTGCCGCCGACCGCAGCAGGAATACCGCAACGACTACCTCGGCTTCCGTGTCGTTCTTGCGGCTGCGTGGACTAATTAGCCCTTGGCCCTTTTGCCCTTGTGCCCTTTTTAAGTTTTTATCCTACATTCATAATGTTGAATGTAGGATTTATTTTTTGTACTTAAAACAATCAAAAGGCTCGAACCTTGATTTTTAAGGATTAGCCTGATTACCTTGATTTGTTTAAATCAAGCTAATCAAGGAAATCAAGTTAAATCAAGGTTTAAGTAGTTAAAAAAAGGCTCTAACCTTGATTTAAAATAATCGGTTCCGTAAACTCCATCGATCCTACAGCGTCTAATTGTCATCCCGACGAAAGGAGGGATCTTATGCTTTGTAAATACTAACAATGACAAAGCTTGGCTTTGAACTCCTGATATTCTGTAAATTCTGATTCAGACAATTTTACTTAATTTTTTTTAAACCTTGATTTTATTCACACGATCTCACATAATCTCACATTGATTCAATGTGAGAAAAATTATGGATTGGAATAATATTATCTGAGTTTTATCCCTGTTTATATGCAATCCCTGTAGTGGAAAGCGAAGTCAATTATAAATAAGTTATTGAATAAATTTAATTGTCTTTAGGCCAAAATCTTTATCTGAAAAACTATACAAGCAAAATGGTTGGTTATCACCGACCCTACAGCTCATGTTACGCATTGTAGGTTGGGCTGACGAAAGGAAGCCCAACTAATCGTGGAATTGTGGTGAAATTGTTGGGCTTCCTTTCGTCAGCCCAACCTACATAATATATCACAGATAGAAGCCTTGTAGGGTCGGTTCCGTAAACTCCACCGATCCTACTTTCCTTACTTTGAACTCCAGAGTATTAAGTGATATAATAGCCAATAATCCCAAAAGGATTCAAAAATGAAAAAATTCCTAATATACGTAATACTATTAATATCACCATCTATATTAATAGCGGCAAATAACATTGATAGCAATAATAAATATGCTTGGAATAAAAAATTTTGTTGGGTAATGTTTCAATCGGATCATTCTCAAGTTAAAATTAACTGGTTGGATAAGCTTCAATGGCGATTCATATAAAGTTCAAATGGAAAAGCCAGAAAAACCATTAGATAGTTTTGGACAAGTCATAAATATACTCAAGATTTCTATCGTCTTCTCAAAGAACGAGGCTTTAAAGATGAAGAAATTGCCTATATGAATCCACAAGCTCCAGATATTAATCTTGATCTTCGTCTTGAAGACGAATTGCTAGACTATAATTTTTTTGATCCTGAAGCAGAATTAAAAGCAGCCTTTGAACAAGCGGCAAGTAAATTAACAACTGGACAACAATTTATATTTTTTCTACATGGACATGCCAGCCCCAACAACTTCTTGATAATGAACAACTATCAACTCTCAGCTACATATTTACAACAATTGCTAGCCATGTTACCAACTGATATACAACAAATTTTAATCCTAGATAGTTGTTACAGCGGCTCCTTCTTTGACGAACTAACTCAACAAGGGCGAATATTGATAAGTAGTTCTGACGACATACAAAACCAACTTAAAAATAGAAGGAAAAAAAACCTACCAAATAAGCCTAAACTTACCAAAAACTAGCCCACTAGGAAAATACCAAACATGCGGAGTACTAGTACAACAATCCGCAGAACCTCTAGTATTAGAAAATTGGATAGACATCAACTGTGGAGAGTTTGAAGTTAATTAATAATAATGCAAAATTAAGTTTTCTCAGCCCGAGCTTTTGCAATTTCTGCTTTGATCGCTGCTTTACTTTTGGTAGCCGCTTTTTTATGACGTTCAGCGCGTTCTTTCTTTTCTCTTTCTATACGAAAGTTTCTAAAATCATGTCGTTGTCGTGCTAATTCGGATTTTTTAGCTTCAGATTTGTTAATATGAATTTCTGATTTAGCATAATGATAATAACTGACTAAAGGTATAGAACTTGGACATACATAGGAACAAGCTCCGCATTCAATACAATCAAATATCTTATATTCTTCTACTTTTTGAAAGTCTTTCGCTTTAGTAAACCAATATAATTGTTGCGGTAATAAATCCATAGGACATATTTCTGCGCAAGAACCACAGCGTATGCAAGGCATTGTAGAAGCTGCTATTTCATTTTCTTCAGAGGCAATTAAACAATTAGTGGTTTTAATAATAGGTATATCATCATTAGGCAGACTCAAACCCATCATTGAACCGCCCATGATTAATCTATTGACTTTGCTTGTTACTTCACATTGTTCTAGCACAAAACGCATAGATGTACCTAATAAAACTGCCATATTTTGCGGTTTATGTACGCCACTACCTGTGACAGTCACAATGCGTGATAACAAAGGTTCGCCATATTCTATTGCTCGATATACCGCGCTGGCAGTTTCAACATTTTGTACCACAATACCAATACTAGCTGGTAAATTTGAACGTGATAGTTTGTTACCAGTTAATACTTCTATTAATTGAGTTTCCCCACCCATAGGGTAGATTGTAGGAACTTTTATGATTTCTACATTGCTATTAGCAGAAGCAATTAATAAAGCTTGATAAGCATCAACTTTATTATCTTCAACAGCAATAATACAGCGTTTTACACCGCCTAAAGTATGACTAATAATTTCTGCGCCAAGCACAACTTCTTTAGCACGTTCACGCATCAAACGATCATCACAAGTAATATAAGGTTCACATTCCGCACCATTGATAATTAAAGTAGCTATTTTTGTAGGCTTTAATTTAATATGAGTAGGAAAACCTGCGCCGCCTAAACCGACAATACCAGCTTTTGCAATATGTTGACGAACTTCATCGGCTGATAAGCTTGTATAATCACTAATAGGCTCTAATTCTAGCCATTGATCTTTAGCATCAGTTTCAATGACAATACAGTCAACTTTTAAACCAGAAGGATGAGGAATATTATGAGCTTCAATAGCTATAACAGTGCCTGAACTTGAGGCATGAATAGAAGAAGCTGCATTTTGTGCAATAATTTGACCCTTGAAAACATAATCGCCGACTTTCACAATAGGATCAGCCGGTTCACCTTTATGTTGTAATAAAGGTAATACTAAAAATTGGGGTATTTTAGCTTGAATAATTGGTTTATCACAAGAAAGTGTTTTATGCCCATCAAGCTTAATACCGCCATGAAATTTCCATAAATGTGTCATATAAGTGAAGGATATTTCCAAGTTTTGATATTAGGTGATATTGGCAGCATTTCAATACAATCAACCGGGCAAGGTGGCAAACAAAGATCACAACCAGTACATTCTTCAGCAATAACAGTATGCATAAGTTTAGGCGCACCTAAAATCGCATCAACTGGGCAAGCTTTAATACATAAAGTACAACCAATACAAGTTTGTTCATCAATTACCGCCACCATTGGCACTGCTGCTTCAGCTTCTTCGTCTAAGGCTTTAGGTTCACGATCTAATAAATCTGCTAAAGCTAGCATGGCAGTTTCACCGCCCGGTGTGCATTTGTTGATTTCTTCTTCTTCTTTAACTATTGCTTCTGCATAAGGGCGACATCCCGGATAATCACATTTACCACATTGTTGTTGTGGCAATAGTGCATCAACTTTGTCAACAATTGGATCACCTTCTACTTTAAAGCGTATTCCTGCATAAGCTAGTAACAAACCAAAAATTAAGGCTAATCCAGTAAGTACTAATAAGGCTATTATTATGGTCATAATTTAACTAAACCTGCAAAACCCATAAATGCAATTGACATAATACCAGCGGTTATTAAGGCAATTGGTGCGCCTTTAAAAGCTAGAGGTACGTCTGCAACCACAACGCGCTCACGTAATCCTGCAAATAACACTAAAACTAGTGAAAATCCAATAGCGGCACTAAAACCGTAAATGGCAGATTCTATAAAACCATTTTTTTCTTGTATGTTTAATAAAGCAACACCTAAAACTGCACAATTTGTAGTAATTAACGGTAAAAAAATCCCTAAAATTTGATATAACATAGGGCTAGTTTTATGAACAAACATTTCTGTAAATTGTACCACCACTGCAATTGCTAAAATAAATGCAATAGTGCGTAAAAACTCTATGTCTAATGGCATTAATATATATTCATTAATCAGATAACTGCTAACAGACGATAAAGTGAGTACGAAAGTAGTGGCAAGCCCCATGCCAATAGCGGTTTCTAGTTTAGTAGAAACACTCATAAAAGGGCATAAACCTAAAAATTTTACCAGAACAATATTATTTACTAAAACAGTACTTACAAAGATAAGTAGATATTCACTCATTTATAGATTTCTTATAATATTAAAATTGAATTTTAATATTGTTTCATTATGAAAATAATCAAGTTAGCAAGATTAATCAAAAAATATTTTCAAAAAAATTTGAATTTATAAAAATCATCAATTAGACTTACAACTAAGATATTTCATTTATCAAACAAGTAGTCTTGTTAAGGTTAATATTATGAGTAAGTCAATGAATTCCGCAAAAACCTTCATGTTAGTTTCCGCTGGCAAACTTGCCACTATACCGGGTACTAGTGCCGCCGCTGGTAAAGAAGAAGCCCCTCAAGAAAGACCCGCATTAGCTTTACATGAAATGGCTAACCCTATTGATGCTATTGTTCCACCAATGAATAATAAGGATTATGAATCTAAAGGTACTCGTTTTGAGCAAAGTGGTGAAGATTTTAAAGGTGCAGGGCTTATTTTTGCTGGTGATAAGGGTGAGCAGCTACGTTTAGACTTTATAATAAATCACCTGTACTTTGCTGAAGATGTTAATGAATTGGATGTTTTTGTCGCTTATAGTTCTACTGTTGGCTATTTTGAAGATAATGAACATTTGCCCGGGCTTGGTGACGAGGATGATTATGATGAAAAAGCTCTAGGTCAACCGGGTCAACCGGGTCAACCGGGTCAATTAGATCAAGATGATAATGATAAGCGGGGTAAAAGACCAGTATATAAACCGGGTAAAGCTTTAGGTGATCGTGTAAAACCTAACAAACAAGCTCCTAAACCTCCTCAAGTTGGTGCTGGTAAACTTTGTTTGGATATGAGTAATGTTCAAATATTGGCAGGTGTTCGTGTTAAAGCTCTACAACAATTAGTTGATGCTCCAACTCCATTAGGTCAAGCTCTGCCAAATCCTAATTCAGTTTCAGTTTCTGTAAATTTGTCAGATTTACAGAATTTTGAAGGTGATGAATTATATTTCCAAGCTATGGCTGTTCCTGTTGGTGAAACAATAAATTTTCCAGAAGCACAAGTTTCTGAATGTGATCGCTTTTTAATTGTTAAACCAGAAGCAGATAAACCGGGTAGTGGTAGTAAAACCGATCCATTTAGTAATTCTTCTACCGGAACTACTGATGGTCAAACTAATACTACTCCGGGTAAAATTCAAGAATAAAGGATTTATCATGGAATTTGCCCCAGTTGGGCTTCAAGCTCTGCAAGGATGCAGAGTTGTTTTAGAACGTTCTGCACCTGAACATGCACCGTTTTTGCGGGAATGTTATCAGAATGAAGAATTTATGGATTTATATAGATTGGCGCAGAATCGTAATGAAACAGAAGCTCAAATTAGAGAACGTTTAGTTAAAGAACAGCAACATTTACCTCAACAATTAAAAGGTGTTGAATGGGTAATTCATCATTTAGATGATGGGCAAAAACAACCTATAGGTTTAGCCGCTTTGGTTGATTATAAAGAATCTCACCAACGCGCTGAGTTGTTATTTGGTATTGCTGATAGTAAGTATAGAGGAACTGGTAGCAGTTTAGAATCGTATTTGTTAATCTTAGAATTTGCCTTTAATGTTATTAAACTTCATAAAGTAACAGCTTTAATTTATGGTTATAATAATAAAGCTCAAAAAAATGTAGAACACTTAGGATTTGTTAAAGAAGGCTTGTTAAGAGATCATATTAATACACCCAAAGGCTTTCTTGACATGTATTTCAATGGCTTAACTGAAAATGACTTTCGTAGCAGTAAATCCATGCAAAGATTATCAAAACACTATTTAAAAAGAGATGTTACTGCAACACCTCTCTTAGTTGAACCTCTTACTGATGATTATTTAGCAAAAGCAGAACAAGCTATTCGCATGTAGTACCTGTTGGGCGGCGACAACATAGAGAACCTCTATTATTATAGTAATAATAACATTTTTCTTCTTGTATAATAGGTTGTTCGCATGTGGTTCCGGTAGATTTACGACAACAAAGAATGCCTCTACGATTATAATAGTAATAACATTTTTCTGTTGTATTAAGCTTGGTAAAGTTTTTAATCTTAAGTTCAGATTGGGGGTTTTGTTCTATACCATAAGGTAATCGTATTGGTACCTCAGCGCGTTTTACTAATTGATTCCAATTTGGCGAATTAGAGCTAGCCAGTTCCTTATTTAAACTTTCTAGTAATTGATAAGTAAAAAAACCTCCATGTTGAGCATTGCCCCACGCATATTCTCCCGGTTTAGCCGCACCCATAATTATGGTTCCTTGACGTTTTAAAAATAGCTGTTGATAATTTTGCGTTTTAGGAGCTTCAATACTTCGTAAACTCATGAAATTATTTAAACTGGAACCACGACTAGTAAGATTATTACAACTATCAGCTATGATTACTAGTAAACGCGGTTTTTTAGCTTTTAAACTCCAAATTACATTATCTAATTTTAATTTGCGAGTTTTCAAATTTAATGCAGGCCATTTAGTTCCAGAATTGTTACTATGACCAGAATAATAAAACATAACTACATCATCTGGTCTTACCGAGATATTATTTAAATTACGTTTTACTGTGTCATAATTAAAGTCATATCCATATATATTATGTTGTATTAACGTTAAACCGGTGTTGCTAGCAATATTTTGAGTTAAGGTATTGATTTTCCGTTTATCAATAATAACACTGTTACCTATGGTTTTATCATTGGTATCAGCAACAATAATGGCATGAAAATTAGCTGCTAAAGAATTAGCTGACAATAACATTAGTAAGATTAAAATTAAGTTTTTCATTTTTTTTCTCGTTCCCACGCTCCAGCGTGGGAATGCATGTCCAGACGCTCCAGCGTCAAGTCAGATTTAAATTCCTATGGCAATTATATTGTGCTACTGGACGCTGGAGCGTCCACACACGCATTCCCACGCTGGAGCGTGGGAACGAGAAAAATATTTCTCTGCAAATAATTGTATAGCTTCTGGATAAATTTTATGTTCTTGTTGCAAAACTCGTGCTGCTAAACTTTCTTCAGTATCATCTGCTAATATTGGAACCCGCGCTTGAAGAATTATTGGTCCAGCGTCTAAGTCTTCTGTTACAAAGTGTACGCTAGCTCCATGTTCTTTTTCACCTGCTTCTATAGCGCGTTTGTGAGTATCTAAACCTTTAAATTTAGGCAATAGAGATGGATGAATGTTTATTAAGCGACCTTTATAATGTTTGACAAATTCGCTACTTAAAATACGCATAAATCCAGCCAATACAACTAGTTGTGGTTGATATTGATCTATACATTGCTGTAGCGCAGTATCGAATTCTAATCGTGTTGCAAAGTCTTTATGATCCAATACTTCAGTGTTAATTCCTGCTTGTTGAGCATAGTTTAAACCAGCAGCTTGCGGACGATTACTGATAACTGCACTAATATTAACTAAAGGATTAGCAGCGTCAATAATTGCTTTTAAATTACTACCTCGTCCAGAAATTAGAGCTACTATAGATAATTTTTTCATTTTTTACCTCCTTTTTCTCGTTCCCACGCTCCAGCGTGGGAATGCATGTCCAGACGCTCCAGCGTCAAGTCAGATTTAAATTCCTATAGCCATTACATTGTGCTACTGGACGCTGGAGCGTCCACACATGCGTTCCCACGCTGGAGCGTGGGAACGAGAAAATATTTTTGATCATTATACAATTTTGATTTGTTGCTTAGAATTGCTGTCAATATTTCCAATATGCCAAGCTGTTTCGCCTAATTCTGTTAGTAAGTTTAAAGCCTTATTTGTTTGATCGGCTGGAATACAAATTACCATTCCAATGCCACAATTAAAGGTACGATACATTTCTGTATCAGTAATATTACCTTGTTCTTGTAACCAATCGAAAATCACTGGGCGTGACCAACTCTTACTATTAATATTAGCACAACAATCTGAAGGTAATACACGTGGTATATTTTCTAATAAGCCTCCACCAGTTATATGTGCTAAAGCGTGTACTGGTATTTGTGAAATCAGTTCTAGTAAGGGTTTGACGTAAATACGAGTAGGTTTTAATAAACTATTAATAATATTCTTATTCACGTCTGGTTCTAAAATTTTTCTAATTAATGAATAACCATTGGAATGTGGACCACTAGAAGCTAGACCAATTAGGGCATCACCAGCTTGAACCTTACTACCATCAATAATAGCATTCTTTTCAACTATACCAACCGCAAATCCTGCTAAATCATAATCTCCCTGACTATACATACCGGGCATTTCGGCAGTTTCGCCACCAACTAAAGCCGCTCCAGCTAATTCACAACCTGTACCAATACCAGTAACAACTTGACTAGCCACTTCTACATCAAGTTTTCCAGTAGCGTAATAGTCTAAAAAGAATAGTGGTTCGGCACCAGAAGTAACAATATCATTAACACACATTGCAACTAAGTCAATACCTATTGTGTCATATTTAGCATAAGTTTGTGCTAATTTTAATTTTGTACCCACACCATCTGTGCCGGAAACTAGAACAGGTTTCTTATAACGATCTAGTGGAATTTCAAATAAAGCTCCAAATCCACCTAAGTTGCCTAACATTTCTGGGCGGCGAGTACGAGCAGCAATTGGTTTAATCTGTTCAACTAGTAAATTACCGTTATCAATATTAACACCAGCGTCGCGATAAGAATTTGTCATATTTATTTTTTATAAACTTGTATTTGTGAGTATATTGTGATTATAATATAATCTATAAAAAAAAGTTAGGAGAGTTGTCATGTTAAAAAAAATATTGACTACAGCGTCTGTTATATTGATCACTTATAATAATAGTTACGCTGCTGGTTTTCAGACTATCAATAATGCTGATTGGGATGAAGGGGCAGTACGTCGCGTATTACATGCTTTTGCTTATGGAGGTCAGACTAATGAAGCTATGATTATTAAGCTTGCTAAGATGTCACCTCAAGCTGCAATTAAAAAAATGCTTACTTTTGGTAAGTCTAATGGTAATATTTCTAAACTAGCTAAAATTGATGCTGCTAGATTGTCTAAAAAAACTAATGGTAGTTTACGTGGTTTAGGTGAATTTTGGTCTTCAGATGATCCTGATAATGATGTGCCTGAAAATAAGCGTTATAAATATTCTGTTGCATTAGATACTAATGCAAGACCCGCTGAGTTATGGTTACGAGCTGCTGTTAGTCATGGCTTAAATCCATTTCGTCAAAAAGTTGGTCTCTGGGAAACCAACTATCATATGGCTGTTAATCTCCAATCTTCTGTAAATACTCAACAAATGCTCACTTATTATGATGATGTGGTTAAAAGTTTAGGTAATACAAAACGTGCTTATCATAAAACTCTTACTACTGCTGCAACTTCAGCCGCTGTTGCTGAACATTATGGTCATAGGAATAATGTCTATAAAAATGATGTGTGTTTATGTAATGAAGATTTTGCTCGTGAGTATTTTCAATTGTTTTTTGGTATTTTAGGTGATGAAGATCCTGATTATCATGAAGAAATAACTATTAAAAATACTGCTAAAGCTTTGACTGATATGAAAATTGAATATGTATCGGGTCAAGGTAGAGTGGATCATGTAACTTTTGGTACTGAATTCCATACTCCGGGTACTTTGGATATTCTTTATAGTCTTAATAAAGGCCGTAATGCTTTAAAGAGAATTCAGAAATTGTCTCAAGTTGCAATGTTTCATCATGAAAGTAGAGATAATTTACCTGTTATCATTATAAGTGGCTTAGCAGATGATAATTTAAGTGATGCTGATATTGCTGAAATTCGTGCTGCATGGTCTTCTATGAAGACTAAAAATCTTTTGTCTTTCTTACGCGCTTATGCCATTTCTACTCAATTTCATAACGCTAGTCGAGTTAAATATTTGACCAGTATTGATAGACGTATGCTTATTAATACTCAATTTATTTTGAACAATGCTGAAATTGATCGTTATTATCTTCCTGCTTATTTAAGAGAAGAACAAGCTTATCCGTTTGAACCGATACATAATGTTTTTGGTGGTCAAACTGGTGAAGAGGCTGCAAATAGTAGTGATATTTTTCGTGCTCATTACAATAGTGTAACTGAGAAAAATTATGTTTTTACTAAAGTGGCTGCTGATACATGGCGTAAAGATTGGGCTTCTGTACTATCTAAAAAATTAAGTATTAAATATGAAGTCGATAAAATTGGTGAATTTCTCTGGGATCGCTTTATTGGTGATGGCTTGAAAAATTATGGAATTTTGGAACGTAGTTATGTCAATTCATTGTTAGCTTCTGGTAAAGACTTGGCTTATTTTATTGATGACAATGATTTAGACCGAGTATTCACAACTGAAGAGTTGGAAACAGACGCTGATCTGATTAGTATCTTGGAGAATTTAGCTTCTACAAAAATGGCTTTAAAAAGTAAGGATGATCAAGAACGTCAAGCAGCTAATCGAAATGTAGGTTTAGCAGTAAGTTTTATTTTAGGTACACCATATCTATTTGCACGCGAGGGACGCTAATCATGAAACGTCGTAATTTTATTAAATCTACTCTGGTATCCAGCGCACTTTATGGTGTAGGTGGTTTTTCTTTGTTTAATCAAATCGCACGTGCTAGTGCTGGCGGTTTTCCTACACTTAGTAGCCGTGTATTAGTCGATCTAATGTTATCTGGTGGAGCGAATTTACGGCATTTAATGCCACCTCCTTATGAGTCAGATCCTAATAGTTTTGGTTATCGTTATTGGCAGGTAAATGCCAAAACTCATAATTTACCGGCGGATGATCCAGCGGCTTGGGAACAACGTTGGGAAAATGATTATTATCATTTAACTGATGGTACTACTAGTTTTGGTTTGCTTAAAGAGGCAACTTGGTTAAAAACTATGTGGGATGCTGGTTTTCTGGCGATTGTTAATAATGTGATTGGCAGTAATAGTCGCGATCATTCTTATTGCCAAATGATTAAGGATCAGGGTAATGTGAATGCGGGGCGTAATGATTCTGGTAATCCCGGTTGGGGCGGTAAATTAGCTTATACAACTGGTGGTAATGTTTTAGCATTAACATCAAGTCCGCGTAATTTTTGTTTTGGACCCAATCCTAATAACCTGAGCCAACGTTCTAATGATAATGTAATTTCAGCGGCTGATACTAGAAAAATGCGATTATATCATCCCTCAGCAGCTAAAGAAAAGACTTATCAGGGGCGTATAGCTAGAAGCCTCAGAACGTATTATGCAGCTAAGCGTGAAGAAATAGCTTCAGATTCAATATATAAGCGGTTTACCGATATAGAATATAAATCCCGCCAGTTTGGTAATGCGATTGATGATCGCTTAAGTCAATTTGCTATTCCAGCTAATATTGAAGGACTTTATACTGCTGGTAGTTCCAATGTATTAAATAATCGCGGTTTAGGTAAACAAATCAGAAATTTATATGATAGCCTAGCATTTAGCGATATTGTCAATCTGCGAGCAGCATCTTTAGCAATGGGTGGCTGGGATACGCATAAAGATCAAAAAGTTGTTATTGAAAAGAATTTTAGTGACTTATTTGGAGCTAACAAAGCATTTGATGCTTTATCTCAAAACCTTCCAACAGTAGTAAGAGAAAATTCAGTATTATTAATAGGTGGAGAATTTGGTCGTCAATTAAAAGCAAATGGTAATAATGGTACTGATCATGGGCGAGGCACATCGTTTTTGGTAATTGGTGATAGTGTAAATGGTGGAATTTATGGAGATATGTATCCAGAAACAGAACTAGCCAGATTAGATGATAGTAGCCCTGATATTACTGGATTAACAGAATATGACCACATATTTGCACCAATTTGTGATTGGATTGCGCCAAATAGCGGCAATATTATTTTTCCAAATCAAGCTGCTGCTAAATTAGAAGCTGGCGTTGATTTGGGGCAGTTGTTTGTTTAAAGCCCCCCTAACCCCCCTAAAGGGGGGAATTACAAATTAAATCCACTTTAGGGGGCTAGGGGGCTTAAGAAATGAAAAAAATAATAATCTTAGATCGGGATGGTGTCATTAATTACGATTCTGATGATTTCATCAAATCCGCTGATGAATGGCAACCGCTTCCCGGTAGTTTGGAGGCAATTGCTCGACTTAATCATGCAGGTTATCAGGTATTTGTGGCTTCTAATCAATCTGGCATCGCACGCGGTTTATTTACCTTAGATGATTTAAATCAAATTCATAGTAAACTACATCAGCAACTTGCTCAAGTTAATGGTAAAATTGAGGCAATCTTCTTTTGTCCACATGGTCCAAAAGATAATTGCTTATGTCGTAAACCGCTGCCGGGTTTATTTCATCAGATTGCTAGTTATGTGGATTCTACATTAATTGATCTAGTAGCAGTAGGAGATTCATTGCGCGATTTACAAGCGGCTAATGCAGTTGGTGCTAAACCAATTTTAGTATTAACTGGGAAAGGTAAACGCACTATAAATCAATTAACAGACAAAGTAGCAATCTATGATGATTTAGCCGCTGTAGTTGAAAATTTATTAACTGATAACTAAAAAAATGCTAGGTTCATTATTATTTATTATAGGGCAAGTATTAGCTACATTAATATTTGCTATTTTAGCTCTGCTAATTTTTCCTTTACCATTCCGATACCGTTATACCATTATGACAGGTTGGGCACGGTTTGTAGTTTGGTGGTTAGAAAAAACTTGTCATATTACTTATGAAATAGAAGGCTTAGAAAATATTCCCTCTGGTGCTGCAATATTATTAAGTAAACATCAATCTGCTTTTGAAACCATAGTATTTCAAAAAATTTTTCCTATACAAGTTTTTTTATTAAAACGTGAATTATTCTTTATACCCTTATTTGGTTGGGCTTTAGCAAGTCTGGAACCGATTGCAATTAATCGTAACAAGCGTCATCAGGCGATGCAAGAATTAATAAAACAAGGAACAGAACGTTTATCACGTGGTTTATGGGTGGTAATATATCCTGAAGGAACCCGCGTAGTTCCGGGGAAAAGAGAACGCTATCGTGTAGGTGGAGCATTATTAGCAGAAAAAAGCGGCTATCCAATAGTGCCAGTTGCAATTAACTCAGGAAAATTTTGGCCACGTAATAGTCTTATTAAAAAACAGGGTACCATAAAAATAGTAATTGGTCCGGTAATTGATCCTAAAGATAAAGATTATAAAGAAATAAATCAATTAGTTGAGGAATGGATTGAAGGGGAAATGTTGAAAATGTAGTTAAACCTGACAGGTTTTAAAAACCTGTCAGGTTTTTGGTTATTTTGTATTTATATACAAGACACGATTTTCTTCATCCCAAAGGATGTTATCATCTTCATCTGTTTCGGTATGTAACCAGATTTCTTTGCCGTCTTTAATGACGCGAATGTCATTATCTGGCTTGTCGTCATCTTCTTCTTTTGGTTCTTCTACCTTAGATGGATCATAACCTTCTAATAAGGCTTTTGCCTTTTCCATTACGATTTCGGCATAGTCAGCTTCTGTACCACCACCATAAATTGGTACTCCACGATCCCAAGGGCGTGAGGTTTTATATTTATGTCCAACACTAAAACCTATGGTTCCACCTTTAGGAAAGGCTTCTATGATACTATCAGCAAGAATTTTGGCGAGTTTATCTTGTCCCTTGCTACTACGAATAATTTCAGCGTGTTGGGGATTGCTACCAAATAAAGGTTCTAATAAAATGGCTGGCATTTTGGTATGTTTGACATTACCATTACCACGACCACCATAACCTCCAACCATTATGCCACTTCTACCTCCTACCGGTACACCAAATACTTTTCCTACTTGTTGAGCATACCAACGCCCCCAATTGCGGCTAGTTTGAGATGAACGATAACCTGTTATTACCATTGAATAACCGGCACGACGATTAGCAGCTCCATTAAAATGTTGTTCGACATAAGCTACACAACGATCTCGGTTAGCTTGTCTTTGTCGCCATCTATAATCGCCTTTATAAAAACGCACTTTATAATTAGACATATATTATATTTCCTATAATAATTGCTTTATAATTGCTTGATAAATATCAGATAATTTATCAAGATCCTCCACACTTACACATTCATTAACTTTATGAATAGTATTATTAAGTGGTCCTACTTCAATTACTTGTGCCCCTGTAGGCGCGATAAAGCGTCCATCAGATGTGCCACCAGCAGTTGATAAAGTCGGTTCATAACCACATACATGATGAATGCTTTTTACGGTTGCCGCTACTAACTCTCCGGGTTGAGTTAGAAATGGCAGACCGCTATGCCTCCATGCTAAATCGTATTTAAGTCCATATTCATTTAACAAGCTGGTCACTTGTTGTTGCAATTGCGTATGAGTGACTTCGGTACTATAACGAAAATTAAATAAAATTTCCAATTCACCGGGAATGACATTATCTACACCTGTTCCAGCTTTAATATTAGAAATCTGAAAACTGGTTGGTGGGAAAAATTCATTACCTTGATCCCATTCAGTTTCACATAATATTTTTAGTACTGGTGCCGCTTTATGAATTGGATTTTCAGCTAGATGGGGATAGGCAACATGACCTTGTAAACCTTTGATTGTTAAGCTTCCGCCTAAAGAACCACGCCGTCCGTTTTTAACTATATCACCTAAACGATCAGTGCTAGAAGGTTCTCCGACTAGACACCAATCAATTTTTTCCCCTTTAGCTTGTAAATGTTCAATCACTTTAACCGTACCATCGATTCCCGGACCCTCTTCATCGCTAGTTATTAAGAATGCGATTGAGCCTTTATGTTGAGGATTTTCAGTGATAAAACGTTCACAAGCAGTAAGCATTGCTGCAATACTGCCTTTCATATCAGCAGCTCCGCGCCCATACAATAAACCATTGTCTATAGTTGGTTCAAAAGGCGGGAATTGCCAATTTTCTATTGGACCAGTTGGTACAACATCGGTATGCCCTGCAAATACAAATAGAGGCTTTGTCTCCCCATGTCTAGCCCATAGATTATCAACTTCACCAAAGCGCAAATGTTCTATGCTAAAGCCAAGTTTTTTTAAACGTTCTGCAATCAATATTTGACAACCGGCATCATTAGGAGTGACTGATGCGCGGCTGATTAAGTCAATTGCCAGTTCTAAGGTTTTTGACATTATTTAATTATTTTGATTTTTGCTTTAGTTCTTAGCTGATCACTATATTGTTGCATTTGTTGATTTTGTAAGCCACTTCTAATCTGTTCTTTAACTAGATTAAATGCTGGTGCTGGTTGAGATTTAACGCCTTCAACTTTAATAATATGCCAACCAAATCTACTTTTTACCGGTGTTTTGGTATATTCACCTTTGGCTAATTTTTCCATTGCATTACCAAATGCTGGTACTAGTGTTTGTTTTGTTACCCAACCTAAATCACCATTTTGTTTGGCTGATCCTACGTCAGTAGATTTTGCTTTTGCTAGTTCACCAAAAGATTTGCCTTTGTTAATTTCAGCAATAATTTCTTTAGCTTCTGCTTCAGTTTCTACTAAAATATGCCTTGCTTTATATTGTTTTGGCATTTTTATTTGGGTAATTCGTTGATTGTAGAAATTTCTAACCGTGGCATCAGTTATCTTATGAGTTTCTAAGTAACTTTGCAATGCAATTGACATCAGTAGATTATCACGCAATTGTTTTAATTGCTCAATAAATTTAGGATTTTTATCCAACTTTTTATTAAGAGCATCTTGTCTCAACAATTCGCGATCAATCATTTCTTCAATGATTGTCTGCTTGTCAGGTGTGACATTGGTTTTGGTTTTTTTGGTGCGTATGTCAAGATATTGATCATAATCTTGTTGAGTCAGAGTAGTGCCATTTATTGTTACTACTGGTGCTGCATAGGCATTTAAAGATACCAAGCATGATAATAGACTAACGCGAATGAAAGGTTTAAACATAATTTAACTATCCTAATTTGATGAAAATTCTTCTGGTGTTTGAGCATTAATACTTAAAGCGTGAATTTCGGTATTCATTAACTGATCTACAGCAGCATAAACTATACGATGACGCTGAATCAAGCTTTTATCTTTGAATTCTGAGCTTACAATATTGAGATTAAAATGTCCACCGCCATCACGCGCACCGACATGACCAGCATGTTTATGACTATCATCAATAATTTCTATATGACTAACTTCAAGCGCGGTGGTTAATTTTTGTTTTATTAGATTTATTCTATCAGTCATTATGGTAATACTTTTTTAAATGGTTTTACTGTAACTTTAGCGTACACGCCAGTTTCATAATATGGATCAGCGTCAGCCCATGCTTGTGCATCTTCTAATGATGGAAATTCTGCAATAATTAAACTGCCGCTAAATCCAGCAGTACCGGGATCCATCGCGTCAATAGCTGGATGTGGTCCAGCTAATACTAGACGACCTTCAGACTTTAAAATTTCTAAACGCTCTATATGAACTGGACGAGTTTTGATTCGTATTTCAAGACTGTTAGCAACATCTTCACTTATAATAGCATAAAGCATTTTTATTTCTCTTTTATATAACGGGCTAAATAAATACCTTGACCAATTACAAAAATTAAGGTTAATCCCATTAAACCAAATAATTTAAAATTGACCCAAGTATTAGTATCAAAATTAAATGCTACATATAGGTTTATAATTCCCATTGTAACAAAAAATGCTACCCATGCGATATTTAATACTTTCCAAACATGTTGTTTTGTGACTTCAATTTGGCTATCTAACATTCTTTGTAGCAAAGTTTTTTGACCGATAAAATGACTGCCAAAGAATGCAATCGCAAATGCCCAATTGACTATAGTAGGTTTCCATTTAATGAAGTTTTCATCGTGTAAGAATATGGTTGCTCCACCTAATGTTACAACTAATACTAATGTAATTAAGTGCATTTTTTCAATGCGATGATGTTTAAACCAAAACCAGACAACTTGAATTATCGAAGCAACAATTATTACAGCGGTAGCTACATATATATCATATAATTTATATGCTATAAAGAATAATACAATTGGAAAAAGATCAAATAGAAATTTCATTAATTATTGTTAATCCACAGTTTAAAAAATATTTTTATGCGTCTAAATCAAGTTATATCAACCGCTATTAATAAATTATCACATTCTGATACCCCGCGTTTAGATGCTGAAGTATTATTATGTAATGTATTAGATGTTACACGCAGTTATTTGTATGCTTGGTCTGATAAAGTTATTACTGCTAATCAATATAATCAATTTCAAGAATTATTGGAACATCGCATTAAGGGTGTGCCTATTGCTTATATTCTGGGTAATAAAGAATTTTGGTCATTAGACTTGCAAGTTTCTGAAAACACTCTTATTCCTAGACCCGAAACAGAATTATTAGTTGAGTTAGTCTTAGCACGTTTAGATTCTGATAGTCAAGCTACAATTATAGATTTAGGTACAGGTAGCGGTGCCATTGCTTTGGCAATTGCAAAAGAGCGTGTAAATTGTAATGTTATAGCAACTGATAAATCTACCACAGCATTAGCTATAGCAAAACAAAACGCAAAAAATTTAGGCTTAGAAACAGTGAAGTTTATAGAAAGTGATTGGTTAAGCAATTTAGGGCTAGCAGATGTGATTGTATCGAATCCACCATATATAGCAACCGCAGATCCTCATTTAAACCAAGGAGATGTTCAATATGAACCACGAAGTGCTTTGGTAGCTGGCAATGATGGATTGGCAGATATTAGAACTATAATTGCTCAGGCTCCTAAACATCTTACAGATGGTGGATGTTTATTATTAGAGCATGGTTATGATCAAGCTGCTGCGGTACGTGATTTGTTGAAGCAATTTCAATCTGTTGAAACTTATCAGGATTTAGCTGGCTGGGATCGAGTTACTGTGGGCGTAAAAAATTAGCGGAAATTAGAAAATTTTATGAATAATGATATAAGATGGATACAGCGTTTTTCTAATTATAAAAAAGCATTGGGTCAATTAGAAGCAGCGGTAAAAATTAGTATAGAACGACAATTATCTGATTTAGAAAAGCAAGGTATTATTCAAGGTTTTGAATATACTCATGAATTAGCATGGAATACTTTAAAATATTATTTAGAATATCAGGGTAATAATAGTATTAAAGGTTTAAGAGATGCTATCAGAGAAGCATTTAAGGTTGAACTAATTTCTGATGGTGAAACTTGGATGGATATGATCAAAAGTCGAAATTTATAAATACTTATTTTCCCTTATTTGTTGAGTTACAAACAATCATGCAAACTCTAATTCAAAAAGAAATAGAAGAAAATGAAATTTGGATTGAAAGAACAGACAATAAGTCAACTACCCCTGAGCTAAAGAATGGGCTTGAATCGTGAGATTCGAGATAGGTCTTAGGACTGAATAGGTGATTTATCTCGTTCCCACGCTCTAGCGTGGTAACGCATGGATGGACGCTCCAGCGTCCACTAGCAAATTATTTATTGACAAAGGTTTTTATCAATAGCTACATTATTTGTGATTTTTAATATGCCATTTTTTTGTGTAGTTGCTGTATTTAAAGTTACTTCGTAGCAATCTGGTGCTACTGATATGGTTTTTCCACCGGGTAACACTGCTACTTTGGGAACTTCTAGGCTCGGAATACAAAATTTATTGTTTCCATTGGCAGACGAACGTCTTTAAAGCCGGGATCTTTATTTTTTTGTATTTTTAATATACATTTTTATTTGTTGGCAGTCATGTTGTAGTAGGATGTCGCTGCCATTTGGTAAGTTAAGCATGTTAGGTACTTTTATATTAGGAATACAGAAGGTTTCTTGTACTCTTTAAAATTATGAGGTGTATTCGTTGTAAGTATTCTAATTGACTTTAGAATATGATTATGAATAAAATAGGAAGTGAGGCTTTAGCCTCGCCCTAAAAAACTACAGGGATTGCATTTAAGCAAGGATACCTGTATATGCAATCCCTGCTTACATGCAATCCCTGTAGTTATTACCTTCTCCAAAAACGCTTAGGTAAATCACTTAAAAAACGTTCAACATATTTGAATTCTATAATATTAAAGACCTGACAGGTCTGATAGTTTTGTTATCATAAATATATAAACCCTGAAAAAGTTCTTGATTGCCAGAAAATATTTCTGATAATGTTGAAATTAATTTTCAGGCAAATGTTTTTGTGCCAAAAACTTTTGCCTGAAAAATATTTTCCGAATCTGCGAGGGCGAGATAGAAATGAATGAGATTTTAATATAGTCTAAAAATGAAAAAACGAATATTATATAGCGTCGCTTTGTAGAGGCAATCCCTTGTGGTTGCCCTTAACTTTTATCATAAGACAGCCAATTTTCAAAACAATAAGGATTAAAAACAGCACGTTCCCATAAACTATCGCGTTCATTTGCACTTAATTCAGCTTCATTACAAATATTCAACCAATTATCATTTATTACCGATATTAATCTATTAATGATTTCTTTAGCTTCTACTGGTTCTAACATGAATAAACTACAAATGGATAGTGCATTGATCAAAGTGGAATGATTGCCTTGTTTTCCTTCTAAATTCATTGCTTGACTGGCTATTTGTCCAGTTCTATTTTGTGGACAAATATCATAAGCTGGTGTTAAAGTTAATGTAGTTCCATTCCAAAAAGCGGCATGATTTCTCGCATGATCATCTGTATTACCTATCAAAATATTGAAGACAATACGTCTAAAAAGTTCATGTAAAGAAGATTCTGCATTGGGTAAATTATGACGTATAACTTCTGCTAGTTGAGGATAACTGGCATAACGAGCTTCCATTTCATTCAATTTCAATAAACTTAAACCGCTTAAAATTAAGCGGCGTTCAATAAAATCATTTTGTATGATTCTATCAAAACGCTCTACCAGTAAAATATCTTTACCTAAAGAATGTTTTAATTCAACATTAGCTACATCAATACCAGCAAGCTGCGCTAATTTCATTGCCACATATTCTGCTTTTACTAGATCATAATGATCAGTAGATGAGCTGAATTTAGCAATATATTGTTTGCTATTATCACTAATTAATGCTTTTGGTCTTGCGCCGCCTACGCTTGTTCCATGTAATAAAGCCCGATCTAATTCTGCTGGCAAAGGCTGTCTTGCTTCTATTAATTGTGCCGCTTGTAATAAATCTTGTAATTGAACTACAGATGAATCTCTAGCAGTATAAATTCGATTACTTTGTTGAAAATCCAATGCCCCAATGCGATTACTGCCAGATAACAACATATAATCGACTTCATTAAAATTCTGTTGTGAATACTTATAATGCAATACGCGCCTGCCCCAAGCATCAGGTGCAGCATCTCTAAGACAAGAATGAATTTCATTAATACCTTCAGGTTCAAAAGTTGAAACTTGTAATGGCAACTCTATTGGCGATAAAGAAATTGCGTTCTGATTTTGCAAATAAGATTTAGCATAAATAAAATGGTATTTGCCTTGTTGAAAGTTAATTTTTCCAGCAACTACTGGCTCAGAACATTTAGGCAACCATATCCAAACAAAAGCATCTAAACTAGAAGTCATTATCAAGTTCCACCTTTTTGCCGACTCGTTTTGAAGGTAAAATTTCTATTAAATTAGCAATAGCTTGAGAAACTTTAGTCATTTGACGTACATCGTCTTCCATTATAGGAATACCCACAATAATTGCAGATTCTAAAACAGTACCAATCCCTACATTAGGGTTTCCTTTTTCCAATAAACTTATTGTATAGCGGCTCACACCGACACGTTCAGCCAAATTAGCTTGTGACATATTACGTTCAATACGCCCAGCTTTAATCATTCCACCTAATACCTGTAAAACTATTTCTGCACGTTTTGATAGTGGTTTTATGCGTTTTCGATTCATGTTGATTCTAACCATCATTCCTGTATTATATGATCATTATAATCAACATTATTGATTATTACTTAAAAATTACGAGCATGAAATCTCTAATATTCAATTTGATAACCAATTTCTTTCCCCAAAACCCCCACACCAAGATAATTATCTTTGATTTGTTTAATAGCTTTATTAGTCAATCTATCCATTTTAGTTCCTTTTTCAGCATATTTGAATTCTATCAAATAAATTTGGTTCTCAAATTCCAATACGTATTTATTTTGAAACTAAGAGGAATTAAAATGTCAACACGTTCAAGAATTAAATTTATGAATGGAAAAAAAGTATTAGGAGCGGTTTATTTTTCAATAGATGGTCATGTGTGGGGATTTGCACCAAAATTAATTGCCGCGCTGAAAGCAACCACACCTCAATATATTTTGAAAAAATCAAAAACTTATTCAACTTATAGGAAAAGAGGGCTTGCATGGCGAAGATGATGATTTTCTGGATTATTTATGTGAAGTTGATATATCACAAAATGATTATGTATTTGCTGAAAAATACATTAAATAAAAACTACAGGGATTGCATATAAGCATGGATTATATAGGCATATATATTACAGACAATCTAATATTTTCACAAGGTTTTTCTAATTATAGAGGATTTGCCACAAAATTTGCTTTGCTCCATTAGGATATTTTATTAAGTAGTTTTTACTATCCGTAATTGCTTCAACTTTTAGTGCCTTATTTTTTGGCACTGTTCCTTGTTTTACTAAATAATCTAATTTGCCTTCATAGCTAATCGTTTCTAGTTTAAAGCTTAAAATTCCTTCTGTTGTTAAATCCACCTCTTGAGCAACTTTAACTAAAGTTGTTAAATCATATGGTGCTGGATAAAAATTTTGTTCACGTTTTTTACCATCTTTATCAATAAATACTAAGCTAACTACATTATTTTCTTTGACAGATAATCCAGCTTTAGTATCACTTTCTACTTCTATTGAAACGAAATTGGCTCTGGCACTGAACCATTCTGGTTTTTTATCTTTAGCTTTGACGTGAATAGTACCAATATTATCAATGTCAATTTTAAATTCTTTTAAAGCTATTTGTAATGCTTCAGGTGCTTGTATAGCCGGTAGTGCAAATACATCAATTTCTGTATCAGTCTTAAAACGAATATTTTGCCCAATTTCTAGCAATAAATTAGGTGAATCAGATAAATGTTTAACTATTTTAGGATTGACTGCATAACGTTTATCTTCTATATCAAGATATAAATATCCGGTTTTGCTTTGTTTAACTGTTAAATTAGACGCTGTAAATTCAGGCAAACGATTAATAGCTGGTAAAATTCCTTCACCACCTACAACCACATCAATAGATAAATCTACACTAGTGTTCAATTTTGGTAATACTGAAGTTAAGTCTAAACCTTCAGGTATATTTTCTTTACTAGTAAAACGTACTCCTAATCCTAAATTCACTTGTTTAGGAAGTTCTACCCCATCAGCAATAATAACATCAGTTAAATGACTATTTTCTTCAATAATAAGATGTTGCAACACCGCTGGTGATTGTTTATCACCTTTAATTCTGCCTGTCAGTTTACCACCAGTGATAGTTGTATTTGCACCTAAAGATACATCTTTGATTACTGTTGCTGAACCTGTTACTCTAATATTGCCGCTTAAATGATTACCAGTTATTGAAGCACCCCGTAATTCGACATTATGTAAGGATACATCAGCAGCTAATTTTACATCTTGTGTCAGAATCACATTTGTCAGTAAAGCGGGAGCTTTTTTATCAGTAGTAATTTTGCCAGATACCTTACCACCATCAACATGAGCGTTAGCTCCTAAATGAACATCTTTTATCACACCTTCATTCTTAATATTACCGCTTACTATTCCTCCAATAACAACCCCTTCTGTTGTTATTGTAATATCAGATACTTGACCATTATTAGTAATTTTGCCAGCTTCTAAATTAACATCTTTTATCACGCCTTCATTCTTAATATTACCGCTTACTATTCCTCCAATAACAACCCCTTCTGTTGTTATTGTAATATCAGATACTTGACCATTATTATTGAGAATATGATCTAAAATTCCATTAGATAGATGATCGTTTGTCTTTACTTTAATTTCAGTAATGACTTTTCCATCCTTATTTATTGTAATAGGATTATTTTTAGGTGGAGGCGATGGTGGTTGGGGGATTGATATTGGAGGTGATTTTAGACAATTTGTTGAAGCAGCAGTATTTTTCTTGCCCGGAGTAATGCAACGTAAACTAAAATCTTGCTTATTATTATTGGTATCAATACCATTCCAACGAGATAATCCAATAGTCTTATTATTATCTCCTATTTCGGTGCCTATAGTTTCTGTATAAGGTGCTTTAATATTTCCTTCATAACTTATGGTATCTATTAAATATGCTTGGTACAGCAAGTTAGCATCTACTCTATCTTGTTGTTTATAAATTAAAGCAATTGCATTTGGTGCGCCATCTTGAATAAAATCTGTTTCTGTGATTTCTTGATCACAATTATCAACTTTAGCCGCGTTACTACAAATTACATAATAATCACCAGCTTTTAAATTTATTTTTGATAATAGAATATTTTTGTAGGGGCGTGCATGATTATTTTGTTGTTCAATTAGTTGTATTTCATATGATTCTAAATTAATAGGATCATTACTAATATTTTTTATTTCTATAAATTCAGAATTATCTGTCGCAGCTTGATCATAATCAATTTCATTAATTATAAGCCCAGTTAATGGCTTAATAGTTTCATCATTTATTATCCAAGTATAAGTAGCAGGAGTAGGATCAATATTGCCTGCTTCATCAATAGCTCGTACTTTAAAAGTATGTGAACCTTCATTTAAAGATTTTATATATATAGGGCTAGTACATTTCTCAAAATTGCCACTATCAAGTTGACATTCATAACTTAGAATCTCATTACCAGAAAATATAAAATGAGCAGGATTTTTTTTAGAGGAAGGATTTAAGGGTTTGCTATATATTGTGGTATTTGGTGGAGTTTTATCAATTTTATAAATTTCTCCATCTGTGAAACTTGCTTTTAAATCTAAATTATTCGTAGATTTAATGGTGTTATTATTAATCAAATCTAACCTTATTGTTCCATCTCCGGTGCCAGTATTAACTGTTACAATATAAGTATCATTATTACCAGAAAGGCTGATTATCGACGCGCCGTTTATTTTATGTGTAGTGGTGAGCGCGAAATCCATCAAATCAACTGCTGTTACATTATGGCTAAATTTTACGCTGAAATTAATTTCATTCAATCGAGTAGGAGAAGATTTGGTGCGTGTAATTGCTGTAACAGTTGGACAATTTGCGCCACCTTGTTTAGCACCAGATAGAATGGCAACAGTTGGACAATCTTCATAAGCATATTCAAATATCTGCCAACCTTCATTTGTTAGCTCAACTTTCAGCCAACCATGATATATGCCATTATTTAAAATTCTTTTAAAACCTAGATATTTAGGACCATTATTCCACCATCCAGTAGTTTGTCCATTATCAGTCAGATAACCACATAAAATACCTTCATACTTAGTAATTTGAAATATATCATTATAAGAAATCCAAACAGATTTGTTGCCCGGTTGACATGACATAATTTTCAAACTTGGAGAGCCAAAAGCTTTAGCCATTTTTATTATGAAATGTTCTCCATCAAAAATAGCTACATTATCAATAATACTTAATGTTAAGTCAGTGATTCCATCATTTTCAATATCTAATTCTTGTATGTTTTTGGGATTTCCATTGGAAATTGCTGTCCAATGGATTTCCGCTTGTGCTTTTTCTGCAATTATATACGAGCAACATAAGAATAAACACAATATCGCTATTTTTCTAATGATGCTCATATCTAATTTATGGAGTTGGGCAAGTTATTTTTACTTTTTTCTTTATTTTCAATATTCCAGCTTGTGTTGTTGCTGTATCCAAATCCATTTTGTAGCAATCTGATGGAAGTCGTTTATTAATACCGCCGGGTAAAACCGCCCATTTTTCTAATAGAACACTAGGAATACAGAGCGTTTCTTGTTGTTCTGAATAAGCTGGTATATAAGTATCCCTATTAAGACCGGTAGTTAAACTAGTTCCTATTTGTCCAGCAACACATACTGGAACACTTAATTGAGTTTGACATCTTGAACAATCATTATCCTGTGGAACAATTGTAACTACATCAACAGTTCTTGTATGACCTAAAGCATCAAAGGATTGTGGTGCAATACGAACATCACGAAAGCCCGGAAGTACATCAAAAGTAAAGTTGCCAGATTTATAACCCGGTTGAGGGGAAAATTCATTGTTATGTGGTGCATGATACACGGCATATTCACCAGTAGAATCATCTGTTAATGGATCGTAAATCTCGATCATAATTTTATTAAAGTCAATCTCTGCTGACTTAGCAAGATTACCTGTGATTGGTGTATAAATGGCTGTTGCTGACCAAGCATTTGATCCAATAGCTAAGATGCTAGCTGACAGCACTGCTGATTTTAATTTATTGTTCATTAGTAAATTCCTTATAGTGAATGTTAAGAATATTAATTGTTTGAAATTAATCGCTAAGTATCTGGTATATTATAGCGATATTCCAATATTATGCAAAAAAAAAAATACTTTTCAACTAAAAAATTATTATATAAATAATAAAAAATACAAATAGATTTGAATTTCAAAAAACCATGCTAGAAAAAGGTGCTGATGAATTACAGTGGCATATAAGCTTGGATGAAATTTTATCCAAAATCAAGTATCTGTAGGGTCGGTTATCACCGACTCTACAAGGCTAACAACATGATTCGTTGCAAAAGCTTGATAGTGTATAATGGCTATCAAAGATATAAGTATCTGTCGTTTTCTCATAAAAATTTCTCCTTTATTGTAGTAAGCGTTAATTTTTTAGTCATAATTGACTCCTTTTAGTTGTGGTTAATAAAAAATATTAGAAAATGCCTTAAAAAAATTTTTGTTTACATATATAGAATGCTTAGACAAAAAAAAGGTCAGGGTATTTTTTCATTTTTTTAAAAACAGATAGTTATAATAAAAATTATTATATAAACATATATAATAATGAAATTAAATTTCCAATTTAACTACATATTTTATAGACGGACAGATGAGGATTTTTTGCCAAAAATATTTATTTCCATAATTTTAATGCTGGCAAATTTAGACTGGAGTTCAAAGCAAAGCTTTGCTGATTGAATGTGATTGACTTGAAAATTATGAGGTGTATTCGTTGTAAGTCTTCTAATTGACTTTAGATTATGATTATGAATAAAATAGGAAGTGAGGTTTTAGCCTCGTCCTAAAAAACTACAGGGATTGCATTTAAGCAAGGATACCTGTATATGCAATCCCTGCTTAAATGCAATCCCTGTAGTTATTAATAAGTTGAAAGTTTAGGAAAATTTGTGCTTGTCCCTAACTTAATATTCAATTTGATAACCAATTTCCTTCCCCAAAACCCCAATACCAAGATAAACACGCTTACGTAAATCATTTAAAAAGCGTTCGCCATAATTTTTCTCCTTGATTTGCTTAATTGCTTTATTAGTCAAACTATCCATTTTAGTTCCTTTTTCAGCATATTTAAATTCTATCAAATAAATCTTGTTATCAAATTCCAATACGCCATCAATACGCCCTTTATCTGTTAATATTTCTAAATCAATCTCAACACCCATTAACACAGCTACCATATAAAATAAAGAATGATAATAAGCCTCTTTCTTGATATGTAAAGTGTATGGAATTTTAGCAAACAAGGCACGAATGATATTTATAAAACCTTCAATATCATCATTTTCTAAATAATCACGCAAATCTTCTGCTGCTGGTTGAATATCTCCTAAATCATTTTTAGTAAAACTATTAAATAGAAAAGTCATAAAAGCTTGTTTTACTTCAAAATTAGGATAATTCAATACATATTGAATTGTTCTTGATTTTTGATTAATTTCAGTTATGGTCAAATAACCAGTTTGAAATAAAAGTGCGAATATATTTAGGTTTTCAATATTATAACTATCAAACAGTATCTTTGATACTTTTTTGTTTTCAAACTGTGTGGTATCAAGTTCTGTTTTTTTGATTAACTTCATCAAAAATGTAGGAGTTCCAGTTGCAAACCAATAATTATCAAACTGTTGATCTACAAACAAATTCAAAATTGAGAACGGGTTATACATTTTATCTTTAGCATTCCATGAATAACCGTTATACCAAGTCTTAATTTTAGTTAGTAAAACTGGTTTTTTTATTTCTAAAACAGTGCCAAGATATTGAATATAAAACTCAAAATTACTTTCTAATTCTTTTTGTGTATATCCTAATAATGTGGCAAATTGTCTTGAAAAAGTAATATCTCTGACATTGTTTAATTCAGAAAAAATGGAAACACGAGAAAATTTAGAGACTCCAGTAAGGAATACAAAGCGTAAAAATGGATCAGAAGATTTCAAAATACCAAAAAAATCTCGCATAATTTCACGATTTTTTGTTGCTTTTTCTATATCGTCAATATGTTCAACAATTGGTTTATCATATTCATCTATTAAAACCACAACTTTTTGCTGAGTCTTTTTTGAAATCTTTTTAATTAACTCAGCAAATTTATCTTTAATTAAAGTTTTTGATAGAATAATTTCATATTCAGCGGCAATCTCATCTAAATATGATAATAATGATGTTTTAAATACTTCATCATTAGTATTAGATATTAGATTGAAATCAATTATTATTACCGGATAGGATTGCCATTCAATCTTATCATAGATATATAAGCCTTGAAAAAGTTCTTGATTGCCAGAAAATATTTCTGATAATGTTGAAATTAATAAAGATTTTCCGAATCGGCGAGGGCGAGAGAGAAATAAATATTCTCCTGATTCAATTAATTCAAGAATCTGTTGAGTTTTATCTACATATAGATAATTGCCTTTTATAATTTTAGAAAATGTTTGAATGCCCGTTGGTAATTTTTTCATATTGTTAAAGTTTATTTTCTCGAAAAAATCTATATTACAGACAATCTCACATTTTCACAAGGTTTTTATCTCGTTAGCTTGCGCTGACTGCGTATCCCACGCTCTAGCGTGGTAACGCATGGATGGACGCTCCAGCGTCCACTAGCAAATTATTTTCGTCTGTTAGCGGATCATATAGTTCAATCATAAATTTATTGAAATTAATCTCGCCTGATTTGGTCAGATCATTTGCTATTGGCTTGTATGTTGCCGCTTCATTAAATAAATGCTTTGCAATTATTTATTTACATATATGTTATATAGGCAAAGACTTGAAAAATTTAAACTGGAGTTCAAAGCAAAGCTTTGCTGATTGACTTGAAAATTATGAGGTGTATTCGTTGTACTCTATTATAAAATTAATCTAAGAAAGGCTATTTTAGAAGATTTTTTTCGTACTAAAAGGGCTTATAATGTATGAATTATATAATTAAGAACGTTATGGAATTTTATGAAAAATACAAGCAGATTTGAATTTCAAAAAACTATGTTAGAGAAGGGTGCTGATGAATTACAGCGGCATATAAGTCGCTTGGATGAAATATTGTCCAAAATAAAGACAGGTTGCATCACAGTTTGGGTTGCCCTCATAGGTTGGGCATTTAGTAGTAATAATACTGAGATGGTTTCTTTGGGAGCTATTGTGATTATTGGTTTTTGGTTATTGGAAGGTTTTTTTAGAGGTTTACAGGCTAGATATTTAGCCGCTTCTGCGAAACTGACAGAATTTTTGAATGATAAAACAGCTCTTGATAATAGCTTTGAATCTTTAGAGTTTCCAGACGCTGTTGTTTATCCTATGACATTTTCTGAATCAGAATGGACTAAATTTAGAATGTATTGGCGTGGATTATCTGCTTTATCTACTAGTGTTTTTTATCTGTTTTTGGTGTTTGTAAATAGTTGCCTTTTATAAAAAAGGCAAATGTTTGAATGCCTATCGGTAATTTTTTCATATTTTCAATTTATCCCTGCTTATATGCAATCCCTGTAGTTTTATTATCACTTGATAGGGTGCAATATAGGCTGATTCATGATATGATAGTCTTCGCTTTAATTAAATGGAATCAAAATGATTAAATTTATAACAAAAACAATACTTAACAAATACTTCTGGCTAATATTTTTCCCCTTGTTCATTGGCTGGATCATTTTAGCCAATCGCTTAGAAGTCAGAACATACAACGCCATGTATAAACAACTCAATTTAGTTAAACAGATATGGGGCGGAAATTTAGCTCAACCAATGCCCTCAGTGCGTTATAAACGCTTTGGTTCAGATGTCTCTTCATTAAACAAAGGCGAAATTAACGCTGCGGATATTTCTGTTACACTGGAAATGGATTATAGAAAAAAAGGATTAGTCTATTATACCGGATATAATGCTAAATTTATTGGCAAATATACTATCAAAAATCCTGAAGATGAAAAGATATACTTATCTTTTATATTCCCATATCCAACTCAACAAGGTGAAGGTGTACTACAAAATGTAAAACTTTTAGTCAATGGAAAAGAAGATACAAAAGACACTGAATATCAACCAAATCTCAGTTTATGGACAGGATTACTTGATCCTTTAGATACGCTTGAAATGACAGTTGAATATGATGGTAGAGGGCTAAATCAATTTAGTTATGGTTTTGAACCCGGTAAACAGATAAATAACTTTAACATGAAACTTGATGTGCAAGGAGCAAAAGCCTTAGATTATGCAGAATCAACCATGCCACCCACAGAATCGCCAACAGAAACCCCAGAAGGCAAAATTTTATCTTGGCACTTAGACAAAGCTCTAACTCAACTCAACATAGGTGTCATATTGCCAGATAAATTCAATATTGAAAAGCAACTATATTTTATGACTTACCGAGCACCTGCTTTCTTTATACTATTTCTAATCTCCTTGATTCTAATTATTAGATTATTCGGCAAATCACTGAATTTTCTTCAAATTGCCATCACCAGTATTGCTTATTTCTTATTCTACCCATTGTTTGCTTATTTGCTAATCTACTTGGGCGTGATTTACTCTTTTCTAATATCGTTTGCAATCATTGGATTGATGATATTTAACTATATTAGAATTTTACATAGTTTCAAAATGGCACTTACCGTAGCAATAGCATATATATTTTATCTAGGCATTACCTCATTAGCAGCATTATTACCAACTTATACCGGATTAATTCTAACAGTCGAAGGCGTGATATTGATGGGAATTATTATGCAAGTGCTATCACAACATAAAGATTTAAATATTGAATTAATAAAGGAAAATAACAATGAAACAAAATAAAATTTTGCTATTTATAAGCTTGCTATTTATAAGCTTACAACTATTTGCTGAAGAATCAGCGAGCAAAGTCACCTTATCTTGGGAAGAAATGAAACAACTACTTCATGAAATTGACACATTAAAACAAGATATTAAGCAATTGAAAGCCAAGCAAGCTAAAGCTAAAATCATAAAAACAGAACCATTGCCAGTTAGCTATTCAATTACAGAATCCCATTTTACTGGCGAAGTTCAAGGCAAATCAGCCAAATTTTTGGCTAAATTTTCGGTGCAAATTTTGAAAGATGGCTGGGTAAAAATACCATTTTTTAAAAATGATGTTGGTATTGAAACGATAACTCTGAATGAAAATTCAACATTTACACGAGATGATCAAGGCTATTATTTACTAGCAAAGGGTCCAAAAACATTAACTTTTGAAATAAATTTTAGAGTACCAATCCAAGTGAAAGAACTCACTTATAGCCTTACATTTATCCCGCCGCGTTCGGTGATTAATCACATGAGTTTGCGAATTCCTGAAAAGAGTGTAAATATTGTTAAAATGACAGCTCATAGTCAGATGATTCAACAAGATGATTTCACTACAATAAAAAGCATACTAAGTGAACGCGATCTTCTCAAATTGAGTTGGAAAGTAGAAAAAGACAATAGCATAAATAGAAAGAGCCAAGCAATAATCAAATCTTTGGCATCAGTTGATAAATCAGATATTTTGGTTTCAAGCACCATTATACTTAAATACCTTAAATCACTTAATAATATAGCATTTAGTTTACCATTAAACGTAGAAATCCTAAATGTAAGTAGTTTGCATATTGAACAATGGTCAACTGAAAAATCAGCCAAGGCACAACTGATCAAAATTTCTGGACAATCTGATCTACGCACAGAACTAAAAATTGACCTATCCTACCGATTACGGCTCTCTAAACTACCAATAGAAACAGCGATACCAAGCGTAAAAATTATAGGCACAGATACAGTAGAAGGCTTTTTAGGCGTAGAAGCTGTTGGAAATATTGAAGTGAATTCCAAACAAGTAAAAAATGGAATACTAATTCCAGCCAAAAATATACCAAAAACTTTATGGCAAAAAGCATCAAACCCACTACTTTACGGCTACCAATTTTACAGCAATACCTTCAGTTCTTTGCTTAAAATTAGAGGCTTTCAAGAAATTCAAACTGTAGTTGCCAATGTAGATTTTGTAGATGGCATGACTCACCGAACCTTAGAAGGCAAAAGTATTACAAGGCTTCTTTACTTCATCCGCAACAATGACCGACAATTTTTAACCCTAACTTTACCGAAAAACTCACGCATTTGGCAAGCTTTTATAAACGGTAAACCGGTAAAACCGGCTCAAAAAGACAGCGGCGAAATTCTCATACCGATGAAAAAATCAAGCTCACAAGGCGGAGAATTAGAATCATTTTCAATTGAAATTGGCTACATTACTGAAGTAAATAAACTAACTTTAAAAGGTGAAATTCAAAACCAACTACCAGCGATTGATATTCCGATAAGCTATCTTAGCTGGAGCCTATATCTACCATCATATTATCAATATTCAAAATTTGAAGGCTTGCTCAAACAAGTAAAACAATTTTCAAAAACGATTAAAAAACCCCAAACCCAAATAAACATACCAACTCAAGGCAAAAAATTTCAATTTGAAAAATACTTAATAGTGAATGGCAGACCATATGTGCATGGTAAATATGGACAATTTTTAGGAGATGATATATTTCTATCATTGCCATCCAACAACAGTAAAAAGTATAACCGCTTGCAAGTGACACCTAATAGATACAGATAAATTTAATTTTAGCCATATATGACAGGTTTACTCCGCAGGGCGGAGTTTTCTTCGCACAACTATGTGTATTACCTATGCCCCTGCAATATATTACGAAACACATCAGGATTTTTAATATGTGTAAGTTCTCCCGGGCGGGGAAAGTGTAAATCTTGCAAGCGCGATAACCAAAATCTCAATGCCGCTGCTCGCAACATTGTTGACCATGTTTCTAATTCTAAATCTGAAAGTGGGCGTTGTTTAATATAACTTTCTAGTAAAGCATTCACACGTTTAGTATCTAAGCTTCCATCAGCTTGAACGCACCAATCATTTACCGTTACTGCCAAATCATATATTAATATATCATTACAAGCATAATAAAAATCAATTATACCTGATAATTTATCTCCTTCAAATAAAGCATTATCACGAAATAAATCTGCGTGAATTACTCCAGTTGGCAACTTAACTAATTGATAATTATATTGAAATTCTAATTCAGCTTTTAAAAGTTTAGCATCAGCAGCTGTCATTAGCGGCAAAACTCGTTCAGCAGTAATTTTCCACCAATGTGGTCCTCTTCCATTAGGGCGATGATGAGGAAAATCTGGACTAATAAGGTGTAAATTAGCTAATGCTTTACCAATTTCTTGGCATTGTATTATCTTAGGTTCTTTAACATCTGTACCAGATAAACGTTCAACCAAAGCGGCTGGTTTGCCCTTTAATTCACGTAAATATTCGCCATTATTATCAGCTATTGGATGGGCACTAGGAATATCATGTTCAGCCAGATATGCCATGAACTTTAGAAAATATGGTAATTCTGTTGCTGTTAATCCTTCAAATAAAGTTAGTACAAATTCGCCACTAGATGTGCTCACAAAATAATTCGTATTTTCTATGCCGGCATTAATGCCATTATATTTTATTAAATTGCCTAAATTATAATGGTTTAAAAATTCTTCAAGTTGTTGGGGTTCAATTTTGGTATAAACAGACATTTTAATGATTCAAAATAATTTCGATTACTTCTGATGGTGTGTCAACTATTGTAATTAAATTTAAGTCTTCTGAGTTAATGGTATTATTAGTTAATAAGGTATTTTTAAACCAACTGATTAAACCTTCCCAAAAGCTCGTTCCAACTAATATAATTGGTACTCGTTGACTTTTATGAGTTTGTAGAAGGATTATTATTTCAGATAATTCATCTAATGTACCAAATCCACCGGGTAATATCACATAAGCTGATGCATATTTTACTAACATAACTTTACGTACAAAGAAATGTTCAAAATGTAAAGATTTATTTTGGTAAATGTTTGCTTGTTGTTCGTTTGGCAATTTAATATTTAAACCAATGCTTTGTGATTTGCCTGCATATGCACCTTTATTAGCAGCTTCCATAATACCCGGACCACCTCCAGTGATAATTGTAAATCCAGCGTCAGATAATTCACGTGCAATTTCTTCTGCTAAATTATAGTAAGGATTCTCTTTAGTTAAATTAGAAGAACCAAATATACTCACAGAATGTGTAATATTCGCTAACTGTTGAAATCCTTCTACAAATTCAGCCATTATTTGAAAGACTCGCCAAGAGTCTTTCTCTAAATTAAAATTTTCGCAACTCATAAATTCAAAATAGTTTGCATGACTTTTGAAAGTTTGTCAATTATTTCTCGTGATAATACCAACGTTCCAAATCTTCTGGGCGATCAATATCCCATTGAGTCGGTAACTGATACCATTTTATTCCTAATCTATTTAAACGTTGTTTTGTAATGGAAAATACTTGAGATGTACCCCAAGGCATATTGGTGAATATTTCAGGTATGAATTGTCGCATTCCAATTAATACATAACCCCCATCTTCCGCAGGGGCTAATACGACGCTATAATCTGTTTGTAAAGCGGCAAAAGCATCAGCAATAATTTTAGGTGTTAAAATTGGGCAATCGCTGCCAATTAATACTGTTGGCTGACAACTTTTTAAAGCATAAGCCATACGTTCACCCAAACCAATTCCTTGTTGGTGATGTAGGCTTATATCAAATTCCTGTTGGCAAATTTGAAAGAATGGATGTGATTCATCAGGCGCACACCATAATTGCACTTTAAATAATCGACTAAATTTTTGCAAACTTAGTCTAACAAATTGTTTATGTAAATAAGTTGCGCCAGCGGCACCAATTTTTGGAATTAAACGTGTTTTTACTTGTCCATATATTGGTGCTTTTGCGAATATTTGTAATTTCAATAATATTTCTTTAAAGTTTCAGGGCTTACCCCTAAAGCATAAGCTAAGCGTAAGCTCCACATTAACAAAATAGTACGTATAATTCCATTTTCTTCCCACCGACGACTAGAGGTAATCACCGGGGTTTTTATACATATTGGGCGTGTTATACGTTTTAGACGACGACTTAAATCTACATCTTCCATTAAAGGAATATCAGCAAAGCCATCTACTTGTTTAAAAGTACTAGCTTTTACAAATATAGCCTGATCACCAGTGGCAATTCCCGTAAAGCAAGAACGCCAATTGATCATGCGTTCTACTAAACGTAATAATCGAGCTTTACCTGATAAACGTACATCAAATCGCCCCCAATCTTTTTTGCCATCTTCTTGTAATGCTTGATTAATTAATTTATCAGCATTGTCAGGCAATCTGGTATCAGCATGTAAAAATACTAAAATATCATTGTTAGCATATTCTGCGCCAGCATTCATTTGCCAACCACGCCCTTCTTCTGTTAATAATACGCTATCAGCGAATTGTGCCGCTAAGCTATAAGTTTTATCAAAACTTTTAGCATCAGCAACAATCACTTCATGCCCTGCTTCACGTAATACTTCTAATCGTTCTAAAGTATTAGTTATTATATCTTCTTCATTTAATGTTGGAATTATAATTGATAATAATCCATTCAAGATAATGCTCCTCCACAACTACTGCCTTGCCCTGCTGTACAACCATAACAATGCCCTGCAACCACAATTGGATTACCTTTTAGATCGACTTTGATTAATTCTGAAATATGTTGTTGTTTTCTTTTGCTATTTATTTGTAAGGGCAAATTTAGCATTTGATTAAAATCACAGTCATATACATAGCCTTGCCAATCAATACTAATTAGATTGCGACACATAACTGTTTCTAAATTAGTGTCGGAATGAGCATCGCGTAACAATTGCATATAACCATCAAATAGCCCTTTTGAAATTAACAGGCTACCATAACGTTGTATGGGCATATTACAAATCGTAAATATTTGATTAAACACAATTTGATACTTATCCCATAAGTATTTTTTATAATCTTTACTTAAACTGTCTTGTGGTGCTGGTAATTCTGCACCTTGTGGATTAAATACTAAATTTAATATTAAATCTGACTTGCCATAGCCTAAAGCATTCAGTTTCTGCAATCCTTTAATACTATCTTGGAATACTCCTTTACCTCGTTGTTTATCAACATTTTCTTCTAAATAACATGGTAATGAGGCTATAATTTCAACTTGTTGTGCCGCTAAAAAATCTGCTAAATCAGATTGATTTGGTTCAAATAAGATCGTTAAATTGCAACGATCAATAACATGTATTCCCATTTTAGTCGCCGCTGTAACCAAATAGCGAAAGTTAGGATTTAGTTCAGGGGCACCACCTGTTAAATCTAAATTTTTGATAGATGGATTAGCGCGTAAATATGCTAATATTTGATCACAAGTTTCGCGTATCATAATTTCCTTACGATTTGGAGCGGCATTTACATGACAATGGATACATTGTTGATTACACATATAACCAAGATTGACTTGTAAAGTTTCTAAATGATCGCGTTTTATATTTGGAAATTTAATGTCTTGCAATAAAGCTAAGGTATCTAACATAATTTTTATCGAGTATTAAAATTTGAAAACTTTACTTTACCACCAACAAAAATTATATTCGCGTTTGCATATAAAGAATTCCATTGCATACGTGTACCAGAAACATTTTCTAAACCAAAAACTTGACTAATTCCTCCAATATTAGCGAAATTAGCAGCATTAACTTGATCGGGTTCACCTAAAATAGCAATGACTTCTGCTTGAGTCATGCCTTCCTGAATTTGAGCAAAATTACGTGCATTTAATCTTCCCAAAGAACAAGCATGTAGTATAACTACTATTAATCCAACTATAATAATTGATTTATAAGCTCTCATAATTATCTCCTATGACAAAAAAATCTGTATTAATTACCGGCTGTTCTAGCGGTATAGGCTATGAAGTAGCACATGGTTTAAAAAAACGAGGTTATTCGGTTTTTGCTACGGCACGTAAAGCAAATGATGTAACTCGTTTACAACAAGAAGGTTTAGAAAGCCTCATCTTAGACTTAAATGATTCAAAATCCATTCACACAGCAGTCGAAAGTGTATTAGATAAAACTAATGGACGATTATATGGATTATTTAATAACGCCGCTTACGGTTTACCCGGAGCTGTTGAAGATATAAGTCGAGAGGCTTTACGTGAACAATTTGAAACTAATTTATTTGGTACGCATGAATTAACATGCAAGATATTACCCATAATGCGCTCACAAGGTGAAGGGCGAATTATTCAGAATAGTTCAGTCTTGGGTTTTGTCGCATTGTCTTATCGTGGTGCTTATAATGCGAGTAAATTTGCTCTGGAAGGTTTGACGGATACTTTAACTTTAGAGTTGGCGAATACTAATATAAAAATTAGCCTAATAGAACCCGGACCAATTACAAGTAAATTTCGTGCTAACGCATATAAGATGTATAAAAAACATATTAATGCTGAACAAAGTGTGCATAAAGAAAATTATCTGAAAATGGAACAACGCTTATTAACAGAAGGAGATGTTGCCCCATTTACCTTACCGCCTGAAGCTGTATTAAAAAAAGTAATTCATGCTTTAGAATCTAACAATCCTAAAACACGTTATTATGTAACCTTTCCTACATATTTATTTGGATATTTAAAACGAATATTATCAGATAAAATGATGAATAGACTTTTAAAGCGTGTTACTTAATTCAATCATTACCCAATTTTCACGTTCTACCACTTGTATGACATTCATATAAGGCTGATATGCGGCTATTACTTCATCGCGTTGCTCTTCAAGGATGCCTGATAATATCAGAGTTGAATTGGCTTTTAAATGTTTAGTTAGTATTGGAGCTAATTCTATTAAAGGTTTGGCTAAAATATTAGCTAGTATTATATCTGCTTGTGGTAGTGCCTCATCTGGTAATTGGCAGCTAATAATTTGATTAACTTCATTTTTTGTGGCATTATCTTCTGTGGCAATTAGAGCTTGTGGATCATTATCAACTGCCCATACATGTTTGGCTCCTAATTTAGCCGCAGTAATCGCTAAAATACCTGAACCACTACCATAGTCAATTATTGTTTTACCTGATAAGTCTTGGTGTTTATCTAGGCATTCTAAGCATAAAGCTGTAGTGGCATGTGTGCCGGTTCCAAATGCTAAGCCGGGATCCAGTAAAATATTCACTGCTGATGGATTGGGAGGTGTTGACCAACTTGGGCAAATCCAGATTCTTTCTCCAAATTGCATCGGATGAAAATCATCCATCCAAACACGAGTCCATTCTTGATCTTCTAAAATTTGTATTTCATAATTTTTATCTTGTAACTGATTTAGATCAGGTGTTTCTTCAAATAAAGCAATTATTTGTGTATTTCCCCATAAAGGCGTGGTATTTAAAGCTGGCTCATATACAGGCTGATCAGCGGCATCCTTAAAAGACACTGAAACCGCACCTATGCTTAATAATTCTTCAGAAATTGCCTCTGCTTGCTCTTCATCTGTGGTTAAAATAACTTGTATCCAAGGCATAATTAACTCTTCTGAGGTTCGGTTAAAGACCATGCGTAAGCGCAATCTAAATCAGCACGCACCGCAATCAGACCACCTAAACCTTCTGCTAATATAAGATCTATAGGAGTAGCTTTATTAAAACGGCGATGAGGAGTTTGTAACCATTTTTTAGCCATGCCATAATTGCAAGGATAAGTAGTTCGCAATGCTTCAGCAATTTCTAAGATATGTGTAACCCGTTCGGTGATTTCATCGTCATCTGGCAAAGGTGTATCATTAGAATAACGTTGTAAAGCTCGCGGCTTTGTAGCTTTTGGAAAACCGAGGAAATTAACCTGATCAGCCTCACTAATTCCCCAATCGCGTAATACACCAAAGACGATTTTAGATAGCGCCAAACGTTTTTCGGTTGACATAGTTTTAGTTCCTTGTAGTTCCTTATATGTAGGTTGGGCTGACAAAAGAAAGCCCAACAATTTCATTATTGACAAATCTTCTTAACATTCCGCAAATGTGTTTTAAAGCCTTCACTTAAATTCGGATGTTGTAGTGCATAATCAACAGTCGCTATTAAGTAGCCTAATTTACTGCCACAATCATAACGGGTGCCTTTAAATTGACATGCTAGTACTTGTTCTTCAATTAATAGTTTCGCAATAGCGTCAGTTAATTGAATCTCTCCGCCAGCCCCTTTTCCTAAATTTTCCAGATAGTTAAAAATTTTTGGTGTGAATAAATAACGTCCAACTACACCTAAATTTGATGGTGCTTGTTCTGGGCTGGGTTTTTCAATAATACTATTGATTTTTAAAACACCTTCATATAAATCTTCCGGTTCAATAATACCGTATTTTTCAGTGTCTTTTTGTGATATTTCTTCAACCGCAATTACGCTAGAATGTTGTTTTTCATATATTTGAACCATTTGTGATAAACATGCTAATTCTTCTCCATTGATTAAATCATCTGCTAACATTACAGCAAATGGTTCATCGCCTATTACCGGTTTAGCACATAAAACCGCATGACCCAAACCCAAAGCTTCTGGTTGACGTATATAAATACATGAAACGCCTTCAGGTACAATATTTTTTGCCATGGCTAGCAAATCATATTTGCCGCGTTGTTCTAATTCGTCTTCTAATTCTTGATTTTTATCAAAGTGATTTTCAATAGCCCCTTTACTGCCACTGGTAACAAAGATTAATTGTTCGATGCCAGCGGCAACCGCTTCTTCAGCGGCATATTGAATTAATGGTTTATCTACAATAGGTAACATTTCTTTAGGGCTAGCCTTGGTGGCTGGTAAGAAGCGTGTACCTAAACCTGCTACTGGAAAAACTGCTTTGCGAATAGTTTTTTTAGTTTCCATATATTATGATTTATTGTTAGTGTCTAAAATGTCGCATTCCGGTAAACACCATTGCCATATCATATTCATCAGCGGCAGCAATGACTTCATCATCGCGAATGGAGCCACCGGGTTGTATTACTGCTGTAATACCAACCTCTTTAGCAGAATCAATGCCATCTCTAAATGGGAAGAAAGCATCTGATGCCATAACTGAGCCTTGCACTTCTAAATTTTCATCTGCCGCTTTAATCGCAGCAATTTTAGCACTATAAACGCGACTCATTTGCCCAGCTCCAATACCTATAGTCATATTATCTTTGCAATATACAATCGCGTTGGATTTGACAAATTTGACTATTTTCCATGCAAATAGCAAATCTTCTAATTCTTTATTTGTCGGTTGCCGCTTGGTAACTATTTTTAGATCGTCTGCTGTAATTATTCCTAAATCACGATCTTGCACTAAAAGTCCGCCATTTACTCGTTTAAAGTCTAAACCTGTAGGGCGTTGTGCTTGCCACATTCCAGTCGCTAATACACGCACATTCTTTTTGCTTGCTAATATAACTTTAGCATCTTCAGCTACTTCTGGAGCAATAATAACTTCAACAAATTGTCGATCAACAATCGCTTTTGCAGTATCAGCATCTAATGTGCGATTAAAGGCAATAATACCTCCAAAAGCTGAAGTAGGATCAGTTTTAAAAGCCCTATCATAAGCGGCTAAAATATTGTCACCTGTTGCTACGCCACAAGGATTAGCATGTTTAACAATGACACAAGTAGGTACTTCAAAAGATTTGACACACTCTAAAGCTGCATCAGTGTCTGCTACATTATTGTAAGACAGCTCTTTACCTTGTATTTGTACAGCAGTTGCAATACAAGGTTCTTGAATTTTGGTTTCTGTATAAAATGCCGCTTTTTGATGTGGATTTTCTCCATAGCGCATATCTTGCACTTTTTGATATTGCAAGGATAAAAAATTAGCATCACTTAAATAATTGGCAATAGCACCATCATAACTAGCAGTATGTGCAAAGACTTTTTGCGCCAAGCTAAAGCGCGTTGCTGCTGTGACTGTACCATTATTAGTAGCCATTTCATCTAACACAGTTTCATAATCACTAGCATTAACAACAACAGTAACAGCGGCATGATTTTTAGCGGCAGAGCGTAACATAGCTGGACCACCAATATCAATATTTTCTATAGCAGTATTTAAATCACAATCAGGTTTAGCAATAGTTTCCTCAAACGGATATAAATTCACCACCACTAAATCAATTGGATCAATCTGATGTTGATTCATCACATCATCATCAACACCACGTCGCCCAAGTAAACCACCATGAATTTTAGGATGTAGAGTTTTAACTCTACCAGCCATCATTTCAGGAAACCCAGTATAATCAGATACCTCTATAACTGAAATTCCATTATCTGCTAGCAATTTGGCAGTGCCACCAGTTGATAAAATTTCAACTCCTTGCTCAGACAAAGCCTTAGCAAAATCTACAATTCCTGATTTATCAGATACGCTAATAAGCGCACGTTTAATACTTAACATATAATTCTCAGAGTAAAACCTACTATTTAATTTGTGACTTTTCCAGTCAATTGATGCCAAAAACTATTTTGTCGCCAAAAGATAGTCAGTTGTTGACGTACTGATTTTGGTAATTTTTCTGCTTTTATCGGTGTTTTAAAAGCATCACGCACGGCTTGGTAATAACACTTAATTTCTAAGGATTGTAAAGCGCGAATTAAACCAAAAAATAGCCGTGATGCAATTAAATAAGCGGCACCGGGATAGGAAACATAACGACGTATTAACCAAATACTATTGCGCGTTGGATAATATACTTGTCGCCAACCGGTACGCCCTTGTGGTGCTTGACGATGAACTACTCTACATTGCGGATCATAATATATTTTATAATCTTGTTGTAGCACTTTAATCGCCACTTCCATTTCGTTTTGATATAAGAAAAAATCTTCTGGATACCAGCCTATTTTTTCAAATAAATCACGACGAATGGTAAAACCACATGCTACAAATGCCATTGATGTTGTAGCTATATCTTCTTGAGGTAAATGCCAAGTTTCAAACTTTTCACCATTAGCAGATTCAATTCTACAAGCAACAATACCAATATCAGGGCGTGTGTCTAAATGCTTAATCATACGATCCAAAGTGCTATTGTCAACTGGATGTGAATCATCATCTAATACTAGAATATAATCACCTTTAGCTAGCTTGAAACCTTGATTATAACCAGCAATTCCAGTGTTATCTGCTATAGAAATAACATGCACCCAACTTGTTTGAGTTTGTAAAAACTCTTTAGTGCCATCACTAGAACCATTATCAACTGCAATGACTTCAACATCGTCACGATTATTAACTAATCGTGACAAGCGTTCTAGGGTGTATCGGGTTTCAGCAACCCGATTATAGTTTAAGAAAACTATACTTAATTTCATTGAAGTGCTTGACAAGCCTTATTAAAACGTTGTTCTAAAATTTGAGTTTGCTTGCGACTAACAGCAGAACTTAAATACCAATTTTGTTGTATTTCTAAAGCTTCTTGTTCTGGATTCATAGATGTTTTATTGCCATCAGTCATAGCAGCTGATAAACGATCTACCTGATAAGCCAATCGTGCTTGTGCTGCTTCTGCTGGAGATTCAATACCAGCCAAGATTTCCATACGAATACAATATGCTTGTTTTTCTTCTATTCCCTTCGGATTAACAATATCTTCAGCATTGTTACAAGCCTTTTCAAACCGTTGTTGAATAATCTGTTCAAATTCAGAATTTTGTAATGGAGCCAATTCTTGCCAACGGTTTTGAATTGTCTCGTCAAATTCTGTAGCTTGTTCAACTTCAGCACATAAAGCCGCTTTTAACTTCAGTTGATCTAATTGATCGCGTTGCTCATTCGCTAATTGTTTCTTATATTGGTTTCTCAATTTTTTATAGAGAGTTTCAAATCGCTTTTCAACGGTTTCTATAGCTTTAGCTTTTCTACGCCGTGCAATATTACCAATTTGTTTCCAATCAGCTTTAATATCTTGCCATTGATCTCGGAATTTTTTGATTTGATCTGAATTGATACTATCATCCTTCAGCATTCGATCCATTTCATCACAAATAGCAGTTTTTTGATCCAAATAAGCTTGTAATTCATTGCTTTGTTCATCAATTTGCTTTTGACGATAATTAAATAATTTATCGCAACTGCCACGAAAACTAGTCCAAAATTCACGCTCAATACGACGTGAGCCGGGAATTGTGACTTTCCATTGAGTTTGTAATGCTTTTAAATTCTCAATTGCTTGATTAAGAGTGGATTCAATTAGTTTGGCATCAGAATTAGTAGCAATAAAAGTTTCAAAATCCTCAACTATTCCTACAACCTGTAAATATAACTGCACTCTTTCATGGCAATTACGCAAACGTTCATTATCTAAATTAGTTTCTAATACTAGTAATGCGCTTTCAAAACGTTGTTGAATGCTTTTTTTGAATTTTCTATCAGTGGCTCCAATAGCTTTCCACTTATTCTCAGCATCGCGCACCAAATTAGAGACTTTTTTCCACTCAATGTTTTGCCAATCTGTATTTTCAGCATAAGTTTCTAACTGTTCAGATAAAGCCTGTTTTTGCAATAAATGTTGTTCACGTTCATTGGATTTTTCATGAAAATAAACCTTGCAAGGCTCATAGGCAGTTTGACAAGCTTGATTAAAACGTTTCCAAACTTCATCTGAATTTCCTTGAGAACCAAGGTTTTTCCAAGTTTGTTGATAGTTATGAATTACCTTAGCGGATTCTTCAGGTTTATCTGCCGAAGTCTTCTCTAATTCTTCTACTTGTTGACATAAATCTTCTCGATATTTGCGATAAATTTGTTGACAATTATCATTAAATTGCTTCCAAAGTTGTTGTGAATAACCATTTGAACCCAATTTTTTCCAAGCTTCTTGTGCTTGTAAAACCATTTCCAATTGTTTTTCAGGGGTTTCTTCTGTTTCAAGCAAATTACTTATTTTTTGACATAAGTTATCTCGTTCAACTTTGCCACCCCAACTTTGCCAACTACGCAAATCATTAATTTTAAGCTTGCATTGTTGCAAACGCTTATCTAAAACGGCACGATTTGACTTATCTTTGATGGTTTTTAACAATTTAGTAGCTTTTTCATCTAGGGAAATAGCTGTTTTTAATTCACCTTTTTCTAAAATGCCTTCTAATTCATTTAGTAAGGTTTTGAGTTTATTGACTGCCTGCTTATGTTTTTCATTTTGTGCCTGTAAACGCTGTTCAAGCGCAGTCATATTTTTCTTAAAGCGACTATCTAATTCCACATCTGGTTCTGGTAAAGATATTTTCTGCCAACGCGCTTTAAATTTGCTTAATTGTTCGGTAGTAACAGTAGTTTTACTGTTTAGTAATTTATCTGTTTCAGTGCATAAAGCTTCTAATTTCTCAGTAGCCTCATAAATATCACGTAAATTTTTATGTCGTTTTTGTATTGATTCAGCAATACGTTTAAAACGAGCTTGCGAATTAGATTCTTCATCTGAATCATCTACTGTAGGAATATAATTCCATTCAGTTTCTAAGGCAGTAAATTTGTCAGTGAAATCTTTATGAGCTTGATTATCGAGACTTTGATGTTTTTTTAAGTCGATCAACAAAGCTTCGAGTTTTGTACATACAGTTTGTTTAGCTTCCCGTATTGGTGCTAAGGTTTCTTCACGCGCTTCAATTGCTTTTAATGCTTGTTCATATTTTTCAAAAGCCAGTTTTACTTTTTGTTCTAATTCAGTATAACGGCTTTGACACTCAGGCTCGGCATATTCAGCTATAGTTTGCCATGTGTTTTGTAAGTTATTAAATTCTAGTTGTTGAGTTTTCAATATTTTGGCATTTTTAGTAGTCATTTCTAAAAATGACATACCACTATTTAAACGCTTATCTAAAGCACTTAACTTAGTACAAATAGCCTCATATTCAGCATAGACTCGTGCAGGGCGTTCCATCTGTTCAACTACTTCATCCAACTTTTCACGCGCTCTACGATAGAGACGTTTATCAATATTACGAGTAGCTTTCACTACTCTTTCTAGGGTAGATTTTTGTGTTAATTTTTCCAACACAGTTAAACGCACTTCACTAACAGGATCATTAATAACAATATCACCTAACAAACCTTCGCGTTCAAGCTTTGCAATAGCGGCTAATCGTAGTTCAACTTCTGGTGCATTCACCGCCACTTCTGCTATTTGCTCGGCATCATTAGTTTTATTAATCCAAGCCATACGCTGTTCTAAGCTAGGAGATTTATCTTTAATCTGAGCGCATAGTAATTGTTTTATACGTTGTTGAGCGACTGCTTGCACATTTTTATCATTATCATTATGTGCAACTGTATCTAAAACACTTAAATCATTGATTTTCTTTAATGCAGCTTCTCTCACTTCAGCCGCAGTATCATTTTGTGCAATTTCATGTAAAATTGCAGTATCGTCTAATCCATCAATTACAGAACGACGAATATTAGGATTACTATGTTGCCATTTAGGCTTAATCAAATTGGAAAGAATCATAGATTGTTCAGAGTTTAAATCGGTTACATTGAAAATTCGTTGTTGTTTTTAGTTTAATCAAATTAATTTATGTTTTCATTAGAAAATCTCCATCAAATTGCACCATTTATTTTAATCTTTATATTCAGTCTATATATTATAATATCAGCATGGCGAAAAAATACAAGAAATGATAAACCAGTTTTAAGAAAACATCTTGTCACCACTACATTTGTATGTAGTGGTTGTGGCAAGATTAGCCGCTTTCAAAATGTGGCTTATGAAGGACATTTTAAGAATCAAGAACTTGACGAAGAATTACCACCCGGATGGTCATGTATTCCAAATATATACGGAAAAGCTTGTGATTATTGTTTTGATTGTTCAAACAACAAATCTTAAAATTTATACACTAAATTAGTTGTTAAAGAAGTATCAGTAGATTTTTTGCCGGGCACTGGTTCATTGGAATAATTAACCTTATAAAGAATATTTACATCAAATATTTTATTAACATAAAATATTGATTTTATATATCCATCTACCTTATAATCATGAGAATCAAGTATATTGACTTCATAATTCAGTTCAGTTTTTAAGGAAATATTTGTCATTAAAGGAAAACCTGCTCGATAACCAACTAAAGCATAATCTCGTCTATCGTTATCACCAGTTGTATAATCAGAAAATCGCGTTTGGGCACCTATTCTAGTTTTAAAATATTTATTTTTACCTGATTGAAACCAGTAATTCAAATAACCAACACCGAATCTCAGTTGTTGTTCATAACCAATGATTGGATTTTCATAATAAGTGATTTTGCCATAAATTCCTGAGAACTTATTATCAAAATTATAAATATCTAACAAGCTCAATTCAAATTCATCTTTATAACGATCATCCTTTTTTTCTGAAATATTGCTATCTAGTGTGATTATGCTAATATTTCTGCCTAGTTTATTAGTTAATTCCAAACCATATTTCAATTCTTGTCGTTCAATATTGCCAGAATCTTTGGCAAAACCAAAATTTACTTCTCCTTTTGTTATCAAGTTTTGGTCGTTTGATAACACAGGATAAGAAATGAATAGTGTTATATATATTAGTATTTTCATGTTTAGCTTGCAATTGTAAATGAAAACGATTATCATATGCAATATGAATTATGAAGATATGAAGAGAATAAATTATGAATTGTAAATCATTTCCACTAGCAATGGCTAGTGAAGGCGAAACAGTAAAAGTTATAGCTGTAACAGCAGGCAAGTTTTTAGTCAAGCGTTTAATTGCTATGGGTATTATAGAACAAACTGAGTTACAAATTCTACAACGAGAACAAGGTAATGGCTTAGTTGTAACTAGAGGCGAAACACGTTTAGCTTTAGGTTTTGGTATGGCTAATAAAATTATGGTGGTACCTAATGGCAATTAGTTTAGGTGATATGGCTGTTGGTGAAACTGGTAAAGTTGCTGGGTTTAATAAAACCAATTTAGTTTATCGTAAAAAACTTTTGGCTATGGGTTTAACTCCCGGAGCCGTGTTTAGTGTGACACGTTACGCGCCTATGGGTGATCCTATAGAAATATCTGTACGTGGTTTTGCATTAAGTCTTCGTAAAGATGAGGCAGCAGTATTATTAATTGAGAAAGTATGAAAAATTTAGTTATAGGGGTAGTAGGTAATCCTAATTGTGGTAAAACAACATTATTTAATGTACTTACTGGAACTCAGCAACATGTAGGTAATTGGCCGGGTGTAACGGTTGAGCGTAAGGTAGGTAATTACGATAATATTGAGTTAGTAGATTTACCGGGTATTTATTCTCTTGATGTTACTGAAGGTATGACATCTTTAGATGAACAAATTGCTCATGATTATATTGTTTCTGATGAGGCTGATTTAATTCTTAATATTATTGATGCTTCTAATTTGGAACGTAATCTTTATCTAACTACTCAATTATTAGAGATGGATGTACCCTTGGTGGTAGCTCTTAATATGATGGATATTGCTGATGAACGCAATATTAAAATTAATATTGAGGCATTATCACAACAATTAGGAGTACCTGTTATTCCAATAACTGCTGCGAAAAATCAGGGTATTGATGAGTTAAAGCAGATGATGGATAGTAGTATCGCTATTCCACAATCACAGTTTAAATATCCCGCAGCCATTGAAGAGGCTATAGCTGATAAATCCCATTCTCGTTGGATAAATTTAAAAGCTATAGAAAATGATGAGCAAATTGCTGAGGCTTTACAAGAAGATGTTGATATTGTAATTGCTGATAGTCGTTATGGTTTTATCACTAAAGTTATAGAAAAAACTGTCAAAAAAACTGGCAAAGTTACTAAAACGATTTCAGATAAGATAGATAGAATCGTTCTAAATCGTATTCTGGGCATACCAATTTTCCTTGCTGTGATGTATCTGATGTTTATGTTTACGATAAACATCGGTGGTGCCTTTATTGACTTTTTTGATATGTTATTTGGAACTATTTTTGTTGATGGTTTCGGTGCAATTCTTACTGCTATTGGTTTACCAGAAGCAGCAACAATTTTAATTGCCGGTGGTATTGGTGGTGGTATTCAAGTTGTTGCTACTTTTATTCCGATAATTGGTTTTCTGTATTTATTCTTATCCTTTTTAGAAGATTCTGGTTATATGGCTAGAGCGGCTTTTGTAATGGATCGTTCTATGCGTTTTATGGGATTGCCGGGTAAATCTTTTGTACCGATGATAGTTGGTTTTGGCTGTAATGTACCAGCAATTATGGCAACGCGCACTTTAGAAAATCAACGTGATCGCATTTTAACTATTTTAATGAATCCATTTATGTCTTGCGGTGCGCGTTTACCGGTATATGCTTTATTTGCCGCTGCATTTTTTCCAGTTGGTGGGCAAAATTTAGTATTTGGATTATATTTAGTTGGGATTGCAGTTGCGGTATTGACTGGCTTGATTATGAAAAATACTCTATTAAAAGGTGACGCTTCACCATTTATAATGGAATTGCCAGCTTATCATATACCTACAATGCAAGGGATTTTATTTAGAACTTGGGATAGGTTAAAATCTTTTATTATTCGTGCTGGTAAAGTGATTGTACCAATGGTGGTTGTAATAAATGTTCTTAATTCTTGGGGAACTGATGGTTCATTTGGTAATGAAAATACTGATAAATCAGTTTTAAGTGAAATTGGACGTACTATGACTCCAGCATTTGCACCAATGGGTTTGACTGAGGATAATTGGCCAGCTACAGTTGGTATTTTTACTGGAGTATTAGCAAAAGAAGTAGTAGTTGGAACATTGGATGCGATTTATAGTAAATTAGCAGTTGGAGCAAAAGAAGAAGAAGAAGAATTTAATTTTTGGAATGGAATAACAGAAGCTTTTGCTACTATTCCTGCCAATTTAGCCGCTGTTACAAATACAATTCTTGATCCTTTAGGTATTGGTTCAGCTACTACAGAGGAACCAGAAGTAAGCACAGGTACATTCGGCGCGATGGCAGCGCGATTTGATGGTCAAATTGGTGCTTTTGCTTATTTATTGTTTATTCTCTTATATTTTCCATGTGTAGCAGCAACAGCGGCTATATATAGAGAAACCAATATGGCTTGGGCGATATTTGTAGCTAGTTGGACAACTGGATTAGCATATATGTTTTCGACAGTGTTCTATCAATTAGGTACATTTGCACAACATCCAATCAGCTCAATTGCTTGGGTAATTGGTTTATTGTCTTCATTTGCGATTACAGTTGTGGGATTTTATATTTATGGGCGTAATCAACAAATAGCTTAGGAAAGCCCTCCTAGCCCCCTAGCCCCCCAGCCCCCTAAAGGGGGAGTTACAACACCGTATTAGCAATGAACGGAACTCCCCCTTTAGGGGGCTGGGGGGCTAAGGGGCTAGGGGGGATTTAAAATAAATTATGATATTAACAGAACTAAGAACTTATTTAAAATTAAATAAAAGAATGCCTTTGATAGACATTGCGAATCATTTTGATGTCACACCAGACGCTGTCAAAGGTATGTTAGACCATTGGATACGTAAAGCTAAAGTACGCCGTATCGAAGGTACTACTTGTAGTAAGGGTTGCTGTAAAGCTGATCCTGCACATTTAACAATTTATGAATGGATTGATTAACACATTTTTTTTGGGAATAGGAATGAGAATAATTATTATTTGCTTTATTATTTTTAGTAGTAACACCTTACAGGCTCATGACATAAAAAATGAAAAAGTGCATTTTAGTGGTCTTGCTCAAATAGAAGCTCGTTATAATAAGGATTTTGATGAATTTAATACTAGTGATTTTGCAGTTGATGAACTTAGCTTTGCCTTAGAAGCTAAAGCACATAAATGGGTTACTGGCATGATCAGCTTTTTGTATGAGCAAGATGTAACGCCTTTAGAAATTGATGAAGCAATGATCACTATCGGTCAACAAGCACCAGTTTATCTTACGATAGGACAAATGTATGTACCATTTGCTAATCTTGAATCACATATGGTCTCTGATCCACTAACTTTAGCATTAGGTGAAATCAGAGGACAAGCCTTTTTATTGGGTGCTAAAGCCGGAGGCTTTTATAGCCGTTTTTATGCTTTTAATGATAGAGATCAAAAGGATGCTGAGAATTTAATTAATCATCATGGGATAAATCTTGGTTTTACTAAAGAAGCTGAAATATATAGTTTTGATATAGGTATGAGTTATATTAATGATATTTCACATGCTTATGGTCTAGGATTCGTCAATGAGGATCATGTAGGTGGTTTAGCGGCTTATTTCATCCTAAATGCTGGTTCTGTAAATTTTATTGCTGAATATGTGACAACTTTGAATGAATTTAATCCTGCTTACCTTGAATTTAATGGTGTTGGTGCTGAGCCTAAAGCTTGGAATGCAGAACTTGGTTATACATTACCAATTGCTGGAAAAGAAACTACATTTGCTGTTGGTTATCAAGGGCTTGAGGAAGCAGGAATGGGATTGGAATTACCAGAAAGACGCTATTTAGCAACCGCATCAGTAGGAATATTTGATAATACTAAACTATCTTTAGAATATGCTTTTAGTCAAGATTATGATGTGGCTGATGGTGGAACTGGTAAAAATGCCCATAGTGCAATTTTGCAATTAGCTGTTGCATTTTAGCTATTGACTTTATATATTTTGCTAAAAAATTATGGTCGGTTATCACCGACCCTACAAGAACCTACTAACAGCATCTAATTCTTTTTAAGAATTTCTTCAATATCTGGCCCTGTATCGGGCTTACCACCACTTTCTATTTCTTCATCTGTCGCATCACGTACTTGCAATATTTCAAGCTTGAAAATAACTTTTCTACCACTAAGCGGGTTATTACCATCCACTGTAACGGTTTTATCATCAACACGTGTCACGATGAAGTTTTTGGCCTCACCTTTTTCATTTTCCATGGTGATGGTTGTACCTACTTCACGATATTCTTCAGGAACATTTTCAATATGATCGGTAAACACAAGTGACTCATCTCTAGAGCCATAGAGATCATTACAGTCAATTGGTACCTCTATCACTTCACCAGCAGCATGACCTTCCAACACACTACTTATTTCAGGTGACAATATATCATTTCCACCATGAACATAGGGTATGGGGTACTCAATAGTAATGAGTGGCTCGCCTGTTTTTTGATCAACAACCTGATATTTCAGTTCGACGAACTTATTTTCTGCAATAACGTCTTTCATAATGACTCTTAGAAAAGTGATACACCAAAAATTTTCATTTCATCATCTTCCATACCTAGAACCATTCTTCCAAGCCATTCACCTTCTCTCTTCTTATGACGTTGTTTAAACAGCACAGTAACATGTTCACCACGTCTAATCGTACCGATTACTTCATATTCATTAGATATATTTCGTGCCAAATCGCTACGTGCAAACTGCTTACCAATTTCCATTTCATTGGCACCATCACGTAAAGAGCGAGAAAAATTCTTGATAAACATTAGGTAGTTTCTGTTGTTAGAATATTTAATTAAGTGTTCCCACCAAGGTTTAGCAATTTCATATAATTCTTCGTCAGTTTTTTCAGTAATGTCCATAGCGTTTTACTTTTTTTCAAGCCATTTATTAAATCAATAATATTATAAAGTATAGATAAAAAAGGCCAATAATTTTTTATTGGCCTTTTTTATACTATTTAATGATTACAATCACAGTCGTATAGACTGTGAATTAGAAGAAATGACTTATGCCGCTTCTTCTTTGTCCTCATCTTCAGTAAGATGGTAAAGTGGAGCTTTTTCCATTGTGTACTCACCAGTCTTAGGATCACGATGAGAAACTGTTAATACATGCCAGTTCTGATCATCAAGCTTCATGAAGTCACCACGGTAGTAGTAACCCGGCCAACGAGTTTCTTCACGGAACAATGTGTGCTGTATTACTGACTCAGAAGTCAAAATACGGTGTCTAAGTTCCCATGCACGAAGTAGCTCATGGACGTTTTCAGCTGCGATACCATCTTCCCAATCTTCAACAAGAAGACCAAGCTTTTTAAGACCGATTTTAAGAAGGTTACCGTTAGTCATATAGCTAACTGTTACACCACCACAGTACTCGTCCATCAGTTTTTGCAAACGATCAAGACCTTGTCTTGGGTTAATGTAATGAGGATTCACTGAACCCGCAGTAATTGCATTACGGTAAACATTGTAGGTTTCCATTGGCTTGTAGATCTGCTCTTTACGCTTATCGATCTGCTCATCAGAAACTTTGATGCCGTCTGCTTTACCGTCATTGACGTATTCAACAGCGGCTTTTGCTGCTAAACGACCTTCTGTGAAAGAACCAGAAGAGAACGCATGAGGTGTTCCACCAACTGCGTCACCACAACCAAATAGACCTTGTACTGAAGTCATACGGTTATAACCCCAGTAGTATTCTTTAGGGGAAACATCTTTAGGACCTGAACACCATGCACCACAACCTGTAGCGTGAGAACCCATTACATAAGGTTCTGATGTTGTTAATTCAGGGTTTTCATATTTAGGATCAACGTCTGTTGCAGCCCAAAGTACCGCCTGACCTACAGTCATACCCAAGAAGTTGTGCCATCCAATCTCTTCAAGATGTGGATCTTGGAACGCTTCTTTAGTTACCATGTAGATAGGACCACGACCAGCATTTACCTCATTAATGAATGCATGGTTACGCAAACAAGTTGGGATTGGCTTGTGTGAAAGATGCTGATTCTCTGTATCAAGATATTCCTTACCTACCATTTCAGATAATGCAGGGAACCACTTTGATTCATACTCTTCACCAGCAGCATTCTGTGTATAAGTCTTAAGGTGTAAGAAGTACGCACCAACTGGACCATAACCATCTTTGAAACGACAAAGAACGATTTTATTCTCCATCTGAGTCATTTTTGCACCCGCTTCGATCATTAGACCGTAAGCAGAACCTGATGACCAAGGAGCATACCAAACACGTCCTGCACCTTCACCAACTGAACGTGGCTTATAGATGTTTGAAGCACCACCAGCACCAACAACAACAGTCTTTGATTTGAATACGTGGTAATTACCAGTACGCACGTTAAAACCAACTGCACCTGCAACACGGTTTTCCTTGTTGTCATCCATTAGAAGATGAGTAACACAGATACGGTTAAATACTTTATCCGCTGCTTTCTTAGCAGCTTCAGCAACGATTGGTTTATAAGATTCACCGTGAATCATAATCTGCCAACGACCTTCACGCTGATAAGTACCAGTCTTTGGGTTTATCATCAATGGTAATCCCCACTCTTCAAACTGGTGAACAGCTGAATCTACGTGGCGAGCCATATCAAATAATAAATCTTCACGAACCATACCCATCAAATCCATACGTGCATAACGTACATGATCTTCAGGGTTGTTCTCACCGAAGCGAGTACCCATGTAACAGTTGATTGCGTAAAGACCCTGTGCTACCGCACCAGAACGGTCAATGTTTGCTTTTTCAGCAATAACAATCTTCTTATCCTTACCCCAGTATCTAGCTTCGAAAGCAGCACCTGTACCACCTAGACCAGCACCAACAACCAAGACATCAATATTGTCTTCAACAATAGTATCGTAACCCATTAGTAGTACACTCCTTCCTTCATTTTAAGATCATTAGACTCCAGTGTGTGTAAACCACCTTCATCCAGACGAATATATTTTGGCTCATTGTAGAGCAGATGACTGTTACGCATTGAATCATCTGGCTGAGAAGCTTCTTTCATATTAGGGATAGCTGTACCCCAAGGCTTAGTTGTAATAGGAGCAAATAGCTCGAAGTCTTTTTTACCGTTACGGAATTTGATTCTCCAGGCAATAATACCCTTCTCTTCATCACGATCTACACGTACAGAGTGACCTAATGGTGCGAAGTCGGCATAACCACGGACATCAATCGCATGATGTGGACAAGCTTTTACGCAGGAGTAACATTCCCAACACATGTTAGGTTCAATGTTGTAAGCACGGCGAGTGGTTTTATCAATGTGCATGATGTCAGATGGACAAATATCGACGCAATGTCCACAACCATCACAACGTGTCATATATACAAAAGTTGGCATAGTATTTCTTTTTAATCTATAAATTTAGTTAATTAAATTAATCTTAGTAATGGTTTGGCGCTTCACGCTTGATACCTAATCCCATATCTAATGGTGCGTCTTTCAATTCAACCAGAGAATCTCTAGTTTTATCAGTAATTTTTGGTAAATTTTCTCTGGAACCATCTGCTTTAGTGACTCGCTTCTGGAAAGCAGCAGCTGGCTTGAAGAACATATGAGCAAATTTAGACCATAAAACAGTACTAAATAGGAATGTGCTAGAACTAATGAATAAAACAAGAGCTAACATTGACCATCCTGTACCAATTGACTGTAATAAAGACCAGATCAATGCAAAGGTTGAGGTTGCAAGAAGTGAGACAATAAACATATCTGCACGTACTAGGCGATACCAAGGATTACCTTCTGATGAAACGTCAACACGAATAAAAAACCAGAACCAATATCCACCAATGCAAAGCATTAATGCGCCAACATGCCATAGTATTGGTAAAATAACTGGTGTAGCAATAGTGGCAGTTGGATAATTAAAAATCATAATTGCAGTAGTAACTACAAATGTAATAAAGCCATACATGGTAAACAAATGAGAAATTCTACGCTTAGGATTAGAAAATTCACCAGAAGTTAAAACTTCCTTTGTAACAGTTTTAATTGCAAGCGATGCCTTTTCACCAGTGCCAACTTGGCGAGTTGCTATCTTTTTAGCGTTTTCTGAATTTTCAAAAAAATATTTGCTACTTTTTTTATGGTAAACATCTAATAATGTGCCTCCTACAACCAAAAGAAACATTGCAATTACATAGATCTGCATTGCAATGGGAGGTATGAGAGCCGAAAGCTCTATAAATGGATTGATAGTGATCATCAAACGATATACTCCTTAAATAGTTATTTATGAAAACTGTCAATAGTGAATGATTAATATTTATATTACAAGCAAGCAATTTATTTATACTCATAAAAAATATTTCTGAGAAATATTAACTTTTTGAATGTTGTGATCAATTTTATCATATTATATCATTTATAATTTTCATTATTATTTCTTCTGCTTCATCCACTTATCAAAAAAATTAATGACAGGAATCATTCTGTTGGCTAAAAAGAACAGCAATTATCTTGACTATTAGTTATATATATGCTACTATACTAATATAAATAAAGCATAAAAGGATAATTAACATGGCGACATTACAACTCCAAGAAATAAATGAGAAAGTTATTCAACATACGCCAGATGTGTGTGGAGGAAATACTAGTATCCATGTGTGGACATTAGTATCTTTTAGACCTGTCAGGTTTTAAAAACCTGACAGGTCTTGGGGCTTGTAACAAGGTTTAGTTTATTGACAGTGTACTAGCCTAACAATACGCTATGCACTATCGTATAATTTCAACCTTAGTACTTTCATCAACGCGATCAAATAACCATGTGAAGCTACTTGAGCTATTTTAAATCAACATCATAAAAACGAAATTAATCAAGCAATAGCCGTTCAAAATGATGATAAATAGACATGACTTTATAAAGTTACATAAAATAGTCACCAAACATGCAGGCATCATTGTATGTAGAGAAGACCATCAACTAAAATGAGAATTTCACGATTATATATAAATCAAAGCTTAACAGCAGAATCAGAAATAGTTTTAGCCAAAGATGCTGCCCATTATCTTGCCAATGTATTACGATTACGTATCGGCGCGGAATTGGTATTATTTAATGGGCAAGCTGGAGAATATACAGCGCGTATAATAGTTGCTGATAAAAAATCAGTAAAATTAGAATTGCTTCAATATCATGATATTGAACGCGAATCAAGCCTAGAATTAACCCTAGTTCAGGCTATTTCTCGCCCAGAACACATGAATTATACAATACAAAAAGCAGTGGAATTAGGAGTGACACGTATTGTGCCGCTAATCAGTAAACGTAGCCCGCCTATAGATAAAAATAAAATCCATAAACGCGAACTACAGTGGCAGAAAATTATTATCAGTGCTTGTGAACAATGCGGCAGAAATCGTTTGCCAATCTTAGAAGAAGTCCAAACTTTAACAACATATTTAGCTGATAAACAGCAATTAGAACATTGTATAGTTTTAGCCCCAGAAGCAAATCATAACGTCTCGAAATTAGAAATTGATAAAAAAATTACTGTGTTAATTGGAGCAGAAGGAGGTTTAACAAATGAAGAGATACAACAAGCTATGCAAGCAGGTTATTTAGATGTTGGTTTAGGATCACGCATACTTCGTACAGAAACTGCTGCTATAACTATGTTGGCTTTATGTCAGGGATTCTGGGGAGATTTATAATGCTAATGCTTCACTACCCCTTAATAAAGGGGAGTTAGCGAGGGGATTTCTTACTACTTATTAACCCACATCAATCATTTGTACTGTACCATCTGGCAAAGTTTCTGCTGTTTGCCCTTTTGGATCTTCAAAAAATAAAAACACAAATACCATTACAACTAATGCTGAAGAAGCAATAACTATAAAAAATGTACTAGCAGGAACAAAAGATAAAATAGTTAAATATATAACTGCACCCACATTACCATAAGCACCTGTCATACCTGCAATTTGACCGGTCATACGTCTTTTAATTAAAGGTACTACTGCAAATACAGCACCTTCACCTGCCATAACAAATAATGAACAAAACATTATAATTACTACAGCAAAGAATAATGACCACTCAGAATTAATAAGACTCATTAAGAAATAGCCAACAGCTAAGCCAGTTAATAAAATCATTAAAGCGCGTTTACGTCCAAAGGTATCACTAACAAAACCTCCAGCGGGGCGTGCAACTAAATTAATAAAAGCATAACTTGCAGCTAATAAACCAGCCATAACTTGAGAAATACCAAAAGTATCCAAGAAAAATAGTGGTAACATAGATACTACAGCTAATTCAGAACCAAATGTACAGAGGTATGCTAAATTTAAAACTGCAACTTGTTTAAATTGATAACGATGAATTTCAGGTACAGGCTCTGTAAAAATATGTTTATTGACTTGATAAACATGATATGTTTGATAAATATAAGTAACTACTAACATCACATAAATAACATTAGTATATGTTTGATTTAATAATCCTAAATTAACTGGTGAAAGTTTCCATGTTAAAACCGCTAAAGCTAGATACAAAGGAATATTCATTATCAAATAAAGTACAAAATCCTTTGTACTTGTTACTTCCATAGCACCTGTTTTATTAGGTTTAAAATATGTTGAACCTTTTGGCGTATCTGTGACATTTATAAAATAAATAACAGAATAAATCATTGCTATCACACCATTCAATGCTAAAGCATAACGCCAGCCATTTTCTGCATCAATAGAACTAGTTAAAATAATTGCAACAGTTGGTAAAGTTAAAGCAGCGGCAGCAGAACCAAAATTACCCCAACCACCATAAATACCTTCAGCTAATCCAACTTGTTTATGCGGAAACCATTCGCCAATCATACGAATACCAATCACAAATCCAGCTCCAACGAATCCTAATAGAAAACGCATCAAGGCAAGTTGTTCATAAGTTTGTGCTACTGAAAATAAAATACAGAGAACACCAGAAATTGCTAGTAATGAAGAATACAAAATACGTGGACCAAATTTATCCACTAACATACCAATTATAATGCGTGCAGGAATGGTCAGCGCGACATTGAGTATTAACAATACCTTAACTTGTTGGTCAGTTAAATCTAATGCGGTTCTAATAGAATCCATTAAAGCAGCATGGTTAAACCAAATATAAAAGGTGGTAAAAAATGCAAACCAAGTAAAATGTAAGATACGAATCCGTTCTGATTTAAAATCAAATAAGTTAATGTCTTTTAACATATAAAACCTTCTATAAATTTATTATTAATTAATGAATCGCTAACAGCTATTAGCAAATCAAATACCATTTACTATTTTAGTGTCAAAAATATAAGTTTTTACTTTATGTATCAATTAAATACTTATTATTTAATTGAATTAGGATAGCCAATCTAAAACAGCTTTTTGTCATAAACACTACAATCACAGATATTTATTAATGTTATTTATGAATCTTAACTAAATCATTATAATATTTTCATATGATTGTATATTTAGTGTAAAATGTTTTATGATTGTTAAATAAAACTCGATTATTCAGGATATAACATATGATAAAAGTAGGCATTGTAGGCGGTACTGGTTATACAGGAGTCGAATTATTACGTATTTTAATAAATCATCCACAAGTCAAAATAGAAGTGGTAACTTCTCGTACACAAGCTGGTACAGCGATAAAAAATTTATTTCCAAGTTTACGAGGGCATTTAGATTTATTATTCACTAAACCCACACTAGAAAATCTAGCTAATTGTAATATAGTATTTTTTGCAACTCCCAATGGTACTGCTATGAAAACCGTGCCTGAACTGTTGAAATTGGGAATAAAAATAATTGATTTATCAGCAGATTTTCGTCTAAAAGATGTATCTGTATGGGAGCAATGGTATGGCATGGAACATGCGTGTTCTGATTTATTAACAGATGCAGTATATGGATTACCTGAATGGAAACGTACAGAAATTAGCGAAGCATCTATTATTGCTAACCCGGGTTGTTACCCTACTGCAATACAATTGGGATTTTTACCATTATTAGAAGCAGGTATAATTGATACACAACACTTGATCGCAGATGGCAAATCAGGTGTAAGTGGAGCTGGGCGTAAAGCAAATATAGGAACATTGATGGGTGAAGCTGGAGAAAGCTTTAAAGCTTACAATGCTTCAGGACATCGACATTCACCTGAAATTGTTCAAAGTTTAGATGAATATAGTAATGATAAAGTTGGTTTAACTTTTGTACCCCATTTAGTGCCGATGATACGTGGCATTGAAGCCACTTTATATGCTAAGCTGTTACAAACTTCTATAAGTTTAGAAGATATACAAACTTTATTTGAACAACGTTATATAAATGAACCATTTGTCGATGTTTTACCTCTTAATTCTCATCCAGAAACACGTAACGTTCGTGGAACTAATATGTGTCAACTAGCAATACATAGTTCTAATAATAATATTATTATATTATCAGTCATTGATAACCTAGTCAAAGGTGCCGCTGGTCAAGCGATTCAAAATATGAATATCATCTGCGGTTTACCAGAAACAACAGGTTTAATGGGTGTAGCATTATCACCATAACTTACAATAACAATAGTTAATATGTTTTCTTCTAAAAATTCTAAAACTGCTCCTAGTGTTATGAGAGTTAAGGAACATCGTCCTTGGTTATGTCCTTTACTTTTTGCATCTACTATGATTGTAATAGGAGTAATATTTATATATGTAATATTTATAGGAGGATACGAGTCCTTTATAGAAAAACAACAACAAGCAGATATAAAATCAATTCTGCAACAAAACGCCAGTTTTGCCAAACAAAATGCTGAATTACGTTCACAATTAGCAATGGTGGTACGTACTACACAAGAAAGTCAAAATACTTATATTAAAGTTTTACAATCTTTAAGTAATTCAACTGAAGAAATTAGTTTTTATAAACGTATGTTAGTAGCGTCTCCCGCACAAAAATCAAATAAATTACTTGTTAGTAAATTCAGCTTATCTTATGATAATAAGAAAAAACAATATCTTTATGAAATGATACTTACTAAGTGGATAGCTAAAATAGCTACTGGTATTATGGAAATAAATATAGAAGGTGAAATTAATGGTTCTCGTACAAATGAGACGATTAAACATATGAAATATAATTTCATGTCTTTTAACAGAATAAATAGTAATTTTCAATTACCTGAAGGATTTACACCTCATTATTTCATTGTCCGCCTCACACCACAAGAGCAACCGACTAAGGAAATCCGTTTTAAGTGGGCAGAGTTACTACAATTAAAGGAGCAACAATAACATGTGGGGAAGCCGTAAAAGAAAAGTTACCCGAATTGATTCATTAATTGGTCAACAAACAGAAATTAATGGTGAAATAGTTTTTACTGGAGGTTTACATATTGACGGAAAAATTGAAGGTAATATAACCGCTGAAGATAATTATGGAGCTGTTTTAACAGTTAGCGAACAAGGCGTTATCACAGGTGATGTACGAGTTCCTAATATCATTCTTAATGGTACAGTTCGAGGTAATGTCTATGCAGAAGAACATATTGAATTAGCATTGAATGCTCGTGTTATCGGTAATGTTTATTATAATTTAATTGAAATGGCAATGGGAGCTGAAGTAAATGGTAGTTTAGTACATACCACCGATATGCAAAGTCAACCCGCTTTACCTATAGAACATAATAGAAAAAATTGATCATTAAGCAACGCCCATTATTACATAATATAGACTTAGCTGATAGTTTCCATCCGATTATAAAGCGTATTTTAGCTAGTCGTAATGTTAAGGATGCTAGTGAATTAGATTATAGTTTACAAAAATTATTGCCTTATCAAGATTTGCTAGGTATTAATGATGCGGTTGATTTATTATATGAGGCATTAAAACAACAAACTAAAATTCTCATTGTCGCTGATTATGATGTTGATGGCGCGACAAGTTGTGCCCTTGCTGTTAAAGTTTTACGACAGATGGGAGCGCAAAATGTTAGGTTTTTAGTTCCTAATAGAAAAAAAGATGGGTATGGTTTAACGCCGAGAATTGTTGAACAAGCCATGCAAAATGATGCTAAAGTTGATTTATTGATTACTGTTGATAATGGTATTTCCAGTATCAGCGGCGTAGAAGCGGCAAAACAACAAGGGATAAAAGTATTAATTACTGATCATCATTTACCCGGGCAAGATTTACCAGCGGCAGATGCTATTGTTAATCCGAATCAAGCCGCTGATAAATTTGGGAGTAAAAATCTTTGTGGTGTCGGTGTGATTTTTTATGTCATGATGGCATTACGAGCGCGTCTGCGTGAACAGAATTGGTTCAGTAATCAATCCATTCCTGAAACCAATTTGGCTAATTTTCTTGATTTGGTAGCTTTGGGCACGGTGGCTGATGTTGTAACTTTAGATTACAATAATCGTATTTTAGTAGAACAAGGTTTACGACGAATACGATCTGATTATTGTTGCCCGGGCATTCGCGCTTTAATTCAAGTTGCACAACGTGAACAAAACGCTATTACTGCCAATGACTTAGCTTTTTATTTGGGTCCACGTATTAATGCAGCCGGGCGTATGGATGATATGTCTTACGGTATAGCTTGTTTATTAAGTGAAGATGATCATGCGGCACAGCAACACGCGCACAAAATGCAAAATTTTAATCAAGAACGTCGTGTTGAAGAAAGCAAGATGCAACAAGAAGCCATCGAAATGTTAGATGACATAGCTGATATTGATAAATTACCGCTAGGAATCTGTTTATTTGAGGAACAGTGGCATCAAGGAATAATTGGAATTTTAGCAGCACGCATCAAAGATCGTTTAAATCGCCCGGTGATAGTTTTTACTAATGATAAGCAAGATTTTATTAGAGGATCTGGGCGTTCAGTTCAAGGAGTACATTTACGCGATATAATTGAACATATTGCAACATTAAATCCTGAAATGATTACTTATTTCGGTGGTCATGCAATGGCTGCTGGTTTAACAATACCGCGTTCACAATTTCAGGCATTTCAACAAGCTTTCGATCAACAAGTGCGTAAATATATTAGCAATGATGACTTAGAAGGAATAATTCTAACAGATGGAACATTAAGATCAAAAGATTTTAATTTAGAATTAGCCGAACAGCTAAAAATGCTAACACCTTGGGGGCAGAATTTTCCAGAACCAATTTTTGAAAATCAATTTGAATTATTAGAGCGTCGCATATTAAAAGAAAAGCACTTAAAAATGCAAGTTCGCCCCCTTGACGGAGGAGAACCAATTGATGTAATAGCTTTTAATACAGTTGATACTAATTGGTCGCCAAATGTTAAGCAAATTCAATTAGTTTATAAGTTGGAAGTCAATGTGTTTCGTGGAAATAAAAGTTTGCAATTAATGGCTATTGAGATACAGGAAAACCAATCTCATCTAATAACTCCGTGATTTGATTCCAATCAGCCGCTGATTGATCCCATTCAATTGTTACCATTTTAGTATCAGCTTCTGCTTTTACATTAATGATACCATTTAATTCACTTAGTTCGCCTTCAATTGTATTAGTGCAATGTTGACAACTAATATTAGGAATATTTACAGTTTTAATGCTCATATAGTAAGCCTTTTGCAACTTGAAGTCGTTTCTCTTTTTCTACTAAAATTTCAATTAGTTCCAGAGCAAATTCCATTGCAGTAGCAGGCCCTTTTGATGTTATTATGAGTCCATCTTTAACCACCGACGCATCAGATACATTCTCTAATATGCCCGGATAACTAGTAGCAGATTTATTTTCTAATAAACCCGCATTTGCCAAAACTTTTGGTGCAGCACAAATAGCAGCAATATATTTACCTTGTTGCTGCATGTCTTGCAGTATTTTATGAATACGAGGATCACGATCTAAATTATCAGTACCAGCTAAACCACCCGGTAAAATAATCATATCAAAAGATTGTTTTAGAGCATCATCTAATGTGGTATCAGCGATTAATACCACACCACGACTAGCTATCACTGGTTTATCATCTAATCCCGCAGTCACTACTGTAATTTCAGCGCGACGTAGGATATCAATGATAGTGACAGCTTCTAGTTCTTCGCAACCTTGTGCTAGAGGAACAAGTACAGTCGCCATATTAATTTCTAACTGCTTTCATACCTTTTAAGAAAGTCAGAGCTTCATAAAGAAGATAATCTTCTTTAGCCAAAGCAGAACCTAATTTTTTAGGATCTCTTTTTGGTAAAACTATTTGCTTTTTCTTCTTATAACTACTGTTACTGTTATTACTTTCTAAATGACCCGCTAAATCAGCTTCTTGAATTCTCAAACCAGATGAAGTATCTTCTGATTTTGCAGTTTCTAATACAATATCAGGATCTATGCCTTTAGCTTGTATAGAACGACCAGCCGGTGTGAAATAACGTGCTGTAGTTAATTTTAATGCCGCGTTATTATTCATAGGTAATATTGTTTGCACTGAACCTTTTCCGAAACTTTTAACACCCATAATCATAGCACGCTTATGATCTTGCAATGCGCCTGCAACAATTTCTGAAGCTGATGCTGAACCACCATTAATTAAAACTACAATTGGGGCACCATCTAACAAATCATCAGGGCGTGCCCTAAATTGAAAAGAAGCATCGCGAATACGCCCTTCAGTATAAACTATCAAACCACTTCTAAGGAAGGCATCAGAAACAGCTACTGCTGCATTTAATACACCACCGGGATTATTACGTAAATCTAATATTAAACCTTTTAACTTATTGTTATTACCTTCTTTTAAAAGTTTAATAGCCTTGCGCAAGTCTTTACCTGTCTGACTTTGAAATTGGCTAATACGAACATAACCATATCCAGCTCCTAAACTACGACTTTTAACACTTTTAACTTTAATAATGGCACGAACAACTGTAATTTTTAAAGGTTTAGTTTCACCTTCACGAACTATGGTTAAAATTATTGGGCTACCAGTTTTACCACGCATGATTTTAACCGCATCAGCTAGAGTCATACCTTTTACTGATTTATCGTTTAAACGAATAATTAAATCACCGGCTTTTATTCCAGCACGTTCCGCCGGAGTATCATCAATAGGAGCAATTACTTTAACAAAACCATTTTCCATACCAACTTCAATACCCAGCCCACCAAATTGACCAGAAGTACCAATTTGTATTTCTTTAAAAGCTTGAGGATTTAAATAAGTTGAATGTGGATCAAGCCCATTTAGCATCCCTTGAATTGCATATTCAAGCAAAACTTTGTCTTCTACATTTTCGACATAATCAGTCTTAATTCTTTCAAAAACTTCACTAAATGCACGCAAGTCTTCAAGTGGCAAATTTAATGCTTGCGAATTATTATTATAACGATCAGCAAAAACTGTTGTTCCAACTACAATTAAACCACCAAGTATTGCGCCTAGCAAGACACTAGGTAAATAACGAAAGATTGTTTTCATTTTCTATTCCTAATCATATAAATTAATGTAACCAATAACGTGGTGCTTGAGGTTTGGCTTGATAACGAATTTCAAAATATAGGGCAGAGATTTTATTACCTCCACTATTGCCTACAGTTGCAATAATATCATTAGCTTGTACCCAATCACCCATTTTAACATATAAACTTTGATTATGAGCATATAAGCTCATATAAGATTGACCATGATCAATTATAATTAATAAACCAAAATTGCGAAACCATTGAGCGAATATTACTTGCCCAGGTGCAACAACTCGAACTTTATTACCTAATGGTGCTGCAATCAACATACCTTGCCATTTTAAGTCTGCAACTAATTTATCACCAAATCGTTTTAATATTCTTCCTTTTACTGGTGATACTAATTTACCTTTTAAATTGGCAAGATTAATTTGTCCAGCTAAATCAGCTTTTGGTGCTTTATCTAAAGTGGATAGTAAAGTTTCTAAATGACGTTTATTGTCTTCTAAACGTTTTAATTCTGTGCTTTGATTTTCAAGCGTATTAGCTAGCTGCGCTAAAATTTTTTTACGTTGCTTATAATTGAATATTAATGTTTGTTTTTTCTTAATCTGTTTATTAATAACATTATTAATGTCAACCTTTTTTAACTTAATTGTATTTTTAAGTGTTGTCAAGGTTTTTAAAGAAGTTTTAATTCTTTTAATCTGATTACTTTTAGTGCGGTTAAAATAATCATAATAAGCTAAGATTCTACCAATACTAAAAACATCTTCTTGATTTAACCATAATTTCAAATAATCTTGCCTTCCCATTACGTAAGCGGCTGTTATTTGTTTTGCTAAAATTTTACGTTTAGCTTGTAATTTTATTTGTATTTGATCTTCTTGTTTTTTTAATTTATATAAAGTTTTTTGTTTGTTGAGAAGCGCGTTTTGTAAGGTTCTAATCCGATTTGCAATATCACCTATTTGTTCTTCTTTGTCTTTTAATTTTTGTTGTAATCGCCCATATTGACTACGAGCATTATACATTTGGGCTTTAAGTTGTTTTATGCGTAATTCTAATTGACGAATTTGTTCATTAGACATGGTAGCTGTTGAAACTACCATTAATATCAATATTAAAACGAATTTATTAGTTAGCTTTACTTTGATTTGCAACCGCTGACATGGCTTGTTGAATATCCTCATTATTGCCTAAATATTCATGTTTTATAGGAATTAATTGTTCGTCTAATTCATAAACTAAAGGAACTCCAGTAGGGATATTTAAATTAATCATATCTTCTTTGGATATATTATCCAAATATTGTACTAAAGCTCGTAAACTATTGCCATGTGCAGCAATAATAATTCTTTTGCCTTGTTTAATATTTGGTGCTATACTTTCATGCCACAATTCTAAAACACGATCAGCAGTCATTTTTAAATTTTCTACTACCGGTAAATCTTGTTTGTTAAGATCTTTATATCGTGGATCATATCCGGGATAGCGTTCGTCAGATATATCAAGTGCAGGCGGTAATATGTCATAGCTTCGTCTCCAAAGTTGCACTTGATCATGACCATATTTGTTAGCTATTTCAAGTTTATTTAAACCTTGAAGATTACCATAATGTCTTTCATTTAAACGCCAATCACGATCAACTGGAATCCACATCATATCCATTTGATCTAAAACAATCCAAAGGGTTCTAATGGCTCTTTTCAAAACTGAAGTATAAGCTATATCAAATGTATAGTGTTTTAATAGCTCACCTGCATTTAAAGCTTCTATTCTTCCTGTCTCTGATAAATCTACGTCTGTCCAACCGGTGAAACGATTTTCTTGATTCCAGACACTTTCACCGTGTCTTAATAAAACAAGCTTATACATGAATAATTTTTTCTCTGCTTATATTAAATCCTTTAAAGTATAACAAATAAAACTTTTTTATGAAACTAGTTTGATATATTCTCAAATGCTGTTAAAATAAATAATAATATAATGTAATAAACAGGATTTATAATTATGATAACTGAAAATTTTAGTGAATTTCAAATGAAGTCAATATCTAGCCCATATTCAAATTTGACTCTAATGGCTCATGATGATGATATTGAACGAGCAGCGCGTTCAATGAAGGCTATGTCTCATCCATTACGTTTAAAGATTTTGTGTGTCTTGGGTGAGCATGAATATAGTGTGCAAGATATTGTTGATCATGTAGGTACTTCACAAAGTAATATTTCTCAACATTTGGCAATTTTACGTGATAAGGGTATTTTAGGATCACGTAAAGATGCTAATCGCGTTTATTATCATGTCAGTGATGTACGTACTTTACGTTTAATTGGTATGATGCGCGAAGTATTTTGTTCTACTTTTTGTGGATAATGCTTGAATCAAGGCTTGGTAATACCCAAAATTGTTAGTTTATTAATATTTATAAAGGTTTTTTATGACAGTTGAACGCATTGTAGTTATTGTAGCTGGTTTTTTTATTTTATTATCCTTAACTTTAAGTCAGTATCATAATCCTAATTGGTTATGGTTTACTGCATTTGTTGGTTTTAATTTACTTCAAAGTGGTTTTACAGGTTTTTGTCCATTGGCTATAATCCTGAAAAAATTGGGCTATAAATAGTAACATTTATGGAACAATTTGTGGAATTTGCCGGTAATCATCCCGGTTTAATGTTGGCATTTAGTGTTATTTTGGGTTTATTAGTATGGTCTTTTGTAGGAGAATCAATTAGTGGTATTAAGTCTTTGTTACCACAAGAGGCTACTTTATTAATTAATCATGATAATGCTATCATTCTTGATGTTCGTCAAGAAAGTGAATATGTAAATGGACATATTATTAATTCTATACATATTCCTTTAAATAATTTAGCTACTAAAATTAAGAGTTTAGAAAAATATCGTAATCGCCCTATCATCGCTAATTGTATGAGCGGTAATCGTTCTAATAGTGCTTGTCGTACATTAAAAAAACATGGATTTGAAAATGTTTTTAATTTAAAAGGCGGTGTTACGGCATGGCAAAACGCAAGTTTACCTCTTAAAAAAGGTAAAAAATAAAGCTTTAATTTTTATAACAATAAAAGGATAATATAGTGGAAGAAGCTTCTACTAATACACAAGAAGAATTTGGCATACAAAATCTTTATGTTAAGGATATTTCTTTTGAGACTCCTAATTCTCCACAGATTTTTATGGAAGATTGGAAACCAAAAATGGAGTATGAAATATCAACTAACATAAAAAATTTAGAAGAAAATGTCTTTGAAGTTGTATTAAATGTTACTGTAACTGTTAAGTCTGAAGAAAAAACGGCTTTTCTTGTAGAAGTTCATCAAGCAGGAATTTTTGTTGTCAGTGGATTTGCAGAAGATCAATTGAAATATATGTTGAATACATATTGTCCAACAATTTTATATCCGTATGCTAGGGAAATGATTTCTAACTTGGTTACACGGGGTGGATTTCAGCCGTTGTTATTGGCACCAATTAATTTTGAAGCTTTATATGCTGAACAACAACAGCAGCAGCAACAAGATCAGCCAACAACTATCCATTAGTAATGGAAAAACAAAGTATTTTAGTAATGGGTGCAGGCTCATGGGGTACTGCACTCGCTTCAGTTTTAAAGCGTAACGGTCATCATGTTTGGCTTTGGAGTCTTGAAACACCAAATCTTATTGAAGATTGTATCTCTGAAGTTAAGGATATTTTGATCGTTGTTCCTAGTCATGCCTTTCGTGAAACGCTGAAACGTCTGAAACCTTATTTAACAGCTAAGCACCGTATTTGTTGGGCAACTAAAGGTTTAGAAAGTAACAGTGGTTTATTATTACATCAAGTTGCTGAACAAGAATTGGGTGTTGAACAAGCTTTAGCAGTTTTATCAGGTCCTTCTTTTGCGAGTGAGGTGGCTGCTGGTTTACCAACTGCTGTCACTATTGCTTCATCTAATCTTCAATATGCTCAAGATTTAGTTAAGTTATTCCATAATCAGAGTTTTCGCCCTTATACTAGTAGTGATGTCGTTGGTGTACAAATCGGCGGTGCGCTGAAAAATATTATCGCAATTGCCGCTGGTATTGCAGATGGGTTAGGTTTTGGTGCTAATACTCGTACTGCTTTAATTACACGCGGTTTAAGAGAGGTTATGCGTTGTGGTTTAGCTTTAGGTGGAAAAACTGATACTTTTATGGGTTTAGCTGGTTTGGGTGATTTGGTTTTAACTTGTACTGATGATCAATCACGTAATCGCCGTTTTGGTTATGCTTTAGCGCAAGGTAAGGATATAAATCAAGCTCAAACTGATATAGGACAAATAGTTGAAGGTGTGTGGGCGACTAGTGAAGTCAGAGCTTTAGCTAAAAAATTAGGGATAGAAATGCCAATCGTAGAACAGGTAGATAATGTTTTACAAGGTATTAATTCTCCCCGTGAAGCTGTACAAGCTTTACTTTCACGTCAATTAAAACCAGAATTTGATGAATCTTAATTTTCTTGAATTTGAACAACCTATTGCAGAATTAGATGCTAAAATTGATGAATTACATCATGTAGGTAAAGATACTAATATTAATCTTAATGAGGAAGTCATTAAGTTACAAGAAAAATGTCAAGAACTTACTAGTTCAATTTTTTCTTCTTTAACTGATTGGCAAATTTCTCAATTATCACGCCATCCTAAACGACCTTATACTCTTGATTATATTGATATGATCTTTAGTGATTTTGAGCAATTGCATGGTGATCGTGTTTTTGGCGATGATCAGGCAATGATTGGTGGTTTGGCGCGGTTTAATGATCGTCCAGTAATGGTAATTGGTCAACAAAAAGGTCGTGATACTAAGGAAAAGATAGAGCGTAACTTTGGTATGCCAAGACCAGAGGGTTATCGTAAAGCGTTACGATTGATGAAGATGGCTGAACGTTTCAAATTGCCTATTTTGACTTTTATTGATACTCCGGGTGCTTATCCCGGTGTTGATGCGGAAGAACGTGGGCAAAGTGAAGCTATTGCGCGTAATTTATATACGATGGCGAATTTAAAAACTCCTATTATTTGCACAGTGATAGGTGAAGGTGGTTCAGGCGGTGCTTTAGGAATTGGGGTAGGTGATAGAATTTGTATGTTAGAGTATAGTACTTATTCTGTAATTTCTCCTGAAGGATGCGCTTCTATTTTATGGAAAAGTGCTGATAAGGCTTCTGAAGCCGCTGAAGCTATGAAGATTACTTCAAACAGCTTAAAGGAATTAGATTTAATAGATATTATTATTCCTGAACCTTTGGGTGGTGCCCATCGTGATGTTAAAATGATGGGTAAAAATTTAAGTAATGTTTTAGAACAAACTTTAGTAGAATTAGAAAAAATTCCTGTTGATGAGTTGGTAGAACAACGTTATCAGCGTTTAATGCAATTTGGTGATTTTGAAACATGTTAATTTTTGAATACACTGGACGTACAGCCAGTTCACAATATCCTGTCCAACGTCCTGAAATTAAAGATATTCCTGCGAAGTTTTTACGCAAAAAGCGCGCAATATTGCCTGAAGTTTCTGAAATGCAAGCTGTGCGTCATTATACGCGCTTATCGCAGAAAAATTTTTCTATTGATACTCATTATTATCCATTAGGTTCTTGTACGATGAAATATAATCCTCGTGCTTGTAATACTTTGGCGATGTTACCCGGTTTTTTGTCTCAGCATCCAAGTTCAGCAAGTCAAGGTTTGTTGGCTTGCTTGTATGATTTGCAAGAAATTATGAAAGAAGTCACTGGAATGAAAGCTATTTCTTTAGCACCAGCGGCTGGTTCTCAGGGAGAATTTGCTGGTGTATCTATGATACGTGCTTATCATGAGAAACGCGGAGATACTGAGCGTACAGAAATGCTAGTACCAAATGCGGCACATGGAACTAATCCAGCGTCTGCTGTTATGTGTGGCTATAAAATACGTGAAATTCCAACAGATGCTGATGGTAATGTCGATCTTGAAGCTTTAAAAAAGGCAGTTGGTCCAAAAACAGCAGGGATTATGTTGACGAATCCTTCAACATTAGGTGTGTTTGAACAGCAAATCAGTGAAATAGCAAAATGTGTGCATGAGGCTGGTGGTTTATTATATTATGATGGCGCGAATTTGAACGCGATTTTAAGTAAAGTCCGCCCGGGAGATATGGGTTTTGATGTAATTCATATTAATTTGCATAAGACATTTTCTACTCCACATGGTGGTGGCGGACCGGGTGCTGGACCAGTTGGAGTTAATGATCGTTTATTACCTTACTTGCCTGTACCTATGGTGGCTTATGATGGTGAGAATTATAGGTGGCTTACTGAAGAAGATGTTCCTGAGACGATAGGGCGTTTATTGGCATATGCAGGTAATATTGGAGTCTTGTTACGTGCCTATATTTATGCGCGTTTATTGGGGCGTGAAGGAATGAAAAGGGTGGCAGAATTTGCTACTTTAAATGCTAATTATCTACAAGTCCAGTTAGCTAAAGCTGGATTTGATATGGCATTTCCGAAGCGTCGTGCAACTCATGAATTTATTTTGACGCTAAAACGTCAAGCTAAAGAGCAAGGTGTGACAGCAATGGATTTTGCCAAACGATTGTTAGATAAGGGCTTTCATGCACCAACAACATATTTTCCATTGTTGATACCAGAATGCTTATTGATAGAACCAACAGAAACTGAAGATAAACAAACCTTAGACGACTTTATAAGTGCTTTAGCTGAAATTCAACAAGAAGCTAATGAAAATATCGAAACTTTGAAACAGGCACCTTATACTTTGCCAGTTCGACGCTTGGATGATGTTAAGGCGGCTAAAGATTTGGATATTGCTTGGTCGTAAGATGAGTAATTTCTTAGAAAGAATCACATTAGAAGATGGTAAATGTGGTGGTCGCCCATGTATTAGAGGTAAACGAATACGAGTATGTGACATCTTAGAATTACTTGCTTATGGTGCATCTTTTGATGAAATTTTAGAAGATTATCCGTTTTTAGAATTAGATGATATTAATGCCAGTCTTTTTTATGCGGCACAACAAACTGACCATGCAGTGTTAAAAGTAGCATGAAATTTATTGTTGACAACCAATTACCAATTGGATTGAGTAGGTTTCTTGCAAGCGAGGGATTAGAAGCCTGTCACGTTATGGATGTAGAACTTGATGAAGCTTCTGATCGTGAAATTTGGGAATATGCTAAAATGCACGGCTACACTATAATCAGTAAAGATGAAGATTTTTTTCAATTAGCAAATTTATCTCCAGATAGTACACCTGCTTTAATATGGGTACGTATAGGTAATTGCCGTAAAGTAACTTTGATAAGTGCATTTAAAAAAATATTACCAAATTTGTTAGAAATTTTACAAACACAACAAATTGTTGAAATTAGATAATCTAAATGTGCTTGTAGGTTGGGCTGACGAAAGGAAGCCCAACCTACATCAGCTATCTTGGTCAGTTTTACAGAATATGAGTGCGTAACATAAATAATTAAGTTTGATTGGAAATTGAATTCAATATTATGATGAGCAAATCAAATGATGCAAACCGTATAGTAAATAATTATACTACTGCTTCAATGGGAACTGGCTTTATCCCAATTCCATTTGTTGATCAAATTGCTTTAATGGGTATTCAGCGCAAAATGTTGCATGAACTAGTCAAATTATATGAATTACCCTTTTCTAAGGATATAAGTCAATCCATTATCAGGATGTTGCTTAACACATTACTTTCTTCTCAGATGATAAAGGCTGTATTTGGGAGTGTTATTAAATTTATTCCTGTTGTCGGAACAACAATAGGTGGTTTAAGTACATCTATATTTAATGGTGCTTCAACTTACGCAATTGGTCAAATATTGATTCAACATTTTGAGTCAGGAGGTACTTTATTGAATTTTAAACCAGAAAAAATTAAAAAAGATTTAAAAATAAAGTTTAAAGAGGGAAAACAAAAAGCAAAAGATCTTGTATAAAACATTTTATCTAATGCAAAAACAAACAGGCTTATTAAGGCTTATAAAAGCATTTGGCTATTCATTAGCTGGTTTGAAGGCGGCATTTCTTAATGAAGCCGCTTTTCGTCAAGAGGTAATTTTATCTCTTATTTTGATACCTTTAGCTTGGTTTTTAGGTGCTAATGGTATTGAACGCGCATTATTAATTTCTTGCGTGTTATTGGTATTAATAGCCGAATTATTTAATTCAGCTATTGAAGCAGTTGCTGATCGTATCAGTGAAGAACAGCATCCATTAATTAAGCGTGCTAAAGATATTGGATCAGCGGCTGTGTTTGTTGCACTTTGTTATGCTGTTTTAACTTGGTGTTTAATATTATGCTCGTGATGCTCGTTTGCGTTCATGTTCTTTCAAGAACTGTTTACGCAAACGAATGCTTTTTGGTGTTATTTCTACTAGTTCGCCATCATCAATAAATTCAATAGCTTGTTCTAAGCTCATTCTGATAGGTGGTGTTAGTAAAATATTTTCATCGGTGCCAGCAGCACGAATATTAGTTAATTGTTTAGCCTTCAGCGGATTAACAACTAAATCGTTGTCACGTGAGTGAAGTCCAATTATCATGCCTTCATATACTTCTGTACCCGGATCTATAAATAAACGTCCCCTATTTTGTAAATTAAATAAGGCATAGCCTAAACTTTTACCTTGTCCATTAGCTATTAAAACTCCGTTATTACGTTGTCCAATGGTACCTTCTTTGACTGGCGCGTAACGATCAAAAACATGATATAGTAAGCCGGTTCCAGATGTAGCGGTTAAAAACTCGGTACGAAAGCCAATTAAACCACGAGCTGGTATAGTAAAATCAAGTCTTACTCGCCCTTTATCATCTGGTTGCATATTAGTTAATTCGGCTTTACGTTCTCCTAATTTTTCCATTACTGTACCTTGATGACTTTGTTCTACATCTACAGTTAGATTTTCATAAGGTTCGTATTGTTCGCCATCAATCTCTTTTATAATAACTTGAGGACGGGAAACGGCTATTTCATAGCTTTCACGGCGCATATTTTCAATTAAAATTCCTAAGTGTAATTCACCACGCCCTGAAATTAAAAATTTATCAGGATTATCAGTATCTTCAACGCGCAAAGCTACATTGTGTAATAATTCACGTTCTAAACGTTCACGAATTTGGCGTGAAGTTACATATTTACCTTCTTTGCCAGCAAACGGTGAAGTATTGACTTGGAAAGTCATACTAACTGTAGGTTCATCAACTGTTAAAGCTGGTAAAGCTTCTACATGTTCTGGATCGCAGAGAGTATCAGATATATTTAATTTCTCTATACCGGTAAAAGCAATAATATCACCAGCATTAGCTTGTTCCATTTCTACTCGTTCTAAGCCATGAAATCCTAAAATTTGTAATATTCTAGCTTGACGTTGTTTACCTTCAGTATCAAGAATAGTAATTGGAGAATTAGTTTTAATTCTGCCACGACTAATCCGCCCAATCCCAATAACACCAACATAACTAGAATAATCTAAGGCTGATACTTGTAATTGAAACGGTTCATCAGGATCAACATCAGGAATTGGTACATGTTTAATAATGGCTTCAAATAAGGTTTGCATATCACCATCACGCACGTTGCTATCTTGGCTGGCATAACCATTAATTGCTGAAGCATAAATTACTGGAAAATCTAATTGTGCATCATCAGCCCCTAAATTATCAAATAATTCAAAGGTTTGGTCTAATACCCAGTCTGGACGTGCGCCATCACGGTCGATTTTATTAATTACCACCACCGGGCATAAACCACGTTTTAAGGCTTTTTCGGTAACAAAGCGAGTCTGTGGCATGGGTCCTTCTACTGCGTCAACTAGCAATAATACGGAATCTACCATTGAAAGTACGCGCTCAACTTCTCCTCCAAAGTCAGCATGTCCGGGGGTATCAACAATATTAATTCGATAGTCTTTCCAACGAACAGCGGTATTTTTAGAAAGTATGGTAATTCCACGTTCTTTTTCTAATTCATTAGAATCCATGACCCTTTCTAGTTTATTGCTGCGATCTTTTAATGTTCCTGATTGTTGTAGAAGTTGATCAACAAGAGTTGTTTTGCCGTGATCAACATGAGCAATTATGGCGATATTACGTAGTTTAGTTATCACTAGTTACTTTTAGGTTAATTAATAAAAATATTATTATATCATTATCTATTGTTAGCCATAATGTTAATTTCAGTATTATATAATAAAGTTATATAAAGATTTGAAGCATCTATCATCTATTTTGGCATAAAAACTATATAGTATAATAACTATATAACTCATAACAATTAATAAGGAATAGATAAATGCTATTAAGAAAAAAATTATTTGTAATAACTTGTTTAAGTGCTTCGATTATTTCATATCCCGCCGAAGCGAAAATCACAGCAAGTAAAATTTTGTGGGTTTCTAATGAAAAATCTAATGGTGCGTTATTACCCAGTAGTTTTTACTTAAAAGGTGTTGTGAGCAAACGCTGGGAAACTAAACTGAAACTAGATGCTGATAAGGCAAAAACTAATAAGCAATTCAAAGAAGCTTATCTAAAATATAAAAGTAGAAAAGGTATGAATGTTACCATAGGTAAAATTACTGAGCCTTTTAGTTTAGAATTAATGAGTGATTCTGCAAAAAATCGCCCGTCTATTGAGCCTGCTATTATTGCAGATGTTTTTAAGCCTTCTAAAAGATATGGTTTAATGTTGTCTCGTAAAACTGGTAAAGTAAACCTTGCTAGTGGTATTTATGCTGATCATGCTAATCCTAATAATTATTCTTTAACCAGTCGTGTTACTTATACGCCATTTAAAACGAAAAATAAATTATTACACCTAGGTTTAGCTTGTTCGATTCGTGATAATGGTGAAAAAAATTTTTTAGGATTTGAAGCGGCAGCGGCTTTTGGTCCATTATTATTTAAATCAGAATATATGGGTGCATCTATAAACTCAGAAATTAATAATAGTTATTATTTGCAAGCTAGTTATTTTTTAACTGGTGAATCTCGTTCATATAGATCTGGTAAATTTTTGAATTCACTCAAACCTTTTTCTAAAAAAGGTGCGATGGAGGTAGTTGCTCGTGTTAATCAAATGGATGATAATAATAAGCAGTTACAGATTAAAAATACTACTTTCGGTTTGAATTATTATTTTAATTCTAAGTTTCATTTATCGGCTCATTATTTAATGAATGATAGCTATACTGTTGATGATAGTATTAATAATGCTGATGTAGTTTCACTTAATATAAAATATAAATATTAATATTAATAATGTCTAATTTTAGTTTCACTATTGTTGATGATACAGATGGTGCAACATTAGATAATGTCAAACCAATTTATGATTTGTTAGCTTCTCTGAATATGAGAACTACAAAAACGGTTTGGTCATTGCGTTGTGAGGAACCGAACAATCCATATGTAATGTCTGCAACCTTAGAGGATAAGGATTATGCAGCATGGGTAAAATCATTACAGGATGATGGGTTTGAAATAGCTTTTCATGGTGCTTCAGCCGGATCTAATATTCGTGCTAGAACTATACAGGGCTTGGAGCAGTTTGATAAGGTTTTAGCTCGCTTGCCTAGTACTCATATTAACCATTCCAGAAATAGAGATAATCTTTATTGGGCAACAGCGCGTTTTAATTCTCCTTTGTTACGTGCTATAGTTGGTGTTAATCAAAAATTGAAGCAATGGCATTATGAGGGTGAAAATCCAAATAGTCCTTATTTTTGGGGAGATATTTGTCAAGAAACTATTCGTTATTCTCGCAATTTTACTTTTGTTCAACAGATTGATTTAACAGCAGTTAATCCTACTATTCCTTATCATGATCCCTATAGACCTTATGTACCAAGTTGGTTTTCTTCTTGTGATGGTGGTACGCCGGAACGGTTTATAGCTTTGTTATCACCTAAAAATATAAGTAAATTAGTGGAACAGGCTGGAGTTTGTATTGTTTATGCTCATTTTGGAATGGGTTTTGTTCAAAATGGTAAGGTGTTACCGGCTGTAGAAAAAATATTACGAGAAATTGCCGCTTTATCCGGTGGGCAATTTCTACCTGTCAATGAATTACTTGATTCCCGTAGCCCCGCTGCGGCACCTATATTATCTAATAAAGAACGTCGTCGTATGGAAAGAGTCTGGTTATGGGAAAAATTACGTAGTAAGGGAACTAGTTAATTATGCTACCAAAATGGCGGCGCAGAGCTTTAGTTTATAAATTATTTGGTTTATTTCCATTTGGTAATCGTTTGTTTGATACTGTACGGGCAACTGTAGGTTTAAATCGAAATTTTGATTTGACACGTCGTCATTATAGCATTGTTGAAATGAGTTATATGCTTGCTCAAGCTGGTAAGTCAGTTAAGGGTAAGGATTTGGTTGAAATTGGTGCTGGTTGGCATCCTGTATTACCTGCATTATTTTATGGTATGGGAGCTAATAGTATTGTAATGACTGATATTGTTAAGCATATAAAGCAATCATATGTGGAGCAGACGCTTGATTATTTGATTGCTCATGCGAATGAGGTTGCTGATCTTACTAAGATACCTGCGAATCAACTTTTGACTCGTTGGGCTGGGTTACATCCACATGGTAAACCGTGGCTAAAACATTGGAGTGATCGTGGTATTGATTATCATGCTCCTTTTGATTTTAGGAAGACTAAGTGGCAAGATAATTCTGTGGATATGATTTATAGTAATTCTTGTATCAGTTATATTCCTAAACCTACTTTAGAGAATATTTTTCAAGAAAGTGCCAGAATTTTGAAACCGGGCGGTTGGATTGCACATAATTTGATGCCTTATGATGATTATGCTTCTAGTGATGTTTCAATTACTCCATTAAATTTTTTGCGTTATGATGATGAGAGCTGGGAGCGTATTGGTAATTGTAGTTTACATTATCAAAATCGTTTGCGCCCAATTGCTTATTTATCCTTGGCAGAGCGTTATGGTTTATCTATACGATTTTTAGAACGACGACAACATCATATAAAGAAAAAGATGTTGATTCGTAGTGAATTAGATGAAGAATTTCGTTATTTACCTGAAGAGGAATTGTTATGTGCGCATTTTTTAATGGTAGTAGATAAATGCGATTTTTAATATTAACTCAATATTTCCCACCTGAAACTGGCGCACCTCAAGTAAGAATGGCTGCTATGATCCGTGAATTGTTACGTTTAGGGCATACAGTCGAAGTAGTAACCGCTTTACCAAATTATCCTCACGGTAAAATTTTTCCAGAATATAAGGGATGTTTTTATAAGGAAGAGCTATGGGAAGAAGCAGTGTTAGTGCATCGTGTTTGGATGTATGCCGCTACTGGTGCTGGCATTAAGCGTTTGTTGAATTATTTTTCCTTTATGTTTAGTGCTTTTTTTGGTTTACGTAAAGCTAAAAAACCAGATTATTTGTTTGTTGAGTCTCCACCGTTATTTTTAGGTATTACCGCTTATTTGGCTGCTAAGGCTTGGCGAGTACCTTTTATATTTAATGTTGCTGATTTATGGCCTGATTCAGTGCGAGACTTGGGTTTAATGCGTGATGGTTTTATGTTACGCCAAGCTTATAAGTTAGAAGCTTTTTTGTATCGTAAAGCTAGCTATATTACCATAGTAACTGAGGGTTTACGTCAAATTCTAATCAAAGAAAAGCAAGTAGCCGCAGAAAAAGTATTGTTGTTACCCAACGGTATTGATATACTGTGGTTTAAACCACAGGCGGCTGATGCTGCTTTTCGCGCTGAATTAGATTTAGATGCTGATAAGCAGTTGATTTTATACACAGGTACGCATGGATATGCACATGGTATGGAGGTAATTTTAGATGCTGCTAAATTATTGTCTGATACCAATGTGTTATTCTTATGCGTTGGTGGTGGTTCTGAAAAAAGCCGCTTAGAAGAAATGTCTAAACAAATGGGATTAAAAAATGTCTTGTTTTGGCAACCTCAAACCCCTGAATTTATTGTACGTTTATATGGTTTAAGTTTCGCTGGGATTTCGACAATTATAGATTCTCCATTACTAAAATGCGCTCGCCCTGCCAAAGCTTTGGCAATTATGGCTTGTGGTAAACCAGTATTATATAGCGGCAGCGGTGAAGGTAAGGAGTTAGTCAATAAAGCTGAAGCTGGTATTGTTGTTAAACCGGGTGATCATCAAGCTTTAGCAGAAGCAGTACGACATTTAATTAATAACCCTGATTATGCAATACAATTAGGCAAAAATGGCAGAACTTATATAGAAAAGCATTTACAATGGTCTGATGTGGTTACTAGTTGGTTGCAACAAATGGAGTAAATGATAATGGATCAATTAATGATAGAAACTCGTGTTAAACACGGGCAATTACAAATCAATAATATACCTTTTGCTGATAATACAGAAGTTAAGGTAGTTGTTATTCCAAAGGTGAATATGGAAAAAATGTCATTTTCTAAAATTCAAGCTTTGACACAACCTATTCGTGACAATTTGTCTGATGATATTATCCGTGATAGACATAATCCATGAATTTATTTATGGATACGAGTGCTTTAATCAAACTTTACCATCAAGAAGTGGGTAGCCAAAACTTGATTAATAGTTTATATCGTTATACTGATAATTTAGTGATAACGATAACTGACATTTCAAGAATTGAATGTTATTCCGCGTTGATGAAACGAGTTAGGATTAAAGAAATGTCCTTAAAGGCGGTTGAGGAAGCATTATACTTATTTGAACAACAAATAAAAAACTTCCAAGTAGTAGAAGTTGATATAGTTGCAAAAGAATTAGCTATACATCTTTTAAGCAAGATAGCTCATCAACGTAATTTGGCTACATTAGATGCAATGCAACTTGCAACAGCAATTATGTCTCATCAAGTGTTTGCTATAGATTATTTTGTTGCTTGTGATAAGAGACTATTAAATTTTGCTAAACCATATTTTAATACTTTCAACCCGGAAATTGAGACAATTGATTGATAGTTCATATTAGAAGCATTGCAACAAATGGAGTTAAAAGGTGAATGATAATTTTCTTCCTTTCGCATTGCCGTGTATCGGTGAAGAAGAAATTAATGAAGTAGTAGATACTTTAAAATCTGGTTGGTTGACAACTGGTCCAAAAACTAAGCGGTTTGAGAATGATTTTGCCCAATTTGTTGGGGTTGATCATGCTTTAGCTGTTAATTCTTGTACTGCTGGTTTGCATTTGGCTCTTGAGGCGATTGGTATTCAAGCTGGTGATAAGGTTATTACTAGTCCTTATACTTTTACCGCAACAGCCGAGGTTATACGTTATTTAGGCGCAGATCCAGTTTTTGTTGATATTGATCCTCAAACTTTTAATATTGATCCTTATCAATTAGCGGCTACTCTTGATCTTGTTGATGGTGTCAAAGCTATTATACCTGTGCATTTTGCCGGGCAAGCTTGTGATATGGATCCTATTTTAGAATCAGCAGCTCAGTTTTCAGTGAAAGTTGTTGAAGATGCTGCTCATGCTTTACCTACGCTTTATAAGGGGCGTATGGTAGGTAGTTTGGGTGATATTACAGCTTATAGTTTTTATGTCACCAAAACTTTGGCTACTGGTGAGGGTGGTATGATAACCACAGCAAATCCAGAATATGCTGAACGTATGAGTGTTTTACGTTTACATGGTATGAGTCGTGATGTATTTGATCGTAATTCTTCGTGGCATTATGATGTTGTGGCACCGGGATTTAAATATAATATGACTGATATGGCAGCGGCGTTAGGAATTCATCAGTTACAAAAAGCTGAGTCTTTTCAACAACGACGCGCTGAAATTGCTGATTTATACAGTAATAATTTAAACGATCTGCCCTTGACTATTCCTTATCAAGCGGATTATAGTAGTCATGCTTGGCATTTATATGTTTTACAGTTAGATTTAGAAAATTTGAGCATAGATCGTAATACTTTTATTAAGCGTATGGCGGCTGCTGGTATTGGTACTAGTGTCCATTTTATTCCATTGCATTTACAAACTTATTGGCGTGATCGTTATAGTTTAAAAGCAGAAGATTTTCCTGTAGCTTTAGATGTTTATAATCGTGCTGTCAGTCTGCCAATTTATCCTTGTATGAGCGATGATGATGTTCATCGAGTTATTACTCAAGTTAGAACCATTTTAAAATGAACAGCAAACGTATTTTTGATGTTTGCTGTGTAATACCCGGTTTGATGTTGTTAAGCCCTTTGTTTTTAATCATTGCAATCTGGATTAAATTAGATAGTAGAGGATCGGTATTTTTTTTGCAAGAACGTGTCGGTCAGTTTGGTAAATCTTTTCAGATCATTAAGTTTAGAACCATGCGCCCTGCCTTATCTGAACTCAAATTAACTATTGGACATGATGTACGTATTACACGCTGTGGAAAATTCTTACGCCGTTATAAATTAGATGAACTACCACAGTTAATTAATGTGCTAAAAGGGGAAATGAGCTTAGTTGGTCCACGCCCAGAAGTAGCTGAATATGTGGCTCGTTATCCAGATGCTATTAAAAATTATGTGTTATCAGTGCCGGGTGGTATTACAGATTATGCTTCTATTGAATTCCATAATGAAAATGAAATCTTGGGTAATTCACAACAACCTGAATTTGATTATATAGAAAAAATTTTACCTATTAAACTGGCTTATCATCAACAATATGTCAAAGAGCAAAGTTTGTTATTAGATATAACTTTGATTTTTAAAACATTAAAAAAAATATTATAAAAATATGTCTTTGATTTATAATCGCTTGCCTATCATATTACATGATATAGTGATGGTCGGTATTGCATGGACATTAGCTATTTTAATTCGTTATGAATGGCCATTATTTCCAGATGTAGAGGCTACGCTGTGGCAGGCTTTGCCTATTGTAATTATAGTACAAAGTTTGGTATTATGGAAAGGTGGTTTGTATAGAGGAATTTGGCGATTTGCCAGCTTGCCAGATTTACTTTCTATTTTACGTACTGCTTTTATTGGTACGCTTAGCATTGCTTTGGTATTAGTATTATTTAATCGTTTGGCATTAATTCCGCGTTCTTCTTTACTGTTTTATCCTTTTCTATTAATTATTTTTCTTGGATTACCTCGTTTAATATTTCGTGTCTGGAATGAACATTCTTTTAATTTTTTATTGACTGATAAAACTCATCCTAAACGAGTATTAATTTTGGGAGCTGGTACTTCAGGTGATATGTTAGTGCGTGATATGTTGCGTATTCGTGGCAACGACTATATACCTATAGCTTTTTTAGATGATAATCCTCGTTTGCATGGTGGTGATGTTCAAGGTGTTCCAGTATTAGCTAATTTCGATCAGTTAGTTGAAACTATTGAAAGTATGCAAGTTGATCTGATCATTATTGCTATGCCGTCTGCCACTGATGAACAAATGCGTCGTGTGGTTGATTTGTGTAAAGGTTGTGAGATGCCTGTCATGACTTTGCCTAAGTTGGATCATCTGGTGAATAGGCAAGTCAATTTCGGTGCTTTACATGATATTGCAATTGATGATTTATTGGGGCGTGCCAAAATTCAATTAGATTGGGATATTATTAGTTTGGGTTTACGTAAAAAAGTTATTATGGTAAGTGGAGGCGGTGGTTCAATTGGTAGTGAATTATGCCGACAAGTGGCAGCTTTGAATCCTAAAGCTTTGATTATTTTTGAACGTTGTGAATATAATCTCTATAAAATCGAGTTTCAATTACGCGAGGAATTTCCTGATTTAGTTTTATATGCTCATTTAGGTGATATTGTAGATTCTGTGGCAATAAGGCATATTTTGGCTAAGTATAAACCTGAAGTGATTTTTCATGCAGCGGCTTATAAGCATGTTCCGATGTTGCAGTTGCAAGCTAGAGAGGCTGTTCGTAATAATATTTTAGGTACACAAGCTTTAGTTGAAGCGGCAGTTGATTATGCTTGTAAAACTTTTGTAATGGTTTCAACTGATAAGGCGGTAAATCCAACAAATATAATGGGAGCTACTAAACGCGCCGCTGAAATTTTTTGTCAAATTATGAATGAAAATAGTAATACTAGTTTTATTACGGTGCGTTTTGGCAATGTTTTAGGATCAGCGGGTAGTGTTGTGCCTCTATTTAAGCGGCAAATAGCAAAAGGTGGTCCAGTTACGGTTACTGATCCTGAAATTAATCGTTATTTTATGACTATTCCTGAAGCTTGCCAATTAATCTTGCAAGCTAGCGCGATGGGTAAAGGTGGCGAAATTTTTGTGTTAGACATGGGTAAACCTATCAAAATTAGTTATTTGGCAGAACAAATGGTGCGTCTTTCAGGAAAGATACCTGAGCAAGATATTAAGATTATTTATACTGGTTTACGCCCCGGTGAGAAATTACATGAAGAATTGTTTTATATTGATGAAAAACTATCTGCTACTAATCATCCTAAAATTTTATTAGCGGCTCATCGTCATAATGATAGCGAAATTTTTATTAAAAATGTAAGACAATTAGCTAAGGATTGTGATGATTATAATCAAGAAAATATTATAAAAGGCGTGAAACAGATTGTGCCAGAATTACAAATATAGTAAAATAGACCAAAATGCCGGTGTAGCTCAGTTGGTAGAGCAACTGTTTCGTAAATAGTAGGTCGGGAGTTCAAATCTCTTCACCGGCACCATCCATCACTATTTCAACATATATATTATGTGTCATATCAATAAATTTCTACTTAAATAAGAATATTTTTTGCATAAAACTTCACGATAATAACTATAAAATATACTAAAAATAATTTATGAAACATTACATGAAACATTACATTTTATCATTAGTGTTGCCTTTATTTTTAATAAGCAGTTGTTCCACATTAACTGAACCAGTGGATAATAATACTTTGCCAGAAACTTATGAGTCTATTGAATCAAATTCAAACAGATTTGAACGGAATCGAGCAACTACGCAAATAAGACAACCACAATTTCATCAACCACCAGTTGTTACTCCAGCACCAAAATATTCAGGTGCTACTAAACAGAAACAAGCACAAACTTCTCAAAATAAAAAGGAATTGATACTCGAACGTCAGCCTTTTATAGAAGAAGCATTTCCAATTGCTTTTAAACAAAAACAAGTTCCAAAGCAAATCATACAAACTCAATATTCTACACCTCTTCCTAAAAAACAGCAGGTTAAAAAGCCGGTAAAGCGTCATAAAAAGCTGGTTAAGTTTAAGCGTAAGAAAATTAAGCGTCAGAAAAAGTTGCTTACATTTAAACCTCAGAAACAGAAACCTGTTAAATCTTATAAAAGGCTAGTCAAACGTCATAAAAGACCAGCCAAACCTTATAAAAGGCTAGTCAAACGTCATAGAAAACCAATTAAACGCATAACTAGAGATCAATACCAACAACGACGCTCATCTGTTATGGATCCAGCACCACCGCTAAATTTAACAGATATATTATCAAACTACCGTCTAGGAAAGGGTGATCTTATAGATATTAAGGTTTTTAGTGAAAAAGATCTCAGTATGAAAGTTCGTTTGAGTGAAGAAGGCATAATTTCTTATCCATTTTTAGGTGAATTATATTTTGCCGGTTTAACTGTCAACCAAGTAGAAAAACTTATTGCATCAGGTCTCGAAGGTGACTATTTAATGGAACCTAAAGTAACTGTTGCAATTTTAGAATATAGACAATTATTTGTAAATGGTGAAACCAAAAAGCCCGGTGGTTATGACTTTGTACCGGGCATGACCGTTAATAAAGCTATATCTTTAGCTGGAGGTTTTACCGAAAGAGCTTCACGCGAGGAGATATTCATCATCCGTGATGGGGACGAAACAGCAACACCATTAGCTGCTAAGCTTGACACTTACATTGGACCGGGAGATATAATCAATATTAAACAATATCAAAAGTTCTTTGTGGATGGCGAAGTTAAAACAGCTGGTAGTTATAATTTTTTGCATGGTTTAACCGTGAACAAAGCTATATCTATGGCCGGTGGATTTACGGAAAAGGCTTCTCGTAATGAAATTGTAATTATCCCTAAGAATAAAGATAAAATAGCTGCGGACCTTAATATGCCAGTTAAACCGGGAGATATTATAATGGTCAAACAATATAAAAAATTCTTTGTGGATGGTGAAGTTAAAAGTCCCGGTGGTTATGAATATTTGAATGGCATTACAGTTAAAAAGGCTATATCAATGGCTGGTGGTTTTACAGAAAAGTCAGATCGTGAAACAATTGTTCTTGTTTATCAAGGTGAACCAAATACACAGTATCTTGTCGATCTGAATATGAATGTTGAACCCGGAGATATTATAACAATCAAAGAATATCAACAGATTTTTGTAGGTGGCGAAGTAAAAAATTCCGCAGGTTATAATTATACACCCGGTTTAACAGTTGATACCGCTATATCAATGGCTGGTGGTTTCACTGAAAAGGCTGATCGTGAGGCAATTCTTCTTTCCTATCAAGGACAAGAACATACACAATATCTTGTTGATCTTAAGATGAATGTTGAACCCGGGGATATTATCAAGATCAAAGCATATCAAAAGTTTTTTGTTGGTGGCGAGGTAAAAAAACCCGGTGGTTATGATTATTTGCGTGGTCAGACTGTTGATGCTGCTATCTCTATGGCTGGAGGTTTCACAGAAAAGGCTGATCGCGATGCAATTTTTATTGGCCATCAAGGTAATGAAGAGACACTATCACTGGTTAATCTCTATACACAGGTTAAACCCGGAGATATTATCACAATTCAAGAATATCAAAAGTTTTTTGTCGATGGCGAAGTAAAAAACCCCGGTGGTTATGATTATATGCGAGATATGACAGTGAAAACTGCTATATCAATGGCTGGTGGCTTCACGCCAAATGCAGATCGTGAGGCAATTATACTTGATTATCAAGGCAATGATCAGATAGATCCTATTGCTGATCTTCATGAAGCTGTCAAGCCCGGTGATATTATCACAATTAAGCCATATCAAAAAATATTTGTGGATGGTGAAGTTAAGAATCCAGCTGCTTATGATTATTTACGGGATTTAACCGTTAAAACTGCCATCTCAATGGCTGGTGGTTTCAGTGAAAAGGCTGATCGCAATGCAATTTTTATTGCTCATCAAGGATATGAAGATACACAATATATTACCGATCTTTATGCACCAGTAAAACCGGGGGATGTTATAACTATTAAAGAATATCAAAAATTCTTTGTGGATGGTGAAGTTAAAAATCCCGGTAGTTATGCTTATTTGCGAAATCTTACAGTTAAAACTGCCATCTCAATGGCTGGTGGCTTCACAGACAAATCATCACGTGAAGAAATTTATATTATCCATCAAGGAGATGAACAAACCAAGATATCGGTAAATCTTTATACACAAGTAAAACCCGGAGATATTATTACAATTCAAGAATATCAAAAATTCTTTGTTGATGGCGAAGTAGAAAAACCCGGTGATTATGCTTATTTAGCAGGGCTGACAATTAAAACGGCGCTTTCTATGGCAGGTGGATTTACAGAAAAAGCCGCCCGTGGGCAAATCTTTATTGCTCATCATGGGGATGAACAGACTCAGACTCCAGCCAATATTTATTCTGCTGTAAAACCCGGAGATATTATTACAGTTAAGAAGTATCAAAAATTCTTTGTAAATGGTGAAGTTAAAAATTCGGGAGGATATGACTTTATCCCCGGTCTTACTGTTGAAAAGGCTATTTCAATGGCTGGCGGATTCACTCAATATGGCTCGGCACGTTGGAGTAAAATTTATCTTTTGCCTGAAAAGGATCAAACAGGAAAACCTAAACGTGTTAAGCTAAGTACGCCAGTTTATCCCGGTGATGTTATCACAATTAAAGAAAGTTTGTTTTAATCAACAGTTCAGGCAGCTGCTTACAAAACCTCCCGACGCAAGGAGGGATCTTAAGATCCCTCCTTACGTTGGGATGACAAATTAAATCAAAATATGACAAAAATAAGCATTGTTGACTATAAATTTAGGTAAAATTATGAGATATTTATTAGTATTAATATTGATGTTTTCAGAGACAGTATTGGCAGCTAAAGGCATACCATTTGGTGGTACTATTAGGATGTTTCCTGAAATTGGAGTACAATTTAAACATGATGACAATATAGCATGGGCTTCTGAGAATGAAGTCAGTTCGTTTGTTACTGTGTTTACTCCTAAATTAAAATTTGAGCGCAAGCAACGTTCTGCCGGTTACGCATTGACTGTGGGAACAGAAGTTGGACGCTATACTGCGAGTTCTAATGACAACTATGTAGATATAAACTTGTTGGGCGAAGCTGAGTGGCAATTGACACGCCGTGCTAAAGTTTTTGTAAATGCTGATTACCTCATGGGACATGATCCTCGTGGTACTACTGACCGTGGTGATAGTGTTCTTCCAAATACATGGGGCTTAACTCGTTTGATGAGTCAGTTCAGTTACGGATTAGGTTCAAAATATACTATTGAGGCAGAATTAGGGCATATTAGCAAACGTTACCAAGATTTTCTTCTTGCTGAAAAAGTTGATGATTTTAATGACACTGCTTTAAAGGCTCGGGTTTTTTACCGAATATTACCTAAGATAAATGTGTTTGTTGAGACTGCTCATTCTATAATAGATTATCAATTTGTTGGTTCTACACAAGACAGTGATATATCTACATTATCATTGGGTGCAAAGTGGCAGGCTACAGCTAAAACAAGTGGTAGTGCTCAGATAGGATATTTGAACAAAAACTTTGATTCTGATGTACGTAATGATTTTTCTGGAACTGATTGGAAAATTGCAGTACAATGGAAAGCATCAAATCGTTCAACGGTGGATATTTCTACTGGTAAATTCCTCAATGATAGTACTGGTATAGGTGATGTTTTAATCACCCAAGATTTTTCTATAAGTGAGAAACATGTTTGGATGCCACGTATTTCCTCCACTGTGGGTTTCTATATGGCTAAAATTGATTTTGAAGGCGATATCAGGGATATAGATCGTGCAGATGATCTAACATCTTATCAGTTTGCTATTAATTATGACTGGTTAAAAAATCTAGTTTTAAGTGCTGGTTTAGATATTGCGAAGCGAGATTCAAACTATAACACCGATGACTTCGATCAAAACATATTTTTTATAAAAGTCCAAACATCTTTATAGTATTATTAAGGAATAATTTATGAAAACAAGGGATGATTCGCAAGCACTAGTAGCAAATGATGAAAAATATCTAACCGCTCAAGTAGAAGAATATGAAACAACTGATGATTTCAAAAATTATTGGCATACTTTCAATAAATACAAATGGAAGATATTTTGGCTAACTTTATTGATAGGTTTATTGTCTGCGTTTATAAGCTTTTCATTACAGCCTATTTATCGTTCTACGGCGCAAATTCTTATAGAATCTGAACAGAAAAGTATAGCTTCTATTGAAGATATTTATGGAGTTAATCCTTTCTTAAAAGAATATTACCAAAGCCAATTAGAAATTTTAAAATCTCGGACCTTAGCTGAGAAGGTAGTCAATAAGCTCGACTTAGTAAATCATCCTGTGTTTAATCAAAAGTCACAAGGATTTGATTGGCGTAAAATGCTTCCCAGTTCGTGGTTGCCGCAGCCTGATAAAGAAATTGTCACGGTTGAAGAGAAGCATAAAAATATCGTCAAAGTAGTAATGGGGCAGTTAAGTATTATGCCAGTGCGTAATAGCCAATTAATTAAGATTAGCTTTGAATCATCTGATGCAGTATTAGCAGCCAAAGTTCCCAATACTTTGATTAAATTGTATATTGAAAGTGATCTTGATGCTAAATTAGCAATGAGTAATAAAGCTGCATCGTGGTTAAATAAACGTATAGAAGGCTTGCGTAAAAATCTGAGACAGTCTGAACAAAAAATGCAAAACTATATGGAACGTAACCAGCTAATTAATGTTACTGGTATCAAAAGTATTGCAACTAGACAAATTGAAGAAACTGCCACTAATCTAGTTAGAGCTAATCTGCGATTAACAGAAGCTGAAAGTAGATACAAACAAATACGAAAACTTCGTGGTCGTTCTACAGACGCTTTTGAATCTATTCCAACCATTCTTGAAAATCAATTGGTACAAACTTTAAAAACAACTGAATTGGATGCAGAAAAAAACCTTTCTAGACTAAGTCAGCGTTATGGACGTAAACATCCTAAAGTGATCGCGGCTCAAACTGAACTGAAAACCGCGAAATATAATACCGCTAAGCATATTAAACGGGTAATTGGGGGAATTATCAAGGAATATGAAATTGCCATTGCCAATGTTAAGGCTCTTAAAACCTCTTTGAAAGAAAATGAATTAAAAATTCAACAATTGAATCGTAAAGAATATCAACTAGGGATACTGGAAAGGGAAGTTAAAGCCAACCGTCAACTGTATGATGTGTTTTTGTCCCGGTTTAAAGAAACCGATGTCTCGCAAGACATACAAAGGCTGAAAACAGTGGGGCGTATAATAGATTTGGCATTAGTTAGTGCCATAACTTATAAGCCAAACAAGAAACTTATTGTGATTATCAGCTTAATATTAGGTTTTATGTTTTCGACTATGTTCTCGTTTTTATTGGAATATTTGGATAACACGATCAAAAATCGTGAAGATGTGGAACGGAAATTGGGAATGCCTTTATTAACTACTATACCGAAACTAAAGCTCAGTAAAAGAAACCAGTTAAAGAAACTGCAATGGATGTTTTTAAATGATTCTAAATCTGAATTTGCCGAATCAATTCGCACGGCACGTACTGGTATTATGTTATCAGCACTTGATAGTTCACAGAAAATATTAATGATAACATCTTCTGTTGCAGCAGAAGGTAAGACGACTTTTGCAATTAATCAAGCTTTTGCTTTAGGACATATGGAAAAAACTTTGTTGATTGATGCTGATATGCGCAAACCAAGGATAGCTAAGGCATTTGGATTAAATCCTAAAACTCCGGGATTATCTGAACTGGTAGCTGGCAGGATGGAACTTGATGAGTGTATTTATTCTGTAGAGGAAGAAAAACAAGAACAAGGAAAAATTGATGTTATACCTAGCGGTATTATACCGCCTAATCCTTTAGAATTGCTAGCCTCAAAGCAGTTTAAAGAACTTTTAGAAATATTAGCTGAAAAATATACATATATTGTTATTGATAGTCCACCTTGCTTACAAGTTAGTGACGCTTTAGTATTAGCTAAGCTAGCCACCGAAGTATTGTATGTTGTCAAGGCAGATGTAACGCCTTCTCAACTAGTGCTTGATGGAATAAAACGCTTTTATCAAATGGAGATCCCAGTACATAGTATTGTTTTAAATAATGTGGATTTCAAAAAGCAAGCCAAATATGGTCCATATTATAAATATGGTTATCATTACTAACTGTCATCCCGACAATAGGAGGGAACTGGAATTATCAGACACTTAAGATCCCTCCTATCGTCGGGATGACAAGTTCGCCATTAATGGAAAAACTGTATGAACTATTATTTTAAATAAAATGATTGATTTACATTGCCATTTGTTACCCAGTATAGATGATGGTGCTAGCAATATGAAAGAATCTCTGGCACTGGCACGTATAGCTAGTGCCGATGGCATAACAAAATCTATTGTTACGCCACATATTCAGCCCGGGCGTTTTGATAATGATATTAATAGCATTCGCGTTGCTTTCATAGAATTTCAACAAGCATTGAAAGACAATAATATTTCGCTTCAAGTTGGAATGGCAGCGGAAGTGAGAATTTGTCCAGAAATAATGCTAATGATCACAAATAATCAAATCCCATTTTTGGGTAGTTTGGATGGCTATAATATCTTGTTATTAGAAATGCCCTATAATCATATACCATTGGGCAGTGATAAAATGGTACGTTGGTTAATGAATCGAAAAATTCGCCCAATAATTGTCCATCCAGAAAGAAATGCTGAGATTGTAGCAAATATAGAAAAAATTTACCAGTTCATTGAGCTTGGCTGCTTATTACAAATAACTGCTGGTTCGTTGTTAGGGCGTTTTGGGCATCAGCAGCAATTATGCGCTCAACAAATGTTAGAAAATGAATTGGTAGATGTTATAGCTACTGATGCTCATAATTTAAAATATCGTCCACCTAATTTAGAACAGGGGCGGAAGGCAGCGGCTGAAATTATTGGAGAAACCGCAGCATGGAAATTAGTACATGATACACCAGAACAAATCACAAAATAAATTCAGTCAAATCATGGCTATTGGATTAATTGGCATTAGTTTATGGCTGATTTATTTGGCAGCTGCATGGGGTGTAGCTGATTTATTTGCGAAACAAGCAAATTATGACTTGCAACAATGGGAGAAAGGAGGTAGAATAACTCAAGAATCTTGGAAATCAATTCATACCATGCTTGGTAAAGCACGGTATTTGGAACCATATAATCCTGATATATTAGAATCTTATGGTACTGCGTACTATCGATTATCTCGCTATGGTGCTGTGAAAAAAATAGTTCTTCAACAGGCATTAAACTATTATTTAAAGGCTGTTCAACAAAAACCTGTTTCAGCTTATACGTGGGCAAATATTGCCATTATAAAATTTCGATTGCGACAATATGATGCGCGATTGATAGAAGCATTAGAAAATGCCTCTGTTTTAGGAGCATGGGTACCTTTTGTACAACATGCAATAGCAGAGGTAGGTTTAGCTGCTTGGTATAGATTACCTAAAAAGTTCCGAAAAAAAGGACGATCTGTTGTATTTGCAACAGTTGAACGAGGGATGCGCAAACAAGCTCATTTAATGATGACGCTTATTAAAAGACACAAACGTAAATATGTTATGTGTATCTATGGTAGGCAAAACAAGCTATTTGCCGATTTTTGCCGTGTTAATTGAGGTAACAAACAATGAAAAAGCAAATGATAAGATGGTTAGGGATTGGAATATTTTGTACTGCGTTTTCGGTAGCACAAGCTGATGTTGCTAGTGACATTGCCGCTGGTGTACCACCAGAACAAGCCGTTGAAGATGCAATTGAAAATGGAGAATCAGCAGCAGATGTAGCTAATGCTTTAGTTGAAGCCGGAGTAGATGTAGAAACAGCAGTGGCAATCGTTGTGGCTGCTGAGCCGACGGCGGCTGCTAGTGTTGTCCAAAAAGTTATTGCTAAGAACCCAGATAAAGCAGCAGGTATAGCTAATGCTTTAGTTGAAGCTGGAGTAGATGTAAAAACCGCAGTGTCAATTGTTGTGGCTGCTGAGCCTACAGCGAAAGCTACTGTTGTCCAAAGCGTTATTACTAATAATCCAGAGCAAGCAGCTGCCATAAGTGCCGCGGCAGAAACAGCAACTAAGATTACAATTCAGACTCCTGTACAACAAACTCCAGCAACTACAGAACCTAGTACAACACCAACTGTTGTACCTAGTGTTCCAACAATCAAAATAAATGCTCCAGCTATAGCAGTTCAAATAAAATCTGGGGATGTAGGTAATAGTGATCTACCCGGTTTTATTCCAGAAAGTCCAACCAGCAACACTTTAGTAGAAGTAGAAGTTACTACTGGTGAAACTACTGGAAGACGTGTCGTTAAAGATCCAGAAAATTCTACTATTTTAATAGAAATAGATACTACTGGTGAACCTACTGGAACAATAATTAAGGTTGATGTGGTTACTAAGAAACCAACTTCAGTTAGTCCAAATTAATTTTTTAATTAGTACAACTAATTTAGAAATAAACTAATTAGCACATAGTTTTAGCACTAACAAAATTCGTTTAATTCATAATTAGTTGTACTATCAATAAGTATATTAAAAATTATTTTAGCTTTGCTTACTTCGTTTCATGGTGAATTCAATAAATGTACTTAGATTATCATAATCTTACTCTATCTAATTTTTTCATTTCAACCTTATTCTTTCTTTTTCATTTTACTTATGCAACAAGCCAATAATAAATGGTGTTTTATCTGTATTTAGGAAATTATGAAAACCATAGAACAAAAAAACTATATATTTGAAAATGATAAATCATCTCTGCTAATTACAATAATTGTTGCTGTTTTAAATGGTGCTAAAACATTGCAGCATTGCATTGATAGTGTTGCTAACCAAACATATGCAAATAAAGAATTAATTATTATGGATGGTGAATCCACTGATGGCACAATAGAGATTCTTAAAGCTAATAAAAATAAAATAACTTATTGGGAGTCAAAATCAGATAAGGGGATTTATCATGCTTGGAATAAAGCACTGAAGAAAGCAACAGGAGAATGGGTTTGTTTTCTGGGTGCTGATGATTATTGGATAAATGAATTGAGTTTAGAGAAGCTTATTAGGTGTGGCAGGGATTTTGATTTAATTTCTGGAAAAGTGGCTCTTATTGATAGCAACGAAAAGTTTTTGCGAGTTGTAGGAAAACCATGGAATTGGAATCACATGAAGAAATGGCAGTGCATAGCGCATTCGGGCATGTTGCACCGTCAGGAATTATTTCTTCAATTTGGTTCCTTTAATGAAAAGTATCGTATTGCGGGTGATTATGATTTTTTGTTGAGATTGGGAAGCAAAGTAACTACAGCGTTCGTGGACGAGGTTCTTGTATGTGTTAGCTCAACAGGAGTAAGTAAAACAAGAGTTATAGAGGTATTGTCCGAAACAAAAAAGATTCAATCCCATCATCCAGAAATAGGAGCGTTGAAAGCCTTAATAAATTATCAATGGTCAGTAACTAAATCTGTTGTCAGGAAACTTTTATGCGTGCCCTAATTTGTATCACGATTTTTACCTTGCCATTATATATAGTTGGAATATTCATTGACCAAAAATTTATTAGCCATTCGCATATCCTTGCCATTATGATAGCTATTTTGGGTTTATTAAATATGGCAAAGCCGCAATACAAAGGAAAACGAACAGAAACATTGTGGAGTACACCATTTATTCTATTTTTAGTCATTAGTGTAATTGGGTTGATTGTATCCCCTTTTGGTATTGCTATATTGGAAAAAGGGTTAATTCAAATTATTGGGATTACAGTGATGTTAATTATGGTTTTTTCCATAGTTAATGAAATTCGCAAAGAACCGAGGTTTTTTATAACAGCCGCTAAAATTGCCATGATTAGTTTGGGTATTTTTGCATCAATAGGAATTGTACAATTTATTCTGTGGAATCTAACTCCATGGAGTTTTCTGGTTAATTTTTCGTTTTTGAACGATCTAGCAGGTGGTATTGTTTGGAGAGACACAAGTCATACGGGTGGTATCTATCGTGCGAATTCGTTGGCACCTGAACCATCACATTTTGTAAGATATTTGGGTTTTGGACTGGGGATCGCTTTTATCCGTGTTGGAATGTTTGGAAATCAATACAAGCAATATATTTCCACAGTGTTTCCATTATGGTCAGCATGGGCTATTATTGTAGGGACCATACTATCAGTATCTATATTGGGGTGGGGATTAATGCTAATAATAGCGATAATGCTCTTTTTGTTACTTGGAAAGTTAAGTGTTAGACAACTCATAATAGGCATTCTTACAATAACAGTCTTAGGAATTTTATTGATATACATAGCTATACAGACTGAAGGAATATTTTTTAAAAAACTACAATCTCTATCGCTTCTTTTTGTCGATGAATCTGTGGTATTATCAAATAGCATTCATGCTCAAGATCTAAGCGCACTAGTAATCAATTATAACTATATAGTTGCAAAGGAAAATTTTCTTAGTCAGCCATTATTTGGTGGAGGACTTGGTTCTCACTCATTGGCTGCTGTAGTTTTTCTGCCTAGCTATGTCTATTTATTTAACATTCCAATTCTAAACACAGAAGATGCAGCAAGTCTATTGTTGAGACTAATTTCAGAAACTGGGCTACTGGGTTTATGCCTATTTATGGGTGGTATTCTCTGGATAATAATGAGGGCTAGGCAGGTAATTAAGAAGAAAATGAATGCGGGAGATTTAGATGATGTTATTGTGGTTTCTATTGGTATATTGGCATCTGGTGTTGGAGTATTTTCTCTTTATTTTGGTAGGACAGGTCATTATTACGATCCAGTATTTTGGGTGTTGATTGCAATGGTAGTTGCTATACCTATGGTCCTGAAGGTAAGAACTGTTAGGAGGCAGAAGTATTTTATAACAAGGAGGATAATACCCTTTAGAAAGTGGGCAAAAGGAGCAAGGTCTTTTTCCATAGCTAGAAGAATATAAACAGCGTGGATTTTACTACAAAATAATGAAAATACTTCACATTGTCCCCTACTACATGCCTGCTTATCGTTATGGCGGTCCAATTTGGGCAGTGCATGGCTTGTGTAAAAGCTTAACACAGTTAGGCCATGAAGTGCATGTATTCACAACCAATGTTGATGGCTCTAACAATTCTGATGTGCCTTTAGGTGTACCAGTTGATATTGATGGAGTTAAGGTTTGGTATTATCCCTCTCAGCAACTTCGCAGATTGTTTTACTCTCCAAACATGAAAAAAGCGTTAAAACAGTCTATTAATTATTTTGATATTGTGCATTTACATTCTATTTTTCTCTGGCCTATATTAGTCGGGGCAAGGATTTCTCAAAAAAAACAAGTACCATATTTAATTATGCCACATGGTATGTTAGTTAAAGATTTAATCAAACGCAAAAGTCGTTGGATAAAATCCTTATGGATAAAGTTATTTGATCAATATACCTTAGAACATGCCAGTGGAATTCATGTCACCAGCAAGCTTGAAGAAGAGGAATTAAAGCCGTTTGGTTTTAAACTGCCGCCTATTTTTATGATTCCTAATGGAATTGATATACCAGATACAATTAGTAAAAAAAGAGCTAAAGATAATGAAAACATAATTTTATTTTTAAGTCGTGTTAATTGGAAAAAAGGCTTAGATAGATTAATTGAGGCGATGGCTTATGTGTCTAAAGGAAGACTCATTATTGCTGGTAATGATGAAGAAGCTTATCAAAAAACCTTGGAGCAAATAGCGATAAAAAATGGAGTGACTAATCGTATTCAATTTATAGGATCAGTTTATAATCAAGATAAAGAAAAATTATTAAATAGCGCGTCTATGTTAGTCTTACCATCTTATTCTGAAAATTTTGGAATTGTGGTATTGGAAGCCATGTCTTATGGATGCCCGGTTATTGTGACACCAGAGGTTGGATTAGCAGATGTTGTGGCAAAATATGGAGCTGGCTTGGTTTGCGAAGGTGAGCCTGAGATTTTAGGGAAAAATATTAATAGGCTATTAGATAACCCAGATTTAGGTGTAGAAATGGGAAAGATTGGACAACGGGTGGTTCAAGAACAATTTAGTTGGGTGGTGATTGCTCGTCAAATGGAAAGAGTTTATCAAAATCTTTTGAACTGTGATTAGACTTGCTCTTTAATTACAGATTGTTAATAGACTTGTCCCTTAATAAGAATTATAATGAAGTCCCTCATCCAATGAAGATGAAAACTCTAAAGCAGAAACAAGCTTGATAAAACAAACAGCTATTGAATAGTTAGTTTAATGAAAATGAGCTGGTGGTTTGTAAACCAGAGGAGGTTTTGAATTGTTTTCTGATAACTAAGATGGATGTGTTGGTTATGGGCAATTGGTTTATAAGGCGTTCAATATAAAAAATTTAAAAATTCGTTAAATTCTTAATTAGTTGTACTGAATTTTTATAAGTAATTTATATGAAATATATTACAATTAATTTAGAATATCTATGAATGATGATAATTAAAAGACTATTAAAAAACCAAACCTTCAAAAACGCCTATTTTAGTGTTATAGATGCTGTTTTTCTGCCTTTTGCTATGCTGGTGGCAACTCCTTTATTTTTGAAACAATTAGGAGCCGAACAGTATGGGATGTGGATGCTGATTAATTCCATTATTGCATCAATGACCATCTTAAATATTGGTAGCGTAGATGTTGTTACCAAGTACGTATCTGCCTACAAAAAAAACAATAATACGCAAAATATCCAGAAAGTTTTTAGTACCCTATTTATTCTTCAAATCATATTAGGCGCAATCATTTCTATTTTAATCATTTGGCTTGCTCCCATTTTGGTCACATCAGGAATATTTAAAGTCGAACTCAAATCTCAACCACTTTTTGCTCAATCTCTTATATTTGGTGGATTTTTGTTCGTTATTAAGATGATAGAACAAGTCATGATTGGCTTTTTAAGAGGCCAAGAAAGATACGATTTTTCTTCAATCATGTCAATTTTCTCAAAATCCATACTTATTATCACCCAAATAGTTGTTGTTATTAACGATGGTAATTTAAGTGATCTTTTTTTATACAGTTTTATTGTATTATCACTCATTTTAGGTATTGAAATAATAGGGTTAAAACTTTTATATTTAGAAGCACAATTTTTAACGGGCTTTAGTATAAACACATTGATAGAATTGCTGAACTTTAGTGGTTGGGCATGGTTACTTTCTCTTGCTTTACTTTTTACCTCACAAATAGATAGGTGGTTAATTGGAGCATTGGTAGGGATGGAAATGTTAGCCTATTACTCCATTGCATTGTTGATTTTTAATCAAATACATGCTATTATTGCTTCAAGCCTTAGCTGGATTTTTCCAAAAGTATCAAAAACGGGTATCAATAAAGAAACAATGCGGTTACTTTATAATGCTCAAAGCTATGCTGTTATATTAAGTTCGTTAGTCAGTTTATTTTTATTATATTTTAACGAAATATTTTTATTTTGGCTGGGAGAAGAAAATTATCAATTAATTGCAAATTACCTAAAATATTTCCTAATTTTACAACCCATTTATGCTCTTTCTATTGTGCCTTATTATTTTATAAATGGATTAGGATTGATTAAGTATAATTTTTTTAATGCAGCCATTAATGGCCTATTAAAATTATTTTTCATGTTTTTCTTATTCAAGAGTTTAGGAATGCTAGGAATAATGATTGGAGTAGGCATAAGTATCATTATTTTATCCGGTTATGCCTTGTGGATTGCCAAAACCAAAATGGGTATAATCGAATTGCCAATCATTAAATTAATGAGCCCGGTTATTTTATATGCCATCATTGGTTTTTATCAAATAAGTTATGAATTAAATGGTATAATTTTTAGTGTGGTTATTGTTTTATTATTTATTATTTATTACAAAAACTATTTAAACGGATATATGAGTTTTGTTGGACAATGGCTTAAACCAAAATTGAAGTGAAAAATATGAAAATAGCCAAAACCATTACATATTTAACCCTCATATTTGTCAAAATTCCACTCCATTCAGAGTGCAAGACAAACAATTTGAATATTAAAAAAAACTGATATGATGCGTAGATTAACCAGTCTTAGCCGATTTATGGGTTCACATTTTTGGCGAGATGTTATGATGGTAGTCGCCATTGTGATTCTATCATTGGCTTTTAGTATTGTATTTAACCTAGAAACCATTCTTTCTTATGCCATAAGTGGTGATAATTTTGCGCTTATGTTATATAGCGCATCCTTTTTTGATATTTCCTTAGATGATTGGTTGCTAAACGGATTTAGATACTACTTTTGGGTGTATCCAGAGTTGTTTCTGGATCTTCAGTATTTCATTCGTCCAACGCAAAATATACTGATTTTTTTGATAAGTTTATTTGCAGAAACCCCTAACTCGGCACTTTTTTTAGTCACATACTATCTGATTCATTCACTCTGTAGTGCATTGGTTTATCTGTACACTCGTTTTTTCTGTCGTCTTAATCAGAAACTCTCATTATTAGTAGCCATCCTATTTTGGGGCACGATGTCAAGTGAAAAAATCTATGTGGCAGCACCTGCTTTTGGTGGCGATGCACTTGGTGCATTATTAGGCATGGGTGCATTGCTGCTGACTTATGTTTATTTGAATCATGTAGAGCGGTACAAACGGTTGATTTTTGTCTTCATTTTTATATTGCTAATGCTGACCGTATATACTAAAGAATCAGTCATCATAGCACCTTTTATAGTGGCAATTTACTGGATTTGGCAGAAATTAGACCAACAAGAATTCAAATTGAATTTAAAATCCTCATTAGTTATTATACGACGCGATTGGATTGCACTGGTTTTATTACTGTTACCAAGTGTTGTGTATGTTCTGCATATTTTTATGCTCAGAATTATATTTGATACCGGATTAGCGGCTTATCCGTTTCAAAAACAACTGTTATCATTCTTAACAACACCAATCTCTACTTTGCTGGGTTATTTTTTTCCATTGGAACAAGGTGCTGGTGTATTTATCAAATCCCTTTTAAGTATGGAATCACAACCACTTATACCCTTATTAAGAAGCAGTGTGGCGGTTTTATTCAATCTGACTTGTTTTGCTTTCATTGCAGTTATGTTTGTAAAAGACAAGTGGTCAAATGGACATTTCGATAGTCGATTTTCTTTGCTAATAGTGCTGAGCATTATATCAATGGCGGTTCCATTTTCTATGAATGCTGAACAGCGGTTTATGTATTTTGGACAGATGTTTTCAATTCCTCTGTTAATTTATAGCCTATCACGCTTTTATGATGTTAAAAAAAGCTATATCAAATATTTAGCGTATGTGGTTTTGATTGCATTTGTATTGCTCAATCCAATTTATCTGTTCTTCTCTAAATTGCCAATGCAGCGAAGTGAAGTTATTACAATCAATCAAGCTTCAACTCAACTCCAAAAAATACTGTTAAAAGAATTGAAAAACGATAAAATTAAGAGGGTCTATTTATTTCATGAGATCACCGGTCATTATGCAGCACTGGCTCAACTACACTTCATCGCTGCATTAACGAATCGACAAGACTTGCAACTTCGAGTGGTTAATTCAATGCTAAGATATGAAATCAGCCCTTTACCCAAGGTAAACGAAGGCATGAGTTTTGAGAAAAGAACAGATGATTTATGCGTGACCACCAAAATTGATGAAGAACAGTTTTTCTTTGGCAATGTGAAACAGCATCAAATTGAAAAATTAGGAATTGTTGAGATTATCCAATATGAATTTGGAGTGCATAAAGTCAGTTGGGAGGATATGAAGGTAATGACCGCTTGTATACCAAACGTCGCGAAAAATGACTTCTTGCTCATCGGCTTCGATCCAGCAGAATCGGGTGTACATGTTTGGAAAACTGAGCGACCGATATGGGAAGCTGTTCGATAAATGAAAATAAATAATGAGGCAAAATGAATTCCATTTCAGTGCTGATATATGATAATTTTTTAAATTTACCTCCTCTACTATATATTAAGGATACTGGAAATTGCATATGCGAATACTTGTAACTGGTGCTGCTGGAATGATCGGAAATAAACTCAGCGAATATCTCTGCGAAACCGGTCATAAGATTATACCTGTGGATGTTGTACAACATGATGGGGTAATTGATGCTGACTTACGATACCAAGCCACTGTATTTCGTCTTGTAAAAGAGTACACTCCTGACCTAATACTGCATCTAGCAGCTATGACTAATCTACGCTTCTGTGAGCAAAACAAAGAAACAGCTCATGCAACTAATTATGGCATCACAGAAGTTCTAACTAGAGCATGTTTAGAATTCGGAACTCGCATGATATTCTTTTCATCAGATTATGTCTTTGGAAAATATGATCACTTCTGGCAAGAGGATGATCCTCCTTGCCCAACTACCCAATATGGTATAGACAAAGCAGCATCTGAGCTGCTTATTCGAGAACAACTTTCCAACTATGCAATCGTGCGAACTGCCCAGCTATATGGTTTCGCTGGGGACTTTGTGAGTTTAGTTTGTGAAGCACTGCTCTCTCATCAAGAGTTCATAGCCTTCGCAAACCTAGTAAATTGCCCAACATGGATCGGTGATTTATTTCCTATGATCAATCAAATAATAAATAATGGTAATCATGGTATTTTTCATTGCGTGGGACCAGAAGCCATGTCTCGATACCAATATGCGTGTGAAATAGCCGAAGCGTTTTATTTGGACACATCCTGCATTAAAGCCGTAAATCTGGATTTTTCAACCGATATTCGTCCTCCTGTCGTTCGGATCAATGGTGCATCCACCTACGATACTCTTCAGGTTAATCCAGGAATGTTAAAAGATAATCTTCCTTTATGCTCTTCTTATGCAATGGAGGCAACTCGTGAGCAAGGCATGTTATGAGCAACTACCTTTCATACTGTGGAAAGGATTACCTTTAAATGTTAGACCAAATAAGAATAAAATCTTATGATAATAAAATATTTACGCATAAAAATATTAAGAAAGTGGGTTACTAACTCCCTTCTTGTAATAAGCAGTATTACCCTATCTATAATTGGTTTAGAATCGCTTTATCGTATTTATTTGTATCAAAAAGGTGCTTTCCAGCCTTATACTTATAGAGTGACAAATTCTGTCCATGGTGTATATGACAAAAATTTTGGGCTTAAATATAAACCAAATCATAAATGGACTTGGTTTAATGTAACAAACGGAAAAGTAACTTGGTGTCCTGATGCAGTATTTGTATCAAACCAAGACGGGCTAGATGGAAAAACAACCATAGATGAATATAACCATGCAGATATAAAAATATTGGTTTTTGGCGACTCATTCTCTCATTGGAATCAAAAAGGCTACACTTGGCCTGATTTGTTACAAGATAATCTAGCCAACAAACTTGATGTCAATGTTGGTGTATTGAATTATGCTCGTGGAGGATATGGTATTCTTCAAATGTTTGACCTTGCAGAAGCCAAAATAAAAGAACATCAACCTGATTTAGTCATATTTGCGTTTATAACTGATGACTTAACAAGGGCTCGCTTGTGGTTCAAAACCATGGAAATTGGAGAGTACACACGTATTTTGGTTTCCCCTAAAAAGGATGATTTTCATCCCAAATTTGCTTTAGATACAGTTCTCGTCAACCCTGCTGTAGATTTGGCATGGTGCAAGAAATCATTAAAAAACCGCAAAAGCAACCCAGTGTTAGAGCAGATCAATAAGCAATATGAAGAAATAAAACGATCTGTTTATAAAATACACAGATTAACCGAGGATAATCTATTTTCTGTCAACAATTTATATTTATTTAATAGAATCATATATGGAAGTGCCTTCGTCTCCCTCCGTATTGGTATTCCACAACTCACAATTAACAATTTTGTGTTTGATAAACAACTAGTATCAAGAATCAAGAGCATAAAACACTCGAAGACACCGTATCTCTTATTTCATCTACCCATTCAAAAGGAGATAGCTCAATCGAAAATACAGACTAACCAAGAACAAGCCCTATTACTATCTAGTTTAGAAAGATTAACCAATAATAAAGTTATTTATTTATTCAAAGACATCAATAAATATGAAGTACCTGAAGCAATTGATTCGCTACCTCATGATATCCATCCTAACTTTTATGGTCTAAAGCTGTATGCTGATTTGATTACAGGCCATGTTATAAAAAACATTGTTCCCTAAATTGTTTTTAGATGATAATTATGTTATAGTATATTGAATTGACAATAACAAATATTTAAATATTCAACTTTTTAACAGGTCGTAAAAATTGAAAAATACACCATCAATTCCGTTTTCCCACAAAGCTGTAGAAGGCGTGAAGTATCTACTTATTGCATCGTTAGCCACGATCTTCTTATTAGAGCTTGTCCTGTCGTTCGGCTGGAGAGTAAGAGGAGATTCAGTTTATATACACTATATTGCATATTTGATTAATGAACATGGTTTTGTGCCGTATCGTGACATTTTTGAACCCAATATGCCGGGTACGTACCTATTTCACATGGCAGTGGGAAAAATGTTTGGTTACTCCGATTATGCACTTCGCATGGTGAATATTGCTTGGCTTACCACAACATTTGTAGTCACTTGGTTTATTATGAACTTATTTGGGATATTTACTGCTTTTGCTAGCTGCTTATTGTTTGGTATCATATACTTGGGATCTGGACCCTATATGAGTCTACAGAGATATTTCATTGTCATATTGCCAATAGCTACCGCTATCTTAATCATCATTCAGCGAAAACCCAACAATTCCTTTAATTTCATCCATTTTCTACTTGGAGTACTCTTTGCGCTTGTTGCACTCATCAAACCACATTTGGCTATCGGGCTTCCGGCTATTATTGTGTACAACTGTATAAATGACAGAAATGGCTCGAAGTCGGTAAAGACCCTTATCAAGCCATGTATTGTAGGGGGAATCTTTGCGCTACTTGGTTTTCTATTAACCATAATAATTCCTTTTATATGGCTTTGGCGAATTGGAGCACTTCAAGCTTTTTGGAATATTTTTTCATCATATACACCATTATATGCACAGATGTCTGGAGACCATCAGTTTAGGGAAACCTTCTTTCATGTGATTAACATATTATATAGTTATACACACTTTAAAAATGTTGGGATTTTGCTTGTTGCTTCTATATTTGGAGTGTATCTTATCTTAACCAAATCTATATCTGTTGCAACAAAAAAGCTGTCAATATTATTACTCTTATTCTCCATACTCTATGCAGTATCTGCTGGTATTGGTGGGAAATTATGGTTTTACCATTTGCTGCCATATATCTACTTTGCTAGTTTGGGTACAGCAATTATCCTCTATTCACCTCCTTTATTTGCAAACTTATATCGTCCGAACATTTTTCCTCTCTTAGTTTTCATCGTTGCCTCAACGCCAATACTCCAATATAGTGTTTTCCAACAAATTGTGATAAAATCGAAAACACCATACGAGTTATCCGCAGAGATGAGACAAGATGAAATAACCGCGTACTTAAATGCGCATATGTTACCAACCGATAAAGTTCAACCATTAAGTTGGGCGGGAGGGACTATGGAGGCAATGCTTGCTTCAAAAGCAATCCTTGCAACTCCCTATATTGCTGAACTTCAATTTTATCATAATGTGTCAAGCCCGTATATTCAAAAGTTGAGAGAAGATTTTATTACAAAGTTAGAGGAAGAAATGCCAAGATTTATTATTGATGTATATGCATACCGAAAAATATCAGGATTAGACACAACATATGAATTTCCAGAATTGAAAGCCTTTATAAAACAACATTATGATAAAGATCATACTGGAAAAAATGGTTTTGATATTTTTCGTAAAAATTATGAACTGCGTAAGCCTTAACACAATGGAGGTAACTCAACAATGAAAAATACACAATCAATTCCACTCTTTCACAAAGCTGTTGAAGGCGTGAAGTATCTGTTTCTTGCATCACTGGCCACGGTTTTCTTAGTGGAACTTGGCCTGTCGTTACACTGGCAACTACAGTATGATTCAGCTTTTCTGCACTATGTTGCGTATTTAATTAATGAGCATGGTTTTGTGCCGTATCGTGACATCTTTGAACTCAATATGCCGGGTACCTACCTATTCCACATGGCAATAGGAAGAATGTTTGGTTACTCCGATTTTGCATTTCGCATGGTGGATATCGCTTGGCTCACAGCAACACTCACCGTGACTTGGTTTATTATGAAGCCAGTTGGCCGAGTGGTTGCGTTTGCTAGTTGTCTGTTATTTGGTCTAATATACTTGGGATCCGGACCCAGTACGAGCCTTCAGAGAGATGCCATTACCATATTACCAATAGCTACCGCTCTCTTGCTCGCCACACGGCATAGTTCCAATAATTTGATTAATAATTTCATACATTTTTTACTTGGAATACTCTTTGCAATTGTGGCACTCATCAAACCACATCTGGCCATCGGGCTTCCCGCTCTGATTGTGTACAAGTGTATATATGACACCAATGCCTTGAAGTCAGTAAAGACCCTTATCAAACATTGTATTGTAGGGGGGATCTTTGCACTGGTCGGCTTTTTAGCAACACTGACAATGCCTTTTCTATGGCTTTGGCGAATTGGTGGCCTTCAACCTTTTTGGGATATTTTTTCATCATATGTACCGCTATACCTACAGATGTCTGGAGACTTTCAGTTTCGGGAAACATTATATCGTGTTATAGATGTGCTACGATTGTATCTAAAATTTGGTGGGTTTGACATCCTACTGATGACTTCTATGTTTGGTATGTATATTGTCTTAATAAAGTCTATGTCTGCTGCGACAAAAAAGCTGGCTATATTATTATTATCATTCGTCATCCTCTATAGTATATCTGCTGCTATTGGTGGGAAACTCTGGGTTTACCATTGGATGCCGTATGTATACTTTGCAAGCTTGTGTACAGCAATGGTCCTTTTTTCCTCTCCTTTGTTTGAGAACTTACATCGCTCGATTATTCTTCCCCTCTTAATTTTCATCGTTACTGTTATGATGACAGTACGCCCTGCACAAGTTGCTGTCCAGCAAGTTTTTTATGATCAACAGCCAGCTATCATGAAGGGGAGAGTCGACGAAATAGCTACATACCTGAATGAGCATCTTTCGCCAACTGATAAAGTTCAACCCTTAGAATGGATTGGTGGGGCTGTACACGCAATGCTCATTTCAAAGTCCGTTGTTGCAACTCCCTATATTACTGATTTTCAATTTTATCATCATGTGTCAAATCCTTACATTCAGAAGTTGAGGAAAAATTTTATGATAAAATTGAAGGGAGAGATGCCAACGTTTATTATTGAAGTATATGAAACTTCAAGGGTATCAGGATTAGATACCACTGACAATTTTCCCGAATTGAGAAAGTTTATCAAACAAAATTATAAGAAAGATTATACAGGAGATGGTTTTGATATTTTTCGCAGGAATGACTAGCCAAACAGCAACAACGGGTCGAATATGAAAAATAGCTATTGTATGAATTGCCACAGTCCACATTTGGAGCGGTTTATTGATCTTGGTAACCAGCCAAACGGTAATGTTTTCCCCAGCTTGAATGAGCTTGATGGCGAACATATGTTCCCTTGTGTTATGTTGGTCTGCACAATGTGTTGGCAAGTACAATTGGAAGAGTTTCCTTCTGTTGATAGCATGTTTACAAATCACCCATATATCACCGGGCTGAATCAACCAGTGGTTACCCACTTTGAGAAACTTACGCATGATCTTGTGCAGAAATTTGCCATTCCACCAAACAGTCTTGTGCTTGACATTGGTGCTAATGATGGAACGCTGCTTTCAAAGTTTCGTGACCGTGGAATGCGAGTGTTGGGCATTGACCCTTGTAAGCGGACCAGTGAATTGTCCCGAGATGCGGGAATTACTATCTTTGAGGCTTTTTGGAACAAGCAGAGTGCCGAAGCAATGAAACAGCTTGGAATCTATCCAGATATTATCACTGCTACAGCTGTATTCTATCATGTGGAAGATATTCATAGCTTTGTTCAGGGCTTAGATATTATTATGAGGGAGAATACGATTTTTTGTACCCAATGTGTGTATCTGAAAGACCTGATTGACAAGGTTCAATTTGACCATTTCTATCACGAACACACAATGATTCATGCTATTAGTCCTCTACAAAATATTTTCTCAGAATATGGTCTGCGATTGTTGGATGTGGACTTCTATCCTATTCATGGAGGGTCTTTTGTATTGTATGTTGGCAGAGAAGAGTCACGTTTTCCTACAACAAGAAAAATTTATGATGCAATTACCGAGGAGAAACGCGCTGGGCTTGATCAACTTCAAACATATCTCGACTTTTCTAAACGTGTGGAACACAACAAGCAGGAGCTGATGTCATTTCTTAGGCAAATCAGAAGTGCAGGAAAGCGTGTGTTTGGAATTGGTGCCCCTTTGAAAGGAAGTACTCTGCTAAATTACTATGGTATTGGCCCTGATCTAGTCGAATGTCTCACCGAAATCAATCAGTACAAAATTGGTCGATACACCCCCGGAACTCATATTCCTATAGTATCTGAGGATGCAATTGATGAGCATCCTGATTATTATTTGCTTTTATCATGGAATTTTCTAGATTTCTTTATTGAGAAATATGCTGACTATCTCAACGCTGGTGGTAAGTTCATTATTCCACATCCAACTGTCAAGCTTATCGGAAAAGACTCAGTTGTTGGAGTTTAGATTATGAAAACATCGCTCATCATTCCGTTTAAGAATGAGGTAGAATATGCGGAAACTACCATGACTACTGCATATGGATATTTATCCGAACGTGAAATTGAGTTTGAACTTGTTGCAGTTGACGACAGTTCTGATGGAACATGGGATATTCTTAAATCCTTTGAGAGTTTACACCAAAACGTTGTTGCCGTGAGAGGAGATGATCCTCCGGGGTATGGCAAGGCGTTACAAAAAGGGTTTAGTGTTGCCACTGGAGACATTATTATTCCGTTCAATGGTGATCTTAGTGATTCGCTCGACGACGTGATCTCATATATCCATCTGATAGAGGATGGGTATGAAATGGTCTTTGGCTCGCGGTTCATGGCTGGTGCGAAAGTGACTGACTCCACAGCGGTGAAAGGGTTTCTATCACAGTTGGGTAACGCATTTTTCCAAATACTTTTTCGCACAAACTGTAGTGATATAACCAACTCATTCAAGGCTTATAGAAGGATGGTGTTGGAAGAGATTAACCCAACTGCCAATGGATACAATATTGGAATGGAGATTGCTCTAAAAGGCATTCTCAAGAAGTACAAATATACAACAATTCCTGTGGCTTGGTCAGGTCGAAAGTATGGACGCTCAAAGATGTCAATTATAAAATCAATTCCAATGTATTTATCTACTGCACTTAGAATTAGATAGTCCCTATAAATCAGTCGTTGTATTAATTATCCTTGTATCTATTGCAGAAATATTTTGAACTGTGATTTTTATGATTAATCTAAAGTGGTTTCATAATAAAAATCATACCACTCACACAAATCACAGCTAAGTACAGGATATTTTTGTTACTGTCATCCCGAGCGAAGCGACACTGCCATTAAGTTAAGCTAATTTTAACTTTGGAGTTTAAAGCGATACGCAGTTATGTAGCGAAGCGAAGTAAGCTTTGTTTTTACTAGTATTTACAAAGCTGCGCTTTGAACTCCAGTTCTTAACTTAATGGCAGTGGAGCGAAGCAAGGGATCTTAAGATTAGCTTCGCTGACTTCGTATCGTATCCTATACAACCGTAATTAATTTGGATATTTTGGAAGAGTATAAGGTATAATAATATTTAGTTATTGATTTGAAATTAATAGGAAAAATACCATGAGACATTTTCATTCCTATGGTCCAGTAAATTCCAAAGCTCATTTTTGTGTCCAACGCCAAGCACTAATTGCACAAGGTGTTGGGCAACTGATTGGTAGTCCTGAAGATGGTGGACACTATTTCACAATCTGGGCACCGCGTCAAACTGGCAAAACTTGGTTAATGAGACAATTGGAGCTGAATATCAATCAGCAATATCCAGAGAAATTCAGCATCCTTAAATTTTCACTGGGCACATTAAGAGGGATGAGTTTTACGCCATCTGAAAACTCTATTTTTCCAAAAGCTTTTGGCAGATTAATCAATAAAAATTTTCCAAAACACCCTGAAATCACAAACTGGGATGATTTTTTGCAACTATTTGCGAAGACTGATGGACTCTGGGATCGTCCTGTCATCCTATTAATAGATGAAGTAGATACCATTCCCTTATCTTTGATAGATTTAATGGTTGCACAATTTAGAGAAATGTATCTTGCCCCTGAAAACAACTGGCTACACGGACTAGCACTAGTTGGAGTTCGGGCAGTTTTGGGGATTGAAAGTAAGCAGGGTTCTCCGTTTAATGTTCAACGATCATTAAAAGTGCCCAATTTAACTTCTGATGAAGTCACGGAGTTATATCATCAATACCAAGACGAAAGTGGACAACAGATTGAGGCTGCTGTTGTTGAAAAGGTTTATGAAACCACACAAGGGCAACCGGGTTTGGTTTCATGGTTTGGTGAAATGTTGACTGAAAAGTATAATCCCGGACAAAACCAAGTTATTCATAATGAAACATGGAAACTGGTTTGGCAAAAAACTAGATTTGTTGAACCCAATAATACTGTGATGAATCTCATTGCTAAAGCTCGTATGCCAGAATATCAAAGATTTTTAATCAAACTGTTTGGCAACCAGAATATAGCTTTTTCTTTTCATCATCCATTGTGTAGCTATCTCTATCTTCATGGCATTATAGAACCAAAAGGCATCCAACACGCCAATGGTGAACTGAGTGATATGTGCAGTTTTTCATCACCTTTTATTCAGGATTGCTTATATTATGCGCTTTTGGATGAAATTATTGGTGATGAAACTTCTATATTGCCCCTGCAACCGCTAGATGATTTGGCAGATGTTTTTGGAGATAGTTTTCTAAATATACCAGCTTTGCTAATGAGATACAAAGATTATCTAGCTCGGCTTAAAGCGCAAGGTATTAATCCTTGGAAAGAGCAACCCCGCAGAAAAACAGATTTGCATTTGATAGAGGCGGTGGGACATTTTCATCTATTTAGTTGGCTTAGGGAAGCAATTGGACGACGTTGTGTAGTGAGTCCAGAATTTCCAGCTGGTAGTCGTCAAGTCGATCTTCATCTTCGATGTGGCACACAACTGGGCATTATTGAAGTAAAAAGCTTTGTCGATAATTATCAAATAAAATCTTATCGAGAGCAAGCGGCTGACTATGGCAAAAGTTTAGGTATTGATCGTGTGACAGTGGCACTATTTATTCCAGTGCTTGATGAAAATGTGCTTGAAACTCTGTCAACAATTGAGGTGGTTTATGGGGTTGAGGTGACTGTTGTTGCTATTGGGTGGCAGTAGTTGTTTTACTTACTTGTAAAAAAACTAGAAGACTACATGGATTGTATAAAAAAGATAAATATTTTTAATATAATAAGATTAAAAGGAAAAATACAATGAGACATTTTCATTCCTATGGTCCAGTAGATTCTCAAGAGCATTTTTGTGTCCAACGCCAAGCATTGATTACACAAGGCGTTGAACAACTCATTGGTAAGCCTGAAAAGGGTGGACACTATTTCACAATCTGGGCACCGCGTCAAACTGGCAAAACTTGGTTAATGAGACAATTGGAGCTGAATATCAATCAGCAATATCCAGATAAATTCAGCATCCTTAAATTTTCACTGGGCACATTAAGAGGGATGAGTTTTACGCCATCTGAAAACTCTATTTTTCCAAAAGCTTTTGGCAGATTAATCAATAAAAATTTTCCAAAACACCCTGAAATCACAAACTGGGATGATTTTTTGCAACTATTTGCGAAGACTGATGGACTCTGGGATCGTCCTGTCATCCTATTAATAGATGAAGTAGATACCATTCCCTTATCTTTGATAGATTTAATGGTTGCACAATTTAGAGAAATGTATCTTGCCCCTGAAAACAACTGGCTACACGGACTAGCACTAGTTGGAGTTCGGGCAGTTTTGGGGATTGAAAGTAAGCAGGGTTCTCCGTTTAATGTTCAACGATCATTAAAAGTGCCCAATTTAACTTCTGATGAAGTCACGGAGTTATATCATCAATACCAAGACGAAAGTGGACAACAGATTGAGGCTGCTGTTGTTGAAAAGGTTTATGAAACCACACAAGGGCAACCGGGTTTGGTTTCATGGTTTGGTGAAATGTTGACTGAAAAGTATAATCCCGGACAAAACCAAGTTATTCATAATGAAACATGGAAACTGGTTTGGCAAAAAACTAGATTTGTTGAACCCAATAATACTGTGATGAATCTCATTGCTAAAGCTCGTATGCCAGAATATCAAAGATTTTTAATCAAACTGTTTGGCAACCAGAATATAGCTTTTTCTTTTCATCATCCATTGTGTAGCTATCTCTATCTTCATGGCATTATAGAACCAAAAGGCATCCAACACGCCAATGGTGAACTGAGTGATATGTGCAGTTTTTCATCACCTTTTATTCAGGATTGCTTATATTATGCGCTTTTGGATGAAATTATTGGTGATGAAACTTCTATATTGCCCCTGCAACCGCTAGATGATTTGGCAGATGTTTTTGGAGATAGTTTTCTAAATATACCAGCTTTGCTAATGAGATACAAAGATTATCTAGCTCGGCTTAAAGCGCAAGGTATTAATCCTTGGAAAGAGCAACCCCGCAGAAAAACAGATTTGCATTTGATAGAGGCGGTGGGACATTTTCATCTATTTAGTTGGCTTAGGGAAGCAATTGGACGACGTTGTGTAGTGAGTCCAGAATTTCCAGCTGGTAGTCGTCAAGTCGATCTTCATCTTCGATGTGGCACACAACTGGGCATTATTGAAGTAAAAAGCTTTGTCGATAATTATCAAATAAAATCTTATCGAGAGCAAGCGGCTGACTATGGCAAAAGTTTAGGTATTGATCGTGTGACAGTGGCACTATTTATTCCAGTGCTTGATGAAAATGTGCTTGAAACTCTGTCAACAATTGAGGTGGTTTATGGGGTTGAGGTGACTGTTGTTGCTATTGGGTGGCAGTAGTTGTTTTTAATTAAAGGATATTATAAATGGCAACTATTCTAGGCATAAATGCCTATCACGGCTTCCGCAGCACTATTTATTGATGGATAAGGATAATTAATTTGCGTTTAGATCGTTATAATTATGAAGGTTTTGATAGGGGACGTTCTGTATGGATTGAAGCCTTATGGCTTTTCTTACAAGAATTTTTTATTAGTTCTTGGATTCCCGGTTCAGCATATCGCGTATTTTTATTGCGCTTGTTTGGAGCTAAAATTGGAAAAGGTGTTAATATAAAACCTCGCATTAGAGTGAAATTTCCTTGGCGTTTGGAAATTGGTGATTATAGTTGGATTGGTGAAGACGTTTGGATTGATAATCTTGCGAATGTGACAATTGGTCATCACTGTTGTTTGTCCCAAGGAACATATCTCTGTACTGGTAGCCATGACTGGAGCAGAGAATCTTTTAATTTAATTGTTAAACCTATTACCGTTGAGTCTCATACTTGGCTAGCAGCACAATCAATTGTAGCCCCGGGAGTCATTGTAAGGGAAGGTGCAGTTCTGGGATTAGGTAGTGTTGCAACAACAGAGCTTAAAGCATGGTGGATTTATCAAGGTTCTCCTGCTTTAGCGGTCAAAAAACGCCACTCAAGATATTAGTTAAGTTATTGGATGCAGGATATGAAATAAATTTTGAATCTTAAGATTAAGCGGCGATTTGAAGAAGATGAGGATGTGCCGTTTATGATGAAAGTATTTCAGATTAGAAAAGATAAACGCTCAAAAATTCCAGCTGTAACGCATGTTGATGGTTCTGGGCGGTTGCAGACTGTATTTAAAACAACTAATCCTAGATACTATCATCTCATTGAAGCATTTCGTGAACTTAGCGGAGTGCCAATGGTATTGAATACTTCGTTTAATGAAAATGAGCCAGTGGTTTGTAAGCCAGAGGAGGCTTTGGATTGTTTTCTGCGAACTAAGATGGATGTGTTGGTTATGGGAAATTGGTTTATAAGGCGTTCTTTATTATTATGCAAGCATTACGTGAAATCCATGATGTTACCTTAAATAAGGTAACAATCAACATTCCTCAAACATTTCCTTTTAAAAGAGTAGAAATTGTGGTGTTGCCAATGACATTAAGTTCAGCTCAGGAATTTTTTGTTACTGGACGCTGGAACGTCCATAGAAAAATTAGTTGATTTACTTCGTTTCTTAATTCGTTATACTAAATCTATATTGTATTTTGGAGTCCAAGATTTATCTTGGAAATACGCACTTTTAATACTCTTCCAAGATAAATCTTGGACTCCAAAATCTCTTAATAATAAAAATGAAAAAAGCCCTAATTACCGGAATAACCGGACAAGACGGCGCATACCTTGCCGAATTTTTACTCAACAAAGACTACGAAGTTCACGGCATAAAACGCCGTTCGTCTTTATTTAATACCGATAGAATTGATCATCTTTATCAGGATCCGCATGAAGATAATCAGCGATTTTTTTTGCATTATGGTGATTTGACTGATTCTTCCAGTTTAATTAGAATTATTCAACAAATACAGCCAGATGAAATTTATAATTTAGCCGCGCAATCGCATGTCCAAGTTTCTTTTGAAGAGCCTGAATATACTGCTAATTCTGACGCGCTGGGTGCCTTGCGGATTTTAGAAGCTATTCGGATTTTAGGTTTAGAGAAAAAAACTCGCTTTTATCAGGCTTCTACTTCTGAACTTTATGGATTAGTTCAAGAAACGCCACAAACAGAAACAACGCCATTTTATCCCCGTTCTCCGTATGCAGTAGCAAAATTATATGCCTATTGGATTACTGTAAATTATCGAGAAGCTTATGGTTTGTATGCTTGTAATGGCATACTTTTCAACCATGAATCTAAGCTAAGAGGAGAAACCTTTGTCACCCGAAAAATTACTCGTGCCTTGACACGAATCAGTTTAGGTTTGCAAAATTGTGTTTATTTGGGTAATCTGGAGGCGAAACGAGATTGGGGACATGCGAAAGATTATGTGAAAATGCAATGGCTGATGTTGCAGCAACAACAGGCTGAAGATTTTGTAATTGCAACTGGTGTACAATATTCAGTACGGGATTTTGTAGAACAAGCGGCACAAGTTTTAGGTATGACCATAGAATGGCAAGGGGAAAATGAAGAAGAAATTGGCATCTGGAATGATAAAGTGATTGTAAGAATTAATCCGCGCTATTACCGCCCAACTGAAGTGGAAACTTTATTAGGTGATGCAAGTAAAGCCAAGGAAAAATTGGGCTGGACTCCAGAGATTTCCTTTAATCAATTAGTTAAAGAAATGGTGTTGAATGATTTAGAAGCGGCTAAGCGGGATAGTTTGGTTAAGGAACATGGGTTTGGAGTGTTTGAATATAATGAATAGTGCCAATAGTACCAAAATAAATTTTGGACTCCTGGAGTCCAAACTTTAGTTTGGAAAAAATAACGAAAATGATCTCAAAAAATTCAACAATATACATAGCAGGACACAGGGGCATGGTCGGTTCAGCCTTATTAAGAAAACTCGACGCTGAAGATTATCGAAATATCATTACCCAAACTCATTCTCAATTAGACTTAACTCGTCAAGCGGATGTGGATAATTTTTTTCAGTCAAACCAGATTGATTATATGGTCATTGCTGCGGCTAAAGTCGGCGGTATTTATGCAAATTCACATTATCCTGCCGATTTTATCTACCAAAACTTGATGATAGAGGCTAACTTAATCAATGCTGCTTATCAAAGCGGCATCAAAGGTTTGCTTTTTTTAGGTAGTTCTTGCATTTATCCCAAATTTGCTAGTCAACCAATGGCGGAATCTGAATTACTTACGGGCAGTTTGGAACCCACTAATGAACCATATGCTATTGCCAAAATTGCCGGAATAAAACTGTGCGAATCCTATAACCGCCAATACGGTACTCACTATCGTAGCGTTATGCCCACCAATTTGTATGGTCCAAATGATAATTTTAATTTGGAAAATAGCCATGTCATTCCTGCGTTAATTAGAAAATTTCACGAAGCCAAATTAAATAAGGCAAAATCAGTATCAATTTGGGGTTCTGGTAATGTGCGACGCGAATTTTTATATGTGGATGATATGGTTGAGGCTTGTTTTTATGTGATGCAATTAGATGATGCTATTTATGCTGATCTGATGCTATCACACTTAAACATTGGTACTGGAGTTGACATTAGCATTCGTGAATTAGCAGAATTAATCAAAACTGTGGTAGAATTTGATGGCGAGATTGTCTTTGATGTCAGTAAACCCGAGGGTCCACCTAGAAAATTATTAGATACCAAACGTTTGACATCGCTTGGCTGGCAGCCTAAAGTTAGTTTTAAAAAGGGACTTGCTGCTACTTATCAATGGTATTTAGAAAACTATTAATGAAAAAAATAATATTTATAAACCGCTACTTTTATCCAGATCAATCAGCAACTAGCCAGTTATTAACTGATCTCGCTTTTGATCTATCTGAAGATAAAAATATTCATATAATCACCAGTGCCCAACGCTATGATGATCCCAAGCAAAAACTCCCGCCTTTTGAAATTAAAAATTCTATTAAAATTCATCGTCTTTGGACTACCCGTTTTGGTCGGCAACGTTTATTAGGACGCGCTGTTGATTATTTGAGTTTTTATTTTTCAGCGGCATGGCGGTTATGGCGTTTAACTTCAAAAGGTGATGTGGTCATCGCAAAAACGGATCCACCGTTAATTTCGGTAGTTGCAGCGGTGATAGTGAAATTGCGCGGTGCCACCTTAGTTAATTGGTTACAAGATGTCTATCCTGAAATAGCCACATCTTTAGGTGTTGTAGGTATGCGACGTGGTCCATTACTTAATATTCTACAATGGTTACGAAATCGTTCTCTACGCAGCGCGTTGACAAATGTGGTATTAGGTGATTTGATGGCAAAACGGCTAGAGCAGCTTGGAATAGCATCACATAAAATCAGGATAATACCGAATTGGGTAGATGGTGATCATATTCAAGCAATAGCAAAAGCTAATAATCCATTAGCTGTAAAATGGGGAGTATCAAAGCAATTTGTAGTGGGTTATTCAGGAAATATGGGACGTGCTCATGAATTTGCGACTATATTAGAAGCGGCTGAAAAACTTGTTAAAGATAAACAGATTATCTTTTTATTTATCGGAGATGGACCCATGAGAACATGGATAAGGCATGAAGTTCAGAAACGTAGCTTAACCAATGTCATTTTCCGTCCCTATCAACCAAGGGAAGAATTAAGCCAAAGTTTAACAGTACCCGATATCCATCTAATTTCTTTACGTTCTGACTTAGAAGGTTTAATTGTACCCAGTAAATTTTATGGTATTGCAGCTGCTGGGCGACCAAGTCTGTATATTGGAAATAAGACTGGAGAAATTCCACGTATTTTGCAGAACTATGATTGTGGTCTAACAATATCTGAACAAGATAGTGATGAGCTTGCCAATCATATAAAACTATTAGCAAGCAATTCACAATTTTGTCAAAAAATGGGAAACAATGCTCGTAATACTTTTGAGAAGTTATATGATAAAACTATTGCTTTGAGCTTATGGCGACAAGTTTTAGATAAAATATAAAATATAATCCAAATAAACTCATAAATGTCCAAAACATAATAGTTTCAGAAACACCTAAATAAAACCCGACAAGCCCAAAACCAGCTAAGACAATAGCTGAACCTAGGAGAACTAAAAGTGTCTGATTAACTGTCAAACCAAGATCTAAGAGAATATAGTGAATATGTTTCCTATCTCCAACAAAGGGAGAACACTTTTTTACAAAACGATATATTATCATGGTAGCTATATCAAATAAAGGTATGGCAAAAATCCACAATGTTGTTACAGGAGACATAGAACGTTGCTCACCTTGAGATAGATCAATTAAAAACCATACCACTATAAATCCTAAAAACATGCTGCCAGCATCTCCCATAAAGATTTGTGCTCCTGATTTATTTAGACAGGGTAGATTGAATATTAAAAACGCCAGCAGAATGGGGATTAATAATAATAAAATATTAAATGATTGGTCTAAACCTGCTTGCCAAGAGATAAAAGCTAAGGCTGAAACAGTAATAAGTATTAATCCACCTGCTAAACCATCTATACCATCAATCATATTAACACTATTAAATGCAGCAATAATTGCTAAAATGGTTACAGATTCTGCAAACAACCCTAATTGAACATTGTTCAAACTAAAACCAATAGATCCAAAATCGTTAATTACAATATCACCACCTATAATCATCAAAACTGCTACTAGAATTTGAGTCAGAAACCGTATAGATATTGATAACTTATGGAAATCATCCAGAACTCCTACAATGATCAGAATGGTCGCTCCACTAATAAATATTAGTAATTCTGAGATTGGTTGAATGAAACTCAATAGTACTAACATAAAACTACAATACATAACTATACCACCAATCATAGGCGTTGGTTTTTTATGAAGCTTGTAGTCATAAGGATAATCTACAAGCTTTATAGACAGTGCCAAGGGTATTGATTGATGTAAAATAATTAGTGTAATAATAAAAACAATAATAAAATTAATCATGTACTATAATGAGAAGGTAAAAAATACGCTATCCATGCCATTGCGAGAATTAGCATAAAAGTCGCTGCATTGGCAGGAATTTGTAGATTAAAATCTACGGTACTATGAATAAGTATAGCCGTTATAGCCATAACTACACTAAAGGCAATGCCCCTGCATAAGGGATCACGCCGTCGATATAGTGCTAATAGGGCAATAATTAAAGATAAAATAACACTACTCCCTATTAATAATACACCTATTATACCAGTTTCTGCGCCAAATTCCAAATAATCATTATGAGCATGGTCAAAAAAACCAGTTACATCATGTTGTTGATAACGGGGAAAAGTCTGAGCAAAAGTACCTAAACCAGAGCCTGTCCATAAGTAATCTTGCCAGTAAGGAATAGTATATATATCAACTTCATCACGCTGTTCACTGGCAAAACTGGTTTGTTCTAAGCGATCTGCTACTTTATCTATACCAAACCAAGCTCCAACAATTAACATATCAATCACAATCAAACTGACTAATAGTATGATGGTTGCTCGGGTAGCATGTCGGGATAGCACTAAACCGATAACACCGGCAATTAGCAGACTCGCAAAAAAAGCGGTATTACCCATACGAGAACGTGTCAACACTAAAGCGATGACCATCATGGCAAGGTATAATCTCAAGCGCATTTTGTCACTCAACAACCAACTCAGTAAAGATCGCAGACGTTGCCGCCAAGTGGTGCTAGTAGAATCGTTCAGTTGAGCAATCAACAAACCAATTCCTACCGCCAAACACATTTCTAAGTAGCCTGCAAGATGATTACGGTTAATGAAAGTACCGGTTGTTAGCCCTAAATTATGGATCTTTTGAATAAAAAAACCGTATTCAAGACCAGATAATGTCATTAAGCTGCCGTAAACTGCTTGAAATAGACCACTCAAGACTAAGGTGTAGGCTAACCAACGTAGTCGTTTGCGTCGGTTGACAACTAATAGAATTAATACAAATAGCAATACATAAGTAATACTTTTGAGTAGAGCAACAGTTGTTATATGAGGGATTACGGAGATAGTCGCGGTGGCAGGAGGGAATCCAGTTACCAAAGTATGTATTTCAGCAGCTTTTGGAGATAGCGATTCAATAATTGAGAAAGGTAAGGCTATGCACTGAAAGCTAATGTATATGAGCCATATAATAAATATTGCTATTATAGGTTTAGCTTTATGAAAAACCTGCGTAGGGCTAACCAAACCTCGCCGAAACTTCCATAACCAAGCTATGAACAAGCTCAATATCCATACTTCCATGATAGCCCATGCCCAAGGGCGATTGCTGCCCAAAGGTAAAGGTAACCAGAATATTAAAATTAGCAAACTGATAAAAATACCATTATCAGCGGCATTAGATTTTGAATAAAAATTAGGGTTTATAGTCATGAATTAACGTAATATTATCTACCAATATAACGTTAATTAATGCAATAATAATACCGTATATTAAATAGTAAATTGGGAGTTCAAGTTTAATTTATCATCACCACTCTAAATCCCCCCATTCTTACCGGCACAAATGCTGTGCCTTTGTAACGATAGGCTGAGCGTAAGCTGTGATGTTCTCCTCCCCATGATCCTCCACGTAATACTTTGTATTCATTAGATTCTTCATATCCTGAAGCTGTCCATTCCCAGACGTTACCGTGCATGTCATGTAAACCAAAGGCATTTGGGTGGTAACTACCTACTGCAATAGTTCCTTCTGAGTGAGTTTCATAATTTGCTAATTGTGGTGTTATGGTTTCACCATAATGAAATGGGCTTGTGGTGCCAGCGCGACAAGCGTATTCCCATTCTGCTTCTGTTGGTAATCTATAGGATTTTCCAGTTTTTTCAGATAGGAGTTCGCAAAATTTTACTGCATCATACCAAGAAACTTTTTCTACTGGTAAATTTTTACCCCTAAAACAGGATGGATTATTACTCATAATAATTTGCCATTGTGCCTGTGTAATGGGATATTTGCTCATAAAAAAACTATTTAGTTGGACTTTATGTTGTATTTCGTCATGCTTTCTGCCAATTTCTATTTCTGGTGAACCCATGGTAAATAAGCCACCGGGAATATAAATCATTTCTAAATTAATGTCATCATCTAGGTTTTCTAATTTACGATAGCTTTGTTGACGCTGACGTTTAATAATATTGCCCGTTGCATTGACAGTTACAAAGTCAAAATCAAATAGTTCTCCATAATCTAAAAAGCTGTTAATTTCAATCGGATTAGTTTTTGATAATAAATTATTATTTGGCTGCCATTGTGAATATGATTGGCATCCTAATTCAGATAAATTATCTGGTGATTGCCAGCCTATATAATTGATTCCATTATCATTAAATAAAATTGGAATCCAATCTTTTGTTATTGGAATTGTGATATGTTTTAAGGGTGAAATGTCTTTTAAAAAGTGATGTGCTTGTCTTGAGGTGATTTGCTGAGGTGCTGAAACGAATGCGGAAGATAATATTGGTTGATTTAGTTTAGTTTGAATAACTTCGAGCTGTTGTCGAATATCACGTAGATTATTAATATAATGTTTATATTTAGTATTTATTCCGTCTAAATTAACTGCATATAAAATTGTATCAGATAATTTTTCTAAATGAATATCATGATTTGGTTGTTTATTGGTAAATTCCTGTAAATATTGTTTACGTTTATCTCCAAAAATTAAACTACTTATATGTTTATCATATATATTAAGAGCTATTTCAATCATTCATTTTAATAAAATTACTCAATAAGGTTTGAAATTTAGCAATACCATTAATTAAATTAGTTTCAATTTCTGCCATAGTAATTTCTGCTTTACCACGTCCAGCGGCTTCATTTGCTATCACTGCACAACAGGCATAACATAATTCTAATTCACGGGCTAAAGCTGCTTCTGGCATTCCTGTCATGCCAACAATATCAGCTCCATCTTTTTCCAGACGATCAATTTCAGCGGCTGTTTCTAATCGAGGTCCTTGTGTTACCGCATATACAGCTTTTGCATGAGCTTCCGTTGCTACTAATAATTTCTGACGCAAATTTTCACAATATGGTTCTGTAAAGTCAATATGAGTTACAATTTCTTGATCGAAAAATGTATGTTCTCGTGAGTATGTGTAATCAATGATTTGATGAGGAATTACTAAGTCACTGACTTGCAATGTTGGATTAATACTACCTACTGCTGCAACAGCAATAATGTTTTGTATTCCAATTTCTTTCAATCCCCAGATATTGGCGCGGTAATTTATTTTGTGCGGCGCAATGGTATGTTTAGCTCCATGACGGGCTAAAAATACTATTTCTTGATCATTATATATTCCATAAGTTATAGGGCAAGAACCATAGGGGGTTTCTATAGTTTGCTGTTTAACAACTTCTAAGCCTTGTAATTCTGTTAAGCCAGAACCACCAATAATTGCTAATTTATTATTCATAATCCATGAACTGCATAAATTCCGGGCACATAACGTAATTGCCCTTGATAATCCATACCATAACCAAAAACATAGCGATTTGGTACAATTAAGCCTGTAAAATCAGCCTTTTGTAATCCAGCGCGTTGTTCAAGTTCTTTTTCTACTAATACTGCGGTAAACACTTCTTTGGCACCAGCTTCAAGGCAATATTTAACAATTGCTTGTAAAGTCAGCCCCTCGTCTAAAATATCATCAATTACTAGGATGGTACGATTTTCTAAATTTATACTTGGATATTTAATCCAATCTAAATCACCGCCAGTAGTTGCCTTTTTATAACGAGTGGCATGAATATAGTCAAGTTCTAATGGAAAATCAAGACGTGGCAATAATTGCCCGGTTGGAATTAAGCCTCCAATCATTACACTTAAACATATAGGCTGTTTATCTTGTAATTGCTGACTTATTTCCGCCGCCATTTCATCTATTGCATCTAATATTTGGCGTTCAGTATATAATTGTTCAGCTTTAGCTAAAATGGTTTCAATAGTCATAAGAACTTGATTCTAGGTTAAATTAAAGTTTGTTTAAATTCCAATTATAATCATAGCTTAATGAACCACGATAGTTTCTGAGTCGTTTGGCTAACTGTGGTTTAGCATATTTAATTAAATGATTTTTGACATTGCCAAAATCAACTTGGTACCATTTATAAATATTAGAAACTACTAACTTGCGATTTTTAAACTGTACACCGCGTTTATGATTAATATAATCTTTGGCAGCATTATTTAATAATCTTTCTGTATTTGTAGATGTATAAGCTTTTGCGCCTAAATTCGGACAACCAAGACTGGCGCAATTCACTGCATAATGTATTCTGTTATCGCGCCAAATTGGACGTAATATGTTATGCTCTATATTGTTCAAGCTTAATTTTTGACTCTTGATTGTAACATACTTCTTATCCCAAGGTCCTCTTCCAAACCAACCAATTTTTTTAATTGATGAATTATCTACAATTACTTTTACTGTCAAAGCGTTATAAAAATTAATCCAATATGCCTTTTGTGCTGCTTTTGAATAGCGGCGTGGATCTATGCTTTGTAGATATACAATATAATTATTTAACTTGCTACGATTTTTTAAGCCTGCATAGTTGAAACGATTAATACCAGAACGGTGTTTATTTAAATAGTGATTTAAGATTTGTTGCCAAGCACCATGATTAATTCTAGCATGATTGCCTTCATTACTGTGATTCCAAAACGGCATTAATTGCGCTTTTGGAGCCGCATTTACCATTCCAACCGTTGCTAATAACAATATTATAACTGTATATCTTAACTGTTTCATACTTAATTTTCCAATTATAAATAAAAAGCTAAACCAACAACAAGAAACGAACTACTAAAGGCTATTATATCCAACATTGGTAGCCACACCTTATAAGGGTGAATCAGATATACCAATACAGGATAACAGAATAACTCTGCAATTGCAATTCCAATTATAAAGCCTTCAACCCCTGCTAAATAAGCTCCTACAGCCATTCCTATAATTTGAAAACCTAATTGGGTTGCAGTAAAAATAAGATTTTTAAATGAATTACCAAGAGCTAATAATACTGGGCTAATCGTCGCCATTATCGCGGCTGCTATACTACCAGACACTAAAATTTGCAACATCCAACCAGCATCTGCATAACGATCATCATAAACTAAGCGAATAAAATCATCTCCTAAAAAAACCATTAACCAAAGTGGAGGTAAAAATACTAATAATAATAAAGCCCGTGTTTTAAATGTTTGATTACGTAAAGTGTCCAATCCTTGTTCAGAGATACGAGAATATACTGGAAATAATACTGTTGAAGATAAATCCAATAAAGCAGTAATTGCTAAACGCGATAAATTTTTAGCTAAAATATAAATTCCTAAAACCGCCAAACCGCCAAAACTTCCTAAAATAAAGACATCAAGACTAGAGACTAAAAAGGTCAAAGCTGTACTTATAAATATCCAACGACCAAAATGGATTAACTCTTTAACTGCTGAACTATCCCATTGAAAGCTCATAGTTAATCCAGCTAAGAGGGTATGACTAAAAATTAATATTAAAATGACACTTGTAAATTCACCAACAACTAATGCCCAAATTGAATTAAAATACCAAGCACAACTAACCATGACAATCAGACTTACAACATAGCTAGCTAATTCTAACATTGTCATTTTACCAATATTCATACGACGCGATAAAACTAACAACCATGTTGACTCAAAGCCTGATATTATGGCGGTAACTCCGGCGACTGCGATTAATAAAACTAAACTAGGTTCATTATAATATGCGGCTATTGGCCATGCTAATAGTGCGGCTGCTAAACTAAGTAAAAACCCACGAATAACTTGAATTGTCCATGCGGTGCGTAAAAACGCTGGTTCTTCACCACGGGGATTTTGAATAACGCTGGGTTTTAATCCTACATCAGAAAACATTGCTAAACCTCCCAGCACAGCACTAACAATCCCCATTAAACCAAAAACTTCAGGAGCTAATAATCGTGTTAGAATAACATTACTAACAAAGCGTAAACCTTGTCCAATAACAACATCAATCATCACCCACATAGAACTACTAAAAGCTAATTTTTTCAGTGATGCCAAACCATCAGACTGCACACTCAAGATTGTATCTCCTTATGAAATATATATCTTGATACTAATGGCAAAAATTATACCTTTTATAATTTATCCCAGCCTAATTCCTTGACATCTTTTATAAAAGGGATTGCACCAAATCTACCATTCAAATAACCTTTTGTGATATTCAAATGATCTACATCTGCATTAGCTAATGAATACAATACAGATTCTCCATTTTGATTTTTTTCCATAAACCAAATTTCATCCTTTCTAAACAAATTCTTTATATCCAATAAATTAACCTCATGAGTTGAAGCAATTAATTGACTTTGTGCTGAATCAAATAATTCATGTTGTAACAGTAATTCAAATAATTTTCTGATGAGTAGAGTGTGAAGACTTCTTTCAATTTCATCAATAACAAATACTTTATCCTTAGATAAACCTATAATCATAGGGATAAAATCCATAAATCGTTGTGTACCTTCAGATTCTTCACTGATATCAAATCTAACATCATTACCAGTTTTATTTTTTCTTACAGTAATTAGTTTTGATACTAAATCTCCTGATTTCTTGTCTTTAAATTCTTCTATTTGAATTTTATCAATTCCAAAATTAAAAAGTTTAATCACTTTATTAAAAAAATCGATATTTAATTTAGCTAAAGAAGTTAAAGCTTGATGTTTAGAATTAGTAAAAACAATAATCAGAATTTCTGCAAACCATTGGTAAATAGATTGTAAAGACTGAATATTACGCTCTTGACAATTAGTTAAAAATAATAAATTTGTTCTAGTGCTTTTAGCCTCATAACTGATTCTTTGTTTTTCTTCTTCAGCTAAATTAACAAATAATTCATGTTCAAAATGAAAAGAAATGCTGTTTTTTACCCTTTCAAAAATAGGCTTTTCAATCTCATGCCCCATTTCAAATAACCATTCTTCATGAACCTGATTTTTATCAACAGCAAATCCATAAGCATACTGTTTTTCTTGATAAGAAAATTCAAATTCAAATCGAGATGGTTTTTTATAACAGGAACTATCAAGTTTAAAAGGTTTAGCATCAATAGTTTGATTTTTGGCTAGACCATTAACAATAAAATTTTGAGCAAAAGACATTGCTTTAATAAGATTAGACTTACCAGATGCATTAGCACCATAAATAATAGATGTTTTTAATAAGTCTATATCATCAGCAGCTTGCCCTTGTAAAATATGATGATTATGATGCTCCTCGGCAGAGGCAATCATGTTAAAATCAATCAGCTCATTAAACGATAAATAATTTTCTACAGTAAACCTTATTAACATAATTTTATTATATAAAATATAAACAGGATAGCAAAGTTTAGCATAGATATCTAATTATGATTACTGAAAATTTATGTTAAAATTTCCAGAGTTATTTATAATATAGAGTTTATAAATTCCAGAGTAAAAATGTTACCTAGAGAATTAACTAGCCAAATTTTGGCACATTTTGATTCAGCAGATTTAGTATTTTTGCTTGGCACACGGCAAACTGGTAAAACTACACTGACTCATTTAGTTGCAAATGATTCTTCATTTTTAAATGATAAAATTTGGTATTTTGATATTGAAGATAAACAATATCGAGCTTTGTTTAATACTGCAACAATTTCCAGTCTAAAGCAAATTCTGCCTCTGGAAGGAATTGATTATAAGCAGCGTCAATTACTAATTTTTGATGAAATTCAATTATTAGATGATCCTTCTAATCTACTGAAATTATTACATGATCATTTTCCTGCTTTAAAGATTATTGCTACAGGTAGTTCTTCTTTACATTTAAGAAAATATTTAGCAATTAATGCAGGTAGCCAATTTAATTTATCATCAGCGCGTGAAACCATCGGTATTTCTTCTGCTACTTTATCTAAATATCTAAATATATTAGAAGAAACTTTTATTATTGCTGAACTTCCACCATTTTTATTTTTGCAAAACTTTAATTCACTTGATCTTCGTAGAGATGCCGGTGCGTTGTATGAAACTTATGTATTTAATACATTAAATTGGAGCAAAAATATTACTAGCAGTCTCTATTTTTATAAAAGTAGTGGCAAGAAAACCCCTTTGTCTTTAGCAGAGGGGATGAATTGCCACGCCTAACCTTGCTCTTCAATCTATTTCCTTACGGTTTCGATGGAAGCATTCCCGATAGAGCTTCCAGATTCCCACAGTTGTTTCTTGTTTTAGTTTTCTAACAATCTGCAAAGGTGAAATTTTAGGTACGCTTGTTACCATCAAATGAAGATGATCCTTATCAACTTCCATTTCCTGAATATCAAAGTCAGATTTTTTTGATATTTCAAAAATAATATGATATATGAGCAAGAATTTTGAATGATTTAGTGTCTTATAATCATTACTCATTCGTAAACCAAGCCTTTTTGATGGAACACAACTTCAATTTTCTTCATAGATTTCACAATGGCGTTTACACCATCACTCATCTTTAAATAACCCCCTTTGTTTTGTATGCCCACTGCATGATATTGTTTGCCTTCAAATTTAACTAAATCTTTTGGTTGAATATTGTATCTTTGTCGCCGAATAGCAGGAGCGTATCCATTTCGATTCTTCTGCAAACAACGGTTATTTTTTCGTTTAAAGCCGATTGTTCTTTCTTCAGTTCTTTTCTGATTAAATCCACCTGCAATAACAAAAGCATCATTTGCATGTGTTTTCACAATATTGTGCTTGTAGCGGTTTGCCTTGGTGACATAGCCGAATGTTTCTACAGCATCAGGGTAAATACTTAATAATCGTTGTCTGATGATATTCATTGTTGTGGCTGATCTGAGACTTTTGTGGTGCTTGATCGTTAGCTTTAGCTTGCCAGCATGTAATGCTTTGTGATGTTTCTGGCAAAGCGTGATAAGATTATTAGGTGCATCAGAACCGCCTTGTGAACGATATTTGATATGATGGATTTCTAATTTGTTGCTACAACCCTTCTTTTTGCTTTGGCACTGATGGCTATCCCGACTTAAAATATAGGCTTTCGTGTTTTCAAAACCATATTGAACACCTTTTTGATATTGTTTGTTTCTTATCTCTGGATTCTTCATCTTTGCCATATCGAATAAACCTGTTTCTAAAACAAGCTTTGTAATAGGTAGCAAGGATTTAAACTGGTTAATCATCCTTGTGTGAGCATCTACAATCCATTGGACAGAGGGTGCTAAACGTCCTTTTATGGTACTTGCTGAACGGTTATTAAAACGTGGCTTTCGGTATCTAAGCCTGTTTCTTTTCTGCCTTCTGTACATGCGTCTTGTATCCATTTTTTCAGAGATGTCATTACGCATTTTGGCAACTGCTGAAAACACCTCCTTGGTTTCTGACACAACAGATAACCCTACCTCCGAATGACCTGTATCAACACCCAAGGTCAAATCCTGCTTATAGCCTGTTGAGCCATACTTAAGCTGGATAGTGAATGGATTACGGCGAACGACCTTAGCCTTGCCGCTTTTAAGCAATAGTCTTGCTTTTCTTGGAGTACACGGCATCAACGCTTCGCCATGCTGATTCATTACAAAAACTTCCATTTTAAAACCTTTATGTTAATCGTTAAAATTGAACTATTCCTCTTTCGAGGTAGATTCCCATCGGCAATGTTGTAAAAGCTTGTCAGTCCAAGCACACCGACCAGTTGAGGTCTTTTAATACTTGGAGACAGAGCCGTAGACTTGGGAGGCATCCACGGGTGTCATAACTTAAACAATGTAGTGAGTTAACACTTAGCCTAATCACCTATTCAGTCCTAAGACCTATCTCGAATCTCACGATTCAAGCCCCTGTGTCTTTAGCTCAGGGGTAGTTGACAGAACACAATCTAAAAGTGAAATTGATTTCATATTAGTAAAAGACGCAAATTATCATTTAATAGAAGTAAAATCGGGCAAATATAAACAAATTCCATGCGCTATGATCGAATTTGAAAAAAAATATACTTCACAATTAACAATTGTAAGTAAACGACTCATAAATCAATCAGTATATTTACAAAAATCAGGGGTAGAATTTTTACCGGCATATTTACTTTGAGTAATTAAGACACATTATAAAAATTTTTTAGCGATGTTTCCAATCTCTGGATAATTCTGAATTGCTGTTTCAATTTTTTTCTTTTGTAATATATTTTTCTAGCAGCCTACAATCAGATTTTTTATAATTTGGAATACGATCAGGATGATCAAGTGCCTTTTCGTATTCTTTACATTTTTTATCACTTTTCAAATTTAAATTTTTAATTTTTCCGGGCTTGCGGTAAACTGTCTTTAAAAGCCGAATATAATTTTCTTCTGTACAGCCTTCAACAATAAAATAATAGACAGCCTTACTTTTCCTTGGTTTTCTGGTTTTCCTTGTCATTACAATCCTCTAGGTGTGGCACCAAATCTACCGAGACGATATAATTTTTCAAGGTTTTTTTGATGTAAATCCTTGATGTCATGAAAATCTGCGGCTGAAAATAACTCAGTTTGACCATCATCATTTTTTTCAGCAAACCATAATTGTTCTGGCTTTAGCAATTCCATAAACGCCGCATTATGAAAAGAGAAAATGAGCTGGGCACAATTGCGATTTTCATCAGGATTTTGAAATAATCCAATCAAAAAAGCAACTAAATTCTGATGCAGCTTTAATTCGATCTCATCCAGTATCAATAAATGACCGTTTTCTAATGTGGATAAAATCCTATATAATAAGCTTAAAAATTGCAATGTGCCGGCACTTTCTCGCTCAGAACTTGAAAAATCAATTGGCTGACCATCAATATGATGTGTGAAAACCAATTTTTTTATGTCTTTACTTTTGATTTGCAACATCTCCAATAATTTTTCAGGAAGATGCTCCTTATTTTCATCATCTAAATTCTGTAAAGCTGCCAGTACTTTATTAAGTTCTTCTTCATCAGCCTTTTTAAGTGTTACTGTATCAATACCAACATCGGCAATCGGCAAAAATGTCGGCAAACGTGATTGAAAATATTCATCTTCAACCATCTTTTCTAAATTATGTGTGAAGTGTTCTTCTCTGAAGCCGCCATGAGTGACATTGCTATGAACAATATATTCTTTACATGATTTGGCAATGATTTGAGTATCATCTTGGGCAGCATAAGAAATTATAGAACTGTTTTGTCTTAAACCGGAAGTACTGATATTGGATATTTGGTCACCAAATTTAACTGTTTTATTCTCTCGAATATATGCACACTGCTTTTCAGTATTTTTATGAGAATAATAGAGTGATTCAGAGATCAGTTTTTCTTTATTGACGCAGAGTTTATATTCATAATCAATTTTTTTATTGGAAAAAATAAGATGAAAACGTGTTGGTTGCTCTTTTTGTGTACAAAAAGCATCAAGAGGGATTTCTTCATCCGGTTCTTGGTTCAAAAATGAATCTTTCAAAAACCAAAACACAAAAGAAAGGGCTTGTAATAAAGCCGTTTTACCAGAAGCATTCGCTCCAGCTAATCCAATTAAAGGATGGGCTGTGCAAGCTATTTCTTTTTTTAAATCAAATTCCAAGACACTTTCGTTTTTTATAGAACGAAAATTTTCAACTGTAAAATATTTAATCAAACTAACCTCTTGTAAACTATTTTTTATAATATATCATAACCATTTTCCTATTGAAAATGTTAAAATCAATAAGCTTATTAAGTGAAATTTTAACATAGATATGTAATTGAAACAGAAAAATTATGACAGAAGATCAACCCATAGATATTACTAACCCTAAATGGTACATTAATCGTGAACTCAGTCTCTTAAGTTTTCATCATCGAGTTTTAGCACAAGCTAAGGATGAAAATATACCTTTACTTGAACGTTTACGCTTTTTATGTATTGCTAGCACTAATTTAGATGAATTTTTTGAGGTGCGAGTTGCTGGTTTGAAGCAACAAGTTGCTTATGGTTCGGTACAAACTGGTCCAGATAATTTATCTCCTCAAGAAACTCTTAATCGTATTAGTTTAGCCGCTCATGATTTTGTTGAGGAGCAATATAATTTACTTAATGATAATATTTTTCCTGCTTTAGAACAAGAGGCTATTTGTTTTTTTAAACGCGATCAATGGAATGATGCCCAGATTAAATGGGTGGCAGATTATTTTAAAAATGAATTGCAACCAATATTAAGTCCGATAGGTTTGGATCCAGCTCATCCTTTTCCACGTATTCTTAATAAAAGTTTAAACTTTATTATTTCCTTAAAAGGTAAAGATGCTTTTGGACGTGATAGCCGTATGGCTGTAGTACAAGCTCCACGTTCCTTACCACGTTTAATTCAATTTCCAGCCGAATTGTTTTCTAACAATACTAATAACTTTACTTTTTTATCTTCTGTAATTCATGCTCATATTGAAGATTTATTTCCGGGTATGAAGGTTACTGGTTGTTATCAATTTCGAGTAACTCGTAATAGTGAATTATTTGTTGATGAGGAAGAAATTGATGATTTATTACGTGCATTGGAAGGGGAATTACATGGTCGCCGTTATGGTGATAGTGTACGTTTAGAGGTACCTAATAATTGCCCAGATCGAATGATTCAATTTTTATTAAAACATTTTAAATTAAACAAAGAAGATGTATATCAAGTAAATGGCCCAGTGAATCTTAATCGTTTACTACCTTTACCTGATTTAGTTGATCGCCCGGATTTAAAATTTCCTAGCTTTACGCCTAAAGTTACAATTAGTTCAAAAAGTAATTTATTTGCAGCTATAAGTGAACATGATATATTATTGCATCATCCATTTGAATCTTTTACTCCGGTAATTGATTTTGTACGTCAAGCCGCTACTGATCCCAAAGTTTTAGCGATTAAACAAACTCTTTATCGCACCGGACCTGATTCTGTCTTAGTTGATGCTTTAGTAGAAGCAGCGCGTTCTAATAAAGAGGTTACGGTTGTAATTGAGTTACGTGCCCGTTTTGATGAAGAGGCAAATATTCGTTTAGCTAACCGTTTACAAGAAGCCGGAGTTCACATAGTTTATGGGGTAGTAGGTTATAAAACTCATGCTAAAATGATTATGGTAGTACGTCGAGAAGCGAAAAAATTAAGACGTTATGTACATTTAGGAACCGGGAATTATCACCATCGCACAGCGCGTATTTATACTGATTATGGTCTTTTAACTTGTGATAAAGAAATGGGTGAAGATGTACATAATATGTTTATGCAGCTTACTAGTCTTGGGCGCGGCGAAACATTGAATAAAATGTTGCAATCACCTTTTACCTTACACAGCGGCTTAATTGAGCGTATTGAACGTGAAGCTGAGGCGGCAAAACAGGGTAAAAAAGCTCATATAATTGCTAAATCGAATGCCTTAACAGAACATAAGATTATTCATGCCTTATATAAAGCTTCGATGGCTGGGGTTAAGATTGATTTAATCATACGTGGAATCTGTTGCTTAAAACCGGGTATTAAGGGTTTATCAGAAAATATTCATGTACGTTCTATAGTTGGACGTTTTCTGGAACATACTCGTTGTTATTATTTTTTTAATCAAGGACAAGAAGAAGTATTTGGTGCCAGCGCCGACTTGATGGCACGTAATTTATTAAAAAGAGTAGAAGAATGTTATCCAATAGAAAATAACAAATTAAAAAAACGCATTATAGAACATTTGAATATATATTTACAAGATAATAGTCAAGCATGGATACTAGATAGCGAAGGAAACTATTCTCGCTTGCATCCTAAAGATGATGAAGCTCCAATATCAGCGCAACAATATTTATTGGATGTTTAAGCACAAAAGCCCCCAACCCAGCTCCTTAAAGGGGGAGCAATAAACTCCAAAATGGATTTGATATTTTTTAATTTACCTTTCAACAAGGTGTTTTTATTGATAGTTTTAGCCCTAATGCTTGTAGTACATTATAAATAGTGTCAAGGCGTGGCTTACCTGTTTCAGAAAGTTATTTATATAAACTATCACGTCCGACATTTGCTTTTTTTGCAATTTCTGTCATACCATGAGCTTTAGCCACATGCCCTAATGCTCGTTGAAAACCTTCAATACCATTCTCTTCGAGCATTATTTCTAGGTATTCTTTTATTGCTTCAGGACTATCAAGATATTTTGAAGCATCAAATTTTTTTGTTTTCATTGTCTTATCCTGATATTTGTTCAAGTATTGCTTGTGCTTTTTTTATGTCTTTTCTTTGGCTTGATTTATCGCCACCATTAAGAAGTAGAACAACTGTTTTTTCTTCTAAGATGTAATAGATTCGGTATCCACTTCCAAAGAAAAACCGTAATTCTGATATTTCATCAGTGATTGATTTTGTATCTCCGAAGTTTCCTTGTTCTATTCGGTCAATTCTTGCGGCTATTCTTAAAACTGCGGTTCTGTTTTTCAGGTTATCTAGCCAGTCATCAAACGTTTGTGTAGTTCTTACTTCATACATGATTAAAGTTTTAACACCCCCTTTAGGGGGTTACTCTATAAAGTTATAAATTATCTAAATATTTTTCTGCATCTAAGGCAGCCATACAACCACTACCAGCAGATGTAATAGCTTGACGATAAATATGATCACATACATCACCAGCGGCAAATACACCGGGAATACTGCTTGCTTGTGCATTACCCTCATTGCCACTATTAGTTATAATATAACCATTTTTCATTTCTACTTGATCAACAAATAAATTAGTATTTGGTTTATGCCCAATAGCAATAAATACTCCCATCAAATCAATATTTTGAGTGCTACCATCATTGGCATTTTTAATACGCATCCCTGTTACGCCACTATTATCTCCTAATACCTCATCAAGTACATTATTCCACATAATTGTGACTTTACCCTCTTTTTCTTTTTCAAAAAGATGATCGCACAATATTTTTTCTGCACGTAAAGAATCACGGCGATGCACTAAAGTTACATGTGATGCAATATTAGACAAATAAAGTGCCTCTTCTACCGCTGTATTACCACCACCAATTACAGCAACTTTTTGATTACGATAGAAAAAACCATCACAAGTAGCACATGCTGAAACACCTTTACCTTTAAAAGCATCTTCAGATGGTAAACCTAAATACATAGCAGATGCGCCAGTAGCAATAATTAAAGCATCACAAGTATATTGTGTAGAATCTCCAATTAAACTAAATGGACGCTGTTGTAAATCCACCTTATTAATATGATCTATAATGATTTCAGTATTAAAACGTTCGGCATGTTTACGCATACGTTCCATTAAATCTGGACCCTGCACACCATCATTATCACCCGGCCAATTATCTACATCTGTTGTGGTCATTAATTGACCACCCTGTTCTAAACCAGTAACTATAACAGGGTTTAAATTGGCACGAGCAGCATATACCGCAGCACTATAACCCGCTGGTCCAGAACCTAAAATTAATAATTTACAATGTTTTGTTTTACTCATATCTTTATATCCTTAAAAGTTGTTTAATTCAAACTAATTTGCAAAGCTGCCACTGACTATAAGTAGTTCGACGCGCTCACCCTCAACTATAGAGAAATATTACCATGATTGAATTGGAAATTGGAATAATTCAATCCTTTTATGATTTGATGATCACAATGCCCACAAAAAAATTACATACATTTATATTATATGCTAATATATAATATAGGTATGCTATGCCGAAATTTATATCAATATAGGATATTAATAATGTACGAAGCTTGTTAATATTTTTAGCAAATGTATTATTTACCTTTGTTTATCTCTCGACGGCACAAGCTGCTGTTATTCAGATGGACAGAGAAGAAGTCATTCAGCGTTCCAAGTTGATCTTGGTGGGTACTATATTAGAGAAAAAAACTCTAATCGTAACTGATTACCGCTTGAAAGTTGATGAGCTACTGTTTGGAAAAGCAAAAACAGAGATCAGTTTAACTTTTGCAGGTGGTTTTTTGCCGGGTGAAGGCGGACACCGCATTTCTGAGGTTCCTAGTTTCACGGTTGGAGATACTTCATATTTAATGACATTGGCGCGAAGCGTGGGATCTGTATAATTAATATGCTACTATAAATATAAACCCAATATTTTACGAGTAGCACTTAAATATCATGGATAAAAACCGGCATATTGCCTCAAAAATTAATCAATTGCTCGATATGTTCCCAATTGTTGTCATTATTGGTTCCCGTCAATGTGGAAAATCGACATTGGTTAAACAACTTAAACCTGATTGGAAATATTATGATTTAGAAAGCCCTGATGATTATCAATTAATCAGTAGTGATCCTATTGCTTTTTTGACTTTAAATCCACAACAGATCATCATTGATGAAGCACAGCAATATTCTGAAATATTTCGAGTGCTTAGAAGCGTTATTGATGCAGATAGAAAAACTAAAGGGCGTTTTATTATCACAGGCTCTAGTTCTCCAAAGATCATCAAAGGCATTACAGAAAGTCTAGCAGGTAGAATTGCAACCATAGAAATGTCTCCTTTCAAACAAAGCGAATTATATGAAAAACCCTTATCTGAACTTTATTCGCTGATAAATTGTGGCAGGCAACAAGATTTTTTAACTCTAAAACCACAACTTAATTTAGAACGCAGCATGAAACTCTGGTTAAAAGGAGGTTTTCCAGAACCAATGATTGAAAGTGAAAATAATGAACTTTATTATCAACATTGGATGGAAAATTATATTGATAATTATATTAATCGTGATATCAGAAGTTTATTTCCGCGTTTGAATATTTATAATTATCGACGTTTTCTGACGCTATTAGCGCAATATTCTGGGCATCAACTTAATATGAGCAATATGGCAACAGCCTTAGAAGTTAGCGTCTCGACGGTTAAAGATTATCTGGATATAATCCATCAAACCTTTTTGTGGCGTAATCTGGAACCGTATATTAATAATCCATTAAAAAAAGTTCAGAAAAGTAATAAAGGTTTTTTTAGAGATCAAGGCATATTACATCATTTACTTAGAATCAACGAATTAGAACAATTATTGCTTCATCCAGTAGCCGGATTTTCCTTTGAAAGTTTTGTAATAGAAGAACTAATACGTGGTTTAGAAGCAACTATGGCAACTCAATTAGAATTTACTTACTATCGAACGGTTGATAAATCTGAAGTGGATTTAGTTATTGAAGGAAATTTTGGCATTCTACCTGTTGAAATAAAATTAAATACAGTAATAAAACAACGCGATTTGCGTGGACTGAAAAATTTTATTGAAGATATGAAATGCCCCTATGGATTTGTGATTAATCGGGGAAAACGTATTGAGATGTTGACAGATAAAATTGTGCAAATCCCTGTACACTATCTATAAAAGCAAACCTGACATGCAAACCAATTCAAAAAAATACTTAGCCCCTGCAAAATTAAATTTATTCTTACATATAACTTCAAGACGAGCCGATGGTTATCATTGTCTTCAAACAATATTTCAATTTATTGATTTAAATGATGTTTTGAAGTTTAGAAGACGTGAAGATGATAAATTATCATGTAAATCATCTGCCATTAATTTGCCACCAGAACAAGATATAGTATTACGCGCCGCCAAGCTACTACAACAATACACAAATTTAGGTGTAGATATAGAAGTCGAAAAAAACATTCCTATGGGTGGGGGATTAGGAGGCGGCAGTTCTGATGCCGCTACCACTTTATTAGCTTTAAATCAAATGTGGAAATTGAATTTATCAATAGACACATTAGCAAAACTAGGCTTGAGTTTAGGCGCAGATGTACCAGTATTTATACATGGTCACGCAGCTTGGGCGGAAGGAATTGGAGAATCTTTAAAACCAATTATTCTTAAAGAACCTTGGTATCTTATAGTGCATCCGGGCTGTTCAGTGTCAACTGCTGAAATTTTTAACGCAAAAGACTTGACACGCAATACAAGACCGATTATAATGTCCGACTTTAATGCAGCTCATACAAAAAATGACTGCGAACAAGTAGTACGTTCTCGTTATCCTTCAATAGGACAAGCACTAGATTGGCTAAATCAATATAGTCAAGCTCGCTTAACGGGAACTGGAGCTTGTATTTTTGCTGCCTTTGATAATTATTCAGATACTGAAAAAGTACTGAAACAATTACCAAGCAAATGGCAAGGCTTTATAGCACAAGGTAAAAATACTTCTCCTTCAATCATTGGGGTATAGCCAAGCGGTAAGGCACTAGGTTTTGATCCTAGCACGCCCAGGTTCGAATCCTGGTACCCCAGCCATATCTCCTCAATTAATTTAATCCCACGGGAGTTCGGATTTGTCAAGCCGAATGAAGATTTTTACGGGTAATGCCAACCCTGCTTTAGCAAAAGCAGTAGTCAATCATCTTAATTTATCCTTAGGCAACGCCGTTGTCGGTCGTTTTAGCGATAATGAAATCATGGTAGAAATCCGCGAAAATGTACGCGGCACAGATGTTTTCATTATTCAACCCACCTGTATTCCAACAAACGATAACCTAATGGAATTATTAGTATTAGTAGATGCAGTTCGGCGAGCTTCAGCCAAACGTGTCACTGCTGTTATTCCTTATTTTGGTTATTCTCGTCAAGATCGTCGTACTCGTTCAGCTCGTGTTCCTATCACTGCCAAAGTAGTTGCTAATATGATTACTAGTGTTGGGGTTGATCGCGTTCTCACTGTCGATTTACATGCTGATCAAATTCAAGGTTTTTTTGATCTACCAGTAGATAATATCTATGCTTCTCCAGTATTATTAGGAGACATTTGGCGACATGAATATCCAAATTTAGTTGTAGTTTCACCCGATGTTGGTGGTGTTGTTCGAGCGCGTGCGGTTGCAAAACAACTTGATGATGCCGATTTAGCCATTATCGATAAACGCCGACCTCGTCCCAATGAGGCTAAAGTGATGAATATCATTGGCGATGTCAATAATCGTACTTGTATCATTGTTGATGATATGGTTGATACGGCTGGTACTTTATGTGAAGCAGCTTCTGCTTTGAAAGAACGTGGTGCCGCTAAGGTAATAGCTTATTGTACACATCCGATATTATCAGGTAAAGCTGTAAAAAATATCGAATCATCTAAATTAGATGAATTAGTAGTCACAAATACTATTCCATTACAAGAAAACGCAGCAGCTTGCAAACAAATTCGTCAATTAACTATTGCTGAAATGCTAGCTGAAACCATACGTAGAATTAACAAAGAAGAATCAGTTACTTCTATGTTTATGGATTAATAAGCTCTGGTCGCGGAGTTTTATAAATATATATATATAGAGAATAATAAAATATGGAAAATTTTGAAATTAACGCAAAAGTACGTACAGATATAGGTAAAGGTGCGAGCCGCCGTATGCGTAATACTGGAATAATACCAGCTATTATTTATGGTGCTGGTAAAAATCCAGTATCTTTAAGTTTATCTCATAATGAAATAAATAAAAACTTATCCAACGAAAGTTTTTATTCACAGATATTAACAGTTAATATTGATGGTAAATCAGAAAGAGCCGTCTTAAAAGATTTACAGCGTCATCCATATAGGCCTTCAATCTTACATTTAGATTTGCAGCGCGTTAGTGATACTGAAAAATTACATTTACGTGTGCCATTACACTTTATTAATGAAGAGAATTGTGTAGGTGTAAAACAAGATGGAGGCAAAATTTCGCATCAAATGACCGAAGTTGAAATATCTTGTTTACCTAAAGATTTGCCAGAATTTATTGAAATAGACTTAGAAAATGTGAAAACAAATGAAATTGTTCATTTATCTAGTCTAACTCTTCCTGAAAATGTGGAATTAGTATCTTTAGCACATGGAGATTTGCCAGTTGTTTCTGTGAACTTACCACGTGGCACTCAAGAAGAAGAAGAAGAAACTGAAAATCCAGAAGGATAAGCGTGTCTATTACGCTAATTGCGGGGCTGGGTAATCCCGGTTCCTCTTATGTAGAAACTCGTCATAATGCTGGCTTTTGGTTTTTAGATCAATTAGCACAACAAGCAAATCAGTCGTTTAATAGTAATAATAAATTTCATGGCGATATATGTAAAATTAATTCATATTGGTTATTGAAACCGAATACTTTTATGAATTTAAGCGGCAAGGCAATAGCCGCATTAGCTAATTTTTATAAAATTCCTGCTGAACAAATTTTAGTAGTACATGATGAATTAGATTTTCCAGCGGGCACTATTCGTCTTAAAAAAGGCGGAGGTGATGGGCTACATAATGGTTTAAAAGATATTATAGCTAAACTAGGTAGTAGAAATTTTTTACGTTTACGAATTGGTATTGGACATCCGGGGCATAGTAGTAAAGTCACTAACTATGTTTTAAATAAACCAACTACTGATGACCAAATTGCTATTGATCTAGCCATAAATTCCGCTTTAAAACAAATGCCATTAATAATGGCAGGAGAATTAAATCAAGCTATGCAGTTATTACATAGTCAGTAATTCTCTATTTCAACATAGCTTGAACCTACCTTAATAAACTCCACTTAAATCATCTAGTGCGCATTGCGCACTATATTTGCGTGTGCTATCAATTCTTGCATTAATTCATTGGCATAACATATCATAACTAGAGCCATAAATATGACTAGCGAAACTGATCCAAAAGATAATATTGAGATTGAACATAATATTGATGAAACTGAACAAGCTACAGATATTCAAATCATTAAAGAAATTGAATTAGAAAAACCAGATGATGATAAGAAGCAAGAGCTTCCAGAGAAATTATATATTTTACCGCTTGCTAATCGTCCTTTTTTTCCTCATCAAGTCATTCCCTTAATTATAGATAATGATCTTTGGGATGAAACTATTACAGCAGTTACAAAGTCATCAGATAATATAATTGGATTGGTACTTGCGAAAACTGATAATTTATCAGAAGTTAAAACTGATGATTTTTATCCTATAGGCACTGCATGTCGCTTACATCGCGTAGTTCAATCTGATAATCAATTACAAATTGTAGTTGAAGGATTAGAACGTTTTGATGTTGGAGAATGGGTTTCAGAGCAACGACCTTTTCGCAGTAAACCTATTTATCATCCTGAAACTCGCTATGAGGAAGATGATGAGTTAAAGCCTTATGTTTTAGCTGTCATTAATACTATTAAGGAATTATTACCTTTAAATCCACTTTATAATGAAGAGTTAAAACTATTTCTTCAACGTTTTAGTTCTGAAGAGGCTTCACCATTAGCTGATTTTGCTGTTAGTTTAACTACTGCTAAATACACAGAATTACAAGATGTATTAGAAACACTTCCAATTTTAGAACGCTTAGAAAAAGTATTGTTATTACTAAATAAGGAAGTCAAACTTGCTAAGGCACAAGCTGATATTCGTGAGCAAGTTGAAGAAAAAATGCAAGATCAACAACGAGAGTTTTTCTTGCGCGAGCAGCTTAAAACCATCCAAAAGGAATTGGGTATAGAAAAGGATGATCGTACCACTGAAATTGATAAATATATAGAGCGTCTTGAAGTATTAACAGTACCAGAATCGGTCCAAAAAATCATTGATGAAGAAATTGAAAAAATGTCAGTTTTGGAAATCGGTTCAGCGGAATATGCAATTAGTCGTAATTATCTTGATTGGCTAACATTAATGCCTTGGGGTAAATATTCAAAAGATAAATTGAATATTAGACATGCGCGAGAAGTATTAGATCGTGATCATGAAGGCTTAGAAGATGTCAAAGATCGCATTATGGAATTTTTAGCGGTTGGCAAATTAAAGGGTAGTATTAGCGGCACTATTCTGTTATTAGTTGGACCACCGGGAGTTGGTAAAACTTCAATTGGTCGATCCGTTGCAGATGCAATTGGACGCTCATTTTATCGTTTTTCTGTTGGTGGTGTACATGATGATGCAGAAATTAAAGGACATAGACGTACTTATATTGGGGCTATGCCGGGTAAGTTCATCATGGCGATGAAGGAAGTTAAATATGCCAATCCAGTAATCATGTTGGATGAAATTGATAAAATTGGTAATTCCTATCGAGGTGATCCAGCTTCTGCATTATTAGAAGTTCTTGATCCAGAACAAAATATAGAATTTTTGGATCATTATCTTGATGTACGTTTTGATTTGTCTAAAGTCTTATTTATTTGTACTGCTAATCAAGTTGATACAATTCCAGCACCTTTATTAGATCGGATGGAGGTGATTCAATTATCTGGTTATATTACTAGTGAAAAAGTGGAAATTGCTAAAAAACACTTAGTAAAAAAACAATTACAAAAAGCTGGTTTAAAATCAAAACAATTGAAATTTCCAGATAATACCTTGCGTCTAATAATTGAAGATTATGCCAGAGAGGCAGGGGTACGTAATTTAGAAAAGCGTCTAGGAACTATTAGTAGAAAAGTTGCTCTAAAGATACTTGAAGGTACAAGATTACCGATTAAAATTAAATCTGATCAGGTTTCTGACTATTTAGGTAAGCCTGTATTTGATAATGAAAAAAGTATTAAAGGTGTAGGTGTTGTAACTGGTTTAGCTTGGACATCTATGGGTGGCGCAACTTTAAGTATAGAAGCTAGATGTATTCATAATTATAATCGCGGTATTAAATTAACTGGGCAATTAGGTGATGTTATGAAGGAATCAGCAGAAATCGCTTATCATTACATCATGTCAAAAGCAGAACAATTTGGTATAGACAAAGATTTTTTTGAAAAAGCCTTTATTCATTTGCATGTTCCTGCTGGTGCAACACCAAAAGATGGTCCAAGTGCTGGCGTGACAATGGCGACTGCATTATTATCCTTGGCAACAGGATGGGAAATAAAACATGATCTTGCTATGACTGGTGAATTAACCTTAACAGGGCAAGTGTTACCAGTCGGTGGTATTCGTGAAAAAGTTATTGCAGCGCGACGGATTAAAATTTATGATTTAATCATGCCTGAAGCCAATAAGCGTGATTTTGAGGAATTGCCTGATTATGTACGCGAAGGTATTAATATTCGATTTGTGGCTGAATATTCAGAGCTTTTCAAAATATTGTATAATGAGAAATTTATATCAACTAAGGATAATAAATGTTAGAACAATATTTACCAATTCTGTTGTTTATCTTAATCGGTTTAGTGATGGGAATTATACTACCGATGCTAGGCTTTTTTTTAGGTAAGCGTGAACCTGATCCTGAAAAAAATTCACCTTATGAGTGTGGTTTTGAGGCATTTGATGATGCGCGTATGAAGTTTGATGTACGTTATTATTTGGTTGCTATTTTATTTATTATCTTTGATCTTGAAATTGCATTTTTATTTCCATGGGCTGTAGTCTTTAAAGACATTGGATTATTTGGTTTTGTATCAATGATGATATTTTTAACTATATTAATCATTGGTTTTATTTATGAATGGAAAAGAGGGGCACTTGAATGGGAATAGAACAGATTCTACCAGAAGGTTTTGCTACAACTACGGCTGATGACTTAATCAATTGGGCACGAACTGGTTCAATGTGGCCGATGACATTTGGTTTGGCTTGTTGTGCAGTCGAAATGATGCACGCTGGTGCCTCGCGTTATGATCTTGATAGGTTTGGTATGGTATTTAGACCTAGTCCTCGTCAATCTGATGTTATGATTGTTGCTGGAACTTTAGTCAATAAAATGGCTCCAGCTTTGCGTAAGGTTTATGATCAAATGCCTAATCCTCGTTGGGTTATTTCAATGGGTTCATGTGCTAATGGTGGTGGTTACTATCATTATTCATATTCGGTTGTTCGTGGTTGCGATAGGATTGTTCCAGTTGATATTTATGTGCCGGGCTGTCCACCTACTCCAGAAGCTTTGGTATATGGCATCATGCAGCTACAACAAAAAATCAAACGTACTAACACAATTTTGAGTTAAGGGATAATAAATGACGAATTCTCTTGAAACTCTTCGATCTGAACTTGAAGAAAGATTTGCTGATATTCCATTTCTGACCGAAATTAATTATGATGAATTAACTATAGAAGTTCCAGCGGCACATCTGTTATATGTTTGTGAAGCTCTGCGTAATCGTTTTGATTTTTCTCAATTAATGGATTGTTGTGGAGTTGATTATTTACAATATGGACAAGCTGACTGGGATACAGAAACCGCAACTAGTAGTGGTTTTAGTCGTGGTGTCAGTAAAGGTGTATATGAAGAAGATGAGGCGACAGAAAAACAACGTTTTGCTGTGGTTTATCATCTTTTATCTATAAAACGTAATCAACGTTTACGTCTTGTCTGTTTTGCTGAAGGTAATCCACCATATATAGATTCTGTGATTAATATTTGGAATTCAGCTGACTGGTTTGAACGTGAAGCTTTTGATTTATATGGCATTTTATTTAATGGACATCCTGATTTACGTCGTCTTTTAACCGATTATGGATTTATTGGACACCCATTCCGTAAAGATTTCCCTCTTACTGGTAATGTTGAAATGCGCTATGATTCTGAGAAAAAACGGGTAGTTTATGAACCAGTGAGCATAGAACCTCGTACTTTAGTACCTAAAGTGATACGTCATGATAACCGTTATGCAGATTAAGGAATAGCACTATGCCAGAAATTCGCAATTATACTCTGAATTTTGGTCCACAACATCCTGCTGCTCATGGGGTGTTACGTTTAGTTTTAGAATTAGACGGTGAAGTAATTGAAAGAACTGATCCACATATTGGATTATTACATCGTGGTACTGAAAAATTAGCTGAAAGTAAGCCGTTTAATCAAAGTTTGCCATACATGGATCGACTAGATTATGTTTCCATGATGTGTAATGAACATGCTTATGTGATGGCAATTGAACGTTTAATGGGTACAAAAGTACCAATTCGCGCTCAATATATCCGGGTAATGTTTGATGAAGTGACTAGAATACTTAATCATTTGATGTGGTTAGGCGCACATGCTTTAGATATTGGTGCGATGTCTGTGTTTTTGTATGCCTTTAGAGAACGGGAAGATTTAGTAGATTGTTATGAGGCAGTGTCAGGTGCGCGAATGCACGCTGCTTATTATCGCCCGGGTGGAGTTTATCGAGATTTGCCTGATAAGATGCCACATTATAAGGCTTCTCAATGGCATAATGATAAGGAAGTTAAGGAATTAAATGAATCTCGCCAAGGTTCATTATTAGACTTTCTTGAAGATTTTACTCAGCGTTTTCCTAAATTAGTTGATGAATATGAAACTTTATTGACTGATAATCGTATTTGGAAACAACGTACTGTAGATATTGGTATAGTTTCACCTGAACGCGCTTTAAATTTAGGTTTTTCTGGTCCTATGTTACGGGGATCGGGTATAGCATGGGATTTACGTAAAAAGCAACCTTATGAAGTTTATGATAAATTAGATTTTGATATTCCGATTGGGGTTAATGGTGATAGTTATGATCGTTACCTTGTTCGTATGGAAGAAATGCGTCAATCTAATAAGATTGTTAAACAATGTATAAACTGGCTGCGTAACAATCCCGGTTCGGTGATGGTAGATGATCATAAAGTAGCTCCACCAAATCGTGAAACTATGAAAGGCGATATGGAAGGTTTAATTCATCATTTCAAGCTATTTACAGAAGGTTATTGTGTTCCAGAAGGTCAAGTTTATCAAGCGGTAGAACATCCTAAAGGTGAATTTGGTATATATTTAGTATCTGATGGCGCAAATAAACCTTATCGTCTGAAAATTCGTGCCCCGGGTTTTGCTCATTTAGCATCTATAAATGAAATGGCTAAGGGACATATGATTGCAGATATAGTTGCAATTATTGGTACTCAAGATATTGTTTTTGGAGAGGTGGATAGATAAAATGTCAACACTATTATCAGAACAATCCCGCACAGAAATTGATGCTTGGATAGCAAAATATCCGCCTGAACAAAAACAATCAGCAGTTATGGGTGCTTTAAAGATTGTTCAAGAAGCTAATGGCGGCTATTTAACTACAGAATTAATGGATGCAGTAGCTGAATATTTAGAAATGGCTCCAATAGCTGTTTATGAAGTTGCTACTTTTTATTCCATGTACGAACTTAAACCAGTTGGAAAGCATAAAATCTGTGTTTGTACAAATATATCTTGTATGCTTTGCGGCTCAGATGACATTGTTGCTCATTTAAAGCAAAAATTGAATATTGGCTTTGGAGAAACCACAGCTGATAATAAATTCAGCTTGAAAGAAGTTGAATGTTTAGGAGCATGTGGAGGGGCACCAATGATGCAAATTGGCAAGACGTATTATGAGAATCTTACTTCTGAAAAGATTGATGATATTTTATCTCAATTAGATTAGGTTTTTTATTAACTTATGTTACGCACCACCATTTTGGCATCATCGTTCCCAAGTTTTACTTGGGAACGATGATGCCATCAGATGCTTGCAAAGAGGCTTGCCATTTTTGCGTAACATCAGTTATTAAGAAACATGTCTAAGTAATGAATATTAAATATTTTCAAGAAACAGATACTTTAATGATAAATTTTAGTGATACAGAAATTGTAGAAACTAAAGATATTAATGAGTATGTTTTAATTGAAGTAGATAAACTAGGTAACTTAGTTAGTATGACTATAGAACAAGCACAACAACAAGCTAATCTACGATATTTCTCATATCAGCAAGTAGCATAATAGGATTATTTTATGGCAAATGAACTTTGTTTTAAGAATATTCATTTAGACAAATCATGGACATTAGATGTTTATGAAAGCACCGGTGGTTATAAGGCTCTACGTAAGATATTAACAGAAAAACCTGATCCTAAAGAGATTATTGATCAATTAAAAGCATCTGCATTACGTGGGCGTGGTGGTGCTGGTTTTTCTGCTGGTGTTAAGTGGAGTTTCATGTTATCAGCACGCGATAAGCCCGGGCAAAAATATATTGTCTGTAATTCAGATGAAGGTGAGCCGGGTACTTTTAAGGATCGCGATATTTTACGTTATAATCCTCATGCTCTTATTGAGGGTATGGCAATTGCCTGTTATACAATTGGTGCCACTGTTGGTTATAATTATATTCGTGGTGAATTTGATGAACCAATTGAGCGTTTTGAAGAGGCTTTAAAAGAGGCTTATGCCGCTGGGCTATTGGGTAAAGGTATTGATATTTATACCCATTATGGTGCTGGAGCTTATATATGTGGTGAAGAAACTGCATTATTAGAATCTATTGAAGGTAAAAAGGGTCAACCTCGTTTTAAGCCACCTTTTCCTGCCGCTTATGGTTTATATGGTAAACCTACAACCATTAATAATACTGAAACTTTGGCATCAGTGCCAGAAATATTAAATAATGGTGCAGACTGGTTTTTAAAGATAGGAAAACCTAATAATGGTGGTCCAAAATTATTTTCCATTTCTGGGCATGTCAATAAACCGGGTAATTATGAAATTCCGATGGGAACACCGTTTTCTGAGTTATTAGAAATGGCTGGCGGAGTTAAAGATGGACGTAAATTAAAAGCCGTGATTCCCGGTGGTTCATCTACACCAGTTTTAAAAGCTGATGTTATGATGGGTTTAACTATGGATTATGATTCAATAGCTGAAGCTGGATCAATGTTAGGTTCTGGTGCAGTAATAGTTATGGATGATAGCACTGATATGGTAAAAGTATTAGCGCGTCTCTCCCATTTTTATTATGAAGAATCTTGTGGGCAATGTACTCCATGTAGAGAAGGCACAGGTTGGCTATCGCGTGTAATACATCGTATTTATCACGGAGAAGGTGAGCAAAAGGATTTAGATCTTTTGTCTGATGTTGCAGAGAAAATCTGTGGCAGAACTATTTGTGCATTAGGAGATGCCGCTGCAATGCCTGTGATGAGTTTTATTGAGAACTTTCGTGAGGAATTTCAGTATTATATTGATCATCAGAAAAGTATGATTAGTGCATGATATTAGACCTGTCAGGTTTTTAAAACCTGACAGGTCTGAGAGTCTTTAGTTATTTTATAAAGCACATGTTCACATAATTGATGACCAATTGGTAGTTTTGGATGTTGAAAGTTTTGGTTGGTATTAATCATATTTAGTCTTTGCATTAGTGCTTCTGATCTTTGGTTTTTTAAGGATGTGAATGATACTACTTCTTTTAACTTTAGGATTTCAAAAGCAAATTTTAATGCAGAGCGTGCGGCTTCTGTAGCATAACCATTATTCCAGTATTTTTTTGATAATCGCCAACCTATTTCTACGCAAGGGCTAAATGGTAATTCGACATCTGCTTGATGTAAGCCAACAAAGCCTATAAAAGAGTTTGTACTTTTTAGCTCTACTGCCCAAAATCCCCAGCCTTGATTTGAAATAATGGTTTCCATTTTTTTAGCTGATGCGTTACTCTCTGTTTGGCTTAGAGTGTTAGGGAAATATTTCATTACTTGAAGATCAGTATTTAATTCTGCAAAAGGTGCGTAGTCACTTGGCAACCATTGACGTAGTTTTAGACGGTTTGTTTCTAATTCATTCATTATTAGTTAAAATTTAACAATTGTAGGTTGGGCTGACGAGAGGAAGCCCAACGATTCTAGCACCATAGATGTTGGGCTTCCTCTCGTCAGCCCAACCTACAGTATAATAAGTAACCGCTCTTTTTCCAATATTGACTTGATTTGTATAAATTATTTGGTAGAGGCAAAAGTAAATACAAATCAAATATGCTGAGGATGAGTAGCAAACCCACAATCAAGTTCATCTAAACGCCTCATAATCTGCTCAGATAATAATTCTGAGCCTAGATTAAAATTATCAAAAATATGTTTCTGGTTGGCTGAGCGCGGAATAATTTTTAGATTCTTTTGTAGTGCCCATTTCAATAATACAGTTGCACTTGTTATATTTAGTTGTTTTCCTTTAGTTAATGAGGAATGGGCAATTACCTGAATCTTTTGGTTTTTACAGTATTGTCTCAGTTTTTGTCGCGTTAAAAAGGGTGTAATTTCAATCTGATTGGCATAGGGTTTAATAGGAGCGTCTTCTAGTTGCTTTAAATGTATTTCTTGATAATTACTGACTCCTATATGGCGTATGTTTCCATATAAACAATAAAGTCGGCTAAGTTCGTTCCAAGTTTGATTTAGCTTGGCATCAGGGGAATGCAATAATATTAAGTCAATATAATCCAAATCCAATTGATGTAAACTACTTTCAATCGCCGGTTGAAGCTGATGTTGTCGAATTGCTTTGGCTGAAATTTTAGTAGTCACAAAAATTCGCTGTCGAGATATTCCTGAATCTCGTATGGCTTGCCCTACTTGTTTTTCATTTCTATATAAGGCTGCTGTGTCAATATGACGATAACCTATTTCCAATGCCCAGCGAACACTGCGATAGGTTTGTTCATGATCTAATTGATAAGTGCCTAAACCAATATCTGGCAATTCCATATCAACGGTTACGATAGATACTATCAATATGACGCACAGCATCAGTATGTTTCAGATAACGCAAATACTTATGCCGAAAAGTATGCATATCAATTCCATAAGTATTCTGAATATTTTCAGCTAATTTGTCGTTAAATCGTTGAGTCAGTGTTTCTGGTATTTTTACACCAAGTTGTTCATAATTTAGCATTAATAAGCTATTATTAGCTTGAATAGCTTGGCACAATTGTTCTAAGCCAGTCAAGCTTATATTGGCATCTTTGATACTCATAATTTGCACGCTATTATTGGTTTGTATAAATTCAGCCAATAAGGGAACTGATTCGTCACCTAAATTATTAGGCAATTCTTGCATGTCACTAGTAGCTTTATATAATCCTAAATCTAAATAAATTAAGTTGGAATGATTAACCAGTTGTTCTAATAAAACTTTTAAACCTTGATAAGCTAAACGGTTTGCTCCAAATGATAGGCGTTTCAGATGATGATAATCATGTAAACTTTCAGCAATTGTAGCTACACCTTCGTCACCTAAGCGATTAATTCCACAGTATAATGATGAAATACCGGTTTGCTTAATTTTGGTTAAATGAGCAAAATAATCGGCAATATGTTTGGCACCACTACTTGAAATACCATTAGCTTCAAGATATAACAAATCTAGGGAGCGGTTATTTTTTAAGCCATCAAAAAAATAAGAAATTCCTTCATCAAGCAGCCCAGTATTATGCAAATCAAGAATTTCCAAACTCTGATTTTGTTCTAATAAACTAGCAAGATGCTTAGCACCCATAGCTTTGAGTGGATTACGTTTTAACCATAAGGCTTTGCAGTGTTGATCAGTTTGCAGTGCCTTGGAGATTAATTCAATACCATTAGCATCAATACGATTGCCAGCTAAATACCATGTCTCAATTTGGCTCTTATGAGGATTACTAATAAAATTAGCAATGGAATTTGCACCCGCTAAATCAACAATATTATTGCCGAGTAAGAAATGTTTTATATGCTGATTATTGACTAATGAATCCATTAAATTCTGAATCCAATCTTGAGCAACTACTTGTTTACACAAATCCATACGCCCATCATTAAAAATGGTGCCACGCATAAAACTCAGTGATTCATTTTTATTCTCACGCAGAAAGTCAAAAAATGGCTGTAATTCTGACAATGGTGCAACATCAACTGGCATTGGTTCAGGATTCACAATGACATCAGGTATTTCTTCAATCTGTTGTAATTGATGATAAATTTTTCTATCACCAGTTAAGCGTGCTTGTTTATAAAGTGTTACAATTTTAGGTTTCATAATTTTTACACATATTGACCAGCGCACCATCCAGATGACCAAGCCCACTGCAAATTATAACCGCCTAACCAACCAGCTACATCAACTACTTCTCCAATAAAATAAAGTCCTATTTGTGTTTTAGTTTCCATTGTCTTTGATGAAAGACTATCACAATCAACACCTCCTTGTGTTACTTCCGCTGTTCTATAGCCTTCTGTTCCCGCAGGTGTTATCTGCCATGATTTTAGCCTTAGAGTAAGATTCTTTATCTGAGAATTAGTGAGTTGGTTTAACGGTTTTTCTGCAATATTTTCATCTATTAAAAGTGGTACTAATCTCTGTGGCAATAGAGTCGCAAGAAGAGTTTTAAGCTGTTGCTTAGGATGGAATTTAGCCGTTGCAATAATTGTTGTATCTAGTTCCATGTCGGGTAGCCAGTTAATACACAGGTTTTGACCTGAATTCCAATAATTAGAAATTTGCAAAATAGCAGGGCCACTTAATCCTCGGTGTGTGAAAAGAATGTTTTCACGAAAACTTTGCCCATTGCAGCTTACTGTGACTTCCACTGATATACCTGATAATGGAGCCATACGTTTTTTGTCTTCAGGTTTTAAGGTAAATGGCACTAAGCCTGCTGACGGTGGCCATACTTTTATATCGAATTGTTCAGCAATCTGGTAGCCAAACGGTGTCGCACCCGAGGTAGGAATAGACAAACCACCAGTGGCAATTACTAGGGATTCACACTTCCATATCTGGTTTTCCCCATGCACATTGAACCCTCCCTCTGTAATAGTAGCTATTTTTGTCACTGATGTTTTAACATGTATTTCACATTTAGACCGTAGCATATCCAAAATATCTTTTGAGCTATTTTTGCAAAAAAGTTGACCATGGTCACGTTCGTGATAAGGAATATTGTGATCATTGACCATAGCAATAAAATCCCATTGCGTATAACGGCTTAATGCCGATTTGCAGAAATGTGGATTATGAGAAATGAAATTGCTGGCATCAATATTGATATTGGTGAAGTTACAACGGCCACCACCAGCCATTAGAATTTTATTGCCCGGCTTGCGACTGTGTTCCAAAAGCAACACCTTGCGTCCACGCTTACCCGCTTCAATAGCGCACATCATACCAGCAGCACCTGCACCAATTATAATAACATCTAATCTTTCTTTCATAATTGTAGTTTCGTTTCTAGTTTATTTTTATAACACCTAGACAATGATCATTATCTATGTTAGCTTTAATTATAATTTATAATTAGGTGATCTAACATGTTAAAAGTCATTATATGTATAACATTACTCTTAATAGTGCCTAACACATGGGGCATTGAAGTTGAAGTTGAAGATAATTACCTACAATCAATTATGATTGTAGGTAAACAAAAAATAGCCAATTTTGCTATTAATGGAGAAATTATTTCTGCTCGTGAGGGTGATAAATTTATTGTCGCTACCAACGAAGTTATTAATGTTTGGCGGGTTATTAGCATACAAACTAATTCAGTAAAATTAAAAGCAACATCTGGTCTAATTACTGAATTACGTTTAGATAGTCAATTGCCTAATAATGAGGTTCTTGAACAACAAACTGAAAATTATCAAACTTTATCACCACCGCCACCGCCAAAAGTGCAAGCCGGTTATCGTATTATTAATACGCCTTTTGGACAATTTACTGTTAAAGATGAACCAAAACCACCTGAAAATGATGAAAAATTTTTGATAGATGAAGAAGAAAAAGTGCCAGCGGGTTACCATTTAGTAAAGACACCCTTCGGTTCTTTCATGGTAAAAAATGAAGACTAAACTATTTAGGTAAAGCTATATTCATTTCTAAAACTTCATAATTACCCTGTTTTTCTAAATGAATTTGTATATCTTCTTCTTCAATAGAAGCATATTTTCTCACAACTTCTAATAATTCTTGTTGTAATAATGGTAAATAACGACGTTTACGACGTTCCTGAGTGACAATAATTTGCAGACGTTCTTTTGCAAGATTAGCACTTTTCTGTGATGAGAAAAGACTAATTATATAATATATAATTCTCATAGTTATATTCCAAATAAGCGGCTAAAAAAGCCTTTCTTCTTACGTTGTGGAGGTTCTTCCCCAAGAAAACGTGCAACTATATCAAGATAGGCTTGCCCTGCATCTGTTTCTTTATTTAATATTACAGGAATACCTGAATTAGATGCTTTTAAAATTTCCAATGATTCCGGAATTACCCCCAATAAAGAAATTGCCAAAATTTCTTGCACATCTTTAATACTAAGCATTTCACCCTTATTAACCCGTTTTTCTTCATAACGAGTAATTAATAAGTGTTCTTTAATCGCTGGCATTTTTTGCATAGCCCGACGAGTTTTGCTCGATAACATTCCAATAATTCTATCTGAATCACGTACAGACGAAACTTCAGGATTGGTGACAATTAAAGCCTCATCAGCAAAATACATCGCCATAATGGCACCATGTTCAATACCAGCCGGAGAATCACATATTATATAGTCAAAGTCTTTTTTCAACTCTTCCAATATTCTTGCCACACCTTTTAAAGTCAGAGCATCTTTATTACGTGTTTGTGATGCTGGTAAAATAAATAAATTTTCAACCCGTTTATCTTTAATTAAAGCTTGATTTAAATTTGCTTCACCATTTATTACATTAATAAAGTCATAAACTACACGCCGTTCGCAACCCATTACTAAGTCAAGGTTCCTCAAACCAACATCAAAATCTATAACTACAGTTTTATTACCACGTAATGCCAAACCAGTTGCAAAGGCTGCACTAGTGGTAGTTTTGCCTACACCGCCTTTACCAGATGTTATAACAATAATTTTACTCAAGATATTTTCCTGCCTATTACAGTTTTTTAATATTTAATTTATCTTGTTCTAAATAAGTTTGCGTAGATTTACCGATTAAATCTTCAGGAAAATCTTCATTAACTTGATATTTCCCTGCTACTGAGAGTAAATCAGCATATAATTGTTGACAAAAAATCTGCGCCTTATTATCTCCATTAATTCCAGCCAAAGCACGCCCACGTAAAGCACCGTAAACATGAATATGCCGATCTGCTAAAATTTCTGCGCCATGACTCACAGCTGATAAAATAATTAAATCGCCTTTCTCAGCTATGACTTGTTGCCCTGAACGAATTGGATCCCTAATAATTTTAGCCGCAGGAATTTCTGGAACAGCCGCTACTTTAGTTTCTAGCGTTAATTGTGGTGCTGGAGATTTTATATTGTTTAAAATACCCAAATTCATATTAAGTGCGATTTCATTGTGTTCTATATTGCCACCACGCACTGCCACTGGAGTTAAGCCATAAGTTCTTAATAATTTTACTAATTCTGATAAATCAAGAACTGCTTGATTATCTTCTACCGCTTGTAGATCAATAACTATTGGCACTTGTTGGAAAAAATCTGGGGCTTTAGAAATTTTTTCAGCTAAGGCTTTAGCAATAAGCTCATTGTCACTATTAAATAGATTTAAAACCATTAAGGTTAATAAACTACCTTTTAATTCTAGTACAGGTTTATATTTCACTTTTAAAAAAACACATTATGGAACTTAATCTTATTTTTCAAGCTATTACCGATATGCAAAATCGAGTCGATGCACTTCGGGGGTATCTTTGACTATACTAGTAAATCTGAACGTCTAATTGAAGTAATACGCGAACTTGAAGTACCAACTATTTGGAATAATCCTGAACAAGCACAAGCACTTGGACGTGAACGTGCCAGCCTAGAACAAGTAGTAAACACTATCAAGCAACTTGATATCGCCCTTGAAGAGCTACGCGAATTATTAGAATTAGCACAAGAAGAAAATGATCATGATACCACAAATTTAGTCTGTCAAGACATTGAAAAATTGGAACAAACATTATCCAAACTAGAATTTTCCCGCATGTTTTCAGGGGAAATGGATATTAACAATGCCTTTGTAGATATTCAATCTGGTTCTGGTGGCACAGAAGCCCAAGATTGGGCAGAAATGTTATTACGCATGTATTTACGTTGGACTGAACAACATGGCTTTGCTACTGAGATCATTGATTATTCAGCCGGTGAAGTAGCAGGAGTTAAAAGCGCAACAATTCGTGTAATTGGTGATTATGCTTATGGTTGGTTACGCACAGAAATTGGTGTTCATCGCTTAGTAAGAAAATCACCTTTTGATTCTGGTAATCGCCGTCATACTTCATTTGCTGCGGTTTTTATAGCCCCAGAAGTGGATGATGAAATTGATATTGATATTGATCCTAGTGATTTACGCATTGATGTTTATCGCGCTAGTGGAGCAGGTGGGCAACATGTGAATAGAACTGAATCAGCAGTACGTATCACTCATTTACCTACAAATACTGTAGTCCAATGCCAAAATGATCGTTCTCAGCATAAAAATAAAGCAACTGCAATGAAACAATTAAAGGCAAAATTATATGAATTAGAACAACAACAACGCCGTTCAGAACAACAATCAATTGAAGCAACTAAAGCTGATATTGGTTGGGGAAGTCAAATACGTTCTTATGTATTAGATAAATCACATATAAAAGATTTAAGAACTGGAATAGAGACTAGTAATACGCAAGCGGTACTTGATGGTGATTTAGATAAATTTATTGAGGCTAGTTTAAAAAGCGGATTATAAAGTTGATTAAACCTGACAGGTTTTAAAAACCTGTCAGGTTTTTAATTATGTTAGCGTGATTGCCAATTACCATTAGCTTGACGGCAAGCAGTGCCATTTTGCCCATTAATAGTATAATTACGACAATTTTGACCATTAGCATTTCTGTAAGTATTAGTTGGAGTAACTCGGTATTTATTTTGAGTAGAAGGATTGGTCCAACTCGTAGTTCTACCTGTTTCTAAAGCACTGCGTGTTCTATATAAATCATCTTGATCCATAGAACGACCAATAGAACTACCAAGAGCAGCACCTAATAATGTACCTGCTACTATAGCAATAGTGTTACCTTGACCACCAATAACACCACCGGCAACACCACCTGCAACACCACCTAAAACACCACCAATACCTTGTTTAGAAGGCATGTGACCATTACAAGCTACTAAAAATAGAGTCACAACCGTTAAAAAGCTTATCAATTTCATCTTCATAGTTTTATATCCTAATATATTAACACTTATAAGTGTTAATATATGCAAGTTATATACCACTATATAAACTTTATGATACCTGACAACTAATGCTCAGAATTAGTCCAACTCACGGTTTGACCACTTTTATCTATAGAAACAGCATTATCTGAAAAACCGTATAGAAAACCATCACCTGTTGTTTGACAACCTGCTAAAAACATCATACTTACAACGGTTAAAAAACCTATAATTTTCATCTTCATAGTTTAAACCTCAATTCACTTACTGAATACAAGTGAATAAAAGCAATTTATACACCACTATGAAAACTTCATTAGATATTATTGTGACTTCCAACTACCATCAGCTTGACGGCAAGCTGTGCCTTTTATTACTTCACGTTCTCCACCAATTATACCAACTGTAGTATAATCACGACAATCTTGACCCCTACTACTTTTATAAGTATTAGTTGGTGTAACTTGATATTGATTTTGAGTATCAGGGTTAGTCCAACCTACAGTTTGACCTGTTGCAGTATTATTTAAGGCACCTTGTGTTTGATATAAATCAGTTTGATCCATAGAACCACCAATTGCACCACCAAGTGCTGCACCTAATAATGTACCTGCTACTATAGCAACAGTTCTACCTTTACCGCCACCAATTTGAGATCCGGCAATACCACCTAAAACACCACCTAAACCACCACCCATAGCTTGTTTAGAAGGCATTTGACCATTACAAGCCACTAAAAACATACTTACAACAGCTAAAAAGCTTATCAGTTTCATTTTCATACTTGAATATCCTAATTAATATATTAAAAAATATATTCTATCAAAAAATATATGTAAAAATAAAGCTATTTCTATATCACTATGAATAATATTCATTTAAAACACGCAATACGCGCTTTAAACAGCGGCGGTATTATAGCTTATCCAACCGAATCTATTATGGGTATCGGTTGTGATCCATTTAATCAAAATGCTGTAACAAGTTTATTACAGTTAAAACAACGTTCATGGAAAAAAGGATTAATTTTAATCGCAGCTAACTATAAACAATTATTACCTTTAATTCAACCTTTAACACCAATATTAAAACAACGAGTATTTGCAACATGGCCCGGGGCGGTAACATGGTTATTACCAGCTAAACCAAATATACCATTATACTTACGTGGTCAATCAACAAAACTCGCGGTACGAGTGACTGCACATCCTGAAGCAGCCGCTTTATGTCAATATTGGGGTGGTCCCCTAGTATCGACTAGTGCTAATATCGCTGGTCGTCCGCCTGCTAAAACTGCTGTAAAACTAAGGCATAATTTTAGAAACAAGATTGATTATATTTTACCCGGTAAAATAGGTGGGAATTCTCGTCCTAGTGAAATTCGTGACGCAATAACTAATACTATATTAAGAGTATAGAATGGAAAACAATTTGCAATACAGTTTAAAGCAACTCCTACATAAATCCATCTATATATAATCATATAAAAACAAGGTAATAGATGAACAAACAATTAGTAATACTTATTATTGATAATAATCCTGAACAAATTCAGGAACTAACTGAATTATTTCAAGAACAAAATTATGATTTAACGCTAGCAAATAATGGCGAACAAGCCTTGGAAATTATTGAATCAAATCCTCCTGATTTGATTGTAATGGAACGAGTATTAGCTGATATAGATGGAATTACTTTATGTACGCAAATAAAAGAAATGGAATTAACTAAAGAAATTCCAATTTTATTTGTTAGTGCTATATCTAACATACAAGATAAATTACAAGCGTTTGAAGCAGGCTGCGTTGATTATGTAACTAAGCCGTTTATACCGCAAGAATTATTAGCTCGTATAAATGTCCATATAGAAATTTTACACGGTTTGAAACTGTTGGAAAATCGTGCAGTCACAGATGAATTGACAGGCTTATTTAATAGACGCTTTGCATATGAAACCTTAGCAAAAAATATTGAAATTTCTAAAAGAAATCAACAGGGCTTTGTTGTTTGTTATATAGATATAGATAATTTAAAAACTATTAATGATACTTATGGTCATGCAGAAGGTGATGTTCTCATTAAGACGGCAGTAGAGTCGTTTAAAAAGGTTGTCAGATTATCTGATTATCTATTTCGTATTGGAGGAGATGAATTTTTATTCGTGTTGCCAAAGGCGAAAATAGAAAATTCTCATAAATTAATTAAAAGACTCAGAACTGAATTAAACCATAAAAAAATACATGGAATTCCTATTGATTTTAGTTATGGCTTTTCTGAATATCATCCTAATGATAATCTGTCACCAGAAGAATTAATCAAAATTGCTGATTTTCGTATGTATCAAATTAAAATCAGGAAAAAAGCTGCAAAAAATGGATGAATTAATAGATAATATATCTCCATCTGATGGAGTCGTTCACTTTGGAAATATCGATTGGTGGTACCATAATAGGGGTCATTCCTCTGTACGTATGGCTACTCGAATCGCCAAACATGTTCCTACTTTATGGATTAATAGTATTGGTATGCGTATGCCGGTGCCGGGAAAAACTGAAATTGCTTGGTCAAGATATTGGCGCAAAATCAAGAGTTTAACTCGTGGTTTAAAACGCGATCCTCAATCAGGCATGTATATATATAGCCCACTATTTGTGCCGCTATATTCAGAAAAAATGCTCAAATTCAACGGTTGGCTACTTGCCTTACAAGTGAAAATACTACGTTGGCATTTAAATATGAAACATCCTTCTGTTGTAGTTTCTATGCCTACCATGACACCAGCGGTAGAAAAACTAAAATGGAATAAAATCTTATTTGAACGTTGTGATGATTTTACCACTTTGCCTGAAGCTGATAAAGATAGAATAGCCGCTTTAGAAAAACGATTATTAGAAATATCTGATACCGCAATTTATGTACATGAAGGCTTAATGGAACGTGAATTAGGTTTAGTTAAGGAGTCAGTATTAATTGGTCATGGAGTCGATTTCGATAAATTTGTAGCGGCGCGTAATTCACCCAATTCTAGCCTTGATTTACCAAAACCAATTATTGGTTTTTTTGGTGGCATGGATGATTATCGCATGGATGTCGAACTGATGATTAAAATAGCGCGTCATATTCAGGGTACTTTAGTACTAATTGGTCCAAAACAAATGGACTTATCATCAGTATTAGCAGAAAAAAATGTTAAGCATATTGATCAAATCAGCCCAGATGAATTAGCAACATATGCGGCTAATTTTGATGTTGGTATAATTCCATTTTTACAAAATGATTTTAATAAAATGTGTAACCCTATTAAGTTAAAGGAATATTTAGCTCTAGCTTATCCTAGCGTTGTAATGGCATTACCAGCATTTGAAGAATATAATTCATTAGTTTATAATTCTAATTCACACCAAGAATTTTTGGATAATATTGATAAGGCTTTAGAAGAAAATGATCCATCACTAATTGAAAAACGACGAGCCGCAGTTTCTAATAGTAGTTGGGATAATGTAGCTGCGCGAGTTGCTAAATTATTAGCAGTACCATCAACAAAGGCATAATTATGAAATCAATAATTTTTTTGATAACATTTATTTTAACTAGTAATGTATTCGCAGCTAATACAAAATACCTAATTCAAGTTGATACCTTAGACTGCCCCTTTTGCAGCTTTGGTATTGAAAAACAACTTAGAAGAAACATAGATGGCATTGAAGATATTGAAGTTAATGTTAAAAAAGCACAAGTGCGTTTATTTATTGATGAAGATATAAGCTTAGATGAAATTTTTGTGCGTAAAACTGTAAATGAAGCAGGATTCGCTTTAGAAGATTTTTATATTATCAAATGAATTATAAAATTCGACTTACTCTAGTAAGTCTTTTTATATTTATAACATTATTATATATCTGGATACCTTCAACTAAGGAAGCTGGATATATATTTGTTACCGCATGGGGTACACAAGGCAAAAAACCCGGGCAATTTAGAGATCCGATTGGAATCGCCGTCAGCGATAGCGAAGTTTTTGTTAGCGATTCGCGTAATGCTAGAATTCAAGTATTTGATTTTTTTGGTAATTTAAACCGCATATTTTCTTTAAAATTAGGCAGACCAATGAATTTAATTATTCATAATAATGAACTTTATGTAGCTGATTATTGGAATGATAATATTCATGTCTTTAATCTGAATGGCAAATCTCTTAGAAAAATTGGTAATGCAGGCACTGGCAAAGGAGAATTTAATGGTATTAGCGGCGTTGCTGTAAATGAAAAGGGTGAAATATTTGCCGCTGATTTTTACAATCAACGAATTCAACATCTGCGAGCAGATGGAAGCTTTATCAAACAATGGGGCAATACCAAAAAAAAGGGTATGTGGGCAGGTGAAATGAATTATCCAACCGACGTTGCAGTTACTAAAGACGATATTTTATATGTTGCAGATAGTTATAATGACCGCATACAAGTCTTTTCTTCAGAATCATTTTTACGCAAATGGGGTGGTCCATTTGCACTGAATATTAGTGGTAATTTTAATGGCTGGTTTGCCACTGTAACCTCAGTGGCAATTGGTCCAGAAGGTAATATTTTCACGAGTGACTTCTATAATAATCGCGTACAAAAATTTACAGCTAATGGTAATTTTTTATCTGCTTTCGGAGAGAAAGGCAATGGTGCTGGGCAATTTGATCGAGCTGTAGCCGTAGCTACCGCTCCAAATGGCAGCGTATTTGTAGTTGATTTAGGAAATAACCGTATTCAAAAATGGCAACCATTATAAGGCCAGTTGCTGAGATGAAGTCTTATGCTGCCATTGTAAAGAAGTTATTGGTATTGTTTCAACTCTGGAAGGTGTGTAGGCAGAAATTGAAAGTATAGAACTTACAGGCGGATCTTGCAGAATCTTTAAAACAACACTTTTAAGTGTACTAGAAAGCTCAGCTAGCCCGTTGAGTGGAAAACTCCGATGCCCCATTTCAGTTTTTTGGACTAACAGGGAATATTCTAAAAAGGTTAATCCCACCGCTCGCTGTTCTTTTTTGTTAATACGCAATAATATGTGATCATTCAATTCAATGCCGGTTGCATTTTCGCTAGGTTCAAATGAGACGTATAAAGTGTCGCTCATATCATCATAATTAAAAATAGGTTTTGTCATCTATTTACGCATATTTAGTGTGTCTTGCTTTCGCTGCCCTTTTTGAATAGTTTTTTTCAAGGAATCCTCATAATCTGACATTTCTGGATGTCTATCAGTAATATGTTGCCATCGTTCATGGGTCAGATAAATCTGGTTACTATAGCGGTCATAAACAGCCCAGCGTTTTCCATCATTCATAGTATTCTTTGCTTCAAAAATGGCAACCATTATAAGGCTAATTGTTGTATAAAACCTACCACTAAAATATCTGCTAATTGTAAAATCACCAACATAATTAAAGCAGAAAAATCAAGCCCTTGTACTGGTGGTAATTTATTACGTACTACACGCAATAATGGTTCAGTTAAATCATCTAAAATATCAGTCATATGATTATAACTATTAGCCGGTGTAATCCAACTTAAAATTACTTGAATAATAATTGCAAATATAAAAATATAAATCAATAAAGATAACAATTGAGCAAAAGCAAATATAAACAAACCAAATAAATCAAGATTGTTATCCATACCTAACCAAGATAATAGTTTTAATTCTAACATTTTTAATGTCATCATTAAAACGATAGCAGCAACATCAAGATTACGCCAACCGGGTATTATATTATACAAGAAATTTAACGGCGGATCAGTTATCTTTAATAATGTTTTCAAAATAGGATCACGACGAAAAGCTACTCGCCGCCATTGTAACAACAAGCGTAGCATTATTAAGAATATATAAATACCAAATAAAGTATTAATTAAAAATATTAAAGCTATAATAAATGGGCTTAACACCTTAATCTTCTCCGAATTGTATGGCTAAATTAACAGCGCGTTGTTGTGCGGCTTTCAAGGCTTGATCAAACAAAGATTCTAAATTACCAGCTTGCAAAGTATTAATTGCTTGTTCAGTTGTACCACCTTTAGAAGTCACACGCGCTCGTAAAGTTGCAGCATCATCTTGACTTTCTAAAGCCATTTTAGCGGCACCAAAAGCAGTTTGTAAAGTCAATAATCTGGCAACATCTTTAGATAAACCTAAATTAATACCAGCATTTTCAATGGCTTCCATGATTAAAAAGAAATAAGCTGGTCCACTGCCTGAAAGCGCAGTCACAGCATCCATTTGCTCTTCATCTTCTAACCATATAGTTAATCCAACTGCTCTTAAAATATTTTCCGCTAACTGCTTTTGAGCTTCATTTACATACTTACCTGCAAACAAAGCTGAGGCACCACTTTGCACTATTGCTGGTGTATTAGGCATAGCACGCACCAAAGCTAAATCTACACCTAACCAACGTGATAAATCAATCAAACGTATGCCAGCCGCAATACTAATAAATAAAGGTAAAGGCTCAGATAATGTAGCAGAAATAGACTTAGCTACTTCTGGCATTATATGTGGTTTAACTGCCAATACTACTACATCAGTATCCACCAGAGCCTCTGCATAATTAGTATAACACTGTATAGGAAATTTAGCGGCAAGCGGCTTGGGATTAGAATCAACCACTGTTATAGCAGTAACACCAGTTTCAAGCAAGCCACCTATAAGGCTACTCGCCATGTTACCACCGCCAATAAATGTTATTTTGCTATTTTTCATTTTTTTCACCATACACAATAAAATGTGGGTTCAACAGCGATTCCTTAGTATTATAGCGTAGTGGTTTTAAATCCAAATCAGTTAAAATACCACCTGCTTCTTCAACAATACATTGTGCCGCTGCTGTATCCCATTCTGAAGTTGGACCAAAGCGAGGATAAATATCCACTTTTCCTTCCGCTACTAAGCAAGATTTTAATGAACTACCGACACTCAAAAATTTAACTTCAGTATCTAAATTATCAACAAATTTCTTTGTGGCTGAATTCATATGTGAACGGCTAGTTGCAACTACGATATGATCACTTGGGCAAGTTCTACTGTGAATTTCTTCCATTGAACCATTTGCTAAGTATTTAAATGCACCTTTACCTTTTATAGCAACATAAGTAACTTTTGTTACAGGTACATATATCACTCCAAGAATAGGTTTATGATCATCAATCAAAGCAATATTAACAGTAAATTCGCCATTACGTTTAACAAATTCACGAGTACCATCTAATGGATCAACTAACCAATAACGTTTCCAGCTAGCGCGTTCATCATAAGATATAGCAGTTGATTCTTCAGATAAAATTGGTAAATTCGGCTGGATTTCTGTTAAGCCATTTTGAATGATTTCATGAGCTGCCATATCAGCAGCAGTGACAGGCGAATGATCAGATTTATGATTTACTGTAAAATCAGTTGCATAAACTTCCATGATACCTTCACCTGCATTTTGTGCTATTCTTTTAACCATGTCTAACATTTTTTGTATTCTCCAAAATATGAATAAATTAAATTTATTTTTTTTACTATTAATATTGAATATACCTATCTATGCTATAGATAAAAATCCAATTAATCTTGATAATGCCGAACAAGAAGCACGTTATCAGAAATTAACTAATGAATTACGTTGTGTTGTGTGTCAAAACCAAAGTGTAGCTGATTCTAATGCTGAATTAGCACAAGATGTACGCAATTTAGTACGTAATAAAATTAATGAGGGACAAACTAATGAACAAATTAACACTTTTTTAGTTGAACGTTATGGTGATTTTGTATTGTATAATCCACCACTTACAGAAAAGACTTATATTTTATGGTTAGGACCATTTGTTTTAATGCTATTAGCATTTATTATATTGATGTCTTTTATTAGTCGTCAGGCAAAAGCCAAATCTATGGCTTTGACTGATGCAGAACGTGATAAATTAAACCAAGCTCTAGGAAAATAAAACATGTTAATATTTTGGATAAGTGCAGCTATATTAATTATATTAGCCCTTGCCTTTGTAATACCGCCACTACTGAAAAAAACACCAAAATCTTCTGAAGTTGATAATAATAGTCTAAATCTTGCGATTTATAAACAAGGTATTATAGAATTAGAACAAGAAAATTTAACTCCTGAACAATTTACACAAGCAAAACAAGAATTAGAAAAAAGTTTAGCACAAGATTTAGATGATAAGACAACTTTAGTTCCTAAAGCTCGTGCCCGTTGGGCTGCTGTTATTGTGGTAATATTAGCTATTCCTGCATTAGCGATAGGTGTTTATTGGGAAATAGGTTCTCAAAACTTTTTAACAGAAAAACCAAAGACTACTACTACAACAGCACATTCATCAGACGTACCCAATAATTTTGAAAAAATGGTTGAAGGCTTATTAGTTCGTTTAGAAAAAGAACCAAATGATAAAAAGGGTTGGTATATGTTAGCGCGTTCATATAGCTATATGAAACAGTATGATAAAGCTGCTCAAGCTTATAATAAATTATTAGGTTTAGTTGGTGATAAAGATCCACAAATTTTAACTGACTTAGCTCGTGTATTAACTTTAGGCAATAACGGTCAATTTGTAGGGCAACCTCAAATTTTACTGAAACTAGCTTTAGAAGCCGATCCTAATTATCAAGAAGCATTATGGTTATCAGGTTTAGCAGCAGCACAAAATAAAGACTATCAAGTCGCGATTGCTCATTGGCAAAAATTTTTACAACAAATACCTGCCGGCAAGACTGAAACTCGGCAAATGTTAGAACAACATATTGCAAAAGCGCGTGGTGAATTAGGTGAACCTACAGCTAAACAACAACTAGTTGTACATGTAAGTTTAGATCCAAGTTTACAAGATAAAGTACAAGCTAATGATACCTTATTTATTTATGCACGAGCTATAACTGGTCCAGCTATGCCATTAGCAATAGTAAGAAAATCAGCTAATGAATTACCGACAAAAGTTATTCTTGATGATAGCACTGCGATGATGCCAGCCATGAAATTATCTAATTTTAAAGAAGTGAAAGTTTTAGCACGCATATCACATAGCGGTTCCGCTAAATTACAATCTGGTGATTTACAAGGAGAAGTTAGCCTAGTTGCTTTAGATACAAAAGAACCAATTATTATTAATATAAATCAAGTAGCACCGTAGGAAAATATAAATGTTTGAAATTAAACGATTAGATAGTGACGAAGTATTATTAACTGTATCTGCTGATACATTATCAGGTGCTGATTTACGTGAAGCTGATTTAACTCATGCCGATTTCCGTAATGCTGATTTACGTAATACTGATCTGTCTTATGCTGACTTATCTTATGCTAATCTGGAAAATGCACAGTTACAATCAGCTCAATTAGTTGGGGCACATCTTGCTCATGCTAAAATGAATCATGCTGATTTAACTGGAGCCAAGTTAAGTGAAGGCACTCAAGCAACAGGGGCAATTTTATCAAATGCCGAATTACAACATGTAAAATTTATCAGTGCCGATTTACGTTATGTAGATTTACATGACGCTGATCTTGCTGAAGCTGATCTTTCTAACGCTTTTTTACAACAAGCTAATTTGCAACAAGCTAATTTAAAATCAGCCAAATTATGTAGCGCAATGTTTGTTGATGCTAACTTAAGTGATTGCGATTTAAGAGAAACTAATTTATGTAATGCTCACTTTAATCGAGCCAATTTAACCAAAGCTAATCTGAGTGAAGCATTTTCAAATGTACCAGATGTCTCTAGCAAGGTGACTTTAGTTGGAGCTAATTTAACTCAAGCGACATTAGTTAATACCAATTTCAGTAATGCGGTATTAAAAGAAGCTAACTTTTATCGCGCTGATTTGCGTGATGCTAATTTATCAAAAGCAATGTTAGGTGGTGCGCATTTACGACGGGCTAATGTAACAGGCACAGATTTTTCTGGAGTTGAACTTGGTGCAGTAGTAATGGATTTTACTAATTTTTCTCAAGCAAAAAACGCTAATATTCCTTCATATAAAAGAAATTTACGCTAGGATATAATATGTCAAGAAATGTTGATGTAGCGATACTTGGAGCAGGTAGCGCAGGATTAAACGCATTTAGTCAAGTTAGACCAACTACTTCTAATGTTGTACTGATAAATGGTGGGCATTATGGTACTACTTGTGCCAGAGTTGGATGTATGCCATCAAAAGTATTAATCGAAGTCGCAAAAGAATATTCCAGAAGAGAACATTTTGAAAATTTTGGAATTAAAGGTAGTGATCAATTAAGTATTGATGGTAAACAAGTTATGAACTATGTTCGTAGCTTACGCGATGCTTTTGTTGGGCGGGTAATGCAAGCCATTGATCAAATAGGTGATCACAATATTAAAGGCTACGCTCGCTTTGTTGAACCTAATGTTTTAGAAGTAAATGGCGAACGTATTGAAGCCAAAAAAATAATTATTGCTACTGGTTCAACACCAATTGTACCATCTGAATGGCAAGATAAAGTCATTACTAGCGATGATTTTTTTGAATTAGAAACCTTACCTGATTCTATTGCCGTAATTGGATTAGGTGTTATTGGCAGTGAAATTGGACAAGCTTTAGCGCGTTTAGGTGTTAAAGTTATAGGTATAGAAAAATCATCTCAAATATGTGGAATTTCTGATCCAGCTATTAATCAAATAGCAGTTGAAGAATTATCCAAAGATTTTGAACAGGTTTGGCTAAATACAACTGCGCAACTAACAAAAACCGCTGATGGTAGTATTGAAATCAATGCTGACAATGGCAAATCAGCCACAGTTGATCTGGTTTTATCAGCAATTGGGCGTTCAGCTAACATTGAAAACCTTGGGCTTGAAATATCAGAATTATCTATTAATCCCAATACCATGCAATTAGGTGATTTACCAATATTTATTGCTGGAGACGTAACATCGCATAATCCGATTTTACATGAGGCTGCTGATGATGGAGTAATTGCTGGTTATAATGCTACTCAAGATCAAATTCAAAGTTTTAAACGTCGCGTACCACTACAAATAGCTTTTACTGATCCACAAGTAGTTATAGTAGGTAAATCTTTCGCCGAATTAGACACACAAAAAATTCTAATTGGCGAACGCGGCTTTGTAATGCAAGGGCGTACCAAAGTCATGGCACGTACACATGGACATTTACGTGTATATGCAGAACCAGAATTTGGACGCTTATTAGGTGCAGAAATGATGATACCAGACGGAGAATATGTAGGTCATTTTTTAGCATTAGCAATCGAACAGCAAATGAAAGTCACAGATGTTTTAGTAACTCCCTTCTACCATCCAACAATAATGGAAGGTTTGGATGATGCTTTAAAAGCAATAGCGGCACAATTGAAAGATAAAAAATCTATAAACCTATTGACAATGATTCCATAATAATGCTTGCTATTAATACTGTAATTAATATATAATATTAATTTTTAATTAGCAAATAGCGATATGGAATCAAAAAATTTTTATAATGAATTAACTGATATTATTTCTACTTTCCCAGAACGCTCACGTATGATCGTGCAGCGTCGCTTAGGTTTTAATGGTATTTCTGATTCCTTAGAATCTATTGGTCAAGACTTCTCGGTGACACGAGAACGTGTCAGACAAATTGAATCCTCTTGTCTTTATACGATTAATAAATCTTGCGGTGTAGTTTTAGCTAAGAAATTGAAAAAACTCTTAGTTAGGCGTAAAACTCCATTGTATATGAAAGATTTAGAACAAGAGGATGAATGGTTTCAAGGATTTTTAGAAAAACCAGTGTTCTTAGGACATTTAATAGAAAAATTAACAAGTTATCATGTATTTACCATCGATGATGCTTTAGTAATCACACAAATTAATCGAGACGAATGGACTGATTTAAACGCAGAAACACTGGTAGCACTCAAAGAAAAAGAAACTGAAAGACTTTCTCCAGCCAAAGTAAAACAATTTCTTCGTAGCATAGCTAGTAATAAAAATGCTGGTGAACTGAGTCAATTATTATATGATTCGATTGAAGAAAAATTACATTATGCGTCACCACAAGGCAAAGGCGCACCAATCTTATGTAGTGTAGGGCGTGGATTATCAAATATTTTAACAGGCTTATTAGTAGAAGCTACAGAGCCTTTACATTATACTGAATTAGCAACACGTTGCTCAGATGTATTAGGTAGGCATGTTGAAGGTTATGTACATAATAGCTTAAAAGATTTAGCCTATTTGTATGGACGTGGGATTTATGGAACACTAGATCATTTTCCAAAAATCAACAAGAAAGATATTTTAGCTGCTACGGAAAAAATTATCTCTCAAGGACCCGCTGAACGTCAATGGAGTTGCAGTGAGTTACTTTCAAAGTTAAAAAATAAATTTAAAAGCTCAGAGTTAAATAAATATACACTTAATATTATTCTATCGGACTCGAACAAATTAAAATCAGTTGGTAGATTGATGTGGATTAAAAAACGTAAAGCTGGTGATGTGTCACGGGTTGATTTACAACAAACTGTTACTAATGTTATTAAAACAGCCACAAATCCAATTTATACCAATGAAATTAAAGAATTTATTTTAAAACAACGAGGTTTAGACGAATATTTTACAATATTGCCGACTGCTGAGATTGCGCGTATCAAACCTAATCTTTGGGGTTTGGTAGAGAGAGATTTTTTACTGACTAAAAAAGAACGTCAACAAGTAATTGGTACTTTATTAAAAGTATTAGAAAAACGTCAGCAAGGTTTGCATATTTCGGAATTAAAAAATACTCTGCTGAAAGAAAAAGTTTTAGTGTCAGATGAGTTTAGCAATTATATGGCTATGAGTCTTGCGCAAACTGATTCTCGTTTAAAGGTACGTCGTGGGCAAATACTTGGTTTGGCAAGTTGGAAAGATGGTCAAAGAATTACTATTAGAGAAGCTGTGGAAGAAGTAGCTCAAGATATTACTATTCCAATGACCATGTTGGAATTAAGAGATGAAGTTGAAAAAATTGTTAAACATGAAGTTAAACAACCTTTACATCGTTTATTAGAAAACGCTGGCTTGATACGTGATGAGCAAACAAATACTTGGTATAAACAGGCTGTGTAGTGCATTTTATTTATAGTGCGTTATTTTATTTATTAGTTCCTTTTATAATACTACGTTTAGTTTGGCGTGGTATCAAAGCTCCTCTTTATTGGCAACGTTGGTTGGAACGTTTTGCTTGTGGTTCTTCTAATATCCCTCAAGGGGGGATTTGGCTACATGCGGTTTCTATGGGAGAAGTGCAAGCAGCTATACCACTGATCAAAGCTTTAATTCGCCATTTTCCTCAGTATTCCATTTTAGTTACTACTATGACTCCTACCGGCTCACAAAGAGTTGAGGAAGTTTTTGGCAAACAAGTATCACATGTTTATTTGCCTTATGATTTACCGGGAGCTATGGGGCGTTTTTTAAATAAGATACAGCCACGTTTGTTAATTATTATGGAGACTGAGTTATGGCCAAATTTATTATACTCTTGTAAGAAGCGACAAATTCCTGTGATATTGGCAAATGCTAGATTATCAGCAAATTCTGCCGCTGCTTATAAACGCATCAATAGTTTGGTAACGCAGATGTTTAGTGGAATTACAGCAGTTGCGGCTCAAACATCTTTAGATGCGGCGCGGTTTATTCAATTGGGTATGGCAGCAAGGAAGGTGCATATAACTGGTAGTATTAAATTTGATGCTGATAATTTATCTGTAGATGATGAATTCCATATACAGCGGCGAGTTTGGATTGCCGCTAGCACTCATGAAGGCGAAGAAGATATTGTATTAGAAGCTTTTGCTGAATTAAAGCTACACATAAAAGACTTATTGCTAATTTTAGTTCCACGTCATCCAGAACGCTTTAATAAAGTAGCGGTTAAATGTCAAAATACCAAATTTATTACTAGCAGACGTAGCGAAGAAAATAAAATCAATCTGAACACTGATATTTATCTAGGCGATACTATGGGTGAATTACCTTTATTATATGCGGCTAGTGATATTGCTTTTGTTGGTGGAAGTTTAGTTGCTGTTGGTGGGCATAATTCATTAGAACCAGCCGCTCTTGGTTTACCTGTAATTATGGGTCAACATGTATTTGAATGTGAAGCAATTTTTAAAAGTTTATTACAAGCTGAAGCGGCTACACAAGTGAATAATCGCGCCCAATTAATTTTAGCTGTCATAATGTATTTTAGTAATCATCAACTGAAAACAGAGACAGGAGAAAATGGACGCTTATTTGTCAAAAAAAATCAAGGAGCTTTAGAAGCTTTATTGAATATCATAACTCGTTTAACAAAATAATTTTAAAATCCCCCCTAGCCCCCCTTTGTTAAAGGGGGGAATGAAAAATATAAATTATTTGATTGTCCCCCCCTTTAACAAAGGGGGGTTAGGGGGGATTTAAAGTAATAAAGAAAAAATATATTATGAAAAATCCCATATTTTTAGGTGTAAATATTGACCATGTTGCAACTATCAGACAAGCCCGAGGCACTCGTTATCCTGATCCTATTCAGGCTGCTATTGAGGCTGAATCAGCAGGTGCAGATTTAATAACTTTACATTTACGCGAAGATCGCCGGCATATTCAAGATCGCGATGTGTTGTTATTGAAAGATGTGTTACAGACTCGTATGAATTTAGAAATGGCTGTTACTGAAGAAATGTTAGTTTTTGCAGAAACTATTCAGCCACATGATGTATGTTTAGTGCCAGAACGACGTGAAGAATTAACTACTGAAGGTGGGCTTGATGTGGTTGGGCAAATTGATCGTATGAAAGAGGCTTGTGAAAGATTAGCCGCTGTTGGAACACGAGTTTCTTTATTTATAGATGCTGATATTGCACAAATTGATGCCGCTAAAGAGGTTGGGGCTCCAGTAATTGAAATTCATACAGGGCACTTTGCAGATGCTACTGAGACTCTTGAACAAATATTAACAGCAGTTAAACATGGTGCAGAAATAGGCTTACAAGTGAATGCTGGGCATGGTTTGCATTATCATAATGTCGCAGAAATTGCAGCAATTCCAGAAATCCAAGAACTAAATATTGGACATGCAATTATAGCTCGGGCATTGTTTACTGGCTTTAATGAGGCGGTGCGAGAAATGAAACGTTTGATGGTAGAAGCTCGTAGTTAGGAAGCCCCCCAGCCCCCAAAATTAGACGTAAACTTAAACAATGTCAAAACAAATCTCAATTACAGTTGGTCAATATTCAGAAGCTGGGCGTAAAGAAATAAATCAAGATGCTTTTGGGGTTTTTTCTCCGTCTGAACCTTTATTAAGCACTAAGGGAATAGTTGCTGTAATTGCTGATGGTGTTAGTAGCAGTGAAGCTGGTGATCAAGCTAGTAAAGCTGCTGTTGAAAATTTTTTGAATGACTATTTTAGTACTCCTGAATCTTGGACAGTTAAAACTGCGGGGCAGAAAATTTTAACTGCTATGAACAGTTGGTTATATGGGCAAGGTTATCATATTTATGGAACTAATAAGGGTTTAATTACTACTTTAAGTGCTTTGGTGATTAAATCTACTAAGGCTTATTTATTTCATATTGGTGATAGTAGGATATATCGTTTACGTGAAGGAGTACTAAAATGTTTAACTCAAGATCATCGCGTTCGGGTATCTAAAGACAAGGAATATTTATCTCGTGCATTAGGTATAGAACTTCATTTAAAAATAGATTATCGAGAACTTGCAGTTGAAGAAGGTGATCAGTTTATTTTTGTTACTGATGGTGTATATGAATATGTAAGTGATAAGTTGATTTTGGAATCAGTTACTGAAAATGATTTAAATCAAGCCTGTGAAAAACTTAGTAAAATAGCATTTTCTAATGATAGTCCAGATAATCTGACTTGCCAAATTGTACGTGTTGATAATTTACCTAAACAAGATATTGAGGGTTTTTATCAGCAATTAACTGAGTTACCTTTTCCACCAGCTTTAGATCAAGGTATGATTTTAGATGGTTATAAAGTTATACGTGAGTTATATGCGAGTAATCGCACTCAATTATATTTAGCGGTTGATCAAGATACAAATAAAAAGGTGATTCTAAAAACTCCGTCAATGAGCTTTGAGGATGATCCTGCTTATATTGATTTATTTTTGCATGAAGAATGGGTTGGTAAACGGATAAATCATCCACATGTGATGAAAGTTTATGAACATAAGAAACATCGTAAATTTTTATATTCTGCCGCTGAATATATTGAGGGGCAAACTTTACGTCAGTGGATGAATGATCATCCCAAACCTAGCTTAGTTGAAACTAGGGAGATTGTAAATCAAATTAAAAATGGATTACGGGCATTTCATCGTATGGAAATGATTCATCAAGATATGAAACCTGAAAATATCATGATAGATCAACACGGTACTGTGAAGATAATAGATTTTGGTTCTACTAAAATTGCTGGTTTAGAAGAAATTACAACTCCTTTGGAAAGAATCAATTTATTAGGAACTAAAAATTATACTGCTCCAGAATCTTTGCTAGGTTATAGCGGCAGCGTGCAAACTGATGTATTTTCTCTGGGTGTTATTACTTATGAAATGCTAACTGGTAAAATACCTTATAAGAATAATAAAACTTATATTTCAGCTTCCTCAATTCCAATATGGGTAGATAATGTATTAAGAACTGCGGTTCATCCTGATCCGAAAAAACGTTATGAATCTACTACTGAATTTGTAAAAGCACTATCTCAACCTACTACGCAATCTAGTTCAATGCTAGAGAAATATCCGCTTACTTTTTGGAAGCGGAGTGCTGTTATCTCTTTTATGCTTAATTTGATCTTGATTTTATTGGTTTTGATTTTAGTTTATTGATTATAGTTATCATGTGTTTATCCCAATTTTTGCTGATTTAATTCGTAAATTATTTTTGTCAGGATAATGGGCAATAATATCCAGTTTACCACCAGTTGCTTCTACATAACGACATAAAGTATTTAAATATATATCTATATTATTTTCTAATTGAATTATATTATCTGCCGAATCAACATTTAAAAGTCTAGCCAACTGTTCCTTGGATAAATGTTGAATTTTTCTAAGTTTATTGATAGCTATTACTTCTGTTGACTGATGTTTTGACAAAATAATTAATATTTTCTTAGTTTTTTGTCGAACTTTTTGAGATGCCCACTTTGCCTGTAAGACATGCTCTAATTTAGGAATGAGTTCATGCTTTTGTAACGTTTGACATGAATCAATCCATTTTATTGCCAAACCTGCCCAATAATCAGAACCTTGTTCCAAGCCACAAATAACTGTTTCTAACAAAGGTAAAGTGGAAAGAAGTGAAAAAGGAAGATATAAATTACTCAAATAATCTTTAACATTATTTAAAAATATCTCATAATCTTGTTCTAAAATAGGTAATAAAGGAATCCAAAAATTATTTTCACCCAAAAAAACTAATTGTTCACGCGAAGATACAATCCAACAACCATCTTTAGTGAAACCAAATTCAGAATCTTTATAACTAAAAATAGGTAGCCAAGTTATTTGCTTTTCTTTGATAATATTCACTTGCCACTGCAAATGCGAATATGTATTTAATAAATATGAAATTTCTACTTTATTCATTTCATTAATGCCCTTTTAAGTGAATTAAAATAATTCCTATACGATTCATTTCATTAACAAAGTGTTCTCGCATGAAAGGGGTCCAATTTTGCCAAAAATGTCCACTAGCTTCATTGGTAATGATACTACCATTCGGTTCTCTTTTAAACATGCCGCCTAACACCACTGATTCATCTGCGCCAATACATCTTGCTAATTGTTGATGAGGTGAACCAGTTAAGCCAACAGCACTAGGATTTTTCGGCTTACCAACGATAAAGATATTTTGATTTGGATCAAAGATAAATTCAACACCATAAGTATGTGGATAATAATTTATAAGAGCTTTAATAGATTTGACACGATAACTAACCTCTATTACTCCGGCTACTGGTCCTGAACCTAAATGATTTATTTTCAACAAACACCATATTCCTCACGATAAGCCTTAATAGCTGCCAAGTCTTTTGTTCCTTCTGGCTGTTGTTCAAGATATTGAATTAGTTGATCTAAATTTACGATGCTAGTTACTGGTATATTATATTGTTGTTCAATTTCCTGAATTGCTGATAATTTGCTTTGTCCACGTTCTTGGCGATTTAGGGCTATTACTACTCCAACTAATTCTGCTCCAGCAGCTTGAATAATTTCTACTGCTTCACGTATTGCCGTACCAGCACTGATTACATCATCAATTAATAATACGCGACCCTTTAGTGGTGCACCAACAATATTACCCCCTTCTCCATGATCTTTAGTTTCTTTACGATTAAAACAATAAGGTAGATTACGTTGATGATGATCAGCTAAGGCAATACTAGTAGTAGTTACTAGAGGAATACCCTTATAAGCTGGACCAAATAATAAGTCAAATTCTATCTTAGCTTGTTCAATTGTTTGTGCATAAAAACGCCCAAGCTGCGCAATAGCTTGACCATCATTAAATAATCCCATATTAAAAAAATAGGGGCTTTGTCGTCCAGATTTAAGTGTAAAATTGCCAAAACGTAATACATTTTGAGTAATCGCAAATTCTAAAAATTGTTGTTGATAGGTGTGCATATCGTGATTATTCCTTAATAATGATATAATAATATTTCAATCACATATAAACAGATAAATTTATACAATGATAAATGAATTGTTTTACATAAGCGATTATGCTTTTTATGTTTGGACAATTTTATTATTCCTTTAAAACATGAACGTAAATTGTTACATACATTAGCTCGCAAATCAAGGAGACAAAAAACATAAGAAACGTTCCTTTATTAAAACTTGATATTTATTTATATTTTGTATAAACTGCATAAGTTTTAGTTGGTGGAACTGTATCATGGGATTTAGTAACTTTAAAAGCGAAATAGAGGTGGCAAAAAGGTTTAAGCTTAAAACAGATACTGAACCTTTTGTAAAAACATTAACTCTCAAAAATATACCAAATTACAAATTTGAGGAAATACAAGAAAACTTCAAGGATCCTTTAAGTTTTCTATCAGAGTCAGCTACCTGTGAAGATATTATCAAACCTATATTAAAGGTTCTTGATAAGTGTTATCCTAATTTTCGCGTTTGGTCACATGTGAGCTATAATGTTGATCCTGATAATGGTCTTTCTGGTATTCCAGACTTTCTAGTTGCACCTACAACTAATATACGCGGTGAGTTTGGTATTCCTCCTATCTGTGTGGTAGAAGCTAAAAAGGCAGATTGGGATCAAGGTTGGGCACAAGCACTAGCCGAAATGTATGCAGCATCAACACAAGGTGCGACAATGTGTTATGGAATAGTTACCACTGGTGAAGATTGGCAATTTGGTAAGTTTGATCGAGAAAATCTGTTGTTTATAAAACAGATGAATAAGATCTCAGTTTTAGATGATAATGATGAGCCTAGTAATCTACAGAAATTATTTGATACCTTAAATTGGCTGTTTGATCAAGCTAATAAGGTTGAAATTATTAGAAATAACTAATAAACCAATCTAGTAATATATCATCTGACAGGTTTTTTTAACCTGTAAGATGATACCTATTCTTAATATTTTAAACTGTGATTTTTGTTCATAAGAATCATACAAATCACAGTTTAAATCCTACATTTGTTCCCATTCAAATGTATCAATATTTTTTTCTTCAGGATTAAATTCAACTCTAATCAAATAAATAGCCGCTTGTTTATATAAAACAATGTATCAAATTAGATAGATATTGTCTATACAAGAGTTAAACTTGCTTATATGCAATTTCTATAGTTTTTAATAAAATATCTGATTATTTATGATAAGGTAGCTATTAAGTTCTTGTTAAGACTAAAATGATAAATTATTTAATTTAAAAAATAATTGAATACTATGATAAATGAATTCTTTTACATGAGCGGTTATGCTTTTTATGTTTGGACAAGCTATGGTTTAGCTTTTCTGGTTTTATTGCTGAATTTTATTATTCCTTTAAAACATGAACGTAAATTGTTACATACATTAGCTCGCAAATCAAGGAGACAAAATCGTGATAATCACTATCAACAAAAAACATAAGAAACGTTTAATTCTTATTTTTGTCATGTTAATTGGTATCAGTGCCGCTGTTGCTTTGGCTGTTACCGCTTTTCGTGAAAATATGTTATATTTTTTTAGCCCTTCTCAGGTAATGGCTGGTGAAGCTCCAACTACTCGTTCTATTCGTTTAGGTGGCATGGTAACTAAAAATAGTGTTCAACGAGCTAGTGATAGTTTGTTAATTAAATTTAGTGTCACTGATTATAAGCATACCGTTAAGGTTGAATATACTGGCATCTTACCTGATCTATTTCGTGAAGGGCAAGGCATTGTTGCAATTGGAACAATGCGAACAGATGGTACTTTCTTAGCCGATGAAGTTTTGGCTAAACATGATGAAAATTATATGCCTCCTGAAGTAGCTGATGCTTTAGAAAAGGCTAAAAAAACTGAGAACTAATAATATATGATTCCTGAACTTGGAAATTTTGCCTTAATTTTGGCGTTATCTTTGGCTTTAGTGCAGACTATTTTTCCATTAATTGGAGCTGCACGAGTTATTCCTAATTGGATGGCTGTTGCACGCCCGGCTGCGGTGGGGCAGTTGCTATTTTTGAGCATTGCTTTTGGATGTTTGACTTATTCTTTTATTTATAATGACTTTTCTGTAATTTATGTAGCAACTAATTCTAATAGTGCTTTACCATTAGCTTATCGTATAGCCGCTGTTTGGGGTGGGCATGAGGGTTCATTGTTATTATGGTCTCTTATCTTAGGTTTTTGGACTGTTGCAGTTGTTATTGGTAGTCGCCGCTTACCAGAAACTATGGCTGTGCGAGTAATTGGAGTAATGGGTTTTGTAAGTATTGGCTTTTTATTATTTATGTTATTGACTTCTAACCCATTTGATCGTTTTGCACAACTTGCAATGATACCTCAAGATGGGCGCGATCTTAATCCTTTATTGCAAGATCTGGGTTTGATAATTCATCCACCTATGTTATATATGGGTTATGTAGGATTTTCGGTGGCATTTAGTTTTGCTATAGCGGCACTTTTAGGTGGCAAACTTGATAGTACTTGGGTTAGATGGTCACGCCCTTGGACTTTAATTGCTTGGGTATTCCTTACTTTTGGAATTGTCTTAGGTAGTTGGTGGGCTTATTATGAACTCGGCTGGGGTGGCTGGTGGTTTTGGGATCCGGTTGAAAATGCTTCATTTATGCCTTGGTTAGTTGGTACTGCTTTAATTCACTCTCTGGCTGTAACTGAAAAACGTGGCGCATTTAAAAATTGGACCGTTTTATTAGCCATTATAGCTTTTTCACTTAGTTTATTAGGGACTTTCTTAGTTCGTTCTGGTGTTTTAACTTCAGTACATGCTTTTGCTACTGATCCTGAACGCGGTGTTTTTATACTTGCATTTTTAACAATAGTAATTGGTATATCCTTATTGCTTTACGCTTGGCGGGCACCTAAAGTTGGTCTTGGCGGTTCTTTTGATTTGGTTTCAAAAGAAACTTTATTGTTGTTTAATAATATTTTATTAATAGTTGCGGCTGCCGCTGTTTTGTTAGGTACTTTATATCCATTGTTTATGGATGCTTTAGGTATGGGTAAAATTTCAGTAGGACCTCCATATTTTTCAGTGGTATTCTTTTGGATTATGGCACCGTTAATATTTTTAATAGGAATTGGTCCTATTGCTGGTTGGAAAACTGCTAAAAACTTAATTAGCCGTTTATGGATAACATTTGTCTTAAGTATAGCAATAGGTTTTATGATTCCATTTATACTGAAAGTTAGTTTTGTTATTGTGCCCGGTATAGCAGCAGCGGCTTGGATTGTTTTTACTAGTGTGCAAAATTTTGCTTCTAAATTTGGTCGCAAATTGCCACGTAGTTTTTATGGAATGACTGTGGCTCATATTGGAATGGCAGTATTTATTGTTGGTGTTACAGTATCAAATACTTTTAGTGTTGAAAAAGATGTTCGTATGGAACCATATAAACCTTTAAAATTAGCAGGCTATGATTTTGCTTTTGAAGGTATCACTAATTACAATGGACCAAATTATAAAGCTGATCAAGGCAATATTAAAGTTTTTAAGGATGATGAACTTGTTGCAGAATTGCAGCCACAAAAGAGATTATATTTTGTGCAAAAATCGCCTATGACTGAAGCGGCAATTGATTGGGGTTTTACTCGTGATATTTATGTTGCTTTAGGTGAACCATTAGCTAATGGTGCATGGAGTGTTAGACTATATTATAAACCTTTTATACGCTGGATTTGGATAGGTGGATTATTAATGGTATTGGGTGGATTATTATCCGCTACTGATAAACGTTATCGTATTAAAGAACTTACATGAACAAAACATTATTAATCATTGTTCCAATAATTGCATTATTAGCTGTAGGGTATTCTTTTTTTCCTAGTAATAATGCTGATCATAATTTTCAGCGTGGTATGGATTATTATGATCAAGAAAATTTTGCTAAAGCAGCAAAATTGATAAAAAGAGCGGCATTACAAGGACATATCAAGGCGCAGAATAATCTTGGTATTATGTATTACGATGGTCTAGGAGTTAAAGAAGATTTAGCTCAAGCGGCAATTTGGTATCGTAAATCGGCTGAACAAAATAATGTTGATGCTCAAATCAATTTAGCGGCAATGTATAAAAAAGGTGAAGGAGTTGAGAAGGATGTTACACAAGCGATTTATTGGCTTCGTAAAGCGGCAGAACAAGGTGATGATTATGCCAAAGATGCCTTGGAAGAATTAGCACCAACTAAGGAAGAATAGAATGTTACGTTATATATTGCCTTTTATATTATTTGTAGTAATCGGAGTATTTTTATACAAAGGATTAAGTTTAGATCCTCGCGATTTAGGCTCAACTTTGATTGATAAACCTGCGCCTAGTTTTAGTTTGCCTTTAATGGATGATATGACTCAAACTGTTAGCGAAAAAGACTTTTTGGGTAAAGTATCAATATTAAATGTCTGGGCTTCTTGGTGTGGAACTTGTCGCTACGAGCATCCATTATTAATGCAATTGCAACAACAAGGATATATTATATATGGTTTGGTTTATAAAGATAAGTTAGCCGATGCTCAACAAGTATTAGCTCGTACAGGAAATCCTTATGAAGCCAATGCTTTTGATGAAAATGGAACAGTGGGTATAGATTGGGGAGTTACAGGTACTCCTGAAACTTTTGTTATTGATAAACAAGGGATTGTACGTATGAAACATGTTGGGCAAATAACTGTTGATGTATGGCGAAATAAATTTTTGCCTTTGATTAATAAATTGGATTCATAAAAAAAGCACTTGTCATAACAGCATCTTTGATCATATTATTATACCCCATATAAATTAAAAATTTAATTTCGGGATTTGTCTTATGATTGATACAGATGGTTATAGAATGAATGTGGGTATGATTTTAATAAATCAGAAAAAGCAAGTGTTATGGGCTAAGCGTGTTGGGCAAGAGGCTTGGCAATTCCCACAGGGTGGTATTAAGGCGCATGAAACTTCAAAATGTGCCTTATTTCGTGAATTATACGAAGAATTAGGTTTAAAATGTCAACAAGTACAAGTTTTAGGTGCTACTAATGGATGGTTGCGTTATCGTTTGCCGCAAAATTTGATACGTTATTATCAACGTCCTTTATGTATAGGTCAAAAACAAGTATGGTATTTATTGCATCTATTGGATCATGAAAGTTGTATTCGCTTTGATAGATGTGATAATCCAGAGTTTGAAAGTTGGTTGTGGGTTGATTATTGGCAACCACTTAATGAGGTTATTTCATTTAAAAAGCAGGTTTATAAACATGCTTTAACTGAACTTCAACCTCTTGTAAAAGATTGTAAGCATAGAAAACGTCGCTTAACTCATAAATTATCGACTTAAGGAGCAAAAAAAAATGTTAATCATCCCCGCCATCGATTTGAAAGATGGTGAATGTGTGCGGCTTAAACAAGGTAGAATGGAAGATAATACCGTATTTTCCAATGATCCAGTCGCTATGGCAGAACGTTGGATTAAAGCAGGTGCCCGTCGCCTTCATATTGTGGATTTAAATGGGGCTTTTGCTGGTGAACCAGTAAATGCTGAGATTGTTCATGAGATTGCTAAGGCTTTTCCTGAGCTTCCAATACAAATTGGTGGTGGTATTCGCGATGAGAAAACAATAGATGCTTATTTGAGTGCTGGAGTGAGGTATGTGATAATTGGCACTAAGGCAGTTCAAACTCCTAATTTTGTTACTGAAATGTGTTTGGGATTTCCGGGGCATATTATTGTGGGTTTAGATGCTCGTGATGGCAAAGTTGCTACTGATGGTTGGTCTAAGTTATCTCATCATGATGTAATTGATATGGCTCAAGGTTTTGAGGAAGATGGTGTTGAGTCTATTATATATACTGATATTAGTCGTGATGGTATGATGCAGGGTTTGAATGTTGAGTCAACTGTAAAGTTAGCGCGATCTATTAGTATTCCTGTTATTGCTTCTGGTGGTATTACTAATATAGATGATATAACAGAATTATGTCAAGTAGAACAGGAAGGTATTATTGGTGCTATTACGGGGCGTGCTATTTATGATGGTAGCTTAAATTTTACTAAAGCACAAGAGTTAGCAGATAAATGGGTTTAGCAAAACGTATAATTCCTTGTCTGGATGTTGATGCAGGCAGGGTAGTGAAAGGTGTTAATTTTGTTGATATTCGTGATGCAGGTGATCCGGTGGAAATTGCTGAGCGTTATGATAAGCAAGGTGCTGATGAGTTGACTTTTTTGGATATTACTGCTAGTTCTGATGATCGTGAGACTATGGTGCATGTTGTAGAGCAGGTGGCTAGTGAGGTATTTATTCCTTTGACTGTTGGTGGTGGTATTCGTAAATTGGCTGATGTTAGAAGGATGTTGAATGCTGGTGCTGATAAAATTGCGATTAATACTGCTGCTGTTTTTAATCCTGAGTTTGTTAAGGAAGCTAGTGATCATTTTGGTTCTCAGTGTATTGTTGTGGCAATTGATGCTAAGCAAGTTGGTGAGCAAAAATGGGAAATATTTACTCATGGTGGGCGTAAAGCTACGGGTTTGGATGCAGTCGAATGGGCACAAAAGATGGTCAATTTTGGTGCTGGTGAATTGTTAGTTACGAGTATGGATAGAGATGGTACTCGTAATGGTTTTGATTTAGATTTGACGCGCAGTATTAGTGAAGCTGTTAATGTTCCTGTAATTGCATCAGGAGGTGTTGGTAATTTAGACCATCTTGCTGATGGTGTAATTGAGGGTAAGGCAGATGCAGTGTTAGCGGCAAGTATTTTTCATTTTGGTGAATATACTGTTGCTGAGGCTAAGGAGACAATGGCTGGGCGTGGGATTGAAGTTAGGATTTGATTTTACAATATTGTGAGGCTAAAGCCTCACTTCCTAGTTAAATAATGTTTAAACGAACCATACTAATAGAATTAACACACTGGTTTAAAAAGAAAAACCGTAAACCATTAATCTTGCGTGGTGCGCGGCAGGTAGGCAAAACTACGGCAATATCCATATTCGCAGATAACTTTAAACAATATATTTATCTCAATCTTGAACGTAGTGAGGATTTGCGTTTATTTGAACAGGATTACAATATTCACGAACTGGTGGAGGCAATCTTTTTTCTTAAAGGCAAGCAGAGACAACAAACTCACAGTTTGTTATTTATTGATGAAATTCAGAATTCGCCCAAAGCTGTTGCTATGTTGCGTTATTTTCATGAGGAGGTTAAAGATTTATATGTGATTGCAGCAGGTTCCTTGTTAGAAAGCATTTTGAATCGGCATATAAGTTTTCCGGTAGGGCGTGTTGAATATTTGCGAATGCACCCTCTGTCATTTGAGGAATTTCTACAAGCTATTGGTGAAAGCCAAGCAGCAGAGATGCTTGAACGAATACCACTACCAGCCTTTGCTCATGATAAACTACTTAAACTTTTCCATCGTTATACTCTGATTGGTGGTATGCCAGAAATAGTACAACTCTATGCAGAATCACAAGATCTAATACAGCTCAAGCCAGTCTATGATAGCCTGATAACAGCTTATATGGATGACGTGGAAAAATATTCTTCCAGAGATTCTCAGATTCCAATAATTCGTCATGTAATTCAAAGTGCCTTTCATGAAGCTGGAAATCGCATCAAAATGGCAGGTTTCGGACAATCCAACTATTCATCAAAAGACATAACAGAAGCTATTCAACTGTTGGAAAAAGCATTGCTGTTACAACGAATCTATCCCACAACAGCAACTCAGTTGCCACTAACACCAAATCTGAAAAAGTCTCCAAAACTACAGATATTAGATACTGGTTTAGTAAACTATTTTTCTGGTTTACAGACAGAAATTTTTGGCACAAAAGATTTAAACAGCATTTATGGCGGACGAATAATAGAACATCTAGTTGGTCAAGAATTACTTGCCAGTCAACATTCAACATTATTTAATCCACATTTTTGGGTAAGAGAAAACAAGCAGTCTAATGCCGAAGTAGATTTTGTTCTACAACACGGCAACAAAATCATCCCTATAGAAGTAAAATCAGGAGCAACAGGAAGACTACGATCATTGCATCAATTTATAAGTCAAGCAGATCATCACTATGCGGTACGCCTGTATGCTGGAAAGTTAAAAGTTGAGACTGCTACTACTATAACAGGAAAAGAGTACCGCTTATTAAACCTGCCATATTTTCTGGCAGGTAAGATGACTATGTATTTGGACTGGTTTGTAGAAAGTTGAATTTATAATCGTGCCATAGTTCTTTCTTGTCTATGTTTCAGTTTACTTAATAAGTAATCATACATACTATGTAGTGCCGCATTATATAATGCTTGTAGCATTTCTATTGTGGTTGGAGTGGTGTTTCCTTTTCTTTTTGCCCAGAGCCATTTTTCTATTATTAGTTCTTGACGTATTTTTGGTCTCATTTCGTATATAGAAAACACTTCTAATTCTATTAAGTCTGGATGATTGTTTATCCATTGATGTTCAATTTCTTGGCTTTTTATTCTTCCACTTAGTAATTTTATGCCGTCGTTGTCAAGTAATAAGTCTATCATTTCGCCTAACATTAGGTGTTCTTCTTGTCTGGAATGGATGGGGTAAATCAGATAGTGACGCTTGCCATAACGAAATTCATATCTTCTGATTAAGTTAATGTTTTTCTTTAGTTCTCTCCATACATTTTCATCTAATAAAGGTTTATCGCTAAAGCTATGATTGATAGATGATAGGAAGCTTTTTCTCCGATTTAGAATACTATTAGTTCCTTCTGGAGGTGCGACAATAAAAATCATAAAGTCAATTAAAATTCCTCCGACTAAAGGTATAATTTCCGCTAATTTCAATATGATGTTATTTTCGGTGCCATTCCACAGTCGTTCAAATATAGATGTAACAAATTCACTGATTCGTTTAAATGCTAGGAATACACTTTGTTTAGAGTCATTGGGATTAAAAAGTTTGATATTTTCCGATAAGGGGGGAAATTCTACTTTTAATAGTTCATTTCTCATTGTCTGAATGGTTCGATCTGGACAGGTAAATAATTTACCATTGCCGTCTGGAATACCATTTTGACCAGTATCAATCCGTTGACCCAACCAACTAAGAAATGCGGTTCTAATTGAACTTTGTCTTAATATATTGGCTTTTAGGTTTGCCTGATTTAATTGCAGTTGCATTTTTTCAATTTGTTGACTGCTGAAGCTACCTTCTGTTTTAGTCATATTAAATTGTAAATCATGATTTAATTTGTTAATTAGTTGGTCAATTTCTCTAGTTTGTTGATCAAAATACCTTTTTTGTGCGGCAAAATAGATAGCATCTTCAGCTCTTAAACGCATCCGTGGTCCCGCGCCTACTTTGGCGGCTCCTCCACATGTTCCTCCAACTTGACGTTCTTCTCTGGATTTTTGTTGGGAGTATGATGATAAGTTTGAAGTAATATTAGAAAAATTGGTGTAAGCATTTCTAAATTCATCTAGTCTTTGTAAGCTTTTATATACTTCTTCTCGATAAATATCTTTTGAGTAAGTATCAGCTCCAATGCGTTCAAACCAAAAGGCATAACTAAACCCTACGCTTAGTGACATAAATGTTAGATATACAGTAATATGCCAAACTTTCATTATTAAGTTTGTGTGTAAAGTAAATAATGACCAACCAGCACCTTTAATGTGCATTGCATGATATATGATCATAATTTGCACAGTTAAAGTAAATAGGAATGATATAAGGTTTATAATTTCTCCGGGCATAAAACCAAATATACCTAGTCCATTTTCTCCAATATTAGTCATTAGAGATTGCATACCTGAATAGGTGGATATAAAGCTAATAATTGAGAGCATGATGACTGCAAAATGAGGCATCAAGTCAAATATACCGCCTTTAGAATACGAATTGGCGATGGTAAGTCTCCTTGAAATAAATAAGGTTTAAATTCATATATTATATATTAAAAAAGCAACAGTTGCTTATTAGTCCGTTCACTGCCATTAAGTTAAGCGAGTTTTAACTCAGGAATTCAAAGCTAAAGAACAATGAATATTCTAAACAGAACTATACAAACAGACATAAATAGAGCTTTAAATATTTCACCGGCAGTTTTATTGGCTGGTGCTAGACAAGTCGGTAAAACCACTTTAGTCACAAATCTAAATAGAGAGTATATCGTGATGGATGATATTACTCAATTAGATTCCGCCTTAAATGATCCACAAGGTTATATAAAAAGGCTGCATAAACCGATTACTCTTGATGAAATTCAAAAACTTCCTCAACTTCTGACTCCTATCAAACACTATATTGATAGCAATCGAAAAAATGGTGATTTTTTATTGACAGGTTCAGCAAACATCTTAAATTTAAAAAGGAATGAGGAAACTTTAGTTGGAAGATTAATAGAATTAACTATCTATCCATTTAGTGCTAAAGAAAAAAATAGCAAAGCTGATGAAAATATTTTAGATATTATATTTGAAAGCAGCGTTGAATCCTTAAAACTGGATAAGGAAAATTGTGATTTAGTACCTAAATTTATAATAGAAGGTGGCTATCCAATTTCATGTCAACTAAGTTCTGTTAAAGACAGATTTTTATGGTTTAATTCTTATATTAGTACATATATTGAAAGAGATATTAGAAGCATTGGTGATCTTAGAGATATTGATAATTTTATTCGGTTTTTTAATATTCTCTTTCCCAGAAGCGCGAATATTTTAAATAAATCAGACATAGCAAGTGATGCCAGATTAACCACTCATACAATTGACAATTATATTTCCCTATTACAAAAAGTCTATCAAATACATTTATTAAAACCTTATTTTGAAAATATCGGAAAAAGATTTGTAAAGTCACCAAAATTATATCTAACAGATAGTGGAATCTTGTGTCACATTTTAGCGATTAGAACAGAAGAAGATTTAGAAAATTCTAATCATTATAAAGGAGCAATTTATGAAACTTTTGTATTCAGTGAATTATTAAAACATATAAATTATAGTGATAAGCTGATGGAATTTTATTATTACAGAACTCAAGATCAAAAGGAAATAGACTTTATTATAAAAAGCCAGAATAAAATTTTGGCAATAGAAGTCAAAGCAGCTTACGGCGTAAAAAAAGCTGATTTTAAGCATATTATTGATTTTCAAGCTAGAAGTTCAAATAATATTATAGGTATTGTATTTTATGCAGGTAATAATATTGTTAGTTTTGCTGATAATTTGTTTGCTATTCCTATTGGAATCTTGTTATAAATTTCTCAATGGCATAGAAATTGGAATACTGAAAATCAATAGATTTAATTAAATTTAAAGAGAACAATTTCTATGTCAACAATTCACGAAACTTATCCCCTTTCTCCAATTCAAAAGGGTATTTTATTTCATAGCCTTGAGCAAACAAGCAATGGTGTTTATCTTCAACAATTTATTTGTAATTTAAATGAAAATATTAATATTGAGGCTTTTGAGCAGGCTTGGCAAAAAGTTATAGAACGTCATGCAGTTTTACGTACCGGATTTCAGTGGCAAGATTTAGATGAACCTCAACAAATAGTTTATGAACAAGTTAATTGCCCATTACATTTTGAGGATTGGAGCGATATTTATGATCCAGAGATTCAATTAGCCGCTTATTTAGAATCCGATAAAAAACAAGGCTTTGATTTGAGCGAAGCTCCATTAATACGATTAACTTTATTTAAATTTAATGATAATGATTATCGTTTTATTTGGACACATCATCATATTATTTTAGATGGTAGATCATATTTTATTTTATTTAAAGAATTATTTAATATTTATAAAACTTTTAATGAAAATAAAGAATTAGAATTAGGCAAAGTTTATCCTTATAGCGAATATATTGAATGGTTAGAGCAACAAAATTTTTTTAAATCAGAACCATTTTGGCGAAAAAGTCTCAGTGGTGTAGAAGCTCCGACACCTTTAATTAAGAATGTTGAATATGTCGTCGAGGAAGAAGCTTATCTTGAAAAAACTTATGATTTCAGTGAAACTTTAACCGAAGGTTTAAAATTCTTTGCTGAAGAAAATGGTTTGACGCTTAATACTTTAGTGCAAGCAGCTTGGGCAATTTTATTAAGCCGTTATAGTGGTGAAGATAAGGTTATATTTGGTGCAACCAGAGCTTGTCGTCATTGGACTAAAATTGAACCTAATAATAGAGTTGGTATATTTATTAATACATTACCATTTTGCACTCAACTTGATGCTAATATGGATGTATTAACATGGTTAAATAGTCTGCGTAGCCATTGGGTAGATATGCGAGAACATGAACATACTCCTTTGACTCAAATTCAACAATGGAGTGATATTCGGGGTGATTCACCTTTATTTGAAAGCATTTTGGTATTTGAAAATGCTGATTTAAATAGTACTTTACGCGCTCAAGGTGGTGATTGGGAAAAACGTAATTTTACTCTGTTACAAAAAACTAATTATCCATTAGTATTAGCAGCAACAGTGGATAGTTGTCTGCATTTAATGCTTGAGTATGAAACTGCGCGTTTTGATACTGGTATGATTAATCGAATGTTTGGGCATTTGCAGACTATTTTAAGCAGCATCATAGCAAATCCAACACAAAATTTATCAGAAATATCATTATTAACCAAGCTTGAAAAAGATCAATTATTAGTAGAATGGAATAATACAGCGGCTGATTTTCCTTTAGATAAGTGTGTACATCAACTATTTGAAGAGCAAGTCGAAAAAACTCCTGATGCTATTGCAGTAAAATTTGAAGATCAACAATTAACTTATAGCGAATTAAATGCACGTGCTAATCAATTGGCTCATCATTTAGATGTGAAACCAGATACTTTAGTTGGTTTATCAGTGGAGCGTTCCCTTGAAATGATTGTGGGAATGTTAGGAATTCTCAAAGCTGGTGCCGCTTATGTGCCGTTAGATCCAAATTATCCTGAAGAGCGTCTTAATTTTATCTTAGAAGATTCAGGAATAGAAATAATATTAGATAAAGAGCGTTTAGAACAAATTGATGAACAAAACATTGAAAATCCAAACACTGATGTTAAGCCAAATAATCTTGCTTATGTGATTTATACTTCTGGTTCAACTGGTAAACCTAAAGGGGTATTGATTGAACATCAGAGTTTAGTTAATCACACTTTAAGTGCCAGCAATCAATTTGAACTGAATGAAAGTGATCGTGTATTACAATTTGCTTCAATGAGTTTTGATGCTGCCGCTGAAGAAATATATCCGTGCCTTATAACAGGAGCTACACTAGTTCTACGTACCAATGAAATGTTGGATTCAATTTCAATTTTCTTGCAAAAATGTAAAAGTTGGGGATTAACTCTAATTGATTTACCAACTGCATATTGGCATGAAGTTACTTCGCAATTAAATAATGAAAACAGAAAATTTCCGTCATCAGTACGTTTAGTCATAATTGGAGGAGAACAAGCTCTTAAAGAACAATTAGTTAAATGGCAAAAATATGTTAATCCAACAGTAAAACTATTTAATACATATGGTCCAACTGAAGCAACGATTGTAGCAACTAGATATTTAGCAACTAATACATTAGATGAATTATTAATTGGTAAACCAATTGATAATCTTCAGAACTATATATTAGATAATAATCAACACTTTGTACCAATTGGCGTTGCCGGTGAATTACATATTGGCGGAGTCGGCTTGGCACGAGGCTATTTGAATCGCCCAGAATTAACAGCAGAAAAATTTGTTTCTATTTTCAATCAGCGTCTTTATAAAACCGGAGACTTGGTACGTTATCTTCCTGATGGTAATATAGAATTTTTAGGGCGGATTGATAATCAGGTTAAAATTCGCGGTTTTCGTATTGAGCTTGGTGAAATCGAATCTGTAATAATGAAACATGTTAGTGAAGCAGCAGTTATTGTCAGAGAAGATCAGCCGGGTAATAAACGTTTGGTTGCTTATACTGTTGGTTCAACTGAAGGTTTACGTGATGCTGTTAAGGCAGAATTACCTCATTATATGGTGCCTTCGGCGTTTGTCAGCTTAGAAAAGATGCCGCTAACACCAAATGGTAAAATTGATCGACGCGCTTTGCCTGTTCCAGATCAAACTGAATTTGAAGCTAAATTTGTAGCACCTCGCAATTCAGTAGAAGAAAAAATAGCAAAAATTTGGAAAGAAATATTAGTTTTAAAACAAGTTGGTATTCATGATAACTTTTTTGAATTAGGTGGGCATTCATTATTAGCAACTCAAGTTGTTTCTCGTCTGTCTGTTACATTGCAAAATTTATTTGAAAATCCTACTGTAGCTGAATTAGCTGAAATAATTAATTCAGAGACAAAAGAAATCGCTATTATTCCGCGTAGTGATCAACATGATGTTGTATCATTTGCTCAACAACGCTTGTGGTTTATAGACCAATTAGAACCAAATACAGGAATGTATAATATTCCTGCTGCATTTAAAATAACTGGCAATTTGAATATAGCTAGATTGGAAAAAAGCTTAAATACTATCGTTGAGCGTCATGAAATCATTCGTACTATTTTAAAAACTGTTGATGGTAAGCCGGTTCCGGTTGTGCTTGATAATGTTTCTGTGGATTTACCAGTAATTAAATTGAATGATGAAGCTGAAATTCAGAATTTGATTAATGAAGAAGCGACACGCCCTTTTGATATTTCAACTGATTTAATGTTAAGAGCAACTTTATTAGAAGTGAATTCTAATGAATTTGTGCTAATTTTAGTCATGCACCATATTGCTTCAGATGGTTGGTCATTTGGAATATTATTTGATGAATTTGTAGCTCTTTATCAAGGAAATACACTACCAGAATTAGCGATTCAATATTCTGATTTTGCGGTTTGGCAACGTCAATATTTATCAGATCAAGTTTTGGAAACACAATTAAGTTATTGGAAGCAACAACTTGAGGGAATGCCTACCACATTAGAGTTACCGATTGATCGACAACGCCCTGCAACTCAAACTACAAATGGTAAAACACGCCGTTTTGTATTACCAGTTTCATTAGCAAATAAGCTTAAAACTTTAAGTCAACAACAAGGTTTAACTTTATTTATGACCCTATTAGGTGCATTTAAAATATTATTGCATCGTTATACTAATCAGGATGATATAGTCGTTGGTTCTCCAATTGCTGGGCGGAATCAGTCTGAGTTAGAAGATTTAATTGGTTTTTTTGTTAATACTTTAGTATTACGTTCTAAAATCAATAGAGATTCTAATTTTATTGAATTTTTGGGGCATGTACGTGAAGTGGCTTTAGGGGCTTATGCACATCAAGATGTACCATTTGACAAGTTAGTGTCTGAACTAAAATTTGAGCGAGATGTTAGCAGACATCCGTTATTTCAAGTAATGTTTGACTTGCAAAATGCCAATCAGCAAGATTTACAATTACCTGATTTAAGTATCAAACCTTTGTTAGCAGATAATGACACAGCTAAGTTTGATTTACTTCTTGATATAGTAGAAGAGGCAAATTCAGAACTTACAGCTTCATTTGAATATAACACTGATTTATTTGATGAAAGTACTATTGAGCGGATGATGGTACATTTCCAAACTTTATTGGAAAGTATTGTTGCTAATCCTAAACAGTCAATTTCTGAATTAGAAATTCTTGATAAAGCTGAAAAAGATCAGTTATTAGTAGAATGGAATAATACAGCGGCTGATTATCCTTTAGATAAATGTGTACATCAACTATTTGAAGAACAAGTCGAAAAAACACCTGATGCAATTGCAGTAAAATTTGAAGATCAGCAATTAACTTATAGCGAATTAAATGCACGTGCTAATCAAGTAGCTCACCATTTAGATGTGAAACCAGATACTTTAGTTGGTTTATCTGTGGAACGTTCTCTTGAAATGATTGTGGGAATGTTAGGAATTCTCAAAGCTGGTGCCGCTTATGTGCCATTAGATCCAAATTATCCTGAAGAACGTCTTAATTTTATCTTAGAAGATTCCGGAATAGAAATAATATTAGATAAAGAAGCTTTAGAACAAATTGATGAACAAAACATTGAAAATCCAAGCACTGATGTTAAGCCCAATAATCTTGCTTATGTGATTTATACTTCTGGCTCAACTGGTAAACCTAAAGGGGTATTGATTGAACATAAGAGTTTAGTTAATCATACTCAAAGTGCCCGCAATGAATTTGAACTCAATGAAGATGATCGTGTATTACAATTTGCTTCGATGAGCTTTGATGCTGCCGCTGAAGAAATATATCCGTGCCTAATAACAGGAGCCACACTAGTTCTACGTACCAATGAAATGTTGGATTCAATTTCAATTTTCTTGCAAAAATGTAAAAGTTGGGGATTAACTCTAATTGATTTACCAACTGCATATTGGCATGAAGTTACTTCGCAATTAAATAATGAAAACAGAAAATTTCCGTCATCAGTACGTTTAGTCATAATTGGAGGAGAACAAGCTCTTAAAGAACAATTAGTTAAATGGCAAAAATATGTTAATCCAACAGTAAAACTATTTAATACATATGGTCCAACTGAAGCAACGATTGTAGCAACTAGATATTTAGCAACTAATACATCAGATGAATTATTAATTGGCAGACCAATTGATAATCTTCAGAACTATATATTAGACAAAAATCAACAAATTGTACCAATTGGCGTGCCCGGTGAATTACATATTGGCGGAGTTGGCTTGGCACGAGGCTATCTAAATCGCCCTGAATTAACAGCAGAAAAATTCATTTCTATTTTCAATCAGCGTCTTTATAAAACTGGAGATTTGGTACGTTATCTACCAGATGGTAATATAGAATTTTTAGGGCGTATTGATAATCAGGTTAAAATTCGCGGTTTTCGTATTGAGCTTGGTGAAATCGAATCTGTAATAATGAAACATGTTAGTGAAGCAGCGGTTATTGTCAGAGAAGATCAGCTGGGTAATAAACGTTTAGTTGCTTATACTGTTGGTTCAACTGATGATTTACGTGATGCTGTGAAAGAAGAATTGCCTCATTATATGGTGCCTTCTGCTTTTGTTAGCTTAGAAAAAATGCCGCTAACACCAAATGGTAAAATTGATCGACGCGCTTTGCCAATGCCGACAGCAGAAATAAAAACAGATTTTGTAGCTCCTCGCGATCAATTGGAACAACAATTAGCTGATATTTGGCAACAAGTGTTAGGTGTTGATTCTATTAGTGTGCATGAAAACTTTTTTGATTTAGGTGGGCATTCTTTATTAGCTATTACTTTACTAGGTAAAATTGAACAAGCTTTTGATAAAGCTATATCAGTTATTAAGCTGTTTCAAGCACCAACAATTGCACAATTTGCTGATATATTACGTGATAAAGATCATACACCTACTTGGCGTGCATTATTACCAATTCAGACTCAAGGTCAACGCAAACCATTGTTTTTTATAGGTTCTACTGATTATGCTCGTTTATTAGTACCTTCGCTTGGTAATGAGCAACCAGTATATGGTTTAAATATGTTTGGCTTGCATTCTGAAGGTGATACTAATCCAGTTTTAACTGTAGAAACTATGGCAACAGAGTATTTGCAAGAAATTCGCATAGTACAGCCAGAAGGTCCATATCATTTATGCGGATATTGTGCAGACGCGAAGGTAGCATTTGAGATGGCGCAACAACTTAATAAGCAGGGGCAAGAGGTAGCATATTTAGGTTTTATTGATGCTGATTTGTATGCTGATTCATCACTTTCTCTAAATCAACGAGCTTCTAAATTAGGAAAAAATATAGCTAAATTTGGACCCAGCTTTATTACACATAAAATTAAGGGTAAATTAAAAGCTAGGAAAGAATCAAAAGTTTTATCACAATCAGCAAAGGATAAACAAGATTATGAACGCTCAGGAGAAAGTTTACCGCTACAATTACAACATCAATTCTTAATTAATGCATTTTGGAATGCTTTGGATGATTATCAGGCTCAAACTTACTCAGGCAATTTGAACCTATTATTATCATCTGAATTAATTTCAGAATGGGAAATAGATAAAAACTTCTCGAAACAAATAAATAGTTTAGTGACAGGAACAGTGACAGTTGAAGAGGTTCCGGGATTTCATGATACATTATTTGCAGAACCACAAGTTAGTGCATTAGGAAAGCAGATTAAACTGCATTTAGAATCGCTGGTTTATAAATAGAAGAAATGTTTGTTGGGCTTCCTCTCGTCAGCCCAACCTACGAGTTATAATTAATATGACAACATTCTACCACTGGGAAAACGACAATTTAATTTTAAAAGTACATATTCAACCGCGCTCTAGTCAAACCGCTATCAAAGGTGTTATTAATAACAACTAAAAAATTTACTTTTTATGTCTTTTTATGTTATATTAGCCACATGAATTTGATTAAACTATCAACATGGGCAAAGAAAAATGGCTACTCTTACAGAGGTGCATACAATCGCTTCAATGCTGGTCGTATCGAAGGAGCATTTAAAAATGAGACAGGACGTATTGTTGTACCATATAAAGAAGGTGTTTGTCCATTAAAAACCATTGTTTATGCTCGCGTATCATCCCATAAACAAAAAAAGGATTTAGAAAGACAGTCTCAAAGAATGCAAGAATTTTGTATTTCTAATGGATGGATTGTTGATCAAGTTGTTACTGAGATTGCATCTGGACTGAATGATAAGCGACCTAAGTTAGGTAAAATACTAAATTTAAAAACACCTATAAGATTGGTATCAGAGCATAAAGATAGACTGACTAGATTTGGCTTCAATTATATTGAAACTCTTATTGAAGGTGAAATCGTAATAGCTAACCGCTCTGATTCAAATAAAGAGGATTTGATGCAGGATTTAATATCAATAATAACCAGTATGGTTGCAAGATATTATGGTCAAAGGCGCGGCGGAAAGAAAGCAAAAGAACTCATTAGTAAGCTATGAATAAAACAATAACCTTGCAATCTATTAAGCCGAATAATCCCATATATAGGGAATGTGAAGAATTGTGTGTTATATCCAAGCAATTGTATAATGTAGGACTTTATGAGCTTAGACAAACATTATTTAATAATAATGAGTTTCTAAATTATAAGATTCTTTATCAGGAGATGAAAAAGAATGAAAACTGGACTGCTTTACCAAGGAAAATATCAAACAAGGTTTGGAAGCAAGTTACAGGAAGTTGGTCACATTGGTTAAAAGCATTAAAGGAATATAAAAAGAACCCTAATAAGTTTACTGGAAGACCAAGATTACCTAAATACAACAAATCCATGAATATTGTTACTTATGAGCAAGGAGCTTTAGCAACAAGAGGATTACCTGAAAATAAGATTAAGCTATCCAAAACCAACATTATTTTAGACACTTCATTAATTGAAGGGAAAGTTAAGGAAGTTAAAATAATTCCTAAAAAGAGTAAATTTTTGATAAAAGTCACCTATACGGAGGAAATGATAAATAACCAATTGGATTACAGCAAGATAGCTGGTATTGATCTAGGTTTAAACAATTTAATTACTGTAGCAACTAACCAAGCTGATATTCAGCCCATAATGGTAAACGGCAGACCCTTAAAGAGTATAAACCATCAATGGAACAAACAAAAAGCTAAATTGCAATCCAAGCTAAAGAAAGGAATTTTTAACTCCCATAAAATAAGGCAATTGACTGAAAAACGTAACAATAAAGTCGATACCTATTTACACATTGCCAGCAGAAGCATCGTTGATTGGCTGGTAAAAAACGACATCGGCACACTGATTGTCGGCAAAAACGCACAATGGAAAACAGGTATCAAGATTGGTAAATGTAACAATCAAAACTTTGTTTGTGTACCACATACTAGTTTGATAAACTTGATTAAATACAAGTTTGAACAGCAAAATGGCATTGTTATAATCCATGAAGAAAGTTATACATCCAAAGCCAGTGCTTTAGACAAAGATAACATACCCAAGTTTTCAAAATGTAGAAAACAAACGCCTAAATTATCAGGAAAACGAGTTAAACGTGGCTTATACAAAACCCTTAAAGGTTTATTAATTAATGCAGATGTAAATGGTGCATTAAATATCATCAGAAAAGTAGCCAAGAATTCATTAGATGACTTGGTATCGGATAAGCAGTTTATCCATCATTGCGCCACGCCTAAGTTTTTAAAATTAGATGTGGCATATCAATGAAATCACAAAAAGTAACATTTTTTGTAACTGTATTAGATAATAGATTAAAAATCAAAATCACTTCTGCGCCTGTTGATGGTCAAGCTAATGCTGATATAATTAAATTTTTGGCTAAAATTTTTGCAGTCGCAAAATCACAAGTTATTATACAAAGTGGTTTTAATAGTCGTAAAAAATCCCTTTGTATTCAAACTCCTAAAAAATTACCAGATTATATTAACGATTTGCGGTAAAATGTAATTTTTTTTAATATGTGATGTTACGTATAAAGGCTAAGCCCCTTTGCCCCCTAAAGGGGGAGCCATACTGTAGCTGCAATGAACGGTATTCCCCCTTTAGGGGGTTAGGGGGCTTGCCTTCTCTGCGTAACATCAGTTAATATATAGGACTATATAAATGCGTTTAATTCTTTTAGGTGGCCCCGGTGCTGGCAAAGGTACTCAAGCTAATTACATTAAAGAAAAATATAATATTCCACAAATTTCTACTGGTGATATGTTACGTGCCGCTGTTAAAGCTGGTACTGAGTTAGGCTTAGCAGCTAAAAAAATCATGGATGAAGGTGGTTTGGTTTCTGATGAAATAATCATTGGTTTAGTTAAGGACCGTATTAAAGAAGCTGATTGTGAAAATGGTTTCTTATTTGACGGTTTTCCACGTACTATTCCACAAGCTGACGCTATGAAAGATGCTGGTGTGCCAATAGATTATGTGGTTGAAATTGCTGTTGATGATGCTGAAATCGTTAAGCGTATGGCTGGAAGACGTGTGCATTTAGCTTCTGGACGTACTTATCACATTGTGTATAATCCACCTAAAGTTGAAGGTAAAGATGATGCCACAGGTGAAGATTTAATTCAACGCGATGATGATCAAGAAGAAACTGTAAAACAACGTTTGAAGGTTTATCATGAAATGACTGAACCTTTAGTTGCATATTATTTAAAAGCTGCTGAAGCTGATAATGCTGCTAAATATGTACGTATTGAAGGTATTGGTAAAGTCGAAGAAATTCGTGATTCTATATTTAAAGCTCTTGCTTAAACAGTAAGCTAAACCTGACAGGTTTTAAAAACCTGTCAGGTTTATCTACAAAGTTGACTATGTTAAGACCACATTTTTTTCTCATATTCCTTCTTTCCTTTCTACAAATCTCAACTCAACTTCAAGCTTCTGAAAGACTTAAAATTGGTATTGCTTTTTCAGGCGGTGGCGCACGAGGTATTGCTCATATTGGTGTTTTGCAAGCCTTAGAAAAATTAAAAGTTCCAATAGATTATATTGCTGGCACTAGTATGGGTAGCATTGTAGGTGGATTATATGCTAGCGGATTATCTAGCCAAGAATTAGATCAGGCGGTTAAACAAATCGATTGGGAAAGTATTTTTAATTTAAAAAGTGATCGCAATCGACTATCTTATCGTGAAAAACAAAATCAAGGTCGTTTTTTTCAATTAGAATTTGGTTTAGATAAAAATTATAGTTTAACATCTTCGGCTGGATTAGTTGGTGGGCAAAATTTATTATTAGCCCTCAAACGTCTAACTAGAGGGGTTAGGCTGAAAAATTTTTTTCAATTACCAATTCCATTTAATGCGGTTGCTACTGATATTAATACTGCTAAACCCTTTATCTTAGAAAAAGGTGATTTAGCTTTAACACTTCGCGCTTCTATGGCAGTTCCATTTGCCTTTTCGCCAGTAGAAATTGATGGTCATTTATTGGTTGATGGTGGAATTTTAAATAATTTACCAGTTGATGTAGTTAGAGCAATGGGAGCTGATATTGTAATAGCTGTTAATATTTCTATGCCGCTAAAAGAAATTAAAGCTAACAGTTCCTTTTTTACCATCGCTTCACAGTCTCTTGATGCTGCCCTAATTCAAAATACTAGGCGTGCTTTAGAAAATGCAGATATTATCATCACACCTGAATTGAAAGGCTATAGTTTTACTGATTTTGCCAAAGGGGTTGAAATGATTAGTAAGGGTTATGAAGCAATTATAAAAAAATATGCACTTTTTACAGGTTTTAGTTTAAATACAAAAGATTATAATAATTATCGCGCTAATATCAGAGCAAAAAAACCACGTTTACCTAAAAAGATTACACCATCTTTTTTGAAATTTACTGGTAATGAACGCACTAGCAATAAGTTATTACAGAATAAATTAGAAGGCTTAATTGGCAAGCAACTAAATATAGAACAATTAGAAAAAGAAACTAATAGTTTAATGTCTTTAAATGATTTTGAACAAATTACTTATGATATTATTGAAAATAAACAAGGAGATAGTGGTTTATTATTTGATATACGTGAAAAAAGCTGGGGTCCTAATTATTTTCGTTTTGGCTTGAATACCACCACTAATTTTAGTGATAAAGCAGAATTTATAAGTTTATTACGTCATGAACAGTTAAATATTAATCGTTTTGGTGCTGAATGGGTTACAGAATTAGGTATGGGTGCTGGTTATGGTTTTTTTACTGAATTTTATCAACCTTTAGATTATAAACGACGCTTTTTTATGGCACCTTATGCTACTTTTAGTAGAAGTTTTGCTGATATTTTTGAAAAAAAACAAGGTATTGCTGAATATGATTTAAAACGTTTTTTACTAGGTGTAGATCTCGGTATGAACTTTGGCAAGTATGCTGAATTACGTGTAGGAATTCAGTATAAGCGACTAAACGCCAAATTAAGAATTGGTGATCCAAACAAATTACCTATAGGTACTACAGAAGAAGAATTAATAAGAGTATCATTTGGCTACGATACTCTTGATGATCGGGTATTTCCGCGAAAAGGTAGAAGAATTAAGTTTAACAGCGAAATTTACAATCAATCATTTGGTTCAGAATCAGACTATCAAAAAATCACATTAGATATGCGCCAAATGTTCCCTCTAAATCGCCGCTTAACTTTAATTACCAATGCCAGTATTTTTACTTTTTTACATTCAACAGCTCCAATATATGAAAGTTTTTCAATAGGAGGTTTAAACTATCTAGCTGGTTATCCTGAAGGCGATATAGGAGGCAAACATGCCTTAGTATTTCAATTTGGCGGCTTATACAAGCCTACAAATTTACCAACTACACATAAGCAAAGAGAAGTACTTAGTGCATTAGGAATCAGATTAATAGGATTATTACATGCAGGTAATGCTTGGGATAATTATAAAGATATAAACATGAGCGATTTACTATATGGAGGATTAGCAGGCTTTGTATGGGATACTCCATTTGGATCATTATTATTAGGTACTGGTTATACTAAAGAAGGTAGCCTTAATTATTACTTATCATTAGGTCATTTATTTTAGTCTTCTAAACAATTTTCCGCATCATTATAATTGCAAACAGTAAAAATACTACCGGCGGTAAAAAGGCACTAATTGCTGGATAAACGCCATAGACCAACGCAACATTACCAGTTGCTTGGTTCAACATATGAAAACCTACACCAAGCAAGGCTCCAACCAATACACGTTGCCCTACTGAAACAGAGCGTAATGATCCAAACACAAACGGAATTGCTAAAAAAATCATAGTGGCACTCACAATTGGATAACTTAAACGTGTCCAAAATGCTAATTCATATTGTTTAGTACCTTGTCCATTATCCTTTAAATATTGTACATATTTATATAAGCCGACACTAGATAACTGATTAGGGTTTACAACCACAATATTCACTAATGCTGGTTTTAAAATAGCATTCCAAGTCACTTTTGGTAAAAATTGACGTGTAACCTGTTCTTCCCCAATAGTTTGTCGTTCTACCTCATATAATTGCCATTGACCATATTCATAATAAGCAGTTCTAGCATAAGTTAAAGCTCGTAAATGTTGTTTAGCATCAACTTGATATAAACTGACACCACCAAAACCACCATCAGGAAAAATAGTACGAATATTAATAAAATCATTACCATCACGTGCCCAAAAACCATAACGACGATTAAACACCATTTGCTGATTAGCTTGGTCAGATTGAGCCATAGCTCGCATATTATGTGCATATTGCCCAGAATATGGCACCACCATTTCACCGATTAACATCACCACAATAGTTAAAGCCAAACCCAACTTTAATACAGAAACTGCAATACTAAGAATAGAGACTCCAGCGGCACGCATAACAGTCAATTCACTATTATTAGCCAAAGCACCTAATGCCAATAAACTACCTAATAAAGCCGCGCTTGGAAAGATGTCATAAATATGTTGGGGAACTTCTAAAAGAACATATTGAATAGCGTGCGATAACTCATAACGCTGTTTACCTATATCGTCAATTTCATCAATAAAAGCAAAAAAAGTAAATAAACCAACTAATACCAATAATACTATTAGTATCCCTGAGAAAACTGTACTTGCAATATATTTATCAATTTTTTTCATTTAGCTAACACCAGACGCTCACGCCGTTTATATGATATTATTGCTGGCATAATAATAATCATCAATAAAATCAATAAAATCAATAATGGCCATACAATAGGTCTATTCACTGATTGACGATACTGTTCACGTTTTTCAGGATCAAGACGTTTATATTTTAAAGTATTATTTGCCATTAAATTAGGTTTAACATTTGTAATCCATTCATGCTGCAGACTGAAACTACGTGGATGATAACCCCAAATCCAAGGCGCATCATAACGCAATATTTCAATCATATCATCAATTATCTTTTGTCGCGCCTCATTATTATCCATATTTTTCATTTGCTCAAATAAAGCATCAAACTTCTTATTTTGATAATTAGCAGCATTTTCTCCTCCAAATTTAGTTTTGCCATTTGGACCATATAACAAAAACATAAAATTTTCTGGATCAGGATAGTCTGCATTCCAACCCCAACTAAATATTTGCGCATTACCATTACGCATTTTATCCTGAAAACGGTTATAATCTGTAGTTCTTATAATCAATTGAATATCAAGTTTAGCAATTTGCTTACGATACCAGTTTAACAATGATTTATCATCTGCACCGCCATTAACCCAATCAAGATATAATACTAATGGTTTACCAGTTTTTTCATCAACTCCATTTGGATAACCAGCCTTAGCAAGTAGCTTATGTGCTAGTTCTATTGATTTAGGTTCTGTTTTATGCTGACGATAGCCAAAAATTCCTTTAGGCAATGGGCTTTGAGCAACGATACCACGACCATTTTCAAAAATAGAAATATATTCTTCCATATCTATAGCAATAGAAATGGCTTGTCTCAACTTACGCGCTGATTCGCTATAACCACCTAATACTGAATCTAACATATTAAAACCTAAGTAATAAGTAGAAGTACGGACACTAGTTACTAATTTTATACCTTTGGCTTTCATATTATCAGTTAAAGTAGTTCCCATAGAAACAACTTGGTCAAAATTATCTGATGAAATACCCGAAGTATCATAATAACCTTGTAAAAATTTATTCCAATAGGGAATCATTTCCTTTTCTAAACTATAAATTGCTTTGTCTATAAAAGGTAATGCTTTGCCTGCGTCTGAACCTTCAGAAGGATAAACTTCACCATGAAAATTAGGATTTTTGTCTAAAACCATTTGGCTATTTGGATTATTAATTGTTAGCATATATGGACCAGTTCCGACTGGGTACCAGTCTAGGCTGATATTATGTTCCATTAAGGCTGTTTGTGAAAAAAACTTATCAGCTTCCCAAGGCATAGGTGCAAAAAATTGCATAGCTAGCCAATAAAGGAATTGTGGATATTTTCCTTTAATTTTAATGCGATATGTATATTTATCGACAATTTCTACTCCTGATAGGGGTTGTTTAGTCAAAGCTTCGCTTTGTATTCCAGATTTTTTTAGGCTTTCTCTTAGATCTTTTAAGCCTATTATATATTCGCTCATTAAGCCATAAATTGGGGAATGAAGTTTTGGATTAGCTAAGCGTTTAATTTGATAGACAAAATCATCTGCGATTAATTCGCGGGTGGCAGTTTTTTCAAAGTCAGATATTTGATAAATACCTGATATTTGAGATAGTGCATGATATTCAGGCACAAAACAAGGATGTGGTTGATATTTTATTCCCGGTTTAATATGTATTTCATAGACACTATGATCAATTTTATCTGCCGCCACATCGTCAGGCAATTGATTGCCATTTTTATCAAAATATTGTGGTTTTGGCACTGAAGTCGCGCTTAGAGGCACTAAAGTATATGGACGTTTTAAATAATGATATTGTAAAGGCGGCTCATAAATTTGAGCTATAAAGGCATATTCATTACTACCATAAGCCCGTGCTGGATCAAGGTGTTTAGGACGTTCAGAAAAACTAGCAAAATAAATATTTTTACCAGATAATGAACTTGGATAAGGGTTATTCCAGTTAGAATCTATATGACAACTAGATAATAACAAGAAATTTAATAAAATAATTGTTCTCATAATAATATTGTTTTTTTATTTATATATATTGGGTGAGGGCCCATGTTAAGTATATCAGAACTTTGTGTTATATTACTATATATCTATTTAACAGAGATAAATAAAATGAATTACGATATAATAATTATTGGTGCAGGACCGGCTGGACTTAGTTTTGCTCGTTCACTTGCTGATACTAATTTAAATATATTAATGATTGAAAAATCATCAATAGATCAAATTAGTCAACCAGCACCTGATGGGCGTGAAATTGCACTTACTCATCTATCAGTAAAATTGATGAAAGAACTGGGAGCATGGTCTCATATTGCTCCTGAAGTTATTTCTCCAATTAAAAAAGCTAAAGTTTTAAATGGTACTTCACCATATTTTTTAAATTTTGATAATGACAATTCTTCTCTTGAGGCTTTAGGTTATTTGGTTCCTAATTATCAAATTCGTAAGGCTTTGTATGAGCAAGTTAAAAATCTAGAAAATGTTGAAATTCTGACAGATGTGGCGGTGACTGATGTTCAGGTGGGTTCTATTAGTTTATCTAATGGTAATAAGTTTGAAGCTTCCTTAATTGTTGCCGCTGATAGTAGATTTTCAGAAAGTAGGCGTAAGATGGGAATTGCTGCTAGTATGCATGATTTTTCTAGGGTTGCAATTGTATCTAGGATGGAACATGAAAAGTCTCACAATCAGACTGCTTTTGAGTGTTTTCATTATGGTAGAACTTTGGCAATTTTACCGATGGCAGGTAATATGTCTTCAGCAGTAATTACTGTTTCTTCCGATATTGCAAATTCAATCTTAAATATGGAACCTGAGCAATTTAATCTTCATGTTCAGGAGCAATTTAAAAATAGATTAGGTTCTATGAAGTTAATTGGCAAACGATATTCATATCCATTAGTGGCAGTTCATGCGAAGAAATTTGTAGCGGAACGTTTTGCTTTAATTGGAGATGCTGCTGTAGGTATGCACCCTGTAACAGCTCATGGATTTAATTTAGGTTTAAGGGGGCAAGATACTCTTGCTAAGGAGATTAAAGCTGCTATAGCTAAAAAGAAAGATATTGGTTCAAGTATAGTTTTAGCGAAATATGATAGAAAACATCAAGCAATTACTAAGCCTTTGTATTTTGGAACTAATAAGATTGTAGAATTGTTTACTAATGATACATTGCCGGCTAAGGTTGTGAGAAGCGTTACTTTAAGATTTGCTAATCATTTTGCTCCAATTAAGCGTATGATTACTAATAAATTAACTGAGAAGGATCAAAAGGCTTATTTGCCTTTTATTAAGTTGTAGATATTCTATATAAAGACCTGACAGGTTTACTCCGCTTCGCTCCGTGACTGCGTATTTAAAACCTGTCAGGTCTGAGTATTTTATACGAGATTATACAGTTTAGTTATAATGGTAACGACATTGCACAATGATTAGTTCATCGTTGGAAAAAGTATATATCAAACGATGTTCATCAGTAATACGACGTGACCAAAAACCATTAAATTGATGTTTTAATTGTTCCGGTTTACCTAAACCGGTAAATGGTTCACGCTGAATATCCTTAATCAAGATATTAATCCTTTTCAAGATTTTCTTGTCAGTTTGTTGCCAGTATAAATAATCTTGCCAAGCTCGATCACGAAAACAAATCATCGCGTTTCGACTAATTCATGTGAGGTCAAATTTTTACGCAGATTAATTTCTTCAACTGCTTCTAGCAAGTCTTTCGCATTAGCACTAGAGCGGGTTAAATAGCTCGTTTCTTGCCAAGCATTAAAGTCATCCAAACTCATAATTACTATCGGTTTATGATGCTCGTCAGTTACGATTAATGGTTCATGATTATCATTAACAGTATCTATCACGTTCCATAAATCTCGTGCTGCTTCATTTAATGTCATTGCTTGCATGATTTACCCCTTAAATTACCTTACCTACGAGTTACCGATTACTCAATACAATTTCCGCAAGAGCAATATTTGATTTTATAACCGTTGGTCCACCTGTTATAAAGTTTTTACCTTCTTTGATAAAAATAGCTGATAATGTGTAATTACCTCCGATACCTTCTGGTACTTGAAGTTGTAATATTCGGTAGGTTTCATCTATCCTTTCTATTGATTTTATAAAGGGTTGTGCTTTAGTGCTAAATAGTTCTGTTATTTTTGGAGTCATATATAATATACCTCCAGTTGGCAATTGCAGAGATACCCATAAGTCAACTCGTTGATTGCGGTTTTGGATTATTTTTGCTTGTAGATTTAACTTTAGCATTTCTCCAACTTGATAAAGTGGTTTGTGATCTATGAATTTTAGTTCGGCTACACTTTCATTATTAGTCGTTGGAGTCGCAGCAGTGCCAGCAGCAGTAACAGTTTTAGTAATTTGAGCAGTTTCACCTTTATCATCGGTAACAATTAATGTGATTGTATATGTTCCCGGATTATTAAAAATAAATTGAGTATTTTGACTATTTGCAGCTTGACCATCAGAAGATGACCATTGATAAGCAGTAATATTTCCATCAGGATCAAAGGATGAACTAGCATTTAAAATCACTGTAAGCGGAGCATCACCTTGACTTGGTGACATAGTAAAATTAGCTTGAGGTGCTTGATTTTGTTGGTTGAATGTAATGCTTTTCTCAATACTATTAGTAGCTCCTTTATCATCGGTAACAGTCAAGATTATTGTATATGTTCCGGGATTAGGAAAGGTTAATTGACTATGTTGACCATTTGCAGCTTGACCATTAGAAGATGACCATTGATAAGCAGTAATGCTACCATCAGGATCAAAGGATGAACTCGCATTTAAGATCACTGTATTACCTTGTGATGACATGGTAAAAGATGCTTTAGGATCTTGATTTTGTTGTTGAGTTACTGTAATTGTATTATCAATACTAGTAGTAGCTCCTTTATCATCAGTAACAGTCAATGTTATTTTATATGTTCCCGGATTATTAAAAGTTAATTGACTATTTTTACCATTTGCAGTTTGACCATCAGAAGCTGACCATTGATAATTAGTAATATTTCCATCAGGATCAAAAGATAAACTAGCATTTAAGCTAACTGTAAATGGTGCATTACCTTGACGTGGTGATACGGTAAAAGATGCTTTAGGTGGTTTATTTGATGTTTCTTTAATTGACAAATCTTTAATTTCAAAATTATCAAAAGCAGCGTCTAATCTGTTGGATGCTACTACACCAATAGCACCACCAGCACAACCTTCTATCACTAATCGTTTAACTTCTGTAAAGTTAATATAGAACCTAAATTCATTACCTGATTTGGCAATAGATAATTTATTGTATTGATTTTCCGTTATTAAAGAACTTTTTGTCCATTCCTGCAATTCCTTGTAATCTCCGTCTATTTTAGCGGATATCACAAAAGAACGAATTTTATCAATAAAAAATCTAACATAATCAGAGTTTCCAAAGCGGTTTTTTGTCTTACATACATTTATACCATAACCATAATTATCTGCACCAGCTAACCAAATAACATCCACTGAAGCATTAAAGTCTGTAAAATAGTTAGAATTTTCAGGTTTAGCAGCCCAACCACCGGGATTAGAACCACCACCCCATACTATAGAAGAATTGGTGGTATTACCGCGATCTCCCTTAAAAACAAAACGCTTATTTGATACAGAAAATTGTGTACCTTCACTAAATCCACCACTTCCATTATTAAAATCTTCAAAAACATCAGCTGCTAATAATTGTGGGGTGGAAAATACTAATATTAATAATAAAACAATTGAGTCTAAATAATTCTTCATTGTTTTCATTCTCCTGTTTGTAAAGTTAATATTATAATATAATTTTGTATAATATTCTAGTGCTTTGTCAGGTTTTAGACCTGACAGGTCTTGGAACTTGTAACCAGCGGTTCTCACCAACCCTACAAAACTAATTACGAAATTTTTTACCCCAAAGATACATCACAAATACCACCACAAATCCAAATAACATCATTAATAAAGCATAAGTTACATTATCATGCCACATTTCTGGTAAATAAGGAGTGGAACTAATAAGACGTTCTTTTTCGTGAACTTCTATATATTTTCTGTCTTGAAATGGCCATATTATCCATAATGAGCCTATCAAAATACCTATAATTATCTGTAAAGTCGCAGCATAATATTTATGTAATAGCCAACCCAAAAATCTACTAAATACTATTAATCCAGTTAATACTCCGAAACCAAAAGGTATTAAAATCATAAAATTAAAATGACCAATCGCGTTTAATATTGTATCATATTTGTGTAATATCAATAAGATAAATGAACCAGATATGCCCGGTAAGATCATAGCTGTTATGGCTATCATGCCGCTTAGAAATATAAATAGGGGTGTATCTGGTGTAGTAACTGGAACTAAAGTTACTATAAACAATCCAGATATAGTACCAACACTAATAAAAAAAATAGTACGAAAGTTAAATGTTTCTATTTCTGCAACTAAAGTTATGATTGATCCAATTATAAGTCCAAAAAATAGTCCATAAATAGGTTCTGGATGTGTATGTAACAACACTGGTAAGGGAATTACTCGTGTGAAAAATAATAATGCGCAAAATAGTCCGATTACTAATGGTATTAGAAATGCAAAATGTGGTTTTTCTAAAGCTGGCTTGATTTCTAGTTTAATTACATGTTGTAACCAAACTAAATCAAAAGAACGAATAGCATCAATTAATTGTCTATAAATTCCTAAAATAAAAGCCATTGTGCCGCCGCTTACTCCGGGAACAACGTCGGCAGCTCCCATGCAAAATCCTTTAGCGGCTAAAATTACTTTGTCAATCATTTAAATTCCTTAATATTAAGAGTTGATGTTACGCAGTAGAAGCCCCCCAAACCCCCTAAAGGGGGAGCATAAAAGTCCATGCAATGCCCCCTTTAGGGGGTTTGGGGGCTTCTTTTTGTATGTCAGATCAGTTAAGAGGTATGGTATTTTGCACTTAAACTATGTACAGCATCAATAAATACAGCTACATTTTCAGGGTCAATATGTTGATGAATACCATGCCCTAAATTAAAAACATGTCCATTGCCATGACCAAAACTAGCTAAAATTGAAGCTACTTCTTCACGAATACGATCTGGTGAAGCATATAATACGCAAGGATCCATGTTACCTTGTAATGCAACTTGATCGCCAATACGTTGACGCGCTAATCCTATTGGTAGTTTCCAGTCTAAACCAACAGCATCACAACCAGTTGCCGCTATATTTTCTAGCCATTCATTACCATCTTTTGTAAATAAAATTATTGGTATATCTTTATTAGTTATACTTTCTACTATTTGCTGCATATAAGCTAAAGAAAATTCCATATAATCACGGCTACTAAGAACACCACCCCAAGTATCAAATACCATGATAGCTTGTGCCCCAGCGGCAATTTGAGCATTTAAATAGCCAATTACTGATTGTGTGACTTTTTCCAATAATTGAAATAATAATTTTGGTTGTTCAAACATTAAGCCCTTTATTTTACTAAAGTTTTTGCTAGGTCCGCCTTCTACCATATAAGTGGCAAGAGTCCAAGGGCTGCCTGCAAATCCTATTAAAGGAACTTTTCCATCTAATTCACGCTTAATCAAACTAACTGCATCCATTACATAAGCTAATTCGTCATTAGGATCAGGTATTGCTAATTGTTCAATTGCTTTAGCGTCACGTATAGGGCGTTTAAATTTTGGACCCTCGCCATCACTAAAGTATAAACCTAAACCCATTGCATCCGGAATTGTCAAAATATCGGAAAATAAAATAGCGGCATCCAGATCAAAGCGAGCTAATGGTTGTAAAGTGACTTCACAAGCTAATTCTGGTGTTTTGCATAAAGTGAGAAAATCATTAGCGCGTTTTCTAGTTTCAAGATATTCAGGCAAATAACGCCCAGCTTGACGCATCATCCATACTGGAGTTCGGTCAACGTCTTTGCCTTGCAAGGCACGTAAAAAAGTGTCATTTTTTAATGAAGTCATAATTTTATTGTGTGTTTTAAATTTTTCTTGATTTTTTTATTAATTTGAATCGATAAAAAAATAATAATCAGTAAAATCACTATTAACAATAAGATAACAGTGGATAGTTTTAACTGAACTTTTTGTTCTATAGCAATATCATTTTTAGAATTAGTATCTAAATCAGGTAACTGTTGTTCTATTATTTGAGTTTCTATAACTAAAATTGGGCATTCAATTGGAGAATCAAAACGATTTTTCCATTCAGTATTTTGCCTATTATATTCTTGTTGTGCTTCATGATATGTAATTGTTTGTATTTCTTCAACTTTAGGAAGTTGTAAACTTACACCTACTTTTAAGGAGTTTAAATTACATGGTAATTTAAAGGCATCAGGATTGAATTTTTGTAAGGCTAAAATAATTTGATATATACTAACAGATTCTGAGGGTGGGCTTATTTTTTTAGCAATATGCCATATGGCTTCGCCAGTTCTAGTTGGTCCATAACTTGCTGCCTCAGCATTGCTGTTTAGGTGTATTAATATACATATTGTTAGTAAAAAAATTGGCATTTTATAAAAAAAGTGATCAAATTTTACGCTTGCAGTGTGTTGTTATGAATATTTTTATGCACATCAGGGGGAATAGAAAAACCTGCAACCGATACTGGGCGTGTTATGGCAAAGCTTTGGCGATGAAGTTTTATACGTTCTATCTCATGTAGTGTTTCTGCTGTTAAGTAACTTTCTCCACAATGTTGGCAAGTCATAACGGGAATATTTTCAATCACTAATAAATTTTCCCCTTTGCCATAACTGCGTGTCATCATATGAATGTGTACACCTTCTTCATTGCATAAGTCGCATTTCATAATTTTTTCCTTGTTATTTTACAATAGGAATACGGTAATAATAATCAATTTGCCAGTTATACTTAACTTACTCACCACAATGATCTTATTATGAGTTAAGGTATAACCTTTAATAAGGTATTTCCATTCTCCTATTTTATGCTCTTTTTGCCGTTCAACAATTTCACCAGTGAGTATGGCACGTTCGACATCAAAAATGGTCAGTTCATCATCGTCCATTTCTTCTTCGGCATGTAGAGTCATTATATACTGACGGCTTCGGATTTTTTCCTGCATCTGTTTTAGAATACGTTCAAACACAATATATATAATCTTTCTTAATTTGTTTTATAATTATAAGATTTATTATAATTCTTAGCAGAGGTATTTTGTGGATTCATTAACATTAGTTTTATTTATATTAGGATTTATTTTATTAGTAGGAGGTGCAAATTTATTAGTAGAAGGTGCATCCAGTTTAGCTAGACTCCTTGGAATATCACCTTTAATTGTTGGATTGACAGTAGTTGCTTTTGGTACTAGCGCACCAGAATTAGCTGTAAGTATTCAATCTAGTTTGCAAGGGCAAACTGATTTAGCTATAGGTAATGTAGTTGGTAGTAATATTTTAAATATATTGTTGGTATTAGGTGTTGCAGCGATTATTACGCCAATTAAAGTTCATGAACGTTTGGTGCAATTAGAAGTGCCTATAATGATTGCTGTTTCTGTGTTGTTATTAGTTTTGTCTTTTGATGGAACTCTTGACCGTTTGGATGGTTTGTTGTTATTTAGTGGAATTTTGTTATATATATATTTTACAATGAAAACACATAATAAAGCTAATGTTTCTGAATCAGAAGCAGAACAGGAATCACCTGCTGGTGTTTATACTATTATATTGCAATTATTATTTATTATAATAGGCTTAGGATTATTGGTGCAAGGTTCACAATGGTTAGTTGATGGAGCCGTTGCAGTTGCAAAATTATTTGGTGTTAGTGAATTCGTTATTGGTTTAACCATTATTTCCATTGGAACTTCTTTGCCAGAATTAGCAACTGTGGTAATTGCTAGTTTGAAAAAGCAAGAGGATTTAGTTGCTGGTAATGTAATTGGCAGTAATATATTTAATATTTTATTAGTCTTAGGTGTTACAAGTTTAATTGCACCAAATGGAATAGCAATATCTGAAGCCGCTATAGGATTTGATATGCCAATCATGATTGCAGTTGCCTTTGCGTGTTTGCCGATTTTCTTTGCTGGTTATGAAATTAAGCGTTGGGAAGGTGGTTTGTTTTTAGGATTTTATGTGGCTTATACCACTTATTTATTTTTAAATGCTACAAAACATCAATCTTTAGAGGCATTCAATTATGTGATGTTGTGGTTTGTTATACCAATAACAGTATTAACTATAATTGTTTTGGCATTGAAGCAGGTGAAAAATGGACATTCTAATGGTTAATTGGGTAGATGTCGCTGTTGTTTTTTTGATATTGTTGTTAGGGTATTTAAGTTATTTTCAAAGTTATTTTAGAGCTTTGTTATCATTAATTGCTTGGTCATTATCATTTATAATAGCTATTTTTTTCTTAAATGATTTAACAATTCTTTTAACGCCTCTGATTCCTTTTGAAGATTTAAGTATTGGCGTTGCCATTATGGTGTTATTTTTTACTAGTTTGATTTTATTGCAATCCTTAAGTTATTTGTTATTAAGTACATCTAATCGAAATCAATTATCAATTTCTGAGCGTTTATTAAGCGTGTTGATTGGTTTTAGCAAGGCTATAGTAATTGTAATTTTTTTAATTATGTTGACTGGTTTAACTCAATTGCCAACAAAGTCTTGGTGGCAGGAATCCTTGTTAATGACGAATTTAAAACCAATTGTAATCCAATTACGTGGCTATTTACCTATAGAGGTAGCTACTCAATTTAATTTTGATTTGCCTCCTGAACTTGAATAAGCTTTAAATTAAGACTATGTGTGGAATTATTGGAATTGTAGGAAAGTATCCTGTTAATCAGGCTTTGTATGATGGATTAACTGTGTTACAACATCGGGGGCAAGATGCGGCTGGTATTGTGACTTGCGATAATGATCGTTTATACTTGCGTAAAAACAATGGTCTTGTTCGTGATGTTTTTCATACTCGTCATATGAAAAATTTACATGGGAATATGGGTATTGGTCATGTGCGATATCCAACTGCTGGTTGCGATTCCAGTGCGGAAGCTCAACCTTTGTATGTTAATTCTCCTTATGGTATAACTTTGGCACATAATGGTAATTTAATAAATGCAGATTCTTTAAAAGAAGATTTATTTAGAGAAGAATTACGTCATATTAATACTAATTCTGATTCTGAAGTGTTATTGAATGTGTTTGCATATGAATTACATCAGTTAAATAAGTTAAAAGTTACTAAGCATGATGTTTTTGAAGCGGTTAGTCGTGTTCATAAGCGTTGTAAAGGTGCTTATGCAGCAGTGGCTATGATTACTGGTGTTGGTATTGTGGCATTTCGAGATCCTTATGGTATTCGCCCAGTAGTTTTTGGTAAACGTAATACTCCTAATGGCACCGAATATATGTTTGCTTCTGAGAGTGTTGCAATTGATATTTTAGGCTTTGAGTTAGTTAGAGATATTCATCCCGGTGAGGCTATTTTTATCAGTGTTGATGGTAAGTTATATACTCATCAATGTGCTGAAAATCCAGTTTATTCTCCTTGTATTTTTGAGCATGTTTATATGGCTCGCCCAGATTCTATCATTGATAACGTTTCGGTTTATAAGGCGCGTTTACGTATGGGTAAGGCTTTAGCTAAAAATATTTTACGTACTTATCCTAAGCATGAGATAGATGTAGTTATTCCAATTCCTGATACTAGTCGCACTGCGGCTGTACAGTTAGCTTATATTCTTAATTGTAAATATCGTGAAGGTTTTGTTAAAAATCGTTATATTCCGCGCACATTTATTATGCCGGGGCAAAGTATGCGTAAAAAATCTGTACGTCAAAAGTTGAATGCAATTAATTTAGAATTTAGGAATAAAAATGTCTTATTAGTAGATGATTCTATTGTGCGTGGAACAACTTGTAAGCAGATTATTCAAATGGCACGTGATGCTGGTGCGAAAAAAGTGTTTTTTGCATCAGCAGCTCCAGCAGTTCGTTATCCAAATGTTTATGGAATCGATATGCCATCAACACAAGAACTATTAGCTCATAATCGTAATAATGAGGAAATTGCGGAATTAATTGGCGCGGATTGGTTGGTTTATCAAGATTTGGAAGATTTAATTTCTGCTTGTATGCGTAAAGGCAATAAAAACATTAAACAATTTGATACTTCTTGCTTTAACGGTAATTATGTAACGGGTGATGTTGATCAAAATTATCTTGATCATCTTGAAACTGCTCGTAATGATGCCGCTAAGAATGGATGTGAAACCGATAATAATATGGAAGGTATTGATTTATATAATGATAGATTGGAATGAATTTGGGTTTAATACCCGCGCAGTGCGTGCTGGGCAAGTGCGCACTGAGGAAGGTGAACATAGTGAACCTATTTTTGCTACTTCTAGTTTTGTGTTTAAAAATGCCGCTGAGGCTGCTGAAAGATTTGCAACTGTTTCAGGTAATATTTATTCGCGTATTACTAATCCGACGGTTCGTAATTTTGAACAGCGTTTGGCTAGTTTGGAGGGTGGTGAGCGTTGTATAGCTACTGCTTCTGGTATGGCGGCTATTTTTACTACTTGTTTAGGTTTGTTAAAGGCGGGGGAACATATTGTTGCTTCACGCAGTCTTTTTGGTCCTACAGTTAGCTTGTTTAATCAAGTACTTAGTAAGTTAGATATATCAACCAGTTTTGTAGATTTGACTGATATTGATAGTTGGCAAGCGGCTATTCAAGATAATACTAAGGTATTATTTTTGGAAACTCCTTCAAATCCACTTATTGATGTGGCTGATATTGCCGCTATTGCTAAAGTCGCTCATGCTAATGATTGTTTATTGGTAGTTGATAATTGTTTTTGTACTCCGGTTTTACAGCAGCCTTTAGCTTTAGGTGCTGATATTGTAATTCATTCAGCTACCAAATATTTGGATGGACAAGGTAGATGTTTAGGTGGCGCGATTGTAGGTTCTGAACAATTGGTTGGTGGTGATATTTTTTCAGTATTTCGTTCTAGCGGCTCGACTATGAGTCCATTTAATGCGTGGGTATTTCTAAAGGGTTTAGAAACTTTAGATTTACGGATGCAAAGACACTGTGATAATGCTGAAGCATTAGCTGTATGGTTATCTGAACAAGCGGCAGTAAAACATGTTTATTATCCGGGATTAGAAAATCATCCTCAACATCAACTAGCTAGACAGCAACAAACTAGATTTGGCGGCATAATATCGTTTGAAGTAGCGGATCAAACAGCGGCATGGCAGATAATGGATTCAACTCAAATTATGTCAATTACTGCCAATCTTGGAGATGCCAAATCGACGATTACTCATCCAGCAACCACAACTCATGGGCGCATTACTCCAGAACAACGCGCTGCTGCTGGTATCAGTGATGGCTTAATTCGTATATCGGTTGGCTTGGAAGATGTTGAAGATTTGAAAAATGACTTACAAAATGGGTTCTAACATGGGAGCAGCTTATCAACAAGATTTTTATACATGGACTTTGGAGCAGACAAACTTATTAAAGCAGAAACGCTTTAATGAGATTGACTTAGAGCATATTATTGAGGAAATTGAAGATATGGGGAAATCTGAGAAACGTGCCTTGGAGTCATATATTGAAAATCTGCTAATGCATCTGTTGAAATGGAAGTATCAGCCATATTACATAGGTCGAAGAAGTTGGGAATTAACTATTATCGAACAACGTAAGCGACTGAAATGGCATATCAAAGAAAACCCGGGATTGAAGTCTAAACTTTCTGAAGCTATAGAACGATCCTATGAATTAGCAAAATCAGGGGCAGAAAAGGAAACTGGAGTTCCACTTTCTCATTACCCAGAAATATGTCCGTGGACTTATGAAGAGTTTACTGATCCTGATTTTTGGCCTGAAGCAGCAGAGTAACAATAAAAATTTTAAGTTGGGCAATCCTTTATGGTTGCCCTTCCATATTCCATCCCAGCCACCTCAAAATGAGCCGCTCCATTAGTTAGCCAATCCAATAATTCATCCATATGAAAATCTACTTCTTCTAATTCAAATTCTGTAATTTAACATAAATCATAGCCGTCATTAGGGCATCATTAAAAGCATCATGCTTACCAAAAGCTGGTAAATCCAAGTCTTTTAAAATCGCATCAAACCGCAAATCTACATGAACTGGATTAAAAACATTTTGTTTATAATCATAGTAAATACCAGAAACTTCAATTTGTTGATTTGGTAATTTAATACCAAGTAATGGTTTCAGATATTTATTAATCATAGCAACATCAAATTCCAAATAGTAACCCACTAAAGGGCGAGAGCCGATAAAGTCTAAAAAGCACAAAATTGCCTCATCAGCTTGTAAACCCTGTTCTAAATCACAATGACGCAAATGATGAATTTTGATACTGACTTCATTTATCTCGGTGCGGGGTTTGATAAATAATTCTAACTTTTGACTGGTCAAAATCTTATTTTTATTAATTTTGACTGCACCTATGGAAAGAAGTTCGGCTTTTTTAGGATTGATATTTGTGGTTTCGCAATCAAAGCAGATTACTTCATTATCAGGTGGTTCTGCGAATAGGTAGGCATATTTTTCCTGTTTTAGTCTGTTGCGATTATGCCATCTTTGTAAATTTTTAAACATTACTCAACTTAAAATGATAATTAATAAACTTTTTAAAATCATTAACTATTTTCAGAGAATCCTTAAGCAAATCACGTTCTAATTTATTTAATTTACTTGGCTGAATGTAATTATCATAAACTTCTCCCTGTTTCATTTGTTCCAGTTCAAATTGAAGACGAAGCGAAATCATAAAATCAAAAGCTTCAATCAAATCTGTGGCAAAAGCTTTATCAAAAATCCCTTTTTCAGTCAAATGTTTGATACGTTCAATCGTACTCATCTGAGTAATTTTATGTTCTAATGCTAAACTGCGAACACCATGAACAATAGGAAAAATACCACCCTTTTTAATATCTAATTTATTTTGATTATATTTATCTACAATAAAAGTCGCAAATAAACTCAATGGTGTTTCAAATGCAAGCGTTGGTTTAGCAAAATAAGAAAAAAAGGCTTGATTATCTTGTAATCGTTCAAACAAATATTGTTTAGCTTCATCAAGCAAACTGACATCACCTGCCACTGCCTTTGCATCACAAAAAATTGCCAATTCCAAAGGCGACTTAAATTCAATCACCCACTTAAAAATTTTATCTTTAAATTCTTTTAAAGATCGACACCAATATTCATTATTCACCATAATTTTACCCAAACAAGCAGGATATCCAAAATCTATCAGTGTCTCAGTCAATTCTTGAGTGATTTTTTCTAAATCTTCAGAAACAAAACCATCTCGCAAAATAATAGCATTATCCTGATCAGTTTTAAGGATTTGTTCCCCTCGCCCCTCACTACCCATAACAATCAAACAAGAATTTTCTAATAATGCAGGCGGTGCAATAAAGGCATACAATTTTTTAAAAACTTGTTGATTCAATTCTGTAACCCATTGCATTAAGTATTTAATTTTAATACCATTAGCATTAAAGGCTTTAATCATATTGGTCATATTTTGACTTGCCACCTTCAATTGGGCTTTATTTTGAGCGCGATCAATTTGCACTGCAACAAGACGAGTATGATTAGATAAATAACTCAACAAATCAATCTGTTCTAATACTCCAATAATTTCATTATCCTGCTCAATCAATAAATGTTTAATTGAATTGCGCTGCATAATCAACAAAGCATGAAGCAAAAAGTCATCGCGCTTTAAACTAATAAGATCATAAGAAGCAATCTGAGCAATGGAATTATCTATAGGATAACGTTGCAATACCACATAGTCTCGAATATTTTTATCAGTGACAATGCCAATACCCTGATCAGCTTTCACTAAAATCAAACTACTTTTTTGATGCGTCATAATTTGCACAGCATCATAAACCGAAGACTCAGCAGCAACAAAAACAGGCGGTTGAAGATAAATATCCTTGATTTTAGCCACCATAAAAGAGAGCGTGTCGGTATTATTGCGTTGCTCAATTAAGCTATTAAGACGTTTAGATAAATCTTGAGAATAAAATGCTTTAACAGCATCATTATTTTGAATAAAATTTAAGAATAGTGGTTTAGGCAAAACATAACAAATCAACTCTTCTTGCGCGAAAAAATCATTTTTGCTAGATCCATCTAACAATGATATAGCATCAAAAGAATCTTGAGAAACATAAACCGAAACCATTTCATCATCGCAGGTTTCTTGCACAATACCTTTAATAATAATATAAAGAGCATCAGGAGAAGTGCCCTGTCGAATTAAATGTTCCCCTTTTTTAAAATAAGCAATATCCATTGCATCAACCACCGTTTGAAGCTCAGAGTCTTGTAATTTATCAAACGGAGGAATATGAGAAATAAAGGCTTTTTGTTCTAGGATGCTCATATTTTCTCTTCTCTGAATCAGATTTCTCTGATTCAGAGTTTTAATTTAATGTGTCACAGCACCTTCTGCACCGATACCTGTTTGACAACGTATATCTTGTGCTTCAAAAGCGGCACGATCTTGTTCTGCGCGTTTGCTGTTATCAAGAATAGAGAACAACCAAATTCCAACAAAAGCTACTGTTACTGAAATTAAAGCAGGATATTTGGATCCAAAAATAGCTTCTTCATTACCAAGTATTGCTACCCAAACTATTGGACCAATCACCACTAATACCACAGCAGTTAATAAACCTAAACCTCCACCAATAAATGCACCACGAGTTGTCAATTTTGACCAATACATGGATAAAAATAGTACTGGGAAGTTGGCACTGGCGGCAATCGCAAAGGCTAATCCAACCATAAAGGCAATATTTTGTTTTTCAAAAGCAATACCTAAACCAATAGCAATCATGCCTAAAACCACTGTTGCGATTTTAGAAATTTTCATTTCTTGTGCTTCATTAACTTTTCCACGTCTGAATACATTAGCATAAAGATCATGTGAGACTGCTGATGCACCAGCTAAAGTCAGTCCAGAAACCACAGCTAAAATAGTAGCAAAAGCAACAGCGGAGATAAAGCCTAAGAATATGTCACCGCCAATAGCGTGGGATAAATGAATAGCTGCCATATTATTACCACCTATTAATCCACCTTCACCCGTTAGATATTCTGGATTTTTGGAAATTAACACAATAGCACCAAAACCAATTATGAAGGTTAAAATATAGAAGTAGCCAATGAAACCTGTGGCAAAAAACACAGATTTTCTAGCTTCTTTTGCATCAGCGACAGTGAAAAAGCGCATTAAAATGTGAGGTAAACCTGCCGTACCAAACATTAGAGCAATACCAAGTGAAATAGCATCAAACCAATTATTCACCAAACCACCCGGTGCCATAATGGCTTCTCCTGATACCTTAATAGCTTCAGTAAACATTTTTTCAAAACTAAAGTCAAAAGAATACAGAACACCTAATGCAATAAAAGTAGCACCAGAAAGTAGTAAAATTGCCTTAATAATTTGTACCCAAGTTGTTGCTAACATACCACCAAAGGTAACATATAGAATCATTAAAGCACCTACAATCACTACTGCCATCCAGTAAGGTAGGCCAAATAATAGTTGAATTAATTGCCCAGCACCTACCAGTTGGGCGATTAAATACAAAATAACCGTCGCCAACGCGCCAAAAGCGGATAAAGTTCTAATTGGAGTTTGTGATAAGCGATAAGAAGCAACATCGGCAAAAGTGTATTTACCTAGATTTCTAAGTCGTTCAGCGATAAGAAATAAAATCACAGGCCAGCCTACTAAAAAGCCGATAGAATAAATCAAGCCATCATAACCACTTGTATATACCAAGGCTGAAATGCCCAAAAATGAAGCGGCTGACATGTAATCACCCGAAATAGCTAGGCCATTTTGAAATCCGGTAATACCCCCACCAGCGGTATAAAAATCCTTAGCTGTTTTTGTGCGTTGCGCCGCCCAGTAAGTAATACCAAGCGTTGCTGCCACAAAAATTAAAAACATTAGAATCGCTGCAACATTCATTTGATATCTTCCTTGATTTGATCAATCAAACTATCAAATTCACTATTAGCACGCCAAACATAAATACCAGTAAGCACAAACGCACTAACAATGATTAATATTCCTATAGGAATACCAATGGTAATGACCGAACCTTCAGCTATTTTAGCGGCAAAAGTTTGTGGCGCAAAAGCAATAACCATAATAAAGCTATAGTAAATTACCAGTATAATGATCGACAATATCCAAGCAAAGCGGCTTCTGTTAGAAACAAGCTCTTGATATTTCGGATCATTTTTTATTTTCTCAACAATTTCTTGTTGCATATAATGCTCCAGTTTTTAAATTAACAATTAAAAATTAAAATTATAAAGTTTTTATAACATAATATCAACATATTACCCCTTACATAATTTATGTGATTATGTAAGGGGTTACATTTTTTTTATGATTATGGTAATTTAAGTTTTGAACATTTTAATTGGTAATTTATTAGTTAAGGAGAATTGAATGAATAAAAAGGTAGTTTCTTTAGCCATAGCTACATCATTGTTTGTACCGATCACAAGTTATGCTAATATAAAACTTTATGGTCAAATCGGTGCTGAAGCAGCCGGTGTTGAATATGCTGGTGGTGATGAAGGTCTCATTAGAGGTAAAATGGGTAGTAGTTTGGGCTTTACCGGAACTGATGATAACATGGATCGTAAAGTTCTGACCGAAGACCGCTATGGTAGCATTCTTAATGACGGTCCTAACATGCTCGGTTTCGACTTTGAGATGGATAAAAAATTGCCGGGCGGTATGACTCCTTATGCGAGTTATCGTACCACCTTTCATACGACTAATAATTCAGGACTTGGTCCGGGCTTAGAAGCTTGGGTAGGTCTGAAACATGACAGTTTCCATATTAAATATGGTAAATTGAGAGGTATCTACAGACACGGTAAAGGACTTATTGATCCGTGGATATACACTTCTATGCAGGCTCGTGGCTCCGGTGGTGGTATGTCTGGAGGCTGGTACAATGAGGTTCATTGGAATTGGAATACAACTGGAAATAGACGTTTAGTTGTTCAAGATTCCATAACCGGAAAAGTGGGAATTAATCCCGGTTATGGTATTAATACTTCTGGTTTGGTACATAGTAGTGATATACCCGGTGCCTTAGAAATGGGTACCAAGTTGGGTCCAATGATTGCGCGTGTACAAGTTATGGGTGATGATAATTCTGACAAACGGGGTGGAAATGCTGAATTGAGACTCCAAACAGAAAAATTGACTATGTGGGTTATGGGTGCTTATCTTGATCAAGGTGATAATCTAATCATGCCCGGCGGTGGTGCTTGGAACAATGATAAATTCTACAATTGGAAAGCTGGTGCTCGCTATCAGGTGATACCGGGATTAAAACTAGCCGTTCAATATGAAGATGCTGAATTGGGTACTTTTGATAATAATCCAGAAGGTGGTAAATATATTATTGGTTCCTTTGATTACCAGATTGATAAAATCACTTTAGCTGGTTGGGTTGCAACTTATCTTTCTGATATTGAAGATAATTTGAAATTAAGTGATATTAACGGTGAACTTTTAGATGAAGATGTTTTAAGTTGGTCTCTTGGTGCTAGATACCATGTGACTAAATATGCCAATATTTTTGCAGGTTATCGTCAAACCGATAGCGATAACGATTACCGCGATGAAAATGTATTTTCAGCCGGAATGCTCTATAAATTCTAATTAGCTGATATTTTCTGCTGCCAAGACAGAGCCTTGGCAGCAGAAACAATCATGTAACCGGTGATTTAAATTCCATCCCAGCCACTTCCCTAACCAACCTAGGAACCAAATAACCCGGCAATGCTTTCCGCATCTGTTCCAATAATGCCACTGCTGTTTCAGCAGCCACCTCAAAATGAGCCGCTCCTTGTACCTTATCTAATACATGTAAATAATACGGCAATACTCGACAACTAAATAATTTCTCATTTAACTCAATTAAATCACTCGCATTATCATTTACTCCACGCAATAATACTGATTGATTTAATACAGTTATGCCGGCATCAGCTAACTTTTCTAATGCTAAACAAACCTGCTTATCAATTTCATTCGCATGATTACTATGTACCACAACCACCGGTTGCAAATTTGTTGCTGTTAGCCAATCCAATAATTCATCAGTTACTCGTTCAGGCAATACAATTGGTAAGCGCGTATGCAAACGCAAACGTTTTAAATGTGGAATTTTTGATAAAGAAAATGCCAATTCAGATAAGCGACTATCTATTATATTTAATGGATCACCGCCACTCAGAATCACCTCAGTAATAGAATTATCTGAACTAATTTCATCTAAAATAGGTTTTATATCTAAAGCCTTATAATCAAAATGTTGACGAAAACAATATCGACAATGAATTGCACAAGCCGCTGTAGTAACTAATAAAACTCGCCCATGATATTTATGTAATAAACCGGGTACTTTTTCAGCGGCGAAATCACCTACTGGATCAAGATTAAAACCTTGTATTTTTTCAGTTTCATCTATTAAAGGTAATACTTGCCTTAATAATGGATCATTAATATCACCATAAGCCATACGAGCTACATAACCCCTTGGTACCTTAAGCTTAAATTTAGTTTGTCTTGCAAGCCGTAACTCGCTATTAGATAAACCTACTAATTCTAGTAATTCTAACGGATTATTAATCGCATGACGCAATTCATACTGCCAACTTCTGATTTCAGGTATCATATAGGATTTTAACAATAGGAAATTAAATGGCTACTTATAGTACAAATGAATTTAAATCTGGGCTTAAATTAATACTTGACAATGATCCTTGTTCTATTATAGAAAACGAATTTGTCAAACCGGGCAAGGGTCAAGCATTTAATCGGGTTAGAATTCGTAATCTTAAAACAGGGCGAGTTATAGAGCGCACTTTCAAATCAGGAGACTCTGTAGAAGCCGCTGATGTTATCGAAACCAATATGCAATATTTATATAATGATGATGAATTTTATCATTTTATGGTTGCTGATACTTATGAACAATATGCCGCTGATGAAAATGCTATGGGTGAAGCAAAAAAATGGCTAAAAGGTGAAGAAGAATGCGTAGTAACTCTATGGAATAATCAACCATTATTAGTAACAGCACCTAATGCAGTGATATTAAAAATAACTGAAACTGATCCGGGTTTACGTGGAGATACATCTAGTGGAGGCACTAAAGCTGCAACTTTAGAAACAGGTGCAATGGTGCGGGTGCCATTATTTATTAATATTGACGAATTAATTAAAGTTGACACACGCACTGGAGAATATATATCACGCGCTAGATAATAAATATGCGTTTCAGAGTTTCTGAAACGCTTTATCGTTGTTGACAATACACATCTACACGCGCTGGTGGAAAATTAGCCCAAACAATTTTATGAGATACACGCTTCAAATGAGGTGGTAAAGACATCGCTCGCCCACTCAGATCATAAGTAAATTGAATTAATAAACCATTTTTAGGCAATACTTGATCAATTTGTTTAATAATACCATGTTCAACCGCATGTGGTAATGAACGAAATGGTAAACTAGATACAATAGTAGTAACACGTTTAAAATCATCACCCAATAGATCTGCTAAATGTAAGGCATCACCATTGATTACACGTACATTTGGGCAACGTTTACGTACATGTTTTGTTAATTCAGGTGATTGTTCAATTGAAATTAAACGTTCAGCAGCAATACCATTATTTAATAATGCTTCGGTTACAATACCAGTGCCACTACCTAATTCTACAATTATACCTTCTTGATCAGATACAAAAGCTGCAATTGCGTTAGCTAAATTCGGTGAACTTGACCAACATGTTCCCATTACTCTAGGATTACGCACTGTTTCACGTGCAAATAATACCCATGCAGGTAACTCATATTTTTTAAATGGTTTATTATCAGTTAAAATGGATTCTCTACCGAAATTTACGAAAGCTCGTGATAAACCCAATTCACGAACTTTAACTATTGATTGAGAAAGAAATGACTTTACTTTTACTAGATTAGCTTGAATCACGCATTAATTTCCTTTAATATAAAATGATGCTAATTGGTTATTTTATCATACTTTAAAGCATTCTCTCAAAAGCTAATAATGTAACATCATCATCAAATGGAATTTCTTTACGCCAAGTTTGTAGCTCAGTGCCTATTTTTTTTAACAAAGGATTTAAAGACAAATCATGATATTGTTCTAATAAAGATACAAGGCGCGATTCTGAAAATTGCTCGTTTTCAGTATTCATACATTCAGTAACACCATCAGAATAAATAAAAAAACGATCACCAACTTCTAATTGCAATTTGAAACTTTGATATTCTAAATCAGCCAACATTCCTACAGGAAATCCACCATCACCATATAATTTAGCATTTGCACCTGAAACAAATATTGGTTTAGGATGCCCAGCTTGAGTTAAACAAACTTCACCGTTATCTTTATTGATATAACCATAAATCATTGTAAAATAATTATCTAAAGAATTCTGAAATTCCTCATTTAAAGCAGTGATTACTTTTTCAGGTGCTACAGGAATATTATTATCCAATAATAAACTATTAACAATTCTATGATGTACAGTAAATGATAATAAGGCTGAACTCACTCCATGCCCAGCAACATCCAATTGATAAAACCCTAAATACTTATCATTTAACTCAAAATAATTAAACATATCACCAGCAACAAAACGATAAGGGCAAAAAATCCAATCAAATTCAATATTGCCTAATCTACCCGGTTTTGGTAACAAAGCCTGTTGCATTGTAGCGGCAGATTCTAAATCCAGATTAACTTGATCATAAGCCTGTTGTATTTTCTGTTTACTAGATTCTAAAGTTTTTTCTAATTGAATAATACGCCTACCTGCATTTAGACGCACACGTAATTCATTAAGATTAACAGGTTTAAGTAAAAAATCATCTGCTCCTGCCTCCATTCCTTGAATCACCGCATCTTTATCGTCTTTAGCAGTTAGTAGTATAAAATAAATATAAGAATGCCAATTCTGTTTCTTACGAATAGTTTGACATAATTGTATTCCATCCATTAATGGCATCATCCAATCACTTAAAACCAATTGAATATCAGCTTGTTGTTCTAAAATTTGCCAAGCCTCTTTTCCATTTTCTGCTGTTATAACGTCATAACCATAATTTTGCAGTGTCTTAGATAAAACATATCGTGTTTCTAAGGCATCCTCGACAAGTAAGATTTTTTTCATATGTTATAATTTAGCAATACTCATTCCTATTATTGAAATATATTATATGTATAAACTTACTGATCGTATAATTTTAGTTACCGGTGCCGGTGATGGTATTGGGCGTGCAGCGGCAAAAACATTTGCTGAAAATGGTGCTACTGTGATTTTACTAGGGCGCACTATCAAAAAGTTAGAATCTGTTTATGACGAAATCGAACAAGCCGGGCATCCACAAGCGGCAATTTATCCAATAGATTTGGAAGGTGCAACAGCTCATGATTATGAACAACTTGCTAATACCTTAGACAAAGAATTTGGCAGACTTGATGGTTTACTACATAATGCAGCTATTTTAGGCACATTAACCCCATTAGAACTATATGATATAAATCAATGGTATAAAGTGATGCAAATCAATCTTAATGCACCATTTTTACTTACAAAAGCTTGTTTAAACCTAATGAAGCGTTCTTCAGATGCTTCAATAATTTTTACATCTTCAGATGTTAGCAAACAAGGCAAAGCCTATTGGGGAGCATATTCTGTATCGAAATTTGCGATTGAAGGAATGATGCAAATATTAGCGGATGAACTTGAATCTAATACTAAGATTAGAGTAAATAGTATAAACCCCGGTGATGTTAGAACAGCCATGTGGGCTGCTGCTTATCCTGCAAAAGATACTAATACAGTACCACCACCAGAGAAAATTATGTCACAATATCTTTATCTTATGACTTCAGATATTAATGGCAAAGCATTAAATGCACAAGATTAAGATACTTCTGTACGTTTACGACGACGACGACGCGCATAAGTGTTAGAACGATTACCATCTGTTCTTTTCACTTCCACAGAAAAATTATTATTCGGATTATTACGTCTTGAACGTGAACGTTTATGTGACACCTTGGATTTATTAGCATCTGACTTATTAGAATTAGGATTAGGATCAGATGCTACAACAGCAGTATTGTTATTCGGTTTTTTAGTAAAAACCTTCTTCCATAAACGTTTTATAAAAAACGAAGATTGTTTTTTCTTTAAATCTTGACTGATTATTGGCGGTGTCGTATGACTGACATCTTTAACAGTTGGTTCTTCATCCTGCTTATTTGTTTTATTTTTATTATCATCGTAATAATGATCTGGCTTAGATTTTTCTTGAGCAGTCATTAATTTATAACTAGCACTATTAGCCTTATCATCCATTCTAAGACGTTGTAGTGAATAATTAGGTGTTTCTAAATTAACACTAGGTATCAACAAAATACTAATTTGTTGACGCTCTTCAATATCCAAAACAGCTTGTCGTTTTTCATTAAGTAAATAAGTTGCTACTTCAACTGGCACTTCTGTAATCAGCTTATCAGTTTTTTCTTTCATCGCCTCTTCTTCCATCACACGTAAAATAGAAAGCGATAAAGATTCAACACTACGAATAGTGCCTTGTCCATTACAACGAGAGCATATATTATGACTAGACTCACCCAGAGAAGGGCGTAAACGTTGCCTAGACATTTCTAATAAACCAAAACGTGAAATACGTCCAACTTGTACTCGCGCCCTATCCATTTTTAAGGCTTCTTTAATACGAGTTTCAACTTCGCGCTGATTTTTATGACTTAACATATCAATGAAATCTATAACTACCAAGCCGCCTAAATCACGTAAACGCAATTGTCGAGCAATTTCATCAACTGCCTCTAAATTAGTAGTTAGCGCGGTTTCTTCAATATCCACGCCTTTAGTAGAACGCGCTGAATTTATGTCAATTGACAATAAAGCTTCAGTATGATCTAAAACAATTGCCCCACCAGATGGCAATTTAACTTCACGTAGAAAAGCTGATTCAATTCTACTTTCAATTTGATAACGTGTAAAAAGTGGCACTTTATCATTATAAAGTTTAACCTTATTCAGATATTGTGGCATTACTTGCTGCATGAAAGCATAAGCTTCCTCATAAACTTCTTCACTATCAATTAGGATTTCACTAATATCTTCGCGTAAATAGTCACGAATTGCACGAATAATGACATTACTTTCTTGATAAATCAAAAAAGGTGCTGGATGAGGTTTTGCAGAATTTTCTATTGCCTTCCATAATTGTAATAGATATTCTAAATCCCATTTCAATTCTTCGGCAGTTTTATTAACACCAGCAGTGCGCAAAATTAAACCCATGCCAGTAGGTATTTCTAAAGTGCTTAAAACTTCTCGCGCCTCACTACGATCATCACCCTCAATACGGCGAGAAACGCCTCCTGCTCTAGGGTTATTAGGCATTAATACTAAATAACGCCCTGCTAAACTAATAAAACTAGTTAAAGCTGCTCCTTTATTACCCCGTTCAGCCTTATCAACTTGTACAATTAACTCTTGCCCTTCATGAAGAAGATCTTTAATATGAAGACGCTCTGATGCTGATTTCTTATTATCTTTATCTACATTTTCTGAAGATTCAGGAGGAGTGAAATAACTACGAGAAACATCTTTAAGTGGTAAAAAGCCATGCCTATTTGCGCCAAAATCAACAAAAGCTGCTTCAAGACTTGGTTCTATGCGTGTTATTATACCTTTATAAATATTGGATTTATTTTGTTTACGTATAGTTGTTTCTATATCAAGATTATCCAAACTTTGTCCATCAACCATTGCAACACGCAATTCCTCTGGCTGAGTGGCATTTATTAAAATTCTTTTCATTAAATTTAATTCCTTTTTTTTCAAAACGCTCTACCTTATGGGAGCGTTGTTATATCATGTCTGATATAATTTTCATTATGAGTATCAAACAGAAATCTGTAACTTATATCGAAATTTCGGCAAATAAGGCTGGGCAACGTATTGATAATTTTTTATATACCCATCTAAAAGGCGTACCTAAAAGTCATATTTATCGAATATTACGTACTGGAGAAGTTCGTATTAATAAGGGTCGTATTAAGCCGAGTTATCGTCTTAATGCTAACGATGTTTTACGTTTACCACCTATAAAATGTCAAACTATTATCCCTAAAGTTCCTAATGCTAATCGTTTGACAGAACTAGCCAACGCTACTTTATATGAAGATGACCTTATACTAATCATAAATAAACCTAGCGGCATTGCAGTACATGGAGGTACTGGTATGAACGGTGGTGTTATTGAGGGCTTACGTATATTATATCCTAAAGCCCCATATTTAGAATTGGTACACCGTTTAGATCGCGATACTTCTGGCTGTTTAATGATAGCCAAAAAATATAGTATGTTACGACGTTTACATAACTTGCTACGTTGTGGAGAAATACATAAACAGTATCTAGCTTTAGTACAAGGGCATTGGAAGCCTCGCCGAACACAAGTAAATGCTCCGTTGCGTAAAAATACTTTAAAATCAGGGGAACGCATTGTGCGTGTTAGCCCTGATGGCAAATCAGCAATTACCCAGTTTAGCATTGAACGACGATTTGCCACAACGACTTTATTAAAAGTTAAGCTTTTAACAGGGCGTACTCATCAAATTCGTGTACACGCAGCCCATGTAGGAAACCCAATTGCAGGCGATAATAAATATGGTGATGAAACCTTCAATCAACAAATGCGCCATGATTATAATTTGAAGAATTTATTCTTACATGCAAGTAAATTGGATATTGATTTACCAGAGATCAAGTATCATTTAACAATAGAGGCACCATTATCGCCATCTTTACAACAGGTTGTAAATAATTTAGATGTCAAAATATAATTTAATAGTTTTCGATTGGGATGGTACCCTGATGGATTCACAGGCACGTATCATCAACAGTATGCAGGCTGCAATTGCAGAGTTTGATATAGAAGCGCGTAGTTCAGAACAAATTCGTAATATAATAGGCTTAGGTTTAGAACAAGCTATTATTGCTTTATACCCTGAACTATCAGCACAACAAAATATAGAATTAGCAAATTGTTATCGTAGTCATTTTTTTGATGTCAATGCTTTAGCTTCTCCATTATTTCCGGGAGCTGTTGAACTGTTACAAGACTTGCATAATAAAAACTATTCCTTAGCAGTTGCTACTGGTAAAGGGCGCAGAGGTTTAAATGAGGCTTTAGAACAAAAGAATTTGGCTCATTTTTTTGATAGCACAGTTTGTGCTGAAGAAACAGCATCTAAACCAGATCCTTTAATGTTACACAAAATTATGGAAGAATTAGATTTCTCAGCAGAGCAAACCGTCATGATAGGTGATAGCGAATATGATTTAGAAATGGCTAATAACGCCAAAGTAGCTTCAATTGCCGTCAGTTTTGGCGTACATGATAAAAGCCGATTATTACAACATAAACCATTAACATGTATAGATAGTTTATCTGAACTATCACAATTCATATAAGGAATCAAATATGTCATCAGAAACAACTGAAACAACTGAAAATTGGGAACGCGATACCTTAAATCGTCTAGCTTTTGCAACCTTGAATGAACAACGTAGAACACGACGTTGGCGTATATTTTTTGTATCTTTATTTTTTATCTATCTATTTACATCTTATATTACACTTATGAATCCTGAATGGTTACAAAACATAACAGGAGATGAACATACAACACAAAAACATACTGCATTGGTTGAAATCAATGGAGTAATTGCTGCTAATGCTGATGCTAGTGCTGATAACATCATTTCTGGATTACGTAAAGCCTTTAAAGATAAGAATACCAAGGCTGTTATTATGCGTATAAATAGTCCGGGTGGTAGCCCAGTACAATCTGGATATATCAATGATGAAATTAAACGATTACGTAAAAAATATCCAAAAATTCCACTATATGCAGTTGCTACTGATTTATGTGCCTCTGGTGGTTATTATATTGCAGTGGCAGCAGATAAAATCTATGCTGATAAAGCCACTATAATAGGTTCAATTGGTGTCTTGATGAGTGGCTTTGGTTTTGTAAAAGCAATGGAAGACTTTGGTATAGAACGTCGTTTACTAACAGCCGGCAAAAATAAAGGCTTTTTAGATCCATTTTCACCTACGAAAGAATCTGATATTAATCATGTCAAAGTTTTACTTGAAGAGATTCATCAACAATTTATTAATCAAGTCAAAAAGGGACGCAAAAAAAGTTTGGATGCAAAAGGTCAATCACATCTAGTGGATAACCCTGAATTATATACAGGTTTAGTGTGGACAGGTGAGAAAGCTTTAGAATTAGGGTTAATTGATGGTTTAGCCAGTAGTAGCTATCTAGCACGCGAAGTAATAAAAGCTAAAAAACTCAAAAACTTTACACATAAAGACAGTTATTTTGATCGTTTTGCAGAACGTATTGGAGCAACTATGGCAAACACTATTTCTCAAGAGTTTAATGCAACTACATTAAAATAATGCAACAACGTAATATGATGCGTCGTGCTAATGTAGATACTTACGATCCAAAACAACGTATCGTAGGTGGCATAACATTATTTGTCATAATGTTATTAATTTACAGTAGCTTGAAGCTAGTGTTAGGCTTTTCTAGCGTTCCAAAAGGCTATGTGCTTGAACCTGCAAAGCAAGACGAGGAACTTGATTCTATAACAGTGGCTTCTACAAGCACAGCCAATAAAAAAACCAATCAAGTTCATACTAGAGTTACTAGCAAAAGACTTCCAGCAAGCTTTGTATTTCTTGATCTTGATGGCAACGCTATGCAACCAGAAAATTATCAAAATGCTTTTAACTCGCCATCTGATTTATATGCAGACACTGGTGGCGAAACTAAATGGTACATACAAGCAGCAGCTTTTAGAAGTGAGGAACGTGCTCAAAGTTTTGCACAACAGATTCAAGATAAAAATATTGCACCAGAAGTTTATATTATTCCAATAGGCAAATGGTTCGCAGTACGATTGGCTCCAGAAAATGATCGTAATGTTGCTAAACAACAATCTCTACAATTACGTAGATCATTACACGTTAAACCTGCGATCAAAAAAATAAATTAACAAGATGAATATACTATTAATTGCTATTGGTGGTGCTATTGGTGCCACATTGCGTTTTTTAGTATCCAGCAATATCTCTGCACCTTATGGCACTTTAGCTGTAAATGTCTTAGGATCATTTCTAATCGGTTTTTTGTATATTTTACTATTAGAACGTCATGTAGAATTACGACCATTTTTAATGATTGGCATGTTAGGAGCATTTACCACCTTTTCTACTTTTTCCTTAGAAACACTAAATTTATTATTAGCCAACGAACATACAAAAGCTTTTTCAAATATTTTTTTAAATGTTGTTGTATGTTTATTTGCTACTTGGTTAGGAATACAAATCGCGAAACAATTAATTAAATATGCTTGATCCACAATTATTACGTAACAATTTAACTGAAGTCACTGAAAAATTAGCGCGACGAGGATTTGTTGTCGATCAAATTCGTCTAACCGAACTTGAAGCAGCTCGTAAGCAATGTCAAATTGAAACAGAAAAACTGCAAAGTGAACGTAAAAATCGTTCTAAAGAAATTGGCAAAGCTAAAGCGGCAGGTAAAGACACTTCAGAATTAATGAATAGTGTTTCTCAACTTGGGGAACAATTAAAATCTGCTGCAACTGAATTAGAACAAATTCAAAATGAATTAAATTCTATATTCATGGGAATGCCTAATATTGCTGATGAAACAGTGCCAATTGGAACTAGTGAGGCTGATAATGTCGAAATACGCCGTTGGGGCACAGTAAAGCAGTTTGAATTTACAGCCAAAGATCATGTTGATTTAGGAATTCTTGATTTTGAAACAGCGGCTAAAATTACTGGTTCACGTTTTTCAGTATTACGCGGTTCAGTTGCCAGATTACATCGGGCTTTAATTCAATTTATGCTAGATTTACATAGTGAACAACATGGCTATGAGGAAGTTAATGTACCTTATATAGTTAATGCAGACAGTCTGAGAGGAACTGGGCAATTACCTAAATTTGCAGAAGATTTATTTAAGGTGTCAGAAGAAGAAGATTATTATCTAATTCCTACAGCCGAAGTTCCAGTAACAAATATTGTTCGCAATGAAATCTTATCAGCAGACAGCTTACCAGCCAAATTTGTTGCACATACTCCATGTTTTCGTCGAGAAGCAGGCAGCTATGGTAAAGATACACGTGGCATGATTCGTCAGCATCAATTTGAAAAAGTTGAATTAGTACAAATCGTTAAACCAGAAGAATCTTACCAAGCATTAGAAGAGCTGACTGCAAATGCAGAAAAAGTATTACAGGCTTTAGAATTACCCTATCGGGTAGTATCATTATGTACTGGCGACTTAGGATTTTCAGCGGCTAAAACATACGATTTAGAAGTATGGCTTCCCGGGCAACAAAATTATCGTGAAATATCATCATGCAGCAACTTTGAAGCCTTTCAAGCACGACGTATGAAAGCTCGTTGGCGCAACCCTGAAACTAAAAAACCATCACTAGTACACACTATAAATGGTTCAGGATTAGCAGTTGGGCGTACCTTAGTTGCGATAATGGAAAACTATCAAGATGAACAAGGTAATATAGCTATACCTACAGTATTACAAAAATATATGGGTGGGCGTGAAAGCTTGTAATTTCTTTCAAACCTGACAGGTTTTTAAAACCTGTCAGGTTTAGTTATTTTCCATGAAAGTTTGTGATTTCTTTCAAACCTGACAGGTTTTTAAAACCTGTCAGGTTTAGTTATTTTCCAAATTAGATTGATAAGAACCAGACATCATTAAAAAGTACGGTTAAAAAAGCAGTTTTGATGGTTAATTCATTTGCTGATTTATAATCACGATTATTAAAAACCTTAAATATTCAGCTAATAAACTACCAAATAGCAGTAGTCATATCATACATAAAAATCGGAGAGGCTCCGGTGATAAAAACTCGTTCACCTGCATCTTCAATCCGTAGGGAAATTTTAGCATTATGTTAGTTCTCCGGTTTTTTATCAATTATAGCATAGTGGATGACAATCAGATATAATAACTTATGTATTGTAGGTTGGGCTGACGAAAGGAAGCCCAACAGAATCAGGCATTAAATTGTTGGGCTTCCTTTCGTCAGCCCAACCTACAAAATTATTTTAAGGAGCAGTTTAATATGAAATACTCAATTTTTTTATTACTATTATTTTCATTATCCGCCTGTGATTCGGATGATAAGAGTAGAGGTTCTGGTAATAATCAGATTTCTACTCCTATATTGAAGAATTACTCTGGTAAAAGAATTGCCTTAGTCATTGGCAATTGGGATTATAAGTTTAAGCCTTTACATAATCCTGAAAATGATGCGCGGGATATGACGCGAGTTCTTAGAAATTTAGGCTTTAAGGTTATTCATAAGCAAAATCTTAGTCTTGATGAGATGGAAGATGAGATTATTCAATTTAAAGTCAAGCTTCAGAATAAGGGACAAGTTGGTTTATTTTATTACGCAGGGCATGGTTTGGAAATCAAGGGTAAGAATTATTTAATTCCAACTGATATGCGTAATCCTGAGACCGAATTAATTAAAAATAAGTCTATTTTGGCACAATGGGTGATTAGTGCTATGAAAGGTTCTGGTAGTTTAGTCAATATTATGATTTTAGATGCTTGTCGTACTTTTCCTAGACCAGATCGTAATGGTATTAATAATGCTGATTATGGTTTAGCTGCTATGAATGCTCCCAGTGGTACTATTATTAGTTTTGCTACCGGTTCTGGTCAAAGTACGGCTGATGGTGAAAAGGGTAGTAATGGTTTATATACGGGGCATTTATTAAAATTTCTACAACAACCCGGCTTAAAAATAGAAGAAGTTTTTAAAAAGACTCGACAACAAGTGGCTTTGGAAACTCATAATGAACAAGTACCTCCGGTATATGATTCAATGGTTGGTGATTTTTGTTTGGTGTCTTGTGAGAAAGTTAAATCTGATGATCAAGTCAAAATATTACAAGATAAACTAGATAAAGAAAAGTTAGAAAAAGAGAAGCAAGAAAAACTCTTACAAGCTCAACTTGAAAAAGAACGGCTAGAAAAAGAGAATAAAGAAAAAATATTACAAGCCAAATTAGAAAAAGAACGGCAGGAAAAAGTAGCTTTACAAGCTCAATTAGAAGCTTTAATAAATCAACCAAAGCCCGTAATTCCTAAACCTCAACCAGTTTCCAACAAGCCGGGAACAGTGTTTCGTGATAGTTTAGCTGATGGCAGTTCTGGTCCAGAAATGGTTTGGATTCCTGCTGGTTCATTTCGTATGGGAGATATTCAAGGTGGTGGATATTCTAATGAAAAGCCGGTGCATAGAGTTTCAGTTGGGAAGTTTGCTATGGGGAAATTTGAAGTGACTGTTGGTGAATTTAGGAAGTTTGTAAATGCTGAAAATTATAAGACAGATGCTGAAAAGAAAGGTGATTGTTATAGTTATTCTAAGGGCTGGAAATGGGTAAAAGGTGCTAATTGGCGTTCTCCGGGTTTTTCTCAAAATGATAATCATCCAGTAGCGTGTGTTAGTTGGAATGACGCAACTGCTTATACAAAATGGCTTAGTAATCAAACTGGTAAAACCTATCGTCTTCCTACTGAAGCGGAATGGGAATATGCAGCTCGTGCTGGTACGGAAACTAAGTATTGGTGGGGAAATGATATTGGTAAAAATCGAGCTAACTGTGATGGTTGTGGTAGTAAATGGGATGATAAATCTACTGCTCCTGTTGGTTCCTTTTATGCTAATAAATTTGGTTTATATGATACTGTAGGAAACTTATGGGAGTGGACATGCTCAGAATATGAAGATAAATATAAGGGTAAAGAAAAAGTATGTTTTAATAAAAATACTAATAAAAACCGAGTGTTGCGTGGCGGTTCGTGGAGCTTCAACTCGACGTACCTCCGTACTGCCTTCCGCTACTACATCAACCCGGACGACCGCAACTTCGACATCGGCTTCCGTGTAGTTCGCGCCGCGTGGACATAGCCCTTTACACTTTTGCCCTTTTGCCCTTTGCCCTTTTAATTTTTAATATTTAGAATCTAGTTGCTTTTTCTGATTAGTTTTCGCTAATCAGAATTTTAAAGCGTGAAAGCCCCCGGCAGGGGCGATTTTTTTATTATTCAATGCAAATAATATGTTATTATGGCAGGATTTATTCATTGTTCTTATTATTCGTTGTACTTAATAATGTTTAGTACAACGAATATGAAGAACAACGAAACTAAGTCAATAGTTCGGATAGTTTTTACAAAACCAACCAATTTGTCATCCCGACGATAGGAGGGATCCTTGTGCCGACGTTAGGAGGCATCTTAAGATCCCTCCTAACGTCGGGATGACAATGGTTATGGTTTTTTATTCACTGATGGAAATCGAAAAGTACTAGCAGATTCTTGATCAAACTTAACAAACAGCTCCACAGAAGCATTAACCATCTGTTCTGACATCTGAAAATTCACAACAAATGAAGTTGCCGAGAATTTCCAACTACTAACATTGCCTTCCTCAGTTTTAACAACCGACACATCACTTGCCTCAACAGCCTCAGCATAACCAATAATATTATTTTGTGCTTTCAAGACGCTACCATAAGCATAAATAGTTAAATATTCATAATCTTTATTACTAATAAATTTACATGCTACATTGGAATAATTAATTTTATTACAACTTGTGAGTGTGATTTCCTTATTTTCTAACTGCGCAATTCTATCTTTTAAAGCTTGATTTTCAGACATCAATTCATTATTAAATATTTCCATAATATAAGGTCTTACAAAAAACCCTACTACAATACCAATAATAAAAGCAATCCAAGCAGAAGTTTTATCAAAATGTATATTAATCATGTTATAATCCTAAAATGTCTGAATCAGGATTTACAGGATTAAAGAATTTACAAAATTATCAATCCTGTAAATCTTAAAATCCTGTAAATTCTGATTCAGACAAAAAATAATCAAAAGGAACGATATGAAAACAATAACCCTAACCCTAATAAGTTTGCTAGCAAGCCTAACCACCACCGCCGCACCAATCAAAGTAGATATAAAATACCTATATTATAACAACGACGATGACAATTACAAAACACTCAAAAACGGCAGCATCCTATATAGAGGCAAAGACTTTCTAAAAATAATCTTTACACCCTCACAACGCGCCTACGTTTACATATTTGCCAAAGGCTCATCAGGCAACATCTATAGAATATTTCCAATGCGAGCCTTCAAAGGCAAAATAATCAACAACTTCAACCCAGTATTAGCCGGAATAAACTACCACATCCCCAAAAAAGACAAAGCATTTAAATTAGGAGGCTCCCCGGGCACAGAAACAATATACTTCATAACATCCAAACACCAAGACATCGAACTAGAAAGCAAACACAACCGTATCCTTGAAAAAACCATACTAACACGAGACTTCACAGACATAACATATGATCCCATAGCCACAAAAAGCTATACAATCAGCAAAGCTGGCAAAAAATATATAGTAATGCGAGATCGCCTACTAAGCTGTGATGGCTGTGTAAGTAAAATAAGCTATGAATTGAGATAAAGAAATGAAAACAAAATACTTAATAAGCGCGATACTATTAATAATAACAGCAACAACAACTCAAGCAAGCGAAGAACCCTACTGGATAACAGAAACCAGTTCAGTAGATGACATAATAGCAGCCCTAAGACTACCATCATCAGGAAAAATATATAGAGACATAGTAGATATAGTTGACAAACACCCTAAAGTAGCCATGCAAATAAACTTTGCATACGACTCATCAAAACTAAACAAACCAGCCAAAAAGTTACTAAAAAAACTAGGTAGAATATTTATAGGCGAGCTATCAACAGCCGACTTTATACTAGCTGGTCATACAGATAGCACAGGTAGATCCAGCTACAACTTATACTTATCACAAAGACGAGCAACCAGCGTCCAAAACTACCTAATAACAAAATATTACATACCAGAATCGCGACTACTACTAAAAGCCTACGGAGAACACAAACCAATAGCAAGCAACTTAACAGTAGAAGGGCAGGCTAAAAATAGAAGAGTGGAATTTATTAGAGTGAAATAAGAATTGAATTCAAACCTGACAGGTTTCTAAAACCTGTCAGGTTTAACTATTTTCCAAACCAAGCTATCAAATCCAACAGCAACCACAGATATCAATTGCAAATCTTCCAAATTAGATTGATAATCAAGTAATTGTTGTTCAGCTTCTGCCAGTTTTTCTTGTACTAGTTCTAAGGTTTCTACTTCTTCTATACTTAAACGTTTTAGTTCTTCTCCACTTAAACCAACTTGAGATAATTTTAAATATTTGAATTCAAATAGAAAATTTTTTAAGGGAGTTTGACGAAAATCTGGACGAACAATCATACTTAAATCACTATAGCGTCGCTCTACTGGCATTTCTGAATCCATCATATACCAGACATCATTAAAAAGTACTGTCAAAAAAGCTGTTTTTATAGTTAATTCATTTGCGTCTTTGTAGTCACGATTATCAAATACTTTAAAATAACGCTGTGTCATAAAATCGCAGATTGGTTGTAAATCGACTGTTTGATAAAATTCTTCAGCCAACAAACGAACTTGTTCGCGTTCAGTGTCTTGTGGTAATAGCATTTCAAACAGATGCTCGACGTAGAGTTTTCTCACCACCAAATTAGGAATTTTAAAACGTAACTGTCTAAGTTCAGTTTCTCCATCTAAGGTTAAAACGCCCAAATAATAAAGTATAGAAATTATAAATCTATTACTTTGATTGGTTTTCAACATCTGATCAATGCCAAAGCGATTGGCTAGCAATGAGAGAATTAAAGGCGGAGTTCCATTTAGTGCTTGCCAAAGAATGGCTCTTCCATTTGGCAGACGAGATAAATAAGTAAGCTTATTTAAATCCATTGTTAAATTTTCATCTAACATTTGCTGCGGAAATCTACATTTTTTTTGAAAACAATCAAAAAAATACAATGCCAAAGTTGGATTATATATATCAGATTGACAAGATTCATTAAAACAATAACCATTATAAAAACTTCGTATCAGCTTCAATGCTTCGCTGATTTTGTCATTTTCAAATCCACATTGTTGCGCAATTTCTGTTAATACAGTTTTAATTTCATGTTCTTGAAAGCCACATAAGTCGTGAAATTCTGGTTCAAGGTAAATATTTTTCGCTACATTATACGCTGTAGTCATATCAGACATCAAAATAGGAGAGGCTCCGGTGATAAAAACTCGTTCTAAACCTAATCCGCCACTGGCAGATTTAACTGTTTTGAAAATAGCTTTCAGTGAACTATCAGCGGATGTAAGTGCTTTATAGCGTTCTGGGTTTATTTCTCCTTTTCCCATCATAACTTCATTGGCAAAATTATCATATTCGTCAATGAACAGATAGAGACGATAAGGAGTTTGTAGCACCGCATTTAACATGGATAGAAACGAATCAATCGCATCCTCTGGATCAATTTGGATATTTATAGGAAGCAAAGCTTGATACTTGTACGCAAAATTTTTAATACAACGATTGATATAGTGATACAATCGCATTTCTATTTGTTGCGCTTCGCCTTTTGGATTGATATTAGAAAAATCCCATTTCATCACCAAATATTGATTATGCAAAGGAGTGGGATTTTTGCCAATCGCTAAGTTACCAAATAATTTATCAAATTCATCCGCTTTTGCTACATCGTAGTAATTCTCTAGCATTGATAATAGTAAAGATTTACCAAATCGTCGTGGGCGTAGAAACAGTATTTGATCACCTGCATCTTCAATTAGTCTAATATGGTTGGTACGATCTACATAAAAGTAATTGTTGGTTATAATTCGATGGAAATTACTTATTCCGTAGGGAAATTTTAGCATTATGTTAGTTCTCCGGTTTTTTATCAATTATAGCATAGTGGATGACAATCAGATATAATAACTACAGGGATTGCATTTTAGCAGGGATAATATATATATAGATTTTAGTTTTATCCTTGCTAAAATGCAATCCCTGTAGTTTTTTTTACTTAAAGGAGTGATTTAGCAGAATTTATTCGTTGTCATTATTATGGATAAGATAATAAATTGAGTTCTTCAATAAACCGATAGTCACGCTGATTTTTTGATTTCTTGTTGGGCAAACTGTGGCTAAGAAATTACATCATGTAGCAGTTTCTTGATCAAACTTAACAAACAACTCCACAGAAGCATTTACCATCTCTTCTGACATCTGAAAATTCACAACAAATGAAGTTGTCGATAATTTCCAACTATTAACATTGCCTACAACTTAGACTTACCAGAATCGCCACTACTACTAAAAGCCTACGGAGAACACAAACCAATAGCAAGCAACTTAACAGTAGAAGGGCGAGCCAAAAATAGAAGAGTCGAATTTATTCGAGTGAAATGATAATTTATTTGGAGTTCAAAGCGAAGCTTTGTTTTTTACTTACAAAGCTTCGCTTTGAACTCCAGAGATTATTTAATTGGAGTTGAATTTAATTCATTTGAATGGCAAATTATGTCTTAACTGTTTAATCATCCGCCTTTAACAAAATAGGCATTGCTGCTTTTAAGTACAAAATCATTGACCATAAAGTTAAAACTGCTGCAATATATAAACAAATAAAACCTAATCCTAAAAACGCTTCACCATACAACAACATTAATAATGCTGACATTTGCGCAGTAGTTTTAACTTTACCAATCATGGATACTCCAACAGCTGCGCGTTCACCAAGTTCTGCCATCCATTCACGTAAAGCAGAAATAGTAATTTCACGTCCAATAATAACCGCCGCAGGAATTGCCATCCACGGCGTAGGATTCTGTTCTACTAACAAAACTAATGCCACTGCGACAATTAATTTATCCGCCACCGGATCCAAAAAAGCACCTAAAGCAGTGGTTTGATTCCAACGTCTGGCTAAATGCCCATCAAACCAATCGGTAAGTGCTGCTACCGCAAAAATACCAGTAGTAGCTATATTTTTCCCATCCCACGGCAAATAAAAAGATATAATTAATATTGGAATTAACGCAATTCTTAGCAAAGTTAAGATATTAGGTATATTCATTATAATAACTATTTAACCTTAGTTTGGCCTCCGTAATTAATGTAAGTGCTTGTTCTTGTTTATAATGATCATCCGGTTTCCAATGACGAGTTTGTAACCTATAAGGGCGTAAACCATTTTCTATATCTTCTGAATGACAAAATAAATCAGTAATTGACGGCTTATTTAACCATGAATCACCCATATTTTTTTCTAAAGCACAATACCATAAAGCAAATTGTTTAATACGTTCATCTTCAAAATAACCCACAGGTTTTAAATTATCAACAAATTTTTGTAAAACTGGGTTTTTAATATATCTATGATAATCAACTACGTACAAGCTCTCAGACAAAAATAACGGTTCACCATGTAAAATCAAACCCTTTCTTTTAAGAGTATTACCAGTTTGAACAATCTCAAGCCCAACACATCCAGCCTCAGCCTCCAAAACTGCATCTTCTACATTTTCGACAGAAGTTATTTTAAGTTCAGGATAAGCAGCGGCAACAATACCAACATAACGCCCTTTAACAAAAACTCGTTGCCCATTTTTTGATAAATGAGCCACAAAATCTTTATATATAGAAGATGAAGATTTTGAAATCAAGAAAAAACCAACCATATCTTGAACATCCTGCTTCAAAACCGGATTATAACGAGTTAATTGGGCAGAACCCGCAATTCTGATTCCAGTGGGTTTTTCAATATTATAATTATACATACCCCACTTAGTTACCAAACTAGGATTTTGCAAATAATACTGAGTCATAGTCAATAACTCATCCAAACCAACTACAGCACAATCAATCTCATCCAGCCTAATTAAAGAAGAACCATTATGCGGTTCCTCGCCTTCTATACGCACACAAATATCATTAATAATCCATTGATAAGCTAAAAAACCTACTCTATAAGGGCGATTTTCGCGTTTACGATCAACAGATAAGCCAAAACAAGGAATTTCCTTCAAAGCCTCAAACAAAAACTGAGAAGCCTCCTCAAAAGAAATCCTGCTCATCGCCTTACTTTTCTTAGAAATCGCTAAAATTTGATCTATTTCATGATTATTAACCCCTAAAATTTTTAATTTAGCTAAAAAATTTTCAAATGTTCTACCAGTTCTTGGAATAGCACATGTTATTTCAAAATCTTGTTGCATCTTAATTAACCTTAATAAACAAAACTAAGTTCAAAATGAATACCTTTATCTTGTAAATTTTCATTATTTGCCTCTGGTATATTTTTTAATGCGTAACCCCAAAAAACTTGGCTACGAATATATTGATTTGGATGCCAACGCAATCCTAATCCTGCACTATATATATGTTTTAACTGTTCTTGTTCATTATTGTTATTGTTCCAAGCACGCCCATAATCAATGAATGGAATAAATTCTAATAACCTAGTAGTAATATTCATCATTTTTTTCAAAGAAATACGCCATTCTAATGAAGAAACTACACCATTATCACGAGTTAAAAAATTTTCTCTATAACCGCGCACCGAAGCAAAACCACCTATTGCAAATTTTTCTAAAGGCAATAAACTTTGATCTGATATTTGAACATCAGTTTTAAAAATAATATTGCTATTTGTAGTGAATTGTTTGACATACTGAAACTGCCCTAACCAACTAAAAAACTTACTATCAGGTGAACCATCATCATTAATAGTTGCTCCAAAAGCATCAATTCCAACATTAAAAACTGAACGAGCAGCAATAACATGTTTCTTGCCACGATTCAACCAATTTTGAGAAAAACGTATGACAGAAATGTTACTTTCACCAAAATTAACACCGGGAGAAAAAGAAAATGGTCTGCCTAATAAAAAACTTTTACTATTACGCTGCTCAAAATTTAATCCCAACTCCAACAATTCTTTAGGCTTATTAATGATAGGATGACGCAAACCAATAGAATAAATTTTAGCATCACTTTCAATATTTAACTGATTAAATGGATATTCAATCACTTCAGAATCACTACGATCAATTCTAAAAGATAAAGTAGTACCATGATAATTTAATGGAAAATCATATTTGACAGTATAATCTTTTAAACCTTTAGTTAAACCATAACGAACATATAAACTATCACCGCTACCAGTTAAATTACGATGCCAGCCTTGAACTTCAGAACGATAAGCACCGATACTAGGAGAACGATAATTATTAAAATTAAATTGGAAACTATAAGGGCGAGCTTCTTTAACTTTCATCTTTAAAACCGCCTCACCCAAAACAGTGCCCGGTTTTAATTCGGCGTTAATCCGTTCTAACAACGGATCCTCCAACAACATTTGCAAACCATCCTGTAAATCTGTCAAATTCAAAGCTTGATTAGCCTGTACACGCGCCTTAATATAATCAGAATCTAAACGTTCATTACCAGAAACTTGCACCTCAACCAAGTTTCCCTCAACGATCTTAATTCTAATAATACCCTTATCAACAGCCTGATCAGGAAGAATAGCCCCAGAATTAATATAACCTTTATCGATATAATGATTAGTAAGATCATTTTTTAATTGTTGCAATTGCTCAGGATTAATGTTTGTATTGAGATACTTTTTGATAACTTGGTTAAGTTCAGCATCAGAAAAAATCTGATTACCCTCAAATATAACTTTCTTAAGAAGAAGACTAGAAATAGAAGACAAAGAAGACTGATCAGGATCAAGATCAGGTAACTCAAACGCCGCTAAATTATGAAAAATAACAAAGTTTAGTATAATAAATGTGATTAAATATTTTTGTACTGATTTCAAAATTTTCTACCTTATGGGAAAAAAAATACTATCATAATTCAGAATGAATTTTAAATGGGATTAAATCACATGAAAAAATATTTATTATTAATAATATTAGTTTTTACTTATCAATTTACATCAGCGGCTGAATACGGATTAAGCTATTTCAAACAAGGAAATTTTGAATATGCAGCGCAACATTGGGCTAAGACATTATCTAATATATCAGCTAAAAAGAATCCAAAAAGGTACATAGACATATCACTACGTTTAGCAATGGCATATCATGCCTTGGGGCGTTTAAAGGATGCTTTACAAGTATTAAAATCAGCTAATAAAATTCATTATGATAATATCAGTAAAGCTAATATAAAAATGCAGTTAAGTGATGTTTATCTAGCAATGCGCGATTTAAAAGTTTGTGAGATGAAAAAATCCTTAACAAAATTTAAAAAAGCTGAAAATTATCTTGATGACGCTCATAGATTAGCCAAGTGTGAAGATAATCCTCAACATCTATTGTTGTGTGCTAATATTTTGAATAGACAAGGTAATATATTATTATTACCTAATATTTTAAATCCATATATTTCTCAAGGCAAAAAAGTTGAAAACTTTCAAAAAGCAGGAAAAAAATATTGTGAAAGTGCTAAATTAGCTGATAGTAATGCAGGAGCATTATCAATATTTTGTCCAAATAATGATAAATCTACTAAAAAATCCTTAGATAAATTATTAAGCGCAAAAATATTTATTAACCTTCTTAATGCCGCTGCACAATCTAATTCATTTAATAAATGGTTTATAGATGAACAAAAGAACCTAATACTTTTTCAATATATTAAAAAATTAGCTAATTCACATGATAAAAGTTTTGCTTTTATCAGTATAGCTAAAATTATGTTAAGGAAATCATTAGAAACTGAACAAAAAAAATATATCTATCAGGCTTTAACAAACGCTATCACCGTAGCTAGAACACACAACAATCATAAAGCAATTGCTTATGCAAAATTTTACCTTGCACAGCTTTATGCAAAAGATACACGTTACAAAGAAGCTATTAAATTAATTAGAGAAGCTATATTTTATGCTCAAAAAAATCCTATTCCTTATACAGAACTTCAGATAGAAGTTTGGGGATATCCAGATCTATTATTTCGTTTAGAATGGCAACTAGGAAAATTTTTAAAAAAAGCCAAAAAACCATATCAAGAAGTAGCTTCTGCCTATGATCGCGCTAATACACATTTAGAATTAGTTCGTAAAACATATGCTAGCCTTTCACAAAAATTCCGTGATGATATTGAACATTTTTATTTTAATTGGATTGATTTATTACTTCAACGGCAAACAATCACTGGTAATGAAACACAAAAATATTTAAAAAAGGTAATAGAAAAGATTGAATTATTTAAAGAAGCTGAAATACGCAATTATTTTGAGAACGATTGTATTACCGAAAAATTATCAGATACAATTGAAAATTTAGATCAATTACCAAAAAATGTCGCTGTGCTTTATCCGTTATTATTTGATGATCGTATTGAATTATTAACTATGAATCGCGGTAAAATACAGCAGAAAACTATTCTTAAAAAACCAAATCTAAAAACATTAATTAATAAATTTCGTGAAAAATTAGCAACAAACAAGAATGATTGGAAAACAAATGCACAAACTCTTTATAATTGGCTAATTAAACCAATAATTTTGGATAAGCAAATAGATACCTTAATAATTGTACCTAATAGCGTTTTTCGTAACATCCCTTTTGCTGCCTTACATGATGAAAAAACAAATCAGTTTTTAATTGAAAAATATGCACTTGTTATTTCTCCCGGAATAAAATTAACTCTTGCAACTAAAGTTATAAAACTTGATGATGTGCAAGCATTATTAAGTGGTTCAAAGAAGTTTATAGATGGTGCTGAACCACTGGAATATGTACCTAGAGAATTAAAGAGCATAGCCAAAATATTAAAAGCTCAGACAGATATAATTCTAAATGAAGATTTTAGATTGAAAAAAGTAAAAAAAATGCTTAATTCTTCACCTTATTCTATTCTTCACTTTGCAACTCATGGGCAATTTAAACATGATCTAAGTCAAACCTTTTTACGCACGTATGATGGTAAAATAACAATGGATGATTTGGAAGAATTGATTAATATAAATAAAAAATTGAAACGAAAACAAATAGAATTGCTCACTTTAAGCGCATGTGAAACTGCTCTAGGAGATGATCGTGCCGCGCTTGGGCTAGCAGGTATTGCGATAAAGACAGGTGTTCCTAGTGTGTTAGCAACATTATGGAAAGTAAATGATCAATCAACACAAAACATAATCGTTGAATTTTATAGACAATTAAAAGAAAATAAGCTCAGCAAAGCAAAGGCTTTACAACAGGCTCAAAAAAAATTGTTGAAAATAGAAAAATATAAACACCCTTATTATTGGGCACCATTTATATTAATAGGAAATTATAGTTAAAGGAATTATCTATTTGGAGTTCAAAGCAAAGCTTTGCTTTGAACTCCAGATTGTTGCTATTTGTGTGTCACATTAGTTAATAATATTTTTTACAAGACCAGTTTTCTATCTTTAATGTTTCAATTCTTTTAAAATGACTTAGATTATTTGTCACCATAATAAAGTTATTTTCTAAAGCTATTCCAGCTATTAATAAATCTATGTCATCAACAGGTGTTCCTTTTTTACGCAAATCTGCATAGATTTTTGCCGATATTTTAGTTGATTCTGTGGTTAAAGGTATGATGTTATTTTGTGATGCAAATTCTAAAATTAATTTCATTATATTCATCAAGGTAAACTTTGAAATTTTGTTTAACTTTTTTATTGCCTTTGAAAAACATAGATAAAATATCAGTATCAATCAATGCTGGCTTCATTATTTCTCCTACCACTGAAAGCCTTTTTACGGCGTTTTACTATATCTAACATATAATCATCGAATACCTCGTCATCCATTTCTTTCCATGATCCTGCATAAGATAATAATTCTTTTGTATTTTTGGTTTCGACTTTTTGAGTGCCTAGCCTGAAATAGTGAATAAAATTATATACTTCTAAAATTTTATCATCAGGTATTAGATCAATTTCATTGATTAATTCTCGTTTTATCATTTGTAGTGACACTAGCTAATTCCTCATATTTACATTAATCATTAATTAATTCCACAAGTTGATAATATTTTTTTATCTCCACCACCAGCGATGATTTGATAAATTTCAAAATCCCATTGACTATTTTTGTGTTGTTTATGTCTAAACATTGCAGCACAAGCAAATCGCTTATCTTTGTGGTTTTTAATTTGTCGTTTCTCTTTATAATTTAATTTAAAGCTTGGTAATTTACCAATTACAGTAAATTCCTTGCTTGTTTTATTACCATCATTATCGCTGACAATCATTGAGTAAATTCCACCAACTTCTAATTTAAGTTGCTGCATACTAAATCTTGCGATATTTTTATTTGTTTTATTACTCCATTTTTCAATAATCCACCATTTTTTTTGAGTTTCTATATTTTTTCTTTGTATAGTAACAGTATAAGGTGCTTTTCCGCCTCGCCAAGCTAAATGTACAGTCTTTTTATCTGCTTTGAGTTTAGTCTGATTTGTTAGTAAAGGTATAGTTGGAGGATAATTCCCTCTAGTAGCTGCTATCCTTTTCTCTTCATCAGAAGCTTCCCACAAACCTCCCCACCAATCTGAAAATACAGATAGCATATTTCCAAAAATACTTGCATCTGAACGAATATGTTTTACTTGATAGGTTTTATCATAATAATAACGAGTGATATTTTTATTACCCAATATCAAGTTGATAGAACTACCATAACGATGAACACTGATTTTATCACCCACATATAGCGGCTTATTGTATTCTACACGTTCTCGTTTTCCATTACGAGTCAATTTAAAATCACTGGGTGAACCTTTATATGAAACAATATAACCCATCATTTTTGCGGCTGATGCGGGGGTTATATAAAAAAATAAGACTATAAAAAATAACGAATACGAGATTTTAGTATTTAAGTTTTGCATTTTTAATATCCTAATTCATTTGAAGATGTTCACGTAGCATCTCGTTTAATTGCACTGCTACTAAAGGTAGTGCTAAATTTAACCAAATACCATGACTAAACAATATAATACTTAATGGTATTACCACCATAATAATTATACTAACAATTACAAGATTCCAAATATAATTTAACTTTATTCTAATGTAACTTATTATAAAGATACATACAATAATGAAAATTAATTGATAGATAATTGATAAGGATTGAATAGAATTATATTCTAATAAAGTATGAATTGCATTAATTATGATGAGAGAACCGGGTATCTTATCTAAAGGCGTTAAATGAATATCACCTCCATCACGATAACTACCACCTATAATTACGATATTATCTGTTAGTGGTTCTAAACTAGTTTGAGGCTTTGATTCAGCATAAGCTTGCGCTGAAAAAATTGTTACAATTGGTTTATCCTTCTCATCATACACAATATACGGTAAACTAGGTGCTTGATCTTCAACTAGCCAAGGCATACTATACATAATTCGTTGATTAACACCGCGTATATTGGTACTAATATTCATACCACAAAACTGGATATCAGATGGTTTTTTACTAGTATTCTGCTCACTACAATTATTAGGCTGGAATGTTTGTAAGGCTTGTTCTATTTCTGTAGTACAATTTTTAATTACACCCATAGCTAACAATTCAATTGCAGGAATAACTACTGGTTGTTGAACATTGTTACAAGCAGTTTCCCATAAACTCCAACGTCTAATCACTTTATCTTCAGACTGATAAAAATGTGCCGATGCCCATTGTAAATAAGGTGCTGATTTTTCATTAATTACTTCCTCTAAAAAACCAGCTCGTATAACTGGAATAGTACTAGATTTAACACTAAAATTACGAATAAAAATAATAGTTGGACAATCTGACTGCGAAGTTTTACATTTAGTTACATATTCAGATAAATATGTTTTCAATTCTTGATCATTAGGATGTAATTGTGATTTCTCAACTGGTGTTGCTTGACTAAGATCAACATCAACTAATATTAAACGCGCTTTAGATTTAACCGCAGCATCAATAAGATTTTTTAAACGATTTCGTGGTGTAAATAATGGTTCACCCCAAGCATGATAAGTATTATCATCAATATCTAAAAATACAAATGCAGAGATATTTTTATTTTCTTTTATGGATGTAAATTTTTGCTTTAAATACATTATACCATCCATACTAGCATCTTCTTCATTCATCAACCAAGGCAAATCCTTAAAAAAGATTAACAATAAAAATATGCTTAAGCCAAAAATTGTATTAAGTATAAATTTACGAATAATTCTTTTGTTTGGTAAAACATCCCATTTTTTTTTGATATATGGTATATATAAAACTACTTTAGTTATACCGCGAACGAACCAATTCCAAAGCCAAAATAAAATCGGTAATAGTAAAATTAATAATAAATAACGTAGCATATATTACTGCTCCTTTATGATAAAGATTTAACAATATGAACTTGATTAATTTTTTCTTGAATCCATAAGTTCAATAATGTTTCTTCACTGATTCCATGTTGCTTTGCGATTTGTTTGACTTTTATAAAAAGATGTTTATCTAATGGAAAATATTTACGTTGAGATGTGATGTTTACATTAAAATCTACATTAGTTTGTTCTCCAAATTCTGTAGCATCATGTTTATCCCAAAATTCACCTATATCTTGGTAACTATTAGCATTTGAAGTTGGTGTTTTATCTGACATATTTTTTCCTTTCTTTTGCTGACATATCTCTTGCGGAAACTATTATGGCTCGTTTGTCTTGTGTATATACAAAAAAGATACTTAAAAAACGATTTGTATTGGTTTTGCCAAAAGCAGCATATACATCTTCTCCAGATTTATAACCTTTTTCTTTATATTGAAATATAGGTTTATTTTCAAGTACTTCAATAACTTCTTGTTCCTCCACATTATGTTTCCAGATAAGTTTTTCGACAATATCTTCGAGCCATATTAATCTATTTATTTTCATATTTTATGGAATATAATAATGAATTTTCAAGTCATTATCAAAAGCTTGTGGCAATGAATCTCTGCTTGTCACAATAAATTGACCTAACTCTTCTTTACTTAATCCACATCTATCCAATGAGAATTCTTGTAGTTTTAATTTATTTACAGGTAATAGTATCGGTTCTTTAAAATTCTCGTCTGGTGAATGAATATTAATTTCACCATCTACACCTAATTCTGAAGAGGCATCTATGATGCTATCACTGGATTTAATAAATAGATCTGCAATAATACGAATATTGCCACCATTTCCAGCATAAGCATTAGTGCGTAATTCAGAATTATTAAGAATAAAAAATTTCGGATTCTCAATAGTCAAATTACCACCATGATCTTCCGGTTTTGTACCAAATGTTTCTGCCGTAATCCAACTATCATTAACAAGATTAATCTTATTATTTATAGATAATTTTATATTTCCACCACCTGCTTGGGCGGCTAAAGATGCAATCAAGCATTCATTGTTTAGCGACAAAGTCTCACTTTTAATATTAATCGCCCCTGCATTTCCTTCTCCAAGAGAAGCAGTTTGAATTTGACTTGCATTATTTAATGCGATATTTTGGGCTTGTAAGCTAATATCGCCTGCTTTACCACTTGATTGTTCATAACTTCCTGTTGAAATACTACTTTGATTTAACAATGTTAAATTATTGGCAGTTATATTAATAAAACCTCCTTTACCAGAACTGACTGTACTAGTATTTATAAATCCACCATTTTGTAAATTGATTTCTTGAGCTTTAATAATAATACTACCTGCATCTCCATTACCTTTAGTAGCCGCTTGTATTAAAGCGGAATTTATTTCTAAACTAGCTGCTTCAATGTCTATTATTCCTCCAGTGCCAGTATTAAAATTATTAGTAGCAATAGTACTTAAACTGTCAAGTCGAAGAATATTTGTTACTCTAAAATTAATATATCCTCCTTGATTGCTTCCTTCATTATCCGCTGTTATTCTAGCTCCATTACTTAAGTTCATATCGCCATCAATAAATATATCTATTTTTGATGAATTATCACCCTTAGTATCAGCAAAAATATATCCTGTATCTGATAAAAATTTTCCAGCACGAATGAATATCTCTCCATTTCCTTTAGAACTAGTAACATCAACATTAGCAACATCAAATGATTTAAGAAATGCAGGATTAGATTCTGATAATGTTATGTTTCCTAATTTGTCAAAATTTTTTAGTGCTAAATCATCTAATAAAACTTCACCTTTTGATGCAACTGCTGCAAGATTAATCCTTCCACCGCTAGCTAACAAAACACTATCATAAATTTCTAAATCTCCGCCAATTATAGATAAAGTTTGTTCGTCTGGTACTTTTAAATAGTTGCCTTGAATAGTTATAGGCGAAATATTTGTATCTAAAAAACCAAAAGCTGAAGGTGGTGCAATTGTCAAATTAGAATCACTAGGATTAGTGGCAGCAAAGCTTCCTGTTTTTCCTAAACCTATATAATCAGCAGTAGTAGCATGAAAAGAACCATTGACATTTAAACTAGCATTTCTACCAAATAATAATCCATTGGGATTTATTAAAAATAAATTTGCATTAGAATTCAATTTTCCATTAATAATAGAACCATTATTTCCAGTAACTCGCGCTAAGATATTATTTACTGAATCATGGCTAGTGAAAGTAGCAGTTTCACCATTAAAAATATTAAAATCTTGAAAACTATGAAATAAGTTTCCACCAATTTGCAGACCCAAACTGTCATTAATGAAAAAATCTGAACCCTCTAAGGAAGTTGCTTTTCCTAGAGTGCCATCTGTTATTATTTCTGCTTTTAGTGTTAAACTTACTACTAGTAAGTTTATAATCACTAATATTCTTTTTGTTGACACAAGCATATTAATTTAAAATTTTAATTTTAAGAGGTTCACTATTAAAAATAATACTTCCATCTGCTAATCTATAACCAAAGTATATATACCATGAACCTTCATTAAGCCTGCCGCGATATATATTTACTTGTTGCTTTATTTTTGAAAGAGTCACATTTTTTTGAAAAGCATATAAATTAATAAAATTACCATCCCAAACATTCTGAAACTCATCACTATTACCCTCTTCTAATAGATAAAAAATATTTTGCTGAAAGGCTACTACAAGTATATCTGCATTTTGCCCACGATGTTTAGGAACAATTCGCATAATTCCACAGACATTTACTACACTATAGGTTTCATATACACCATCCTTTTCAGGATTATAATCATCTTCATCTTCATAGATACCTCCACTAAATATTGCTGTTGTATCAGTTATATGAGCTTCAGGATTAAGAATTTTAGTATCTAATTTATCGTAATCATGATTACTTTGACAAGTGTTAATTAAATTAAATTCAACGGTACAATCCAATACATGCTCGTAATCTTCATTTTCTACTTTTTGATAATTACATTTAAAATCCTTAATACTGGAATTTTCAGAAGCTGTAGCAGCTAGCTTCATAGAATCTACAATATTTCTGCTACGATAATTCACCTTCTCTTGACAATTGTTGTTATTGAAACAGGTTTTACTACTTAAATCTCTTGTTGAAGGTGTAATAATTGTGCCAAAACCACTACCTAGTGAACGAATTATTATAAGAAAAATGCCTTGAATAGAATTATGCGAATCAAGATTAGAATAAAGAGGATCTAAAATAATCGCATTTATGTGTTTATTATTAGATGAACGAACAATAGTTTTATCGTTATCTGAAAACACATCTATTTTAGATTTATGTTCTATATTGGTTCTATAACCAATAACTTTATTATCATCTCCATCTATAGATGCTTGTATTGGTTCACTATCTATTGGAGGATTTGTTATATCCATTGATATTTTTTTTATTTCTTGACCAGTATTTGCATCCCTAATTGAAATTAGGTTATTATCAATAGGAACATATAAATATTGAGAAGCAGTTGCTTGTAACAAAGGGATTAATAATAAATTGACTATCAATATAAATTGAGCATATAAACTTTTCATTTGCTTGATCCTCATTTGTATAAAAAAATTCTATAATACCTGTCAGATAATATGCTGTAATGGAGCAAATTGGAGTCAAGCTGACAGGTTTTGATGCAGAATTGACTATCTTATTCTACTTCTGTGATCTTAGTTAATTTATCTAATTTTAAGACTAAGTAGTAATAAGGATTATCAATTTTTTTAAATTCAACATTTTTATATTTTGTGATCTTAGTATATGAGATATGATCTAGCAAGGGAATATAAAGAACTCCTTGCTCTGAATCATAAGTAGCCTTTTCAGCAGATTTTTCTTGAAAAGTTTCAGGAACTTTATTGGAACTATTCCATCCCTTAGCGACATCACAAGGTGTTGAAAATTTATACCAATTTTTGGTTTTAGGATTTTGACCATAAATAACAAAATTAGGACAAGCTTTACTTTCCCATGTAGCTGGCACATCACAAGATGTTTCAAAACTTTCCCATTTTTCGGTATTAGGATTTTGACCATATACGATTATATCCAAACAACTAGATGGTCTAGTATATGACTTTTCCCATCTTTGTGGAACATCACAAGGTGTTGGAAAAGCCCGCCATTCCTCAGTTTCTGGATTAAGACCATAAGTAATAACATCAATACAACCGCTACTTCTAGTATTATTATTAGTTTCAGCAATGGATTGTAATGAGGCTGTTAATAACAATATTAATAATAAATTTTTCATTTTTTTTCTCACTCCACTATAATTTGAATTGGTCCACCACCAAATACTTTACCGTTAAATAAACGATATCCGAAAAATACATTAAATGTACCTGAAATTAAACTATTGTGTTTATAAATTGTGATTAATAATCGTTTTTTTAAACTAATATCAATTTCAAAAGGAACAATATGCGATAGAATAACAGGATCCCAATCTTGAAAATTTCCCTGACTATCTAACATAAAGAATTTAGATGTTTCTGAATCCAGAATAACCACTAAAAGATCAGCTTGCATACCAATATGTCGTAAATCAACATTAATTTCGCCAGTCACATCAATATTAATTTCACTCATATCAGTAAGTTCTGATATATTTTTTTTCATATTAGCTTGGTAAATCTGATCACCAACAGAAATACCACCTGCAAAGCTAGCGCTTGTGGGAATTACTTTACTTAACTCATTATCAAATCCAAATCCTTGACCTAATTCAGGTAAAATATTTATTTTAATTTCTTTCTGAATGTTTTTACCTTTTTCACTTTTTGCTGTTAATTGAACGATATAACTTCCATAATCTACCAAATTTATAGTAAATTTTTTATGATGTCCTGCATCAGGCAAATAATAACAATTACCATTGGTGTTTTTCTGACAAATTAACCAGATATACTTAATAATTTTTTCAGATGAATTAGTTTTTGGTTCTTGAATACATTCATTAACATATTTGGGACCATCTAAATTCAATGTAAATGGTGCAGAAGTTTTTATAACTGTTTCATTTTCAAATGCGGCATTAATTTCATTTGAAACTAAAGTTATACAAGTACTTGTAGGTGGGACATTATTAGGAACTTTAACAGAACATTTTGTTTCATCAGTTAGACCCTTATCATCAGTAATAATCAATGTTGTTGTATAACTATCTGTTTCACGGTATGTCACATTAATTATTACTTTCTTTAAAATATGATTGCTTTCAATAATTTGCTCTCTATCCAGAATCCACTTATAGCTTTTTATATTACCAAAAGACTGAGAAGCGTCAAATGTAACATTAAAATTATTGACCGAAGTTTTACATATAGCAACAGGTCCTTTTGTTCTGGAAACAGTTGAATTTATGTTTTTAAGTGCCTTATAAGCATTCAGTCTGCCACCTGTTACTGTTTTGTCTTTTAAAACATCTAGCTGGTCAACATTGGAAAGAATAATATCTTTCACTTCCCTATATGTAAAATTAGGATTTATAGACCATAGTAAACTAGCCACTCCAGTTACATAAGGTGCAGCCATTGAAGTACCACTTTTTTCTGCGTATTCTTCTTGAGGTATAGTACTATAGATATTTGTACCCGGCGCTGCTATATCTACTGATATAGGTCCAAAATTAGATCTAGGAGAAAGCCCATCATTTTCATTTGTAGAGGCAACTGAGATAATATTATCCAAATCATAGCTAGCAGGGCATTGTAAACATGCTAAAGAATTATCTGCATCTATATTTTGTGATTTATTACCAGCGGCAGTTACAAATAGAATTCCAGCATCTTTAGCTATTTGAATAGCATCATAAAGTGCTTTTGGATGATCATCAGCATCAATATGCCAACTAGCATTAATGATTTTTGCACCCATAAGCTTAGCGTATTCTATAGCATATATAGCATCAGCGGTAGTTAATTGACCATATTTTGTAGTAACTTTAAGTGCCATAATTTTAGCAGACCAACTAACTCCTGCAATACCTTTTTCATTATCTCCAGATGCCGCTATAATTCCCGCAACATGGCTACCATGACCATTATCATCAACAGGTTCAGCTTTATTATTGGCAAAATCGTAACCATAGATATCATCTATAAAACCATTATTATCATCATCAATTCCATTACCAGCTATTTCACCGGGATTTTTCCACATATTATGTTTCAAATCAGAGTGATCATAATCTACACCAGTGTCAATTACTGCAATTATTACATCACTGTTACCTGTCTCAATATCCCAAGCTTGTTCTGCTTGAATTTTTTGTAATCCCCAAAGTTTAGCTAACTCAGGATCATTAGGCTTCTTTCTTGTAACTGAAGCAGTTTCTATCTTAAAAATATAGTTAGGTTCCACATATTCAATACAAGGATCATTTTGTAAACTAGCAAGCTCAGATTCACTATCCTTGCTTTTACTATTTATTTTTAAAAGGCTTGCATTCATGCTAGGAAATCTTGGTTTTTCAGCAGCATCAATATTGCTCTTATAACAATTCTTATATTTAATAATATATTCACCTTCAACAGCTTCAGTTGCCTTAGTATCTATCGTTATGATAAAACAAAATAGACAAAATATAATGGTATATTGCTTAAATTTCATAATATATCTCCAACATTAAACTTTTCTATAATTTTTCAGATAACTAAAGACTTGACAGGTCTGATAGTTTTTATTTTTCTGAAAGACTATATTAATTAACGCATAGGCGGTGCATAGATTTGACCACCATCTCTGTATGACTTATTGGGTCCACGCGGTATATTTACTCCCTTTGCTCCTAAATACTGTTCATAGATTTCACCATAATTTCCAACTGCACGAATGGCATTAGCTATTGCATCTTTTTCTAAGCCAAGCTCAGATTGACCAAAACTGCCTTCTGCACCTAATAAGCGTTTAACACTTGGATTACCGCTAGATACCAGACTGTCAACATTAGCTTTAGTAATGCCTAATTCTTCAGCATTAATCAACCCAAATAAAACAATTTTAACAATATCAAGCCATTGTTCATCTCCAGAAGGCACAACAGGAGTAAGTGGTTCTTTAGAAATAGTAGTGTCAAGAAGAATATGATTTTCAGGATCATCAAGACCAGCACGCCTAGCTGCTAACCCTGATTTATCGGTAGTCATAGCATCGCATTCATTATTTAAATAATGGCTAACAATCGCAGATCCCGGAGCTAAAACTTCTGTAAATTTTAAACCAAGTCGCGCAAATTCATCTACTAAATTCGTATAAGTAGTAGTATTACGTTCGACACAGATGCGTTTACCGTCAAGTCCAGTGATACTATTGATACCACTATCCTTTTTCACCATAAAACCCTGACCATCATAAAACATGATCCAAGTAAAATGACCCCATTTTATATCACGACTACTAGTCCAAGTTGTGTTGCGTGAAAGTATATCAACAGTCTTTTCTTGTAATGCTTTTGCCCTGTCACTAGTTGCTACTTCAACAAAAGTAATACTACCTTTTGGTGAATTCAATACAGCCGCTGCAACTGCCTGACACATTGCTATATCAAAACCACAATTGCGACCATTAGGACAAATATAGGCGAAACCGGGTAAATTTGTTCGTCCACCACATAATAGACGACCATTATCTCGAACGCGCTTTAGAAAAAAACTACCAGTATCAATTTTTTGAGCATCTTCTACTCTAAAAACAATTCCACCAAATGGATTTTCTTGATGCTGTTGCATTTCAGCTCTATAAGTGCCAACTAATTTACCTTTATCAAATACTTTAACTGCTGGAATGTCTAATTTTCCGGTATCTACATGATAATTAGCATCAGCGGCATAAACTGACAATGTGCTACAATATAAAAATAAATTTATATTTACTATTAATTTAATTAAATTATACATAAAATTCTCCAATTTTCTTTTATAAGCATTCATTGTTATGTAAAAATATTATTATCAGGTTAAAATATTTTTGCCTGCTAATATTTAATATTGCAAATTATTATGAATATATCAAATAAATGTTTATTTATAGTTACCTTTAATAAAATTATGAATCAATCAATAGAACTAATAAAGCAACTACACGACATCCACAGTCCACCATTCATATCATTATGGCCACCAGCAATTGGATGGTGGATAATAGCATCATTAATTATACTTATAATTGCATTATACTATTATAAATATTATTATATAACCCATAAAATTAGACGATCTGCTTTAAAAAAATTTAAACAACTAAAACAATTGCATTACAAGAATCAAAATCAATTAGTTATTGAATTATCAATATTAATACGGCGCATAGCATTAGCAAAATTTCCACAGCGTCAAGTAGCCAAGCTAAGCGGCAACACATGGCTACAATTTTTGGATAAAACTGGTAATACCAAAGAATTTACTCAAGGTTTGGGGCAGGCATTATCTGTAGCACCCTATCAAAAATCACCGCAGATAGAGATTGATAGATTAATGCTTATAATAGAGAAATGGATTAGACAACAATGATACAATTCGCATGGTCTTGGCTATTTATACTTTTACCCTTACCTTGGCTAATTCGCAGCTTTTTTCCTCCAGCGGCTCATCAAGTTCAAAATGCCTTAAGGGTTCCTTTTTTTGAACGAATTAATACTCAAAAAAAGACTGTCAATAAAAATAATCTTTTACTGTATATTTTATTATGGATAATTTGGATATTATTAATATCTGCCGCTGCAAGACCCCAGCTATTAGGCAAAGCAATTGAATTACCAGTCACTGGGCGTGATTTATTAGTTGCTGTTGATCTCTCAGATAGCATGAAAGAAAAATTACCAGATGGACAAACTCGCCTAAAAGTTGTAAAACAAGTTATAGGTGACTTTATTGTCGAGAGAAAAGCTGATAGGATTGGATTAATTTTATTTGCTGAAAAAGCCTATGTACAAACACCTTTAACTTTTGATCGTCGCACCGTCAAAATCATGTTAGATCAAGCAAAAATAGGTTTTGCTGGGCGTTCTACCGCTATTGGTGACGCTATAGGTTTAGCTATAAAAAGCTTACGCAAACGCGAGACTAAAAATCGTGTACTAATTCTAATTACAGATGGTAGTAATAACGCAGGAGTTGCAAATCCTATTCAAGCAGCAAAATGGGCTGCTGAAACAGGAATTCGTATCTATACAATTGGTTTCGTTATTAACAAAAAAGATGAGAAAGTCTTAGAAGACATAGCAAAAATTACAAATGGAAAATATTTTCAAGCTCAAGATAGTTTAAGCTTAAAAAATATTTATCAACAACTAGATAAAATAGAACAAGAAATTGTAGAAACAAAAATTTTTCGTCCAAAAATAGAACTTTATATATGGCTATTAAGCTTAGCCTTTTTATTATCTTTTGTTGTACTTATCATCAAAGTTTATAAGGCAACTTTTTTACTAAAATGGAGTGATTAAAAATGTCCATCGCCAAAGTTTTACCTGTTATTGATTCTTTGCCTAATAGCGATAAATTCCAGCTAGTTCAATTAATTCTGTCACAACTAGCAAACGAGGATCAAAATAATACTTTAATTCATATGAAATCAAAACCTAAACCAATAGGAAAAGTTTATTATAGTGGTCGTTCAGATGTATCTATACGTGCTAAAGAATTGCTTTTTAAAGAAAAAATGGACAAAATACAACAAAGGTGTAAATAATGATAATTGCTGACACTGGTGCTATTTATGCTTTTTATGATGGTAATGATCAATACCATCAAGCAGTTCGAGTTATTATAAATCAGAATGCTGGTGAAATTATGATTCCGGAAATTCTTCTTGTTGAAATAGACTATCTATTGGAAAAATTATTAGGTGTTGATGCAGAATTGAATTTTTTACAAGATGTTTTAAATGGTGTATATCGTTTACACCATTTAAATAGGATCGGATTACAAAGTTGCCATAAGTTAATTGCACAATACCGTGATTTAAAACTGGGTTTAGCAGATGCCAGCGTTATGGTGACGGCTGAAGAATTAAATATATATCAAATTTTGACTATTGACGAACGAGATTTTCGTGCGGTACGATTAAAGAAACCATTAACCTTATTACCAGCAGATACTTTACAGTGATACGCTACTTTTTATGAAAGTTTATAAGGCAAATCCATGAATTCTAAGTTTTTATCATTCTCAGCCTGTTTAATTTGAAGAACCGCTAAAACTACAACTCCACCATCGGGATGAGCTTGGGCATTAACAATTTTACCAATACCATTTAAGTCATCTCCCGGTTGTGGCAGCTTTGCAGTATCTAGCTTAATTAAATACATACGACGTTTTAAAGTACCAAGATAATGCATTCGCGCTACAATTTCTTGCCCGGTATAACAGCCCTTTTTAAAATTGATACCGCCAATAGCATCAAAATTTACCATTTGCGGTACAAAAGCCTCAGCAGTAGCTGCTACAATTTGAGGCAAACCAGCAAGAATATTCAATAATTCCCATTTTCCTGTATCTACTTCATAAGTATCTATATCATCTTCAACTACCACTAAATAACGCCCTGTTTCCACTTTCAACACAGCAAAATTATTTTCAGGATAATCACCAACTACACCTAAACAACTTAATTTCTCACTAACATCTTCTAACTTAGCATCAGCCCGCAAAACATACATTTGCAAACGTTTAAGCATAAAAGCGATACTATCTTTAGGTAATATTAAATAATAAGCATCATCGCGCTTAAACAAGCGAAAATTAACAATAATACGCCCTTTAGAGCTACACCAAGCACTTAACTGATCTTGCTCAACAGTAACTTGACATACATCATTAGTGAATTGCCCTTGCAAAAAATTTTCAGCGTCATTGCCGCTAACTTTGATCAAACCAAAAGATTCTAATTTTGTTATCATATTCATATTTTAATTACACATTTAATATATTTTTCAATACCTTTGGCAAGTTCAATCACTTTCAGAGTTTGTTTTAGCGTTTCTTCAAAAGTTTCAATTAGTTCTGCCTTAATATAGTCATGAGAAATTTCATTTCGTAAATCGGTCATTTCGCGTAATGATTCGACACTGTCTATTAAACCTCGTCTTTCAGCACGATTGACAATATCAATTAATGTACCCGGATGTTCAAACTCTACAATATCAATTGTTCTTAACACTTTGCGTACAATCAGATCAATAGCTCTGGCATAGCGACTGGTTAAAGTTTCAAAAGTATCATATTCCTCATCCGTATAATCCGCTTTGATTCCAATCTTGCTACATAAATTATAAGAACGTTCTAGCCATTGAATAGCACTATTCATCGCCAGCTGATTTTCTTTAAGTACTTCTGTCACAATATAATTCCATTTTTAAAAACTGCCCTTGCAAAGGTATTTGATAATTGTGTATCCGAAAGTACAATATCAATTTTCTGTTCTCCCAACTTTTCCCATAATTGCCATCGTATTTTTCCAAGTTGCTGGCGTTTGAGATTATTAGAAATAATTAATAAATCAATATCGCCACCTCGTGCTGCATCATTGGTGCGTGAACCAAATAGAACAACCTTGGCATTAGCATCCAGCGCATAAACGCTTTGTTTAATTGTTTGCTGTTCAAATTTACTTAGTCGCATAATTATATTAATTTATAGCCGCAGTTAAAAAACTTATTTTCTCTTTAGCAAAATATTCACGAATCCCTGACATAATTGCAGCGGCAATACGACGACGATAATATGGACTATTAATTTTTCGTTCTTCTGATGGATTAGATAAAAATGCAGTTTCCACTAAAATAGAAGGAATATCTGGAGAACGTAAAACCACAAAATTCGCTCTCTGTAATCGACTAGAATGCACTTTACCAATTTTAGTTAAACGTTTTAACACACTTTCACCCAAATTAGCACTGGCTTTTAAAGTGCCTGCTTGAGATAAATTTAACAATACCTCAGCTAATAAATTATCCTTATCATTTAAATTAATACCACCCATTAAATCAACCGCATTTTCTTTCTCCGCTAACCATTTAGCCGCTTCACTACTAGCACCTTTTTGCGAAAGCATAAAAACTGATGAACCTTGTACCTCTTGATTATCAGGATAAGTATCAGCATGAATAGAAACAAACAAATCAGCCTTATGTTGCCGTGCTAATTCAAGCCGCTTATGCAATTTAACAAAATAATCACCATTACGAATCATAACTGGGCGCATTCCAGCTTCTTTAGTTACCAAACGCGCTAACTCTTTGGCTACAGCTAAAACAACTTTTTTTTCATGAGTACCATTCCAGCCAATAGCACCGGGATCCTTGCCACCATGCCCTGCATCAATTGCAATCACAAACTCACGTTTAGTTTTAGGAACTTGATAATATTCAGTAGTAATAATATTTCGTGAAATATGCCTTGGTTTAGTACCCCATTTAGTTAAATCGATAATTAGATTATATCCTTGCGATGTTTGAGATTTAATTAAAAAACTTTTACTACGCACTCGCATTGTTAAATCTAAAACCACTCTTAAATCATTGTTATTACGTGTGGCACTACGAATCTTTTTTAGAAAAATATGATTGTTATTTTGTAATTTTTGAATTAATTTGGTATTTGTAAAATCAATAACTAAACGATTAGGTGATCGTAAAGTAAAAACCTTATGAGTTACCGTTGAATTAAGCTTAAAAACTAAGCGCATATTATATTTTGCAGGCTTCAAAACTTGCATATTTAGCAATTTTACTGGGTTTGCTAAACAGGATAAAGAAAATATTAGCAACACTAAAGTGATGGCTAATGGCATTTTTTGCTTCATAATATCCCTACATTGTTTCATTGAAAAACGCCATAATTTACAAAAAACTGAGTATTGAGTCAAGATAAATATTATTTTTATGCTTGAAACAACTCATAAGGTATAATACATATAGATAGTATTACAACATAGGAGCTTTAATCATGCAAGATTACCAAATTGCACCATCTATTTTATCAGCCGATTTCGCCCGTTTAGGTGATGAAGTCACTAAAGTCTTGACTTCTGGAGCTGATATTGTGCATTTTGATGTAATGGATAATCATTATGTACCCAATTTAACAATTGGACCCTTACTTTGCGAAGCTTTAAGAAAACATGGTATAACTGCACCAATTGATGTACATTTAATGGTCAAACCAGTGGATCGTATCATTCCTGATTTTGCAAAAGCAGGTGCAAGTTATATTACTTTTCATCCTGAAGCCAGCGAACATATTGATAGAACTTTACAATTAATTCGTGAAAATGGCTGTAAATCAGGATTAGTGTTTAATCCAAGTACACCACTCGATTATCTGAAATATGTCATGGATAAAGTCGATATGATTTTATTAATGTCAGTTAATCCCGGTTTTGGTGGACAATCTTTTATTCCTGAAACTTTAAATAAATTACGTGAAGCACGTAAAATAATTGATGATAGTGGACGTGATATTCGTTTAGAAATTGATGGGGGTGTTAAAATTAATAATATTCGTGAAATTGCAGAAGCAGGTGCGGATACTTTTGTTGCTGGTTCTGCAATTTTTAATACCGATGATTATAAAGCCACAATTGACGCTATGCGTTCAGAGTTAGCCAAGGTAAAATAATGACATTAACTATTCCTGAGTTAGTTTTAGTTGATTTAGATGGAACTTTAATTGATAGTGTGCCTGATTTAGCTTATGCCGTTGATGCTATGATGGCACAACTTGATTTGCCGTTACGAGGTGAAGATAAAGTTAGAAACTGGGTAGGCAATGGAGTAGAACGATTAGTTAAACGAGCCTTACTTGATCAACTTGACGGTGAACCAGATGCTGAATTATTTAAGTCAGCAATGCATTTGTTTGATATATTTTATACTGAATGCAATGGTCGTTATAGTAGAGTATATCCCGGTGTACGTAAAGGTTTAAATTGGTTAAAATCACAAGGTGCTATTTTAGTTTGTATTACTAATAAAGCTGAAAAATTTACTATTCCTTTATTAGAAGCACTAGATTTGCATCATTATTTCCGTATAATACTCAGTGGTGATAGTCTGCCAAAGAAGAAGCCGGATCCATTGCCGTTATTACATGCAGCTAAAAAATTTAAAATCAAAGCAAAGAGTTCTCTAATTTTAGGCGATTCTATAAATGATGTTCAAGCTGCTCGTGCCGCTGGATTTAGTGTGGTATGTGTAAGTTATGGTTACAATCATGGGCAAGATATTAATCTTGCAGAACCTGATGCTGTAATTGATTCATTTATAGACTTACCTTCCGTATTTGAAAAGTAGCAAACAATAGGGCAAATTATTTGCCCTACTAAACTAATGACTCCAGAAAAATTTTCTCAATTAGCGAAGCAAGGCTATAACCGTATTCCTATAAAACGCGAAGTATTAGCTGATTTAGATACGCCTGTTAGTGCCTATTTAAAATTAACCAAAGATCAAGCATATTCTTATTTATTAGAATCTGTACAAGGCGGAGAAAAATGGGGGCGTTATTCAATAATAGGTTTGCCTGCTAACACTATAGTGCAGGTATATGATCATAATATTAAGGTTTATAAAAACGCTTGCATTATTGAGGAAACGCAAACGGCTGATCCATTGCAATGGATTGAGGAATTTAAACAAAGTTTTCGAGTTCCAAAATTGGCTGAATTACCAATTTTTAACGGTGGATTAGTTGGTTATTTTGCTTATGATACGGTACGTTATGCAGAGCAGCGTCTTGCTAAAACTCAATTATCTGATCCTTTAAATACTCCAGATATTTTATTAATGTTGTCTGATGAGCTAGTAATTTTTGATAATTTGAAAGGTAAATTATATCTCATAGTTCATGCAGATCCAAATCAAGAAAACGCTTTATCTAATGCTGAGCAAAGTTTAGATAGTTTAGTTGCGCGTTTAAGACAACCATTAACTGTAGAATCTACAACAAAAACTAGCACTGTTAATGAAACTGATTTTAAATCAGAATTTAAACGTGAAGATTTTGAACAAGCCGTTATTCGCGCAAAAGAATACATTGTTCAAGGTGATATTATGCAAGTGGTATTATCACAACGTTTATCAATTGACTGTGAACTTCCACCCTTAGATATATATCGAGCTTTACGTTGTATGAATCCTTCTCCTTATATGTATTATCTAAATTTAGATAATTTTCATATAGTTGGATCATCACCAGAAATTTTAGTACGTTTAGAAGAACAAAAACTTACAGTTCGCCCCATAGCTGGAACTCGCCCCCGTGGTGCTAATGAAGAAGAAGATTTAGCATTAGAAAAAGAATTACTTGCTGATCCTAAAGAATGCGCTGAACATTTAATGCTAATTGATTTAGGAAGAAACGATGTTGGAAGAGTATCTGAAATCGGCAGTGTCGAATTAACTGAAAATATGGCAATAGAACGTTATTCTCATGTCATGCACATTGTTTCTAATGTAACAGGTAAATTAAAACCATCCTTCACAACTTTAGATGTCTTAAAAGCAACTTTGCCAGCCGGTACGCTTAGCGGTGCCCCTAAGATACGGGCAATGGAAATTATTGATGAATTAGAGCCAATTAAACGGGGGATTTATGGTGGTGCTGTTGGTTATCTCTCTTGGCATTCTGATATGGATACTGCAATTGCGATCCGTACAGCAATCATTAAAGATAATAAATTATATATTCAAGCAGGTGCCGGTATTGTAGCGGATTCTATACCCGCAAAAGAATGGGAAGAATCTATGAATAAGGGTCGTGCAATATTTAAAGCAGTTGCAATGGCAGCCTCCGGTTTCACACAATAGGAAGATATAATATGCTATTAATGATAGATAATTACGATTCTTTCACCTATAATTTAGTACAATATTTTGGAGAATTAGGGGCGCAGGTAGAAGTTTATCGTAATGATAAAATTAATTTAGAACAAATTGAAGAACTTGCACCAAAACATATAGTTATATCACCCGGACCCTGCACCCCAAATCAAGCAGGGATTTCTATTGATGTTATAAAAAAATTTGCTGGCAAAATACCATTATTAGGAGTATGTCTTGGACATCAAAGCATTGGGCAAGCTTTTGGTGGTAAAATTGTGCAAGCCCAACAAATTATGCACGGCAAAACTTCAGCAATTTATCATAATAATACTAGCGTCTTTAAAAATTTACCTAATCCATTTGAAGCCACACGTTATCATTCACTTGTGATTGAACCAGATTCATTACCAGATTGTTTAGAAGTTACTGCTTGGACTAAAACGCAAGAAATTATGGGTATTCAACATAAAACATTGGCTATAATGGGCGTACAATTTCATCCTGAATCCATTTTAACTAAGCAGGGTCATGCTCTACTAGAAAACTTTTTAAAACAATGACTTTAATTATAATAGCAGGATTTTTAGGGCTGATAATTGGTAGCTTTCTCAATGTAGTTATTTATCGCTTACATATTGTTATAGAACGTAATTGGCGGCAAGAATGTGCAGAATTACTCGAAATTGATCAACCCAAGGCTGACAAGATTTTTAATCTAAGTTTGCCACGTTCACATTGCCCACATTGCAAACATCAACTAACAATTTTAGAAAATATTCCCTTAATTAGTTATCTTTGGCAACGAGGCAAATGTAATCATTGTCATAAAACAATCCATTTTAGTTATCCCTTAGTTGAAGCAATAAGTGCAATCTTAGCCATGATTACAGCATGGCATTTTGGATTTAATTGGAGCTTATTAGCGGCATTAGCACTTACTTGGGCTTTAATAGCCGCTAGTGGCATTGATATAAAACATCAAATATTACCTGATAATATAACATTATTATTTCTATGGTTAGGCTTAATCTGTAACTTATTTGGCTTATATACAGACATTGAATCCAGTGTTATAGGAGCAATAATTGGCTATTTATCACTATGGACAGTCTATTGGATTTATAAGCTGCTGACGGCTAAAGACGGTTTAGGTTATGGAGATTTTAAATTACTCGCAATGTTAGGAGCTTGGTTAGGATGGCAAGCATTACTGCCTATAATTTTAATCGCCTCAATAGTTGCCGCAACAATTGGCAGTATCTTAATATTTTTTTATGGTAAAGATAAAAACATACCAATTGCATTTGGTCCATATCTAGCCGCTGCGGGCTGGATAACTTTATTATGGGGTGATATAATCACTCACAATTATTTAATATGGATAAGCCAAGCTTAAAAAAAATTGGACTTACGGGCGGAATTGCAAGCGGAAAAACTACGGTTTCTAATTTATTTGCTCAATTAGGAGTACCCATTATAGATGCTGATGTTATTTCACGTTCTCTAGTAGAACCCGGAACAGCGGCATTTAAACTCATTGTCCAACATTTTGGCGTTGAAATACTACAAGTAGATGGTCATTTAAATCGAGCCAAATTAGCTCAAATAATTTTCTCTGATATTCAACAACGCCATCGCTTAGAGGAAATTTTACACCCTCGCATCCAACAAGTCATGTTAGCAGAAGCTGCTAAAATAAAAACAACTTACTGTATATTAAGCATACCCTTATTAATAGAAACTAATCAAATTAAACTTGTAGATCGTATTCTTGTAATTGACTGTCCAATTGACTTGCAACGTCAAAGGATTAAAGATCGTAATGGTATTAGCTCAGATGAAATTGAACAAATACTTATGAGTCAAACAACTAGAGAAGCGCGACTTGCTATAGCAAACGATGTTATTTCCAATGACACTAGCTTAGATGAATTAAAATCAAAAGTCTTTGCTTTACATAAGGATTATTCCAAAACATGAAAAAAAAAGTCCTTTATGAACACCCTCTAAATGAACGGATTAGAATTCTATTACGACTAGAACATCTATATGAACATATTATGTATCGGATAAAGGGACCATCTGAATGGGATAGTCGCGCCGTTATTAACAGTATTATTGAAATCTTAGATTTAACCAGTCGTATTGATTTTAAAGTTGAACTTATCAGAGATTTAGAATATCACACACAAATCTTAGAACGATGGCAAAGTTTACCAGATGTTGATAATGAACGATTAAATAAATTAATCAATAAAACTGGAATACTTATAGACAGATTAAATGAACTTGATGAAGTTGTAGGAACAAAATTATTACAACATAAATTAATTAGTGTGATTAAACAACGTCGTAATATTGCAGGTGGTACATCTAGCAGTGATTTACCAGCTTATTATCATTGGTTACAAAAGTATCCAAAGCGACGACAAGATGATTTAACTCATTGGTTAGATCCATTAGAACCATTGCGTGATGCAGTTGATTTAAATCTATACTTAATTCGCAGTAATGCTATGATTACACCAGAAATTGCAAGTGGTGGATTTTTTCAATCAAAATTAGATTCACCTACAAATACTAATTATCATATAATTCAAGTATTAATGCCAATTGTACATCCTTGCTACCCAGAAATTAGCGGGGGAAAACAAAGATTTACAATTAGATTTTTTGAAAGCAACACAGTAGAGGAACGACCTTTGCAGACTCAACAAGACATTAATTTTGAATTACGCTGCTGTATGGTCTAACTAATGCTAATTACCAATTAAAGTTAATAATCGGAAATAATATCTATGGATAAAGTATTTAAAATAGGCATATTTGGTTTAGCAGCTAATGAACAAAGTACATTAGGTAGTATTTTTAAGTTAGCCGCCTCAAATAGTCGAAAATATCAGATTGTCAACTCAACCGAAATGGATCAATCTGATATTGCTCTTGTTGATCATGATGATGCAAATGCTATAAGTGAATGGCATAATTTTAGTGTCGATCATAGCCAAATTCCCGTCGTTTTTGTTACTAAAACGACACCAGAAATAGTAGAAACTAATCAAGTTTATTTACGTCGTCCATTAACATTAAAACGAGTGTTAGAAACGCTGGATACCATGATTATTGATGTTTATCAATATATCCCCGGCGTTGTGATTGATGATGAAGAAATATTAGAGGAAGAAGCAAATGCCACTTTATTAGGTGCAGCAAAAAATCTTAAACAGAATTTTGGTACTAAAGCCTTAGTTGTTGATGATAGTCTTGCAGTTCGTAAGTCTATGGATTTATTATTAGGACAATATGGTATAGAAATTGAATTTGCTGAAACAGGTGAAGAAGCATTGGAATATATACAAGATAATTTATGTGACATTATCTTTTTAGACTTAATATTACCGGGAATTGATGGTTATAAAGTTTGTAAGGAGATTAAAGCTAATAAAGATTCTAAACATATTCCTATTATTATGTTGACTGGCAAAGGTTCCTATTTTGACAAAATCAAAGGTACAATGGCAGGCGCAAATGTTTATTTAACTAAACCAGTTGAACAAGAACGACTGAAAGAAGTTATAAATGAATATTTACCCAATTTAAATTAAAATGAAAATTACCATATGTTTCGTATAACTTTTATATTAATCACTTTATTTTTAAGTGCTTGTGATTCGGCAACTGAGGGACAAAATGATAATAATAAAAAGCTTAGATTTAGCTTTGCAGTTGCCCCTCAGATTGCTTGGATGCCTTGGCATTTAGCTAATGAAGAAGATTTATTTGAACAAGATAAAATAGATATTAAATTTATATCAAGCAATTATGATGACACGATAGAGAAATTTATCAATAAAGAAGTTGATGCAATTGCAGTATCTAATATTGATACTGTTGCTAAAATAGTTAGATCGAATATTCCAACCGATGTTATTCTAATCACTAATCATAGTATGGGTAATCATGCAATAGTAACATCAGGAAATAATGAAAAAAATCATAATAAAAACTTTATCTTAAGTAATAATTTAGCATGTAATTATCTGTTAGATCGTTATCTGATTAGGAACCAAATTCCATTTGAAAGCGTACAAACAACTACAGTTATGAAACCAGAAAAATATCTTGCTGATAAAACAGTTGATGGAATTGTAACTCATAATCCTAAGTTATATAAATTGACTCATAACCTTGGTGCAAAAATCTTGTTTGACAGTTATAAAATCAATCAAGAGATATTTGATGTGGTTCTGATACATCGTAAAACTTTAAATAATCATCCTGAATTGGGACAAGCTTTATTAAAAATATGGTTCTCAATTATGAATAGATTGCAAGCCAATAAAAAGGGTCCAACTTTAGATGCTTTAGCAAGTTTAGCTCATTTATCTCGCGAAGCTTATGAACAACAATTAATAACTACACCTTTAAATGACACTCCTATTAAAGCACTTGCGGCAATTCGTAATAATCATATTAGAAAATCTATGCGTCATTTAGGTTATTTTGTTGAACGTCATAAATTAACAAATGGTAAATCGTTTATTAAATCAATTTCTTATCCTGGGCGTACACCAGCATTATTACATTTTAGTAGCAAACATTTACAAAATTTTGTTGCTGCGAAAACTTCAAGTGAACTCAATTAAAGCTGTTTCATATGTTGTATCCTAGCCAAGCTTTAAATCGTTCCTTTGTACATAAAACTGATACATCTCTTGAAACCGAAACTGTTTCACGCAGATTAGGTTTTGTAATTGGTAATTTAGGCTTTCTGATTGCAAAAAAATCAATGAGTGAATTATCAGAAGTGCTGTCTATTTGTCCGATTCCATTTACTGCTGATTGGTTTCTTGGTTTAATTAATTTACGTGGTAATTTAATACCAGTATTTGACTTATATAAATTATTACAATTTGAGTCTAAAAAAGTTAAAAAACCCATGTTAATCATTCTAGGAGAAGGAGATACAGCGGCGGCAATTGTAATTCATCATTTACCAATACATTTAAGCTTTTTAGAGACTGATAAACTGACTCATCTTCCACCATTACCAGTTATTATGCAACCATACATGAATAATGGTTATGATCAAAATGGTCAACTTTGGTTACAGTTTGATCATTTAGGTTTTTTTCAATATCTTGCTAGTAAATTAACAACATGAATCTTCGACAAAAGATGTTTATTGGATCCGCATTATTAGCGGTGTTTCCAGTTTTGATTACGGCTATTGTTACCAGTGAAATTGCTGATACTTTAGGCAGACAGGCACTAACAGAAAATGCTAGAAATCATATTACATCTCTGCGAGATGCTAAGAAAACCCAAGTTGAAGAATATTTCAAATGGGCATTTAATCAAATTCAGGTTTATGCAGAAATCAGAACCACAGTAAATGCAATGCATGAATTTAAGGCTTCTTATTTAAAATTTAAAGCTGAAGATTCAACAAAAATTGATAAATATAAATCTGCATTAAAAAAATATTATGTAAATAATTTTATTGAAGAATTCAATGCTTTAAATGCTAATAATGTTCCTGACATGTTAGAAGTACTAAACCAATTAACAGATCATCAAATTGCACTACAATATAATTATATTGCAAATAATCCCAATCCTTTAGGTACTAAAGAAGAATTATTAGCTGCATCTGATAATTCTAGTTATACACAAACACATAGTAAATATCATCCTTATATACATAATATTCAAAGACGTTTTGGTTTTGAAGATATTTTTTTAGTTGATCACAATAGCGGTGAAATAGTCTATTCAGTATTGAAACAATTGGATTTTGCTACTTCCCTCAAAGATGGACCATATGCAAAAACCGGTTTAGCTCAAGCTTTTGAAGAAGCAAGAAAGCCTTCTCATACTGATGGAAGTATTGCTATAGCAGATTTTACCAAATATTTGCCTTTATATAATAGTTCAGCAGCATTTATTGCGACACCAATTTATGAAAATAAGCAAAAAATAGGAATATTAATTTTTCAATTATCCATTGATAGTATCAATGATATTATGACCAATCATCGTGTATGGCGATTTGATGAATTTGGTAAAACTGGAGAAACCTATATTGTTGCTACTGATGGTACCATGCGCAATGATAGCCGTATGTTAGTCGAAGATAAAACCGCTTATTTAGTGGCAGCCGAAAAAGCTGAGCTAAAAGAAACAACCATTGATAATATCATTCTCAAAGATACAACAGTTGGCTTGCAAAGAGTAGATAATCCGGGAACCCGTGCCGCTTTTGCCGGTGTTACCGGCTTTGATCTCTATGAAGATTATCGTGGAGAATTTGTATTATCAGCCTTTACTCCTATCAATGTACAGGGATTACACTGGGCTATTTTTTCTAATTTACAAGAAGAAGAGTCATTGGCACGTTTGGAAGCTTTAACAGCTAAAATTTATATTGGAGCAATTCCTATTGCTTTAATCATTTTATTAGTTGGTGGAGTTACAGGATTTTACTTTTTTGGACGTATTGTAGTAAAACCAATTAGTGATATGGCATCTACAGTCAACAAAGTTGCTAAAGGTAACTTTAAAGCTCGTAGTAATATTAAAACTGGTGATGAATTAGAAACTTTAAGTGCGGCTTTTAATGGTTTATTAGATGATCGTTTAATGGCTTTGGCTAAAGCAGAACAAGAAAATGAGCAATTAAATAACTCTATAATTAAATTATTGCAAGCATCTCATCAATTGAGTTTACAACGCGATCTAACTGTGCAAGTTCCTGTTACTGAAGATGTTACTGGACCCTTGGCAGATGCTATTAATCAAATGGCATCGGAAATGAGTAAAGTTTTACTGAAGGTACGTAATATTACTGAATATGTAGAATCAGCATCTTTACAAGTTAAAAAGCAAGGTGATAAAGTTTCAATAGTTGCAGAAAAAGAGCGGGAAGAAGTTAATGTTACCATGAACGAACTTTCAGCCGCTGCTGAAGTTATGAATAAAATTGCTGAAGTAGCACAATCATGTAATGAAATTGCTAATCAAGCTACTAACACTACTCAAACTGCATTAGAAACAGTTAATAGCACTGTTAAAGGTATGGGAGAAATAAGAGAAACTATTCATGAAACTGAAAAACGCATTAAACGTTTAGGAGAACGTTCTCAAGAAATTAGTAGTATTGTTGACCTCATCAATAATATTGCAGAACGTACTCATGTACTAGCTTTAAATGCCAGTATGCAAGCAGCGGCTGCTGGTGATGCTGGGCGTGGTTTCTCTGTAGTTGCGGAAGAAGTACAACGTTTAGCTGAAAGTTCTCGTAATGCAACATCCCAAATATCTGGCTTAGTGAGAAATATTCAAATGGAAACCAATGATACTATTGCGACTATGGATAAAAGTATTGGTTTAGTTGTTGAAGGATCACAATTAACAGAACTGGCTGGTGAACAAATGACTGATACTCAAAAGACAACTTCTAATTTAGTAGAAGTTGTAGAACAAATAGCAATGGCTTCTAGGCAACAAGCAGGAGTTAGTAATGAGTTATATGAACGCGCAAAAAACATTCAAGAGAGTACACAAGAAACAGGAAGAGAATTAGAACAACAAACTATACAAACTAAAAGTTTAGTTAATTATTCTCAACAATTGATAGAATCAATTCGTGTATTTAAATTACCTATTCATAAAGAATAAGCTTGATAATGGAAAAAGATATATTGGAGGTTGTGTGTCAACAGATTATTGAATCTAGTGAGGGATTATCTGTTGCCCTTGAGAAATGTTTATCTATGGCTAATGATAGTCCAGAATTTTTAGAAGCAATTGAAGAATACACTAATAAAGTACAAGAAATTTGGGATGTAGCCGAGCTGGCTGGTCTCAATGGATTGCTTGATGTTTGTACATTTATTAATGATAACTTGATGGCTTTTCTAATTCAAGATGATACCACACAAGCACTGCATTATTTTGAGCAATGGCCATTAAAGGTATTAGAATATTTACAATCGCCTGATACCAATGCGTCTGAATTAATTGCTTTTATGCAAGAAAGCGCATGGCCCATGCCTTTAGATTCAGAAGCTGCTAGTTATTTATTAAAATTACTTGCTTCTGAAGATGTTGAAGAAGAAAAACCTCATAATGAGCTTAAGCCGCTAGAATTTCCAGAATTTAAAGATATTTCATTAGGTAGTTCTGAAGTTATAGATGCACTTTGTCAAGAAATTGAATCAATTCAGAATGATTTACAACAAGCTCTGGATTCAATAGATGAATATAATGACTTAATGCAACGTCTATATATGGCCTCAGAAATGTTAGAAATGAAAGGTTTACAAAGCATTTGTTTATTTATAATTTCTAATGTCACCTTTTTGCTGGATGCTACTGTTGCAGAGAGAAAACAAGTTACAATTCTATTAGAAAAATGGCCGAAGTTTGTATTAGATTATTTTAGAGCGCCTGCGGATAATATTATTTCGCTGGTCAATTATTTGCGTGATACTACATGGGTTCATCCATTAACTGATGATGACGCTTATACTTTATTAAATCAATTAACTTCTTCATCAGCAATTAATCAAGCTGATGAAGAAGTTGTAAAGCGTCAAACCAAGGCGGAGCTAGATGATGTTTCTTTAGCTATCCCGTCTGATATAAATTCAGAACTATTAGAAGCTTATTTAGAAGAAACTCCTCAATTAACAGTAGAATTTTCTGAAAGTATTCAATCTATAATTGACAATTATAATCTTGATGAAATTAGACGCGCTCAACGTCTAGCGCATACCTTGAAAGGTTCTTCCAACATTATTGGAATCAAAGGTATTGCGAATATCGCTCATAATTTAGAAGATATTTTAGTATATTTTGCAGAACATAACACTAAACCACCTAAAAATTTAACTGACACTTTAGTAGAATCAGCCGATTGTTTAGCACTAATGGTTGAAACTTTATTAGGTCAAAATCAGGAAGAACCACAACTAGCATTAAATATATTACAAACATTATTAGACTGGGCTAATAATATTGATAAAGGTAAAATAGAAGCTCCTACTGCTTCTGCTTCTGCTCCCACTATTCCTACCTCAACGCAGCAGGTAACGGAAGAAATTCAACCAGTTTTAAGAGTCCGTACTAAAACTATTGATGAATTAATGCGCCTAGTTGGTGAACTATCTATTTCAACTAAACAAATTCAAGAAAGATTAAAACATATTCTACTAAATACTCATAGATTAACAGAACAAAATTCACAGGTTCAAAAAAAAAGTTTCGAGTTAGAACATCTAGTAGATGTACGCTGCATAACTAATGTCTTTCATAATATAAATAAAATTGAAAACATAAAAGGTTTTGATCCTTTAGAATTTGAAGCATATAATGAATTGCATTCTATAACACACGGCTTCATTGAAACTATTGCAGATAATCGTGAATTAACGCTTAGTATTAATGATGAATTAGAAGATTTAGAATCTATAGTCATAGAACAAGAACGACTAAATAAAGATTTCCAAACCAATCTGATGACAACCCGCATGGTGCCAGCTAAAAATCTGATTACCAAATTAAAGCGTAATATTCGACAAACTAGTCGTACAACCGGTAAAGAAGTAGAACTAGAAGTAATTGGAACAGATATTTTAATAGATAGTGACATTTTAAATAATCTAGCCGATCCATTACAACATATATTACGTAACGCCATAGATCATGGATTAGAAGCTCCTGAACAACGTAAAAATTCAGGAAAATCTGCTACTGGATTAATTCAATTGAGCTTTTATCGTGAAGGTAATAATATTGTTGTTAAATGTCAAGATGATGGTCAAGGATTGAATTACCCTAAAATTCATGCAACAGCACTAGAACGCGGTTTAATCAATGAACATCAAGAACTTACTGAACAAGAATTAGCCCGCCTAATTTTAATGTCAGGTTTTTCAACCAAGTCGGATGTTACACAAATGTCAGGGCGTGGTATTGGTATGGATGTAGTACATACCAACATACGTGAAATGAAAGGAACACTAGATTTAAGCTCTGAAACAGGTAAAGGTACAACTATTTTAATGAAATTACCTATGAGCTTGGTTACAGTGCATGTATTATTAGTACGTGTTGCCAATCAACGTTTTGCCATTCCTAGTAATTATTTAGAGTTAGCAATTGCACCGAATGTAGGAACACTCCAAGGCATAGGTGAAGAAATACATTTTAGATTAGAAAAAGACATTTACGCACTGAGAAATTTAGCAAATTTATTAAATATATCAAGAGGCAAATTAGTTCAGGAACAAGCAGAAAAATATCCAATTATTTTAGTACGTGAAGAAACAGGGGTTACGGCTGTACTTGTAGATGAAGTCTTAGACACTCAAGACTTAGTTATGAAAAGAATGGGTAAATATGTAAATAACATTCATGGCGTTACCGGTGCTGCCATTCTAGGTGATGGTTCTATTGTGCCCTTGTTAGATTTACCAGAATTATTACGTAGTTCTTTATCAGCAGCGATCTCATCACCTTATACTACATCTCAACATAATCAAACTACTGTTGAATCATCTAGCATAGAAACTCCACGTGTAATGATTGTCGATGATTCCCTTAGTGTTAGAAAATCATTATCAATTACAATGGAAAAGGCAGGATTTGATACTTTATTAGCAAAAGATGGAATCGAAGCTATTGAAATAATGAAAAATACCATGCCTACTATAATGTTAGTTGATATGGAAATGCCACGTATGAATGGTTTAGAACTAAGCAAATATGTTCGCGCTCAAGAACAAACAAAAAATCTACCAATTTTTATGATTACATCACGCACCACTGAAAAACATAGAGAACAAGCAAAATTAGTTGGTATTGATCATTATTTTACTAAACCATATGATGACAACAATTTATTAGAAATGATTGAAAATGCTATATAATAATATATATCTTCTATTAAAATTTGATGATAGATATTTATTACTACCTCAAAGTGATATTGAATTAGTAGAAACTACCAGTGCTTTTAGCCGATATGAATTAGAAGAAGTGATGACTTTTAATTTAAATAAAGATTTATTAATACAGCCAAATTCTAAAAAATCTAATTATATCGTGTTATTTAAAGTTGAACTTGCAGCCCTTTTATGTGAAGAAGTAGAAAATATCAAATGTGAGGAAATTGATGTTCAAGAATTATCAGCTGTGATGAAATTATCTAAATCTCCAGTTACACATTTAGCCATATATAAAGATCAAATAGCTTGCGTTTCTAACGGTAAAGCTTTAGTGAAATATTTATTAGAACTATGACTACTAACACTACAAACAGTAAAGCTTGGCTGTTAGATTTTGGTAATGGCTTACAAGCGGCAGTAGGATATAATGAAATGTGGCAAATCTTAATGTCACCAAAAGTATTTGAAATACCTTGTACGCCAAAATATTGTCATAAAGTTTTAGTGTTTGAAGATCGTATCTTGCCGCTGCTTGATATATCCTATTTATTAATAGGTAAAAAGTCGATTACAGATGATGTAATAGGTATTGCACTTTATCAAGATGATCCTAATAAACCTGTAAATTATGCAGGATTCAATTGTGCTTCCATACCACGAACCATTAATGTTAGTGATGATCAAATGTGCGAATTACCAAGCGAACAACAATACTGGGAAACTTTTAGCTTATCTTGTTTTTCACTTGAAAATAAAGCAATTCCAATTATTAATCTTGCCCATATATTTTCTTTAGAATTTAACTCTGGCATATTTAATGCTTTTTAATATTTCATTAATTAAATTAAAAAATAAAAAATGAATAAAAATGAATACGCTTTTTTTTAAAATACGTTTATTAGCTTTAATAATATTATTATTATCTACAAATATTGCTATCTCAAAAACTTATGGACCAGTTAAAGCGAATGAAAGATTATGGAATATAGCTGCTAATATACGCCCCGATAAATCAATTTCCATAATACAAGCTTTATTAGCAATATTAAAAGCTAATCCCCAAGCGTTTTATAAATCATGTAATATAAATAGTTTCAAATCTAATCAAACTTTAACAATACCGTCACGCGCTCAGATGTTAGCCTTGACAGTTCGTGAAGCTTCACAAGAGTTTACACGACAAAATAAGAAATGGAAACTTAATAGACGCAATATTACTTGCCCTACTATAGAAGAAAAACAAGCACCAATACCAATACCAAAACCGAAACCTATAGTAGCACCACAAGCTTCTAAAGTCTCTGATGACAAGCCAGAAAAGACTAATGCCATACAAACTAAATTAGATGAGCTAAAAGCATGGTTTCAGAAACAGCAATTACCTTTGCCTAGAGTTATAGGAATTGTGACCATTGCTATATTACTTTTATTAGCATTTTTAATAGGTAGAAAAAAACAGTTACCAAGTGATAATCAATTAGAAGCTAATAATTTATCAGATTATGACCCTAAAGAAAAAATGCCTTTAACTAGTGGAAATAAGGCTAATAAACTAAAACCTTTAGCAAGTCTAAAAAATCCTTATGATGAAATGAAGGAAAAGCTTGAAGGTGTCAGAACTTATTTAGCAGGAGATGATGCACGAAGAGTTCAAGGTATTTTACGCGATGTAATACAAGAAGGTAACTCAGAACAACAAATAGAAGCTAAACAACTATATAAAATCATCGAACAAGTAGATAATTTGAAAAAGAAAGTTGATACACAACAAAGTAATTTACTTGAAACTCGTTTAGGAGAAGATGATCCAGCTTGGAAAGAGATTGTAAAAAAAGGCAAACAAGCTTCAACCTCACAATTTTTACCAGAAAATAGTGATGGCGTTTTTAAAGTCATAGATAAAATCTTTGATTTACTTGATTATGAATTAAATGCGCGAGGTAAATTGATTGAAGCTTATACTCATAGATATGAAGATCAACAAAAAGTTGAAATTGATCAATATAAAAGTCTGAAAAAAAGAGCAGTTGCAAATGATATTGTGGATAGTGTCACAGAACAAAAAATTGCACAACAAGCTACACGTTATCTCTGATCTAATACCCATAAGGGCAAGCAATTTGCCCTTAGTCTGACCACTTTTCCCATTCTAATATTCACCTAATTACAAACTAACATATTGATATTTAAATTAATTTACATGGCATACAAGTTGAATATATTTACATAAAAATATATATAAAACATAAAGAATTATAGGAAATAATATCATGTCTAATAAATTAATTTTAATAACAATCTTTGTATCATTAACAATAATTTTATCTACCAAATTTGCTACAGCAGGCGTATTAAATAATATAAAAATAGATATTAAAAGCATTCAAACAGGTAATAATAAAGCAATTGCAAATAATAACGCAGGAAGTTATAACAATATAATGGCTTATGCCGGTTTAACACATATTAACATTAAAAATACAAATCTAAATACCAAATTCAATATTATACATAGGGGAAATAATACTGCTGAAGCTATTAATAAAGGTGGTAGTCATAATAATATTATAGCTAGTGCTAGTGTTGTTTCTCTTAATATATATAAAAATAGATAATACGTTGAAAAAGCTTGGTGAAGCATATAAATCATTCAATTGATTACTCTCATAAAAGGTTAAATATTGAATGACTAAATTAAAAGCTTTAATTTTTGATGTTGATGGAACATTGGCTGAAACAGAACGTGATGCTCATCGTGTTGCCTTTAATGAAACTTTTGCTGCACATGATTTGGATTGGGATTGGTCAGTTAAACTTTATGGAGATTTACTAGCAGTTACTGGTGGTAAAGAGCGTATGAAGTTTTATGCAAAACAATACCATCCATCTGATCCACCGCTTAGTGATCAGTATATCGCTGAATTACATAAAGAAAAAACAGCGCGTTATCAAGAGATTATAACAAATAATCCAATTCCATTACGCCCGGGTGTACGCCGTTTAATAGAAGAAGCTCGCGCTGAAGGAATACGCTTAGCTATTTCTACTACAACTAGCCCAGAAAATGTTTCTAGTTTATTAGAAAATAGTTTAACTGCTGATGCAATGTCATGGTTTGAAGTGGTAGCGGCAGGTGATATTGTCGAAGCAAAAAAACCGGCTTCTGATATTTATGATTATGCGTTGAAAGAATTAAAGCTGAAGCCAGAAGAATGCCTTGCATTTGAAGATTCAGGTAATGGTATTCGTTCTGCATTAGGTGCAAATATACCTACTATTATAACTGTTAATGATTATACAGCTCATGAAGATTTTACAGGTGCAAAATTAGTATTAAATAATCTAGGTGAACCAGATCAAGCTTTTACGGTATTGGCTGGGGATGCTGGAGATGCTAAATATGTTGATATGGCTATGTTGCATAAAATGATATAGTTTTTATCTGTTATATCGGGTAATTATATGATATAATTACTCGATATGAAGAGAGATAAGATAATATCAATACTTGAAGATTGGAACTTTTGGTCAAAACCTTTAAAAAAAACCTTTCCTAGAAAGATTTATGAAAATGAAGTTTTTAAAAAATCAAAAACTGATGAAATCATTATTTTAAAAGGTGTCAGAAGAAGTGGTAAATCAACCATTCTGCTTAATCATCTTAAAAATCTTATTAATTCCGGCATCCCAAAAGAACAAATTTTATTTGTAAACTTAGAAGATCCTAGATTTATCCCTTATCTTTCAGTTGATTTACTCGAAGATATAAAAAATAGCTATTTATATTATTTGAATCCTACAGCTAAACCTTATATTTTTTTAGATGAAGTGCAAAATATTGAAAATTTTGAAAAATGGCTGGTGAAAGAGTATGAATTAAATTTATCACATCTTTTTGTAAGCGGTTCAAATTCACAATTGCTTAGCAAGGAAATAGGAACTTCATTGAGTGGTAGATATCTTGATATTGAAATGCTGCCCCTAAGTTTTAAAGAATTTCTTAGCTTTAAGTCTTGCAATGTAAATACAAAATATGAGTTGATTTCAAAAAGACTTCAATTAGAAAAATATTTTGAAGAATTTATGCAATATGGAGCTTTTCCGAAAGTTGTATTAACTGATGATATTGAACTTAAAGAGGCTGAATTAAAAAGCTATTTTGATTCTATTCTGCTTCGCGATATTGTGGCTAGGTATAAGTTAGACAATTTTAGGGCTTTAGAACAATTATCAATTTTTTTATTATCTTCAATCTCAAATCAAATTTCAATAAATAAAATTAAAAATCATTTAGGAGTTTCTTTTGATTTGGCAAATCGATATTTTGAGTATTTGCAAAACACTTACTTAATTCAGCCTATTTATCTTTTTGATTGGTCATATAAAAAGCAAATTTCAAATCCTAAGAAGATATATTCTGTTGATGTAGGGCTTTCTAAGAGAGTTTCGTTTGAAGTTGGGCAAAGGTTTGGGGATATATTAGAAAATATTGTATTTTTGGAACTTAGAAGAAGATACAGTGAAATATACTATTTCAAAACTTCGCAAAATTATGAAGTTGATTTTTTAATCAAACATAAACAACAAATTACTCATTTGATTCAAGTTTCTCAAACCTTAGAAAATAAGAAAACTAAACAAAGAGAATTAAGAGCTTTATTAAAAGCTAAAAATGAATTGAAAACAAGTGAGGATGCTAAATTGTATATTATTACAATGGATGATACTAGTGTTGAAACTATTGATGATTATGAGATTCAGATTATTAATATATTAGAGTGGTTATTGGAAATCTAATAGCATTGCTATTAGTTAAGCTAGTTTGAACTCTAGAGCATGAAATTATTTCAAATTGATGTTACGCAGACAAGCCCCCCAACCCCCTAAAGGGGGAGTACCATTTCTTGCACAGTCTGGCTCCCCCTTTAGGGGGTTGGGGGGCTTTTATCATCACTTATTAAGAGAGATGTCTATTAAAATGGGGCTAAAGCCCCATCTCCATTATTGTCGTAAACGAATATGCAATTCACGTAATTGTTCTTGACTCACAGCAGATGGTGCTGATGTCAATAAACAGCTAGCTGTTTGTGTTTTCGGAAATGCTATTACGTCACGAATTGAATCGGCTCCTGTCATTAACATTACTAAACGATCTAATCCAAATGCTAAACCACCATGTGGTGGGCAGCCATAGTTTAGAGCGTCTAGTAAAAAGCCAAATTTTTCTCGCGCTTCATCTTCTTCAATGCCTAATACACGGAAAACTGCCGCTTGCATTTCTGGATTATGAATACGAATTGAACCGCCGCCAATTTCTGAGCCATTTAAGATCATATCATAAGCTCTTGATAAACATGCGCCCGGTTGTGTTTCTATATCATCAACATTTGGTGCAGTGAATGGGTGGTGTAAAGATGTCCAATTTTTACCATCTTTTTCAAACATCGGAAAGTCAACTATCCATAGCGGTTTCCATCCGGCTTCGACTATTTGCATGTCTTCTGCAACTTTTACACGTAAAGCACCCAAGGCTTCATTGACAATTTTAGTTTTATCCGCGCCAAAGAAAATTAAGCTACCAGTTTCAGCCTTAGTACGTTTTAAAATTTCTTTTATAGCTTCTTCAGGTAAGAATTTTAAAATCGGCGACTGAAGCCCATCTTCATTAACTTTAATATAAGCTAAACCTTTAGCACCATAAATACCAACAAATTTGGTATAAGCATCAATTTTTTTACGTGATAAGCTATTGCCATTAGGTACGCATAATGCAGCAACGCGCCCTTCAGGATCTTGAGCTGGCTTAGAAAATACCTTAAATTCTACATCAGTAAGTAAATCACCAACATCAACTAATTCTAAAGGTACACGTAAATCAGGTTTATCACTTCCATAACGACGCATAGCTTCTTCATAAGTCATGCTTGGAAATGATTCAGGCAATTCTTGATTTAAAATTTGTTTAAACATTTGCCGTATCATTGTTTCCATCAACTGTTTGATAGTTGTTTCATCAATAAACGACATTTCAATATCTAATTGAGTAAATTCAGGTTGCCTATCTGCTCGTAAATCTTCATCACGGAAACAGCGTACTATTTGATAATAGCGTTCCATGCCAGACATCATCAATAATTGCTTAAACAATTGTGGTGATTGTGGCAAGGCAAAAAATTGTCCGTCATGTGTGCGACTAGGTACTAAATAATCACGTGCCCCTTCAGGTGTAGCCTTAGTAAGCATAGGCGTTTCTATTTCTAAAAAGCCTTCTTGATCTAAGAAATTACGCAAGAAACTATTGACTTTGGCGCGTAATTGCAATCGTTGTTGCATTTTAGGGCGACGTAAATCAATATAACGATGACGTAAGCGAATTTCTTCACTTACATTCATATGTTCTTCATCTAATTGAAAAGGCGGTGTTTGGGCACTATTAAAAATTTCAACTTTTTGAGTTAAAACTTCTACTTTACCACTAGATAAGTTTGAATTTTCAGTACCTTCAGGGCGATAACGTACAATTCCAGTGATACGTAAAACATATTCGCTACGTACTTTTTCAGCCATAGCGAAGGCATCAGCAGTTTCGGGATCAAATACAACTTGAACCAAACCTTCACGATCACGCAGATCAATAAAAATTAATCCGCCATGATCGCGACGACGATGCACCCAGCCGCATAAAAAAATTTGTTGATCTAATAAAGATTCATTAATTTGTCCACAGTAGTGGCTACGCATGATTTTCCTTAAACTTACTTAACTAACTAGGGCAAGAACCACTGCTACAAGGAGCAGGGGTGGATGGAGGAGGAGTGCTAGATTTTTTATCTTTAAAATCAGTTTCATACCATCCATTACCTTTCAGTTGAAAGGCACTAGCAGATATTTGTTTTTTTAAAGTGTTATTGTGACAACTTGGACATTCTTCCAAAGGATCATCACTCATTTTTTGTATAATTTCCAACTCATGACCACATGAGTTGCAAGCGTATTCATAAATAGGCATTAATTACTCCATTAAAAATTATTATTAATATATGAATATTATATTATACTATTCACCATATTACAATATATAAAATGTTCCATTATATTATAATATGATATTATGTGAATTATTAATCCAAAGATTTTTTACTTGTATTAATAATTCATTTTAATTTTGAGAGTATATTTAATATGAAACACAACCAATTCAAAATAACAGCACCACCGATTTTTAGGTGGTTGTTATTTGTTTTAATATTCCTGTCACAAGTGCCTGTTTATGCAGCTGTGCCAAACTTTGCATCTGGTTATCCTAAAGTAGATGCGGCTGAAACTAAACATAGCTCCTTAAAATTACAAGTTCAAACTAATGAAACTGGTAAAGCCTATTATGTTGTATTAGCAGATGGAGCAACCGCACCTACCGCAGATCAAGTCAAAGCTGGGCAAGATGATCAAGGCACTGCTATTGATGCTGATAAAAAAGGTGTTTTAACTTTAACTGCTGAAACTCAAGCTGATAGTTATATCATAGGTTTAGAAGCAGAAATTACTTATAATATTTATGTAGTCGCAGAAGATTCTGCTCAAACTGTAAATACTCCAGTGTTAGTGGATGCTACCACCAGTGCAACAACAATACGTGCTGCTGATACTACTCCGCCAGTGTTTGATAGTCTTGGTAATTCCAAAACTGTTGGAACAACTACAATTGATTTTGAAGTGAAAATTAATGAAAATGGTACAGCCAATTATGTAGTTTTAGATGATAATGCTACAGCACCAACAGAGGCACAAGTTAAGAATGGACAAGATAATGCTAATGAGGATGTAGATGCTAATAAAAAAGGAAATTTGACATTAACTGCTAATACAGCTGCTATTGCTTCTATAACTGGTTTAACCTCATCAACTAGTTATGATCTTTACATAATAGCAGAAGATGCTGAAGGTAATGTTGCAACTGCTGAAACATTTTCGTTCACTACACTTGCTCCTTTAACTAATATTACTGGTGATTACGATAATACAGGTACAACTCTTACTGATATTAATATTGCAGCAGGCGTAACAATAACTGGTGGCACACTAGCTGGTACAATCACAGGTGATGCGACAAATCCTCCTACATTGGATGGTGTGACAATTGCCTCTGGTGCCACATTAAGTTATGTAATTTTGAGTAGTACTGTAGTTTTACCTTCTTCACTTACTACAATTACTTTTGGTTTAGGAGTTCAATTTCAAAGTTTATCAATTATAACTACAATAGGTTTTGACTTAACTTCCATTCTACCAGTCTTTATTCCTCCTGTTATACAAAACATTACTATACCAGCAATAATAGATTTATCTGCTAAATTAATAACAACTGGTGGTAGCTTGTTCAGTGCTATCACTCCAGCAAGCACGGTTTCAGTTTTTGGATCTGGCGCAACAATAACTTCAAGGAAAGGAAGACTAAAAGTTAAGCTTAGTGATGGTGGAATGTGTGGATTTAGACCATCTAAGGCAAATTCAGGTGGTAGTACTAGAAGAAGTCTTCGCATTTCTACTGGAAATGAATATGGGTTTGGAAATGTATTATATCTTACTGCTGATGGTGTAGAAATTAAAAATCAACCATCTGTACAAAACTTAGAAAGTTTAACAACATATTTAACCAGTAAGGGATTCACTAGCTTAGAAGTCAAAGAGAATGGTAATATATCGGCAGAGAAAGATGGTAAGACTATTAACTTCAGACCCTCTATAACAAGCTTGGAAGATCAGAACGGAACGCTTGGATTTCAAGATGATAAATCATTTGAAGACGGTGGCTTAGTTACATTTATCTTTGCAGAAGATGAAAGCGGAGAAACACGTAAACAAGTTCTATATCCTGCACCAGCATCACTTGATAATATGACTGAAACACCAGTTACTATGCTTACTCAGAATGATCAAGAAATGGAATCTTATCCAGAAGATGGTAAAATTAAGTTTGAGTTTAATGGTACAACTTATGAAGGTACATTGGATTATTATGTAGAAACAGGAACGTCAACATCATTTGCAGTGGCTGATAATTCAGATCATTTCTTAATTACCTATACTGATGGTACAAAGCAAAAACTATTTAAGTTGCCAGTTCCTGTTACAACAACACCAACTCAACAAACAGGTGGTGGCACTAATCCTGTTGTTGATCCTGTTGTTGATCCTGTTGTTGATCCTATTATTGATGAGCCACTAACTGGTACCATTAAAAATGAAGGAATATTGGAAAATATTGCTTTATCAATAGATACTGTGATAGAAGGTGGTATTCTACAAGGTAAAATTGTTGGACCAGCTAATGGATTTGCTAATTTAGATAATTTAAAAATTGCTGCTAATAGCATAGTCAGTAATGTCATTATTGGTAAAGATGTTACTTTTGGTGCAGGTGTCAGTCTAAAAGATGTTATCTTTGCTGAGGGTGTAACTATACCTCTTGATATTAAATTAGGTACTGGGGTGAAATTTACCGCAGCAAATGATATACCAGTAGGTTTTGACATAACTACAACTCTACCCAGCTTTAAAGCTCAAGTAGCAGAAGTAGAACAACCAGCAGCAATTGATTTATCTGCTGATCCAGTTGTAAATGGTAAAGGTTTATTACAAAAAATTAATGAACAACCTGATTTTGCAGGTAATGATTTAGCAATGGATCAAAGTAATAAAACTGGTAATCTACAACTTGAAATTGAAGGTTTAATTTTTGAAGTTACTCCAGTTAAAGTAAAAGGTGCTTCTAAAGCAGGTGGTACTGAATCAGTACGATTAGGCTTTGGAAATACAGTTATCTTTACAACTAAAGATGGTCTCGAAATTGAAGCTTATCCAGTGGTGCAAAGCATAACAACGCTAAAAGCCCTATTAGCTGCACTTAACATCACAAAATTCACTATCACAGAAGAAGGTAATCTGAAAGTACCAACTCTTGATGATAGACTTTGGATTAGCGGCAGAGCGACATTATCAAGTGAACCAGCCAATGTTGAAGAAGTAACTGGCTTCAAATTTAAAGGCGATTTAGTAGTATTAGTCTTTGAAAATAGCAATGGCGAAAAACGTCAACAAGTGCTATATCCAGCACCTGCGTCAAATGCCATAATTCAACAAACTGGAGGAGCATCATTAAGCGAAGAAGGAATTTTATCCTTTAAACTTGGTGAAAAAGCTTATACAGGTAGATTGGATTATGGAATAGAAACAGGAGAAGCAACAGAAGGTTATAAAGTTACCGACATTGAAGATATCAATGGAGATGGCGCAAAAGACTTTTTGATTACTTATCCTCAAGGTGACAAGCAAAAACTATTTGCTTTACCTCCTACTGAATAGTAGCTAGCTATATAAACCTGACAGGTTTGAAAAAACCTGTCAGGTTTTTTTTATTGTTTATATTTTTCAGTTATTTCAAATAAAATAATTCGATCTAACCAAACCTGCCCATCGAAAAAGTCATCTATTGCTTTCTGCATTTCTGTATCATCAATTATACCATCTGGACCAGCGTAAATACTTATAATATCAGTTTTTTTCGCGATCTCTACTTCAATATTAGCTAAATTACCAGCACTATCTAAAATGCTTATTGTGTCATGCCCTTCATAATTTAGAGGAGCGGTATAACTTGTTTTTATTATATTTTTTTCTTCTAATTTCAGTTGATTATCTGCTATTTTACCTAAATTAGCTGTTATGGTATAACTACCAGTACCACCACCTATTGAAATAGGCTGTGTTTCATTACGATTAATATATAAAGTTTTAGGTGAAGCAAATAATCTGGTGGAATAGACATTGATTTGAGCTTGTGCAGTTTTGCCACTATTGTCTTGTACTTTTACTTGATAACTACCTCTTACTTTTGGAGCAGTATAAGTAATGTTATCATCTTTTTTTACATAATCACCAGAATCAACTATCCAGTTATAAGGCGCAGCACCTCCAATACTAGTTAAACTAGTACTATCTTCTGGATAAACATGTCGCATTGATGGGGTTATTACAAAGCCACCGGCAGAAACTTCTAAAACTGCTGTTGCTTTATCACCTTTATAATCAAATACATGAATAAATGCTGGTCCAAAATTATCCGGGGCTGTCCATGTTACAGTTTTGCCTTTAGTGTTATTTAATTTACCTTTACTAGCAACCCAACGCTTATTACCAAAACCACCACTAGCATGTAAAGTTAATTTATCTTCAGCATCTAAACGACCAGATTTAGGTGTTATTAATAAATCTAAAGCAACTGTAATTTCAGCACTGACTTGATTTTCTTGAGCGTCAATTATGCTTAATGTATGAGTACCTGCTACTTTAGGGGCTGTATAATTAATTAGTCCATTTTCTAAATTGGCTTTGCCTGCACTTACATTTAAGCTGTAAGGTGGAATACCACCTAAAACACGTAATTTAGTTGTTTCTTCAGGTTTCAGAAATAATTGTTGTTGACTTAATAATAATTTTTCACCAACAGAAACTAAAACTTCTTTATTATTACCTAAACCATCAATTACCGTAACAGTATATAACCCAGTTTTTGCAGGCGCGTTATAATTAACAGTATCGCCATCTTGCCTATCCAACTTACCTTGGTTCATATTCCAAGTATAATTACCATCACCTCCATAAGCTCTCAGACTAACTGCTTCATTGCTAGTAATTACAACTTTTTCTGGTGTGACGCTTAAAGGAGATACTATATTAATAGTGGCTTCAGCTTGATTCTGTGCATTATCAATAACATTCAATACAGCAGTGCCGCTAACTTTAGATTGAAATATATAACTATTTTTAGAACGTTGTTGCAAATCACCTCTATTTGTTTGAATTTGATAAGGCGGTTTTCCACCGGTTATTTTAAATCCTATAGTTTCATTAACAACTACTGATGCGCGATGTGGTGTAATTTCTAATTTAGGATTAGAACGTACTATGATTGGAATAGATAAGCTTTGATTTTCAACAGTAATTTTTAAGGAACTAACTCCTTTATTAATACCAGTAATCCTATATTTATCAATAGAAGCAATATTAGGATCATCAATAGTTAAACTAGCATCATTAATAATAGTCTTAACGCCGCTTTGATTGACTAAATAAATATTTATGGTTTTAGATGAAGCTTGTTCTAAAGATAATATATTTGGTTCTACTTGTAAAATACTAGTTTGAGCTTGTACTTGAATAGTGCTTTCAGCGGTAAAATATTGATATTTTGCAATGATTTTAGTAGTGCCAATTGCTTTTGCAAAAATTTGACCGTTGTTAGGATTAATTTCTATAATATCTGGATTTTCAATAGAAAAATCGACATTAGTAATTAAATTTTGAGATTTATTATCAGTTTGATAGCCTTTAACAGAGATTGTTTGTTTATCTCCCACGAATAAATTCAAATGATTGGGTAGGATGCGAATAAATGTTATTGCTTTTTCTGCTGAATCAGAATTTACTAATGCCCAAGTAAAGACAGTTCCATCAGTTAGCCAAATATAAAAACTGCCTGCTTTTTCAGGTACTGTATATATAGCGGTTTTATCATCATCACTAAGCTTAATATTACCACGTGTTGTTGCCCAAAAGAAATTACCAGAACCACCACTAGCAGTAAATCTTATGTCTTGTTTAGCGACAGCCTGAACACTAGTAGGCTTAATTTTTAAATCACTAAATTTTTCAAATATCGCGCTGATGTCTATTTTTGGTTGTTTTAAAACCAAGGAAAGTGGATTTTGTTTACCAGATATATCTCCATTCCAAACTAAAAAATGATAATTTTCATCTGGAATTGGAGTTAATGTGATTTTATCATCGCAGCGATATTCTGCTTGTTGAGGTTGAATGTCTATTTGCCCATTTTCCGCAGTTGTATTTAATATGACAGTTTTGGTTTTAAAATGCGCAATGGTTTCTTTATCGCTATCCAGAGTTAAATTACATTCTTTAGTTTTACTATCTTTACAAGCACCTTCCCAATGAGAAAATTCATAACATTCTGATTTAGGAGTAGCGATTAGATTAACTTTTCCTTCAATTTTGATCTCGCCACTATTTTTAGGTGATACACTAGTTTTTAACTCAAAAGCACGAATTTGAACTTTAGTTTCTTCAGTGGCAGTATCTATTTCTTTACCATCAGCACTGACTGTGACTTTATTGGTTAAACTATTCTTGGCTTTCAATGAAACCTTAACTTTAATAATAATTTCTGGTGTAGTTTCTCCAGCTTTTAAAGACTGAATATCACATATAACTTTATTGCCTTTTTCAGAGCAGCCAGTAGCACTTATAAATTCAACATCCTTTGGTAAAGTATCTTCAACTTTTATAACATTAGCATCTTCTTTACCTATATTTTCTATACTTAATGTATAAGTCAATTCCTTACCTTGTTCAATAGGATCTGGGCTATCAGTCTGAGTAATTTTGAGATTTACTTCTGCCTTTGTAGCAATTTTAGTTTCTTCAGTGCTAGTATTATCAGAATCATCCGTTTCTTTCTCGCTAGCAGTTACTGTTGCAATATTAGTTAAAGTATTTTTAGCTTTTGATGAAACCTTAACTTTAATAACAATGTCTGATGCAGTTTCTCCAGCTTTTAAAGATTGAATATCACATACAACTTTATTGTCTTTTTCAGAGCAGCCAGTAGCACTTATAAATTCAACATCCTTTGGTAAAGTATCTTCAACTTTTATAACATTAGCATCTTCTTTACCTATATTTTCTATACTTAATGTATAAGTCAATTCCTTACCTTGTTCAATAGGATCAGGGCTATCAGTTTGAGTAATTTTAAGATTTACTTCTGCCTCGGTAGCAATTTTAGTTTCTTCAGTGCTGGTATTATCAGAACTATCTGTTTCTTTACCAGTAGAACTTACAGTTGCAGTATTAGTTAAGGTATCCTTGGCATTTGATGGAGCCTTAACTTTAATAACAATGTCTGATGTAATATCTCCGGGTTTTAAAAAGCCTTTTTGAAAATCACATTTAATTTTAGCCGTCTGATTTTTACATTTCCAATCAGTGCCATCAGCACTTATAAATTCAACTCCTGCTGGTAATGTCTCTTCAACTAGTATAAAACCTGCATTATTATCTCCTATATTTTCTATAGTTAATGTATAAGTAAGTTCATTATCTGGTTTAATAGGATCTGGGCTATCTGTTTGTGTAATTTTGATATTTACATCTGCTTTTAGATCCACATCATCAGCAGCCTTAATAAACGCGCTTTGTAGTAAAAACACTACTAATATTAAATATTTTGCCATCATTTATTCTCTCCTAAAAACATTTCTGTAATGACGAATAATTCTGTACGACTAATCCAGCCTTGTCGTTGGAAAAAGTCATTTAAAGCTTTATTCATTTCATTATCATCTAATTTGCAATCACTACCCGCATATATGCAAGGAATACTAGTTTGATTGCTAATAAATACACGTAAGTTTTTAACGGTGCCAGTGGCATCTTCAAGTCGAATTATATCTTCAGTTTTTGAACTGGGAGCTGTATAATTTACTATTTTACCTTCAGTATTAGAGAGTTTTCCAAATTTAGCACTCCAAGTATAATCAGCTACTCCTAATAAAGCTTGTAAATCAGCTTGTTTACCCGCTGCCAAAATTAAAGATTCTGGAGTAAATTGAAGTTCACCTTGATAAACAACCACACGACTTTCTGTGGTTTCTCCACTATTATCTTTAACCACAACTGTGTAATTACCTGCTACTTTTGGAGCAGTGAAAGTAACACGTTCACCTTCATTTTTAGATAAATCACCTTCACCTTTAACTGACCAACTATAAGGTGGTGTGCCACCTAAAGCACGTAGTTTGACTTTTTTGCCGGGTAAAATATAACTTTCACCGGGAGAGGAATAAAAACCGTTTATGCTTACTAAAACTTCAACTTGTTCTACTGTACCAGCTTGATCAGAAATAGTAATAATATCGCGCCCTGCTGTGTTAGCCGCTTGATAAGCAGTTTCTGAGACATCGCCAGTTTTTGCAGTAACTTTATATTTGCCGTAACCGCCGCTAATATTTAATGTTGCTTTTTGCCCTAGCTTTAGAAATAATTCATGGGGTGTTACTAGCAATTTAGATTGAACAGTGACTTTAATTTCAGTATTACGCGCTTCACTATCTGTGATGTTAATACTATAATTACCATCTACTGATGGTGCTTGATAATAATAAATATCATTTTCTTGTTGATATGTACCAGCAGTTGTTGAAATTTTATAGGGGGCTTTTCCACCTATAATATAAAAGCGTTTTTCTTCATTAGGATTGAGAATAAATTCATTAGGTGTAGCAATTAATTTATTACCAACATTAATAATTGCCCTTTTAACTTGCCCTGTTTGATCAGATACATTAATTTCATAAATTCCAGTTGCCTCTGGTGCAGTATAAGTAGAATTATCAAGTTGACCACTTGAAATTTGCCATCTATATGGCGCAATACCACCACTAACATTAAATTCTGCTTGACTATTAGCTAATAAATTCACTGCTTGTGGTGATAAAGTTAAGCCTTTAGTAATTGTCACACTTAAAGAAATTTCTGTTGCTGCTTGGTCAATTACATTGATAATATCATTACCTGTACTTCGTGCTGCATGATAATGCCAATTTTCACCATTACCAGTAATTCTACCAGTTTCAGCAGTAACAATATAAGGTGGTGAACCGCCACTAATATTAAAGGCTTTAGATGTTCCGATGCCTAGGTTAAATTGTATTGGAAAAGCTTCTAAGGCTAAAGCTGAACTAATAAAAACTGGCACACTGGCATGTAAATTATCACACACACATTCAATAATAGAATATCCTTGACTAAGGGCTTCTATCGAAGCTTTATTTATTTTAAGCAACTTGTTATTAGATGTAAAATTACAAGCGGCAGAATCTTGTGCTTTTAATTCACCAGTTTTTAGTATTTTAAATATTTTCAGTTGTTGTTTATTATTGGTATTGATATAGAGAGGAGATGGTTGTACTGCCAAACCAACGCTTTGTGTATCCTTAACTTCTACTTCTATTTGTGCAGTTTTATCTTCTAGGGTAGCAGAAATTGTAGCTTTACCGACAAGATGCCCAGTAATAACACCATTATTAACTTCAACTATTGAGGCATCGCTACTTTTCCAAACAGCGGCTTGAGTATAATCGCGTTGACTCTGATCAGATAACCATGCTTGCAATAATAAACTTTGTTTAGCACCAAGGGCTAAAATTTGATTGCCGCCTAAAATTTCTATTGCCAAAACAACATTTTTATAAACTTCAATTTCTGCGACAGCTACACTATTACTATCTGCAACAGCAATACTATAAGTTCCGGCTTCTTGTGGAGCAGTATATTCAGCACTAGTGCCTAGAATATTGAGCTTACCATTTGCAGATAACCAATGTAATTTTTCAGTACTTCCAGTAGCGGAAAAGATTTGAGTCGTTCCCGGTTTTAGAGAAATAGATTGAGGATTTATAGCAAGGCTATTTGCCGCTAATGGGTAACAAGTTATTAAATTAATAATAAAAAATTTTATTTTATTAGATATATTCATAATCAATGTTTAGGATAAAATATATTGTATGTATATATATATGTATATATACATACAATATGTATATATTACTTTAAAAAAATACCAGTAGTGATATTATATATATATATCACGAATTAATTCTGTGATTAATTGCTATTTTTAATATAGAGAGTATTTAAAACTATGAAACCTAACCAATTCAAAATAACAGCACCACCGATTTTTAGGTGGTTGCTATTTGCTTTAATATTCCTGTCACAAGTGCCTGTTTATGCTGCGGCACCCACTTTTACAGCTACTTATCCTAAAATAGATCCTGCTGATACCAAACATAATTCCTTAGAGTTAAAAGTTCAAACCAATGAAACTGGTAAGGCTTATTATGTAGTATTAGCAGACGGTGCAACCGCACCTAGTGATGTTCAAGTCAAAGCTGGGCAAGATGATCAAGGTAATGCTGTTGACGCTGATAAAAAAGGTGTTTTAACTTTAACTGCTGATACTGAAGCTAGTAGTTATGTTATAGGTTTAACAGCAAATACAGCTTATGATATTTATGTAGTAGCTGAAGATTCTGCTGCAAATCTAAATAATTCATTTGTAGGGGATGTTACCACAGCGGCAGCACCGACTGATGTCACTCCACCAGTATTTGATGATCTGGGTAATCCTATTACTGCTGGAGAAACTACAATTGAGTTTACAGTGAAAACTGATGAAGCTGGTACAGCGCATTATGTAGTTTTAGATGATAATGCCACAGTACCAACAGATGCACAAATTAAGAATGGACAAGATGATACTAGCACTGATGTAGATGCTAATAAAAAAAGAGATTTAACATTAACTGCTAATACAGGAAGTATTGCTTCTATAACTGGTTTAATAGCAAATACTGCTTATGATATTTACGTTATAGCAGAAGATGCTGAAGGTAATGTAGCAACAGGTAAAATTGATGTTTTGACATTAGCTGATACCACAGCACCAGAATTTGCAACTGATTATCCTAAAGTTGAAAGTATTACAGAAACATCAGCAGATTTAAAAGTTCAATCTAATGAAGCTGGTAAAGCTTATTATGTAAATTTAGCCGCTGGTGCAGCTGCTCCAACAGATGTTAAAACAGATGGAGTTGAAGTTACATTCACAGCCGATACTGAAGTTAGTGATACTATTTCTAGTTTAACAGCAGGAACTACTTATGATCTTTACATAATGATAGAAGATGACGCTGGTAATGTTACAACAACCGCAGCATCATATCCGTTAAACTTCACAACAACTGCTGGACCTGATGGTACTGGAGATATTACAGGTGATTACGATAATGCAGGTAAAACAATTACTGCTGGTACTGACAGTATTACTGGAACTACAACCATAACTGGTGGTACATTAAGTGGCACTTTTGATTTTACTACTAGTGGTTTAGATGTAACTCTAAATAATGTTGTATTAGCGGCTAGTGCCTCAATAAATGGTGGTAGGCTAGAAGGCACAATCACAGGTGATGCCACCAATCCGGCTACATTGACAAATGTAACAATTGCTGCTAATGCAGAATTAACTAATGTCATTATTGGTGATGGTGTAACTTTTGAACCCGGTGTTATTCTGGAAAATGTACAATTCACTGGTGCAAATATCAGTTTATCTGATGTTACATTAAAGGGAACTATAACAATAGTTCAGACTTCTATCACTGTGTTTACAAATGTAGAATTTGGAATTGGTTTCACAGCATTAAGTGGTGGTACCTTATCTGGTATAATTAGAACAGCAACTGGTTTCTCAGGTTCTGCTTCATTGACAGGTTTAATTCTGCTAGATGTGACAGAATTTACAACCGTCGATATATCTATAACTGATGTTACATTCCAAGGAAGTTTTACAACAACTTCTACTACAGTTGTGTTTACAAATGTAATATTCGGGTTAAATTTCACAGCATTCAGTGGTGGTACTTTATCTGGTACAATTGCAACAGCAACTGGATTCTCAGGTTCTGCTTCATTGACAGGTTTAACTCTGCTAAATGTGGCAAGTTTTACAATAGTCAATGTTTTTGTAACTAATGTTACCTTGCAAGGTACTTTTACAACAACTTCTACAGTTACGCTAACTAATGTAACATTAGGAGCTAATGTTGTAGTAACTGGTACTGGGGTTAGTTTGGCAGGCACAATTCAGCCTATTACACCAACTACTGTTGTCAATTTGACAAATTTGAATATTGCCGCTAATAGTATTGTATTAAAAGGTGTAAATCTTGATTCTAGTGTAACTCAAGGTGCTGGAGTGCAGACTATCACACAAACATTAACGATTATTACAGGTACTATTACAGGCACTCAAACAAATGTGAGTATTCCAGCAGGTGCAACTATAACAGGTGGTACATTAGCTGGTGCAATCATAGGTAATGCGCTAAATCCTCCTACATTAAATGTAACTTCAATTTCTGCTGGTGCCATATTAAGTAATGTCATTCTTGGTGCTAATGTAGCAACTTTACCTCTTAATATTACTTTAGGTGTAGGAGTTCAATTTACCAGCTTATCAATTCTACCTGTTGGTTTTAACTTAACTTCAATTCTACCAGTCTTTATACCTCCTCCTATAATAGGCGTAACTTTACCGCCAATAATAAGTTTAAATATTAGTATTATAGTAGGTGGTCCAACCTTGTTCTCAGCGATAACTCCGGTAAGCACAGTTTCAGTTTTTGGATCTGGTGCAAGAATAAGATTAAGAAAAGGAAGACTAAAAGTTAATCTTCAGCCAAAACCCAATAAAAGACCGGCTATGTGTGGATTTAGACCATCTCGTGCAGGTTCAGGTGGTGGAAGAAGAAGATCTCTTCGCGCTTCTACTGGAAATGAATATGGATTTGGAAATGCATTATATCTTACTGCTGATGGTGTAGAAATTCTAAATCAGCCATCAGTACAAAACTTAGAAAGCTTAAAAGCTAAGTTAGTAGATGAAATGGGATATTCAAATTTCACAGTCAAAGATAATGGTAATATATCTGTCGAAAAAGATGGTAAAACTATTAACTTCAGACCATCTATAACAAGTAATGAAGTGGATGCAAGCACACCGCTTGGATTCAAAGATAATAAATCATTTGAAGATGGTTTAGTAACATTTATCTTTGATGATGTAGATGAAGAAGATGGAACAACAAGACGTGAACAAGTTCTATATCCAGCACCTGCATCACTTGAAGATATAACTGATGATAAAGTTGTGAAAATTCTTACTAAGAATGATCAAGATGGTGGTTCTTATAAAGAAGATGGTGTAATTAAGTTTGAGGTGGATAGTAAGACTTATGAAGGTACATTGGATTATTATGTAGAAGCAGGAGCTTCATCAAGAGCGGCTGGAATCACAGTTACTAATAATTCAGGTTATTTCTTAATTACCTATACTGATGGTACCAAGCAAAAACTATTTAAAGTTCCGGGTTCTGACACTGATCCTGTTATAACACCTCCTGCTCAGCAACAACCAGACGGCAGTACAACAATTCCTGTTGAGCCTACTCTTACGCCAATAGATGGTCCAGTTACCAATACTGGAATATTGGAAAATATTTCTTTATCAGAAAATGCTGTTATAGATGGTGGTATTTTACAAGGTAAAATTGTCGGATCAGCTAATGGATTTGCTAAGTTAGATAATTTAGAAATTGTCGCCAATACTTTCGTAAGTAATGTATCTCTTGGTAAGGGTGTTACCCTTGGTTCAGGTGTGACTCTTAAAGATGTTCTATTAATGGGTGCATCTCTATCTAATGTTACATTAGAAGGTACTATTAGAACAGCTAGTTCTGGAACCACTATTAAAGATGTTTTATTAGGAGCCAATGCCAAACTAATTGGTGGTAAGCTAGCTGGTAGCATCAAAGGTGATAGCACAGCACCAGCATTATTAGAATATCTAACAATTGAAGCAAATAGTCAATTAAGTTATGTTATAATTTCTGACGGTGTAGATTTTGCCCCAGAAGCTAGTTTAGGTAAAGGTGTTAAATTTAGCAAAGCTGAAAATATACCTTTTAATATTGACTTAACAGGAACTTTACCAAATTTTGCAAATACTATAGCAGTAGATTTATCTGTTAATATAATTGTAGATGGTAAAGGCTTGTTAGTGAATATTAATAATCTACCTGCATTTGCAGACAATGGCTTTAAAATAGATCAAAGCGATAAAAGTGGAATCTTACAACTTACAGTTGAAGGCTTAACTTTCGCAGTCACTCCAATTAAAGTAAAACGTGTAGATTCTAATACCCGCGCTGCTGATCAATCATTACGATTAGGATTTGGTAATTCAGTCTATTTTAAAACTGATGACGGTATCGAAGTTGAATCTCATCCAGCGGTACAAGACTTAGCAACGCTAGAAGCTCTATTAGCTGCAATTGAAATACCAAAAATCGAAATAACCAAAGAAGGTAATATTAAAGTACCTGTTACCGACAAACTTTGGTTTAGCGGCAGAGCTGCATTAGCAAGTGAAGCGGCTGAAGCTGAAGTTGGCTTCACATTTAAAGGCGATCTAGTAGTATTAGTCTTTGAAGATAAAGACGGGCAAAAACGTCAACAAGTGCTATACCCAGCACCAGCGTCAAATGCCACCGTAATTCAATTAGCTAAAGATGCATCATTAACCGAAGAAGGAATTTTATCCTTTAAATTTGGTGAAACTGCTTATAAAGGTAAATTGGATTACTCAGTAGAAAATGGAGAAGCAACAGAAAATTCTGGAATCACTGAAATTGCTGATAGCAATGGAGATGGCTTACCAGACTTTTTGATGACTTATCCTCAAGGTGACAAGCAAAAACTATTTGCTTTACCTCCTGCTGAAGAAAAGTAGTTGATTAATTAAAATAAGCGGCGCAATGCCGCTTATTCATTCCTTCCATAAATTCAATCTCAAAATCCACTTCAGATTTCTCAACCGTTACTTTGGCGGCTCCGATACTTCCACAATAACTTTATTATTTGCCATCGATGGTCTATAATACATCTTAACAGTTTGAGTATAAGGATAGATCATCCGTGCAATAGTTTGGGCACGTATCTTTGCCATTTGAGGAAATGGTACATTCTTTTCAGATAGTGCTACACCAAAAAATATTTTTGCAGAATAAGAAGGATTCACATCCAAATTATCTAATAATTTTTCTAGTTTTACAGTTTCTGTTTTATCTAGTTCAATTTCAACCGGCTGAAATTGTAGAACTAAATGTTTTTTAGAATCATTTCCCTTTTTTATTTGAGAATCAACACTAAAAGAATTGTTTTTAATTGAATTATGAGCTACAACTTCAATCGTTTGAATTCTTGGAGTCTTATGGTTTACTTTCGCCTGCTGATTAACAACAGGTATTTTTGTTTCTATAGTTTTATTTAGCTCTAATTGATTGATACCCCAAATTAATAAGGCTACATTAAATACTATTAAAGTAAATAAAACGAATATTTTAATTATTGCTTTAAACATAATAACAAATCTTTCATGATTTTATGAAAATAGTGATTTTCAATTTTGCTACCATTGAAAATAGTCTATCTGAACATTAATACGAAAGACAACTACAATCGCATCACCTTTTTGATCCCCTTAATAAAGGAACGCTGAATTATCAGCGTATTATTATTATTATTATTTAATTTTGGTATAAGGATTTAATTTATGTCTTTTATTGTTACTGACAACTGTATTCTTTGTAAATATACTGACTGCGTGGAAGTTTGTCCAGTAGATTGTTTTCATGAAGGGCCAAATTTTTTAGTAATTGACCCTGATGAATGTATTGATTGCACACTATGCGTACCTGAATGTGCCGCCAACGCTATTTATTCAGAAGACGATTTACCAGAGGATCAACAACATTTTATCAAACTTAACACTGACTTATCACAACAATGGCCAGTGATTACTGAACTTAAAGAACCTTTAAATGATGCAGAACAATGGGATGGCAAATTAAATAAGTTACAGTATTTAGAATATTAATTTTTACTTATATATTTCAATAAGCCTAGCGTCGATGAATCGACTCCAAGATTAATGTTTGTATCCATTGGACTGCTGAGAGCTGGTAATAGCATATTTGCTACCTGTTTACCTAATTCAACCCCCCACTGGTCAAAGGGGTTTATATTCCAGCATACACTTTCTACAAAAACTTTATGCTCATATAGAGCAATAAGTTTTCCTAATATTGAAGGTGTGAGTTTTTGGTAAACCAAGCTATTACTAGGTTGATCACCCGGAAAAACCCTATGTGGGATTTGGTTGATCAACTGCTCTAAATGTTTATCCTCCTGTTTTAATTTATGAGCCTCAAGTTGTGTTTCATTAGCAGTTCTACCCATCATTAAGGCATGAGCTTGTGCTAAGGCATTAGATAATACTGCATCTTGATGTCCATTTAAATCATTTTGACTATCAATTGCAATTATAAAATCTGCTGGTATTAGTTGAGTACCTTGATGTAGAAGTTGATAAAAAGCATGTTGGCCATTATTACCCGCCGATCCCCAAATAATTGGACAAGTTGAATAATCAATATTTCTTCCTTCACGAGTTACTCGTTTACCCAAACTTTCCATGGCTAATTGTTGTAAATAAGCTGGAAATAGCTCCAAACTATAGTCATATGGCAATACTGCTTGGGTTTTAATACCAAAAAAACTACTATACCATACTTCTAACAAAGCGAATAGAGTAGGCAAATTATTTGCCAAGTCGGTATTTTTAAAGTGTTGATCTAATTTATGTGCGCCATCCAATAGTTCTTCAAACTTATCCATACCTATCATAACTGCAATAGGCAAACCAATAGCTGACCATAAGGAATAACGCCCACCAACCCAATCCCAAAATTCAAACATATTGATTGGATTAATGCCAAATTCTATCACTTTTTGCTTGGCTGTACTAATGGCAACGAAATGTTTAGCTACCGCTTGTTCATTGCCTAAATGTTTGACTAACCAAGATCTAGCACTATGTGCATTGAGTAATGTTTCTTGAGTGGTAAAAGTTTTTGATGCAATTATAAATAAAGTGGTTTCTGGATCCAGTGTTGCTAAAGTATTACTTAGATGAGTTGCATCTACATTAGAGACAAAATAAGCCTTTAAACGAGGATGATGATAGGCAGTCAAAGCCTTAGTTACCATAGCTGGACCCAAATCTGAGCCACCTATGCCTATATTAACAATAGATTCAATCGGTTTACCTGTATAACCACGCCATTCTGCATTTCTTACTTGTTCAGTAAACTGTTGCATTTTTACCAAAACCTTATTAATCTCAGGCATAACATCTTTGCCATCTACTTTAATAGGTGTATTACTTCGATTACGAAGCGCGGTATGTAAAGCGGCGCGTTGTTCGGTATTATTAACTTTTTCTCCTGAAAATAGACGATTAATCGATTCTTCTAATTGAACTTTGTTTGCTAGTTCTAGTAATAAATTTACTGTTTCATCAGTAATGTAATTTTTTGAGTAATCTAATAAAAATCCTTCTGCTTCAATAGAGAACTTATCAAAGCGTTTAGGGTCAAGGGCGAATAAATCACGTAAGTGTTGTTGCGCAATATATTGTTGATGAGTTTTTAATTTTGCCCAAATTGGTGTGTGACTAATTAGAGTGTTCATATGAAAGATCTCGTAATTTATTATTTATTTCTGGTGATAATTGTGACCAATTAAAACGCCAACTCCAGTTACCTGTAGCCACGCCCGGGGTATTCATACGATGATTAGCGTCTAGTGATAATATGTCTTGCATTGGAATAATTGCCCAATTTGCTTTTGATGTAAAAGCTGCTTCAATTAAAGCCCAAGGCATTTGATCAGGATTAGTATTTAAGTATTCACAAATATACTGTTGATTCTGTTGTTCTTGAAACCAGCCTAAAGTGGTATTGTTATCATGCGTGCCTGTATAAACTACGCAGTTTTCAATATGATTATGTGGTAAATAAGGATTATCTGGATTGCCATCAAAAGCAAATTGTAGAATTTTCATTCCGGGCAAGCCAAATTGATCACGTAAAGCTTTGACTTTATCAGTTATAATTCCTAAATCTTCTGCTACTAGTGGTAAATTAATATTGCTTTGTTCTAAACTTTTAAATAAAGCTTCTCCGGGTGCTTTTACCCATTCACCTTCTATAGCGGTTTTGCAAGAGGCTGGTATTGTCCAACAAGCTTCAAAACCACGAAAATGGTCAATTCGTGCGACATCAAATAGCATGGACGCTGTTTTTAAACGTTGTTTCCACCAACTAAAATCATTGCTTTGCATATATTCCCAATCATATAGTGGATTACCCCAACGTTGCCCAGTAGCAGAAAAGTAATCGGGAGGAACTCCAGCAACAACAGTAGCTTGCCCTTGTGCATCTAGTAAAAAATTTTCGCGATTTGCCCAAACATCAACACTATCTTGAGCTACAAAAATTGGAATATCACCAAATATTAAGATACCGCGTTGATTAGCATATTGTTTTAGTTGTTGCCATTCAGTAAATAATAGAAATTGTTCTAAACGATGTTGTTGAATTTGTTCTGCTAAATCTTGTCGTGCTTTGTTTAATGCTTGTTGTTGACGATCACGTAAAGCAGGTTGCCATTGCCACCAGCCAGTTTGCAATTTTTTATGTAAAGCGGCAAACAGTGCATAATCTTCTAACCAATATTGTTGTGTTTCTATAAATTGCTTAAAAGCAACTTTATCCACTTTGCCTGTATAATTAATTAAGGCTGGATTAGCGGCATGTACTGATTGACAATTATAAGGTGATAGATCATGGTGCGGTGGTCCTAATGGCAGTATTTGCCAAATAGACATACCACTATCTGCTAGAAAATCTATAAAACGATAGGCATCTTTAATTTCAGGTAAAGATGTAGGATGTAATAAAATACCGGCTTGACGTTTCATTCAGAATCTTCCTGTCCCTTGCGCATTGTACCACCAGCGGCTGGATCGCCACCACCATGAGTAAATTCTTGATGTAAATAATCAGGAGGCGATTCACCTAGAAGTTGATATAAATGTATTAAATGCGAACGGTATAATTTATCAAAACTTTCTACAGTAGCTGTAGCATTATAATCTCCAAACCACCAACACCAATCAGAGCCTTCACAAATAGCTAATTGACGAGATGCTGCTGCTTGTTGTTCAGGTTCTAAACAAGGATTAACTCGATCAAACACATGTTTTGCATCTATTAACATTTGCCAGCCGCGATTTTTATCTTTGCTTCCTATCCATGTAGTAAAGTTACCATAAACCCAACTTCCAGCAACAAAAGAAGGCAAGGCAATTCGTTCATTATCTAAACATTCTGAAAATGTTGTAAGTTCTAAATCAGGATGTTCAGATAGTTGTTTATATAAAGCACTGAGAAAATAATAAGCATTCTTAGGATAATGTTCCCACGCATTTTCACCATCAAGAATAATAGAAACTACTTCTGCATCTGTTTTAGCAATATTTTCTAAATTTTGTACAAAGTTATTAACAGCGTCGTCACCATGCCATTTGGCAAATTCAAAACCAATATCATCTGATAATTTGTCATCTCTAAAAAAACAAGCCACAGAATTATTTATTAATGAATAAGGGCGATGTATTGATTGATCGTTTTTTTGTATTTCATTCAAACTATTACGTAACACAGTTTCACCAGTAGCTAACCAGCGAATATTAAATTCATCCATTAATCGTATAGTTGCATTGCTGATACTGCCTTCAGAAGGCCAACAACCATGTGGTTTAAAGCCAAAATACTTTTCAAAAACCCTAATACCTTCACGTATATGCCAACGTATTCGATCTTTACCATCTGGATAGCAACTAATACCTGATAGATCAATATCTGGTAAAGCTTCACGAGCAGAAAACATATTTAACATTAACGGCATAATAGGATGAGCATAAGGTGTAAAAGATAATTCTACTTTGCCTGCCTCAGCTAAAGCTTTATAACGAGGTATAATTCCACTCAATAATTCACCTATTATTTCTAATAATAATAGTCGATCAGCATCAGTAAAAGCCTCAGCTTTTTCTATTAAAGCTTGAACCCTCGGGTCATTAAGACGTACAGTTTCACCTAACCATCCTAAGTGATACCACATCAATAAGTCAATAAAATATTGATCATCTATATAGTCTATTAATTTAGGTGTTGTGGTGATACAATGTGCTAATTGTGCTAGCTCTTTAAAAGGCGCAAAACGTTCAATAACATATTCTTTATTAACGCGCAGGCATTGTTCAATTAGAATTAATCGTCTGTTGGTGAAATCATTCTGATTTAATGCCGCTAATAAAGGATCGCGGATTGGAGTAGCATCTTGTAAAAATGCTTTAATTTGTTGAACATAATCATCCAACTGCTCCAATAAAGTGGGTGTAAAATTAACAACCGCACGGGCTTCAGGTAACGCCTCTAAGTGCGCAGCCATATCAACATAGTCTTTCATACCATGTAGATAAGTCCAAGGCAATTGATATTGTTGAGTACCACCATCGTAGTAAATAGGCTGGTGCATATGCCAACATAGCACAACTTTTAGTTTTTTCTGCATTTTATTATTTATGTATTGAGTTATTATTTTTTTACCACAATCTCATTGAGATTTACATATACTTGCTTTAATATTATCATAAATGTATAACATACTCGTGTTAAACGGGCCAAATTTGAATTTGTTGGGTGAACGTGAACCAAGTCACTATGGTCAAATTGGCTTAGATGCAATTAATCAACAATTAATTGCACAAGCGGCTGATCATAATTTAATCACCTTTCAAAGCAATGCCGAATATAAATTATTAGAACAAATACATGCGGCACGTCATAACAATATAAATTTTATTATTATCAATCCCGCAGCTTTTACGCATACAAGTATTGCCTTACGCGATGCCTTACTGGCAATCAAGATTCCATTTATTGAGGTACATTTATCGAATGTACATGCTCGTGAAGCTTTCCGGCATCATTCTTATTTTTCAGATATTGCCGTTGGCGTTATTAGTGGGCTTGGAGCACAAGGATATACTTTAGCTTTAGAAGCTGCATTATCTATTTTATCGAATTCAAGGAATATTTAGTGGACATAAATCATATTAAACAACTTATAGAATTAATTGAAGATTCAGAAATATCTGAAATAGAAATTCATGAAGGTGAAGAATCAGTACGTATTAGTCGTTATTCAAATGTTGTTGCACCTGTTGCACCTGCACCTGTTGCAGCTCCAGTTCAAGAAGTAAGCATTTCAGTACCAGCTAAGTCAAATGAATTAACTGGGCATATTATTAAGTCTCCAATGGTAGGTACTTTCTATGAAGCCGCTTCTCCTACCAGTAAGCCTTTTGTTAAGGAAGGGCAAACTGTTAAGGAAGGTGAGACTTTATGTATTATTGAAGCTATGAAAATACTTAATCAAATCACTGCGGATAAAGCCGGTGTTGTTACTAAAATCTTAGTAGATAACGGTGCCCCTGTAGAATATGATGAAAATTTATTTGTGATTGAATAGGATTAAACGCATGTTATCTAAAGTCGTTATCGCAAATCGCGGTGAAATTGCTTTAAGAATTTTAAGAGCTTGTAGGGAAATGGGGATTCAAACAGTTGCTGTACATTCAGTCGCTGATCGTGATCTTAAACATGTACGATTGGCAGATGAATCTGTTTGTATTGGTCCAAATCCATCTGCTGAAAGTTATTTAAATATTCCTGCTGTTATTAGTGCCGCTGAAGTTACAGATGCGGTTGCTATTCATCCCGGTTATGGTTTTTTATCAGAAAATGCTGATTTTGCTGAACAAGTTGAAAGAAGTGGATTTATTTTTATTGGTCCAAAATCTCAAACCATTCGTTTAATGGGTGATAAGGTATCGGCAATTGCCGCTATGAAAAAAGCTGGTGTGCCTTGTGTTCCGGGATCAGATGGAGTTCTTGGTGATGATGGTAATGTTAATGTTAAATTAGCACGTGAAATTGGTTATCCAGTTATTATTAAAGCTTCTGGTGGTGGCGGTGGGCGTGGTATGCGAGTAGTGCGTAGTGAGGCTGCATTACTTAATGCTATAACTTTAACTAAAAGTGAAGCCGCTGCTGCATTTAGTAATGATCAAGTTTATATGGAAAAATATCTGGAAAATCCACGCCATATAGAATTTCAGGTATTAGCAGATAAGCATGGTAATGCAATTCATTTAGGTGAACGCGATTGTTCAATGCAGCGTCGTCATCAAAAAGTTATAGAAGAAGCTCCAGCTCCCGGTTTAAGTGAAGAAGTACGTAATAAAATTGGTGAACGCTGCGCCCAAGCTTGTCGAAATATTGGTTATCATGGAGCTGGTACTTTTGAATTTTTGTATGAAAATGATGAATTTTATTTCATTGAAATGAATACTCGTCTTCAGGTTGAACATACCGTGACTGAAGCGATTACAGGAATTGATATTGTAGCCGAACAATTACGTATTGCTGATAATGAAGTCTTATCTTATAAACAAGAAGACATTCAATTAAAGGGTCATGCAATGGAATGTCGCCTAAATGCTGAAGACCCTGATAATTTTATGCCATCACCGGGTTTAATTGAACGTTATCATGCTGCTGGTGGACCGGGTGTACGTTTAGATACCCATATTTATAGTGGGTATAAAGTACCGCCTTATTATGATTCTATGATTGGAAAATTAATAACACATAGTAACACTCGTGATTCTGCGATGGCAAGAATGAGAATTGCTTTAAGTGAAATAATTATTGATGGGATTAAAACTAATATACCATTACACCAAAGATTATTAAATGATTCAGGATTTCAGGCTGGTGGAATTAATATTCATTATTTAGAGAATAAGTTGGGGATGAATTAGCCCCTAAATCCCCTAAAGGGGACTTTTTACCCCCCCTTTAGGGGGCTGGGGGGCTTCAACTGCCTAAAATCAGCTACCAAATTCAACAATAAACTTTGCTCCATCACCGAATTCGCTTTCGCACCAAACCCTACCCTTCATAGCCGTAACTAACTTCTTAACGATAAACAACCCCAATCCTGTTGAATGTTCTCCAGCAGTCGGTTGGGGAGTCAAACGAGCAAATTTTCCAAACAATAATGCTTGTTCCTCCTTCTTAATTCCTGTACCTTGATCTTGAATTTCACAACGCACTACATTTTCATCTTCAAATAAATTAATAAAAACAGTTTTACCAATCGGTGAATACTTCACTGCATTAGAAATTAGATTATCAAGAATTTGATATAGCGCGTTTTCATCCACAAAAACCGGATAAGTTTCTTCCCCCTTGGATTGATATTCTAACCTAATCTCTTTTTTCTTTGCCGGTTCAATATAATTTTTTAACACCATTTTTAAACAGCTCTCAAAATTATATGTATTAAAAGATAAATGAATTTTTTTAGACTCAATCGCATTAACATCTAATAAATTCTTAATTAAAGAAAACATTTTTTTAGAACTAAATTCAATCATTGAAGCAAACTCAATCAACTTATCTTTAGATAATTTATCTAAAGAATTATGAATAATTCCTGCTAAAGATTGAATAGCTGATAATGGATTTTTCAAATCATGTGCAGCAATACTTAAAAATTCATTTTTTTCCTTATTCAAAAACCTTAACTGTTGATTAAGCTTTAACAAAGTTTCATTTTTTTCCTTTAATTCTAAAGTACGTTCAGCTACCTTTTCTTCCAAATGTTGCCCATATGATTCAATAGTTTTAATATCAGAATAACTACGTAAACTCGAAGTCATTACAGTAAATAACTTTTGATCAGTCAACTCAGTTTTATTTTTATAATCATTAATATCATATTTAACAATCACTTGCTTTTCAGGAGCATAACCAGCTTGCCCTGTACGTAAAATGATACGTACAAGATGATTTTTTAAAAAATCACGTATATATTCTACTAATTTCAAACCTGCATCATTAGTTTCCATTACAACATCTAAGAAAATTACAGCCATATTCGGATGCTCACTAAACACAAGCTTCGCTTCTTCAGCAGAATACGCGCTGACAAATTTTAACTTTTTACCTTGATAACTATAATCATCTAATACAAAATGGGTTAATTGATGAACATCCTCCTCATCATCAATAATTAAAATTTCCCATGTATCATCCTGCCCTTGTTTTTCAACTTCATCAAAATCCTCATCATCTTGAAAAATTATATCATTATAAGCTATATTCATCATTACTCCTATTAAACTGGTATTTCAATAATAAAATTAACACCATTGCCTTCACTACTATCACAACGAATATTACCATTAAGTTTATGATTTACTAAATTATAAATAATATGTAAACCTAAGCCACTGCCACCTTGTTGACGGTTAGTAGTAAAAAATGGCTCAAAAATATGTTCAATAATATTAGCAGGAATTCCCTTACCATTATCAGAATAATCTAAAATTAAACCTTGTTTAATTGATTCTACCTTTATTGTGATTTCTCCTTGTTGTTGAATAGAGAATCCATGCTTTAAAGAATTCATGATTAAATTAGTAAATATTTGATAAAAAATACCGGGATAACTGGTCAAAATGATATTTTTATCACATATAATGCTAACTTTTATTTCGCAATGCTTAAATTCAGCACGAAGACTAGTGATAATTTCATCCAAGTAATCTTTAAGCACAAAACTACGTTGTTGTTCACTAGATTGATCTACCGCAACCTGCTTGAAACTTTGAATTAACTCAGCCGCCCTAGTTAAATTTTTTTGAATGAGCAAGCTGCCTTGTTGAGTTGATTTTAGATATTTATCTAAATCAGCGCGTTTCATTTTGCCAGTTTTATATAAAGTTTCTAAATCTAAATTAAGAGTATTTAACCTAGATGCCGCTGTGATTCCAATACCAACAGGAGTATTAATTTCATGGGCAACACCTGCAACTAAATTACCTAACTCAGCCATTTTTGCTGATTCTATTAGTTGTTGTTGAGCCTCTTTAAATTTCTTAGTACGTTCCTCAACCTTAGCTTCTAAACCATCTAATAATTCTTTTAATTGTTGCGCCATACTATTAAAGGATCTAGCCAAATCACCTAACTCATCTTGATGCTCAACTTTAACTTTTTGATCCAATTGCCCTTGAGCGAAAGCCTTAGATGCAATATTTAAATTGCAAATCGGATTAATAATCCAACGAGCCGTAGCAATACCAATTAAAATTGCTATTATTAAAGCAAACACACAGAGTATAATACTAACTAAAGTATTAAAATTTATATGCTCCATAAAATCATTTTCTGGAACTATAACCACAATTAACCAATCAAGCCCCCATTTATCATGATATGGTAATACTTCCAAAAAATATTTTTTACCTTGATGTATAAAGTCAAGTTGTTGTTTTTTATTATTAAGTTTTCCATCTAAATATTTAGCAGTTACACTAGTTAAAAGATCATCACTATCTATTGCTCGAAAACGCCTAGTTTTATTATCAATATAACGAAATGGCTTTTCATCAGTTGAAGTAGCAACTAACAAACCTGATGGCTCCATAACAAAAGTTTGACCGGTTTTAGCTACTTTAAGATTTTTTAAAAAATAACCTAAATCAAGAAAGGTTAAATCTACACTAGCCACAGCCAATAATTCACCATCATTATCATAAATAGCTTGATTAGCAGAAATACCAGTACTATTACTAGAAAAATAAACATAAATATCACTCCAAACAGGCTTAGCGGCAGCTACCGCAGCTTGATACCAAGGTCTTTTACGCGGATCATAATCTTGCCTAATTGCTGAAATTGTGCTACGATTACCTTCAGTATCAGTTTCCCACGTTTCTAGCTTACTATGATTTGAAATTTCTACAATAATGGACCCATTTTCGCGTTTTTTGGAACCTATATAATTACCTTGTTCAGTACCAAGTCCAATATAACTCACTGTTTTAAAGTGTTTTATTTCATTCCAAAAATATGACACTAAATTTTGTGGTTGTGAAAAATCTATTTTTAATAAATCCTGACGAATAGCATCAGAATTAATTTGATTTACCAAATGAGGCATTGCGGTATAGGTTTTGATGTGCTGATGAATAAGTGCAGCAATTTCACTACGTAACTGTATAGCTAAATCTTCAATTGCTTGTTTACCATTATAAAAAGAAAGCCAAGCGACTAATCCAACCGTGGTGACGATTTGAAGTACAAAAGGCACAATAATGACGCTTTTCAGTGACAATTTAATATTAAAAATATTCATAATTATGGAATAATAACGCAATCAATGGGAGATGAGTTAATGCAAGAGCTTTTGGCATCACGTAATACAATAGAATCTAAACAGGCTTTTAAAAAAGCCTTAGACATGGCACTGGATTGTGTATTAATGTTTAATTTCAACACATTAAAGTTATTTTATGTCAATCAAGGCGCAGTTAAACAATTGGGTTATAGCCATAAAGAACTCTTGCAAATGAGTCTAGTAGATATTAACCCTTATTGGAACAAAAAACAGGCACATCAACTACTAATGCCTTTAATTAAAGGCATACAAACCTCGTTAAAAATTGAAACCATACATCAACATAAAAATACCACATTAATTCAAGTAGAAGCACTATTTCAATATATTAAAATAAAAGATGCTTTTTTTGTGGCAATAATACGTGATATTACAGAACGTAAAACTGTTGAAGCAAAATTACAACAAGCAAAACAAGCAGCAGAAATTGCTAATAATGCTAAAAGTGTTTTTTTAGCAAATATGAGTCATGACTTACGTACCCCTCTTAATAGTATTTTAGCTTATACACAGGTTTTAGAATCTGATAATACACTTAATGACGCGCAAAAAGAAAGTATAAATATTATTTATCGCAGTGGAAAACATTTATTAACATTAATCAATGATACCTTAGATTTATCGAAAATAGAAGCTGGGAAACTGGAAATAATAGCTATAGATTTTAATTTGCCTGATTTTTTACATACTGTTGTAAAATTAATGAAAATACAGGCACAACAAAAAGGTATATTTCTAAGTTATGAAATTGTATATTCATTACCTAAATTTGTACGAACAGATGAAAAGAGATTGCGACAAATATTACTTAATTTATTAAGTAATGCTATTAAATTTACAGATCAAGGTATTGTACGCTTTAAAGTTATTTATTATGAGGGTATAATTCGTTTTGAAATAGAAGATACGGGTATTGGAATTTCCAAACAAAATGGAGACAAAACAAAACAGTTAGGAGGTACTGGTTTAGAGCTTTCTATTAGTAAACAATTAGTAGAACTAATAGGAGGAAAATTGCAAGTTAAAAGTATCCCTAATAAAGGTAGTTTATTTTGGTTTGAAATTCCATTGCCAGAAATAAATATTATATACAATATAAACAATAACTTAATTGGTCCATCACCAAAAGAAGCTGTAAAACTACTAAAATTAGTAATGAGCGGCAATGTAAAAAAAATTCTTGCAAATGTGACACAATTAGAACAACAACATATTGAATTATTAGCATTTACAGAACAGGTAAAAAGCTTGATCAAAGGTTTTGAAATGTCTGAATTAAAAAAACTTGTAAAACAATACATAAAGGAATGAATATGCAAGAAGAAAACTCTACTATTTTAATCGTCGATGATATTGCTGAAAATATTAGCGTATTATTTGACTTATTAATCATGAATGATTTTGAAGTTTTAGTCGAACGTAGTGGTGAAGGTGCATTACAACTGGTAGAATTAGCTTGCCCACGCCCAGATTTAATCTTATTAGATGTTATGATGCCACCGGGTATAGACGGCTTTGAGACATGCAGCCGCTTAAAATCTAATCCTGCTACAGAAGACATTACTGTAATTTTTATGACTGCCTTATCAGATACAACTGATAAAGTTAGAGGCTTTGAATTGGGGGGAATGGATTATGTTACCAAACCTTTTCAACAAGAAGAAGTGCTAGCGCGAATCAATACACATTTAACGATAAGTAAATTAAAAAAACAATTTGTTAAATTAAATGATCAGTTAAAAATTCAAGATGAAGAATTACAAAAACAATATGCAATGACTTCTAAATTAAATGATCAGTTACAAAATGAAATTCGTGCACGTAAACATGCAGAAAAGGCATTACAATCTGTTAAGCGAGAATTAAATGCAATCAACAATTTTAATCGTGGATGATGTTCCTGAGAACATTAGTACTTTATTCCATTTCTTAGACATTCATGATTTTGAGGTATTAGTGGCACGTGATGGAGAATCTGCTATTGAACTTATTGGATATCAACGCCCTGATTTAATTTTGTTAGATGTGATGATGCCGGGGATTGATGGTTTTGAAACTTGTCGGCGTTTGAAAAAAAATCCTAATACCAAAGAAATACCAGTAATTTTTATGACTGCGCTTGCTGATACCTTAGATAAAGTTAAAGGTTTTGAAATAGGCGCAGTTGATTATATTACCAAACCAATTCAACAACAAGAAGTTTTAGCGCGAATTAATACTCATATAACAATATACAAACTAAAACAACAATTACAAGCTAAAAACAAAGAATTAGAAGCTTTTTCTTATACGGTAGCTCATGATTTAAAAAATCCAATCAATGATTTAATCAGCATGTCTGATTTATTAAAAACATTATATTCAGATGATTTAAATCATCAAGGTAAAGAATGTTTAGAACACATTTTAACATCTAGTTATAAAATGGTAGATATTATTAATGCTTTATTATTGTTGGCGAATGTGTCAACACAAGGTATTAATTTAACTAGTTTGAATATGGAAGAGATTATTTATAGTGCCCAACAACGTTTAGCTTCAATGATTGAACAATATAATGCAAAAATAATAATACATAAAATTATTCCATATTCTTATGGTTATGCACCTTGGATAGAAGAAGTATGGGTTAATTATTTGACTAATGCGATAAAATATGGTGGAAATCCACCAATTATAGAAATTGGTGCTACTAAAGAAGCAGAAAATATTTGTTTTTGGATACGTGATAATGGATTAGGTTTAGATAAACCAGCAATGGCAAAATTATTTACGCCATTTACTCGCCTTCATCAAACATCTGCTGAAGAAGGGAATGGCTTAGGTTTATCAATTGTACAACGGATTATAGAAAAACTTGGTGGTGAAGTAGGTGTAGAAAGTGAAATTGGTAAAGGTAGTACTTTTTATTTTACTTTAAAATCAAGAAAGGAAAATAGATAATGTTAATCTTCCCAAAAGATCTCTCCTGTTGTCGAGACTGAAAAAATCTTAAGAAATGTCAGTTAATGAAAAACTAGCTTATTTACCAATACAAAAACTAGAAAAAATCTGCCCTAATAAATCATCAGCAGTAAATTCACCAGTAATTTCTCCAAGTGCTTGTTGTGCTAAACGCAATTCTTCTGCTAATAATTCGTTTTGATAGTTATCAGCATGGCTTAATGCTGTTGTAAAAGCGGTTTTAGCAGTTTCTAAAGCATCTAAGTGGCGACGACGTGCCATGAAATTGCCTTCAGTATTGCTATCTAAACCCATTTTTTGTTTTAAATAGTCTTTTAAACTCTCAACTCCTGCTCCTGTTTTAGCTGATATATAACATATATCATTAGAACTCATACCTGCCTTATGATCACTTAAATCAATTTTATTACGAACAATTAAAGGTGCTTGTTCAATTTCACTTAATATATTGCTATGATCATCAGGATGACGATCATCTACCAACACTATTACAAGATCAGCCTCCTTCAAAGCCAGTTTAGTTCTACGTATCCCCTCTTGTTCAACAGGATCATCAGTTTCACGTAAACCAGCAGTATCAGTAATATGTAGCGGCATTCCATCTAATTGAATTTGTTCACGCACTACATCACGGGTAGTTCCCGGAATTGGCGTTACAATAGCCGTATCTCTACCAGATAAGCAATTTAATAAACTAGATTTTCCAACATTAGGCTCACCTACTAAAACAATTCGCATTCCCTCTTTAAGCAAATAACCTTGCTGAGATTTATCAACCAATTGATTTAATTCAACAATTACTTTTTCTAGTTTAGCTATGACTTGCCCATCAGCTAATAAATCAATTTCTTCATCGACAAAATCAATTCCAGCTTCAATATAACTGCGCAACCAAATTAATTGATCTACCAGCGAATGAATCTGAGCAGAAAATTCACCTTGTAAAGATCGTAAAGCACAACGTGCCGCTTGTGTTGAAGCACTATCTATTAAATCCGCAATTGCCTCAGCTTGAGCTAAATCGATTTTATCATTTAAAAATGCCCGTTCAGAAAATTCACCCGGGCGAGCTAAACGCGCTCCTAAACCCAGTATATTATTTAGTATATTATCAAGAACAATAGGACCACCATGCCCTTGTAATTCTAAAACATCTTCACCAGTGAAAGAATTAGGAGCTGGAAAATAAATAGCTAAACCTTGATCCAATAATACACCTTCGCGATCAACAAAATCGCTAAAAGTCGCATAACGAGGAAGCGGTAATTTAGCTAAGATGCTACTAGCAATTTCAGTGACTTTTGCACCAGAAATTCTAATAACACCAATGCCGCCACGCCCGGCGGGAGTGGCAACAGCGGCGATAGTATCTGAATTATTCATAATTTTCTATTGTTTAGAATGCTATTATAAAGATCTTCAATACTTGGATTACCTAATATTTTTTCCCTTTCTATTGTATAATCACCATAGCCAATTTCACTTTGTTGCATAAAACGAATCATACCCACTATTCCCAATTTTTCTGTCAGAGCTTGGATTCCGATTCTTCTAATTTCATTCAGACTAATTGCTTGTGCATTCATTTCAACAACTCCTCTTGTAACCATAGTAATGGATTTCTTACTGCCACCAATAACTGATCTTTATTTTTCAAAGCTAGATTAACTAATTTATCATCCGTTGATAAAAAGACATCTACTTGTGCAAACTCTGCACACGCAATGTGCATAGCATCATAAGTTGTAAAACCTATTTCTTTGATCACTGAACTTCTATCAAATATTTTTTTATCAACAGTGACATAGATTTCAACACGATTATTTATTGACAATAGCCGTTCTTTTCTTTCATCATTAGTAGTCTTTTTAATTTCATAAACAACCGTGTCACTGCTTACAAGTTTCCACCTTCCTTCATCAACATGCTTTAGGATTGTAAGAATGGCTTCAGCTTCAAGATGAATTCTGTCTTGGCTTTGATCATCAAATGGTCGATTTAAACAACAAACATCAAAATATATTTTCATTAATGAATTAAAGTACCAACACCCTGATTAGTTAAAATTTCTAATAACACCGCATGTTCAACGCGCCCATCAATAATATGAGCCGTATTTACACCGCCTTCCACAGCATCTAAAGCGCATTGTATTTTTGGTAACATTCCACCTTCAATTGTACCATCAGCAATTAAACCTTTAACACGCTCTGCATTTAAGCCAGTTAATAATTCACCCTGCTTATCAAGCACGCCGCTAGTATTCGTTAATAACATTAATTTTTCTGCTTTCATCACTTCAGCCATTTTACCAGCGACTATATCAGCATTAATATTATAAGATTTTCCATCTTCACCAACACCAATAGGTGCAATTACAGGAATAAAATTGCCGCTAATCAATAAATCAACTACAGAAGTATCAATGCTAGCAATTTCACCAACATGCCCTGCATCAATACCTTCTAACTTTTTAGCGTAAATTAAATCAGCATCTTTACCAGTTAAACCAACTGCCGCTCCACCTTGACTATTAATTAAGCTAACAATTTCTTTATTAACCAAACCTCCTAGCACCATTTGCACTACATCCATGGTTTCACTATCAGTAACACGTATCCCTTTAATGAATTCAGTTTGTTTGCCTAAGCGTTTTAATAAACTACTTATTTGTGGACCACCACCATGTACAACAATGGGATTCATACCAATACGTTTCATTAAAACAATGTCACGAGCAAAACTCTCCTTTAATGTTTCATCTACCATCGCATTACCACCATATTTAATAACAAATGTTTTTTTATTAAAACGATTTATATATGGTAATGCTTGAGTTAAAACATGAGCAATGGTTTTGGTATTTTCTACTGACATAATATATTTATATCTTCAGGTGTATTAATATTTAAAAAAGTTTCCGCTATATCAGCACAATCAACTGATACTAAGGCTTGTTGTTTCAAAAAACCATGAATACTACGCTTTTCAGTTTTTAAAAACACTAATAAATTATCTAATAAACGACGCTTGAGCAAACAAAAAGTCGGTTGCAAACGCTTACCATCATAAGCAACACTAGCATCTGCTTGAGTTTGCATTAAATGACCATATAAACGTGCAGCTAATTGTGAACTTAATAATGGTGCATCACAAGGAACAAATAATACATAATCTGTTTCTGCTTGTGCTAAAGTACTTGCCATTCCAGCTAATGGTCCTTGATAATTATCAAAACTATCTGCTATAATTGGACAGGCTGAAATTTTTGCATACTGTGATTGGTTGCGATTCGCGCTGATTAATAGTTGACTAACTTGTGGGCGCAAACGATGAAGTACATATTCAATTAAGTACTTATCTTTAATTTGTATTAAGCCTTTATCGTGCCCACTCATACGAGTAGCACGCCCTCCAGCTAAGATTACTCCAGTAATCATATTTAACATAGGAAAAAAAATGATATTTTCAGGTAACAACTCACCATATACTATATATGGAATTACAGCCATAATATTAACAATAATATTTTTAATATTATTCTCATATACAGGCTTATATATTATTATTAGTTACCTTATTTCTATCAATCTTATAACATTTTTATATTATGGTTTTGATAAAATGATTGCAGGTTCTGAAAGTGTAAGAATACCTGAATTGGTATTACATAGTTTAGCTCTTGCTGGCGGTTCACCCGCAGGATTATTAGCACAAAAATTATTTCGTCATAAGACAATTAAAACTTCATTTCAAATTACTTATTGGGCTATTGTAATAATTCAGATAATTCTAATAATTTGGTTATCATTTTAAAGTACAATAGCTCACCTTAGTTCCCAATCTTTAATCATTATGTTAGAAATTTTAGTTCTTTATTATAGCCGACATGGGCATGTTACACAGATGGCTCAAAAAATTGCTCGTGGTATTGAGGAAGTGCCTGAATGTCAAGCAAAACTTCGTACTGTTCCAGCCATTTCACAGGTATGTGAGGCTACGGAGCCTGAGATACCAAATTCTGGTTCACCTTATGTTAGTTTACAGGATTTAGAAACTTGTGCTGGTTTAGCTTTAGGTAGCCCAACTAGATTTGGTAATATGGCGGCACCTTTAAAATACTTTCTCGAACAAACGAGTGGTTTATGGCTAGCCGGTAGTTTAAAAGATAAACCAGCCGCTGTTTTTACCTCTAGTTCCAGTTTACACGGTGGTCAAGAAAGCACTTTATTAACTATGATGATACCATTATTACATCATGGAATGTTAGTATTAGGATTACCTTATACCGAATCTGATTTGCTAACAACTAGTACAGGTGGAACACCATATGGTGCAAGTAATGTTGCCGGCACAGACAATAAGAAAGAATTATCAGATGAAGAACAAAGACTATGCCGGGCTTTAGGAAGGCGTTTGGCGGAAACTGCTGTTAAAACTCAATAGATGTTAAAGGGTCGGTTATCACCGACTCTTTAATATTTCTAAATATTTTCTGACTCTATAGTTGCTAGGGTTAATTGCTAGTACTTTTTCATATCTTGATATTGCTTCTTCTTTTTTTCCCATTACTGCAAAAATATTGGCTAGGTTAATTTGTGCCTTTAGGTTGTTTTTATCTATTTTTAGGGCTTGTTCGTAGGTTTTTTTGGCGTTTAGATAAAATGTTCGGTTGTGGTTTTCACGCCCTAGTTCAAAGTAGATGTTGCCTTTGTTTATTAGAAATTTTGCATGGTTTAGTCGTCCCAATTTTTGCCGCTGGCTTAGGGAGTGGTTTATCCATGTTAGGGCTTTTTTATATTGGCGTAGGTTTTTGTAGGCTACTATTATATTTAGGGCTGTTTCTGGGGTTAGTGACATGGATTCTGAGCCGTCTGGGTTTTTGCTTTTTGTGTAGATTGATCTTTTTAGGGCTTTGATTCCATTGTTAAAGCTTATTTTACTTTGTTTTATTTTGCCTTGTCTTGCTTCTATTTTTCCTTGTTGAATTAGGTGTTTGCCTAGTATGTTCCATGCCCGTTTCTTTTTTGGTGATTGTTTTACGTTGTGTTGCCATAATGCTACCGGATCACGCCACATTTGATTGCGTTGCCATGTCGCTGTTGCCATCACTATTAATATTGATGTTATTATTATTGGAGTTAGGCGTTTATTGATTATTTGTGGTATTTGTACCACTAGGATGTAGGCAGATAAAATTGCTAAGCCTAAATTTGGTAGGTAGGTTCTATGTTCAAATATTACGTCTTTGATGGGGATGAAGCTGGATTCTATGCTATGAGCTAGGTAGTAGAAGAATATTCCAAATGCTATTAGTGGGCGTTTACGTAGGTTGTAGGCTGCTATTATTAGTAATATTATGTGTCCTATTAATGCCCAAAATTCTTGACTTTGCATTATTTTGGCTAGCCAGTTGTAATTTTCATTGGCTATAAACATTCCTTGGCTTATTTGATAGGCATAGTCTATGTGTGAACTTATTGGCGAAAAGAATAAGCTTATATAGGTCCATAGTACTTTCATTTGTGTGAGAAAGTAGGCGTAACGTGAAATATTTGTGCTGTCTCGCGTTAGGATGTCTATTGCTTGTAATGAGAATGGATCTTGGTTAAATACTGTTGCTACTATATACCATATTGTAAACATGCCTATTAAGGCAGCAATTATGGTTAGGATAAAGCGGCGTATATGCCCGGGGAAGAATGTTAATTCTATTAGTAGTATGGCTATTGGTAGGGTTACGGTGTTTTGTTTGGTGAAAAAGGCTAGTGTTGCTAGTAGTAAACACGATAGTGTCCAAATTAGTTTGGTAATAAGTTTGGGTTTTAATCGCGCTTGGATATAACACGCCATTGTCGCTATATAAAATAATGCGGCTAATGATGCTAGTCTTTGGACAATATAAGTAACTGCTTGAATTTGTAATGGGTGTAGTACAAATATTAAGGCGACTATTAGGGGTAGCCATGTTTTTGTTTGATTATTTAAGGCTGGTGTTGCTATTAAACCACGCATTAATCCAAATACGGCTAATCCTGTTAGGAGGTGAATAAAAATATTTATTAGGTGATAACCATATACTTGGAATTGATGGAATTGGTAGTTTAGGGCAAAACTTAGGTAGCCTATTACTCTTAGTTTATATGCATTCCATATTTCAAAGAAAGTTCCTTGCCAGTTATAAAGTATTGGGTTTTCTTTGATTGATGAAAAATCATCTAGGTAAAATGGCACATCTAATGTGTGACCATAGGTTACTATTACGGCTATTAGTAATATTAATGTTTGGATGTAGCTTGTTTTTAGGATGTTTGTTAATTTCATGGTTTTTTTTAGTGGACGCTGGAGCGTCCATACATGCGTTACCACGCTGGAGCGTGGGAACGAGAAAGGGGGGGGAGGAAGGGTGAGATTTCTCGTTCCCACGCTCTAGCGTGGGAATGCGTGTTGAGACGCTCCAGCGTCTAGTGTTAATTATTTAAACTACTTCTCGAATATGCGGCTGTGCCCTTTTAAAGAGTATCCAAGCTGGTCCAATTAATAGTATCCATAATATTAATGGTCGCAATACGTTGCCCCAATCCCAAGGTAATCCTTGGATTCCTGCATGGATTAGTGCCATTATGTCTGCAATGGGATTAATTATTAGTGCCCATTGCATGGCTTCTGGCATTTGTGTTGGCATATATAGTATTGGTGTTAAATATAGTGTTATGGTTATCATAAATGGAAAAAATTGACCTATGTCTTTTAGGAATAAGCCTATTATTGATAGTAGGTAGGCAAATGGTATTAGCCATATCGCTATTAGTAATATGCTTATTATTGCAATTGGTATTTTGTTTATATTTTCTAATATGCCTACTGTAGGTATCATAACTAAGATGTATAAAACAGCCGCTAGGATTATTGGTAATATTGGTAATATTTCTATGGGAAATACTGATTTTTTGTATAAGCCTCCAAATTCTGGTAGAATGTTTAGGCTACGTGATAGTATTTCGGATATAAATAACCACGGCAGCATTCCTAATAGGAAGTAATCTATAAAGGCTACTCCGTTGGGTAGTTTAATTTTTAGTACCATATCTAGTAGGAACCAAAATCCTAAAATTTGTAAAGCAGGTTGGAATATTAACCAAAAATGACCTAGTATAGTACCTGTGGTTCGTGTAGCAATATCGCGCTTAATTAATAATATTAAGAGGTAACGATGCTGATAAATGGCTTGTAAAGGTTCTAATAAGCCAAGTTTAGTAGCAAATATGTATCGTTTCAGAAAATTTATTATGAACATTATGCCTTATAGAATAACATATTATGTTTAAATTGAAAAAAAATTTAAACTATGTCTTGATATTATTTGCAGCTTATGCAAAACTTAGTAGATAAAGATGATTATGAATTTAAATAATCTATTGCAAAAAGGATTGATTTGCAATATTCTTATGTAGGAATAGATTTTAAATTTATTATGTTAATTATTAATTCTGGAGAAATATTTATGAATATAAAGAAAACGCTCATTTCGGTTGGTTTATCCGCCGCACTGAGTGCCGTACCGCTGATAGCGCAAGCGGATTTGGTATCTCAGACGGCAATTACTGCTGGTGTAGATGTATTAGTGAAGGATAGTGCTTCATTAGCAGGTCAAAAATTAGTATTGACTGAAAATGTTGCCGGAGCTGTTAGTACAGGAACTATTGTTCTTGTACTAGATAATAGTGCAGAATTTGTATCAGCAAAGGTAAAAGCTAGCACTATCACAATTGATAATAATGATACAGTTATCACTGCTACTACTGGTAAATTAATAATAAATGTGACAACTGTTGGGACTGATTCATTAGGAACTATTACCCTTTCAGAGATTACAATTAAAACTTCTAGCAGTTCTGTTGGTGCTGAGATAAAGATAAGTAAAGATAGCAGTAGTACAGCAACTGGTGCTGAATTCCCTGCTCTAAAAATAGCTACAATTGTAGATCCTAGTGTAACAATAGAAAATACTAGTGGAACTACTCCTTCCTTTAAAGCTGGCTTAGCTGTAGATCTTCTTGATATTTTAATCGCAGAAAATGCAGAAGGTGCTATTGATACGCTTGATGATGATAATAATTCTGTTACAGATGCAATTACTGTCACTTTACCCTCTGGTTGGACATTTGATGGTACTCCAACTATAGCGGATAGTAATGCTACTGTGAATGCTCCTAGTAATAATACAGTAACAATTCAAGATCTCACATCTAGTCAAATTGCTATACAAGCTAAAATTAAAGCACCTGATGGTGTTAGTAATGGTGATGTTAAAGTTGATGTAACTGCTAAACTTTCTAATGGTGAAACTAAAAGTGAAACATTAGTAGTCGGAACAGTGGAAGAGAGTGGTATTAAGGCTATAGTAGTTGATAAATCAACAGCTGCCTTTGATGCTGAGAAAGCGGCATCAACAACAGTACCTGAAGTACCAATAGGTAAGTTGGATGCCCAGCTTAATTCTATTATGGTAGTGGAAAACTTTGGAAACGACTTAACTACAAGTGATGAATTAATATTAACTTTACCAACAGGTGTTAAGTTCACTTCAATTGGAGTAGCAAACTTAGATTCTAAGTATATTACATTAGGTACTGTTGCAGATCCAAATAGCGATAATACACTTACCATTCCTATTACAGATGCTGGAACAGATTTAACATCTGCAAATAGCAAAGGCGGTGTCTTAATAATCAAAAGCGGTATAATAGTAGATATTGCTGAAGATGCACCAGAAGGTGATATTAAGGCGGTTCTTACTGGTAAAGTCAATGGTGTTGATATTACGGCAATTGATCTCATTATTGGTAAAATCATAAAAGGTGGAACTACAAATGAAGCCAATTCAGATATTAATACTGTTGGTGTAGGTAGTTCTAATGTAGCAATTGCTGAATTTACCTTAACTGAAGTTGTTCCGGGTGCTCTTAAAGGCAATAACAAAACAATTACTTTAACTTTACCAGATGGTGTTACTTGGACAAATAAAACATCTGCACCTGTGTGTACTGGAAGTAATATTACTATTGGTCCTATTGATGATTTCACTGATGGTGATAAAGTAGCTACTTTCCCTGTAACTACAGTTTCTACAAGTACAGCTGGTAAAATTACTTGTAGCGGTAATATAAATATTAATAGTGACTTAAAACCCGGTGATATTGAAGTAACAATTGGTGGTACTGCTGGTGCAACTGAAGGTAACGTATTAATAGCAAAAGCAGCTACAGGTACAAGTGTTTCTGTTGGTGATGTACCTCAATTGACGGCTGGAGTTTCTGCCAAAGCAATTGCAACTATAACTATAACTGAATCTTTCGCTGGTTCATTATCTGCCGATGGTAAATTTAGAATTCAATTACCTGAAGGCTTAGTTTGGACAGCAGCTCTTCCAACAGTTTCAACTGAATTGAAATCTGGAGAAAGTGGTACTATACTGGTTAAAGATATTGCTGGTACAGGATGGAGATTTAGTCTAGCTACTACCATAACTGTAAATGATACTGTAGTCATTCAAGTACCTAGTACAGCTTCAACTGGTGCAACAGTAATATCATTTGCGGAATTGAAGATAAATATTCCAGATGGAAGAGCAGATGGTTTAATCGAAGTTAAACTTTTTGATGGTGATGCAAGTGGAGAGAATGGTGCTGGTGTAACTGAAGAAGCTAAATTATTAGTAGGTGTTATAGGCGTTATCCCTGAGTTCAAAGTAGATCCATTAACTGTAAAAGTTGCTGTAGGCGCAACAGTTGAAGTTACTGCTTCAGGTGGCTTAGGTACAGCGAAGGTTGGCACAGTAGCTGATGCTACAATTGCAACTGCAATCATTGACAATGGTAAAGTTACTATAACTGGTGTTAAAGAAGGTAAAACTTCAGTAATAGTATCTGATGGCAGCGCAACTGCACAAACTAAAACTGTAGAAATTGAAGTAACTGCAGCAGAAGCACTAAAAGTTGATCCAGCGACTGTAGAAGTTGAAGTTGGCAAAACTGTTGAAGTAACTGTTTCAGGTGGTAAAGCAGGCTATACAGCAACATCATCAGCGGATGCGACAGCTACTGCAACAATATCAAATACTAAAGTAACAATAACTGGTGTAGTAGAAGGTACAGCTACAATCACAATTGAAGATTCAGCAGATCCTAAAGGAAAAGTTGAAGTTACTGTAACCGTGAAGGCAGCAGGTACTGGAACACCAACATTACCACCAGCTGGTGAAGGAAAAAATAGTGGTTTTGATAAAGATGGCAATCCAGTAACAAGTGATGCTAAATTCTCTGGTGGCGTAAGCGATGATTCTGGAGCTACACATGCAGCTAAAGAAATTGCAGAAGACAAACCAATTACTGTCAATGTCAAGATCGAAGTTGATCCAACACATAAAGACAAGAAAGGTAGTTACTATGTAGTTGCTGGCTATCAAGTATCTGATGATGCAGTACCATTCTGGTGGTTCTACAAAGAAGATAAAACATGGGTAGATTGGGCACCAGTTGATCTTGCAACCAGATCTGCTTACAAAGAAACAGAAACTTTAGGCACAATTGAAATTGAAATTGTAAAAGATTTGAGTCTCAAAGGCTTCAAAGGTAACTACTTCGTGTACTTAGCTTATGAAACCACAGAAGATGGAGCTATCTTCTTCAACTTACCAGCTATAGAATTTACTATAAAATAGTAATATAAATCTAATAGCCTAACTAAGGGCGGTATTCCTGAAAAGGAATATCGCCTTTTTTTATGAGGCATGATAAAATCTTATAATTTATAAACCTACTCTCGTTCCCACGCTCCAGCGTGGTAACGCATGTGTTGGCGCTCCAGCGCCGAGTAAAACTTGCTCTAATTATCCAGTACAAGATAAAAAACACTTGACGCTGGAGCGTCTGCTCATGCGTTACCACGCTGGAGCGTGGGAACGAGGGTAAACCTGATAATAATATGAAATCATCAATAATTTTAGGGTTAATACTAACATTAACCAGCAATATAACTTATAGTTTTGACCTATTTAATCCAGATCGTGGAAAAGCCAAACCATCAACTAGAAAATATGTAAAACCGGTAATTGGAACATCAACAACGCCATCTTCTACAAGAAGAAGAACAACATCAACAACAAAGACATCATCCACATCACCCTCAAATAAAAAACTGGAAGACCTTATAAAAAAATTAAGGTCATCAAAAAAATTAGCTAATCCATTCAAACAAATTTTTCCTATTGACTCCAAGATTTTACCAACTGCGCTAAAACCCTCAGAACTTAAAAAATTGCCTAATGGTACTACGGGTTCAACTTCATATAAGGAACTTATTAAATCTCGTAAAGCAGCTGTGAAAAAGCGTGTCAAAAAACGAAAACTAAAACGACAAAGAGACTTTGTATTACTAGGAACTAGCCGTATTGGTAGTAGAAGAGCAGTAGTATTAAAAGCCCCAAATAACAAACAATTTATACAATACTTTGAAGACAATGTAGTAACAGAAATCAAAGACCATGAAGGATATTACTTATTAAGCGTAGAACCACGTGAAATCGTGATAGAATATCCAGAAGATGCGCCATGTCGCAAATCAAATGGAGCAAAAGGAATAATCTGTAATGAACAAGACGAAGGTAGAACAGCCTTACTAAGCTTAGAAAAAAGTAAAATTATAGCGTCATCACCTAAACCTGTAACAACAGCAACAACAGAAAAACCCAAAACCAAATTTAAGAGAAAAGTGATAAAAGAAGAAGACGTACCACCCGGCATGAGAGTAGTACATACACCATTTGGAGATAGACTAATACCGGTGAAATAAATCACACTCGACGCTGGAGCGTCTGTACACGCATTCCCACGCTAGAGCGTGGGAACGAGAACCTCGTAACCCTCGTTCCCACGCTCCAGCGTGGGAATGCATGTTTGGACGCTCCAGCGTCCAGTAAAAAAAATTGGAGCGCAAAAAATGGGTAGAAGCCGTTATAAAATCTACGAACCCCAAAAACCACATTTTCTAACCTGCACAATAATCAATTGGATACCCATATTCACTCGTAAGGATACTGTACAAATAATCATAGATTCGTTAAATTACCTACAACAGGAACGTCATTTTAAACTTTATGGTTATGTAATTTTAGAAAATCATTTACACTTAATAGCTCAAACTGATAATTTAGCTAAAGAAATAAGTAATTTTAAATCTTATACAGCTAAAATGCTAATACGATATTTAGAAAAAAAGCGGGTTGAACGAATTTTACGAGAACTTGAATTTCGTAAGAAACAACATAAAAATGACCGAAAATATCAAGTATGGGAAGAAGGTTCACATCCACAACTCTTGCAAAATCTTCAAATGCTGATACAAAAATTGGAATATATTCATTTTAATCCAGTTAAGCGTGGATATGTAGATGAACCAATTCATTGGCGTTATTCTAGTGCGCGTAATTATGCTAATATGGAAAGTTTACTGCCGGTATTTACCGACTGGAAATAAATAACTAACTAACAAACTAACACTCGACGCTGGAATCTAGCAATCTCGTTCCCACGCTCCAGCGTGGTAACGCATGTCTGGACGCTCCAGCGTCCAGTAGAAACTTAAGACTCGACGCTGGAGCGTCTGTACATGCATTCCCACGCTGGAGCGTGGGAACGAGAATATAAATAACTAACTAACACTCGACGCTGGAGCGTCTGTACATGCGTTACCACGCTAGAGCGTGGGAACGAGGGTGACGAGGTTCTCGTTCCCACGCTCCAGCGTGGGAACGCATGTGTGGACGCTCCAGCGTCCAGTAGAAAAAAATATGCTAAACAAATATAAACAACACCTAGAAGAACGCACCAATCAAGGTTTACCACCATTAGCCTTAAATGCCGAGCAAGTAGCCGCATTAATTGAATTATTAAAAACATCACCCACTCAAGAGTTAGTGGATTTACTAATCCACAGAGTACCTCCGGGTGTTGATCAAGCGGCTTATGTTAAAGCTGGCTTTTTAACCGATATTGCTAAAGGTAAATCTAATTCGGCTTTAATTACACCTGAATATGCTACTGAATTATTAGGTACTATGTTGGGTGGTTATAATATTCAGCCGCTGATTGATTTGCTTGATGATCCTAATTTGGCGGAAATTGCCGCTAAGGCTTTGTCGCATACTTTATTAATGTTTGATGCTTATCATGATGTGGTAGCAAAAGCTAAATCTAATCAATGGGCACAAAAAGTCTTAAATTCATGGGCTGAGGCTGAATGGTTTACTAGTAAAAAACCTTTAGCTGAAAGTATTACTGTTACGGTATTTAAAGTGCCCGGTGAAACTAATACTGATGATTTATCTCCAGCATCTGAAGCTTGGAGTCGCCCTGATATTCCTTTACATGCTAAAGCGATGTTGATTAATAAAATGCCAGAGGCTTTAGATACTATTGTTAGTTTGAAGCAAAAAGGGCATCCATTAGCCTACGTTGGCGATGTAGTTGGTACTGGATCATCAAGAAAATCGGCAATAAATTCAGTATTATGGCATATTGGTAAGGATATTCCTTATGTTCCAAATAAGCGTCAAGCTGGAGTAATTTTAGGTGGTAATATTGCACCAATTTTCTTTAATACTGCTGAAGATTCAGGGGCTTTACCGATAGAATGTGATGTTTCTAAGTTAAATACTGGCGATGTTATCACGATTTATCCTTATGAAGGGCGTATAGTTAATCAAGATGGTGAACAAGTTAGTAGTTTTGACTTGCGCCCAACTACTATGCCTGATGAAATTCGAGCAGGCGGGCGTATTCCCTTAATAATTGGACGTAGTTTAACTGATAAAGCTGGTTCAAATAATGTGTTTATTCGCCCATCAGCGGCTACAGAGAGTGATAAGGGTTTTACCTTAGCTCAAAAAATTGTTGGTAAAGCTTGTGGAATTAAAGGTGTACGCCCGGGTAGTTATTGTGAACCTACAATTACTACTGTAGGTTCACAAGATACGACAGGTGCGATGACACGCGACGAATTAAAAGAATTAGCATGTTTAGGTTTTTCTGCTGACTTGGTAATGCAAAGCTTTTGTCATACAGCGGCTTATCCAAAACCAGTAGATATAACATTGCAACACGATTTACCTGATTTTATCCGTACACGCGGAGGAGTATCTTTGCGCCCGGGTGATGGTATTATTCATTCATGGCTAAATCGTATGATTTTACCAGATACGGTTGGAACTGGTGGTGATTCACATACGCGCTTTCCATTAGGAATTAGTTTTCCAGCCGGCAGTGGTTTAGTAGCATTTGCAGCGGCACTAGGTGTAATGCCTTTAGACATGCCAGAATCAGTGCTAGTACGTTTTAAAGGTGAAATGCAAACAGGTATTACCTTACGCGACTTAGTAAATGCAATACCATACGTAGCAATCCAACAAGGCTTATTAACAGTAGCCAAACAGGGTAAGAAAAATATCTTCTCAGGGCGGGTATTAGAAATTGAAGGTTTGCCAGATTTAAAAGTAGAACAAGCTTTTGAATTAGCCGATGCCTCAGCCGAACGCTCAGCGAATGGTTGCACAGTGCGCTTAAATAAAGAGCCAATAATAGAATATCTAAACTCTAATGTAACTTTACTACGTTGGATGATAGCCAATGGCTATGGAGATGAACGTACATTACAAAGACGCATCGAAGCCATGCAAAAATGGCTAAAAAATCCAGAATTATTAGAACCAGACGCAGACGCTGAATATGCTGCTATAATAGAAATAAACCTAAATGAAATCAAAGAACCGATACTAGCTTGCCCAAATGACCCTGACGATGTCAAGCCATTATCAGAAGTGGCAGGAACTGATATTGATGAAGTATTTATTGGTTCTTGTATGACAAATATTGGACATTATCGCGCTGCCAGCAAAGTATTACAAGCGGCTGGAAATGTACCGACTCGTCTCTGGATAGCTCCACCGACACGTATGGATGAAAAGCAACTAATAGAAGAAGGGGTATATTCAACATTTGGACAAGCGGGAGCGCGTACAGAAATGCCCGGCTGCTCGCTATGTATGGGCAACCAAGCACGAGTAAAAGAAGGAGCAACAGTAATATCAACATCAACTCGCAACTTCCCCAACCGCTTAGGAAAAGATGCAAATGTATATCTAGCCTCAGCCGAACTAGCAGCAGTGGCGAGCAAACTTGGAAAAATACCAAGCATCAATGAATACATGGAAAATGTAGCAGCGATAACACCAGAATCAGATTATCGTTATTTAAATTTCCATGAAATGGAAGAGTATAAAGTAGTGTAATTCGCTCTCGTTCCCACGCTCCAGCGTGGGAATGCGTGTGTGGACGCTCCAGCGTCCAGTATAAATTGGTGACTCGACGCTGGAGCGTCTGTACATGCGTTCCCACGCTGGAGCGTGGGAACGAGAAAGAAAATTTCTTGATTAAGAATAAACTATAATGATACAATCTACACTAAGTTACATTAAGTGTAACCTAATGTATATTGTATGAGACCAATAGAACTACTAAAACAAACACTCGATAAGATACCAGAGGCTGAAAGTGCCTTATACACTTTGTCTGATCTGCGATCAGTTTTACCAGAACTTTCTACTGGAGCATTTAAAACTCTGCTGTCTCGTGCGGAAAAAAAGAACATTCTAAAACGAATCTGCCGTGGTTTATATATTTATCCTAATCGGTACCAATCGAAAGGCTTGGTACTTTTTCATGCCGCTGCCCGTTTACGTGCCCATGAGTTTAATTATATTAGTTTAGAAACTGCGCTTAGTGACGCTGGAGTTATCTCGCAAATTCCATTGCAATGGATCACATTGATGTCATCGGCTCGTACACAAACCATAAATTGTGCTGATTATGGACATATAGAATTTATTCATACAAACAAAAAGCCAACATACTTATCAGACAAATTGAGTTATGACAAACAATGTAAATTGTGGAGAGCAGATATATCGCTAGCAATTGAAGATATGAAACATACTCGACGAAACCTTGATCTAATCAATAAAAATACCTTAAATGAGCTTATTTGATCAACTGACTGTACTCCGAAACCACTATGGTGTTGACATGGGAACCGGAAGTCTGTTGCTACAGATAGAAAGCAGGGAAGAAATTTTTGCAAATAAAATGGTCGCTTTTGCATTACGCCCTAATCGTATTAAAAGTCGCGATCTATGGGATATAGCTTGGTTGACGCAACAAGGAATTCAATTACCAACAGAACTAGTTTTAAGAAAAATGACAGATCACAAACAGGAACAGACAGAATTTCTAAAGAAACTCCAAAGCAGAAAAGAAGAACTTACTCTAAACTCCAATCTGGAGAGTGCATTTCAACAAGAAATAAGCCGCTTCCTACCACCAGAGATTATTAAATCCAGTATTCAAGTTAAAGGTTTTTGGATGTATTTAACACAAATTGTGAGTGATGCTTGTGACAGAATTATAAAAAGCACACAGGCTGAAAATGAAAGTATATATAAGTTATAAATGCGAGTATTAAAACAAGAAATTAACATTATTAAAAATAATATTTTAGAATTTGATAAAGAAGCTCAAGTTTATCTTTTTGGCTCTCGTGTAGATGATAATAAAAAAGGTGGTGATATTGATATTTTAATTGTTTCTGATTTTATAAAAAAAAATGATTTAATTAAAATAGAAAATCTTATATTTAAACAAATAGATGAACAAAAAATTGATTTTTTACTGTCTAAAAAAAATATCACAAATAATTTTATTAAAATGATTCTTTCTAAAAATGTAATTAACTTATGTCAGATATAGAAAAAAAATATTTAATTGAATTGTTAAACAAGTTAAAACTTGCTAAAAACACTTTAGAATATTCTTATAATATATGCCAAGAGATCGGTGCAAAAGATTTGTACTCTCAAGAAGAAGCGGATAGATTTGAATCTTTAACTTCTAAATTTGCGCGTTTGAGTTATTCGATTGCTAGAGCTGAAAAAAAAGGTTTAATCGCAGAAGAATTTAAATTCATTGAAATTGCTCATGAGTATATTGCAAATGAAGAAGATATTATTAATATATATAAATATGTTCTGAATAATTGTAAATATCTTTTTGATTCAGTAGATAAAATTGAAGTTTATACTAAAAAATTTATTGATTAAAATACTAAATATATGCAAGTAATTAATCTACAAAACATAAGTAAAACCTACACTCATTACGCACACGGCATTGATCGTTTAATAGAAATTTTAACTCGTCGCCCTCGTCATCAAGCCTTTGCTGCCTTACATCCCATGAATTTAAGTGTTTCAGAAAGTCAAGTTGTGGGTATTATTGGCAATAATGGTGCTGGTAAAAGTACTTTATTGAAAATCCTTGCTGGTACTTTACAAGCAGATGGTGATTTGTGTGAAGTTAAAGGGCGTGTTGCTGCTTTATTAGAATTAGGTGGTGGTTTTCATCCAGAAATGACTGGGCGTGAAAATGTTTATTTAAATAGCACTATGATGGGTTTGTCATCTGAGGAAATTGATGCTAAATATGATGATATAGTTGCTTTTGCAGGCATTGAAGATTTCATGGAACAGCCGGTTAAAACTTATTCATCTGGTATGTTTATGCGTTTAGCCTTTGCGGTAGCAACCAATGTTGATCCAGATATACTAATTATTGATGAAGCTTTATCAGTTGGAGATGGTGCATTTGCGCGTAAATCTTTTGATCGTATAATGCAATTCAAACAAGATAAAAAAACTATTTTATTTTGTTCACATTCGCTGTATCAGGTTGAATCTATATGTGATCGCGTGATTTGGTTAGATAAAGGGCATCTGAAACTGGATGGTTCTCCAAGCACGGTGGTGAGTGCATATAATCAATTTATGGCTCAAGGAGATACACCAGATTCCAAAAAAGAGACATTAGTACCAGATGGTACTGCGCAAATTACTAATATAACCATCAGTGTTGATGGCGTTACAGGTGATCGCATAGATGTTTTAAGTCTTAAAAGCGAATTAAATTTAACGATTGGATATTCATCAGATCCAAAATTGCCAACACCCAGTCTTGGATTCACAATATCCAGTGCAGATGGAAAAGTTATTACTAGTGCTGGCACTAAAAATGATGATTTAAGCATTAAACGTGATGCTCAAGGCAATGCTAAAGTTAGAGTTAGCTTTTCTAAATTAGCTTTATTAAAAGGTGAATATTGGATTACAGTTTATTTAATGTGTGAAAATGCTATCCATATTTATGATGAAGTTAATCATCCTACAAAACTTGATGTGCATCAAGAAAGTTTAGAACTTGGTGTTGTGAGTTTGCCGCGTGAATGGGTGCAAATATGAGTTATCAGTATATGAAAAACAATATGTATATGATACATGGACATAAAATGTGGTTAGATGATAAAGATAGTCTTGGTTTATCATCAAATAATGGTATTTTTGAACCACAAGAAATTGAGCTTGTGAAACAAAAAATTAATTTAGGAGATACTGTACTTGATATTGGAGCCAATATTGGGTATTACACTTTAATTTTTGCCAAATTAGTTGGTGAACATGGAAAAGTTTTTGCATTTGAGCCTGATCCAAATAATTTTGCTTTACTCAAAAAAAATGTAGAAATCAATGGATATTCTAATGTAATATTAGTTCCAAAAGCTGTTTCCAATGAAAATAAAAGAGCTAAACTTTATTTATGTGAACAAAATAAAGGTATGCATAGAGTCTATAATTCTGTTTTTTGTAATGATTCGATTGATATTGATTGCTTAAGATTGGATGATTATTTTCAACATGAAAAAATTAGTTTTATAAAAATAGATATAGAGGGTGCTGAATATCATGCTATTCAGGGAATGCTAAATCTTTTGCATAGAAATAGAGAAATAAAACTTCTTACAGAATTTTCACCGGCTGCATCATTAGAGAATGGAATAGATTCAAGATATTACGTTAAGATACTAGTTGATTTAGGATTTAATATTTATTCTATTGGAGAAAATATAGAATTGGTGAACATTGATAAACTTTATGAACAATTAATAATTGTTAAAGAAGTTGTAGGCGAGTTATCGAAAGAAGTTGAGGCAGGATACCATGAAACTTCAATAGAATATCTAAGCTCATTGTTAGCTAAACGTCTTGAATCTAAAAATTATACACGTCCACTTTTTGAAAACTTTTTTTGTATGAGGTAAATTTTACTTATTAGCAATAATGGAAATATGAATTTAATTGAAACTAAATCTTCACGTTGGAACATAACTACAGTAACAGAAAATGATAAAGCTGCAATAATAGAATTATTTCATGAAGTTTTTGCTCCTGAAAAAATGAGCGATGCTCTTTGGGAATGGAAATATGGAAATGGGCGTGGTTTAGGAATTGCAGCTTGGCGTGATGGTAAAATCATAGCACATTATGGCGCAATAATACATGAAATACACTATTTTGGACAGCCTAAACTCGCTATACAAATTGCAGATGTAATGGTATTAGCTAAGGAACGTGGTTTCTTAACACGACGCGGTGCATTCTTTTTAACTGCTTCTACTTTTCCGGAAAAATATGTTGGTTATGGTGCCCGATTTTGGTTAGGTTACGGTTTTCCAACTCAGCGTGCGATGAAAGTTGCAGAACGTTTGGGTTTGTATGCGCCTGTGGGAAAGATGATGCAACTAGCTTGGCAGACTGCTTCAGCTAAACCTCATTTATGGACACGTATTCGCCATTTACATCAGCATAAGAAGAAAAATAAAAAGATTATTAATAAATTATGGAATAATATGGCTGATAGCTTACAAAAGGCGTTAGTAGGAGTGCGCGATTGGAGTTATGTACAACATCGTTATTTTTTGCATCCACACAAACAATATGAAGTTCTTTTGATAAGCAAACGTTTTACTAATCAAGCAATAGCAGTTGTAGTAATCCGTCGAGAAAATGAAATTTGTAGAATTATGGATTTTATTGGTGATCCAAAATACCTTCCAGAAACTATTAAACAAATTAGACGTATCGCAGGTGTTTGGGGTATGGAAAAAGTTATTGTATGGATCACAGCCAATTTTACTAAAGTATTTCCTCAACAAGACGCTGAAGAGCATGATTTAGAAATCATAATTCCTCATACTATCTGGAGTCAAGCAGTACCACCAGAAGAAATTGAGGGGCATTGGTGGTTAATGGGTGGTGATACTGATTTTTTATAGATCACAAAACAGATTCTTGATAAGATCTAAGATTAAATAACTGTGACAAAACAGATCGCCATGATGTTGCTTCTAATTCTAGAAATCCCTCGGCATACTGTTCTGATTGCCCCATGAAATAAAAACCTCGATATTTCATAATCGCAGTGATAGCGACATCATAATCATTATATTTCAATTGTAATTGGTAACATTGCATTGCTTGTTGTTTGAGAGCAAGTACCTTGCTAACGTTGACTATCCATGTTGCTGGAACTGGTTCCCATATTTCATATAAAAATACTCGTTCTCGATAGCCACGTTGTTGCCACACGTTTAGCACTGTTAAACTAATGGCGATATGATCGCGATGATAGTCTAAAGTCGAAGGTAAAAATATCCAATCTGCAACAAAATCATCTAATATTAAGGAAAGTTTTTTAGCAATATCAGTAGTGTATTGAAACTCACCATCTATTGCATCTAAAAATACAATATCATCAATACCTAATATATTTAGAGCGGCTATTGATTCTTTTTGACGACAGTCAATCACATTTCCATTAGCATAATTTAATGGATCACCTTTGCTACCATCCGTCATAATAACTACTTTGATATTACAATTTTTTTGTTTTAATAGAGCTAAGCTTCCTCCACAACCAAAGCATTCATCATCAGAATGAGGGGCTATAACAAGAATATTAGCATGTTGAGGTAAGTCTAAGCTTTTTGGTAAAGAGCAATCTTGCCATTTATTAACTTGTTGATGCAAATCTTGCCAGAAATCCCTTGTATATGTTAATTGCTTTGTTAATTCTGGTAAGGGTTGATTTTGATATACTGCTAGATAAGCATCTGTAATAGCACTAACATCAGGGTAATTTTGTGCCCATTTGCGAGCTTGTTGTGCCCAATATTGACGACTATCGGCATTTTCTAGCAAGGTTTGTAATGCCTCAACAAGAGCAAATGTATTTTGTGCTGGCACTAAACGCGCTCCACTTCCTAATACTTCTGGTACAGCTCCAACTGCCGTACATATAGAAGGCAAACCCATAAATAATGCTTCTAAATTAGCTAATCCAAATGATTCTGTTAATGAAGTGCTGACGTAAATATCTGCCGCTGAATAATATAAACCCATATCATCGCTAATAGCAAAATCTAGGCGTTCATTAATGCCTAAATCAGTTGCTAAGCTTTGTAAAGGCGCACGATCACCTTCGCCTATTAATACTAATTTCCAAGATGGATATTGTAAATGGGCACAGGCTTGTATTAAGAGAGGAAATTGTTTTAATTCAATGAAACGCCCTACTGCAATTATATAAATATCTTCATTTGACCATCCTAAACGTTGACGCGCTTCAGTTTTAGAATAGGAATTTAAATTTGAACATGAATGAGAAATCACTTGCCAAGTATTAGGAATAGGATAAATCGACAAATCACGTTCTAATTGTTTCAAACCGCTATGGGTTGGAATTATAACCCAATGTGCTTTTAATAAGATTTTAGTTTCCCAGCGTCGTAACCAACGCATTACACGAGTGCCTAAATAAATTTGCTCATCCTGAAAAGCTTGTGCATAAGATCCAAAACCATGTTCAGTAACACCCCATCGTGCTTTATGAGATAGACGCAGACGCGCAAACCAACGATAGCCAGCGGCAATAATAGGATCATGACAATGTACATGTGTATAGTGTTCTTTTGCCATAACTTTTGCAGCTAAACGCCCCATGTTGATACGCTCAAAAATACCCCATAATAATGGTATAAATTGAGTATTAGTAAAAAAGCGTCCAAATAGTTTTACTAAAAATCCATGTAAACTACGTAGAGCAGTAACACTTCTGTTACCAGCATCTGCTTGGCATAAATAACCTACTTCAATATTTCGCCTAGTCAATTCCTCAATCAAGGGTGCTAAACTTCTACCTAAGCCATAACGTTTGTCAGAATGGTGTTCTCGTGTTACCATTAGTATTTTCATGTTATTTATTGTTAGTGAAATTTTTGTTATGAAACTGACTTTTATTCCAATCAATGAAATAATCAGGTCGTCGTTTGACTTCATCATAAATATGCGCGATATAAATACCAATCACGCCAAGGGCTATCATTAATAGACTGCCAATAATAAGAATCAGCAAGATAACAGTAGTAAATCCACTCACCGCGCTTCCTGTATATTTATAATATAAAGTTAGACTACCGATAATAAAACTTATAATAAAGCATAATACGCCCAAGAAAGTAATAATTTGTAATGGAACCGTCGAGAAGCTAGTGATTGCAGTGAAGGAAAACTTGAGTAATTTTAAACGTGACCAAGCTGTGACACCATGCTGACGATCTGGTACCTCAAAGGGGATTTGTGCTGATGAAAAACCTAGCCAAGGAATGATACCCCGAAAAAAACGCTTTTTTTCTGACATGGTACAATATGCATCCACAACTTTGCGATCTAATAGTTTGAAATCGGAATGATTTTTAATATTCATTCCCGATAGAAGACCAAATAAACCGTAGAAGCTATGTCCCATTAAACGGGAGAAATAGGATTCTTTACCACGACAAATTTTATAAGCTTCTACAACATCAATTCCTTGTAGCCAAAGAGAAATCATTTTTTCAATTAGTTGCGGCGGATGTTGTAAATCACTATCCATTACTATGACAGCATCTGTATCGTTTTGTTGCAAGCCAGCATGAATAGCAGCTTCCTTACCAAAATTGCGATTGAAGCAAATAAAATTTAGCGTGTTATATCGTTCACACAATTTTTTGAGCTTTTCAACTGTATTATCTGTAGAACCATCATCTACAACTAGAACACTTATATTAATTTTTTTGATTTCTTTAATGTTTTCAAAAATAACCGGTAAATGCCTTTCAATAGCACCTTCTTCATTAAAGACTGGAATGACGATGGTTATAGTTTTTTTTATCATGGCTTACAAAAGCGTTCACATCTATCCAAAATAGGGTTTCTGCATTCGTAGAATTGATAAAGAGAAAGCTTGGCGGATATGCCAAAATAATCCATTTCTACCTTGGCAAAAAAATAGTTGAGTAAACTATTAATTTCTTTCCATGTATTAACATGTTCATACTTCATTAAAACACCATAGTCAAGCTGATATTTTAAACGAAATTCCAAGCCAGTAGATAGTTTCCATGCTAATTTCCACAATAATCCACCTTCCGAAGGAATAGCCATTCTAAGTACACCATTTGGTTTCAGAAACATAGCTATTTTAGCAATCATGTTTGGTAAATCACATAAATGTTCAAAGGTGGCAATGGAGATAATTCTATCATAGTTATATTCTAAAGGAATATCATTGAGATAATTAAACTTATTTCTAATCAAATGGATAGCTTTGGAATTGCTATATAATTCAGTAAACGGTTCAACAATATCGTAAGGATATTTTATATTTTCAAACGCTAAATGATTCAGTGTGCCAGCACCCACTTCAAGCGTTTGATAATCGTCATTGATAAATTTCAGATCAGCGGCAACCTTTTTATGCATCCATTTTTCAAGTTGAGTAGCTAATGAACTAGCTTTGGTGTTACCGCGCCGATTATTTTGATAATGTTCATTATAAATTTTTTGAAAAGACGCTGGGAGTGGCGATCTTTTTTTTGGAAATTGTGAAATAATATGGTCAATATGAGTTTGATCAAAACGGGCTGCGACGGCAAACATGGTAGCTGGCAGCCAAATATTGTACTTTGCCAACGATGCTGGTATAGAAAAACCTAATTTTTCGCCTATCATGCCCAAGGGATAGGCTTGCGGATAAGCTAATCGAGTGGTCTGAGTGGCACCGCAGCGGCGAAATAGTTCACTTAAGGTGTGATGATCATAATAAGTAACATGCTCCGGAATTTTAAATGAAGGCCACAGATTGCCTTGTAATTTTAACCAAAAACTATTCATTTGTGGGGCTGCGAATACCATCCAACCAGTTGGACTTAGATGTTCACGTAATTGTTTTACAAATTCTATTGGGTTATAAATATGCTCAATCACACCGGTTGCTACAATTAAATCATAGCGTTGTTCAGTTGGCAAGGCATCTACTCCTCCTTGAATACCTTGATAGCCTAATTGTTGAACCCGTTTTAGGGCTTCGCTATCAAAATCAGTACCGGTTAATGATTCAAACATAGGTTCTGCTTCTTCAAGCAAAAAACCATAACTACATCCTATTTCTAATAAATGCCCACCTGTCATATTTCGCCGTTTTAATTGACCTAAAAATTTTCGGAAGGTTAATCTTAAGGCATTTTCTTGGTCAAAATAAGCACCTTGTTGTTGTGAATAACCAAATTCACCTCCACCTTTAAAATAATCGGGATTGGCGTATGCTTTCAACATATCTGATTCAGATAAACGAGGTGATAGATACCAAAGTTTACAGTTTGTACATTCTACAACTTGATATGGATCAAAAATAAATTTTTTCTTTTGATTAGGTTTATCTGTCCCACAGAGAGGACAGGCAGTATGTATTATCGTTCCCATATTAATTCTACATTTCCTTGAGTATTTTTCTTTGCTGGATCTAATCTTAAAATAGGTGAATAAGTATGCCAGCCTTCAGGTGATACATATTTGACAACAACATATAATGTTTTAGATAAATCATAGAAAAGAGATCCTTGGGTTGGTAAATTTATCACGGGTGCCCCATCTCTCATATTTGGTAAAGTACTACTTGGAATTGCGTAATATTGGCCTTCTTTATAGGGTCCTAGTTGCCAATGTAAAGTATGATCATCCCTGCTAATTTTAACCGTTAATGCTACATCAGGCTTACCACAATCTAGGGCAGCTTGATTAAGCTTAGAAGACTGAAGATGACCTTGCATAAATTGATAAATTTTATCAGATGATTGAGGCTGACATGCGCATAAATCATAACAAACTCCTACTCCTTTAGGTAACTTCAGAATATGTTCCCTCAGCCATTGTAAAGACTGATAGTAGCCATCGCCACCGGGAGGTAGTGGGTTAAGTAGTAAATCGTTTACATTTTCTCCAGTTAGCACAAATTCTCCTTCTATTCTATATCGTTTCACTGATTCAGTTGGTAAAATTACAGCTGGACCAATTTCTACCGATTTTATACCTACGGCAAACATACTCAATCCTAATCCTAATGCAATGTAATTCCATTGTTTTTTCAAAAAAAAGCGTAAACAAAAGGCTACACTTAGAGATAACATAAAATAAGGTAAAAATAAATAACGTGAAGTTAATATAGATAACACTGGTATAATTGGTAAGAGCATCACAGCTAACCATAGCAAGACAGCAAACAATTGAATCCATTTAATATCTTTTAAGTATTTTAAAAAAATTAATAAGTAAATTAAGGAGATTAAAAGTATTATTAATAACTGCCAAGAGTGCTGCCAGCCTAGAACTTCAGCCACACGGCTTGGTAAAGCCAAGATATGATCCCATTCTAACTTTGGAGCAAGACTATAACCGGTGAGTAGAGAACTTGGTTTAAGCATGTAAATACGCCACAGCACATAAATACCAGCCATTACTAAAAAGGGAATTAACATTTTCACACGTTGAATCCAATTTCCGACCAGCAACCACGGTAAAACTACTACTAATGGCACATAAATTTCTTTCGCTGTTGTTGCCAGTAAATAAAAAATACCACCAAAAATAGCCCATTTTAGTTTATCTGTTTCTATCGCCTTTATATAAAATAAAATAGCTAGAAGACTTAAGCCTAAACCTTCTAAATAGTGCCTAGTCATTAAAAATTGGGCAATATAAGCACTTGGTATTGAAGCTACAAAAAGACTTAAAGTTAAACTAGACACCAACTGTGAAAAAAATCGGTTTAAGACAAAATATGCAATGATTAGCACCATCGTAAAAGATAATAAATGATGCCAATAATAGCCTAAAGGTTCTAAACCAAAAAAATGCCAATCAATACCCAAGGATAAGATCACCCAAGGTGTCAGATTAGCTGAACTTAAACTTCTCCATATTTCGCTTTGATAAAAGTGTGAAATAATGCCGTGTTCCGCAATACTTTGTAATAACGCAGGATCATCTGCTAACCACCATGTTTGCAAAACACTGTTATATAATATCCACATTAAGGCAATAGGAATAATAATGGCGACACCATGTCTTAAAAAAAATAATAAATTTTTATTCATAAAGTTACTGTTTTTGATAATTTTCTACCTAATATACGAGCAGGATTTTCAATGGTGTAATAAAATATTAAGGTTATCATTATAGTAATAGATAAACATAATAAATAGCCAGTTAATCCGCTTAACTGATAGTTAAAATGGTTAAAAATTTGTGGAGTTAAATTGTGAAATAAATAAACGCCATAACTTATATTTCCCATAAAAATATATACATTATTAAAAATAGATTTACTATTTATAATAAATAAAAATGGAAATAAAAGAATAGCATAACTAATAGCACACCAGAAACGGAAATATGATTTAAACAATAAATTACCATTAGTAATTTGTTCAATATCATGTGATAGAAAGAATAAATTTAAGCCATATAATAATATTATAGCTGCAATAATAATTAACAGATGAAATATAAGAGGTATTTTTTTATCTTTATATTTCGCATAAAGTTTAAATAATAAAATTCCAAGCAGAAATTCAATTAAAAAACCGGGTAAATGAGCATTTAAAATGGCTGAGAGGTTGAGATTTGAGAAATCTGTCTGAAAACTAAGGATAGTTTTTAATAAAATTGCAAAAATAAATATTTTTCCCAAAAAATATTTATTTTTGACTGAAGCTATAACAAGAAACGGTACTAATAAATAGAATTCTGCTTCAATGGGAAGAGTCCAATAGGCTGTATTGAAGAAATTTAGCTCTTCTACTGAGTGGGTTGTGTGTAGAAAAAATAAATGATCAATAAAAAATGTAAATTTTTGTGGATCGTCTGGTGCAAATCCGTAATATAATAACAGTGAAAAGAAATATAACGGATATATTCTAAAAAACCTTCTTATTAAGTAAGGTTTGATAGCTATATTGCCAGATAAAATGAGAGGCGCAAATACAAAACCACTAATAATAAAGAATAAATCTACGCCAGTTTGTAAAAAATTAAGAAAACTCAATTCTGAAGTAAAAAAGTATGCATAGTGTGATGTTAATACCATGAACGCCGCTATGCCACGAAATAGCTCTATTGCTGGGTGCATAATAATTACTAGTTTTTATAAAGGTTTTTATATATAATTGAAATGTTTTTTTATAAAATATCAGGATAACATATTATGAAGACTTTAATTATATTCAGCTTATTATTGACTGTTTCTAGTGCCGCTTATTCTTATGGTTATTATGGTGGTGGTATTCAGTCTATGCCTCAGCCTGATCAATATCCTAATTATGATCAATATCAACAGGCGTTGCAAATTTGGAAGGGTGTGGCTGTTAAGCGGCAAAATCAGGTTTTTGTTGAGCCTATGCCTCAACCTTATCAATATCCTAATTATGATCAATATCAACAGGCTTTGAGCTTGTGGCAACAGGTTTATGGAAATTAATAGGAAAACATAATAATGCAAGCTATAGAATTTACTTGTGAAGCACAGAATGGAATCATTTCTATTCCTGAAAATTATCAGGATTGGTTTAAAAGAAAATCTATAAAGGTTATTTTGTTGGCAGCAGAACATGAAAATAATGAAAAAACTATGAAAAATGCTGATTTAAATAGTTTTATGGGGGTTATGCAGTTGACAGAGGATCCGCTTGAGTTTCAAAATTCCATACGAAGTGAGTGGTTGTGAATAAGTTTTTGTTAGATACTAATATCATTTTATATTTACTTGGTGGGCGTTTAGCTGAACATCTGCCTATCGGTGATTATTATGTTTCTGTAATCACAGAAATAGAATTGCTTTCTTATCCTAATCTGGATGCCAAAACAGAAGAAAATATTAGATCTTTTTTGGCACAATTAAAATTAATAAATTTAAATAATGCAATTAAGACAAAAGCAATTCAATTACGCCGTGAGTATAAAATTAAATTACCTGATGCGATCATTGTAGCAACAGCTTTGATATTAAATGTTCCTTTATTAAGTAATGATTTACGTCTTAATAAGATTTCAGATTTAGATTGCAGACAGTTGAAATTGCTTAGTTAGCTATTCCATTTTGATAGTCTGGCAGTTGTAGTAGTTGTAGAAATTTGTCCAAACTTGATGTTGTTTCTATTGGTGAAATGTCATGCACTGGTGTTACTGTTACTTGCCCTCCATTTCTTTTTACTATTTTCCATGTTTTGTCTGGTATGTTGTTTATTATGTATGGATGGTGGCTTGTTAGTATCACTTGTAAGTGTGATGTTTTGCTAAGTAGGAATTTTGTTAAGCCGGGCATACAGTTGGTTCCTAAGCCGCTTTCTAGTTCGTCTATTATTATTACGCTGCCTTTAGGTGCTAAGGATATTTCTGTTAGGTGTATTATGGTACGAAACATTCCGGCTGACATTTCCCATTGGGCTATCCATTTGGGTGATGTTTTTTCTTTGAGATTAAACACATATTCATAAACTCCCCCATTGTTTTTGCTAATTTCTATTTTTATGTCTTCTACTGAACCAAAAATTTTTGTAAATAGATTTTTTATTTTTGTAAATTCTTCTGAATAGCGTTGTTGTAAGCGGTAGGCTTTTACTATTGTTGGTAGTTTAGTGCTTTGTTCTTTAAATTGCTCTATAGATTCTGATGTTTCAGTTAGATTCGGCTCTTGTGGATTGATACGTGTGCCAAAGTGTTTTTCTTGTAATATATCACTGAATATAAACTTTTGAAATATTTGATAAATAGGCTTTATTAATTCAATTTTAGATAATAAATTTATTGCACAATCTTGTTTTTCAAAGATTGGTATGTCGTTATTGTTTAGTTGAAATTCGGTTGTAGAACGTTTTAAGAGTGTAGTAGTTTTGTCTCCAGATGTTTTAATAATTTGTTCTGAGGCAATAATAGGTATTTTAGTTCCATAAGTATATGGTATATTAGATTTAATTAACGCGCTTTCAAATTGCCATTCATATAGTTCACCATTGGTGCTAAAACCGATTGTCCAAGTTTCACCGTTCAGTTTATAATCTCCACCTGTCGCTACACGAGATACGAATTCTAGCGCGTTGAGAATTTTTGTTTTGCCTACACCGGAAATACCTACTAATAGGTTAAAGTTATCTAAATTAATTTGTTTAAGATGCCAGTTTTCCGAGTGGTTAGAAAAGCTAAAATGAGTTATTGACATAATATTAATAATATATGTAGGGTGGGTAGAGCGACAGCGAAACCCACCGTTGTTATAAATTTCAACGATTTGGTGGGTTTCGCTGTCGCTCTACCCACCCTACATATCTGACGAAAGAAAGCCCAACAATTTACAAATTATTCGTCGGTAACGCAACCTTCTGAGGCGTTTTTTACATTTTTTATGTATTTATATAATGTGCCTCGTATGGCTTTGTAAGCTGGCATTGTCCATTGGGCGCGACGTTCTGCCATTTGTTGTTTATTTATATCGACGCTTAGTTGTTTGCTTTCTGCGTCAATTGTTATTATATCACCATCTTTTACTAGGGCTATTGGTCCACCTTCTTGCGCTTCTGGTACTATGTGTCCTACAATAAATCCATGTGAGCCGCCTGAGAAGCGTCCGTCTGTAAGTAGGGCAACGTCGTTGGCTAGTCCAGCTCCTACTATTGCTGAGGTTGGGGTCAACATTTCTGGCATTCCGGGTCCACCTTTTGGCCCTTCGTAACGAATTATTACTACGTCACCTTTGACAATTTTTTTGTTTTCTAATGCACTTAGCATATCTTCTTCACAATCATAGACTTTGGCTGGCCCTGTAAAGCTTAAACCTTCTTTGCCGGTGATTTTTGCTACTGATCCTTCTGGTGCAAGGTTGCCTTTGAGGATTTGAATGTGTCCAGTTGCTTTTATAGGATTTTCTAATGTATGAATAACTTTTTGTTCTGGGCTTAAGCTGGGTAAATCAGCTAAGTTTTCTGCTATGGTTTTACCTGTAACAGTTAAGCAGTTTCCATTAATTAATCCTTGTTCTAATAGGTATTTCATTACTGCCGGTGTGCCGCCAATGTTATGGACATCTTCCATAACATATTTTCCACTTGGTTTTAAGTCTGCTAAAAATGGTATGCGATCACTTACTTTTTGAAAGTCATCAATTGTTAGTGCAACATTAACCGCTCTTGCCATCGCGATTAGGTGTAATACTGCATTGGTAGAACCGCCTAATGCCATTATTATTACTATAGCATTTTCAAATGCAGCGCGAGTCATAATATCACGAGGTTTGATGTCTTGTTCTAATAAGTTACGAATTGCTGCGCCGGCTCTAAAACATTCATCTAATTTGCCGGGATCAACGGCTGGTGTTGATGAACTGTAGGGTAAGCTCATGCCTAGTGCTTCAATTGCTGATGCCATTGTGTTGGCGGTGTACATACCGCCACAGGCTCCTGCGCCGGGGCATGAGTGTTTTACTATGTCTTGACGTTGTTCTTCGTTTATGTTATCTGTAATATATTGTCCATAGGATTGAAAAGCTGATACAATATCTAGGGTATTATTGTCTTTGTCATGCCCGGGTTTGATGGTGCCACCATAAATCATTAGAGATGGGCGATTGAGTCTGCCCATTGCAATAATACAACCGGGCATATTTTTGTCGCAACCGGGTAGAGATATATTGGCATCATACCATTGGGCACCCATTATGGTTTCGATAGAATCTGCTATTATATCGCGCGATTGTAAGGAGTAACTCATGCCGCTTGTACCCATTGAAATACCATCACTAACACCAATGGTATTAAATCGCATTCCTACCAAATCAGCGGCAATAACGCCTTCTTTAACTTTGGCGGCTAAATCCATGAGGTGCATGTTACATGTATTACCTTCATACCAAACACTGCCAATTCCAATTTGGGCTTTATTCATGTCATCTTCGGTTAAGCCAGTGCCGTAGAGCATGGCTTGAGATGCGCCTTGTGATTTAGTTTGAGTGATTTTGGAGCTTATTTTATTTAGTTTTGTTGTCATTTATATTTTTTTCTCGTTCCCACGCTCCAGCGTGGGAATGCGTGCTTCGGCGCTCTCGCGCCGAGTAAATACTTGACGCTGGAGCGTCTCGACATGCGTTACCACGCTGGAGCGTGGGAACGAGAAATTAGTGATTGATTGATTTATTTTAACAAATGCCTTTAATTAAAGATATAGAGTATTGGTTAGCTTTGGCTCATGTTCCTTTGTTTCCTATTAATTTTAAACGCTTAATTGATTTTTATGGTCATCCGCGTGCGGTTTTTGAGGCTAAGCAGTGGTTGCCTAATTGGGCGGCTGTGGAACAGGATTTATTATGGCTAGATCAAAAAAATAATCATATTTTAACTTTGTTTGATGTGGATTATCCATTTATGTTGGCTGAAATTTATGATCCTCCAATTTTGTTGTTTGTGAAGGGGGATTGTCAGTTGTTGAATAGTGTTCAGTTGGCTATTGTTGGAACTCGGCGTGCTAGCGGCTTTGCTAGGCAAATTTCTTGGCAATTTGCTAAGGCTTTATCTGAGTGTGGTTTTACTATTAGTGGTGGTTTGAGTTTGGGTATTGAAATGGCAAGTCATCAAGGGGCATTGGCTGGTTCTGGTAATACTATTGGGGTGGCTTTTGAGGGTTTAGAGCATGTTAAAGATAGTAGTTTTACTACTTTAGTTTCTGAAATTTCACCTTATAATAATATGCCTATTACTGCTGAAACTTTTAAGCGTCGTAGTCGTATTATTAGTGGTTTATGTGTGGGAATTTTAGTTGTAGAGGCTCCTGCAAATAGTCACGCGCTGTATCCAGTGGATTTTGCGCTGGAGCAAGGGCGTGAGGTATTTGCTATGCCGGGATCAGTGTATAATCCTTTGGTTAAGTCTTGTCATAAGTTAATTCAGGATGGGGCTAAGTTGGTGGAGACTGTTCAGGATATTTTTGATGAGTTGGAGATTTATGTTACGCGATTAAAGCCCCCCAGCCCCCTAAAGGGGGAGTCGCAAAGTTTATGTAATGCTCCCCCTTTAGGAGGTTGGGGGGCTTAGGTCTCCATTATTAATTTGTTAGGTATTTCTCTACTCAATGACGCTGGAATTGATGATAGTTCTGCCGGTATGGTTTCTGTTCCTTGTCGCCATTTTATCCATTGTTGATTTTCTCCAATCATAATCAGTACTTCTGCGCGTTCTAGTTGGTAAATCACGGCGCGTTGTTGTTGTATTTCTTGTTCTTCTGCTGTTAGTGATATTGGTTGTTTGCCGGCTGGTAGTAAGTCTATTATCCATTCGGCTTTTTCGCTTCGATAGGAACCAACTATTATTAATTTTGTTCCTTGTTTTAAGCCTATTTCTACGAATTCTCGTTCTTGGGGGCTTTGTAGGCTACTTATTAGTGTAATGTGGTAGTCTTTATATTGTTTGAGTATTTTTAATATTTCGGTTTTATTTAGGGTTGATTCTCCGCTTGCTAGTAGGGCTATTGTTATGGCTTTACGTACTTTTTCTCCTGTTTTTTGCGCTTGTGATGAAAATATTTCTTGCAAGTCTGTGATGTTGGTTCTGTCTTTGTCTTTTTCATTTTCTGGTAGTTGTTCGTAGGGTATTAGGCATGGGTGGATTTTGCGGTTGTCGTCTCGTGTGGTTCCATATTGCCAGCCATTTAGTCTGCGTTCGGCGTACCAGCGGCGATGTTCTAGTTTTGCTAGTAGTTCTTGGTTTTCTGTTAAATCTACTTTTTGGCTCCAATTGCTCGGATCTTCTGGTATCCAGTAGGATAGGCTGGCTAGTTTTATGGCTAAATTATCGGCGGCTCCTCGGTTGGCATCGCGGTAGGTTTCTGTTAATTGTTCCCATTTGGTGTCATTTCCATAGCGGGCGTTGTAGGCTTTATGTAGAAATTTAGCTAGTTGGTCGCTATTGGCTTCTACTATTTGTTGCCAGTTACAGGTTTGTTCTAGTTGTCCAAAGTGTTGAATTACTTGTTCAAAATTGGGGGTTTTGTCAATGTTTACTGATAGGGCTGGTGAATCTTTAGTTATTTCTACAAATATCGGGGCTAGGGCTAGGCGTGTTTGTTGGGTTTTTAGGCGTAGTTGTAGTGATGCGGTGATGTTTTGAGTGTCTTGTTCAAAGCATAGTAGGATTGCGGTTAAGTTTTGTCCATAGGCACTTTTTCCTTGTTTTTCTAGTGTTTGTAAGAAGGTGGTGTCTAAAGTTTGTGTGTTTATATCATATTCGATAAAGTCAAGTTGGCAGATTTCTGGATCGTCTATGCCGGGGTAGCGGTTTAGGAATTGTTGTTGTCTTTGAGTTGCTTGGGGATCAATTATAATTATGTGTGGGGTTTTAAGGTCTCGATAATAGCCATGTTGAACTAGTTGGAGTAGGATTTGTTGTCCTTTGTCAGTAAAGCCAAAAATGGCTACTTGGATTCGGTCTTGTCCCCGTAAGTCGGCATATTGGTATAGGGGGTAGGTTTGCAGGAAGTGTCGTGCGGCTATTTGGTATCTGTTGAAGCTAATCACTTTTAAGGTTTTGTCTTCTTTTGGGAAGTGTGGGGTTTCTTTTAGTAATTCGATTAGTTTTGAGTCGTCAATTTGAATGTAGGCAGTTGTTTGTTTGGAATTTGTTTGTTGTTGTAGGATTTCTCGTAGGCTGTTGGCTGCTTGAATGTTGAGCAGGTTGTCATTGCTGGCAAAAATCACGCGCTCGGCTTTGTGAACCGCGGCTTGTAATAAGGTGGCTTTGTCAGTTGGATCTGCTAGTAGTAGGCTTAATTTGTGGTTTTGCATAATAAGGTTGTATTGTTGATCTGATATATTTAGATCAATGGCTATTATTTGTTTGTGTTGGGCTAAGGCGGTTAATGCAAATTGTTGTCCACAGTCTCCAAATCCTAGTATGACTATGTGGTTTTGTTGGCGTTGTAATTGCCAAACTTGGTATTGGTTTATAAAAAATTGAAAAATTACTTGGGTGACAATCATAAAGGTAACGATTGTGCCTAGGAATTTAGTAATTGCTAAATACCATGCTCCTTCTGGAACTTGGAGTAAGTCTTGTTCGGGTATAAATAGTTGTATGGTTCGTGATAGGTTCTCGAAGATTGTAATGATGTTGTTGGCTGGGTATGCTAGGAAGTTGCTTATTAATCCTAGAATTAATACGGCTATTCCGAAGAATACGATTATTTGCCAGTGTAGTAGGTTTTGGCCTTTTTTGTAGATACGGTAGTTCATTTTGTTTTTTTCTTAGTTAATTGTTTGAATCAGAATTTTCAGAATAACATCTAAAGACCTGTCAGGTTTTTAAAACCTGACAGGTCTGATAGATTTGATTTTTCTGAAAGTCTATGGCAATTCTTGCACCAGTTCATCCGAGTCTGGTTTTGCCTTCTTTTCTAGGGCTAATAATTGGTTTCTGGATCATGACCAAATTTACCAATTGTTGTCACTTATCCACCCATTTTTGTCCTACAAGTTTCTAAATTATTGCGGCACATTATGGTATTGGGATGTTTTGCACCTAATACTTTTTCCAATATTTCTAAGGCGCGTTGGTAAAGCGATTCGGCATGGTAATAGTCTCCTTTCGCTTGATATAATAACGCCAAATTATTCATACAAGTAGCTGTGTCGGGATGTTCATTGCCTTTGTTATTTTGATTAGTTTTTAAAAACACACGGTTAAGTCTCAAAGTAAAAAAACTATAACATCCAGCAGTTAAAAAAATATTATTTATCTCTAACAACACATTTCCAGTAACAACAGGTTCTCGTTTAGAAAGATGTAAAAATCGTGCTATACGATAAAATATATCTTTCCAAGTTGCTATAACTAATTTTCTCTACCGCTTGCTTTAAATAATCATGGAAAAAACTCAATAAACCCCCACGACTAACTAAGGCATTTTGTAAAGCCAAATATAAAGGCGACCAAACTGCTTGAGGTATATTCAATATTTTTAATAATTCTGCTTCGTTTAAGCCTTGTCGCGCTGCCCATAATAAACTTAAGGTATCTGCGACTAAATGCGGAAAATCCTTTGATTGATAATTTGCCTCTAAACGCGCCAGCACTTTTTCATATAAAGCTGGAATTGTTTCAGTTTGCAAATAGCCTTTAAGGTGATCTTCCAATTTATCGAACTCGCCAAAAACTTGTAGTTCCTCTAAAATTTTATCTGCCAAACGTTTGCCATATTGTTGTAAATATTCAATAATTAATTTTTTACGCGCTGATTCTTCAGTTAATAAAGCTAATTCAAACCTTTGCCACTCAGCCGGCAAAACCTCTGCCGAAATAGTCGATACCAATAGACGAGTTTTAGCCGGAATAGAATGCAACCAGCCGCGTGTAATCTCAGTTTCTTCTAATTGATTGAAACCATCAATTATTAAAATTACTGGCTTAGTAGCTTTGGCTAACCATCCTCCAAATTGATCCTTAATCGCTTCCGGAGTGACTGGCAGATCATCTTCCATTTCAAAAAAGCTTTTTAAATTCAACATAATCCTGCGTAACAGCTCAATTGGATTAGTGCTACTGGCTGAACTGCCGCAAAAATGCCAAATAACCAACTCATCCGGATGACTTTGCTGATATTCAGCGATTTTAACTCATCAGGTTGATTATATTTATCAATCTGACAACCCTTATCACGCAAACGCTGTTTTAAATTTTCTTGTTTAAGGCGGTTTTCGGCATTAATTTCTGGAGCAGTATAATTAGAATCACGAAAATAAAATAAAGCTTCATTTTGTTCCATGTTAAAAGCTGCATAAAAGTATCTCCAACTCAGTAATACTACGATCAAGATAACCAGAACCAATCCAAGGATAATCCTTACAAACAATATCACTTTGCTCAGAAGGAATAGTAGAACCATAATACTCACCCAATAAGCCAATAAAAAAAGGCTGACAATTATCAATTTCTTGAAAACAAATATCCACAATTGAACCATCTTTGGCTTGTTCCTCGGTAATTCCCCAACGCAAATCAACTTATTATAGCAATTTATTGTCCAAGTTTTAATTTATTGTTTTTATTGTTATTTATTTTAAGTAAGGCGTATTACATCACAGATTAAACTATTAATAGTGATTTAATTGGAAGTTAAAAGCATGGTTACTGTTATTGGATTGCAACAAATTGAAAATTGGTGTGATCATGTGTATTATATAGTCTTTCAGAAAAATCAAAGTTATCAGATCTGAAAAACTATAAAATCTGTTTTATAAGCATCCACTTTTTAAATCAATGTTATAATAATTTCATTTAGCCACGAAATATTTAAATACTGGATTATCTCATGCCAACCATAGCATTTAGCTCTGAATCATATATCGGCACAGTTAAAACTCAGGAACGTTATAACTTTAAAGCTCATTTTGATGATATACTTGAACCAATTGGTTCTGGTGCCGCTGAGTTTTTTCTAGCTGCCAGTCTCTATTATGCACACAAAGTCAGTTTTGAAGCCGCTGCGGCTTTGGCAGAACTGTCTTTTGATGAATTTCATTACCGCCTCAAAGAGCATTTCAAAATTGGTTATATCTTTGATGATGAAAGCATACTGGAAGATATTGAAACCATAAAAAAACTGGTTAGTAAATAATGATAAAAGTTGTTTCCAATACTAGTCCCATTATTTTTTTATCCAAAATTGAGGCACTTGATTTGTTGCCTCAATGCTTTGATCAAGTTATGATTCCCCCATCAGTGAGCAATGAATTAGGTGATTTGTTACCACCTAACTATATTAAACATATTCCAATATCCACTGCTGGTCAATATTTTGTTCGGGGTGCATTAGATATGAGACGCAGTTTACATGTTGGTGAACTTGAAGCGATGACCAATGGCGTTGGCTTGAAATGGTCGGTTATCACCAACCCTACAAGGCTTCAAGATGTCGTTCCAATATTTCGGTCACACCTTTTAAAATCCTTTCCTAATCTTCTCCAAAAGTTGTTTTAACTCACTATCAGCACTAACTTTTCTGGATAAAGTGGCTCTATCTATTTGTAAAGACTGTGCCGCTTCTGTGATATTGCCATTAGTTTTAATCAGAACATTTTCAATTAATTGTTTTTCAAATTGTTTCATAGATTTTTCTAAACTAGAACTTCCATTAGCAATCATATAATCACAAGCCAATATAGCCTTCATAATCTCGCGCACTGTATTCCTATTACCAACTTTTTCTGATTCAGGCAGGAATTCATAATCTATCAAACAAGTATTAGTTTTATGTCCATGTTGGTCGCCATATTTCCAGCCTTGTTCAAGGCGTTGTAATGCCCAAGTGTCATGAGTATTTTTCGCTAATGTTTCAATTAATTCATCAAATAGCTTAGATAAATTTACATTTGATGTATCTATGGGTTTAGGCTCATAATAAGCCGCAATATGCCTTGTTAGTTCACGCGAACAATGAATTGGATTCAAAATTTGTCCTTGAGATAATAAACACAGGCGTTCTAATTCTACTTGCAATTGTCGAACATTTCCGGGCCATTCATAGTTGGTAAAAATTTTTCTTAGTTTGTTTGGAATGATTTTTTTAGAATCTTTTAAAAAATGATCAATGAATAAGGAAATATCATCACTACGATCTTTCAGAGCTGGAATTTCAATCATTAGCAGCTTGATGCGATGATATAAATCTTCTCTAAATTTATTTTCGGCAATAGCTTTTTCAAGATCAATATTGGTAGCACAAATAATACGATGAATATTATAGCTACGTTCTTTATCCATTTCACCGACGCGAAAACCTTTTTTTTCCTGCAAAGCGCGTAATAGAATAGCTTGATGCTTTAAGGGAATTTCGCCTATTTCATCTAAAAATAATGTACCATTTCTAGCTTCTTCAAAAGCACCTTTACGATCCTCAATCGCGCCACTAAAAGAACCTTTACGATGTCCAAACCAATGACTAGCAAATAAATCATCAGGGATAGCGGCACAATTTACTGCAATAAATTTACCCCTTGTTCTGGAACTATTATGAATTTCCCGAGCAAAAACTTCTTTGCCAGTACCAGTTTTTCCCTGCAATAAAAAGATTAAACTTTGTTTATTATTTCTAATATTTTCGTTGTAAATAAATGAATTAATCAAACCTAGCATTGTTTGATTTTGTGTGATAATTTGAGTTTGCATTATATTATTAATTTTTTAAATTTCACTAGGAATTTCCCTATTTTAGTTCATTTTGTTAGGACTACAGGGATTGTATTTTAGCAGGGATTTTTGATGTTTAGCTACTTAATCCCTGTAGTTTTTATTATTTATTTTCTAAATTATCACTGCACATTATGGTATTGGGATGTTCCTTGCCTAAGACTTTTTCTGTAATTTATAAGTATCTGTAGGGTCGGATTCCAAAGATTTGATTCAATATTTAACAAGTTTCAGCCATAAATTTTTTTTGAAATTCTCTGATGAAAAATACAATATCATTGGTAATTATTTCATCAAAGTATTGATTTTTGTACTGTTCTAAATCAAATCGTATTGTACTATTTTTAATGCCATTTCTATATCCACGTTTATGTTTCTTAAATACAACGCAATATATGAACTTATATAAATCAGCCACCTTGCAACACCTGACTATCCATTTCATCAAAAGTCTCAAAAGGTTCAGATAATTGTTCAAAAATGGGTGAAATATTATTTGTTACTTCTTTGAAGGTTGATTGTTTCCCTGCTAAACTGGCTAAATAAAAATTCATCTGGATTTTGGCTTGGCTACCATATCTTTGCAAAGCTTCAATCATATAAGGGCTATGTGAATTCACCAGAACTATGATATTTTCTTTGACTAAGGATACAATCAATTTAGCATATTCAAGTTGCCATTTTGGATGTAAATGAACTTCAGGTTCATCAAGAATTAAGATGCTATTTTTTGTCAAACTTTTATTTAAAATTAAAATTTGAAAAAAACCAAACATTTTTATACCACTAGATGTTTGGATCATCTCGAATTTGGTTGCTAAACCGTCTTTTTTATAAAAAATATCATCTTTAAATGAATCATAAAAAACTTCACCATTAATGATATTTTTGATATTTTTAAAAAATTTATTAGAACGATTTAAAACTTTAGGCTGCGAAATTCTCAAAATTAAATCTGTCACTTCAATCGAAGTTGTGAAATTTAATTCATTTTGTTTGAGTAATAACCGCGTATTTTTAATATAATTAATTTTTGATAAAAAATCGGGCGTATCTATAAAAATAGGAAAGTTAAGCTCATGGTTTTCTGGTGAAAATTTTATACCGTTTTTAGCTTGATAATGTTTAGACAATTTTTTGTATTGTCTTATTTCTGAAAATAAAACTTTCCCAACAGTAGTTTTGCCAGTATCATTTTCCCCGGCAATAACGGTTAAGCCATTGAATTGAAGATTGGCATTTTTAATCATGCCTATATTTTCTAATTGAAGTTTCATATTAAGTATTTTATTTAAAAGGCTTCCGAATATTATCATTAATTAACGCGCTAAAAATGCCCCCTAAAAGGGGGAGTCGCAAAGTCTATGTAATACTCCCCCTTTAGGGGGTTGGGGGGCTTTAATATCAGTTAGGAAATCAAATAATACATGAACGCGCTGAAAAACATTGCAACTGGCAAAGTAATTAGCCATGATAGGATTATGCTGTTAATTACTTTTGCATTAGCATTGCCGCTAATCATTCCAATGCCAAATATTGAGCCTACTGATACGTGAGTGGTGGATACAGGTACTCCGAATTTGCTGGCTATTATTACTAAGAAGCTTGTCACTAGGTTTGCTGAGAAGCCTTGGCTATGATTTATCTTGGTAATTTTGTGGCTGATGGTTTCTGCTACGCGACGTGCATTTAATAATCCTCCAATTGCCATTGCGCTAGCAATTGCTATCATTCCTAGACGAATATCAAGAGCTTGTGCTGCTACTAGTAAGCCGGCTATTTTTGGGGTATCGTTTAAACCACGAGCAAATGATACCGCTGCTGCACTAATTGTATGGGCTATATCTAATAGTTTTTGAAGTTTAACTCCATACACTTTATCAGTATATATATCTACACAATCACTAGCATCAGCTACTGTAAGTTTAGGGCTGATTGAATCATTTATGTTTGTGTTGATGTTTGATAGGTTGCTTAATGGAACTAATTGTTTTTGTTCACCTATACAAACACAAGTTTCTTTGGTGATGCCCATTTTATGTCTGGTTTTGGTAAAAATCCAATATGCAGTTGCACCCAAGGCAAATGCTATAAATGGACTAACTAATAGCGGTATGAAAAAGGCAGTTCCTAATTGGTTAAAATTGACATCCCAGCCAACTGCCATTAATCCTGCCCCAAACAATCCGCCTACTAAACTGTGAGTGGTTGAAATTGGAAAACCTAATCTGGTAGCTAATAATACGGTGCAAGCGGCACCAAAACTGACAGCCATTAAAAAATCAGTTGCTCCGGCAACATCTTGAGGTACCAAATTTTTTCCTGAAAAACTGCTTATTAATCCTTGAGCTAAAAAGATTGCGGATATAGAACCAGCAAAGGTAGCAAATGTAGCAATAGTAATAGCTGTTTTATAGTTACAAGTTCCACTACCATAAAGTGTTGCTACGCCTTTGAAGTTGTCATTTGCACCATTGAAATATGCTAGAAATAATGTTGAAAAGAATAGTAGAGAAATAAGCATTGTTTTCCTTTAAAAATTTATGTTACTCAGGATTATACACTCTTTCTCTCGGTATAATCAATTTATTAAAATCCTTTATATTTTGCCTTTGTTCTGCAACAAAATCGGTCATATTTATTATTTCAACAATCTCTTTTTGTCCATAATATTTCAGAACTTCGTTTCTCAAACCTAATTGAATAGCTCTTCTTTCTACTTTGTTACCTAATGGATCGTGATCAGGATCCCATTGTAAGCGTACTGAAGAGGTTTTGATTTCTTGAGAACAAGAGCTGGAATCTACTGCTTGAGTTAATAAAGAATCAAAAAATGTTGTTTTTAATCGAATGGCTAAAATAATTTCCTGACCTTCTTTTGTTCCCCAACCTGAGCGATACATCATCCATAAAAAATTAGGTTTTATCCAACTCATTCTAGTATATTTAAAGTCACCACCAAAGTATCCATGTTCTAATGCAAAATTACCGATGGATGGTCGATATGCTTGATATACAATTATGGTTTCATCATCATAATTAGCTAAAATATGTTTACCTGTTTCTGGCCATTTTTCTAACTGTTTTAAATAGGATTCTGTTTTAATTTTCATAAATTCAAATAATTAATATCAAAAGGCATTTCCTGTCCAAGCTTTTCTAAATCATACAATTTAACCATCTTCCCAGGTTTAGCTTGTAAAATACCATTAAAAAGTGTTTCTAAGTTTATTTTGTGATGAAAGCGAACTAAGCTATATTTTTGAGTAACAAGCTTTTCCCGGACTTTTTCTTCTTTTTCATCATAAAAACGATGACAATAACCATTACATTCCAAAACTAACATTAATTGCGCAACAAAAAAATCAACCTTATATGGACCAATTTGATAATTAAAATATAAATCAAAACCTTGAAAAACCTTAGATAAAACTTCTCGCCATTGCACCTCAACAGAAGTATTAGGTTTAGCAAAACTACCTATTTGACCAAATACTTGCTTTTTCAATTTGATTCCAATAACGGAATCCATTCCCAATGCAATTTTAGTAACATCATCAAGCAAATAGCCGTTCATACGCGCTGCTTTACCACCAAAAGAACGGATTGTTGCTGAATCTAATTTAATGGGTTGAATTTCATTTTTATGTTTTCTAAGAAACCCGTTCAGAGTACTTTCAGGAATATCAAGGAATTGACTAATATCCTTTTTTGTAGCAATGTCATTTGGAGCGGTGCAGGTAAAACCAAAATCTTTGATTAGTTTTACGGCATCTATGTAATTTTTTTGAGCTGTTTGTTGGATGTTGGTAGATAAACCACAGGCTTCTTTTATAGCGGTATCAAGAACTGTTCGTACTAGGGATATTAATAAAGCGACAGATCTTTTTCCTACGTGAATTTGATGTTTACGAAGAGCATCATTCATGAAAGCGGATGCGTAAGTGCGAATTAGAGTTTCTATAGTTGCACTGGTATAAACAACTATATTTCTACCATAATAAGGGCTACTTTCAGCAATGACTTCGATAAAGTTTCCCCTCATGGTAAAACTATTGTCAGTAAAGGGTTTCAGCGTTTTTGGAGGCCAGTTTCCCCTCATGGCCTTCAAAGTTTTTTGATCCATGCCTAACAACTCGGCAGTTCCACGTTCACTCATAACTGCGGTGTCATCATCCAACACATAACCATCAGAAATAATGCCCGGAATTAATTCAACTTGTCCATAATATACTGCTTTTCTTTCTTTCATAATTTAGGTCTCGTTTCTAGTTCAACTAGATTAGTATATAAAATATGTTATGAGTATGTCAAATATTTTTTGTGTTATTATTAACTGATGTTATTTGGAGTCAAGCCAATAAGTTGGCAAAAGCATTGGGTGGACATTTGGTAACTATCACTTCAGATGCAGAAAACCGGTGGGTGTTTGATAATGTGGGTAAATTTGGCTATTTATTAGGAGGAACTGATGCGCTTGAGGAAGGAAAGTGGACATGGGTTACTAATGAAAAGTGGGAATATGATCGTTGGAATAGTGGTGAGCCGAATGGTGGTGGTAACGAAAATTTCTTAACTTATACTAACTGATGTTACGCACTCTCGTTCCCACGCTCCAGCGTGGTAACGTATGTATCGGCGCTCCAGCGCCGAGTTTTACTAGATCTAATTATCCAGTATAAGAAAAAAACACTTGACGCTGGAGCGTCTGTACATGCGTTACCACGCTGGAGCGTGGGAACGAGAATGCGTAACATCAGTTATACTAATACTCCTTATGTATGGAATGATCTTCCGGGAAGCTATAATGCAAAAGGATTTATTGTAGAATATGAAAATGCTGGATCATCAACGCAGCCAACGCCTCAAACTTGCCAAGCTGCAACACTATCTAATGACTTAAAACTGCATATTCCGCTCCTGCATTATTCTCCGCTTCCTAATGATAAAGCTATTATGTTGTTATCAATTGATATGAAAATCAAAGATGCCAATCAACTTTTGTTTAAAGTGCTTGATTATAAACTTATTAAATAAGTAATTAGGAATTTAATTTTTACTTTGGAGTTCAAAGCGCAGCTTTGTAAAGTAAAAACAAAGCTTTGCTTTGAACTCCAAAGCTTAATTTAATAATGCTGTGTGATTAATATCAAAAGGCATTTCCTGCCCAAGCCGCTCTAAATCATACAATTTAACCATCTTCCCCGGTTTAGCTTGCAAAATACCATTAAAAAGTGTTTCTAAGTTGATCTTGTGATGAAATCGAACTAAGCTATATTTTTGAGTAACAAGCTTTTCCCGGACTTTTTCTTCTTTTTCATCATAAAAACGATGACAATAACCATTACATTCCAAAACTAACATTAATTGCGCAACAAAAAAATCAACCTTATATGGACCAATTTGATAATTAAAATATAAATCAAAACCTTGAAAAACCTTAGATAAAACTTCTCGCCATTGCACCTCAACAGAAGTATTAGGTTTAGCAAAACTACCTATTTGACCAAATACTTGCTTTTTCAATTTGATTCCAATAACGGAATCCATTCCCAATGCAATTTTAGTAACATCATCAAGCAAATAGCCGTTCATACGCGCTGCTTTACCACCAAAAGAACGGATTGTTGCTGAATCTAATTTAATGGGTTGAATTTCGTTTTTGTGTTTTCTAAGGAAACCGTTGAGAGTACTTTCTGGAATATCAAGGAATTGGGTAATATCCTTTTTTGTAGCAATGTCATTTGGAGCGGTACAAGTAAAACCAAAATCTTTGATTATTTTTACGGCATCTATGTAATTTTTTTGAGCGGTTTGTTGGATGTTGGTAGATAAACCACAGGCTTCTTTTATGGCAGCGTCAAGAGCCGTTTTAATTAAGCTTGCAGATAAAATTGCGCATCTTTCACCAATATGTTTTTGATTTTCTCGTAACTTATTATTAGCAAACGCTAAAATATAAAAACGAATAAGGTTTTCAATTATTGATGAATCATAAATTGTAATTTCCCTGCCTTTATGAGGACTATTTTTAGCCACCACTTCAACCGAGTTTGTCCTCACGCTAAAAGCCTCGTCAATAAACGGTTTAAGTACTTTTGGAGGCCAGTTTGTCCTCACGCGATTTAAATGTTTTTGATCAACTCCTAACAACTCCGCAGTTCCACGTTCACTCATAACTGCCGTATCATCATCCAACACATAACCATCAGAAATAATGCCCGGAATTAATTCAACTTGTCCATAATAGACTGCTTTTCTTTCTTGCATAATTTAGGTCTCGTTTCTAGTTCAACTTGATTAGTATATAAAATATATTATGAGTATGTCAAATATTTTTGTGTTATTATTAATATTTTGATTCACTTCAATTAAGGAAGGTTTTTAATGAAAAAATTACTGAGTAGGTACATGACTGGAGTTTTACTCTGTTTAACAGCGAATAATGTCTTGGCTGAACGTTTGCAATGGAAGGTTGAAGATGGTGGGAATGGGCATTATTACGAAGGTTTTGAAGCTAATGTTATTTGGAGTCAAGCCAATAAGTTGGCAAAAGCATTGGGTGGACATTTGGTAACTATCACTTCAGATGCAGAAAACCGGTGGGTTTTTGATAATGTTGGTAAACTTTATTATTTATTAGGAGGAACTGATGCGCTTGAGGAAGGAAAATGGACATGGGTTACTAATGAAAAGTGGGAGTATGATCGCTGGGATAATGGTCAGCCGAATGGCGGTGGTAACCAAAATTTCTTAACTTATTATAATACACCTTATGCATGGCATGATGTTCAGGGAAGCTATAATGCAAAAGGATTTATTGTAGAATATGAAAATGCTGGATCATCAACGCAATCAACGCCTCAAACTTGCGAAGCTGCAACACTATCTAATGACTTAAAACTGCATATTCCGCTCCTGCATTATTCCCCGCTTCCTAATGATAAAGCGATTATGTTGTTATCAATTGATATGAAAATCAAAGATTCCAATCAACTTTTGTTTAAAGTGCTTGATTATAAACTTATTAAATAAGTAATTAGGAATTTAATTTTTACTCTGGAGTTCAAAGCGCAGCTTTGTAAAGTAAAAACAAAGCTTTGCTTTGAACTCCAAAGCTATATTTTTGAATAACAAGCTTTTCCCGGACTTTTTCTTCTTTTTCATCATAAAAACGATGACAATAACCATTACATTCCAAAACTAAAAATACTTGCTTTTTCAAATTGATATACTCTCAGACCTGTCAGGTTTTAAAAACCTGACAGGTCTTTATAATTGGATAGGTTGACTAAAACGTAAGCACTAATTAAAATATAGTATATACTATATGGTATATATTATAATTTAAGAGAAGAAAATTATGTCTGTTCAAGTAGCAAAATTATTTTTTAATGGGCGTAGTCAAGCTGTGAGGCTACCCAAGCAATTTAGATTTGAAGGTAATGAAGTTTATATCAGAAAAGCAGGGAATGAAGTAATTCTATCTTCTACAAAACCTTCATGGAATAATTTTTTTAAGCAATCAAGCGTCTTTTCTTCCGATTTTCTTTCTGAAAGAGATAATGATTTACCACAAGAAAGGGAATCTTTCTAATGTATATGCTTGATACTAATATATGTATTTATATACTAAAAGAACATCCAGAACATATTAGAATCAAATTCAATGAAATTGAACAAGTTCATATTTCATCTATTGTTTATTCTGAATTATGCTATGGAATCGAATTAGGAGAACAACATTTAATGGAAAGAAGATGGAAACAAGTGAATGAATTTATAAGTTTATTAACTATTCATTCATGGAATCATGAAGCAGCAAAAATTTATGGAAAAATACGTGCTTTGTTAAAGAAACAAGGTATGTTGATTGGTAATATGGATATGTTAATTGCTGCTCATGCTATAAGTTTAGACGCAACTCTGGTTAGTAACAATGTCCGTGAATTTAAAAGAATTCCTGATTTAAAATTGGAAAATTGGTACTAATGTTTAATTGACTAATATCCTTTTTTGTAGCAATGATATAAAATATGTTATAAGTATGTCAAATAAATTTTTGGAACTTAAAAAGTGAATGAAACTGACGAGATCATTGAAGAAGAATATTGGCTAGCCTTAATACGTGCGCCGGGTATTGGTGCCGCACGTTTTGCTAATTTGCTTAAACATTTTGAGCATCCGCGTGCTGTATTTGAAGCTGATAAATCAGAATGGCAAGCTTTAAAATTAAATGAAAAATTAATTAGTTATCTCGAAGCCCCAAATTGGCAAGCAGTCGAAAAAGATATGCTATGGTTAGAAAAACCACAGCGTCACTTGTTGACTTTACATGATTCAGATTATCCGCCGCTATTACACGAAATTAAGAATCCACCCTGTATATTATTTATACATGGTGATCATACATTATTATCTAGTCGGCAAATAGCTATGGTTGGTACTCGTAATCCTAGTAAGGAAGGGCTAGAAACTGCTAAAAAATTTGCAGAACATTTATCTCATCAAGGTATTACTATTACTAGCGGCTTAGCATTAGGCATTGATGGTGCAAGTCATTGGGGTGCTTTAGCTGCTTCTGGTAAAACTATTGCAGTTGCTGGTACAGGTTTAGATCGAGTTTATCCACCACAACATCGAGATTTGGCTTATAAAATTGTCGAAACTGGAGCATTAGTTTCAGAATTACCAATTGGTACGCTTACACATCGTCAATATTTTCCTGTTAGAAGTCGTATTGTTAGCGGTTTAAGTTTAGCTACTTTACTTATAGAAACACCCATAAAAAGTGGAGCTTTATATACCGCAAAACACGCACAAACACAAAATCGTGAAGTTTTTGCAGTACCCGGCTCTATACATAATAATTTAGTTAAAGGTTGTCATAAGCTCATAAAAGAAGGAGCAAAATTAGTTGATAAGCCTGCTGATATTATAGAAGAATTATCAATTTCAACATTAAAGCCACTTGTATCTAAGCCTATTCAACCACAAACTTCTAAACCACCAATACCTAAACCAGAAATAACAAAGGTACCAGTTGACAAAGATGATAAAGATATGCCTTTATTAAAATATTTAAAACTGGGACCAATTTCAATAGATAGTTTAGTTGAACAAAGCGGCTTACCTGCTGGTGAAGTTTCGTCCATGTTATTAATGTTAGAATTAAATGGACAAGTTATTATTCAAGCGGGTGGGCTTTACGGATTGAGCGAATAAGAGTAATTATATAGTGACTAATTTAGTAATTGTTGAATCCCCTGCGAAAGCAAAAACCATTAAAAAATATTTAGGTCCTGATTTTGAAGTTTTAGCATCTTTTGGACATGTGCGTCAACTGCCACGTAAAAATGGTGCAGTTAATACTGCTAATAATTTTGATATGGAATATCAATTAATTGAAAGAAATGCAAAACATGTTAATGCGATAGTAAAAGCCATGGAAAAGGCTGATACTTTATATTTGGCAACTGATCCTGATCGTGAAGGTGAGGCAATTTCTTGGCATTTATCTGAAATTTTACAAGATAAAAAGCTATTAAATAATAAACAAGTCTATCGCGTTGCATTTCATGAAATTACCAAGGAGGCAATTCAAGCGGCAATTGCTAATCCGGGTGAGTTGTCTATGAATTTAGTCGATGCACAACGCGCACGATTAGCTTTGGATTATTTAGTAGGTTTTACTCTATCACCACTTCTATGGAAAAAGATTCGTTCTGGGCTTTCTGCTGGTAGAGTGCAAAGCCCAGCTTTACGCTTAATTGTTGAACGTGAACAAGAAATCCAACAATTTAAGCCGCGTGAATATTGGACAATAGAAGCTGATTGTAATAAAGATAAGCAAAAATTTTTAGCTAAACTGAATTTATTTGCAAACAAAAAAATTACACAATTTAGTATTACTAATGAAACCAAAGCCGCTGACATTAAAACCACGCTAATTGATCAAGCGAATGGTAAATTTGAAGTAACAAAAGTTGATAAAAAACAACGTAAGCGTCAAGCTTCAGCACCATTTACAACTTCAACTTTACAACAAGAAGCAGCTCGTAAATTAGGTTTTACCACTAAACGTACCATGCAAATTGCTCAACAGTTATATGAGGGCATAGATATTGGTAATGGTTCAGAAGGTTTAATTAGTTATATGCGAACTGATTCTGTGAATTTAGCCAATGAAGCCTTGGAAGAAATTCGTGAAGTTATTGTAGAGCGTTATGGTGAAGATAATTTACCTAAACAGCCACGCAAATATAAAACCAAAGCCAAAAATGCTCAAGAAGCACATGAAGCAATACGCCCAACTTCAGCGAAACATTATCCTGAAGAGATTAAACAATTTTTAAAACCAGAACAGTTAAAACTTTATGCTTTAATTTGGCGACGTACAATTTCTTGTCAAATGATTCATGCCACACTCGATACGGTAGCAGTTGATTTAAGTGCTGGTGAAGCTAATAATTTTAGGGCTAATGGTTCGATTTTAGTCAATCCCGGTTTTATGGCAGTTTATCAAGAGGGTATTGATGATGAAAAGAATGCTGATAATAATGATAAGATGTTACCTCCACTAGTAGTAGGAGACCAAGTAACTTTAAAAGAAATAAATAATAAACAACACTTTACCGAACCAGCTCCGCGTTTTACAGAAGCTAGTTTAGTTAAAAGCCTAGAAGAATTTGGAATTGGCAGACCATCCACTTATGCTAATATTATTTCTACTTTGCAGCAACGCGAGTATGTAGTATTAGAGAAAAAACGTTTTACACCAACAGATATAGGTGGTATCGTCAATAGACTATTAACTACACATTTTAGCCGCTATGTAGATTATGACTTTACTGCGCAATTAGAAGATGATTTAGATGCAGTATCTCGCGGGGAAAAGGATTGGATGCCGTTAATGGAAGAATTTTGGAGTCAATTTAAAAAATTAATTGATGAAAAAATGCAAACGGTGGAACGTAAAGATTTTACTCAGGAAGCAATGGATGAATCTTGCCCTAAATGTAAAAAACCATTAGTAAAACGTCTTGGTAAGCGAGGCAACTTTATTGGTTGTACTGGTTATCCAGATTGCGATTATACTCGTAGTCTTGATTCTGATGAAAGTGATGGAGAACAAGCAGTTACTAATGAACCTCAAATAGTAGAAGGGCGTAAATGTCCAAAATGTAACTCAGCTTTACATATAAAACTATCTCGTACAGGCAGTAAATTTATTGGTTGTAGTAATTATCCGAAATGTAAACATATTGAGCCGCTAGAAAAGCCGGAAGATACAGGAGTAGAATGCCCAAGTTGTAACAAAGCGACATTAGTCAAGAAGAAATCTCGTTATGGCAAATACTTTTATTCATGCTCAACATATCCAAAATGTAAATACGCCATACCTAATGAGCCGATAAAAGAAACTTGTCCAAAATGTGGTTGGAAAATTTTAATGCTAAAAACAACTAAGCGGCGCGGTACAGAAAAACTTTGCCCACAGAAAGAATGTGATTTTATTGAAGCAGTCACTAGTTAGTGAATAAACCTGACAGGTTTTTAAAACCTGTCAGGTTTGGCATAATATATGCCAAATAAGTTCTAAAATTCTATTATCAATAATTATCAATAAAAATATAACTATGTGGAATATTACTCAAAGGGTAAATAATTGGTTTATTGGTTTATTAGTTGGATTAATCTTATTAATAATGACTGCAATCAGCTTGTTAGAACCCTTAGAACAATTTGTTTATGATTGGAGTATCCAATTAATAAACCGTAATCCGGGTGATCAAGTTGCTGTGATTGCTATTGATGGTAAATCACGAGCCGATGTAGCCAGAGTCATTAATTTAGTCTCTCCACATAGTCAAGTTATCGCTACAACTCTTGATTTTAGCACCGAACAAAAACAAACTGGGCAAGTTTATATTGATGAGTTAATGACATTTTATCAAAATTCTAAACCATTGAATTTCATTAACGAGCAATTAATAAGTCAATTATCAAAAGTTAGGGGAAAATATAATAGTGATAGGCGACATATCAGAAACATTAAAACAAAGATAGCGCAATTGCCAGAAGCTTTGACAAGCTTTGAAGATAGATTACAAGCAGCCAGTGTTGATTTGAATGGTGATAAAAGATTAGCTAATTGTTTTAAACAAACTAAAAATCTGATCTTATCTATGGAACTTTCTTTAGGTAAATCTAGTGTTAATTTACCTGATTATGTCATAAAACATGCTATTAAAACAGTTAGAACCCCATTTGATAGATCATCTAAAGTAGAACAACCACCCTCTATTAGCAACTATATTGCACCCTTAGATATTTTCGCTAACAATGTTTTAAGTATTGGTTATTTAAACCCAATTAATAATAATCCACGCCAATTTCCATTAGTTTTAAAATATCAAGATCATTATTTACCATCATTACCCTTAGTCTTAGCCTCTAATAGTCTAAAAGGTGCTTATAGAGAAATTAAAGTTCAGCTTGGTAAAGGGGTACGTTTAGGCAAATTACAGATTAATACTGATGCTAATTTATTTATGCGACCATTTTTTTACTTTAATGGTTTAACCGTAGATTCTTATGCAGATGTATTATCTGGGCGTATTCCGGCTGAAAAATATAAAAATAAAATAGTGTTATTAGGTGATATAGCATCTGCATCAATAATCGCAAATACAGTTGCTAGCATATTAAATCAAGATTTTTTTATAATTCCAAATTGGGCAATCGCATTACAAATAATCTTATTTTTATTGGTATTAGTCTATGTTTGTTTGTTATTACCTAATATTTTTGTCAGCGGTGCAGCGGTAATAATATTATTTGCAATATATATAATATTATTAAATCAAGGTTTGTTAGTGCAATTAATGCCATCTATATTATTAATAGTATTAAGTTATGTAGTATTACAAATAAAAAAGGGCATAACAATATATCAAAATGCTTTTCGTTTACATCCAGAAACAGTTGAAGAAAATCGTTTGTTAGGTTTAGCTTTTCAAGGGCAAGGCAATTTAGATTTAGCATTTGAAAAATTCAGTTTATGCCCCGCCGATGAAACAATAATGAATTTATTATACAATTTAGGCTTAGATTATGAACGTAAGCGCGATTTTAAACGCGCTAGTAAAGTATATCGTTATATGCTTCGCCAAAATCAAAACTTCCGTGATGTCAAAAAACGCCTAGAACGATTACATGCTGTAAAAAAACCGCGATTATTAGACAATAACTTTAATGAATTGCAATTAGATGATAATGGAGAAAAACCAGTTTTAGGGCGTTATCAAATTGAAAAACAATTAGGTAAAGGTGCGATGGGCGTTGTCTATCTTGGCACAGATACAAAGTTAGACCGTTTAATGGCAATCAAAACCTTACCATTAGCACAAGAATTTGAAGAACAAGAATTACAAGAAGCCACAATACGTTTTTTTAGAGAAGCTTCAGCGGCAGGGCGTTTACAACATCCAAATATTGTCTCAATTTATGACGCTGGCGAAGAACAAGATTTTGCTTATATTGCTATGGAATTTTTTAAAGGCGGTAATTTAGTACCATATACAGAAAAAGATAATTTATTAGCAATTCCTGTTGTTATTGATATAATGATTAATGCTGCTGAGGCATTACATTATGCTCATAGTAATGATGTAATACATCGCGACATCAAACCAGCCAATATCATGTATAATCCTGCTACTGAAAAAATCAAACTCACTGACTTTGGGATTGCGCATATCACAGATTCTAACAAAACAAAAACCGGCGTAATCTTAGGCACTCCATCTTATATGTCACCTGAACAATTGGCTGGAAAACCAATAAATGGTGGTACAGATTTATTTTCATTAGGCGTAACTTTATATCAATTATTGACTGGAGAATTACCATTTCAAGCAGATTCAATGGCAACATTAATGTTCAAAATTACCAATGAAGCCCATCCAGATATTTTGACTATCAGAAAGGATATACCGCTTTGTTTAAAAAAAGTCATTGATATAAGCTTGCATAAAACCGTTTCACAGCGTTACCAAACTGGTGCCGAGTTTGCAAATGCACTACGTGATTGTGGTAAATTAGGAAAAATATGTTATTAAAAATCGTTAGTGCTACCGATACAGGATTAATTCGCAATAATAATGAAGATTATATTGCCAGTGATGCAGATTTAGGCTTTGCAATTGTTGCCGATGGCATGGGTGGTTATCAGGCTGGAGAAGTTGCAAGCGCAATAGCAGTAACAACAATTATTGCTGAATTAGAAATGTTACTAACAAAAAAAGCTAATTTGAAACGTCAGCCTAATCACCATTATCACACAACAACGGTATGGTTAGAACAAGCTGTTATTAAAGCCAATAAAATTATATATGAAACTGCGAAACAAGAAGAAACGTATCAAGGCATGGGTACAACTGTAGTTGCAGTCTTATTTCATGATGATTTTATCAGTATTGCACATGTAGGTGATTCACGTTTATATCGTTTACGAGCCAATAAATTTTGTCGACTGACGAAAGATCATTCTGTGCTACAAGAATTAATCGATTGCGGTTATTATACGCAAGAGCAAGCGCGTCATTCCCCAAATAAAAATTTAGTAACCAAAGCATTAGGGATTGGGGAAGCTGTAAGTGTAGAAATTCAAGAAAGCAATTTGCTACCTGAAGATATATACCTTCTATGTTCTGATGGTTTAAGCGATATGTTGGATGATGACGAGATACATAAGCTGATCAAGAATGCAGAAACACTTGATCAAGCGGTAAAAGATTTGATTAAAGCCGCCAATGATAAAGGCGGTAATGATAATATTTCTGTAGTTTTAGCTACTTCATTAGAACCACAACCAAAGAATAAATTAGCAAAATGGTTATTTTAAATCAGTATTCTTCTTCATAAATAATATCTGATCCTGCTGGTGGTGTAAAAATAAACAAACCTTTATTCATTCTTTTATTTTTCTTTACACGACTAAAATAAATATAACTTCTCTGATCTAAATTATCTAATAATTCAAATCCTTTTAAGTTATTATATTTATTAAATTTAATACGTATTTTCTTAAATGCTGCTTGTTTATCTTTAGGAATAAGTTCAAAAGCTTTTTTAGTATATGCGATTTGTTTTACTCTAAAATCTTTATTAACTTTACGACTACGGCTGAGTAAAAATGCAGGAGTTTTACCCAAAGCTTTATTCAGATTTTTAACAGTAACTTGATCTAAGTCATTATCATATATCCATACCCTTTTTCCATCTGCCACAATCAGTTGATTATAAGGTGTTTCATATACCCAACGAAATTTATTTGGGCGTTGTACATACATCTTACCTGTTGATTTTTCTAATAATGTACCATTATCATTATAAATTCTTTGCTCAAAATTTGCCTGAAAAGTAGATAAATTACCGAGGTAATTGTTCAAAAAATCTTCTGCATGAAGCAAATTAGGAAATACTACTAATATTAGTAATAAGGAATATTTTTTCATGGTTTCCATTTAATATTACAGCCTAAACTCGCTTTTTGATCTGAATCAACTGGGTTTCCTGCTAAAACCGCATCTAAGGCAGCACGAATATCCTTGCTGTTTACAGGTTCATTATTATGGGGTCTTGAATCATCTAGTTGCCCGCGATAAATACACTTTAAATCTTTATCAAATATAAAGAAATCTGGCGTACAAGCGGCTTGGTAAGCCTTAGCAATATCTTGAGTTTCATCAAATAGATAAGCAAACGGATATGCTAATTTTTCTGAGGCTTCTTTCATTTTTTCTGGTGAGTCATCAGGATAATTGATAACATCATTAGAATTAATCGCAACAAAAGAAATACCTTTAGCTTGATAATCATTAGTAAGTTTAACTAATTCATCTTGTACATGTATAACATAAGGGCAATGATTACAAATGAACATCACCACTGTAGCAATATCAGATTTTACATCTTGAAGAGCTAATTTTTTTTCGGTGATTGGATTGTATAGATTAAAATCGGGGGCGATGGTGCCGAGTGGCATCATATTAGATGGCGTTCTAGCCATAATTAAAAACTCCTATTATAGTTTTAAGCCAAACCTGACAGGTTTTAAAAACCTGTCAGGTTTAATTTCGGCTTTTATTGATAACGACGGCTATTTTCTAGCATTTTTTTGTAAGCAACTTCATGCTTAAAGTATTTCTTATTTTTCTTGTAATAAGATAAAACTTTTTTCACATAGTTTCTAGTTTCTTTGTAAGGAGGAACTTTATAACCATGACGTTTTACAGCAAATGGTCCAGCATTATAACCAGCAACTGCTAACTTTCTATTTTGCTTAAAGAATTTTAGCAAATAACGTAAATATCTAGCACCGCCATATAAATTAGCTACAGGATTATAACGATTTTTTACACCCATTTCTCTTGCAGTGCCAGGCATTAATTGTGTAAATCCTGCTGCACCTACATAAGATCTAGCTTTTGGATTATAATTTGATTCTGCACGCACTATAGCATGTAAAAATTCAGGTTCAATACCTACACTTTTAGCAACTACACGTATCATTTTATTATAACGTTTATAACGTTTACGTACTTTAGAAGAACGAATTAAAGTACTTAAACGAGGTTTACTAACATATTTAAACTTAGCATTAGATTGGCTGCCTCTTGATGCTATGCTTACTGGTTTGCTTGACTTCTGGTAACTACTATTTCTGCTTCTAAATGTACTTCTAGTTGAAGCTACATGTACTCTTCTTCTATTTGACTTCTTGTAACGATTTTGAGCAACGGTTTGATTTTGAATTTGATTCCAATCCAAGGCAACCCATTCAGGTGCATCTTTATTAAGACTTGATGCAATATTGTCTAATTCATCAATATGAAAAGCTAAATTTTTAACTTTTCTTGTTTCAGAATTATAAGCATTCATATCATCAGTATTCTTAGGAATACTCGAACAAGCCGATATGCTCATTACCATTACAATTGAAAAAACTGCTTTCTTTGACATAATATATGTTTCCTGTTAATTAAACGTCTTAAAATTTAAAGTTAAAAAATATACTACTTCTCCTTTAAAGCAAGTACCCATTGAGGATATTATTATTATTATAATTATAATTAATCCTTACAAGGAATTATAAATAAATCCTACCTTATTTATAATATGGGAAATCCTTGTATGAAATATGGATTATAAAGATATTTTAATAATTATTCAAGTATCTGTGTATTTGATTTTGGTGCTACTTTCTCATATACTTGTACTTGGGGCTCTAATAATTCAAATCCATTACGAATATTATGCCCCATTTTACCAGTAATAGATGCCACCCAGTCGGTATATTCTTCATTGGCTTCAATTAATTTATTCCAAACTCTTGGGCGTACCTTTATTCTGATTATTTGTCCATCAACATTTATACAAAAACGTTGCCATCCTCGTTTAATAGTTTCTACCCAGTTAGGTAATTCAGTTATTTTAATATTTATTTCTAATTTACCTATTGTTTTTGGGATTCTAATAACAGATGATCGTGATAATAAAGGTGTTTGTTGTTTATCTGCCACAGATTGTGGTTGAAATTCTGGTTTTTTCTTTAATATCGGTTCTTGAAATTGTTGTTGTTTATTTGCTATGGGCTGAAACAGAGCGGCTTTTTTTCTTGAGCCTAGTCTTAATTTATTAGTGGTTGTTGTTTTGTTTTCTTCAGGTTTGTGTAATTTTTTTTTCAAACCCAAAGTTAGTTTGGGTCGATTTCCATCATTCATAGATCTTTCCTTTCAAAGTGCATGGTTTCTAAGTCTGCAAGTACATATGTTGGAGTTGCGCCAATTCCAGCTACTGTGCCGGGATTACATACAATTGTAGTTTTGCCTTTGATATTTTTTATAGTGTCAATAGAAATAATATGATTATGTCCACAACAAACTAAATCATAATTGCCAGTTACCGCCATAGCTTTTGCATAATGAGGGTAATGGACTAAAAAAATTCGTCGTTTGGCTAAGGTTAAGGCTGCATCTTGACCATAATACTTAATCAGATTATTTGATCTGTTAGCTAAACTAGATAAATTATATAGATCTCCAGTATTATTACCATGAATTGCATGTATAGGTAGATTTTGATCTAGCACTTTGGTAAGTGTACTTGGCGCAACAATATCTCCACAATGCAAAATTGCTTCCGCTCCTAATTTTTTAGCATCCGCAATTGCTGCAATTAATAATGGAGCATTATCATGGCTATCCGATAAAATACAAATTTTCATTATAATTTAATTTAAAAATGTTTGATAATATAAATATAGTTTTAGTTGGTACTACTCATCCCGGTAATATAGGAGCCGCTGCTAGGGCTATGAAAAACATGGGATTATCACAAATGCGATTAGTCCAACCAAAAACTTTTCCTCATGCTAAGGCTATAGCACGTGCTAGTGGAGCCAATTCTGTGTTAGAAAATGCGCAACTTTTTAATACTTTAGAAGAAAGTTTAAAAGATTGTCAACTAATTTTTGGTGCTAGCGCGAGATTACGTAGTTTAAGTTGGCCCACTTTAACTCCAAAGGAGTGTGCTAAACATGTATTGGATCATAGTGGGCAAATTGCAATTGTATTTGGACGAGAACATTCTGGTTTGACGAATGAAGAGTTGGAACAGTGTCATTATTTAGTACAAATTCCGACAAATCCTCAGTTCAGTTCTCTTAATATCGCTGCTGCTGTTCAGGTTATTGCTTATGAGTTACGAGTTAATGCTATTACTGAGGTAAGTCATGAATTGCCTTCACCGGTTTCATCTGAGGTTATGAATAATTTTTATTCACATTTAGAACAAAGTTTGATTGATATAAAATATTTAGATCCAGATAATCCTAGGTTATTAATGCGACGTTTACATAGGTTATTTAATCGTACTCAGTTGATGGAATCAGAAATTAATATTTTGCGTGGCATTCTCAGTGCGGCGCAGCGAGGAGTTAAAGATGATTAGAAAAATTTCTATAGTATTGTTTGTAAGTTATATATGTATGTCAAATACATATGCTAATAGTTTATTAGAGCAACGTTGGCAATTTCAAGAGGCAAAAAAGGCTTTGGATCTTGGAGATGTTGTTGCTTTTAATGCTTTGTCGGCGCAGTTAAAAGGTTATCCTATTGCTCATTATTTACGTTATTTTTATTTAAAGTCTTATATTGATCAACAATATCCACAAACTATTAAGTTGTTTTTAAAGAGTAATCAAAATGCTCCGTTTGCTGATTCTTTGAGGGTGATTTGGTTAAAGTCTTTGGCTAAAAAAGCTGATTGGGATAGTTTTATTGATGCTTATACACCACAAAAAAGTACGGTATTACAATGTAATTTTTTAACTGCTTATTTAAATAAGTATTTCGCTTTAAATCATAAGTTGTTGAATTCTGCTAAGGATATTTGGTTGGTCGGAAAATCTCAGCCTAATGCTTGTGATTCTGTGTTTAATTATCTTTATACTAATAATATAATTAGTTCGGATTTACGTTTACAGCGTAGTATTTTGGCTATTAAGAATGATAATTCTGGTTTGGCTGGATATTTAGCTAAGTCTTTACCGATTCAGGAGCGTAAGTGGATTTGGCGGTGGCAGGTGATGTATAAAAATCCTGCTAATGCTTTGCGTAAATTTGAGTATAAAAATACTAAGATTGCACGTGATTTGCTTGTATATGGTTTACGTCGCTTAGCTGGCAGGAATGCTGAACTTGCTTATGAATATTGGAAATCATATCAAAATTATTTGACGCTGAAAGAAAAGGATGAGTTATTTTCTTATATTGCTTTGAAAGCGGCTAGTCAGAAAGATTCAAAGGCGGTGTTGTTGTTGGAGCAAGTCGATAATGAGTTAGTGACTGAAAAGTTGGTTTTGGCGCGTTTGCAAATTTATTTAGTTAAGGAGGATTGGCGGGCTGTAATTAAGTTGATTGAGTCTTTGCCTGTTGCTAAGTATGAGTATTGGTATGCGCGTGCTTTAGAGAAGGTGGGTGATAATAGAAAGGCGAATCGAATATTTCAAAAGCTGGCGAAGAATCGAGATTATTATGGTTTTTTAGCGGCTGATAAGCTTGGTCAATCTTATCAGTTTAATTCACAACCGCTTAATATTAGTAAAAAAGTTCAAGCTGAGTTATTAGAAAAATATAGCGGTTTGCAACGCGCTCGTGAATTATATCTTTTGGGAATTAGTCACTTTGCTCGTCTTGAATGGAATAAGGTATTAGCAGGGTTAAATTCTGAGGAAATTAAAACAGCGGCGGTTGTTGCTAATAATTGGGGTTGGCATAATCGAGCTATTGTGACGCTTGCTAAAGTTAAGTATTGGGATGATTTGGAAATACGCTTTCCTTTGGCTTTTTATGATGATGTTGTGAGTAATGCTGAAATTCAGAAGTTGGATTATTCTTATATTTATGGTGTGATTCGTCAAGAGAGTATTTTTCAAATCGATGCACGTTCTCGTTCAGGGGCAATGGGATTAATGCAGTTAATGCCAGCAACTGCGAAGTATATTATTAGGCGACAAGGGTTTAATGATATTGGTAGCGTTTTATTGCCAGCTAATAATATTAAGTTGGGTTCTTCTTATTTGAGAATGATGTTAAATCGTTTTAAGAACAATCATATATTGGCAACTGCGGCTTATAATGCTGGACCATCAAATGCTCAAAAATGGGCAAAACAATATCCTTGTGTAGCTCCAGATGTTTGGGTTGAGTTAATTCCATTTAGTCAGACACGCAAATATGTAAAACGTGTTTTAAGTTATGCGGTGATGTTTGAATCTCGAATGGTAGATAAGGTTAAACGGATGAAGATGGATCCGGTTAATATTTATTATAATAGTTGTAATTAGGATTCGTAGGTTGGGCTGACGACAGGAAGCCCAACATGTGTCTAGCTTGATAAGCAATAAATTATTTTATCTTCTGAATTTAGATGTTTGGTAATGATAAAATGGCAGTGCGTAACATCATAAAGTACAATAAGTTATTCAATATTTATATTAACCATAAAAACAAAAAATATAAAAATACCCTGACCTTTTTTTGCGCTAAGCATTCTATATAAACATAAAGAAAAAAATTTTTTCTATTGAAATCCATATTATGGCGGTTAAATTCGTTTATTTAGTACAACGAATTTACGGAATAAACGAATTTACATTTTTTTAACTCTTAACTGATGTTACGCACTCTCGTTCCCACGCTCCAGCGTGGTAACGCATGTATCGGCGCTCCAGCGCCGAGTTTTACTAGATCTAATTATCCAGTATAAGAAAAAAACACTTGACGCTGGAGCGTCTGTACATGCGTTACCACGCTGGAGCGTGGGAACGAGAAACAAACATTTCCCCCAAAGACAGCGGCACAATCACCAAATCACCAGACAAAACTTCATATTCTCCTAATGAAGATGTAACTTTAACAGCAACTCCAGCAGAAGGTTACAAATTCAAACAATGGCAAGGTGACGCTAGCGGCAGTGAAGACACAATTACCATAAAAATGAATGGTAATCAAAATGTAACCGCTATTTTTGAAGAAAAAGAGGAAGAAGAAAAACCACCAACAGAAATTTCATCAAAAGCCATTTACGACTCAAAAACAAACACACTATCTTTAGAAGGTATATTAGTTCCTTTCATAGATGAATTTACCGGCAAAGCAACTGATAACCAAGGAATCTTTGACGCTCAATTACAAGAAAAAACTAAATTGGTATTTGAACTTATTCCTTGGAGTATCAATTTTAAGAACATGTTTGAAGGTGAAGAGACTAGCGGCTATATATTGTATGATCATAAAACTAGATCAGTTGAAATTCCTTGTTTTGAAGTTATGACCATTGCTAAACTTGGAGATGGAATTGAAGGCAAAGCGATATATTATAAAGATATGACTATGAAACAGCGGCATGTAAATTATCCAATATTTCACGTTGAAAATATGACTGAAACTGATAGTTGTAATTAATTTTGTAGGTTGGGCTGACTGCGTATCCTTTCGTCAGCCCAACCTACAGATTATCTCACAACATTTAACACATGCTACCTTGATTGTGATGCTGTTGAATTATTTTCGCCAACGCCCTCAAGGCTTCGTTCACTGATTTGGCATCAGGATCCAACATTATAATTCTGACATCTTCGTGATAATATTTTGCATATTTACCACGAACACCATCTGTCATTTGCGAAAAATCGTATTCTTCGCGCAGTTCATCGTCTGTTTTAGTTTGATAGCGCATTCAATGCAAAATACCCGGCACAGATAATAAAAACACCGGAATTTTAGCATCAAAACGTTTTTGATCTTCAGCTATCATTTGATAGCTACCTTCCATAGTTCCAACTGGTGTTTTCAATACTGAACCACTGGTATATTGAAAACTACTACCCGGTTCTAAATATGGCTGTTCTCCCACCACTCCAGCACCACGTACTTCTTCTACATGATTATCTCCATCAGTAATAACCCAATGTCTTGATAATAATTTTGCCGCTCTTCTACCAGTATTAGATATAGTTATATGATAAGCAAAAGCATAGTTATTATCTTCAGGATCACTATGTTCTTCCATATAAGTAGTTTTAACATCAACTTTTATATTATAATCAGTATTTGTATTCATAAAATTTTTTCTCCTATTTCACTACAGGCTCGTAATTCTAACAATCGCGCTTCTCCATCATAACTTATTTGCACTTCTACATCCGCCTTTGGTATAAATGGTTTACCCTTTTCTGACCATTCTATTAAACAAATAGCCTCTTCATCCAAATAATCACGAATTCCTATATATTCTAACTCTTCAGGATCACCTAAACGATATAAATCAAAGTGGTAAATCATACGTTCAGCTACTGAATAATCTTCTACCAAGGTATAAGTTGGACTTTTTACTTTGCCTGTATATCCTAAAGCTCGTAAAAACCCTCTGGTTAATGTAGTTTTACCTACACCTAAATCACCATTCAAATAGAAAATGCAGCCGCTATTACAAGCACGAGCTAATCTACCACCAAAATTTTCCATTTCTTCAGCACTGGAAATTATTTGCATAATATCTAATCCACTTAAATAAATCTGATGGCAACAAACCTCGTTCTCCACTTTCTTCAGCAGCACTATCTGCCGCTATTGCATGAAGACATACACCTAACTTAGCAGCTTCAAAATTAGAAAAACCTTGAGCTACTAAACCAACTATTACTCCTGTAAGCACATCACCCATTCCACCACAAGCCATACCCGGATTTCCAGCAGTACAAACACTAATTTCATCCTCATTTGCCACCAAAGTTCCCGCTCCTTTTAACACACATACCCCAGCTAATTGCTCGGTTAAACGGCGTACTACTGTAAAACGATCTGCTACCATAGAATTTTTTAATAAACGAGCCGCTTCACCCGGATGAGGAGTGAAAATCGCATTAGTTAAACTCATTGGTTTTTCAGCTAATAAATTCAGCGCATCTGCATCAATAACTTTTGGTTTTTCTATAGTTTTCAAGGAATTTAATAAATTACGTCCCCAATCTGATTGACCTAATCCCGGACCAATAGCGACCGTATCTATTTGTTCTAACAAAGATTCTAATTCTGCTACTGTTTCGATACCATGACTCATAATTTCTGGGCGCGTAATACTTAATAAAGCCGCATTATCAGCGCGAGTAGCAATACTAACTTTACCAGCACCAACTCGTGCCGCTGCTTCTGCCGCCAAACTAGCCGCACCAATCATTCCATAATCACCACCAATTATAAGTACATGACCAAATTTACCCTTATGCGCAGTACGAAGACGTTTAGGCAATAAATTAGCGTCATAAACAAGACGATTAACGCTATGTTTTACCTTTTGATAAACCTCAGAAGGAATTTTTAAATCATCAAAATATATTTTGCCACAAAAATCAGGAGCTAATCCAGTAAATAAACCTTGTTTAAAGCCAATAAAAGTCACACAAACATCAGCATGTACCGCAACACCTAACACATTACCAGTATCTGCATCAAGCCCAGATGGAATATCTATAGACAATACCGGGCAAGAACAATCATTAATACTATCAATCATTTCACGCCATTTACCTGAAACTTCACGATCTAAACCAGTACCAAAAATAGCGTCAACAATGACATCACTATTTACAAGTAAATCTTGCGTTACCAAACCAACATTAATCATATATTGATAAGCAAGTAAAGCATCAGCTTTTAATTTATTAACATCACCTAATTGCAATACACTAACATCATAACCGGCTAAATGAGCTAATCGCGCTAAGACATAACCATCACCAGCATTATTACCAATACCACAAACAACAGTAATACTACCCGCTTGTTGCCAATGAGATTTTAAAATTTCAAACGCGGCACTACCAGCGCGTTCCATTAAACACAAACCGGGAATATTATGATTTTCAATAGCAATACGATCAAGTTCAGCTACTTGAGCGGCGGTGTATAAAACTAATTCTAAAGAAGGGTTTTTCATATTAATATGTTAATATATACGCTTCTAAGTTATTAATGGAATTAAATAATGAATAAATTAAAACAATTTATAACTATAGTCTTAAGTTTATGGCTATGTCTGTACTCATATACAACTATGGCAAAACTTAGTAATGATTGCCTATATCGTGTGGTTAAAGTCCAAAGTAATGATACCTTAACAGTTCGCGATGGTCCGGGTGCTAAATATAACCAGATTACCCAAATTCCTTCAAATGGAACTTATATTGAAATTGTCGGCTATGAAACCAAAGTTGGAAGATTCTTCTGGGTGCCGATTGAATATGAAGGTATCAGAGGTTGGGTTAATAGTTACTATCTCAAAAAAGATTGCCCAATTGATAAACCAACCGGTTGTTCCTTTCAAGTTGTCAATGTTCGTTCCAATGACACATTATCAGTAAGAAAAAAACCGGGAATTGGCTATAAAAAGATTTATAAACTCAATCCAAACGCTACAGGCATACAAGTAACTGGCAGAGCAAGAAAAATTGGCAGATCCTATTGGCTACCAATTAAATATCAATACATTAAAGGCTGGGTAAATCGCCGTTATATTCAAGAAGAAGATTGTTATTAAGGAAAAAAAGAATGAATTCTGAAGCAGATCGTCATATTAGTCAATTAACTCGTAACACAATGGCTTTAGTTCTAGCTGGTGGGCGCGGTACACGTCTTAAAGATTTAACCAAATGGCGAGCAAAACCAGCAGTACCTTTTGGTGGTAAATTTCGTATTATTGATTTTCCATTGTCAAATTGTATTAATTCTGGCATACGCAAAATATCAATAATAACACAATATAAATCACACTCTTTAATTCGTCACATTCAAAGAGCTTGGAATTTTTCTCGCGGAATTTTATTTGGTGAATTTATTGAATTAATGCCAGCATCACAACAAAGTGAAAATTGGTATTCAGGAACAGCCGATGCTGTATATCAAAATCTCAATATTATTCGCGCTCATAAACCAGAATATATCCTAATTTTAGCTGGTGATCATATATATAAAATGGATTATGGTCCAATGATAGCGGCACATGTTGCTAACAATGCAGATATGACTGTTGGTTGTTTAGAAGTTCCATTAGATATGGCAACTAGTTTTGGTGTAATGAGTATTAATGACAAGGAACAAATTATACGTTTTGCAGAAAAACCTAGCCAACCAGAACCAACACCTAATGATCCAAGCCAAGCATTAGCATCAATGGGTATTTACGTTTTTAAAGCAGATTTTTTATATGATCAACTTAATATAGATGCAGATTCAACACCGTCTAGCCATGACTTTGGTAAAGATATAATTCCATCTATTATTGATCAACATAAAGTATTTGCCTATCGTTTTCGCGACGTTCAAAAAGGAGAACAAGCCTATTGGCGTGATGTTGGTACATTAGAGGCTTTTTGGGAAGCTAATATAGACTTAGTTTCTGTGACTCCACAATTAGATGTTTATGATCAAGAATGGCCTATTTGGACTAATCAGCTACAATTACCACCTGCAAAATTTATATTTGATGATGATGATAGACGGGGTATGGCGGTTGATTCTATTGTGTCAGGAGGATGTATAATTTCAGGTGCTAAAGTCAAAAAATCCTTACTATTTTCTAATGTTAAAGTAAATTCTTATTCATCTGTAACAGATAGCGTAATATTACCAAATGTAGAAATTGGTCGTAATTGCAGAATCAAAAAAGCTGTAATTGATAGACGTAGTATAATTCCTCCTAATACAGTCATAGGAGAAAATTTGGAAGAAGATGCTAAACGTTTTTATGTTAGTGAATCTGGAATTGTATTAGTTACTTCAGACATGTTAGGGCAAAGATAAAACTTGTTGGTTCGGTGGGTTTCGCTTTCGCTCTACCCACCCTACATGTGATGTTAATTAATTTGAATGTAGGGTGGGTAGAGCGACAGCGAAACCCACCGAACTACTCATGACACTTTCAATAAAATTGTAGCCAATCCCAACAGAGTTCCAAATCCAATAACATCAGTAATAGTAGTTAAAGTAACACTAGCGGCAAGAGCTGGATCTATAGATAAACGTTTCAACAATACAGGAATTAATACCCCTGCAAAAGCTGCAACAAATAAGTTAATAATTAACGCCGTTCCAATAATCAAACCCAATATAACATTATTAAACCAAATTATAGCTATAACAGCCACCACAATCGCCCAAATAATCCCATTTAATATAGCTACCGCCAATTCCTTTTTTAATAACCAAGGAATATTAGTATTACTAATTTGATTTAATGCCATACCACGAATCATAATAGTTAAAGTTTGACTGCCAGCAATACCACCCATACTAGCAACTATTGGCATTAATACCGCTAAAGCTACCATTTGTTCTAAAGTTGCCTCAAATAAACCGATTACATAAGCCGCTAAAAAAGCTGTAATTAAATTCACACCTAACCATATAGCCCTATTACGAGTAGTCTTTAATATAGGAGCAAACATATCATCTTCTTCATCTAAACCAGCACGCCCCATTAAATTATGATCAGCTTGAGCGCGTATTACATCTACTACATCATCAATCGTAATACGCCCAAGCAAAATACCCTGCTTATCAACTACAGGTGCAGACAATAAATCACGTTGCTCAAACAATAAAGCCACCTCATTATCTGATAAATCCGCTGGAATAGCCTCTATATTAGTGGACATAATTTGTTCAACTACATACTTAGGGCTACTAGTTAATAACTCGGTTATAAATAATACTCCACGATAATCATTATTACTATCAACTACCATTAACAAATCAGTTCTCTCAGGTAATTTATCAAAGCGGCGTAAATAACGTAGTACCATTTTTACAGTCATTTCAGTACGCACAATTAAAATATCCGTATTCATTAAACCGCCGGCTGAATTTTCAGGATAAAATAATACCTGCCTTAAGCGGCGATAATGTTCCAAATCTACTTCTTGTAAGCTTGCCTCAACTACCTCATCCGGCAAATTTTGCAACATATCCACCGCATCATCAGTATCCATACTCTCAATTGCCCTTGCTACTGTAGCAGTAGGCATATCTTGTATTAACTCAAACTGTACAGTGTCATTCAGATAAGGCAACACTTCTGCTTGATCAACTACCTCTAAATTCCATAACTCAGCGCGTTGTTTAGAAGGTAATGATTCTAAAGTGTCAGCGATTTCAGACGGATGAAGTTCTGTTACTTGTTGTTCAATTTCTGTTGATAAACCCTTATCAACAGCATCATGTAAAGTATTTAAAGAATCATTAGTAACCATAAATTTTTATTTATTTATTAATTTTCTATACTATATTAAAATAATGCCTTTTATAGAGAATATTATGATAATAGGATTAGGCATAGACATAGTTGATCAAATACGTATTCGTAAAGGCATAGAAAAACATGGAGACAACTTCACAAACCGCCTATTTACCATCAAAGAAATCACATATTGCCAAAAATATAGTGATCCAATAGAACATTATGCTGGTAAATTTGCAGTTAAAGAAGCCTTTATGAAAGCAATAGGAACAGGATTAAGTCAACAAGTAACTTTTAAAGATATAGAAGTACTTAATAAAGACAGTGGCGCACCTTATATAATAACGCATGGCAAAACAGAACAAATAGTCAAACAACTAACTGCCACTAAAGTGCATGTAAGCCTATCACATGTTACAGAGATTGCAGCGGCAGTAGTAATTTTAGAAACTGAGAATTAAATATGAAACTTCACCTAAGCACATCTAACGACACATATCAAATTAACAAAGTCGATACAAAAAGTGTCACAATTAATCAAAAGATATATTCAAATAGCGTAATTGTAATGCCAGATTATCTGACTGATTGGGAACCAACAGATTTTGACAACTTAGAAATAGCCCATTTTGAAATACTAGCCAAACTAGAACCTGAATTAATTATATTAGGTACAGGGCAAACAATACATTTCCCTAGCGCAGAACTACTAAGCCCCTTAATACAAAAAAGTATTGGAATAGAAGTTATGGATACAGCAGCCGCTTGTCGTACTTATACAATTTTGGCTTCCGAAGACAGAAATGTGGCGGCGGGATTGTTAATAATATAAAGCCCCCCTAACCCCCCTAAAGGGGGGAAATGTATCTGGTAATTCCCCCCTTTAGGGGGGTTAGGGGGGCTTACTTATAAATGGATAAATTTTATGAATACTACTGAATTAATTAAAATTATTAATGCCGGTGAAAATAGCCAAGTACAATTCAAACAACAACTTAAAGCAAAACAAGCAGATGATATTGTTGCTGAATTAGTTGCTATGTCTAATTTTCAAGGCGGGAAAATTCTGATTGGTATTGAAGATAAAGCCGCTAATATCATTGGGCTTGATTTTGAAACCATAGAAAAAGTTAATAATTATCTATTCAATTGGGCAACAAATAATGTCAAACCTGCTATTACTATATTTACTGAAACTGTTTCTATTGATGGTAAATTAATTCTAGTTGTCACAATTCCCGCAGGAATTGAGAAACCATATTGTGATAATAATATGGTTTATTGGATAAAATCAGCCGCTAATAAAAGACGTGTCTCACCTGAAGAATTAAAACGCTTATATCAAAACGCTGGTAAATTATATGCAGAACGGCAACCAATTGAAGACACCAGTATTTCTGATGTTGAAATGCTGATATTTAAAGATTTTTATCAAAAAAGATATAAAGAAGATTTTGAAACTGAACAACTATCGCGTTTAATGACCAATCTCAGACTTTTGAAAGGTGATAAACTGACTGTAGCAGGAGCCTTACTGTTTGGAAAAAATTTAGATATTTTATTGCCTGAATTCCATATTTCAATGGTTTCATTTTGGGATAATGAATTTATTACTAACGACTATAGAGATAGTGAAAATTTTACTGGCAATTTATTATTTCAATATAAACAAGCTCTTAGCTTCATATTAAGCATACTTAGAAAACCTCAAGGCAATCAAAGTTTTAATAGTTTAGGAATACCCGAAATTCCAAAGCTGGTTTTTGAAGAAATCTTAATTAATGCCTTAGTACATAGAGATTATTTTATAAATGATTCAATTAAATTATTTATATTTCCAAATAGAATAGAAATAAAAAGCCCGGGCAAATTGCCAAACAGCCTTTCGATTGAAGATATAAAACAAGGTATTCAACGTCGTTCCAGAAATATTGTTTTAACATCCTTTGTCAGTGATGTCTTACCATACAGAGGTATTGGTAGTGGTATTTTAAAATCACTTAAAGCATATCCTAATATCGAATTTGAAAATAATACTACCGCAGAGTATTTTAAAGTTACAATTTATAGACCTAAAATTGATTAATAGTAAGGGTTAAATAACAAGTGTTACATTATTTACAGATTGAAAATTTTGTCATTGTTGAACAACTGAAATTACAATTCAATAATGGATTGACTATCATCAGTGGCGAAACTGGAGCAGGTAAATCAATTGTTATTGACGCTCTCAGTTTGGTGCTTGGAGGAAGGGCTGATAGTAATTTAGTACGACAAGGTTCTGAAACCGCACAAGTTAATGCGGTTTTTAGTCTGCCATTCGCAGCACAACAATGGTTAGAACAGCAAAATTTATCTCACGGAGATGAATGTTTTGTACGACGGGTTGTTAATCATAATGGGCGTTCAAGAGCTTATATTAATGATCAAGCTGTTTCTATACAAACAGCGCGTAAATTAGGTGAATATTTAGTAGATATTCATGGTCAACATGCTCATCAATCTTTACTTAAATCCGAGATGCAACGTCAATTAGTTGATGGTCTAATCGACGATAAAAATATTTTAGAACAAGTTAAAAATAGTTATCAAGACTGGCATAAACTAAAAACCGAATTAAAACATTTAGGTGGAGAAGATCGTGACGCAAAAATAACTTTATTACGTTATCAGGTTCAAGAATTTGAAAATTTTGAAGTTACAACTGAAGCTTTAGAAAAGCTTGAAACAGAATTTCGTCGTTTAGTTAATGCTCAAAAATTATTAGAAAATAGTCAAGACGCGCTAACATTACTTGATAATGACGAAGCAGGAGGATTAAATAAAGCTTTTAATTTATTAGAAGAAATGCAAAATGCAGATTCACAACTAATTAATATTGCTGCTTTTTTAGAAAATGCTATCATTCAAACTCAAGAAGCAATAGGTGAATTACGTACTTATATACATAATTTAGATTTAGATGCAGAGCGTTTAGAAGATGTACAACAACAAATTAATCAACTACAAGATTTAGCACGCAAACATCGAGTACGCTATGCTGATTTACCAGCATATGTTGAGCAATTAAATAAACAATTAAATGAATTAGAAAATTATGAGCAAGCTATTGTTAATTTAGAGGCTAAAATTGCAAAAAGTTTAGAAATATATAAAGAAATAAGTCATATTTTACATCAACAACGGGTTAAAACAGCAGATATTTTATCTGAACAAATAACTACTGAAATGCAACATTTAGGTATGCCCGGCGGAAAATTAACTATTAATGTTAGAACAGAAGAGCAAACGTTGCCATCTCCAAATGGCAGCGATAAAATAGAATTTTTAGTTAGTACTAATCCGGGCAATCCAGTTAAACCACTACAACAAGTGGCTTCTGGTGGCGAACTTTCAAGAATTAGTTTAGCAATACAAGTAATTACGGCTGAAAGTAGCGGAATACCAATTTTGGTATTTGATGAAGTAGATGTAGGAATAGGCGGTGGCGTTGCGGAAATTGTAGGGCAATTATTAAATAAGTTAGGGCAACAACGTCAAGTTTTATGTATTACGCATTTGGCGCAGGTGGCAAGTCAGGGGCATCATCATTTGCAAGTTAGTAAACATGTTTTAGAAGAAACAACTTATGCAAATATAAAAACATTGGATTATCAACAACGTATTGAAGAAATAGCTAGGATGTTAGGAGGAGTAGAGATTACTTCTCAAACTTTGGCACATGCAGAAGAAATGTTAGAACATGCTAGTCAATAACACTAATAGGTACACAATGTCAAAACAAATTAAAGAATTTTTCAATCAATGGAATATTTATAAAAAGGTAATTAAACATAATTACATGTTTCATCTTGAAATATTTCAAATATTACAAGATTTTCTCAATCAACATAAGCATCAACATCTATTGGATTTAGGATGTGGAGATGCTTTTCATATGGCGCGAATTTTAAAAAATAGCCAAATAACAAATTATTATGGCGTAGATCTTTCTGAGATTGCCTTAGAAGAAGCACAACAAAATCTTGCGATTGTCAATTGTGACAAGCAATTTATTCAAGCAAATTTAATAGAATTTATCGCTACTCAACAAGCTCGCTTTGATATTATCATCGCAGGTTATTCGATACACCATCTAACTTTGACAGAAAAAGAGGAATTTTTTGCACAAGCTCGTATAGCTTTAAAGCCCGGTGGTTATCTGCTAATATATGATATTGTGCGTCGTGAAGATGAAACTAAAAGCGATTACTTTGATCGTTGGTGGAAATACTGTTCTAACAATTGGAATGCTATGACTTCAGAAGAATTAATCCTAATCAAAGAGCATATTTATAACAATGATTATCCTGAGTCTTTTACAGTATTAAATCAAATAGCGATGAAACAACAATATCAAAAAGTCGAATCTTTATATAAGGATTATTTTTATGAACTTTATTGTTTTTCATTATAAATTTGTTGCAATTATTCTAATTCTAAGCCTCTCTAATAATTAATAATTGGGGCGCGTGTCTTAAGGGCAACCACAAGGGATTGCCCCTACAATATAATAAAGGCAAACCACCCTATGTAGGGGCAATCCTTTATGGTTGCCCTTTATCGTAATGGCATTGCAGCGTCGGCTGGCTATGAATCAGATGTTATCTGATTGTGGTTTACGTGGTGTTGGTAGGGTTATGCCTGATCATACTTTTCGCAATTTCCATTTTGCCACTACTGGCAAAGCCGATTTACAGCCGGGTTCTGAGGAACACACAATCACACGCATTGGCTTTTAGAAGTTTATATGGTAAAACTATTCATATTCATGGGCATACTGATACTCAGGCGTTTAAAGGGGTTGCTAAATGGCAAAGTTATATGCTAAATTTAAAATTATAACAAGATCGGGCGGCTAGAATAGCTGAAGTTTTGGCAGCGCGAGGTGTTGTTAATATTGAAACTAATTTAATTTACTGATGTTACGCATTGAACTTCCTCCCCTGAAAGGGGATAACATACCAGCCTAGGGCAACGCCCTAGGAATGAATTAGGTGTGATGTTAAGCCCTGAAAGGGCGATACATTATGTCACGCCCTTTCAGGGCTCAAAATCACATAATCACATAATCACATAATCACATAATCCCAGGGCGTTGCCCTGGGCTGGTATGTTACCCCCTTTCAGGGGAACGGGAAGTTGAGTGCGTAACATCAGTTAATTTAGTACAACGAATTTACGGAATAAACGATACGATACGATACGATACGAAGTCAGCGATACGAAGTCACGGAGCGGAGCGGAGTAAGCTAAGTCAGCGATACGAAGTCACGGAGCGGAGCGGAGTAAGCTAATTTTTTTATCTGTATAATTAGTTTATTCCGTAAATCCGTTGTACTTATAGGAGAAAAATCATGAAAAACCTAATACTAGTGCAACATATAGCGAAACCGTAGCCCAAGAACTACCACAACTAAAACACGGAGTATTCACCTACGCCCTATTACAAGGATTAAAAGGCAAAGCCGACTCAAACCGAGATAACTTAATAAAAATCAAAGAACTAGACAACTACATATCAGAACAAGTAGAAGCACTGACAGACGGAAGCCAAATGTCAGTATCATACTCACCTAGTGGATTTAAGAACTTTATCTTGGCGCGATAAAGTAAGCCCCCTTTAGGGGGTTGGGGGCTTACTTTATCACTGAGTAAAAAACCCATACTGTCCAATTTGACAACTATTAGCATTTAAACGCGCCATAACCTGCTCAATTGTTGGAATTTTAGAATTATATTTTAACAAACGATGCAAACCATATGCTGGTTGGCGACATAATATCACCACCAAATTATCGCTTCCAAATGGAGGCATCACTTTTAGCGGCGGAAGCTTATAAGGAAGCTTATTAATCTTATAAGAGTCACCATATTCAACTAATGGATACATAAATTGCAATGTTCCATCTCCAGCTAAATTAAACACCAAATCTAGCGGCTCATAATTTGAACTCCAATTCTTAACTTAATGGCAGTTGGCTTTAGCCCCATTTCCAATTATGTATGCCCATTTTAAATAGGATGCCAATTGTCTTGTAACTTTTTTGCCACTATCATCTAACCCCCATTTGCCAGTATAAAATGGTATCGGTACAGCTCGTTTTCTTGGTATAAAACCACGTATTTTGCCACGCATCATACCACTAGCTTGCCCAGAACGACTGATTGTATTTACGCTACCAGCTAAAATTTGAGCCTCTGTTGCTTGTTGATAAATTTTTTCTATCTGCGCTTTTTTTGGTGCTTCAGGTGTCGCCTGTTTATCATTTATTAAATCCAATCCCTGACATACTACGTTTCACAGCATTTATATAAGATGATTGGCAATAATCGCTCTAATTTAGCTAAATCATAAGCGCGTATTGCCTTATTCACTTGTGATTGATAATCATTACAAGCAGCAAAAGTTGGTAAAGTTAGAATTAATAACAGATGAAACAACAAGATACGTATTATAAACATATTTATAACCTCTAATTAATCATATATCATATATAATGATACATTATTATTAACTTTTAAGAAATATTAATATGATGATACTACAAAGTATATTTGGACTCTTATCTCTTCTGCTGATTGCCTATCTCTTCAGCGAAGCAAAAAAAGAAATTGTATTTAAAACTATTTTAATCGCAATTGTTATTCACCTAATATTAACAATCATGTTTTTAAATCTTCCCATATTTAAAGATTTTTTCATGATGCTAAATAAATTCGTATCAGTATTAGCAACTGCAACCACAGTTGGTACTAGTTTTGTATTTGGCTATTTAGGAGGCGGTGCTGCTCCCTTTGAAATTAAAAATGAAAATTCAATGTTTATCTTAGCTTTCAAAGCATTACCCATAGTTTTAATAATGAGCGTCATATCATCTCTACTTTATTATTATCGTATATTACCCACCATTGTAAAAGCATTTTCCTTCTTACTGGAAAAAAGTCTAAAAATAAGAGGAGCTGCCGGAGTTAGTGCCGCTGCCAATGCTCTTGTTGGAATGATAGAAGCTCCTTTATTAATTAGACCATATTTAAAAGATATGACGCGCGGAGAATTATTTAGCGTAATGGTAGCAGGCATGGCAACAATTGCCGGATCAGTAATGGTTTTATACGCAACAATTATAGCCCCCAAAATACCAGATGCAATGGGGCATATATTAACCGCATCAGTATTAAACGTAATCTCAGCCTTAATCATATCCATGATAATGATTCCTCATAACAGTGACAAACAACAAAATAAAATTAGCTTTCCAAAAATAGCAGATAGCCCAATGGATGCAATTGTCAGAGGTACTAGTGATGGCGTAAAATTACTAGTAAATATTATTGCAATGCTGATAGTCTTAGTAGCCCTAGTCAACTTAATCAATCAAATCATACAACCACTAACTTTACAAAGCATGTTAGGTGTAGTCATGGCACCACTAACCTTTTTAATAGGAATTCCCGCTTCAGAAATTATAACAGCGGGATCATTAATGGGAACTAAAGTTATATTAAATGATTTAATAGCATATATAGATTTAGCCAATCTACCAAAAGACGCGCTAGAAGAAAGAAGCCAAATAATAATGATATATGCACTATGTGGATTTGCCAATATAGGCAGTCTTGGTATTATGATAGGAGGAATGACAACGATGGCACCAGAAAAAAGAAAGGAGATCATTTCATTAGGAGTGAAATCAGTATTTGCAGGAGTATTAGCTACTTGTTTTACTGCCGCTGTGGTTGGTTTGATTATTTATTAAGGATAAAAATCCTCATCTAATGTTTGTTCCAAGGAATATGGGCAGTTGCTTGGAAAAACATTTTTTGGTAAACCAGTTTCTGCTATGGCAGCTCTAAGTGCCAAATGGTAAGCATCATCAAGTTTTTCTGTTAGTTGATGCTTTAAACTAGGGCTATCAACTAAAATTAAATGTACTTGTTCACGTTGTTCATTAATCGTCATTTTCCAACTTTTACTACGTATTTCCACTTGAAATTGCCACTTTAATAAGTGCATAAGTAACACTTTTAAACGACTCAATAACTCCCGTTTATCACGTTTTGCCATACTCTCTAGCTCATCAATTATATTATCAGTGTCAATTTTGTTTAAATGCCGTTGTCGCAAGAGTTCAGCATTTGTCATGAGCCAAAGGTAAAAATCAGTTTCATAACCTTTTGCAGTTGCTGCGTCTAGCATTACTTTTTCTACCTCTAATTACAATCTTTATATGATAACATACAATATATAATGAATTCAATCCGGGATTTTTACTTATGGCGTATAATTTGCGACTTTTCCATATTTATCATTATATAATAGTATATTTTTATAAGGACATTTACCTTGAAAGATGACTTCCCCCGCATAAAACTTTTACCTCCTTATATATTCAATATAGTAAGTGAATTAAAATTAAAGGCACGTTCTCTAGGTGAGGATATTATTGATTTTGGTATGGGCAATCCCGATCAACCTACTCCTCAACATATCATCGATAAATTAGTAGAAACAGTGCAGCGTAAAGATACGCATCGCTATTCAGCATCAAAAGGCATACCGCGTTTACGTCAAGCTATAACTAATTGGTATCAACAACGTTATAATATATCCTTAAATCCTGAAACTGAGGCTATTGTTACTATTGGTTCTAAAGAAGGCTTAGCTCATTTAGCCTTAGCTACTGTTGAGAAGGGCGATACAATCTTAGTACCAAATCCAGCTTATCCTATTCATCCCTATGGTTTTATAATCGCAGGTGCTGATATAGAACATATAGCCTTAATGCCCGGAGTTGATTTTTTCTCTGAATTAGTGAAAAAAATTACTACTTCTAAGAATCGCATAAAAATGTTATTGTTAAATTTTCCGGGCAATCCAACCACACAATGTGTTGATTTAGACTTTTTTGCACAAGTAGTTGATATTGCTAAAAAGTATAAAATTTGGGTCATACATGATTTAGCTTATGCAGATATTGTATTTGATGGCTATGTCGCACCTTCAATTTTGCAAATACCCGGCGCAAAGGATATTGCTGTAGAATCTTTTTCCTTGTCTAAAAGTTATAATATGCCCGGTTGGCGAGTAGGGTTTATGTGTGGTAATCCTACTCTTATTGGGGCTTTAACTCGGCTTAAATCATACCTTGACTATGGTACATTTACCCCGATTCAAGTAGCAAGCGTTAGCGCGTTGGAAGACAATCAAGATTGTGTTCAAGACATACAAGATATGTATTATCAGCGTCGTAATGTATTATGCGAAGGCTTAAATGCTATAGGGTGGCAAGTAGAAAAACCTAAAGCAACAATGTTTGTATGGGCAGAAATTCCAGACCAATACAAATCAATGGGTTCTTTAGAATTTGCGAAAAAACTAATAAATGACGCTAAAATTGCAGTATCACCGGGTATTGGTTTTGGTAGTTATGGTGATGATCATGTGCGTTTTGCTTTGATTGAAAACCCTCATCGCACACGTCAAGCATTACGCAATCTAAAAGAAATGTTTAAGAAAGATAAATTATTACAAACAGGAGAATAAACAAGAATGTTAAATCCAGTGAAGGTAGGAATACTTGGATTAGGTACAGTCGGTGGCGGCACAGTTAGCACATTACAGAAAAATGCTGATGAAATTACTCGCCGTGCAGGGCGGGGTATTGTGGTTACTCATGCTTGCGCAAGAGAAATAAATAAAGCCCATCCTTATGATACTGATAATATTGTATTAACAGAACAATTACTGGATGTAGTTAATCAGCCTGATATAGATATTGTCGTTGAATTAATAGGTGGTATCACCATCGCGCTAGAAATAGTGCTTAAAGCCATTCAAAATGGTAAACATGTAGTAACAGCAAATAAAGCTTTGATTGCTAAACATGGTAATGAAATTTTTGCCGCTGCACAAAAAAAAGGAGTTATGGTTGCATTTGAAGCCGCAGTTGCTGGTGGTATTCCAATCATTAAAGCCTTGCGCGAAGGTTTAGCCGCTAATGAAATCAGATATATTGCTGGTATTATTAATGGTACCAGTAATTTTATTTTAACTGAAATGCGTGAAAAAGGCAGTGATTTTGCCGAAGTATTAGCCGAAGCTCAAGCTTTAGGTTACGCTGAACAAGATCCTACTTTTGATATAGAAGGAGTTGATGCCGCTCATAAATTAACAATTTTAGCTTCTATTGCTTTTGGTATTCCTTTACAGTTTGATAAAGTTTATATGGAAGGAATTACCAAAATCAGTAATGAAGATGTCAAATTTGCTGATGAATTAGGCTATAAAATTAAACATTTAGGAATTACTAAACACACTGATAAAGGTATTGAGCTACGTGTGCATCCAACTTTTGTTGCAAAGAAACGTTTAATTGCCAATGTTGAAGGGGTAATGAACGCGGTATATGTAGATTCTGATGCTTTAGGAGAATCGTTGTATTATGGAGCTGGAGCTGGTGCATTAGCGACAGGATCAGCAATAATTGCAGATTTAGTAGATGTAACACGCACCCTGACAACAGATCCTAGTAATCGCGTACCTCATTTAGCCTTTCAAGCCTTAGCTGATTTGCCAATAGTAGCAATAGAAGATGTAGAATCTTGCTATTACTTAAGGATTTCCGCTAATGATACATTAGGCGTATTAGCATATATAACTTCGATTCTAAGTGAACAAAGTATAAATATTGAAGCAATTATTCAGAAAGAACCAATTGCAGGAACAGAAGAAGTAACAATAGTAATACTTACCTATAAAGTAGTAGAGAAAAACCTAAATAAAGCAATTGAAACAATGGAAAAATTGGATGCTATAAAAGGGCAAATTACTCGTATTAGAGTAGAAATGTTGGAAGATTAATCGGGTTTAAGACCTGACAGGTTTTTAAAACCTGTCAGGTCTGATAGTCTATAATGTATGTAAATCTACTTATTAGGTAAAAAGATCATGGAAATAGCAGCGGTATATGAAAATGGCATGATACGTCCTACTCAATTACTAAACTTAAAACATAAACGTGTTAATGTCATTATAGTAGTGCCAGATGAAGAAATCTTTGATCCTCTTGATCAGATTCAAAATCAATCAATTAAACAAATGATTATTTCAATGAGAAAGATTCGGGGAACTAAAATAAATAAAGTTAATCATAGACTAAGAGATGAAGAACTTTTTCTTGAAGGATTGAAAAAAAGTAGGAAATATGGTTTATGAAAGATATTCTTCTTGATGTGAATATTGTGGTAGATATATGTACTGAACGGATGCCATATTTTTTGCCCAGTCTTGAAGTCATCGCCAAAGCTAAAGAACAAGGACATCGTGTCTGGATTTATGTTGGTAGTCTGCAAACACTTGAATATGTCACAGCTGCTGAACTTCACCGACAAGATGAAGATCAAAGTTTTGGTCATTGTTTATTAACCGCACGAAGCTTATTAGAAACTTTTGTTAAAGACAAGCAATGGTTAGCAGCTCTATCATCAGAAGGTAATGTTTTTGCAGATTCTGATCCAGAAGATGCTCAACTTTATAAAGCCATACAACGTTTAGGCACAGATGCACGTCTGGTTTATCGTGATAAAAAAATGACCAAACGCGGAGACTATTCCATCAGCGTAGCTGAATATCTTTCATTAACAGAAAGCAAGTCAATAATTAATTTTATTGATCTCAAAATCCAACAAGATCAGCATCGTTCTCAGCTAGAAAAAAACATTCACCAAGTTCTCCATCACGGCAAATACATCATGGGACCAGAAATTGCCAAACTGGAACAAAAATTAGCAGATTATGTTGGTGTCAAGCACTGCATCAGCGTCTCCAGCGGCACCGATGCTTTGCTTATTGCCATGATGGCACTAGGTATAAAACAAGGTGATGAAATTATTACTACGCCTTTCAGTTTCATTGCCACTGCTGAAACCATTATGTTATTAGGAGCAAAACCAGTTTTTGTAGATATTGATCCACGTACTTATAATATTGATCCTAAACAAATTGAAGCAGCTATTACTCCGAAAACTAAAGCCATTCTTCCCGTTTCACTGTATGGACAATGTGCCGATTTTGATGCTATTAACAAATATAATATTCCGGTAATTGAAGACGCTGCTCAAAGTTTTGGAGCCACTTATAAAGGACAAAAATCTTGTAGTTTATCCACAATAGGCTGTACCAGCTTTTTCCCATCTAAACCATTAGGCGGCTACGGAGATAGTGGTGCATGTTTTACAAATGACGATAATTTTGCTAAAATAATGCGTGAAATTCGAGTACATGGACAAGATAAACGCTATCATCATGCTCGTATTGGTATAAATGGACGAATGGATACTTTACAAGCGGCTATTTTATTAGCAAAACTGGAAATATTCCCACAAGAAGTAGAAGCGCGTAAACGTATTGGACAAATATATACTGAAAAACTAAAGGAATTTTTTACCACGCCATATATTGAACCACATAATACCAGCGTCTATGCTCAATATACAATACAAGTTGATAATCGTGATGAATTACAACAAAAATTAAAAGAACAAGGTATTCCAACGGCGGTTCATTATCCGATTCCTTTGAACAAACAACCAGCATTTGCTCATTTAGAAAGTGATTGTTCAGTGGCAGAGAAAGTTGCTGAAAAGGTGATTAGTTTGCCTATGCACCCTTATTTGACAGAAATGGAACAACTGCAAATAATAAAGATTATATAACTTATTTCAAAACACGCCAAACTTCTTGCACTTTACCATCAAAGCTTAATGCCGCCCAGTCGTTGCAAGACCATAAGATACCATTTATTAAACGTCTTTGCTGTAATGTTTGTTTGCAGTATTTTGGAAGCTGTTTAATCTTAGGTAAATTTTTGCCTTTTAATACTTGCATTTGTATAAAGTCGTCTAGTTCTAATATTTCTAGGTTTCCATCTGGGCGTTTGTAAATTTTACCTTTTAGTTTGGCTTTTTGCCAATTAAAATATGTTGGTCTGCCCCAACTGTATAATTTATTGACTAATTTTCTTTGTTGTGAAATTCGTTGCCAGTTAAATGCTATTGAGGTTTTCCATTTTAATGTTTGTGTTGTCTTCGTTTTTAATTGCATGTCAATAAGATGGCTCCAATAATATTCAGCTTGTGCTGGGCGTGGGCGTATTTGTAGTAAACGCGCTAAGTTGTAAGTTATCATTGCTGGTGCATTGGGTTTTCTTATTAGTCTTTCTAATTTACTCACTGCTAATGACCATAAATCCATATCTATTTCACTTTGTTCATATATTGTTAATGCTAGTAAGCCTTGAATTTCTAAGTTGTTGGGGGCTAAGCGGCGCAATTCTTCAATTATGCTACGTGCTTTATATGGTTTGCCAAGATATAAGTATGTTATTACTAGGTTAATACGCGCTGGAATATAGTTTTTATCAGAAGTGGCAGCTTTTTTCAGATAAATTATTGCCTCTTCTAAATATGGTTTGCTTCTTTTTGATACATAGTCTTTTAAATATCTTTTACTTCCTGCTTGTACTATTGATTTAGCTAGACTTTGTATATCTAACATTGCTGGCATCCAATAAAAATATGCGTGTTCTCTCTTCATTTTTTGACGCGCTTGTTGTAAATAACAAAAACCAAGATTATTTAAAACCTCGCGTGCGGGAAATACATGTTGAAATTCTCGAAAAAAATATTCAGCGTCATCACAACGCTTAAAGTGACTTAAACGTACTCCATATTCAAACAAGCTAAATTTGTTTTTAATTTGATCTAGGTATGTTTCTAATATAGCTAAACGTTTCTTAATAGATGGGTAAGCTGAGTTTTTTGGAGGTTTTACTTTTTGTAACCAGTTAGTTAGAAAGGAGTTTTTTAATAGATGTACTTTATAGCCAGCCAATGCTGCATAGGCATAGCCTTCTGCATCTGCCGCTAATTCTTTTTTCATACGCGCTTGTGTAAATAAGCGATTCCTGCGATAAAATTTATAATCAAGTTTAAGATGCCAATAATCATCGTTGGCTAAATGCCCTAATTCATGCCCAAGTATAAAAGCTAAACGAGCTTCAAATTCATCTTTTGAGGTGCTGTAACTTGCATCAATAGCAGAACGCCATAGTACGATATTTCCATCGCGTAAAGCGCGTGCCCAAGGATTTCTGCCTCTATTATTAAGTACTCTTAATTTAGGATTAAGAAATTTATGGTTTTTATTAGCTACTTGTTTTAAACGTTCAAAAACTTTATGCGCAGTGGCAGCTTTATAATCTATGCCATACCAATTGACATAATAGTCAATATAATCACGTGGGTTGGCGGCAAAGCAGGTGGTGTTTATTAGTAGTAAGCTTATTATGTATTTTGACATGATATAAATTATAGCATAATATGCTATATTTTTAGTTTTTAAGGGGTGAATTTCAATGAACTTTTCGGTTAATAAAATTATATACAATGACGGTAGTTTTTCAATTGCTTGGGGGCAATGGAAAGATCAAACTATGAGTGTTGCGATGCGTTGGAAGAATGATGAGAATCATAACACACATGTACATACAGCATGGTTTCAACTTCCAGAATATTTTAGTATTTTTATTTTAAAAGGTGTTCTTGAGTTAAAGCCATCTCATTCTGAAGAACTTAAACAAGTTATTCGTGAATTAAGCAAATATGAAAAATGGGATAGACAAATAGAAAAAGATGCTGAATCAGGAAAATTGGATTTTCTAATAGAAGAAGCACTTTCTGAAAAAAAACAAGGTATCTTAAAGGCTATTTAGATGCATAAGACAACAAGCAGATTTTGGAAAAATTATGAAAAATTACCAATTTCTATTCAAAAAATAGCTAAGAAAAACTTTAATCTATTAAAAGAAGATCCTCTTCATCCTTCTTTGCATTTTAAAAGAATTGGAAAATTTTGGTCAGCAAGAGTTGATATTAATTATAGGGCACTTGCAATTGAAGATGATGAGGATTTGTTGTGGGTGTGGATTGGAACGCATGATGAATATGAAAAAATGCTGAAATAATACTATGCTAGATTTTTGGCATGATTTTTGATCATCCAATTATGAGTAATACATAAAGGATGAATATATGAAAAAATTTGCTATAACATTAGTGTTATGTTTGTTAGTTGAAGCTGTAAGTGCAGCTTCTTCAAGCTATATGAAGTATTATATTTATAAAGATAATAGTATTAACTATACTCCTTCTTTATTAATGGGAGATGTCAATGATTTGACTATTGATTTCAAGCAGACAGTAAAAATCGATTATACTCCAAATGGTGATAATAAATGGGCTGGTATTTTTTGGACAAAACAGCCGGGCTTGGATATGTCAGATGCTCAAACTATCAGTTTTGATGCTAAAGGTGCTGTAGGTGGTGAGCAAGTTGAATTTGCTAGTGGTGGTTTAGGTTCAGCAACACTTAATAGATCTGGTCTAATCACATTAGAAAATACATGGAAAACATATACTATATCTTTGAAAGATATGAATTTGACTAATTTGGTAGGTGGTTTTGCAGTTGGATTTTTTGCTGGGCAAGCTAGAACTATTTATCTGGATAATATTGCTTTTAATTTTATTCCTCAAGGTACAACTTATACTTTTACTAAAGCTGATGATGGTCATTTAAAAGCTTGGTGGAAAAGTAAGTCTTCTGGTTGGCAAGTCGAAGATTTAAGTGCTGCTGTTGGTGGACAAAAAATTATTAATGATCCTAGTTATTATTATAATGATCATACTTTACATGTATTTGCTAAAAGCCCATTAAATCATTTATTAGAATGGTGGTTTACGCCTGAAGCTGGTTGGAATTTAGTCGATTTAAGCCTTGCAGTTGGTGGTCAAACTATTGCTGGTAATCCGGTTTATTATACTGATGGTAATATTCAATATGTGTTCGTTAGAGATGAACAAGATCATATTAAACAGTGGTATTGGACAACTAAAGATGGTTGGAAAGTCAGAACTTTAGGTGATCAAACTATTGAGGGTGATACTGTTTATTATAATGATGGTAAATTTGAACATATTTTTGCTAAAGATCATAATGATCATGTACGTGAATGGTGGAAAGCGGTAAATGATGCTAATTGGCATTTGGAAGATTTAAGTGCGGCTGTAGGTGGTCAAACAGTTGATAGTGATCCTGTTTATTATAATGATGGTACATTTCAACATGTTTTTGCTAGAGATAAAAATGGACATTTAAGAGAATGGTGGTGGGAAGAAAAATCTGGATGGCATTTAGAAGATTTAACTGTGGCAGTAGGTGGTCAAACAATTGCTGGTAATCCTGTCTATTATACCGATGGTACAATTCAACATATATTTGTTAGAGATGCTGATAATCATTTGAGAGAATTCTGGTGGCGACAAGATTTAGGTTGGCATTTGGAAGATTTAACCGTTGCTGTAGGTGGTCAAACTATAGTTGGTAATCCAGTGTATTATACAGATGGTCAAACACAATATGTGTTTGCTAGAGATGAAAATGGACATTTAAGAGAATGGTCATGGAGACAAGAAACTGGTTGGAAGCTTGAAGATTTAACTATTATTACAGATGGTGAAACCGTTGCTGGTGATCCTGCTTAATTTATAAGCCCCTTATTCCCCTTATTAAGGAGTACAAGATTAATCTTGTACTCCTTTTTTTTTTCTCATTTCTTCATGGTATAATTATTACACATCCTCGTTCCCACGCT
>JADGDS010000002.1:482087-536509 GCA_016744775.1 Candidatus Marithrix sp.
TTCCCACGCTGGAGCGTGGGAACGAGGGTGTGGGGGGTGGCTAGGGTGCTAATATGAGGGTGTGTAAGATTTGTTATCAATAAGGAATTATTTTATGTCTATTGAAGAAGTTAAAGTACCTGAGTTAGCCGAATCTGTATCTGAAGCCACTATATTAAAATGGTATAAGCAGCAGGGTGATGTTGTAAATGAAGATGAAAAGTTAGTTGATATTGAAACTGATAAAATCATTTTAGAAGTTACAGCTCCTAAAGCTGGCACTTTGATCAAAATTATTAAGAATAATGATGAGTATGTACAAAGTGCAGAAAATATTGCTTTAATAGAAACTAATCCTTCATATTTAAATGATGAGGATGAAAAGGATCATGCTAAAACTAGCCCGGCTGTTAGAAAAATTGCCGCTGAGCAAGGTGTTGATCCTGATTCGGTGCCACATAAAGGTGATCGCGTTATTAAAGGCGATTTAGTAAAACCAGCGTCTAAAGCTGTTAGACGTTCTGCTAAAACTTTAGTGCCTACTAATAATTCACCATCGAATATGACAAATAGCCGCTCAGAAAAACGAGTGCCTATGAATAGTTTCAGAAAGCGGGTTGCTGAACGTTTGGTGAGTGTTCAACATGAAAGTGCTATTCTTACTACTTTCAATGAAATTAATATGCAGGCTGTTAAGGATTTACGCGGTAAATATAAGGATAATTTTGAAAAAAAATATGATGTAAAATTAGGTTTTATGTCTTTTTTTACTAAGGCAGTGGTTTCAGCTTTACAGCAATTCCCTATTGTTAATGCTTCAATAGATGGTGAAGATATTGTTTATCATAATTATAATGATATTGGTATTGCAGTTAGTTCACCACGCGGTTTAGTGGTGCCAATTTTACGCGATGTTGAGAAAATGTCTTTTGCTGAGATTGAGCAAAATATCAGTCAGGTGGCTAAACGCGCTAATGATGGTGAATTAACAATGGATGAGTTAAGCGGCGGAACTTTTAGTATTACTAATGGTGGTATCTTTGGTTCTATGTTGTCAACTCCAATTTTAAATCCACCACAAAGTGCGATTTTGGGTATGCACAATATTGTTGAACGCCCAGTAGCGGAAAATGGGCAAGTAGTAATTCGTCCAATTATGTATGTGGCATTGTCTTATGATCATCGTCTAATTGATGGGCGTGATGCGGTACAATTTTTAGTTGCTATAAAAAATGCAATAGAAGATCCTAGTCGGTTATTATTAGATATTTAAAATCAACCTACTTTCAGACCTGACAGGTTTTAAAAACCTGTCAGGTCTTTTGACTGATATTTAAGTTTTAAAAGGAAAAAAATATATGGCAGATTATAATGTTATAGTAATAGGAGCTGGTCCAGCGGGCTATGTGGCGGCTATTCGTTGCGCACAATTAGGCATGAAGACAGCTTGTGTTGATAAATGGATTAATTCAGCAGATAAGCCTTCTTTGGGTGGTACTTGTCTTAATGTCGGTTGTATTCCTTCTAAAGCTTTATTGGATTCTTCTCATCATTATTATTTCATGGAGAAGGAGGCAAAGGGGCATGGTATTAAGTCTGAGGGCTTAAGTATTGATATTGCTGCTATGCAAGCACGTAAAAATAAAATTGTCAAGATGCTAACTGGCGGTATTGGCAGTTTATTTAAGAAGAATAAAGTAGTTAGTTTAGAAGGTACTGCTCGTTTAATTAGCAACACTGAAGTTGAAATTGTTGCTAATGATGGCAGCATAGAAACTATTAGTGCTGATAATGTCATTATTGCCAGCGGCTCAGTGCCAACTCAAATTCCGGTTACACCTATTGATAATGAGTTTATTGTAGATTCAACTGGTGCTTTAGCTTTTGATGCGGTGCCACCGCGACTTGGCGTTATAGGGGCTGGTGCAATTGGTTTGGAATTAGGTAGTGTATGGAGTCGTTTAGGTAGTCAAGTTACTATTTTTGAAGCTTTGGATGATTTTTTAAGTGTAGCTGATCGTAATATTGCTGGTGCTGCTCTAAAAGAGTTAAAAAAACAAGGTTTAGATATTAAGTTAGCTACTCAAGTCACTTCTGCTACTGTTGCTAATAATGAAGTTACTATAAATTATCAGGGTGATCAGCAACTGCTTGTGGATAAACTAATAGTAGCTGTTGGGCGCAAACCATATACTGATAAACTAGGTATTGCTGATATTGGTATTGAAATGGATGAGCGCGGTTTCATTAAAGTAGATGCAAATCGTCAAACTAGCGTAGCCGGTATTTATGCCGTAGGTGATGTAATAGGTGGACCAATGTTGGCTCATAAAGGTTCTGAAGAAGGCGTTATGGTAGCTGAGCGTTTAGCTGGGCAAAAAACTGAAATGCACTATGACACAGTACCTTGGGTAATTTATACTCATCCTGAAATTGCATGGGTTGGTAAAACCGAAGAACAGTTAAAAGCGGAAAATATTGAGTATAAGGTAGGTCAATTTCCTTTTATAGCTAATGGTAGAGCCAAGGCACATGGCAATACTAGCGGCATGATTCGTATAATTGCCGATAGCCAAACTGATCGTATTTTAGGTGTACATATATTTGGTATTTCAGCTTCAGAACTAATTGCTGAAGCAGTGCTAGCAATGGAATTTGAAGCTAGTTCTGAAGATTTGGCTAGAACTATCCATGCGCATCCAACTCTATCTGAAGCGATGCACGAAGCAGCACTTGATGTTGATGGGCGAGTTATTCATAGCTGACATAAGTGACATTATAATGTCAGCTTTTAAAGCTGACAGGTTTTAAAAACCTGTCAGCTTTTGACTTCTGATATGGAATATAAATTGCCCAATGATATTAATCCTTCATTTAATAAATAATCATTATGATATATAAAACAACAATTATATTAATAACAATGGCGTGGGCTAATATAGTGAGCGCGGAATGCTGCCTAAAGTCTCACCCCGGAGCTAAAACCAATACAATTCCACCTATCACGCAGGTAGATGATTCTTCTGTAATTTCTAATCAAGGTTTAATTGATAAGGTCAAAAAAAATACTACTGTACGTGTTCTAGTAAAATTAAATATCGCTGCTCAGTTTGAATCTAAAAGTGATAAAAAAACTGATAAAAAAACTGGCTTGACTTTTTTACAAGAAGCGGTGATAGAAAGAATGCGAGATAACAAAACTGAGTTAGTAATACAATATGAAGATAATCCATATTTAGTATTAGATGTGGATTCAGAATCTTTATCTATTCTAGCTAGATTGCCAGTAATTAGCGCGATCACAGAATATATTCCTACAGCAGTATCACTTTCATCAAGTTTAGATTTACAATTACAATATATTGATATTGCTGGTAATAAATTTAATGGCTATTTACAATCTTATCAATATCCTGCTGATCCTAACGGTCTTTATTGGAAATTAGAAAATTATTGCGCAACCACAGAAGCACCAAATTGTTTAACTGATGTCAATAACACTCCACCGAAAATTTCTGTAGCAATTTTATTAACTAATAGTGATATAAAATTACAAGGAGTAGAAGTGGCTGGCAAATCTTATTTTGCATATTTGACACTCTTTGAAAATCCTTTAGATCCTGAAGGGATGTATTGGAAAGCTGATAGTTATCGTATTTTGAAATAGTAACAAAAGGAAGCCCCCCAGCCCCCTAAAGGGGGAGCTTAGTTCATTGCACAGTATAACTCCCCCTTTAGGGGGCTGGGGGGCTTACTATTCAAGCAATAAACCCATCTTGATTCTTTGGTTTCTCTTCTCCCTTTAATTCATAATACAATAATAATAAAACCGCATAAAAGAATGGGCTTACTATTTTATCAGCTGTTAATGATGCGAATTGCATGAGTTGCATCAATTCTTCTGGAGTTAAGCTGCTACTAAAGACAATTTGAATAATCCCGCTGGCTAACATACTAGCTGACATCACAATGAAGAGGGATATACTTAAAATACTAGCGGCAGCCCACCAATTTTTCCAAATCATTTGATGGCTTCTTTTTAATGCTTCAAATACACTAGCATTTTCCACTATAATTAGCGGTGTAAATAATGCTAATGAAACTAGTAAAATTACTCCGGGAATTATGATCATAAATCCAATAAATATTAGAGAGAAATATATAACACTGGCTAATATTATTACTAATACTTTTTTTAATCCTTCCTGTAAAGCTGTCAAATTATTTATATCAGATTTATTATGGATTGCACTAATACGATAAAAAATCGTGCTATATAATATGAACATTATGAGCATATATAACATAAAATATGGCGCATTCTCTTTTATTATATTTAATAAAGCTTCTGGTGTTTCCGCATTTAAAGGAATTAATATATTAATTAAAACTGCTAATATAGCATCTATTAATACTAATGGTAATATATAAGGAAAACTACGCTTATATAATTGAAATCCATCGTCTAAAATTTTTATTATTGATGTCATATTTTCCGCCAAATTGTTCCTTGCGCTCCATCTTCGAGCGAAATACCTTGTTCCTGTAATTGATCACGAATACGATCTGCTGTTGCCCAATCACGATTATCTCGTGCCGCATTACGTTCTGCAATTTGCTTTTCAATTTCTGCCGCTGCTATTGTATTACCATGTAAATAGTCTTCTGGTTCTGCTTGTAATAAGCCTAAAATACTTGCTAATTGACGTAATTGCCCTGCTAATTCTGTTGATTGACTTTTATTAACTTTTTTAGCTAAATCAAATAGTACTGCTATAGCTTCTGGAGTATTGAAATCATCTTTCATAGCAGCATGAAAACGCTGATTATATTCATTATCCAATTCACTATTGCTGACATTGAAACCACGCAGCGCAGTATAAAGGCGTGTTAAAGCCTGTTTAGCAGCGTCTAATTCTTGATCAGAATAATTTAATGGGCTACGATAATGACTAGTGAGCATAAAATAACGCACCACTTCAGGCTGATAGCGTTCTAATATTTCCCGTACAGTAAAAAAATTGCCTAAAGATTTCGACATTTTTTCATCATTAATACGAACAAAGCCATTGTGCATCCAGACATTAACAAATTGTTCATCAGTAGCGGCTTCTGATTGAGCGATTTCATTTTCATGATGTGGAAATTGTAAATCCATACCACCACCATGTATATCAAAATGATTGCCTAAACAATGAGTTGACATAGCAGAACATTCAATATGCCAACCCGGGCGACCATTGCCCCAAGGTGATTCCCAACTAGGTTCTTCTGGTTTAGCCTGTTTCCATAATACAAAATCTAAAGGGTCTTTTTTAGATTGATCTATTTGGACTCGTTCACCAGCGCGTAAATCTTCTAGCCGCTTACCAGAAAGTTTGCCATAATCTTTAAAACTTTCAATTGCATAACAAACATCACCACTCTCGGCAATATAAGCATGATCTTTATCTAATAAGTTTTGAACCATTGCAATAATTTCAGCAATAGACTGACTAGCGCGTGGCTCTTGATCTGGTGCTAATACTCCTAAAGCCTCACTATCTTCGTGCATAGCTTGAATAAACCTAGCAGTTAATTCATGAAAATCTTCACCATTTTCATTAGCGCGTTGAATGATCTTATCATCAATATCAGTAATATTACGTACATAATTTACTGAAAAACCTACAGAACGTAAATAACGTACTACCATATCAAATACTACCATAACCCTTGCATGTCCAAGGTGACAATAGTCATATACAGTCATACCGCAGACATATAAACCAATTTTGTCCGGTTCAATTGGAGTAAAAATTTCTTTTTGTTTCGTTAGAGAATTATATATTCTAATCATTGTTTATTTTCCTAATTGATCCACTGCCTCCACAAGTTGGGCATGTTTCACATAATATATCTTTCAAACTTTGCCTAGTACGTTTACGTGTCATTTGTACTAAGCCTAATGAAGAACTGTCACTGATATAAGTTTTCACAGAATCAGCCGCTAAACCTTGTTTCAGTATTTTTAAGACTTGAGAATCTATTAAATCAATAAAATCTATTATAATAATGCCGGCTAAATTTCTTAGCCTTAATTGTCGAGGAATCGCCTCTGCTGCCTCTAAATTTGTCTGTTCTAAATTTAAACAAATTCCTGTATTAACATCAATTGTAGTCATAGCCTCAGTTTGATCAATAACTAAATAACCACCTGATTTTAATTTAACCTTTCGTTCTAAGGCTTTATTGATTTCATTCTCAATATTATCATTGTCATTATCATATTTAATAGAACTACCAGCAAAATCGCGAATCATACGCTCTTCTAAAGATAAATCCTTATAAATTAAAGAATAAACTGGTGCAGAATTATATTCAATTTGATCCCACAACTTACATAAAAAATCTATATCAGCACATAAATTTTCATTTGAAATTCCCTCAGCAGCAGTTCTAACAATAAAACTACTATGTTGATTATTCGGCATAGTCGCTAATTTTTCGGAAACAATTTGCTTTAAACGCTGACGCTCTGCTTGTGATTTTATACGATTAGAAATTCCAATATGATTAGGATAATTTACTAAATATATTATATAAGGTGCCGCCACTGATAATTGTGTACCAACACGGGCACCCTTATTAGCAACGGGGTCTTTAATAACTTGTACCAATAAAATTTGCCCCTGATATAAATTTATATCAGAAGTATCTAAAAATGCAGTACGTTCCAATCCAATTTCTACAAAAGCGGCTTGCATTTTTGGTAACACCCGACAAACTTGCCCCTTATAAATATTACCAACTAAACTAGTTTTGGTGTTAGGTTCAATAATAATATCTTGTACGACACCATTTTCTAAGATAGCAACGCGAGTATCATTTGATGTGATCTTAATTAAAACTTCTTTATTCATTTGATTATTAATTAGGTATAATCATTGCAGTATCAACAATAATAACTAAAATTAACAATAATAGGTATAGTCGTGTTTGGTTGGTATTCAAATTCAAATTTAAAATTAAAATTCTATATATTAATGGGCTTACTAATGACCAGTTGCGCTCAAGTTGAGGATGTTCCAATAGATCCAATATTACAAGCCCCCGCTCCACGAGAGGAAGTTGCTACAACTCCTCCAGAGTATTTAAATTATTTTCATAATACTGTAACTAATAATTCTCAAAATTATCGTCTTGGTAATGGAGATAAAGTATCAGTTGATGTGTGGGGTTATCCAAAATTAAGTGGTCAACATATCGTAGGACCTGATGGCAAAATAAGTTTGCCATTAGCAGGAGATATTACATTAACAGGTTTAACTAGGCAACAAGCGGTACAAACCATAAGTAATAAACTAGCTAATTTTTATGAAAAATTATCTATTGCCTTAAAAATAGATCAATATACTGCTAATAAAGTATTTATATTAGGTAGAATTAAACAACCCGGTGAAATAGATTTCGGTATGAATACACCTACATTATTAGGTGTATTAGCTAAATCTGGTGGTTTTACAGGAAAAAATAGTTTGCCTTTTACTCGTTGTACTATTTTTAGAGGGCGTAATCAACTAGTTAATGTTGATTTAGAACCATTATTAACAGGTAAAAATTTATCTCTAAATGTGAATTTGGAACGTAATGATGTAATATATATTCCTGATCTTGAAGAAAAATTAGTATATGTATTAGGTGAAGTAAAAAGGCCGGGTGCATATAGTTTAGGTACAAAAACTTCATTTGTAGAAGTACTTTCTAAAGCTGGTGGTTTTACAGCAAATAGTAACAGTGAACAAGTTAATTTAATTCGTCCAAGTAAAGGGTTAAATCAACCATTAGCATTAAAAAAATTGTTAGATGTTAATCAAAATATGAATATCGCGCTTGCAGAAGGTGATATTATTTATATTCCTAAAAGCACTATTGCTAAGATTGAATATAATTTACGTTTTCTATCACCTATTACTAGTTTGTTAGGTGTTTATGGTGATATAGATGCTATTCGTACTAATGCAGAATTACGTAAACAATTTAGTCAACAAGGAGCTCAGTAGTGTCAGAAGAACAAGTAATTGCTACTGGGCGATTTAAACCGCTAGTCAGCTTATTAAGCCATAAATTTTTAGCTTTATTTATCATCATTAGTCTCGTAACTGTTGGTGTGTTACTTTCAAAAAAAGTTAAACCTAGTTACAGCACTAAAGCTAGTGTATTAGTATCACCCAGTTTTGTTCCAAATTTAAATTCAGAAAAAAGTCTGGATTTTACACAATACCAGTTGTATGTTAGGCAGCAAACTGAAATGCTTACTCGTGATGATGTTTTACGTTCCGCGATACAATCTCCTGAGTTAAAAAAATATTGGTTACATTCAGGTGAAACTGAGGCTAATGCTACAGAACGTTTAAAGGAAGCACTTAGCACTGAAAATGAAGAAGGTAGTCCATTTATTTCTATTACTATAAGTTCAAATAAAGCTGATGGACTTAATATTGTATTGAATACAATTGTAAAAGCTTATTTAAAACAATCACAAGCAGAAAATATTTATGATAGTAGTGGGCGTATTGAAGTATTACAACTTCGTCAAGCAGAATTAAAAGCTTCTATTAATAAATTACAGGGTAGGCGCGGTGATATTGCGGAAAAATTAGGAGTCACAACTTTTCAGCAAAACAGTTTAAATCCTTACGATCAAGTTTTAATAGAGAGTCTCAAAACTTATAACTCGGCTCATAGCAAAACTCTTCAGCTTGAAACTTATTTCATGACTTTGACTGGAAAAGTTAGGCAAGGAAAAAATTTATTATCACTTCTTGCAAATGAAAAATTAAATGAAGATAAGTCATTAAAAACAGTTAAAGAGCAACTGATAAAACAACGTACTAGCTTATTAACTAAAGTCATAGGTTTAACACCTAGACATCCAACTAGGCTTAAAGCCGAACGAGAAATAGCTAATATTGATCAAATTATTAAGCAAGCTGAAACTAAAAAAAGAAATGAAATTCGTTTAAATTTATTAGAAAAAAGTCGCGCTAAAATATTAGAAGCTCAACAATTGGAAGATGGCTTAGCACAGCAATTAAAAGCGCAACGCGGTGCTGCTAGTAATTATTCAGTACTTTACAATGAAGCCTTAGTGCTTAATAAGAAAGTAGCACGTAAATATGAACAATTAAATACTATTAGTGATCGCATTGACTTTTTGACTATTGAATCAACAGCACCCGGTTTTGTGCGTATTGATACACTGGCTAGTTCGTCGCTATTGCCAGTTAATAATAGCAAGAAAGTTCTACTTATATTTATCATTGCCGCTATTGCTTTAGGAATTTTAGTACCTATTGGAATTGATTTATTAGATAAACGCATACGTACACCGGGCGAAGTACAAAAAATTCTTGGCTTTTCACCATTAGCATGGATTTTAGAACGTAATAATATCTATGCTGAGCAAGTTGCAACTGATTCACTACGTCGCATGGCATTAGCACTAAATCGTGATTGGCGTAGTCATGATACAACTGGTTTTGTCTTAACTTCTGTCAAACCCGGCGGTGGTACTACTAGTGTTACCTTAGAATTAGCGCGTCTTTTAACAGGTTTAGGAATTCGTACTTTAGCGGTAGAATTGAATGCTTTTCAACCAGATGATCGTTATAGCAACAGTATTGGTTTTTCTGAAGGATTAACTAGTTTATTTACACCTGATGATGATGTTGAGGCTATATCTCCAGAATTATTAATAGTTCCGGGTAATAATGAATTGCCTGATCGTTTACCTGTAGGTGAAACTTCAACACGTCATTTAATGACGCATGGTAAGTTACCTCAGATTTTAAATAAACTAAATGAACATTATGATGTAATACTTTTAGATGCACCACCAATTTTATTATCATCTGATGCGGAATTATTAGGTGAAATTGCTAGTGGCGTTTTATTAGTAATTGAAGCAAATAACACAACTCCCGGTGAATTAAAACGCGCTGCTAAATTATTAGAACGTTTGAATCCTCCAGTAGTTGGTGCAGTATTAAATCGAGTGAAAGTATTTCGAGGTGGCGGTTATTTTGCAGAGATTCTAAAAGAATATAAGAATGTCTCAAAAAAATAATTAATAGACTATACGTAGGGTTGTTATTTTTCTCATTTTTTGTTAAAAGAAAGGTTTAATTACATTTTTTTTTATAAGAAGAGCGAAACATAATGTCTAAAGTTTGTCAAATTACTGGTAAACGTCCGATCAGTGGTAATAACGTATCTCATGCCCATAATAAAACTAAGCGTCGCTTTTTACCTAATTTGCATATACATCGTATTTGGGTAGCAAGTGAAAATCGTTGGGTTAAATTACGTATCAGCCACAAAGGTTTACGTATCATTGATAAGTTAGGTATTGATAAAGTACTAACTGATATGCGTCAACGAGGCGTTAAAATATAATAAAACAGTGAAAAGTTAATTTTATTTAAATAACTTTTCACTTGTAACCAAGATAAAAAAATGTGACTTTTATTAAGAACTTATTATCTTACCTAAAAAAATTTCTTCATTTTCAAACTAGCTTGCCCTTGTCAGTACAACAATCTATAAATAAGAAGCCTGTTTATATTCCACGTGAGAAACATATTTTATCACGTAAAAATCTTAGTCCAGCGGCTGTTAGAGTGCTTTATAAATTACATAAATCAGGCTATAAAGCACTTTTAGTTGGCGGAGGTGTACGTGATAGTTTATTAAAATGTACCCCTAAAGATTTTGATATTGTTACTAATGCCAGCCCTGAACAAGTTAGGGCTTTATTTAATCGTTGTCGTTTAATTGGACGGCGTTTTGTATTAGCCCATGTATATGTAAATAAAGAAATTATTGAGGTAGCAACTTTTCGTGCATCTCATAAAAACAATAATAATGGGATTGTACAAGATGGACGTATTATTCGTGATAATGTGTATGGAAAAACTGTAGATGAAGATGCTTTGCGTCGCGATTTTACTGTAAATTCTATTTATTATGATATAAGTAATCTTTCATTATTAGATTATGCTAATGGCATGGAAGATTTAAAAAATGGTGTAATACGTTTAATTGGTGATCCATCATTACGCTATCAGGAAGATCCAGTACGGATGTTACGGGCAATAAGATTTGTAGCAAAACTGGATTTTACTATGGCACCTGAAACTGCCGCTCCAATAAAAGATTTAGCGAATTTATTAAAAAATATTCCAGCGGCACGTTTATTTGAAGAAGTACAAAAACTGTTTTTGACTGGACATGCTGTAAAGTCATTGCAACAAATGCGGAAATATAATTTATTTGTACAATTATTTCCTTTAACCGACTCTTGTTTACATAATTCGACAGCCGCTACATTAATTGAAGAAGTCTTAGCAAATACAGATGCTAGACAACAGAACAATGAAAGTATAACAGCAGGCTTTTTATTTGCAGCTTTATTATGGCCCCCTTTATCAAACTTATTACCCAAAGAACCAGTTAAAGGTGTGAATCAACAAGAAGTCTTATTTGAAGCAATTGAATACCTGTTAAAAAAACAACAAAAATATGTTGCTATACCAAAACGGATAGCCGTTTTAATGCAAGATATTTGGTTATTGCAATTGCGCTTAACTCGACCACGTCGAGGTAAAAAGAAGAGTTTTAAGCTTTTAGAACATCCTCGTTTTCGAGCTGGTTATGATTTCTTATTATTACGTGTTAAAGCTGGTGATAAGGAAGTAGCTTCAGAGGCTGCTTGGTGGACTAAATTTATGAATAGTAATGCTCGCACCCGTAATGAGTTGTTTTCACAAGCTATTAGCCCTACAGCAAAAAAAGGCTCACAGCGGCGGCGTACACAACCAAAAGATGAAGAATAAGCATACTGCATATATAGGAATCGGTTCTAATCTGAATGAACCGATTCAACAAGTTGAATTAGCATTAATAGAATTGCAAAATTTAGTTGATACTAGTTTAGTTAAACGCTCAACTTTATATCGCAGTTTTCCATTAGGATCAGCCAATCAACCTGATTATATTAATGCTGTTGCGGTATTAAACACTGATTTATCAACAATAGAGTTGTTAAATCAGTTACAAGCCATTGAAAACAAACAAGGTAGAGTACGTAGCGGTGAAAAATGGGGACCTAGAACTTTAGATTTAGACATCTTGTTATATGATAATCAACAAATAGAAACAGAAAGATTGTCTATACCACATCCCGGCATATATGAAAGAGCGTTTGTGTTGTATCCACTGTATGAATGTGTTCCTGATTTAATATTACCAAATGGACAAAAGGTTTATGATTTACTTAAACAATTTACGTCAACTAAAAGCTAAAGGCGAAAAAATAACTTGTTTAACTGCTTATGATGCTAGCTTTGCTCAATTGGTTGATAATGCTGGTATTGATATAGTATTAGTTGGTGATTCATTAGGCATGGTAATTCAGGGTAATGATACTACTTTGCCAGTTACTGTGGATGATATGATTTATCATTGCCAACAGGTTCATCGTGGTCTGAAACGCGCATTATTAATGGTGGATATGCCATTTATGAGTTATACTAACCCCAAAATGGCTCTTGAAACAGCAGCTCGCTTAATGGGTGAGGCTCATGCTCAAGTGGTTAAACTTGAAGGTGGCGTTTGGTTAGTGGATACGATTAAACAATTAGCAACTTATGGTATTCCAGTGTGCGCCCATTTAGGTTTGACTCCACAATTCATACATAAATTTAGTGGTTATCGTGTACAAGGTCGTACTGAGATGGATGCAGAACGTATCTATGAAGACGCTTTAGCTTTAGAAGCGGCTGGGGCTGAATTGCTATTACTAGAATGTGTTCCAAGTAAATTAGCAGCTAAGATAACAGCAAGCTTAGAAATACCTGTAATAGGCATAGGGGCTGGATCTGCTTGTGATGCACAAGTATTGGTATTATATGATATTTTAGGAATTACATCAGGTAAAGTTCCATCTTTTTCTAAAAATTTTTTAGCAGAAAATGGATCAATACCTGCCGCTATTACTGCCTTTATTGATGCAGTAAAAAATGGTACATTTCCCGGAACTGAACATAGTTTTAAATAATTTAACTCACAATAAATGAATGCTATTTTAACAGATATTCCCGGAATTAGTGTCGGTCATTTTACTCACAATGAGTATGCAACAGGTTGTACTGTAATTATCTGTGATAATGGTGCAAATTGTAGCGTCGATATCCAAGGAGATGCACCGGGCACGAGAGAAACAGATTTACTTACACCTCATAGTTTAGTAGATAAAGTTAATGCCATCTTATTAACAGGCGGTAGTGCATTCGGTTTAGCTGCCGCTGATGGAGTAATGAAATACTGTCAAGAAAAAGGCTATGGATTTACAATGGGTCATAAAAAAATACCCATTGTACCATCAGCAGTAATCTATGATTTTAATCTTGGTTCACAAGATTATGCGCCAACAGCACAAGATGGTTATCAAGCTTGCTTAAATGCTACAACAGGAGAGATTGAAACTGGTAATGTTGGAGCTGGTACAGGTGCCTTAGTTGGAAAAGTATGTGGAATTGCACAATCCATGCGTGGTGGCTTAGGAGTCGCAGGAATTAAATTTCCGAGTGGATTAATTATCAGTGTTCTGGTGGTTGTCAATACATTTGGAGACGTTAGAAATTCTCAAAACAGAATTATAGCTGGTGCCAGAACTACGGATAATAGCTTTATAGACGCTACTAAATATCTGATGAATGAAAATAACACGGCTGTCAATAATGGCTCTAATACACTAATTGGTGTTGTGGCAACCAATGCCAAATTAAATGGTTATAATCTGCAAAAAATGGCAAAACGGGCACAAATTGGTGTCAGTCAAATTATAACACCAGCTCATACCATGTATGATGGTGATACTTTTTTTTCCTTAGCAACTGGAGAAATTGAAACAGATATTACTTTAGTAGGTGTTACCGTAACAGAATTAGTAAAAAAGGCTTGCTTTCAAGCCATATTAAAATCAGTTGGTAGAGAAGGAATACCAGCTTATTCAGAATTAATATGACAAATCTGTTTATACACACAATTCATCTAAAGACTGGAAATAAATTAAAACTTCAGCAATACCCAGAACGAGCATTATTGCTCGCTGAAGAAAAAGATATTATAATTCTCAATAATTATCCCGATACCGATTATCTTAATTATTTACTAAGTATCGGTATTGGAACCCGCAATATACTTATACCTAGCGTAAAAGCTGAATCATTATCAGAAAAAATACTTAAAGATCAACAACTATTAAAATATTTAAGCAACCAAAATCCACTAATATTACAGCCTTATATTAGCACTGCCGCAGAAGCCAAAATAGCCAAACTGATAAACGCGACTTTGAATGGTGCCCCTCCAGATTTAACAGAACAAATCAACAACAAACACTATTTACTATCCATATCACCAACACTTGAATATAAAACTGCTAATTCAGCCACAGTTATAGCAATTGCCAAACAACAAATAAAAAAATATCAACAAATAGTAATTAGCGGCGTTCAAAGCTATGGAGGCATAGAAATATGGCCAATAAATAATACAAATGATCTGATCAAATTTGAAAACTGCAAAGAACAATATCTAATAACAAAAAAATATAAAACCTCAAATTCACCAAACATTCAATATCAGATTCAGCCAAACCAAATAGAAGAAATAGGCATAACCGATCAAATATTAGATGAGAAACTAACATATAAAGGCAATATATATCCCTCAAAAAGCAAGCAGCTAGAAAAAATCAGACAAGACTCATATATTGTCTGTCAAAAATTACAAGCGGCAGGATATAAAGGAATATTAGGAATTGATTTTATAGAAACTATAGACAATGAATTATTCATAGTTGACATAAATGCACGCACCAACACCTCATCTTTTGGCTTACATGTTCTAAAAAAACTATTTCCTAACTCATATCAAAACAAATCTCTCAAAATAATACCTAATATTAATATTGGTAAAACAAAGACATTTAAAGAATTAACAGGCAAAATTGGACCACTTTTTAATAAAGAAACTGGACAAGGTATTATTCCGTATAATGTTGGTGGATTGAAATGGGGAGAATTTAGTGGTATTTTGATTGGTGATTTTGAATTGGATTGGTGTTGCATCAAAAGAACATGTAGTTAGGCGATTGGCTTATTCATTTAAAGACAAAGATTTATGCCAATAATTTACCGCTATTGGACAGATTGTAAATGGGAATGAATCTTAACAAATAGGCAAATTTAACATTGTTAGCAACATGTAATATTTTTATATATGAATGAATTAAAAAAATTAATTTGCAGATTATTATATATTATAATATAATAATCTGTTATCTTATTTATTATTGATGTTGGAGTTACGCTAATGAAAACCTTTAGCGCAAAGCCTCAAACCGTTAAGCATGATTGGTTTCTCATGAATGCTGAAAATCAGGTTTTGGGACGGCTAGCGACTGAAATTGCAAGACGTTTACGAGGTAAGCATAAACCTGAATATACACCACATGTTGATACTGGTGATTATATTGTTGTAATTAATGCTGAAAAGGTGCATGTTACTGGTCGTAAGAAAACCGATAAAATGTATTATCACCATACTGGTTATCCGGGTGGGATTAAATCCATTAGTTTTGAAAAATTGATGGTAAAAGCACCAGAACGTATTCTTGAAAAAGCAGTAAAAGGTATGTTACCTAAAGGTCCTTTAGGTCGTGCTATGTTTAAAAAATTGAAAATTTATGTAGGTTCTGAACATCAACATGATGCGCAAAAACCTACACCATTAACATTAAATAGCTAATTATGACAGAGCAGTATTACGGCACCGGAAGACGTAAAAGTTCTAAAGCCCGTGTCTATATGAAAGCCGGTGACGGTAAAATTCTTATTAATAAACTTCCTATTGATGAATATTTTGGTCGTGAAACTTCTCGCATGGTAGTACGCCAACCATTGGAAGTTGTAGAAAGAGAAAATAGTTTTGATATTAATGTAACGGTTGCTGGTGGCGGCAATACCGGGCAAGCAGGTGCGATTCGACATGGTTTAACTCGTGCTTTAATGATGTATGATGAAAGTTTTCGTTCAGCATTACGTAAGGCGGGATTTGTTACTCGTGATGCGCGTAAAGTTGAACGTAAAAAAGTTGGTTTACATAAGGCTCGTAAACGTCCACAATATTCAAAACGTTAAGTTTTCCCCCCCCCTCCTTGCCAGTTATTATTGACTGGCAAAATACCAAATAAACTGGCTACAACAAAACCCACATAAAGAAAACCAACTAGTGCAAGAAGGCGAAAATATTCAGACCACCTTCAATTAGGGCAACCACAAGGGATTGCCCCTACAATATTTTCTCGTTAGCTTCGCTGACTTAGCTCCGCTGACTTCATATGTATCGTATCCCACGCTCCAGCGTCAATGCCATTGACTTAAGGTTTTAATCCCCCCTTTTAGCAAAGGGGGGGGCTCTTAAGTTTTCTCGTTTTTCTCGTTCCCACGCTCCAGCGTGGTAACGCATGTCCAGACGCTCCAGCGTCAAATAATAATTAAACTAAATTTCGCTATTATATTTTGTTACAGGACGCTGGAGCGTCCCCACATGCGTTACCACGCTGGAGCGTGGGAACGAGAAAAAGGGGGGGGACTCTTAAGTTAATGGCATTGACGCTCCAGCATAATAATGCATGTCCAGACGCAGAAAATGGTCGGTTATCACCGACCCTACAAGGCTTTCTGTAATTTTTTTTCTTCTTGCAGTTGAATAAAATATTCAATTGCTTGTTTTATAATATCTGACTTAGTGCTGTGCAATTCACCTTTTAAATTATCCAACGCCAGATTCATACTGTGAGGAAGAGAAACAGTAATACGATCATAACTATTTTGTAAATTCATAGTGTTTCTCCTATATGTTTAAATTCGACATCAATATGATACATCAAAATATGATGTTTGTAAACATACAGAGTCTCAAGACCTGACAGGTTTTAAAAACCTGTCAGGTCTAAAACCAGCGGTTTGATAAATTATTGATAACTATATTCTTCTATTTTATCATCAGAATATTTTTATGGTATAAAAGGAGTCCAAGATTTATCTTGGAATAGTATTAAAAGTGCGTATTTCCAAGATAAATCTTGGACTCCAAAATCCCTGATAATTTATGCTTCAGTACTTATAAATAACAATAATGATATAATCCAGATACCAGAAGTACTAATTCACTAACTCAAAGTATATTTTTATTATGCAAACCAATAACACTATAAAAATAAACGAAAAAATAAAATTCATTCGTTCACTAAAAAGTTGGACACAAGAACAAGTGGCAGATAAATTAGGAATAAGTACTCATGCCTATGCAAAAATAGAACGAGGTGAGACGGATGTCAATTTTTCTAGGTTGCAACAATTTGCTGAGATAATGGAAATAGATTTGCTACAGTTACTGAGTTTCGATGAAAAAAATATATTTAATATTAATGGAAATCACTCTCAATCTCAAATTGTTTGCTTTAATTCTTCAATGGAACAATCAGAAAACAAGCATGAATTAGAAAAAGCAAATTTAATGAATGAGCAATTGCAAAAGGAAGTGGAGTACTTGAAAGAAATTATAAATAATTTATTGCAAAAGTAATTTTGTAAAACAAGTTCAACAAAGTTATGAAGACAAATTCGTAGAAATGTCGATAAATGTAATCATTAAAAGGATATTTATTATGAATAATAATGCAAAAATATATCATTTTGTACTTGTATTGTCTGGATTTTCATCTTTAGATGAGAATATTGAAGATGCACTTTTTGAAGCAGGTTGTGATGATGCTTTATTAATTATTCGCGATAATGTGCCTTATTTAGAATTTGATAAATCAGCCACTAATCTTGATGAAGCAATTTCATCTGCAATTCAAAATGTAGAATCAGCAAATATTGGTGCAACTATTTTGAAAATTTATAATGATGATACAGAGTTGATTTCTAACATCAACTTTAACCTGACTTCATTTCATGCTTGACTTATTAAAAAAATAGTACAACGAATTTACGGAATAAACGAATTATTAATCCTGAATATAAAAAAATCCGTTAAGTAATCATCTCCCATCTATTCAAAAACCACATTCAAAGCTCTTTTGCATTGCTCTAAAATATCATCCTCTATCACACCTATTTTTTCAGATAATCGCTGATGAGAAACAGATCTAACTTGAAATAAATCTATAACAGAGGTTTTTTCAAGACCATTCTCTGGAGTAGGTTCGACAACTATCATCCACGGTACAAGCTTATAATGCTCTTTTAAGTCTGTTAATGGTGCTATGACTTTTAATGGTAATTTTCCCACTTTGTTACTGTTTAAGATAACACATGGTCTAGTCTTTTTTATTTCTGCACCAATAGTTGGATCAAGATTAATACGCCATATCGCTCCCTGTATCATTGAAAATCCTCAGCATCCAAAACAGTGAGATAAGTTAGCTCTTCATTATTTTCATACTCTTTTGCCATTATTTTAACAGCTTTCTGTAATTTTTTCTCTTCTTGCAGTTGAATAAAATATTCAATTGCTTGTTTTATAATATCTGACTTAGTGCTGTGCAATTCACCTTTTAAATTATCCAACGCCAGATTCATACTGTGAGGAAGAGAAACAGTAATACGATCATAACTATTTTGTAAATTCATAGTGTATCTCCTATATGTTTAAATTCGACATCAATATGATACATCAAAATATGATGTTTGTAAACATACAGAGTCTCAAGACCTGACAGGTTTTTAAAACCTGTCAGGTCTAAAACCCGCGTTGAAAGTTGATAATGTACTAGCTTGATAAATAACTTATTGCTTATTAAAAAATAGTACAATGAATTTACCAGCACTATCCCTCAAATTCTTGCAAAATACCAAAGTAAAGCCCATTCATGTGCATCTAATAATGTACTATTGAGCATTCCTGTATTGAAATCAGTTAATACACCTGTTTTTTTGTCATCTGCTAGAGCATAACTACGAATAATAGCCAGTTCATCTTGATCATTAGCCTCAAAGCTTACTTCAATTGGTATAGCATTTTGATTTGGAAGATGAAATAGGTGAATTCCTATTTCATTAGCTAATAAGCTTTTTAATCCCGGACCTTTTATATGCAATTGCCTATCTATGCGCGTAGTTTCTATTCCAAGATACATCAATGTTTTTTCATAAGCATTTAAAAGATAATTTAGTTCTTTGTCGCCGCTTCCATATACTCTTGATTGTAAAACTAATATGATTTTTTGCTGATTATTTAATTCTTGGCAGAAAAATTCAGCAAATTTAATTTTCATTAGTAAATTTACCCAATTACTATTTAATTCTTGAATTAGTTTTGGAGCAATTACATAAATTTCTTCTAAATAATCAAAAATATCTTGGTGAGCATATAAATCAGCAGCATTTATAACTTGAGAATTGGTCCAATTATATTTAATTACAGTAAAACGGATTTCTGTAAAATCACGCGCTGTTTCCATATTCCATAATAATTCATCTAATTGTTCTTTTAACTCAAATAGCGATTCTTGCAGGCTTAAAATAAAACGCATTTCTTCACTAGAACTACTCAAATCTATATCGTTTTCGGTTCTTAAAACATATAATTGTTCTCTTAAATCAATAACTAAACTTAGTTTTTCAGTGATAATATCTATTGATGGTATTTCTGGAACTGTAAGCTGTTTCTTGTTTGAACTAGCAATTAATGCAGTTATTTTAGGTTCTAAACGTTCATCTTTCCAATCTATATCTAAAATAATTGGCTGTGTAGCCTGTAATTTTACTAATTGTTTAGCCGCTAAAGCAGTTAAATCGCGTTCTATTCCGCGTTTTAATGCACGCCCACCCAATAAAGAATCAAATCCACGTCGTGTTACTTGCCTTAATGCTGATTCTGAAATATTCAGTATTGTTGTTCGTCTGACAAAACCATCTCTTTGTAATAACTCATTAAGTTGTATCTTAGTTATCGCAATTGCATCCTTAAAAATCAGAGATTTAAAGGCAACTAAACTATCTATACGATTTAATAATTCTGGGCGAAAGAAGTCTTCAACAGCGGCACGATAATTACTATTTTCTTCTGCTCTTTTATCTATAAATCCAAGATTACGACTAGCTTGTGCAGCTCCCAAGTTAGAAGTTAAAATAATAATTGTATTAGTAAAATCAGTAGTACGCCCTAAAGCGTCAGTCAACCGCCCCTCCCCTAAAACTTGCAATAATAAATCATGAATTTTAGGATGAGCTTTCTCAATTTCATCTAACAATAAAACACAAAACGGTTGATGACGTATTTGACTAGTTAATAAACCTTCAGGTTTGCGCCAATCTCCAATTAAACGCCCAACATCAGCCTCAGTAACAAACTCATTCATATCAAAACGAATAAGTTGCGATTCATCAGTAAATAAATAATTAGTTAATACTTTTGCCGCTTGAGTTTTCCCTACTCCTGTTGGACCTATAAATAACAAGGTAGCCATAGGTTTTTTAGGATCTTGAAGCCCTGCTTTGATTGTTTGTACCACATTTACTAAACAATCAACCGCTTCTATTTGCCCAATTAATTGAGCGGCAAGATTTTGTTGTACTTTTTCTGAAATTAATGTATGTTGACTATTTAAAAACTCTCTATTTATATTACTAATATCATTTACAGCCGCTTCAACTTCTGCAATTCCTACTTTATTATGACGAATTGCTAAACTTTCCATAAAATTGACAATATTGCCCGGCTTAGCACTAGTTGTTAATAAAGAATCTGTTAAAGCAAAAATACGCTCAATAGATTCATTATCAATTTTACAATTATGTAATTGTTCTAAACGAGATCGTTCTAATAGCGCGACTGAAGCAGTATCAGTAATATTGAATTCATTCAGACGGAAAACTTGACATAAATCAGCAAATCTACGATCTGTTTCCATCACAATATTCCATTCTTCCTGACTAGCTTCAGCAATAAAAGTAAGAGCTTGTCTTTCTAAATAAGGTTTGAGTACATCGCTAAGAGTTAATGAATTTTGGGCAGATTTACCAATCCTAAATAAAGCCACAATATTATCAATAAATAAACGCGGGCGTTTTTCAGGTGATGGTTTAATTAAATATTCTAAAATTGATTCAAAGCGGCGTTGCCACATACCAACAATACTCATACCTGCAATGATACGATTTGGATCAAGATGCCAAATTGTAGTAGTTTTTGACTGATTTTTTTGTAGATAACGATAAAAACATTCATGTAATAAACTAGTTCGCCCACAACCCGGCGAACCAATAATTACTACAGCCGTCATTTTTTCACCAAAAACTAAATTACTAAGTGTTTCTACTTCTACATCACGTAATAAGGCAGTTTGTAATTTATTAGGATATTTATCCAATAAATTGCTACCAACTCGCGTAATTTCACTTGCTCCAGAAAACTTCTGTTGTTGATTACTTAAAGAAGCAAACCAATTCATAAAAGTATTTTCAAAAGGAAATTTAGCGCGTTTAACATTTATTGAAACATTTAATGCAGTAACAAATTCCCCACCTATTGCATAATAATCCTTAGAAGAAAAATTCTCTAGTTTACGTTCTAATTGCATTTGCTCACGAACAATATTTGTAACTTGCTCAAAAAAATCATCATGATCATTAATAATTGCAAATTTATTAAAGGCAGGAAAAAAAACGAATTGATGCTGTTTCAGAAAAAAACGAATGACGATAAATTTCCCAAAAATCATATGTTGCCCAAGAGAAAAATACAGTTTTTGAAATTCTAACTTGAGTTTAGGATTAAATGTCATCCATAATAAATCATCAATTGTCTCACGCTCTGTCTGAAAAGAACGAAAATAGCGGCGTACTTGTTTAACAAGTAAATCCATTGCATCACGAAAACGTCTAGCATTAGATACTGGATGATCTAAAAATAATGGTTTTAAATGATAACTATCTTTTGAAGGAGTTACAAGAACAGGAATTTCTAAATTTACTTTCGGCACTGCTTATTGATTAGCTAATGTAGTTTTTTTCATAGATAAGTTAGAACGTTGAACAATAAAACCATCTTTTATAGGGCTGGTTCCTTCTTTCACATAAAGTGCATAAAAAATATAATCTCCACCAAATCCGGGAGGAACTTCAAACTCTAATAATTTCAAATTAGCATCTGAACTTTGTAAAGAAGTTTTAAATGCTTGAGGTTTCAAACTAAATGGAACTAATAATAAAGGAGTTCTAAAAATGATTTTTTTATTAGGCATTTGAATCCATAACCATAAATCAACTTTATCAAAACGATTGGTTTTAGTATTTTCTATTAAATCTATTGAAATAACTTCTCCAGCCTTATAAAAAGTTTTTAAACCTTCAATTTTTATTGAAGTTATATCAGAAGCAAATAATTGTGGCGTAAACAAAAAGAATAAAATTATTATTCTACAAACAATTTTCATATTTTGAACCTTAAAAGTTATATATATAATGAAGTATAGCAAATGATTTGCCGTTATGCTTATAACTATCAATAATAAGAGTATATTATGACATTACACACTTTAATGACAAATTATCAACAAAGAGTTGATACAAAATTAGATTTATATTTACCATCGACTAAAATTCATCCTCATCGTTTACATGAAGCGATGCGTTATTCAATATTTAATGGCGGCAAAAGAATACGCCCATTATTAGTTTATTTAACTGGCAAAGCATTAAATGTTGAAGAAACAAGTTTAGATGCCCCGAGTTGTGCGGTTGAATTAATTCATGCTTATTCATTAGTACATGATGACTTACCCGCAATGGATGATGATGATTTACGTCGTGGCAAACCAAGCTGTCATAAGGCTTTTGATGAGGCAACTGCGATTTTAGCAGGCGATGCTTTACAAAGTTTAGCTTTTGATGTGCTAAGTCATAATTCAAAAATGATTAAAACACTAGCAGTTGCTATTGGATCACGCGGTATGGTAGGAGGGCAAGCTATTGATATAGCTGCGATTGGGCAATCTTTAAATATCGCTGAATTAGAAAATATGCACATCCATAAAACCGGTGCTTTAATTCGTGCAAGCGTAAAAATGGGTGCATTAGCTTCTCAAACAATTGATGAAAATTTATTAAATAAATTAGATCATTATGCCAAATGTATTGGTTTAGCCTTTCAAATTAAGGATGATATTTTAGATATAGAAGCCAATACAGAAACACTGGGAAAAACACAAGGTTCTGATTTTGCTAATGATAAAGTAACTTATCCATCTTTACTAGGATTAAATGGTGCAAAACAAATGGCAACAGAATTAATTGAAGACGCTATAAATAGCCTTAATGAATTGGATCATAAAGCTGATCCATTGCGATGGATGGCGAATTATATTTTAAATCGTAATTATTGAAATCAACTATGCTGACTTATTTTGAAATTGAAAATTTTCGTTCATTTGAATCTGGTGAAGATTCTGGGCTTGATTTTTGTGGTGAAAAAAGAAATTTTCCTTCTACAAATGTAGCTATTATTTTTGGAAATAATGCTTCTGGCAAAACTAATCTGGTTAAAGCAATTGAATTTTTTCGGGATATTTTCAGTTTATATCAAGGCGGTTCAGTGCCTCATCATTTATTTTTTGCCCATCAGAGCAATAAAGATAAGCATATCCATATAAAATGTGAAATTATCATTGATGGCAATAGTTTTTGGTATGAGAACAAGCTACAAATAAAAGAAGATATTCTGGAATCAGTTAATGAATCTTTAACAATAATAGCTTATAAAACTAACTCTGAAAAGCGATTATTTGAATATGAAAGTTGTTCTCAAGAAGCTTTACATTTATCAAGTTATTTAGTCAAAGCAAAGTCACCTAAACCAGAAAATCGGCACTATATCACACAATTTTTAAATTATGTGAAAAACATCAATATTGTTTCCAGACATCTTGAAAGCTATTTGAACCAAGTGGCTAACCACCTAATGCAAGATGCCGCTTTAAAACAATCTTTGCTAAGTATGATCAGTAATTTTGATTTGCATATTTCTCATATTGATGAACAGCGACATGATTTTTTAGAAGGGCAAGTGCTTATGCAGTTTCATCATCAAGATTTAGGCAATATGTTGCCACCGGAATGTGAATCTCATGGCACCTTGGGGCTTTATGTATTACTGTATTTTATTTTGCTGACGCTTCGAGATAATAGATTATTGTTAGTGGATGAAATAGAAACTGCCATTCATCCCGATATTGTTGAAGTAATGATTCGTATCATTAAAAGAAATCGGCTGCAAAAAAAACATGCTTATCCTCAATTTATTTTTACCAGCCATCAAACTGAATTGATGAAATTACTAGGTAGTAAACGTGCTATTTTTTTGGCTGAAAAAAATCAGCGAGGTGCAACAAAAATCAGCAATGCTGAGGATTTTGTTAATATTGGCGGTGTTAGAGATGCTTATAAACAGTACAAGTTAGGTCGTCTGGGTGCTGTACCTTTGTTAAGTGAAGAATTAGAAAAATTGGCTCTTCAATTACGCAAGGGGCTATAGGGAATGGCAAGAAAGAAAAGAAAGTCAAAACAGCTTCAGCCACAAAGGTATTTTATGATTTATGTATCTGGTGCTTATGAAGAGGTTTATATGAAGTGGCTACATTCTCTATTGCATGAACAATGTCAGGTGAATTTGTTTGTACGCTGTTATGAGGATGGAGAAGATTTTGGTGGTGGATTAGAAATGTTAGATAAAGATTTAAAGTCACAACGTGTTACCAAAAACTTAGAGCGAGCTGAAGCAATTTTAATTCAAGGTGATATGGATGTTGAAACGATAGTCAAGCGATTTTATCAATTTGAACATAAAGCTAAAATGTACCGACGCACGGTTTATTTAGTACCGAGTATTCGTGCTTTTGAATCTTGGCTTAAAGCACATTTTACCTCAATAAACAATCAAAAGGAGATTGTCAGTAAAACTGATATTGATCAATGGATTTCCGGTTATAGTCAGTCAGTTGAAAAGGCACAACAATATTTTAAAAATAAGACAGATTTGAAACAAATTATGAAAGCGGCGCATCCGAACACTGGCAATCATTCGTTTCGTGAATTTCTTGAAAAACTAGGCGTGTTAGATTGCTTTAGATGAATGACTCATAGATTTAATTAATTTTTATTCCTAGCGGAGAATTGATTGATTTAGTAAATAAAAAAAACCAATATCGCCTAGGGATAAATCCCTAGGCTCAAAGCTAAAGTCTGCTAAAGCAGACTAACATAGCAATAGAGCCAAGTGGAACAGTCACCTTAAGGTGACTTGAGCTTTGAGCCTTGGAAACGAAGTAATGGAGCGCAGCGGAATAATTTATTCCTAGGCGGTGTTTTTTTTATTAGAAAAGCTTGAAGCGTAACATCAGTTAAGTAAACATTTTCAAGGTTGTTATGACTCAAAAATGAATAATTAAATTATTTTTTGTCCTAAGTTTTTTTAACGCTGTGGCTCCTGAAAGTTAGTACGAGCACTATCAATAATTATAATATTCAAGTTGGTAGATGCTTTTTCCATTGTTGTCAACACATCATTTAAGCTAATGGTATGATCTTTTAAATCTTTTTTATTTTTTATAATGTTATTTTCAATAGGAATAAGGTAATTCTTCCCTTCAGATTGTGTTCCATGTCCAGAATAGTAAAATAGTCCAACATTTTCTTCACTACCACCAGCTTCACGTAGCTTTTGTCTAAAATTTTCAATAGCCTTTTCCATAGCTTGTTGATTGAGATCTTTTAAGAACATTACCTCAAATCCTAAATCTTTCTTAAGAACATCACTTATATCTTGTACGTCATTAACTGGATTTTTAAGTTTTTGTGATTGGTAATCAAAATTACCAATCACTAATGCTATTTTTCTACTATTTTCTTTTTTTTCATATAAATCAAAGTTTTCTTTTAGAGAACTTATATAAGAAGGAATTTGTCTATTATTGGTTTCTTTAGATACTGATTGGCTTACCCTCATAAATATATCGTCAATATGTCTTGTAGTTTTTTGACGAAGGGCTTTTAATAAATGTTTAGTATAAAGGCTATGATTTCCTTCACCATCAATGGCTAGTTTACCGGGTGAAGTTGCAAAAGCAATCACTGTATTACTATTTTCTGCAAACACAGACAATGGACAACCATGTATATCAACACCCTTAGAGATTTGCAATGGTGTGTTTTGCGGACAATCATCACGATAGTCAGGCACCTTATCAATATCACTATCTATCGGGCAACCTTTTTGAGGACCAATTTTATAAACACCTTTCGCAATTTCCTCTAAGGTATTATCAATACAGTTATCTTGGTTATCAGCTATAGTGTCATTATCTTTATCTTTTATCGGAGTTGGCGATATTCTAATTATTGACTGTCTGTCAGCACGCGGTATGACTCTAGGGAATTGCGTATTATTTGTATGATTGCGGACTTTTTCTCGTAAAAAGTTTTCTAATTCATTACCTTCTAAATATCCATTTTTATTGGAATCGGCTTGTCCACTTAATGCTTGGGCAAAATACCAGCTTAAAGCACCATGGAATTTGTTGTTTATTCTGAATTCTTGAATTATTAATGAATCATGATCTACTGCACTAAGAATAACAATATTATTAGTATGTGATTCACTATAGTGACCTTCCAATACTTGTATTTCACTATATATACTATCCATGCTTCCAAAATGACTAGCATCTACAACAAACAAAATTTTGTAAGCCGCAGCTTTATGAAACAACTCATAAATTTCGTCATCAGTTATTTTGCCTTGAAAAGGCGATTTAGGATTAAAATCATGGAAAATCAAAACTTCATCTTTATTGTCTTTTTCGTCTAAAGGCTCTGCGTCTGATATTTGTGTGCTATCTCCAGAAAATGTAACTATCAAAGTATCCCCTGGTTTAGCTTGTTTAAGCATGTCTTTCCAAGCCCTAACAAAATTAGCACGAGTGGCGTTGGCATCCAATAATACTCTGTTATCAGGTAGTGCGACTGAAATACTCCGCAAAGCATCTCGTAATAAACTAGCATCATTTACTGCTCCCCTTATATTGTTTATTTTACCTAATGCATATTGGTTGATACCCACAACTAAAGCATGTTGGTCATATTGGGGCTTTTTTGGAACAAAATCCGGCACCGGCACTAACAAACTCACAACAATAACCGTCACTATGGTTTTCATTGGCATTTTTGGATATCGAAATAGATTATTTGAAATCTTAACTGCCAATTTACCCGGCATAAACGACAAAAAAACATAATCACGCAAAGGATTTTTATATATCGGAAACCATTTAGATAATAATTTTTCCCCTAACTTTGATAATCGCGCTTTTTCTTCATGTGCAATTTCCATACTAAAATCAGATATAGGTTTGTCTGATGCCTTCGCCCAAAGAACATACAATTCAGCGCGTATTGCCTTTTCCTGTTCCTGAGATAAATCATCCACAAGCCGCCTACGCAACCAATCAGGCATATACCCATAACGAAACCAAGGTAAATGCGCTAGTTTGGCAAAGCGTTCTTCATTCAGCAATTTAAGTTGATAACCTAAATAAACTGTTAGTTGCCAACGTATTTCTGGATAGACAGCGCAGGCACTGAACCAGTAATAAGCATCTTTTCCTAAAAAATTATGGATTTGTTTTAGTAATTCTGTGACTTTAGCGCGATCAGGGGGATGGCGTTCTAACCACCATTGAGATAAATCATTGAAATAGGTAGGAAATGCGGTAAAATTAGTATTTTTTGAATTGGGGATGTCAGGTTGCCATTGTTCTGCCTTAATAAGTTCTGCCAGTGTTGTTAAGCCATTTTCATTCGCTGGCATGACCAGAAAGTTCGCCTCTTGTAATAATTTTTCTTGATGCCCCCATTGTTCAGGTTGTTCTAATGTAAAAAAAGTTTTTTGTGTCCATACCGAAAATTGCTCAATCCAAGGCACAATGTCACCAGTAATCGGATCAATAAAGCCTTTGCCATCTGAAAATATCAGTAACCGATGGGTAGGATAATGATCACTAAGTTCTGTTAGCAATAATGGTGGAAGTTCATTGTTTTCTGGATAACAGTGGCGTGGATCACCATCAAAATAATAACGAGTAATAAATACGCCTTGAGCAATTAACTGATTGACTAAAACATCAATTAAATGAGTATAATGATCCTTAAAAGTGGTTCTATCTATTAAGACTAAATACTCTGGAATAGTTTTAGTTATGCCCGTCACCGGTGTAAACCAACCACCTGCTTTAATTGTGTGTTTTATAGTGGCTTTTAAATCAAGTAAATCAGTTGTAATCGGTGTATGTTTACGTAACTGTTGGGCAACTTGCGTTAAACCCACAGATTGAAAAATGCCTTCATTGATATCCTTGGCAAAAAATTGTTTTATATTTGGTATTTGTGAGAGGCTTTTCCTAGTTAAATAGGCTGGTGTTTTGTATCGCTGCCATAAATACCATAGTAATCCGCCAAATACTAGCAAGAATAATATAACCGATACCGACCATGTTAAATTTTTATTAGGTTTAGTTATATTATCTATATTATCTGTAGATTTTATTTCCTCAAATGGTAAATTTGTATTTGGTGCCGTAGATATTGTTGATGGTGAACCTTCGGAATCTATTGGAGTAGTTGTGGTTATTTGTTCTGATGGTGAATTGTCAATTGGTTTTTCAAAATCATAAATAAAAACAAACAATGAGATCAATGCAATCAATGCGAAAATAATAAACCATTTAAAATTTTTAACAACTTGCTTTATATGTTTCCATACTGATTGTAATATAAATATTTGTTGTTGTTTTTGATCATCTTTTACATTTTCAACTCTATTCACCCAATCATCAAAATGCCGATTAAAATCTTCTTGTTCTTTGGGCGAGTGACACAGTATCGGCATTAACAGTGTTTTCAGAGGTGGTAATGTTTCTGGAAGTTTACCTTGCGCTGCTAATGCCACTATCAAATCTTGGGCAACAAAAAATTCTGTCGTGATAATGTCATAGCCAGCTAAACGTAAGCTTTCTATAAAAAGCGCGAGTTCTCCATTATCCAAAATCTCGATGGTTTTCATGATTTATTTTTATTCTGAATCCAGTCTTTGAAAATCTCTTTGGCAATTTCTTGATCATCAGTATTGGTGACTAAAGTACTTAATGTTCGAGCTAAATCATTAGGATATTGATATTTGCTGTCATTGCGCCCTTTAAACATTTGGTGCAATGTCATTAACCAATTTAAGAATTTTGCTGTAGCTGGTTTTTCTTTCAATTGATTTCGCAATTCAATGAATAAATCTAAGGCATCTTCTAAAAATTCACTGCTATTTTTGGCAATTTGCCCCAAGCGTTTTTCGACAATTTGAGATAAGACATCCTTTTCTGGAAAAGGAATATTATAATAAACACAGCGGCGCAAAAAGGCTGCGGGTAAATGTTTTTCTGAGTTACTGGTAAGTATTAATATCGGTTTAAATTGCTCATCCGCCACGCCAATTTCATCATCAATGCCCAATTCAGGCACTCGAAAATGTTTATCTTCAACTTCATTTAAAATATCGTTAGGAAAATCACGCGGAGCTTTGTCAATTTCATCAATCAATACCACAGAGCGTTGTGGTTTACCGGGATGTTTAAAACCAGAGGGTAAAAATTTCTTAACTTTTTCCAATTCATTTGCCAGTATAATCGCTTTACCTAATGCTGTATATTGTAAATAATCTATAGCATTTGGCGTATCTAGGTTACAAGATTTTGAAACTTGTGCAGCGTGAAAATGCCGCAGCGCATCATAAATATAAAACAAATCTTGTGCCTTATGATCAGATTTGGTTTCAAATTTAAACAGTGGTAAACCAAATTGCCATGCAACATGATAAGCAAGATGCGTCTTACCAGTGCCCGGCTCACCGGTTAATAATAATGGTTGCCCCAATAATAAAGCCACATTGACAGCATCAACTAAGCCATCATCTGGCATATAAGTTTCTGGAGATATTTCGCTAGTAGGGCGCGATGGTGGTAACTCAATCGGTTTACTAGGGGCAGGTTGTTGTAATATTTTTTTATAGAATGGAAAATCCATGATTGATAAATCTTTAATTGTTTGGATTGGTTAATAAATTTTCTAATTCACGCGCTAATTCTTCCATTGGAATAGCATCTCTATTTTGGTAAAGTGCTTTAACCTTATGTTCCAAAGTATAAGTATCATTACAAAACATTCTTATTTGATCTTCATAATTTCTTATCCAGTTACAAGCCTGTACTCTTTTAACACTCTCAAGCTTTGGTAATATATTAGCAAGGACTTTTTCACTCTTATTCCAGTTTTCAAATTGATCCGCTATTGCCGAATTAGTTGTCTTTCTAGTTTTTTTCCAGCGAAGCCAATTAATTACTGAAAAAATATTTTTCCTTTCATAACTAAAGGATACAAAAACCAAAAATAATTTATGTTTAGCATAAACATTTTTTGGCCAATCTGCCCAAAACTCAATAAAACCATCAATAATAGTTTTCTTATCATCTTGCCAATCTTGCAAATCTTTAGTTAGCAGACGAGCATGAATAATAATAGGACGTTGTTCCTTAGCAAGTTTCTGAGCAATAGCCTGTTTTTCAGGCTTTGCATTGATCTTATTTTCTAAAAATTCCAGTATTTCTTGATGCAATTGATCAACAGTGTTTAATTCCTCAATTAAAAGCTCAATTTCAAATAGCCCATTACAAAAATATTCAGAAAAAGCCTTATCATTCAGCAAAAAATCTGCCAACAAACATTTGATAAAATTACCATATTGGTTTTCATCACCATGTATTAAGCAAAGCAAGGGACGTTGTTTTTTATCAGGATACTGCGCCCGATAAGTATTTATTAGTTCTTTTAATTTATTTTTTTGTGGTTTGCGATTAGGTAAATAGAATAGTAAAGGAATAGACTTTGCGTTATCAAAAATTGAGAATAAATCCTCACGCTTGAGAAATTTTAAACCTTCAGGTAATTCTTGAAGCCGATTTCTATTTGCCAGCCACTCCCAAATAGCTTGGCATTCGCGCCCCTTTTCAAATTGTTGGCGTTGATCTGATGGAATATCAAAATAATCGGCTAAATCTTGCCAATCATTTCCTAATCGACGGCAAAAATCTATTTTGTTTTTACCCGAATACATTATATAACATAACCTTTATTTCTCTGTGATCAACAGCTCAACTAAATCTTGGCGATCCAAATCCTCCAGAGCCTCTTTGAGAGTATGTAATTTTTTTCGCTCTTCTAACCATTCCCAAATTGCTTGACATTCACGCCCTTGCTGAAATTGGCGACGGCGATGATATGGAATTTTAAGGTAATCGGCTAAATCTTGCCAATCCTCGCCAAGCCGTCGGCATAATTTAATTTTAGTTTTACCGGATACCACTAATGATGTATCCTGATCATTTGATGTTGTTATTTCAGATTGTTGCATAATAATATCACAATATTGATCAAATTCTGTCTGAATGACACCCCGCCACTCGGCTTTTTCATCTAAACAACTACGTAAAAAATCACCAAAAGCAGACTGTAAAAGCACATCAGGAGAAAGGCGCAACAATCTCCAATCAAACATTTTTTCTAAGACTTTTTCCCAATTATCAAAAGCTAAATGCGCTAAAACTGCGTGTTGCCGTAGTCGTTGGCTATATTCTGATAAGGTATTAATATCGATAGCAAACTTTAACGGTGCTAAACATAATAGCAAGCCTTGTTCATCAGATGTTAGCTTGTTATAAATATATTTTATAATAGCACGTAAAATACTTTGTTGTTTTTCCTCACCTTGGATATCGGTTCTTGTCATTTCTGCTTCTAAGGCGGATAACAGCGCGGTTTCATTTTCCAATGTTGCCTGTATCGCAATTTTCAATAACAATGGATTGTTTTCTAATTGTAAATATGAAATGTTATGACGCTTGAGCCTACTTTTAATTAAAATATTGGCTGAGGTATTATCAATACCAGTGAGTTCATATACGCTATCCAACCATTTTTTTTGTTGAGAACCTAATAATATTAATGACTTGCCATTTTGTAAACGCATTAAAAACTCATGTAGGGCAGTTTGTTCTGATTTATTGATACATTCTAGCGCGTCAAAAATTAGTAAGTGTCGTTCCTTAATTAAGCTATTAACTATTGTACTTTGTTCTTCTGCTAAATTTAATGCTTGAGCAATGGTTGTTAAGACTTGTTCCTGTGTCCAAAGTTCTTCATCATAACCGAAATAAAATACCTTAGCTACATCATAAGTATTTTGCCACCACCAAGCTAAATGTTTGACTAAAGTTGTTTTGCCTATACCAGTGCCACCGCGTATTAATAAAATATTGCGTTGATATATTTTAGTTTCGATTTCTAATATATCTAAGTCTCGCCCAACAATCTGAGGATTAGGATAAAAATCACGCGCATCATAAGCCTCGCGTTGTTTTTGTTCTTCTGGCAGGAAATCACGTAGTGGTAAAGCAGTCGGAGTATTTTGATAAACTACCGGTATGATCCATTCTTCTAATTCAAGCGGCTCATTATAAGCATTGCGTCTTTCTTTATTATTGTAGAGGGAATTTCGTGCATAACGGATAGCAGTGGCAATGTCAGGTTCACCAAATAAATGTTTATACAAGGTTTTCATAAAAAAAGTGGCAGCCGTAACTGTCACCGTATAACGCATGGCTAATACCAACGGCATCCCCGCTTCCATAAATTTTCCACTCAAACTGGTTTCGCTGATACCCACTTGTTTACCCGATTCACAGGCGTTGAGGATTGTTATCGGTATCTGATGTTGGACTAGTAATTGCGCTAATTGACTGGCTTCGACTTCAGAACTTTCCAGAAATACAACGCTTTTATCACCCTGCAAGGCACCATGTACATCCAGATGGATAATGTGATAATAGCCCTTACATGTACTTAGATGATCTTGGAGAGCGCGAATTGTGCATGGTCGCAAAATATTAATATTCACGCGCAACTTTTCTTGGCGTAAACTTTCGACTAAAGGGCGCGATATGGCACGATAGTTAATATCATTTTCCCGATGGGGGCGGGCTGTGACAATCAGTAAATTAATAATAGGTGCTTTATGAAGTTCTACCTTAGTTTCTGAAGTGTACTGACGAATTATAGGTACATCTAAAGCTAGTGGTTGCGAATCATCAGGATCATATAAAGTTTCCCAAGGCAAACTATGAAATAAAGGATCACCTATAATCTTAATGCAGTGAATGCCAGTCTGTTTTTCTCGATCATAACGCCGCAATGCTTTATCACAAAATACCTGCTCAAATAGCTGTTTACCACATTTTGTAATACTGCACGCAACTGATTTTGCCCTATCTAAATCTTCATCAGGATCATAGTATTCCTTAAAATACCAATCTAAATCAGCTAATTGCTTACTAGAACAAGGATTAGTAATCCTACACTGAAACTCGTCATGATTAAAACTGACGATTGCTTGGTAATTATTTTGATCATCCTTATCTTGTTCGCGGATGGTAATAGTTGTCATCATATCGTATTGCAGTCACAAGAATTAAGAACTGATGTTACGCAGATAATACAAGCCCCCCCATACAAAGTCACCGAGCGCAGCCCCCCAACCCCCTAAAGGGGGAGCTACACAGTGCCTGCAATGAACGATTCTCCCCCTTTAGGGGGTTGGGGGGCTTATTCTTTATGCGTAACAAGAATTAAGAATAAAACTTTTATTCTGACGGTGGGGTATCGTCTTTTTTGGGCAATACTTTTATTATTGTACTACCATCTTCTTGTATAACTTTTTTGCATTGGAGCGATTGTTCCTGTTTATCTGCAAATTTATTTTTGATAAATTCATCCAATCTATTTGATACAATGTTTGTCGTAATGGTGACACCAATATTAACAACTGTAATTAATATTACAATACTCTTTGATGGTTTGTCACCAAATTGCGTTCTAGTCTGTTGACTCAATTGAGCCTCAGCAATCTCACGACATTCTGCTGTATCATTCCATACAGCAATAAATTCAGCAGGATCAATATCAAGTTTTGGAGAAAAAACTACTTTTATTTCATTCATGAGTATCAATTCCTTTGTTAAAATTACATATATTATATATTATAATTTTTATGGTTTCAAGAAATTAAAGCAAAGCTGCGCTTTGAACTCCTGAATATTTATGGTGGCATCAGGATATCAATACAGCTCTATGAAAATTAATATGTAATGTATTGGTTTTTTAATTTTGAATTTCCCCCTTTAGGGGGCTAGGGGGCTAAAGAGGAAAATCTTATTTTTTAACAGATTTTTTAGGATCAATATCAAGCGAACGTAATTTACGATATAAATGAGTACGTTCCAATCCTATCCGTGCCGCTACTTTACTGACATTACCCCCTAACTCTTGTAACTGATATTCTAAATAAGCCTTCTCAAATTGTTCCCGAGCCTCACGTAATGGTAATTCATAAATTGATAAATTACCTGTTTGGCTCTGACGATGCTTTAAAATAGGTTCAATTTCATTAACATCAATAATATCATCATTACCTAAGATTAATAATCTTTGCACCATATTTTTTAACTCACGTATATTACCCGGCCAAGAATAATTACGAAGTCTATTTTGTGCCGCCACAGTAAAACGACGATAAGGCAAATTCTCTTGATTTAAAAATAAATTTATATAAAATTCTAATAATTCAGGTATATCTTCACAATGTTCACGTAAAGGAGGAATTGGCAGAGGAAGAATATTTAAATAATAATAAAGTTCTTCATACAAATCTCCCATGCTCACAGCAGTTTCTAAATTATGTGATGTGGCAGCAATCACACGAATATTAGCCTTAATCATTTCTGTACCATTATTGCGTACAAAAGATTTATTTTCTAAAGTCTGCAAAAGACGAACCTGAACAGAATGATCTAGTTCAGCAATATCTTTTATAAATAAGCTTCCCCCATCTGCCTGTTCAATACGCCCTAAATTACTGCTGCCATGATTCCCAAATAATTCAATCGATTGATCCTCAGCACTTACAGCTGTAACTCGCATCTGAACAAAGGGTCCAGAACTATTTTGACTATTTTGGTGAATATAATGTGCAAACAAAGTACGCCCGCTGCCTGATTCACCACTCAGCAAGACATGGGTATTATGTATATTTATACGTTTAACCTGTTCACGTAAAGCCCCCATTATGTCACTATGACCCAATGGCTCTATAACAGATTCAGTGTTTTTACGTAAGCCAGTATTTTCTTCTTGTAAAGAAGACATTTCTAAAGCTCTACTAATAGTAATCAAGAGCTTAGAAATAGACAAAGGTTTTTCTATAAAATCGTATGCGCCTAAACGAGTAGCTTCAACAGCCGTTTCTACCGTCCCATGTCCTGAAATCATAATAATAGGAATGTTGCTAAGACCACCATAATACCATTCCTTTAATAAAGAAATACCATCAATATCAGGCATCCATATATCAAGTAAAATTAAATCAGGTGGCTCTTCACGTCGTTTTTCTCGCGCACTATTTCCATCTTCCGCAAGGCTTATAGTAAAACCTTCATCCTCTAAAATTTCTTTTATCAGATTACGAATATCTGGTTCATCATCAACTACTAAAATATGTCCATTCATCTAATTCAGTTATCACTTTAAATGGTAGGCAAACGGATAACAATACAAGCTCCTGATGTATTCTCTATCCAGACCGTTCCATTATGTTCCTCAATAATTTTTTTAACAATAGCTAAACCTAAGCCAGTTCCTTTCTTTTTTGTTGTTATATAAGGATCAAAAATTTTATCAATTAATTCTTCCGCAATACCCGGACCCTGATCTTGAATACGTATTTCTATACATTTATAACCATTATCCTTTTGATAACGGGTTGAAATAGTAATTTCATTATTTCTAGCTTTCGCTTCTAATCCATTCTTAATTAAATTATGTAATACTTGCCGTAAACTACCTCGATCTGCATTCAATGTTGGTAAATTATGATCAAATACAGTATTAATTTTAATATTACTATGATTATATAATTCTAACACTTCCTTAATCAATTGATTAAGATTTAATGCCGTTTTATTCATTCTCGGTGTTTTTGCATAATCTGAAAAAGCATTGACCATTTCCTTCATTGTATCAACTTGTTGGATAATCGTATTAGTCATACGATCTAAAGTTCCAACATCATTCTCAGGTAATTTATGTAAATACTTTTGTCTCAAACGTTCAGCTGATAATTGAATTGGTGTTAATGGATTCTTAATTTCATGGGCTAAACGACGTGCAACTTCGCTCCAAGCGGCATTTTTCTGAGCTTGTACCATGGCAGTAATATCATCAAAAACGATTACATAAGCTTCTGCTGGTGCAGAAATTGATAATTGTAAAGGAGTGCCATAACATTTCAGTACTTGACGACCATTACCACCAAAAATATTTATTTCATCACTCCAATCATGATCATTATTAAATAAATTAAGCTTAATTATTTTACATAATGGTCGCAATGCTGGATGCTTATTTGTTAAATTTATTATGCTTTTACCTAATAGATCATCTAAAGTCAAACCTAAAATTTTTGCGGCTGCCGGATTAACAATCTGTAACTCTTGTTTAGAATCTAGTGAAATTACCCCTGAAGATAAGCCTTCTAATACGGTTTCTAAATAAACACGCTGTTCATCAGCTAATTTTTTACTAGATTTAACCTTACGAGTCATATCATTAAATGACTGTACCACAACATCAAGATCATATAATGGATTTGATGGTAATTGTTTTTCATAATTACCATTAGCAACTGCCTTTGTCCCTTCTAATAACTGGCTTAATGGATGCACAAAATGACGAGCTACAAAAAATGCCATCCATACCGCACTCAAAATACTTAACAATACTACTAAAGACAAAACTAAAGTTAAGCTTACTTTAACAGGCTTTTCTAAATATGCTTTTTCTCTAAATCCATTAATTGCTTCTTCTACACTTTGCGCTAATTCACTAATACGTGCTGGAATTGGAAATAAGGCATGTAATAAACGCAATTTTTGATTGTGAAAAAATTTAATTATTACACGAATATGCAATCCCTTATTACTAATCTGTTTTATACTAATATAACTATCTGATTGTTTTAACTGCGATAACACACTTTCACTAGGACGATGTGGTAATAATTGTTCTATATAAACACTATTAGATGCAATAATACGTCCATTAGGAGCCAATAAAATTAATTCAGAAGCACCACTATCTTTACGTAATTCATTTAATTGCAAACTAATCATCATATCATTTTCTAATCCAATCTTTTCAGTAATCTTAACTGTTTTTTTGAAAGATTCACGCATTCGTACATCTAAATCTGCTCGACTTAATGCTAAAGCATGATTTAGAGCTTTATTTATATGAATATCAGATAAATTATCTAAATTATTATGTAAAAACAGTAATGAAAAATAATAGACTATTATTACGGGAATACTGGATAAAATAATTAAAGAACTAACTAGACGTAGAGTTAAACGTGCCCCTGCACGCTTTTGATGTACCTGACTAATAAGATTATGTAAATTTAAGACAATTAATGTTAGCAAAGCTAATAGTGCCATCACATTTATCAATAATAATATTGAATATAAATGTTCAAAACGTTCAGAATTATGCAATGCTTCAGTAATTATCCATAATGAAATTAATAAAACAATTAATGAAGCAACTAGTAGGCTGATATTAAGCCATTTTTTTAATTTGGAGCTTGTAATGGACATAAATACCAATCACTATTCAAATGCCATGTTGGAGATAAATAAGCTATTGGGCGTAAAACAATCGGTAAAGATTCAATATCTAAACTGACTTTTAAATACACCCAATAATTAGCTTTTGTATCTATAATATCTTTATCTATTAATGGATAATCTTTTATTTTTCCTAAACGATTTAATACAGCAGATAAATTTAAAAAAGTTTCTGTTATTCCTGTATTTAGATATTTTAATATATATTGCCTACTTAAGACTAAATATTTTATTTCATATTTTAATTTTAACTTAGCAATCGTTTTATCCCATAAATAAGTTCGATCACGTTGAATTGTAATATTCAGAATCAATACCAAGGAAATTCCATTATGTAATGCCTCCTTTGCTGTTTCTGTTAATTCATAATTAATATTTGCATCCAATACATAAATATTATTTATTAAATCTATGTTTGCATAATTAATAAAAAAATCAGCAACAGAGTTATTTGAATATATTAATAAATATATAATTATGACTAGTTTCCAATTAAATTTTTTTAGATAGACACGCATAATAAAAACCGTCAAGCTGACTTTCACCGGGTAAAATTTGCCTTCCAACTGGCTGCTCATAACCCCAGTGTACCGCCAATTTGTTCTCCTCTGCATCAAGATGTGTATTTAAAAATTGTTGGATTTGTAAATAATTCTCTTCAGCAAAAATAGAACAGGTAACGTAAAGTAATTTACCCCCCGGTATTAATAAAGACCATAAAGCCTCAAGTAAACGCTTTTGTTGAGCCGCTAATTTCATAATATCGTTTTTTTGACGCAAATATTTAATATCTGGATGGCGGCGAATAACACCGCTACCTGAACAAGGGGCATCCAATAAAATACGATCAAAAGCTTCTCCATCCCACCACGATTCTGGCTTAGCGGCATCTGCACAATATATCTTAGTATTTTTAAATCCTAAACGATCCAAACTTTCAGTTAAGATTTTTACACGATTAGCTTGATTGTCTAATGCTACTAAAGTACTAATATCATACATTTCTAATAAATGTGCGCTTTTACCACCGGGTGCAGCACAAGCATCTAATACTCGCGCTCCATTAGGTACATCTAATAATCCTGCCGCAAATTGTGCCGCGCCATCTTGCACTGACACCCATCCTTCAGCAAAACCGGGTAAACTTTGCACATCTACTGCTTTTGACAGCGTAATCCCATGCTCAGTATCAGCGATTATCTCAGCCTGCTCCAGATATTTCAGATAAGCATCGCGCGACATTATACGACTATTAACACGTAAACTAAATGGTGGATGAATATTATTAGCCTTAGCAATATCTTGCCATTTAGTTGGCCAGTCCTTTTTTAAATATTCTAACAACCATTCTGGATGTGCTAAATGATCAATATCAATTTGCTGACGCTGAAAATTACGTAATACAGCATTAACTAATGAAGTAGCCCAAGTCTTTTTTAACAATTTTGTTACTTCAACAGTGGCAGAAGTTGCAGCATGAGGCGGAATGCGTAGATAAATATGTTGATATAAACCTATTAATAATAGTACTTCTATATCTATATCTTTATTTCTAAATTTCTTTTTGACTAAAATCTTTAAAATAGCCTGCAAACGTGGCAACCAACGTAATACCCCATAACATAACTCTTGCGCCAAAGCCCGTTCACGACTATCATTCAAACTAGATAAATCTAAACACTCAGATAAAGAACGTTTATTTTTAATTACTTGAGTTAAAACTTTAGTAGCAACACTACGAGCGTTCATTTTTAATTCCATTCAAAAAATCAGCCACACTTATAGGTTTTTTGCCAGCTTTCTGAACTTTTAATATACGTAACACACCTTTTGCTGTCACAATATCAATACCATCAGCTTGATCAGTTGTTTCTGATAATGCCTTAGCCTCCCAAATACGTAAAGTTTGATCAAAAATTGTTGCTTGAGCAACCGGATATGGATTAAAAGCTCGTACCTTGCGTTCTAATAACGCTGCATCCTCATTCCAATCTAACTCAGCTTCAGCCTTTTCTAACTTATGAGCATAAGTTGCCAAAGCATCATCCTGTGGAGTTGCAACCAAAGTTTCAATTTCATCTATATATGACGCTAACATTTGCCCACCTAAATCAGACAAACGATCATGAAGACTTTGCCCAGTATCATCTGGTAAAATTTTACAACTTTGTTTTTTTAACATTGTCCCCACATCAAGACCAACATCCATATTCATCAAAGTAATTCCAGTGGTAGTATCACCAGCAATTATGGCGCGTTGAATTGGAGCAGCACCACGCCAACGCGGTAATAAAGACGCATGGACATTTATACAGCCAAAACGCGGTATATCCAACACGACTTTTGGTAATATAAGTCCATAGGCAACTACAATGATCAAATCAGGTTTTAATGCTTTCAGTTGTGCTTGTGCCTCAGCATCTTTTAAGCTAACTGGTTGATAAATATCAAGCCCATGTTCCAAAGCTAATAACTTAATTGGACTAGCTTGTAGCTTCCGCCCTCGCCCTGATTTACGATCAGGTTGAGTATATACTCCGCATATACTATGTTTAGAATTTAAAAGCGCAACTAAACTGGGCACAGCGAATTGTGGTGTACCAGCAAAAATAATACGTTTATTCATAATTCCCATTATAAAGATTGTTACTTTTTTTTGCTCAACTTCTTAATAATACGTTGGCGTTTTAAAGATGATAAATAATCTACAAATAATTTACCTTTTAAATGATCCATTTCATGTTGAATACAAACAGCCAATAAACCTTCAGCATCTAAGGTAAAACTTTCGCCTTTTTGATTTAAAGCCTGTACTGTAATATGTTCAGCGCGTTCAACTTTATCAAATATTTCAGGTACTGATAAACATCCTTCCTCCATAACTTGCAAACCATCTTTATGAGATATTTGAGGATTAATAAGACATAATGGTTGATTTTTATCTTCTGAAATATCAATCACAATAATTTGTTGATGAATATTAACTTGAGTTGCTGCCAAACCAATACCCGGTGCATCATACATGGTTTCAAACATATCAGTAATTATATTACGGATATTATCATCAACTAATGTTACAGGTTTAGCTGCAATGCGTAATCTTGAATCAGGAAAATGTAGTATTTTAAGTAAAGCCATAATTATAAGATATGTTAAATCATTATCGTAAACGTTTAATTGAACAATTACTTGCTCAAGGAATTTCTAATTCTAATGTTTTAGAAGTAATGGGTGCAACAGAAAGACACATGTTTGTGGATGAAGCCTTATCAAGCCACGCATATACTAATAACGCCTTACCTATTGGATATGGTCAAACAATATCTCAACCATATATTGTTGCACGTATGACAGAAGCCTTATTAAGTCAAACTAATATTTCTAAAGTATTAGAAATAGGTACAGGATCTGGTTATCAAACCGCAATCTTAGCCCAATTAGTAAAAAAAGTTTATACTGTTGAACGAATAAAACCCTTATTAGACAAAGCAGAAAAACGATTACAAAATTTAGGTTTAAACAACATTGTTTTTAGTCATAATGATGGCTATTTGGGTTGGAATAAATATAGACCTTATCAAGGTATAATTGTGACAGCAGCACCTACTAAAATCCCAGAAACCTTACTAAATCAACTATCTTTAGGAGGATGCTTAATTATTCCAATAGGTTATAAAGGCAAACAATCATTATTAAAAATAATTCGTACACATAATTCTTACGAACAATATGTATTAGATCAAGTAAGTTTTGTACCATTACGTGAAGGTTTACATTAAATTATGACAATAAAAGCTATTTACCCCGGTACTTTTGACCCTATAACTAATGGACATTCAGACATTGTAAAACGCGCTGCAAAATTATTTAAACATGTTATAGTAGCAATAGCAGCTAACTCCTCTAAAAAACCTATATTTTCTGTAGAAAATAGAGTAGAATTTGCACAAATTGTGCTTGCTGATATAAAAAATGTTAGTATATGTTCGTTTGATGGCTTATTAGTGAATTTTGCTTTAGAATCTAAAGCACAAGTTATCCTACGTGGATTAAGGGCTGTATCCGATTTTGAATATGAATTTCAATTAGCAGGAATGAATCGCACCTTGAATCCCAAAATTGAGACCCTATTTCTCACACCTGCTACCCAATATAGTTATATTTCATCTTCATTAGTACGAGAAATTGCAATATTAGGTGGTCAAGTTGATGACTTTGTTCATCCTTATGTAAAAAAAGCAATAGAAAATACCTTAGTAAATTCGGGAAGGGAATGATTAATGGCACTGTATATTACAGACGAATGTATTAATTGCGATGTATGCGAACCAGAATGTCCTAACGGCGCAATTAGTCAAGGTGATGAAATTTATATAATTGACCATGAGCTTTGTACGGAATGTGTCGGACATTATGACACATCACAATGTGTAGATGTTTGTCCAGTTGATTGCATTCCTAAAGATCCGAATTATGTTGAGACACAAGAAGAATTATTAGAAAAATACACTATTTTAGTTGCAGAATAAAAATTTTTTTAGTAGAATATGCTGATATTGAATATTTCAAAGGGCCGTTAGCTCAGTTGGTAGAGCGGCTGACTCTTAATCAGCATGTCATAGGTTCAATCCCTATACGGCCCACAAGTTTTAATATTTAACTATTCTAAATAGCTCGCCTTGAATATCTTTTAGCGAAAGTGGCGGAATTGGTAGACGCGCTGGTTTTAGGTACCAGTAGGGCAACCTGTGAGAGTTCGAGTCTCTCCTTTCGCACCAATTATCCAATATGAGGTTTAAGACATGCAAGTGTCTGTCGAAACAACTGGTACAGTTGAACGTCGTCTGACGGTTGGAGTACCAAAAGAACATATCAAACCCAAAATTCAAAATCGTCTTCAATCTTTAGCACGTCAAACCAAATTCAATGGTTTTAGACCCGGCAAAGTCCCTATGCGCGTTGTCGAAGAGCGTTATGGTGAGAAAGTACGTGAAGAAATTTTCAGTGAGGTATTACAATCTAGTTTTTCTGAGGCAATCACGCAAGAAAAATTATATCCAGTAGGCGATCCTGATTTTAACTTTCAAAGTGATATAAAAAAAATAGAAGACGGCTTATCTTATGTAGCCACTTTTGAAATTTATCCTGATATTCCCAAATTAAATATTGATAACTTTGCCATCGAAAAACAAGTAACCGAAATTACTGAATCTGATATTGATGCAATGTTATTGAAATTACGTCAACAGCGTAAAACTGGTGAAGAATTACCAGAAATTGATGCTGATTTTATCAAATCATTCGGCGTAGAAGACGGTACGATTGAATCATTGCGTAGTGAAGCACGTCGCAATATGGAAGCTGAATTAAAATATGCAGTTGATGGACAAATTAAAAATCAGTTATTAGATGCCTTATTAGAAACTAATCCAATTGATGTACCTAATGTTTTAATTAAACAAGAAGCTAAATATTTATTAGAAGGCAAATTAAAAAATGCACCTAATTCAGAATTAACTGCTGAAATGTTTAAAGATGAAGCAACTAAAAAGGTCAAAATAGGATTTTTAGTACGGGAACTAATTAAAGAATATAAAATTCAAGCCCCATCTGACAAGGTTCAACAAATAATTGAGAATCTAGCAGTTGCTTATAATATGCCTGCGGAAGCAGTAAAAGAATATTATTCAGATAAACAACGCTTACAAGAAATAGAATCCTTAGTATTAGAAGATGAAGTAGTAGCATTCTTGTTAGAAAAATCTAATGTTACTGAAAAAAATAGTGAATTTTATAAAATTGTAAATAAAAATGAGTGAAATGTCACAATCTAAGATTGTAGCAGCTGGTGGCTTAGTGCCAATGGTTGTCGAACAATCAGCACGTGGTGAAAGAGCCTATGATATTTATTCAAGACTTTTAAAAGAACGTGTAATTTTTTTAGTTGGTCAAGTTGAAGACTATATGGCTAATTTAGTAGTTGCCCAACTACTATTTTTAGAATCTGAAAACCCTGAAAAAGATATACATTTATACATTAATTCACCCGGTGGATCAGTCAGTGCTGGTTTAGCGATTTACGATACCATGCAGTTTATTAAACCTGAAGTCAGTACATTATGTATTGGTCAAGCTGCAAGTATGGGAGCTTTACTATTAACTGGCGGAGCAAAAGGCAAACGTTATTGCTTACCTCATTCACGTATGATGATTCATCAACCTCTAGGTGGATTTCAGGGTCAAGCTACTGATATTGATATTCATGCACGTGAAATTTTAAAAGTACGTGAACGATTAAATACAATATTAGCAACACATACCGGGCAAGACATTCAAAATATTGAAAGAGATACTGAAAGAGACAATTTTATGGGTGCAGATACATCTGTAGAATATGGTCTTATAGATGCAGTATTGTCAAGCAGAGAAGCCCTACAAAATAAGGAGCAAACTCCTAATGCCTGACAAAGATAAATTAATGATTTGTTCTTTTTGTGGCAAAAATCAGCATGAAGTCAAAAAGCTGATAGCTGGGCCATCAGTTTTTATCTGTAATGAATGTATTGATTTATGTAATAATATTATACAAGAAAAGAGTTCAGAAACTGAAGAAACAAATAATCAAAATAATTTACCTACTCCACAAGAAATTCATCAACATTTAAATCAATATGTGATTGGACAGGATTATGCTAAAAAAATCCTTTCTGTTGCAGTTTATAATCATTATAAACGTTTAGAAAATCAAAATAACGAAGTAGAAATCACAAAGAGTAATGTCTTACTTTTGGGGCCCACAGGTTCAGGTAAAACCTTATTAGCTGAAACTTTAGCACGATTTTTAAATGTGCCATTTGCAATGGCAGATGCAACAACTTTGACTGAAGCTGGTTATGTAGGTGAAGATGTTGAGCATATTATACAAAAACTATTACAAAAATGTGATAACGACGTTGAAAAAGCTCAAACCGCTATAATCTACATAGACGAAATAGACAAAATTACCCGTAAATCAGAAAGTGCATCAATTACAAGGGATGTTTCAGGTGAAGGCGTACAACAAGCCTTATTAAAACTAATTGAAGGAACCGTTGCATCAGTGCCACCACAAGGCGGTAGAAAACATCCAAAAAAAGAATTTATATCAGTTGATACAACTAATATTTTATTTATTTGTGGTGGAGCCTTTGCTGGTATAGAAAAGTTAGTAAAGGCACGTTCTGAAAAAACAGGGATCGGATTTGCTGCCGAAGTTGCATCTAAAGATGATACACGAAGTTTAAATCAATTATTAAATTCTTTAGAACCAGAAGATTTAATTAAATATGGATTAATTCCTGAATTAGTAGGGCGTTTACCTGTTTCAGTTACACTTGAAGAATTGGATGAGGAACAACTCATACAAATTTTGACAGAGCCTAAGAATGCTTTAAGTAAACAATATAAACATTTATTTGAAATGGAAAATGTAGAACTAGAGTTTCTACCTGAAGCATTAAAAGCAACTGCCCGTAAAACTAAAGATCGGAAGACTGGTGCTAGAGGATTGCGTTCAATTTTAGAACATGCCTTATTAGATATAATGTATGATCTACCATCTATGGAAAATGTCACTAAAATAGTTGTTGATAAAGGCGTAATTGAAGGAATAAATCAACCATTAATTGTATATGATAATGTAGAACAACAAGCATCTTAATTCTAATATGACAATTCTACCAGTTCTCCCTTTAAGGGATGTAGTTGTTTATCCACATATGGTAGTGCCATTATTTGTTGGACGAGAAAAGTCTATTGAGACTTTAGAAAAGGCACTGGCAGATAATCAACAAATACTTTTAGTAACACAAAAAAGTGCAACTCAAAATGAGCCAACAAGTGAAGATATTTATAATGTTGGCACCATTTCTAAGATTTTACAATTATTAAAATTACCAGATGGTACAATCAAATTGTTGGTTGAAGGTAAGCAACGGGCTCAAATTAATAATTTTATTACTAATGATGATGAATTTAAAGCTGAGATAAATTCATTATCAACTATTAATAAAATGGATGAACAAGAGCTTGAAGTTTTATCCCGTTCAATTATATCACAATTTGAAGAATATACAAAACTTAATCAAAAAGTACCTAAAGAATTATTAAACTCCTTATCAAATATTGATGATCCCGCTAGATTAGCCGATACTATTGCCGCTCATATGGCAATAAAAATTGATGCTAAACAACAAATTCTTGAGATTGCTGAATTACCCGAACGTTTAGAACATATAATTAATTTAATTGATTTAGAAATTGAGTTACTTCAGGTTGAAAAACGTGTTCGTAAAAGAGTTAAAAGCCAGATGGATAAAAGTCAGAGAGATTATTATCTCAATGAAAAAATCAAGGCTATTCAACATGAATTAGGGGAAATTGACGAAGAAGAAGAAGCACCTAATGAAATTGAAGAACTCAGTGAAAAAATTGAAGCGGCTGGTATGTCGAAGGAAGCTAAAGATAAAGCTTTCGCAGAATTAAAAAAACTGAAGATGATGTCACCTATGTCATCTGAAGCGACAGTGGTGCGTAATTATATTGATGTATTATTAGAAGTACCTTGGAAAAAACGTTCTAGAATTAGTCGTGATCTAACTAAAGCAGAAAATATTTTAGATGCTGATCATTATGGTTTAGAAAAAGTTAAAGAACGTATTGTTGAATATTTAGCAGTTCAGCAGCGCGTTAAAAAAATGAAAGGTCCGATTTTATGTTTAGTAGGACCACCGGGAGTAGGGAAAACCTCTTTGGGTAAATCTATTGCTAATGCCACTAATCGTAAATTTGTGCGTATGTCTTTAGGTGGATTACGTGATGAAGCTGAAGTTCGTGGACATCGTCGTACTTATATAGGCTCACTGCCCGGTAAGATTATTCAAAATTTATCTAAGGTTGCGGTACGAAATCCATTATTTTTATTAGATGAAATTGATAAAATGTCAACCGACTTTCGCGGTGATCCTTCCTCTGCTTTATTAGAAGTTCTTGATCCTGAACAAAATAATACTTTTAATGACCATTATATGGATGTAGATTATGATCTATCTGATATAATGTTCGTGGCAACTGCAAATAGTTTAAATATTCCAGCTCCTCTGTTAGATAGAATGGAAGTGATTCATTTATCAGGATATACAGAAGATGAAAAACTTAATATTAGTAAGACTTATTTGCTGGCAAAACAATTAAAAAATAATGGTCTTAAAGAATCTGAACTATCAATTAGTGATGCTGCTATCCGTGATATAATTCGTTTTTATACCCGTGAAGCTGGTGTGCGTAATTTAGAACGTGAACTTGCCAAAATTTGCCGTAAAGTTATTAGGCAAATTTTGCTGAAAACTAAAAAAGTTGCGATTAGTTCAAAAAATCTAAATAAATATTTAGGTGTACAACGTTTTCGTTATGGACGCGCTCAAGAATCGGATCATATTGGTCAAGTTACTGGCTTAGCATGGACTGAGGTAGGTGGTGATTTACTTACAATTGAAGCGGCTAAGATGATTGGTAAGGGTAAATTGTCATATACTGGACAATTAGGCGATGTAATGCAAGAATCTATTCAAGCGGCTATGAGTGTGGTTCGTGGACGTTCACAGAGTTTGGGAATAGAAGCAGATTTTTATCAAAAGTATGATTTGCACATTCATGTACCTGAAGGAGCAACGCCTAAAGATGGTCCTAGTGCTGGTATTAGTATGTGTACTGCGATAGTATCGGTATTGACAAATATTCCAGTACGTTCAGATGTGGCAATGACAGGTGAGATTACTTTGCGTGGAGAAGTTTTACCAATTGGCGGTTTAAAAGAAAAATTATTAGCTGCTTTAAGAGGCGGTATTAGTATGGTTTTAATTCCCCAAGAAAATCAGCGTGATTTAGAAGAAATTCCAGATAATATCAAGAAAAACATTAAGATCCATCCAGTAAGATGGATTGAAGAAGTTCTTGAAATTGCTTTGCAACATATGCCAATACCACAAAAAGAAGATATGATTTTTGAATCAAATGTAAAAAATGGTATTGGAATTGAACAAAACCAACGCATACAAACGCATTAACGTGTTATAATAAGTCTGAATCTTCATTCTTTAGGTAGTGATTAAAAAAAATTTGCAAACACTATTGATTTTTCCAATCTATTACCTTATAATAGTATGCAACTCCAGTTGGGGGATAAATGAATAAATCAGAATTAATTCAAGCTGTCGCTGACTCAGCTGATATTTCTAAAGCTGATGCCGCAAAAGCGGTAGATGCCGTAGTAGATAGTATTAAAGATGCTTTAGCAAAAGATGATACAGTAACTCTTATAGGTTTCGGTACATTTTCAGTACGTGAACGTGCTGCACGAGTAGGACGTAATCCACGTACTGGTGAACGCCTTGATATTAAGGCTGCTAAAGTTCCAGCATTTAAAGCTGGCAAAGCTCTTAAAGATGCGGTAAACTAATAAGTAGTTTGTGACAGATAGAAGAAGTTTCTGGGTGTTTAGCTCAGTTGGGAGAGCGTCGCCCTTACAAGGCGAATGTCGGGGGTTCAAGTCCCTCAACACCCAAAAGTATTTGCATATACTCTTAAACAAGAGTATAATAATAAAAATAATTGGAGCAGTAGCTCAGCTGGTTAGAGTATCGGCCTGTCACGCCGAGGGTCGCGGGTTCGAGTCCCGTCTGCTCCGCCAATTTGATAAAGCGTATCTTATAGTATAAGATGCGCTTTTTTTATGTCTAAAATTTCTTAAAGAGGTAATAAAATTATGCTACAAAATATTCGTGAAGGTATTCAAGGTTGGTTAGCTTGGGTTATTGTTATTATTATATGTATTCCTTTTGCTTTATGGGGAATACAGGAATATGTGTCTCCGACACCAAAAAGTTTGGTAGCTGAAGTTAATGGAGTGGAATTATCTGAGCGTGATTTTCAAAATCTAGTACGTCAACGCAAACAGCAATTACGCGCTATGTTTAAAGATCAAAATATAGATTTATCGTTTATGGATGCTCAAATTAAGAAAAATGTGTTAGAGCAGATGATAGAAGAACAAGTATTATTACAATCTGCTCAAAATGCTGGTATGCGTATTGGTGATAATTTGTTAGTACGAAAGATTCATGCAATTCCTAATTTTCAAGAGAATGATGTTTTTTCTCAAGATAGATATGAGCAGTTATTAAGTGCTAATGGCATGTCTAAACAGAAATTTGAGATTGATATGCGAAACGCTACATTGTTAGAGCAACTTCGATTAGGAGTTACTAATTCTGCTTTTGTAACTGATTATGATAAGCAACAACGCGCCGCTGTCGAAAAACAAGAACGTTTATTAAGTTATGTGATTATTCCTGCTAATCGTTTTAAGGCTGAAGTTGAGATTAGTGATGCTGATATTGATGCTTATTATAAGAAAAATGCTAGCAGATATATGACTGATGAGAAAGTCAGTGTTGAATATGTGGAATTTTCCCAAAAAGATTTAGCTGATATTAAGATCAAGGAAGAAACGATAAAGGAATATTATAAAGCTAATAAAGATAAATTTAAGACTCCGATACAATGGAAAGCGCGACATATTTTGATTGAAGCTGGTAGTGATGCTACAGATGAAGAAGTTAAAGAAGCAGAAAAACAAGCACAAGATTTGTTGGTAAAAATAAATGCTGGTGAGTCGTTTGAGGATTTAGCTAAGAAGTTTTCTGATGATTTTGGTAGTAAAAAAACTGGCGGTGATTTAGGTTGGTTTGGTTCTAAAACTATGGTTAAGCCATTTGAAGATGCTGTGAAAGTTCTGAAAGTTGGTGAAGTTAGTTCGGTTCCTGTTAAAACTCAGTTTGGTTTTCACGTGATTAAATTGGAAGATATTAAACCTGAAGTTGTGCGTCCATTTGATGATGTGCGTGAAGATTTATTAGCTGATTTAAAGAAAGAACGCGCCGAATCTGCTTTTCATGGGCAAGCAGAACAGTTTGCTAATTTGGCATTTGAAAATCCTAATAGTTTAGAAGTTTTAAGTAAAACTTTAAATTTAAAGAGTAAGACTACGGAATTATTTAGCAATAGAGGAAGTCAGGATAAAGATTCTATTGTTTCTAATCCTAAAGTTGTTAAAGCTGCTTTTAGTGATGCTGTGTTAAAAGATCGCTATAATAGTGAAGTGATTCAAATCGGTGAACAACATATTGTGGTATTACGTTTAAAAGATCATGAACCAGCTAAAGCTAAACCGCTTGATGAGGTGAAAGATGAGATTGTTGCCGCTTTAACTAAAGAAAGAATAGAAAAGAAAGCGGAATCTTTAGGTAAGAAGTTATTAACAGAAATTAAGGATAAGGTTGATATACTTAAGGATTATGAAGATTTAAATTGGTCAGCAGCAATGTGGGCTGGAAGAGATGATACTATTGTTCCAAAAGCTATTGTTAGTGAAGCGTTTAAGCTTGGAAAAGTGAGTAAAGACAAAGCTATTTATGAAGGAATTGAGTTAGATAATGAAGATTATGCTTTGATTGCCTTATTAGATGTTAAAGATGGTAAAGATGATGCTGAAGCAGATGTTAAGAAGCAGGAAGAAGCAATTGGTGAGAATGAGTTTAAACAGTTTGTTTCTAGTTTAAAAGCTAAGGCTGAAATTAAAGATCTTTCTAAGCCATTATAAGATAGTTAAGTCAAGCAATGGTGGGTTTCGCTTCGCTCTACCCAATGGTGGGTTTCGCTTCGCTCTACCCACCCTACAAAGTTATGACATATTCATCCATTTTAGTAGGGTGGGTAGAGCGGAGCGAAACCCACCTACATTGCCAACAAAGTTATGACAGATTCGTCAGTGAGAAAAATTTTAGTTACTAGTGCTTTGCCTTATGCTAATGGTTCAATTCATATTGGGCATTTAGTTGAGTATATTCAAACAGATATATGGGTAAGGTTTCAGAAGTTACGGGGTCATGAGTGTTATTATGTTTGTGCTGATGATGCTCATGGTACTCCTATTATGTTACGCGCTCAACAGGGTGGTATTCATCCTGAAGAGTTGATTGCTGGTTTTAATGCTGAGCATCAGGCAGATTTTCGTGATTTTGGTATTGAGTTTGATAATTATTATTCGACTCATAGCCCTGAAAATAGGACTTTAGCTGGGCAAATTTATCAAAGTTTGAAGGATGGTGGACATATTATTAGTCGCACCATTAGTCAGGCTTATGATCCTGAAAAGCAGATGTTTTTACCTGATCGTTTTGTTCGGGGTGAATGTCCTAAGTGTGGTGCTAAGGATCAGTATGGGGATAATTGTGAGGCTTGTGGTGCTACTTATAATCCTACTGATTTGAAGAATCCGGTTTCAGCAGTTTCTGGTGCTACTCCGATTGAAAAGGATTCGGAACATTTTTTCGTCAATTTGTCCGATTTTGAGACTATGTTGCAGGAATGGATGAGTGATAGTAAAGTTTTGCATCCTGCGGTTAAACATAAGTTAAATGAGTGGTTTGAGACTGGTTTACAGGCTTGGGATATTTCTCGTGATGCTCCTTATTTTGGTTTTGAAATTCCTGATCATCCGGGCAAGTATTTTTATGTTTGGTTAGATGCGCCTGTTGGTTATATGGCGAGTTTTAAAAATCTATGTGATAAGCAAAAACTTGATTTTAATGAGTTTTGGTCTGCGGATAGTAAGGCAGAATTATATCATTTTATTGGTAAGGATATTGTTTATTTCCATTCTTTATTCTGGCCCGCGATGTTGACTGCTGCTGGTTTTAGAAAGCCAAGTGCTATTTTTGTACATGGCTTTCTAACTGTGGATGGACAGAAAATGTCTAAGTCACGCGGTACTTTTGTTAATGCTAGAACTTATTTAGAGAATTTAGATCCTGAATATTTGCGTTATTATTTTGCGGCTAAGTTAGGCAGCGGAGTTGATGATCTTGATTTAAATTTAGATGATTTTATTCAACGTGTTAATTCTGATTTGGTAGGCAAGATTGTTAATATAGCTAGTCGTTGTTCGGGATTTATTACTAAACGCTTTGATGGTAAATTAGCGGCTAGTTTGGCTGATAGTGAACTTTATCAGTCTTTTCTTGACAAGGAAACTGTGATAGCGTCGGCTTATGAAAATCGTGAATATAATAAGTTAGTTCGTGAAATTATGGCTTTGGCTGATCGCGCTAATCAGTATGTTGATGAATATAAGCCTTGGGTGATGGCAAAGCAAGCTGGTGAAGAAGCTCAGTTACAGGCTGTTTGTAGTCAAGCTTTAAATCTGTTTAGGGTGTTAATGAGTTATTTGTCACCTATTTTGCCGCTGATGGCAAACAAGGTTGAAGACTTTTTAGCGGCTGCTTTGACTTGGAAACCAGAACCATTGTTGGATCATAGTATTAATAAGTTTAAGCCTTTGATGAAGCGAATAGAGCAAAAACAAGTGGATGCTATGATAGAAAAGAAGGAACCGGAACCGGAAGTGGAATTTGTCGATTATGAGGATTTTGCTAAGGTAGATTTACGTATTGCTCATATTGTAAAAGCTGAACATATTGAAGGTGCAGCAAAATTATTGCGTTTAACTTTAGATGTGGGTGAGGAAAAGACACGCAATGTATTTGCTGGAATTAAGGACGCTTATACGCCTGAAGAGTTGACTGGGCGTTTTACATTGATGGTGGCTAATTTGAAACCGCGTAAAATGCGATTTGGTTTATCAGAAGGTATGGTATTGGCTGCTGGTCCGGGTAAGAAGGAGATCTTTTTGCTGCAACCTGATGATGGGGCTAAGGCTGGGATGCGGGTTAAATAAAGTTAGTTAGGTTAGCGTGTCGGTGTATAAGTATTTGCTTATACATCCTACGCTAGCTATCGAGAAACCTTAGAGTTTTTTCTTATTAATGAACTATCAGAACAAATATTTTCACAAGGAATACCATCCTTATCACCATCTAAAGATGGACATTTAGTTAAATAACTGTATGCTTCATTACAAGACTTCATATCTTTACAGTAAGGCACTCCAGGACATCTTTTCTGATATTTCTGAGAAGCCATCGCAGAAGTTGTCCAAAAAGCAAGCCCTGAAATAAGTAATGCAAATAGTCTTATTTTCTTTGTATTTATCATAAATAGCAAAATATATCTTAAATTGAATTGCTGCATAATATAAACGATAATTAATACAGAAAACAGCCACTGCTAGTATTAATTTTACCAACTGTGAGGATGTATTTATGGAGGTGTATGAAAATATGAAATTTATTCGTCAGTTTAAAAAATGGTCTCAAGAAGAAATGGCGGAAAAATTAGATATGAGTCTTAATGGCTATGCTAAGATTGAGCAGGGTAAGGTAGATATTAATCTTTCTCGATTAAAGCAAATTGCAGAAATTTTTGGTGTTAAATTGGAACAATTGGTGGGTTTAAATGATAAAAATGTGTTTAATTTTATTGAAAATCATAATCAACATAATACATTTGAGCAAACAATATACAAACATGAATTAGAAAAAGCTAATTTAATTCTTGAGCAAAAAGATAAGGAAAATGCTTATCTTAAGGATATAATTGAGTTGCTAAAGAAGCAAGGTTAAATAACGTGTATAAGCAAAATTATGCTATAATTTATGATTTTGAATAAGATTAGGAAACTTCATGTTTGCGCATAAAATGCTAAAAAATTCCAAGGTTGTATAAAAAAAGCACCAGTTGATTTATCAACTAATCCAGATTATCTTGTTATATCTTTGTAAGAGGAGAGATTTTGTTAATTAATGTGAAGGATATTTAACACCGCTATGAAAGTTAAAGAAGTAATCAAATTATTAGAAGATGATAGTTGGGAGTTAGTTAGAACTAAAGGTAGTCACCGACAGTTTAAACATCCATTCAAGCAAGGTTGTGTAACAGTTGCTGGTAAGCTTAATATAGAGGTACCACCGGGTACACTTAACAATATATTGAAACAGGCTGGTTTAAAGTAGAAGGATTGAAATATGCGTTATGTTATCATTATAGAAGAAGGTGAAAATAGTTTTGGTGCTTATGTACCAGATTTACCGGGTTGTGTTGCAGTTGCTGAAACTAAAATTGAAGCATTGGAATTAATCGCTGAAGCTATTGAATTTCATTTAGAAGGATTACGTGAAGATGGAAAGTTAATACCTAGACCATTATCTACTACTGAATTTGTTGAAATTCATGCAAGTTAGTAAAATGCTTTTTTGTTAGTACAACTAATTGAGAATTAAACTAATTAAAACACATAGTTTGATCAGCTGATCAATTCGTTTATTTCATAATTAGTTGTACTAACATGTCAACTACCCCTGAGCTAAAGACACAGGGGCTTGAATCGTGAGATTCGAGATAGGTCTTAGGACTGAATAGGTGATTAGGCTAAGTGTTAAATCAC
>JADGDS010000010.1 GCA_016744775.1 Candidatus Marithrix sp.
TGGTCAGAGTGTCCGGGTGCTTGGCTCCTAACACCTCTTTGCGAAGACGATAGCCTTGTTCATACAAAGGCAAGGCTTCATTGAGGCGGCCTACGGAATTATAAATAGCCGCCAAATTATTCAGACTGACCAGAGTGTCCGGGTCTTTTCCCCCTAAAATGGTTTTTCTTATTTTGAAAGCTTTTTCCGCTAAAGCTAATGCGTTTTGAAATTTTCCTTGTTGATAATATTGAATTAGTTGCTGATTATAGCTTTCAGCCAATTCTAATTGTTCTTTCTGAGTAGCCGCTTGGGCAAATGAAACCATTAAACCCAAACATATTCCAATCAACCATTTTTTTTTCAATTTCATAATATAATCCTCTAAATAACTGATGTTACCTACTCTCATTAATTTCTATTTTATCAATTGCCCCTGAAAGGGGTTGACATACCAGCCTAGGGCAACGCCCTAGGTAGTTTATAATTTTCAATTCCAAATATATTGTTCATCATATTCAATCTGGTATTTTTGGAGCATTTGCAAAAATTCATTCTCAAAAGTCATGTTATGATGATGCTCATGTTGCCTATCAATGTAATTTATCAAAGTTTCCAATTGAGATTGTCCAAGAGAAAAAGCACCATAACCCGCTTGCCATGAAAAATTTTGACAATCAGTATGTTGATCCTTAATCCATTTTGAAGAAGATTTTTTAACTTCTTCAAGCAATTTACTTATTGTCATTGTACGTGGCAATGTACAAGCAATATGCACATGATTTGCAGTTCCACCAACACGAAAAGCATTGCTACCATTAGCACGACAAACACCAGCTAAATAGGCATGAAGTTTATTTTCAATTGCATTTGGAATAATATTAGCTCGATTTTTGGTGCTAAATACTAAATGCAATAATATTTTTGATAATGATTGAGCCATTCTGAATACCTGATATTATGTATCGCCCTTTCAGGGCTAAAATTTTAAATAAACTCACCTAGGGCGTTGCCCTAGGCTGGTATGTTAGCCCCTTTCAGGGGTAATATTGTTTATCCACGTCATTCGCTGTACTCATATTTTAAACAAATTCACCTAGGGCGTTGCCCTCCCGAGATTAGGAGGGACCTTGTATGTTAGCCCCTTTCAGGGGCAATATTGTTTATTCACGTCATTCACACAACTCAAAATCATTCTCAGCTAAATCATCCATTAAATTCTGTTTAGCCTCACTATCTGGCATCAAACTAAGCTGCCGCCAAATCTCTAATCGCCAATTTCTATCACAATCCGCTAACAATGGAACTAAGTTTTCCATTGAGTCAATAACATTAGGCAATGCCGTCACCACCAATGGTTTTTGACAAATCCAACTATTGTCATCATTACAATCTGAACTATTGGCAGATTGAATTGTTAATTTGTATTTGGAACCGATTTTAGTATCAGGCAAAGTCAAAGAAAATTCAGGTTTTTCTAATTGTTTATCTACAATTACCTTACCCAAAGCATCTTTAACAGTCAATTTATACGGTGCTTTTCCACCATACCAAAAAAGAGGAATTGCAGTATTATCTGCTGATAGAAAAAATTCATAATCTGAACCATCACTAGCTGCCAGCGGCATCTTGATAGGGTTAGAATTGTCAACTCCTTTAGTAGCCACTACTGTAATTGTGTCATCTGATTCTGTCTCTGTAAACAGTTCAAACCAACTATGAAATTTAGTTTTAAACTTGCACCATGTTTGACAAGGTTTAACTAATGCAACAACTTCATATGATGAACCAGCTTCAACTGTTTGCCTTTTATTACTCTGATACTTGATATGAATCTGTGAAATAGATTTAGGCAGCTTAACCACATCACCGGGGCATAATCTACGATTAAAGAAACTAGCTTTCTCAGGCTTGTTACCAGCTCGATAAATATCAACTTGATTAATACCATTAAAAGGATGGATTTTAGCGACAAAATCGCAATCAAGGGCAAAAGTATTGTTCATACTTAAGCTAAAAATAACTAACATATAAAACACATAGATTCTATGAAACATCATTTACTCCTATCTTTTAAATATCTTATTGAAGACTCAATAAGAGATATTATGGTCTGTATGAATTGAATAGTCAACAGCGGCAAGGCTATATCAACACCGGTACCATGATGCAAAGCTTGTCCGCTTAAAATTGATAATACCATAAATACAATAAAGGTACTAAAGAAAAAGGCTCGAACAATTCCATACCATGCAAAACACACAGTGGCAATAAAAATCACAAACAAAGAAACCATAATTTTATAGTAAATATCTTGTAATTTAAATTGCCCAAATCGCAATAGAGTATCAACAGCATTAGCCAATACATATACACCACTAACAAAATTATCGCGAATGGGAATTGGATGGAAATCGCCACTATCTTGATGAGTAACTCCAATAAATACAATTTGATTAGCCACATCTGCTCCATGCTTCAAAATCCTCAAAGCAGTATTGGTATCAATCAATTGTCGTCGTTGCGAATTAAATTCATCATAAGGAGCAAAACGATAAACCACGCGCTCCGTGTCACGCCCAGCGGCTAAATCAATAATATGTTCATCATCACTGATTCCATTTTTTGGCGGTAACTGAATAGTCAAATCTGGACAGTTTTGGGCTTGACATAATTTAGGAATCGTCGTAGCGGCAGCTTGATCACAACTTAATTTATTTGCCCAATTATTCAATTTTTGCTTAAAAGCGCGAATAACTTCAGCGGCATTTTTATCAGCATATAATTGCCCCAAAGCGACTAATAATTGCATAGAAGGCACCACAGACAAATGCTCATCCTGACACACCAAGGAAGCTAATTGCCAGCGTCGTCGAATCTGATCAGATTCAATTTTAAAAAAAGTCGAACTCCAAAATATATTTTTCTCCTCAATCAACACCTTATCCAAAAACGACGGTGGGCGAACTAAAAAACTTTCATCATCTGACATATAAGCCCGCGTCAAAATAATCAAAGGAGCCTTATCATCCTCACGATCATTAAGATATTTTAAATAATCAGCCAATTCCTTATCAGCCCCAACAGCAGATTTTCCAGCCTCATGAATAAAACCATCACTCCACCACGACAACTGAATATCCACCGCAATAACACTAGCACCACCATCAACAGCCGCCTCAATCAAATGCTTCAACTTATCACGCGGAGTCAAAACCGGCGAACCCCAAGCACGATAAGCCTGCTGATCAATCTCAATCAAAGCCATCCTTTGCATAGGCTGATTATTGGCAACACGCGGAGTAAAATCACTATGCCAATACATCACATAATCTAATACTTGATCTTTTTTGTTCTTAAAAAACATCAAATCTTCGAGAAAAACCAAAGCAATTATCACCGCAGTGGCTATACCAAAATTAACCAAATATTTTTTGAAGGGTGGAAATTGTTTCGGAGTCAGTAAAAAATAAAGGAGGCGGAGGAGGGTTAAAAAGATTGAATCAAATTTTTTTATTTTCATATTAATTCCATTGTTAGAACTACAGGGATTGCATTTTAGCAAAGATTATATTCCTATATATATTACTATTATCCTTGCTTACATGCAATCCCTGTAGTTTTTTCATAATCGTTCCTTGCTTAATTCGTTTATTCCGTAAATTCGTTGTACTTAATTATAAAATGCAATAGTACAACGAATTTACGGAATAAACGAATTTAAAAAAATCAAGGAATTAATCTTAAGTCAATGGCATTGACGCTGGCGCGTGGGAACTAGAAATAAATAACTATTGCATCAACATTTGTTGCGCTCCATCAGGATAAATAATTAAAACATTATCATTATTTTCTTGAATTTCAATCTCAGTATTACTTGGCTTATCTCCCTGAATCACTTGATAATCTAAACCACCTAGCAAAATATCATCCGCGCTTAAATCCAATTGTTCTGCAATTTCTAATAAGACAGACATATTCGCAGGCGCAGGATATAGTATCTGTTCACGCTTTTGTCCAAGTTCATCTTCAAATACCAAAGCAATAAGATTGTCTTTATTAATCAAACCAATAGGAGTTTCTTTATCTATAACTTTTGAAGCCAAATCTGGTCTGCCACTATACCACATCTTTTCTGTGGCTGGCACTTGAATATTACCCGTTTGAGTAATACGTACTGTTGGAAGATTCAAATTTGATAAAGCTGTTTCTAATGCCGCTGGAGCTTGTACTGCTGGTTGTGCTAAGACTTCTATTTTTATTGAAGTTTGAAAAGACACAGTTTGACCAACAGAAAGTTGTAAACTAGATGATTTAGATGTAGCTTGTATTTGAAGTGGATTAACTGCATAGCGAATGCCTTCTATATCAAGATAGACATAACCTGTATCATGTTGTTTGATAGTTAATTTTGATGAAACAATTTCAGGAATACGATTGATAGCTGCTAATATACCCTTACCATTTACCACAGGATCCGCTGATAAATCAATATTAAAGCCAATTTTTGGTAAAGTATTTGTTAGATCAACACCAGTTGGAATATTTTCTATTGAAGTAAAACGTACTCCAATACCTAAAGTAACATTAATAGGAAATTCTACGCCATCAGCAATTATAACATTAGTTAATTGACTTTTTGGTTCAATAATCAAATGTTGTAATACAGCCGGAGAATCCTTATCCCCTTGAATTTTACCAGCCAGTCTGCCACCAGCAATACTGGTATTTTTACCTAAAACAACATTTTGAATTATTGTCGCAGAACCGGTTACTCTAATTTTTCCTTCTAATCTGCCACCATTTACCGACGCTCCACGTAATTCTACATCAGTTAAAATAATATCTGATGGTAATATTACATTTTGTTCTAAAATTACATTGCTTAAGTGTGCTGATGCTAGCACTTCTACATTATTTAATACAGCGGGTGAATCTTTATCACCTTCAATCCTTCCTCCAATTTTACCACCTTCTATACGAGTATCAACATCTAAAGAAACATCTTTAATTATGCCAGCATTTTTAATCGTGCCGCTAACAATAACATTGCTTACTTCTGCTGATTCTAACACTTCTACATTATTTAATACAGCAGGTGAATCTTTATCACCTTCAATCTTACCAGCAACTTTACCACCTTCTATACGAGTATCAGCATCTAAAGAAACATCTTTAATTATTATGCCATCATCAATTATGATATCTGGTTCTATATTCCATTCATAACTAGCCGCTGTTAAATCAACATTACCAGCCTTATCAATAGCTCGTACTTCAAATTTATGTAAACCATCTTTTAAATTATAATAATCAATTGATTGATTACATATATCAAAATTAGCTAAATCAAGTTTACATTCATAACTTAATGCCTCATCACCTGAAAACTCAAAGTGAGCATCTTTTTTATTGCTTGATTTTGGAGGTTTGGAATTAATAATCGTATTAGGTGGTGTTTTATCAATATTATAAATTTCACCTTCAGTAAAACTAGCTTTAAGCGGCAAAGTACCATTACTAATAGTACCATTATCAATTAAATTTAACTGTAAATTACCATCACCAGTACCAGTATTTACTGTAACAGTATAAATATCATTATTACCAATGACGCTGATGATAGAAGCATTATTCACTGTCGAATTGATAGTAAAATCCATCGCATCAACGCCGATAACAGCTTCATCAAATATTACTCTAAAATCAAGCTGATTTAAATTACTAAGACTAGAATTGACTCGCTCAATGGCAACAACACTAGGGCAAATCGCACCACCAGATTTAGCACCAGATAAGATAGCTGCACCCTTACATTCCTCATAAGCATATTCCAAGATATGCCAAGTATCATTTTTAAGTTCTACCTTAAGCCAACCATAATGTTCTCCATTTTTAAAACCTAAATATTGCGCACCCTGATTCCACCATAATTTAGCTTCACCATCATGAGTCAGAAGCCCACATAGAATTTCCTCAGATTCAAAGTTAGCATTTGGACCAATTTCAGTAGAGATTAAACCCGGCTGACAATACATATCATCAGCCATCAACTGAAATTCAGACGAACCAATAGCTTTAGCCATCTTCATTTGCCAAATGCCACCCTTAAAATCTAATAACACTCTTAAATCGACGCGCAATGTAAGCTCTGACTTAGCATCTACTGGTTCCCAATAGATACTAGCCTGTGCATTAATAGTTAGTAAAAATATTAAAAAGAATGACTTAAATAGCATAATACTTCTCGTTCCCACGCTCCAGCGTGGGAATGCATGTACTGACGCTCCAGCGTCAAGTGAAGACTCGGCACATTCGTTACCACGCTGGAGCGTGGTAACGAGAAAAACTATTATTCAACAGTATATAAAAAATTATATTCTTTCAAATGAAATATTTCTGACGATAAAGGCAATTGTTTTAAAGTGGCTTCAAACACTTGTATTGGTCCGGGAATTATTATTCCTGATGGTAATTTTATTGTAGATGGCATATCAATAAAAGGAATATACATAGTTCTTGTTTCATATGAATATTTAGCATGACATTCATTTTCTTGATCTAACATTTTGATAAATTTCACAGTTTCTGGAATTACTGTAAAATCATCAACTCCTTCTAGCATTTGCAATTCAGCCTTTACAATTGCTGTTTCATTAGTATATTCTTGGCTAAGATTATCTAATAAAGGAATTTCTAAAAATGGTAGTTTAAGTCTTTTGTCTTCATAGATTGCATGTTCACAACTTGTTTGAGCAATTAAAGGAGATACGCAAGAATTGATTGCTTTATATAGATTTAATCTACCACCGCTAACCATTTTAGAAGTGAAAGGGGCGATTTGATCCACAGATTCTAAAATAATTTGCTTTACTTGAGTAAGGCTTAACTGTGGACATTTAGACCATAGTAAACTAATTGCACCTGAGACGTGAGGTGTTGCCATAGAGCTACCACTTAGTGATTTATAGCTGTTAGAAGGAATGGTGCTATAAATCTCTACTCCGGGTGCGCTAATATCTACCGTTGTTAATCCATAATTAGAAAACGCGGCTAAATTATCCTGTTCATCATTTGCCGCTACTGAAATAATATTATTCAAATCATAACTTGCAGGATAAATAGGATTGCTATCATTATCATTACCAAAATCATTACCAGCCGCCGCTATAAATAAACTATTCTCAGCCTCTTCAATAGCATCAGCCAATGCTTGAGATTTACAGCCCATACAACCCCAACTATTATTACTAATTTGGGCACCCATTTTTGCGGCATATTGAATTGCTGAAATAGCATCAGCTAGCGTACCAGTACCATTAGCTTTTAAAAATTTGACTGCCATAAGTTTAGCAGTAGAACTAACTGCTGTGATAATACCAGCAACGTGTGTACCATGAGAATTATCATCAAACGGATCACCATTGCCATTCGCAAAATCACAACCATATATATCATCAACACAACCATTAGCATCATCATCAATGCCATTATCCGCAATTTCATTAGTGTTTTTCCACATATTAGCGGCTAAATCTGGATGGGTATAATCAATACCAGTGTCAATTACTGCCACTATCACTGAATTTTTATAGTTGAAATTCCAAGCATCAGGCGCGTTAATCTGATTCAAATTCCATAATGCTAGCTGATTAATTTTAATTAAAAAATTGGGTTCTATATATTCAACTCTAGGATCACTTCTTAACTGTCGTAAGATTCTGCTTCGATTGATTGATTTAGTATTATCTGATTTGATTTCCCAAAGCTCAGCTCCGATATTATTAAACTTCTTAATCGTTAATAATCCTAAACTTTGTTGGATGGCAGGAACATCTAATTGACTACCATATGGTGTTAATTTGATGATGAATTGATTTGGAACGGATTCTGGTTGTAGCTCTTCTCCCCATGCGCTAAATGTTGTGATTATTAGCGAAATAAGAAATATTATTTTTAATATATTCATAAGAATCAGTCCTCAGCTATCAGACCTGTCAGGTTTTAAAAACCTGACAGGTCTTTAGAGCAAAACTATTCTAATTCATAAAGATAAGTATAATCTTTAAGATGGAATATTTCATTATACAACTGTAATTGTTGTAAATTAGCTTCAAATACCTGTATTGGTCCATCAATTACAATATTTGGTGGTAACACTATAGTTGATGATACATCTACAAATGGCAAGTGCATGATTCTAGTATTATAAGAATAGCTAGCATGACATTCTGCATTCGGTTCTTCTCCAGCAATCACTGCTACACTTTCAGGAATCATTTTGAAATCTCCAACACCTTCTGTCATTTCTAACTCAGCTTGTAATACAGCAATATTACCATTAGGTTCACCAGTAAGAGAATCTAACAGCGGCATATCAAGCATTGGAATAGTAATTTTCTTATCTGCAACTGAAAAACTTGCATGAGGACAGTCACTTCCAGAATCATTATCAGTAATTGTAACTACTGTGTTATTAGGAGAACCAATGGTCGCATCACCTGTAGCATTACTCAAAACCAAACTAAAGTTTTCACTACTTTCTTGATTATTATCATCAATAATATTAACAGTGATTAATTTACTAGTGCTATTGCCATCATTCCAACTTAATGTTCCCGGTGTCGCGGAATAATCATTTCCAGATGTTGCGCTACCATTGTTGATAATATAATCAACTGAGACTGAACCATCACTGCCACCAGTACGACTCACAGTTATTGCTGTTGCACCTGTTCCTTCATTGACACTATAAGTAGCTTGAGAGAATTGCAAACTTCCTGCTGCTGCTGACTCTATAACTTGACCATTTCGCGCTTCTGTATAATTCTTTCCGTTATGTGTTGCACTGAAATTAGCTGTAGTTGAACCACTATTATTTGGTGTCCAATTAGCTGTATAAACACCATCATTATCCAATAAAGTTAATCCAGAATCACCATTGCTAAAGTTTACAGTAACAGTAGCCCCAGTTAAATTACTACTACAATTTACCAAAGAGGCAGTTAATACAACAGCTTGACTTTTATTAACACTAAAACCTTCAAGTAGAGAAACTTGTAATTGTGTAGTACAATCCAAAGCATTATTGATATTTAAGCGTCCACCTGTAACCATTTTACCTGATAAGCTATCCAACTTATCTACAGAACTCATCAGTTTAGCCTTAATCTCAGCATAACTATAACTTGGATTAGCAGCCCATAACAATGCCGCTGCACCTGCAACATGCGGAGTTGCCATAGAAGTTCCACTGTAATTTGCATACTTATTGCCCGGTATAGTGCTAACTATCTCACTGCCCGGCGCTGCTAAATCTACGCTATTTGCGCCAAAACAAGAAAATGATGATAAATTATCATCACGATTAGTTGAAGCTACAGCAATCACACTAGGCAAATCATAACTGGAAGGATAATGTGGATTTGTATCATTATCCTCACTAGAATTACCAGCCGCTGCAATAAAAAGCATTCCTGCATTTTGGCTAGCTTCAATCGCATCACGCATTGCTTGATTGGAACCACCCCCACCCCAGCTATTACTAGTCAGCTTAATATTCACATTATGTTGAGTTTTCATCATAATCGCATATTCTAAAGCTTTAATAGCATCTGAACTCCAACCAGAACCATCCTTATCTAAGAATTTTAGTCCCATCATTTTAACATTCCAGTTTACACCAGTGACACCAATGCCATTATTACCAACACCTCCAATAGTGCCAGAAACATGAGTACCATGCCCTTGATCATCCATAGGATCACCACCATCATTAATGGCATTAATACCATGCACATCATCAATATAACCGTTATTATCATCATCAATACCATTACCAGCAATTTCATTGGGATTAACCCATATATTTGCCGCTAAATCTTCATGATTATAATCTATACCTGTATCAATAATACCCACCACAACAGAACTATCAGTATTCTTATTCCAAGCTTCAGAAGCATCAATATCAGCATCATTAGTACCACCAGATTGACCAGTGTTGTGTAAACCCCACAACTGACCAAATTTTGGATCATTAGGAATGCTATCTATCTGCATCATATAATCAGGTTCTGCATACTCAACAACTTGATCGTATTTATTTAAACTTTCCAGAATTTCATCAACAGTTTTATTTTGATCAGTGATTTTGAATAAAGATATGCCACTATATTGAAAGGTTTCAACTTGCATAACCCCAACATCACTTAAAATATTTGCTAAAGCGGAAGCATTTGCGTTGCTTTTTAATTTAACCAAGATTTTTTCTTTAGAAAAATCATTAGTTTGAGTATAACTCCATAAAGGAGCCTCTGCCACAGCCATAGTGGAAAATATAGATAGAATAAATAAAGCAAACAAGCTACTTCGCCATTGCCTTATATAAGGAACATCATTCATAATAAATAAACCTCAATGTCATTAATGGATGTAATATAATTAAAATACTAAATTCAATTATAACACCAAACTATGAATAATGTAAATTTTTTTTAAGGATATAAACAACTTGTTCAAGCTTTGTAGAGTGACTAATTGATGTTACGCATAAAGGACAAAAGCCCCTAACCCCCTAAAGGGGAACTACACTATGCAATGCACTCCCCCTTTAGGGGGTTGGGGGGCTTGCCTGCGTAACATCAGTGACTAATTTATCTTGAATAACTTACTGGTTGCAACAGCTGCCCATATAGTTAATTCTAGTTCTGTTTCATCTAAGAGACGATAGCGTGGTTTATGTCCTGATAGCTTTAAACTTTCCTCCCATCTTTTGATTCATTTCAAGTGCTTTGGGCAATGCGAGCAGTAAAGCTTCATCTTTGCTATTTTTATTATAATCTTGTGTTATTGAATAACGCCGTGTGAATTTAATAAAAAATTTCAAACAATTTTAGGAAGTTCCAATTGTGTTATAATTTATTTCAACACAATTCTATACAATAAAATTATTCAATAATGAATTTACCTACTTTTTCTAATATTAAACCAGAACAAATAGTACCAACAATTAAGCAACTAATTGAAGATAATAATTCTCAAATTAGCAGTTTACTTGCAGCAACTCAGTCTTATAATTGGAATAATTTAATTCAACCAATTAATGAATTAAATGATAAGCTAAATCGTGTTTGGTCTCCAATTGAACACTTACATAATGTAGCTGATAATCCAGAATTAAGAGCTGCTTACAACTCATGTTTGCCGCTGCTTTCAGCTTATCATAGTGAATTAGGGCAAAATAAAAGTTTATTTGATGCTTATAAATCAATTGATTTGAATCAATTAGATGCTGCTCAACAAAAAGTTATTAGCAATGAATTGCGTGATTTTCGTTTATCTGGCATCGACTTATCAGATGAAAAACAAGCGCGTTATAAACAAATTAAAGAGCAACTATCTAAACTCAGCACCAAATTTTCTGAAAACGTACTTGATGCCACCGATGCTTGGAAAAAACATATTACTGATGAAAATTTACTAGCTGGATTACCAGAATCAGTTCTAGCCTTAGCCAAACAAAATGCCAAAGATGCTGATTTAACAGGTTGGTTATTGACACTTGACTTTCCTTGTTATCAGCCAGTAATGAATTATGCAGATAATCGTGAATTACGATATGAAATGTATAAAGCATTTGTCACTCGTGCATCTACCGGGCAATGGGATAATAGCCACATAATGCCAAAAATTGTGACTTTACGCCAAGAATTAGCACAATTACTAGGTTTTGCTAATTATGCCGAATACTCATTAAGCACCAAAATGGCAGAAACACCTGAACAAGTATTAGACTTTCTAAGCGACTTAGCCGAACGAGCCAAACCAATCGCTCTAAAAGAACTAGAACAATTAAAAAGCTTTGCCAAACAAGAACTAGAACCATGGGATATACCATATTATTCAGAAAAATTATGTAAACACCTATATGACATCTCTGAAGAACAATTACGCCCCTACTTCCCTTTAAACAAAGTATTAACAGGATTATTCAAAATAGTACAAAAACTATATGGATTAACAATTAAAGAAAATACTGACAACATTGACAGATGGCACAATGATGTACAATTTTTTGATGTTTATGGCAAAACAGGCGAATTACGTGGGCAATTTTACCTAGACACTTTTGCTCGCAAAGCCAAACGCGGTGGAGCTTGGATGGACGAATGCCTTATTCGTCACCGCACCAGTAAAGGCTTACAAACACCAGTAGCATACCTATGCTGCAACTTCACCCCACCAGTAAATGATAAAGCCAGCTTATTAACTCATAGAGAAGTAACCACACTATTTCATGAATTTGGGCATGGCTTACATCACATCTTAACCCAAGTAGATTATGCACCAGTGGCAGGAATAAATGGAGTAGCATGGGATGCAGTAGAATTACCAAGTCAATTCATGGAAAACTGGTGCTGGCAACAACAAGCCTTAGACTTATTTGCAGAAAGCTTACCAGCAGAATTATTAACAAAAATGTTAGCGGCAAAAAACTTTCAAGCCGGCATGTTCACCCTACGTCAAATAGAATTTGGCTTATTTGACTTTAGCTTACACCTAGAAGGCAGAACAGATATTCAAGACTTACTAGATGAAGTACATCAACAAATAGCAGTACTAATTCCACCAGACTTCAACCGCTTCCAACATAGCTTCTCCCATATCTTTGCAGGAGGATATGCCGCAGGTTACTATAGCTACAAATGGGCAGAAGTATTATCAGCCGATGCCTTCTCAAAATTTGAAGAAACAGCAATTTTTGACTCCACAACCGGGCAACAATTCCTAGAAACAATTTTAGAAAAAGGCGGCTCAGAAGACGCAATGGAATTATTTAGAAGATTCCGCAAACGCGCACCGAAGATTGATGCTTTGTTGCGGCATAATGGTATGATGACTTAAATAAGCTATTTAATAAGATAAGTTTGATGCAAAAGCAAAATATATTTAGCAATATTCCCTCCGATTTAAGCAAAGAATTGTTTAAAGACATTCTGAAAACTGATTGTTTCAAAATGGAACGAATTATTTCCAATGAACATAGTTCACCTGAAGGATTCTGGTATGATCAGGATCAAGATGAATGGGTGATAGTTTTAAAAGGTTCTGCCGCTTTGTTATTTAAAGGAGAAAATCAGCCAATAGAATTATCAGCCGGAGATTATATTTTGATTAAAGCCCATCAGCATCATCGGGTGGAATGGACGGCAAAGGATACAGTATGGCTTGCTATCTTGTTTCCACCAAATTTGGCGATTTACTGACATTGTTTTAGGGCAGTTTGCCTAAATGCAGATAGTCGCGAAAATTCGCTTTCCAAAAAATAGTTGTTGAAGATAATAAAATTATATGTCGGCTTTTTTAGTTTTTTTCGACATATAATTTGAATATGTCGGTTTTATTTACTTTTTACAACATAACTTTTTGCAGCAGTTCAAATAACTTAACATTAACAAAAAATTTATGTCTTCCAAGTTTTACTGGTTTTAAAATACTTGTTTTAGCAATAGCATTTAAATGTTTGCTAGCTGTTTCTCTATGAAGTCCAAGATTATCTTCAAGCATACTAATTTTAGTATAAGGGTGCATAAATAAAATTTCTAACAAGTCTTTAGAATAGATTTTTGGCAACTTTAGCTTTAACTGCTGTTTAGTACTATCCATTAGCTCTTTTATATCATTGATTAACTTAGTTTGTCTCAGTGCAGTTTGCTCAATCCCCTCAAGCATATAAAGTATCCACTCTTCCCAATTTTCTTTAGTTCTCACTTCTTGAAGCAGCCTATAATAATCGTTTTTTGTTTTAATAATATAGCTACTCAAATATAAAATAGGAAGATCAAGCAAATCATTTAAAACAAGATACAAGATATTAATAATACGACCAGTTCTACCATTACCGTCATAAAATGGGTGGATCGATTCAAATTGATAATGAATTACTGTCATTTTTATAAGTGGATCAACTTCATCTGGTGTGTTGATATATTGCTCAATATTTTTAAGCAGTTCTCTTATAGTTGTTTCGCTCTGCGGTGGTGTGTGTATAACTTCACCAGTAGCTTGATTTTTTAGAACTGTTCCAATTTGTTTCCTAATGCCAGCATTATTACCCTCAAGCTCAATTTGAATATCTACTATATGACGAGTTAGTAATAGCGAATGCTCTTTTACAAGCTCAAATCCTTTTAATAAGGCTCTACTATAACTTTGTACCTCTTTAGTCGCATGACTAACATTTTCAAGATCTATTGAAGATTGGTAAAGTTCATCATGAGTTGTTATAATATTTTCTATTTCAGAACTGTCTTTTGCCTCTTGTAAGATCAAAGAGTTTATCAAAATAGCTTGATTTGGGATAATCTTTGCAACACCATTAAACTTTGCTAATGCACGGTTAGCTGATATTGTTTTTTTTAAAATAGCTTTTGTTTCTATATCTATTTTTAATGGTAATGGATTGGGAATAAACTCTTTCATACTTTCACCCTAACTTCCCCAATAAGTAATTTTTTGTTAATAGTTGTACTCCCGATGCAACGCCTTATTAGGAATTTCAAATTGATTGAAATTATCAAATAGTGTTGGTTGATTTATTGAACCATGTTTTTGATAGTTTTTTATTGCCTCAGCAACAAATTTAGCAAGCTTTACCGGTACAGCATTTCCTATCATTTGTTCTAAATTGGTTTTGGTTCCATTAAACTTAAAGTCTTTTGGGAATGTTTGGATATAACTTCTTTCTATAGTAGTCAAAGGACGAATCCTAGTCAGTTCTATGCCCTTTGGATCACAGGAATTTAAGTTATATCCTTTAGATGTAAGATCGGCACGACCAAGCGTAATATCGCGTTTGCCAGCATTTGAAAAGTCTTGGCATGGAGGACCACCCATTATCAAGTTTGGTGAAAATTGAATTATTTTCTTTATAACCTCATCTTCATTACTTAAATCTTGTTGAATAACAGGATGAGAAAAATTTTCTTTATATACATCTAATGCTGGCTGCCAATTATCAATTGCGGCTACCACATCAAAATTTGCCTGTTCAAATCCTAATGACAAACCACCACAACCTGAAAAAATATCAACACATATCATATTCATAATACTACTTATTTCTTAAAAGGTTCTGCCGCTTTGTTATTTAAAGGAGAAAGTCAGCCCATCAGCATCATCGTAACCGACGCTGAAGAATATCTGGTTTTAACTCATATCCCGAGTAACCAGCATCCTATCCACATTCTGAAATCCGCGCGGTAATTTTTGCCCGCGCCGACTACGTTCTCCTGTATAAGCCTCAATGTCACGAGCTTTTAAAGTTAAATGACGTTTACCAACATATATTTTTATTATGTCAGTTTCTGGTTGTAATTGACTTAAAGCTATTATTTTTTCTTGGTTTTTATTTTTAGCTGGAATATTCAACAGTTTTACCCCTTTACCTTTACTTAAACGCGGTAATTCTGTTAATAAAACAATAGATAAATAACCGGCACTGGTAAGCACTGCATAATATTTATTTTCTATATCTGTGAGTTTTACTGGTGCTAATATTTTGGCATTGTTTAAACTTAAAATAGCCTTGCCAGCTTTATTTTTAGTGTATAAATTTTCTAAACTAGTAATAAAACCATATCCAGCGTCAGAAGCTAATAAATAATCGGTATTTGGTTCTCCTAATAATACATTGACAAATCCTACACCATTTGGAGGTGTAAAACGTCCAGCTAAGGGTTCACCTTGCCCGCGTGCTGATGGTAAAGTATGAGCAGGTGTTGAATAGCTACGCCCATTAGTATCAATAAATACAGCTTGTTGATTGCTAAAGCCTTGATAAGCATCAGCAAATTCATCTCCAGCACGATAACTTAAACCACGTGGATCAATTTCATGACTCTTAGCAGCTCTGACTAATCCCTTAGCAGATAAAACCACAGTAATCGGCTCAGAAGCAACCAATTTAGTTTCATCAAAAGCTTGTGCTTGTTCGCGTTCAATTAAAGGCGAACGGCGTGGTTGATCATATTTTTTTGCATCCGCTTTAAGTTCTTTAAGAATTAAGTTTTTGAGCTTAGTCTCAGATTTTAAGGTTGTTTCAAGACTTTTAGCTTCTTTAGATAGTGTATTTTCTTCAGCTTTAAGTTTATTTTGTTCTAATTTTGCTAATTGACGCAGTTTTAAATCTAAAATAGCATCAGCTTGTATCTCACTGAGAGCAAATTGTTTTTTTAACAATTCTTTAGGCTTATCTTCGTCACGAATAATCGTTATTATGTCATCAAGATTTAAGTAAGCGATTAATAATCCTTCAAGCAAATGTAAGCGTTTTTGGATTTTTTCTAGGCGATATGTTAAGCGACGACGTACAGTTAGGGTTCTATAATCAAGCCATTCTGCAACAATCATTTGCAGATTTTTTACTTGTGGGCGATTATTTAATCCAATCATATTCAGATTGACACGATAACTACGCTCTAAATCTGTAGTAGCAAATAAATGTGTCATTACAATTTCAGCATTTATTCGCTTAGATTTAGGCATTATAACAATACGCACTGGATTTTCATGATCAGACTCATCGCGTATATCCTCTATCATCGGCAATTTTTTCGCCGTCATTTGCTCAGCTATTTGAGTAATGATTTTACTACCAGAAGTTTGATGAGGCAATGCCACGATGACAATATCCTCACGTTCGCGGATATAACATCCTCGCATCCTAACAGAACCCTTGCCAGTTTCATAAATTTTTAATAAATCAGCGGCTGGAGTAATAATTTCTGCCTCAGTAGGATAATCAGGAGCCGGCATATACGCACATAAATCAGCCACACTGGCATCAGGATTCTTTAACAAATGAATACAGGCAGCTACGACTTCAGAAATATTATGCGGCGGAATATCGGTTGCCATTCCAACCGCAATACCAGTAGTGCCATTTAATAAAATATGTGGCAAACGGGCTGGTAACAAAGTTGGCTCATGCAAACTACCATCAAAATTATCTTGCCAATCAGTTGTGCCTTGCCCTAATTCACTTAATAATAATTCAGTAAAAGCGGATAAGCGCGATTCGGTATAACGCATAGCGGCAAAAGATTTAGGATCATCCATTGAACCCCAGTTACCTTGCCCATCCACCAAAGGATAACGATAAGAAAAATCTTGCGCCATTAAAACCATCGCCTCATAACAAGCCATATCGCCATGAGGATGGAATTTACCTAGAACATCACCTACAGTTCGTGCGGATTTCTTATATTTACTAGTAGCTTTTAAACCTAATTCAGACATAGCATAAATAATACGCCGCTGAACCGGTTTTAATCCATCACCAATATGAGGCAAAGCGCGATCTAAAATGACATACATGGCATAGTCAAGATAGGCTTGTTCAGTAAATTGATGTACAGGAAGACGTTCTATTTCTTCTTCAGAGACAAGAATTGATTGCATAATTTGAATTAATTAATACTTAATTAGAATAATAACTCGCTACATTTTATAATATATGAGCTATCTTAGTCTTTATAGTCTTGACTTTTTCATACTTAATATTCCGGCAAACGCCCAAGATCGTGCATTTTGAAAGGTGACTTAACAGCGTTACTTAATTTAAGTAATACCATCATTAAAGACTTACGTCAGCGTCTAATAGATGATCGTTCGCTTAAGTTAATGATATTGACGCTGCCATTAAATTAAGAATCCCCCCCTTTGAAAAAGGGGGGGACTCTTAACTTAATGGCTGTGATGCTGGAGCGTGGGAATGAGGGTAAATATTTTATTTGTCAGCTAAGGTAATTTTTTTCTGAGCTACATTTGATCTCAATGCCATAATTCCATCTTGTTCTAGATTACTTCCTTCTTTTAGATATACTCCATAGAATACATAGCTACCACCTAAACCGGGGGGTATTTCAAAATCTAAGATTTTTTGTTTTTTGCTTGAGGTTTCCAGAGATTTTTGAAAGGCTTGTGGTTTATAGCTAAATGGCTCGAAGGGAAGTGGTGTGTTATATATCATTTTACCAGTCGGCATTTCAATCATTGCCCATAGATCAACTCGTTGAAAACGATTTGTTTGTACTTTTTGTACTAAATTTACTGATAAAGTTTCTCCTACTTTATAGAATGTTTTTAAGTCTTCAAATTGAATTTGAGCTATTGTATCAGACTCTTCTGTTGTTGGTTGATTAGGCTCTTCTGTTGTTGGTTTGTTAGGCTCTTCTGTTTTTGCATTTACAGTAATAGTCTGTGTTTTAGTTGCTGTTGCACTTTTATTATCAGTAACAGTCAAAGTTATATCATAAGTCCCTGCTTTTGAGAATGTTAGTTCGGTTTTTACTCCTTCAGTTTTTTGTCCATCTGAGCTTGTCCATTGATATTTAACTATATTACCATTATCAGTAGATGTACTAGCATCCAATTTCACAGTCAAGGGCGCAACGCCAGTATTAGGATTCATAGTAAAAGCAGCTTGAGGTGGCTGATTGACGACACCAAGACCAGATTCCCATATTTTTACAGTTTTATCATGACTACCAGAATACACATAATTGCCATCCGGGGAGAAGGCTACTGAAGTAACACGATCTTCATGCCCTTTGAATGTGCGTATTTTCTTCCCGCTTGATATCTCCAGCAGTATCAGGGTATTATTTGAATCACCATAAAGGATGTAATGTCCGTCCGGGGAGATGGCTGCTGAACTAATTTTTTTATTGTTTTTTAAGATTGTGCGTATTTCATCCCCGTTTAATAGATTCCACTGCTTGATGGAACCATCTGTGAAAGAGCAAGAAAAGACATTGCTACCGTCCGGGGAGAAGAATACTAAGTCAACACTAAAACCATGGCGAAATTCGCGAATAAAGTCCCCACTTGATAGATCCCACAGGCTCATGTTTTTATAATCTGAAGATCCTGAAATTGCATAGCTGCCGTCCGGGGAACAGGCTGCGGGATTATTAGAATCACTGTCATCAAATGTGCGAATTTCCTCCCCGCTTGATACATCCCACATCTTCATATTATAATATGAGGTAGATATGATATATTTGCTGTCCGAGGAGAAGGTTATTGAATTAACAGAATACTGAGAAAATGTGTGAATTTCTTCCCAGTTTGATACATCCCACAGCCTAATATTTCTATCTGCGGAAGAAGCGACATAACGGCCGTCTGGGGAGAAGGCTACTGATTTAACCTCGTTCTTATGTTTAAATGTATGTAAATATGCTCCGTTTGACGTATCCCACATTTTCATGGTTTTATCAGATGAGCCAGTTAAGATATAACGACCATCCTTGGATATGGATATTGAATTTATATCACCACGATGTCCTGATATAGTACGGATTGGTTCTACTGTATCTGCTAGTGCTAGCTGAACAATACCTATTTGTAGTATTATTAGCCACATTAATTTATGTTTCATTGGATTTTAATCCTCATTGTTTCAATTGAATTTATTCTTATACCATAAAAACCTTTGTTTTGTCAAAAGTTTTTTTTAAAGCGCAAATGATGAAAGTTACAAGTATAATAAATTTTATGCAATTTTTTGACCATTTAATTTAGTATTATTCGTTTATTCCGTAAATTCGTTGTACTTAATAAAAAAAATCAATAGTACAACGAATTTACGGAATAAACTAATTTTTTATCGTTCCCACGCTCCAGCGTGGTAACGCATGTATCGGCACTCCAGTGCCGAGTTTTACATCCAGTATAAGAAAAAAAACACTTGACGCTGGAGCGTCTGTACATGCGTTACCACGCTGGAGCGTGGGAACGAGAGTAAATCCCCCCTAACCCCCCTTTGTTAAAGGGGGGGATTCTATAGTTCATGTAATAGTCCCCCCCTTTAATTAAAGGGGGGTTAGGGGGGATTTTTTTCAGTGTTTAAGCTTAATAACACACTAATCAAGCATTTGAAAAATTTCTTCTTTAATAGCAACTAAATTTTTATAAATCGCTGTTAAGTCAGCTATTTTTGTACTATCAAAATTTATAGATATAAAATATTGATATTTATTTTCAGCTAATTTTTCTAAAATTACAAAATTCCAGATCGCTCCAACTATATAAGCTCCTTTCATAATCTTGAAGTTGTTTAATTCAACAGCGGCTATTAATTCAGCTAATAATTGTGGTCTAGGATCATCATTTTTAATTGATTTTTTAAATTCCTCTATGAAGAAATAAGGCTTTTTAGAATATTCTAAACCTCTTGAAACTAAAAAATCAGTTATACCTGTTAATATAAATTTATCTGTTTTATAGCTGATTTTTTCTTCATAGAAATCTCTTATTTCATGGTCTATGTCTGTAAATTTTACTCTATTTAAAATCGGCGCGATAAACTTAACTTTTAATTCTTCCTCTTTATAACTATCTATAAAAATAGCATTTTCATTAATTAAATTATCCAAAATGTTTTGGTCATTGTCACTAACTTGAATATCATTTTCAAACCAATTAGAAAATATACTGTTTGAAACATTTCTTTTAATAACTACAATTTCTTCTAAATCTTTAAAATTAATAGTACCAAAGTTATAAATTGGTACTTGTTGTTGTGGTTCAGTAATCATATTTTTTAAACCTTCAAGATATTTTATCCGTCATAAATTATATAATAATAACAGAACTTTTTATGCTAAAATAGTCTAATTAAAATTAAATTGCAAGCAAATGAAAACATTAACTATGAGCATTGATGATTCCACTTATCAGCTAATTAAATTAGCTGCTGAAGCTCAAAAAAGGAATATATCAAACTTTATAGAATATGCAACACTTCAATATTTAACATCTTCACAATATGTTGATAATAATGAGATGAATGAAATTTTGAATGATGAAGAATTAATTCAAAATCTAAAAAAAGGATTAGACGATATAAAAAACGGAGATTATACAAAGGTTATGTATATAAAAAACGTGTGAGTTTAAAAGGTATTATGATTCTTGAACAGCTAAATTAATTTAATAACTCATGTTACGCACTAACATTCTGCAAAGTAGGTTGGGCTGACGACAGGAAGCCCAACTTGTGTCATAGAATTGTTGGGCTTCCTGTCGTCAGCCCAACCTACAAAATATTCTCAGTCATGAAATTAAAACCTTTTCAATTACAGGATCATCTAAAGCAGCAAAAACTAGCTCCAATTTACTTATTAACTGGAGATGAAACTTTGCAAATGATGGAATCTGTTGACTTAATCAGAAAATATGCACGCCAACAAGAATTTAGTGAGCGTGTAATTTTAACCCTAGAAACTGGATTTGATTGGAGTAGTCTTGATCAAGAAGCTAATAGTTTTTCTTTATTTGCTAATAAACGCTTATTAGAATTGCGTTTGGCTAATAAGTCTCCGGGTAAAGATGGTGGCGCAGCTTTAGTCGCTTATACTAAACAATTACCTGCTGATACTGTATTATTAATTACTGCCGATAAATTAGACGCTAGTCAACAAAAAACTCTATGGTTTAAAAGTATAGAACAATCTGGACTTGTAATACAAATATGGCCATTAAATGCTGTTGAATTGCCAAGATGGATAGCCGCGCGTATGAATAAATATGGTTTACAAGCTAGTTCTGAAGTAATTAATATAATTGCCGAACGTTCAGAAGGGCATTTATTAGCCTGTTCTCAAGAAATTGAAAAGCTACATTTATTATATGGTTCTGGTCAAATTAATATGGAACAAGCAACTGAAGCAGTGGCAGATACAGCGCGTTTTCAAATATTTGATTGGGTAGATACCATGTTAGCTGGAAAAGTAAAACGTGGAATTCACCAATTAAAGCATTTACAACAAGAAGGTGTAGAAGCAATTTTAGTTGCTTGGGCTTTAAATAGAGAAATTCGTAACCTGTGTTACATAACAGCAGCCGTACAAAACAGACAATCGCTTGAACAAGTATTTAAAAAATACCGTATTTGGAGCAATCGCAAAAACAGTGTAACTAGCGCAATAAAACGACACCCACAAGCTAAAACATGGCGTGGTTTTTTAACAGAAACTGTAGAAATTGATGCCATGATTAAAGGCGTAAAAAAAGGTAATCCTTGGGATGCTTTACAACAATTAAGTTTGAAAGTTGCAGGGCTTGAACTGTTTCATACTATTGACTAGCATCTTAATATAATTTCAATAACAATGCCAACCACAACAATGCCAAGCTGGCGACGTACTACTGCCGCTAATAATTCTGGTAATAATCGTAAAAATATAATTAATATATTACCTTATATATGGGATTATCGAGGGCGAGTATTGCTTGCCTTATTATTTGTTACTTTATCCAAATTAGCACTTGTCGGAATTCCTGTCGTGCTGAAATATATTGTTGATATTCTTAATCAAACTCAACATGTAGCTTTACCCCTAATTTTATTAGGAGCTTATGGTTTATTACGTATTTTTAGTTCATTATTTAATGAATTACGCGATGTAGTTTTTGCTAGAGTACGTTATCGCGCCATGCGCCGCTTATCTAATCAAGTCTTAACTCATTTACATCAATTATCTTTGCGTTTTCATTTAGAGCGACAAACCGGCGCAATTTCCAGAGATTTAGAACGTGGCACTCGCAGTATCAGTTCTATTCTTAATTATATGATTTTTCAAATCATTCCAACTTTGGCAGAATTTATTCTGATTGCCATAATTTTATTAACACAATATGAACTGAAATTTTCTTTAATTATCTTAGTCACTGTTTTGATTTATGTAGGATTTACATTTGCAATCACAGAATGGCGAATGGAATTTCGTTATACTATGAATGCTAAAGAGTCTGAAGCTAATTCTCAAGCTATTGATAGCTTAGTTAATTATGAAGTTGTGAAGTCATTTGGCAATGAAGCTATGGAAACACGACGTTATGATGCAAGCTTAGCTGAATGGGAAAATGCTGCGGTTAAAAGTCAAACTTCAATGTCGGCACTTAATTTTGGGCAAGGAGCTATTATTGCTGTAGGTGTAACATTAATCATGATTTTTGCCAGTCAAGCGGTGATTGCTGGTAGTATGACTTTAGGTGATTTCGTCTTAGTTAATGCTTTGTTATTGCAATTATTTATTCCTTTGAATTTTTTAGGAATTGTATATAGATCAATAAAATACGCTTTAGTAGATATGGATTTAATGTTAAAATTATTAGAACAAAAACCAGAGATTGAAGACGCGCCTAATGCAAGTTCTTTATCAGTTAGCAAAGCAACAATCAAGTTTGACAAAGTTAGCTTTAGTTATCAAAAAGATCGTCAAATTCTATCAGATATTAGTTTTGAAGTACCAGCAGGGCATAAAATCGCCATAGTTGGAGCCAGTGGGGCTGGAAAATCAACCATAGCCCGTCTCTTATTCCGTTTTTATGAAGTTACAGGTGGTAATATTACTATTGATGGGCAAGATATTCGTGCAGTTACTCAAACAAGTCTTCGTCAGGCTATGGGTTTAGTTCCACAAGATACTGTTTTATTTAATGAAACTATTTATTACAATATCAAATATGCTAAACCAGAAGCTAGTGAAACAGAAATCTTTGCAGCGGCAGAACTAGCGAATATTCACGATTTTATAAGCTCATTACCAAAAGGCTATGACACTATAGTAGGAGAACGCGGTTTAAAACTATCAGGAGGAGAAAAGCAACGAATAGCAATCGCACGTGCGATTTTAAAACAAGCAAAGATTCTGATATTTGATGAAGCCACATCATCCTTAGATAGCAAATCAGAACAAACAATACAAACTGCACTATCAAGGGTGGCAGAAAACCATACTACGATAGTAATAGCCCATCGCTTATCAACGATTATAGACGCTGAACAAATTTTAGTAATGGAACAAGGAAAAATTATAGAACGCGGTACACATAATGAATTATTGAAGATTGAAGGAGTTTATGCGCATTTATGGGAATTGCAACAATAAATCTTTATTTGTTATATTTTATCTAAACCTTGGAGTTTCTTGTTAGCAGTTTTTTTGCCCACTGTTACAAATTCTTTAATGTACAATATTTCTTTGTCATTCATTCGTAAAGCAGCAAATAGTTTTTTGTACATACCATTCGCACCTATACGAATTTTTTCCAAATTAGATACTGCCAACCATTCTGGTAACACGCAAACTCCTCGCCCTAAAGCGACCATTTGCAACATAAGTTCAATGGATTCTATTTTTTTTATTTTTGCTGGCTTGACATAAGCAGGATTCAAAAACTGAGTAAAAATATCCAAACGTTCTGAAGCTACTGGGAAAGTAAGCAAGGTTTCGCTAGAAATATTTTCAGCTATTATGTATTGACTTTTTGCTAAAGGATGATGTTTGGATACCAATAGTACCAATTCATATTCTGCCAATGTTTCATAAATAATAGTTTCTTTGCTTTCCTTATCTGGTGTCACAAGAACATCAATATGATGGTTCAACAAACCTTCCAAACCCGAAAACTGGAATTTATTGACAATATCAATATCCACATCAGGCATGGCTTGTAAGAAAGTACCAATGGCTCCCGTGAGCCATTCATAACATGGATAGCATTCAACACCAATTCGCAAAACACCTTGACGACCTTCACCATAAGCTTTGAGCGTGTATTCAACTTGTTCTAATACAGGCAATACATGTTGGGCAGTTTGTAACAATAATTCCCCAGCCTGAGTAAGTCTCAGTTTTCTACCTGCTCGTTCCCAAAGGCGAACTTCCAACTTTTTTTCAAGGTAACGGATTTGATGCGATAGGGCAGATTGACTCAGACACAAGGAATTTGCCGCCTCTGTGAGCGTACCTTTATTATCTAATGCCTGAATAATTTTCAGATGACTATGCTCAATCATTTATGAATTTATCTCATAGGTAAGGTGAAAATCATCATTATACTTCATCTTAGAATAAAGTAAAATATCTTATTTTTACATAAATGGATACATCATGGTAACAACTCATAATCTTGGCTTCCCTCGCATTGGCAAAAAGCGAGAACTGAAATTTGCCCTTGAAAAATACTGGAGAGGGGAAATAACTAAAAATGATCTGTTAGAAACTGCTTCTACATTACGTCAGGAACATTGGCAAAACCAAAGCAAATTGGATTTTATTCCAGCAGGTGATTTTTCATTTTATGATCAATTGCTTGATGCCAGCTTTATGCTTGGAAATCTTCCAAAGCGGGTACAAGGCTTATCAGGCGACAACTTAGATAACTATTTTCGTGTCGCAAGAGGGCGAGCATCAGCTGATGAAACAGAATGTAGTTGTATTCAAGCTGGAGAAATGACCAAATGGTTTGACACCAACTACCATTACATTGTGCCTGAATTTGATAAAAATACTCAATTCTCTCTTGATGCCAGCCGACTGTTGGAACAAATTGATGAAGCGAAACAACAGGGCATCAATGCCAAACCAGTGATTATTGGACCTGTGAGCTATTTATGGCTTGGTAAATCTAAAGATGAAACGAATAAACTAGATCTGCTAGATAACTTAGTCATTGTTTATGGTTTATTATTCAAAAAACTACAAGAAGTAGGGATTGAGTGGGTGCAAATTGATGAACCTATTTTGGTGATGGAACTTTCTCAAGAATGGCAACATGCTTTAAGAAAAGCCTACTATACTTTACAAAGTACACCATTAAAATTACTTCTCACCACATATTTTGGAGAACTGCAAGAAAATCTGCAATTAGCTTGTAATCTTCCAATTGACGGATTGCACATTGATGCAATTAACGCAAAGGATGAAGTGGCAAAAGTGGTTGATTGGTTGCCTTGTCATAAAGTTTTATCACTGGGTATTATCAATGGACGTAATATCTGGAAAACTGATTTAACACAAACACTCAAATGGTTAGAGCCGTTTCATCAACAGCTACAAGACCGCTTATGGCTTGCCCCTTCTTGCTCATTGTTACATGTGCCTGTTGATTTGGACAGCGAACAAAAGCTGGATAGTGAAATAAAATCATGGTTAGCCTTTGCTATCCAAAAACTGGATGAGTTAAACACAGTTGCCAAAGCCCTTAATGATGGAAGTCATACAGTTGCCGATAAACTGGCTGAAAATGCTGCTGCGATTGACAGTAGAAAGCAATCAAACCGTGTTCACAATAAGGATGTTAAAAACAGAGTACTTGAAATCACTGATGAAATGGGAAAACGTCATTCCAGTTATGAGCTACGGGCTGATTTACAACGAAAAAAATTCAATCTACCTCTTTACCCTACAACAACAATCGGTTCATTTCCTCAAACATCTCAAATTCGACAGGCAAGAAGAGACTTTCGTACAGGAAAGCTATCAGAGATGGCTTATCATGAAGTCATGCAAAGTGAAATTCAACATTGCGTCAAGGTACAGGAAGAATTAGAGCTTGATGTATTTGTTCACGGTGAACCTGAAAGAAATGATATGGTGGAATACTTTGGTGAGCAGTTAACTGGATACACTTTTACCCAATTTGGCTGGGTTCAATCCTATGGTTCACGCTGTGTCAAACCACCAATTATTTATGGTGATATTTCCCGACCCACCGCAATGACAGTCGATTGGATAAATTACGCCCAGTCTTTAACAGACAAACCAATGAAGGGTATGTTGACAGGACCTGTGACAATTCTGAACTGGTCATTTGTAAGAGATGATCAAGCTCGCTCAGAAACCTGCCAACAACTGGCATTGGCAATACGTGATGAAGTATTAGACCTTGAAAAAGCAGGCATCACAATAATTCAGATTGATGAAGCGGCATTACGTGAAGGCTTACCACTAAGAAAAAGCCAGTGGAAATATTACCTTGATTGGGCAGTTCAATCATTCCGAATTACCGCAAATGGGGTAAAAGATGAAACACAAATACATACCCACATGTGCTATTCTGAATTTAATGACATTATAGAATCTATTGCTGATATGGATGCTGATGTAATCACTATTGAAACATCTCGTTCAGACATGGAATTACTGGATGTATTTGATCAGTTTCATTATCCTAATGAAATTGGACCGGGTGTTTATGATATTCATTCGCCGAATATACCGTTGGTAGATTCGATGGTAAATTTAATGAAAAAGGCAACACAACGTATTCCAGCAGAACGTTTATGGATTAATCCTGACTGTGGCTTGAAAACACGCAACTGGGATGAGGTTAAACCTGCTCTTGTTAATATGGTGAAAGCTAGTAAAATATTAAATGAAACAAGATGCTTATAGAAAAGTTATGTTCAGAAGAACCAATGGAATTATTTAGCTATTTAATAAGATAAGTTTGATGCAAAAGCAAAATATATTTAGCAATATTCCCTCCGATTTAAGCAAAGAATTGTTTGAAGACATTCTGAAAACTGATTTGATCAGGATCAAGATGAATGGGTGATAGTTTTAAAAGGTTCTGCCGCTTTGTTATTTAAAGGAGAAAATAAACCCATCAGCATCATCAGGTGGAATGGACGGCAAAGGATACAGTATGGCTTGCTATCTTGTTTCCACCAATTAATAATAACCGAGGCTGAAGGTGTCGGATATTTATCGGAAATTGACTACTTAAATAATTGTTTGAATCAGAATTGACAGAATAATAAACCATTCTGTTAATTTTGATTCAGACATTATGAATTAACTTCACAGTTAGGCACTGCTTTTTTAAACTTGTCTAGTTTTAAATCGCTGATTTTATTATTACTGCAATTCAAATATGGTAAATTCATTAAGGCAATTCCTGCAAATCCAGGATTTTTTCTAAATCGCTATCGCTCAGCTTAACTCTTCTTATACCAATGGCTTTCTTGAAAATCCTTTTCCAATTGTCATTCAATTGATTCCACCACTGCCTCTTATCTATTTCAGCAATACTAGTTTGTTTTGATATAGGTTCTTCAACAGGTTTAGGTGATGGAGCTTGCTTGACTAGTTCAACTTTTGGAGACTGTGCTTGAATATTTGGAGATAACAAGCCCTGCAATCCTTCCATCAAATTCGCCACATCAATCCGTTTTTCAGGCTCCAATTCTACACAATCACACAAGTTCAGTATTATCTTCAATCTTATCCAATTGTTCAGACAATTTTGGCAAAGCGGCGGTGATTTGTTTTACTTCAACCTTAAGCAATTGCGCCCAATTGCGCCACTTCACCAAACTGTTTTTTACTCAAAGCCTGATTTAATTGATTTTCTGTGGATTGCACGATATTCTTAATTTCGCGCACATCAATTATTAAACCATTGCGCTGCAAAGCGGTTAAGGTAGTTTGAAAACGTGGTTCTTTGCGAAGTTGCTCATGCAAGAAAAACAATATTGCCTTGCCTAGCAACTCTTTAAATTGCAACAAAGCCACCACTTGCTGATCCAAGTTTTGCTGAGTTTGCACCAATTCTAAAACTAAATCAGTCATAGAATTTCCACTGCTAGGGCTAACAAAACAAGCTAATTCTTCCTCAGAAAATGAGACATTATCACCTTGAAATAGTGCAAGCCTTGCGATTTGCTGACATTGTTCTAGGGCAGTTTGCCTAAATGCAGACAAATCTTCATCAGCCAAATCCTGTTGTTCAGCAAAGGGTAATAAATAATCTGATTCCAAACCTTGCGAAAATTCAAATTTCACCTTAGCTTGAAATAAGGATTTCCAAAAACCGCGTTGATTTTCCGGTGCAGCCAAACCGCTACTGATAGCCGCCAAGGCATAAACATAACTCTCCTGAAAATTTTTAGCCATTTCAGCGGCAGTAAAAGTAAAATTTTCTTTATTTTTCTTGGTAAGAAGATAAATAGTTGTTGAAGATAATAAAATTATATGTCGGTTTTATTTACTTTTTACAACATAGCTTTTTGCAGCAGTTCAAATAACTTAACATTAACAAAAAATTTTGGTTTTAATAATATAGCTACTCAAATATAAAATAGGAAGATCAAGCAAATCATTTAAAACAAGATACAAGATATTAATAATCCGACCAGTTCTACCATTACCGTCATAAAATGGGTGGATAGATTCAAATTATTGTTAATAGTTGTACTCCCTATGCAATGCCTTATTAGGAATTTCAAATTGATTGATTGTATCAAATAGTGTTGGTTGATTTATTGAACCATGTTTTTGATAGTTTTTTATTGCCTCAGCAACAAATTTAGCAAGCTTTACTGGTACAGCATTTCCTATCATTTGTTCTAAATTGGTTTTGGTTCCATTAAACTTAAAGTCTTTTGGGAATGTTTGGATATAACTTCTTTCTATAGTAGTCAAAGGACGAATCCTAGTCAGTTCTATGCCCTTTGGATCACAGGAATTTAAGTTATATCCTTTGGGAATTGGTCGATTTACGCCTCTCACTGTTGGGCTAGGTTCATCAATAGAAAAAACTCCTCTTCTATTATAATTTCTTGGATGGCGATAATAATATTCCAGACCAAGATCATCACCTAAATAATCCCTTATTGTCATTGGCTTATCAAATAACATATCTTTTAATATTTGGTTCAGTTGATTATGCTTATCGCCCAGATGTCCAATTAAAAAGAATCTGGTTCTTGCTTGAGGCACATTGCAATAAGAAGCATTTAAAATCACTGAAGATAGTCCATAACCCTCATTAATAAACTGTTCAACAATATCTCGCAGAATATGACTCTTTTTTATCTGTTCAACATTTTCCATTACAAACCACTTTGGCTTTACCGAACAAATTATATTGGCAAAATTATATGTAAGATCGGCACGACCAAGCGTAATATCGCGTTTGCCAGCACTTGAAAAGTCTTGGCATGGAGGACCACCCATTATCAAGTTTGGTGAAAATTGAATTATTTTCTTTATAACCTCATCTTCATTACTTAAATCTTGTTGAATAACAGGATGAGAAAAATTTTCTTTATATACATCTAATGCTGGCTGCCAATTATCAATTGCGGCTACCACATCAAAATTTGCCTGTTCAAATCCTAATGACAAACCACCACAACCTGAAAAAAGATCAACACACCTCATTAAAACAGCTCCGGAGAGTTAAATATAATTGCATCAAAACGTCTTTCAGGACTTAAAAGATTTTGACCTCCACCTAAAATGATATTTTTTATCTCACTTTTAGTTATTGTAGGATTTTTAAGGCGATCACAAGCCATATATTTATTAGTGATATTACCAGCAGAAGCAAATGCCTTATCGTTTTTTGTGTTAAACGACAAAGTATCAATAATTGTTTTATGGTTAAATTTACCCTTATGTTTTATTTCTAGCAACATTTTATATAACCATACTACTGTTCTAGTCTGACGATTTATCCCATTTGCATCTGTATTTCTATTAGCTATTGAAGAAATGAAATAAGAAAAGCCAGCATTACTCCATGCAAAGACATCAAGACAATTGTCTGCAAGCCTTGGTGATTTTCCAATGGTTTTCCAAATCGGTTGAATTAAAAATGAGTGCTGTTTTTCTTCTAATGCGTATGATATTTGCTGTATAATACTAATTATTTTATCTATTTTCTTTAAAACCAAGTGTGGAACAGACCAGTCTTTAATTATTATATCAGGAACAATATCTCCTAGCTCATTGGAAAGACTCAATGCAATGCTGCAAGCTAAATATACAATTGTATCAGGTCTTACTACTATTTCACTTCCATAGTACTCATCATCCAAATTATAAGTAGCGTTATCTGGCAATGCAGTAAGTTTGATTTCCAATCCTGATAAACATTGTCCACTACTTTCTTTTTGTATCACCAAATCAGTTCTTGGTAAAGTACCAATAATGAATTTTTGATATGGAGTATGCTGCGACTCGAAAGCAAAATAAAGATCTGGATCTGATGGTTCAATTCCAAAAACATCATTTATTTCTATTGTGCTTGAAGAAAACTCACCATTAGTTATTGAGAGACTAATTGCACTAAGGTTTTTTGATGCAAGGTAGCAACACAAAGAAGCAGGAAATGATGAATTGAATTGGTTTTTACCCCATGTTTCTTTAAGTGTAAAATCTCTATTCGATTTATTTATTCCGAAAAGGCTTGGTTTTATATTATTCATAATACTACTTATTTCTTAAAAGGTTCTGCCGCTTTGTTATTTAAAGGAGAAAGTCAGCCCATCAGTATGGCTTGCTATCTTGTTTCCACCAATTAAAAGTTGGTTCATGCAAACTACCATCAAAATTATCTTGCCCATCAACCAAAGGATAACGATAAGAAAAGTCTTGCGCCATTAAAACCATCGCCTCATAACAAGCCATATCGCCATGAGGATGGAATTTACCCAAAATATCACCTACAGTTACTGCGTATTTATTATATTTACTAGTAGCTTTTAAACCTAATTCAGACATAGCATAAATAATACGCCGCTGAACCGGTTTTAATCCATCACCAATATGAGGCAAAGCGCGATCTAAAATGACATACATGGCGTAGTCAAGATAGGCTTGTTCAGTAAATTGATGTACAGGAAGACGTTCTATTTCTTCTTCAGAGACAAGAATTGATTGCATAATTTTAATTAATTAATACTTATTAGAATAATAACTAGCTACATTTTATAATATATATATTATATTAGTCTTTATTCTCAATTTAAATTAAATTTAAAATATAACACTAAGTGCGATAAAATGTTAAATCATTGAGGTATTATGATAAATTTGATGCTCTTTGTTTGCCACCAATAAAAGTGTATAGTTCCAAACAAATTAAGCATATAAGAATTAAAAATAATGCAAGTCAAGCAGTTTTTGCTGCTTATTTCTAATGGTTTATCACTTAAGTTATTAAACTTAGTTGAACAAAAGGGTATTGAGATACTATTGTAATCGTCCATAATGAAATTAAAACCTTTTCAATTACAGGATCATCTAAAGCAACAAAAACTAGCTCCAATTTATTTATTAACTGGAGATGAAACTTTGCAAATGATGGAATCTGTTGACTTAATAAGAAAATATGCACGCCAACAAGAATTTAGTGAGCGTGTAATTTTAACCCTAGAAACTGGATTTGATTGGAGTAGTCTTGATCAAGAAGCTAATAGTTTTTCTTTATTTGCTAATAAACGTTTATTAATATGGTTCTGGTCAAATTAATATGGAACAAGCAACTGAAGCAGTGGCAGATACAGCGCGTTTTCAAATATTTGATTGGGTAAAATAACAGCAGCCATACAAAACCGACAATCACAGGAACAAGTATTTAAAAAATACCGAATTTGGAGCAACCGCAAAAACAGTGTAACTAGCGCAATAAAACGACACCCACAAGCTAAAACATGGCGTGGTTTTTTAACAGAAACTGTAGAAATTGATGCCATGATTAAA
>JADGDS010000003.1 GCA_016744775.1 Candidatus Marithrix sp.
TATTTATATATTATATTATATATATAATATATAAATCAATTAATTATTTCCTTATTACAGGCAAATATAATATTTTTTCTTATGTTGAAACATGGTGATTAATTAGGGTTATGCAAAAAAATCAGCAATAAATATATCTATAACTTTTAATTAAAATCAATAACTATCTTAGTGTCAAGCAAACTTGTTTGGTGATTTTTTTATTTATCATAGTATGATAAAATCATTAAAATTAACATATTACAACTACAGTTACTTGCCTTTGGGGTATTTACAAATAAAATTTTAGATTTTTCTGCTAAGCAGCCTGGGTTTCATCTGATTTATGGTCCAAATGAAGCCGGTAAAAGTACGCTACGTCGCGCTTTGATTAATTTGTTTTTTGGTATTTCTGAACGTACTGCTGATGCTTATCTTCATGTTAATAATCAATTACGTATCGGCGCAAATGTCATAAATGATGATTTGGATCAATTGTTATTTTATCGGCGTAAAGGGCGTAAAAATACTTTGCTTGATGTTGATAATAAACCTTTGAATTAGAAGTATTTATTGGATTATCTTGGTGGAAATATAGATGAGGCTCAGTTTATCATCTTGTTTTGTTTTGATCATGATTGTTTGCGGCAAGGTGGAGGTGATGTCGGTGAAAGTTTATTTGAAGCCGGTAGTGGTAGTGGTCGTATAGTTGTGCCAGATTATGAAGAACAACAACCTCTTAAAACAATAGTTTATGCAAGAGTTAGCTCACATAAGCAAAAAGATGATCTTGAAAGGCAAGCAGAAAGAATGGTTAATTTTTGCATATCTAATGGGTGGCAAGTTGAGTCTGTTATTAAAGAAATAGCATCTGGTTTAAATGATAATAGACCTAAGTTAATAAAGATACTAAAAAACAAGTATCCAATAAGGATTGGCTATAACTACTTATCAACGTTAATAAATGGCGAGATAGTGATAGCGAATTTGGCAGAAAAGAGGATTTAATGCAAGACCTTATATCTATAATAACTAGCATGGTTGCTAGGTATTATGGGCAAAGACGTGGAGGTAGAAAAATAAAACAAATTCTAGAAAAACTATGAATAAGTCCTATACATTACAAGTTATTAAAAGAACAGATTCCTATTATAATGAGTGCATGGATATTTGCATTATTTCAAAGCAATTATATAATGTTGGACTTTATCAATTAAGACAAGCACTTATTAATGATAGCAAATTTATGTCTTCCAAAGTTGTTTATGAAGGAATGAAACAAAACGAGAATTGGATCAGTCTTCCAAGGAAAGTTTCAAATAAAATTTGGAAGCAAGTAACTACAAATTGGTCTAATTGGCTCAAAGGCTTAAAAAAGTATAAAAAAATACCTAACTCCTTTACAGGAAAACCACAGATGCCAAAATACAATAAGTCACTCAATACTGTGACTTATGAAAAAGGCGCATTAGGAACAAAAGGATTATCAAAAGGACAAATACGCCTTAGTCAGACTAATATAATATTAGATGTTAGTTCTCTAAAGGGTGATATTGTAGAAGCTAAGATCATACCAAAAAAGAACAAATTTATTATTAAAGTAACTTATAAGGAGGAAATGACAGAAAACGAATTGGATTACAATAAGATCGCAGGTATTGATTTGGGTATTAATAATTTAATCACTGTAGCAACAAACCAAGCGAATTTACCGCATGTCATGGTAAACGGCAGAGGGTTAAAGTCTATCAATCAATACTGGAATAAAAAAGTATCAAAGTTGAAGTCCAAGTTAGCTAAAGGCATTAGGTCATCAAAACGTATTCGCAACTTAACTGATAAACGCAATACAAAAATAGATTACTATCTCCATAAGGCCAGTTATAAAGTTGTTAAATGGTTGATTGATAACCAAGTAGGAACGCTTGTTATTGGTAAAAACAAACAATGGAAAACAAAGATAAAGATAGGTTCTCGAAACAATCAAAATTTTGTTCAGATTCCACACGCAAGACTCATACAATTAATTATCTATAAGTATGAACAACAAAACGGAATTGTTGTTACCAATGAAGAAAGCTATACATCGAAGGCAAGTGCTTTAGATTTAGATGCTTTACCAAAACGTAAGTTAAAGAAAAAACAGAGCTTTAGTGGTCGGAGAATAAAACGTGGATTGTATAAAACCGCGAAAGGATTATTAATCAATGCTGATGTAAACGGAGCATTGAATATAATCAGAAAAGTAGCTAAGAATTCAATTGATGACTTAGTAGAGGATGCGCAGTTCATCCATCGTTGCGTCACACCTAAGTTTATTTAGGTGGGCACATCAGCGAAAAAACTAAATTCGAGGCAAATGTTTTTTCAAAACTTTTGCCTCGAAAGTAACATTTTTAGTAACTGTGTCATCATTAAACATATTAAAATTAACCAAGTTTTTTTCATGATGGGTTTTCCGTTAAAACTTCAAGAGGGCTACGTTGTGCATTGATAAATTGAGTGACAAAGGGATCGGCTGGGGTGTGAACAAGTTCTTGCAAACTCCCCTGTTGAACAATCTGCCCATCACGCAATAATACGATCATCTCTCCTAAAAAGCCAGCTTCACCAATGTCATGAGTAACGATAACCACGGTTTTACCCAAGCTTTGAAAAATATGTTTTAGATCAGTTTGCAATTCAGAACGAATCATGGGATCGAGTGCGCCAAGTGGTTCATCAAGTAAGAGCAAATCGGGATCAAGTATCAAGGCTCGCATTAAACTGACGCGCTGGCGTTGTCCACCGGATAATTGCGTGGGAAAACGACTGAGCATATCCTTTGGTAATTGAGTCAATTGCGCCAGTTCTGTGACGCGCTTATCAATGCGTTCTGCTGACCAACCTAAATAGCCCGCCATCAAGGCTACATTTTGATAAGCCGTCAAGTGTGGAAAGAGTCCCCCTTCTTGAATGACGTAACCCATTTTACGCCGCAATTCTATAGCGTTTTCTGGTGTTATTGGTATGCCTTCAAAAAAGACGGTGCCACCACTGTCTGGTTGAATGAGGCCATTGATGATGCGTATCAGTGTCGATTTACCAGAACCACTTTGTCCTAAGAAAATCGTTGTTTTGCCTTCTGGAATAAACAGATCGATGGTTTTTAAGGCAATGTTTTTAGAAAAAGTTTTTGAAATATTTGTTAATTCGAGCATTTAATCACGCCAAAAGTTAAAATAAAATTTTAAATTTTTCTGCTAATCGCACAAAGGGCAAGCATAAAAGATTGCCCCTACATGATATTAGCGGAGATTAAAGACGCATCGGCATTACAATAAATTTATAATCTTCATTGTCTTCTTCTGTTATTAGGCATGAGCTGTTGCTGTCACCAAATGCTAGTTGTGTCATGTTGGTTGATACTACATTTAGTGTGTCAAGTAGGTAGCTTCCATTAAATCCTATTTCTAATTCTTCGCCGCTGTATTCTACTTCTATTATTTCTTCTGCTTCTTCTTGGGATGTGTTTTTTGCAGATAATTTTAGTAGGTTGTTGCTTAGGTTTAAACGGATTCCTTTGAATTTTTCGTTAGACAGGATTGAGGCGCGAGATAGTGATTGTTTTAATAGTTTGGTGTCTGCAATCACGATTTTATCGGTGTCACTTGGGAGTACGTTTTGCCATTCTGGAAAGTTGCCGTCTATTAATTTTGATGTCATTATTAGATTTTCATTTAATTTAAAGCTAACATGGTTGTCATCCATCAAGATTTGTACGTCAGATCCTCCATCTTTTAATAGTTTTGATAGTTCTATTACTGCTTTACGTGGAATAATCACTTTATGTGATAGTTCTTTGTCATGATCTAAATCAATTTGTGCTACTGCCATTCTATGACCATCTGTACCAACAAGTGATATTTTTTTGTCTGCTATTTCTAGTAGTAAGCCGGTTAGGTAATAACGTACATCATTAGTTGCTATGCAGAATGATGTTTTGTGAATTAACTGTTTTAAATCTTGTGGTGCTATAATAAATTCTTTTGCTTCTGTTAATTCAGGAGTAGATGGGAATTCTTCGGCGGGTAGGGTTTGTAATTTAAATTTACTTTTACCGGCTTTTATTATTGCTTGATTTTCTTCCACAGTAACTTGAATATTTACATCTGGTAAGGATTTGCAAATATCAAAAAATTTACGTGCTGGTATTGTAGTTTCGCCGTCATTATCAGCCATTAAATCTCCATTTGTGAGTGGAAAATTACAGGCTATTTCTACTTCTGCATCTGTGGCAGTTAAATAGAGGCTATTATTTGTTACTTTTACTAGGGTATTGGCTAGGATAGGCAAGGTTTGTCGTTGTTCTACGACACTTGTTATCATTTTTAATGGGGCTAATAGGTCTTTTTTGGCAATCTCAAAATACATTGATTGTAATATCCTAACTGTAATAAATTGTATATTTTATCATATTAATTGGGTGAACAATATGCTAAAACAGCAATTGGAATTGCTGTTTTATTATAGGTTATTTAAAACGGTTTAACAACTACCAAAATAACTACTGCAATTAAAATTAATACCGGAAATTCATTAAACCAACGGTAAAATACATGGCTGTGTTTATTGCGATCTTCTTTAAAATCTTTCATCAATTTACCACAATAAAAATGGTAAGCTATCAAAATAGCTATCAATGTTAATTTGGCATGTAACCATCCATATTGCCACCAATAATTTGCAATTCCTAGTAACCAAAATCCTAGTATAACTGTTATTATTGCACTTGGTGTCATTATGCCATAATATAATTTACGTTCCATTATTTTAAAACGTTCATTACTGATAGAATCATCACTCATAGCGTGATATACAAATAAACGCGGTAAATAAAATAAAGCAGCAAACCATGTAACTACAAAAATAATATGAACAGCTTTAATCCACAACAACATGTTGTCTCCAATTATGAATAGTAAACAAATTAATAAATTTTTTGCTCGTTTACAAGCGCAAAATCCAAATCCTCAAACTGAGTTAAATTATAATAGCCATTTTGAATTGTTAATAGCGGTTATATTGTCTGCTCAAGCGACTGATAAAAGTGTTAATAAGGCTACTATGCCGTTATTTAAAGTGGCTAAGTCTGCTGCTGATTTTTTAGCTTTAGGAGAAGATGGTTTACGCGCTTATATTAAAACCATTGGTTTATATAATATGAAAGCGCGTAATATTATTAAGACTTGTGAAATATTAGTAGAAAAATATGATGGCAAAGTTCCAAATAATCGGGCGCAATTAGAAGCCTTACCCGGCGTAGGGCGTAAAACAGCCAATGTGATTTTAAATACCGCCTTTGGAGAAGCAACAATTGCAGTTGATACCCATATTTTTAGATTATCTAATAGAAGCGGCTTAGCTCCGGGAAAAAATGTGATTGAGGTGGAAAAAAATTTATTGGCTAATATTGCGAAAAAATATCAAAAGAATGCGCATCATTGGTTAATTTTACATGGGCGTTATACTTGTACTGCGCGTAAGCCAAAGTGTGATCAATGTGTAGTTGCTGATTTATGTGAGTATGAAAAGGCTTGACAATTCATACTTAATCACAATAAAATGTAAAGTTTTTTCAATTTATTTAAAAGGAAGTCATGAAAAGAACATTCCAACCAAGCACCTTAAAACGTAAACGTCGTCATGGATTTCGTAGTCGTATGGCTACTAAAAGTGGCAGACAAATTATTAATGCAAGACGCGCTAAAGGGCGTAAAAAACTAACTGCTTAATGCGATTCACACGAAAACAACGTTTGTTAAATTCTCAAGAATATAAGTATGTTTTTGAGGATGCTTTGAAGTCTTCTGATAGTTGTCTAACTGTTTTGGCAAGAAAGAATGGGCTGGATTTAGCTCGTTTAGGTTTGGTTATTTCTAAGAAACAGGTAAGACTTTCTGTGACTAGAAATAGAATTAAACGTTTAATTCGTGAAAGTTTTCGTAATAATAAGCAATGTTTAGCTGGATTGGATATTGTAGTCTTAGCTAAATATCGTGCTAATAAAGTTGATAATAGCGTATTGTTACAATCTCTAGCTAAACATTGGCAATCTTTAAAGCTTTGAAACTCGTTTGGTATTATCTACGCGGCTACTAAATACATTTACTCGTTCGCCGGGTTGAAATGGTACATCTGCTTGTTGTACAACTACTATTTTTTGACCACTGTCAAGTTTCACTACTATTTTATAGGCTTTTTTGTCAGTGACTAGTTTTTCGGCTTTATCTCCTAGAAAACCACCTATAACAGCACCAGCTACTGAGGCAATGGCACTACCTTTGCCGCCACCAATTCCACTAGCAGCTATTCCACCAATGGCAGCACCAGCAATTGAGCCAACTGGTGTATCTTCTTTTCTAATTTTTGCTTCTTGTACGCTTTCTACAACGCCTTCTTCTACATCTTCAGCTTGTAAGGCTTGATCGGATGTATAAATTTTAGTCGAACGATCTGGAGCGCAAGCTCCTAATAGTAATGTTGTTGTTATTAATAACGTAATAATTGTAAAGTTTTTCATGGTATAATCTCTAATTTGAAATAATATTATTATTATAGCATAAAGTTTTATGATATGTCGATTGAAACTGAACTGAAATTATATATTGATCCTAAATATATTAAGCAATTTTTAAACCATTCTTTATTAAAAGATAAAAATTATATTACTCAAGATTTATATAATATTTATTATGATACTTCTGAACATGATTTGTTACGGAGTGGTGTGGGTTTACGTGTACGGCGTGTTGATGATAAATGGATACAGACTATGAAAACCGCCAATCAAGCAGTAGATGGTTTACATCAGCGGCAAGAATGGGAAAAGGAAATTAATAGTGAGGTTCCAGAATATGATAAATTTCCAGTTTTACCATTGTTTACTACTAATTTTCAACGTATGAAGTGGGATTTGGTGTTTGATGATGGTAGTGAAATTGAATTGGTGCTTGATCAAGGTGAGGTTAAGGCTAATAATGCAACTGTTCCTTTGAGTGAAATTGAATTGGAATTGAAGGCTGGTTCAGTAGAGAAGTTATTTGAAGTGGCTGAGATTTTAAAGGAACAGGTGCCGCTGTCGATTAAAAATGATACTAAAGCGGCGATTGGATATGCTTTACTGAATGTGAACGAAATATGATGTAACTCATGTTACGCACCATTTTGCCATTACCAAGCATCGCCTTGGAATTTATTCCTAGGTGGTGTTTGAGCATGTAAAAATGTTTTTGTTCTACTTTGAAGGCTGTCGCCGCTGTGAAATTCTTTCATCAGCGGTATTTCTCACTACGACTTCGTATAAAATCGCTTCGGTATTACCTTGTTTACGCAATATTCGCCCTAGGCGTTGTATATATTCTCTATCACTAGCACTGCCTCCTAGTATTATTGCTATTTTTGCTTTGGGTATGTCAATGCCTTCATTTAATACTTTGGTTGTTACAATTGCTTTGTAATTGCCATTGCGGTAATGGTCTAATATTGCTTTACGTTCTGCGGCTTTGGTTTGGTGTGTTATTACTGGTATTAGGTAGTGTCGTGATATGCGGTAGGCAAAGCTGTTGTGTGCTGTGAAAATTATAATGTGTTGTTTTTTATGTTCACTTAATAAGTGTTGCAGTATATCTAATTTTGCTTGTGCTTGAAATATTAGGTTTTTCCATTTTAATTCTGCGATTTTGGCACGACGCGCTTCTGCTTGATAGGCACTGCGACGTGTTAGTTCATGCCACCATGAGGAACCATGAGTTTCTCGTAAACGATGTTCTTGCACATAGCCTACATATGTTGTATATGCAGTTTCATATTCGATTTTTTCTTGTTCATATAATTCTACTAAAATACGTTGTGTACGGTATTGTGCTAGTTGTTCGCCTGTTAAATCGTCAATTTTTTTAAAATATACTACTGTTCCTACTAGTTCATTTAGTAAGGCTACTGGATCTGATGGATTTGCAAGTAGTTGTAATTGTTGGTTGGTATTGGTTTTTGGTTTGGGAGTGAATGGGCGAAAATTATTTTTTTGATTTGGATAGGTTGCGGTTAAGCCAAGGCGGTATGGAGCGGTACATATTAGGGCTATTTCATGCCATGAGGGTGCGGCTAAATGATGGATTTCGTCAAAAATCAATAATTTGAATTTGTCACCTAATGTTTCAGCATGTGCCCACGCGCTTGGATATGTGGTGACGGTTATTGGTTGTAATTGTTTTTCTAAGCCATACCATGTGCCGATTGTAATTCCAAAAGCATTTTCTAAACGCGCATACCATTGATGTAATAAGTCAATAGTTGGTACTACTATTAAGGTGCTAACCTGTGTTTCTAATATGGCTTTTAGAGCTAAAACTGTTTTACCAGCTCCAGTTGGTAATACAACGCTGCCCCAACATTCAGCGGCTATCCAAGCATCAAGTGCCTCAGTTTGATAGGCATGAGGTACCCAATTTTCTTGTAAATTTAAGGATAGAGATTCCCAGCGCGGGATTTGATTCCAAATATTATGTTGATAAAGCCAAGGGCGTATCAGGCGATAATCAACCGCGCGACAACGCCATTTATTTTGCAACCAGTGAAATTGTTTAGGTGTTTCAAAATCTTGCCCTAAATTTTCTATAACAATTGTACCGCCATGAAAACGAGCGCGAGGGTTTTCTGAGGCGGTTACAGACATAATAATTAATGACTACGACGTACCGGTAATATATATTGTTTTGTGGTTTTGTTTTGAACAGATATTAGTCCATTTCTAGTTGCAACTGCTAATCCATTGGTTTCATTTAGTGTGAATGGTGATGATACCCAGTATTTTGTTGATTGAATATCTGTAAATTGGTCGCGCCAATCGCTATGTGCAGAATTCTTATAAATTTGATTGCTCATAATTTGCCATTCGTATTTGGTTGGTAAACGCCATTCTCCAGATTGTGATTTGTCTGTTAGCCCGCAATCACCATTTTTCAAGTTTTGAGTGAATTGTAATGTTGTTTTCCAATTTTGAGCATCAAAGCAATTGCCAGTTTTTAACCAAGTTAAGCCTATATGATTGTCTGTAATGGTACCATCTCCATTATCAATATAGCGTTCAAATGCTTTTCCAGTTCCTACTATTAATTGTCCAGATACCCAAGCCTTTTTACCGATTAATAAGTCATCTGCACTAGCATCAACATTGCCAGAACTGCTATCAATAATATTGGCATTGCCGCTAATTCCGAAAATTGTTACCCCAGTTTTGATATTGTCTGAGTTTAAATCTGAATCAATTTTTTCTAGTTTAGTTTCTTTATAATAACCTTCATAAATAGTACTAGTGCTATCTGATATTTTTTCTATAGGCATCGAACCTGTTTTCATACTGCCATTGACAATGGCGGTTTTGCCGCTTCTAATGTCGTCTGAGCTAGCGTCACCTCGAAAGAGTAGATAGCCAGTTCCAACATTTGAAAGAATTAAGATTAAAATAATAATGAACCAAGGCATGAGTTTGTGTCTCCAATGTTATAAGCTATGTTTAAATAATAATGCAGTACCGGGTACTTGTACATATTCTAATACAGAATTTGTTATTTTTCTTGTAGTAGTGTTGGATTTTAGTATAGTATCATTTAATAGTTGTGATATATTTACAGATATACCGTAATAAATGTTACGTTCTTTTGGCTGAGTACCGGTACCATCTGTAGGTTGATAACCTCTGGTTCCGTATCCAAAATCAAATTCTAAGTAACGTAAATATTTGTTTTTGTTTAACATCGGAATTCCTGATGCTTTTGTTACTAATAAATAGGTTTGACCGGAATAATCAGCTACAGGATCGTAATCATTTAAGCGTCTGGCATCGTCAGATGGCCAATATTGAACTCTAATATCAAATAATCGATCTAGTTTTGGATGTGATTCAAGAAATACACCAGCTCCAATGCCGAGTAAATTCATTGCTACATCTTCTGGACTAAAGCCGTATTGGTTGGTAAAACCATCCATGATTTCAACCCCGATTGATAAAGCGGCTGATGTTAATCCTGCTAATTGGGCGGCTTTACGGCTATCGTGCCCAGCCCATTGGAAACCTTTGCTTAATAAACGTGTGCTTAGATAAAAGGAAAAGCCATGTCCTAATTTATCAGCTCCGCCATTTGGACTATCTTCACCAAACCAGCCTTCATGTCTAACGCGAAATTGTGATGAACTATCGCCCCACCAAGAAGTTACACCATAGGCTGTGGTTGCCAAAGCTAAACCTGATATTAGTAAACCAGTGCGATAAGGTTTGACATCCAGCGGCTTAATTATTTCGGCATTGGCTGTAACTGAAATTAAGCTTGATAATAAAATTATTTTTGAAAATTTCTTTATGTCTATCATTTTTTTGATGATGTTATAAGTAAGTACTAGTAGATATTTTAACATAATCGTAAATTATTTAGCCAAGGATTGAATAATTCCACTGAACTTATAGGAATGATTCTGCCTTTAAAACGTTTTTTGTTTAGCGGCGCGGTTAGTTATAATGTTGCATATTGAAATACTAGTGTTATAATAATATATTATTATTAATATTTTTAGTTTTAATATGATATAGAGAGGATTTGAATTATGAAACACTATTACATCAATTTAAGTATTTCATTTATCATTGCAATGATGATATTGGTTATATCTCCTGCTACTATAGCTGAAATTAAGCTAGATATGTTAGACTCAAGAGCTAACAATGACAATCTAATAATCGCCGATTCTCGTAGAAGGCGTCATCATGACAGAAGACCTAATCATGGTAGAAGACCTAATCATGGTAGAAGACCTAATCATGATAGAAAACATGTTGTTCGTAGAAGACATAATTATAGAAGAGATTATTATGATAGATTGCCTTATGATGATAGATGGGATGATTATGATAGAAGGCTTGATGGTGATAGAAGACCTTATCTCGGACATTCTGGAGATCACTGTTTCATAGCCACAGCCGTCTATAATTCCCCAACAGCTCCAAAAGTAATGATTTTAAGAGAGTTTCGAGACCAAAAACTATTAACTACTTCACTAGGAAAAGGTTTTGTTAAGTTTTACTATAAATACTCACCACCAATTGCTAACTTTTTATCAAGACATAAGTTTTTAAGTGAAGTAGTAAGAATTGCGTTTATTGAGCCTCTTGTTTGGATGGTTCGGATATATAAGTAGATGATTGATGGTTAATTTCATTTGCAATGTGTGTACAATTCCTTAAAACGCAGGTTTTTTGCCTTGATTAGATCTGACAGGTCTAGAATCTTTTAATTTATTTTGTCGGGTATTAGACCTGTCAGGTCTTTGCACTTAAAATCTTGATCAATAAGTCTTTAAAACAAATAAACCTCCCACAATTTCCCAACCGCTTCTCTATGCTCAACATATTTATCATCTGCAACCAGAGCCTTTTTATTTTGCAACACCAATTGGTGTGTAGCAGCACGATATATTTTATAGGCTTCACTTAGTTGCTTTGTAGCTTGTTCTTCAAATAGTTGATGTTTTGCAAGTAGTTGTAGTGATGGTAATACTCCTGTTGTCTCTAGTAAGTCTGGGTATTCTGATGCCCAACGTAGTACGCCGTATTGTACTAAAAATTCTATGTCAACTATGCCGCCTTTTCCTTGTTTTAAATCAAATTGTTTGCCGCTTTTGTCTAATTGTTGGCGCATTTTGTCGCGCATTTCTATAATTGCTGGTTTTAATTTTTCTATGTCACGGGGTTGGCTTAGTATTTTACGGCGGATTTGTTCAAATTTTGCCATTGTTTCAGTGTCACCAGCTATGGCTCGGGAACGTACTAGGGCTTGGTGTTCCCATATCCATGCGTCTTCTTGTTGGTATCTTTCAAAGGATTTTAGGCTGTGTACTAATAAGCCAGATGCACCGTTGGGGCGTAATCGTGAGTCTATTTCGTATAATACTCCTGCTGATGTGTTGGTGCTTATAATATGAATCAGGCGTTGTGCTAGGCGTAGAAAGAATATGTTATGATCTAATGGTTTATTTCCATCTGTGCTTACTGATTTATCCTTATGATCGTATAAAAATACTAAGTCTAAATCTGAGCCATAGCTTAATTCTATTCCTCCAGCCTTGCCATAAGCTACTACACAAAATCCTACTTTTTCTTTTAATTGTCCATGTTTTTGATGGAGATAATCTTTGGCTATTTTTAAGGAATGCTTTACTAATATGTTTGCTAGAACTGTTAAATAATCACTGGTTACTTCTATGTTGAACTTGCCTGATAGTTCTCCGGCTGCTATATGTAATACATGGGCGCGTTTGAATTGGCGCAAACTATCCATTTGCATTTCTAAGTCGTCAGCAGGCAATTGTATATCGAATTTGTCTGGTTTGAAGTTGCGTTCGTCTAGTAGTTCGTCTAGTAATATCGGATAACGAGTAATTTGTTCTGTAATCCATGCACTTTCGGCGCAGAAATGTATTAATTTCTTTAAAACTTGTGGGCGTTCTATTAATAAACTGAGATAAACTGTACGTTGTGCTATTGCTTCAAGGAATTTTAAGGCGCGATCTATGGCTTCATATTGATTGTCTTGTTCAACAGCGGCAGCTATTAGTAGTGGAATTAAAACATCTACTTTGTCTCGTCCATTTTTGCTTAGTTTGTTGATTCGAGCAGAGTTTAATAGTTGTTCTAATTGTTTAGTTATTACTTCTGCTTCATCTAATTTATTTATTAATTGCCAATGATCAATTGTTTCTGTTTTAGGAGTAACTGGAGCAATAATTTCGGTAAATATTGCTCGTACTTGTTGTTGATGATGTTGTAGTTGAGTCAGAAATTCTGACCAAGTTGAATAGCCCATACTGTAAGCTAAACGCTTTTGATTAGCTTCATCTGTTGGTAAGGCTTGAGTTTGTCTATCGTCAATTTCTTGTAAGTGATTTTCGCTTAGACGTAAAAAATAATAGGCTTCACGTAAGCGATCAATTACTTCTTTAGGTAATAATTGGTGTTTTTCTAGTTGCTTTAAGGTGGTTAGTAAATTACGTTGTTGTAAATCTACTAATCGCCCACCGCGTATTAATTGAAATACTTGACAAATAAATTCAACTTCACGAATACCGCCTCTGCCTAATTTTAGGTTATCTGTCATGCCTTTACGATTAGCTTCTTGATCAATTTTAGCTTTCAGATTACGTAAAGATTCAAAGGCATTAAAATCTAAATAGCGGCGATAAATGAAGGGGCGTAGGCTAGTGAGTATGGATGAATCACCAACAACTGTTCGTGCTTTTACTAAGGCATAACGTTCCCAGTCGCGAGCATGAGATTGATAATAATCTTCCATTGCGGCAAAGTTAGTGACTAATGGTCCACTTTCACCAAATGGTCTGAGGCGCATATCGACTCTAAATACAAAACCATCGGCGGTGATTTGATTTAGTGCCGTGATTAATTTTTGCCCTAAACGTAGGAAAAATTCTTGATGACTACGCGCACGCTTGACACCAACAGTTTCACCAGTTTCAGGATAGGCAAAAATCAGATCAATATCTGAAGAAAAGTTTAATTCTTGCCCACCAAGTTTACCTAATGCTAGTACGGTCATAGACATAGGAGTGTCGTTATGATAAGGCGTACCTAGTTGAGCAGTGAGACGTGGATAAAGCCAATTAAGTGCGGCTTCTATCATAGCATCTGCTAAATCTGATAATGATTTTAAGGTTTCTTTCAAATCAGCCCAAGCGGCTATATCGCGCCAAGCAATACGTACCATTTCGCGCTGCCGATACAAACGCAAAATTTGCATTAAAGTGGCTTCATCATCAACATCAGATAATTGAGAAACAAGCCGTACAGAATAATCAATATGGTCAGATAATAAATCGCCGGTTTCAATTAAATCATTGTATAAATCAGGATTTTGCTGACAATGTTTGGCGACAAAGGGGCTGCATTGCCAGACTTTTTCTTGGCTGTCGAGAATGGTTTTATTCATTTTTAATTTGTGCCTAAATGAACTCTTAGTTGGCGAAAAATTCGCATATCTAAAGTATCTGGAAAAATAATCATGGCTTTTTTTACATTACTGATTTTTATTACCACTAATTGTGGGCTATAATAGCTAGAGGCTATTTTGACTTCAATGCCAGATTTTAAAAATACCCTTAAACGATTTTCTTGTTCGTCATAACGTATGGTGCAGCCATATAGAGGATGATTATGTAATAATAAATAATTATCTTTGCTATATTTTGTACTTAATAAAATTATAATAGCCAAAGATAATTTTATTAAGAATGCTAAGGCTAAAGGTATCAATAATAAAATCGCGCCTCCATGTATTATTATTAATAATAATGCAAAGCGTTTAGAAAAACGTGGCTCAAGACGTAATGGGGTGTTAAAATACATAAACATTCATTTAATTCAGAGGATTCAAGAGTGGATTCACCTATTGTTATCAGTTTATTAAATTCTCGTATTGCTGTAGCAATTGCAGTTTTTATAACTATATATTTATCATTTTTATTAATTCGTTTATTCGCAGATTTTTTTTTAGTCACCATTGCAATTGGAAGTGCTTTCTTAGTTTATCAAATAGCTGATCCAGATTGGTATGCTATTTATACAACGATATTAACAGAAACTCCTTTATTAAAAGATATGTTTAGTAGCCAGTTACCTGTTCCTGCTGATCCTGCAACTATTTTATCTATAGCTAGTATAGTTACTATTTTGGCAATTATAATTTCTCTGCCATTTTTGCCGTTTTCAGCAACTTACCGTGTTTTATTAGGTATTGAGTTACCGGCTTTTAAACGAAAAGAAAACAAGGTACGTCATTGGATTCAGCAAGAAATCCGTAAATTTTTGAAAAACGAATAGTGTATGAAAACTGTAGTAGTTATTGATTATGGCATGAGCAATTTACGCTCTGTTAGTAAGGCTTTAGAACATGTTGCTGGAAATAATTGGCAAGTTCAAGTTAGTGATCAAGCAGATGTGATTCTGCACGCTGATAAAGTTGTGTTTCCCGGGCAAGGTGCGATTGGTCAGTGTATGCACTTATTAAAAGAAAGTCAATTGTTAGATGTAATTCAGCAGTCTGTTGAGGAAAAACCATTTTTAGGTATTTGTCTGGGTTTGCAAACCTTATTAACGCGCAGTGAAGAAAATGGTGGTACTGCTGGATTTGATGTGATTGCTGGTACAGTAAGACATTTTACCAAGTCTCCAGAGTATAAAATACCTCATATGGGTTGGAATCAAGTTTCACAACAAGCCCATCCTTTATGGAATGGTATTCCTGATAACAGCCGCTTTTATTTTGTACATAGTTATTATGTTGATTTGGTAGATGTAATGGCTGGTACAACTGCTTATGGCGGGGTTAATTTTGCATCAGCAGTGGCAAAAGATAATGTGTTTGCTGTGCAATTTCATCCAGAAAAAAGCCAAGATGTTGGCTTGAAGTTGTTAGAAAATTTTTTAAATTGGTAATTCTTTCAAAGACCTGACAGGTTTTAAAAACCTGTCAGGTCTAATATTGAGCTAATTAGCCCTTGTAACTCGAACAATTTCTTCTGGTGTAGTTATACCTTGATATAATTTTTCCATTGCATCTTTTCTTAAGGTTCTTAAACCTTCTTTAACTGCTTGTTTACGAATGGCATTGGCATCGCCGCCGCTACCAATTACATGACGAAGATCGTCTGATATTAGGAGTAATTCATATAATCCTAAACGCCCTTTATATCCAGTATTACCACAACGTTCACAGCCTTTACCGCGTTTTATTTCTGGACATTCATCTTTGTTAATTTCTAATAGTTCTGCTTCTTCTTCGCTTATTTGCACAGTTTCAATGCAATGAGGGCAAATTCTACGAACTAAACGTTGTGCCATTACGGCGATTACACTGGAGCTGATTAAATAGGTATCAATACCCATATCTTGTAAACGTGTAATTGCACCAGCGGCATCGTTAGTATGTAAGGTAGAAAATACTAAATGCCCGGTTAAGGCTGATTCGATTGCAATTTCTGCCGTTTCAGCGTCACGTATTTCCCCAATCATTATAATATCAGGATCTTGTCGCACTATTGAACGTAATCCAGCGGCGAAATTTAAGCCTATTTTTGCATTTACATGAATTTGGGTAATGCCTTCTAATTGATATTCAACTGGATCTTCAACTGTAATAGTTTTATTTTTACCGGTATTAATTTTTTCTAAAGTTGCATATAAGCTGGTGGTTTTACCGCTACCAGTTGGTCCAGTTACTAGGATAATTCCATGTGGTTGTTTAATAACATGATTATAAGGTTTAAGAATATCTTCTGGCATACCGAGTTGATCTAAACTAACATTTACATCACTACGATCTAAAATACGTAATACAATCGATTCGCCATGCACTCCGGGTAGGGTAGAAACACGCATATCAAGGTTTTTATTACCCATTTTATATTGAATTCGCCCATCCTGTGGCAGACGCTTTTCACCAATATCTAAACGCGCCATCAATTTGACACGAGAAGATACAGCGGCTTTTGCTGAAGCTGGTAAAGTTTCAAGATCAACCATAACACCATCTACGCGACAACGTATCCTTAAATGTTTTTCTTCGGGTTCAAAGTGAATATCACTGGCACTTAAATCTAAAGCGCGATCCATAAGGTGATTTACCATACGAATAATAGGTGCATCGTTTGATGCTTCATCAAGATATTCACTATCTAAATTGAAGTCTTCTCCATCAGCACCATCTAATTCTGGTGATAATTTGGTTCGCCAATGTTTGATTAAGTTGTCAACTTTATGTTGTTCGACGTGTTCAAAACGAACTTGTGATCCTAAAATAAAGCGAATTTTGGCGCGATCTTCAATTTCAGGTAAGGTATCTGCAAATAATAAACGGGGTGGTTCTGGAAAATTTTCAACAGGGGCAATGCCCTTGTCAGATAATAATTGGTTAAAGATCGGTAAATTTAGGGTATGCATGGGGTATCCTTAAAATTAAACTGTTTTAGATATTATCTATTTCTTCCACACTTATTTCCATATCGTGAAAATAGTTTTTCAACATTTCATAGTCTGTATTTTGATGAAACTTTGAGCTAATAAAATAAAACACTTTATTTAAAATACGGGTATCTTGTTTATTTATTAATTCCATGATTTTTTTATTGATAGAAATGGAAGTGTATGGATGTTTCTTTTCAAGATATTTAGAGAAGACAATTTTAAAAGTTCCTGATACAAAAAGACTATCATCGTTTTTTAAAAACTCTTCAATTAAACCAATTATAGTTATGGAACATAACATATTTTCAAAATTGGTTTTGTCATTAAAGATTTTCTCATATAAACCATTTGGATGATCTTTATTTGAAACAAAATTTAAATTAAGTTCATTACTGATTGGCTCTTCTAATTCGTATGCTAGATAAGCTTTAGCAAATATTTCATTTGAAATAACTTTAATGCCTTCTGGAACTTTTCCTCTAAACTCATCTTGTCTTTTTTCATACCAAAATTTAGTTTTAAAAGATTCTTGTTGCAGTCTAATCTGCACCTTATCATTAGCATGAAAATCCCGTTCTGAAATTGGATTTTGTGAATTTGTATAACGAGTTACCTGCAAATCAAAATCCTTGCCTCCAGATTTTAATAAGCGTAAACTTATCGAAATTTCATTATTCATTCTTGCTCGTTCTCTTGGAGAAGCTTTTTTATAAGCAGAATGAATAGCATAAACAGTTTGAGCACCATTTATAATTTGGAATCCATAAACTTTAAATTTGTTAGCCAATTTGCTAATTTCAGGTAAAGAATCTACTATTGCAGTGATACCATTATTGTAATACCAAAAATAAGCGGGATTTTCAGTGATAGTTGTTTCTATTTGCTGATTAATTGTAGAGTTTACAATAGGATTCCGTACATTTTTAAAAAACAAATTAAAGCTAAATTCTTCAAATAACTCAAATATTATTATGGGTTTTACTAAAAAAATATAGGCATCAAAAGGTTTATCAATTTTAACAAAATCACCATTGTTTTCCCGTCTTCTTACCTCTAATTCAATTAGTATATCTTCAGGTTTATAAGTATGTTCTAATAGATTGGAAGGTTTGATTTGCTTATATTTGCGTTCAATATAATCATGTTTAATACGGTTTATATCAATAAACTTCAATTCATGGGGTTTAAACTCTTGATTAAAACTAGTAACATTATCGTCAATACTTTCCTGACAAAGGGCTAAAAAAATGAATTTAACCAAACCATTGCTTTTAATATGTTCTGATAATTCAGACAGTTTTTTATTGAAATTGTCGTTTTCAGTAGGTTTTTTATTGCCTCGCAATAGAGTAGTAAAATCACTTAAAGCATAGCCAATATCAGTACTAGCAAATTTTGACTGGATAACATAAAAAATATTTTGACCTATGCTATCTTTAGCATCAAAAATAATGTCGCATGAACTATCACCCGGACCATCTGTGATATAAGGAACATAATCGCTCTTTTTACCATAAAATTCTAAAAACCAAATGAGAAGAGCATAACTTTTCTGATTGTCTTCAGAATTATGATGTTTTCTTATCATCTCATCATCTGGATATTTATTAATAATATCAGATAATTCTTTATTAATAATTTCGTAAAAATTTTTGGTAAGCATCTTATTTCTTGTTATCTATCTTCAGCATCAGTGGCAGGGGCACGACTAAAGCCGGAAATTCTAATTTTACAATTTAATTTATTTTTACGGGCGCGTACATCTAAAGTTGTAACTTTTAGATGAATTCTATGATTTTGAACAGCTTGTAAAAATCGCATCAGGGTATATGATGTTGCTTCAAATTGCATTGATTGAACGACTAACATCCATTGCCCGGTAGTATAAGAAGTATCTGGTGGATCAAGATTTTTAAATATTATGCCTGTTCGTTTTGCCAATTGCGTAATTAGAGCTTGCATTTTGGCACCGATTAATTCTCGATTTTTACCTGATAATAATCCAGCATTAACTTGATCGCGTAATTGTTTAGTGTCTTTATTTTCTTTTTCCCAAAATTCAGCATTTTTACTTAGTTCTTTATAACGTTCTATATTTATGTTCAATTTTTGAACACTAGTCGTATAATCATTATAATAATCATACATTACTGGATATAATTGAAATGGCAAGATATATAAGAAAAATATTGCTAATAGTATGTTTAAAAGTCGTTTTTCTTGTGTTGTCACTTATTTAATTTAATTAATGGTTTTAAACCTGACAGGTTTTTAAAACCTGTCAGGTTTTTGGGTTTAAATAGCTCGAATTTTTGTTTCTTGTTGTTCTAATTGTTGCAGAGATGAGTTCATTTTTGCAACTCGTTGTCGTTCTTTTTCTACAATTGCTGCTGGTGCGCGATCAGTAAATTTTGGATTTTCTAGTTTGGCTGTGCATTTTGCTAGTTCTTTTCTTAGTTTTTCCATTTCTTTATTTAGTCGCTTCAATTCAGCTTCTTTGTCTATTAATCCAGCTAATGGGATTAATATTTTCATGTCGCCAACTAGGGCTATTGCTGATTCTGGAGCTTCTTCATCGTTTTCAAGCCATGTTATTTTGTCTAATCGTGCAAGGCTAATTAGGATGTTTTCATGTTTTTCTAATTTTTGTTGATCATCGGCATTGCCATTTTGTATTAAAATTGGTAATGCTTTGCTTGGAGCAATGTCCATTTCTGCTCTAATTCGTCGTATTCCTAATATGAATTGTTTTACCCATTCTATTTCTAACTGAATTTGTTGGTCTATTTTATCATGTTCTGGTTGTGGATATTGTTGTAACATGATGGTGTCATCAGTTTTATTCGTTACTCGTTGCCATAATTCTTCTGTGATAAATGGCATGAATGGATGTAACAAACATAGTAGCTTTTCTAGTATGTGCAATAAAGTATGTCTTGTTCCAGCAGGGTTGCTGGATTGTAACATCGGTTTTGAGAATTCTAAGTACCAGTCACAATATTCATTCCATGTAAATTCATATAAACTATTTGCTGCTAAATCAAAGCGATAGTTGTTAATATGTTGGTTTACTTGTTCGCTTAGTTGTTGAAAGCGTGAGATTATCCAACGATCTACTAAGGATAATTCAGTGACGCTGCTATCTTGTTTGCCTTCTGTATTCATTAATACATAGCGGGTTGCATTCCATAATTTGTTGCAAAAATTACGATAACCTTCTATTCTGCCTAAATCAAAACGAATATCGCGCCCTGTTGAGGCTAAAGCGGCAAAGGTAAATCGTAAAGCGTCAGTTCCAAAGGCTGGAATTCCATCTGGATAATGTTTACGAGTATCCTTTTCAATTTTAGCTGCCATTTGTGGTTGCATTAAGCCGCTGCTACGTTTTGCAACTAATGTTTCTAATTCTATACCATCTATTAAATCAATAGGATCTAAAACGTTACCCTTTGATTTAGACATTTTCTGCCCTTCAGCGTCTCGAATTAAGCCATGAATATAAATTTCATGAAAGGGTACATCATCCATGAATTTCATACCCATCATAATCATACGGGCAACCCAGAAGAATATAATATCAAAGCCAGTTACTAGTACACTAGTTGGATAAAAAGCCTTTAAACGCTCAGTGTTTTCTGGCCAACCCAAGGTGGAAAATGGCCATAATGCTGATGAAAACCATGTATCTAGTACGTCTGGATCTTGTTCTAATTTTACTGTTGCGGCTAGTTGATATTTTTCGCGAACTTCTGCTTCTGAATGCCCAACATAAAATTTGCCATTTTCATCATACCAAGCTGGAATGCGATGCCCCCACCATAATTGGCGACTTATACACCAATCTTGAATATTATACATCCATTCAAAATAGGTTTTTTTCCAGTTATCTGGTACAAATTTAATACGTCCATCTTCAACTGCTTTAATTGCTGGTGCGGCTAAGTCTTCGACTTTGACAAACCATTGATCAGTTAAAAACGGCTCAATTATGGTGTGACTTCTATCACCGCGTGGTACCATTAATTTATGAGCTTTAGTTTCAACTAATAATTCAGCGGCTTCTAAATCAGCTAAAATTTGTTGACGCGCTATAAATCTATCCATGCCCTGATAAGCCGCTGGTGCATTGTCATTGAGTTTGGCATCAATAGTAAAAATATTTATCAGCGGCAAATCATGGCGTTGACCCATTGCATAGTCATTAAAATCATGAGCTGGTGTGATTTTTACGCAGCCGGTACCAAATTCTGGATCGACATAATCATCAGCAATTATGGGGATTTTACGCTCTGTTAGTGGTAAGGCGATTTCTTTACCAATCAAATGCTTATAACGTTCATCATCAGGATGCACTGCAACGGCACTATCACCTAACATTGTTTCAGGGCGGGTGGTGGCAACTATTAGATCACCATTGCCATCGGCTAATGGATAACGTAAATGCCATAATGAGCCATTTTCTTCTTCTGAAATTACTTCTAAATCAGATACGGCAGTATGTAATACCGGATCCCAATTAACTAGACGTTTACCCCTATAAATTAAACCTTCATCATATAAACGGACAAATACTTCGCGTACCGCTTTAGAAAGCCCTTCATCCATAGTAAAACGTTCATTCTGCCAATCTAATGATGCGCCCATGCGGCGTAATTGGCGAGTAATATGTCCACCAGATTGTTGTTTCCATTCCCAAATTTTATCAACAAAAGCCTCACGCCCTAAATCATGTCGAGTTTGACCATCAGCGGCTAATTGTCGCTCAACTACCATTTGGGTTGCAATTCCGGCATGATCAGTTCCAGCTTGCCACAAGGTTTGATCACCTTTCATACGATGATAACGGGTTAATAGATCCATTAAAGTATCTTGAAAAGCGTGCCCCATATGTAAAGTTCCAGTTACATTAGGCGGCGGTATCATAATACAATAAGGGGTATCAGCATCTTGAGGAGTAAAATAACCCTTTTGTTCCCAAGTTTGATACCAATGCTGTTCAATTGTTTTAGGATTGTAAGTTTTTTCCATGTTTTTTTTAATTAGTTAAATTTTATGAAATTATATCAATATGCAATATTAATGCGTTTAAATCGTCCAATTGGAATTCTGCTTTTATTATGGCCGACATTGTGGGCTTTATGGATTGCTGGACAAGGTGATCCTGATATTTTGGTGACAACGGTATTCATTTTGGGAGTTATATTAATGCGTTCTGCTGGTTGTGTCATAAATGATTATGCAGATCGTAATATTGATCCACATGTAAAACGTACACGTGAACGTCCATTAGCGGCTAAGCGCGTTACTCCAAAAGAAGCCTTAATATTATTTGCCATTCTATGTTTAGTCGCTTTTAGTCTAGTGTTATTAATGAATGCTTTAACAATTGGACTATCTGTAATAGCTGCTTTATTAGCGGCTACATATCCATTTATGAAGCGTTATACCCACCTACCACAAGTTTTTCTAGGTGCCGCTTTTGGATTTTCAATACCAATGGCATTTGCTGCACAAACCGGCGAAATTCCCTTAATCGCATGGCTGTTATTTATAATAAATATATTATGGACAGTAGCTTATGACACATTATATGCAATAGTAGATCGCGAAGATGACCTATTAATAGGAGTAAAATCAACAGCGATTTTATTTGGCAAGGCAGATAAATTGATAATAGCAAGCTTACAAATTATAGCTATATTATTGTTATTATACTTAGGACAACTAATAAGTGCTAGCTATTTATATTATATAGGAATATTTATAGCAGCAATGTTAGCAATATATCAACAATGGCTAATTAAGGATCGAGAACCTGCACAATGTTTTCAGGCGTTTTTGAATAATAATTGGTTTGGAGCGGCTGTTTTTGTTGGAATTGCGGGGCATTATTATTTGGGGTGATGCTTTTTGTCTGGAGTATAAGGCGCAGCTTTGTACTCCTGATAATAATTTAATTGTCAGAATCAGAATTTACAGAAACTAACTCTTAATTCTGATTCTGACTATTTAGTTTGCTGTTTTTTTTTAATTCGTTTATTCCGTAAATTCGTTGTACTATTAATTTTTATATTAAGTACAACGAATTTACGGAATAAACGAATTTTGTTGGAAAAATAGTCTATTTTAATGGGAGAATATTTATGTTACAAACTTACGAAGCCATTTATAATGGCAATCAATTTCGTTGGATTAACCAGCCACCTAAAGTAAATAAAGAAGTGCATGTAGTAGTAGTTATGGACGTAGAAAATACGGTAACTAAACCCAAAAAAAATATCCATGAAGTGTTACAACGTTCTTGGGGATGTTTGGGAACTGGCAAAAGTTTGGATGAAATGCGTCATAAATGGGATAGAGTACAACTAATAAAGAGTACAACGAATTAGTTCCGCTCCGCTCCGTTACTGCGTTTACCTGGATAAACGAATAAGTCGATCAAATTAATTAGATTATCCACGTAATTCGTTGTACTTACATTATTCCTTATACAATTTGGAGATAAAAAATGGAAATAAATATTTCGACTAATCAATTGTTACCAGCATTACAAATCTTACCATGAGCCGATAAACTACGTATTATCCAATTTTTGGTTTTACAATTGGCACAAGAAGAAATTTACGATACCTCCAATGCGGCTGATACATTGTTAAATATGTTAATGGAAGATGAACTTAATTGTCAGAATCAGAATTTACAGAATCACATCTTTATAACTCATAGAAATCATACATTCTGTAAATTCTGATTCTGACAATTAAACTTTAGGAGAAACAAAAAAATGATAAACCTAAATGAACGTTACCTAGTAGATGCTCAAGGCAATCGACTAGGTGTCTTTTTAGACTTCGCCGAGTATCAAAAAATCCTTAAACTTTTAGAAACCTTGCCAGATGAAACAATTAAAGAAAAACAAATTAATGTATCACCTAGTTTAGAAGAATTACTTGATCGCGCCGCTGTTGAAAAACAACGTTTAATTGGAGAGAATTATGATTAAAAACGAAAACTTATTATCAAGAATAACAATCAATCCTCAAGTGATGTTAGGTAAGCCAACGATTCGAGGCATGAGAATTACCTTAGAACAGATTTTACTAGCTTTGGCGGGTGGTGTATCTGAACAAGAATTATTGGAAGATTATCCAGAATTAGAACCAGAAGATTTTCAAGCTGTATTTATGTACACCGCTTCACTTGTAAATTAAGAACAATTTTAAAGAAATATTAACAAGCTCAGAATAAAAACAGTAATACACTAATTATTGTCACAAAAGTTAATTCAAAGAAATTATGAGTACAAGGCGTGCGTAGATAAACGAATAAGTCTATCAAATTAATTAGATTATCCACGTAATTCGTTGTACTTATATCAAATTAACATTAATTATTAACTGATGTTACGCACAGCTCTTCTATCTGTGATATATCCTGTAGGTTGGGCTGACTGCGTATCCTTTCGTCAGCCCAACCTACAATGCGTAACATTAGTTATTAAATCACTTGATCATAAGGAAAAAATAAATGATACAAAAAAAGTCAAAATCAGCTATGATTCAAGTAACGTGGACAGAGAAGAGAGAAAGATGTGAAACCAATTAAGCTCGACTACATAGATGGAAGAATTACAATTTATCCTAACTTATGTAATGGGAAACCTACAATACGTGGAAAAAGGATAACAGTCCAAACAATTGTGGAATTCTTAAGTGCAGGAGAGACAAAGGAAGAAATTCTAAAGCAATATCCATCGCTAGAAGAGAAAGATATTTATGCCTGCTTATCATTCGCAAGCAAGTTAATGAGTCATAGATACACACTCCAAGAAACAGCATAAATAATGAGTTAATATCTAATAGATGTTAATTTACCAAGTCGTTTTTCAGTTTGGGCTGGTAGTGAATATGAGCATGTTGTCAATATAAATGATGAATGGAAAGACAGTGATATTTGGGAATATGCAAAAGAGAAAAACCTTACAATTGTAACAAAAGATACCGACTTTTCAGATATGGTGATGTTAAATAATCCTCCTCCAAGAGTTATTCATATCAAGCTTGGAAATATGAAAATGAAAGAATTCCACCAAAAAATATCTGGCGTTTGGTCTGATGTTTGCTCAATAAGCAAAGAATATAAACTGGTCAGAGTTTATTCAAGCAAGATTGAAGGGATAGATTAAATGTACCGCCTAAGAAAGCCCCCTCATAGTAAAACGTTCATTCTGCCAATCTAATGATGCGCCCATGCGGCGTAATTGGCGAGTCGATTGTTGTTTCAATTCAACAAAATGCTTTTAAAGCGTTTTTGAATAATAATTGGTTTGGAGCGGCTGTTTTTGTTGGGATTGCGGGGCATTATTATACTTAGCGAAAAAACCTGTCAGGTCTGAAACTCGCGAATAATTATACTTAGGAAAAAGACCTGACAGGTTTTAAAAATTACTTAGTCCCACTACTTCCGTAGTGGCGAATTGCATAATGATTAAAACGCAGCGGAGGATTGTCTGAGTGACTTGGCTTTGCAAAGTGCTATATCCCGCAGTTCTTTTTTAAATATAACCCTACCCAAACACTCGTCCAACATAAGATGGACTACTTCATCATAAGATATTTCGTTTGCAATCTCACAGGCTCTAGGGAAATAACTCGATCCAAGATTCATTCCGGGAACCAAATTCGCTTCCATGAAAAAACATTGCCCGCTATCATTCATCTTTAGATCTATACGACCAAATCCCCTAATTCCCAGACTACAAAAGGCTGCTACAGCTAACTCTTTAACATTCTCTATATTATTTGTTTCAATTTTCTGTAGGTTTTCCGTATCAAATTTCTTAACTTTTTCTCCTAGTATCCTAAGCCCACCGGTAGATTCAGGAGCTACCACCTCAATAGCAGAAATAATCATTTCACCATTATATGCTTTAATGATCGCAACAGTATATTCTCTACCACCTAAATATTCCTCAACTAAAATAGGTGATTTATATAAATCATGTAATGACAATAGCTTGGCTTCAAACTCAACGAAGTTTTTAACAAAAGATAAATCGTCAATACCATTACCATTTGCCGCATCTATTGGCTTCAAAAATAAAGGAAACAAAAATGGAAGATCAGCTTCGCTTTGATATTGCCCGGGAATCGCTGTGAAATACTTAGCTGTTCTAATTCCAGCATTGTTCAAATGTGATTTAGCTAATACCTTGTCAGAATCATACTTTAGAGTTTCTCTGTTTGAACCTGAAAATGTTATTTTATTTCTAGCAAAATATTCAGAAAACCATACATCATCCACAATTTTCATAGGCATATATTTTGCGGCCAACACAACTAAGTCAGGTTTTCTTTTGACTATGTCATCTAAATCATTAAGAGAAGTACATACAGTTAATGTAACTATATGACCCATCCTTTCAATTGACTCCAATATATTGGTACATGCCAGAAGTGATCCAAAACCAGTTTCTTTTAACTCATTATTGGGTGATGTGATGATTTCAATTCTCATTTCAGATTAACCTGCGAGGTAGATACATTGGACTAAAAGCCGGTATCATGAGATTAATTTAAAAAAAAATGGATTAAAATCACAAAATCGACAGACTAAGACATCTGCTTACCTGCATAAGAACTAAAAAAAGATAAGCTGGTCATAGTACCATCATTTACGGTTTCATGCTACTAACTCAACCATAAAGTTGACGTTTCAATCTAGCCTGATGCAAAATAGTGGTAGTTATTTCCTCAATCGAAATTGCTGTAGTATTTAAATAAGGAATACGTTCACGACGATACAATTGTTGTAACCAAAGCATTTCTGTCTTACATTGTGCTAAAGAGGCATAACGACTATCTGGTCGCCGTTCTTGACGAATCTTATGTAAACGTATCGGCTCAATCCATAAACCATATAACTTATCTTTAAATGGTTGTAACAATTTAGGTAAACGCACCCACTCCATATCTTCTTCTGTCAAAGGATAATTTGCTGCCGCGATGCCGTATTGTAAGGCTAAATTTAAACAAGTTGGCGTTTTACCACTACGCGATACTCCAATAAGAATAATATCAGCACTCTCAAAATCGCTAATGATCGCACCATCATCATGAGCTAAAGCATAGTTTAAGGCTCCAATACGCTTTAAATACGAAATATCATTAACAATACCATGCGAACGTCCAATGGCATGTAAAGATTTTTGCCCCAGTTCTTTTTCCATCGGAGCAATAAAAGCATCGAAAAAATCGTATAAAATTCCTTGTGATTGCTCAATAACAGCACGCACATCAGAATCAACTAAGGTGCTAAATAATAAGGGCGGCACACCATCATCCTGTGCCGCTGCGTTAATACGTTTCACGGCTGCCTGTGCTTTTTCCACATTATCCAAAAAAGGAATAGTCTGTTTACGCCAGCGAATATTGTCAAACTGTGTAATCAGACTATGACCTAATACTTCGGCGGTAATTCCAGTGCGATCAGAAATATAATACAGGCTTCGTTGTTTCATAGCTTTACTCAAAGGAAGCCCCCCAGCCCCCTAAAGTGGGAGTACCGTTCATTGCAGCTACAGTGTGGCTCCCCCTTTAGGGGGCTGGGGGGCTTATTCTTTATACATAACATCAATTACTTAAATGTAACCAAGTATCAATAACAGTATCAGGATTTAGCGAAATCGAACTTATCTCCTGCTGCAACAGCCAAGCGGCAAAATCTGGATAATCTGATGGTCCTTGACCACAAATACCAATATATTTTCCCTGTTTCTTACAAGCTGTAATCGCCATTTCCAGCAAACGTTTGACTGCTAAATTACGCTCATCAAACAAATGTGCAACTAAACCAGAATCTCGATCTAAACCTAAAGTCAATTGTGTCATATCATTAGAACCAATCGACATACCATCAAAATATTCTAAAAATTCTTCCGCTAATAAGGCATTAGATGGCAATTCGCACATCATAATCAGACGTAAACCATTTTCACCGCGCTTGAGTCCATTTTGAGCTAATAATGCTGTTACTTGTTTGGCTTCTTCTAAGGTGCGACAAAAAGGTACCATTATTTCCACATTGCCCAAGCCCATTTCGTCACGCACCCGTTTTAGGGCGATACATTCGAGTTTAAAACATTCTTGAAAGTCATCAGATAAATAACGCGAAACTCCACGATAACCAATCATAGGATTTTCTTCACTAGGTTCATAACTATCACCACCCAGCAAATTGGCATATTCATTTGATTTAAAATCAGATAATCGCACAATTACAGGTTTAGGTGCATAGGCAGCAGCTAAAATACTAATACCTTCAACTAGTTTATCAACATAAAAAGCGACTGGATCAGCATAGCCTATAATGCGCTCATTAATAGAAGAACGCAGCGTTTCTGGCAAGTTATCATAATCTAATAAGGCACGCGGATGAATGCCAATCATATTATTAATGATAAATTCTAAACGTGCCAAGCCAACCCCTTCATTAGGAATCTGTGCAAAGGCAAAGGCATGTTGCGGATTACCTACATTCATCATGATTTTTACCGGCAATGTGGGCAATTCACCAATATCCGTATGCACATGCTCAAAATCTAATAAACCTGAATAAACAAAACCAGTATCACCTTCTGCACAACTAACCGTCACTTCTTGACCAGTTTGCAGTTGATTTGTAGCATCACCACAACCTACTACAGCCGGAATACCTAATTCACGAGCAATAATCGCCGCATGACAGGTGCGTCCTCCTTGATTGGTAACAATCGCCGCTGAACGTTTCATAATTGGTTCCCAATCAGGATCGGTCATCTTCGTTACCAGCACATCTCCAGCTTGTACCTGATCCATATCAGCGATGCTCATAATCACTTTGACCGTGCCAGCACCAATTTTATGACCAACAGCGCGTCCACTAGTTAAAATATCGCTTTTTTCATTCAGATGAAAACGCTCCACAATATTCTTACTGGTACGACTTTTTACAGTTTCAGGGCGAGCTTGTACGATATATAAACGATTTTCTTCACCATCCAGTGCCCATTCAATATCCATTGGTCGCTGATAATGCTTTTCAATAGTCAAAGCTTGACGTGCTAAGTCTTCAACCTGATCATCAGTTAAACAAAAACGCTGCTGCCGTTGTATATCAACATCACGAACCAGAGTTGATTTATCATATATAGCAGCATCCATCGAGGCGTACACCATTTCAACCGCTTTTTCACCCAAATAACGTGAAACAATAGCCGGTTTATTAGCGACTAAATTAGGCTTATAAACATAAAATTCATCAGGATTAACTTCACCTTGCACCACGGTTTCACCTAAACCATAAGCGGCAGTAATAAACACTACATCACGAAAACCTGATTCTGTATCCAAGGTAAACATAACACCACTGGTACCCACATCACTGCGTACCATTTTTTGAATACCAGCAGATAAGAAAACCTTGTCATGATCAAATTTTTGATGCACACGGTAAGCAATTGCCCGATCATTATACAAGGAGGCAAACACTGCCTTAATCGCGGCAATAACCGCTTCTAAACTGTTGACATTCAAAAAAGTTTCTTGTTGCCCAGCAAACGAAGCATCTGGCAAATCCTCAGCTGTTGCCGAAGAACGCACTGCCACCGAAATTGGTCCACCAGCTTCTGCCTCCATTTCACGATAAGCCGTTTTAATCGCAGTTAATAGCTCATCCGGCAACGGACTGTCCATCAACCATTGTCGAATGGTCGCCCCTGCTTCTGTTAAGGCTGTGATGTCATCAACATCCAAGCTATCTAATAGCGCATTAATACGTTCAGCTAATTTATGATGCTGTAAAAAATGCTTATAGGCATCTGTAGTTGTCGCAAAACCACCCGGTACATGTATTCCTAGATGCTTTAAATTACCAATCATCTCGCCTAAAGAGGCATTTTTTCCGCCGACAATATTTACATCATTCATACCTAAAACATCAAGCTTGATAACATAATCTTCCATAGCATCCTCCAGTTTTTCTAATGCCAACAATTAACTTAACTATATGTTGTTGATATTTTTAATATCTGAGTAAAATACTCTACTAAATATTTTTCAATAAATCAAGCTTTTATTTATTGATTGTGCTGTAAATAATGCTTATAAGTATGTGTAGTTAGTATAGTTTATTCTATCGAAACACCGCTATAAGCAATACCTGCTAGGTGAGCCATATTGCGATCCCAAGTGGTCAAGTCATCCATACAAAATTTATTTAACTGATCATGGCCGCAGGCTCTAGCCATTACTTGCATTAATTCGGTTGATGCTTGAAAAAAATTGTTTAGTTGTTGCGCAGCTTTTTCTATATTTACGCGCTGGCGTAGATGAGGCTTTTGTGTTGCTATACCTACAGGGCAATTGTTGGTGTGGCAGGCTCGCATTCCCAAACATCCTATGGATTGTAATGCCGAGTTTGATACTGCAATGGCATCAGCTCCCAGTGCCAATGCCTTGATAAAGTCTGCTGGAAGTCGTAGTCCGCCAGTAATAATCAACGACACATCCTTACGCCCTTTCTTGTCAAGGTAACGATGTGCACGCGCTAATGCTGGAATCGTGGGTACAGAAATATTATCGCGAAAAATTAATGGAGCAGCGCCCGTACCGCCGCCACGGCCATCAAGAATAATATAATCAACACCGATTTGTAGAGATGCCTCAATATCTCGCTCAATATGCTGCGCGGATAATTTCACCCCTATAGGTATTCCACCTGTTGCTTCGCGAACTTCTGCGGCAAAACGACGATATTCATCAATGTTATCCCAGTCAGGAAAACGCGACGGTGAAACAGCAGGCTGACCTTCAGCAAGACCGCGTACTTCAGCAATTTTGCCTTTTACCTTATCACCCGGCAAATGGCCGCCAGTGCCAGTTTTTGCACCTTGTCCACATTTGAAATGGAACGCCTGACACTTTTTGATTTTCTCCATAGAATAACCAAAGCGTCCAGATGCCAGTTCATAAAAATAACGGCTGTTGGCTGCCTGTTCTTCAGCTAACATACCACCTTCTCCAGAACAAATACCCGTACCAGCCAGCTCAGCACCCATAGCCAATGCCAATTTTGCTTCTTCAGACAATGCTCCATAACTCATATCAGATACAAACAGTGGACGTTCCAACACTAATGGTTTTTTGGCATTAGGGCCAATAATCACTTCTGTTTGTACAGGGGCATCATCTAACAATGGAAGCTTGTGCAATTGTGCTGTTAGTAATTGTATTTGTTCCCATTTAGGTAATTCATCACGCGGTACACCCATTGCGCTGACTCTACCATGATGACCAACTTTTGATAATCCATACTCTGCCAAATGTTGAATATATTGAGTATGAGGTTCTTCTGGCGTACCGTGAATATCTTTGTACAAACCCTGATAAGCATCCCGATCATAAGGTTGTGGATTATCAACAGCCCATGCTTTAATTTCATCCTTATCAACCCAAATATGGTCATTATCTAACCAAGATTTAAAAGGATGCAAACGCTCCGAAGAATTGTAAGAGCTTACTCCTGTCTTATAGTTATAGTCCCAATTGTGCAGACCACAAATAAGGTTGTCGCCATCCACATTTCCATCGGACATTAAAGCTCCACGGTGCAAACAACGCCCATATAAAACTGAGGCTTGATCTTCATCTTTCCAACGTATGATAACTAAATCAACATTAGCAACTACAGCATAGGCTGGTTGTAGTGGCTCTAGTTCAGAAAATGATGCTATTGAGACTTTATTCATAACTAACAGTAACTCCTGTTTTTTAGTTGTTTAAAATTTGTTGATATTTAAATCTTGGCAAGATACACTACTAAATATTTTTCAATAAATCAAGCTTTTTTCACTTACAATATATGCGCCCATCTCAATTAAATATAATATTAGAACGTGAATTTTTAAGCACCAGCACCGGACATCATACCCCCGTTATGTTATGGGGTCCACCGGGAGTTGGTAAGTCACAAATCATTGCACAAGTTGCCGCGCGACATAATGCCCCTATGGTTGATATTCGTTTATCACAAATGGAACCTAGTGATTTACGAGGCATTCCATTTCGAGTCGGTGAGCATGTTGAATGGGCAATTCCAGCCTTATTACCTAGTGTTGAGCGTCATGGTAAATCAGGTATTTTATTTTTAGATGAAATTACTTCAGCACCACCCAGCGTCTCAGCATCAGCTTATCAATTAATCTTAGATCGTCGTTTAGGTGAATATAAAGTTCCTGATGGCTGGGCAATTATTGCCGCTGGAAATCGACAAGGTGATCGCGGCGTAACTTACACCATGCCTGCCCCTTTAGCAAATCGCTTTTCTCATTTTGAACTCGAAGTTTATTTAGATGATTGGGTAGCATGGGCTTATAAAAATGGAATTGATGAAAAAATCATCGCATTTTTAAGATTTCGCCCAGAATTATTATTTGATTTTGATCCAGCTCACAATCCAGTGGCATTTCCAACACCGCGTTCATGGGAATTTGCCCATCGAGCAATACAAAAATTTGCTGATAATCCCGAGTTATTATTAGGGACATTACAAGCATGCGTAGGTCCAGCGGCGGGAATTGAATTAAATGCTTTTATCTCTAACTTGGATCAAATGCCTGATTTAGATGCAATCTTAAAAGGTGAAACTGTAGAAATTCCCACAGAAATTGACCTACAATATGCAATTGCCGCTGCTCTAGTTGGGCGAGCCATTCGTGCCCAAGATAGCTCTAATGCCACAGAAATTTATGGGCATATATTAAATTTTGCGACTCAATTTCATCCTCGTGAAATGGGAATCATGTTAGTTTCAGACATGCACCGCGCTATAGGATCAGCCTTATTTAGTGTGCCAGAATTTGCACAATGGGCACAGGCAATTGGGGATATTATGCTTTATGAATGAGATGAGCCAATGGATAAACAGATAAAAGTTAGGGGAGTTTAAGACTGGGGAGGTGAAAACTACAGGGATTGTATTTTAGCAGGGATAAAAGTCAGATATATATCTGACTTTTTTTATTATTGTTGCTAAAATTACTGAGCTTTCTTTGGAAGAATTAGAACAAATCTAGTTCCACTTTATTTGATTTACTTAGTTTTTGTTTTATTTTGTAAATAATTGGATCTAAACTCTTGGCTACTTCGGTCCAAGCTTCATCTTGATTGGGTTGTGATGTAATCCATTTGCCCGGAATTCCTTGGATTTTTGCTAAATCTAAGTTATCCCAATAACATTTACGTAGTTGAATTGGCACAACTATTTTTTCACCTTTATGATGTTGTTTTAAAACTGCTGTGAATTCACGTAAATAGCAAAAATCAGAGTTGATAAAATCTTGGCTAACTAAACATAAAACTATATCCGCTTCATCAAGTTTTTGAAAAATTTCCTTTTCCCAATCATTGCCTCCATCAATAGCGCGATCATACCAAAGTTGTAGTTTTTTCAGACGTTTCAGTGGTGATAAGGCAGCCTCTAAATCCTTGTAATAATCCATATCTTTATGGGAATAGGAAATAAAAACTTTGACTGGCAATTGTTCTAATTTATCACGCATAGCTGCTTCTTCTACGCCATCAAGTAAATCTGCAATAGGAATACGTTTTTTCAGTTGAGGAACGAAAATTTCTTTTTCTCCACACTCTTCTGCTGTGACTAAATCTTCATATTGCATAAATTCATTACTGTCAGGAATAGGTACCTTTTCCTCGAAATTCAAATTGGTAAAATCCTTATAAATTTCTTTCAGTGTTTCGCGAATAAAACTCAGAAAACGACGTGGTTCTTCGCCATAGACATCAATACGAATTTTTTTGTCTTCTTTATCAGCACGAATGCGAGCTGTTGCATTGAAAACATTCAACTTTTCCAAAATCATGCCACTGCGCCAACGTAATTCATCTTTGATAAATGTATGCAATTTCACCATTAGGCGTGAAAAAATACTGTCGGGTAAAAATTCTGGAAAATAAATCTCAAAATGCAGTTTAGTTCTTTGAAATTTGAAATCAGGTTCTTGAACTGGCAATAATTGTGGTACTATATATTGCCCTCCATCAAGCTGAAAACATAACTCAAATTCTTGCATTACGCGCACGATATAATGCAGTTTGTTGCGTGGATAATGGTAGTTTTTTTCTGTGGTGTTGCCTGCTGTATAACGTGGATCATTAATTACTTTATCGAAATCATCTTCATTTAATATACCTTTGTTCTTTACAACTATGTCTGAGTTAATAATGCGATATACACCGTTTGTTAGCCATAAAGGATTCAGAATTTGTGTATCAAAGTTTTTCAAGTTACGAAAATTTATAATTACACCTAAATCATGCATAAATTGCAATAATACGTCTTGGCTAATCGCTTTATCTACACCTTTTTCTTTACATATTTGGTGATATTCTGATGATTCTATATAGTCTTTTTCCATGTCGGCAAAATGCTCTTTAACGGCAAGCCAAGTTGATGGAAATGGTGTGCGGCGCGTATCAGATTGATTAATTACTTCAGTCAAGGATTGTTTGAATTCAGCTATGCCTTGTTTATTTTTGCAGGATAAACGGTGGTAGCTGTGAATCTTGGGGTATTTTTCACTGATAAATTTGCGATTGACTTCAAAGGAAGGATTTTCGTCAATTTTATTTAATACTACTAATACTGGTGATTTGCCACCAAAACTGCTAGCATATTTGAGCCAATATTCGGCTTTATCATTAATACGGCTATCAAGAACTATGACATAAATGCAGCGTTGCGAAAGAAAAAATTGATGAGTGGCGTGCATGACTTCTTGCCCGCCAAAATCCCATAAATGTGCTGATAAGTTTTCTTCATTTACCTTAAATGGAGTTTTGCGAATACGGATACCATGAGTTTGGCTTTCGTGAGAATCGAATTCTTCGTTGCGAAGGCGTTTGATTAGAGATGTTTTGCCAGATGCTCCCTCACCTAAAAATATTATTTTGACTTCGTTGAGATTTTTAGCGTTTTCTTGGATTTGAGAAAAGTATTCTTTTATAGCTTTATAACCATGTTGAACGAATTCTATTGGGGGAGTTATCAAAGGAGAATTTTGAGCTAAAATATTTAGTTCTTGATTACTGTTTATTCTTATAATAGGTTCTAAGCTATCTATTTTTGTGGAAGAACAATTAAGATATTGTAAATTTGATAGAGAAGAAATTGGTTCTAAGCTATCTATTTTTGTGGAAGAACAACTAAGAATTTGTAAATTTGATAGAGAAGAAATTGGTTCTAAGCTATCTATTTTTGTGGAAGAACAATCAAGTTTTTTTAACCAAACCAAGTCCTTAACTGCTTCAGGAACTTCAGTCAAATCATAAGATCCCAAATCAAGTTTACCAGTCTTTTCCAATTTTTCCTTTTCAATCAAAGCAAGTGCTTTTTCTAAATCTGACATAGGTTTTCTCTTTAAAATAGTGGTATTATAAACCAAATGGTAATTTTTTTAAAGTACTAACTTATGAGATTCTCGAACCAATAAAAAAAATTCGTTTATTCCGTAAATTTGTTGTACTATTTTAAATTAAGTACAACGAATTTACGGAATAAACGGATTTTTTTATAAGCTACCAGCATGGAATTCTTCAATTTTCATGCAATCAAAATCCTTGTCAAGAAGTTAATATATGATATTATAATTAATGATATTAATCAAAAGTACTTAGGTTCAAGATATGAAACAAGTAGCACCATTACGTTACGATGTAATTTTTAAAAAGGCTTTTTCTGTACCAGAAATTTTTAACGCCTTTGTTCGTGATTTTTTAAATATAGAATTTGAGACATTCACAGTAGAAACTGATAAAACTTATACACCAACTATTGGTAATGTTGCAGCAAAATTTGATCTTTATGCCGAAGATAAAAAAAATCGCATAATTGTCGATATGCAACATGTTCGTTATCCTGATCATTATCATAGATTTTTACATTATCATTGTGCCGCTTTATTGGAACAAACCGTAAAATCAAGAGATTATCGCCCTAAGTTAAAAGTCTTTACACTAGTGATTTTAACTTCTGGTGATAAACATAAAAAGGATATTTGTGTCATAGATTTTGATCCAAAAGATTTGCAAGGAAATCCTATTGGTGAAATTGATCATAAAATAATTTACATTTGTCCAAAATATCTTAATAAACAACTGACACCTAGCAAATATCATCAATGGATGGAAGCAATTGAAGATACCTTAGATGAAGAAGTTGAAGAATCAAAATATAGTGTGCCTGAAATTCAAGATATTTTCAAAATCATTGAAAAAGATCAAGTTACTCCAGAAGAACGTGCCAGAATGTTTGATGAATATGGAGAAGAAGAAATTAAAAAAGAAGGATTTAAAGATGGTTTAAAGGAAGGTAAGAAAGAAGGTATTACTCAAAATATACATGACACAGTATTACGTATGCATAAAGAGGGATTAGATATAAAAATGATTGCCAAAATTGCTGGAATAACTGAACAAGAAGTGGATGATATTTTAATCAAATAGTGATTCTTATGACTGATATTGAAAACAAACTAGCAACCGCTCGCACCAAATTAATTTTAGACAAACCATTTTTAGGTGCCTTAGTATTGCGTCTGCCAATGCGAGCCGCTGAACCTAAATGGTGCGCTACCAGTGCTACTGACGCTAAACATTTCTATTATAACCCTGAATATATTGAAGCTTTAAATGTTGATCAAGTACAATTTGTATTAGCACATGAAGCCTTACATTGTGCATTATCACATTTTTCTCGCCGTCAACATCGCAACAAATTTCGTTGGGATTTAGCCTGCGATTACGCCATAAACCCGCTATTATTAGAAGAAGGATTAGCTCCACCGCCGAATGTCTGGATACCAGAAGGCGTAGAAGGAATGACGGCTGAAGAAATTTATCCAACCATTGAAGAAAGTGATTCTGATGAGCCAATGGATAATCATGCTTATGATGGCGATGAACAAAAACAAAGCAGCGATCAACCTTCACCTTTAACTGATACTGAACGTAAAAATTTAGAAACACAATGGCAACAACGCTTAGCAGGAGCAGCACAACAAGCCCAACAAGCCGGTAAATTAAATGGCGCGATGGCACGATTGGTTGATCATTTACTACAACCGCAACTACCGTGGCGTATGTTATTAGCCCGTTATATGACAATGATGGCACGAGATGATTATACCTACATGCGCCCATCACGACGCGAAGGATCAGCAATTTTTCCAAGTTTACGTAGTTCTCAACTTGAAATTATAGTTGCCTTAGATACCAGTGGCTCAGTAAGTGATCAAGAAATATCAGAATGTATAGCAGAAATAAACTCCCTAAAAGGACAAATGCGAGCGCGTATTACATTATTAGCCTGTGACTCGAAATTAGCAACAGACGCACCTTGGATTTATGAACCTTGGGAAGACTTTTGCGCACCATGTAAATTTCAAGGAGGTGGAGGCACATCATTTAAGCCAATATTTGAATGTGTGGAACAAATGCAAACACCAGATTTACTAGTATATTTTACAGATGCTAAAGGAGAATTTCCTAAACAAGAACCGAATTATCCAGTTATTTGGTTGGTAAAAGGTAAAGCCAAAGTAGCTTGGGGGCAGAGAATTCAGTTGAATTGAATAGAAAAATTAACAGACCTGACAGGTTTCAAAAACCTGTCAGGTCTAAAAACAATTAAACAGAAACTTCAAACATCCTTTCTAAAGCCAAACGCGCCTCATCTGCCACATCTGCCGGCACTTTAATTTGATTCACCACATTACCATCCACTAAATTTTCCAATGTCCATAAAAAATGTTGTGGATCTATACGGTACATCGTGGAACATTTACATGCAATTGGTGCCATGTAATCCACAATTTTTCCTTCTGCCTTCGCTTGTTCTGCTAAACGGTCAACTAAATTTACCTCAGTAGCTACTAACCAACGGCTACCTCTTGGAGAAGCTGTAATCGTTTTAATTATATAATCTGTCGAACCCATTTCATCAGATTTTTGACAAACCTCAAATGAAGATTCTGGATGAGAAATTACCTTTGCATCAGGGTATTTAACGCGATATTGATCAATATGATCTGGTGAAAATTGCATATGAACTTCACAAAAACCATCCCATAAAATAATTTTCGCAGCCTTAATTTCTTCATGGCTTAAACCACCATAAGGCTTATCAAAATCCCATACCGCCATTTGTTCCAATGGAATTCCCATCTTATAAGCAGTATTACGCCCTAAATGCTGATCTGGAAAAAAGAATACTTTTTCACGCTCATTAAATGCCCAATCCAATACATTAGTTGCATTGGTAGAAGTGCAAACAATACCCCCATGACGACCACAAAAAGCCTTTAAATTAGCAGCAGAATTAATATAAGTTATCGGCGTAATTTTTTCATCAGCGTCTAATATACTCGATAATTCACTCCAAGCTTGTTCAACTTTTGGTAAATCTGCCATATCAGCCATAGAACATCCAGCGGCTAAATCAGGTAAAATCGCTTTTTGTGTAGGCTTTGATAAAATATCAGCAACCTCAGCCATAAAATGTACGCCACAAAAAATTATATATTCCGCCCCAGACTTAGCAGCGTCACGTGATAACTTTAATGAATCTCCAGTAAAATCAGCAAATTGAAATACCTCATCACATTGATAATGATGTCCTAAAACTACTAAACGTTCACCAAGTGTCGCTTTTGCAGCTTTAATACGTCGTTCACATTCAGCATCACTTAAAGAAATAAATTGTTTAATTGGAATTTTTACATCATTACTCATTATAAATATACTCTTACATAGATTTAAGCTGGAGCTGTTTCTTGTTTCGCGATTTCTTCACGCACCATATTCATATCTAAGCCTTTAGCTTTTTCAATTACATCTTCTAATTGGGCTCCAGCTAAAGCACCTGCTTGTGAAAAAATGATAATTTGTTCTCTAAAAATCATTAATGTAGGAATAGAACGAATGTTAAAATGACCCGCTAAACCTTGTTCTTGTTCTGTATTAATCTTAGCAAATACAATATCTTCGTGTTTATTAGAAACTTCTTCATAAGTTGGTGCAAAAGATTTACATGGGCCACACCATTCAGCCCAAAAATCAATGATGACAATATCATTGTTTGTGATAGTTGGTTCAAAGTTTGCTTGTGTTAATTCTATAGTTGCCACACAATCTCCTAATTATGTAATAATATTATTAAAAACTATATTATTACATAAATCGAAATTTAACGTTCAAAAGTATAACGTATATCAGCACCATTTTCGGTGCCTGTTTCAGTTTCTAACATCAAATGATCAGTGAGTTCATAACGCGCTTTAAAAAGTTGAGTGCCAGTAAATAAACCAATCCCATAACTAACATATAACTCTGGGCTTAAATATTTACCTAATACTAAAGCGGTTTCATCAATGCTACCCTCTGAAGAAATCATAGCATTGTCTAAACCAAAACTGTCTGCAAGTTTAGTAGTTAATGATTGATTCTCATCAATTTGCAATGCAATAGCAGTAGCAAATAAACTAGCACCTTCTTTATCTGATGCGTATATTAAAGGTTTACCTAATACCAAATAAGATAAAATATTACTTTGATCGAAACTGGGTTCAGAAAACAAACTCACTTCTGGTGATTCAGCATTACCTTGTATTTTTATACCTGCTGTTACATCATATTCTCCACGTCTTTTAATGTGTCGAGAAGTTGTAATATCTAAACTAGGATTATTAAGCGGATCATTGGCAAAAATAATCCTTCCTTCATCAATTGTTAAATTTTGTCCATAGGCTTGATAACTACCATTAACCACGTTTAATTCCCCATTAGCAATGGTAACTTTGCTGGGTGCTTGTTTAGAAATTAAACTACCCTTTAAACGAGCTTTTACGCCATAGCCGCTAATGCGAACATTTGTACCTAAAATCATTTTGATTTTACTAGATATTGCCATTTTTTTTAAAGGTTTAGGCTCTGTATTTTTAGAATTTACAATAATGACATCTTCAGAAACAGTGATCAGATCATTGCTGGCTTTAGAAGGAGTAAATATTGCTGTTGGAATTAGAACTCTACCAATAATTTTAATACTTTTCGGTTTAATTGAAATTTTTAAATCAGGTGATGCTAATACCCATGCTTCTGGTATATTCGCTACTTCAAAACTATGAGCTTGAATATTTAAATTACTTTTCCATTTTAAAAATGAATCAAAATTTATATCTCCTCTTACTAATAATTTACCCTCTCCTGATTTTAAATTAGCTTTGATAAAAAGTTTATTAGTACCATAACCGAGAATATTAAAATTTACTTTTTTAAATTTTAAACCTAAATCAGGTAATTCAGTAGTAAGATTTTTGCCTTGTAATTGCCCATCAAGTTTTGGATTACTTACCGTACCTTTTAATTGTAAATTCATTTTTATCCTACCTTTAGTGTTATCTAATTTGGGCATAACACTAGATACTACTGCTAATTCGTTCAGATTAGCTTTTATTCTTCCTTGTATTACTTGGTTCTCATTTATAGCTAACTTCTTAAAATCCGGTAACTTTATATTTACTTGCAATCCACTTTTTTTCAATAGACGAAATGTTAATTCACTGCTTAAACCTTGCTGATCAATTTTTAAGTTTAAATTACCACCTCTATGCTGAAATTCCTTATATTCATCTTCTGAAATATTAGTTCTAATAATACCGGATGATAATTGTAACTTCATATCTGATCTAAGATCACCGCTGGGTAGTAAATCAGCTATTAATTTACCGTTAATATTACCTGTAATATCAGTGACTGATTGGAAACGGCGAATCATATTTAAAGGTATATGATCAATTCCAAGCTGTAATTTAGCATTTTGATGTTTTTTCCAATCAAATTGGAAACATAATTTAGCTTTTTGAAAATTATGTAAACAATTAGGAGCTATTTGTATCTCTTTAGTTGACAATTTAACATCAGTAGTTTTTTGTGATTGCCAAATTCCTAATTTATTTGTAATAAGTCTCAATTGTTTTAACTTGCCTTGCCAACTATTATTTGTTAAATTTCCTTCTAAGTGAGCATAAAGGCTTTGTTTATCAGCTAATAATAAATTGATTAATAAATCATTAGCTTTTAACTTTAACTTCAAGGAAAATTGAGTATTAAATAAATGAGCAGTTATCTTAGGAATTGTTAATATATCTTTAATTGTACCAGATACATTAACAATAAAAGGCTTATTAATAGTAATCTTAAACTTTAAGTTTTGTAGATTACCACTAAATTTCCCTTTTCCTGCAATATTATTTGCAGACCAATTAATATTTATTGCAAACTTATGTGGCGGTTTTAAGCCTAAATAACCATCCACAACTGCATTAATTTTTGGAGATTGAATTTGAAGATATTCTAAGGAAATAGTGTCAGAAGATTGCTGCTTCTGCCGCTGCAAGTCAATATTTTGAATTATGATTTTTTTTATAAATTCTTGAAATGAATGAGCTTCTGTGATTAAGATACAATTAATCAAAATAGAAAATATGACTATTTGAAAAGCTCTATTCTTCCTTAGCTGTTTTCTCAAAAATTTGAACTCCGGGTGTTAATAATTCAAAACCACCTTTTATTTTCGCACCTATAGTGCCTCTAATGTTTGCAATCCAAATTGGATAATTACGAGAAGCTTCTTGTAGTTTTTTCCAAGTTCTAGGGCGAACTGTCATTTTTACCAGTTTACCTTGAGTATCAATTATAAATTCTTCCCAGCCATTTCTTAGTGTTTTTGAATCAGATGGTAATTCATTGATTTTAATGCAAATTTCTAATTTTCCTATTATTAATTCTTCTAATTGAGGTCGTTTAAGTTTCTGTTCCTTAGAATTAGTTTTATTTTGCTTTGGCTCCCGCATGGAAGTGATTCCCATGAGTCTGGCTTCTGCATCTTGTTTATGTTGCTCAGATACTTCTCCACAATCATTACCTTCCCAATCAATACGTATCTTATTGGTAATTAAGGATTTGCAATAATCAAGATTTTGTGTATAAAGAGCTAATCCTGCTGATATATCCTCTCTAGTATATTCATAATTTAAAGCTTTATAAATTTTTTTATGAATATACTTTTGCAATGGACGTATTTTTTCAGCTTCTCTAAAAAAAGCTTTAGGGAATTTTTCAAATAACAATTCTAGCATTTCTACATCTTTTGGAGTAGAAACAGTTTGTTGTGATTCTAACCATTCCATTGCTTCATTAACATTAGTACCAATAAAATTGGGTTCAGTATCCTTATAAAGATACCAACCATGTTTACCACTACCACGAATATATTCGCAATAAGCTTTTTCACCGTACAGTGATGTAGCCATGTGATTCAAATCAGATTTAGTAATTCGTTTTTTATTTTGTGTTTGACTAGTAGTCATAATGTTACAAATTGATAGTGATGATGATGAGTATTACTTACCTAATACTCATTACAAATAATTACAAATCAGGTCCGACTGTAATATGTAAACGCAATGGAAAACCCTCTTTTTCAAGAGCCGTTGCTACATCAACACGAATTAAACCAACGGGTGAACGCCAACGGATTCCTAATCCTACTCCATGTTTAAACGGATCTGAAAAGTCATTGAAGGCATTACCCACATCATAAAAGGCAGCTAAATAGTATTTATCTAAAATTTGATATTCATATTCTATACTGCCTATTAATAAATTTTTTCCACCTATAACAATACCTTGGATATTTTTGGGTCCTAAACTTTGGTAATCATAGCCTCTGATGCTACGATCACCTCCCGCAAAAAAACGTATTGAAGGTGGTAAATCATTAAATTGTCCCTTAACCAAGGAAACAACACTATAGGCAAATTGCCCTCTGGCGATGATTCTTCCTTTGTCAAATAAGGGACGAATTATTTTGCCATTTAAACGTAATTGTACAAAAGATGTATTTGATCCAAAATTATTCAATGCACCTAATACATCCATATTAATCTTATGCCCTTGCCGGGTATAAATACGATCATCAGCATTTATATAAGACCAATTAATGCTTGGTATTAGTAATTTAGCATGTCCACTATCGCTACCAATAGTATATTTTTCATCATGATATTTTAGACCAATAATTTTGTTTTTACGATTTTTATTGAAACCCAAGGAAAAGATTTCACTATCATTAGTTAGAATATGCTCGTTCTTATAAAGTGCTGTTATAGATAAAAATTGATCCTTATGCCAAGCTTTAGGTACAATATAATGCGCAAGTGCGGTTTGACCAATTTCGGCTTGTGCTGCTTTGATAGTAAAATTATGCCCATAACGATTTAGATAGCGTCGTTTCCATTCTAAACTAGCTCTTGCGCCAGTATCAGTACCATAACCTAAACCAATAGCATATTTAGTTTTTTTGCGTATTCCTAATTTAACTTTGATAGGCAAACGCTGATTAACAGTTTTTGCAGCACGTAGAATATCTACATCTACTCGATCAAAGTAGCCGCTGTACATTAAAGCATTTTTAAATGCTACAAATTTACTACTAGTGTAAAAATCACCGGGTTTAAAGGTTAAATATCGTTGTAATAGCGATTCATCAAACCAATCTTGTGGAAATATCACTTCACCAAAGCGATAACGTTTTTTAGTATCAAAGATTAATGATATTTCAGCACTATAAGTTTGTTTGTTCACGCGAATTTCATGTTTCAAAAATTCTGCATCAAAATAGCCACGTTCTTCAGCAAGTTTACGTAATAACTGTTTAGTTTCTTTATACTTAACATGTTCCAATATAATTACCTTAGAAAGAGGAAATGTTAGCTGTTGAAAACTAAGATCGTTTTTTGCTTCACCTAATATTCGTATATCTACTTTTGTGATTGTTATAGCTTTGCCTAAATTTATAGCATAAGTAGCTTGCCATGCTTTTGGCTTTAGTCGTTGTAATTTCGCTTTTACAGTTACATGATAATAACCAAACGCTTGTAAGGCGCGTTTAATTTCTTTACTTGCTCTTTTATGTAAACCTTTAATGCGACCCGTTGACAGACTGGATGATTTTTGTCCTATACTTAAATAACCAGTTATATTTTCTAGTAGTAATTTATTTTTGATACCAATGATATTAATCTGTACCGTATGAGGAGTCGCATACAGATTTGAAATAAAGCTAATGGGCAGTAATAACGCCAATATTATTCTCATTCATGAATGTCAAAGCTTGTTTTATACGAGTTATGCTACGATTTTTACCGATTAAATACACAGTAGCATCAATTGATGGAGATACTGTACCACCAGTTACTGCAACTCGCAATGGTTGTGCAATTTTACCTAATTTTAATTCATATTTTTCTGCAACTTTATGAATCAAAGCATGAATTGCATCAGCTTGCCATATTTCAATTTGTTCAAATTCTGTACATAAACTCGCCAGCGCATCATAAATAGCAGGCTTTAAGTGTTTTTTTGCGGCTTTTTCATCTAATTCAATAGTATCAACAAAGAAAAAACGGCTATTTTCTGCCATTTCTTTCAAAGTTTTTGCGCGTTCTGCTTGTAACTTAATAACTTCAGTTAAATTTGGACCATTTTTAGTATCAATGCCTAATTGCTTACAATGAAACTGCAAATGTTCTACCAATTCTTCAGCGGCAGTGGTTTTAATATACTGTTGATTTAACCATAGTAGTTTATCAGGATTAAAAGCTGATGCGGCACTATTGACTGATTTAAGATCAAATAATTCTATCATTTCTGGTAAAGAAAATATTTCTTGATCGCCATGTGACCAACCTAAACGTACCAAATAATTTAATAATGCTTGTGGTAAATATCCCTCATCTCTATAATTCATCACATTAACAGCACCATGCCGTTTAGACAAACGTTGCCCATCACTACCTAAAATCATAGGTAAATGAGCATATTGTGGTATTTTAGCTCCTAAAGCTTTTAAGATATTGATTTGACGAGGAGTATTATTTAAATGATCGTCACCACGAATTACATGTGTAATTTTCATATCGCAGTCATCAACAACTACAGTCAAATTATAAGTTGGAGTAGCATCAGAACGCGCAATGATTAAATCATCTAGTTCTTTATTTTGAACTATAACGTCACCTTTAATTAAATCCTTAATTATAACTTCACCTTCTTGAGGATTTTTAAAGCGAATGACTGGTTTAACACCGGTATTTAATATAGTGTCAATATCACGACAATGACCATCGTAACGAGGTTTTTCCTTATTAGCCATTTGTTTAGTACGTAATTTATCTATACGTTCTTTAGAACAATAACAATAATAAGCTTGACCAGTTGCTAATAATTGATCGATTGCATTATTATAAGAATCAAATCGTTTAGTTTGATAAAATGGACCAAGATCATGCTTTAATCCCAGCCATTGCATACCTTCAAGAATAGCATCTACAGAATCCTGTGTCGAGCGTTCACGATCAGTATCTTCAATACGTAATACAAATTCGCCATTATGTTGACGTGCATATAACCATGAAAATAAAGCGGTACGAACACCACCTATATGTAAATAGCCTGTAGGGCTGGGTGCAAAACGAGTACTAATTGTCATTTTTAAAAAAGTTGATTTATATTAATAATTTATTTAAAATATCTATATTTTAATTTATTATAACATCTTATGACAACTCGACAAAAAGCAATTAGTCTAATTGAATTAATTATAGTTCTTATTATAATATGCATCATAGCTGCTATTAGTATTCCTGTTTACCAAGATTACTTACAAAAAGCTAAAGTATATGAAGCCAGAATCTTATTTACTGATTTTGAGCAAGCAATACAAGACTTCACGCAAGATAAAAATGATTTTCCATCTTCATTAGAAGTCTTAAATAATTTTTCTACTAAAGCTTATTATGTAACTAAGGTAAAATATACCCCGGGTGATAATCCAGAAATTGTGATGACTTTAGATGGATTTCAAGATTCAGAAAATACCATTGCATGGAAATGGATAACACCTGATGGTAAAGACGGCGCATGGTCATGTAGTCATAAAGATACTGAATCCACTACAATTAAATTAAAATATCTTCCTAAAGAGTGTAATGTCAAACATTAAAAAAGCAGTATTAGCCTATTCGGGCGGTTTAGATACTTCCATTATTTTAAAATGGTTACAAGATGAATATCAATGTGAAGTAGTTACATTTACTGCGGATATTGGTCAAGGCGAAGAAGTTGAGCCAGCACGCGCCAAAGCTGAAGCTATTGGTATAAAAGAAATTTATATTGAAGATTTACGTGAAGAATTTGTACGCGATTATGTTTATCCAATGTTTCGCGCTAATACTATTTATGAGGGTGAATATTTATTAGGTACTTCAATTGCTCGCCCATTAATTGCAAAACGTTTAGTTGAAATTGCTAATGAAACTGGCGCCGATGCGATTTCACATGGTGCTACTGGTAAAGGTAATGATCAGGTGCGATTTGAATTAGGTGCTTATGCTTTAAAACCTGATGTTCATATTATTGCTCCTTGGCGCGAATGGGATTTAAATTCACGTGAAAAGTTGTTAGCTTATGCTGAAAAAAATAATATAGCAGTAGAAATGAAGCGTGGTAAAAAGTCACCATATTCAATGGATGCTAATTTATTACATATATCTTATGAAGGCGGCATTCTTGAAGATCCTTGGGCTGAGCCAGAAGAAGATATGTGGCGTTGGAGCGTTTCGCCTGAAAATGCACCAGATAAGGCTAGGGAATTAGAATTAGAATTTGTAAAAGGCGATATTGTTGCAATTGATGGTGAAAAAATGACACCAGCCGAAGTATTAACTTATTTAAATAAAGTTGCAGGTGCAAACGCTATTGGCAGACTTGATATTGTTGAAAATCGCTATGTAGGTATGAAGGCACGTGGTTGCTATGAAACACCCGGTGGCACTGTGATGTTAAAAGCCCATCGCGCTATTGAGTCTATAACTTTAGATCGTGAAGTAGCACATTTAAAAGATGAACTGATGCCGCGTTATGCGACTTTAATTTATAATGGTTATTGGTGGAGTCCAGAACGTAAATTATTACAGGAAATGATTGATTCATCACAAGAAAATGTCAATGGTAAAGTTAGAATTAAACTCTATAAGGGTAATGTTATAGTTGTTGGGCGTATTTCAGAAACCAATAGTTTATTTGATAGTAATATTGCGACTTTTGAAGATGATGAAGGTGCTTATAACCAAAAAGACGCTGAAGGATTTATTAAGTTGAATGCTTTAAGATTGCGAATAGCGGCTGCGTAAATAAAATCCCCCCTAGCCCCCCTTTATTAAAGGGGGGGATTAATAAAATTAAATCTCCTCTAAGCTTTCACTTTATTAAAGTGGGGGATTAATAAAGTCCCCCCCTTTGAAAAAGGGGGGTTAGGGGGGATTTACTATCGATTAATCTAAAAAATTATCCCAGTCAGTTTTTGTCCATAGTTCCTGTAATTGAGAAAATTCTTCTTTTAAGGGTTTAAGCATTTGTTCTGCTGCTCTGAATTCATGATCATGAGTTAATTGTTCTGCTTGAAACGCGATTTCACCTAGACGTGATGCGCCAACGCTACGCGAACTGCCTTTTAAGCTATGAGTAATACGTTCAATTTCTTTTATATTATTATTGTTAAATGCAATTACTAATTTTTCAAATTGTTTTGGTGTATCTTCAACAAATTTATCTAGGATCATTTTTAAAATTGCTGCATTACCAATAGCAATACGTTTTGCTTGTTCAGTATCAAAAATCGGTAAGTCTGTTGATAATTCTTCGGTGGTAGTAGTTGATAGAGTATATTTATCTACTATTGAATGTAAATCTTCTATTGCAACCGGTTTACCTAAACAATCATCCATGCCAGCAGCAAAATAAATTTTTAAGTCAGGTTCCTGATGATTAGCTGTAATTGCAACAATTGGAGTATCTTTATTGTCTCCACGACGTATTTGTTTTGTGGCTTCCACGCCATCCATAATAGGCATTTGTATATCCATTAAAATTAAATCATAATTATTAATTTTACATTTATCTACAGCTTCTTGACCATTTTCTGCAATCTCTACTTGACAAGCAAGTTGTTGAAGCATATTAGTTGCAACTAGACGATTAACCGCATTATCTTCTACTAATAATATTTTTTTATTCTTATTGATAGTTGGAGTAAATTTATCTGCATGTTTATTTAAAATTTTAAATAAACCATCTAAATTAATAGGTTTAGCAATATAATCATCCATACCAGCGGCTAAACAACGTTCAGCATCACCTTGCATAGCATTAGCTGTCATAGCCACAATAATATTTTTATTGTTTGCAGATTCATGTTCACGAATCCATTGTGTTGCTTCAAAACCACCCATTTCTGGCATTTGTATATCCATAAAGATGATATTGAATTTTTGTGTTGCTAATATTTCTATAGCTTCAACACCATTTTCAGCAGATTTAACTTGACAACCTAATTTTTCTAACATGTTAATAGCAACCATGCGATTGACTTCATTATCCTCTACTAATAATGTTGAAATATTCGTCATAATTTTTTGAGGTTGTTTTAACTCGAATTGATTAATATCACTCATAGTAATCAATTCTCGTACTTTATTAGGATGATTAAAATTATCACGTAGTTTTAATATTACTTGTTGCAATTGATCGCGCCGTAAAGGTTTGATTAAGTTAGCAGAAAATCCAATTTTATGTAATTCTTTACTATTTTCTTGTTCCCCGCTTGAAGATAGCATTACTAATATAGTTTTTTGAAATTTCGGATTTTGATTAATCATTTGCCCTAATTGGGTACCATCTATATTAGGCATAAAATGATCAACAATAGCCAACCAATAAGGATCATTTTTTAATTGCGCATCAGTTAAAGCCTTTAAAGCCGCTTGTGCATTATCTACCGCATTAGTACGAATTTCTAAATTTTCTAATTGTTCTATCAGGATTTTTTGATTGACGCTATTATCATCTATGATTAAGATTCGGCTGCTTTTTAAGCTGCTTAAATCTAAATTTATATCGGCATTAACAAAATCTAGTTGTTCAAAATTCTTTGCATGAATTTCAGCTAAAGGTAATGGCAGACTGAAGCTGAAATTAGAACCTTTATTTAATTCACTTACTACTCCCATTTTGCCCTTCATCATTTTAACTAGTTGCTGACTAATTGTTAAACCTAATCCAGTTCCTCCAAATTTACGAGTAGTTGAAGCATCAGCCTGAGTAAATTTATCGAAAATAGTAGTTAATTTATTAGCAGCGATACCAACTCCAGTATCTTCAATATTAAATACCATTTGTGCTGATTCAATGCTTTGCCATTGGCAATCGACATCAATTAATACATGCCCTTTATTAGTAAATTTGACTGCATTACCAGTTAAATTAGTTAAAATTTGTCTGATTCTGCCAGCGTCACCTACAAAGTAACGAGGTGCATCAGGTGCATAGCGTACAATAAATTTAACAGCTTTAGTTTCAGCAGTAATTGAAAGCAAACGAGCAATTTCTAACACCGCTGCTTCTAAATCAAAAGCGGCTACTTCTAAAGATAATTTACCAGCTTCAATTTTGGAAAAATCCAGAATGTCATTAATAAGAGTTTGTAAGGCTTCAGTTGATTGGTAAATAATTTGAGCATATTCGCGTTGTTTAGAACTAAGATCAGTATTTAATAATAATTCAGTCATACCAACCACACCATTCATAGGTGTACGAATTTCATGACTCATATTAGCTAAAAATTCGCTTTTAGAACGAGTAGCTGCCTCAGCCGTATCTTTGGCTTTACGTAATTCCGCCTCAGCTTGTTTACGTTCAGTAATATCACGCCCGACTAATTGATATTCAATTAGTTCATTTTGAAAATTAAACATTGCCCTACCCACCCAATGTTGCCAACGCCTATCGTGATTAACAATAATGCAATGCTCAGTTTCTATAACAGGCTTTAATTCATTTAAATTTTCCATCATTTGTCGAATTAATGCTTGCATTTCATCTGATTCATAAGGAAATCCAATTAGCTCAGATTCAGTTTTATTAAAATAGCGGCAATAGGCTTCATTAACAAAACTGATACAGCCATTAGGTAAATATCGACAAATAAGTTCAGTTTGATCTTGTACAATAGCGCGATAACGATCTACAGTAGTTAATAGACGCTCATGAGCATCTTTCAGCGCAATTTCATTTTGCTTGCATTCAGTAATGTCACGAATAATTGCATAAATCTTTCCTTGTTCTACCAGAGGATAAGCATTCCAAGATAAAATACGATAAGAATCGTCTTTACATTTATAGCGATTTTCAAATTTATTTACAGATTCGCCTTCTAATAATTTGTGAAAAAATTCTTGAGAACTTTGACGATCATCTGGATGAATAAAATGTAAAAACGGTTTACTTAATAAATGACTACGACGATAGGCTAAAGTATCTTCCCATGCCTTATTTAATTGTTTAAAATAACCATTAAAATCAATTACACATTGCATATCAATTGAAAGATTAAATAACAGATCACGTTCTTCTTCAATCTGCTTTCTTTCAGTAATATCCATTATGATGTTGACAATAGCTTCTAAAGATCTGTTACTGTTTCTAACAGTGGCAACTGATAAATCTGCCCATAAACTTTTGCCATTTTTATGTTGAAAGCGAATTTCGGTACGAAAATATTCACTGTCGCCATGCTGAAGTTCCTGCATTAAGCTTTCGATGGCGAAAGAATCATCTTTATGATAAAGTTCAAAGTTTTTCTTCTTACGCATTTCTTCGGCAGAATAGCCAAGCATCTCTAGCCATTTATCATTGAATTTGATATAAGAACCATCAGGCTTAGTTAGTGTAATAGCAACAGTTGCACTATTAAAAAGTGCGCGAAAACGTTTTTCAGTTAAAGTTAAGTCTTCTTTTAATTTTTTCAGTTCAGACTGATTCATGATTCAACTGCGGATAATTGGTGTCGTATTAGCTGGGATGCGAAATTCATACAATTTTTACAAATTCTAGTATTTATAATAATGTTTCATTGCTTGCTTTATCAACCAGAAATTCCACCTAATACAGGTAATATTATTCGTTTATGCGCCAACACTGGAATTAAATTACATTTAATTCATCCACTTGGCTTTGAATTAGATGATAAAAAATTGAGACGTGCAGGGCTTGATTATCGTGAGTGGGCTACTGTTCAAGAGTATGAGTCATTAGCGGCATTTATAGATAAAGTAAAACCACAACGCATATTTGCCTGTTCGACTAAAGGCACAACTAATTATAGCAAACCACATTATCAAGTTGGGGATGTATTTTTATTTGGACCAGAAACGCGAGGATTACCTATGACAATTTTAGAACAATTACCTGCTGAACAAATAATACGTATTCCGATGTATCCAGAAAGTCGCAGTTTAAATTTGTCTAATTCTGTAGCGGTTATTCTTTATGAGGCTTGGAGACAGTTAGATTTTGAAATTTGAAAATCCCCCCCTTTAACAAAGGGGGGTTAGGGGGGATTTTATTTAACTAAAATTTAGTTAATTGCTAAAATAAACTCCATTATTAATCCTGACTTCTCTTCACTATTATATAATCGACAAGTTCCACCATTGCCCCAAATTATACTAGCAATCATTGCTAAGCCTAATCCCATACCCTTTACTTCTCCGGTGAAATATTTTTCACTTTGGTAATAGGGTGTCCATACTTGGGTTAATTCTTCATTTGGAAGTCCATTGCCGTTATCTGTAATAGATAATAACATTTTATTATTATCTATTGCATGAATTGCTATTTCTATCGCAGGATTTTCTTCAGGATGAAATTTTTTTGAATTAGTAAAACATTCGCGTATAATTAATTCTAATTGTTTATAAGTTAAAGCGATAGATTTTTTTTCTAAAGTTTTGTCAATTTGTATAGATACAGTTTGTATCTCTAAATCTCTTCTAATTTTTGTTAATAATGTTGATAAATCTGATAAATTAAATTTTTCATGGTATTTAATTGTTTTTGATGAGTCCATAAAACGCAATATTTCTAATATTTGATTGCGTAAGCGTTTTGCACTATCTTGTGCAATTTTTAGTAAACCCTTTGCTTCTGTTGAAGATAAATCTTCTTTTTGCTCTAAAATTTGAAGACTAACCAAGCCATGTAAAGGCGCACGTAATTTATGTGAAATCATAGATTGAAATGACCACACTTGTTGCTGCAAATTAATATGCTCACTAACATCGCGTAAGTGTACTAATTGATCAGTAATATTATCAGAAGGTTGCTCTAAAATATTAACCTGTAACCATAAAGCAGCACTTTGTTTAGATTCAGGGCGTACTAAATACCGAGGTAATGTTCCTATATTTGGAATAGGCCAACTATCCCATGCAACCGTTGGTTGACATTTTAAATTTTGTTTTTTTATATGATCAAAAAATCCTTCAGGAGTAAAATCATCTTTTAATCCTAAATAAAAACGGGCAGATGAATTAGCGTATTGTATAACATTACCTTCACTCAGTAATAAATAGCCATCATTAGATTGTTCCACAGCCCATTCAAAACGAACCCGTTCTGTTAATAAACGACGATAATTCTTTGTATCTAATACCACAAAATCTGATGTGGCATCTTCATCACTAACAAATTCATAATTATTTTCAGCAAGTAATTTTTTTAATTTTGATCGTCCTTGCTTTTGATCATCGACAATCAATATACAGTTTTTTTGAGGCATAGCCGATCCTAAAACAGCATGTTTTTATTAAGCATATTGTAAAAAAGGTGCAATGATTGTGACAAGTGTTCCTTTATTTTACACTCTTGATATATTTTTTTTGTTCATTATTATAAATAAGGATTTTATAACAATTCTATTAAGAGATATTAAAAATATGGCATACGAATTTAATGGTCAAACAATTGAAGCTAATCCTAATGGTTATTTAGATAATATAGATGATTGGAATGAAGATGTGGCAAAAGTTATTGCAGAAGCCGAAGGTGTTAGCGAATTAACTGAACGCCATTTCAGTGTTATTAATTATTTACGTGATGAATATATTAATAATGCTGGTAATCAGCCTAATATGAGAAATATTGTTAAAGCCATGAAAAAAGCTCTTAACGATAGTAAATTAGATAGTAAATCTCTTTACGAGCTATTTCCGAAAAGTCCTGATAAGCAAGGTAGTAAAATAGCCGGTTTACCAGAAAGTAAACGTAAAGGCGGATATTAAAAGCAAAGCTGACAGGTTTTTAAAACCTGTCAGCTTTAATTAATATATTATGCAAATAAAAGACAATATTAAATCCAGCAATGTCTGGATGCGCGGTTTTTTTATATTTTTATATGCTATGATTGCTTATGTAACTATTTTTTTGACTTTTTTTGTGGTAATGTTTCAATTTGGTAGCCTATTATTCACAGGTAAATTAAATGAACGTTTATTGCCTTTTGGTCAAAGTCTTAGCATTTTAATTCATCAAATCTTTAATTTTTTAACCTTTAATAGCGATGAAAAACCCTTCCCACTTGGCAATTGGCCAAAGTAAAACGTGAAACGTTTTGTTCATTTACATCTTCACACCGAATATTCGTTAATTGATAGTCTGATTCGTATCAAACCGTTAGTAAAAACGTTGCGTGATGCGAATATGCCTGCCTGTGCTATCACTGATTATAGTAATTTATTTGCACTGGTAAAATTTTATCGCGCTGCACAATCGCAAGGTATTAAGCCTATTATTGGTGTGGATACACTATTATCTCATAATGATAATTCAGTCTCTCATTTAGTATTATTATGTCAAAATAATACTGGTTATAATAATCTTACTCGTTTAATTTCTCGTAGTTATACCGAAGGGCAACGTGATAATGTTCCTTATATCCATACTAAATGGCTAAAAGGTGCAACAGATGGCTTGATTGCCTTATCTGGTGGAATTCATGGTCATATCGGGCAAACTTTATTAGCAAATAATTTTGAATTAGCGCGACAACATGTAGAAGCATGGAAAAATTTATTTCCAGAACGGTTTTATTTGGAGTTACAACGTACTGGTCGTGCAAATGAGGAAACATATATTCATGCCGCTGTTGATTTAGCTTTAAAAGCGGATGTTCCAGTTGTAGCTACTAATGATGTTTGTTTTCTTGAGGCTGATGATTTTGAACCTCATGAAATTCGTGTTTGTATTCATGATGGCAAAGTGTTAGACGATAAAAATCGTCCTCGCCGTTATACTTCTCAACAGTATTTGCGTACTCCAGAAGAAATGGCAGAATTATTTGCTGATATACCAGAGGCATTAGAAAATACATGGTTAATTGCTGAACGTTGTAATATTGAGTTAAGCCTTGGTAAAAATTATCTGCCTGATTTTCCAGATATTCCTAAAGAACAAACTGTTGAGGAATATTTTCGTGATCAAGCTAAGTTAGGTTTAGAACAACGTTTACTGACTTTATTTGATAGTAGCAGTGAAGATTTTGCTAAGCAACGTAAGCCTTATGATGAGCGTTTAGCTCTGGAATTAGATGTTATTATAGAAATGGGCTTTCCGGGCTATTTCTTAATAGTTGCGGATTTTATTCAATGGGCAAAAGATAATGATATTCCAGTAGGACCGGGGCGTGGTTCAGGTGCTGGTTCATTGGTAGCATACGTACTTCTTATAACTGATTTAGATCCTATTCGCTATGATTTATTATTTGAGCGGTTTTTAAACCCTGAACGGGTTTCTATGCCAGATTTTGATATTGACTTCTGCATGGAAAGGCGCGATGAGGTGATTGCTTATGTTGCAAGGCGTTATGGGCGTGAACGAGTTTCACAAATTATAACTTATGGCACCATGGCTGCCAAAGCGGTAGTACGTGATGTTGGGCGTGTTTTAAATCATGCACATGGTTTTGTAGATAAAATTGCTAAACTGATTCCATTTGAAGTAGGAATTACCCTAGAAAAAGCCTTAGAAAAAGAACCAGCTTTACGCAGTCGTTATGAGGAAGAAGAAGATGTACGCGCTTTAATAGATATGGCGCGTAGATTAGAAGGATTAACTCGTAATTCGGGCAAACATGCTGGTGGTGTTGTAATTGCCCCTACAGTTTTAACAGATTTTACGCCGCTGTATTGTGAACAAGACAGTACAGATTTAATGACTCAATTTGACAAAAACGATGTGGAAGCAGTCGGTTTAGTTAAATTTGACTTTTTAGGCTTAAGAACACTTACTATTATTAAGTGGACATTAGACACAATCAATCGTTTTGTTGATAAACCTGTAGATATATCAAAAATTCCTCTGGATGATCCAGCGACTTTTGAATTACTAAAACGAGCTGATACTACAGCGGTATTCCAATTAGAATCATCTGGCATCAAGAAACTGATCAAACAATTGCAACCAGATTGTTTTGATGATGTAGTAGCTTTGGTCGCATTATATCGTCCCGGACCCTTGCAATCTGGGATGGTAGAAGACTTTATAAATCGAAAACATGGACGTGCCAAAGTTGAATATCCGCACCCTGATCTAGCACATATTTTGAAACCAACTTATGGTGTCATTGTTTATCAAGAACAGGTTATGCAAATTGCTCAGGTGCTGGCTGGGTATAGTTTGGGTGGGGCAGATTTGCTTCGGAGAGCAGTTGGTAAGAAAGTTCCAGCAGAAATGGAGAAGCAAAGAGGAATTTTTGTAAAAGGTGCCGCTGCGAGAAATGTTAAAGAGCAAGTTGCCACTTCAATTTTCGATTTGATGGAGAAATTTGCCGCTTATGGTTTTAACTTAAGTCATAGTGCCGCTTATGCTTTAGTTTCTTATCAAACTGCTTGGTTGAAAGCTCATTATCCTGCCGCTTTTATGGCTGCTGTGTTATCTGCCGATCTTGATAATACTGATAAAGTTGTGATGTTGGTTGAAGAATGTCGCGCTATGAAGCTGAAAGTTTTGCCGCCTAATATTAATCTCTGTGATTCTAAATTCACTGTTGTAGATAATGAAGATTTGTCTATTTATTATGGTTTAGGCGCGATTAAAGGTGCTGGTGAGGCGGCTCTTGAAAGTATTGTTGCGGAGCGTCAAGAACATGGAGCTTTTAGTGATTTATTTGATTTTTGTAATCGGATAGATTTGCGTAAAGTTAGCAAGCGTTTGTTAGAACCTTTAATAAAATCAGGAGCTTTTGATGATTTAGGTCCTAATCGTGCAATTACGATGGCTTCTTTAAATACTGCTATTAAAACTGCGGAACAGAATTCTAATAATAGTGCCGCTGGGCAAAATGATATTTTTGGCAGCAGTTCAGCTACTAGCAAAAAACCTGAATTTGTTAAAAATGTAGCTAATTGGAATGAAACTGTACGTTTAAATAAGGAAAAAGAAAGTTTAGGTTTTTATTTAAGTGGACATCCTATTACTCCATATTTGCCTGAATTAAAAAGAATTATTCATAGTAATTTAGCAAATATTAAACCTACTGAGAAAAAGAAAACGCTACGTGTTGCTGGTTGGTTGATTGATGTGCGTGTTAAAAATACTCAGCGTGGGCGCATGGCTTTTTTGACTTTAGATGATAATACAGCGCGTATAGATGTAAAAGTTTATTCTGAAGTTTATAATCAAGTATCTGAGCGGTTAGTAAAAGATAGCTTATTAATTATTGATGGATCAGTGCGTTCAGATGATTACACTGGAGGTTATAGTATGACTGCACAAAGTGTTTCAACTCTTGAAATTGCTCGTGAAAATTTAGCTAAGAGTTTGGAAATATATGTTTCAAACACATCTGATAATTTAGCTGAAAAACTAGTTAATATCTTGACACCTCATCGTGATGGAAAATGTCCCGTTATAATTCATTATAAGCGTCAAGATGCTCAAGTAGATTTACAATTAGATGAGAATTGGCGCATTAAACCCGATACCAGTTTAGTTGATGAATTAAAGAATTTGCTTGGAGAAGATCAAGTTAAGGTAATATATTAAAAATGGAATTTAAAGTCTCAAACGCACCGTTTATACATAATAACAATAGTGTATCCAAAATTATGCGGCAATTGCTCTATGCTCTAATGCCGGCTATTGTTGTATATGTGTATTTTTTTGGTTGGAATATTGTTGTTAATTTATTTATTGCTAGTATTACTGCATTGAGTTGTGAAGCTTTAATGCTGTTGCTACGCAAACGCCCATTACGCGCCTTTCTTACAGATTATAGTGCAATTGTAACCGCTTTTTTACTGGCTTTGGCTTTACCGCCATTTGTGCCTTGGTGGATTACTGTATTAGGAACAGCTTTTGCCATTATTGTGGCTAAGCATGTATATGGTGGCTTAGGTTATAACTTGTTTAATCCGGCAATGGCTGCTTATGCGATGTTATTGATTTCATTTCCATTACAGATGAGTGATTGGTCAGTAATATTAGATACTTTAAGTGGTGCTACTCCTTTAGATGCAATAAAAAATCAACTAAAAATCACCGATCTTAAAGCTTGGGAGTGGATAAATCTTGCATTTTTATTAGGTGGCTGTTGGCTGTTGTATAAAAAAGTGATTACTTGGCATATTCCGGTAGCAATGTTAATTAGTTTAATTATCATTTCAGCAATATTTTTTCTGATAAATCCGAATTTATATTCTTCACCATTATTTCATCTTCTAAATGGCGCAACAATTATGGGAGCATTTTTTATAGCAACTGATCCAGTAACAGCAGCAACATCAAATAAAGCTCGATTAATTTATGCCGCTGGAATTGGGATATTAATTTATGTTATTAGGACATGGGGAGCTTATCCAGATGCGGTGGCTTTTGCGGTGTTGTTGATGAATATGGCTGCTCCTACTATTGATTATTATGTTAAGAGTTAATTAACTTTACATAACTCATGTTACGCAGTGAAAGCCCCCCAACCCCCTAAAGGGGGAGCCACACTATGATGCAGTACTCCCCCTTTAGGGGGTTGGGGGGCTTTTGTGCTTTATACGTAACATCAGTTTGGTAATTTCTTCCATCCATTCCTGATAATATATATCATCATCAATTTCATTTTTTAAATCATCAGAAAGATTTGAAATTATATCCAATGCTTGAAAACAGTATTCTGATTCTACAACACCTACGCGCAAATCTACATTAAACTTATCTTTTGGAATCAAAACATGATACTTACATCGCAAATTTAGTGGACTAGATAAGGCTTCATCTGGAAGTTGAAGGTCAAAACCACCAAGCATCGGATTATCATCAGCTGGTACAGTTAAAATTAAATCATCATCAGTATTCAATACCACCCATTGCAATCCCATAACATCAACATCTTCAAATAGAAAAATATCTCCGGGCTGTGGATTGAATGGACGATCTTCTAGTTCTATATCAATTAAATTCTGTTTCTTTGTTATATCAGCATCTATCTCATATAAATTTTTAAAATCTATTGTCACAATTTTCCTATACTATTTTAGTATTTTATCAATAAAAATTGATAAAGAATTTGACTTATAATTATTTGTTATATCTTGTGCGTATTGTCGAAGAATTTTGATACAAGCATTTATTGTGCCTACAGATACATTTAATTGTTTTGCCAACTGACTTTGTGAGGGAATTTCCGTGAACTTACTTATGGCTTGTACCCGTGCCATGAATATCAGTTTAAGATTATGACGAACACGACGCTGATAAGTTGAGTTTTCAATTAACTGAATCATATTTAGGTACCACTGATGAAATATGTTATTTAGTTCATCACAATCTATGTAAAAGTCATCTTGTGGTTCATCTATTTTGACACTCAGATAGCTAGCACGAACATCATCTTTCATTATATCGACTAGAGTTTTAAATCTAAAATGTTTAATACCAACATCTTTAAATGCACAAATCAATTCACATAGCTGTTGTTGGACTCTTTTATTCCGTTTTGCAAGCTTTATGCGAATCTTCAACCATGTTTGATTATTTCTAAGGACTTTAGATATTAATTGAGGATCATCGTCCGTTATCTTAGATGATTCAAAACTAAAAGATGTCTGATTACAAATTTTTCCCCTTTTTAAGCCTTCAGGAATAATCGTTCCTGATTCAATTCCATCTTGAAGGGCGCATATAAGATTTTGTGCTACTGCATAACCTATAGGGTCATGAGTTCTTTGCCGCTCTGTGAGGAAATTATTAATATTCCTAAACACTAAACCATCTATATTATCAAATCGTTGCATCGCATTAGTTAATGATCTAAGACGCTTAGCAATTGCAAACATATAACAGTCAAAAACCATTTCATCAAATAAACTAGGGTCTTGGTCCCAATTACCAGCACTGGGATAACCTAAAAAATTAGTATGATTATTCCATAATCCTCGTTGATACATTCTCTCACGTAAAGCTTTAGCTATAGTTTTTAACAAACTATGAAATACACTTTCTGGCAAAAAACAAGACTTATCATTTAATTTATTTATTATATTTGGTCATTATTTCCTCGATTTCTTAATATTTTGAAAATTAACATTTTTTTACTCAAAACTGAATGATTATAGAAATCTATCGTTAATCTTATTAGTGAGAGTCTTATAAAGCCCCCCTAGCCCCCCTAAAGGGGGGAATGATTAGCAAATTATTTCATTCATTCCCCCTTTAGGGGGCTAGGGGGCTTACTAATGATGGATGATGTAACCCATTGTCTAATTAAGTCTAAAATAATATATAGCAAATATGAATTAAAATCAAGCAAAAAATAAATTACGATGAAAATTGCCTTTAGCCATGATTGGCTATCCTTTTATTCAGGTGGGGATAAAACACTTGAAGCTATGCTGGAGCATTATCCAGACGCGCCAGTTTATACCTTGATTTATCAAGCTGAAAATTTTCGCGGTACCCATATAGCGCAACATCCTATATACACATCATTTATAGAAAAATTGCCCAAGGGTCGTACAAAATATCGCTCGTATTTAGCTTTTATGCCACTTGCTATAGAACAGTTTGATTTGTCTGAATATGATGTAGTGGTATCTAGTTCTAGTGCTATTGCTAAAGGAGTTATAACTGGACCAAATCAATTGCATATCAGTTATATACACACTCCTATACGCTATGCTTGGGATTTGCAACATCAATATTTACGTGAAGCCAATATGGAAACAGGAATGAAATCTTGGTTAGCGCGTTGGGTACTGAATAAAATACGTATATGGGATATTAGAACCATTAATGGAGTAGATAAAATGGTAGCTAATTCTCACTATATAGCGCGACGCATACGCAAAGTATATGGTAGAAATGCAACAGTTATTTATCCTCCGGTAGATATAGACGCTTTTCCTTTACAAGAACAGAAGCAGGATTTTTTCTTAACAGCGTCAAGAATAGTACCTTATAAAAAAATTAATCTGATTGTTAAAGCTTTTAACAAAATGCCAGACAAACGCTTAGTTGTGATTGGAGACGGTACAGAATTTAATAAGCTAAAAGCCATTGCTGGTTCAAATATAGACTTGATGGGCTATCAACCAGATGAAGTCTTAAAAGACAAAATGCAAAAAGCTCGTGCATTTGTATTTGCCGCAGAAGAAGATTTTGGCATAACACCAGTAGAAGCACAATCTTGTGGTACTCCCGTTATTGCTTTTGGCAAAGGTGGAGCAACTGAGACTGTTATAGACGGAGAAACTGGCTTGTTTTTTTCAGAACAAACAGAAGAATCTATAATAGAAGCAATACAACGCTTTGAACAACAAGTATTTATACCGAAAAAGATTCATGAACATGCCAAATACTTCTCCAAGGCTAGATTTCAAAAACAAATGATAGAATTGATAGAAACGAGTTGGGAAAAACGACTAATGGAACATAATAAAAAACATCAGATAATTCCATTAACAGAACCAAGATTAAGATGCAATTAAATATAACACATTTCAACTTATTACGTTTATTGGAAAAAAAGTCAAATATTAATCAAAGAGCCATTGCAAGAGAACTTCAAATTAGCTTAGGCAAGGCGAATTATTGTTTAATTTCATTGATTAATGATGGTTACATAAAAACAACAAAAACAGGCAAGAATAAGTTCTTATATATATATAAGCTTACATCCAAAGGTTTAGAAACCAAAGCTAAGCTGACAGTGCAATTCTTAAAACGAAAAATGGCTGAATCTCATAAGTTGCAGACTGAAATTGAAGAATTGAATCAAGAAGTTAAAGCCCTGAAGGGGCGAAATAATACAGCCTAGGGCAACGCCCTAGGTAAATTCGGATTGATGTAATTTAGCCCTGAAGGGGCGAAATAATGATATTTATGTTTTAATACGCCCCTTCAGGGCTATGTTAAAATAATATCCGCACCTAGGGCGTTGCCCTAGGCTATATTATTTCGCCCCTTCAGGGCTTGTAAATCAAAGATTTAAATATTTGTGCGCTGGAGCGTGGGATGTTAGATAGCATGTGAGGTGCAAAATTTGATACAATGTATGTTCACTATTTAAGCAAATACCATAATGAAAACATTAAACATACAAATTGATGATTCGCTATATGCTTCGCTATTGGAAATGTTAAAAAAAATACCGAAAAGTAAAATCAAAATACAGGAACTGGATTCCACAAATGATCTTAGCTTTGAACAGGCTACGAATTATGCCCTAGAGAAAAATAAAGAATTATATAAGCGTTTATCCTGATGAAGCTATTAACATTAGAACAGGTTTTAATATTGCACCAGCGAATTATTGAACAATCTGGTGGTTCTATCGGTATTCGTGATAAAGGTATTTTAGAATCTGCATTGGCACAACCCTATATGACTTATGGCGGACAGGAACTGTACCCAACATCGATAGAAAAAGTCGCTGCATTTACAAGCAGATGTTGATACACAGGAAGCCATAATATTAGCAGTTGCTGCCAGTGAGATGAGCAGAGAGTCCTTTTTGGAATGGTTACAAAATCATGTTGTGCCACAGTAATTGACAACATTCAACATATTCATCCTCGTTTGTCTGGGAACTGATTCATGATATAATGCAAGTTATTATAACTAAAAAATAGGTAATAACATGATCGCAATACGAGAATTGGTAAAGGTTAAAAATCATAGGATAGATTTATTATTACCAGCAGATTTTGACTATGATGAAGTTGAAGTAATTGTGCTACCTAAAGCCGAATTTGATTATTGGAGTGATGAAGAAATAGCACAAATGGGCAAAATAGGGCAGATGTCTCAAAGTTTTGATAAAAACTAATCAAAACGGTATTATTGTTAGCAAAAATGACTTGGAAAGCGGTGAATTAAAAAAGGAATCATTAATCATAATTCCTAAAAACTTTACTTTGCATAAATCTATTTTGTTTAAATATCTTGCCACTATAAAAACTGATAAACTTAACTCTATTTTTGTGGCATTTTGTCAAGAATTGGGGTGTTAGTTTTAAAACGAAAAATTGCTGAATCTCATAAGTTGCAGACTGAAATTGAAGAATTGAATCAGGAAGTTCAGAGGCTTGGAATAAATTCCAAACCTCAAAGCTAAAGTTAAGGGCAACTAAAGTTAAGGGCAACCATAAAGGATTGCCCCTACATAGGTTGGGTTTTTATTAAAGGCAAACAATTAACATAATAAATGTATTGTAGGGGCAATCCCTTGTGGTTGCCCTTAACTAATGAACGAATATTTTGGAGTTCAAAGCGCAGCTTTGTTCTATAGTACAACTAATTATGAAGACCTGACAGGTCTAGCAGCATAATCAAGTCTATAAAATAAGACAACTTAAAATAACATTGAAAATATTAACCATATTCGGCACATGCCCTATTCATAGCTTGTCAGATATTTTATGATCGCCAAATTTAAAGGCTTAACCAATACAGAAGATAAAAAGAGGCTGTTGTCAAACTTTTTTTCTCTATCAGTATTACAAGGGGCAAACTATATTTTGCCTCTTATCACTTTTCCATATCTTGTAAGAGTTTTAGGAATTGAATATTTTGGACTTTTGGCTTTTGCTACCGCTACGATAGCCTATTTTAATATCATTACCGATTATGGATTTAATCTAACTGCTACAAGAGAAGTATCAATACATAGAGAAGATAAAGCAAAGATAGTAGAGATTTTTAGTTCGGTGATGACTATTAAATTTATCTTAATGTTTATTAGTTTGCTTCTTTTATCTTTACTTGTGTTTAGTTTTGAAAAGTTTGCAAAAGATTGGGAAATATATTTTTTTACATTTGGAATTGTTGTAGGGCAAATGTTGTTTCCTGTTTGGTTTTTTCAGGGTATGGAGAGAATGAAGTATATTACATATCTAAATATCTTGGCAAAATCAATCTTTACTGTCGCTATTTTTATATTTGTACAGGAGCAGAGTGATTTTTATATAGTTCCGATACTTACTTCACTGGGATTTATTGTAGCTGGAGTATGGTCGCTTGTGATTATAACAAGAGAGTTTAGAGTTGAGTTTAAGTGGCAAAACATTAAGACTATTAAATTTTATTTAAAAGAGGGTTGGCATGTGTTTGTATCAAGAATTTATGTAAGCCTTTATACTAGTACGAATGTTTTGTTACTGGGGTTATTGACAAATAACACTACAGTAGGTTATTACTCAATCACTGAAAAAATAGTTGTAGCTATCGGAGGAATTTTTGAACCAGCCAATCAAACTCTTTATCCATATCTTGCAAAAAAATATAAAGAAAATTTTATTCAATTTCTACAGATTCTAAAAAAAATTGCTATGCTATTTTTAGCATTATCTTTTTCGTTTGTTATTGTGTCTGAATATTTTAAAGAAGAGATTGTTTACTTTGTAAGTGGTGAATACAATTTTGAAATCACAACACTATTAAGTATATTTTTAATTAGAATTTTAACATACCCTTTTGGAACATTATTTACGAATTATCTTATTATTATGCAAAGAAAAAGTCAATTTATAAAAGGTATGCAATACACTGTAATTCTAAATTTTATTCTTGTACCACCACTAATTTTTATTTTTGGTGTTAAAGGTATGATTGTAGGAATGTTAGTAGTCTCTTTTTTTATAATTACTTACTACTATTTTGTTTTGAAATTGATTTTCAAGGAACATTTTGACTATGTCAATAAAGGAAAATAATCTTATCTGTCCATTATCAAATACAAGTGAAGAACTTGAAATTATTGAAGTCTTAAATACACAAGAGATTGTGAAATTATATAAGTCATTTAGACATTTAGATTTATCAAATGAATTCAATACAAAAGAAATTTATTTAGTAAAAAATAAACAAATAAACTTTTATTTTTTCTATCCTTTTATAAGTGGTTCAAGTAATTTTTATGAAGCACTGACAACAAAGCCTCAGTATGCTCCAGAAAAAGATGAATATCATTTTGCTTCTAAATACATTAAGTATAGTGATTGCGTATTAGATGTTGGATGTGGATGGGGCTGGTTTAAGTCTTACATTCCGAATTCTGAATATCTTGGTATTGAATTCAGTCAAAAATCTATACAAAAATGTAAAGACAAAAATATTAATGTAACTTCTGTTTTAATAGAAGACTTTGCCAAACAAGAAAAAAAGTTTGATGTTGTAACATCATTTCAAGTACTAGAACACATAGAAAATCCAATAGAATTTATACAAGGTATGATAAATTCTGCAAAAGATAATGGATTAATAATTATTTCTGTTCCAAATGTAGATAGTTTTATGGCTTGTATGGAAAACAATTATTTAAATTTACCACCACACCATATTAGTTGGTGGAGCAAAGATAGTTTATTCTATGTTGCCAGAAAATTAAATTTAGAAATCATAGATTTTAAAATAGAAAAATCAATATCTATGAATATAGCCCTTTCTATTTCTCTAAAAAGAAAACTGAACACTATTTTGGGCAGGAAACAACTCTTAATTAGAAACAATTTATTTGATAGATTTGTTAATAAGTTTTTTTCATTATTTGGTTTGCTATTTAGAAAGTCTCCAGAAGAAATTATGCCTAATGGACATTCTATAACATTTATATTTAGGAAAAAGTAATATGATTAATCAATACCACCTATCAGATAATAATCTGATTCTAAAATCAGATTTAGCAGCAGAATTTCCTATTTATTTATATTTATTTATCAAATAACAAAGATTATCTACTTTATTCAAAATCTATAAAAGAACTTCTTAATGATAGTAGAGTAATTAAACCACTTGAAGTTACAAATGAAGGAATATCATTTTTACTTCAAAGTGGAGTAGTTCCACCTCCAAAAACTGTATATAAAAATATATTTATAGTTGGTATTGGTGATACCGCAGTAATCAAAACTACTAATAATAAAATAGAAATAGATTTTTCTCATAAGTTTCCATTTTTTAATAAAGATAGAAATCAAGATGCTCAAGTAGAAGAAGATTATATTTTAGAAATTTTAGCTGAAGCAACTATCTCAAGAATTGATGATACTAAACCTAGTTATCTTTTTCATAGTGCTGGAAAAGATAGTAATTCTATAGCATTAGCATTAGCAGAAGCTGGTTATCAAGATAAAATAACTTGTATATCACATCAAAGCAAAGGTGATAAAGATGAGAGTGAAATCTCAAGACAAATTGCTCAAAAGCTTGGTTTTCAACACAAAAAACTATACGAACCTAAAAATATAGAAAAGAAACATATTGATAGCATAAACGACTATTTTGAAAACATTCCTTTACCTTGCATGGATAATGTCGCTTTAGCTTATCCTATTTATGCTACACAAATGGAATTTCAAAATTCAAACATAATTGATGGTATGGGAAATGATGTTTATATTGGTCATATTCCAAGTCAATTAGAATTTAATAGACAAAAAATATTTTCAAGGTTTCATAAGTTAAGACCAATTACTGGAAAATTCGCTTCTGGAACAAGATTTGAAATTGCTACAGCTACAAGAACAGAGTGGACTGGGCTTTTTGGTATTAGCTATGGAGATACAAAAAAAATATTATACAATGCTTTTGATACTCATAAATATTGGAAAAACGAGGATTTAAAAAGAAAAAATTTAGATTATTTTGATTTTAGAGCTTCATTTAGAGGAGTGATTATTGATCAAGAAATTTTCACAAGAAAAGTTAGGAATTTTACAGATATTATAAATTCAAATATGATATTGCCGTGGACAAATCAAAAAGTAGCCAAGTATTTCTTAATACTTCCAGAAAAATACCTATTTGATAGAAAGACATTTAAAAATAAACTTATTTTAAGAAATATATTAAAGGAAAAAATTGGATTAGATAGCGATAAAATTGGAAAAATGGTTTATGAATTTGATTTTTATTCAATTTTAATGATGATGAAACATGAAGTTGATCATGAAATATTATCTTGTAAATTATGGGATAGAAAAGGGATAGAAAAAGTTTTAAATCACTTATATCAAAAAATAAATTCAAATCACCGTTTAAGTATGAGGATCAAATATTTAGTTCAGCGGATTTATCTAATCAGTGCTTGGTATAACAAAAATAGCTATGTGAAGATATGAAAAACAAAGTAGTAGTCTAATAGGGATTATAATGAAAATCTTAATATTTAATACATTCTATTACCCAAATCAACTGGGTGGTGCAGAAAAATCTGTGCAATTGATAGCAGAGGGATTGAAATCTATTGGAGAGGAACCTGTAATTGTATGTACTTCTGATAGAGATCATATTGATAATATTAATGGTGTCCAAGTATATTATATAAATACAAATAATATTTATTGGTCTTATCATTCTAAAGAAAAAAGCAAATATTTAAAACCCTTTTGGCATCTTATAGATAGTAACAATATATTTATAAAAAGCAAGATAGAAGAAATAATAAAAACTACAAATCCTGATGTAGTTCATACAAATAATTTAGCTGGTTTGTCAGATATTGTATGGGTAATCGCGAAGAAATATAATAAAAAAATTGTTCATACAATTAGAGACTACTATCAGTTGTGCCCAAAATCTTCAATGTTTAATCAAGAAAAAAATTGTGATACACAATGTAGTAGTTGCAAAATATTTTCAATACCTAAGAAAAAAAATTCAGAGTTAGTTGATTCGGTTATTGGAGTAAGTGATTTTATATTGCAAAAACATTTGAAATTTGGCTATTTTAAAAATGCAAATATCAAAACACATATATATAATCCAGCACCTAAATTAGACAATATAAAAAAATCAAAAAGCAAAAATATAAGACTTGGCTTAGTAGGAATTATTTCAAAAACCAAGGGTAGTGAATTTATTTTGAAACAATTTTCAAAATTACATTCTAATAACTTAGAATTACATATTTTTGGAAAAGGTGAAACTAAAGAGTATGAACATTATCTAAAACAGAAGTTTATTTCAAATAAAAATATATATTTTAATGGATTTAAAAAAGTTGATGAAATATATACTAATATTGATATATTAATCATATCATCTCTTTGGCATGAACCATTTCCTAGAACCTTAATAGAAACAATGTCGTATAAAACCTTAGTATTGGCAACAAATAGAGGCGGTACTAGTGAAATGGTTATTGATGGCGAAAATGGATATATTTTTGATCCTGATATTGATGGTGATTTTGAAAAAAAACTTGATTTGGTGATACAAATGTATAGAAAAAATCACTTTGAATTTGATTTAAATCAATTTCATTTCAATGAGATAATAAATAGATATTTAGATGTTTATAACGAAGTTTTATAGTGCAGGAGATAATTTAGACTAAATCAAACATTCTTATTATTTTAGTTATTTATTAAAATTTTTTCAAATGGATCAAAAATATAAAACCATCAACTTAATATTAGAAAAATTTTTATCACATTTATTTTTCTTTTTTTTTATAGCTCAGATACTCTCTCCGTTAATTGGAGAGAAAACTCTCTATCTTGAAATAATAGTAGCTTTATTAAATCCTTTTTTTATAGTTTGGATTATAAATCAAAAAATAAAACGAAAATATTTTGCGATATATATCGCAATTATATTGCTATTTGTAATAGGCAACCCTATTGCATCCATTAAGTTTTTTGCATTGAGTATAGGAGTATTATTTTTATTTTATTCATATGAACGAAATCTTTTTTACTTAAAATATTATATACTAATATCAATAACATTGGCAATGTTACAGTTTTTTTTCACTTTTTACAACCCTCAAATTGCTTATTTTTTAGGACCAACAAATATTGCTAAAACTTTATGGGGAGAACATGCAACTGCTACATTTACTAATTTTTATTCAATCTTTTTATTACCGCGAGTAAGTGGTTTATCAAGAGAAGCAGGTTTTTTTGCTTCCTTAATAGTTGCATATATGTTTTTAATATTTATAAATAAAAATAGAGAACAAATACAAAACCCTTATTATCAAAATGCCTTCTTGCTTGTTGGTTATATATTGTCTTTTTCAAAAATGTCTTTTATTATATTCCCTTTAATGATTTTTGAAAAATTAAGAAAGATTATTAATATAATTCCACCTTTTATATCTATTTTATTTTTTCTAATTTTTATGATTGTTTTTTGGAGTATAAATATAGATTATTTAGTAGAACCATCACATGCTACATTTTTACAACGTTTTAGCGCATATCCTACTTTATTAGAAATTAATTTAAATCAATTCTTTTTTGGTATAAATGACCCTTCTGAAATAAATGCAAAGTTAGCTCAAATTGTTCATGACAGGGGAGGAATATTTGCAGGTTTTGGAGGTTATATTTTATATAATGGAATATTGAGTGTTTTAGTGGTTTTGATTGGATTATATTTTGCTGGAGTATCTAGTTCTGGTATTTTAATTCTTTTATTATTAACAATAAATGTTGAAATAGACACTAACCAAAATTTTGTTGTATTAACTTATTTCATAATATTGAAATATTATGCTACACGAAAAATAATTTTTTACACAAAAAAGAGAAATATCACATAGTGAATATATTCATCAACGCCCGTTTTCTCTCGCAACCTTTAACCGGTGTTCAACGTTATGCGACAGAATTTGTTAAGGCATTAGACAATTTGATTGAAACTGGGCAAATTGATAAAACAAAATATTCATTTGTTCTTTTAGGACCAAAAAATATTAAATCGGAATTAAACTTAAAGCATATTCCAATAAAAAAAATTGGAATTTTGACTGGTCATTTATGGGAACAATTTGAATTACCATTTTATGCTAAAAATGGTTTGTTACTCTGTTTATGTAATACAGGGGCTATATTTAAAAGAAATAAAATTGTAGTGATTCACGATGCACAAGTTTTTGCCCTACCTCAAAACTATTCTTTTGCCTTCCGCTTGTGGTATAAATTACTATTTCCAATTCTTGGACGTTTTGTAAAACAAATTATTACAGTTTCTTCATTTTCGCGTTCTGAGCTTATTAAATACTGTAAATTTAATCCAAAAAAAATACAAGTAATTTATGAAGGAAAAGAACATATATTATCAATCACTCCAGATAAAAGTATTTTCAAGAAAAATGTAATAGGAGATAAACCCTATATATTAGCCGTAAGTACTATGAGTAAAAATAAGAATTTTAATTCTATAGTGCAAGCAATTGAAAATAGAAAACAACTTGACTTTGATATGCTTATTGTGGGTGGTAAAAATTCACATGTTTTTGGTCAGACACAAATTGCATTACCTGATTTTGTCAAACGTTTAGGCTATGTCAGCGATGGAGAATTGCGTGTACTTTATGAACATGCCTCATGTTTTGTATATCCATCCCTATATGAAGGCTTTGGACTTCCACCATTAGAAGCAATGGCTTGTGGTTGCCCAGTGATCGTATCTAATGCAGCATCTCTTCCAGAAGTTTGTGGTGATGCCGCTATTTATTGTGATCCATATAGTGTTGAAGATATTGCTAATAAAATTGAATTATTGCTTGCTGATAAAAATTTGCAACAACAAATGCGCTTGAAAGGCATTGAACGGGCGAAAACGTTTACTTGGGAAAAAGCAGCTCAACAAACTATCACAATCATTAAAAACCAATATGAAACTTGAAGAAAAGCAAAAGATTGAAATTGATTTTTGGAAAAATTCTGTAACTGAAAATCCTGAGTCAGATTCTATTGAAAATATAATCGGTAAAATGGCAGAAGCTGCAATCTTTCTTGATTGTTTGAGAAATTTTGAAAATGTGTTTGCTCAAAGTAAAACTATATTAGAATTGGGAGGTGGGCAAGGATGGGCATCATCTATAGTTAAAAAAATATACCCAGAAATATCTGTAACACTTACAGATATTTCTGAATTTGCAATTGCCTCAGCACACAAATGGGAACATATTTTTCAAGTAAAAATTGATGAAAAATTAGCTTGTAAAAGCTATGAAATACCAACAGAAGACTCCTCATATGATTGTATTTTTGTGTTTGCAGCGGCACATCACTTTGTTGCTCACCAAAAGACTTTAAAAGAAATAAAGAGAGTGCTAACACCCGGAGGTCATTGTTTTTATTTCTATGAACCATCTTGTATTGCTTACCTCCATAAAATGGCTCATTGGCGCGTCAATAGAAAAAGACCAGAAGTTCCAGAGGATGTTTTGATATATAAGCAAATCCAAACGCTTGCATCTGAAGCAGAACTAGATTGTTCATTAAATTTCTATCCCAGTGTAATCCGCAGAGGTGCTTTTGAGACTATTTATTATAGTGTTTTAAACAAATCCCGTTTATTACAACGGCTGTTACCGTGTACTATTAATTATCACTTTACTTCTCCTAAATGAATATATATTCTAAAATTTGATATAGAGGACGCATAAATAAAAACTGTAGCGGCTATAAAACAGACTTTTCTGAAAAGAATAAAACACATCTATATTGAAGCCCAACCTAAAACAGCATTACATAGTGAATTATTTGAAGGAGTTCAATATGGGAGTGTTTATCAGATGACAAATAAATATATCTGAATTTAAATCCTGTACCTTACTATTCGTTGTTATTACTATTCGTTGTACTATATATATAAGCACCTATAACTACAGGGATTGCATTTTAGCAGGGATTATATAAACATATATCTGACTATTATCCCTGCTAAAATACAATCCCTGTAGTTTTTAATTTTTAGAATATCCGATTGCTCAACGTTTGGAAACTAATTTTTATGTTGGATAAACACTCGTAGGGGCAATCCCTTGTGGTTGCCCTTAAATTGCGCAGCCCAACCTACAGATAACAATTAAAATACAAAGCTTTGCTTTGAACTCCAGTTCATAAATTTTATTAAGAGAAGCATCAAATTGCATAGTTTGATAAAATACACACTTACTGAATTAACAAATTAGGTGTATTGAAAATGATAATCCAGAAAATCATACCGAAAAATAATACTTATCAAATTGCCATACCTCCAGAATATGTCAACTACCCCTGAGCTAAAGACACAGGGGCTTGAATCGTGAGATTCGAGATAGGTCTTAGGACTGAATAGGTGATTAGGCTAAGTGTTAAATCACTACGTTGTTTAAGTTATAGCACCCTCGGATGCCTCCCAAGTCCGTTGCTCTGCTTTTTAATGTTAAAAGACCTCAGCGGGTCGGTGCATTAAGACTGACAAGCTTTTACAACATTGCCGATGGGAATCTACCTCGAAAGAGGAATAGTTCAATTTTAACGATTAACATAAAGGTTTTAAAATGGAAGTTTTTGTAATTAATCAGCATAGCGAAGCCTTGATGCCGTGTACTCCAAGAAAAGCAAGACTATTGCTTAAAAGCTGCAAGGCTAAGGTAGTTCGCTGTAATCCATTCACTATCCAGCTTAAGTATGGCTCAACAGGCTATAAGCAGGATTTGACCTTGGGTGTTGATACAGGTCATAATGAGGTCGGGTTATCTGTTGTGTCAGAAACCAAGGAGGTGTTTTCAGTTGTTGCCAAAATGCGTAATGACATCTCTGAAAAAATGGATACAAGACGCATGTACAGAAGACAGAAAAGAAACAGGCTTAGATACCGAAAGCCACGTTTTAATAACCGTTCAGCAAGTACCATAAAAGGACGTTTAGCACCCTCTGTCCAATGGATTGTAGATGCTCACACAAGGATGATTAACCAGTTTAAATCCTTGCTACCTATTACAAAGCTTGTTTTAGAAACAGGTTTATTCGATATGGCAAAGATGAAGAATCCAGAGATAAGAAACAAACAATATCAAAAAGGTGTTCAATATGGTTTTGAAAACACGAAAGCCTATATTTTAAGTCGGGATAGCCATCAGTGCCAAAGCAAAAAGAAGGGTTGTAGCAACAAATTAGAAATCCATCATATCAAATATCGTTCACAAGGCGGTTCTGATGCACCTAATAATCTTATCACGCTTTGCCAGAAACATCACAAAGCATTACATGCTGGCAAGCTAAAGCTAACGATCAAGCACCACAAAAGTCTCAGATCAGCCACAACAATGAATATCATCAGACAACGATTATTAAGTATTTACCCTGATGCTGTAGAAACATTCGGCTATGTCACCAAGGCAAACCGCTACAAGCACAATATTGTGAAAACACATGCAAATGATGCTTTTGTTATTGCAGGTGGATTTAATCAGAAAAGAACTGAAGAAAGAGCAATCAAGTTTAAGCGGAAAAACAATCGTTCACTGCAAAAAAACAGAATTGGCTACGCTCCTACGATTCGCAGACAGCGATATGCAATTCAGCCAAAAGACTTGGTTGCGTTTGAAGGCAAACAATATCAGGCAGTTGGCATTCAAAACAAAGGGGCTTATCTAAAAATGACTGATGGTGTGAAAACCATGGTTAAATCAGTAAAAAAGGTGAAAATAATCTTTTATCAAAAAGGTTTGGTTTATGTATGAAGCAAGAAACCAATTTCTGCATTTCTATCAGAAATGCAGAAATTGAAACAGTGAGGAAATACATTGAAGAACAAAATAAATATTAATTTTTATGTTGGATAAACACTCGTAGGGGCAATCCCTTGTGGTTGCCCTTAAATTGCATTGCAGCCCAACCTACAGACTATAACAATTAAAATACAAAGCTTTGCTTTGAACTCCAGTTCATAAATCTTATTAAGAGAAGCATTAAATTGCAAAATTTGATAAAATACACACTTACTAAGATTAATTTTGAGGTGCCAAAATGTATGCCGTTGAATTTGATGCAACTATAAAAAATGGAATAGTATATATTCCGGAAAAATATCAAGAATTACGAAACCAAAAAACCGCTAGATTTATAATAATGTATAAACCTCCTAAAACTTATAATATAAGTAGAGATGATGCCAATGAAAGAATGGATAGTGTCGATCAAATATTTGATAAGTTTCAAATAGATTTTTCTAATTATAAATTTGATAGAGATGATGCCAATGTCAGATAAGATTTTTGTAGATACCAATGTATTGCTATATCTTCTCTCAAATGATTTAGAAAAAAAGTCTATTGCTAAAGAGATATTAAAAAGTAACCATCACATTAGCATTCAAGTATTAAATGAATTCTCAAATGTTAGCCTGAAAAAGTTTCAACTATCTATTGATGATAGAAATTCTAAAAAAAATATCCGAAAAGACAATTGTATTTCCTTTTAATGAAAATACAATTATTTATGCTTTAGAAATAAAAAATATCTACAAATATCAATTTTATGACTGTTTAATCATAGCCACAGCTTTAGAAAACCATTGTACTATTTTATATAGTGAAGACATGCAACACAATCAACTTATAGAAGATCAACTAAGGATAATAAATCCATTTATTAAATAAATATTAATTTTTATCTTGGATAAACACTCGTAGGGGCAATCCCTTGTGGTTGCCCTTAAATTGCATTGCAGCCCAACCTACAGATAATAACAATTAAAATACAAAGCTTTGCTTTGAACTCCAGTTCATAAATATTATTAAGAGAAGCATCAAATTGCACTATATTGAAGCCGAACCTAAAACAGCATTACATAGCGAATTATTTGAAGGAGTTCAATATGGGAGTGTCTATCAGATGAAAAATAAATATTTGTGAGCAAGCTACAGGTTATTAAATCTTGATTGATTAGTAATCTAATTAGTGTTAAACTATTTAGTTGTTTTTTAGACTAAAATAAGAAATATTACTAATATGTATGCTGAACGCTTAATTCTTGAAACAGATCAATTTGGAAACTTAAAATATTTACCTAAATTACCAGCAAATAAACAACTTGAGACTATTTTTCTAGTGCTGAAAGATGTGACTAAACGTGTAAAACGTACACCACATCCAGATATTGCTGGTAAAATAAAAATCATGGGTGATATTTTCGACAGTGCCCCCTCATCAGACTGGAATTTTTCTTTATGATTGTTTTAGATACACATGTTTGGTTATGGTGGATCAATCAAAATCCTAAGTTGAAAACAACTTGGCTGGAGCATATCGAACAGGCTGATCAAGTAGGTGTATCGGCTATCAGCTTGTTTGAAGTTTCTTGGTTGGATCAGCATAATCGAATTCAACTTCCCAACCCACGTAATGAATGGTTTGATAAAGCACTGACTGGTTCGGATATACAACTCATACCTATTACTCCTGAAATCGCCAGCCAAGCAGTTGACTTGTCAGAACACCACAGTGATCCACAAGACCGTATTATTATTGCGACTGCGTTAATCCACAATGCCTTGCTCTTGTCTGCTGATGGCAAGTTCAAACTTTATACTGAACTTGAAGATAAACTGATTCAATAACCATAATTAAAGTTTACCCCAATAATATCGAACGAATTGCATTTGGTGGTAGTAATTTTTATCCATTTCCGCGATTTCCAACAATGGCATGGGGAATATTTTTGTTATTGGAGAAACATTCGTAGGGGCAATCCCTTGTGGTTGCCCTTAAATTGCATTGCAGCCCAACCTACAGACTATAACAATTAAAATACAAAGCTTTGCTTTGAACTCCAGTTCATAAATATTATTAAGAGAAACATCAAATTGCATAGTTTGATAGAATACAAATAATAATGAATACAGCGAGTAAATGAAATGTTAGCACAACAAGAGACTATATTTAATACAGTTTCCCATCAGTTACAAATTCCAACTGATAACTTGATCCAGTTAAGTTTACGTCATTTTTTGAAGTATAAATTACGTATTATTGATACAGAAATATTTGATATATCTGGACGGTATAATGTTGCCAATGTAGAAGAAATGGATGAACGTTATCAAAAAGGTACATTAGATGAGGAAAACTCATGGCGTGATTTACAACGTTTAGACCATTTAGAATATAAACATGACGAATTATTAAAGACCATTAATTCCTTATTATGACTATAGTCAATAGACTTGTCCGTAAATAAGCTTTTAGGATCGTTCTTGGAGTTCAAGATTTATCTTGGACAAGTTGAAAATACTGCACTTCCAAGATAAATCTTGGACTCCAGACTAAGCCAAAGGCTTATTTACGGACAAGTCTATTAATGAGTTGCGTATAATTCTTATGGATGGAAGTTTTATAGATATTTGGTATTCATTGAAGTTGAAAGATCGTTACAGTTATCACTGGGAGCATAGAGCAATTAATGCCGAAAAAAATGTAATTGCGAGTAATATCAGTGATATTCCAGAAGAGGCCTTACGTGATTTTTTATCCTTTGTACAAAAGATTATGGAACGTGGGATACGTATTAAATAAATATTAATTTTTATCCTGGATAAACACTCGTAGGGGCAATCCCTTGTGGTTGCCCTTAAATTGCATTGCAGCCCAACCTACAGATAATAACAATTAAAATACAAAGCTTTGCTTTAAACTCCAGTTCATAAATATTATTAAGAGCAGCATCAAATGTATTATCCTTGCTTATATGCAATCCCTGTAGTTTTTAATTTTTATAATTCGCTGTACTTATCATGATTATGGAATGATAATATACTTAAAACATAATTTTTACATTGGAAAGAAGAAACGTCAAGACTTCACAGAATTTACTGGAATAGCATCAATAAAAAACACACAAGTCATCCTCTCGACGATAGGAGAGACCTATAGGAAGGATCTTAAACCTAGCCAAGATTTCTCAGATTTCTCCTTACATCGAAACCGAAATGACAGTGGCTTGTTATTACTAATTTTTTATGTTGGATAAGTTCAACCTACAGGCTATTACATCTTGCTTGATAGGTAATAGGATTGGTGTTAAACTATTATGCAAAACGCTTAATTCTTGAAACAGATCAATCTGGAATGGTAAAATCTGAACATTCAATTAGAAGATAAATTAATTAATCAAGCCATGCGTATAACTGGCAAAAATACCCCTCAAGAAGTAGTAGTTCTTGCACTGCAAAAATTACTTATTAAAAAAGATGCTTTAAGCCAAGCTTTTGGCAAATATCCTTGGGAAAATGATCTTGATGCTATGAGGAGTGATGTTTATCTCGTTCCCACGCTCCAGCGTGGTAACGCATGACTGGACGCTCCAGCGTCCAGTCGCAAAATATGAATCTGGCTTAATGGCAATGACTTGACGCTGGAGCGTCTGCACATGCGTTACCACGCTAGAGCGTGGGAACGAGATAAACATTTGGAAACTAATTTTTATGTTGGATAAACACTCGTAGGGGCAATCCCTTGTGGTTGCCCTTAAATTGATTCAAACAAATTGTTGTGGAACAATTGTAGCCAACATCATAAGAACACTTACAATAACAATAACAAGCCAACTTATTTTATCAGTTAAAACAAATTTCACCGGATCATCTAATACCCTGTTTCTATTTGCTAAAAACCAAACACGAGTTATCCAATATAATAAAATTGGACAAATAAACCATAAAAAAACTGGTGAACTATAAAAATTATTGATTTTATCACTATTAATATATAAAGCAAAAATTAATACCGCTAAATAACCACTGTTTACTCCCATGTTACTCATCATTTCCATATCGCAAACATCATAGTCACGGTGTTTTATTTTCTTTCTATCACTCAAATTGTATAATTCTATATAGCGTTTTAGAAATGCTATACTCAGAAATATAAACATAGAAAATCCCAATAACCATGATGAAATTGGAACCATCACTACGATTCCACCAGCTAAAATTCTATGTGTATAGAAACTTGCCAAGACAAAAATATCTATAACTCGTTTGCGTTTCAAGTAAACTGAATAACTAATTGTTAGTATTATATATATTAGCACCATAACAGTAAAAGCTAAAGACAGCCACCATAATGAAATAAATAAGCTCCCAGCAATTAAAATTGCAAATAATACTAAACCATATTGTATTGGGATCAAACCAGCGGCAAATGGACGATATTTTTTAGTCTTATGAATACGATCAGCGGCTAAATCTAATAAATCATTTAACACATAACCTGCTGAAGCCGCTAAACTAAAAGCAGCAAATCCTAACAATACATCTACTAACTTAGTTATATCTGCGAATTGATGAGAAAAAAGCAATGGTAAAAAAATTAGCACATTTTTACTCCATTGATGCGGGCGTAAAGCTTTTAACCAAATTTTCCAAGACTTTTTAGGAATCGCAAAATCACGCCCAACTAAATATGGCTTATTAGCAGCCTCAAAAATAGGTATATCCGCGCTAGAATCACCAATATAATCAAAAACACCAAAACGTTTTATTAAAGCATCGCGCTTATTAACACCCTTCAGATTAGTATCAAGATCACTAGCCATTACCACATCAAATATATCTAAATGCTTAGCCACTGCCTGTGCAATTGATTCATGAGCCGCTGTTGCTAATACTAAAACACGCCCCTTTTGTTTCTCATCTTGTAAAAAATTTAATACATTTTCATAATAAGGTAAAGTAGCCACATTTAAGCTAACATGTTGAGCAACCTTGTATTTTAAGTTTGCCCTGCCTCGCATTAGCCAGAATGGTAATAAAAAAATATGCCAAGTTCTGAATAGCAACAAGATACTTTCCCAAAGACTATCAGTGGCAATTAAGGTGCCGTCTAAATCTACACATAACGGTTTATTTTTCATGTTTTTAATTTCCTTTAACTTTTTTTACGTTTTTTCCACTTTTTCAACAGCGCGTTGACATTAATTGAGACTCCAAACAAGCCCGGTTTTATTTTCACTACTTCATCAAGACGATCTAATAAATCTTTTTCCTTTTTAATGCCTTGTGTTTCTAAAATAGTTATGATTTTTTGCAACATTGTTTCATTTTCAGATATTGGTGTTGCAACTAGACCCAACAAATGTTTAATATTATATGATTTTTCTGGATCTTCTGGCGGTAAATATTCAGTTTGTCCGGTTTCAGCTAGTCTCAGTAAGTAATCGTAATTTACGCTTAGCTGTGGCTTGTCAGGTAAACCGATTTTTTCGGTGACGTTTAAATGGCTAAAACTGCGATGAATGTCTGTGAGTACGAATCGTAATATAACCAAATATTCGCGCTTTTGTGGTCCGGTAAGTGTAAATTCTAAACGTTTGGATACTCTCTCTACCAACGCAGTGGTTTCACTTAGCCGATCTTTGAGCAGTATGCCGCTGCGCCAGTGTGTATTATCCAAAATCTGACTGTGCATTTTTACTATGAAACGGGTAAAAATAGATTTTGGTAAAAAACCGTATTCTAGTATGAAATGCAAGCCATGTTCATCATCAAATTCAAAATCTGGTTCTTGAATGGGAAATAAATCTGGCAATAAGTATTCGTCGTAATTTAAAGCGTAGCACAGTTCAAATTTTTTCATTAATTCAATGATGTAGTCGTGTTTACGCTCAGGATAAATCGCATTGTCTAATATGGTTTTTAAATCTTCACGATGTAATTTACCGTTGCTCGCTAGTTGTGGAGCATTGATGATGGTATAAACAGCTTCGGTTATCCATTGGGGATTGATGACATTGGTTTCGCGTAGCCAACGGTCTTCAAAATGATTGACTAAACCTAAATCATGCAGGAAATTTATTAAAGTGTTTTGTTCACTTTCTTTAGTAATACCATTATCTTGGCAAATATCCACATAATGTTCATAACTGGTAAAATTGGTTTTTTTTGCTTGTGCAGTAATAGCAGTTTTGACTTTGAACCATTTTGCTGGAAATTTGGTATTGAGTAATTCAATACAAGGCAAAGTATTTTCAATCGCGTTATTTAGTTCGCTAATACCTACTTCTGTAGCACAAGATATGCGGCATATCTGTTTTAAATTGGGAAAAAATTTTTTTAGTTGACGTTTTTGTGGTAGATCAAAATTGGGATTTTCGTCTATTTTGTTAATGACAATAATCACAGGGGCGTTTTTGCCAAAAGCTTGAATGTGTTTTAGCCAATATTCCACTGAAGTTTCACGCCGACTGTCTAGTACTAACAAATATAAGCAACGTCTGGAAAGAAAAAATTGATGGGTGGCGTGCATGATTTGTTGTCCGCCAAAATCCCAGCAGTGGAGTTTGATCTCATTGTCTTGGTGTTTTAAATTTAAAGTATTGATATTAATACCATGTGTTTGAGATTCTTGCGGGTTAAATTCTTCTCCAATTAGACGTTTTACAAGGGAAGTTTTGCCAGCACCACCATCGCCAATGAGAATTAGTTTGGATTCATTGAGAAGGCGATCAGGTTGTTCTTCTAATGCAGCGTAATAGTTAATAATGGCTTGTCTGCCTTGCTTGACAATTTCCACTGGCGGAGTCTCAAAGGGATTATCTTCAACATGGATGCCTTTATCCCAAAAATAACTGTCTAATTTTATTTCTAAATTTAAGTCTAAAAGTGCTTTAGGAAACTGGCTTAATTGGTTATTATTTAAACCAAGCGAGGCTAATTTAGGCAATTTCCATATTTCTGGAGTTAGTTGTTTTAACTGATTGTTTTGTAATAACAGAGTTGTTAGTTTTTGTAATTTAGCTATCTCTGCTGGCAAATCGCTTAACTGGTTTTCTTCTAAATTAAGTTCCATTAATTTTTGCAGATTGCCTATATCCGGCGGCAATTCGCCTAATTGGTTGCCACCTAAATCAAGCAGATTTAAGTTTTGCAATCTTAGGATTTCTGGCGGAAACTCGCTTAATTGGTTGTTTCCTAATAACAGATAACTTAATTTTTGCAATGTTACTATTTCGGGTGGTAAATCACTTAAGTTATTACCCCATAAATTAAGTTTGGTTAAGTTTTGCAACTTGCCTATTTCGGTAGGTAAATTTTTTAAACTGCAATCATACAAATATAAACCGGTTATTTGATCATAGACATTTTTAACATAACCTACTGAATTCCATTTTATTTTATCTAACTTATCTAAATTTCTATTAATTGTTTGTTCTAATTGTTTGATAATTTCTAAATCTGTGGGCATCTGTTTTTCCTTTTTTTTGATGCAAGTTTGTTATAATAATTAAATTATATCAAAAATATAAAATAGAATAACGTGAACAAAATAAAATCTCAAAACAGCCGCTTTTTATACCTATTTTTCATAGATAGAAATTGCTTGAATCAAGCAGTCGATGCCTTAACTAAGAATTTAGATTGGGAAATAATAGAAAAACCATATGGTTTATATAGTGATGAAATGTTGTATCGGATTAGAAATTTTTTGTTCTCTAACAAACAAGATAATTCTTGTTATTATTTAAAATTCAAAAAACAAACGGCTAATAAATGGTTTAAAAAAACTCTTGATGATCAAAAACAGCGATTTATAGCAACATTAAATCAACAAGCAGGCATTGAATTATTTTTATCCCATTATGGTGTTGGTATATTATCTATAACCCTCACTAATAAAAATCCTAGTGATTTTGATCAACTCAAACAATTTAATTACTTATTATCACAAGCTAAAGGCAAATTAACACCAAGGTTATTAATTCCCTATCCATCAGATAATCCCAAACTTCCACCAGCTCCTGCTGAGGATGCACCTTTATCTGAACGTCTTGGTAAATATGGTTGCATATTTGATCTAGTTGAGTTACGAAAATATCTACTTCAGCCACTAAACTCATTTGGTTTTCGCCAAATACAAAGACAATTTTCAGTATATAGCGTCATACATTTTGATAATGGAGTTGATTTAACAGAACTAAAACCCTTATTATCGGCACTAAGCCATGTAGAAGAACAGCAACATCCCGGTAGTATTGAAGTCAATCACCAAAGAATGAATGCTTGCCATTTAGCAGGAGTAAGCAGTTTAGGAGCGGCTCAACTAACAACAGAACAAAATTCAGCTCAACAATTTGATAGAGCATTGCAAGTATTAAATAAATACTTCATAGCCTACCTCACTGCTTTAATGCAGCGTCTAATATTACAACGCCTAATAGACGATGCAGCATATATAGTACGTAAACAAGGAACAACTACCAAAAGCCGTCAACAATTACAAAATTTACATAACAATATCTTAGGTTTCAAAGTAACCGGTTATTTCACAGAAATCAGTCACCGAGAAGCAATCAACCAATATTACCAACTCTGCCAAACCGGTTTAAGAATTCCCACTAGCTTACAAACAGTGCAAGACACTCTACACCACATAGACATAAACAACGACGCTGAATTTCAACAAGGCATATCAACCAAATTAGAATGGCTACAAATACTATTTATAGTATTTTCAGCGGTAGAAGTCTCAAGCACAATAGCGGAAAAATTAAATTTTACTGCTGAATACGCAGCTACAAGCACTATATTATTACCAATAATAGCTGGTATTATAAGTTATCTGGGCTTAACATCAGAAGATCCTAAATGGAAATTGGGATCAATATCTGCTGGAATATTGGGATTTTTAGGATGGCTAGGTTTAGGGATTTGGTTAAAATAAATATGGTTATTATTTTGCATTAATCCATAGAAAATTCTATTGTTATGTGTTTATATCCCAATACTGGTTACATAATTGATTGTAAGATCTAGCTTCTTTAAATTCCTGAAAATCATTACTGCCTACTGATGGAAACTCATTTTTGATTTCGTCAGAAAGGGTTGAAATTATTTTTTCACCTAATATATTTGCATATGTGCCAGTAAGTGCTTTTTCATACCAACAAACTAAATCATCAACCGTGATCACTGCTTGTATTCGTGATCGCCATCCTATTTGGGTTAGTAAAGAATTAATTACATTTTCCTCTGCACTTTTGCAAACGATAATTATCTTGTTTGAAGTTATAGATGTAACTACATCTTCTGCCAATTCTTCATCTAAGGATAGATGTTTTATTTGTACCACTGATCCGAAATTAGCATACATATCTAATCCTCTATCTGCCGCATTTGTTACACCAACTCTATGAAAATGAGCTTCTAGCGATTTTCTGTTATTTTCGGCATTTAGATTTAATACCTTTTCGGCAAATTCAGAAAATTCCTTAAGTATCCTTCTTTTTTCTGGGTTGTAATAAATGTCTATTTTAATATCTATTGCTATTGTTAATACCTCAAATAATGAGTAAACAACAATTTCAAATATTTTATCAAGACTGCGTTTAAGACCGGGTTGATCCCAAAATTGATTTAAAAAAATATTAAGATCAAAAGTTTCTTTTGTGCTACTCAAACAGTAATTGAGCGCGTTTTCCAATTGAAGATGTTTTTCTTCAAACTTCTTGTAAATATACGCTTCAACAATACCATTATTATTATCGTTTTCTATGCCAAGCAATGATAAAATATGTGGAGGTATGGCATTGTCTTCAAATAAATTATCTTGGAATTTCGCGCTGGATGTGCTGACTCTTCCAAGGAATTGCATACATACAATATCACGCCATTTTTTTGATTTGGTTCTGTATGTTTCTAAATCCTTTAGATCAATATTTAGCTCTGGATTATTTCTATTTTTAAACAAAATTTCAGCAATTTGAATAGGTTTATATAGATGTACTCTTGATTTTTTAATTACCGAATCAAGCGCGTTTTTAGCTTGATCTAAATCATGTCGCATTTATTTTTTCTCCCAAATTTCTAATTGTTCCAACTGTGGAAATGCTGGTTTCTTATTTTTTATACTTTTTAACATTTCTTCTGCAACGGCTTTAATTACAGGAACGGAGACGCTGTTGCCAGTTTGTTTTCTTATTTGCATATAAGGAACTACAATTTTAAATGTATCGGGGAAACCTTGTAGTCTAAGAAGTTCTCTGGGTGTAAGTCGTCTTATCCCGTTTACAACAAGATAGTTATATGAAGCCCCGGCTCTTAATGCACATGAATATTTTAGTGCGGATATATTTCCACTTTTATTTTCATGCCAAATAGACGGAATGGGGTAATTGGGTTTTACTTTTGCCATTCTTTTCTTTTTTATATCTTCTGAAACAAAGTGTTTTTTTTCAATGTTTTCATCTTTTTCAAGAATATCTTCTAAATTAGACATTATTCCTAATGGTTTTGGGAAAGTAAATGAAATATTTTCTTTAAATCCCACTATTATTGTCCGTTCACGTTTTTGCGGCACTCCAAAATCAAGAGAGTTTAATACTGTGTGATGGATGAAATATCCTAAGCCTTCCAAATGTTCTAATATTGTTTTAAATGTTCTACCCTTATCATGTGATTTTATATTTTTTACATTTTCTAACATAAAAGCATAAGGTTTTTTAACCCTTAAAATTTGTTCAATATTAAAGAATAATGTGCCTCTAGTATCAGAAAATCCTTTTTGTTCTCCACATATACTAAAAGCCTGACAAGGAAATCCACCAAGAAGTATGTCATGATCAGGAATATCATTGGGTTCTATCTTTGTAATATCACCGTCAGGGCGTTCACCAAAGTTTGCTTCGTAAGTATCTTGTGCATGATTATCCCATTCTGAAGAAAATACACACTTTCCTCCATGAAATTCAAAACCAAGTCGAATTCCTCCAATACCTGCAAACAAATCTATAAACTTAAAATATGTCATACATAAAACCTCACTCCGCAACAAAAAAGCGGAAATACTTATTGTGATTTATTTTGATTTAAGATATTTTATCAAATTTTAGAAGAACTTTGCTTAGTATTAAGTCATTTTAGGAGAATAAACATGGTTATTATTTTGCATTAATCCATAGAAAATTCTATTTTACTAAAAAATAATAATGAGTTATAAATGAATATTCTTGGTATTTCAGCATATTACCACGATAGTGCTGCCGCTATATTGCAATCAGGTAAAATTATAGCAGCGGCACAGGAGGAACGTTTTTCGCGTAAAAAGCATGATGCTCGCTTTCCAGTAAACGCGATAGGTGCTTGCCTTGATATTGGTAATATGAGTCTGTCAGATATAGACTATATAGTCTTTTATGATAAACCCTTACTTAAATTTGAGCGTCTATTAGAAACATATTTAAGTCATGCTCCTATAGGAATTCGTTCCTTTATACAAGCCATGCCTATATGGCTTAAAGAAAAATTATATCTTAAAACTGTACTTAAAAATGAGTTTATTAGTTTAGGTTTAAGTAAATCTAAATTACCGCCTTTATTATTTACTGAACATCATCAAGCTCATGCAGCCTCGGCTTTTTTTCCTAGCCCCTATCAAAAAGCAGCAGTATTATGTCTTGATGGAGTTGGTGAATGGGCAACTAGTTCAGTTTGGTTAGGTGATGGTAATAAATTAACTCCACAATGGCAAATTGATTTTCCACATTCTTTAGGTTTATTATATTCTGCTTTTACTTATTTCACTGGCTTTAAAGTCAATTCTGGTGAATATAAACTCATGGGTTTAGCACCTTATGGCAAACCTAAATATGCACAAACTATATTAAATAATCTAATTGATTTAAAGCCTGACGGTACATTTCAGTTGAATATGAAATATTTCAACTATGAAGTCGGCTTAACTATGACAAATCGTAAGTTTGCCAAACTATTTGGTGGACCTAGACGCGCACCAGAAGGACTTTTAACACAACGTGAAATGGATATTGCTGCTTCTATTCAAGTAGTAACAGAAGAAATAGTATTACGTATAGCGCGTACTGTGAAAAAAGAGTTAGATGTTGATTATTTATGTTTAGCTGGAGGCGTAGCACTTAATTGTGTATCCAATGGGCGATTGTTAAGAGAAAAAATCTTTAAAGATATTTGGATACAACCAGCCGCTGGTGATGCAGGCGGGGCACTTGGTGCTGCTTATAGTGTTTGGCATGAATACCTAGATAATCCTAGACAAGCGGATAATATTAACGATTCTATGGAAGGATCTTATTTAGGCACTAAATCCAGCAATGACGAAATCAAAACTTATTTGGATTCGATAGGTGCGCCATATAAATATTTGCCAGATGAAGAATTATTACCAAAAACTGCTCAAATTCTAGCAAAAGAAAATGTAGTAGGTTGGTTTCAAGGGCGGATGGAATTTGGACCCCGTGCATTAGGCGGTCGTTCAATTATAGGTGATCCTCGTAGCCCTAAAATGCAATCTATAATGAATCTCAAAATTAAATACCGTGAATCTTTCCGGCCATTTGCACCATCAATATTGCATGAACGAGTGGCAGATTATTTTGGTATTGATCAAGCAAGCCCCTATATGTTGCTAGTAGATTTTGTCAATTCTGAATTTAGATTGCCGCTTACGGAAGAGCAAGAAAAATTATTTGGAGTCGAAAAACTGAATGTAGCGCGTTCTAAATTACCTGCAATTACTCATTTAGATTATTCAGCGCGTATTCAAACAGTACACCCAGAAACCAATCCGCGTTATTATAATTTACTAAAAGAATTTGACAAATTAACAGCTTGCCCAGTATTAGTAAATACATCCTTCAATGTACGCGGAGAACCATTAGTCTGCTCACCTAAAGATGCTTATCAATGCTTTATGCGTACAGAAATGGATTATTTAGTATTAGAAAATTGTATTATATCAAAATCCGAGCAACCCGAAGGGGCAAAAGATGAAGCTTGGAAACAAGAATTTGAATTGGATTAATTAATATGCACATAGAAATTCCCGATAAAAAAGGTTTACGTGACTTTGGATTAATAACAGGTGGCTTATTTATTGCTATATTTGGATTGTTATTTCCGTGGTTATTTAATTTTAATACTCCAGTCTGGCCTTTTAATCTAGCAGGAGTATTATGGATATTAGCTTTATTAATACCAAATGCCTTAAAACCAATTTATACGGTTTGGATGTCTTTTGCTTTGATATTAGGTTGGATTAACACTCGTATTATTTTAGCCTTGGTATTTTATATTGTAATTACACCAACACGTTTAATAATGTTGTTATTTGGAAAAACATTTTCGCAAAACAAACCGAAAAAGTTAAAAACTTTCCGTAATATAACAGAAATTCGTTCACCTAAACATATGGAGAAACCATTTTAATGATAGATTTAATAAAAGATTTATGGGCATTTATGAGAATGCGTAAAAAATTCTGGCTAGCACCAATTATCATTGTATTATTATTGCTAGGTGGATTAATCGTATTAACACAAGGTTCTGCTGTCGCACCATTTATTTATACATTATTTTGATTTTTGACTTATCTAGCATTATGCTATAATGCTAGATTTTTAATATAGGAGCTAGTTTAAAATAATGTCAGAAATTAATTGGACCAAAGTTGATGAAGCACCAGCATTGGCAAGCTATTCTCTCCTTCCCATTATCCAAGCTTTTACAAAAACCGCAAATATTGAAATAAAAACCAGAGATATTTCCTTAGCAGGAAGAGTCATTGCCTTATTCCCCGAAAGGCTAGAATCTGAACAAATAATTGACAATGAACTCGAAAAACTTGGAGAATTAGTCAAAAATCCAGCCGCTAATATTATTAAACTTCCCAATATCTCAGCTTCTATACCGCAGCTTAAAGCTGTGATTGCAGAATTGCAGGATAAAGGATACAATATCCCAAATTTTACAGAGGAAAAATACTCCACAGTTTTAGGTTCAGCAGTTAATCCTGTAATCAGAGAAGGCAACTCTGATAGACGCGCACCAACTGCTGTGAAAAACTATGCAAAAAAGTTTCCTCATTCTATGGGAGAATGGTTATCAACTTCTAAATCTCATGTAGCTACAATGTCCGCCGGTGATTTCTGTAACAATGAAATCTCTATGACTATGGAAGAAGACACTGAAGCAAAGATTAGCTTCATAGGCAAAGATGGTAATGAAATTGTCTTAAAAGCAGCACTTCCATTAGAAAAAGGGGAAATTGTTGATGCTACCTTTATGAGTAAGAAAGCATTAGTGGAATTTTTGGCAAAACAAATAGAAGATGCCAAAGACAAAGAAATTCTCTTTTCTTTGCACATGAAAGCCACTATGATGAAAGTATCAGATCCAATTATTTTTGGACATGCTGTGAAAGTTTTCTTTGCCGATGCTATCAACAAACATGCTGAAACTTTGCAACAACTCAATGTTAATTTTAATAATGGTTTAGGAGACTTATATAACAAAATAGAATCTTTGCCAGCAGATAAAAAAGCTGAAATAGAGGCTGATATTCAAAATGTCTATGCCTCAAGCCCCGATGTGGCTATGGTAAATTCCCAAAAAGGTATTACCAATTTGCATGTTCCTAGTGATGTAATTGTTGATGCCTCTATGCCTGCTGCTATCAGAGCAGGTGGCAAAATGTGGAATAAAAATGATCAAACTCAAGATGCAAAATTTGTGATTCCAGATAGTAGTTACGCGCCTCTTTATGATGAAACCATCAAAAATTGTATTGCCAATGGTGCCCTTGATCCTAGCACAATTGGAACCGTTCCCAATGTTGGGCTAATGGCAAAAAAAGCCGAAGAATATGGCTCACACCCTACCACTTTTGAAGTGCCGGCTGATGGAACTATCGTGGTAACTGATGCCAAAGGCAATACTATTCACCAACATGCGGTTGAAGCAGGAGATATTTGGCGGTTAGTGCGAGTCAAAGATGCACCAATTAAAGATTGGGTAAAACTAGCAGTAAATAGGGCGCAAGCAACTGCTTGGAAAACTATTTTTTGGTTAGATGAAGATAGACAACATCACATAGAACTCCGCAAAAAAGTGGATAACTACTTAAAAGACTATGATATATCCTGTTTGGATATTGAAATTATGTCTGTAAGAGACGCTGCCCGAGTTTCTATTGAAAGAATGAGAGCTGGTGAAAATACGATTTCTGTAACTGGAAACGTGTTACGAGATTACAATACTGATTTATATCCAATTTTAGAAGTTGGTACATCTGCAAAAATGCTATCAATTGTACCTTTAATGGCAGGAGGCGGATTATTTGAAACTGGTGCAGGTGGCTCTGCTCCAAAACATGTGCAGCAACTTTTGAAGGATAACTATTTAAGATGGGATTCTCTGGGCGAATTTTTAGCATTAGTGCCATCTTTGGAACAAGTAGCAGCAGCAGATAATAATGTTCAAGCCAAAATTTTAGCAAACGCGCTTGATAAAGCAACCGAACAAGTTCTGGAAAACAATAAATCACCTCAAAGAAAATTAGGAACTATTGACAACAGAGGCAGTCATTTTTATTTAGCTCTATATTGGGCAGAAGTTCTTGCCAAACAAACAGAAGATGCGAAACTCGCTTCTAAGTTTACAGAAGTTTGGAAAAATCTTGCAAATAATGAAGAAACCATAAATAAAGAACTACTATCAGTGCAAGAAAAACAAGTTTATCTAGGTGGGTATTATAAACCTGATGCTGACAAAGTTTCGGCTGTAATGAGACCCAGTATGACTTTTAATAGTATTATAGATAATATCTAAAAGTTTTCAAGCCCCCCGAACCCCCTAAAGGGGGAGGAATGATATTATTTATTTGGTAAATACTCCCCCCTTTAGGGGGCTAGGGGGCTTGCCAAAAAATTTTTATCTAGGTACTTAAAAAATTTTCTTGGTGTTACTTTTGCTATAACTTTTCAGACCTGTCAGGTTTTTAAAACCTGACAGGTCTTTAAAAAAATTATAAATTTCAACATTAGAATGTAAATATGAAAACATATATATATATAATAACAATTTGTTTATTGTTAATCCAAAATCAGAGCCTAGCAAGCACTAGAATTATTAATGGCTCCATAGCCAAACCAACTGATTGGCCTTGGGCGGTGTCAATTGCTATCTCAGATTTTTCAACATTACAAGGGGCATTTTGTGCTGGTAGTTTAATTCATCCATCTTGGGTTGTAACAGCGGCGCATTGTGCTAAAAACAATATAAATAATTTACAAGTAATATTAGGAAGACATACATTAAGTAATGAAAATACCGGAGAAACAATCAAGATAAAAAAGATAATTAAACACCCTGAATATGATAATAATCCTGGAAATCCCTTAGCAGATATAGCATTAATACAGCTTGAGAAACCATCTTCTCAACCAATCTTACGAGTAGCTGAAACTTATAACAAATTAGATAACAACAATAGTTTAGCTACAGTTATAGGTTGGGGTTTGACTGATGTAAAAGATAAATCTTCAATTTCAAATAAATTACAACAAACATCTTTACCTATTATTTCTAATGAAATTTGTAATGCGCCAGAATCATATGATGGCGACGTAGCAGATTCCATGCTATGTGCTGGTTTAGCTGAAGGTGGTACTGATGCTTGTGTTGGTGATAGCGGTGCGCCTTTAATGGTCAACACCGCTATTGGATGGCAACAAGTAGGTATTGTCAGTTGGGGTGAAAGTTGCGCTAAACCTAATTTTTATGGTGTTTATACCAAAATATCATCATTTCACAGCTTTATTACTCAAAATATTTGTACAGCAGAAGAAATTCCTGCAATACCAATGTTAAGTGTCAAGATTAAACAAGAAAATGTCACTGTACATTGGGATAATATCGCAGAAGCTGATGGCTATCAATTTTATTATGCTCCATATTCTGAGCCTATGACAGAAGTAACTTTTAATAATATTAATAGTTTTCCCCTAAAAGATAATAATATTAATGTTACTTTAGATAACAATGTCAATTTTTATGTTGCAGTTCGCGCTTATAAAGGCAATTGTTATAGTAATTATTCTAATCTTGGAACTATTTTATGGGAAAATTAACACATTTTAATAATGCTGGTGAAGCAGAAATGGTAGATGTCAGCGAAAAAGCTAGTACAGATCGTATTGCGATTGCTGAAGGCATTATTAAAATGCAAGCCGAAACTTTACAATTAATTATGCAAGGTGGGCATAAAAAAGGTGATGTTTTAGGAATTGCACGAATTGCAGGTATTATGGCTGCAAAAAAAACCAGTGAATTAATTCCACTATGTCACCCTTTAATGATAAGCAAAATCAGTGTAGATTTAAGCCCATTAGAATCAGAAAATGCAGTATCCTGCCAAGCAACTGTAAAAACAACTGGACAAACCGGGGTAGAAATGGAAGCCCTAACAGCAGTGCAAATAGCCCTATTAACTATCTATGATATGTGCAAAGCAGTAGATCGAGCGATGACGATAGAAAATGTTGGCTTAAAGAAAAAATCTGGAGGTAAATCAGGTGAATGGATCAAAACCTGACAGGTTTTCAAAACCTGTCAGATTTAAAGAATGTTAGCGTCGTCGAGAATGCGATTGGTTACTTGGTTTACGTGAAGCACTAGAATAATTTTTCTTACGTGCAACTCCTGAATTATTACCACTGCGAAACTTACGTTTTTTATTACGAGCTTTTTGTTGTAATTTACGTGTTGGTTCAAGCCCTTCGATTATATATCTAGGCACTGATTGTCCAGTATAACGTTCAATACGCTCTAAATGTCGCATATCATCAGGTAAGGCAAAAGAAATCGCGGTTCCTTCTGCGCCAGCACGCCCTGTACGACCAATACGATGCACATAATCTTCAGCAAAACGCGGTAAATCAAAATTGATAACATGGCTAATACCAGTAACATCAATACCGCGTGCCGCTACATCAGTAGCTACCAAGAAACGTAATTTACCACGACGCATATTGGTCAAAGCGCGATTACGTGCCCCTTGCTTCATATCACCATGTAAAGCCGATGCTGCATATCCTTCATTTCTTAAGGAATGAGCTAAATCATCGGCACCTCTCTTAGTTGAAGAAAAGATAATCGCTTGTTTTAAATTTTCATCATCAAGAATATGGTGCAATAAACGATTTTTATGTCCTGCATCATCTGCAATGTGCAAACGTTGATCAATATTTTCTTGCGTAACTTCAGTTTCAACTTGAATACGCTCAGGATTAGTTAATAAACGCTGTGCTAATTGCGCCATTTTTTTATCCCAAGTAGCTGTAAATAACAGCGTTTGGCGATCTTTAGCGGTAGCATCAGCAATTTTATTAACTTCAGTAACAAAGCCCATATCTAACATACGATCAGCTTCATCTAATACCAACATTTTGACATTAGATAAATTTATACGACCTCTTTCTATATGGTCGATTAAACGCCCCGGGGTTGCTACTACAATATCTACTGGGCGTGACAAATTTTTCAATTGTGGACCATAAGGCATACCACCTAGTAAACTAATACTAGTAAAGCGTAATTTCTTACCATACTTATTGATAGCTTGACTCACTTGAGTAGCTAATTCTCGTGTAGGAGTAAGTATTAAATTTGACGGATGACCAGCTTGTTTTTTCTTTGAACTATGCTTAGCAATGCTATTTAATATTGGCAATACAAATGCTGCTGTTTTACCAGTCCCAGTATTTGCAGAGGCAATTAAATCTTTGCCTTCCAAAGCTTTAGGAATAGCTTCAGTTTGAATAGGTGTTGCTGTGGTATAACCACAATGTTCGATGGATTGTAGAATCGATGGGTGTAACGCAAAATTTTTAAAAGACACAAATATTTCTCTTTCAGACAAAAGCTAAATGCAAGCCGTAAGTCTGAAAATTGAAATAATTGTAATCAGTCACGGCTAGTGCAACCAAACCCAATATTATTGAGTATATCGGGATAAAAATCAAGTCTAAATAATTAAATATCTCTTAATAATTCATTTAAACCTACTTTTCCACGTGTTTTTTCATCAACCTGTTTCACAATAACAGCACAATATAAGGAGTATTTACCATCTGATGATGGCAAGTTACCAGAAACCACTACTGAACCCGGAGGAACATAACCATAGCTGATTTCGCCAGTCATACGATTATAAATTTTAGTACTTTGTCCAATATATACTCCCATAGAAATTACTGAACCTTCTCCAACAATTACTCCTTCAACAACTTCTGAACGGGCACCAATAAAACAGTTATCTTCAATAATAGTTGGAGTAGCTTGAACCGGCTCTAAAACTCCACCAATTCCAACACCACCTGATAAATGTACATTTTTACCAATTTGGGCGCATGAACCAACAGTAGCCCATGTATCAACCATGGTACCACTATCAACATAAGCTCCAATATTGACATAAGATGGCATTAACACTACACCGGGGGCAATATAAGCACCTTTACGTACTGAAGCTGGTGGTACAACGCGCACACCAAATTTCGCAAAATCGCGTGAACTGACATCAGCATATTTGGAATCTACCTTATCATAATAATTAGTAAATCCGCCCTTCATAAAACGATTGTCTTGAATGCGAAATGACAATAAAACTGCCTTTTTCACCCATTGATTAACTATCCATTTATCATCCTGCTTTTCAGCTACACGTAATTTACCTTCATCTAATAAGCTTAATGCCTCTGTAATTGCTTCTTTAATCTCAGAAGTCATTTCAGTTTTTAAATCAAAGGCTTGTTCAATAATGTTTTCTAATTGATTCATATTAATTATCTTTTATAAAAGTATGTATTCTGTTAGCGGCTTCAATGCATTCATCTAAAGATGCAACCAAAGCCATGCGAACATAATTTTCACCCGGATTGATAGTATTTGCAACACGCGATAAAAAGCTACCGGGTAAAACTGTTACATTTTGTTGGGTGAATAATTCCAGAGCAAATGTCTGATCATTAATTGGTGTTTTTGCCCAGAGATAAAATCCACCTGCTGGGCGTTCTAAAGAAGGCAGCACAGGATTAAGAATATCCATTACGGCTTCAAATTTCTGCCTATATAGAATACGATTTTCTATAACATGTGTCTCATCTTGCCATGCGGCAATACTTGCATTTTGTGTGGCTAATGACATGGCACAGCCATGATAAGTACGATATTGTAAAAACTTACTAATTATGTTGGCATCACCCGCCACAAAGCCAGAACGTAAACCGGGCGCATTAGAACGTTTAGAGAGACTATGAAATACGACACAATTTTTATAATCTGGTCTATTTAATAAATTACAGGCTTCTAATAAACCAATTGGAGGCTGGTTTTCATCAGCATATATTTCAGAATAACATTCATCAGCGGCTATAATGAAATTATATTTATCAGAATATTGAATTAATTTTTTTAATACCGATATATCTAAGATCTTACCGCTAGGATTACTAGGTGAACAAATATATAATAACTGACATTGTTGCCAAATATTTGTGGGTATAGCATCCTCAAAACTATTGATAAACCACGGTGTAGCTCCAGCTAATTTAGCCGCTCCTTCATAAATTTGATAAAAAGGATTAGGCATTAATACTAAGGGATTTGAAGCTTTGCTATTTACCACGGTTTGAGCAAAGGCAAATAAGGCTTCACGAGTACCATTTACTGGTAAAATCTGACTATTAGGATCAATATTTTCTATTGCTAATTTAAAGCGATGTGAAAGCCAATGTGCTATACTTTCACGCAAAGTCAAACTACCCTTAGTAGTTGGATATTTGGCTAAATTCTGCTTTAAATCTTTTTGCATTGCCTGAATAATAATATCAGGAGTTGGATGTTGTGGCTCACCAATAGACAATTTAATTGGACTTAAATTGGTAGGTGGTGCAGAATTTTTAAAAAGTTTAGTTAATTTTTCAAAAGGATAAGCTTGTAGCAAGTCGAGATTTGGATTCATATATATTTATGTGTATTAGTTGCTATTAAAGCATAACATCTCTATACTATGAAGGATAATTTTTTTCACAAATGGGCCCAGTGCCCATTTTTTATTGCTTATATTAATGATGTTAGATCAAAAATTACAAAAACTACTAACTCCTATTATTATAGCATTAGGCTATGAATTCTGGGGTATAGAACTCCTCAAACAAGGAGCAAGTAATCTTATCCTTCGTGTATATATAGATCATTTGGATGGAATTACTTTAGATGATTGTCAAAAAGTTAGTTATCAAGTAAGTGGTGTATTAGAGGTCGAAGATCCTATACCCGGTAATTATACTTTAGAAGTTTCATCCCCGGGATGGGATAGACCCTTATTTACACTTGATCATTTTATACGTTCCATTGGTAATACAGTTAAAGTGCGGTTGAATCGCCCATTAAATGATCGACGCAATTTTAGTGGTTTATTACAAGGTGTAGATGGTTCTAATATCATCTTAATTGTAGATGATACTGAATATAGCCTACCTTATGATCATATAAATAAGGCACATATTGTGCCTAAATGAATATAAAAATATTGATTGAATATAGGTGGCACAATGAATAAAGAAGTTCTTTTAGTTGTAGATGTGGTTTCTAATGAAAAAGGCGTAAATAAGGATATTATTTTTAATGCCTTGGAATGTGCTATTGCTAGTGCAACTAAAAAACATTATGAACATGATATTGATATACGTGTTCAGATTGATACAAAAACTGGAGATTTTAAGGCTTTTCGTCGCTGGCAAGTTGTTGACGATGAAAACATAGAATCACCTGAAGTCCAAATAAGTATTACTGATGCAATAACACAAAATCCTGATATTAATCTAGGTGAATTGTTTGAAACTGAAATTGAATCTGTAGGATTAGATCGAATTGGAGCGCAAACAGCTAAACAAGTTATTGTGCAAAAAATTCGTGATGCTGAACGTCAACAAATAATTGAAGCTTATCAAGACAGGCAAGGAGATTTAATCAGTGGAATTGTTAAACGTATTGTTCGTGGTAACATAATTATTGATTTAGGTGGACATGCTGAAGCTTTAATTGCGCGTGAAGATATGATTAATCGTGAGTCTGTGCGTACAGGTGATCATTTACGTGGTTATTTAAAAGAGGTACGCTCTGAACCACGGGGTCCGCAATTATTTTTAAGTCGCACTAATCCAGAATTTTTAATGAAGCTCTTTGCTTTAGAAGTTCCGGAAATAGGCGAAAACATTATTGAAATTGTGTCTGCTTCTCGTGATCCCGGTTTGCGTGCTAAAATTGCAGTTCGTACTAATGATAATCGTGTCGATCCGGTCAGTGCCTGTATTGGTATGCGTGGTTCCAGAGTAGCTGCAATTTCCAATGAATTAGCAGGTGAGCGGGTTGATATAATTATATGGGATGAAAATCCGGCACAATTTGTAATTAATGCAATGTCTCCTGCGGAAGTCGTGTCTATTATTGTAGATGAAGACAATAATACAATTGATGTTGCAGTTTTGGAAGAACAATTATCTCTAGCGATTGGACGTAGTGGACAAAATGTGCGACTTGCAAGTCAATTAACAGGTTGGACTTTAAATGTTATGACTGAGGCACAAGCAGAAGAAAAACATGAAAAAGAAGCAATTGCTGTATTAAAAATGTTTATGTCTAATTTAGATATTGAAGAAGACATTGCAAGTGTTCTAGTGCAAGAAGGCTTTTCTAGTCTTGAAGAAATTGCATATGTACCTTTACAAGAAATGCTGGAAATTCAAGAATTTGATCAAGATATTGTTAAAGAATTGCGTCAGCGGGCAAAAGAGCTGTTACAAGCCGCTGCTCTGAAAGATGAAGAAGAAAATAAGGTACAAGTAACGGATGAATTGCGTACTATGGCGGGCATGAATGAGGATTTAGCGCAACAAATGGCACGTCATGGATTTTTAAGTATGAATGATCTGGCTGAGCAATCAGTAGATGATTTATTGGTACTTGATGGAATTGATGAAAAACAGGCTGGTCAATTAATTATGACAGCTAGAGCTTCTTGGTTTCAATAAACAGTTATCAGTTATCAGTTATGATATAAAAATAGTTATTCATTTACTACATTATAACAGACTGATAGCTGGTAACTGAATAACTAACAACTGTAAGGAATTATAACTGACGCATGAATGAGGTAACTGTAGAAAAATTTGCTGATAATGTTCTAAAAACACCTCTTGAAGGTGTATTAGCAAAACTAGATGATGCTGGTTTATCTGCAAAAAAACCAGATGATAAGATCAATGTTCAAGATCAATTACAATTAGTGAATTATTTACTAAATAGTAATGCTAAAGATAGCAATACCAAAACTCCAGAGAAAGTCCATATAATACGTAAAGAGCAGAGTAAGATTAAATCTTCTCAAGGACCTAGAGGTCAGGCAAAAACAGTGTCTGTCGAAACTAGAAAAAGCCACACTTACGTTAAAGTTAATAAAGATAAACTTATTAATCAACAACGTTTAGCGACTATAAAACAAGATATAGAAGCGAAACTTGATCAAAAAACCCAAGTATCTGCCCCAGTGAATAAACCAGAATCTAAAACAGAAACAAATACTATCAATACTAATAAAAAGGCTAATATTTCACATAAAAAACCTGTGAAAAAAACTCGTTCTCCTGCTGGAAATACAACTATACAGCTTAAAACTAAAAAGACTTCAGTGCCTCATAAAAAGGCTATTACTGATCCTAATAGTTTTAGTAATACTGATACTAAAACTACAATACAAGTTAAAACTAAAAAAAAGCTAACAGAAGTTACCAAACCAGAAGCTTCTACTGATCAGAAGAAAGCCGCTTCCGCTCCGCCTAAAAGACGGAGACCAACTAGAAAACCTAATTATCAGAAACCTGCAGCAGCTCCAGCGCCAGCGGCAGCGGCGGCGGCTACTGCAACCAGAGAACAGAAAGTTCCTAAAAAAGTAGTAACTGCTAATGCTCCTACTCCAGCACCGGCAGCAGAAAATAATTCTAATACGAAAAATCCGGCAAATAAACGTAGAAGAGGAGCAGGAGGAGCAGGAGGAGCAGGAGGAGCAGGAGCTAGGCAACAGCAGCCAAATAATAGATCTAATAACTTCAGATCGAAACGAAATGAAAACAATCGTGGTGGTGGTGCAAAGCGAACTAGAAATCAAAGGAATACAAATGTTTCAAAAGAACCACAACATGGTGATTTTCAAAAACCAACTGCACCAGTTGTACATGTAGTTCACTTACCAGAAACTCTAACCGTTTCTGAATTGGCACAGAAGATGTCATTAAAAGCGGCTGAAGTAATCAAAACCTTTATGAAAATGGGTACAATGGTTACTATCAATCAGGTAATTGATCAAGACACTGCTTCTATTATTGTCGAAGAAATGGGTCATACTTCTAAATTATTAAAGGATAATGAACTAGAAGAAAGCTTGGAAGTTGAACAAAAAGGTGATGCAATTCATCGCGCTCCAGTAGTGACAATTATGGGTCATGTTGATCACGGTAAAACTTCTTTACTTGATTATATTCGCCGAACTAAAGTCGCTTCTGGTGAAGCTGGTGGTATTACTCAACATATTGGTGCATATCATGTTGATACGCCAAAAGGTATGGTTTGCTTTTTAGATACTCCCGGTCATTCAGCCTTTACAGCTATGCGGGCACGGGGTGCTAAAGTAACTGATGTTGTGATTTTGGTCGTTGCCGCTGATGATGGTGTCATGCCCCAAACATTAGAAGCAGTACAACATGCTAAAGCCGCACAAGTACCATTAATAGTTGCAGTCAACAAAATTGATAAACCGGATGCTGATCCTGAACGAGTGCAACAGGAATTAGCCGCTAAAGAAGTTGTTCCTGAAGATTGGGGCGGCGATACTATGTTTGTCAATGTATCAGCTAAATCTGGTGAAGGTATTGATGATCTATTAGATGCTATTTTATTACAAGCAGAAGTGTTAGAATTAACAGCAATTTCTGACGGTAATGCTAAAGGTATTATCATTGAATCGCGCTTAGATACCGGCAGGGGTCCAGTTGCAAGTTTATTGATTCAAAGTGGTAGCTTAAATAAAGGTGATGTAATATTAGCTGGTAAAGAGTTTGGTCGTGTTCGAGCTATGTTAGACGAAAACGGTAAAGTAATCACCAAAGCTGGTCCATCAATTCCTGTTGAAATTTTAGGTTTATCTAGTACTCCAAATGCTGGCGATGAGGCTGTTGTAGTTCCTGATGAGCGTAAAGCTAGGGAAATAGCATTATTTAGACAAGGTAAGTATCGTGAAGTTAAATTAGCTCGCCAACAAGCCGCTAAATTAGAAAATATGTTTTCTCAGATGAAAGCGGGCGATGTTAGTAAACTGAACATCGTTTTAAAAGCCGATGTAAATGGTTCAGTAGAAGCTTTACAAGATTCCTTGATGAAATTATCTAATGATGAAGTTCAAGTCAAGATAGTTGCTAATGGTGTTGGTGGTATTAATGAATCTGATGTGAATTTAGCAGTAGCTTCTAATGCCATTATGATTGGTTTTAATGTACGGGCTGATCCTAGTGCTAAACGTTTAATTAAAGAAGAAAGCGTAGATTTACACTATTATAGTGTTATATATGAGGCTATTGACGAAGTTAAACATGCTTTAAGTGGTATGTTGGCACCGGAAATAGTAGAAAAAATTGTTGGCTTAGCAGAAGTACGTGATGTGTTTAAATCACCAAAACTTGGTGCTATTGCTGGTTGTTTGGTCACTGAAGGTACGGTTACACGCAATAAACCAATTCGAGTGTTACGCGATAATGTTGTTATTTATGAAGGTGAATTAGAATCCTTACGCCGTTTTAAAGATGATGTTACTGAAGTAAAATCTGGTATAGAATGTGGTATTGGCGTTAAAAACTATAATGATGTTAAAGCTGGTGATCAAATAGAAATTTATGAAAAAACTTCTGTAGCTAGAACTTTATGAAAGAATTCAGCCGTAATAGGCGTGTAGGTGAACAAATTCAACGAGAATTAGCAGATATTATTAGTAAGGAAATTCGTCATCCTGATTTAGGTATGATAACAATTTCTGCTGCTGATGTATCGCCAGATTTGAAATTTGCACGAATTTATGTGACCGTTTTAGCTGGTAAATTAGATAATAAACAGACAGTGGAATATTTAAATGTTGAAGTAAAGCGGATACGTCATGCTTTATCTAAACGTCTAACTATTCGTGTAACGCCACGTTTGCAATTTGTATATGATGGTTCAACAGAATATGGAAATCGCTTATCAGCATTAATTGATTCTACAAAATCATAATGGCAAGAAGACGACGTAATGGACGCAATGTGCATGGAATATTGTTATTGAACAAGCCGGTTGGTATTAGTTCTAATGCTGCATTGCAGGTTGTTAAAAAATTATTTAACGCAAATAAAGCTGGACATACTGGTAGTTTAGATCAATTAGCTAGTGGCTTATTGCCTATTTGTTTAGGTGAAGCCACTAAGTTATCAGGGTTTTTACTAGATGCTGATAAATATTATCAAGCAGAATGTGCTTTAGGAGCTACTACGACTACTGCTGATGCCGAGGGTGAAATTTTACAAACACGAGCTATTGATAATATCAATAAAGATGATATTGATAATGCAATTCAAAAGTTTATTGGTACAATTGAACAAGTTCCTCCAATGTACTCTGCTCTTAAGCATAAAGGTCAAGCACTATATAAGTTAGCGCGTCAAGGAAAAGTTATAGAACGTAAAGCGCGTTCTATCACTATTTATGATTTGAAAGTGCTAAATTGGACTAAAGATCGTTTAGATATAGAAGTGCATTGTTCAAAGGGTACTTATATTCGTACTTTGGCTGAAGATATTGGAGAAGTTTTAGGATGTGGCGCACATATCAGTGCTTTGCATCGTTTTGGAGTCGGCAAGTATCGTGATATGTTTGATATTGCTACCTTAGAAGATTATGCTAAACAAGGCGGCTTAGAGGCTTTAGATAATTTATTGTTGCCTATGGATACAATATTACATTATCCTAAAGTAATTTTAAGTTCTGATCTAGCTTATTATTTTAAACAGGGTCAAGCGGTACAGGTGGCCAAAGCACCAACTGATGGTTTTGTCAAGTTATTTACTGATGAAACACATTTTTTAGGTTTAGGTAAAATATTAGAAGATGGTCGTATTGCACCTAAACGACTTATTAATTTATAATTTATTTAAAGAGAAGTTAAAAATGGCATTAACTGTTGAAGAAACAGCACAAATAATTCAAGAACACAAACAATCAGAAAATGATGTAGGCTCTACAGACATACAAGTAGCTTTATTGACAGCAAATATTTTGAAGCTGTCAGAACATTTTAAGAATCATAAAAAAGATAAGCATTCTCGTCGTGGCTTAATTACAATGGTAAACGAACGACGTAAGTTGCTTACTTATGCAAAAAGAAAAGATATTACTCGCTATCAAAGTTTAATAGCTAAATTAGGTTTACGCCGCTAATTACGAATAAATTAATATGACCCTTCATAAAAAACATTTTCAATATGGTCAACACAGCATTAGCTTAGAAACCGGTGAAATTGCTCGTCAAGCAGATGGAGCTGTGGTTGTGAGTATGGGTGAAACGGTAGTATTAGTTACCGTTGTAGGTATGAAAGATGGAGATTCTGATAAGGATTTTTTTCCGCTAACAGTCGATTACCAAGAGCGTGTTTATGCAGCTGGTCGTATTCCCGCTAGTTATTTTAAACGCGAGGGTCGTCCAACTGAAAAAGAAACTTTAACTTCACGATTGATTGATCGTCCGATTCGTCCTTTATTTCCTAAAGGTTTTAATAAGGAAGTTCAGGTAGTTGCTACCGTGATGTCTTTAGATCCAAATATTGATCCTGATATTTCTGCACTAATAGGTAGCTCTGCTGCATTAGCTATTTCTGGATTGCCTTTTAATGGTCCTTTTTCTGCGGCACGAGTTGGTTATATTGATGGTGAATATATTCTGAATCCTGGCTTTGATCAATTAGATAAGTCTGATTTAGATTTAGTAGTTGCTGGTTCAGAAACGGCTATTTTAATGGTCGAGTCTGAGGCTAAGCAGCTTAGTGAAGAGGTCATGTTAGGCGCAGTTTTGTTCGGACATGAGCAAATGCAGTTGGTCATTAATCAGATTGCTGAATTTGCTGCTGAAGTTAATAAACCAATGTGGGATTGGCAAGCTAAGGCTGCTGATGAAACACTAGCAGAAAAAATGAAGTCAATTGGAACAACTCCTTTAACTGAAGCTTATACGGTTAAAGATAAGTTGTTGCGTCGTGATACTTTATCCACGGTTCGGAAGCAATTGCTTGAGCAAGTCACTGAGGAACAGTGGTCTGAAATTCAAGTGATGAGTGCGATTGAGCATTTAGAAAAGGATTTGGTACGTTCTAGTATTCTTGCTGGCAATCCTCGTATTGATGGACGTGATAATAAGTCAGTGCGTCCGATTACTATCCGTACTGGTATTTTGCCACGTACACATGGTTCTGCATTGTTTACTCGCGGTGAGACTCAGGCTTTAGTTGTTACTACTTTAGGTAGTGATCGCGATGTACAAATGATTGATGCTTTAGAAGGTGAACGTAAAGATTCTTTTATGTTGCATTATAATTTTCCTCCTTATTGTGTTGGTGAAATTGGACGGGTTGGTTCTCCGAAGCGGCGTGAAATTGGTCATGGACGTTTAGCTAGACGCGGTGTGCAAGCTGTTTTGCCTTCAAGTAAGGAATTTCCTTATGTGCTGCGTGTGGTATCAGAGATTACTGAATCTAATGGTTCTAGTTCAATGGCAAGTGTTTGTGGTACCAGTTTATCTTTAATGGATGCTGGTGTGCCTTTGAAAGCTCCTGTTTCTGGAATTGCTATGGGTTTGATCAAGCAAGGTGATCAGTTCGTGGTTTTATCGGATATTATGGGTGATGAAGATCATCTTGGTGATATGGATTTTAAAGTGGCTGGCACGACTGACGGTGTTACTGCTTTACAAATGGATATTAAGATAGATGGTATTACTCGTGAAATTTTGGAATGTGCTTTAGAACAGGCTAAAGATGGTCGTTTGCATATTTTAAAGATCATGATTGAGGCAATCCCAGAACCACGGCAAGAAATGTCAAAATATGCGCCGCGTATTTTAACATTTAAAATTAAGCCAAGTAAGATTCGTGAAGTAATAGGTAAGGGCGGGGCAACTATTCGTGCCATTACTGAAAAAACTGGTGCGGTTGTAGATATTACAGATGATGGTGTTGTCAAAATTTCTTCAATTGATTTAACTGCCGGTGAAGAGACTCGTAAGCAGATTGAAATGATTACTGCTGAAGTTGAAGTTGGCAAAGTCTATGAAGGTAAGATAGTTAAGTTAATGGATTTCGGTGCATTTGTAAGCGTATTACCGGGTAAAGATGGTTTGGTTCATATTTCTCAAATTAGTGAAGAACGAGTAGAGAAGGTAACTGATAAGCTATGTGAAGGTGAACTTGTAAAGGTTAAAGTACTTGAAGTTGATAAACAGGGAAGAATTCGTTTAAGTATGAAGGGTATTGATTAATATACAAATAGGGCAACCATAAAGGATTGCCCCTACAAATTTGCCCGGCGATAAACCGGCACTTTCTGCCTCACTTCTAGTACTGTTGTGAATACAGTATCTTTATATTAACTAAAACTTTTTAATTTTATTAAAGGAGAAAACTTTTTAATGGAAAGTAAAACGAATGCAGTTATTATCACTGTATTATTAGGTGTTATGAGTGCGACATGCTATTACTTACTCTATCATTTTAATGAACAAATTTTGGAATGGTCAAAACAAGGTGGATGGTATTTTATTGTACCTATAAGCATTGCCTTTCTGTTTTCGGCAGTACATGGTGGGTTTACTGGCCATTTTTGGGACTTATTAGGTGTTAAAGCAAAAACAACAAAAAAATAATAGGATTTTAACTTAAATGGAAATTAGTTTTATTAATTTAGAATTATCTAACGTACTCTTCCTCTTCTTCGTCGGTTTTGTCGGCGGCTTAGTAAGTGGATTTATCGGTTCAGGTGGTGCTTTTGTTTTAACTCCTGCTATGATGAGCATGGGTGTGCCGGCTATTATGGCGGTTGCTAGTAATATGTGTCATAAGTTCCCTAAAGCTTTAATAGGTTCTATGAAACGAGCCAAATATGGACAAGTTGACCTTAAACTTGGTATTGTTTTGGGAATTTCTGCTGAAGCCGGAGTACTTTATGGTGCCACGATACAAACCCAAATTAAAGAAACTTTTGGGGATGTTGGTTCAAATCTTTACGTATCTATGGTTTTTGTGGTGGTATTAGCTGTAGTTGGTGGTTATGTTCTCCGTGACGCTATAAAAATTTATAAATCAGGTAGTACAGATGGTACTGCAAAAACTACTAAACTCGCACTATGGGTACAATCTGTCAATATTCCGGGTACCATGATGTATTTTCCCAGTATTAAGGCAAAAATATCAGTGCTGTTCACAATTCCGATTGGCTTTTTGACCGGAATGTTAGCTGCTACCATTGCTGTTGGCGGATTTATCGGAGTGCCAGCTATGATGTATGTTTTAGGTGTGCCTGCTTTAATGGCATCAGCAACAGAATTAGTAATCGCATTTATAATGGGAATGGGCGGTACGATCAAATATGCTATAGCTGGTTATGTTGATATTCGTTTAGCAATGGTCATCCTCGCCGGTTCACTATTTGGTATTCAATTGGGCGCAATTGGAACTACCTATGTTAAAGATTACACAGTTAAAATAGTCATGGGTGTAATTATGATGTTAGTTTTAATCAGTCGTGGTTTGATGGTACCAGTTTATCTCTCTAAAATGGGATATTTGGAAGAATGGTGGGGTATGGGTACTTTGAGTGAAAGTACCATACAGTTTTTAGATCAGACTAGTTATATTATGTTGATTTTCGCTTTGGGTGTTGGGGCAGTTATTATCCTTTACGCGCTGATTAGCGGCTACATAAAACATGCTAAAGAACAAGCTACAGCTAATAGCTAAGTTAATATTTAAACATTGGGTGTTATTTTGATATTTAATACCTAATGTTGTTTGTTGCTGTTTCATCATCTAAAACACAAATATCAAAAAATATATGATAAAGCTAGAATCAATTTTTCCTTTTTTAATTTGGTTTAAATTCACTACAAAAGAAACTGTTAAAGCCGATTTCATGGCAGGTTTAACCGGAGCTGTCATTGTCCTACCTCAAGGTGTGGCTTTTGCCATGATCGCTGGTCTTCCGCCCGAATATGGATTATATACGGCGATGATTACACCTATTATAGCCGCTTTATTTGGTTCCTCGCTACATCTTATATCCGGTCCAACAACTGCTATTTCTATTGTGGTTTTTTCGACTATCAGCCATCACGCTGTGCCGGGTACTCCAGAATTTATCAGTCTAGTTTTAACACTTACCTTTTTAGCTGGTGTTTACCAATTCGCATTTGGCTTGGCACGTTTAGGAACTTTAGTTAATTTTGTGTCTCACTCCGTTGTTGTAGCTTTCACAGCTGGAGCTGCCATTCTCATTATAACCAGCCAATTGAAACATGTGCTGGGTGTGTATGTTCCTAAAGGTGAATCTTTTTTACATACATGGATAGATGTTTTTAACCAGATAGGCGATATTAATTATTATATATTAACGGTGGCATTATCAACTTTTATATCGGCTCTGCTGTTCAAGCGTTTTTTGCCTCGTCTGCCTTATATGTTACTGGCAATGGTTTTAGGAAGTTTAGTTAGCCTGTTACTCAATGGTGAAGCGCATGGTGTTCATTTAGTTGGAGAAATGCCAGCTCATCTACCTCCATTATCAATGCCAGATTTTTCTATTGATACGATACGTCAATTAGCTCCCGAAGCTTTCGCAGTGGCACTATTGGGTTTAATTGAAGCTGTATCAATTGCCCGTTCGGTTGCCACCAAGTCTCATCAGCATATTAATGGCAATCAAGAATTTATTGGTCAAGGCTTATCCAATATGGTTGGCAGCTTCTTTTCTAGTTATGCTGGTTCTGGCTCATTTACTCGTTCAGGCATAAATTATCAAGCTGGAGCTAAAACACCTTTATCGGCGATTTTTGCAGCGATATTTCTAGCTTTAACTATATTACTGATTGCTCCATTAACTGCTTATTTACCTATTGCCGCTATGGGTGGAATTATTTTAATAGTTGCTTATAACTTAATTGACTTTCATCATATTAAAGGGATTATCAAAGCCAGCCGCTCAGAAACCAGCGTGTTAGTAGTGACTTTTTTGGCAACCTTATTTTTAGAATTGGAATTTGCTATTTATGTTGGCATTTTATTATCTCTCGTATTTTATTTAAATCAAACTGCACGTCCTAAGATTGTCACCTTAGCCCCTGATCCAGAAGAAAGACGGCGCCATTTTACTAATCTTGAACGTAAAACACTGCTAGAATGCCCACAATTAAAAGTGATTCGTATTGATGGTTCCTTGTTCTTTGGTGCTGTTAGTTATACTTCAAGCACATTACGCAAAATGAAGGAAAAAGAACCGACATTAACTCATATACTAATATTGGCTAAGCCAATTAATTTTATTGATGTTGCTGGAGCAGAAATGTTAGTTCAACAAGCTAAATATTGGCAAACACAAGGCGGTGGCTTATATTTGTGTGGACTGAAAATGAAAACTGAAACATTTTTGCAAAATGGCGGTTATTTAGCTGAAATTGGTGAAGATCATATTTTTACTAGTAAAAAAGAAGCTATAGCTAAGATCTTTAAGGATTTAGATCAGCAATATTGCAAAACTTGTGATCGACGCATTTTTCGTGAATGTAATTCTATAAAAAATAATTAAAATGGCACGAAAACAAAAAACAGTTTATACTTGTAAAAAATGTGGTGGCAGTAGTTCTAAATGGGTAGGGCAATGTCCTGATTGCGGCGAATGGAACTGTTTAGAAGAAGCCATCATTGCAGCAGAAGCTCCTAGTAATTATCAACCAAGAGCTATTAATTACAGTGGTGTTGAAGCGGAAGTTTGTTTATTAGATGCAGTTGAAGCTGTAGAACAAGTTCGTACTTCTAGCGGAATTAATGAACTTGATAGAGTTTTAGGTGGTGGTTTAGTTGCTGGTTCCATTATTTTAATTGGTGGTGATCCCGGAATTGGTAAATCTACTCTATTATTACAAGCATTAGCAAGTTTAAGTCTTTCTGCTCCTACTCAGCCTTTATATGTTACTGGTGAAGAATCGCCGCAACAAGTTAGTCTTCGCGCTCAACGTTTAGGCTTAGATGTTCATAACATTAAAGTTCTTACAGAAACTCAAGTTGAGAAAATAATTACTAATGCTCAACAGCAAAAACCTAGCGTGATGGTTGTGGATTCTATTCAGACTATACATACAGAAATTTCACAATCAGCTCAGGGTTCAGTTTCACAAATACGAGAAAGTGCTGCACAATTGGTGCGTTATGCTAAACAATCAAATGTATCAATATTTTTAGTTGGGCATGTGACAAAGGAAGGTTCTTTAGCTGGTCCGCGTGTTTTAGAGCATATGGTTGATACCGTTCTATATTTTGAAGGTGATAGCGGTAATCGTTATAGAGTTATAAGAGCAATTAAAAATCGTTTTGGAGCGGTAAATGAGATAGGTGTATTTGCCATGTCGGAAAAGGGCTTAGAAGAAGTAAGTAATCCGTCGGCTATATTCTTATCACGAGATGAAGCTGAAGTTCCGGGTAGCGTAATAATGGTATCTCATGAAGGAACTCGTCCATTATTAATAGAAGTACAAGCTTTAGCAGATAATTCACATAGTCCAAATCCTCGTAGAGTAGCTTTAGGTTTAGATCCTACTCGTTTAAATGTATTGTTGGCAGTCTTACACCGACATGGTGGTATAGCAACTTATGATATGGATGTTTTTATTAATGTTGTAGGCGGGGTGCGAATCAGTGAAACTGGTGTTGATTTGGCTCTGTTAATTGCTACTTTTTCTAGTTTACGTAATACAGTTATTTCTAGGGATGTAGTAATATTTGGAGAAGTAGGTTTAGCCGGAGAAATTAGGCAAGTACCTCATGGAATAGAACGTTTGCGTGAGGCAGCTAAACATGGTTTTAAAAGAGCGATTGTACCCAAAGGTAATGCTCCCACAGAAGATATACCTAATCTTGAAATTGTGCCGGTTGTAAAATTAGTAGATGCTTTAAATAGCATTTCTACATCTGTTGTTTCAGAAGAAGATTAAATAAGGATCAAAAAAATGATTGATTTATCAGTATTATTAGAAATTAAATCTCAACTAGCAATTGCAAATACTTTGCATGTCTTGTCATTTGTTATTTGGGTTGGTGGGATGTTTGTTGTCTATAATGTTTTACGCCCTGTTGCTACAGTTTTATTAAAACCAAATCAGCGTCTGCCTTTGATGTCACAAGTCTTAAGCCGTTTTACGGCATGGGTATGGTTAGCCCTTATATTATTATGGATTAGTGGTATTTGGATAATTTTATTATATGGCGGTATGGCAAATGTGCAACCATATGTTCATGCTATGATGTTATTAGCAACAATAATGACTTTTGTATTTTTGTATTTAGTTTTTGCGCCTTTAAGAAGTTTAAAACAGGCAATTGCAAACAAGGATTTCAAATCTGCCGCTAAATTTTTAGCAAGAATTCGTTGGATTATATTTACCAATTTGTCTTTAGGCTTATTTATCATCATCATTGTTAATATTGCTAAGTATTGATTCTAAAAAGTCTTTCAATTCTTGAATTTGAAATTCTTTTGTTAGTTGAGTAACTTTTTCACTAAAGGTTTCTAAGTTAGGTTCATTTGTTGATAAATTTTCTGCTTTCTCTATGATTGCTTTTATTTTGCCACTTTTCGCTAAGTTATATAATATATCTATTTCTGCTGTCTCTGGATATATCATAGGAGCAGAGATTGTTGCTTGTTTAGATTCATAAATCCATTCTAATGAACAAAGTTTTCCTAGCAAGGATAAAAAGTTATCAATATTTATTGGTTTGTCTATAAAAGCATTGCAACCAGCATCTAAAGCAGCTTGTTTTGGTTGTTGAAATACATTGGCTGACATCATTATAATAGTTGTATTCTGAAATTCAGTTTGTTTACGTAAGCGTCTGGTAGTTTCTAAGCCATCCATTATAGGCATTTTCATATCCATGATAATCGCGTCTGGATGAAATTGGTTGGCTTTGGTTAAGGCTTCTTCTCCATTATTAGCTTCTAATACTTTGAATCCTAAAAGTATTAGTATTTTAGTTAAAATAATACGATTATCCCATCTATCATCTACAATTAGGATTTTAAAATCAGTATCTTTTGCTTTAAATCCTATGGGCTGATCAACTTTTACAACACTAATATTTTCTTGTTCGCATGTTTCTAAAGGAATGCTAAACCAAAATTTACTACCAAAACCAAGCTTGCTTGTTACTTCTAATTTTCCATTCATCATTTCGATGAGCGTTTTAGTAATAGCTAATCCTAAACCTGTACCTTCTGTTTGTTTAGATTGTTTTCCTACTTGTTCAAATGGTAAAAAAATAGTTTCTAATTGATCAGCGGCTATTCCTTCGCCAGAATCTTCTATTTCAAAGTGAATTTTAGCCGCTTGATATTTTACTGTTAATTTTACTTGCCCTTGTTGAGTAAATTTGATCGCGTTACTGATTAAATTTAAGAGAATTTGTCGTAATCGCTTTTCATCTGCATAAACTACATTCGGCAATTCAGATACAGCTTCATAAACAAATTCAATTCTTTTTTCTGTTGCCCGCATTTGAAATAAAAATGCAATATCTGATAAAAAATTGGGCAAGTTTAATTTATCAGAATTGATGTCTAATTTACCAGCTTCAATTTTAGATAAGTCTAAAATATCATTAATTAGAGTTAATAAATGTTCACCACTGCGTTGGATAATATCTAAACCTTGCTCATTTTTAACAGTTTTTTCGCGTTTTAAAAGTTGTGCATAGCCTAAAATACCATTCAGCGGCGTGCGTAATTCATGACTCATATTGGCTAAAAAGGCACTTTTCGCATGGTTGGCTGATTCGGCTAATTCTTTGCTCTTTTTTAATTCTTCGTTTTGTTGAATTAATTGATTTTGTAAATTATGAATGGTTAAATGAGTTTTTAAACGCACTAAAACTTCATCAATTTGTATGGGTTTCGTAATATAATCAACTGCCCCTATTTCAAAGCCTTTGACTTTATCAACTGTTTCAGTAAGCGCAGTCATAAAAATAATTGGAATATTTTTACTATATTCATTCGCTTTTAGATGTTGACAAGTCTCAAAGCCATCCATTTCTGGCATCATTACGTCTAACAAAATAATGTCAGGTTTCAGATATTTAATGCGTTTGAGTACACTTTTTCCATCTTCCGCAATTAATACTTTGAATTGAGCTTCTTCTAAGGCATCAAATAACAGGCTTAAAGTGTTAGGATTATCATCTACAACTAACACTTTGTTTTGATTATCATTCATTTTCTAAATACGATTCTAAGAAATCACACATTTTATTAACTTCAAAACGCTTTATAAACTGATTTAATTCGGTTGCAAAGGGTTCAAATTTTTGATCCTCTTCCACTAGTTTCGCCACTTGTTCTTTAATGGTTCTAACATCACCACTCATAGCAAGTTCAAATAAATTTTCTATGACTTCTTTAGAAGGTAATACTAAAGGAGCAGTGCTAACTGTTTCAGAAACAACATCTTCATAAATCCATTCTACAGATAAATATCGTTGCAAGTATTCAAATAAGCGTTCAACTTTAATTGGTTTCGGTAAGAAGGCATTACAACCCGCCTTTAAACTACTTTGATGATCCTCTTCAAAAACACGCGCTGAGCTAGCAATGATTATTGTATTGCTAAATAGTTGTCTAATTTCGCGCGTCATTTCAAAGCCATCCATTTCTGGCATCATTAAATCAGTAATAATTAGTTTCGGTTGATATTCAATTGCTTTCGTTAAACCTTCAATTCCATTACTAGCTTCTATGATTTCAAATCCGATTGGTGCCAGTATATCAATTAATAATTGTCTATTATCTGGTTTATCATCTACTATTAAAATTAATGGTGTTTCAGATTTTATACCTTTTATTTTTCTGGTTTCTACATTGGCAATTGCAGTGAAATCTTTAACTGTTGGTAAATTTAAGTCAAACCAAAAGCTACTACCTTTGCCTAATTCACTTGTTACTTGTAATGTTCCACCCATTAATTCGACTAAGTTGTGGCTAATTGCTAAGCCTAAGCCAGTGCCTTGGATTTGACGTTGTTTATCACCAACTTGTTGAAAGGGTTTAAAAATAGTTTCAATGTCTTCAGATGCAATGCCAATACCAGTATCTTGTATCTGAAAACGAATCAATGAATTGTCAATGACATTAACTTTAAATGTTACACCTTGATGATCAGTAAATTTAACCGCATTACCAAGCAGATTAATCAAGACTTGGCGTAAGCGTTTTTCATCACCATGCACCGCTCCTAATTTATCATCATCTACTTGAGATTTAAAATAAATATTTTTATGCTCAGCACGAATACGAACTATTTCAGTAATAGTTCTAAGAAAACTAGTTAATTCAAAATCGCTAGTATCAAGTTCAATTTTACCTGCTTCAATTTTGGCTAAATCCAGCACATCATTAATCAAAGTTAAAAGATGATCACCGCTTTGTTCAATAATATTTAAACCATCTTGAGCGCGTTGATTAAGTGAAGAATCATTTTTTAATATTTGAGCATAACCTAAAATACCATTCAGCGGCGTGCGTAATTCATGACTCATAGTAGCAAGAAATTGACTTTTAACTTGATTAGCTAAATCAGCCACTTCTTTTGCAATTTTTAATTTAGAAATTCCAATATGTGTTTTAAGACGAGCGATTAATTCTTGTTTACTAATCGGTTTAGTCAAATAATCATTTGCACCTACTTCTAAACCTGTTACTAAATCTTCGATTTGATTTTTTGCGGTTAATAATAAAATTTGTATAATACTATAATCTTGTAAAGATAAATAGTTACTAACGACTTGTAAATTAATAGGCTCATCATCTACAATTAATATTGTATAAGTTTTATCATTTTTTGGTTGAGAATGGTGGGTATCGCTTTGCTCTACCCACCCTACATTATCTACTAGAGTAGGGTGGGTAGAGCGATAGCGAAACCCACCATGTTCAGGTTTTTGTTTAGAAATAGGCAAAGTAAATATAAAAGTAGAACCAATACCCGGCGTAGATTCAAACCATATTTTACCACCATGCAATTCAATTAATTGTTTGGTAACAGCTAAACCTAATCCTGTGCCACCATATTTTCTAGCAATACCACCATCAGCTTGCTCAAAAGATTTAAAGATTCTGTCTTGTTTATTTGCAGCAATACCAATCCCGGTATCGGTAATACTTATTTGAATATGAGAATTTTGTCGCTGTGCTGAAATTTCGACGCTACCCTTTTCAGTAAATTTAATCGCATTACCAATCAGATTATATAAAATTTGTTGTAAACGATTTTCATCTGCAAGCACTGAAGGAAGATTTAAATCAATACTATTAATTAGTTTAATCCGTTTTTTAGCTAACACTGATTGGCTAAGCATTAGCACACAATCAACTTGTTCTCGTAAACTGACTGATTTCTGTTGTAATTCAAGTTGATGATGTTTTAATTTGGAAAAATCAAGAATATCATTAACTAAATTAGATAAGCGTTTGCCACTGGCAACAATCATGCTTAAATTAGCCTTAGTTTTATCAGATAAATCACCACTAACACCATCTATTAAAGAATCAGCAATACCAATAATTCCATTTAGAGGTGTTTTTAATTCATGAGAAGTATTAGAATAACACTATCACTACTAATACTATGAGGATTTTTTGGATCATGTCGATAATGAGTAAAGGTTTCAGTTTTAGGATCAAATTTATTTAAACCACCACCCCAAGTGCCAACCCATAAAATACCAGCACTATCTTCAAGCAAATTCCATATATAGTTATGACTAATAGTGTGGATATTGTCAGGATCATGACTATAAACGCTAAACTCGGCACCATCATATTTATTTAAACCATTTTTACTTCCAACCCACAAAAAACCTTGTTTATCTTGTAAAACTGAAGTTAAAAAATTATCAGATAAACCATCATCAATAGTCAGATGTTTAAACTTAATAGTGTCAGCAAATACTAGCTGGAAACTTAAAGACCATAATATAAGTATATAGTTAAATGAAATTTTTAAATTGATTTATTTGAATGGTACAATAATTATTCCAATTGTGGGCTTTAATTTCACAACGATTGTTTGGTTTGGCTGAATAATTGAAAATAAGCCCCCCTAACCCCCTAAAAGGGGGAGCTTACTACCTATGGCTTATTTCCCCCAGGGGGGTTAGGGGGGCTTATCACTACAATTCCTCAATTCTCTCAGCCACCCCAATTGCATATTCCAAACAAAAATCACCAGCTTCATCAGTAAAACCACCCAAGGATAAATAAGCCGCTAAAACAATAGTGTCAGGAAAAAGAGTTTTATAAACATCAACTTTTTCCTGAAAATCTTCAATTTGATTTAAACCAATTTTTGTCTTAGTTTTTTTCACCTCCACTAAAACCATTCTGCCACATGAAGATTCGGCAACAATATCAAGTTCCATATTTTTGCCATCTTCACGCTGAATATGAACTCTTTCTTTGACTTTTTGAATATTTAAAGTGGTATTATCTTTAACATTCTGAAAAAACTTGGATAAGCTAAAACGTTTTTTACTTCTAAAGGCAGTAGCTAACATATGTTCAGCCATTTTACCAGTTAGAGAATTTATTTTGCCCTGTAATTGCTTATTCTTATGAGTTAATTTAGCAATCCTATCAACAAATTCTTGTTTTAAATCAGGTGCAAATTCTTTGATTTCTTTTTCAAAGCTTTTGCGTAATATTAAATTCAGTGTTCCATCTTCTAAACCTTTAAAATCAATATTAGAAACAGCCCTAGTAATCAAATCAGCTTCTTTTAGAATTATTAATTGTTTATGGATTTCATTAACTTCTAAATCTAAGCCTAATTTTTCTTTCAAATCCTTGGGGGTAAAATATTCTTCATTATTTTGACTTAAAAATAACAAAATATTTTTCGCATTTTTATCATTGACTTCATGTACAGTATGATGAATATATTCTCCCCAAGTTAGGTACATTTCAGCATTTTCTTCTGAAATTTCATAATTAACTGTACCTATTACACCTTCTGAGGTAGTTAAATCTTTTTCTTCATAATCACTAATGATTACACAAGAGATAAAAAATGGATCAGCCATACACAATTCATTAATTTGCATTGCGGTGTCATTAGTAATTGGCTCATCATAAAATTCGGCATATTTATAAACAGCTTGCAAGCCTTCATCTTCGCTCAAATAAGGTGAAAAACGGATTTGTCTCAGTCTTCCTGCTTCTAAATATTGACTAATAACTTTTAATAACCAGCCGGCATAGGAGCCAGTTACTAACATTGGAGCTATTTTTGATTCGGCAAGAGAGTGATAACTGCCAGCTAGGGTATCAATTGCTGCTTCTTTATAATGTTGATCTGGATAAATATATTTAGTAATGTTTTGAAATTCATCTAAAATTACTAAAATTCGTTGATCATACAAATCAGCAAAACGATGTGGAGCATGACAAGCAGTATCCCACATTAAATCGTGACTTCCTTCTATTCCTTTATTTTGAAGCAGAAAGTCAATGTCATCAACTAGAGCTGTAATTGATTCTTTTACTCCAAATTCTCTAATTTGTTCTAAAGATAATGGATGTTTTATTAATTTAGAGTTTTGAGTAATAAATGAAATATATTGTGAAGCAAAAGCCCGGTAATATTTAATTGCCAAATTTGGATACCACATTTTATTTTCTCCAAAGTCAAAATAAAATGGTATCACTTCTCCATTTTCACTCCAAAGTTGGTTGAAAATTCGCTGCACAAAGCTGGTTTTGCCGCTTTTCCTTCTGGCTATTATTACTCTGGATTTGGATAGTCTTTTGGGTATGTTTTTTATCCATTTGCCAAAGTGTTTAAATTCTTTTTCTCGCCCGACTAGTAACTCTGGTTCGCCTATTTTTTCGTTTAAGGGATATTGCATGGTTTTTTAGAGATGTTCAAATTAATTTGAATTATAACATAAGACTAAATATTGAATATTTGTTTTTATATATATGATTTTGCTAAATAAATAAATAAATTGACATGTGACAACAATTACAGTTATAATAACCACTGTAAAAATATTTTTTATTAATAATCGAGACTAAAAATATGAAACAACAATACCCCCCATTTAGAATGGGTATTTTCTACACAACGACTACGAACTTTCCTTAAAGGTTTGTGGTTTATAATCTTACTAGCAGCTATATTTCCAGCTCATGCCGTCGATATTACGGTGAATAGTACCGCTGATAATACAACAGCTAGTGATAGTAGTTGCACCTTACGCGAAGCGATAGATAATGCTCAAAATGACAGTGATAGCACAAGTGGAGATTGTCCCGCTGGTAGTGGTAGTGACACCATTGTTTTAGCCAAAGAGATCTATACCATTGATAGTGCCTTTCCTAATATCAGCACCGATATAACCATTACGGGAAATAACGCCACCTTGACGGCTGGTAATACGGGTTATCGTTTCTTCCGTATTGAGAGTGGTAGTACACTAACACTAACTAACATTATTTTAGATGGTGCTAGACAGACGGGAGATTCGGATGGTGGAGCCATTCGTGTTAATAATGGAACATTAAATGCAACTAATTGTGCTTTTGTGAACAACAGGACGGAAGGCAGCTTTGATGCACATGGGGGGGCAGTTGTAGTTAAATCCTCTGGCACAGCAAACATCACCAACTGCACTATCTCTGGTAACTCCGCCTATAGCAGTGGGGGCGGCATTACGGTTCAAGGTACACTCACTATTACTAATAGTACGGTTACAAATAATACAGCAGATTATAGTGGCGCAGATAATGAAGACGGGGGAGGGATTTACACTAGTGGCACGGTCAACATTAAAAACACCATCGTGGCGGGCAATACAGATGGGTCAACTGCAACCGATCATCCAGATGTTTCTGGTACTTTCACCAGTTCAGGTTATAACCTTATTGGTAAAAATGATGGTTCAACAGATTTTACTCAAACGGGAGATCAAGTGGGTACCATTGCTTCGCCACTTGATCCTCTGTTAGCGAATCTGGCTGATAACGGTGGCGATACTAAAACGCACGCATTACAAACGGGTAGCCCAGCAATTGATACAGGAGATACTAACAATGGGGGAACAACTAATGGAGCTTGTGTTGCCATCGACAACAGCACAATTAATACCGATCAACGTAATCGCTTTAGGGCACAAGGCACAAACAAAGGTGATTCTGGTTGCGATATAGGTGCTTATGAGTTTAATTCGCTGTTGCCTACCGTTACATCAATTACACGTCAAACACCGTCAACTTCGCCAACAAATGCTGACAGCTTAATCTGGCGCATAACTTTTAGTCGAGAGATGACAGACGTGGACACCACCGATTTTACTGTATCAGGCACAACAGCAACAGTAACTGATGTTAGTAGCGTTAGTAGCACAGATATTTATGATGTAACGGTTTCTGGTGGAGATTTAGCTAATCTCAATGCCACGGTTACACTAAGTTTTTCCAGTGGTCAAAACATCACTGATGTTATTGGCAATACATTGAGCAATACCACACCAACAGATACGAATGATGCGACTTTTGTCGTTACTGATACTGCACCAACGCTAGTAGAAGTCACCGCTGTCACAACGCCAACAACAGACACTACACCTACTTACACTTTTTCATCTGATGAAGAAGGGACAATTACTTATGGTGGAGATTGTTCCTCCAGCACAACTGACGCATTAAATGGTAATAACAGCATCACCTTTAATACCTTAGCCCTCGGAACACACAGTAATTGCACCATAACCGTTACCAATTCAGCAGGCAATGTTTCCAATAGTTTAGCCGTCACTTCATTTACAATTGCATACTCTGTAAATACAGTCTCAAATACACAAACAATTGAGGAAGACACGCCGCTGATATTCTCAACAGCTAATTCAAATTTGATTTCAATCAGTGATATAGAGCTTGAAGATGCTGTTGGTCATCCAATTACAGTAACTTTAACAGCAACTAATGGTGCTTTAACTTTAAGTTCTACCACAAATCTGACTTTCAATAATGGTGATGGAACCGATGATACCAACATGGAATTCAGCGGCACTGCGACTTATATTAATACTGCGTTGGCAGGTATGAATTTTACTCCTACAAGCAATTATAATGGTAGTGCAAGTGTACAAATGCTTATAAATGATGGCACATTGACTGATGAGGATACTGTGAATATTACTGTTAATGCTGTTAATGATATACCAACAACGGCTGATAAGACAGTAACAGTGAATGAAGATGCCACTTATACTTTTACTGAAGCAGATTTTGAATTTAGCGATATAGATACCGGCAACAACTTAAACCAAATCAAAATAACCCAATTGCCAACTATTGGAACTTTACAACTTGACGGTGTTGATGTCACAATTGATCAAGTTATTGTTGCAGCTGACATTGGTAAGTTGATATTTACCCCAGCAGCGAACGCTAATGGTAGTAATTATGCCACTTTCCAATTTAAGGTGCATGATGGTACATCATATAGTGATGCCGATTTTACTATGACTATTGATGTTACTGCTGTTAATGATGCACCTTCATTTACCAAAGGTGATGATCAAACAGTTTTTGTAAATGCAGAACAAAATATTACTGCTTGGGCAACCAACATTGATTTTGGATCAGCAAACGAATCATCACAAACATTAAACTTTATAGTCACTAATGACAATAATAGCTTATTTTCTGTACAACCTGCAATTGACACATCAGGTAACTTGACATTTATACCTAGTACAGTTGGTAGCGCAGTTGTTACAGTAATATTAAGCGATGGCATAGATACCTCAGCAGCTCAAAGCTTTAATATTAAAGTTGATCCACTTCCAAGTTCATCACCAACTCAACAACCAACTGGTTGCACTCTATCCTCAAACGTCAACTGCGCCATAAAAAATGAAGGCACTATAACTGATGTAAAGATAGAACCAGAAGGTTCAATTGAAGGCGGAACTCTCGAAGGAGAAATAAAAAATGAAGGCACTCTAACAGACGTAACTTTAGCAGCAGGAACTAATATAGATGGCGGACAAATTCAAGGGAAAGTTAATGGTAATCCAGAAGCACCAGCTATATTGATCAATGTAAAAATCATTGCTAAAACTGAGTTAAGCAATGTAATACTTGATAAAACTGTTGAACTGCCTAATGATGTCACTTTAACAAATATAGAATTACGAGGATCATCAGTAAATGGTGGCAAATTAGAAGGAACTATTAGAACTACTAGTTCTGCAACAGTAATTAAAAATGTCTCTTTAGGAGAAAATGCAACAATTATTGGCGGCAAACTAGCAGGAACAATTAGCGGCACTCCTAACAAACCAGCAATATTGGAACATTTGACAATCGAACCGCAAACACTATTAACTGATGTTACAATTTCTGACAGTGTAGAAATGCCAGTAGATGTTAATTTAGCTAGCGGTGTGCGTTTTACTAAAACGGAAAATATTCCAACGGATGTTGATTTGACTGAAACTTTACCTAAAAAAGGACAAGCTGTAGATTTATCTGCTGATCCAGTAATAGGAGGTGAAGGTATTTTACCAGCCATAAATCGCTTGCAAGAATTTGTACCAGCAGAACTAACAGTTCTTCAACATGACAAAGGTTTTATCTATCTGGATATAGAAGGCATACGCTATGCTGTCAATCCTATGAAAGTAAAACATTTATCAGAAGCAGAACGCTTACAACTAGAATCAGGACAAACAGTACGTTTTAAAACTGATACACAAATAGACGTATTAGCTCCTCCAGCGATACAAGATATTTCAAGTTTTAAAGAAACTTTAATTAAAATTAATTTACCAACTGTAAATATTAATAATGATGGTAACATTAAAGTTTTAGTTACCGAAAAAGTTTGGTACAGCGGCAGACCAGATTTAGCATCAACAACAGTTGACAAAGACACTCCAAATGGCTTTATTACCAAAGAAGATGGCAATGTAGCCCTAATCTTTGAAGATGAAAAGGGAGAAAAACGAGAACAAATTCTCTACCCTTCCCCAGCAAATATGTCAGCCCTAGGAAAATTTGACCTAACTCCAAAAGGAATATTGGAATTTGAAATCAATGGTCAAAAATTCAAAGGTCGTTTAGACTATAAAGTAGAACAAGGAAAAGCAACTGCTGAAGGAATAAAAGTAACAGAAATTCCAGATAGTAATGATGTTATGATTACTTATCCTGATGGAGCAGAACAACGATTGTTTGGTTTGGCTGAATAATTGAACATAAGCCCCCCTAACCCCCTAAAGGGGGAGCTTACTACCTATGGCTTATTTCCCCCCTTTAGGGGGGCTAGGGGGGCTTACCACACCAATTCCATGCTCCAAACAAAAATCAACTAATTTTTTATAATGCTTTACTTTATCATAAATACGATTCTAAGAAATCACACATTTTATTAACTTCAAAACGCTTTATAAACTGATTTAATTCTGTTGCAAAAGTTGCAAACTTTTCATCCTCTTCCACTAGTTTAGCCACTTGTTCTTTAATGGTTCTAACATCACCACTCATAGCAAGTTCAAATAAATTTTCTATGATTTCTTTAGATGGTAATATTAATGGAGCAGTGCTAACTGTGTTAGAAACAACATCTTCATAAATCCATTCTACTGATAAATATCGTTGCAAGTATTCAAATAAGCGTTCAACTTTAATTGGTTTCGGTAAGAAGGCATTACAACCCGCCTTTAAACTACTTTGATGATCCTCTTCAAAAACACGCGCTGAGCTAGCAATGATTATTGTATTGCTAAATAGTTGTCTAATTTCGCGCGTCATTTCAAAGCCATCCATTTCTGGCATCATTAAATCAGTAATAATTAGTTTCGGTTGATATTCAATTGCTTTCGTTAAACCTTCAATTCCATTACTAGCTTCTATGATTTCAAATCCGATTGGTGCCAGTATATCAATTAATAATTGTCTATTATCTGGTTTATCATCTACTATTAAAATTAATGGGGTTTCAGATTTTATACCTTTTATTTTTCTGGTTTCTACATTGGCAATTGCAGTGAAATCTTTAACTGTTGGTAAATTTAAATCAAACCAAAAGCTGCTACCTTTGCCTAATTCACTTGTTACTTGTAATGTTCCACCCATTAATTCAACTAAGTTGTGACTAATTGCTAAGCCTAAGCCAGTGCCTTGGATTTGACGTTGTGTATCACCAACTTGTTGAAAGGGTTTAAAAATAGTTTCAATGTCTTCAGATGCAATGCCAATACCAGTATCTTGTATCTGAAAACGAATCAATGAATTTTCGATAACATTAACTTTAAATGTTACACCTTGATGATCAGTAAATTTAACCGCATTACCAAGCAGATTAATCAAGACTTGGCGTAAGCGTTTTTCATCACCATGCACCGCTCCTAATTTATCATCATCTACTTGAGATTTAAAATAAATATTTTTATGCTCAGCACGAATACGAACTATTTCAGTAATAGTTCTAAGAAAACTAGTTAATTCAAAATCGCTAGTATCAAGTTCAATTTTACCTGCTTCAATTTTGGCTAAATCCAGCACATCATTAATCAAAGTTAAAAGATGATCACCGCTTTGTTCAATAATATTTAAACCATCTTGAGCGCGTTGATTAAGTGAAGAATCATTTTTTAATATTTGAGCATAACCTAAAATACCATTCAGCGGTGTGCGTAATTCATGACTCATGGTAGCAAGAAATTGACTTTTAGCTTGATTAGCTAAATCTGCTGCTTCTTTTTCAATTTTTAATTTAGAAATTCCAATATGTGTTTTTAGACGAGCAATTAATTCTTGTTTACTAATAGGTTTAGTTAAATAATCATTTGCACCTACTTCTAAACCTGTTACTAAATCTTCGATTTGATTTTTTGCGGTTAATAATAAAATAGGTAAATCAATAGCACCCCATGTTTCACGTAATTTGCGTGTAACTTCATAACCAGTCATAGATGGCATCATGACATCAAGCAAAATAGCGTCTGGTTTCAAACCATCTCCTATCATAGCCAATGCTTCAGCACCACTGCTAGCTTGGATAATACGATAGTCTTGTAAAGATAAATAGTTACTAACGACTTGTAAATTAATAGGCTCATCATCTACAATTAATATTGTATAAGTTTTATCATTTTTTGGTTCTATGACTTCTATAGTAGTTAGTTCTTTAATAATTTCTAATTGAGAATCAGATTTTTGTTTAGAAATAGATTTTTGTTTAGAAATAGGCAAAGTAAATATAAAAGTAGAACCAATACCCGGCGTAGATTCAAACCATATTTTACCACCATGCAATTCAATTAATTGTTTGGTAACAGCTAAACCTAATCCTGTGCCACCATATTTTCTAGCAATACCACCATCAGCTTGCTCAAAAGATTTAAAGATTCTGTCTTGTTTATTTGCAGCAATACCAATCCCGGTATCGGTAATACTTATTTGAATATGAGAATTTTGTCGCTGTGCTGAAATTTCGACGCTACCCTTTTCAGTAAATTTAATCGCATTACCAATCAGATTATATAAAATTTGTTGTAAACGATTTTCATCTGCAAGCACTGAAGGAAGATTTAAATCAATACTATTAATTAGTTTAATCCGTTTTTTAGCTAACACTGATTGGCTAAGCGTTAGCACACAATCAACTTGTTCTCGTAAACTGACTGATTTCTGTTGTAATTCAAGTTGATGATGTTTTAATTTGGAAAAATCAAGAATATCATTAACCAAACTGGATAAACGTTTGCCACTGGCAACAATCATGCTTAAATTAGACTTAGTTTTATCAGGTAAATCACCAGTAACACCATCTATTAAGGAATCTGCAATACCAATAATTCCATTTAGAGGTGTTTTTAATTCATGAGAAGTATTAGCTAAAAATTCATCTTTTAATTTATCAGCTTGTTGCAAACGTTCATTAAATACACGAGCTTGTTGTAATTTTTTCTGTTGAGCGATAAATAAAGCGATTAAACTACCTACAATTACAATGCTATAAAGTAAATAAGCCCACCATGTTTGCCACCAAGGTGGAATAATAATGACTTTAATTGAAGTAGTAGTTTGATTCCAAAGCCCATCATTGTTTGAGGCTTTGACTTTGAAGGTATATTCACCGGCATCTAAATTGGTATAAGTAGCAAAGCGTCTTTTACTATCAACATAATTCCATGTCTGATCAAAACCTTCCATCATATAAGCATATTGATTTTTTTCTGAAGCTCGATAATTTAAAGCGACAAATTTAATAGTAAATACTGATTGATCATAAGAAAGGCGGATTTGTTTACCCATACTAATTGAGTGATTAAATACTTGAAAATCAGTCAATACTACTGGTGGAATATATGGATTATCAACTAACTTATCTGGATAAAAAGCGTTAAAACCATTGACACCACCTAAAAACAATTCACCAGTTTTGCTTTTATAAGCGGCATCATTTAAAAAGAAGTTATTTTGCAAGCCATCATAACGATCATAATTTCTGAACTTTTCAGTTTGAGGATTAAATTTTGATATGCCTTTATTGGTGCTGAACCATAAGTTACCCTGATTATCCTCTAAGATTTCAGTCACATTATTACTAGCTAAACCATGCTTAGTGCGATAAACAGTAAAATTATTAGTAGTGGAATTTAACTTATTTAAACCATCATTAGTTCCCACCCAAATAGTGCCGTTACTATCTTCATATGATGTATTAATGAAACCATTGCTTAAACCAGAATAATGAATGAAAGTATCATTTTTAGGATTGATTTTAGTTAAGCCAGTTTCTGTTCCAACCCATACATTATCATTGGAATCTACCATAATATGAGTAACCCAATTAGAAATTAAGTTTTGATTATAATGCTTAAAAGTTTCAGTGACAGGATCAAATTTATCAACTCCACCACCATCCATACCAATCCAGACATTACCTTGCGAATCAAGATCAATGCTTAAAATTGAATCATTATTTAAACCCTTGGATTTATTATAATGAACAAATTTTTCTGTAACTGGATTAAATTTATTTAATCCACCGCCACCAGTGCCAATCCAAAGTATGCCTTTATCGTGGCGCACACTCATAACTGAGTTAGTATTCAGACTGTTTGGATTATTTTTATCATATTTATAGTGAACAAACTTATTGCTTTTTCTATCAAATTTATTTAAACCACCACCTTCTGTGCCTAGCCAAAGTATTCCTTTTTCATCTTGATAAATTGTAGAAACTTGTTTATCACTAAGACTATTTAAGGTTTTTGGATTATGTTGATACAGAGCAAATCTATAATCACCGGGATCATATTTATTAAGCCCTTGAGTTGTTGTCACCCATAATGTTTTGGTTTTATCTTCATTGATATTCCAAATAGTATTATCGCTAAGACTATTTGTATCAGCATCACTTTCCTGAAACCTAGTAAATGTTTTCTTTATTGGATCAAATAAATTTAGCCCATTATAAGTTCCAACCCATAATCTACCACTGCTATCTTGATAAATAGACAAAACAGTATCTTCACTCAAATAATGAACAAACTTCTCAGTTTTAGGATCAAATTGATATAAGCCATTTTCTGTACCTAACCAAAGTTTATCCTTACTATCCCAATATAGGCACCACAAAGAATTATTAGTTAAATTATAATGAACAAACTTCTCAGTTTTAGGATCAAATTTATTTAAACCACCACCATAGGTGCTAATCCAAAGGATACCAGTTTTATCTTCATAAATGCGTGTTACACTATCACTACTAATACTATGAGGATTTTTTGGATCATGTCGATAGTGAGTAAAGGTTTCAGTAACGGGATCAAATCTATTTAAACCGCCTTCATCAGTTCCAATCCATAAAATACCAGCTTTATCTTCATAAATATTCCAAATAATATCATTACTTAAACTATTAGAATTATTTTTGTCATGCTGATAACGAATGAACCGCTGAGTGACAGGATCAAATTTATTAAAACCACCACCCCAAGTGCCAACCCATAAATTACCAGCATGATCTTCAAGCAAACTCCAGATATAATTATTACTAATAGTATGTGAATTATCAGGATCATGACTATAAACGCTAAACTCGGCACCGTCATATTTATTTAAGCCATTTTTACTTCCAACCCACAAAAAGCCTTTGCGATCTTGTAATACTGGAATGACAAAATTATCTGATAAACCATCATCAATAGTCAGATGTTTAAATTTAATAGTGTCAGCATATACTAACTGCAAACTTAAATACCATAATATAAGTATATATTTCATTATTGTAATTTTTAAATTGATTTATTTGAATGGTACAATAATTATTCCATCTTACTTAAAAATATTTTAAATTATTTCGCTAATAGAGTATTTTTTTTACTAATATTTTATAGCTTTAGTTCATTTGCTGATAAGGTTTATGATGTATCTATAATAGCTTTTATTTTACCCATTTTAGCTAAGTTATATAATACTTCTATTTCTGCTGCCGCTGGGTATTCCATAGGCGCAGATACTGTATGACGCTTAAAAAAATTATCATTATTAAACTACGCACTCCGATTGCTGTTAATTTCAGAGGCAACATTTCATTAACTTCTAAATTCAATTTTCATATCTCGTTTCAAATCTTTGGGTGTAAATGACTCAAATATAACAAAATATTTTCGCATTTAATTTACTTAATCTACAGTCTTTTTGGTATGTTTTTTATTCATTTTCCGAAGTGTTTAAATTCCTTTTCTCACATCTGGTTCGTCTATTGTATTGCATGGTTTTTTTAATCCTGCGTTTATTTTTTATAGTTTGTTCACGCCTTAAAATTTGCACATAACCTAAAATACCATTCAGCGGCGTGCGAAGCTCGTGACTCATAGTAGCAAGAAATTGACTTTTAGCTTGGTTAGCTAATTCTGCCGCTTCTTTTTTAGTTTGCACGATAAATAAACCAATTAAACTACTTATAATTACAATGCTATAAAGTAAATAAGCCCACCATTGTTTGAGACTTTGACTTTGAAGGTATATTTACCGGCATCTAAATTGGTATAAGTAGCAAAGCGTAGCTTACTATCAACATAATTCCATAAAAAAAAGAGGACACGTTTTTTTGACTATAATGGGATTTTTGGTTCGCTGGATAAATTAAAATGCCTAGAAGATCACGTCTTATATTACCTAAAGTACCGCTACATATAATTCAGAGAGGAAATAATCGACAAGCTTGTTTTTTTGCTGATGATGATTATCAATGTTATCTTGAGTGGTTAGAAAAATATGCCAAAGAAACTGGATGTGATATTCATTCGTATGTATTAATGACCAATCATGTTGCTACAACGTTACTTACTGGGGCCATGGCAGCCTTTGAGGCAATGAATATCAAGAAAATTGCCCTTGGTACTGCCTACACAGACGATATTAACGCACTTGAGGCGGAATATTTTGCTGAGCGTGGAATAGATTGCATCACTGTAAAGGGTATGTCCTTGATGACGGATACTCAGATGAATCTTGTTACGCCAGAATGCCTATTGGAATTTGCAAAATTTGTTGATCATCCAGAGGCTGATGCTGTTTTTCTTAGTTGTGGCGCATTGCGATCTATCGATATTCTGGATCAAGCCGAACAAAAATTGGGAAAGCCAGTTCTATCATCTAGTCAGGTGAGTATGTGGCATTGCCTGCGACTTGCCAGAATAAACGATAAAATTAACGGGGTGGGTCAACTGCTTCGTGAGTATTAATTTTCTTACTGACGGCTTCATCTACCGTGCTATTCTTTAGCAACGGCAACATCGAATTTGCAATATTAACCCCTAATGTCGTTTGATTAAGCAAAATAGCGCCTCCTATTCCCATACCAAATATAAAGACACTTGAAACACATAAAATTCCAGATACCATATTGAGACCCACAGAAACATCCATGCGTTTATGTAATTCCTGACTCATATCAAATAGATAAGGTAATGAAGAAAGATTCGGGGCAATTAATACAATATCGGCCGCATCCGTCGCAATACTGGCAGCACCCTGTAGAGAAATTGAGACATCAGCACGTTGCAAGGCAATCGTGTCATTAATACCATCGCCAATAAAACAAACTTTTTTACCCGTATTTTGTAATTCCCTAATAATACCTGCCTTATCTTCAGGCAATGTTTCAGCATAGTAGTCGTCAATCCCTAATTGCTGAGCCAAATGGCGAGTTGGCGTTTCTTGGTCACCTGAAATAATGTAGAGCTGCTTATTACGCTGATGCAAATCCTGCACCATTTGCCACGCTTCTGGACGTATTGATGGGCGTAATTCAATAACACCCGCTAATACATTGTCATCCGTACTCATATAAATCATCGAATGACCATTAAGAACACAACGCTGTTGCACTTCATCGATAACATCGGGGATGTCTACATTAATCTGCATCATAAAGCGGTGACTTCCTAAACGTATCTCCTGTTGAACATTGTCCTCGTCAAGTAATGTCACCCGAATACCGTGACCCATCTCATAGACACTATTGTCAATAGTGAGTAACGTCGTTGCTTGTTGCTGGGCATAAGCTGAAATAGCTTGAGCCACAGGATGTTGCTGATGACGTTCCGCACTGGCTGCAAATTGCAGTACTGTCTCTGACTCATAGCCGTTACACGCAATAATATTTTCTACGGTGGGTATTTCTTCCGTAAGTGTCCCTGTTTTATCAAATATAACGGTATCAATATTATGCAAGAGTTCCAATGCTCGACCATCTTTGATCAAAATACCACTTGCTGATGCAATTCTTAAGTAATTCAATACCGTAAGCGGAGCGGCTAAACGCATCTGATAACCGAAACCCGAATAGGTTAAGGCAGCGGCATGAGAAAGCCCAATGATTGGTATAGCAGCTACAGTAGAAAGTAAGGTAATACCCGCGCCTTTTTCAACAATATCTTCTCCACGAGATTGGGTATCGCTTTTAAATCCAGCTGTTTTTTCTAGCATTTTGCCAATTTTTCCCGTGACGGTTTCACTGCCTTGTTTTTCGACGCAAATGTGCAACCAACCCGATAATAATAAAGTAGAAGCAAATACCTTCTCGTCAATGCCACGTTCTACCTGCTGAGCTTCTCCCGTTAACATATGCTGGTCAATAGAGCCTGCGCCCGCGACCACCTTGCCATCAATGGGAATCATTTCTCCTGCACGTACAACAACAATGTCATCAGGTTTTAGGGTTTTTAAGGGGGCTTCCAATTCCACCCCATTGGCAAGAAGGTAAACGGTTGATGGTAGGTCACCAAAGATACTATTAAAATCCAGTTGAGCATTGTGTTCAGTATCCAAAACCAATTTACGCGCTGTAAAAAACATACTATAAAACAGGGAACAGGCTAGATAATGTCCAGAAAATAAGACAAAACTAATGGCAGAAAACTCAAACAAACCCAAGATGGGCTTGTTCATTTTAAAAACTAAATTATGTGTTTTTTTCAATAAATAAAAATAGTTATAAAACAAAAAAGGTACACTAAGCAAAATGAAAGCAGGAGAAAACAGTGTTCCAACACTAGAAAAACCCAATGCTGTCAATGAAACTTTCTGATAGTGACGCGCCTCATCGCCATCTTTAAGAATATCGCCTTGCGTTGGAGGTGTCGCAATAACGACGGGCTTATTCGACGAATCAAGTCTGATTGAGGCTTTTTTTTTCTGGTTGGCTCTCTTTTTTTGAGAACGATGCCGCCATAAGGCAGCACCTAATCCTGTCACTGCCAATAAACCTAAAATTGGCATTTTATCCCCATGCCTGTTTATGCGACTCTAAATAGCTCTTTACTAATTCAGGTTTCCAACGACGACAAACAATAGGAAAAATGACCATTGGCTGTAAGGCTAATGAGGTATCCAATTCCTGATATATGTTACGAATATCGTTGCTTAGCCAATCAGGAAAAGGAGCATGTAAACCTGTTGTTAGCAATCCTCCCGTTTCGTGTAACGCACAATCAATCTCACTTGCCATCAGCTTGATCGCATCATCTTGAGAATAAAGCTCTATTAAAGGACGTTCTGGCGCAAACTGTTCAAACGTACTTAATGTGTTCGCTTCTGCTGTTGACCAGTTATTTTCTCCTAGCATTTTTTTCACCAGATGAGAACTCAGCAAAGGGGAGCGATGAAAGCCATCTCGACCTGTACCCGTTAAAAACCAGAGTCCATTGACACTACTACTCGCGCCCAATAATGGAAAACCATCAATAGGCGTGGGACGATTACCTTGATTAATTTGGCGTATACGTGCATCAGCTAAATGTTTGTTTATTTCTTGCATACCTCCGCCCATAATCCAATTAGCACTTTCCATGGACGCACCTTGTAATGACTCCCACTGAACCATATTGCCTGCCCCCATATATAAGCTATTGGGTTCATCAATATTCGGCACAACATGTAGGCCGCAAGCACCTGCACGATTAGGGGTACGGATAACATGCTCAATTTTATGCTCACCTAAGACCGACTGGTCAAGCAAATAAGAAACGCCATCGCCTGACATAAGGTAAGGGATGCGTCCTTTCAATACAGGCAGCGAGTCAATCAATTGTTGTGAACCAACACCCGCAGCAACGACAACGTTACCTGCCTTAATGACATTTCCCTGTTTCAGTTTCACGCCATCAATTTGAGCTGATGAGGCATTTGACATAACAAGCTCAATAGCATTTTGATTGATAAACTCAACGTTACCCGTTTTCAGTAGTACCTTTTCAAGTAAATTTAACACGGCTATTGGTTTGATTGAATGCTCACCAGGGATGTAAACACTGCGGATGGAACGAGCGCGTTCTTCAGGACATAAGCCTGGCACATCTTTTGGTTCCAGTTCGGTGTGAGGCTCTTCGCTTTCTTTCAAAGCACGTAAAATAGCATGGTAGTTGGGGGTATCATCCTTACTCGTACCATGCGCATTTAAAAGGATAAAGGTACCATTGGGGTGAATCTTTATCTGCTCTTCTAGCTCTACTTGGTCATTCAGTTCATCAATTAAATCGAACCACAGTGACGTATTTTGATGTGCATACTGAAACTGACGATGGTTAAGATCAGAAGAAAAAATGCTATTAGTAACTTCTCCAAAGACACCCAGCATAGCACCAGCGGAGATTGTTGCGCCCCCTGTTCGATTTGAAGATCCCACTATCGCAATAGTGGCATTCGGAGAAAATTGGGTAAGCCGATAAGCTGTCATTAAACCTAGGATTGAGTTACCAACAATAAGATAATCAAACATTAAAACATTTCCTTTCGTAAAAAAATGGGGAGTTATAAGGGAAAACATACCTTAAGGTGAAAGATTTTTATTAAATTTTTGGGTATTCCCGATGAAATAGAGTCATCATATTTGCTTTTTTTGCGTATCATTTTTGCCAACGAAGGTAGTTTATAACATCCACTGACACGATCACGAATATGAGATAAAGTCGATTTTGTTTTTATCTAATTCAATCAAAAATTATTCTCGTGAAATAGCGACTAATTCAGCCGCTTTACCGAATGATAATTTATGATTTTTATATAACTGTAAAGCAGTGTACAAACGTAACTGCAGAGTGAATTCAATGATATTTTGATTCAAAGTCATTAATATATCTTCTGGTATTTCAAAACGTATTTCAGCAGTTCTCATATTTTACCTCTTATTAATTTAGCAATTCTTTACTTTATCATAAATACGATTCTAAGAAATCACACATTTTATTAACTTCAAAACGCTTTATAAACTGATTTAATTCTGTTGCAAAAGTTGCAAACTTTTCATCCTCTTCCACTAGTTTAGCCACTTGTTCTTTAATGGTTCTAACATCACCACTCATAGCAAGTTCAAATAAATTTTCTATGATTTCTTTAGATGGTAATATTAATGGAGCAGTGCTAACTGTGTTAGAAACAACATCTTCATAAATCCATTCTACTGATAAATATCGTTGCAAGTATTCAAATAAGCGTTCAACTTTAATTGGTTTCGGTAAGAAGGCATTACAACCCGCCTTTAAACTACTTTGATGATCCTCTTCAAAAACACGCGCTGAGCTAGCAATGATTATTGTATTGCTAAATAGTTGTCTAATTTCGCGCGTCATTTCAAAGCCATCCATTTCTGGCATCATTAAATCAGTAATAATTAGTTTCGGTTGATATTCAATTGCTTTCGTTAAACCTTCAATTCCATTACTAGCTTCTATGATTTCAAATCCGATTGGTGCCAGTATATCAATTAATAATTGTCTATTATCTGGTTTATCATCTACTATTAAAATTAATGGGGTTTCAGAAATTATGCCTTTTATTTTTCTGGTTTCTACATTGGCAATTGCAGTGAAATCTTTGACTTTTGGTAAATTTAAATCAAACCAAAAGCTGCTACCTTTGCCTAATTCACTTGTTACTTGTAATGTTCCACCCATTAATTCAACTAAGTTGTGGCTAATCGCTAAGCCTAAGCCAGTGCCTTGGATTTGACGTTGTTTATCACCAACTTGCTGAAAGGGTTTAAAAATAGTTTCAATTTCATCAGATGCAATGCCAATACCAGTATCTTGTATCTGAAAACGAATCAATGAATTTTCGATGGTTTTAACTTTAAATGTTACACCTTGATGATCAGTAAATTTAACCGCATTACCAAGCAGATTAATCAAGACTTGGCGTAAGCGTTTTTCATCGCCATGCACCGCTCCTAATTTATCATCATCTAATTGAGATTTAAAATAAATATTTTTATGCTCAGCACGAATACGAACGATTTCAGTAATAGTTCTAAGAAAACTAGACAGTTCAAAATCGCTAGTATCAAGCTCAATTTTACCCGCCTCAATTTTGGCTAAATCCAGCACATCATTAATCAAAGTTAAAAGATGATCACCACTTTGTTCAATAATATTTAAGCCATCTTGAGCGCGTTGATTTAGCGACGAATCATTTTTTAAAATTTGAGCATAGCCTAAAATACCATTCAGCGGCGTGCGTAATTCATGACTCATAGTAGCAAGAAACTGACTTTTAGCTTGATTAGCTAAATCAGCCACTTCTTTTGCAATTTTTAATTTAGAAATTCCAATATGTGTTTTCAGACGAGCGATTAATTCTTGCTTACTAATAGGTTTAGTCAAATAATCATTTGCACCTACTTCTAAACCTGTTACTAAATCTTCGATTTGATTTTTTGCGGTTAATAATAAAATAGGTAAATCAATAGCACCCCAAGTTTCACGTAATTTGCGTGTTACTTCATAACCAGTCATAGAAGGCATCATAACATCAAGCAAAATAGCGTCAGGTTTTAAACCATCATTTATCATCGCCAATGCCTCAGCACCACTGCTAGCTTGTATAATACGATAGTCTTGTAAAGATAAATAGTTACTAACAACTTGTAAATTAATAGGCTCATCATCTACAATTAATATTGTATAAGTTTTATCATTTTTTGGTTGAGAATGGTGGGTATCGCTTTGCTCTACCCACCCTACATTATCTACTAGAGTAGGGTGGGTAGAGCGATAGCGAAACCCACCATGTTCAGGTTTTTGTTTAGAAATAGGCAAAGTAAATATAAAAGTAGAACCAATACCCGGCGTAGATTCAAACCATATTTTACCACCATGCAATTCAATTAATTGTTTGGTAACAGCTAAACCTAATCCTGTGCCACCATATTTTCTAGCAATACCACCATCAGCTTGCTCAAAAGATTTAAAGATTCTGTCTTGTTTATTTGCAGCAATACCAATCCCGGTATCGGTAATACTTATTTGAATATGAGAATTTTGTCGCTGTGCTGAAATTTCGACGCTACCCTGTTCAGTAAATTTAATCGCATTACCAATCAGATTATATAATATTTGTTGTAAGCGATTTTCATCAGCAAACACTGGAGGCAAATCTAAATCAATTTTATTAACCAACTTAATTGGTTTTTTAGCTAACATTGATTGGCTAATCATCAGCACACAATCAACTTGTTCTCGTAAACTGACTGATTTCTGTTGTAATTCAAGTTGTTGATGTTTTAATTTGGAAAAATCCAGAATATCATTAACTAAATTAGATAAGCGTTTGCCACTAGTAACAATCAATTGCAAATTAGCCTTAGTTTTATCAGATAAATCACCACTAACACCATCTATTAAAGAATCAGCAATACCAATAATTCCATTTAAGGGTGTTCTTAATTCATGAGAAGTATTAGCTAAAAATTCATCTTTTAACTTATCAGCCTCTTGCAAACGTTCATTAATTTCACGAGCTTTGCGTAATTTTTTCTGTTGAGCGAGAAATAAAGCGATTAAAGTACCTACAATTAAAATGCTATAAACTAAATAAGCCCACCATGTTTGCCACCAAGGTGGTGTAATAATTACTTTAATTGAGGTGCCTGTTTGATTCCAAAGCCCATCATTGTTTGAGGCTTTGACTTTGAAACTATATTCACCGGCATCTAAATTGGTATAAGTAGCAAAGCGTCGTTTACTATCAACATAATTCCATGTCTTATCAAAACCTTCCATCATATAAGCATATTGATTTTTTTGTGAGGCTCGATAATTTAAAGCGGCAAATTTAATAGTAAATACTGATTGATCATAAGATAAACTAACTTGTTTACCCATACTAATTGAGCGATGAAAGACTTGAAAATCAGTCAATACCACTGGTGGAATATATGAATTATCAACTAACTTATCTGGATAAAAAGCGTTAAAGCCATTGAGACCACCTAAAAACAATTCACCAGTTTTGCTTTTATAAGCGGCATCATTTAAAAAGAAGTTATTTTGCAACCCATCATAACGATCATAATTTCTGAACTTTTCAGTTTGAAGATTAAATTTTGATATGCCTTTATTGGTGCTGAACCATAAATTACCCTGATTATCCTCTAAGATTTCAGTCACATTATTACTAGCTAAACCATGCTTAGTGCGATAAACAGTAAAATTATTAGTAGTGGAATTTAACTTATTTAAACCATCATTAGTTCCCACCCAAATAGTGCCGTTACTATCTTCATATGATGTATTAATGAAACCATTGCTTAAACCAGAATAATGAATGAAAGTATCATTTTTAGGATTGATTTTAGTTAAGCCAGTTTCTGTTCCAACCCATACATTATCATTGGAATCTACCATAATATGAGTAACCCAATTAGAAATTAAGTTTTGATTATAATGCTTAAAAGTTTCAGTGACAGGATCAAATTTATCAACTCCACCACCATCCATACCAATCCAGATATTGCCTTGAGAATCAACATCAATAGTTAAAATTGAATCATTATTTAAGCCCTTGGATTTATTATAATGAACAAAACTTTCAGTGACAGGATTAAATTTATTTAATCCACCGCCACCAGTGCCAATCCAAAGTATGCCTTTATCGTGGCGCAAACTCATAATTGAGTTATTACTCAGACTATTTGGATTATTTTTATCATATTTATAGTGAACAAACTTATTGCTTTTTCTATCAAATTTATTTAAACCACCACCTTCTGTGCCTAGCCAAAGAATTGCATTTTCATCTTGATAAATTGTAGAAACTTGTTTATCACTAAGGCTATTTAAGGTTTTTGGATTATGTTGATACAGAGCAAATCTATAATCACCGGGATCATATTTATTAAGCCCATTATTTGTGGTTATCCATAAAGTTTTGGTTTTATCTTCATTGATAGCCCAGATAGTATTATCGCTAAGACTATTTATATCAGCATTATTTTCCTGAAACCTAGTAAATTTTTTCTTTGCTGGATCAAATAAATTTAGCCCATTATAAGTTCCAACCCATAATCTACCACTGCTATCTTCATAAATAGACAAGATATTATCATCAGGCAAATAATGAACAATCTTCTCAGTTTTGGGATCAAATTGATCTAAACCATTTTCTGTACCTAACCAAAGTTTATCCTTACTATCCCAATATAGGCACCACAAAGAATTATTACTTAAATCATAACGAACAAACTTTTCCGTTTTAGGATCAAATTTATTTAAACCGCCACCATAGGTGCTAATCCAAAAGATACCAGTTTTATCCTCATAAATGCGCGTGACACTATCACTACTAATGCTGTGAGGATTTTTTGAATCATGTCGATAATGAGTAAAGGTTTCAGTAACAGGATCAAATTTATTTAAACCACCTTCATCAGTTCCAATCCATAAAATACCAGCCTTATCTTCATAAACATTCCAAACATTATCATGACTTAAACTATTGGAATTATTTTTGTCATGCTGATAACGAATGAACCGCTGAGTGACAGGATCAAATTTATTAAAACCACCACCCCAAGTGCCAACCCATAAAATACCAGCACTATCTTCAAGCAAACTCCATATATAATTATTACTAATAGTATGTGAATTATCAGGATCATAACTATAAACGCTAAACTCGGCTCCATCATATTTATTTAAGCCATTTTTACTTCCAACCCATAAAAAGCCTTTGCGATCTTGCAATACAGGAATGACAAAATTATCTGATAAACCATCATCAATAGTCAGATGTTTAAACTTAATAGTGTCAGCATATACTAGCTGCAAACTTAAAGACCATAATATAAGTATATAGTTAATTGAAATTTTCATGTAATTATTGTAATTTTCAAATTGATTTATTTGAATGGTACAATAATTATTCCAATTGTGGGCTTTAATTTCACAAAGTAAGATGTAAAAAAATATATAAAAACTGAGTTTAAGCTAGTTATTTTCAGGAGCAAATACATGAGTATTTTTGAACTATGCGGTAGTTTTGCAGGTTGGGCTGACGACTACGAGTGAACAAACCTGACAGGTTTTAAAAACCTGTCAGGTTTACTTAGCTAACTACAATTCCTTAATTCTCTCCGCAACACCAATTCCATGTTCCAAACAAAAATCACCAGCCTCATCAGTAAATCCACCCAAAGACAAATAAGCCGCTAAAACAATAGCGTCAGGAAAAAGAGTTTTATAAATATCAACTTTTTCCTGAAAATCTTCAAGCTGATTTAAACCAATTTTTGTCTTAGTTTTTTTAACTTCCACTAAAACAACTCTGCCACAAGAAGATTGTACTAATCTGTAATTGATATTTTTATACTATGCAAGTATATGATTTATCAAATGATCCAATTGTTAATGAAGTAATATTGGAATTTGAAATCAAAGGTCGTTTAGACTATAAGATAGAACAAGGAAAAACAACTGCTGAAGGAATAAAAGTAACAGCAATCCCAGATAGTAATGATGTTATGATTACTTATCCTGATGGAGCAGAACAACGATTGTTTGGCTTGGCTGAATAATTGAACATAAGCCCCCCTAACCCCCTAAAGGGGGGGGCTTACCACTAAACTAGTAATTCTGGTTCGCCTATTTTTTCGTTTAATGGGTATTGCATGTTTTTTTTTAATCCTGCGACAAACCCTCTAAAAAAATTTTTAACTCTTGCACTTTAAATTCCTTCGCTAATTGGGTAACTTTGTTACTAAAAGCTTCTAGTTTTGGTTCATTTGCTGATAAAGATTTTGATGTATCTATAATCGCTTTTATTTTACCCATTTTAGCAAATTGATATAAAATTTCTATTTCTGCTGTCGCTGGATATTCCATAACCGCAGTTGTAACTTTGTTTTTATTTGTTTCATAAATCCATTCTAATGAACATAATTTTCCTAACAAAGCTAAAAATTTTTCTATATCTATTGGTTTTTCTATAAAAGCATTGCAGCCCGCTTCTAAAGCTGTTTGTTGTTGTTTTTGAAATACATTGGCTGACATCATTATAATAATTGTATTATCAAATTCAGCTTGTAGGCGTAATTGTCTTGTCGATTCTAAACCATCCATTATAGGCATATTCATATCCATGATAATCGCGTTTGGATGAAATTTATTGGCTTTTTCTAAAGCTTGTTGCCCATTATTAGCTTCTAATATTTTAAATCCTAAACTAATTAAAATTTTATTTAAAATAATACGGTTATGATATATATCATCAACAATTAAGATATTAAAATCAGTCTCTCTTGGTTTAAATCCTATAATTTTTGGCTTCTCAACTTTTATAGTAGTAATATCTTCACATATTTCTAAAGGTATCTCGAACCAAAATTTACTACCAAAACCAAGTTTACTGCTTACTTCTAATTTTCCACTCATAATTTCTATGAGTTTTTTGCTAATAGCTAATCCTAAACCGGTACCTTCTATTTGTTTAGATTGTTTGCCTACTTGTTTGAATGGTAGAAAAATATCTTCTAGTTGATCAGCCGCTATTCCTTCACCAGAGTCTTCTATTTCAAAGTAAAATCTAGCTTCTTGGGATTTTACTGTTAATTTTACTTGCCCTTGTGAAGTAAATTTAATAGCGTTGTTTATTATATTTAATAAAATTTGTTTTAAGCGTTTTTCATCTGCATAAACGTAAATTGGTAATTCATTTGTTTCATAAACAAATTTAATTCCTTTTTCTGTGGCTCGTATTTGAAATAAAAATACAATATCTGATAAAAAATTAGACAAATGTAATTTATCAGGATTGATCTCAAATTTACCGGCTTCAATTTTAGATAAGTCTAAAATATCATTAATTAGAGTTAATAAATGTTCACCACTGCGTTGAATAACATCTAAACCTTGTTTATTTTTAATCGTTTGTTCGCGTCTTAAAATTTGCACATAACCTAAAATACCATTCAGCGGCGTGCGAAGCTCGTGACTCATAGTAGCAAGAAATTGACTTTTAGCTTGATTAGCTAATTCTGCCGCTTCTTTTTTAGTTTGCACGATAAATAAACCAATAAAACTACCAACAATTACAATGCTATAAATTAAATAAGCCCACCATGTTTGCCACCAAGGTGGTGTAATAATTATTTTAATTGAAGCACCAGTTTCATTCCAAAGCTCATCATTGTTTGATGCTTTGACTTTAAAAGTATATTCACCGGCATCTAAATTGGTATAAGTGGCAAAGCGTCTTTTGCTATCAACATAATTCCATGTTTTATCAAAACCTTCCATCATATAAGCATATTGATTTTTTTGCGAGGCGCGATAATTTAAAGCGGCAAATTTAATAGTAAATACTAATTGATCATAAGAGAGACGAATTTGTTTATCAAAACTAACTGAGCGATTCAAAATTTGAAAATCCGTCAATACTACCGGTGGAATATATGGATTATCAATTAATTTATCTGGATAAAAAGCGTTAAAACCATTGACTCCGCCTAAAAATATTTCACCAGTTTTGCTTTTGTAAGCGGCATCATTTAAAAATAAGTTGTTTTGTAAGCCGTCATAAGAATTATAATTCCTGAATTTTTCAGTTTTAGGATTGAATTTTGAAATGCCTTTATTAGTGCTTAACCATAAATTAGCTTGATTATCTTCTATGATTTCTATGACATTATTGCTAGCTAAACCATGTTTAGTGCGATAAACAGTAAAGTTATTGGTGGTTGAATTTAATTTATTTAAGCCGTCATTGGTTCCTATCCAAATGGTGCCATTACTATCTTGATATGTTCTGTTTATGAATCCATTGCTTAAATTAGAATGATAATTTAGGAATGTATTATTTTTAGAATTGAGTTTAGTTAAGCCATTTTCGGTTCCAATCCATACATTATCATTGGAATCTACCATGACATTTGTCACCCAATTAGATATTAATTTTTTATTATAATGTGTAAAAGTTTCAGTAATTGGATCAAATTTATCAACTCCACCGCCATTCATTCCAATCCAAACATTATCTTGCGAATCAAGATCGATGCTTAAAATAGAATCATTATTTAAACCTTTGGATTTATTATAATGAAAAAATTTTTCGGTTTTAGGGTTAAATTTATTTAAACCACCTCCAGCAGTGCCAATCCAAAGCACGCCTTGTTTATCAGCACGCATACTTCTAATTACATTATTGTTTAGCTTATAGTGAATAAATTTATTGTTTTTTCGATCAAATTTATTTAAACCACCACCTTCTGTGCCTAGCCAAAGTATTCCTTTTTCATCTTGATAAATTGTGGATACTTGTTTATCGCTGAGACTGTTTAAGGTTTTTGGATTATGTTGATACAAAGCGAATCTATAATCACCGGGATCATATTTATTTAATCCTTGATTTGTTGTCACCCATAAAGTTTTGGTTTTGTCTTCATTAATATTCCAGATTGTGTTATCGCTAATACTATTTGTATCAACATCACTTTCTTGAAAACGAATAAATTTTTTATTGGTTTTATCAAACAAATTCAAACCATTATAAGTACCAATCCATAATCTGCCGCTGCTATCTTGATAAATCGACAAAATAGTGTCTGCATTCAAATAATTAACAATCTTTTCAGTTTGAGGATCAAATTGATCTAAACCTTTTTCTGTACCTAACCAAAGCTTATCTTCACTATCCCAATATAAACACCATAAAGAATTATTGCTGAAACTATAATGAGTAAAAGTCTCAGTTTTAGGATCAAATTTATTTAAACCACCACCATAAGTGCTAATCCAAAATATACCGGTTTTATCTTGATAAATGCGGGTTACACTGTTATTACTAATGCTGTTAGGATTTTTTGGATCATGTTTATAATGAGTAAAAGTCTCAGTTTTAGGATCAAACCTATTTAAGCCACCATCACCGGTTCCAATCCATAAAATACCATCTTTATCCTCATAAATATTCCAAATATTATCGTTACTTAAACTGTTAGGATTGTTTTTATCATGCTGATAACGAATGAACTTTTGAGTAATAGGATCAAATTTATTAAAACCACCACCCCAAGTGCCAACCCATAAAATACCATTACTATCTTCAAGCAAACTCCAAACATAATTGTTGCTAATAGTGTTGGAATTTTTCGAGTCATGACTATAAACAGTAAACTCAATTCCATCATATTTATTTAAGCCATTTTTCGCGCCAATCCATAAAAAACCTTGTTTATCTTGTAAAATTGGACTGACAAAATTGTCAGATAAGCCATCATCAATAGTTAAATGTTTAAACTGAATAGTTTCAGCAGATACGAGTTGTACATTTAAAAACAATAATAAAAATATGTATTTAAATGAAGTTTTCATATATTAATTTGTTCTCAAATTGGTTAATTTGAAGAGTACAAGAATTATTCCAACTGTGGCTTTATAAAAAGCAAGAACCTTGTAGAGTTGGTGATAACTTACCATACCAACTACATTATTTTTTATAAACTTCTTTTCTATGTCTGACTCGATAAACAGTTATTATTTTGATAACATCTTCTACTTCATAAAGAATTCTATAATCACCAACACGTAATCTATAAGAATTCATCGTTCCTTTTAACTTTTTATATTGCGATATTGGAAAAGGATTTGAAGATAAACTTTCTATTGCATTTAATAAATATTCATGCTTTTCTTTAGAAATTTTGTTAAAATCTTTCTCAACAGATTTTGTTACTTCTAATTTATACATTATTTTTTAATAAATTTTGTTTTAATTCAGATAAAGACATTTTTGTTTCTTCTCTCCTTTCTTTTATAATAGTCAAATCATTATAATCTTCAATTAATTGTTCATATTCTTCTATAGGCAAAACAACAAAAGAAGGAATTCCATTTGGTGTTTTCAAATATTGTGGATGTAATGTCTCCATTGTAATCATAATATGATTCTCCTTTGTATTTTGTGGGGCAAACATGCTATTGCGGCTCAAAAGATGGTGGTGAATGTTTTGAAAAAGATGGGGAACTTGGTTTTAATGTTAAAGGCAGTAAGTTGAGGAAACAACTACCTAAAAACCTGACAGGTTTTTAAAACCTGTCAGGTTTGGTTGATTCTTATCCAGCAGAAAATGATGATCCACAACCACATGTAGTAGTTGCATTTGGATTACGAATTACAAATTGTGAACCTTCTAAGCCTTCACTGTAATCAATTTCAGCACCAACCATGTATTGATAACTCATAGGATCAATCAATAGTTTTACTTCTTGATTTTCAACAACAGTATCACCTTCTTGAATGCTTTCATCAAAAGTAAAACCATATTGAAAACCTGAACAACCACCACCTTGCACAAAAACGCGCAACATTAAGTCATCATTGTTTTCTTCTTTGATTAATTCTTTTACCTTGACGGCTGCATTATCAGTAAATACTAAAGGGCTTGGTATTGCTTCTTCAACTGCACTCATATTTTTTTCGCTCCTGTTAATTTAAAATATTAAGTAATTCTTCAAGCTCTGAACGTAATTCAGAGATTAGTTCATTATTTACTTGTTTGTTATTAAATGAATTTGTTTCAAGTAATTTTTGTTTAGCACCACTAATTGTAAAGCCATTATCATATAGCAGGCTACGAATTTGACGTACTAAAACCACATCTTGCCGCTGATAATAACGTCTATTACCCCGGCGTTTTATAGGTTTTAATGTGGTAAATTCTTGTTCCCAATAACGCAAAACATGTGGTTTAATTGAACATAATTCACCCATTTCACTAATTGTAAAATAACGCTTTCCCGGAATAGAAGGAAGTTGATTATTACTTTTTGCTATTTCCAGCATAAGATTCTACCCTAGCTCTAAGCTTTTGCCCGGGCTTAAAGGTGACAACACGTCTAGCAGTAATTGGTATTTCTTCTCCTGTCTTAGGATTTCTTCCCGGGCGTTCTTCTTTATCACGTAAATCAAAGTTGCCAAATCCAGACAGTTTAACCTGTTGCCCTTTCTCTAAAGATGAGCGAATTTCTTCAAAAAATAAATCTACTATATCTTTGGCTTCTCTTTTATTTAAGCCTACTTCGTCAAAAAGTTTTTCTGCTATTACAGCTTTAGTCAATGCCATGATTCTAATTCCTTAATTTTGCACCTAATTTAGTTTCTAGATTATTTAGTAACTGTTCAACGACAGTTTCCACATCTTGGTCAATAAGATTGCGTGAAAACGCTTGAAAAATCAAGCTTATTGCTAAACTTTTTTTATTTGAGTCAATTTTTTCGCCTTGATAAACATCAAATAATTGCCATTCAATCAAGATTTCAGGTGCTGTTTCCTTAATGCAATCCATTAGTTGAGCCGCTGTGACATCTTGTGGTACCATCAATGCTATATCCCTTCTAATATTGGGATATTTAGATAGTTCTTGAAATTTATGTTGTTTATTTTGTAATAATGGAGCTAATTTTAATTCAAATAAAAATACTGGTGTTATTAAATCTAATTGTTTTATTAAACTAGGATGTGCTGCGCCTATCATTCCTATATATTCATCGCCACGATAAATAGCAGCAGTTTTTCCGGGATGTAAAGCAGGATGTTTATCTGCTTTAAAATCAATATCATCAGAATTTAATAATGCTTCTATATCAGATTTAACATCATAAAAATCAACTGCTTGTGAAACAGCACCCCATTGTTCAGCGAATCGTGTTCCAGTTGCAATACCAGCAATCATCAATTCTTGTAATAAACCTTCAGTTTGTGACTGTATAAAACGTCTGCCAGTCTCAAATAAACGCACTCGCGATTGTTGACGCTTTTGGTTATATTGTACCGCTGGCAATAAACTTGACCATAAACTAGTTCGCATTGCTGCCATATCGCTAGCAATTGGATTAGCTAAATTTATGGATTTTAGTTCTGGATTCAATTGTGTTTGTAATTTAGAATCTACAAAACTATAAGTAATAGCTTCTTGATAACCGCGTTGTACTAAAATTTCTTTTAATTGATTTACAGTTTTATTTGATGAACTGTGCATTATTAGGCGCGATTTTGGAGCTTGGCTTGGTAAATTATTATAGCCATATAAACGCGCTAATTCTTCAATTAAATCAGCTTCAATGCTAACATCAAAGCGAAAACTTGGAGCTTGTATTTGCCAACTGGAATCACCGCCTTCTACTTTCATACCTAAACGAGTGAAAATTTCAGTAATATCGTTAGCTTCAAATGACTTACCAAGTATCCGTTTAATATTATGTGCGCGTAACTCAATATTAGGAGCAACTGGTAAAGTATCAGCTACTTTTTCAATAACAACTCCAGCTTCTCCACCAGCAATTTCTAATAATAACTCAGTAGCGCGTTCAATCGCATTAGTCTGCAACTGTGAATCAACACCACGTTCAAAACGATGAGAAGAATCAGTATGTAATCCATAACGCCTAGCACAGCCCGCAGCATATTCAGGAGCAAAAAACGCGCTTTCTAAAAAAATATCAGTAGTAGAATCAGTAACTGCGGATGCTTGCCCACCCATAACTCCAGCAATAGCTAAAGCTTGCTTTTCATCTGCGATTACTAAAGTTTGTTCATCTAATTTTACTGTTTGTTCATCTAATAAAGTTAAAGATTCGCCAGCCCTAGCCATTCTGACTTGAATGCCACCTGATAAACTATTGAAATCAAAGGCGTGCATTGGCTGCCCTAATTCTAATAACACATAATTAGTGACATCTACAACCGCACTAACGCTACGTAAACCGCTACGACGTAATCGTTCTTGCATCCATAAAGGAGTTGCGGCTTTCGCATCAATATTTTTAATGATACGCCCAACATAACGAGGGCAAGCCTGTTTATTTTGAATTTCAACAGCAAAACTATCAGTTATGCCAGCCGTAATATTTGAAATATTAGGAAAAGTCACAGCAGTGCGTGTTAAAACACCAACTTCTCGTGCAATTCCAGCAACACTTAAACAATCACCACGATTAGGGGTTAAATCAACATCAAAACTAACATCATCTAAGTTCAAATATTCACGTAAATCTTCACCAAGCGGCGCATCAGAGACTAAAGACATTAAACCTTCAGAACTATCAGCTAAACCTAACTCTTCAGCCGAACACAACATGCCATAAGATAAAACCCCACGTAACTTAGACTTTTTGATTTTAATCTTACCAATACGCGCACCAATTAAAGCAGTAGGTGCCCGCATTCCGACATGCACATTGGCGGCACCACAAACTATGATTAAAGGTTCAGCACCAATATTAACCGTACAAACTTGTAGTTTTTTAGCATCAGGATGAGGATCAATAGAAACAACCTCTCCAACCACCACTTTATTAAATACAGCCGCTACGGGTTCAATGGCATCAACTTCCAAACCTGCCATTGTTAATTGTGCTACTAATTCTTCTCGTGAAATTGAGGGGTTGACTAATTCACGTAGCCAATTTTCACTAAATTTCATTAATAATATCCATTAATGCTTGTAAAGGATCCGGCGCAGCCGTAATTGGACGACCAATTACCAAATAATCAGTTCCTAAATTTACAGCTTGCGCTGGTGTCATAATCCGCTTTTGATCATCTAAGGCACTATGAACTGGGCGAATTCCGGGTGTAACCAATTTAAAATCATTAGCAACTTTTTTACGTATAGTTACAATTTCATGAGGAGAACAAACAACACCATCTAAGCCACAAGCATCAGATAAACGAGCTAAACGTAATACATTTTCTTCCACGCTACCATGTAAACCAATTGCATATAATTCATTTTTTTCTAAACTAGTTAAAATTGTTACAGCAATTAATAAAGGGGGTTGTGAATGTTTTTCCAAGGCTTCACGAGCTGCTAATAACATGCTACGACTACCTAAAGCATGGACATTTACCATCCAAACACCTAAATCTGCGGCTGCTAAACAAGCGCGTGCTACGGTGTTAGGTATATCATGATATTTTAAATCTAAAAATATATCAAAACCTAAATTAATTAATTGCTCAATTAAAATTGGTCCACTTCGAGTAAATAATTCTTTACCAACTTTAAGTCGGCAAAGCGTAGGATCTAATTGTTTAGCCAATGCTAATGCTGATTTTGCATCAGCAAAATCTAAAGCAATAATTAAGGGAGACATATTAATCGCCATCAATGCCTTGTATAGGTTTCATTGTATTCCATTGTTTACAACTTGGGCAATGCCAATATAATTTCCTAGCAGTAAATCCACAATTATTACACTTATAAAATGCTTTGTTCTTTAATAATTGTGTTACAGTATCATGTAATAATACTAAGCTTTCATTGCTAATATTATTTATATTAGATAAAGCTAAAAAGCTCTTAATACTACATAATGAAGGACGTTTAAGCATTTGTTTAGCAATCAAATTTATTGCTTGCTGTTCGCCTAACTCTTGTTGAATAATTTTAGCTAAGCTTAAAACTGGTGTGATTTCATCATAACTATCTAAAATTTTTTGCAAATACACTGTAAACTCATCAATTTGTCCAATTGCTTTATAACAAAAATGTAAATTTTTTATTACTTCAGTAATATATTGATGATCTTGTGTTTCTACCCGTTTAAATGCAACAATTGCTTTCTGATAATCATTATTTTCTAAGGCTAACTCTGCTTCTATAAAACTAGCACGTACACAAAAAGGATCAATATGTAGTGCTTGTAGTATAAGTTGTTGCGTTTGATCAATTTGCCCTTGTTCCCTATACTTTTCAGCTTGTTCACAATAATATTGGGCAATTGGCATCTTCTTAGCAGATAATTTTTCTAATTTTTGTGCAATCTCAATTGCTTTTTTCCATTCTTGTTCTTGTTCATAAATTTTTAGTAATTGAGATAATGCAGGAATTTTATAATTATCAGCAATCAATAGTTGCTTAAATACATCTTCTGCTCTGTCAAATAAACCAGCATTTTGATAATCCTGAGCAAGTTCAAATAGTGCAAGATGACGTTGTTGCGGATCAAGGGTAGGTATTTTGATAATATTTTGATGAATGTGAATCGCTCGATTCACTTCACCACGTCGACGAAATAAAACTCCTAAAGCTAAATGAGTTTCAAAAGTTTGATTATTTACATCAATTAACTTGATAAAAATATCAATTGCTTTATCAGGTTCTTCATGTAACCAATAATCTAATCCCTTAAAATAATCAGGAGATAAATATATTGGTTTTCGCCGTTTTTGATGCCGTGCTACCAGCCACCCAGAGGCAGCCGCTACAGGCAACAACAGCCATAGTAAAAAACTCATGGCGGCTCATCATAGTCTTATGCTAAGATTGATAACCAGCACTGGTATTAATACGATATCGCATTTCTTTACCCGGCTTAAAATGAGGTACATATTTTTCAGATAATTTAACAGCCGCACCGGTTTTTGGATTACGTCCCTTTCTCGGTGGGCGATGATGAAGTGAAAAACTACCAAAACCACGTATTTCAATTCTTTCACCCTGTTCTAAAGCTTGTGCCATATTTTCTAAAATAGTTTTTATGGCGAGATCAATATCTTTTTGAGATAAATGTGTTTGTTTTAATGAAAGTGCTTCAATTAGTTCTGATTTTGTCATTGCTATATGGGCAATCTAAAAGATTGCCTCTTGCGTTATTGTTTATCTGCTTGTTCTTTAATTAAATCACCTAAAGTAGCTGAAGTGTTGTTTTCTTCTTGTGAGTTACTATAAGTTTCAAGAGCAGCAGATTCTTCATCTGATACTAATGCCTTAATAGATAAGCCAATGCTACGTTTCTTACGATCAACATTGATGATTTTAGCTTCAATTTTTTGATCTACTTTTAAGACATGATTAATATCTTCTACACGTTCACGAGATAATTCTTGAATTCGTAATACGCCGTCAACATCAGTTTCGAGTTGAACTATAGCTTTATGATTGTCTATTTCAGTAACAACCCCTTTAACTACAGTACCTTTAGGGTATTGAGTGACATAATGAGAAAATGATTCTTTTTCTAACTGCTTAATTCCTAAAGAAATTCTTTCTCTTTCAGCATCGACAGCTAATACAACTGCTTCAACTTCATCACCTTTTTTGTACTGGCGTACAGCTTCTTCACCGGGGATATTCCAAGAAATATCTGACATATGTACTAAGCCGTCAATACCACCATCTAAACCAATAAAGATACCAAAATCAGTAATAGATTTAATACGACCAACCACTTTATCATTTTTGTTATGGGTTGCGGCAAACTCTTCCCATGGATTAGGATGACAATGTCTGATACTTAAAGAGATACGACGAAGTTCTTCGTTAATCTCTAATACCATTACTTCTGTTTCATCACCAATTTGGACGACTTTTGATGGATGTACATTTTTATTAGTCCAATCCATTTCAGTGACGTGTACTAAGCCTTCTACGCCTTCTTCAATTTCAACAAAGCAACCATAATCTGCTAAATTAGTTACCTTACCAAATAAGCGTGAACCGACTGGATAACGACGTGCAATATCAACCCAAGGATCTTCACTTAATTGTTTCAATCCTAATGATACTCGAACACGTTCACGATCAAATTTAAGCACTTTAACATCAACATCATCACCAACACTAACAACATCACTAGGATGTTTAACGCGCCGCCAAGCCATATCTGTGATATGTAAAAGTCCATCTACGCCGCCTAAATCCACAAAGGCACCGTAATCGGTAAGATTTTTAACTACACCACGCAAGCTCATTCCTTCTTGCATGGATTCTAATAAAGTTTCACGTTCTTGAGAATTTTCTGTTTCAACTACTGCACGACGTGATACTACGACATTATTACGTTTCTGATCTAATTTAATGACTTTAAATTCAATCGGTTTTTCTTCTAAAAACGTAGTATCACGCACTGGGCGTACATCTACTAATGAACCGGGTAAAAAGGCACGAATATTATTTACATTAACAGTAAATCCACCTTTAACTTTTTCACTAATTAAACCTGTAATAGTTTCATTAGTATCATGGGCTTTTTGTAGCACAGCCCAAGCAGCAGATCGTTTAGCTTTTTCACGTGATAATTTTGTTTCTCCAAAACCATCTTCGACTGCATCTAAAGATACATCTACTTGATCACCAACTACAACTTCTATTTGTCCAGCATCATCATAAAATTGACTTATAGGAATAACGCCTTCAGATTTTAGCCCTGTGTCTATAATAACTAAATCTTGACGTATTTCTACAACTGTACCCGGTATAATACTACCGGTTTTCATGGATTTTTGTGATTGACTCTCGTTAAATAACTCGGCAAAGCTTTCGCTCATTCTAAATTAAATCCTTGACTTGTGGTGTGACAATAACAAGTCGATACTGTTAAAGGTTAATGATTTGTGCAACAACTTGATCGATTGATAATTTAGTTGTATCAATTATCAAAGCATCATCGGCAGCACGGCATGGCGCAATAGATCTAGTACGATCACGTTCATCACGTTCGCTTATATCTATTACTATATCGGATAGCTTAGCACTTATCCCTTTTTCTTTCAACTGTTTATAACGTCTTTGTGCGCGTTCTTCGGCAGTCGCAGTTAAAAATATTTTTATTTGGGCATCAGGAAATACTACAGTTCCCATGTCGCGCCCATCTGCAATTAAGCCCGGTGCAATACGACAGGCGCGTTGTCGAGCCAACAATGCTTCACGTACTTTTGCTAAGGCAGCGATTTTTGAGGCAGCCGCTGCACATTGTTCAGTACGTAATTCTTCTAAAGGCTTGAAATTTAAATCTAAATTAATAGCAAAACTTGCTAATGAAGGCTCATTATCTAATGGTATATTATTTTTTATGGCAGTTAATGCGAGTATTCTATATATCGCGCCACTATCTAATAAATGCCAAGAAAAATGTTTTGCTACTCTTGAACTGACAGTGCCTTTACCAACTCCACTGGCACCATCTATGGTTATAACAGGGATATTATTGCTCACTTATATTTATCCCAACTTGTTGTGCAAGTTTAACAAAATTTGGAAATGATGTTGCAACATTAGCGCAATCTGTTACCGTAATAGTTTCACTTGCACATAAAGCGGCTATTGTAAATGCCATTGCAATACGATGATCGCCATGACTATTTATTATACCGCCTTGTATTTTGCCGCCTTGAATTATCATTCCATCTGGAGTAGCTTCTGCATTAATGCCAATGGTGTTTAAGCCATCTGCCATTACTTGAATTCTATCACTTTCTTTAACTCGTAATTCTGCTGCGTCTGTTAATACTGTTTCACCTTCTGCGCAGGCTGCGGCTATAAATATTGCTGGAAATTCATCAATTGCTAATGGCACTTGTTCTGGTGGAATATGAATTCCATGCAGTTTGCTTGAGCGTATATGAATATCTGCTACTAATTCGCCACTAACATCATGTTGATTAGTCAGACTAATATCAGCACCCATTTGTTGCAAAATATTAATAATTCCAATTCTAGTTGCATTAATACCAACATGTTGTAATGATATTTCAGAATCTTTAGCAATACAAGCGGCAACTATAAAAAAAGCCGCTGAAGAAATATCAGCCGGCACATCAATTGAATTGGCTTGTAATTTACCACCACCTTCTAAACAAATAGTATTTCCATCCCTCACAACTGAATAAGCAAAGCCTGCTAACATACGTTCTGTATGATCACGAGTTGGTGCAGGTTCAGTTACACAAGTTTTACCATTTGCATATAAACCCGCAAGCAATATAGCAGATTTAACTTGGGCACTGGCAACCGGCAAATCATAATTAATTGCTTGTAAAGAATTACCATGAATTTTAAGTGGTGGAGTTCCATCTTCAGCAGTTTCTATATTTGCACCCATTAAAGATAATGGATCTGTAACGCGACGCATTGGGCGATGCGATAATGAAGCATCACCAGTCATTTCTACTGAAAAATTTTGACCAGCCATTAATCCTGATAATAGGCGCATCGAAGTTCCTGAATTACCAAGATATAGAGGAGCATTAGCTGCTTTTAAGCCATGTAAACCTACACCTTCAATGCTTACTTGCCCATAATTTCGACTGATATTGACTCCCATCGCCTGAAAAGCGGCTAATGTTGCTAAAGTATCTTCGCCCTCTAAAAAACCACTAACTACAGTAGTTCCTTCAGCTAAAGCACCTAACATTATAGAACGATGAGAAATAGACTTATCACCGGGAACACGCAAACTACCGCGCAAACATCCACCCGGATTTATTATAAATTTTGTTGACATAGGGATTGATCGCGAGCGATTTTAGCACGACTAAAAATATCTTTAATCTCACTACTATCGCCTTGTTGAACTGCCTTGGTTAAATGATCCAATTGATTTTTGAATAATTCTAACATATTCAAAATAGCATCTTGATTAGAAAGACTAATATCATGCCACATTGTAGGATCACTTGAAGCAATTCGAGTAAAATCTCTAAATCCGCCAGCGGCGAATTCAAAGACTTCTGGATTCATTTGATTTAAGGTATTAACTAAACTATAAGCTAATAAATGGGGTAAATGACTAGTTGCAGCTAATATTTCATCATGTTGTGCCACTAACATATTTACAACTATAGCTCCAATTTTTTGCCACATTAGAGTCACAGTTTCAACTGCTTGTGGATTAGTTTCAGGCACTGGAGTTAATATTACTTTATGATCTTCAAATAATTCTGCAAATGAAGCCGCAACTCCACTTTTTTCAGTTCCAGCAATTGGATGACCGGGTACAAATTGTGGGAAATGTTGATCTAAATGCTGCTTAGCGTCAGCAATCACACTGGCTTTAGCACTACCAACATCAGTAATAATAGTGTCTGGTGAAATTTCTGTGCTGATAGCCTTAAAAACCCCAGCTATTGACCTTAAAGGTACTGCGACAATTATCAAATCAGAATTTGCAACTGCACGATCAATTTGAGTTTCATACTTATCAATTACACCCAATTCAATCGCAGTTTCCAAATTAGCTACATTACGCCCACAACCTATAATCTCGTCGCAGGCATCAATTTTTTTTAAGGCGCGGGCGATTGAACCACCTATCAGCCCAACGCCAATAATTGTAAGACGCTTAACGAGCATTATGTTTTTTATACATTACCATTGTGCAGCTTTGTTAGAGTGTATTTCTATAAATTTTCTAGGAGTTATAATTGAGGTATTACCAATACCCTTTAGAATCAGTAAATCATCGTCTCCAGTGATTAAATAATCTGCATAGCTGGCAATAGCTACATCTAAAAATTTATTGTCTTTAGGATCTCTACAAAGATCAATTTTTTGGAAAATTCCATACCACCAGCAGATAGAACGAACTTGTTCTATAAAACGAATTCTTTTTTCTTTGGAAATAAACTTATCAAACTTAGGTCTATTAAAAACTTCTTCAAATTCCGAAAAAGTTTCATCAGAGAAAGCTAAAAAACCATTTTTTATAATGTATTTTACCACTTCAGAAGGTGGTGAGTTTTTAGATAATAGACTACTGAGCAATACATTTGTATCACAGATATATTTTTTATTTCGTATCATTGATAATATCGTTAAGTATTTCTTGAGTTAGTCCATTTTTTTCAGCTTCTTCTTGTATTGCTTCTAAATCTGTTTTGAGTTCTGTTCGGTTTTGCTCCAGATATTTGGTTCTTTGTTCCAGCAAATATTTTTCTCCTCCTAATAATTGAAAATCAAGAGGGGAAATAAGAATCGCAACATTTCTATTTTTTCTAGTAATCGTGATTGGATTACCTTCTTGAAGGGTATTGAGCAAGTTGTCAAATCTATTGGTGGCTTGTGGTAAACTTACTATTTCCATGTTAATTATAACCTTTGTCGTTTTTTAAGTTTTATGGTTATTTAGCCCCCTTTAGGGGGTTTTGTGTATAAACCAGACGTAAGACGCTTAATGAGCATTATGTTGCAATCGCCATTTTTTAGCTAAACGTTCACCCCTAGTTATTTGTGGAACTGATAATTGTTTAACTAAAAAGTTACGCCCTTGACGAGCTTGCTTATTACCACCTTTAGATGCAAGTGATACCCATTTATAAGCTAAAACTAAATCTTTTTTTACACCTTCACCTTTAAAATACATCATACCAAGATTATTTTGTGCGTCTGGAAAACCGTGTTCTGCTGCCTTAATTGTCCATTTCAGTGCCTGAGCTAAATTTAGTCTAACCCCTTGACCTCTATAATATAATTGTCCTAAACCAGCTTCTGCTGGGGCATAATTTTGTTCAGAAGCTTTAGTAAACCATTGTTTTGCTTTTTTAAAATTTTTGTGTTTACCTTTATAAAACATCACTCCTAATAAATATTGTGCTTCAGCATGATTATTTTCTTGTGCCGCTTTTAAAAACCATTTTGCTGCTTCTTGAAAATTTCTACCAACTCCTTTACCAGCAAAATACATTTTACCAATATAAGTTTTTGCATAAGGATCACCTTTTGCAGCTGCTTGTTGAAATAGCTTCTTGGCTTTAATTGAATTTTGTCTTTCACCCTCGCCCTTATATGCCATTAAACCTAATGTATATATCGATTTAATGTCACCTTGATCAGCAGCTTTTTTATACCATGACTTTGCCTTATTTAAATTGCGTGGCACTCCTTTACCAATATGATACATTTGACCAAGATTATATTGAGCATTTGCTAAACCCGCCGCTGCGGCTTTACTAAAAAGTTGATAAGCTTTAGATAAATTTTGAGCAACGCCTTTACCTTCATAATGCATTACTCCTAAATTATTATTTGCAACCGCAGTTTCTGTGCTTGTAGATGAACTTTGTTGAGTAGTAGCTTTTTTATAACCTTCAGCAGCAGCTTTATAATCACCTTTCTTATGAAGCTGATTAGAATGAGCTAAAACATCTGTAGTATTTTTTGTCGGGTTACTACCACACCCAGATAAGAACAGAAATGCAAACAACAATAAGAAAATGTTTATTTGAAACATAAGTGAGTACCTATAACATTAATTAAACTGACGTAAAAAACGTAAATCATTGTCAAAAAATAAGCGTAAATCATTCACGCCATAATATAACATAGCTAAACGTTCAACACCCATGCCAAATGCAAAGCCTGTGTATTTTTCATTATCAATTCCAACTGAATCAAATACATTGGGATGCACCATGCCACAGCCTAAGACTTCTAACCAACCGCTTTGCTTACAAACACGGCAACCTTTACCACCACAACTTACACATTGCACATCTACTTCAGCAGAAGGCTCAGTGAAAGGAAAATAAGAAGGGCGAAAACGTACCTGCAAATCAGCTCCAAAAAAGTTTTTTAGAAAATCATCTAAAATTCCCTTCAAATCGGCAAAATTTACATCAGTATCAACCATCAAACCTTCGATTTGATGAAACATAGGGGTATGAGTTAAATCAGAATCACAGCGATAAACCCGCCCGGGTGCAATAATTTTTAGCGGCGGTTGCTCATCCTGCATCACACGAATTTGTACTGGTGAAGTATGAGTTCTTAATAAAGTATTAGCATCAAAATAAAAAGTATCGTGCATAGCACGCGCTGGATGATGAGCTGGAATATTTAAAGCCTCAAAATTGTGATAATTATCTTCAATTTCAGGACCTTCTTTGACTTCAAAGCCAATTTGAGTGAATAAATTTTCTATTTTTTGTAAAATTTGAGTAATTGGGTGCAAACCAGCATGAGCTTGCCCACGCCCCGGCAAAGTTACATCAATACGCTCTTGCGCCAACTGCGTCTCTAACTGTTCCGCTTGCAAAAGCTCACGACGTTCTTGAATTGCCGCTTGTAAAGTTTTTTTTGCCTTATTAATTTCTTGACCAACTGTTTTACGTTCATCAGCAGGCAAACTACCTAATTGCTTAAGTTGCTCAGTTAAAACACCTTTTTTACCTAAAAACTGAACACGTAATTGATCAAGAATGGTTAAATCAGGGGCTTGTTGAACTTGAATTAATAATTGTGGAAGATCTGACATTTTTTTTTGATAGGAAATTTTTAAATCCCCCCCTTTAACAAAGGGGGGTTAGGGGGGATTTTTATTTTAAGCTAAATTCGCTTTAGCCTGATCAGCTAAAGCAGCAAACGCATCTTTATTATAGACTGCTAAATCGGCTAAGATCTTGCGATCTACTTCAATCTCTGCTTTCTTTAAACCATCAATTAAGCGGCTATAAGATAAACCACATTCACGTGCGGCAGCATTAATTCGTGCAATCCATAAAGCTCTAAATTGACGTTTACGTTGGCGACGATCACGATAAGCGTATTGTCCGGCTTTAGTAACCGCTTGTTTAGCCACACGTAATACATTACGACGGGCACCACGATAACCTTTCGCAGCTTTTAAAATCTTTTTATGTTTGGCGTGTGCGGTAACACCACGTTTCACTCTAGGCATTTTTTATAGTTCTCACTTTAAGCATAAGGTAATAATTGTTTAACGGCGGCAACATCAGCTTTATCAACCATTAAGGTTGAACGTAAATGACGTTTACGTTTGGTACTTTTTTTAGTGAGAATATGTCTGCGGTGGCTTTGAGCGCGTTTAAAACCATTACTTGTGGCTTTAAAACGTTTTGCTGCTCCGCGATTTGTTTTCATTTTAGGCATAATAATTCCTATGTTAAATAACCCTCAATTATAGAGGGTTGCTAGTATTATTTTTTAATTTGTTTGATTGGAGCCAGTATCATCACCATTTGTCGTCCTTCCATTTTTGGACGCTGTTCAACTGTTCCATAGTCAGTCAAATCTACTTCTACACGTTTCAGTAAATCACGACCCAAATTTTGGTGAGCCATTTCTCTACCACGAAACCGTAGTGTGACTTTAGCTTTATCTCCGCTCTCTAGGAAACGTATAAGGTTGCGTAGCTTGACCTTATAATCCCCTTCATCAGTATTTGGTCGAAATTTTGCCTCTTTGATTTGCACCTGTTTTTGCTTTTTCTTAGATTCACGTTGTTTGCGTTTTTGTTCAAACAAAAACTTTCCGTAATCCATGATTCGGCATACAGGTGGTTTAGCGTTAGGTACAATCTCGACTAAATCCAATTCTACTTTTTTGGCTTGTGCTAATGCATCAGTATTAGCAACAATACCAACTTGATTACCTTCAGCGTCTATTAATCGTACATTAGGTACTGTAATTGCACTATTTAGACGTGTGCGTTTATCAAAAACGATATTAAATATCCTCCAAAATAACTTTAAATCCTAACATCTGCGTTTAATTGTTCAATAAAAGCATCTAATGATAGACTACCTTTATTTTCACCAGTTCGCAGACGCACGGCAATTTCTTGATTTGTAACTTCTCGTTCACCGACTACTAAAAGATAAGGTACTTTCTGTAAAGTATGTTCACGAATTTTAAACCCTATCTTCTCATTTCTCAAGTCTGTTGTGACACGAAAACCATGCTTTAATAAATTAGTTTCAATCATTTTAGCATACTCAGCCTGATCATCGGTAATATTAAGTATTACCGCTTGTACAGGAGCCAACCATACTGGTAAAGCTCCAGCATATTCTTCAATTAATATGCCAATAAAACGTTCCAAGGAACCTAAAATGGCTCGATGTAACATTACTGGAACTTTACGACTACTATCGGCGGTTACATATTCTGCTCCTAAACGTCCGGGCATTGAAAAATCAACTTGAATAGTACCACATTGCCAAATACGATCTAAGCTATCTTTAAGAGAAAATTCAATTTTAGGACCATAAAAAGCCCCTTCGCCGGGTTGTAAATCCCAGTCTAATTGTTTATTATTTAATGACAATTCTAAGGCTTGTTCTGCTTTATCCCATTCTTCATCAGTACCAACTCTTTGCTCTGGGCGAGTTGATAATTTGATTATTATATCTTTAAAGCCGAAATCATTATACACTTTAAAGACTAAGTCAATGAAGTGAGAAACTTCAGTTTGTATTTGATCTTCTGTACAAAAAATATGGGCATCATCTTGAACAAAATTACGAATTCGCATTAATCCATGCAAAGTTCCAGATGGTTCATTACGATGGCATGAGCCAAATTCTGCTAAACGTAATGGTAAGTCGCGATAACTTTTTAAACCTTGATTAAATACCTGAACATGACAAGGGCAATTCATGGGTTTAATTGCATAATCACGATTTTCTGAATGGGTGGTGAACATTTCCTTACCAAATTTATCCCAATGTCCAGATTTTTCCCATAAAGAACGATCCACTAATTGTGGAGTATTTATTTCTTGATAGTCATTCTTACGTAGTAAGTTACGAATATATTCTTGTATTAGTAAGTAAATTGTCCAACCTTTGTCATGCCAGAACACCATTCCGGGTGCTTCATCTTGTACATGAAATAAGTTTAGACGCTTAGCTAATTTACGATGATCGCGCTTTTCAGCTTCTTCAAGGCGATGCAAGTAGGTTTTTAAATCTTTTTTATTCACCCAAGCGGTGCCATAAATACGCTGCAACATTTCATTATTTGAGTCACCACGCCAATATGCACCGGCTACCTTCATGAGTTTAAAGGCTTTTATTTTGCCAGTACTAGGTACATGTGGTCCTCTACATAAGTCTATGAATTCACCTTGCTTATATAAGGATAAATCCTGATCACTAGGAATTGATTCAATAATTTGAGCTTTATATTCTTCATTTTGCGCTCTAAAAAATTCAGTAGCCTCATCGCGCGGCATAAGAGAACGTGTAACAGTTAAATTCTCAGCGGCTAATTTAGCCATTTTGGCTTCAATTTTGACTAAATCTTCAGGGGTAAAACTTTTTTCATAGGCGAAATCATAATAGAAACCATTATCTATAACTGGACCAATTGTCACTTGTGCAGTTGGAAATAAGGCTTTAACTGCCTGAGCCATTAAATGGGCGCAGGAATGACGTATAATTTCTAAGGCTTCAGGATCACGATCAGTAATAATAGCTAATGAAACATCTTTATCAATAATAGATGATGTATCTATTAAACGATCATCAATTTTAGCAGCTATAGCCGCTTTAGCTAAACCACTACCAATACTAGCTGCTACTTCAGCAACAGTAACAGGATTATCAAATTCCCGATGGCTACCATCAGGTAAACTTATAATAGGCATAAAATCACAAATTGGATAAAACGATTTATAAATGAAAGGGAAGGGAAGGGGAAATTGGTAGGCGCGAGTGGGATCGAACCACCGACCACTACCATGTCAAGGTAGTGCTCTACCACTGAGCTACGCGCCTATATTGAATCCTGAATAATATAACATTTTCAATTGAATTGTGCAAGTTTTTTTTTAGAAAAACATTAATTATGCACCTATCAATAAAAAATTATCTATATTTTTGGTATAATATACTTTTCTAATTTGGAGAAATTTTAATGAAAATTAAATTTATAATAATAATTACCAGTTTATTATGTATCTCATCTTGTAATATATCGAAAAGAGATGCTATTGCACTAGCAGTAGTAGCAGGAACCCTAGTAGCAGGAACAGCTCTTTTTTATTATATGAATAAAAAAGATAAAAAGATGGTGCAAAATGCTCTTGAAAACTCACCAACAGGGGAAAATGTTACTTGGCATAATCCTGACACAAATATTCCATTCCAAATGGCTATCAATAATACTTTTCAACAAGGTAATAGACCTTGTCGTCAATATACACTTGTAGGTCAAGGAAGCGATAGAAAGACAACTACAGCATGTCGTCAAGCTAACGGAACTTGGAATTAATTGATCCGCGCAACACGGAAGCCGCTGATGACATTACGAATATCTGGGGTATGACCATAACGATTGTTAGCACGAAGGTCATACCAAGAACCACCACGCTGCACTCTGTTTTTATTACTATTTTTACTTATACAAACTTTTTCTTTGCCATTATATTTTTCTGTAAATTCTGAACATGTCCATTCCCATACATTTCCTAACATATCAGATAAACCAAATTTATTTGTTTGAAAACTTCCTACTGGAGAGGTAGAAACATAACCATCTGTACAATTATTAATTTTCCAGCTACGAAACTTTGTTTTAGCTGTTTGATCTGCTACATTAGCATACAAACAAATATTGTATAAATTACTTTTCCTAGCCGCAAATTCCCATTCAGCTTCAGTAGGAAGACGATAAGTATAAGCTGTTTGATTACTTAGCCATTCTGTATAAGCTGTCGCATCATTCCAACTTATACACACCGCTGGATGATTATCATTTTGAAAAAACTTAGGATTACGCCAATTTGCATAATTGATATTTTTCCAACTATTATTATAAGCCCAACAATTACCTTGTTGTTCTGCATCAGTTTTATAGCCAGTTTCATTAATAAACTTTCTAAATTCACCAACAGTTACTTCAAATTTCCCCATACTAATAGAACTAGCAGGAATAACCACCATTTTTGGACCTAAACTACCATCTCTTAAACGATCTTGAAAGACTTTTTTGCTGCTTACAGGTGGAGGATTAGGAACTACATTTGCTACCTTACAACCGCCAAAACAAAACTTATCCTTTAAAGAATCCAATTGCCAAGGCTCTTGTTTTCCACCACTTTCTCGTGTCACTTCTCTACTAACATCCATAAACATATCATCTACGCGCTGATGATTTTTATACGCCCTATCTAAAGCTTTAACTAAATGAGAAGCAAACAAACCGTTACGTCCATTTTTACTAATATCAGACGCGGTTCTGCCTGCATCGGTAGCAAAAGAAATAATAGAACCTCTTGGCGGATCCATTTTGCCTAAACCACGATTCAGACTTTTACCAACAACACTATAAGGATTATCACGACAAGCATCTAAAACAATAATATTGACATTATTTCTTGCAGATTGCATCACCTTCAAAACTTTACGTGCATCAATTGCATAATATTCCAAATCATCTGCACTCCTAATTCTATCATTATCAATAGGAAGCAAATAATTTATTCCAGCAACACGCGCACCATGCCCAGAAAAATAAAAAAATCCAACACCATTATTTTTTGATAAACGCTGTTTAAAAGAATAAATAGCTTCATCCATTTGGCGTTGATTTAAATCGGTTTTAAAAATAACCTCAAAACCTATTTTCCTTAAGATAGCCGCCACATCAGTAGCATCATTAACAGTATTTGTCAAAGTACCATAATTATATAAACGATTACCTACAACTAAAGCGATTTTTTTATCAGAACTAGATCTATCTACTAATTCAACATAGATACCCTTACTCTCTGATACATTGCTACTTTGAGGCGGATTGGTTTCACAAGCACTGATAAACAATGCTATAATAAAAAAAATTAAAAATTGTTTCATAATTAATAAACCTTCGTTATGATTAAATTAGATTTACATTTTACCATAATAACTGAAAATTATAACAATGGATAAACTAGAAAAAACATTTACTGAAATCATTAACCGTCATGGCAGCACTATTTGTGATAATTTTGATTATTTTGAAACCTTATTACGCAAAAAGTGTGAACAGAAATATCAGTCTTATGATGTTGATAATCTGGAACTTACTGAAGAGTTCCTTCAAGCCTATAATTTAATGGAAAATAGTGAACAATGTTTATTTATTACCGGTAAGGCAGGTACTGGTAAATCTACCTTGTTACAATATTTTAAGGAGCATAGCGAAAAAAAATGGGTTGTATTGGCACCTACTGGCATTGCAGCTCTTAATGTTGGCGGTTCTACTTTACATTCCTTCTTCAGACTCCCACCTCGTTCAATCAACCCGGATGAAATTAAAATAGTCGCACGTCAGCGGCGTAAAATTTATCAATCTATTGATACTATTGTAATTGATGAAGTTTCAATGGTAAGATCTGATATGGTGGATGTCATTGATCGTTTTATGCGCTTAAATGGTAAAGATAAGCTGAAGCCATTTGGTGGCGTTAAAATGATTTTTATTGGTGATTTATTTCAATTGCCGCCAGTGCTGTCTAATGAAGATCAATCATTTTTATCTTCAAATGCTTATGAAACACCATTCTTTTTCAGTGCCAAAGTTTTTGCTGAAGTAAATATGGAATTTATAGAATTAACCAAGGTTTATCGGCAAAAAGAGCAATATTTTATTACATTGCTCAATAGCATCCGTAATAATCAAGCTACTTCTAACGATATTCAACGAATTAACCAGCGTTATCAACCGCAATTTGAGTCTGATCCCAATGATTATTATATAACTTTAACCACAACTAATAAAATTGCCCATGAAATCAATACGGCGAATTTAAAAAAATTATCTGGTCAGTTGTACCAATTTGAAGGTGAAATTAAGAACAAATTTGAAAAAGGCAATCTACCAACTGATTTAGTGCTAGAACTTAAAGAAGGCGCACAAGTAATGTTTGTAAAAAACGATGCTGAAAATCGTTGGGTAAATGGAACCTTGGGCATAATCCAGAAAATAAGCAATGATCAAATTGAAGTTAAAGTTTCTGATCATAAAACTTATAATGTAAAACCAATTAAATGGCAAACTTTATCATATAAATTTGATGAAGAAACTCAAAAAATGGCAACAGAAGTCATTGGTTCATTTAAACAATATCCGCTACGATTAGCATGGGGTATTACGATCCATAAAAGTCAAGGTAAACAATTTGACAAAGTGATTATTGATTTGGGTTGGGGAACTTTTGCGCACGGGCAATTGTATGTTGCTTTGAGTCGTTGTAAAACTTTAGAAGGTTTAATACTAAAGAGCCGAGTGCGCCCTAAAGATGTGATTGTTGATAATAGAGTTGTAGAATTTGATTGTTTGTTAAGCACCTAGGGAATATATCCCTAGGCTTATTTTTAAATAACTTTAGAAAATCTTTGTTGCTTATGTTTACGCAAATAAACATCAAAGTTCATACAAATATTACGTATCAATAGTCTGCCTACAGGTAGTATTTGAATTCGATTGGCAGTTATTGTTAATAATCCATCTTGTTCTTGTTTTGCTAATTCTTGTAACTCATAGGCAAAGTATTTTTTGAAATCAATCTGATATTCGGTTTCTATGCTAGCAATATCTAAATAAAAGTTGCACATTAATTTAGTAATTACTGTTCGGCGTAATTTATCATCGGCATTTAATGTGATTCCACGAAATATCGGGATATGCCCTGCATCAATTTGAGCGTAGTATTTATCTAGTGTTTTGATGTTTTGAGAATATGAATCACCTACTTTACCAATGGAACTTACACCTAAGCCAATTAAATCACAATTAGCATGAGTAGAATAACCTTGAAAGTTACGATATAAGGTGCCATTATTTTGTGCTTGTGCTAACTCATCATCTGGCAGGGCAAAGTGATCCATGCCTATATAAACATAACCAGCTTGAGTTAATTGAGTTGTTGTGTGCTGTAGAATAGCTAATTTTTCATCTGGGCTAGGTAAATCAGCTTCAGAAATACGCCGCTGTGGTTTAAATATAGTTGGTAAATGTGCATAATTAAATATGGATAAGCGATTGGGTTTTACACTGAGAATTTTTTCTAAAGTTTGAGCAAAACTATCAACTGTTTGATGTGGTAAACCATAAATTAAATCTATACTAATAGATTTAAAACCTTCCTGACGAGCGGCTTCTAATACTCCAAAAGTTTGTTCTTCTGATTGAATACGATTTACTGCTTTTTGTACTTGAGGGTTAAAATCTTGTAAACCTAAACTCATACGATTAAAACCAACTTCACGCAATACTGCAACAGTATCAGGTTTAGTTTCACGAGGATCTATTTCTATAGAATATTCTCCAGTATCATCATCAAGTAATTGAAAATTTGATTTCATACTGTTGATTAATTCTCGTATTTCGCTATGACTTAAAAAAGTCGGTGTACCGCCACCCCAATGTAATTGGGTAACTATGCGTTCAGGATTAAATAATGCGCTTTGCATTATAATTTCTTGATTTACATATTCCAAATAAGGTTTAGATTTAGTACGGTCTTTAGTGGCTATTTTATTACAACCACAAAAAAAACAGACTGTATCACAAAATGGAATATGCACATACAATGATAATGGGTTTAATGAGGCATTACTATTTTTTGCATAGTCACGATAAGTGGCTTCATCATACTGTTCATTAAATTGAACAGCAGTTGGATATGAGGTATAACGTGGTCCAGCGGTATCATAGCGGCGGATTAAATCTATATTAAAAAGTTCTGTTTGTTCCATAATTATCACTCTTATTGAAAATATTTATTCCCTCTTAACTCATAATCTCTTATAATTAGAAGTTTTGAATTACTAATTATAATTTAACATTAATAATATATCAGGATATATATATAATATGGTTTCAATTCGTTTAAGTCGAGGCGGTTCTAAAAAACGCCCATTTTATCATGTAGTTGTAACTGATTCTCGTTCTCGTCGTGATGGTAGTTATATTGAGCGTTTAGGTTTTTTTAACCCAGTCGCTAATGAAAAGCAAGAAGGTTTGCGTATTGATTTACAACGCGCTGAATATTGGTTAGGTGTTGGTGCTCAACCAAGTGAACGAGTAGCTCAATTACTTAAACAGTCTGCTAAAACTACATCTTCTATAGTTACTAAGAAAAAGGCTGTTACTGAATAATTTCAATGCAGGTAATAGTTGGACAAATTAGAGGTTTGTATGGAGTGCGTGGTTGGGTTAAGGTATATTCTTTTACTGATCCTATCACAAATCTGATCAACTATTCTCCTTGGTTTGTAAATCAAAAAATCTTGGTTGTTAGCCAAGCTAAAGCGCATGGTAAAGGCATTATTGCTCAGTTTGAATCTATTAATGATCGTGATGAAGCGGCTAGTTTGCTTGGTGCAGAGATTGCCATTGATCGTGAACAATTGCCAACTACTGCTATAGATGAATTTTATTGGCATGATCTAATAGGTTTAACTGTTATTAATCATGAGGGAATTACTTTAGGTAAAGTGGATTCTTTAATCGCTACCGGTGCGAATGATGTCTTAGTCGTTTCTGGTGAATGCGAACGTTTAATTCCTTTTGTGATCAATCATGTCATATTAGAAGTGAATTTAGTACAAGCACTGATGCGAGTCAATTGGGATGCTGATTTTTAATGCGCATTGGTGTAATTACTTTATTTCCTGAAATGCTTAATTCGCTACGTTGTGGTGGTATCACGGCTCGCGCTTTAGAAAAAGGTTTAGTAGAATTATCTAGTTGGAATCCCAGAGATTTCACTGATAATAAATATCGGCGTGTTGATGATCGTCCATATGGAGGTGGACCGGGCATGTTGATGCAAGTGCAACCTTTAAGGGCGGCAATTAAGCAAGCAGTGACAAGTTTAGGTGCTGATACAAAGGTAATTTATTTATCACCACAAGGTCGGCGTTTAGATCAAGCTGGTGTAGAAACCTTATTAACTTATAAAAGTTTAGTTTTGGTTGCAGGGCGTTATGAAGGAATTGATGAACGGATAATAGAACATGATATTGATGAAGAATGGTCAATAGGTGATTATGTTCTAAGCGGCGGTGAGTTGGCGGCAATGGTAATAATTGATGCTTTAACTAGGCAATTACCCGGAGTATTAGGCAATGATCTGTCTGCTTCAGAAGATTCATTTATGAATGGTTTATTAGATCATCCACATTATACACGCCCAATAGAAATTGATGGACAAAAAGTACCAGATATATTGTTATCTGGAAATCATGCTGAGATTGCTAAATGGCGACATCAACAAGCCATAATTCGTACTCAGCAACGTAAAGAAAAGATTAATTAAACAGGAGGCATAATGAATATTATTGCAGAATTAAATAAAGAACAAATGAACAAAACTATTCCTAGTTTTGCGCCGGGCGATACTATTGTAGTAAAAGTAAAAATTAAAGAAGGCACTCGTGAACGCTTACAAGCCTTTGAAGGTTTAGTTATTGCGATACGTAACAGAGGCTTACATTCTGCTTTTACAGTACGTAAAATTTCTCATGGTGAAGGCGTAGAAAGAGTATTTCAAACTTATAGCCCTTTAATTGATAGTATTGAAGTTAAACGACGCGGTGATGTTCGACGTGCGAAACTTTATTATATGCGTGATAGACGTGGTAAAGCCGCACGTATTAAAGAAAAGCTTGTTAAAAAAGTAAAAGCACAGGCATAAGTAACCAACAAAAATTTTGCTGTAGTTAAATCCCCCCTAACCCCCCTTTTTCAAAGGGGGGTTAGGGGGGATTTGATCAGGCATTTAATATAATTATATACAGGAAAATTTATGCGTATTTATTTGATAGTAGGATTATTAGCAATTTATTCATCTGCTTTTGCAGTGGAAATTCCAAAAGAAGTCACTAAAACTGCTAACAGTCTTAGTTCTCTTTTAAGAGGAAATCCTAGTTTAGATGAGATTAGAAAAACACCTATTGCTGGTTTATATGAGGCAACTCTTGGTTCTAATCTTATTTATATTACTGCTGATGGTAAACATTTTATATTAGGTGAGATTTATAAAGCTAAGAATACTGAAAATTTAACCGAAAGCAGACGTAATAAAATGCGGATGCAAGCAATTAATACTATTGATGAAAGTGAAATGGTAGTTTTCGCGCCGAAACGAGAAACTAAATATACTATCAATGTTTTTACTGATGTAGATTGTGGTTATTGTGCTAAATTCCATAAGGAAGTTCCTTTATTGAATCGTGCCGGTGTTAAAGTACGTTATTTAGCTTTTCCACGCGCTGGTAAAGGTTCAGAAACTTATAATACTATGGTATCAGTATGGTGTGCCGATGATCAACAGAAGGCTATGACTGATGCTAAAAATAGACGTACAATAAAAACTAAAACTTGTAATCATCCTATAGATAAATTATATAATATTGGGCAAGATGTAGGAGTAACTGGCACTCCAGCATTAGTTTTACCTAATGGTACATTATTACCCGGTTATATTCCATATTATAAGCTGATTCCTTATTTGCAACAAGCAAAGTAAATGAACTGGATACCTCACCTCACAGTAGCTGCTATTATTGAAGATCAACAAGGATTTTTATTAATAGAAGAAACATCTTCAAACGGTGTAATTGTTGTCAATCAACCTGCTGGGCATTGGGAACAAAATGAAACTTTAATTGATGCAGTAATTCGTGAAACTTTAGAAGAAACTGCATGGCATTTTAAACCTGAAGCTATAGTGGGTATTTATGAAAATACTAACCCGATAAATCAAAGTACTTATTTACGAGTTTGTTTTTGTGGGCAAAAACTAGAAAAAGAAGCTAATCGTGTTTTAGATACTGGTATAGTTCGTACTGTCTCTTTAACACGGGATGAAGTTGCAGAGTTACCAAACTTACGCAGCCCAATGGTATTGAATTGTATTGATGATTATTTAAGTGGTATTCGTTATCCATTAGATTTAATAAAACATATTAGATAAAAAAATACAAACTATCAAACCTGACAGGTTTTAAAAGCCTGTCAAGTTTTTATTCACCAACAATTTCCCAAATCAAGCGATCAAAGCTTACTGCCACAACACTAATCAATTTCAACTTCAATTCATCACCATACTTGTTCTTTAAACTAGTTTTATAACTAAGCAATTGTTTTTTAGCGTCAGCGGCATTTTTCTTAACAAGAGTCAAAGCCTTTAATTTATCAATACTCATATCTTTAAGCTCTTCGCCGCTTAAATTTACTTCTGATAAACTGATATATTTGAATTCTAATATAAAATCAAAAATTGGATACTTACGTCGCTCTGGGCGAATAATCATACTCAAATCTACATAGCGTCGCCCAGTTGAGAATTCTGAATCCATTATATAAAGAATATCATTAAATAAAACTGTTAAAAACGCAGTTTTAATAGTTAATTCATTAGCAAGCTTATAATCACGATTATCAAAAACCTTGAAATAATGCTGTTCCATAAAATCGCAGATTGCTTGCAAATCAGCAGTCTGAAAAAATTCTTGAGCAAGTTTGCCTGTGTGTTCACGTTCTGATTTTGTCAAATGGATTTCAAATAACCGTTCAACATAAAGCTTACGTGCTACTAAATTAGGGATTTTAAAACGTAATTTTCCTAATTCTGTTTCACCATTTAAAGTTAAAATTCCTAAATAATACAACAAAGAAACAATAAATTGAGTATCTTTGTTGGCAGATAACATATCTTGAACACCAAACCTATCTGCTAATTCAAACAAACTTAATGGAGGATTTTCATTTAAAGCTTGAAATATGACAGATTCACCATTTAATAAACTGGAAACATAAGAAAGTTTGCCTCTATCCATAGCCAAATTATTATCCAATATTTTACGAGGAAAGTGACATTCTTGTTGAAAATATTTTAAGAAATACAATGCTAAAGTTGGATTATAAATATCTTCAGTTTTCTCGTAATTAAAACAATAACCATCATAAAAATCTTTCATTAAAGTTAATGCTTGTTGTGCTTTTGTTGAAGGTAAATCACATTCTTTAGCAATTTTATTAACAATTAAAGCTAATTCAGATTCCTTAAATCCGCATAAATCATTAAATTGAGATTTCAGATAAATATCTTCAGCAACATTATAAGAACTAGTAATATCAGTCATTAAAACTGGAGAAACACCAGTAATAAAAACTCGTTCCAAACCTTGCCCACTACTAGCTGATTTTACTGCTTTAAAAATGGTTTTTAAAAAACTTTCAGCGGAAGTTAAAGCATCATAACGGCTATTACTGATTTCATGACTGCCCATCATTACTTCATTGGCGAAATTATCGTATTCGTCAATCAATAAATATAGTTTATAAGGTGTTTTTTGTATTGCAGTTAATAACGATTGCCATGAAGCTAAAGCATCTTTAGGATTGATATTAATTTTTTTAGTTAAAAATGATTCATAGCGATTACTAAAATTATCAATAGTTTCATTGATATAATTATTTAATGAATATTCAATATCTGTTATATCCTTGTCAGTTTTTATAACTGAAAAATCCCATTTCATAACGAAATATTGGTTATGTTTTGGAGTGGGATTTTTTCCTATCGCTAAATTACCAAATAATTTATCAAAATCATCAGCTTTGGCTACGTCATAGTAATTTTCTAGCATTGACAATACTAGACTTTTGCCAAAACGGCGGGGGCGTAGGAATAGTAATTGATCTCCTGCTTCTTCAATTAATCTAATGTGATTACTACGATCTACATAAAAATAGTTGTCTGTGATTATTCGATAATAATTACTTATGCCATATGGAAATTTGATCATGTTTGTTCTCGCTATTAAATAATAATTTGTTTACAGGAACATTTATTGCTAAATGGATAGTAAAACTATATTTCTTTACTATCCATCATGAATTTTTTCAAACGTTATAATTATATTATAATAACAACATTTCTAATTATACTTTTAATTTCATCTGGACTTTTTTATTTGCAATTTTTATCTCGTTATGAGAATACGCTTAATCAAATAAAAAGTAAATTTGAACAACGGGTTCTACGTTTAGATAATATTGTTAAAGATCTGAGTAACCATATTGGTGGGCTACAAATTGCTGCGCATAATTATTTAAATACTAATCAAACTCAGCCACCAGCTTCTTTATTATTTTCACAATTAAAAGAACATAATAATTTATATCATTTAGATGATGTAAAACCTCCTTTCACTAAAACCATTGTGGGTAATTTAACTGGCATTGGTTCACTAAAAAACCGTTCAGCCGATTTTTATCGAGAAATCGAGATGGTTTTATATCTAAATTCTCTCTTTCATATTGCTGTACATAATACACCTACTATTAAATGGGCTTATTACACATCAACCAAAGAGTTTTTTAATAACTATCCTTGGGTAGCCTCAAAAGAATTTACCTTTAGCCATGAACTTTATAATGATCCTTATTTAATATGCTTGCCAGAAAATAATCCTAAACGTCAACCAAAATGGACAGATGCTTATATTGATGCTGGTGCTTCTGGTTTACTGGTGACAACTTCTGCTCCTGTATATGATAAAGATACATTTTTAGGTACTGTTGCTTTAGATATTACTCTTGATTTTTTAAATGAATATGTGAAAAATTTTGATTATCAGCATAGTATATTATTTGTAATCAATAAAAATAAGCAATTGTTAGCTCATCCTAGTTTAGTCAATTCAACTGATGAAAAAGTAACAGTTAGTGAAATTGATAATGAATTGTTTAAATTATCAGAAATGCAAATTCATGAATTAGATTCACAGATATTTATCTATCAGAATTTAAAAAATGTACCGTGGAAACTTGTATCATTTACACCCAAAGATAAGATTATATATGAGGCTCTTTATGAAACAAGTTGGGGATTCTTAATATTATTACCCGGTTTGGCTTTAATATTGTTTGTTAGTTATCGTATAACTTATAAAGATTTTATTATTCCAGCAGGATTATTAGTTAAACAAATCGAAGACGAAAATCAAGGTGTTGATTCGCCAATACCTAAGAATATTCCTAGTAGTTGGCAAACTTGGTTTCAGACAGTTGTTGATATTTTTCGCGAAAATCGTAAGTTAGATAAGTTAAAAGATGAATTTTTGGCTAATACTTCTCATGAATTACGCACTCCGTTAAATGGAATTATTGGTATTGCAGAATCTCTGGTTGATGGCGTTGCAGGTGATTTAAATAATAATACTAAAGCTAATTTAGAAATTATTGTTTCTAGCGGCAGAAGATTGTCTTCATTGGTAAATGATATTTTAGATTTTTCTAAGTTAAAAAATCACAATATTGAATTAGAATTAAAGCCAGTAAGTATAAGAGAATTAGCAACTGTAATATTAACTCTTAATAATCCATTAATTAAACCAACTGTTAAGTTCGTAAATAATCTACCAGATGATCTGCCTTTAATACATGCTGATGAAAATCGTTTGCAACAAATTTTACAGAATCTTATTGCTAATGCTATTAAATTTACCCAAACTGGTGTTATCACAATTTCAGCTAAACCGATTGAGCATAATCAATTAGTAATTACTGTATCTGATACTGGAATTGGTATTTTTGAAGATCAGCTAGAAGATATTTTTAAATCATTTGAACAAGTTGAAGGTTCTGCATGTAGAGAATATGGTGGTACTGGTTTAGGTTTAGCTATCACTAAACAATTAGTAGAATTACATGGAGGCAAAATTTGGGTAAAATCTAAACCGGGAATTGGTTCAGACTTTAGTTTTAGTTTAACTATATCAAAAGAAACTAAAGATCAATCACCATTAGCCATTATTAATCCAGTAAAAAAAGAAAAAACTACTACATTAGTAAATAACAATACTAAAGGTAAATTTAAATTATTAATAGTTGATGATGAATTGGTGAATTTACAGGTTTTAATAAATCATTTATCTTTAGAAAACTATACTATTAAACAAGCTTCTTTAGGAACAGAAGCTTTAGAAATAATAGAAAATGGCTTTAAACCAGATATGATTTTGTTAGATGTGATGATGCCACGTATGACTGGTTATGAGGTTACAGAAAAGCTTAGAAAATTTTATCCAGCCACAGAATTACCAATTTTAATGCTAACTGCTAAAAATCAAACTAGTGATTTAGTTGAAGGTTTAGCGGCAGGCGCAAATGATTATTTAACTAAACCAATTTCCAAACATGAACTATTAGCCAGAGTTAAGACTCATATTCATTTACATAATATCAATGCTGCTTATAGCCGTTTTGTACCTCATCAATTTCTGGAGCTTTTAAACAAAGAGAGCATAATTGATATTCAGTTAGCAGATCAAATTGAAAAAGAAATGACGATTTTATTTTCTGATATTCGTGGATTTACTTCATTATCAGAAAAAATGACTCCTAAAGAAAATTTTAAATTTATTAATTCATATTTGAGTAGAATGGAACCAATTATTACTCAATATAATGGTTTTATTGATAAATATATTGGCGATGCGATTATGGCACTGTTTGCAACTAATGCTGATGATGCAGTGCGTAGTTCAATTAGCATGTTAAAAAAACTGGATATATATAATCAAGAACGACATAGAGCAGGCTATCAAGCTATTAAAATTGGTATTGGTTTAAATACAGGTGCATTAATGCTTGGTACAGTTGGAGGAAACAACCGCATGGATGGAACTGTTATTTCAGACGCTGTAAATTTAGCATCTCGTATGGAAGGTATGACAAAAGGCTTTGATATTGGATTATTAATTTCAGAGCATACTTATTTTCAGTTAAAAAATCCCTCAGCTTATGCAATTCGTATGATTGATAGAGTTAAAGTTAAAGGTAAAAATATTCCAGTTACGGTTTATGAAGTATTTGATACTGATCCAAATATTGATCTAAAGTTAAAAACTCGCGATCAATTTGAACAAGCTTTAAACTTTTATCGTCAGAAAAAGTTTAATAAGGCTATGAAATGTTTTCAACAAGTATTGCAAATTAACGATAAAGATAAGGCTAGCCAAATATACATTCAACGTTGTCAAAAATCTGCAACTAAACCTGACAGGTTTGTCTAAAAAAGCATTATCCCATATAAATAGAAAAGCCCCCTAACCCCCTAAAGGGGGAACTACACTGTACCTGCAATGAACGCTGCTCCCCCTTTAGGGGGTCGGGGGGCTTTTTTCAATTTTTTTACTTTTAAATAAAAATAATAAATCATATAATGAATTTTTAAAACTAAATTTTATTTATAGAAATAATGAAAAATACAAATATATTATTATGATAAAATAACATAACATTAATCACAAAAATCTAAAAAACCCATGCAATATCCCTTAACCGAAAAAATAGGCGATCCAGAGTTACTAGTTGGGCGAGAAAAGGAATTTAAACACTTTGGCAAATGGATAAAAAACATACCCAAAAGACTATCCAAATCCAGAGTAATAATAGCCAGAAGGAAAAGTGGCAAAACTAGCTTTGTACAACGAATTTTTAACCAATTATGGACAGAAAATAAAGAAGTTATACCATTTTATTTTGAATTTGATGAAAATAAAATGTGGTATCCAGATTTGGCTATTGATTATTATCGTGCTTTTGCTTCACAGTATATTTCTTTTATTACTCAAAACCAAAACTTGATACTACATCATTTATCTTTGGAGCAAATTAGAGAATTTGGCATAAAGGAATCAATTACAATTCTAATTGATGATGTTGATTTTCTAATTAAAAATAAAGAAATTGGAGGTAGTCATGGATTAATGTGGAAAACTGCTTGTACAGCACCACATCGTTTTGCTTCAGTTCTTGATACTAAATTTTTAGTAATTTTAGATGAATTTCAAAATATTACTAAATATATTTATCCAGATCAATTCTATAAAGAAGAAGCAATTGAAACTTTAGCTGGCAGTTATCATTCTCTTGCCGAATCAAAAGTTGCTCCAATGTTAGTAACTGGTTCCTATGCAGGTTGGCTATTAAAAGTTATTAGTCAATATTTAGAAGCTGGAAGACTAAGTCAAATACGCTTTTCTCCTTATTTAACTGAGGATGAAGGTTTAGAAGCAGTTTATAAATATGCCTCATTTTATGAAGAGCCGATTACTAATGACACTGCTATGCAAATTAATAAATTGTGTATGGCTGATCCATTTTTTATCTCTTGTGTAATAGTTAGTGAGTATGAGGATAAAGATTTAACCACCTCAAAAGGGGTAGCAGATACTGTTGATTATGAACTTTCAGAAGAAAATGCTGAAATGTACTTAACTTGGGGAGAATATATTCATCATACTGTAAATGAAGTAAATGATAAAAATGCAAAAAATATTTTATTGTTTTTGAGTAAAAATAATGAAAAATATTTTACACCGACAGATTTGAAACGCGAATTAACATTGAATTTAGAAGTTAATGAAATTCATAAACAATTAATTGTTTTAAAAGAAGCTGATTTGATTACTAGGGCTGTTTCTAATATTAATTTTAGAGGCTTGCAAGATGGTACACTAAATTTAATTTTACGTAAGAGTTTTGAAGAAGAAATCAAAGATTTTGCGCCTGATTTTAAACAAGAGTTTGCTGATAAAATTGCTGAATTAAAGAAGGAAAAGAAACAACTACAGGGTAAGTTAAATTCTTTATCTGGCAAAATTGCTGAAAATATGTTAGCCACTGCTTTAAGAAATAAAAAACGTTTTAGTCTATCTAAATTTTTTAAGAATGTTAAAGATAATACGATTTTAAATATTCAAAAAGTCAAAGAAAGGGTTCATATTCAGCGTGAAGATGGCAAAAATATGGAACTTGATATTGTAGCTCAATCTTCATGTGGTAGAGCTGTTTTAGTGGAAGTTAAAAAAACTCAGGCTAAAACTGGTTTAAACAAAGTTGAAGACTTTCAAGAGAAAGTTGAGGTTTATAAAACTACTTTTCCTGACGCTATTGTTTTAGCGGCTTATTTATCCTTGGGTGGATTTACTGATGAGGCTGCTGATTTTTGTTTGAAATATGGAATTGCTGTGGCTGAGAGAATTGAAGAATTGTAAGTATTTAATAAATAACATAACATTAATCACAAAAATCTAAAAAACCCATGCAATACCCCTTAACCGAAAAAATAGGCGATCCAGAATTACTAGTTGGGCGAGAAAAGGAATTTAAACACTTTGGCAAATGGATAAAAAACATACCCAAAAGACTATCTAAATCCAGAGTAATAATAGCCAGAAGGAAAAGTGGCAAAACCAGCTTTGTACAACGAATTTTCAACCAACTTTGGAGTGAAAATGGAGCTGTGATTCCATTTTATTTTGACTTTGGTGAAAATAAAATGTGGTATCCAGACTTGGCAATTAAATATTACCGAGCTTTTGCTTCACAATATATTTCATTTATTACTCGAACTCCAAACTTGGTAATAGATCATTTATCTTTGGAACAAATAAGAGAATTTGGTATAAAGAAATCCATTACACCTATAGTTGATGATGTTAATTTTATAATTGAAAACAAAGATGTTGGAGGTAGTCATGGTTTAATGTGGGATACTGCTTGTACAGCACCACATCGTTTTGCTTCAGTTCTTGATACTAAATTTTTAGTAATTTTAGATGAATTTCAAAATATTACTAAATATATTTATCGAGATGAAAAATGCAAAGAAGAAGCTGATGAAACTCTAGCTGGTAGTTATCATTCTCTTGCCGAATCAAAAGTTGCTCCAATGTTGGTAACTGGTTCTTATGCTGGTTGGCTATTAAAAGTTATTAGTCAATATTTAGAAGCAGGTAGGTTGAGTCAAATACGCTTTTCCCCTTATTTAACCGAGGATGAAGGTTTAGAAGCAGTTTATAAATATGCCTCATTTTATGAAGAGCCGATTACTAATGACACTGCTATGCAAATTAATAAATTGTGTATGGCTGATCCATTTTTTATCTCTTGTGTAATAGTTAGTGAGTATGAGGATAAAGATTTAACCACCTCAAAAGGGGTAGCAGATACTGTTGATTATGAACTTTCAGAAGAAAATGCTGAAATGTACTTAACTTGGGGAGAATATATTCATCATACTGTAAATGAAGTAAATGATAAAAATGCAAAAAATATTTTATTGTTTTTGAGTAAAAATAATGAAAAATATTTTACACCGACAGATTTGAAACGCGAATTAACATTGAATTTAGAAGTTAATGAAATTCATAAACAATTAATTGTTTTAAAAGAAGCTGATTTGATTACTAGGGCTGTTTCTAATATTAATTTTAGAGGCTTGCAAGATGGTACACTAAATTTAATTTTACGTAAGAGTTTTGAAGAAGAAATCAAAGATTTTGCGCCTGATTTTAAACAAGAGTTTGCTGATAAAATTGCTGAATTAAAGAAGGAAAAGAAACAACTACAGGGTAAGTTAAATTCTTTATCTGGCAAAATTGCTGAAAATATGTTAGCCACTGCTTTAAGAAATAAAAAACGTTTTAGTCTATCTAAATTTTTTAAGAATGTTAAAGATAATACGATTTTAAATATTCAAAAAGTCAAAGAAAGGGTTCATATTCAACGTGAAGATGGCAAAAATATGGAACTTGATATTGTAGCTCAATCTTCATGTGATAGAATGGTTTTAGTGGAAGTTAAAAAAACTCAGGCTAAAACTGGTTTAAACAAAGTTGAAGACTTTCAAGAGAAAGTTGAGGTTTATAAAACTACTTTTCCTGATGCTATTGTTTTAGCGGCTTATTTATCTTTGGGTGGATTTACTGAAGAGGCTGCTGATTTTTGTTTGAAACATGGAATTGCTGTGGCTGAGAGAATTGAGGAATTGTAAATATAAAAGCCCCCCGACCCCCTAAAGGGGGAGCAGCGTTCGTTGCAGGTACAGTATGGCTCCCCCTTTAGGGGGTCGGGGGGCTTTTATGTGTAACATAAGTTACATCATATTAAGGTCTCTAAAAAACTACAGGGATTGCATATAAGCAAGGATAAAAAAAAATTATATTACAATAACATCCCTGCTTAAATGCAATCCCTGTAGTTTTGGTGTGTTTAGATTTCTTCAACTGGATTATTCATAATGGTATTATAATCGTCAAAAAAATGGCATTTTATGACGCTGATTCTTCATTTTTTGTCTATAAAAACAAAGCTGCGCTTTGTACTCCAATAATTTTCATCACGGTATAGCATTTGCCTTGTGTGTTTTATTAAAACTAATTAATAAAATTCACCACCATCATGAAAAGTTTAAATCAATATCCATTATCATCAAGCCAAAAAGAAATTTGGTTTGATCAATCATTATCTCCTAATATACCTCTATACAATATCGGTGGATATTTACATATATCTGGCGCAATTGATATTAAGGTTTTTGAGAAAAGCCTTAATCAGCTTATTCAAGAATATGATGCTTTAAGAATTAAATTACAACAATCTTCAGAAGGTTTTGCTGTTCAAACTATTAAAGAATATGTTGACTTTCATCTTGATTATCATGAATTTTCTGGAAATACTGAAGCTATGACTTGGATGAATAAAGAATTCAAACAAGTTTTTAAATTTGAAGATGAATTGTTATTTCAATTTGCCTTATTAAAAATAGCAGATAATTGTTATTATTATTTTATGAAATTTCATCATCTTATTGTTGATGGATATGCTATTTCCTTAATGAATCAACGCTTGGCAACAATATATAACGCTATGATAAATCAAGAACAGCTTGATGAAGTAGTTGGTTATTCTTATATTGATTTTGTCAAAAAAGATCAAGCCTATTTTGATTCTGATCAATACACATCTCATAAAAATTATTGGTTAGAAAAATATCAGGAAATTCCAGAGCCGCTTATTAAAGCTGTCGCTACATTTGAAAGTAAAAGTTCTACTTTAGAATTGGATCGTGAGCATTATAACCAATTGATTCAGTTTGCAGAATCACATAATGTATCCACATTTCATCTGATCTTAGGCGCACTTTATTGTTATTTTACTAAAACCACTGGTAGAGATGATTTTGTCATTGGATTACCAATATTAAATCGAAATAATGCCGCTTTTAAACAAACAGTTGGTATGTTTGCTAGTGTTAGTGCTGCTTGGTTTCGTTTTGGAACAGATTTAAATTTTATTCAGCTTATTCAGGCTATTAGTCAAGAATTAAAACAAAATTATCGTTATCAACGTTTTCCAATTAGTGAAATTAATCGTCAATTAGGTTTACAAATAGAAGGTAGAAAGCAGCTTTTTGATATTACATTATCTTATGAAAAGCATGATTATGATGCTAATTTGGGTGGTAATCCAGTTGAAGCTCTGACATTAAATAATGGTTGTGAACAAAATCCTTTAAATATTTATATCCGCGAGTTTCATAATCATCATAATGTGAAAGTAGATATAGAATATAATTCCGGCGCGTTTACTGAGTCTGAAATTGAACAATTTAAATTGCGTTTTAAAGCATTGTTAAACAATATCCTTGATGGCAGTCACTTGGCTATTCGGGAATTGCAAATTATGCCTGAGTTAGAAAGGGAAATTATTTTAACTAAATTTAATCATACAGCGACTGATGAGTTATCATCAGATACAACTGTAATTGAATTATTTGAGCAACAAGTCGCAAAAAATCCTGATAAAGTTGCGGTTACTTTTGAAGATCAACAACTGACTTATCAGCAATTAAATTGTCGCGCTAATCAATTAGCACATTATCTTCAGGATATGGGAATTCAGCCTGAAGTCTTAGTTGGGCTTTGTATTGGGCGTTCTCATGAAATGTTAATTGGATTGTTAGGAATTATGAAGGCAGGAGCCGCTTATTTGCCATTAGATCCTAATGTTCCAGCGGCACGTAATGCCTTTTTATTAGAAGAAGCTCAAATACAAGTATTAGTTACTATTCAAACTGTTATCGCTGGATGGTCGATTGATCAAGCTCATGTCATTTGTTTAGATACTTTAAATGATACATTATCAGAACAAAAAACTGATAATCCAATAAATAATTTATTGGGACATAATTTAGCTTATGTTATTTATACATCAGGCTCAACAGGTAAACCTAAAGGGGTTATGATTGAGCATCATAGTCTAACTTCTCATACTCAAGCTATTATTGAACATACTGAGTTAAACGCTAATGATAAAATCTTACAATTTGCTCCAATAAATTTCGATGTTTCAATTGAAGAAATATTTCCTACATTATTAAGCGGCAGCACACTGGTATTACATCCCTCTAAACTATTTGCCTCATTAAGCGATTTTCAAAAATTTCTTGGTTCAGAACAAATAAGCGTCACCCATTTACCATCATCTTATTGGCATGAATGGGTATTAGAATTATCAAAAACCAAGGCTAAATTACCAGAAAGTTTACGTTTAGTGGTGACTGGCAATGATAAGGTAATATTAGAGCGGGTTAAGTTATGGCAACAATGTGTAGCTGATCAACCAATAAGATTATTTAATGCTTATGGTCCAACTGAGGCTACAATTACTAGTACTATTTATGAAGTAACAGCTAATACCAATGGATTATCATCAGTGCCAATTGGTCGCCCGATTGCTAATACTCAAACTTATATATTAGATAAATACATGCAGCCTACACCAATAGGTGTAGCTGGTGAATTATATATTGCTGGTACAGGTATAGCGCGATCTTATTTGTATGATCCTGAATTAACTGAAGAAAAATTTGTTTATAATCCTTTTTCTGATAATTCACTTTTATATAAGACAGGTGATATAGCGCGTTATTTAGCAGATGGTAATATTGAATATATTGGGCGTAATGATAATCAAGTAAAAATACGTGGTTTCCGTATTGAGCTTGGAGAAGTTGAAGCGGCACTGAATCAACATCCAGAAGTAAGAGAAACAGTAGTTCTCACAGAACTTGATAAATACAATAATAATCAATTAGTAGCATATATAGTTTCAAACTGGATTCCTGATCGGATACCTTATCAAACCGCTTGCTTGGCTGAGGTTGAAGGCGAAACTGTAAAACTCAGAACAGAAGATATTTCTTCTGGAGGTGTTGGATTAGAAGAAGTTCCAATCAATTTTTGCGAAGGGCAACATATTCGTTTATACTTACAATTACCCGGTGAACAACAAGAATGTTGGCTCAATGGAACTGTGACATGGGCACGTTCACCTCAAGCAGGTATTAAATTTCATCTAACACCGATGGAACAAATTTTACTTGAACAAAGCATGGAATATCTATTAGAATTCCAAGGGTTTTTAAAATCTTTACAACGGATAGTTGCAGGTAATTTAACTAATTATGTGAAAGAAATATTGCCGAAATACATGATGCCGTCTCGCTTTGTGTTATTAAACTCATTGCCTCGCACTGCTAATGGCAAAATAAATCGTCAAGCTGTTACTAGAAAATCTATTAAGAAAAAATCAAGAGAAGTTGAAGTTTTGACTCCAACTGAAAAAGTCATTTCAACTCTTTGGGGTGAAATATTAGGATGCGACAATATCAGTATCTATGATAATTTCTTTAAATTAGGTGGACATTCATTACATGTAATGCAATTCGTTTCCAGAATTTCTGTTGCAATGAATATTGAAAACTTAGTGAAAAAATTATTTGATAATCCGACCATTTCAGAATTGGCTAAGGATCTTGAAGGCATTATAGAAAAACCAAAACAACCAGAAACACCAAGACAAAATCCAACAAATTCTCCTATTTTAGAACGTCGTTCGCTGCTTTCCTTATTCGCCGTTGGCAAAATAGCTCCAGTAGATGCAGCCGCTATAAGTTATTTACCAACTAACTTCCTTGAGTCTAATGATAATCATACACGCGATCAAATTATTCATCAAGGATTAGATAATTTACCATTGTGGTACAGCGTCTTAGAAACTAAATGGGGGCGTATTGCCTTATTATTATTACCTAGATTAGCTACTGAAATTTATAGCAATAAGCAAGATTTCATTGACACAATTATTGACGCTATGGAAATGGCTGGAAGGATAGGTGCGCGTACTGTTTCTTTAACCGGTTTAATTCCATCAGCAACTGATTATGGATGTGCAATAAAGGCTCCTAAAGGCTTACCAACAGTAACAACTGGTCATGCTACCACTACTGCTACGGTGATTATGACTATCAAAAAAATGTTAGAACTTAGTAATCGTGACATTAGTAAACAACGAATAGCATTTCTAGGTTTAGGCTCTATTGGTTATAATAGTTTACGTTTAATGTTGCGCGTATTGCCTCATCCTACTGAAATACTACTTTGTGATATTCAGCGCGATGCACTAACAAAAATTAAAGCCGAATTAAATTTCAGCGGCAAAATAAGTATTATAATTTCAGAAACTAATACGGTACCAGATGAAATTTATGATGCTAATTTGATAGTTGGTGCGACTAATGTTCCTAATATACTTGATATTAATAAAGTAAAACCGGGCACGATTATTGTTGATGACTCAGCTCCCCATTGCTTTATACCAGAAATAGCAATTGAACGTTTCAAAAACCAAGCAGACATACTATTTAGCGAAGCTGGAGTAATGAAATCACCAGAACCTATTATAGAACAATTGCATTTACCACGTAATTTAGAAGATAAAATATCAAACACACAACTAAAATACTTACTAAAACATAACCCATCTGAGATTACCGGTTGTATTTTCTCTAGTCTCCAAACGTCTGTATATAAATATATAGAAGCAACAACAGGTACAATTGAAGAACAACAAACTGTAAAAGCATATGAAAACTTATGCTCATTAAACTTTGAAGCCGCTGACTTACATTGCGAAGAATATATACTTGCTGAAGAAGGAATAGAGAAATTTAAAAATGGAAACTATAGCTAAGTGGCATTTCGCAATGCTGAACGATAAAAAGCGAAATCAGGCGATTGAAAATGCTATTTTAGACTTAAATTTAAACAACAAAATAGTATTTGAAATAGGTACAGGCTCTGGGTTATTTTCTATACTATTTGCCAGAAATGGTGCTTCGCATGTATATACATGTGAACAAAATCCCATTATGGGATCTATAGCATCTAAGCTTATTAATAGCAGTGGTTATTCTAATATTATTAGCTTGTATCCAGAATCATCATCAACTTTAATTCGTAAAAAAAATTTCAATATCAAACCAGATATAATTTTTACAGAGACTCTGGATTGTGGAATTATCGGTGAAGGATTTCAGGAAATCAAACAAGATATTATCAAAATAGCAAATGATAATACAGAAATACTACCAAACAATATAAATAAACTAGGAGTATTAATCAATTCAAATAGTATTGTGAACTTAAATAAAGTTGATAGCTATTCTCAAATAGATATTAGTTATCTAAATCAATATAGTACAAGCACATACTTTCCAGTGAGATCAGAAATGTTTGAATCTGAATGGCTTTCAGAATCAACATTAATCAAAAAATATGATTATAAATCTATTGAACCGCCGGAGAGTTTTTTTTCTATAACCGCAACTAAGGATGGAATATGTCATGGAATTCTATCGTGGTTTCAGATTGAACTTGGAAAACAAGAAGTGACTACCAAACCAAACTCTGGTAGTCACTGGCATCAAGCATTTCATCCTCTCGAAAATTTCATTGAAGTCACCAAGGGGCAAAAATATCATTTTGTTCTAAACAATAAAGCTAGAATAGTTGAAAAATTTTAGGCTAATATATTGCATATATCATTGAATATGTTCTCATAGGCAGAGCATATCTTAATTTATAATCTTAGGTGATAAAAATGGAACTAAAAGACAAAGATCAAGATCAAATTAAAGAACTTAAAGAAAGCTATGAAAAGCCTAAAATAACTACCTATACTGAAGAAGATATTATGAATCAGTATAAAGTTGTTGGTTTTTCTTTCTAATATCCTACTCACCATTAGCTTTTTTCCTAGGCTAATGGTAATCAATCATAATGGAGAAAAAATGCTTAAACATACAATTATAACACCTCTCAAAAAAGATAAAATAGTCATTAAAAATATTGGTAATGAGCTTGTACTTTATAATGCCGAAACTAAAGCCATACATGTTCTCAACAATACATCTTCTATGGTATGGGAGTATTGTGATGGTAAACATAATCTTGAAATGATTGAGAACAAAATAAGGGAAAAATTTAAAGTATCCAGTGCTGAGGATATAAAGTACGACATAAGAGAAACTTTAAACAAGTTCAATGAACTAGGATTGATTGAATAATGATAGAAAATATTATTCTCAAAGATTTAAAAGCTAAAGCCAGATATTCAGATGAATATTGCTTGTTAGGTATAAATTTTACAGTTAAATTTGATTCTGCTTTAGCACGTGAACATTATTATAATAATTATAAACATTTTAAGGTAAATTATTCAAAAAAAAATGATACCTATTACATTATTTCTGATGCTGCATCAATAGGCAAACCTTTAGTAATTGTAGAAAGTGAAACAGTAAACAATTTACAAGATATATTCTTAATAGGCAGCAATAAACGTAGGTTTAAACTAGAGAAAGAGAAAGATAATTCTTGCACAATTACTGATAGCTTTTTATCTGACAAGCCAACCATGATTGTGGAAGATAAAACTTGTATAATTTTAGATTCTAAGCTCTGGAATTCTTACGCAGAACACATAATATTCAATTCTATTCTTTCTCAAATTCCAAATCATTATCTTCTTCATGCTGGCGTAGTTTCTTGGGAAAATCAAGGAATAGTTATCTGTGGTGCTTCAAATCAAGGCAAAAGCACGCTCACTTTAAAATTGGTAGAAAATGGCTTTAAATTTCTATCTGATGAAGTTGCTTCTATTGATTTGGCTAGTTGTGAATTATCACCATTTCCGAGAGCGTTAGGATTTAGAAAAGATACATTAGCTAAAATTCCTGCACTGAATGATTTAAATGAAAGAGAAAGCGGTAAATCGCTAAACGGTGAAGATAAATGGACTGTGGATATAGATAATATTTATCCAAATTCTTTAGGAACTAAATGTCAGCTTCGTTATTTAATTTTTCTCAATGGATTCTCAAAAACTCCTAAATTAACAGCTATTTCTAAATCTAAAGTTCTCTTTGAATCCTTAAAATATTCACGTACCGGTGAAGATGATCCTTTTAAGCACTTTATGGCTATGTCAAATGTAGTTCAAACGGCTGAATGTTATAAATTTGATCTTGGAAATAGTGAAGAAAATGTAAAATTATTAAAGGAATTAATCGAAAGGAAAAATGAATAAGGAAAAAAATAATCTGACTCTACAAGATTCCATAACCAATACTGTTTTTGAAATTTGGCAGCAAGCTGATAAAGAAACTCAACTCCAAATTTCAGGCAATAGTATGAATCCCATGATTAAAAACGGCGACTGGCTGGTGCTAAAACATAATAGTAATGATATAAAAATTGGTTCTATTATTGCCTATAGGAGAGAACAAAAAATTATAGTCCATCGTGTAATTAAAATAGACCATAATTCTTTGTTTACCAAGGGTGATTTTAACTTTCATGTTGATCCAGTTGTTGATGTTAAAAATATCATTGGTAAAGTGATAGCGGTTAAAAACAGAAAGCGATTATTTCGCATAGATACAATATATTGGAATATAGTAGCTTATATTATCGCTAGCTTCCCCCTTATTTTCACTAGAATTTCTAGATTTTTATCATAACCATATTAATATGGTGGACATATTGCATATATTACAGATAACATTGATAGATTATGAATCTGTCAAATGTAATCAAACTTATTATTAAGTCATTTAAGGTTAATATTATGAATAATATTATGCGATTACCAATAGTTTTAGCTATTGGTTTAAGTTTTCCAATTTATGCAAATGCTGAAGATAATGTCCCACCAACTTGTGAAGCTACATTTGTAGGTTTTAATGATAACAGCGAGAAATTCGCGCAATTCACTACTTCTGATGATACAGCTCTACTTAACACTACTATTACCGAAATGGTAAATGGCACAACAAGCTTCTATCATTCAGGTGCTGGCAATAATACTCCCACAATATTTATTGCTACAAAGATTGATCAAAGTCAGAAAGCAATTCTGAATGCTGAGGTTACTGATACAGCAGGAAACGTAAGCAATTGCAGTGACGCAATAGTTCTAACAGTCAAAGATAATGGCAAGTCAGATCGCAAAACCTATCCTAGTATTCCTAAAAAAGCAGATAGTAATGTAATTGTACATGTTCAAAACGGTAATCCCGGTATTGATAAACTTAAGATTAAAGTAAACGGTACCCCACATGAATTCACTTTAGCCGCTGGGTATCAACCAATAGATATATCATCTTTTATGTCAGTAGGAAACAATAATGAAATTATCTTTACTGGCACAGGCGATCTGGGTAATATTGCATATATAATTATGATTGCCAGCTGATATTTTGTTAAAAAAATTACTTGACAAAAACGAATAGAATAATATATTATAGGCAGCATGATTATTTCTCTACACATACTCAAATCTTGGCAAAAATTGGTGCGATTATTCGTAGCCATAGTTGCGCTTGTCTGTGTGTCGAGAATACCATGAATTAATTAACAATAATTGATTATTAAAAAAGGCCACAGATGCTTGACGTTTGTGGCTTTTTTTTTGCCTTAAGGAATTAATATAATGTCTGTCCGGATAGCCTATTTAGGTGTCATTATTATTTGGTCAACCACTCCTTTAGCTATTAAATGGAGCGGCGAAACTGGAGTTTTATTAGGAGTTACTGGACGTATGATCTTGGGTGCCGCTTTATGTCTGGTGATTATTGCGCTAATGCGCATCAAGTTTCCTTGGCATAAACACGCACGCCGTAGCTATTTTGCCGCCAGCATCTCAATTTATGGAGCAATGATCACCACTTATTGGGGCGCACAATTTATTCCTTCAGGGCTGATTGCAGTAATTTTTGGCATGACACCAATAATGACTAGCATATTCAGTATGATTTTGTTAGGTGAGCGCGATATTAATATCAAAAAATGGGCTGGAATGATCTTAGGTATAATAGGCTTATTTATTATTTTTAATTTTGAAATAAATATTAACGTTAATAGTATTAAAGGCTTCTTCGCTGTTTTGTTTGCCGTATTTTTATATTCATTCAGTAGTGTTTGGATTAAACGCGAAAATGCTTCCGTTCCTGCTTTAGCAATGACAGCGGGAGGTTTGTTAATGGCTTTACCATTTTATGGAATAACTTGGTTATTAATCGGGGAAACTCTACCAGCTACAATATCAACACGCGGCTTATTATCTATAATATATTTAGCTATATTTGGCTCAGTCATAGGATTTATGTTTTATTATTATATAATCAAACATCTTGATGTTAAAAAGGTAGCATTAATCGCGTTAATAACGCCGATTCTAGCACTTCTTTTAGGACAAAGCTTAAATGGTGAAAACATTCATATGACACTTTGGTTAGGAAGTTCTATAGTATTGATTGGTTTAGCAATATATCAACATGGTGAATCAGTTTAAAGGATAAATTTTGAATAAATTAACAAGATTATTTGTAATTTTAGGAAGTATTAATGCAGGATTAGCAGTTATAATCGGAGCATTTGGCGCACATCTGCTTAAAGATCAACTTAGCGATCAGTTGATGACTATATTTCACACCGGAAATCAATATCATTTTTTCCATGCTTTAGGATTATTTGCAGTTGCATTTGTGGCATCACATTTAAGCAACTCTAAGTTGGTTAAATGGTCTGGTTTATTGATGTTTATTGGAATTATAATATTTTCTGGGAGTTTGTATATGTTAAGCATAACTGGTATTAGATGGTTAGGAGCAATTACGCCAATCGGTGGAATTGCATTTATTGGGGCTTGGCTATTGCTGCTGTTAAGCGTAAAATTTAATGTTTAATTTCACCACTAATCCGCCTTTAAGTCTTTATATTCATATACCTTGGTGTGTGCGTAAATGCCCTTATTGCGATTTCAATTCTCATGAAATTCGCACTGATATTCCTGAAGCTAATTATATTAAGGCATTATTGGCTGATTTAGAACAAGATTTAGTTCGTGTAAGTGGGCGTAAAATTCATAGCATTTTTTTCGGTGGTGGCACTCCTAGCGTGTTATCACCAGAAGCAATTGATAATTTATTATCTGGAGTCAGGCAACGTATTCCTATCATAGCTGACGCTGAAATTACTTTGGAAGCTAATCCGGGCACTGTCGATCATGAACGATTTCAAGGCTTTTATCAAGCAGGTATTAATCGTTTATCTATTGGCATACAAAGTTTCGATGATGATAGTTTAAAAAAAATTGGGCGTATTCATGACGGTTTAGCAGCTAAAAAAGCAATAGAAGCTGCTCAAAAAGCTGGCTTTAATAATATTAATTTAGACTTAATGTTTGGCTTACCGGCACAGACTGAAAAAATGGCATTAGCGGATTTAGAAACCGCTGTCTCATTTGAAACCACGCATATTTCTTGGTATCAATTAACAATCGAACCCAATACTTTGTTTTATCATCAAGTTCCAGCGAATATTGGCGATGATGATTTATTATGGCAAATGCAAATGGCTGGGCAAAAATATTTAGCGGCACAAAATTATAAACAATATGAAATTTCAGCCTACGCAAAACAAATGTGCAAACATAATTTAAACTATTGGAAATTTGGAGATTATTTAGGTATAGGAGCAGGGGCGCATAGTAAAATTACTAATTTAAATACAATTACCCGTTTATCTAAACAGCGTCACCCAACAACTTATTTAGATACACCCATTGCAACATCAAATAAGCTCAAAATTGAAGATGTAAAACTAGAATTTATGATGAATGCCCTACGTTTAGTAGAGGGATTCACCAAACAAGAATTTGAACAAAATACCGGTTTAAAGCTAGCGGCAGTAAAAACACCAATTCAAGAAGCAATTAATAACAATTGGTTACTACATAAGAATGGACGCTTTTATGCTAGCAGCTTGGGTATGCGATTTTTAAATGACTTATTGGCTTTGTTTATGTAAAAAAAGTAGATTGGGCAGAGACCTGACAGGTTTTAAAAACCTGTCAGGTCTAAAACCCGGCATGATTGATTTTATACTCATTAACCTCAAGCCCAGCATCAAACATAAAACTACAGGGATTGCATATAAGCTCGTAGGTTGGGCTGACGAGAGGATACGCAGTCACGTAGCGTAGCGGAGTAAACCCAACCTACAAACTAAACCTATAGTTTATACACCTTACGTGTTCAGACCTGACAGGTTTTTAAAACCTGTCAGGTCTAAAACCCGGCATGATTGATTTTATACTCATTAACCTCAAGCCCAGCATAATTTTTCCCTCGTTCCCACGCTCCAGCGTGGTAACGCATGTACAGACGCTCCAGCGTCCAGTGTTTTTTTCTTTATACTCGGCGCTGGAGCGCCGATACATGCGTTACCACGCTGGAGCGTGGGAACGAGAAAAAATTTTTTGGCAAGATCATTAACTTTTACAGTAGAATTGTTGGGCTTCCTATCGTCAGCCCAACCTACTCATATTCCATAAATATATCATAACCAGAACTTATAAATTTCATACGACTGGAAGTCCTATTACATTATGTTTTTTTGCCAATGAAATGTGGTCGGTTATCTTAAACAATATCAAGCTGCCACGTATTAACGGCTTGTTCGGCAAGCCATGCTTGGTAGTCATTTAAATTTTGCAAGTTCCATTCTTTATATTCTGCAATTTTTTTAGCTAGAATAAATGGAGTTTTTAAATAAAATTCTGTTTTATCTTTAAAAGATGAACGTTTTAGTTCATCCTTTTCAAGCAAAACCATATTTCCTAATCTATCTTTTATATCGTTTACACCCTCTCCAAAATAATCATACCAAGTTTGTTCAGGATTATAAGGACAAATATGTTCTAAGCTAGTTTTTGTATAATCAACTTTATGATCTAAATAAGATTCAATTTCTGCCAATAAAAATCTTATTTTCTTGGAAGATTGACGGCTTGGTATTTTGTGAAATTCAAAAGCATTAAAAAACGCATAGTTTTCTGGATACAATTTTCTAAATTCTTCACCGTTTTTAACATGGCTGGCTCTAGCATAGTCTTGATTAAAAATCTTTTGTGCTATCTGGTTGTAGAGATTTTCCTGTTCAATAGGTGAATAATTACAAATTACATTATATCGAATAGATAAAACATATAAATATCTGACTAAGAGAATGAATTCTTTAGAAGAAAATTTAGTAAAAGCTACCATTAAAACTGTAAAAACTTGCTTAATATTGAACATATTCAAAGCTTCTAAATACTTCTTCACAGCGCGATAATCATCTTTTTGGCCTGCCCACCATTCATCGTGATGATTTAATAAAGAAGCATAAATCGGCGCGTATTCTGTTAAAGAACGTAAATATGCGTAAGCTGCTTCAGGAGTATTAGCTAATTGTCTTACTGATATAAAAAGTTCTTTTTTACTAACTGATTTTTTCTGAAAATTATGATGATAATGAATAAACTCTGTAAAATTATTTTCACCCAATTGTGAAACTATAGCCGACCATTCTTCATCTAAATCATCCAGCCTTTCATCCATCACATCATCATTACTAGTTATGATAGAAAAAATATAATTTTTTAATAAATCAGGTGTAGATAGTTGCACACCTCTTGAATTTAAGGTTTCAAATACTTTATAGGCATTTAAATCATCTTGTACCACAATTTTGGTAAACACAATACCACTGCTGAATCTTTCGATAAAGCTTGCAATATCACTGCCTGTAGTTCCAATTGCTTTGCTTAAAAAAAATTCAAAAGCTTTTTTTAACAACTTATTGCTTGCAATCAAGCCACGTGGATTTGGAGGTTTTAACAGAGAACAAATATCCCTATAGAAGCGATTATTATTACGATTCAATGATAATTTACTTCTTACTTTTAAAGAAACTAAATCTTTAGAACCAATAAAACGCGCTGTTATTTCTCTCAATCGCTCTTTGTTTTTATCAATATCTTCTCCATCATCTATCAAATCTTGAATCGCTCTCATTGCAGCCAATATGATAAGCGATAAAGTAAGCAGACGTTGTTGACCATCTATCACCTTAAAATCATATTGCCCTTTCTGTTGCAATACAATATAGCCCATATAGTGATAATGTTCTTCTTTTAGAGTTTCTATATCTGCCCATAAGTCTTCCCATTGTTCCTGATCCCAAGCATAATCTCGTTGAAATCTTGGTACAGTATATTTTATGCCATTAGCTACAAGCTCTTGAAATGTTTGATTGCTTGGCTCCATTAGCATGAATTTATACATAATCATATCTCCTAAACAATATCTAGGATTTTAATGATGAAAGCAAAGCTTGTAAGAAATCCCAAACTCTACCAATTGAAGCAATATCAATTTTTTCATCAGGTGAATGTGGATATTTAATTGTGGGACCTACTGAAATCATATCCATTCCTTGTACTTTATTGCCGATTATGCCACATTCAAGCCCAGCATGGAGAATCTCTACTGTTGGTATTTTATTAAATAAGTCTTCATAAATATGAAGGCTTTTTGTCAATAGTTTAGATGACATGTCGGGTTGCCAAGCTGGATAGCGATTATCGCTGTATGCTTCGCCACCAACTAATCTTGCTAATGTTTCAATTCGGTAAGTTAGTGCTTCCATTCTTGATTCTATTGAACTTCTTTGGCTGCTTAAAATTTTTAATTTTCCAGATTCAATGTTGACAGTAGCAAGGTTGTTAGAGGTGAACTTTGCAGCTACACCATGTGGAAAAGCTATAATAAAATCAATTGCTTTTTTGCTATCTGTTGATGTTAGTGCCTGATCAGTTTCTAAGTCGCTGGCAGAAATTGTAATTGATAAATTTGGATCAGTATTTTCATATTCACTCTTTAAAGTTGTTTCTGTTGCCAATACAATATTTTTGACAGCTTCAATGTCGTTTTCTGAAACCCATATTGTAGCCTCAGCATCTCTGGGAATTACATTGTGAGCTGTGCCGCCATCAATATTAGCCAAGCGAATATCAAATTTTATCATAGCAAGTGTTTCAGCTAGTATTTTGATAGCATTAGCTTTTTCCAGATGAATATCAATTCCAGAATGTCCGCCAGACATGCCGCTAGCCTTGATTTTGATTTGTTGATAATCGCTAGGCACTGTTGTTTCTTCAACTGCTAAGCTAATGTTAGTATTAATTCCACCGGCACAACCAACAGTCAAAATTCCTTCATCTTCGGAATCTATGTTGATTAAAATTCTTCCATCAAACAATTCAGGATCTAAATCAGTGGCTCCATGTAATCCTGTTTCTTCATCGACAGTGAAAAGTAATTCTAATGGCGGATGATTTTTTTCCAAAGCTAAAGTCATAGCTATCGCAATAGCAATGCCATTATCAGCACCCAAAGTAGTTTTATCAGCGGTTAGCCATTCTCCATCATAAATATGTTTTATTGGATCTTTACTGAAATCATGATTAGAATCAGGAGTTTTTTCACAAACCATATCCAAATGCCCCTGAAGAATAACAATAGGGGCATTATCATAACCGGGTACTTTAATTAACAGGTTTTGCGCCTTATCAGTTGAAACCGCAAAATTATTAGATTCAGCCCAATTAGTCAACCATTGAGAAATAGCTTGTTCATTGTTAGAACAACGAGGAATTTGATTGATTTGCTCAAAGCGGTTTAAAATTTCATTAGTCTTTTGATGTTCAAATAGCATTTTAGTATTCTCTAGTGGATGAATTTATATGATACAATATTATCATAAATACGCTTGGAAATTAACAATGACTACTAAACTAATACGTAACAACTGGCAACTTGAAGAAGTAAACAAACTTTTTGATACACCATTTAATGATTTGATTTTTCAGGCTCAATCTATTCATCGACAATTTTTTGATCCAAATGAATTACAATTAAGTACATTATTAAATATTAAATCTGGTAAATGTTCAGAAGATTGTTCCTATTGTTCGCAAAGTATTCGTTTTGATACCGAAATAGAAACTGAAGATTTAATGCAACTTGATAGTGTCATTGTTGCCGCTCAGAAGGCTAAAGCAAATGGAGCTACTCGTTTTTGTATGGGTGCAGCATGGCGTAAGCCTAAAGCTAAAGATTTACCTAAATTATTAGATATGGTGAAATCAGTTAAAGCTTTAGGTTTAGAAACTTGCTTGACTGCTGGCATGTTAGAAGCTGAACAAGCTGAACAGTTACAACAAGCTGGTTTAGATTATTATAATCACAACCTTGATACTTCTGAAGATTATTATAAGAATATCATTACTACTCATACTTATCAAGATCGTCTTGATACCTTGGCTAATATTAGAAATGCCAATTTAAAAACCTGTGCTGGTGGTATTATTGGTTTGGGTGAAACTGAAACTGATCGCGCTAGCTTATTGATGACACTAGCGAATTTAGAAACACATCCAGAAAGTGTACCAATTAATCAACTAGTTCCAATCAAAGGCACACCTTTAGGTGAAACTGAAAAACTTGACTCATTTGAAATAGTGCGTTGTATTGCAGTAGCTCGTATTATGATGCCAAAATCATATGTACGCTTATCAGCCGGACGTAGCACAATGAGTGATGAATTACAAGCTTTATGTTTTCTTGCCGGCGCAAATTCAGTATTTTATGGCGAAGAACTTTTGACGACTGATAATCCTAGCACCGTAGATGATCAACAATTGTTTCAACGTTTAGGGATATCATAAATATGTCATTTGGCGAATATAAAGATTATAAAGTTTTTGAATTAGAACACATATTTGAAATTAAAATACATAATAATGAAAATTTATTTAGTAATTTAAAGCCAAGTGGTAAAGATTACGCATCTTTACAGCAAGATGTGAAGAAAATATCATCACGTCTGAGATTATCAAAATTTGATAATGAAGCTACAAGGGGAAATCTTTTAGTCTCACCCATTTTATGGGAAGCTGGCAAAGTTTATAACTTGGGTGTATTCTTTGAGCCAGCGGTTACTATTAAGCAAGAAGAGACACCAAATCTTCCACATCAGTTGAATGGCAAATATGATGGTGCTTTAAGTCTTAATGAAATTGATTTTGCATCACCAATTATTTCAGTTGTAGAAGTTAAAAAAAGTAATTTATCTGAAGGTTTAGGTCAATGTATAGCTGAAATGTACGCTACATTAAAACAATTTAAACAAGATAAAGTATATGGAATTATAACAGATGGTGAACTGTGGGAGTTCCTGTTATTAGAAAATTCTGTACTATCAGTGGATGAAAATAATTATCATATCAGATATGTAGCTGATATAGTTGATAGAATTGCTTATATAGCTGATACTTATAAAAAATAATTTCAATATTACACCCTACTTAGCTAATTTTTGAACTGTGATTTATATGGTTTGTGCATCACAAAAATCACAGTTCAAACAATATCAAGCTGCCAAGTATGAACAGCCTGTTTAATATTGAACAGATTCACAGCGCGATAATCTAATCAATTCTGTGAAGTTATTTTCACCCAATTGTGAAACAATAGCTGACCATTCCTCATCTAAATCATCCAACCTTTCATCCATTACATCATCATTACTAGTGATGATAGAACAAATATAATTTTTTAATAAGTCAGGAGAAAAAACCAGCAATGCCACTACCAACACTAATAAAATCCGGCTTAAGCATACTACTAGGTGATTTTGCAATAAAAAACAGTACAAAAGCCTTATCAATCCTCGAAAAACATTTCATCTTTAGAGCTGATGAAATCACTAAAGCTTATCAAGATAGTTATGCTGATGCCATTACTGCTATAACCGTCGGTTTGGCAGCACCAGAGCAAAAATTATTCTTTGTACAAAAATTTATTCATTCAAAAGTAACTCGCGATTTTGCTGATCCTATTGAGGATAATTATTTTAAGCCTTTTCTACAAGAACAAACTAATAAAGGCGAAAATTTACGCAAACATTTCATAACTGAATTAAATAAGTTGATTAAATATAAGGATCAGCTTTTTCAATTAGGTCAGTTTACTGAGGAAGATTTAGCCGCTCTTACTAATTATCAAGGTTCTCTGGCTATCACTGACACTTTGTTAGAAGAAATGAGGCAGTTCGCTACTGTGGATGAGACTTTAGCCGCATTTATCACTCAAAAAGAATTGTTCGGTAAAGCTATACTGTATTTTTTCCATGAAATTATTCGTCAAGATGATCGCGTTGCTAAAACTCAAGCCGCTTTGCAACAAGAAGGCTTAATAAATGGCGTTGAAAATGTCTTTGAAAAATTGGACAAAGCACATGAGGATGTAATAGAAACCAAAGGTTTATCTGAACAAATTTTAGTTCAACTATCCAAACTAATGGCAAATCAAAATTTATCTTCACAAATAAAGCCACGTGATGAATTCACTCAACATAATAGTAGCAGCTTAGAAGATATTCAGAAAGTAGTATTACAATTTAACCAATTATCCACCAATAATCCAGAATATAGCCGCGTCTCTAACATGATGGGTTCAACTATTTCATCAACCGGCAACCTAGAACAAGCAGAGCATTTTTTTAAACAAGCCATAAGCAATGCACAAAATCCAGCCGATAAAGCTTTAGCCCATTTTAATCTATTTCAAATATACTTACGCAGCCAAAACTATCAAGCGGCATTAACAGAATTACAAGCAGCGATTGAACTAGATTCAGAACGATATAGTTTGCATGATATACACAAAGGTTATTATCCAATTGAAAGCTTTTTAGGAGCTGGTGGCATGGGTTGTGTGCTATTGTGCAAAAATCAAAATCGCTTGATAAAACAAGAGCGCGTTGTAATCAAATGTTTCTGGGAAACGCTCAAGGGTGATATTAATGAAGTCTTTAAAGAGCCATTTGCCATGAACGACATAGCCGGAGATTTTGTACCAAAACCCTTAGATTATGGATATGCCAATAACAGCTCTAAAGAACGCGCCTATTTTGTAACAGAATATATTGAAGAGGCGATAGATGGTGAAGCATGGCTAGAAAAATATGGTCCAATGGATTTAGAAACCACTGTAGAAGTAGGCTTACAAATAGCCAAAGGTTTGCAACTAGCGCATGATAATGGAATTTATCATTTAGACTTAAAACCGGCAAATCTGTTGCTAAAACAAACAAAATCAGGCATAAAAGTAAAAATAATAGACTTTGGATTATCTCAAGCAGGAGAAACTACACAAACTAAAAGTGAATTAAGTGTTTTTGGACAAGCGGTGCTAGGAGGCACTTTAGATTATGCTCCACCAGAACAACAAAGTTTTGCTCGCCACTGCCAACCTGACGCAAAAAATGATATATTTGCTTTTGGTGCAACCATGTATCGTTTATGTACACACAAAATACCACGTCCATTTAGAGAACGCAACTTACCTTCAGTACCAGCATTGCGTGATTTATTATGTGACTGTATTGAAGATGAGCGAGAAAATCGACCCAATTCTGCGCAAGAATTGATAAATCAATTAGAAAAAATTGTAGCTAAACCTAATAGCAAACCAGAACCAGAACTAAACAAAGGTAAACTATTTGAATTCGAGACAATCACCGTCAATGCCGAAGGAAAAATAACAAAGCGAGAACAAAAACAAGCCCACTATCAAACAATAGACTTAGACAAAGATGTAATACTAGAAATGGTATATATACCGGGCGGAACATTTATGATGGGATCACCAGAAACCGAAAAACAACGATGGGAAAGTGAAAGCCCACAACATAAAGTAACAATAGAACCCTTCTACATGAGCAAATATCCCATAACACAAGCCCAATGGCAAGCGATAATGGCAAATAATCCCTCTAGGTTTAAAGATGATAATCGCCCAGTAGAAAAAGTATCATGGCATGAAGCCGTAGCCTTTTGCAAACAACTATCCGAAAAAACCAATCAAAACTACAGCCTACCAACAGAAGCCCAATGGGAATACGCCTGTCGTGCTGGAACAACAACACCCTTCTACTTTGGAGAAACAATTACAACAGATTTAGCTAACTATGATGGAAATTATTCATATGATTCAGAACTAGAAGGAATTTATCGCCAAGAAACAACAAAAGTAGGAATGTTTCCACCAAATGCCTTTGGATTATACGATATGCACGGCAATGTTTATGAATGGTGCATTGATCCTTGGCATGATGACTACTATGAGAACACATCTAGTGACTCCCGTTTTTGTCTTCGCAGCGGCTCATGGCTAAGCAGCGCGTGGAGAGTGCGCTCGGCATACCGTAATAGGGATATGCCTACTAACCGTAACCACAATGTTGGTTTTAGGATATGCAGGCTATAAACATCATTATTAATAGTCTAATTATGTTTAGCTTATTGTGTGTGGTATAATATATAATAAATACGCAATACTTGGAGATTGACAATGTCATTTTGCGAATATAAAGATTATAAGGTCTTTGAATTAGAACACATATTTGAAATTAAAATTGATTTAGTAATTTAACGCCAAGCGGCTTTAAATCTTAATTAAATTGATTTTGCATTACCAATTATTTCAGTTGTAGAAGTTAAAAAGGATAAAGTATATGGAATTATAACAGATGGTGAGCTGTGGGAGTTCCTGTTATTGAAAAATTCTATACTATCAGTGGATTTAAATATTCATAAGATCATATATGTAGCTGATATAGTTGATACTTTTTAGAAAAAAAAAGACAAAAGGAAAAATATATGCTAAAGCCCGGTGGTATTGTTACACTTCATTCCCCAGAATTCCAATCTGGTTTACGTGCTAATGTCATTGTTATTATGACAGAAAAATCGCTCCCATCAGAACAACCCAATGATGTGATGCAAAAAAAAGAAGCCTCTTTAAGAGAATTACTTGAAAATGTTGCTGCTTCGTAAAAAAAATTATAAATATTATGAAAACTAAAACCTCCAAATATTCACGACGCGACTTTTTAAAAGTTGCTACTCAAAGTAGTGCCGCAATGTTAATTACGGGTTGTGTTTCGCCTGCCTCAGAAGAAATACAATCTACTAAGACAAAAACACTTCAACCAGTTACTACTACAGCAAAGCCAACAATCAAAATGACAGAAAACATTCCAATTCAACAAGTAGAACGAGAAGCAACACCAAGCCCAAACCTAGAAGAAAAAATTGGACAAATGATAATGGTTGGATTTCGCGGGCTTGAAGTAAATAGCAAAGTGATAGAAGACATTAGAAAACGTCATGTTGGAGGTATTTTACTCTTTGATTATGATACTCCTAGCAAAAATCCAGAGCGTAATATTAAATCTCCTTTACAAGTTAGAAGATTGACTAAGGCTTTACAGTCTTATTCTGATACGCCTTTATTAATTAGTATTGATTATGAAGGAGGCAAAGTAAATCGCTTAAAGAAAAAATATGGTTTTCCAACAACTGTTTCTCAGCAATATTTAGGCAATAAAAATAATCTTGCCTTCACACGTAAAAAAGCCACTCAAATGGCAAAAACCTTATCTGATATAGGTATAAATCTCAATTTTGCGCCAGTGGTAGATGTTAATACCAATCCTAATAATCCTATTATTGGCAAAATCGGACGCAGTTTTTCTTCAAATCCCAACATTGTTAGTAAACATGCTATTGAATTTATCAAAGCTCACCGCCGTCATAAAATACTGTGCGCCCTCAAACACTTCCCCGGGCATGGCAGCTCAGCCGCTGATTCTCATCTAGGAATAGCAGACGTAAGTGATACTTGGTCTAATATTGAACTTCAACCATTTGAAAACATTATAAAAGCTGGGCAAGCAGACTCAATTATGACAGCCCATGTGTTTAATAATAGATTAGATCCTAAATGGCCAGCAACTCTTTCAAAATCAACCATAAGCGGCTTATTACGCACCAAATTAGGTCATACTGGTGTCGTGTTTTCAGACGACATGCAAATGAGAGCCATAGCTAATGAATATGGATTAGAAACAGCAGTAAAAAAAGCAATAGAAGCAGGTGTAGATATACTAGTAATAGGCAATAACATTGGACACTTTGACCCAGATATTGCTAAAAAAGTAACTAAAATTATTAAGGAAAATATTAGTGAACAACGGATTGATGAATCTTATCAGCGTATAATGGCATTAAAGGGTAAAATAATTTAATTAGTCGGGTTTTAGACCTGTCAGGTTTTAAAAACCTGACAGGTCTAAGTATTTCTCAAGCTTTTGCAATCCGTGCATCGATCATATTTTTTAATGCAATCAATAAAGCCAAACCAAAAAATGCTCCGGGCGGTAAAATTGCTAATAAAAATCCTTCATAATCTTCAAATACGGTAATTGTCATCCATTGTGCCGCTTCTCCAAACATTAATTCTACTTGGCTAAATAATGTTCCGTAACCAAATAATTCACGTAAACCGCCTAATAAAACTAAAACTATAGTAAAACCTAAACCCATCATTAATCCATCTAATAATGCGCGATCCCATGGTTGTTTAGATGCAAAGGCTTCTGCCCTGCCAATAATTGCACAATTAGTAACTATTAAGGGTATGAAAATTCCCAAAGTTAAATATAAGTCATAATAAAATGCTTTTATAAACATTTCGATTGCAGTAACAAAGGAAGCTATTACTAAGACAAAAACTGGCAAACGGATTTCATTTGTTACAATATTTCTAATTAGAGAAACGCTAACATTGGAAGCCATCAGGACCAAAGTAGTGGCAATACCTAAACCTAAAGCATTGATTACTGTAGAAGTTACTGCTAATAATGGACATAATCCAAGCAGTTGAACAAAACCCGGATTATTTTTCCATAATCCTTCATAAATAATATTTTGATATGTCATAAATTAAAGCTATAGATTTTGTTTGTGATGTAGCCTTGTCTTCTCAAAGGGTACAAGGATTGATATAATTATTATAGCTGGTTTTTGACCATCATGTCAGCCAACAAAATTTTGAACAAAAAAGCCAGCATCACAATAATATTATGACAACAATTTATATTTATAAAAAAAATGATTTAGTTGCTTATCTGAATTTTGATGGTAAAGCTTACAGTTTTGTTTATGAAAGCAACTATCTCAATAAAATTGATGCTAAACCAGTTTCACCTAAAATGCCTTTAACAGATAAAGTTGAATATAGTGAAAAATTATTCAATGTTTTTGAACAGTTAATTCCAGAAGGTAAAGATAGAAAAATCTTGGAAAAAAAGGCAAATTCTGCTAATGATTTTGATTTATTGCCTTGGTTACAGCATGTTTATGGTGATTTACAGTTTTCCAGAACTAGTTTGCAACTAGATCAGAATCATAATTATACAATTGATTATGCTGACATCAAAAATAAAATACTTGGAACCAACAATTTTCCAAATATTTTAGATATGGAAATTAATATTGATGATCAAACATTGTTTCCAGAACAAAGTGATATATATGATATAGCCAATAAATTTACTCCTTCAGGCTTATCAGGTTTTCAGCATAAATTATCGGTGGTATTAAATAATAATATTATTAGGCAACCGCAATCCAATGAATTAACTAATTATTTTATTAAACCTTATAGTCTGCATAAAGCTACTCCAGAATATGAAACTTATTTACCTCATTTAGCGATTAATGAACACTTATTTATGACATTTGCTAAAAATGAACTTGGTTTTGACGTGCCTTGGAGTGGCATAGTGAAACGTCAACAAGATAAAGAATATCATTACATTGTTAAACGTTTTGATCGTTATCAAGGATATAAATTTTCTCATGATGAATTTGCAACTTTAATGGGGCTTGATAGTGAAACTAAATATCAAACCAGTTCAGAGAACATGTTTAAACGCATCAAAAAATATTTGAATTTGCCTGAAGAACGATTAATTCTGCTTCAATATTACTTTTATTCTATGTTAATCGTACATGAAGATATGCACACCAAAAACCTTTCAGTTAGAACTGAGGGCAAAAACATAAGAATGTCACCACTTTACGATATTGCCACCACTGCAATTTATCAAAACACTTATGGATATGAAACTCATTTACCTATTAATGGAAAACGAACTAATATCCGTTTGAAAGATTTTTATGTATTAGTAGATTTATTAAATGTTGATAGAGAAACTTTTGATGAAGCAGCAGTTGATATACTATGGAAATATACAAATATACTTCCGAAATATTTTGAAAAATTAGCATCCATGTTTCCAGATGCTATGATTTATAAAAAAAGCAGAATAAAGTTTTATGGTCAAAAAGCTCGAATCACTAAATCAATATCATTAGCTGAAACGATGATAAAACATCATCAAAGCAGAATAAAACAACTAGAAAAAAATGGATACTATAAGCAACTTAAATAATAAAGCCAAACCAAAAAAATTTCAGCCTATGCAAAATTTATGGAATCAAGATCAAGCTAGTAAATATAATAATGATGTTTTAGCATTACGTGTTTATACTTCACGATTGCTTGGTCAAGAAGAAAATTTAGTTTTACACGGTGGAGGTAATACTTCAGTAAAAACTGAGATTACTAATTTATTTGCTGAACAAGAACAAGTTCTTTATGTAAAAGGTAGTGGCTGGGATTTGGCAACTATTGAAAAAGCCGGATTTGCTCCTGTAAAACTCAAGGTTTTACAAAAAATGGCTGCTTTAAAAAGCTTAAGCGATTCTGATATGGTAAATAATCAACGTGCCGCTATGCTTGATCCAAATGCACCAAATCCTTCAGTTGAAGCTATTTTACATGCAATTATTCCATATAAGTATGTTGATCATACTCATGCCGATGCTGTTGTTACTATTACCAATACTCCAAATGGTAAGGAGTTAATAGAAACAATTTATGGTAACAAAGTTTTAATTATACCTTATATAATGCCCGGTTTTGTGTTAGCTAAAAAAGTTTATGAACTAACTCAAAATCTGGATTGGTCTAAATTAGATGGTATGATTTTAATGAATCATGGTGTATTTACTTTTAGTGATGATGCTGAAGAAAGTTATACCAAAATGATTGATTTAGTCTCAGACGCAGAAAACTATTTAGCAGATTATCAAGCAAAAATAGTTAAAAACACTAAAAAACCTAACTTATTAGAATTAGCCACAATTAGAAAAAAAATTGCTAGCATTCAAGGTAATGCAGTAATTGCCAAATGGGATTCAGTAAACTTTACTAATTTCTCCGCTAAGTATGCTCCTTTAACTCCTGATCATGTAATTCGCACTAAAAAAACTCCTGTTATTCTAAATAAAGAAATTGATGATAGCATTGATAATTATGTCAAAGATTATCAGGCTTATTTTGCTCGCAATGATAATGGCAAATTAACTTGTTTAAATCCTGCACCTTGTTGGGCAGTATGGCAACAATATGGTTGTATTAGTTTTGGTAAAACTGTAAAAGAAGCTAATATAGTCGCTGATATTAAAGCTCATACTATCAACGCCATACAAATAGCCGAAAATTTGAATAATTGGCAAGCTTTACCAGAAAAAGATATTTTTGAAATGGAATATTGGGAACTTGAACAAGCTAAATTAAAGAAAAATAAAGCCAGTTTACCGTTACAAGGAAAAATTGCCCTAGTCACAGGAGCTGCCAGCGGTATTGGATATGCTTGTGTTAAAGAACTATTAGCACAAGGTGCAGTAGTTGCAGCCTTAGATTTAAATTCAGAAATTACTGACTTATTTCAAACAAATAGTGTGTTAGGCTTAGTTTGTGATGTTACTGATGAGCAACAATTAAAAAATGCAGTTGATAATACTGTTGCTAAATTTGGCGGTTTAGATATTTTAATATCTAATGCTGGAGCTTTTTTTGCCAGTGAAACCATAGAAAATATGTCAGCAAAAAATTGGAATACCAGTTTAAATATTAACCTAACCAGTCATCAACGATTATTACAAATCTGTACCCCTTATTTAAGCTTAGGTATTGAACCGGCAGTGGTTATGATAGCATCTAAAAATGTACCCGCACCGGGACCCGGAGCAGGAGCATATTCTGTTGCCAAAGCTGGACAAACACAACTTGCACGAGTTGCAGCTTTAGAATTAGCTCCTAAAGGCATTCGTGTAAATACCATTCATCCAAATGCTGTATTTGACACTGCTTTATGGACTGATGATATTTTATCCAAACGCGCCAAACATTACGGCATCAGCGTAGAAGAATATAAACAAAATAACTTATTAAAAGTAGAAGTAAAATCTAAAGATGTAGCCTTATTAGCTTGTAGTATGGCTGGAGAAGTATTTTCTAAAACTACCGGAGCTCAAGTTGCTATAGATGGTGGTAATGAGCGAGTGATTTAATCTTTTAGACAAACCTGTCAGGTTTAACTCTGCTATGAAAAAATCAAAAGGAGTAGCCTTAATTACAGCACAGTAGATACTGCAATTCAGTTAAGCATATAATATTGATTATATGTAATAATTTTGCTGTTGTTGTTTAAAAAAAATTTTTTTAGCTTGGCGGCTCTACCACAACTTCAAAACACTGTTTTTCCATCACCCATAAAGACATAGCCTCAATTGCAGATTCCTTTTCCGGCGACAATATGCCATACAAACAATATTGACCTTTAGCCAAGGAATTAGGCAAGTTCAAAGACAATAAATTAACTGGACTGTTTTGTATCCGTTGCCCACGCCATTTGGTAGTTTGATTTAATTCTGCCAGTTTATTAGTATTTTTGAGTGTCATAAATTGTCCATCTGGCAAGACTAGTGCTGCATATAAATCATAACCCCAAGCTAAATTTTCAATCAATTCGGCTTTAAATTCCTGACCGGGCTTCATGCTATTGGTGTTCAGTACCAGTTGCACTGTGGCTTTTTGCGGAGCATCGACACCGCCAGTCACACTTATGTTCACTGATTTATCGCTGCTGGCGATATTGCCCTCATTGTCTTCAGCATAAAAAGTGATTTCGTAATCGCCATTGTAGATGGCATCACCCCAACTAGCTTGCCAAACGTTTTCTGTTTTGGTGGGAGATAAGAATAAACGCGGGAAAGCTAAAATGGGTGTACCATTAGTGTCTAAGACAAAGTCCATTCTTGGTGGTCTTATTACCGCCCAGACTTGTTTAACTTGGCCTACCACCGTACTCGCTTTCGCTTTGAGGATAATAGTTTTACCTGCAACTAAGCTGGTTGAAGTGGTGATACTGTCAACAGCTAAAGTGATGTCACCAGTCTTAAAGTTACCATTGACATAGATTTGTTTCAGCCATTGTCCATCGTCTTTAGTAAAACTACCATCCGCGTTATCATCAAATTGTGGGGTTTGGAGAGTGCTGCCAATGCTTCCGCCAACTTTGGCTTGAACATCTTTTCCCCGCATTTTTTGTTGTTCATGATTTGCAATCTCAAAGGCTTCAAATAAATTCATACCTTTCAATATGTTATTTGCTAAAAACCTAGTAAAGCCTTGTTTTCCAACAAAGTAGGCTTTTTCATCTGCCTTGGCACTGCTGATAATGGCGCGATTGGGGACTGCTAGGTGCTTGATAAATGCACCAGAGTGACAAGCTTCAATCACTAAAACTAGTTTATTGCTTGTAGTATTTTGGTAATCATCTAGGATGGCTTTGAATTCACTAGCTTTGATATGTGTATTTTTGCCAAGTTGCAGTTTGTCTGGACCACCATGGTCAATGAAAAATAAATACAGAGGTTGATCAAGTTTGCCGCGTTTTTTTGCCCATGCTAAGGCTAGACGCACATCTTCAACCATTAAATCACGATTTTCTTTAGGTGTGCGTGTAACAGAATCATTAAAACCATCACCATTAAAATCCGCCCAAGATTTAGGAGACAAATAGTAGATTTCGGATTTATCAAAGCCTCTTTTATAGAATAGCTTATAAATATGGTTAGATATGGCTTCTGTAGTATCCCAAAGTGAATTAGTACTTTGCGCCCCACCACCAGCAATGATGATTGCAGCGCGTTTTTGGAAGCGGAGATTTTCATTGCCGGTCTTTGTTATGATGGTTTCAAGTGTGCCAAAGCTTAGGTGGCTTAAACCGTAGCCGCCTATCCATAAGCCATGACTACCATCTTTTATCAAAGCATAAACACGATTGTCTGGTAGTGTAGAATTATCCTGATTAAATACTGTCCAACCACCATTGCTATTCAAACGCGCCAAACCAAAACCTTCAACACCTGCAACCCATATTCCATCACTGCCATCATTCATAATGATGTAAATCTCATTGCTTGGCAAACCTGAATTATCCTTGTTAAAAACTTTCCAGTTGCTACTGAATAAGTGAGCTAAACCTCCCATTGTACCTATCCATAATCCACCCTTTCCATCCTTGGTAAGCGCGGTGACATAGTTATTTGGCAACATTGAGTTAGTGGTGTTAAAAACTGTTCCTTTACCATTGTTATTAAGATGAACCAAACCACCACCCATTGTTGCTACCCACAATCCATTGTTACCATCTTCAACAAACGCATTGACACTATTGACAGGTAAGTCTGAGTTAGTCGAGTCAAAGATTTTCCATTTGCCGCTGCTATCCAGATGGGCTAAACCTTTTGTTCCTATCCATACTCCACCTTGGTTGTCACTCATAAGGTAAGTGATAAAGTTATCCGGCAAATCGGAATTTTTAGTGTTAAAAGTCTTCCAAGTTTTTTTATCAGCACTCAAATGAGCTAAACCACCATTAGTACCTATCCAAAGCCCATCCTTACTATCGCTGAGGACAGAAAAAACGGAATTATCAGGTAAATCCGAGTTATCTATGTTGAAAATTGTCCATTTTTTATTACTATCCAAGTGGACAAGTCCAGCTTTAGTTCCAAACCACAATCCATTCTTATCACTAGCAAAGGCTAATATCCAATTACTTGGTAAACGGGCATTGCTATCGGTATTAAAAAGTGTCCATTCGTGATAGCGATTCAAATGAGCTAAACCTCCACCCCACGTTCCTATCCAAATTCCCCCCTTGCCATCGTTACGTAGAGTGAAAACCTTATCAGATGGTAATTTTGAATTTTTATGATTGAAAATAGTCATTTTACCGTTACCATGAATATGGGCTAAACCAGCACCAGTACCTAACCATAAATCACCCTCATCATCACTTATTACAGTATAAATAAAATTACTTTCTAAAGGAGAATTATTAGTGTTGATAGTTGCTCTAGATGCAGTAAATTTTCCATCCTTCATGGTCAAAGCTATATTTACTATACCTCCCCTAGTTCCCAACACTAAACCAACCAGATCACCCTTATTATTACTTACGCTGGTAATAAAATAGACAAACATCTCTGCGGTCGAATCTGCCTCAAAAGTTGACCAAGTATTACCATCAGGGTGTAGATAAACGAGTCCACCGCCCAAAGTGCCTATCCATAAACCACCCATGATATCTTTCATAAGCGCACTAATGTTATTGTGAGGCACTGAAGACGTGGACGTTGTAAAAACAGTCCATTTTTTGTTGTTGCTTATATGCGCTAAACCACCAACAGTTCCCACCCAGATACCACCATTACCATCGTTGATAAGGGAATTAATACCATTATTTGGTAAACTTGAATTAGTCGTGTTAAAAACTTTCAAGTTATCGTTGTTGGTCAAATGAACAAGTCCATTGTATGTCCCTATCCATAATCCGTTATTACCGTCAGTAGCAAGCGCATCAGTGTAGTTATGAGGCAAACCTTCTTTATTGGTCAACAAGCTTTTGATTTGACCAGTTTTAGTGTCACGTTGTTCCAAACCACCATTAGTGGCAACCCATAATTTGTCTCCATCTTCAGACAAAACAATGGCATGAATTTCGTTTCGGTTAGTAAATATTTCCCAGACACTATTTTTAAATTTGGCCATGTCCTGTGTAGATAACACCATAATTTTAACTAATCCTACATTACCAGCATTATCTAAGACACTCACGATATCCGTGCCTACTTGCTTAGGTGCCCAGTAAATTACTTGTGTTCCTGTTCCATCAATGTGTCCCTTGATAGCCTTCCATGCCACTGTTCCAATCGCGCCAGACACTGATAAACTTATATGTCCATCTACTTCAACTACAGGTGCGGGTGGATCAATTTTCAATTCAGCCGCTTGCACCACGGTAAGGTTAAAAAACAGTAGCCAGAAGAGTGTAAATAACACTCTATTTTTAGAGATTAGTATAATAAATTGAATTGTCATATCTTTTATCCTTTATATTAGGAGTTAGTACCAAGAATTAAGAAATCAACGACTTTTTAAAACATTAAAAAACTTCAAAACACTGTTTTTCCATTACCCACAAAGACGCAGTGTCAAGCACAGATTCCTTTTCCGGCGACAATATGCCATACAGACAATATTGACCTTTAGCCAAGGAATTCGGCAAGTTCAAAGAGAATAAATTAACTGGACTATTTTGTATCCGTTGCCCATGCCACTTGGTAATTTGGTTTAATCCAACCAGTTTATTAGTATTTTATCTCTCAAAATAGGCTAGTCCATTACCAGTGCTACTGATAATGGCGCGATTAGGTGCTATAAGTTTTTGAAGTAAAACACCAGAATAACAAGCATCTATAACCAACACCAATTCATTACCGGTTTCTTATTAATAGTCGTCTAAGAACTCAGGTAACTACTTAGTCAAATATTGAAGATAATACCTGTACATAATTACCTAGTATGGAAAAAAGACAAGGTAATTATGTAGCATTGCTCAATTTTTCAAAATAACCCCAGCCTTAAAACCAAGTCTTTTACAACCTGGATCTTCTTCTCCGGGTTTACAAACACAATCGCCGCTGTCACATAATTTTTCAAATTTCGACTGTTGATTATTACTATAATAAGCTACTGAAATAGCCCCTTTTAATGTATCACAAGTTTGTTTTAAAAAAACTTGTTCAGGATCTGTTACAACTACTGTATTAGCTTGTTTTTGTTCTAGTTGTGTATTATTATTTAAATGTAAAGTAATTGGAGTTATACGATCTTCAACAGATAACACATCATCGCGCCCCCAAATCCCTTGAATTTGTGGTACTACGCCGCAACTTGACCATGTTGTGCCACTATTACAAAAAGATAAAATCGCAGGTGAATCATTTAATTTTATATCTGCCAGCATTTGATTTTCATCAGCTTCAGTTACAGTAATATTTTCACAATTAGCTTCATTTACGCAAATTTGATATTGACAAGCTTTACTACCATCTGCACTAAGTTCTAAATCAGTAGTTAAGGGTTTATATGTATAGAAAGATTTATCAATTCGATAAATATCCATTATATTTTGATTAAGCATTTGTCCAAAATAAGCTTCAATACCCAAAATATCACTTGCTGATAATTCCAGCCATTGAGCAAAGGCACAAACAATTCCTTGTGGGCAGACTAATGTTCCATCAGGAGTAAATTTATCTGTTTTTCGACGTTGATTATAAAATTCTAAGCCTTCCTTCAGTAAAGTATAAGCTTCTGGTAGGCTAGCTAAATAAGATTTTTCACTACCAATATCTAAACTGACGCGCCCAGCATTAGAATCAATTTTAGCAATATTGCCCTCATAATCAACCACCATGTTATCAATAATGCCAAGTAACTGATCAGTATATTGTTTAAATTTAGGAAAATCTGGACCAATTGTTTTTAGAACACTATATAAATCAATCCTAATATAATTGTTATCTAGGGAACGTAATCTACCAGCTTGTTTTAAAGGATAACCCGGAGCGCGAATAATACCGCGACTTAGATTCTGATAATTTAAAAAACTTTGTTGTTTTAGAATTGCCTTAAATTCAAGCGCAAAATTTTTAAAAGTATCACTAAATGAATTTACATGACTTAAATCAAATACACTATAAGTAATACGGTTTTTATCAAAAGTATTTTTATTCTTAGTATGTTCAATATAACCAGTTTTAACGATTTTACCAAAATTTACACCATCAGCAGGTGGAGATGCAGTGATATTGTTCATAAGATGAGCATAATCAATACCATGCCCGGGTTCAAGATCAGCAGAACCAGACATAGTTTTAGCAACAGCGGCTGTCACTTCAGCTACTTCAATTGAAGCCATTAAACAGGCATCATAAACCACAATCTCAAGTTGTTTAGCAATTTTACTACGTATATCTTTATAAGCTGTATGCAGCTCAGCTAAGCTCATTACCTTATCACTACCAGCTTTAGAAATATCATAACCATAACCTTGTGAACCAACACCATGATCCCAAAGTATTAGTGCATAATTTTCAGCCGGAAAATTGCTATGACTCCAAACAACAAAATCGCTAATGCTTTTAGCAGTAGCCATATTCTGAACGCCTAAATCTTCTACAACATTATATTCGCCCTTCTGAACGACAGAACGTTTAACAGTTTTCCAACCTTCACGAATTGAACCACCAGTAGAAACAACTAAATTAACATTATCAGTATTCTGACTACCAGCTAACATTTCCAAAATATCCTGACTAGCCCAACGCCCCTTTTTATCACCGGTTTTTTTATCAACTCTTAATCTTCTAAGTTCAAGATCAGAACCAATCATATAAACCATAACAGTCCATTTTTTTTGAGGCTGAGGTAATTGCATTAAACCATTAAATATTTTTGCATATTGAGATTTTTTAACAATATCATCTATAGAAGAACCAACACCAGCATAAACAGCAATATCCTTCAGAGCAGCTTTAGAAATAGGATCAAAACAGATAGGTTTATCAAGAAATTTAGCTTTATTGCTAAAAATAGGAGGAGTATTATTAAAAGGTTTAAGTTGTTTATTTTGATCAATAACAAATAACTGTTTATTAATATCAACAACTAAATAAGTATCCGCATTGAGAGGATAATCAGAATAAAAACAAAATTTAACTTTATCATTAACTGGAGTTATATCTATTGACAGTAGATCATAAACAGCAAGTAGTTTTATGGGGAATAGAAATAATAGGATAAATATTTTAATTTTCATTTTATTTACCTTTTGTCTCGTTCTTCTCGTTCCCACGCTCCAGCGTGGGAATGCATGTGTCGGCGCTCCAGCGCCGAGTACAAAGAAAAAAACACTTGACGCTGGAGCGTCTGTTCATGCATTCCCACGCTCCAGCGTGGGAACGAGAAAACAAGTCTAATTATGATACAATTGACCAACAAACCAAGTTCTAGCAGAAATCCAGCCATTACCGGAGCCACCCCAACCTTGATTCACGTAAAATTTACGTTGATATTCCCACCAAGACCAGAATGCAAAGTGAACTCTTTTACGTCGCCATTGATATCCATAAGCAAGAGGATAATGTTTAAACCAACCTGTACCAATAATAGCAGGAACTCTACGGTTTACAATCGAATCACGGGCACGGTTACGTAAACCACTTGTAGAAATACCTAAAACATTATAATTAGTTTTTAAAGTTGCACCTGTACGCCCTTGTAGATATTTGTAAGCATCACTCATATTCCAAGGTGCTGTTGCGCCTTGACCATCCCAGCAAAAGGTACTTATATAATTACGAATTTCCCAACTTACATTTCTAATACCTTGATCCATATTCTTGGGAGCAATAGCATTACTACCGTAGCCACCATTTTCACGATATAAACCCCAGCGATGTTGCCAACCAGAATTATTAATGCTTGCACGATAATCACCCCAACCAAATAACATTGCCCAAGCAGTGGAACCACAACCACTAGCACAATTAGAGCTATTATTAAATTCTTTTTTTGAAATTTGACTATACCAACGTTGATCATTATGGCTACCAGCCCAGAATGTATTCCATGAACTCCAACCACCACGTACATTACGTAACTTTAAGGCATCTAGTTCTGAGTTAAATTGTGGTAGTTCAGCAATTTGTTTTTTGGTTGCAATGACAAATTTCATTGATTTAGAAACCTTGCTTTCAGGATAAATCAAATGTAAATCAAATGATGCTTCAACATCACTTGGTACATCTACAACTTTAATATCAATTACTAAAGGAAGCCCTTCTTTACTTCGTTCTAACAATTCTACTTTTACAAATTGTGCGCCTTTTCCTTCAAGCTTAAATTCTGGAGCTTGCTTATTAGGCAATATTGCTAACTGATAACTATCTCCAGCTGCTAATAATTCACCATACTCTTGAGTCAAGGCAATAATTTCCCATTCCTTGTTAGCATCATAACGTAAGGCTTGATTAAGTACAGCATTAGTTTCAGCAGATTTTTCCTTATATTCTTGCCAAGATTCCCATTTTTCAAAATTAATTTCAAATTTTTGAGGACCACTAATTCTTACATCACTTTCAACTTTTTCTCCCTCTTTAGATTCTGGAACTACAACAATAGTTTCAGATAATTCTTCTTGATTAAACCATTCTCTTTGTATTCCAAGAGCTTTACGAGGGAAGTCGCCTAAATCAGCTACTTGTTGATTTTCTTGATCTTCTGCTATATAAGATAAGGCATCAAGTTTATAAAAACGATTAGCTTTTTTGCCTAATTTAGCTGCTTTTTCGGTTAAATATTGAACCGGTGATTGACCAGTAAAATTCCAATGAGGAATAGGAAAATCATGATCACCTGTGGATACGACAATAAAACCAGCTGGTTTTACTGGAATATTATAATAAGCCGGCTTATGACCTAATTCAGGTAAATCAGGGCGATAAATAGGTGTAATCTCATCTGATAATTGTGCCCTTGCCCAACCCGGTGCAACACTTTCATCATTACGCACATCTTCTAACAATTGAGCTGCTCTTAATAAAAGTTCATTTGGAATTTGATTAATAGTGCCTTTACTTGAATCATCTTCAATACCTTCACATATTAAGTTATATGTTAATTCAGCTTGTGAAGCATCATTAGTATTAATTTTTAAAACCGCTTCACGTTGTCCAACATCTAAAGGTGTACATTTAATACTGATAGCCTTGGGTGCGCTACCATCAGCAATTGTGATACTTATTGGTGTAATTAGCTTAAATTCATCTTTATGTGTTCCCTCAATGATTGAATTTAGTAGCAAATTAGCATTTCCATTTTCTGTGATAGCAATAGATCGTAAACCAGAAGTTTCCAGCGTAACTTGTCCAAAATTTACAGTAGAACCTGATTTAGGAAAAGATTGAAAAATTGGCGTACCATTTGGCTGACAAGCATTATCAGGTAAAGCGATACCTTTGACTTTTTGAAATTGTCCAGTAGGAATTTCCAAATCAAATGTACATTTTTTGCTATTCAACAAATACAAGCCTTTATCACTACCAGAAATAAACAGTTCTTCTGAAAATATTTCTAAATCTTGTGCTTTTCCTTCTATTCCTGTGCAAACAACTTTTAAATCATTTGTATCCATATCATATCGTAATACATCATATGAATCTTGTTGTTGAAGTGCAGCAAAAAATATTTTGCCTTTATCCTTTAAAGTGGCAAGACTTTCGATAGGAACATTTACAGGCATTTTTAAAGAACTAATACCAGTAGTAGAATCAATCTCAATTAAGCCATTACCTTTTGCCCAAGCCCAAAGTTTGCCATCAGGGCTAAAAGCTAAATCACCAATATCATCAAATCCGGTGCTGCCAATTGAGAATAACTTAGCAGTTTTACCATCAACTTGATAAAGATATCCTTTTGGTTTACCAGCGGCAACATTTTTACCAGAAGCGGCATATATTAGATTAGTTTTTGGATGAATAGCCAGTGCTTGAATATCATAGCCTTCATATAAAGCATTTAAATCATTTACTTTAAGATCAAAACCAACAGTAAAAAATTGTGAATTATTAGCTTCTTGTTGATTAACTGCATAGAGTTGACATGAAGCGGGGGTAGCAGCAGCATAAACATTTGTAATGGGTAAAATATTACCCACTGCAAATAATGCAAGTAAGATTTTAATTTTCATAGTAATTAGTTTCCCCCTCTTGAAAGAGGGAATGGAAGTTTAAAATTATCTTAAGTAGAAATTAGCTCTAACCCATGCAGGGCAAAGACGACATGTAGGACCTTGGAAAGTTCTTCTTTGAACTTTATTGTTATATCTAGCAACTGCCAAAAGACGAGTACTATCACGTCCATTGAAGAAAACTCGATAATTACCGCTGGAATTTGTACGTGTACTACCTTTGTAAACCCAACGATTATTTAGCAAAAGATAAAAATATACTCTAGCACTTTTGGCTTCTTTCCAACATTTTAAGAACCAGAAACAACTTTCACGAGATTTAACTTTACCAAACACTTCTGTGCGACCAAATCCCTTATCTGCATCCTTAATTTCAGCTAATAATTTATCTGCATCTACAGTAGCAGATAGTTTATTATGATCTAAGAAAACAACAGCAAATTCATGTTTGCCGGGAAGTCCACTCATAGGAATTTTAACTAATACTTGAAATCCATCATCTTGTTCAGTAATTTCAACAGTTTTAGCTGTTGTTAATTGTTCTACTGCTTCAGTAATGTCTTGACCATCCCATAAGATTTGTTCTACATCTTTATGCAGAATACCACGAACCAGTATAATTAAATGTTCTTCTGAACTAAGATAATAATCAATTTTAGGAAGACCAGTATATTTAGGATCATCTGTTGGTTCTTCAGGAGCTGCTGTAGTAGTATCTAATGGTGTTTCTTCCTCTTCTGCCCAAGTAACATTTGGTATCAAGGCTAAACCGCCTATCACCATTATGGTTGCTAACAATTTATCAAGTTTCATTTTTACTACCTCTGATTATACATGTTATATATTATTATATATATATATAATATAATTTTACAAATTAAAATTTTATTCATATACTAAATAAAACTTTATAAGTTATAAAGTTTGTTATGCAAATAGGATGCCAATTATATTCGATTAACAAATTGTTATTAAAGATATTATTTAATATAAAAATGCGAATTAAGGGTTGAATAAATTGTAATAAAAACGTAGTGGTTGATAATTTAATTAAAAAAATTTGGATTTCGTAAATAAATTGCAACAACAGCATGATCGATTGTCTTTAAAAGCTGGAACTGAGTGGGAAGATATGGATTATCAGGAAATTGCTTGTTTACAGAGCTTAGGTCAAGCTAAACTGCCATTAATAGTGAAAATCGCTGGTCCAGAAGCGAATGCAGGTTGTCAAATTCTTGATGGTACAGTCAATGGTTTGGGTTTAGGTAGTGGCAATAACAATTTGGTACATGCTTTATCTTTAGTACAACAACGGCTTGAGAAACATTATAACCATGCCCCTTTAGATGCGCGACATAGTATTAATGTTCCCATACCAGCTGAAAAAAGTTATTTATATTGCTCAACTTTGGGTAGATCCATTAATTGAACGTTATGGCAAAGATACCGCGCGTTATTTACAACAAATTCCACGTAAACCTTATACCCAGTTTGAACAACTGATCAAGGAAATAGAAGCATGACTGATGGCTTATTAAAAAATAATAAGACCGTATTGGAGATTTTATGCTATTATCTACAGATGAATGTCAGATTAGCATTACAATTATTAGGCGTACATCGTAGAACATTGTCTCGTTATAAAATTAGAGCTATCCGATTGCCTAATAGAACCTTGAATTACAATGAAGATGATGTTTATTCTATGGCAGGTAAATCTAAGGTTCGCATGAATAGATTAGCGAGATTATCTTATGATCTAGCAGAAAAACTGATAGTACAAAATCATGGTAGGATTGAACTCATTAATGCCGCATAAAAAATCTATGAACAAGAACTGTTTGAAGATTTAATGCAGGTTGTTCATTCTTTTTCTATGAAAATGTATTCGCGCAGAAGGTTAGCTAAAAAAATTGCTTTTTAAAAACTGGACTTCATATTTTGCAGCCATTCGTGAATGGAAAAAGAACCCGTCAAAGTTTAAAGGTATGCCTAAAATACCAAATTATAAAAAAAAGAACGGATACTTTGTTGCAATATTCACTAATCAGCAGCTAAAAGTGAAACAGGGTTTTATCCATTTTCCAAAAACAGTCAATATTCCACCCATGAAAACATCAGTTTCCAAACCAAAGCAGGTACGAATAACACCTCAAGCTACCTGTTTTGTTGTGGAAATTGTGTATGAAAAAGGGTTTAATAAAAGGAAAGCTAAGTTACAAAGTCAATTACCTAAAGGTATATTTAGCACATTACGCATCAATCATCTTATACATAAACGTAATCAAAAAATAAACGATTACATCCATAAAACATCCTGATTTATTATTGATTATTGTGTTGGTAACAATGAAGGATGGAAAAATCGCATCAACATAGGAAAGCGAAATAATCAAAACTTCGTTCAAATACCTCATACTAAGTTAATCCGTTCCATAGAATATAAAGCTGATGAATTTGGTATTTTGGTAAAAATAACGGAAGAAAGCTACACCTCAAAGACTGACAATTTGGTGCTTGAATCTTTAAAAAAGCATGGCTCAAAAAACCAAGTTTGGGTAAACGTGTTAAGCGTGGATTGTTTCAATCTTCAAATGGGATGTTAATAAATGCAGATTGCAATGGTGCAATTGGTATTGCTAGAAAAGTAGTCGGTGATTTGGCATTAAAGTCAATAATCGATAAGAGCATTGCGTTAATGCCAAGACATAGGTTTTCTTTCTGATGTTTTTAGGAAGATGATCATAAATGTCTATAGATGTCCTTAGTAACTATGGAAATTATAACGTTATAATCGTTCAGCCAAAAACAGCAAACTAGCACAAGCAGTTAGTTTAGATACACTGTTTAAAACATCTGATATTATTTTTTTAACTACACCTTTAAATCATGATTCACATCACATGAATAATAGCAAGAACGAACAAAAACGCAATATTTATCCTTTTGGTAATAAAAACCATACATTAAATACTGATGCTTTTCAAATTGATTGCCAAGAATTTTCTAGCAGAAATGCACTGGAAAATGCTATTAAGCAACAATGGAATGAGAAAGGATTGATTGTATTAAGTAATACTGGAATGCAACATCTGAGTGAGTTACAAAAATGGGCGGAAATAATTTTTTCTGATTTTACAACTTATGAAGGTGGGTCTGCGCCACGCAGTAAGTGGAGTGATAAGGTCTTTGGTATTGATGACACACCATCACATATTGACATGTGTTATCACAATGAAGCATGTTATTTGCCAAGCTTTCCACGCTGTTTTGTTATTGGTTCACTAGTTTGTCCAGCAGAAGATGGGAATACACTGGTATCTGATAATGTGGCTACTACAGATGCCATACTAGATACCCCACTGGGTAAGGCACTAAAAGCTAAAGGAATACGCTATATCCGCAATATGACTGATAAATATACTGATAATGCAGTGGTTTATAAACATTGGCAGGATACTTTCTATACTGATTCGCGTTATGAGGCAGAACAATACATAAAATCACAGAACTGGGATTATGAATGGTTGCCCAATGGCACACTACGTACTAGCTATTGTGTGGATGCATTTGAATTCCATGAACAGCTTGGCAAGAATATGTATTTTGCCGGGCTGGTAAGCCACGCTGCCTTTTTCGATCAGTGGCATCCCTTCAACACCATAACAGATGAGGAGCGTCCGTTCACTATGACACTGGGGGATGGCTCAGCTTTTAGTGATGATGACATAAAACAATTATATGCTGCTTATAACCAAGCATCATTCCCCATTGTCTGGCAACAGGCAGATGTTGCTATTGTTGATAATCTGCGTTGGAGCCATGCCCGTCCAGCCTTTAATTTGAAAGAAGGAGAACAACGAGTTATGGGAGTAACTATGGGGATGATGAAAGACCGCGTGGGTAGTAATTTTTAAGGATATAAAAGAATTATGCGTATTAAAAAAGTATCACTGTTCCAGAAACAAATACCAATGATTTGTGGTAGATTTTCGTGTTCATTAGAGCCCGGTGTTGATCAGGCAGAAGTGGTTATTACTCGTATAGAGACAGAATGCGGATTGGTAGGTTATGGTGAATCTGGTTCAGTGGGTGGATATCCCAACTATTCAACAGGCATTTTAGCTAGTAGTGCTGAGATGATTGAACGTCATCTAATGAATAAGGATCCACGTAATCTAAATGCAATTCAGCATATTATGTCAATGATTGACGGACATGGTGCTATCAAAGCTGGTTTTGATATGGCTTGCTGGGATATATTGGGCAAGTCTGAAGGCAAACCACTACATGAGGTGCTGGGTGGTAAATTACAAGATAAAGTGCCATTGTACCGCTCAATTCCTACTGAAGCACCAGAAGACATGGTACAGTCAGTCAAGGACTGGCGTAATGAAGGCTATAGCATGTTTCAATTGCGTGTAGGACATGGTGATATTCAGGCAGATTTACAACGTATTGCTGGAGTGATTTCTAAAAAACAGAGTGATGAAATATATACTGTAGATGTGGCTGGTCATTGGCGGGTGGATGAAGCCCTGTTTATCCTCAACACAGTTAAAGATTTGGATTTCACCATAGAACAACCTTGCTGGACAGTTGATGATTGTATGTCATTGCGCCAGCGTATTAGCTTTCCTATGAAATTGGATAATAGCCTCAACAGTGTACATGATGTAATGCGTGCCTATGCTAATAATGCCTGTGACAGTATTGTGATACATCTCAACAAGTTTGGCGGTATTACCTCATCACGTATTGCACGTGATGTTGCAACAGCAGGCGGTTTGGGTATCACCTTCTCAACACAATGGGGAACAGAAATAACAACAGCAGCTATTATTCATTTAGCTATGACAACCCAAGCCAATCGCCTAATTAGCACTATTGATAGCCATAATTATTCTTCATTGACTGTAGCTACTAATGATCCCATCGTGGTGGATAATGGTTATATGTGGATATCTGATGACTTACCCGGTCTGGCTGTATCTGTGGATGACAAACTGCTGGGTGAACCTGTTAAGGTAATCCAGTGATTTTTATCATACTAAAAAAGATTTAAACTTATGCCTATCCTAACTACACTTGCGCTAGGTGGAATAACTGGCCTATTGTTAAATAAGTTGAAATTATCTCGTAGAGTTAAAAATAACATTTTATCACCCACAAAAAATAAGCATAAAATTGCAAAAAAACAAGTAATGTCTCCTAGTGAAGCCAAGGCAAGGCATCAGCAGCATGTCTCATTTGGCGCAATGGGATTACTAGGCTTATCTACTGTGACATCACCAATTGTAGGATTGATGGGTTTACCATTGCTGGCTTACAATTATTTTTACATGATGCGTAGTATGCGGGAATCCTATCAGAAAAAGGGCAATCTAATAGTCTTGATTTTTGATGTCTTGGTGATTAGTTTTAGCCTGTTTCTAGGTTTCTTTTTCATGACTTCAGTTTTGTTTGCAGCACTATTTACCACTAACCGACTGATTGCTAAAACCGAGCGTGAAGCACAAACTGATTTTAGTAGCATTTTTGGTGAACTGTCAGATACTGTTTGGTTACTACAAGATGGAGTAGAAATTGAAATACCTCTAAATAGCTTGCAAACACAAGATATAATTGTTATTTATGCGGGTGACATGATTCCTGTTGATGGACATGTTGTCTCTGGTGAAGGCATGGTTGATCAGCATTTATTGACAGGAGAAGCACAACCAGTTGAAAAAAAAGTGGGTGATAATGTTTTGACCTCAACTTTACTAGTTTCTGGTAATTTGCAAGTGATGGTTGACAAGCAAGGAATAGAAACTATTACTGGAAAAATTGCCCAAACGCTGGAACATGCTGCTACCTTCAAGCATAAACTTCAGTCACGAGGTGATCAGATTGTGATAAAAGGTGCATCACGTACCATGCTGGCATCTGCAATGGCTTTACCCTTGATAGGAGCTAATCATGCCTTTGCTTTAACTTATAGTGGTTTTGGTTATCAAATGCGTATGGCAGCACCACTGATGGTACTGAATTATCTCCGTATTGCATCACAAAATGGTGTTCTTATTAAAGATGGTCGTGCTTTGGACGTTTTGCATCAGATTGATACCATTGTATTTGATAAAACAGGTACATTGACAGAAGAAATTCCCAATATTGAAAATGTTATTGCTTGTGAAGGATTTACTGAAGCACAAGTATTGCAATATGCAGCTAGTGCTGAGCAACGTCAGAAACATCCTATTGCTCAGGCGATTTGTCGTTATGCAGAAAAACAGGATGTTTCTTTGTTGAAGATCATAAATATCGATTATGCTATTGGGCATGGTTTACGAGTAGAATTGCGTGACTCAGCTCAAACACAGCAAAACATAATGATAGGTAGTGAACGTTTTATTCGTAATGCAGGGATTATACTACCCCCATATCTTGAGGAATTACAGGCAAAAGCTGGCGAAAAGGGCTACTCCATTGTTTATATAGTATCCAAAGAATCATTATTGATGGGGGCTATTGAATTACGTCCAGCTTTGCGAACACAGGCACACAATGCCATCAAGGCACTGCATGATTTAGGTATTAAAGTATATATTATTTCAGGTGACCAAGAAAAACCTACATGGCATCTTGCTCAAACATTAGGCATTGATCATTATTTTGCTGAGACCCTCCCAGAAGATAAAGCTAAGCATGTTGAAGCCTTACAAAATGAAGGACATAAAGTGTGTTTTATTGGTGATGGAATCAATGACTCAGTTGCTTTACAAAAAGCGGATGTTTCGATTTCGCTGCATGGTGCGGCAACTATTGCACAAGACACAGCTGAAATTGTCCTGATGACACCAGATTTATTGCATTTACCTGATTTAATTAAAATATCCAAAGAATTACAACAACGTATGAATTATAGTGAACTTATGAATACAAGTTCTGGTGTTCTTTGCGTTGGAGGAATATTGGTCTTTGGTATGGGGGTCAGTGGTGCTATAGCACTTTATTCCATGGGCTTGGGAGTAAATATTTTCAATGCTATGCTACCCTTATTAAAACACCCCAATAAGCAAAAACAAAAAAATATAACAAAAAAAAATTCCATGAGGCATAGATCATGACTACAATACCAACTATTGGTTTTATTACCCCACCTCTCTGGTTTGAACCAGCATTGACTGAGTTTCCAACGGTTGTGGAAGAACAAGTTCGGATTCAACAAGCTCCACTCTTGCTACCAAATTTCGATTACAGCTTAAAAAGTATTGCATCTGTGCAGGAACATTTAAATCTTTGCGCCCGTAGTCTAAAAGCAATGGAATGTCAACTGATTGCTCAGATTGGTAGCCCTTTTTCTTGGGCTGGTACCAATTCTGAGTCAGAAGCCGAAGAACGCTGTTTGATCATGCAACGGGAAGCTAATATTCCCTGCATTATGACAGGTCTTACTATAGTTAATGGTTTACGAACATTAGGCGTGAAAAACATTGCGGTCAATTGCACCTATTATGATGCGGATTGGCGTGATAATTTTGCTGCTTTTTTAAGGAATTGTAATTTTAATCTCTTACATGTTTCTAACCTAGCAGAACAAAGACTTACCGAAGCTGATGCCAAAATGGAAGATTATGGTTGGTCAATGACGGATGAACTAACCTGTAAGTCGATTTTGAAGGTAGCCTCAGCATCACCTGATGCAGAGGCTATTGTTGTTACAGGTACAGGAACACGGACTTTGTCGATTCTTGCCGAAATGGAATCAGAGATTAAAAGACCGATTATTGCAGCAGATACTATTCTGTACTGGGCTATTGCACGTCATTTCGGTTTGACATTAAAATCTAGCCTAGGTTCTCTTGCGACTTTGTGAAAAACCTAACCAAAATTAGTTAGATTGAGTATATTATCTATGTTATGGAATGAAAGTGTTGATATAGTTGTCATTGGTAGTGGTTTTGCAGGTTTATCAGCAGCAATTGAAGCCGCTCAAGCAGGTTGTTCAGTGATAGTGCTAGAAAAACGTGATTTTTACGGCGGCAACTCATGGATTAGTGGTGGCGTATTGGCTGCTGTGGATATAGAAATACAACAGCCTTATGGCATTCAAGACTCTACTCAACAAATGTTTGACGACATGATGAGAGCTGGACGCGGTATTAATAATCCAGAATTAGTGCGTTTAATTTGTAGTCAATCATATAGCAGCTTACAATGGCTAAAACAAGATATTGGCGTTGAATTTATGGATAGAATTGACCAATTTGGTGGACATTCTGTGCCACGTTGCCATAGCGTTATAGAAATTCAAGGTCGTAATATTATTAACCCCCTTATTAAACGCGCTAAACAACTTGGCGTTGACTTGCGTTTGAATACAAGCTTACAACAACTGTATCAAAATCAACAAACTGAAATAACAGGTGTTAAACTCAATAACAGCCAACAAACATATAATTTAAAAGCAAACAAAGCCGTGATTCTAGCCAGTGGCGGTTTTAGTGCCGAAATCAAAACAACAGACACATTAGCCACCAGCTTAGCAGATTCAACGGCTGAAGTATTGCATTTAGCCAAAGCAATTGGCGCAGATTTAATTGATATGGAACATATACAATTATTACCCTGTGCCTCACCTGATGAACAAGGGCGTGGCATTGCGCCTGTTTTTGCTAGCTATGTAGTATTTCCTTATGGTTTTATGGTTGATGTCAATACTGGACAACGTTTTGTAAATGAATGGACAGATCGTAAAACCCGTGCAGATGCAATGCAAGCATTAACACAACCAGCGATTGGAATTACTGATGAACAAGGATTAATCAATGCAGGAGAAATGATTCATCAACACATGGATGATGCAGTTATTCAGCGTTTTGATAACTTATCAAATTTGGCAGATTACTATGCGATGCCTTATCCAGCCCTACAAAATACCCTCAATGATTATAATAAATCAATACAACAAAGAAATGATGTAGCCTTTGGCAAACCAATTACAACAAATGCAAAACCATTAAAATCCCCATTTTACGCATTACGTCTTCAACCCAAAGCCCATTCAACTATGGGAGGTATTCGTATTAACTCCCAAGCTATGGTATTAAATAAGCAAGCACAAGCAATTCCAAATTTATATGCAGCAGGCGAAGTTTGTGGTGGTATTCATGGAATATCGCGTTTGGCAGCCTGTGCTATTACAGAATGTCTAGTTTTTGGACGCATTGCAGGGCAACAAGCTGCATTACAAGCTTATCAAAAATAGAATCAGATATGGTTTTGATGCTAATAAATTTTATTTATAGAAACATACTAAATTTATCACTTATATTAAGTGAATATTTAGGCAAATTTATTAGCAATTATTAAAAATATCAATACATTGTTTTTTCATAACCCATAACGGCACTGTCTCTAAAACAGCTTCTTTTGCAGGAGATAAAATTCCATATAAACAATATTCACCCTTTGCTAAATTTTCAGGTATTATAGATGAGATTCAAATCTTTAAATCTTGGGAAGTCTTTATAAAATAAAAATATAGGAATGAGGTGTTGGAGTATAAGGGGATTTGGGTTGATGTTTTGAGTTTGGATAGGTTTTTGGTGGGAGATATTAAAATAAACTAATATTAACACCACAAAATTTGGTTAATATCAATTTATTAAAACGATTATTTAATATTAAAACATTGTGTTTTCATAACCCATAACGGTACAGTATCTAAAACAGCTTCTTTTGCAGGAGATAAAATACCATACAAACAATATTCTCCCTTGGCTAAATTTTCAGGTAAACTTAAGTCAAATAAGGTAATTTTATTAGTTTGGGTTCTTTTTCCTTGCCATTGTTTCACTTTATTAATTGCTGCCGCTTTATTAGTATTTTGAATTGCGATAAAATTATTATCAGGTAGAATTAATGCAGCATATAAGTCATAACCCCAATTTAAATTTTCTATTAATTCAGCTTTGAACTGTTCTCCGGGCTTATAGTTAGTTTTTGTTAGTAATAATTCTACATTTGCTTCTGCTGGTGAATTTACTCCAGCATTTACAGTGATAATTAATTCTTTATCGCTGCTGGCGATATTGCCTTGATCATCTTCTGCATAAAAGCGTATTTGGTAATCACCATTATAAACTGCAGCTTGCCAATTGCTTTGCCATAAATTTGGAGTTTCCTTATTTAGTAAGATACGCGGAAAGGCTAATAGCGGCGTACCGTTGCTATCCATTACTAAATTGATTTTTGGTGGAATAATTACTGCCCAAGCTTTTTTTACTTGCCCTTGTGCAAGAGCAACTTGAGCTTTTAATGTTATAGTTTTACCAGCAGCTATTGTGGTGGAAGTAGTCAAACTTTCAATTGCTAAAGTAATATCGCCTGTAACAAAACTACCATTAATAAAGAGTTTGCGTAATTTATCGCCCTTATTGCCATCTTCAAATTGTGGTTCTTGTTTGAAGTTAGTTTCAGTCTGAGTTGATGAACCTACTAAGACTTTAGTAATATTGCCTAATAATTTTTCTTGCTGTATGCTGGAATATTCAAAAGCTTCAAAAAAACTCATACCTCTAAGCAAGCCGCTAGCGAAAAAATAACCAAAACCTTTTTTATTCTCACGATCAAAATAAGCTAATCCTGTTCCTGTGCTACTTATAATTGAACGTTTAGGCGCGATAATTTGTTTTAATAGATTACCAGAATGGCAAGCATCTATGACTAAAACAATTTCATTATCAGTGGCTTGTTGATAATCGTCTAAAATAGCTTTAAATTCAGCGGCTGACATATCATTCAATTTGCTTAATTGAAATTTAGTATCACCACCATGATCTATAAAAAATATATAAAGCGGTTGATCAAGTTTTCCGCGTTTTTTTGCCCATGCTAAAGCCTCGCGAATATCTTCAACTTTTAAAGAGCGTTCCGGTTTTGGTGCATCGACAATTCGATCATTTAAACCATCACCATTAAAATCTGCCCATGATCTTGGATTTATATAAAAAATATTTTCATTTAAAAAACCGCGTTTATTAAGTACTTTATATGTGTAATTAGCGATAGATTCAGTAGTATCCCAGAGTGTATTTTCACTATGATTACCACCACCAGCTATAATAATAGCGGCATTTTTATTTAAAAGAATTTTTTCACAGTTAGCTGTATTAGTTGTACAAAGAGCAGATTTGGTTCCAAAAGTCAGATGTGCTAAATCATTACCGCCTACCCATATTCCACCTAAACCATCGCTTAGCAATGTATCAATGCCATTACCGGGTAAACCAGAATTTTCGGTATTAAAAATAGTCAATTTATTTTCTGTATGACGATAATAAATTAAACCATTATAAGTGCCAATCCAAATATCGCCGCGCTCATCAGTTATAAGTGATGAAATCACTTCAACTGGTATATTAGGGGTTTCCCAACTGCCATCAGTTTTTCTATGAGCTAAACCTTTATCCGTTCCTACCCATAAACTGTTATTATTATCCAATAATAATGAATAAATATTATTGCTTGGCAGACTAGAATTATCAGTATTAAAAATATTCCAAGTATTATCAGCGTGAAGATAGGCTAATCCACCATTGAGAGTGCCTATCCATAGCCCATTCTGATTATCAGAAACTAGAACAGAAATATTATTGGAAGCTAATTCAGAATTTTGGGTATTAAAGATTTTCCAAGTATTATCAGTATAACGATGTGCTAAGCCTCCTCTTAAAGTGCCTATCCATAAACCATCTTTAACTAGGAGAGAAATAATTGTATTACTTGGAAGGGGTGAATTGTAAGTTTTAAAACTCTGCCAATTACCATTAACATCGCGATTAGCCAAGCCGTTTTGAAAAGTTCCTACCCAAAGATCAGTATCAGTTGTTGTAATTGCAGTAATACTATTATCTGGTAATCCAGAATTATCGGTATTAAATTTTTCCCATTTGCCATTGGAATCACGATGAACTAATCCGCCTTTATTGGTACCTATCCAAATACCAGATTTACCATCAGCAGCACTAGTCTGCACATCTATATCTGACAAAGAATCTTCATTGTAAAAACTTTTCCAGCTAGCGTCTGCATGACGACGAGCTAAACCACTAGCCCAAGTGCCAACCCAAATTCCACCGCGTTTATCTTCTAATAGAGAAACTACTGCACCTTTAGGATTGGTTGGAGAACCATTTGCTAGTAATGGAAAGAAAAAATCAACTTTATCAGGTAAACCGGAATTTTCGGTATTAAATATTTCTAATTTTCCATCTTTGTCGCGATGCGTTAAACCTTTGTCACTACCTATCCAAATGCCATTATTAGTATGATGAATAATTGAATAAATTTTATCACTATTAAATATATTCCAACGCCCTTCTTTGTCACGATGAGCTAAACCTTTTGCTGTTCCAACCCAAATTCCGCCTTCGCTATCAGCTAGAATACTGCTAACATCATTATGTGGTAAATTAGAATTATTGGTATTGAATATTTCCCAATTACCATCAGCATGACGTTGAGCTATGCCACCACCTAAAGTAGCTATCCAAATACCATCTTTAGTGTTTCCAGTAATATCTCTAATATTATTATTAGGTAATTTAGAATTTGTTGTATTAAAAACTTCCGTATTACCATTTAAAATATGAACTAATCCACCACCAGTAGTTCCAACCCAAATTCCATTTTGATAAAAAAGAGACCAAATTTTATTATTTGGTAAATTTTTAATTAGTTCCCAATTAGATTTACTATTAAGATGAGCTAAGCCTGCTTGAGTTCCTACCCATAATTCACCATTATTATCAGTGATAATAGAAGTAATACGATTTTCAGGCAAACCATCTAAATTAGTCCAAATTCTTTTGATTTCACCAGTATTAGCATCGCGCTCCTCAAGCCCACCCCAAGTACCAACATATAGTGTATTATTATCTGCGGATAATAGAAGCGCGGTAATCCAATTACGATTAGTAAAAACTTCCCAAACACTATTTTCTAGTGAAATAGTTGGAGTAATAACGATAATTTTAAGCGTACCAACATTACCTTGATTATCAAAAGCAGTGACAACATCTAAACCGGGCTGATCAGGCGCGATATAAGTGCCTTTAACGATTTCACCTTTGCTAGCATTCCATGTAACATCACCGCTAGCACCAGAAACAGATAATTGTATTTGTTTATTAATTTCTACTACAGGAGTAGTAGGAGTAAAGACTAAATCAGCAGCATGTGCTGTTGAAAACAGCGAAAAAATAATGAATATAAATTTAATTTTCATGGTTTTTACCTAGCGCAAGTTTATTATAAGATTGAAGCAATTGCTATTCCAAATATACTATGAAATCTATTTCATAGTAAACTAGCTTTTACTATAAAATCCATTTCATACATAAAGCTATATAATGACACCAATATTATCTAAACTATCTAAAAGATTCCTATCTAAAAAATCTTTATCTTTTAAAAGGTTTATATTTAATAATATAAATTTTAAAGCACCAATTATTGGTATTAAAGGTGGACGAGGTTCTGGTAAAACTACCCTTTTACATCAATATACTAAAACTACAAAATATAAGCCATCTCAAATTCTATATATTTCTTGTGATCATCCAGCGATGATTGGAGAAGAACTTTATAAAATTGCAGATGAATTTTATGATTATGGTGGAAAATTATTGATTTTAGATGAAATTCATAAAATAAAATATTTTGCATCACATATTAAAGCGATGTATGACTTTACAGAACTACAAGTAATATTTTCAGGTTCTTCTGCTATGAAGATAGAACATGAATTGGGTGATCTGTCTAGGAGAGCTTTAGTTTATGATATGCCTGTTCTGTCATTTCGCGAGTTTTTAGCGATTAAAAATATTGCACATTTACCATCATATACGCTTGATCAAATTATTTCAAATCATGAAGATATAGTCGTCGATATTGTTAGTGAAATTAAACCACTTGAATGGTTTGGTGAATATTTAGAATATGGTGCTTATCCCTTTTTTAAAGAGAGTATATCTGGATATGCTAATAGACTTTTAGAAGTGGTAAATATTACTATAGATAGTGATCTAGCATCACTTTTTCATATTAATACTGATAAACTTGATACTCTCAAAAAAGTACTTTATATGCTTTGTTGTACTTCACCTTATGAAATTAATAAATCTAAACTTTCAGGAGAAACCGGTGTAGCATGGGCAACATTATCTAAGTATCTTAATTATATGGAAAATGGTAGTTTAGTTCATGTTATACGAGGTAGCCAAAATAAAATTTTACTTAATAATCCTAATCTATTTTCTATACTTTGTGCCAAACCAGATATAGGAGCAATTAGAGAAAGTTTTTTTGTATCTCAACTCTCACAAAAACATCAACTTCATTATCACCATCAAGGTGATTTTTTGATTGATGAGCAAATAATTATAGAAGTTGGTGGTACATCTAAAGATTTAAAGCAGATAAAAAATTTAGATAATGCTTATCTAGCTATTGATAATATTGAATCTGGTTACAAGAATGTAATTCCATTGTGGTTGTTTGGGTTTTTGTATTAAATTATTAATTCTTTATGATAAAAAATAAGCTGGTTATGGGATGATTGTTATAATAGACCAAAAGAAATATATATCAAAAAATAGCCCGTAGGTTGGGCTGACGAAAGGAAGCCCAACATTTCGGATGCCATTATTCAGTTGGGCTTCCTCTCGTCAGCCCAACCTACATATATTATAACAATTTAACAAAAGTAATTTTCTACCGCAAAACGATATTGAGCTAAGATAAGTTCTTTAAGAGGCTGTATATTTTGATTTTCATAGAAAATTAGCAAAGCTTTTTTATAGTCAATTTCATTAATGTTGCGATAAGAAAGTGGACAATAATTATTAGATAAAAGAATAGCATTGCCTAATAAGCGAGCTGTTCTTTTATTACCATCCTCAAAAGGCTGAATATAAGATAAAACGCTAATAGCAAAAATCGCTTTAATCATCGGTGCTTGAATATTATTTAATTTTGCTGTTAATGTTTCTAAGGCTTTTTGAATATAATACTGACTTTTTAATGGCTTATATGTAGTACCAACGATACCAACTGAATGGGTGCGAATACCATATTTAACATTCAGACTATGCACAAGTGTACGATGTAAATCTTCAATATTGCGTATAGTTAATTTATAAAAGTTATAATGAAAGATAAATTTGAAGGCTTCTTTATGATTTAATATCATTTGGGTTTCAATAAAACTATGCCCACCAACAATTTCTTGCCTACTTAGCAGAGCCTCTGTTTCTAATAAAGAATAAGTATTACCTTCCATTTGCGCTGATTTCCAAGATAAATCAATTATCAGCCTTTCATACTCTTTTTTTAATATTCCTTCTGATAAATGCTTAATATTTTTTTGATATTCATCAGTTAAGGATTTAATTTCTAACTCTTCTGCGGAACTTAAAAAATTTGATTCAGTTAATTTTTCAAAAATAATATCATCAAATTTTGGAAAATCTGGATTGCGTTTATCAACTTCTTTTTGAAAGAATTCATTTAAATTACAAATTTGTAGTAAAGGGTGTTGTTTCATTATAATGTTTGTAATATCTTAGCTTATAAACCAATATTAACACACAATTTATCTTGCACCCATAAATTTACATTTTCTAAAACTTCCGCTTTTTCGGGTGATAATATTCCATATAAGCAATATTCACCAGCGGCTAAATCTTTAGGTAGTTGTAAGTCTAATAATGTTTGTCGCTTATTTGGTGTTCTATCGCCTTGCCAGTGTTGTACTTTATTTGCTGGCATTAGATCATTGCTATTTTTTAGTGCTATAAATTGTCCGTCTGGTAATATTACAGCAGCATATAAGTCATAACCCCAGCCTAATTGTTCAACTATTTCAGCTTTTAATTGATCTTTCTGTTTGTCTAAAATTAGTTTGATTTCAGCTTGTTCTGGTGCTTCTATTCCATTGCTTATGCTAATTATTACTGATTTACTGATAGCTAAATTGCCTGTATTGTCTTCAGCATAGAATGTAATATGATAATCGCCATTGTAAATTGTCTCATTCCAATTTGTTTGCCATTCATTGGTGTTGCTAGGAGTAAAGTTTAAATGTGGAATTGGTAAAATAGTATTGCCTTTGTTATCTATGATTGCTTTTACTTTTGGAGGTATTACTACTGCCCAAACACGATTAATACGCCCTTTACTAAGGCTGACTTTAGCTGTTAGCTTGTCAATTGCTTCAATTTTTAAGTCGCTGACTGTTGAGGTGTTATTTTTTAGATAAATCTTGTTTAGTGATTGCTCATTAAATATTTGTGGATTTTGTGATAAATGCCCTAGCATTTGTTGTTGTGCTTGTTTAGCTTCTTGAAAAGCTTCAGCAAAATTTTTACCTTTTAATAGAGCATTAGCAAAAAAGCTACTAAAGCCTTGTTGATGTTGTCGATCAAAATAGGCTAATTCATTGATAATATTTGTAATAAATTTAAAAACAATATAAATTTTATCCTGAGAGTACATATTTGTACTAAAGGGCAAATTTGATCTAGGGGGGGGCAAATTTGCACTACATATACATAAGATTACTACTAAGATTACAACATAGATAAAAAAAGACAGACAAAAAACCAGATTAATAGGATGGTAAAAATTATTTGAAAAATAATTTAAAAAAATGTCGTTAAGTCATTTTTTAAATTTAGTTTTTTGAATTAAAAAAATAGATGTGATATGATGAGAACTCATTAATCGAGTTAGCAATTATTTTATGGATTATATATCCATAAAATAATCTATTCGGTTTACCTATTACTCATCACAAAAAAACCTTCAGAAACCGTTTCATCTATTGTAACATATTAGATATATGAGACGTAAAGGTTTAAGGATAAAAAAATGAATAACCTGTATTCTCATCACAAAAGCTTTCACAGAAAATCACTAAAGTTTAACCAAGCTATAGTAATTTCAACAAGTCACCTAAAACTAATCAATAAGGTGATCAAATGAATAACATCCCTAACACAGTACTCCAATTTGGAAATCTCCACCTGCATGGCGATATTACGCCATCTACATGGTACAAACATATTAAAACTGAAGCTGGAAAAGTAGATCTACAGGCAATAACTGTATTAAGTCATATAATATATTTCTATAGACCTATCAGATCAATAAATCCATATACAAGAGAAGAAGTTGTCAAAAAGAAATTTAAGAGTGATAAACTCCAATTAAATGGAAGGCATTTAGAAGAAAGGTTTGGACTTACTAGATCTGTAGCTAAAAGGGTGTTATCACGTTTAGAAAAACAGGGATTTATAAAAAGAGAATTTAGAAATCTTAAAATTCAAAATGTTACTTATAGTAATGTTCAATATGTTGAACCAGTATTTGACAAGATTAAAGAAATTACTAGTTTACAGGATAACCACAATAAAAACAAAACAATAACGCAACCATCATATAAGGAAGTTATTGATTCAACAATCAAATCATCTGAATTGCCAGATATAGGAAACAAAATATCAAATAAGAAAGTAGCAGAAATTGCTTCTGATTTAACATGGCCAAAAGGATTAAAGAAAACTAATGCTTTATTAGATGTTTTAAAAGACTTAAAAACTAATCTCGCACAACAACAAGTATTAGATGTTTATGTTCAACAAGCATCTAAACAATCAATTTCTAACCCCGTTGGCTTCTTAAAAGCTTTAGTAAAAAACCATAACACAGGAAATTTTACAAAAGCAAAATCTAAGATAGTAACTGCTGAGATGAAATTAAAATTAGATAATCAAGAATTTAATGATAATCGAAAACAGGCAATTAAGCAATGTCCATATTGTGATCAAGGAGGATTAATTACATACGAGAATACCAACAATAATACAACTCATTCTGAACGTTGTTCTCACAATATTAAAATCATACAATATCCTTTACAACAAGATGGTTTCAATAAAATCACAACCATTAATTCCAATATTACCCATCCGCCAATAAAACCTGCTCCAAAATCTGAAACGCCAATTTGTACTTGGAAGGAAAAACTGGAAACTTTGAATTTAAAAGGCTTGATTAAAGCAATAGCTTCTAACTTTAAATTAAACCATATAAATGATGTATGGAGTTTCGAGATTGATCTTCATCAAATAGCCAGACCAGAAAAATTACCGATATATAAAACAATTATCGAAGATAGCATAAAACAAGTTTATGGTAATACTCAAGAAATTATATGGGATACTAAAACAGAAAAATGTTCTCAAAAATATTTTCCTAAATTATTAGTTCAAAATAAACCCCCAGTCAAAACAGCATAACTAATGCACAACTTCGGCAAGGCAATAATTATACAAATCTTTGATTTATTAGATTGTTTTAATAAAGTAACCAAGAATTAAATTGATGACTTAGCTCGAGTCGAAAGTAACATTTTTAGTAACTGATAGTTTAGAACTATCCATAAAGTTTTTTTATCTTTAGACACTTATTAACTGATGTTACGCACTAACATTTTGACATGCTCAAACACCGCCTAGGGATAAATCCCCAGTCTCATAGCTAAAGTCACCTAAAGGTGACTAATAAGTTGAAAGTTTAGTGCTAGTTTGCTTTAGCAGACTTAATCCCGTAGGGACCTTGAATTTATTCCTAGGTGGTGTTTGGTAATGGCAAAAATCTAATGCGTAACATCAGTTATTAAAACTAATCAATATTAACACACAATTTATCTTGCACCCATAAATTTACATTTTCTAAAACTTCCGCTTTTTCGGGTGATAATATTCCATATAAGCAATATTCACCAGCGGCTAAATCTTTAGGTAGTTGTAAGTCTAATAATGTTTGTCGCTTATTTGGTGTTCTATCGCCTTGCCAGTGTTGTACTTTATTTGCTGGCATTAGATCATTGCTATTTTTTAGTGCTATAAATTGTCCGTCTGGTAATATTACAGCAGCATATAAGTCATAACCCCAGCCTAATTGTTCAACTATTTCAGCTTTTAATTGATCTTTCTGTTTGTCTAAAATTAGTTTGATTTCAGCTTGTTCTGGTGCTTCTATTCCATTGCTTATGCTAATTATTACTGATTTACTGATAGCTAAATTGCCTGTATTGTCTTCAGCATAGAATGTAATATGATAATCGCCATTGTAAATTGTCTCATTCCAATTTGTTTGCCATTCATTGGTGTTGCTAGGAGTAAAGTTTAAATGTGGAATTGGTAAAATAGTATTGCCTTTGTTATCTATGATTGCTTTTACTTTTGGAGGTATTACTACTGCCCAAACACGATTAATACGCCCTTTACTAAGGCTGACTTTAGCTGTTAGCTTGTCAATTGCTTCAATTTTTAAGTCGCTGACTGTTGAGGTGTTATTTTTTAGATAAATCTTGTTTAGTGATTGCTCATTAAATATTTGTGGATTTTGTGATAAATGCCCTAGCATTTGTTGTTGTGCTTGTTTAGCTTCTTGAAAAGCTTCAGCAAAATTTTTACCTTTTAATAGTGCATTAGCAAAAAAGCTACTAAAGCCTTGTTGATGTTGTCGATCAAAATAGGCTAATTCATTATCTGATGTACTGCTAATGTTTGCAATAGAATTCAAATTTGCACCATCAACCACTACTACTACTTTATCATCTAATAGTGGCTTCAATTCAGATGCTTTTAAGTCATTTTGCCCAATTATAAATAGATAAAGCGGCTGTTTAGATAAAACATCGCGTAAATTATTCAGATTGAATTGAGCGTCAACAATATGATCATTTAAGCCGTCTGCATTTATATCTGTCCATAAATTAGGGGATAAATAATCAATAGTATCATTAGAAAAACCTCCTTGTTGTAAAACTTGATAAATTTTATTACTTATAGTTTGACTGGTTTTATCATTACCAGCTATTATAATAGCAGTATTATTAACTTTAGTTGTTTGAGGAAAACTCAGATGAGTTAAGCCCATGCCTCCTATCCATAAGCCATTATTACCATCACTAGCTAAAGCTAAAACTTGTTGATTAAAAATAGTGAATTTAAAATTAGCATTGAGATGAGCTAAGCCATTTAAAGTTCCTATCCATAAACCATTGCTGCCATCGCTAAGCAAACTGGTAACATTATCATTTGGTAAATCAGAATTGTCGCTATTAAAAATTTGCCATTTAGCTTGGCTATTCAGATAAGCCAAACCATGAGCCTCAGTTGCTACCCATAAGCCACCATTAGCAGCAGTAACTAAGTCTGTAATTGTATTAGATGGTAAATCAGAATTTTCTGTATTAAAAATTCGCCATGTCTCATCCCGATTATCGTATTCAGCTATGCCACTATTTAATGTTCCTAACCATAATTTGCCGTTATCATCTTTGGTAATAGTGCTAATACCTTTATTAGCGAACTGTTTCATATTAATAGGTGTGAATAACAAAGTATGACCACTTAAATGAGTTAAATCTAAGCTGCCAAGCCACAATCCATCGCGCCCATCATGATCAAGACTAAAAATATTGTTAGTAACTAAATTAGAATTATTAGTATTAAATAGAAGCCATTGATCATTAATTGTAGTAAAAGCTAAACCCTCAGTAGTAGCTAACCAAACGCCATTACCATCTTGTTGATTTAGAAAAGCAAAAACCTTGGCATTAACAGATAGTTTAGAATTATCATGAGTAATTACCTTTAATTTGCCATTATTATCAATATGGCTAATACTCTGACTATTAACATTGCCAGCCCAGACTCCACCATTATTATCGCTAGCTAATGCTGAAATTTGAGTATATGGCAATCCTAATTTATTTGTTAAAATTAACCACTGATCTTTATTATCAAGTTGAACTAAACCAGCACCCCAAGTGCCAATCCATAATTTATTATCAATACTAATCAAAGCATTAATAATATTATTTGGTAATTTGGAATTTTCTTGATTGAAAGTTAAAGATTCACTAGTGCTTTTCATATGAATTAAACCTTGATTGAAAGTTCCTAACCATAATTCATCATTATCATCACTAGCCAAACTAATAATTTTCTTATTTGGCATAAACAGCTTTTTAGAATTAAAATGAACTAAACCGCCATCAGTTCCTATCCATAAACCATCCTTGTTATACAATAGAGCATTAATCTTATTATTTGGCAAATAATTCTCATTATTAAAATGGACTAAACCTTTATCAGTACCTACCCATAAATCATCTTGATTTTTTAATAAGGATGTAATGTTGTTGCTAGGTAAATTATTATAAGTTGTCAAGCTAGTATTTTTATGAACCAGCCCAGCACCAAAAGTTGCTATCCATAATCCGCCATTGCCATCGCTAATCAAAGCAGCAATTTTAGCTTTAAATTTATTAACTGATTCAAACTTATTATTGTTTAGACGAACTAATTCTGTACCACTAGCCAACCATAAATTATCATCATCAGCAATGACAAGCGCGGTAATTTGATTACTTGGCAGACCATCTAAATTAGTAAAAAATTTGTTTAATTTTCCAGTTATAGCATCGCGTTGCTCAAGCCCACCTTCAGTAGCTATCCATAAAGTTTTTTTATCCTTAGACAAAACTATATCTTGAACTTCATTTCGATTAGTAAAAACTTGCCATTTAGGATTTTCTAAAGACACTGTAGGAATAATAGTAATTTTTACAGTGCCAACATTAGCGGCAGCATCTAATACAGTTACTACATCAGTACCTATTTCAGAAGGCGCGATATAAGTGACTTGAGAACCAGAACCCTGAATTTTTCCATGAATTGGAGTCCATTTTATTTCACCACTAGTGCCAGAAACAGATAAATTAATTTTCTGATTAATTTCAACTTTAGGAGCCGAAGGAATAAATACCAATTCAGCCGCTGAAACAACTGAAATGCTAAACATGAATAAAAAAATTACACTTTTCATAGGATATACCTTAAAGGAAGTTTAATTATGAGATTGAAGCAATTGCTATTCCAAATAGACTATGAAATAGCATGTAGGTTGGGCTGACGATAGGAAGCCCAACATTTCCAACCACACAGGTTGGGCTTCCTATCGTCAGCCCAACCTACGAGTTTGTCTTGGTTGGTTATCAAAGTATTAAATTATTTCTAGATTTTCTATAGATTCTAAGATAATTTCTAATATAAACTCTACAAATGGTGTACTTTCTCCAACAGAACCTGCTTCTTCTAATGCTTGATAATATTTCTCTTGATTGTCTCTTACTACACTTTCAATTGGAATAAAAGAGAATATGGATTTCCAATGATGTAGTATCACACTTTGCCAAAGTCTTCCTATACGACCATTTCCATCACTAAAAGGATGAATAAATTCAAATTCATAATGAAATACTGAACTAACTACTAATGGGTGTTCATCTGTAGTTTTTAACCAGTTAAAAAGATCTTGCATTAAAGTTGCTACTCTATTAGCTGGTGGTGCTATATGAATAACCTCATTACTTGAATGAACACCAACATTATTTATTCTAAACTCACCTGCATTAGTCAGTATTTCACCCATTAGTAATTGATGTGCTTTAAGTAAATCTTTTAGTTGTTTATATGAATATTTATCTAACTGATCATAGGCTTTTATAGCACCTTGCACTTCTGATACTTCTTTTAGTGTACCTAATACTCTTTTTCCTTTTAAGATAGCTGTTACTTTTTCTTCTGTAAATGTATTGCCTTCTATCTGCAATGTTCCTGTAATTGTTTTGATACGATTAATTTTGCGAAGTTGTGGTGTATTAATTTTAGATTCAATATTTTTTATGTCTGCTAATCTTTCTACAATATCACTCACTAAAACAAGAATTTTTGATGTAATGGTATATGGTGGTTTATAATTCATAAGTTTTTATAATGGTAAATAAATTGCACATATATAATATATGTATTTGATAAATTGAGGTTTCAATAATGAATATAAGAAAATTTTTACTGATTAGTTTTTTTATCCTAACACCTTGCACATTGCAAGCTGAAAGCTTTGTATTATTCACACAAAATAAATCTACTGTGAATGAAAATGCCAGTTCTATTAGAGTAGCAGTTAATCGTTCTAATGGTAATGAAGCAGTTTCGGTTGATTATTCTACTGTTGATGCTAGCGCAAAAGCTGGTAGTGATTATATTAAATCATCTGGCACCTTAAAATGGAAAGCTGGCGAAAGTGGTAATAAGTTTATTTCTGTTAAAATTAATGATGACAATGAACAGGAAACTGATGAACAGTTTACTATAAATTTAAGTAATATTTCTGGCGGAAGTTTTGGTCCTTTTACCAGTATTATTGTTATTATTAATGATGATGATAACTCTGATGATCCCTGTATGAAAAATTATATTATACGCTCACAAAACAGCGGTTTCTGGAATAAATCAGAAACTTGGGATGGAGGAAAAGTTCCTAGTGCTGGGGATGTTGTGGTTATAGAAAAAAAACATAGCATCATCACTCCAGCAGAACCAATTAAATTAGATAAAGGTGAAATTTGTATTCAAAAGGAAGGAGAATTAATAAGTCAAGCTCACTTACAAATTCATGCCGCTGTAATTCATAATCATGGTGTCATACGCGGTGCGGATGGTAAAAATGGTGTTGCTGAATCAATGGAAAAATGTAATTTTTATCAACATGCTACTGCTGGTAATCGCATCGAAATTTGGACTGATCAGCTTATAAATGAAACAACTGGCAAAATTATCGCTGGTAAGGGTGGTGATGATTTAACTTATCAATATCTTAGTAATTCTATAGGTAAATGTCAAGGTCAACCAACACAAGGTGGTTTAGGCGGTAGCGTCGAGATATATGCCGCTGCTATGGAAAATCATGGAATTATTGAAGCTGGTGATGGTGGCAAAGCACAAGGAGAAGGTGTTAGAAATGATGGTAAAACTTATGTTGTTCATGGTCCAACTAATGGTGGTAATGGTGGTTTTATACATATTTGGACTGATTTGAAACAAGAGCCAATTTCTGCAAATTATGGAACTATTAAAAGTGGTATTGGCGGTGACGCGCTGATTCCTAAAGAATTTTTATCTGGAAATATAGCTGGGCAAGTTAATGATGATTTTTCTAACTCTGGTAAAGGTGGTAATATCAAATTATTCTTGGATTTGCAAGATGGTGTTGTTAAAGCACATAAGGGTAGTTTAATTTATTGGGGTAATCATCCAAATAAACTTACAGCAGGTAAAAATGCCAGCTTTAGCGCGGAAAAAATTATCTTTGCCGGTGATAGTAGTGAGTTCGATTTAAGCCAATTGCAAAAAAATAGTGTTGTCGCTGATGAAATGATTATAGCGGTTTGGAAAACTGGTAGTGTTAATTTTATAATTAATACGCTTACTAGAGATAATGATTGTCAGCAAACTAATGATGATGCTTTTGATATTACTAATAAATTTGATATTTTTGCAAATATAGTAAAGAAATGTGATGAAAAAAGTTTAGCTGATTTGCATGAAAGTAAAGAAATCCATTTAGCTCAATTATCTGTTACTAATACTAGAATTTTTCCATTTACAGGTGTTGCCGGAGCTAAGGTGCCAGTTGAATTAAGGCTGTTTAATAATGGTGTAAACGCTGATAATTATATTTTAACAACTATTAGTGAAGCAGATAGTTGGGAATTTTCAGCTTTAACTACTCCAATTGAAATTAAACCTAAAGAACCTAAAAATTTTACTTTAAATGTAACTTTAGCTGATACTCAAGGTGTAGAAAATACCATTACTATTAAGGCGACTTCAAAAGCTGATCCTAATATGGTGGCAAAAATCAAAATTCAGATGAGAGTAGCTCCAGCAAATACTGAACAGCCTATAGCTAAATTTCACCTTTCTGCAAAAACATGGGATACACCAGCATCTGTTAAGTTAGATGCAACTGATTCATCTGATCCTGATGGGGAAATTGTTGATTATAAATGGTTTTCATCCAATGGATTAGAAAAATCAGGTAAAATAGCAAATATGCAATTTAATCATCCGGGTATATATCAAATTACTTTGAAAGTTAGAGATAATGATGGAGCTATAGCAAATTTTTGGCAACCAATAACTGTACAACCTTATGATCCTGAACCAGAGGCACCGAAACCAGTAAGTTCTTGCCAACTTTTCTATGTAAAACAGAATGAACAGCAGCAATCTCAGTTTTTTACTGTTAGCGTGCCCGAATTTAAATTAAGAAAATTAAGCAAACTAAATAAAGATTTTGATATTCAGGATATAGCAATTGATCCTAAAACTCATTTTATCTATGCCTCATCTGGTAAAACAGGAAATCTCTATAAAGCAGATAGTTTAACTGGCAAACTGTTTTTGGTTGGAGACATTGGTTTTAAACAAGTTGATAGTTTAGCTTTTCATGCTAATGGAACTTTGTATGGATGGGCGCAAGGGCATGGAATGATTACTATTGACCTTGAAACAGGCAAGGGTACTGTAGTTATACCTACGCCGCTATTTGTAGAAACTCTAACTTTAACAGACAAAGATAAATCCATATTTTATGGTAGTATAGAAAACGATTTATGGATATATGATCAAGATCAAGCAATTTTTGAAAAAATTTGCCCTAACTTAATAGGGGGCAAAAAACATTCAATTGAACTAATTGAGGATTGGATATTATTTAGCACCAATGAAAATGAAACTGTAAAATGGCGTTTAATAGAGATTAAAACTTGTAAAGAAATTTTTACTCTTGATAATCCTCGCCGTCAATCTGATGAAGTGATTGGTGTTGCATTTCCTATTAAATTATGCTTTTTATGAAAAATCAAAGTTTATCCAGAAATAACTAATCCCAATAGCAATTATGCAAATAATTGCTGCCCATAAGTAGCTCAGTTCTGCTCCTAACAGTTCCCATGTATATCCACTGATTAGGCTGCCTAATGCTCCACCAGCTCCAAAACTGATGCTACTATACAATGCTTGCGCTCTACCTTGGTATTCGTCAATGAAAATTTTACGGATAAAGTGCATTGCTACACTATGGTACATGGCAAAACTAGCGGCATGTAAAATTTGTGCAAATAATAATATGCTAAGGTATTCAACATAATAGCCTATTAATATCCAACGTAAACTCGCTAATGCTAAACTTAAAATTAATAGGTATTTTAAAGGATAGCGCGTTAAGAAGTGGTGCATTACCAGAAAGATCAACACTTCTGGAATAATACTAAATGCCCATAACTGCCCTATAAATTCACTTGAATAGCCATAATCTTTTAGGTATATTGTATAAAAAGTATAATATGGACCATGACTGGCTTGCATTATAAAACATACTAAAAACAATGCTATAACGCTTGGATGTTTCAGTATTTTATAAAAGCTATGACTGGAAATTGATATTTGTTTTGTAGCTTGTTGCGGTACTAATAATGTCGATATCCAAGTAAATATTAATAGACTAATTACTAATATAGGAAAGAAACTGATATTAATTTCTGCTCCTACAAGCACTGCCACAATAAAACCAATTGATCCCCATAAGCGTAGATGGCTATAACGGTGAGAATGTTCACCTAAGTGGGCTAGTGTATTTGCTTCAAATGGTGCTAAACTGCCATTCCAAAAAAAGCTAAAACTTGCCATTACTATTAATAACCATATATAGTTATCAGCTACAAATATTCCGGCAAAACATATTACTGTAAAGAAACTAGTTACACGAACTATGTTCATATGCCGCCCATTATGATCAGCTAACCAGCCCCAAACATTAGGAGCAATCACTCTGGTTACCAGAATAACAGCCATTAATTCACCAATAACAATTGCATCAAAGCCCAAGGATTGTAAATACAATCCAAAATAGGGCACTAATGCTCCAAGACTGGCAAAAAAGAAAAAATAAAATCCTGAGACACGCCAATAAGGAACATTTTGCATTTAATTAACAGCTACTTCCAACCATGCAATTGAAACCATGCAGTTCTATTCAGAACATCTCTACCATAGTCTCTGCCAGTTGTATTAGCGTCAATATCTTTACCTGCTTTAATAGCATTCATGGTTGCCGTAGCTCCACCATTATAAGCCGCTATCACTGCATGTAACAATTGTTCATCATTTAAACGTAAGCCTTCTCTTTTGAAAAAATTACGAGCATTATCAATCACAATACAGGCATACATCAGATTTTCTCTTGGATCTTGCCATCTGCCAGTACGTGCAAACTCATGCCAATCGTAATCAATTTGCATTAAACCACGTCCATAACCGCCACCATCAGGTGGTTCCGCTGTACGTCTATCGCCACGGGGTCTTCTGCGAGCAAAATCACCACGTCCACCCGGACCGACTGGTTTTAATGCCAATCCCCAATGTGATTCTCGTGATCCAATACCACAAATAATTGAGGGTTGCAAATAAGAATATCTACGAGCAACATCTTTAATCATACGGCTATATTTACGTGCCTGCTGAAGTTGTTTCAGCATTGTAGGATCATATTTTGATAGTGTTGTTTTTATAACACTATTTGGTTTAGGTGTTGATGGTTTTGATTGTCTTGGCGGTTTTGGTTGTTTTCTATTGAAAATTCTTTCATACCAAGATAAACCGCGTCTTCTACCCGGTCTTCTCATTTAGCTTCTCCTATTAATTATTAATGTCTTCTGTTGTACCATCAGCATATTTCATCATTCCACGTCCAATGGGTTTACCATCTTTAAATTTGCCAATATAACGATCTTTATTAGGCCATATGTAAGTACCTTGCCCATTAGCCATACCATTAACAAATCCACCCTGAAAAGTATCTATACCTATCGCTTTACCCTTACCATAAGCTTTACCATTACGGCATTCGCCTTTATAGCTACCGCGAAGACGCATATCTACTACATCACAACCAACATGGTTGATTTGACCTTTTTTAAATATCCCTGTATAACTAGCTTCATCAGACCATGTGTAAGTACCTTGACCATGAGGCATACCATTAGCAAATTGACCTTTATATTTGTCATTACCTATAGCCTCACCTTGTCCATGTGCTTTGCCATTTTTACATTCACCTTTATAATGACCATAAAGATCATTTAAACTTACTTTACAGTCTGTTTGAGGTGTTTTAATAATATTAGTAGGCTTTTCAGGCGCAGTTTTTGTACAAGCATTCATGGTTATGCAAGTTACTATACTGGCATATAGGATGTTTTTATTTATTAATTGCATATTAAGCTTCCAATAACATACCATCTATGTGTATAATGTTTTTGCGAATATCTATTATAACATGATCTAGGAGATCAACAAAATATGAAACGAGCTTATTTTATATGGCTAATCTTTATTACAATCTTATTTACTAATGTAACTGCTCACAGTAGCACTCTCAATCAACAACGATTGCAATTTGAACAAGCCTTAGATGCGTTGAAAAATAAAGAATGGGATAATTTTCAAAGATTATCTTTTAATTTAAAAGGCTATCCTTTACACCACTATCTTCGTTATAAATATTTGAAACCGCGTATTACACAAGTTCCTGCTTATGAAATACAAAGTTTTTTAAGAAACTATGGTGACACTTATTTTGGGGATAAATTGCGTCATGCTTGGTTAATAAAATTAGCCAAACAAAAAAATTGGAGATCTTTCATACAATTTTATACACCGCAAAAATCTGTTGTTTTACAATGTTATTATGCTCAAGCCCGCATGATGACTGGTAAAGATAGACGACAAGCATTGGCTGACGCTAAAAAATTATGGTTAGTTGGTAAATCACAACCTAGAAGTTGTACTCCAACCTTTCAATCTTTATATCGAAGTGGGCAGATTAGTAACGCGCTAATTTGGAAGCGTATTGAATTAGCTATGAAGAAAAGCCGATTAAGTTTAGTTACTAAACTATCAAATAATCTAACTTCTGTTGATAGAATCTGGGTATCACGCTGGAAAATGATGCATAAAAATCCTGCTAAAAACCTAGCAGGATGGGATCAAGCTGATTCAGCTACTGCACGTAAAATTGTAATACATGGTATTAAGCGTTTAGCCAGAAAACAATTTGATCGCGCTAATGATTATTGGAAAACTTATCAAAGTTTATATGCGTTTTCAGTCGAAGAAATTGGTAAAATGCAACGTGATTTAGCCTTAATAAGCGTCAAACATAATCATCCACTTTCTTTACAATGGTTGACAGTAGTTCATAATAACTTTATAAACAAAAAAGTTAGTAAAACTCGTATAAAATTAGCATTAAGAAGACAAAACTGGCGTGCAGTAGCAGATTTTATTAGTGAAATACCACCAGCAGAACGTAAACCTTATCACTGGTATTGGCTAGCACGGGCACTGGAACAAAAAGGTAGAAAGTCTCAAGCAGCTGAAGTTTATAAAAAAGTAGCGAATGAACGTGATTATTACGGTTTTTTAGCAGCTAAACGTATTCGTGTAAAATACAACATGCTACATAAATCCATCAATCCAACAGCGGCTGAGCAAAAGCAATTAACAAGTAAACTTAGTATTAAAAGTGCTTATGAGTTTTATAAATTAAGTAAATTTAATCCTAGTGATCGTAGCCTGTTGATGAATGCACGACGAGAATGGCGTTATAGTATAAAAAACCTATCATCAAATCGCTTAAAAGCAGTTGCAGCGGCTGTTGCTCATACATGGAAATGGCATGATCGCGCGATTTTTACAGCGGCTAAGGCGAATCATTATGATGATTTAGATCTTCGTTTTCCTTTAGCTTATCGCCATCAAATAACTAGCGGTGCCAAAAAACAATATGTTGATTTAGCATGGGTTTATGGAATAATTCGTCAAGAAAGTGTATTCATGAAAAACGCTGGTTCTCATGTAGGAGCATTAGGTTTAATGCAGCTTATGCCAGCAACAGCTCGTTTAGTAGCAAGAAAAATTGGAATTAGAGTAGGTGGACGAAAATCTATTTTAGATGTGAACACTAACATTAGTTTAGGCACAGCTTATTTAAGACAAATGTTAGATACATTTAATGGAAACTATATGTTAGCAACAGCGGCTTATAATGCGGGACCGGGGCGTGCGAGACGTTGGGCAAAGCAAAGACGCTGTATGCCTGCTGATATTTGGGTAGAAATGATTCCATTTAAAGAAACTCGCAACTATGTTCGTAGAGTATTATTTTATACACGTATATTTGAAGATAGACTTGGAAAACATCCAAAACAATTACGTGTAACTTTAAGACCGTATGTTAGTTGCGGTATAAAATATACAAATAGTTAAATCTGCTAAACCTGACAGGTTTTCAAAACCTGTCAGGTTTAATACACGAAAATATGATTACCAAACTTGAAATCGACGGATTCAAAACCTTTGAGAATTTTAAAATAGAACTTTCTCCTTTTGTTGTTATTGCTGGTGCCAACGGTTCTGGCAAAAGTAATTTCTTTGATGCCATAGTTTTGTTATCCCGTTTAGCACAAACAGATATTAAAACGGCTTTTCAAGAACAGCGAGGATCGAAAAGTGAATTATTTACGCAATATCCTGATGGTAATTCTGCACAGTCGATGCGTTTTGAAGTGGAACTATTAGTTGATAAGCAAGTTTCAGATAATTGGGGAAATACAAAAACCTTAGACTATACAAAATTTAAATATTGTTTAGAAATAAGTCGTATAAATAAAAATGGCTTAGAAGAGTTATATATTACTTATGAAGAACTTACGCCAATAATACCAAATTCCAGTATCGTATTTATCAAGACTCTGTCTAAACTTGATAATTCAGAAATTTATCTTTACCCAGAAAATTTAGACATAAATCAAGCTGTAAAACATCGCGCTGATAAAGCCAAACAAACCGTTTTAAGCAGTGTCAATAATACAACATTTCCTCATGTTTTGGCGGTTAGAGAAGAAATGAGACATTGGAAATGTCTGCAATTGAATCCGCTAACACTTAGACAAACCAGTGCGATACAGATGAATGAGTTGATTGGTATGGATGGTTCTAATTTGCCTACAACTCTGGCACTTAGAGCCGCCGATGATCCGTTCTTTATGACTGATTTGTCAAGAGAAGTTAATAATCTATTGCCTAACATTGTCTCGGTATCAATTGAAAAAGATAAACACCTTGATCAGTATGTTTTGGTTTCAACTTCGCCAAATGGCAGTAAGTTTTCTTCTCAAGTTTTGTCTGAAGGTTCTTTAAGAATTATAGCCCTTTGTGCCTTCAAATTAGATCCCTTGCACAAAGGCGTACTTTGTCTGGAAGAACCAGAAAATGGCATTCATCCGTTCAAGTTAGAACAGATGATCCAATTATTAAGTGATTTAGCCACCGATTTTCAAGAAGAGGCTGAAATTCCTCTAAGACAACTTATTGTTAATACTCATTCTCCCGTATTGATAGCTGATTTGTTCAAACATTCAGATATAGATTGTCAGGTATTTTATGCAATGCTATTTTCCAGAATAAGAAAAAAACAATCACTTAAACTGACTCAAATGGTACCAGTGACGAATCAAGATAACGATATAAGTGAAGCGGTGCGAAAAGTAACTTTATCTGAAGTGAAAAGATATTTAGAAATTTAAGCATGAATACATTGGTTATTGGATTATATACTGAGGGAGAAACAGATGAACTAGCTTTTAATGAACGTATCAAACCGGGTTTAGACTTGGTAAAAAACACTCAAGATGAAACACTTTGCAAGGATGTAATTGCTATTATCCCAGTACAAATGATAGAAGTTTGGATGCTTGCCGATATTGAGTTACTTATAAAACAATTGGGAAGCACTAAAACCAGACAGGAATTAGATTTGATGTTTCCTTTAAAATCTCTGGAAAAAATGGCTGATCCTAAGTCTAAAATTAATCAAATAATTAGAATGGCATTTAAAGATTTGCCAGCTCGCAAGAGAAGAGTCAATATTGGCTCACTTTATTCACCATTAGGGCAACAAATTAAACTTGATATTTTGGAGCAATTACCGTCTTATTTGAAATTTAAAGAAAATTTAACTGAGGCTTTGATTAGATTAAATTATTTGCGTTAATTGTTCAATTTTTTGCTCCATTGATAATAAAAATTATGCTACAATCATATGATGAGCTATCAATCTCAGATTTTAAATTCTGTCTCTCGTACCTTTGCGCTGACAATTCCACAGTTACCACCACAATTATGTCAAATAGTTACTAACGCTTATTTATTATGTCGCATTGTTGATACTATCGAAGATGAGCCAAATTTAACCGCTATTCAAAAACAATATTTTTCTAAAACCTTTGTTCAAGTGATTGAAGCCAAAGCTGATCCAAAATTATTAAGCACAGAATTATATCCTTATCTTTCTGATTCTACATTAGCCGCTGAAAAAGAATTAATATTTAATCTTTACAAAATAATTTATATTACTCACCAATTTACTGATTCACAACAAGCCAGCTTACATCGTTGTGTAAGTATAATGGTTGAAGGCATGAATAAATTTCAACAAAAGTCTTGTATAAATGGACTAGAAAATTTATCGGAAATGAAAGGATATTGTTATTATGTTGCAGGTGTCGTTGGAGAAATGCTTACAGATTTATTTTGTCAATATTCACCAGACATAGCAAAACACCAAGCTCGTTTAACAGAATTAGCACCATCTTTTGGGCAAGCATTACAAATGACTAATATTTTAAAGGATATTTGGGAAGATAAACAAAGAGGAATTTGTTGGCTACCACAAGATATATTTACTGAAAGCGGATTTGAACTTAAAAATTTATCGGCTCAGCAATATGATCCTGCTTTTGGTGAAGGTTTAGCCAAATTAATCACAATTGCTAATGACAATTTAAAACCAGCCTTAGATTATATCTTACTAATTCCAAAGCAAGAAATAGGTATTAGGCGTTTTTGTCTTTGGGCATTAGGAATGGCAGTTTTAACATTAAAACGTATCAATAAACGACGTGACTTTAATTGTAGTAAACAAGTAAAAATATCACGTAACAGCGTCAAAATGACTATACTGATAAGTAATATCTTGACTCGTAGCAATACAAGTTTACGGATAATGTTTTATCTTTTAACTAAATTATAAAAACATGAACTGGCAACCAACCGCTAATTTAGACACAATACGCCAACGCGCTGATTTATATAACCATATACGCAAATTCTTTGCCGAACGTCAAGTATTAGAAGTTGAGACTCCAATATTATCTGGTGCTTGTGTGCCAGATGTGAATATGGAACCTATTTATACAGATAAGTATTACTTGCAGACTTCACCAGAATTAGCGATGAAACGTTTATTAGCTTCTGGTAGTGGTGCAATATTTCAAATCACTAAGGCTTTTCGTGATGCTGAAATTGGGCGTTGGCATAATCCTGAATTTAGTATATTAGAATGGTATCGCCCCGGTTTTAAAGCCGCTGATTTGATTGGTGAAATAGATGAATTATTGCAAAGTTTATTAAAAACTCCGGCGGCAGAACGTATAAGTTATTGTGCTGCATTTCAAAAATATACTTGTTTAGACGCTTTAGATTGCCCCATTTCAGAATTAGAACAATATTGTGCCCAACTTGGCTTTAAGGCTAAAACTGAACGCGATACTTATTTACAATTTATATTTTCTCAGCAGATTGAAACCCAATTAAATAAACCAACTGTAATTACAGATTTTCCAGCCACTCAAGCCGCATTAGCGAGAAAACGCGCTGATAATCCAAAATTAGCTGAACGATTTGAATTTTATATAGAAGGCATTGAATTAGCAAATGGTTTTTATGAATTAACCGATCCAATAGAACAGCGTCAACGTTTTGAACAAGACTTAGCGAAGAGACAAAAACTAAATTTACCACTTCACCCTATAGATGAGCGTTTTTTAGCAGCCTTAGAAGCAGGATTACCAGAATGTTCTGGAGTCGCATTAGGTTTAGATCGTTTATTAATGTTAATTGTAGGGGCATCTGATATTAAACAAGTATTAACATTTCCAATAGATTTATCATGAAATTATTAGCGATAGATACTGCCACTGAAGCCTGTTCCTGTGCTTTATTTATAGATGGCGAAATACAACAACGTTCTGAAATTGCTCCTCGTCAGCATACAAATTTAATTTTGCCAATGGCGGATGAATTATTAAAAGCAGCAGATTTAACAGCCAATCAATTAGATGGTTTAGCTTTTGGAAGAGGACCCGGTAGTTTTACCGGTTTACGTATTGCTTCTGGGGTTATTCAAGGAATAGCTTTTGCAGCCGATATTCCGGTTGCGCCAATTTCTTGTTTAGCCGCTTTAGCACAAGCGGCTTACATTCAAAATTCTAGCGAAAAAGTATTAGCTGCAATTGATGCTCGTATGGATGAAGTCTATTTTGGAAGTTATATTGTTGATCAACAAGGAATTATGCGCAGCCATGATGAAGAAAGAGTTTGTAAACCAGAGTCAATAAAAATACCAGAAAATGGGCAATGGTATGGAGTAGGTAGCGGCTGGGCAACAAAATTAGGCGAGAAGTTAGAAAGCTATGATGCAGACAAATATCCACAAGCCGCCGCTATAATTCCATTAGCTGTAACCGCATTTAAAGAAGGAAATGTAGTTAGCGCGGAACAGGCATTGCCAGTTTATTTACGTAATAAGGTGACTTAAATATGAGTTATAAAATAGTAGGCATTGGTGAATTATTATGGGATATGTTGCCTTCAGGTAAACAATTAGGTGGTGCGCCAGCTAATTTTGCCTATCATGCTAATGGTATTTTAGTCTCAGCGATTGGTAATGATGAATTAGGTGCAGAAATTTTAACTAAATTAGATTCATTGTCTTTAAATAAAGACTATATTCATATCAATCAGAATAAAGCAACAAGCAAAGTATCGGTTAAACTTGATGATGAAGGCAAAGCTTCCTATATAATTCATGAAGATATAGCTTGGGATTTTATTCCAAATACAACAGAATTAATGACACTAGCTAAAAAAGCTGACGCTGTTGGTTTTGGCACTTTAGCGCAACGCTCCAATATGTCTCATGATACAATTCAAGCCTTTGTTGAAGCCACATCAGCCGAAACATTGCGAATTTTTGATATAAATTTACGCCAATCATATTACAACAAAGCAATTATAGAATCATCCTTGCAACTAGCCAATATCCTCAAAATAAATGATGAAGAACTACCAATTGTTGCTAACATGTTAGCTTTAAGCGGCGATGAAAAAACAATTCTTCAAAGCTTAAGCAATAAATACGGATTAAATTTAATCGCGCTAACAAAAGGAGACAAGGGCAGCATTCTTTATACTAAAAAACAAACATCAATACACAAAGGCTATCCAACAACAATAGAAGACACAATAGGAGCAGGAGATTCATTTACAGCGGCACTAACAATAGGCTTACTAAAACAGCATGATCTTGATAAAATCAATGACCATGCAAATCGTGTAGCTGCTTTTGTATGCACCCAAAAAGGAGCAACTGCTAAACTTCCTTCTCAGCTCAACTTAGGAGAATAACTAAATGACTAAAGATCGAGAGTTAAAATTATTAGAACGTATAGCTTCTTTAGAACGAATTATCAAAGATAAGCTTGAGGAACCACCTAAGATTCCTACCTATAGCTTTGGTAAAATCACTCTTAAAGAATTAAGAACATTATTTGATCTCGAAAGAGTATATGATCATCAAGTGTTTAATCATTGGTTTAATTGCGATGTGCAGGTGAATGATGAGGAAGTTAATTTTTTAAAAAAATTATTAGAACGAGAAATTGACCTAATCAAAGTTTATAATGAAGAAGATTTAAAAATCCATTTTATTGCACCAATTTTAAATAAAATTGATTATAAATCTTTTAAATATAAAATTCGAGATTTTTATGAAGAAACTTTAGTTTATGAAACTCCGCAATTCATCCTAAGTGGTATCATGGATTTTGTTGTGGCAACTGGTTTAGAATATCCAGAAAACCCTTATTTTTTTATTCAAGAATTTAAAAAAGGATTACAATATTCTAATCCAGAACCACAACTATTGGCAGAATTAATTGCAGCAGTTGAATTAAATAATGTTAAAACTATAAAAGGAGCCTACATTATAGGAGGCAATTGGAGCTTTATGATTTTAACTAAATTAGCTCAACATAAGTATCAATATTCCATAAGCCAAAATTATGACAGTACAGATTTGGATAAATTAATTGCCATTTATAAAAATTTGCAGTTTGTTAAGCAAGAAATTATTCCTACTAAACTGTCTCTTCAGTTCGACTATTCTGAATAAAATTCAAAAAGAAAGCTATAAAAATGCTCAACATAAAACCCAATACAAAACTAATAATAACTATTAACTTTCTTTTGGGTTTGATTGGAGCTTCAGGAACCACAGCCATTTGATCAAATAAAGCCGCTTTAATTTTAGTTTCATTAATCTCAATATTCTTTAATTTAGCTACTTGTTCTGTTAAATCTCTCAAATCAGCTATAAAAGGTTCATCATTTGTACGAATTTTTAACACTTCAACCCGAGAATTTTGTTCCAAACGTTGAAGTTGTTCTTCAAGCTCTCTCAAACCGGGGGTAAAAGGATCATTAGATGTTCTGCCTTTAAGGGTTTGTAATTCAGCTTGTAAGGCTTTACTACCGCGTGTATATTCTGGAAGACTTTTATTATTAATAGAAACTTTATTAGCCGCTTGATCTTTAGCATTCTTCAATTCACTCCATGAATCAATTGGATCAACAATATCTAATTTTTTCGCGATAACTAAAGCTTCTTCCAATTGCACCATTCTATCTTGGCGTTTTTGTTCAGTACGTTCTTTTAAAACCTTGATTTGTTCAACGAATTCCAAACTAGCAATTGTATCAGCTTCAATTAAGCGTGCTATTTCATCTTGTCTGCGTTGAGCTACAACCCTTTTCTTACTTTGAATTATAACATCTTCAAGATCTTGTTTTTTAGTACGAATATTTCTTCTAACTAAAGTTAGAAAGTCTTCAAGAGTTTTATCATGAACAAATTTAATATAGTCATTCACTATCTTAGCAATGAATTCAGGATCTTTACCATCATAACTAATACTTACAAAAGCTTGTTGATTCTTTTTCTTTAAATCTTGTTTTACAACTAATTCTTTATTAAATATTTTTTCAAAAACTTGATCTTTATTAGCTGTAGGATCATCGCTCAATTTTGAACTTAAATCGTGTTCATTAAAAAATTCTAGTCTCAAAGCTCTTGATTTCAGATTTAAAATAAAATTATTATAAGCAGCTTCAGTGCCTAGCGAATAATTGATTGCCGGAATATTTAATTCTTCAATATCACTGGCTTTTGGTGGTAAAAAATGAGCCGTGGTTTGATAAGTTCTAGGCATTATTAACACAATTACAATTGCTAACAAAGTTATTATTGCCGTAAACCCGAAAATAAAAAATTTCTTAGCGGCAAGCACTTTCCATAAATCTAAAAGATTGATTTCATCTTCTGCTAAATATTGGGGAGGCATCATCACATATTGTGGTGATTGTGTTAATTGATTTTGATCTTGATTATTCATAAATATGCTAGTATTTTCTCTAAAAATATTTCTCTATTAAATAAAGCCGCTCTTTGTTCACAAACAAATCGCATATCCAAAGCCATTTGAGTAGTCATTTCTTCAACCGCTTCAATCAGACTTTCTACATCTACATCATTAATTAAAATTCCAGTTTCACCATTTACTATAGTTTCCAATAAACCACCTTCAGCCACACCAATAACCGGTTTACCAGCCGCCATAGATTCTACTGGTGAAATACCAAAATCTTCATCTATTGGAATATAAATAGTCGCGATGCAATTAGCAACTAATTCCTTTAATCGTGTTTCATCTATCCAATTAGTAAAATGAATATTAGATGCAGACTGCGCTAATTGTCTCATCTTTTCATATTCATCACCACCAGAAGCTACTATTAATTTCTTATTTGGCATTTGCATAAATGCCTTAATTATCAATTCTACTCGTTTTAATGAATCTAACCTAGCTGTTGATAAATAATAACCCCCTTGCCCTTGCCAGTTAAAGCCACTAACATCACAAGGAGGATAAATCACTTTAGCATCATGATAATTTAAATGCTTTGCAATACGCCGCTTAATATGTTCAGAATTAGCAATAATAACATCCATTTCAGCAAATGCTTGCTCATAAAGTGGCTGAAAATAATGAATTAATGCTTGTAAAATTGGGCGTTGCCAAACCGGTAAGCTAGCTAAAAAGTAATCCTTTTTATCATAAATAAAACGAGGAGGAGTATGACAATATAGAATATTTTTGGCTGAACTTTTTGCGGCAAGCGGCGCATAAACACCACTAAAAATAACAGTATCAGCAACCGTTTGATAAGCTTGCCAACGTTTGATTAAACTTAAAAACTGTAGAGGAAAGAAACCCTGAAATGCCTTTAATGAATTAATATTTGAACCATCAAATGACATTCCAGCCTTAATAAAACCACCAGTAACTGGAACATTTAAATGCTCAGCTAAACTAAGCACCAATTTTTCACCACCACCTTTAATGGCAAAATAATCATGTAAAACTTCAACTTTTAGCATCTTTTTTTTTCTCGTTCCCACGCTCTAGCGTGGTAACGCATGTGTCGGCGCTCCAGCGCCGAGTAGTAAAACCATTATAATTATCCAGAACAAGAAAAAAACACTTGACGCTGGAGCGTCTGTACATGCATTCCCACGCTGGAGCGTGGGAACGAGGATTATGAGGATGAATATTTCAACTTTTAGCATGATGCAATGCTTGATAAACCATAAAACTTAACAATATAAATAACAATACCTCACGACTCCAATAACCAACTACCGCGCCTAATTCATACCAATATGGTATAGTAAAAACATCAATAAAAATACTAAAACCAAGCGCGATACTCAAAGCAATCATAAACCATTTCTGCCGCTCCAAAGCCACTAACACTTGCCCCAATAATGCCGCTACAAATAATATAGGTAATATAGGTAATAAAGTTTGTAACACCAAAATAGATTTATTATAATCTTCTCCATAAAGAAAAATAATTCCCCAAGGAGTTAAAATATAAGCAATTATAACAATGAAACCAGAAGTTACAAATAAGATTAATAATGAATGTTTTAATAAACCAATAAATTGTGAAATTTGATTCACTAATGTCACCAATCTAGGAAAAACAGCCGCCATATAAGCTGTACTAATAATCACCAAACCATCCATTAAACGAATAACAGCACTATAAATTGCTACCGCCTGCTCACCATGAAAATATTGCAATAAAAATATTTCAATTCTAACTGATAACACTGTTAAAAAAGCTGCAATAAATAGCGGCCATGTATGACTATAAATATATTTTATATTGTAATTGCAATAAGAAAGATTGAACCAATGATATTTTATGATTAATATCAAAGTCAATGATAAGCCGATTAAATGACTAGAAAAATAAGCCGCTGCAACCCAGAACATTCCTTGTTTTAACAATACCACTCCAATTAGACTGGCAACAAAAAACCATAATTTTTGAAAAATTCCAATTTTTGCTTCTAAATCAAGGCGTTCTAAAGACCTAAAAATACCATTTAATAAGGTAGTTAAAGACAACAATAACATGCCTAAACCCAACAGCAATACTAAACTAAAAGAATAATTAGCCCAAATAGCAAAGCTTAACAAGCCAATTAAAACTAAACTATTTACAATTAACTTTAAATAAATAATAGCCGCTGGTGTTGTAATCTGCGAGTCTTTTTTTTTGATGCGATCCTAGTTAATAACACATCCAAACCAAAATCACAAAAAACTCCACCAACAGCAATTAAAGCAAACAAAAAATTAAATTGCCCAAAATCTCCAATTGACCAAAATCTAGCTAAACTTAACCATATAATTATATACAAAACTCCACCACCACCTAAATGCAGCGTTTGCCAAAGCACATTACGCCAACGCACTAAAGGTGGTAATCTATTTTTACTTAATACCAAAATGTTCAAAGCTCCACATAAAAGGTGCCCAATCCCATTGAATAACAATATAAAGCCATGCACATAAAGAGACTATCAATGCAAAAGTTCGTATTGAGGATTTAAACCTATTAGACAAGTATATTAATACTGCGCCAAACATCACACATTCCATGATCAAACGACCATATTGCCAAACCGCCGCTGCTAATGGACTTAACTCTTTACCTTGTGCCAAATCCATAACAGTTTGTACTACACCCTGTGCGATTTGCCGAGTTTCATTTGGCCATACATAATCAAACCAAGGCCAAAACCAAGGAATAAACACAAAATCACCTATTAAATGTCCCATTAAACCAATAGCCCAAGATACGCCAATTTCCCAGCGGCTAGATAATAACCATAAAAATACCATGCCTACAAAAACCGCAGTTAAATTATGCAAATAATTACGACCAAAAGGCATCCAATGTAAATAATCTGTGACTACTTTATCAACAATATCAGGCAAAATTGCGGCAATCAAAGCAGGCCACATAGGAATAATATTCTTACCAATCATACGATTAGCAGAAGAAACTAAAATTAAATCAATTGCAAGATGACCGGGTGGATACATAGTATAATAAACCAGTGATTAATAAAATTAATATTTTACTACAAAAATGAATGAAAATATTACTAACTGATGTTACGCACAAAAGGAAGCCCCCTAACCCCCTAAAGGGGGAACAGAAAATTAAATTCATAGAATACTCCCCCTTTAGGGGGTTAGGGGGCTTCCACTGCATAACATCAATTCACTTTTTACCCGTTGCAATAATTGATAAATATGTTTTAAATCATCCAGTTCAATCGCATCATATTTCCTAGATAAACAATATTGATATTTATTATAATCCAATTGATTTAAAATCATAAATACCCAAATAGAGCCTATGATAAAAGCTCCTTTAATATGATTAGTATTATTTAATTTTGTGGCTACAATCATTTCTGATAACAATTGATATTCAGGAAAAGCCGATGTGGTTTGTTTAAATTCTTGAATAAAAAAATAAGGATTGATCGGCTTATCATAACCCTTTGCCACCACAAAATCACATCGACCATTAAAACCAAAGTTTTCAGTTTCATATTTTAACTGTACCTCATACCAATCTCTAATATGCTTATCTTTGATTTCAAAATCAATTTGATTTAAAATAGGCGCGATAAATTTACTAATAAGTTCTAATTCAGTATAATTATTGATGTGATCAATATTTTTATTGATCAATCTTTCAAGAAAAGCATTATCTTCTGCTGCAAAATTATACTCTTTACTAAACCATGTATCAAAAACTGATCTATCATGTATTTTTTCTATATCAAAAATTTCTTCTAATTGATTTAATGTTACTGACGAATAATTAAAAGTTTTCATGGGTTATCGCTCTTTATGAATTATGATATTTTATCATAATTATTTTTATGATATAAAACATAAAACTGAATAATGCCGCTGTGAATTTTGAATTACTAAGTGATGTTACGCATAAGATAAGCCCCCTAGCCCCCTAAAGGGGGAACCTCTAAAGCTCGTGGTTATGATACCACAGTGTGGCTCCCCCTTTAGGGGGCTGGGGGGCTTATCTGGAATGACAAAATCAAAAAAAGTTCAAAATTGAACATGTTTTATGATATGATACCCAAAATGAAACTAAACACAACACATTTCGACTTATTACGCTTACTAGAACAACGTTCAAACCTAAACCAAAGAGACATATTCTCCCTTACATCCTATTATTGATATTAATATCATTGTCTGAATGTTGATATCAATTAATCTAGTTATTTATGATATAATCCCTTTATCATTTAGATAAGGACAAAATGATGAGAGAATTAGCACAGTTGTATGATACAAACTATAGTGAATGGGCAAAAGAAAACAGTAGATTATTAAAAGCAGGTTGTTTTATTGACTTGGATATTCCGCATTTATTGGAAGAATTATCTGATATGGGCAAAGCCGAGATTAATGAATTAGAAAGTCGTTTGATTATTTTACTTGCTCATTTATTGAAATGGCAATTTCAATATCAACAATTGTCTGAACGTTGGCAAGAATTTAAAGGAGATAGTTGGCGCACAACGATTATTGAGCAACGTTTACGCTTGAAAAGACGCTTACGAAAATCACCGGAGCTTAAATCAAAATTGCCAGCAATCATCAACAATGCTTATGAAGATGCAGTATTGTTAGCAGCTAAAGAAACTAGATTGGCTAAAGAAATATTTCCTGAACATTGTTGTTATTCAGTGGCAGAAATTTTGGATGATGATTATTATCCTGTTAACTAACTACAGAATTAGCTAAACCGAACAATTAGGGCAATCCCTTGTGGTTGCCCTATTTCCAATGATTTTTAATTAGACTGGTATATTTAGGAATCCAAGATGCTCCAGAAAAAAATTTAAAAAAAAGTTCAAAATTGAACAGGTTTTATGATATGATACCCAAAATGAAACTAAACACAACACATTTCGACTTATTACGCCTACTAGAAAAACGTTCAAACCTAAACCAAAGAGACATATCTTCTGAACTTAAAATTAGTTTAGGCAAAACTAATTACTGTTTAAAAGCCTTGTGTGATAAAGGTTATTTAAAAATAAAAAAATTTAATAGTAGTAAACGTAAGGCATTATATATATATCATTTAACTCCTAAAGGAATTCAAGCAAAAGCTAATCTGACTGTACAATTTTTAAAACGTAAAATGACTGAATATAATCAATTAGAAGTACAAATTAAAGAATTAGATCAAGAAGTTCAGCGGTTGTCTGAGTTGGGAATGTTAAGTACAACTAATGTTAAATAACAACGAATACTCTGGAGTTCAAAGCGCAGCTTTGTTTTTAATTTAATTAAAAATGACACTAAACAATCTAAAATTATTATCACCAAATAATTATGTGGTTTATGAATCAACTGTATATCCCGGTGCCACTGAGGAAATCTGTCTGCCTATTTTAGAGCGTGAATCCCAACTCAAGTTTAATCAAGACTTTTTTGTTGGTTATAGCCCTGAACGTATTAATCCCGGAGATAAAGAACATCGTTTAACAAATATTGTTAAAGTCACCTCTGGCTCTACACATCAAGCGGCTGAGTTTATTGACAATGTTTATAAAAGTATTATTACCACTGGAACTCACTTAGCCAGTTGCATTAGAGTTGCAGAAGCGGCTAAAGTCATAGAAAATACCCAGCGTGATGTTAATATTGCCTTGATTAATGAATTAGCCATGATATTTAATCGGCTAGGAATTGATACTCTTGAAGTGTTAGAAGCCGCTGGTTCAAAATGGAATTTTCTGCCTTTTCGCCCCGGATTAGTTGGTGGGCATTACTAAAGCTATTATGCCAGTTTCACTGTATTGGCTGCACCAGCTTTTTTCCTTCTAAACCATTAGGCGGCTACGGAGATAGTGGTGCATGTTTTACAAATGACGATAATTTTGCTAAGATCATGCGATAAATTCTAGTACATGAGCAAGATAAACGCTATCAAGGGGCAATCCTTTATGGTTGCCCCTGACTGACGGTGGCGGAAAAAGTAGCTCAAAGGGTTATGAGTTTGCCTATGCACCCTTATTTGACAGAAATTGAACAAGTTAAAATAATTGAAATCATAACTAATTCCATAACTTAATGATTTAACCTTAAAGTTAAACTAAACACAACACATTTCGACTTATTACGACTACTAGAACAACGTTCTAATATAAGCCAAAGAGGCATTGCCTCAGAACTTTAAATTAGTTTAGGCAAAACTAATTACTGTTTAAAAGCTTTAATTGATAATTTATTATAAAATGGCAGAATATGACCAAATCAAAAAGGATATATTGAAGCCGCTATTACTCCAAAGATCAGCGGTTGCAAGAATTGGGTTTTTTAAGAAAATGATTTGTTTTGCCCAGATTCGTTAGAAATTGTTAATAGCCAAACCATACATAATACCCAGCCCATAGAATAATCAAGATAGTTATCAAATATTAATGAGCTTAATATTGCAATCAAAATTGTTAGATTGCCTGCGTTATAAGCCCTTTTTAATAGTAATACTAATAATAGTATTAGGCTGATAAAACCAATAATACCTGAATCAACTAATACTTGTAAGTAATAATTATGTAAATTAAGTTGTCCTTTATATTTTGTGGATAGTCGGTAACTTCCTGCGCCTATTCCCATCCAAGGATTTTGTTTTAATATGAGAACTCCATCTTGCCAAAGTTTGCTTCTTCCACTTGTGGCTCTATAGGTGGTTTTTGGGATAAAATCTTGGATTGATAAATTTTGATTGTTACTTAGTTTGGCTAAGTAAGGTAAGGTTCTACTATATTGTGCTACTACTCTATGGTTATTTATTACAAGCAGATGTATTCCTATAATACTAATTAGGAGTAATGATATAGTTGTTTTGGGGAATTTTAAGAAGTTTTTAAATGACATTGCTAGTAAGCCAATTCCCAGTGTAAATATAAAGTTTCTGGATGCTCCCATTATACCTGTATAAAGGCTTAAAATAGCTAATGTTATAAAAAACAGTTTTGCTGTTGTGCTTATTTTTGATGAAAATAGTAGTTTTAAACAAACTAGTAATGTTATTGCTGCAATAACTCCATAAATAGTACGATTTCTTGTTAGTGAGTTAATATATGATGAATATGAGTATATATCATATGCAACAAAATATTGAGTTAGGTTTTTAGAATATGACATGTCAAAAATCTGCCAAAGTGCAACCAGTGTCAGAAATAGCATTAGGCTCCAGCCTATCCAGCTATGTTTTTGTTTGTTATGATATTGGAATATCAGCCATGACATAGGGAAAATTAGCCAGACTGCAAATGAGGCAAATCCATAAAATATTAGTTGAGTGTTGGTTTCAAAACGGTGTAAGTTAGTTAGCAGGGATATTGTATTTATGACTAAAAATACAATAATCGCAATTATTTCCCAGCGGTAGCTTTTTAGTAAATTACGATAATTTTTAATTAAGATAATTAGAAACCATATACTAATTACAATAAATAATCCCATTCCAATATAACGGTTTATATTGGTGATGTTAATCGGTTTTATTACGGATATGATAAAAAATATAAAGAATATAAAATGAGTATTCATTTGAATTTAGGTTAAGAAAAAAAGTTCAACATTTAAACTAAATTATAGTATAATTTCAGAAAATCAATATAACATATTTATCTTGAAAATTTTAACAGTATTCGGCACACGCCCTGAAGCCATTAAAATGGCTCCTGTAATTAAAGCATTAGAGGCTGAAGCAAATATTGAATCAAAAGTTTGTGTCACTGCTCAGCATCGTGAAATGTTGGATCAAGTTTTAGACTTGTTCGCTATTCAGCCTGATTATGATTTAAATATAATGCAAGCTGGGCAAGATTTAACTGATATTACTTGTTCAGTTTTATCAGGATTGAAAAAAATTATACATGAATTTAAACCAAATAGAATTTTAGTACACGGTGATACTACTACTACATTTGTTGCAACATTAGCAGCTTATTATCAACGCATTCCTGTTGGACATGTGGAAGCAGGTTTACGAACTGGCAATATTTACGCGCCTTTTCCAGAGGAAATTAACCGTAAATTTACTGCTTGTATAGCAGATTTAAATTTTGCCCCTACGCAAAAAGCTAAAGAAAATTTATTAGCTGAGGGTGTTAAAGAAGACAATATTTATATTACTGGCAATACTGTTATTGATGCTTTGTTAGATACTGTTGATAGAATTTCAGCAAATATTAATTTTCCTTTTTTATCTAAAGAGAAAAAATTAATTTTAGTTACAGGGCATAGAAGAGAAAATTTTGGTAGTGGCTTTGAAAATATATGTTATGCTCTTAAGTGTTTATCAGAACGTCAGGATTTACAAATAGTTTATCCGGTTCATCTGAATCCAAATGTTAGAGAACCCGTATTAAGAATATTAGCTAATTGTGAAAATATTCATCTTATTGAACCACAAGATTATTTGCCTTTTGTTTATTTGATGAATCAAGCTTATCTTATTTTAACTGATAGTGGTGGTATTCAAGAAGAAGCTCCTGCGCTTGGAAAGCCTGTTTTAGTCATGCGTGACACTACAGAACGCCCAGAAGCAGTAGAAGCTGGTACAGTTGTATTAGTAGGAACTGATAAACACAAGATAGTTGCAGAATGCGAAAAGCTTTTAGATGATAAAGCCAGTTATGATAAAATGAGCTTTGCTTATAATCCTTATGGGGATGGGAAAGCTAGTTTTAAAATTATTAATATATTAAAACATGAAACGTAGGGGTAATCCTTTATGGTTGCCATTGTTGAATCATGTCTGAATCAGGATTTACAGGATTTTAGGATTTACAGAATAAAATATCTACATCTATGATGCTATTCTGAAAATTATAAAATTCTGTAAATCCTGATTCAGACAATTTTTAAATTAAAACAAATTCATGGAATTCAATAAAATCTCAGTAATCGGATTAGGCTATATTGGTCTGCCAACTGCCGCTGTTATCGCTTCTCGTGGTATTGAGGTGGTTGGGGTGGATGTTTCTCAACATGCGGTTGATACTATCAATGAAGGTAATATTCATATTGTTGAACCTGATTTGGATATTGTGGTCAGAAGTGTAGTTACAACTGGTAAGTTACGCGCTACAATCACTCCGGAAAAAGCAGATGCTTTTTTAGTTGCTGTACCTACTCCTTTAAATAGCAATCATCAACCTGATATTTCTTATATAGAAGCTGCCGCTAAAGCTATAGCTCCAGTTTTAGAAACAGGTAATTTGGTTATTTTAGAATCTACTTCTCCAGTTGGTACTACTGAAAAATTAGCGCATTGGTTATCTGAGGCTCGCCCAGATTTAAGTTTTCCACAACAAGCTGGTGATGAGGCAGATATTAGAGTGGCACATTGCCCTGAACGAGTCTTACCCGGTTATGTACTTCAAGAGTTAGTGGCGAATGATCGTATTATTGGCGGTATGAGCAACAAATGTTCAGAAGCCGCAACAGCACTTTATCAAACCTTTGTACGTGGGGAATGTATAAATACTAATGCACGTACTGCTGAATTAAGCAAATTAACAGAAAATGCTTTCCGCGATGTTAATATAGCTTTTGCCAATGAATTATCTATGATTTGTGATAAATTAAAGATAGATGTTTGGGAATTGATTAAGCTGGCTAATCGTCATCCACGAGTAAATATATTAAAACCGGGTCCGGGTGTTGGTGGACATTGTATTGCTGTTGATCCTTGGTTTATTGTTGATTCCGCCCCTGATGAAGCCCGTTTGATTCGTAGTGCTAGAGAAATTAATGATAATAAACCTAAATTTGTCTTAGAAAAAATCAAAACAGCGGCTGACCAGTTTAAACGTCCAGTTATTGCTTGTTTAGGTTTGGCTTTTAAGGCTGATATTGATGATTTACGGGAAAGCCCTGCTTTAGGTATTACTCAAGATATTTTGGAACAAGATATAGGTGAAGTTCTGGTTGTAGAGCCAAATATCAAAACTTTGCCAAAAGCATTAGCTGAAAGGGGTGGGGTGTTGGTTAAATTAGATGAAGCTTTGGAAAAAGCTAATACTATTGTGGCATTGGTTGATCATAAAGAATTTAAGAAAATTTCCGCTAATATTTTGAATAGTAAGGTTGTTATTGATACACGCGGGATTTGGTAATAATATAATGGTGTCAGAGATTCAGAGTAATTTATATTTTTGTGGAGTGTTAAATAAATGATTCAAGCAATTATAAAAAAAGGTAAAGTTTTAGGAAAAATAACACCGTCTCCAAATGTTTCAGAGGGTTCTGTTCTTATTAAAGTTGTAAATAGTTGTATCTCTGCTGGCACTGAAATGAGCGGCGTTACAAACAGCGGCAAGTCACTTATAAAAAGAGCCATGGAGCAACCCGCACAAGTTGCAAAAGTTATAAACATGGCAAAAAGCATTGGAATATCCAAAACATTAGCAAAAGTAAAGGGTACAATTGATGCTGGAAATGCCACAGGATACTCAATAAGCGGCGTTGTTATCGCTATAGGAGAAGGAGTAGAAAGTTTTAAAATAGGGGATAAAGTAGCAGCAGCAGGTGCTGGAATTGCAAATCATGCCGAGTATGTGGATGTTCCGCAAAATTTAGTTATGAAAATGCAACAAAACTTAGATTTCAAGGAAGCTTCAACAGTAACTCTTGGTGGAATTGCGATGCAAGGGGTACGACGAGCTGATATGAAGTTTGGTGAATTTTGTGTAGTTACAGGGGCTGGTATTTTAGGGCTTTTAGCTATGCAGATGTTAAAACTTAGCGGTATTAGAGTTGCTGTAATTGATTTAGATGAAAATAGGCTGAATATAGCTAAAGAGCTTGGTGCAGAAATAATCCTTAATCCAAACAAGGAAGATCCTGTAAAAACCATCGATAGTTGGAGTGGTGGTTATGGTGCTGATTGTGTGCTGTTTGCAGCTGCCACAAATTCAAGTTCTCCTCTTGCACAAAGTTTCCAAATGACAAAGAAAAAGGGCAGAGTTGTATTGCTTGGTGTTGTTGGTATGGATATTAATCGTGCAGATATTTATACTAAAGAATTAGATTTTCTTATCTCTACTTCTTATGGTCCCGGTAGATATGACAAATCTTATGAAGATAAAGGATGTGATTACCCTTATGCTTATGTAAGATGGACTGAAAATAGAAATATGACAGAATATCTAAGGCTTCTGACTTTAAAACAGATAGAATTAGATAGAGTTATTAATGGCATATACTCAATAGAGAATGTAACTCAGGCTTTTGAATCCCTTCAAGCCCCTGAAAAACCATTGATGGTTTTACTTGATTATGGAAAAGTTGAATTAGAAAATATAAAAGAATACCTAAGTGAAGATAAAAAGATTGTTACAAACAATAATATAATTATTAAAAAAGGCACTATAAAGATTGCCCTCATAGGTTCTGGTGGGTTTGGAGCTGGTATGCATCTACCAAATATAGAAAAAATGCCAAATAAATATAAACTTTATGCGGTAATGAGTAGAACGGGGCATAGTGCAAAATCGGTAGCAAAACAGTATGGTGCTAAATATGCAACAACAGACTATGATGAGATATTAAACGATAAAAATATAGATTTGGTTTTAATAGCAACTAGGCACGATAGTCATGCCTCTTTTGTATTACAAGCGTTAGAAGCAGGCAAACATGTATTTGTCGAAAAACCACTAGCAACTAACCAAGATGAATTAAATTCTATAAAAGAATTTTACCAAAGTGATGTAGAAAATAAACCAATACTTTTTACCGCTTTTAATAGAAGATTTAGTAAATATCTAAATGAGATAAGAAAACATACAAGCAAAAGGGTAAACCCTCTTTTTATCCAATATCGTATGAATGCAGGATTTATCCCTCTTGATCATTGGGTACATGAAAATGGTGGCAGAATTATTGGCGAGGGTTGTCATATCATTGATTTAATGACTTCTTTAACGAATGAGAAAGTTATATCTATTTCATCTGAAAGCCTAACTCCCCAAAATGAAAAGTTTTTGAATAGTGACAATAAATCAATAGTTTTAAAATATGAAGATGGTTCAGTAGCGAATATTCAATATTTTGCAATGGGAAGTAAAGAACTTTCTAAGGAGTATATGGAAGTGCATTTTGATAATAAAACTATTGTTATGGATGACTACAAATTCTTAAAAGGTTATGGAATAAAAATAGATGAAATTACCACAAAAATCAGTCAAAAAGGTCAGTTTGAAGAATTAGAGGTTTTGCATGATACTTTAAGCGGTAAAAATGACAAATGGGCTATTGAATTGTGGGATATGATTCAAACTACTGAAATAACTTTTAGTATATAAAATTGATAGCAAAATTAAAATTTTTCATAAAACAAGATTTAGTAAGTAATATTTTACATACATATAGTTCAAGAATATTACTTATAATTCTTGGACTATTCAGTAATATAATTATTACAAGGTATTTGGGTGTCGAAAATTATGGTATTTATACTTTAGCTTTAATTATTATTGCTTTGGGTACACAGTTTGGTAATTTTGGTTTACATGCTGTTAATATATTTTATGTAGCTAAAAGAAAGATGCTTTTAGGTATGCTACTTAAAAATTCTATATTGTTCTCAATTGTTTCTGGGACAATAATAGGAATTATTGTTTATTTGGTATCTATAATTTATCCAAAAGTTTTTAATGTTGATCCTACTATTTTATTAATTATAATAGTGATGATACCTATATCTTTAATGTCACTTTTTACTAAAAATTTATTAATTGGCATAGGTAAGATAAAGTTAGATAATAAAATATCTATTTATACTAGGATTTTAACTATTTTACTTTTGTTATTAAGTATTTATTTATTTGAGTTAGATGTAAATGTAGCACTTTGTATATTTGCTATTGGATTACTTGTTGGCTTGTTTTTTATATTAAAGATATTAAAAAAAAATGTCATATATAGATATAAATTATCTTCAAAGCTTTTAAAAAAAATATCAAAATTTGGATTAAAGGCTTACATATCTGCAATATTTGCTTTTTTAGTTTTAAAATCTGATCTATTTTTTGTAAATTATTATCTTTCAAAAAGTGAGCTGGGATATTATTCTTTAGCAGTTAGTTTTATAGATTATGTCCTTATGTTACCAGTTATCATAGGAACTATACTATATCAAAAACTCTCGTCTATGAAAAATGATTATGAAAAATATAAACTAATGAAAAACATAAGAAACTATTTTTTTATGTTTTATATATTATTTTTAATCATACTATATAATTTATCAGAAAGTATAATAATTTTACTCTATGGAAATGTGTTTTATAGTTCAATTATTTATTTTAACATACTTTTAATTGGAATATTTTTTTATGCTTTAGAAACAATTGAGATACAATATTTGATTACAACAGGTAATTCAATTTTAATTGTTTATTATTGGATAATATCTTTTTTGGTAAATGTATTAATTAATTATATATATATAAATATATATGGATTATATGCTGTTACAGCCAGTACAATAATTTCATATTTGCTAATATTTTTGTTAGTACGAATTCATATCTATAGGAAGGTAAATAATCATGAATATAAAATATATAAGAAATAAAGTGTTAACAACACCACCACGTATATTTATACGAAAAGTATATTTTGTATTGAGAAGAAAAATAAAACATATTTTTAAAAAAAGAAAAGATTTTATATTTACTACCTATAGTAGAAAAAATACAACAGTAAATCAATATATATCTATAAATAAATTAGATATAAAGATTGATAAAAGAGCAGAATTTATATCAAAAATGTACCTAAATCATAAGTTTGATTTATTAGGTTCTGGATGGGTTGAAAATAGTTATAATAGTGAGGCTTTTGGCTTAGAAAACTATAAGTATAGTCAAAATATAAAATTTGATATACAAAATATTGTAAATAACTCAAATATAGCTGAATCAAAAAAAATATATAGTTTGGTGGATAGTGATTATATTCCAATTGATTGGCAAAAAGATTTTAAAAGTGGGTTTAGGTGGTCTGAAAAAGAGTGGTATTTGAATCAAAGAAACTCACAGATAGGTGTAGATATAAAAGTACCTTGGGAAATAGGACGACTTCAACATCTTCCGCAATTGGCTATATTTGCTAAAAGCAGTGATGATAAAGAAATTTTCATTAAAGAGTTTAGAAATCAGGTTTTAGATTTTATAGCTTTAAATCCTCCTAGATTTGGTGTGCAATGGACTTGTACTATGGATGTAGGGATACGGTCTGCAAATATGCTTTTGGCTTATGATATATTTACTCAAATAGATAGTAATTATATTTTAGATTCGGAATTTAAAAAAATATTTTCAAAAAGTGTATATGAGCATGGTATCCATATAGTAAATAACCTTGAATATGGAGAAAATCTAACTTCAAATCATTATCTAAGCGATATAGTAGGGCTTTTATTTGTGTCATCTTATTTAGAATGTAATGATGAAATAAATCTGTGGTTAGCTTTTTCTATCCAAGAAGTTATATCTGAAATGCAAAAACAGTTTTATAAAGATGGTGGCAATTTTGAAGCAAGTACATCTTATCATAGATTAAGTAGTGAGCTTATGGTTTATGCGACTGCGTTGATACTGGGACTATCTAAAGAAAAAATAAAAGTTTTAAAAGGTTATTCTGTAAAAGTATGGAATATACAACCAAAACTAAAAAGTATTCAAGAGCAAGAATATAAAATAGAAGGTAATAATATTATACTTCCTCAATGGTACATCGATAGACTTTACAAAGCTGGTAAATTTACATTTGATATTACTAAACCAACAAATGAGATAGCTCAAATAGGGGACAATGACAGCGGTAGATTTGTTATATTTAGCCCAAATGGGGAATTATTAACAACTAAAGAGGCAAAAGATAAGTATAAGAATTTAAATAACTATAAAAGTGATAATGAATATTTTTGGGATGAAAATATATTAAATCATCAAACTCTGCTAGGGGCTATAGGTGGATTATATCAAGATAATATTTTTTATACATATTTTACTTTAGAAAAGAAGATTATAGAGTCTTTGGCTAACAACAGAAAGTTAGAAGTAGATAGTACAACGATAGATATTCAAAAAGATATAAGTTTTGCTTTTAATGATTTGAAATATAGAAGTGAAAAGGTTTTTAATATACCATTATTAGATAATGTAGAATTTATAGCATATAAAGAGAGTGGAGTCTATATATTTAAATCATCAAGATTATATTTAATAGTATCAGCAGGAACAAATGGACAAAAAGGGAATGGTGGTCATGCACATAATGATAAACTTTCTTTTGAACTTAATATAGATGGCAAAGATATAGTTGTAGATGCAGGAACTTACCTTTATACACCTCTTCCTGATAAAAGAAACTTATTTAGAAGTACAAAAGTACATAACACCTTAATAGTAAAAGATGAAGAACAAAGTGAGTGGATGAGTGGAATATATGGACTTTTTTCTATGAAAAATCAATCTAAGTGTTACCTATTAGATTATGCAGATAACTTTATAGATGTAGCAATAGAGTTTAGAGGTATAAAACAAAGAAGAAAGTTTATGATCGAAAATGATAAAATAGTTATAAAGAACTATTCAAGTAAAAAATTTGATGAACATTATAATGATTTTAAACTGTATTCAAATGGATATGGAAAAAGGATTTAAATTTATGAATAAAACAATTGATGATAATAATATGTCTAATAAGAATGCAGCAAAAAGATGGAATGAATGGGCTGTTGGTTCTCAGAGAAGTAATTCACCAAAAGGATCTAAAGAATATTTTGATGATATAAAACGATATAGATATGGATATGAAACACCATTTATTCCAAGATTACTATGTAATAATGTTGAGAATAAAAGTGTATTGGAAATAGGTGTGGGTAATGGAATAGATGGTGTAAGTATGGCAGAAAATGGAGCTTTGTATAGTGGAATTGATATAACTAAAAATCATATTGATTTAGCAAAACAAAATTTTCTAAATCATAAACTTGAATCTAAAGAATTTATTTTTGAAGACTTATTGAATATAAATAGTGAAAAAAAATATGATATTATATACAGTTTTGGTGTTTTGCACCATATTGCACATGAAGAAGAATATTTAAATAAAATAAAAAAATTATTACAAATAAATGGTGAACTTAGGATAGCTGTTTATTCTAAATACAGTTTTTTTAATTTTTATTTGTTTATTACTTGGATCATAAAAAATAGATGTTCTGTAACCTTTAATCAGTGGCAAGGATTTATGAGTGATGGTGCTGCTTTTGAATACCCCATAACTATTAAGATTCGCTCAAAGAATGAAGTCTTTAAGTTATATAAAGCTAGTGATTTTGAATTAGTAAACTACTATAAGAGGGGTTTTGTACAAAACTATATACCAATTTTTGGTAAATTATTTAATCCTGATGGTTTATTTTTAAATTTTATGGGTAGTATCCTTGGGTGGTACCATGTACTGATATTAAAGAAAAAAAATTAATTATTATGAATAAAGTAATTATTAGCATTTACAAATTTGATGAGGAGTATTTGGAATTTATAAATAAAAATTACAGTGATAGCAAAAATACTTTTGTATCACTACTTGAACTCAAAAATAGTGGTATGAAAAATTTAGTGAAAACATTTATATCATATAAAAAATATGATGAAGTGGTTATAGTATTCAATGATGAAAACTATAAATTGGTTGAGTCATTATTTTATGTGTTAAGTCTTAGTATTTTAAAATTAAATATAAGTAGAATACTACCAAATAAAACTAAACAAAAAGTATCATTATTTGATAGGCTTGTGGCTATTTTTAAAATACTGTTTAGTATTATTGAAACAAAAAAATTAGTTAGTAAAATAAGTGAAGATATAAAACTAATATCATCAAAAAATAATCATGTATTAAATGAAAAAAGTAATATATTTTATCTAAAAACAAATCTATCTTTCGGTACAAAAGCAGGTGGGAGTTTAGGACATATCTCCGGTGTGGTAAATTCACTGGCTAAAAAATTAAATTTCACTTATATTTCTGCTGACACTCCCATTATGATAGATAATCATATAAAAAAAGAGTTTATAAATTTAGATAAAGTTGTATATAGCATCCCTTACGAGCTTAATTTACTTAAATTAAATGAAGCTTTTTTAAATCAAACAGATATATTAATCCAAAAACATAAACCAGATATACTATACCAAAGACTAACTCGTTTTAATAATAGTGGAGCATATCTATCAAACAAATATCAAATACCTTTGATAGTAGAATATAATGGTTCTGAAGTGTGGGTACAAAATAATTGGGGAATAGATAAACTTAAATATTCTAAATTAGCTTTAGAGATGGAAAAGTATGTTTTAAATAGTGCCGATACAATTATAACAGTATCCCAAGTGCTTCAAGATGAATTAATTGAAAGAGGTTTTGATAAAGATAAAATAGTTTTTTATCCAAACTGTATAGATGAAAATACATTTGATTATAAAAAGTTTCAAGAAAAGGATAAAAAGTTTTTAAGAGATAAATTAGGATTTAAAGAAGAAGATAAAATATTGACTTTTATAGGTACATTTGGAGCTTGGCATGGTGTAGATTTTCTGGCTAACTCTATAGTAAAACTTGTAAAAACTCATAAAGCAGAGTTAGATGAGCGTAAAGTAAAATTTCTACTTATTGGTGATGGGCTTTTAGGCGAGAAAGTAAGAGCTATTTTGGGAACCGATGATATAAAAGAATATGTGACATTTACTGGACTAATTCCACAAAAAGAAGCGCCTAAATATCTTAGCATATCTGATTGTTTTTTATCTCCACATATAAAACAGAAAAGTAAATTTATAGGAAGTCCAACCAAACTTTTTGAATATATGGCATTTGCAAAGCCTATCATAGCAAGTAATCTTGACCAAATAGGAGAAGTGTTTGAATATAAACTATATGCAAATAAATTGGATAATTTTAAAAATATTATTAATGAGAGTGCTATAGTTTATGAACCAGATGATTATGATGATTTTATAAAGTCTATATTGTTTGTGGTAGAGACAAACTTAGATAAATTGGGAGAAAATGCCTACAATATGGTTATGAAAAAATATAGATGGAATGTGCATGTAGAGAAGATAATTGAAAGATATAATAAAATTAATAATTTTGAAGTCTATTAAAAAATATTGGGTAATAGTATGAATTCATCAGATCACAAACAAGCTGCTCAAAAACAATGGAACCAAACACCTTGTGGCGAAGTAGCAGGAAATAAAGAAAATTTAGATTATTTTCTATCAGTTGAACATAACCGTTATGATGTGTATGCACCTTGGATGAAAGATTTTTTTAAGTTTGATGCCTATGCAGAGAAAAAAGTCCTTGAAATTGGATTTGGACAAGGTACTGACTTGGCACAATTTTCGTTAGGGGGGGCAAAATGCTTTGGTGTTGATATAACAAAAAAGCATTTTGAACTGGCTACAAACAATTTTCAATTAAGAGGGCTTGAGGCTGAATTTCATTTGGAAGATGCCAGCAAATTACATTTTTCGGACAATATGTTTGATGTTGTATATAGTTTTGGTGTCTTACACCATACTCCCGATACAATTAGATGTTTTTCAGAAGCATACAGAGTATTGAAACCCGGTGGCGAGTTTATTGTTGCCCTTTATTATCGCTACAGTGCATTTCATATGCTTAATGTATTATTAATTAATGGGTTAATTAAAGGTAAATTAAAAAAACTAGGCTATGATGGTTTAATCGCTACAGTAGAAAAAGGTGCTGATGGTATTCATATAAAGCCATTAGTAAAAACTTATTCTGTTAGACAATTAAAAATTATGTTAAGTGATTTCCGTGAGGTTTCTATCAATATTAAACATCTTGATAAAAGCCATTTTTCGTTATTTGGAAAATTTCTTCCTTCAGCTTTAGTTAAATTATTAGAATCCAAACTAGGCTGGTATGTTATAGCAAAAGCTATAAAATAGTAGCCATATCCAGAATAATCAGAACTTATAATTTCAATATAACCACATAGTAACAGAGTCTATAGTAGAAAAATATGGCGTAGATAATAGTTTCAAACATTATTCTTGGGGTGCTGGGACGCCTGATTTGATAGTTGTAAATTCTATACTTTATAAATGGACATCATTTTAAAAATACAGGTAATAATCCAATTGAAAGAGATTATAAAAAAGGTGGCATCAAGTATATTACAACTGTACCTAAAGAAAGCTTTTCAAATAACACAAAAAATTTAAAATATTGTAAATGAAAGTGCTATAGTTTATGAACCAGATGATTATGATGATTTTATAAAATCTATATTGTTTGTGGTAGAGACAAACTTAGATAAATTGGGAGAAAATGCCTACAATATGGTTATGATAAAATATACATGGGATGTGCATGTAGATAAGATAATTGAAAGGAATATAAAGGCTAGAAATTTCACCACATTAAGTACAAATTAAGTATTTTAGAAAAATAATCATTAAATTCAGGAATGTATAAAATGATAGATAAATTAAAAAACTGCTCTTTTGTTTATAAAAGTCTTTTGCTATTAATGATATTGATAATTTCTTTAATCATAAGAGTTTATCATGTTAACGATATGCCATTGAAACAGAAACATTTTTATAATTCAAATTATGAACCTGTATTATATTATATGTTAGGCAAAGGTATGAATAAATCAGATGCTCGTGCTTCTGTAAATCATAACAAGGTTTGGCAATTTTTAAATGCTGAAGTCGATGAATTAGATATATCTACAGTTGAAAGTGTCATAAATGAAAATCCTAATATTAAATACTTTAAATTAGATCAACAGTATCAAACTTTTGCTTATTATGTTGCAGCATATGTTTGGAAAATATTTGGAATATCATGGAGTAATTTATTTTATTTTTACTCTTTTTTAAGCATGTTGTCTGGATTAGCTCTATTTTTTGTAGTTAGAAAAGTTAGCAGTTCATACTGGGCAGGAATATTAACTTTAACTATCTATGCCTTAGCTGTCCCTGATATAGTTGGTTCAGCATGGTCTATTAGGGATGCCTCTCCTCTATGGTTTTTTTCGTTTTCATTATTCTCTTTATTCATATTGACAGATATTTACAAAAATAGATGGCTTAATTATCTGTCATACTATTTACTTGGGATTATTGTTATGGTTGGAATTGGATGGAGAAATGATGTTTTACTTTTCTTTCCAATAATTTTACTATATTTAATAATAAGTTTATTTATAAAATATAAAAAAGAACAAGTTTCAACACAAAATATTTTTATTTTTATATCTTTATTTTTGATTGGGTCGTATTCTATCCTGAATTTACATGATGCAATGTCTTCTAAAAATCAACCATCATTTGGATTTATGCATATTGCACAATATGCAGAACATACAAGATCAAAGATCGGTATGTTTGAAAATAATTTTCAAAATCAATTTAGTGATTCTGTGACAGCTTCTCAAGTAAAAAGTTATCAAGAAGCATCGTATCCAAATAAAGAAAATGTCATATATATGAAAGGTGATTATGGGAAATATGCCCTAGAATTATACTTTATAGCATTTAAACATAACTTTTACCAATGGACGAAGTCATACCCTAACTATCTTTATAAAAAATTTATTTTATCAGATGCTATTTCAGGTAACTATATTAGCACAACAGGTATTTTACAAGATTCTTGGAAATTTTTTGTCCTTATTGGGCTTATTGGAGGGATACTGCTTTTTATAGTTGGAATATATAGAAAAGAAATAGTTTTATTTATGGGATTTATTTTTTACTATTCTTTAGTCTATTGGGCAATACTACCAATGTCTAAGCATATAATGATTATAGTTGTACCAATTAGTATATTGGGTGGATTGTCAATATATTTTATTCTATGTTTACTTTTGAGTCCAAGTTATAGAAAAACAGTTATAGCTTTAGCAAGTAAAAATAATATGTTAATTGCTATTTATACTTTTGTAACTATAATTTGCTTCTATTTCATAATATTAGGTTTGTCAAATTACATCTCCACAAAGTCAAAATCCAATTTTATATCAAAAATTGAAAAATTAAATAAAAACTCATTAGATATTACCTCCAAAATTGATAAAAGTAATCAGAATACATTATATTTAGATTTATCTAAATATAATCAAATAGGTTTACTTGTAGAATTTGAAGCTGATAAGGAAGGTTTAGTGACTATTAGAAATAAATCTGTTACTAGCAGTCGTCAAATCAGTTCAGTTATAAATCAATATAAAATTGATGATGATTCAAACAAACATTTTTTGTTTACAGTGTGTACTAAAATTCTTGACACAAATATGGTTAATATCGTATTACCTGTCTATGCAAAAATTAAAAAAGTAAATTTGCTACCTCTTGATAAATGGAATGGAGTGTGGTACACAACAATATATAATGATAATGAAATATCAGCAGGTTCTAAATCGATTAAAAACATCAAAAAATATGATATTATTCCTAATAATGCTAAGATTGTTGAAGAGTATGATTTGAATAGTTCAGATTTTATAAAAAGTGCATATCAGAATAAAAACAAACTAGATCTGTTAACTGAACTAAATGAGGATTCATACTTATGGCATTCTACATCTTTTGCTGATCATTTCTGGAATCGGCTCAAAAATATTAGTGTAGAAAAAAATAATAATACTAGGAGCTTTTTAAGTGTACGATTTGTAAAAAAATCACTTATGTTTAATGATTATTTAAAAGTGCAACTACATTTTTATGATAAATTAAATAATCGTATATTTATTAGTGCCTTAATGACTACAAAAGTTTCTATTCTCAATGATGGAAATTATCATGAATTATTATTTGATATTACTGGAGTACCTGTGGAAGCATTAAAATATAGACTCTGTTTTAATGCTACAAAACGAGGAAAATACAAAGTTCCTAAGCAATTTAATGTACGAGAAATAAAAATATAATAAATGTGTGGAATAACTGGAGCAATAGGTTTTAAAAATATAAGAGATAGAGATAAAAAATATATAGAGGAATTTAATAGCTCTATCTCTCACAGAGGCCCAGATGCCAGTGGTATATGGAGTGATGAAAATGTTGTATTTGGACATACTAGGTTATCTATTATTGATTTATCAAATAGTTCAAACCAACCAATGCTTTCAAATGATGAAAATATAGCAATAGTTTTTAATGGTGAGATATATAACCATCAAGAGATAAGAGAAGAACTCAAAGATGAATTTGTATTTAAAACAGACCATTCAGATACAGAAGTTATCATTAATGCTTATAAAAAATGGGGCATAGAAGCTTTACAAAAATTTACTGGGATGTTTGTTATAGCTTTATATGATAAAACAGAAGAAAAGGTCTTTTTAGTAAGAGATAGATTTGGTAAAAAGCCGTTTTATATCACAACTGTAAATGATACCTTATACTTTTCATCTGAAAATCAAGCTTTTTTTGAAAGTGGCTTATTAAAAAAAGAGTTTAATGATGAAGCGATATACCATTATCTAACATTTATGACAGTTCCTGCTCCACAAACATTTTTTAAAAATGTTCAAAAGGTAGAAGCTGGATACTACTATGAAATTACTCAAAATGGAATGCAAAAGCATAAATATTGGGATATAGCAGACTATCTAAATCAAGAAAATAGCTGTACTTTTGAAGAAGCAAAAACTAAAAGTGAAGAGCTTTTAGAAAAAGCCATGAAGTATAGAAATGTAGCAGATGTACCTATATCTATCGCTTTAAGTGGTGGTCTTGATAGTTCATTAAATTTATACTACACAAAACAAAATAGAGAAGATGAAATATCTACTATAAATATATCATATGAAAAAACATCTAAATTTGATGAATCAATGATAGCAGAAAAATATTCAAAAGAACAAAAAGTAAAATATATACCAAAAAAAATATCACAAAAAGATTTTATAGATTGGATAGAAGAATATCTTAGTATATCAAAAGATATACCAACAGGTGATCCAAATACTGCTTTGATGTATGGAATCTCTAAAATAGCACGGGATAATGGCTTTAAAGTTTTACTTGTAGGCGAGGGCGGAGATGAGATAGGTGGATATCCAATTTATGATAAATTAGTACAATTAGATAAAGTGTTAAAATATATACCATATTGGTTTATATCTTTGATATTAAAAATACCTTTACCAAATCAAATTAAGAAAAAAATACATAGCTTACTGGAAAATCCAGCATATACAAGAAGATTTATATTTGGTTTTTCAGAACTTCAAAAAAAGAAATTTTGGAAAAAAGATAAAAGTTATAACTCTTATAAAATTATAAAAAAGTTATCTGATGAGATAACTGGAAAATATAAAGATAGTTTTTTACGAAAAGTGCTAAATGTAGAGTATAAGTTAAGACTCGCTGAACTTCTTTTACCAAGGGTTGATTATCCCAGTATGGCGGCTAGTATAGAAGCAAGGAGTCCCTTTATGGATCATTCATTAGTAGAGTACTCTGCGACACTTCCTTGGGATGTAAAGATGAAAGATGGTGCAAAAACTATTATAAAAGCAATAGCAAAAGATAAATTGCCTGATTATATAGTAAATGCTCCTAAAGTCGGATTTGGTATGCTTTTAAATCCATTTTTAAAAGACACTATGCCTATATGGTTTAAAGATGATATTTTAGATAAAAACTCACCAATTAAAGAATATATCAAATATCAGTTTTTAGAAGATATTTACAATAACCATAATCAAAGTAAAAATTATGGTTATCAGCTTTGGATATTGTACTCATTAAATAAATGGATGGTAAATAATGGTTAAAAAGAAAAGCATACTATTTTTACTTTCGCACCAGCCAAATCCAAGATTTGTGAAGCAGATAAATTTTTTCTCAGTTAATCATGAGATATCTGTAATCTATTATTTTAGAGAATATATGAAAGATTTATCAAGTGAATACAATGATAATGTAAGCTTAAATAAAAGTTTAACAGCTATATCAAATGGTAGTTATTTGCAAAGAATAGGTAAATATCTAAAATCTATAAAAGAGTTATATAAAATATTACAAACAAATAGCTATGATGTACTTATTGTAAATAATATTGATACTTTAGCATTATTTAAACTATCTACAATTTTACAAAAAAATAATACTGATGCAATTATAGAAATATCAGATTTAAGAAATCATACTTTTACAAAAAAAATTAAATCTAAAATAATAAAAATTATAGAAAAGTTTATGTTTAAATTTGTAGATAAACTTATTGTAACTTCTCCTAAATTTTATGATATGTATTATAATACTCTTTTTAAAGATAAACCATTTATACTTGAAAATAAGCCATTGAGTAATATGATACCGGCAAAACTAAATAAACAAAAGAACGATAAAATTATAATAGGCATAGTTGGATTACTACTTCAAGGAAAACCTTATAAAACATTATTTGAAACCTTAAAAGATGATGATAGATATGAAGTATCTATCTATGGAAAAGGAACATATCAACCATTAGTTGAAGAATATGCACAAAAATATAAAAATATAAAATATTTTGGTGAATATAATTTTTTTCAAGATAGTGCCAAGATATATGCCACTCTTGATATACTTTATATGCCTTACGACACTACAAGTAATTCACTGAATAATAAAATAGCATTACCAAACAAACTATATGAAGCTATGTATTTTCAAGTACCAATTATTACAAGTTTTGGAACATATTTGGGTGAATTGGTTGAAGAGTATGGTATTGGCAAAGTAATAAAATGTTGTGATAAAAGTGAATTGCTTGAAGTTATAGAAAAAATAAGTTTAGAAATGAAAAAGTTTAATGAAAATTTTGATAATTTAGATAAAAAAATTTTTTTAGCTGATGATGATTATATTGGATTAGAAGAATATGTTCAAAATTAATAAACAAGTTTTATATCAATTTCTATTTATATCTTTCTTACTTTATGGTCCCGTAATAGTATTATCAGGGATAAGAATAGATTTTAGAATTAGTATTATATTTATCACATTTTTTATATTATATATTTATTTACTAAAAAAAGGAACTCTGCTTGTTAAACCCAAAAAGCTTATTGTTTCAATTTATATCATTTTGGGATTAATCTTCATTTACATGCTTTTTATAGTAATACATTTAAATGACATGTATATGCTTAATCTGTCTATAAGATTAATAATATTTTTTACATTAACATTACTTATTATCAAATATTTTCAAGACAATAAAATATTTTTTAGATATTTTTTTGACTTTTTATTTTATGCTACTGCTTTAAATTCATTAAGTATATTATTAATGGCATACTTTGAACCACTAAGAGATTTTATACAAAGTTATCAATTGCAAATATTATTACTACAAGTATCTGGGGAAATACGGATGATGGCTTTAAATGGTTTAGCTGGTTCTACATTATCATTATATACATTTTTTGGATTTGTCGCTTATTTTTATACATATTCAAAACCAAGCTTGGTAAAAAATATTTCATTACTGATTATTTTAATATCATTTTTATATTCAGGGAGAACAGGACTTATATTCGCTATGTTGTATGTATTTATTAAAGTCTTTTTTTTGTTAAAAAAGAAAATAAATATTATAGTGTCCATATTAACTTATATGATATTATTGTTGATAACTTTATTGTTAGGTGACTTATTTATAAGTAATCTGGATTTGTTTCCAATAGAAGTAATTAATACTTTTAGATTTTTAAGTAGTATGTATACAACAGAAACAGGATTACCTATTACAATGGAAGAATTATTATTGAATAATCTCTTTTTACCAAATGAAAATTTTTTATTTGGAAGCATAGGTTATTATGAACATAGTAATGGAGAACTACATTCAGATATTGGCTATATTAAAATGCTATTTAGCATAGGTATTGTGGGACAATTACTATTTTCTATTTTATACTTATTTATCTTTGTATATGCATACTATTATAGAAAACATGAAAAAAGTTTTAACTATAGTATTCTATTAATTATATTTATTTTTTTATTTCATCTGAAAGGATTATCATTAGGTGGTACATTATCAACCTTTATATTATTTTTATCTTTTTTTGTTTCTTATTATAGGATGAAATATATAAAAATTGACATTCAGTACCAAGTACCAAGTCACAAATTTTAATGTAAGTTAACAAATGGAAGTCTATATAGAAAGCTTGAATATTATCGGAGCCGCTATCAAAGGCATTCAATGCGAAACGATGGACAAAAAAAACACAAGAGTTGAGTTGGATATGTTATTAAGTGAGGTTGAGAGTGGTTAATTCCGTTGTGGCAACAGGTGAAGGCTATGGAGATTGCTTTTGAGGTGGAAAAAATAAATGAGCGAAGTTAATCAATCAATTGATATTTCTATTGTTGTTCCAGTTTATGGTTGTGCTGAGTGCTTGGAAGAATTACACAATAGGCTTGCAATAGTATTAAATTCTTTAATAAGCAACTATGAAATTATTTTAGTTGATGATGCCAGTCCTGATAATGCTTGGCAAAGAATATTGCAATTAACAAAAAATAATTTAGCAGTAAAAGGCATTCAATTATCAAAAAATTTTGGACAACATAAAGCAATCACAGCAGGACTTGATTTTGCAACAGGTGAGTGGATTGTTGTAATGGATTGTGATCTACAAGACAAACCTGAAGAAATAACAAAACTGTATAAAAAAGCAATAGAGGGATATGATATTGTTTTTGCTAGACGTTATGATAGAAAAGATGGTTATTTTAAAAAATTAGGATCAAAGCTATTTTATAAGTTCATGAGCTATATGACTGATACTAGATTAGATCCTGCTATCGCAAATTTTGGAATATATCATAAAAAAGTTATACATGCTGTTAAAGAAATGAGAGAAAATCTTCGTTATTTCCCTGTAATGGTTAAATGGGTTGGCTTCTCATCGACAACAATAGATGTAGTTCATTCTGAAAGACATTTAGGAAAGTCTTCATATTCGTTAAAAAAATTAATCAATCTTTCTATGGATGTGATGGTATCTTTTACAGATAAGCCTCTAAAATTAATGATTTCTTTTGGATTAGGAATATCTATATTATCAGCATTGTATGCGTTATATATTCTAATCCGTGCAATTACTGGTAACATTCAAATTGAGGGGTGGGCAAGTGTAATGGTATCTATCTGGTTTATTAGTGGAATTATCATGACAATGATTGGTGTTGTTGGAATATACGTTGGAAAGTCATTTGATGAAGCTAAAAAAAGACCACAGTACGTTGTTTCGGAAACTGTGTGCGGAGTAATTAAGAACTGATGATTAAATATCTGGAATGGGAAAGTAAACACTTCAATGAAGAAATCTATCTATTGGTAGATTATGGAATTACAAACGACCAGTTACGCGAGTATAAGGAAGAAAAAAAGATTGATTTGATTCAATGTAAGTGTGATGTGTCAAAAACAAACTTCATTAATTTACTTTGCTCCAATGGATTTGAGTTAGCAAATATTTCTATAACTCTTTCAAAAGAAACTAATCAAATATCTAATATGAATGATAATATATTTGTTGCGACTAGAAAAGATATTACTTATGTAAAGGAAATTGCTAAAAACTCATTTAAGTATTCACGTTTTTTTCATCCATTTTTTGATAAAGATAAAGTGTATGATCTTTATACTCAGTGGACGGAAAAATCAGTAACGGGTAGATTTGACGATATTTGTTTTATAGCAAAAGAAAAAAATGTTATTTTAGGTTTTGTAACACTTAGGTTTATTAATAAATGTCTTTGTAAGATTGGACTTATTGCTGTTCATAGTGATTATAGGAAAAAAGGAGTGGGAAAAAATTTATTAAATTATACTTTTAGTTATGCTAATAGTCATGGATATACCACTGTGATAGTGGAAACACAATATGAGAATAGGGGTGCAGTCAATCTGTACAAAAAATTAGGGTTTTCGCTAGATTTGGTAGAAGCATGGATGTATTTTTCTCCGTTGAGATAAAAAGACCTAAATCTTGTTTAAAATACTTGTGTTTATTGGAGTAATTTATGGGTTATTTTTACATTGCTTGCACAATCATCTTCACCGTCTATGGTCAACTCATCCTAAAATGGCGCATAGTCCAATATGGTGCTTTACCTGAATTGTTTTCAGACAAAATAGTTTTTCTATTTAAATTGCTTTTTGACCCTTTCATATTTTCAGGTTTTATTTCTGCTTTTGTGGCTTCCTTATTTTGGATGGCAGCTATGACCAAGTTTGAAGTGAGTTATGCTTACCCAATAATTTTAGCTGGTTTGCTACTATTGACAACTTTATTAGGAATAATTTTATTAGGTGAGTCAATCCAAATTGATAAATTTGCAGGTATCTTATTGATTTTGTTAGGTGTTTTTATAATGTATTCAAATAGCACTAATATTTCATAGCATTCAGATATGACTATTCATAAAGACTTTAAAAACGAAGCTGGTATTTCTCTATTCTCCCCAGAAATAACTGATGATCATGAAGACTATAATGTTGCAGGTTTGGACGTTCTTTATTCCGCTGAAGAAAAACATTTCTGGTTTATTGCTCGTAAGCAACGAATTATTAATAGTTTCAAAAAATATGTACAAAAACATGAATCTGTACTTGAAATTGGTGCTGGAACAGGAAATGTTTCTCGTGCCTTACAAAAAGCAGGTTATGATTTATCAGTGGGGGAAATGCACCTAAATGGACTTCGTTATGCCCAAAGTTACGGTATCAAAAATTGTTATCAATTTGACTTATTTGATCCACCTTTTTCAGAACATTTTGATGTCATTGGCATGTTTGATGTGCTTGAACATTTACAAGAGGATGTTTTAGCCATGCAGTGCGTACAATCCATGCTAAAGCCAAATGGGCGCGTTGTACTAACTGTGCCGGCTCATCAATGGTTATGGAATCGTGACGATGCCATTGCCGCTCATAAGCGGAGATATACCTTAAAACAATTAAAAATTGTCATGGAAAAAGCCGGATTTGAGATATTACATGGACGCTATTTTTTTGTATCTATTTTACCTTTGTTATTTTTACGAAGACTATTAAATCCTGATAAGGGTAATAAAGTAACCGAAGAAGAACGTCATCAAGAAATTCATATTAACCCACTAATGAATCGTCTTTTATTAAAAATAACCCAACTAGAAAATCGTTTTTTTTCTTGGATACCCAATTTAGCGGGTGGTAGCATTATTTTAGTGGCTAAAAAGTTGGAACAATAAAAATGATTACATTCAATAGTCCCTATTGCGTAGGTACTGAAACAGAACTAATAGCCACGGCTTTTGCTAACAAATCTATTTCAGGAGATGGACCTTTTGGTAAAAAAGTACAAATTCAACTTGAAGAACAATTAGGCGTAGAGAAAGTATTGCTGACTACTTCTTGTACCCACGCCTTAGAAATGGCAGCTATTCTTCTGAACTTGCAGCCGGATGATGAAGTCATTGTGCCATCATATACTTTTGTTTCCACCGCGTTAGCCTTTGTCATGCACGGAGCAAAACCCGTATTTGCAGACATTCGCCCTGATACCTTAAATATTGACGAAAGCAAATTAGAGAGCTTAATCACAGCGCATACTCGTGCTATTGTGGTGGTTCACTATGCAGGTGTTGGCTGTGAAATGGATAGCATAATGGAAACTGTTAAGCGGCATGATTTAATGCTAATAGAAGACAATGCTCACGGATTATACGGAAAATACAAAGGAAAATACTTAGGAACATTTGGAACTTTAGCAACCCAAAGCTTCCATGAAACAAAAAATATAACATGTGGCGAAGGTGGTGCATTACTCATTAACGAACCATCCTATATAGAACGCGCTGAAATAATCCGTGAAAAAGGCACCAACCGTTCACGATTTTTTCGCGGAGAAGTAGATAAATACACATGGGTAGATAAAGGTTCTAGCTATGTTATATCCGATATTCTTGCTGCTTTTCTTCATGCTCAATTAAATGAAGCCGATAAAATACAAACAAAACGCAAGACGATTTGGAATTATTATTATAAACATTTAAAAGATTGGGCTATTGCAAAGGATGTACGTCTCCCTATAATACCAAAACATTGCGAACAAGCTTACCACATGTTTTACCTATTAATGCCATCATTGGAAATACGTACAAAATTTATAAGCTACCTAAAAGAAAATGAGATTGGGGCAGTATTTCACTATTTGCCACTGCATAAATCTGATATGGGACGTAAATTAGGTGGTGAACAATATGATTGTCCTGTGACATCAAATGTAAGTGATAGGCTGGTACGGTTACCGTTTTTTAATGATATTAAAGAACAAGAGTTAGGCAAAGTTGTTGAGACTATCCAAAATTATAACTTATAATAAAATTGAAAACAATATATCGATATTATTTTAGATATATGAACAAACATAATAATTATTATGTTACTGATATCAAATAGTTCAGTTAAAAATAAGTAAGTTAGAAATAAAAAATAACGTAACTAAGTGATATGATAGTTAGAAAGCAGGTGTTTAACATCAGCATCTGTTAGATACTCTTGATTATAAGACATAAAATATCGAAATATCAATGTATGGTAAGGTAAATGAAAGATATTAATTTAGTTTAAAACTATCTAACGCATTGATATTATTATTTAATACACAATATATTTAAAATATAAACAATGAAACAAATCCTCCAAAACATGTCAACTGGCGAAACTCGCTTAGTTGACGTACCAGTTCCTAAAAATAATAAATCCAGTGTCTTAATTCAGGCTACACAGAGTCTAATCTCAATTGGCACTGAGCGCATGTTAGTCGAATTCGGCAAAGCCAACATGCTTGATAAAGCCCGTCAACAGCCAGAAAAAGTCAAGATGGTATTGGAAAAAGTCAGTACCGATGGACTCATGGCAACTGTTGATGCTGTCAAAAGTAAACTAGATCAGCCTTTAGCCTTGGGATACTGCCATGTTGGGCAGATCATTGAAGTTGGACAAGATGTGTCTGAATTTAAGCAGGGTGATCGTGTTGTATCTAATGGTTCTCATGCTTCGGTTGTATCCGTTTCTCGTAATTTAACAGCGGCTATTCCTGATAGTGTGACTGATGAAGAGGCTGCTTTTACTGTATTGGCTTCTATTGGTTTGCAGGGTATCCGATTAGCTAAACCAAGCTTGGGTGAAAGTTTTGTTGTAACCGGTTTAGGTTTGATTGGTCTCTTAACTGTTCAGTTGTTGCGTGCCCACGGATGTCGTGTTCTGGGTATTGATTTTGATGAGTCTAAATTGGAAATAGCGCGTCAGTTTGGCGCGGAGACTGTATCACTGAACAAAGGGCAAGATCCGGTAGAGGCTGGTATGGCTTTTTCCAGAGGTCGTGGAGTCGATGCTGTCATCATTACTGCATCAACCAAATCTTCTGACCCTGTTAGTCAAGCTGCTCGTATGAGTCGAAAACGTGGGCGTATTGTACTGGTTGGCGTAACTGGACTTGAATTGGACCGCTCCGAATTTTATCAAAAAGAACTCAGTTTTCAGGTTTCTTGTTCCTATGGTCCGGGTCGTTATGATAGTAATTATGAAAACAAGGGGCAGGATTATCCTTTAGGTTTTGTGCGTTGGACAGAACAACGTAATTTTGAAGCCATTTTAGATATGATGGCAGATGGTCGTCTAAATGTAAAACCATTGATTTCCCACCGTTTTAATTTTGATGATGCCGTTGAAGCTTATAAAACACTGAGTGATGATAAACAGGCTCTTGGAATTATTCTTCAATATCCAGATGTACCGCAGGAATCCTTAATAGTTAAACAGGTAACATTGAAAAAAGATGTTAGCTTTAAGGCAGATCAACCAGTATGTGGTTTTATTGGTGCGGGTAATTATGCCTCTCGGATACTAATTCCTGCTTATGCCAAAGCTGGTGCCCAGTTACATACTATTGTTTCCAGTGGTGGTGTAAGTGCTACTCATCATGGCGAAAAAAATGGTTTTCACAAAGCGACTACTGATGTTGCTGAGGTGTTAGAGAATGATGAAATCAACACCGTAGCAGTGGTAACACAACATAATACCCATGCCTCTTATGTGATTGATGCACTAAATCGTGGAAAAAATGTTTTTGTTGAAAAACCACTAGCACTTGATGATGAAGAATTGGATGCAATTGAACAGGCTTACCATGAATCAGCTAATAGCAAATTAATGGTAGGTTTCAACCGACGCTTTGCACCCCAAATTGTAAAAATGAAAGCCTTATTGCAATCAGTTAATCAGCCTAAATCATTCATTATGACTATGAACGCTGGGGCAATTCCCAAAGATACTTGGGTTCAAGATATTAAAATTGGTGGAGGGCGTATAATTGGTGAAGCTTGCCATTATATAGATTTAATGTTGTATCTAGCTGGTGCCAAAATTGTTTCTATACAAGCACGACGAATGGGAAATCATCCAGCTGTTGAAGTAACAGAAGATAAGGCAGCGATTCTACTTGGTTTTGATGATGGTTCTTTTGGAACTATTCATTACCTTGCAAATGGTGGTAAAGCATTTCCAAAAGAGCGTATTGAAGTATTTGCTGGTGATGCTGTCTTGCAACTAGACAATTTCCGCAAACTACGTGGCTTTGGCTGGAAAAACTTTAAAAAAATGAACCTGATGCGTCAAGATAAAGGGCAAGCGGCTTGTGTAGTTGCATTTTTAGAAAGTATTCGTAGTGGCAAACCATCACCAATTAGTTTTGAGGAATTGATGGAAGTATCTCGATATACCATTGAAGCAGCGCGTCAATTGCGTTCTCAGAAATAGATATTAAGTTGTCTGAATCATAATTTTCATAATTTAGGAATTGACTGAATTAAAAGACAATTATGAAAATTCTTAAATTCTGAAAATTCTGATTCAAACATTATAAGATATTTATGCAAAATAAACTAATATCACTAGATGCCTACCGCAAATTAGGATTAACCAACCTACTACGAGTATTTTGCTACAAGCTAAAATTAAAAACTGGCATAATACGCAAACAATTGCCAATTGGTAATTCATATGCTGGTGAGTTTTTTTCTGTATCAGAACAATTAGCACAACATAATCTTAGCAATGAAGTAGTTAATCATGCTGATGCTTTATTGCAGGGGCGGCAAACTTTATTTTCGCATAAATCAGTAGAATTAGGGGCTCCACCTAATTGGTCTGCTATGAATTCAGTTCATTGGTCACAGATTGGTGATTTTGATGGCGGAGATATTAAATTAGTTTGGGAACTGTCGCGTTTTGATTGGCTTGTGATTTTTGCAAGAGCTTACCGAGTTTCTGGAGATAAAAAATATCTAAAAGCCTTAAATAGTTGGTTAGTTGATTGGATCAAAAAAAATCCAGTCAATCAGGGTCCAAATTGGAAATGTGGTCAAGAAGCCGCTATTCGTATGATGCAATTGTTACTCGCTGCTAAACTTTTAAATCAGCAGCCAAATCAATGCTTGATTAGGTTTGTATCTGAACATTGTCAACGTATTGCATCTACCTTGGCTTATGCAATGGCACAGAATAATAATCATGGCACCAGTGAAGCAGCGGCTTTATTTATTGGTGGCAGTTGGCTAGAAAAGCATAATAAAAAAGCGAGGTATTGGCAAACAATAGGGCGGCATTGGTTAGAAAATCGTGCCAAATCTCTTATTGAAACTGATGGTAGTTTTTCTCAGTATTCGGTTAATTATCACCGTGTTATGTTGGATACATTTTGGATGGTAGAATTCTGGCGCAAGGAATTGGATAAAAAAGCATTCTCTGAAGAATTTTATAAACGAGCCAAAATGGCAACCAATTGGTTGTATCAAATGCTTGATCTTACAACTGGTGATGCTCCAAACTTGGGTCATAATGACGGAGCAAGATTATTTGTATTAACAGAAACTGATTATCGGGATTTTCGCCCTAGTTTACAACTAGCTAGTGTACTATTTTATGGCAAGCCACTATTTTCTTTGCAACACAAAGTTAGCGAAGGTTTATATTGGCTAGGTTTAAATGAGCCGCCATTAAAACAGCAAAGCCAATTGTTTAAAGATGGTGGTTATGCGGTTTTACAAAACAATAATACTAAAGCTATCATACGCTTTCCAAGTTTCCGCTTCAGACCAAGTCAAGCAGATGCTTTGCATATGGATTTGTGGCATAATGGACACAATATACTTAGAGATAGTGGCAGCTATAGTTATAACACTGAAGAAAAGTGGTTGAAATATTTTTCTGGCACCTGTTCTCATAATACCATTGAATTTGATGATCGCGATCAAATGCCCAAAGTCAGTCGTTTTTTGTTTGGAAAATGGCTAACAACGGATGTGCTGACAGAGATTGAGCAAAAAGCCAATCAATTATCTTGGTCAGCCAGTTATACTGACTATAAAGGCTGCTCACACCAGCGGCAAATATCTGTATCAGATAACCACTGGAAAATTAATGATAAAATTAGTGGAAAATTTAATAAAGCCGTGCTAAGATGGCGACTAATGCCAGAACAATGGATTATTAAGAATAATATATGCCAATCAGATAAGGCAAAAATTCAAGTAACTTGTGATGTGGACATCCAACGTATAGAAATTACAGAAGGCTGGGAATCGCGTTATTATCTTGAGAAAACCGCTTTACCAGTGCTTGAGGTTGAAATAGGTGCGCTAACTTCTGCTATACTCACTACTGTTATCACACTACCAGAAGAATAATTTTTAATTATGCATGTAAATTTAGCCTTTGAACCCAAGTTAATAGAAATAACAATAAGTAATTTTAAAGCCTTTTATGACTTTAAAATAGAGGGCTTAACGCAAATAAATCTTATTTCTGGAAAAAACAATGCCGGAAAAACCACATTCTTAGAATCTTGTTATATAAATTTGGTTAGCAATGATATTGAACATTACATTAGCCATTTCATCAAACTAAGAAATTTAGAATTCTCTGAATTTAGAAATTCTAATAATTTAGATAAGATTAGCATTAATTCAAATCTTAATAAAACCGATGTTAAAGTCGATAATGATTCTATCATTATAAAGGTCAATGGAATAAGTAAAACTTATCCCCGTTATGAAATGCCAAAATTGATGGCAAATGGAACGGTTGATAAAAGCAATATTAACTTTATACCTGCTTTTCCTATCAATGATGATTCGTTATCATTTCTATTTTCAAAAATTCAAATAGCCAGAAAGAAAGATTTACTTAATAAATCTTTAGCTGAAAATTTTGATGAAAATATAGTAGAGTTTGATATTATTTTGGGTACACCTAAATTATTTGTTTTAAATAGAGGAGAAACTTGGGTACCTTTATCTGAATTTGGAGAAGGTATCAAAAGATTTATTACCATAATTTGTGCTATTTGGGCCTCACAAGGTGGTGCTTGTTTTATTGATGAAATTGAAGATGGAATTCATTATCTTCACTATAAAAACTTATGGAAAATTATTTTTAATACTGCTCACAAAGCCAACTGCCAAATATTTGCCTCTACCCATTCAAAAGAAATGATAGAAAGTTATTATAAAGAAGCTAAAAGCTTAGATATGAAAGATATATCATTTATAACTTTGGTTAGAGACAAAGAAAACAATATAAAAGCTATCACCTACGATTTTGACTGGTTTAGCCATGAGATGTCTCAAAATCATGAGGTGAGAGGATGGTAAGAATTCTCTGTGAAGGCAAAACCGATAAAAAATTTATCTTAGGATTATTATCTCATCTGGGGATTGAAGATAAACCCGGTGATTTTGAAATAATGGGTTGTAAAAATAATTTCTTTGATATTCAAAAATATAAAATAATAATTCAATTAGTGAATAGTGATCAATTAAAGAAATTACTTTTTGTTCTTGATGCTGATTATGAATCCAAAGACTCACGCTATGGAGGGTATGATAATTGTTATACAGAAATTAATAAGCTGATAACAGTGCTTGGGCTTGCTGACATTAGCGATGTCATTATAATACGCGATTACAAGACTAATACTGGATATTTAGAATCACTCATTTTTTCGACATTATCAGAACAGCAGAAAGAATGTATCAAAAATTTCTTGGATTGTTCCAACTTTATATCAAAAGATAATCACAAATCAATTATAAATCAGATTTATAAAATGGGATATCCAAATGATCCATACAATTACGAGCATCCTAATTTTAAAGAATTGAAGGATAAGCTTAAAAAATTATATAATCTATAAGAATAATTTTTAATTATGCATGTACTTTATTATCATCAACATTTTTCTACTCCAGAGGGAGCTTTAGGTACTCGTTCATACGCAATGGCAAGGCACTTGATTGAACAGGGTCATCAAGTAACAATGGTGTGTGGTAGATATAGCGGTGGCAAGACTGGCTTAAAATCTACGTTTAAAAACAGTATGCGTCATGGTATGGTGGATGGAATTAATGTGATTGAATTTGATTTGCCTTATTCCAATAAAGATTCATTTTTTAAGCGTAGTCTTACTTTTATAAATTTTTCATTGCGTAGCATTAAAATAGCATTAAAAACCGATTACGATCTATTATTTGCAACATCTACACCTTTGACAGTAGGAATACCGGGCATTTTTGCAAAACTTCTGCGTCGTAAGCCATTTGTATTTGAAGTTAGAGATTTATGGCCTGAATTGCCCAGAGAAATGGGAGTTATTACCAATCCGGTGATTCTTAAAATGATGAGCATCTTAGAATGGAGTACTTATCATGCAGCGGACGCTTGTATTGGCTTATCTCCGGGTATTGTAGCAGGTATTCAGAAAAGAGGAATTGACAAGTCTTTAATCACAATGATTCCAAATGGATGCGATCTTGATCTATTTGGACAAACAGATATTGAAGCAAAGCGACCAGATGGCGTATTGGAATCTGATTTATTAGCAGTATTTACTGGAACACATGGTATCGCAAATGGTGTAGATGCGGCTCTTGATGCGGCTCAGGTTTTAAAAGAACGTGGACGTGATGATATAAAACTATGTTTTATTGGACAAGGTAAATTAAAAACTGAACTATTAGAACGAACAAAAAGAGACAAACTATCAAATTGTATTTTTCTTGATCTAATGCCTAAACGAGAACTAGCACAATATTTAAAAGGTGCAGATGTAGGTATGCAATTACTAGCAAATATCCCCGCCTTTTATTATGGAACCTCACCCAATAAATTTTTTGACTACATTGCATCAGGGTTGCCAGTACTCAATAATTATCCGGGCTGGCTCGCAGAATTGATTGAGGGGTTTGAGTGTGGTAAAATCGTGCCGCCTGAAAATCCAGTTGCATTTGCAAATGCTTTGGAACAAATGGCAGAGCAACGTGATGAGTTAATGAGGATGGGAAATAGAGCTAGAAAATTGGCTGAGGATAAGTTTGATCGTGAACAGCTTGCTGAACAGTTTGTTGATTTTATTGCACTGCAACAAAGAGATACATCAAAATGAAAACCATTATTAATAATAAAAATCCATTTGGTTATAACCGTTACGGTTTTTTATGGGAAAAACTAAAAGAATTTAATTCTGAAAAACATCTTGATTATGGTGCCTATGATGGTGAAATAATTAAAACATTGATGAATACCCATGCAATTATGAAGGGATATGGCATTGATGTAAATAGGGAAATAATAGAAAAATCAAAAGATCAGATGCCTGATGGTATTTTGCTAAAACATATAGAAAAGGCAAAAAAACTACCATTTACAGATGGATTTTTCGATACAATTAGTATACTTGATGTCATTGAACATATAAATAAACAAGAGCCTATTTTAATAGAGCTTAATCGAGTTTTAAAGAAAAATGCTAGGATCATAATAACTGTTCCTAAGAAACATATATTTTCATTTTTAGATTTGGGAAATCTGAAATTTATATTTCCAAAATTGCACAAATGGTTCTATCAGTTTCGTTATTCAAAACATGAATATAAACAAAGATATGATAATAATGAAAATGGTTTATTTGGAGATATTGAAATTGAAAAAATGTGGCATCAACATTTTAGTGAAAAAGAACTTACTGATCTTTTAGAAAAATGTGGATTTGTAAATATTGAATTTGATGGTAGTGGTTTGTTTTTAAGATTTATAGTATTATTTCGCTGTGTTCCCTTATTAGGGGAAATTATAACTAAATTAATAGATTGGGATGCAAAAAAATTTGAAAGTGGAAACCTATTTGCAATTGCTTCTAAAAAATAAAACTATATAAATAATCTGTAGGGTTTTTAAAACAAATGTTAAATCTTGATGTTGCCATAACCTATGGCTGGAATAGAGTAGGGTACAATATATTAAGAAGTTTATCCAAGAAAGGATTGAAGGTTGGTGTCGGAGATGTATCCAACCAAGCTATGGCAAAAAAATCAAAGTACTGTGAATATGCCTTTTCCTATCCGTCATTTTATCAAGACCCAAAAAATTTTATAAAAGCTCTTAAATCTGAGTTTAGTATAAGTAAACCTAAAGTCTATTTTCCTATTCATGAAGAAATATTTATTGTTTCCAAATATATAGCTGAATTTAATGATCTTGGGGTTAATATACCAATAAGTAATTTTGAAATGCTAAGAACTGTTCATAAAAATGATCTATTTAATGAATTGGTAAATAAGTTAGATCTCCCTTCTCCAATGACATTTAAACCTGCTGCATTAACAGAACTTAAAATGATTTGGAATGAAGTAGGTGCTAATGGTATTGCGGTTGTTAAGTTGGCAAATAGCAATAGTTCAAAAGGTGTTTTCTATGTCCGATCATATGATGAATTGTGTCAAACATACGAAAAAATAATTGAAAAAGATAATTTATCAGTTGATGAATACCCCATAATTCAAGAATATGTAGATGGTGAAGGATATGGAGTGTCTATGTTATTAAATAATGGGGCAGTCAGGGCAAAGTTCACCCATAAACGATTAAGAGAAAAAATTGCAACTGGTGGCACAAGCACTAGGAGAATTAGTGTAAAAAATCCAATGCTTGAAGAATATGCAGAACACTTATTGACATCAATTAAGTGGCATGGAGTTGCTATGGTTGAATTCAAATACAATGAAAAGAAAAACAAAGGATGGCTGATTGAAGTTAATCCGAGATTTTGGGGATCTTTGGCATTACCTATAATGGCAGGTGTGGATTTCCCTTACCTTCTTTATAAAATGGCGATAGATGGAGATGTGGAACCCGTTCTTGATTATAAAGAAGGGATTGTCGCAAGGTGGATATTAGGGGATATTTTAGCTACATTAAGCCATATAAAAGCAGATAAATCTGTTAAACCAATAATAGAGTTTTTTCGTTCCAAACATGATGTACAAGATGATTTTTATTGGGATGATATGAAACCATTTTATTCTCAATGTTCATATTATCTAAGTAAATTTATTCGCACAGCAAGTTTCAATCCAGTTCAAGACGCTATTGTAAAAATAGATGAGATATGAGTTTAGTTATATTTGATTTTGATAGCACAATAACAAAAAAAGATACCTTTAGACATTTTGCCGTGTATGTTGCCCAACAACAAAAGAGTTATTTTTCATTAATATTGTTCTATGTTGCCCTCATTATGTATAGAGCAAGGCTTATCAATGATAAAAGTTTGAAAGAATTTTTTTTGAAAATTTTCTTTAAAGGAATGAAAGAATTAGAAGCTAATAATATATCTACATCTTTTTTCAAAGATAGATTGCCATCTATGATAGATCAGGAAGTTTTATCTACGTTACAAAAGCACGTATCATCAGAAGATAAGGTTTTTATAGCATCAGCTAATTATGACTTTTTTCTTTATCCTCTAATTCAAGAATGGAATTTAAAAGGTATTATTTCCACAACTACAGAAAAAATTAATGGAAAAATTACTGGAAATATAGTTGGTAATACATGTAAAGGGAAAGATAAAGTTAGACAAATTAAGGAACACTTTAAAATAGACTCAATAGAACATGTTATTGCTTATGCAGATGAAGAAGATTCTTGTCTTTTAGCATCAGTTGGCAAAGGTATAAAAATTGAAAGGTGATAAAGTCATGAAATTACAACAATCATACAAAAAATCACTACAAAAATTCCTTCAATGTGAAAATATATTTTTATTCTGGAAAGGGCGTGTTGGTTTATATGCTATCTTGAAAGCCATGCGAATTAAGCAAGGCGATGAAGTTATTCTGCCAGCTTATACCTGTGTAGTTGTTCCAAATGCAATTATTTATCTTGGTGCCACGCCAGTTTATGTAGATATTTCAGAATCTACATATAATATGGATATAAACAAACTTGAAGCAGCAATTACTGATCGCACTAAAGTCATAATTTGCCAAAACACTTATGGACTTTCTAGTAATTTAGAAAAAATCAATTCTCTGGCGCAACAACATAACATATACACTATTGAAGATTGTACACATGGTTTTGGTGGATTTTATCAGGGTAAACCAAATGGGCAATTTTGTGATGCTGCTTTTTTTTCTACCCAATGGAATAAGCCTTTCTCAACCGGTATAGGTGGATTTGTAATAACAAAAATTGCAAGCAATTTACAATTAGAAAAACCAAAATACACGCCTACCCTAAAAGATAATTTAAGTTTAAAAACTCTATATTTTGTAAAACGATACCTTATAAATGAATTTACCTATTGGCCACTGGTAAAATTATACCGTCTATTAAGTAAATATAACTTAGTATTAGGATCATCTAGTGGTGGAGAAATATCATCCACAAAAATGCCAGATAATTTTTTTAAAGGATTCAGTTCTGCTCAGGCAAAAGAGGGATTGCGTAATCTTAAAACATTAGCAGAGGTAATGAAAGTTCGTAAACAAAATGCCAAATATTATAGTGAACTATTGAAAAAATTTGATAAGCATCATGTTGCCAATGAACTATTTGAGAATCATGGATTTTTGAAATATCCTATTTTGGTTAAAGATAGGGATTTATTTTTAAACTTAGCCGAAAAAAATAGAATAGAACTTGGCGATTGGTTTATTTCTCCCTTACATCCTATTATTGGCGATCTTACTCCTTGGCAATTTGATGCAAAATTATTTCCTGTAGCTAGTTTTGTTTCTCAACATGTGGTGAATTTGCCTACAAATCCGGCTAATATTGATAAGGTATTGGCGTTTGTTGAGGATAATATTAATATCATTGTCTGAATCAGGATTTACAGGATTTTAGGATGTTCAGGATGAATATTTAAAGCTTATTCTGAAAATCCTAAAATTCTGAAAATCCTGATTCAAACAATAATTTTAACCAAACTATATATTAATATGATTCAAGATAAACTAACTTATAAAATAATAGGTTGTGCAATGAAAGTGCATAACACCTTGGGAGCTGGATTTCAAGAAGTAATTTATCAACGCTGTCTTGTTATTGAACTAAAAAAAGCTGGCTTATCTTTTGAGCGAGAAAAAGATCATAAGATTTACTACGAAGGAGTTGAAGTTGGCACTCGCAGAGCCGATTTTGTAGTTGAAAATAAAGTAACTGTAGAAATAAAAGCAGTAACTAACTTAAAGGATGTCCATCTAGCACAAGCAAAAAACTATGTTGTAGCCTATGATTTTCCAAAAGGTTTGCTTATTAATTTTGGTGCAGAAAGCCTTCAATATAAATTATTATTTAATCCAAAGTATAATTCTGTCTGAATCAGAATTTTCAGGATTTTAGGATTTTCAGAATTAACCAAAATCCATTTGAAATTTATTCTGTCAATTCTAAAATCCTGTAAATCCTGATTCAGACAAAAGAGTATAAAATAAAATGAAACAAATATTAATAACAGGCGCGGCTGGTTTTATCGGCAGCCATTTAACAGAAGAATTAGTCCAAGCAGGGCATAAAGTCCGTGCAATGGTGCATTACAATTTTCAGAGTAACTGGGGTTGGTTAGAATCTTTGCCTAAAGAAATTATGGCAAATGTTGAGGTTTTTCCAGCAGATATTGCTGACCCTTTCGCAGTGCAAAAAGCAGTCTCTGGCTGTGATGTTGTTTATCACCTTGCCGCTTTAATCGCGATTCCTTACTCATACCGCGCTCCAGCGGCTTATGTTGAAACCAATATTAAAGGCACACTAAATATACTAGAAGCCTGTAGAAATGAACAAGTTAGCCGCCTAGTACATACATCAACATCAGAAACCTATGGCACAGCACAGTATGTACCAATTGATGAAAAACATCCATTAGTTGGACAATCACCATATTCAGCCTCTAAAATTGCCGCTGATAAACTAGCTGAATCCTACTATTTATCTTTTGATTTACCAGTAGCAACTATTAGACCCTTCAATACATTTGGACCTCGACAATCAGCAAGGGCAGTAATACCAACGGTAATATCTCAAGCACTATCTGGTAATAACACCATTCGTTTAGGTGCATTATCTCCGATTCGAGATTTAAATTATGTCAAAGACACAGTACGTGGTTTTATGGCAGTAGCAAATTCTGATGCTGCAATAGGCAATGTAACGAACATAGGGCGCGGCGAAGGTGTTACAATAGGTGAATTAGCCCAATTAATTTTAGATATTTGTGATTCTAATGCAACAATTGAAGTTGACAACGCGCGTCTTCGCCCTGAAAAAAGTGAAGTAATGGCATTAATCTGTAATAATGACAAAGCAAAAAAAGTATTAAATTGGCAACCCAGTTATTCTTTACAACAAGGTTTAGAAGAAACAGTGAATTGGGTAAAACAAAATTTAGAGAAATATAAAGTAGGGATTTATAATACATAAATGTCTGAATCAGAATTTACAGGATTTTAGGATTTTCAGGATTAATAGCCTCTATTTAAACTTTATTCTGTAAATTCTAAAATTTTGTAAATCCTGATTCAGACAATAATTTACATAAAAAATATATGAAAGCAGTAATTCAAGCAGGCGGTAAAGGCACTCGTTTAAGACCATATACCTTAGTACTACCAAAACCTTTAATGCCAGTAGGCGATTTGCCGGTTATTGAAATGTTAATCAAATGGCTACGACGCTATGGGATTCGAGAAATTTATATAACAACTGGTTATTTAGGTCATTTGCTCCGTTCACTTTGTGGCGACGGTAGCCAATGGGATTGTAAAATAACTTACAGTGAAGAAGTTGAACCACTTGGAACTATTGGTGCTTTAGACTTAATTCGTGAACAATTAGACGAAACATTTTTAGTACTAAATGGAGATTTAGTAACTGATCTTGACTTACGTGCATTTTATCGTTATCACCATGAACATAAAGACTTATTAACAGTTGGTGTAACTAATAAAAAGGTAAAAGTGGATCTAGGTGTTATTGAAACAAAAGACCAACAAATTACCAATTTTTATGAAAAACCATCATTTGATTACCAAGTAAGTATGGGAATATATTGCATGGAACCAGATATATTAAAACATGTTCCCAAAGCAGTACCATTTGGTTTTGATGACTTGATGTATAGTATGTTAGATCATAAGTTACCAGTACATGTTTATCAACATAAAGGATCATGGATGGATATTGGTCGCCCAGAAGACTTTCAAAAGGCACAAGAACTATTCCAAGAAGCTAATATTCCAATGTTAGGTTTATAAAAAATGATTTCATTAGCGGCTCCGATATTGGGAGAATCAGAAAAACAAGCATTATCAGCTGTTATTGATAGCGGCTGGTTGACTATGGGCGACCAAGTCAAAAACTTTGAAAAATCATTTGCGGAATTGCACGGAGTAGCAGAAGCAGTAGCTGTCAGTTCTTGTACAGCCGGTTTACATTTAAGCTTAGCTGCTTTAGGCGTGGGAGATGGAGATGAAGTATTGGTTCCATCACTAACTTTTGTTGCCACAGTTAATGCCATATTATATGTCGGCGCTACCCCAGTATTTGTTGATATAGAATCTTTAGAGCATCCACATATATCACTTGAAGATGCTAAAAATAAAATCACCGCAAAAACTAAAGCTGTAATTGTAATGCATTATGCGGGTTATCTAATAGATAACTTAACTGATTGGCGAACATTTGCTGATGCTAATAAACTGTTTTTGGTTGAAGATGCCGCTCATGCTCCGGGCATAGAAACCGTTGGGCAAATAGCAGATGCTGCTGCATTTAGTTTTTTTAGTAATAAGAATATGACTACAGCAGAAGGTGGTATGGTAATAGCGCGTCAACCTGAAATATTAGAAAAAATTCGCGCTTTACGTAGTCATGGAATGACAACTAGTACACTTGATAGAGACAAGGGTCATGCTTATTCCTATGATGTAACTATGTTAGGATATAACTATAGAATGGATGAATTGCGTGCTGCAATGGGTATATGTCAATTATCTCAACTAAAAAAATGGAATGCAAAGCGCAAAGAACTAACAGCAATTTACCGTAAATTATTCAGCAACTCAAATATAAAAATTCCATTTAAAGACCATAAAATAACAGCGGCACACTTATTACCAATCTTATTACCAGAAAATATTGACCGTACACAAGTAATGAAACAATTACGTACTGCTGGCATCCAAACTAGTATTCATTATCCACCAGTGCATAAGTTTTCCTACTATCAAAAACACTTTCCAAACATTAAACTAAATACAACTGAAAATTTTTATAAACATGTAATAACATTACCTCTGTATCCAGATTTAAATCAATCAGATATAGAAACTATCGTAAAAAGTGTGAATTCTTGTGTGTAAACGAATAATAGATATAGTTTTCTCTTTATTGGGATTATTATTAGCGGCACCATTAATGCTGCTAATTGCCTTGGCAATACGTATTGAGTCCCCGGGTAATATAATTTTTTCTCAGAAACGTTTAGGTTTTAAGGGAAAACATTTTTTGGTGCATAAGTTCCGCAAATTTCCAAGTGATTGGGGTAACGTTGGACCCGGTGTCACTATGGCTAACGATGCCAGAATGACGCGAGTCGGCAAATTTATAGAAAGAACCAAACTGGACGAACTGCCTCAATTATGGAATATTCTGCTTGGAGAAATGTCTTTTGTGGGACCACGACCAGAAAGTTTAAAATATGCTGATTTATTTCAAGAAGAATTTAGTGAAGTTTTAGATCATGTTCCCGGTATTTTTGGACCTAATCAAATTGCATTTAGAAATGAAAGTGAATTATATCCATCAGACCAAGATCCAGAAATATTTTATCGAACTGTTCTATTTCCCAAAAAAGCCAAACAAGATTTAAAATACTTTGCTAAAGCCAATTGCTTTACTGATTTAGTTTTAATATTTCAAGGTGTCTGGGTAAGTTTGATCGGCGTAGCAAATTGGCAACGCTTAATAAATTTGCATAGTGCGATTATATTATTAGATATAATGGTTATAGAATTTGCTTGGTCTGCAAGTAATTGGCTGCGTTTTGGATTTGACATAAATGAAGCATACACATCAGTGTTAATAACAGGAACGTGGTTATTTCCATTAATATTAATTCCCGCTATGATAATTCTAGGGAATTATCGCCATCCAGTACGATATTTTTCACTACATGATGCAGCGCGTTTAATTAAAATTGTTTCTTTTTGCTTGATGTTATCTTATTTTATAATAATGTTTCTATATAGATATAGTTCCATTATTCTATTACCTATTACATTAATAATAGCCCTGCCTTTTATGATAGTGCCAAGAATTTTGTATCGTGAACGTTGGTTACGCTCACGCTATTCAGGCAGCAAAAAACGACAAAAAATTCCAGTATTGTTTTACGGAGCAGGTAGCCGTGGTACAGCCTTAATTTCCTTATTAGAACGAGGATTTCCTAGAGTTGAAATCATAGGATTTATTGATGATGAAGAACTAATAAGGGGGCGTTTTATATCAAAATATAAAATGATAGGTTGTGAACGTGACTTAGATACACTTTATACTATGTATAAATTTGAACAACTTTGGGTTACATTTATACCCACGAAAGGCAAATATCCTCGTTTAAAAAACTGGTGCGAGTCACATAATGTGACTCTAATTGTACCGTTTACTATGGAACCTTTTGCGCAGATTCGTTAGAAATCATCAATAGCCAAACCATACACAATACCCAGCCCATAGAATAATCAAGATAATTATCAAATATTAAAGAGCTTAATATAGCAATAAAAATTGCTATATTACCTGCATAATAAGCTCTTTTTAACAGCAATACTAATAATAATATCAGACTAACGACCCCAATAATACCCGAATCAATTAAGACTTGTAAATAATAGTTATGTAAATTAATACGTCCTGATTTATACTTGTTAGATAACCGATAACTGCCAGCACCCATACCCATCCAAGGAGTTTCCTTCCATAAACCAATTCCATGTTTCCAAATCATGATTCTTGAAGTTGTACTCGTATTATCTAATTTTGGGACAAAATCTTGTAAAGATAAAGCTTGATTTTGACTAATTTTCGCCAAATAAGGTAAAGCCCTACCATACTTTTCTACCACTCGATCATTATTTATCACCAGAAAATGTATTCCAATAATAGCAATAAGCAGCAATGAAACAGTTGTTTTAGGGGATTTTAAAAAGCTTTTAAATGACATTGCCAGAAAACCAACTCCAAGAGTAAATATAAAATTTCGAGACTCACTCATAATGCCAGTATAAAGACTTAAAAGAGCTAAAAAGATAAAAAAAAGTTTAGCTTCAGTAGTGATTGCTAGTCTTAAACAAACTAATACAATAATGGCAGCAAGAACGCCAAAAATGGTACTATTTCTAGTAAAAGAAGTAATAGCTCTAAATGAATAATATTGATGTATATCATCAGCGACAAAAAATTGAGTTAAAATTTTAGAAAAAGACATATCAAAAATCTGCCAAAAAGCAACCAATGCCATAAACAGCATCACAGCCCAACCTATCCAACGATATTTTTGTCCACTACTATATTGAAATATCACCCAAGCCATAGGAAAAATTAGCCAGACAGCAAATGATGCAAAGCCATAAAATATTAGTTGAGTGGTAGTTTCAAAACGGTGTAAATTAGTCAATAAAGATATAATATTAATGACTAAAAACAAACTAATAGCGACAATTTCCCAAAGATAAGTCTTGAATAAATGACGATAGTTTTTGATAATGGTAATAAGAAACCATATACCAATCAAGACAAACAAACCCATTCCCATATAACGGTTTATATTAGGAATGTTAATAGGTTTAATGACGGCTATGGTAAAGAATATGAAGAAAATAAAATGAGTATTCATTTAAAAATCCAATTTTTATAAAAAGTATGCTTTGGTTATTGAAACAATCTCAACAACGAGTATAATACTCCTGTCACTTAAAAGGAATAAAATAATGCAATTTACACCCAAGATCATAACTTATAGTTTATTCGTAGCAGCACTGCTGAATATAAATGTTTCAGCTGAGAATGCTTTTGATTTAGTCAATAAAGTCGTAACAGCTAATAACAAGTTTGCATTTGACTGTTATGCCAAATTAAAACCTAATACTAATATATTTTTTTCACCTTACAGTATTTCCACCGCTCTTGCTATGACTTATCTCGGTGCCAGAGGAAATACCAGAACACAAATTTCTCAAACATTACACTTCCCTAAAAATCAAAATGAACTAGATACTGCATTTTATCATTTGATTAATTTAATTAATCAAGCAAGCAAACATAAAAATATTAGTATTCATACCGCCAACTCAATTTGGGCGCAAAAAGATTATCCTTTGCGTGCAGCATTCACAGATGCTCTAAATAAATATTATCAAACCGAATTAAAAAAAGTTGATTTTAAAACCGCATATAAACAAGTTCGCAAACAAATAAATGCTTGGGTAGCAAAACAAACCAATCAGAAAATCAAAAAGTTAGTAAACAAAAGAGTATTAAACACATTAACACGGCTGGTATTAATAAATGCCATTTACTTTAAAGCTAATTGGGCACATCCATTTGATCCAAAGGATACTAAAAACGCGCCATTTTGGATTAGTAACAACCAGAAAGTTACCGTGCCAATGATGAATAAAAAACAGTTTTCTGGCTATATGGAAACTAAGGAATTACAAATACTTCAACTACCATATCAAGGAGCTGGCAAATATAAGCATAAAAATCGCCTTTCAATGACAATCTTATTACCAAAAGAAAGAAATGGTTTAGTCAAATTAGAACAAACCCTCACAGCAAGCAAACTTGAACAATTATTCAAACAATTAGACTGGCAAAAAGTGCAAGTCTCAATGCCAAAATTTAAAATAAACAGTAAATTTAACTTATCACAAACATTAGAGAGATTAGGTATTAAAGACGCTTTTAATGGTAACGCAGATTTTTCAGGTATAGACGGCACAAAAACCTTATCATTAGACTCAGTAATTCACCAAGCCTTCGTCGAAGTGAATGAAAAAGGAACCGAAGCAGCGGCTGCCACAGCTATATTTATGACTAGAGGTTTAGCACCAAAAGCACCAGAATTCGATGCCGATCATCCATTTATATTCTTGATTCGTCACAACGATTCAGGCAGTATATTGTTTATGGGGCGCGTGGTTAATCCAAGTAAATAAAAATCCTCCTAAAGCAAGCCCCCCAGCCCCCTAAAGGGGGAGCAACAAAATCCATGTAATGAACTACTCCCCCTTTAGGGGGTTGGGGGGCTTTACCGCCACAAATTAGCCCTAACACATTTCAAAATCTCATAACTATATTCACCATCAAAAGCATCAAAAACTGGTTTTAAAGTATGCTGTTCTTCAGTTGGTAGCTCTAATAAGTTATCTTTAATTTCTTTTATTTCTTCTTCTGTTAGTTTGATTACATCAGCTAATTCTATTTGTCTGGCTTCTATGCCCTCAGATAAGTGTTGATAAATAGTTGAAGCTTTTAAAGCGCGTTCTTCGGCTATTTCTTCTATTGACTGCCCCTGTTGAAAAGCATCAATACTTATTGCCGCTGAATCTGATGTTGTGCTTGATAGTGGATGTTCATTTAATATATCTATAAATGCTTGTGCATAGCGTTCTAGTTTGCTCTTACCAACTCCTGATAATAGTGAAAATTCTTTTAAACTACTTGGACGTTTAGAAACCATTTCTTCTAAGGTGCTATCATGGAAGATTACATAAGGTGGAACATCTTGGGCTTTTGCTAGTTCTAAACGTTTGCTGCGTAGTTTTTCCCAAAGAATTTTATCTGTTTGAAATGTCTTAGTTTTATTGTCTTTTTTGCTGGTTTTCTTAGTGGCTATATCTTTACGTAAATTGAGACGCATTTCACCGCGTAATACTGAACGAGAATTATCTGTAAGTTCTACGCTTCCAAAACCTTCAACATCAACATTAGCAAAATTCATAGCAATTAATTGTCGAAATACTGAACGCCATTCTCCTTCTTTTAATTCCTTACCAATTCCAAAAGTACTAATATTCGTATGTCCTAATTTTATGATACGATCATTATTCCTTCCTAATAAAACATCAATTAAATAATTAACTCCAAAACGTTGCCCAGTACGATAAATACAGGATAAGGCTTTTTGAGCCACTTCAGTACCATCAAAAGTTGCAACTGGTTCCAAGCAAGTATCGCAATTACCACAAGCTTTTGCCAAGTTTTCACCAAAATAATTTAATAAAACTTGACGACGACAACTTGACATTTCACAATAGCCAAGCATAGAATCTAATTTATGCCGCTCAATACGTTTTTGTTGCTCATGAGCCTCTGAACTATCTAAAAATCGTCGCAACATAATAACATCTTGTAAACCATAAGCCATCCAAGCATTTGCCGGTAAACCATCGCGCCCAGCTCGCCCAGTTTCTTGATAATAAGCCTCTAAGCTTTTAGGTAAATCTAAATGAGCAACAAAACGTACATTAGACTTATCAATTCCCATTCCAAAGGCAATAGTTGCAACTATTATAATACCTTCTTCGCGTAAAAAACGGTTTTGATTATTTGCACGTATATTATTATCTAAACCAGCATGATAAGGCAAAGCTAACCAACCTTGTTTATTTAACCAAGCGGCAACTGCTTCTACCCTTTTACGCGATAAACAATAAACAATACCAGCGTCACCTTTATGCCCCTCAGTTTCAAGAAAGTTTAATAATTGACGACGACCATTATCTTTTTGCACCACATAATAACAAATATTAGGGCGATCAAAACTGGTTATAAATACTTCTGCCTGCTCTAAAGCCAAATGTTTTATAATATCATTACGTGTTGGTTCATCAGCGGTAGCAGTGAGAGCAATGCGTGGTATCTGAGGAAAACGTTGAGCTAAAACAGATAATTGAGTATATTCTGGTCTAAAATCATGCCCCCATTGTGATAAACAATGAGCTTCATCAATAGCAAATAACGCGATATTAGCAGTATCAAGAAATTCTAAAAAGCGCGTAGTCATTAATCGCTCAGGTGCAATATATAATAAGTCTAATTCACCTTGACGTAACTGATTTGAAACTGAGCGTGCTTGTTCAAGGGTTAAACTAGAATTTAAATAAGCGGCACGAACACCATATTGTTGTAATGCAGTAACTTGGTCTTGCATTAAAGCAATTAATGGCGAAATAATAATAGCGACACCGGGGCGAATTATAGCGGGAATTTGATAACATAAAGACTTACCGCCACCAGTAGGCATTAATACTAGCGCATTGTTTCCAGTGACAACATGCTCAATAATATCGGCTTGTTGCCCACGAAAATTTTGATAACCAAAGATATTTTGTAGTATATCTAAGGCTGATAATTGGGAATTATTCATTTTTTAGATTATACCATACATATCTCAAGGTTTGCATTTAGTATTATTTATAGTAATGGATTGATAATGACAAATAATTTAGATATACGATGGAAACAACGTTTTCATAATTTTGAGAAAGCTTATAATCAGTTAAAAGATTCAGTTTTAATAGCAAATGATTTATCTGTGCTTGAAAAAGAAGGTATGATTCAAAGGTTTGAATATACTTTTGAGTTATCATGGAAAACTTTAAAAGATTATCTGGAAAGTAAAGCTGTTGTTGCTAAATTTCCAAGAGAAGTTATTAAACAGGCGTTTCATTATGAAATTATAAGTGATGGTGAATTATGGATGGATATGTTAGAAAAACGTAATTTAATTGCACATACTTATGATGAAGTATTATTTGAAATAGCAGTAGATAAAATAACAAATCAGTATTTTAATGCTGTCACTCAAGTATATATTTACTTACGAGATATGAACTAATGTTTGGATTAAAGGATACAAGCTATCAACATATCATAACAGCAATATCTAATTTTAAAGAAATAGAAACAGTAATTATTTTTGGTTCACGTGCTAAAGGTAATTATAAAAAAGGTTCTGATATTGATCTTGCCATTAAAGGCAAAAATCTCAATTATGATACTGTGATAAGACTCAGTACTATCTTAAATCAAGAATTACCAATTCCTTATTTTGTTGATGTAGTACATTATGAGACTTTAACTAATAAAGAATTAGTTGATCATATTGATCGTGTAGGAAAAATATTTTTTCCTTTAACTTAAAACAGGTGCAACATGAAATTGATCATCTTGAGGGACTATTATTTCTTGATCGTTTGGTGAGTCGTCGGCATGATTTATTTCAACGTAAGATTTAAAATCAGATTTATATCTTCCTAGCTAAACAAACTAATTATTATGGAATTATTACAACGTGTTCAACAAAATTTTACTGCTAGTATTGAACTTAAAACTCAGATCTTCAGTACTTTAACACCTGCAATTGTTAGTGCTGCTAAAGTGATAATAGAAAGTTTGAAGCAACAACATAAGCTATTAATTTGTGGAAATGGAGGTTCCGCTGAACAATCTCAACATTTTTCCTCTGAATTAATTAACCGTTTTGAAGCCGAGCGACGTGCCTTACCAGCAATTGCTTTAACTGCTGATAGTTCTATTTTAACCTCAATCGCAAATGATTATGCTTTTGAAAATGTATTTGCCAGACAAATCGAAGCATTAGGGCAACAAGGAGATATATTATTTGCTATCAGCACCAGCGGCAATTCAGCAAATATTATAAAAGCGATTGAAATTGCCCAGCAAAAAAATATGCACATAATTTCATTAACCGGGCGAAATGGTGGAAAAATAAGATCACAGTTACTAGAAAGCGATAAAGAAATCTGTGTAGCCAGCAATTCAACTGCGCGAATTCAAGAAGTTCATTTATTAGTAATTCATTGTTTATGTGATCTTATTGATAATCACAGCTCAAACTTCCAAAGGTAAAGGCACAGTGCGCCCATCCCGCGCCGAGAGGTAGGCAGCAATTAATAACTCTAAAGAACGTAAACCTTCTCTGCCATCAGTTTCAGCTTCTGCCTGCCCTTGTATAGTTTTAATTATATTTTCATAATATAAAGGATGACCAAATCCATAGACAGATGTAGTTTCATAGCTGGCTTCATGGATGTTTTTATCATCCTGATCGGGTTCCGAAAATTGCCACTCTTGTATTTCATTTACTGCTACTCCGCCGATACGTACCGTGCCTTTTTCACCGATGATGGTAATTGAACCTTCAAGGTTTTTCGGATAGGTGAGCATGGTTACGCTCATCGATCCTAATGCTCCAGAACGCCAACGGACATTCATCACAGCGGTATCTTCAACTTCAATGTTGCGTGCCAAGCTGCCAGTCATGGCTTGGACAGTTTCTACTGGACCAATTAACCAATCTAACAAATCTACATAATGACTGGCTTGATTCATCAAAGCTCCGCCGTCAAATTCCCAAGTGCCACGCCATTTAGCACTATCATAATAAGCTTGGGGGCGCGTCCAAAATACATTGATATGTACCATGTATATTTTGCCAAATCGCTTGTTATCAATAGCTTTTTTTAGCAATTGAATTGTGGCATTACGGCGATTTTGTTTGACTACAAACAGATGAACACCAGCATCATCACAAGCTTTAACCATTTCTAAACCATCTTTCCAACGAGTAGCCATAGGTTTTTCAGTCATAACATGACAGCCTGCTTGGGCACATTGGATAACTTGCTGAGCATGGATTCCACTAGGAGTACAAATAGCGGCTAAATCAAGCTCTGTATTTTTTAAAAGTGCATTAAGATTAGAATAGCCGCTGACAGTAGTTTCTTGAATAGCTTTTTCTAGCACTGCTGGATTATTATCACAAACAGCAACTAGTTCTAAACTATCATTATGTTTTTTAATAGCTTCAAAATGTTTTGCGGAAATTCTTCCGCAACCTATTATGGCTATTTTTATTTTTTTATTCATTAAGAAGTAGATACGACAAAATTTTTCAAGCCCCCCGAACCCCCTAAAGGGGGAGGAATGATATTATTTATTAGGTAAATACTTCCCCCTTTAGGGGGCTAGGGGGCTTCCGACATGTTTTGTCTAAGTATTTATTATAATATAATACAACATTATTGTGTAAATTATTCCAAACTAATCCCTAATTGGCAAACCACTAGGTACTCTATTCACCGCAGTTCTACGAAGATCAATACAATTAACATCAGTCAAAGCATGTAAAAACGCTATTAAATCATAAATTTCTTGATCAGTTAATTTTATAGGATTAATTTCAATTGCATCAATTATCGCTTGACGACGTTTTTGATCTTGATGCGCAATTATATCTATTTTATGAAGATCAGTTCTTGAAGGTAATAGAGCCTGCCTAATATCATAATTATTTAAAGCCTTAACTGGATTTAGATGATGAAGTATCATTTGTTCTAAATCATTATACGCACCATCATGACCCCAAGGTCCAGTCATAGTTACTTGACGTAATGATGGTGTGCGAAATTTAAAACGATCAGCCGCATCTTTAGTTACTCGCTCACGACCAAAATCATCATGTCCATCATTATAACCGGGTAAATTATCACCTTTTCCCGGACCAATTTGAGGAATCCCAATAGCATGAAATTTCTGATCTGTTTGAAATGCTCCACTATGACAAGTGCTACACTGCGCTTTACCATAAAATAATATAGCACCTCGAATCTGCTGTTCACTAGCTACATCGTAATTACCACGCAAATATTGATCAAAAGGAGAATTAGTGCAACGAAAAGCAGCCGCTTCAAAACTAGCAATGGCATTAGCGGCATGTACATAAGTAATATCCTCCGCAGCATTAACATCTGCAAAAGCATCAATAAATAAATATACATATTCATCTATTTGTTGCAATCTTGCTGCTAATTGTTGCCAGACGCTAATTAAATTGCCTTCAGCGGTTGCATCTGCAATCGTATTTTCTCCTTTTTCACCTGCCATTTCAGCATCAGATGTTACTGGAAACATAGCCTGTACAGCCAATGGATTATCTAATCCTAAAGGTAAATCATCACCAGCAGGGCTTACAAGTTTTGTTACTCTACCATCATGAAATAATGTAGTAAATTCCGAAGCTCCCAAATTAAATAGATGCGGTGAATTACGAGCCACCCTTTTTTTAATATTATTAGGATTTCGCATAACACCTAAACCAATTCCGCCAGTACCTATAGGTAAAGATATACCATCACCACTAGCAGCAAAAGGATGATGACAAGTAGCGCATGAAATATCTTCATTGCCACTTAATATTTTATCATAAAATAAAAACTTACCTAAATTTTCCATCTTCACATTATCTGGCGGAAAATCCTGATCAGTAACTAAAAACTCATTAGCCGATGCTAATTTGATTGTAAATAAACTAATAAAAGCTATTTTTTTTGTCAATTTCCAAGTCATTATTTATTCCTTAAATAAAAAATTTATGTATTAATATGGACATCTAAGCAAAATTCATAACATTTTTTTTAAATTTTTTTGGCAAAAAAAGTAAGAGTGTCCGTCCTAAAGAAGTGAGTTTTAAATTTAAGGAACACAGATATGAAAATTACAGCAGTTAAAACATTGTTACTGACTACATTGTTAGTTATTGGTATAAGTGCAAATAGTTTCGCTTGCACATCTACTCCACCTAAACCACCGATTTGGGTTACTAGTGCTCATCTAGTATCCAAACAATTCGGATTTTGGATTTATATAATCCGTATTCACAAACTCACGACTTTTGGTACTCAAGTAGGTAGCGGGCAAGTTTGTGCTTGCGCGTTCAGACTTCCTCGTGATATTGGGGAAATTTTTGCCGCTAAATTGGTGTTATCAGACACTGACGTTCCTTATCCCGGTTTATCAGAATTTGGATTAAATTCTAATACTGGTAAAGTTTTTACTTTATTAAGTAAGGGTTTCTCTGATTGGACTGGATTTTCAGCTAAAGTTAGTCAAAATATTGATCCTGATGTACCTGTAGATTTGCTTTTCTATGCCAGAATAAAAAGCGACAAAGATGAAGCAATGAAAAGGTTTGAAGAATACATAAAAAAAGCTGATCAACCATTAATTGCAACCAGCGGTGCTGATGCACAGGGTTTACCAGTAGTAGATAATGAACATCCAGATCATACTGTCATAACAGCGGCTGGAGAAGTAAAAATTATGCCGCCATCAAAAGAATGTTCTACTTACGATTTAGAAACTGGTATCTTTAAAGCATCAGATGTAGCAGTTGATGTATTAAATCAAAAATTACATTTTGAAGTTGAAATGAAGACAGTTAAGCAAAATCCATTTCAATTGGAAGTTACAAATGTAACACCTAAATAAATAACTGATGTTACGCAGAGAGGGCAACCATAAAGGATTGCCCCTACGATCATGTTTATCAATACAAAAATCCAAACAGCCAAATTGGTATTTTTTTTATATCACCTATTTCTATATTATCTATCACAAGGTAGCTATTTTTGATATTTTTTATCTGTTTAAAATCTTTATTTTTACCCCCTATTTCAAATGTATATTTATCATCAATAAAATAATCACCCTTTTTAGAATATCTAATAGTATGATTATGCAACATTGAGAGAAAAAATGATTCTCTAATAGTACCTATATTTGATGAAAAACATAAAACCTTAAATAGGTTGGGATTCTCAAGCAAGATTTTATCAGGTTTTTGAAATAGAGCATTGCCTTTTTTATTATAATAGAGTAGGTGTATTAGTTTTCCACGTTCTAAAGCATTTATATAGTTATAAAGTGTCTTTACATTTAGCCCCATTTCTCTTGAAAGAGATGTAATATTCATATCACCAGGAGGATTTTCACACAGAACTACCAGTAGTTTTTTTAGTAGTGATATATTTTTTGGATCAATATTAAAAAGTTGCAATAAATCACTCTCAATAGTCTTATTGATAGCCTCTGTAAGTTTCATAATATAATCTTGCTCACCTCCCTCCAAAAAAAATGGATAAACGCCAAAATTTAAATATTCATCAAAATATTTCAGAGGTTTAAGCTTTGATATGACTTCAAATGCATATTTGGTATGAGATTCTAACATCTGTTCCAAATTAAATACATTGAGTTTTATATTAAGTTTTAATTCCAAAAATTCCCTAAAAGAGAGTATAGGAATATTATAGATTAATGCTCTTCTACTCAAATCCGCATTTGATAATGCAATAGCACTTGAACCAGAAAAGACAACTTGAATATCAAAAAAATCATAAATAGTTTTCAAATCTTTCTCAAAGTATCTTTGATAATGAATTTCATCAACTACCAAAACTTTGATGCCTCTTTTTTGAAACTCCTCTGCAATAGTGAGTAACCTTTCAGCTCCAATAAGAGGATTATCCATAGAAATATACACTTTTTCAGATATATCAATTTCTAAATTGTTTAAGTATTGATGTAAAAGTGTGGTTTTCCCAACTCCTTTAGCACCTTTTAATCCTATGAGTTTTTGATCAAAACTAATTTGCTTATAAATAGATCTTGTATATAGAGGAACCTTTGATGATTGAAAAAGATTTGAATAGTAAAATAGTGTTGATATTAAAGTCATTTTTTTATATTTGTTAGTATAATACCTAAATTATCGCATATAGTTGGTAGTAGAGTGAAAGATTTTTAGTATAAATTATGTAGTGTGTTACTGAAATATGATGTCATTCATGTTATGCACCATTGTGCCATTACCAAACACCCATTATGTAGTTTGATGGAAGGTATATCTGAGTACAACGAATTATGTGGATAAACGAATGAACTTTTTGAATTGTTTAATTTTAAATTATTTTTTTTTGGCAAAAATCATCAAAATGTCCGTCTTATAATATCGTAAGTTTAAAATTTAATATTTAACTTGGAGTAATGATGATGAAATCATATCTAAAAAAACAGAGGCTATTAAAACTAGCCAGTATCGCTTTTACTATGTCGTTTGGGGTGTTGGCAGCTCCATCTACGTTTGCCAACGTTCTCAACGGTGGTTTTGAGCAACCTACTATACCTAATGGAACATGGAATAATTTTACTTCTATTCCAGGATGGACCTTATCTTTTGGACCTGAAGTTGATATAGTAAACCATTTACCCGGATTAGGACTTCCCTATGAAGGACAAAATTTTATAGAATTAGATAGTAGTAAAAGTAGTGGTATTTACCAAGATGTATCTACTAAACCTCGACAATGCTATACCTTAAAATTTGCCATTTCACCTCGTCCAAAAAGACCAGCTGCCGATCATAAGCTTAGAGTATTATGGAACGGAAGTATTTTAGATGATCTTTCAGCAGGTGCTGGAGGAAATAGCACATCGTGGAGTGTTTATACATATACGGTATATGCCAGTGCTGGTAACACAACACGTTTGGAATTCCAAGATACAGGTCCATCAAATTCTTATGGTATGTTTCTTGACGCAGTTTCTTTAGAAAACTGCAATTTTGAACCTTGCAAAGATGATGAAACAAAGGTTTATCAGCCTACAGTAGCTAGCCCTAGTGCTAACATGTTAGCCGCATATCCTGACAAAACTTTTAAGGGATTTGGCGATACACAAATCGATAAATTTGTTGGTCATACCTTTACAAATTTAAACATACCGGGCAAGACGATTGTTGGAGCAACACTAGAAGTTAAAGCTAAAGCTGGTAGTTCTTCGCTATCAAAAAATGATGCGCTTTATTTAAAATTTTTAGATACTGGTGGTAATAGTTTAGCTTCAGGGTGGAGTAGCCGCTTTGGTTTAGATAATCCTAATTTTGGTTTACTTCCACAACAATGGATAATTATATTTTTTCAAAATGGTCAGGCTTTCAATTTAAATTTAGCAAATTTAAAAAATTTAGGAACAGCTCCTAATGCTGGAGTTAGTATCATTAATGAGTTAAATACTCATGGTTTTCTTGATGTATTAGTACAAGATGATACTACGGTTGAATCTGTTAAATTAACTGTACATTATAAGTGTAAATTTGATGTTTGGGTCAGTGATGGAACTACTGATACGGGTGTTGAACCTAGTCCTCCCAGCAACGTTTGTAATGGTTGGTGGTGTTCAAGAGATATTGTTGTAACTAATAGCAACAATCCATTTGCAGGCTTAACTCCTCCAGCTTTACCAACTCATCAAAATCCAGTAAATGGACAAACAAATTCTGCTTATGCTCTGGTACGTAATTTAGGTCCAATAGCTGCTTCTAATGTGAATGTAGAATTTTATCTTACTAAAGCTAGTACATGGGGGGCACCATGGATTTTTTTAGGTTCTCATCCTATATCTAATTTACCAGTAGGTCAACAGTATGTAGCTAGCATTGAGTGGAATCCACCCGGAACTGGACATTATTGTATGCAAGTTCGTTTGAGAACTCCTTTAGATCCAACTACTGGTAATTCTGTGAAAAATAATAATAACATTGCTCAGAGAAACCTCAATATTGTTGGTTTGTCACCAGATAAACCTGTTATCACTGACTTAATTGTACGTCCAGCTTTAAATATTAAACCTCTAAAATTGGTCTTCGATGTAACAACTGAAAAGGCTGATCTCAAAAAATTAGCAGATGAATTAGTCAATGTCACAATTGGTGGACTAGAAAATTTACCTATTAAAGATCCAAAAGGTCTCGAAATCATAGATGGAAAAGAAGCCAAATTTACTGGTGACAAGGGATCATTTATTATAGATGTAGCAAAAGGTGAAGAAGTAAAATTAAATTTGACATTTGCCCCTACTTCTTTAACACAGAAGGATTTATCTGGAAAAGTTTATTTCCATGTTAAACAATTTGAAGGAGAAGAGTTGATTGGTGGTGTGAGTTATGAATTACGTCCACCAGAAGGACCACTATCAGTAAGCCTAGACTCATTCACAGCCAACGCAGCTGATGGCAAAATAACCATAAATTGGACCACGGGTACTGAAACCGACAATGCTGGTTTTACCCTTTGGAGAGCAACACCAATAGATGGACAATGTTCTACTGATCCTTATAATTATAAAGATGTTAAACAAGTTCAACCTTTGGTTTATTCTAAATCTCAAGATGGAGTATTGGGTGCAAGTTATTCTGAACAAGATCAAAATGTTGAAGCTGGTGTAACATATTGTTATGGTTTAGAAGATATTGAATATAATGGAAAACGTAAATTCCATGCTGATAAAATAATATCTGCTACTTTGAATTAACCTACAGACCTGTCAGGTTTTAAAAACCTGACAGGTCTTATCATAACAATGTGTAAATTAAACCTTAAATTAACCTACAGACCTGACAGGTTTTAAAAACCTGTCAGGTCTTATCATAACAATGTGTAAATTAAACATTAAATTAACCTACATACCTGTCAGGTTTTAAAAACCTGACAGGTCTTATCATTAAAATGTGTAAATATATTATATATATCGGATTGCTATTTGCAACAACAATAGTTCAAGCAAATGATATTAAAATCATCAATTCTAATGCAAAGCAGCTAATTGTAGAATTCAATTCTTGTGTTAGCAGCGGCTTATTAGTACAAGTGCCATCAACTGGTGAATTTTGGGCTGAGCTGTTGGATGTTAATAAACCAATTAAAGAATTCGTAGAACTTGGTGTTAGAGAAATTTTACGCGATATTCCAGTTAGTCGTTTACGAGTTTTGCCATGTCAAGGCAATTATAAGATTCAAAAAATCCGCCTAAAAATTCATTTTGAAAATCCCTTACCAAAATCACGAATTAAAACTTTTTCTTCTGGTATTAATTATCGTGACATTTTTAAAACTACACCACGCAATTTAAAAAATAACCACCAAGCTTTAAGAATTGAAACCACAGAAACCGGAATTTATAGATTATATTATCAACAATTAGTAAATGCTGGAATGCCAGCGGCAATAATTCCAGAAAATTTACAACTATTTAATCAAGGAAAACAAGTTGCGGTTACAATTAATTTACCAGAACAATATCTTGAATTTTATGCAGAATCCAAAGTTTATTGGTTATATTGGAACACAAACAGTTTAGGTAAAAGAATAAGTTCAATTGACAGTAAAGCTATTCACATTGAACAAGATAATATTTGGGGAAGACATGAATCAAAAGGCTTTTGGCAAAGACTAAATGCTTTAGATGTTAAAAATTATAACATCCCCTCGCAAAATTCAGCAACAACAATCAAGGTAGCTTTTTATGGTTACACTACAGCGGCTCCTCATCCCAATCATCATACATTAATTTATTTAAATGACAACTTGATTGGAGATGCTCGTTGGGATGGTAGAACTGAATATATTCAGGAAATGTTAGTACCAGCGTCAAGATTTAATAAGGATTCTAATATTTTAACTATCAAATTGCCCGGAGATACTGGAGCAATTGTTGATAGTATTTTTCTTGATTGGATAGAATTGCATGGGCAAGATTCTATTACAAATAAAATACATAGCCCAAAAAATATAAGTGTTTGGCAATCACCTGAACTAAAAAATCCAAACAACGGTGCAGATTATATACTAATTACCGCCAAAGAATTTTTACCAGCAGTAGAACCATTAGCCAAATTACGCAGCCAACAAGGTTTGCGCGTTAAAACTGTAAGCGTCGAAGACATTTATAATGAATTCAATCATGGCTTAGCTGATTCAGCCGCGATTAAGGAATTCTTGGCTTATGCCTATAAAAACTGGGCTAAGCCAGCACCAACTTATGTATTTCTAGTTGGAGATGCCAAAATAAATTTAGAAGATAGCAAAGTACCAACTCATCTTTATACCAGTGCTGAAAACATCATAACTCCTGATGACAATTGGTATGTAAGTGTGGCAGGAAATGACAATTTACCAGACATGCTGATTGGTAGAATTCCCGGAAACAATTCAGAAATGGTAAAGAAAATAATTCATAAAATCATATGTTTTGAGAATTCAACTAATGAAGCACCTGATAAAGTATTATTAGTTGCCGATAATGAAACTCAATTCCATGATTTTAATGAACGTCTATTTCAAATGTTACCAAAACAATATGAAGCTGATAAAATTTATTTACAACCAAATTTAGAAGCAACTCAAGCCAATCAAGACATTATTGCGAGCATAAACAATGGTGTAATGATAAGCAATTATATTGGGCATGGCACAATAGATAAATGGAGTATTGACAAAGGATTATTTAAATCAAGCGATGTAGAAAAACTAAACAATGAACAACTAATCTTTGCACTAATGCTGACATGTATCAACGGATACTTCATAAGCTCCTACGCATATTCCCTTGCCGAAGAAATGGTAATTTCCAAAACCGGAGCGATTGGAGTATTTGCCGCTAGCAATTTTACCTATTTATGGGAAAATGCCATCTTAGCCAAATATATATTTGACAGCGTCTTTAATCAAGGCAATAGAAGACTAGGCTTAATCACCACTGAAGCCAAAATAAAAGCATATGAACAAGGAGCATCAGCAGAAGTTTTAAGGATGTTTACACTTTTTGGTGATCCTGCGCTTCGGTTGAAAAACTAATTAATTTAATATCCCTTGGCTCCTTTCTTGTACAAATCCTTCATACTAATACAAGTGTGAACGAAACATTTTTACATGCTCAAACACCGCCTAGGGATAAATCCCGAGGCTCAAAGCTTAAGTCACCTAAAGGTGACTATTTACCTATTGCATAAAATACAGCGATTAAACCTGTCAGGTTTGTACTTAACTAAATCGATATTATTTTAACTGCCTGTCAACTACCCCTGAGCTAAAGACACAGGGGCTTGAATCGTGAGATTCGAGATAGGTCTTAGGACTGAATAGGTGATTAGGCTAAGTGTTAAATCACT
>JADGDS010000004.1 GCA_016744775.1 Candidatus Marithrix sp.
CAAGTAGAAACAAACGAGAACTTTGATAAGTTGTTAAAGCTAGACTGATTTGTTGAGTCTGTAGCCAATTAATTAGGTGGCGTGAGCCGGTTATCTCTAAGTTTTTTGAAGAATTCATTATGTTGTTTTATATAAGCAGAGAAATTTATTAACCATGAAGCCTACTAAAATACACCAGTAGATAAATATCTATCGCCTCGATCACAAATAATTACTACAATTACTGCATTATTGACTTGTTCAGATAATTGCAAAGCACCTGCTACTGCGCCACCTGATGATATACCGCAAAAAATACCTTCTTCAACTGCTAAAGCGCGTGTTGTATCTTCCGCGCTTTGTTGATCAATATCAATAATGCTATCTACTTGTGTTGCATCAAAGATTTGTGGTAAATATTCTTTAGACCAACGGCGAATTCCGGGTATTTTAGCTCCTTCGGCTGGTTGTAATCCAACAATTTGTATCTCTGAATTGACTTCCTTTAAATAACGAGAAGTACCCATAATAGTGCCAGTAGTACCCATTGCACTTACAAAATGGGTGATTGTTCCTTCTGTATCGCGCCAAATTTCTGGACCAGTTGTTCTATAATGAGCCAAGGGATTATCAGGATTATCAAATTGATTTAAGATTTTGCCTTTACCTTCTTGTTCCATCTTTATAGCTAGATCACGCGCTTCTTCCATACTGCCTTTTTCTGATACTAGTATAATTTCTGCACCATAAGCTGTCATTAATTGTCGCCGTTCAAGACTCATATTTTCTGGCATAATTAATACCATTTTATAAGCTTTTATAGCGGCTACCATAGCTAAAGCAATACCAGTATTGCCGCTAGTTGCTTCAATGAGTGTATCGCCCGGTTTAATTTCACCTCGTAGTTCAGCCTCTTGAATCATACTCAAAGCAGGGCGATCTTTAACTGAACCAGCAGGATTATTACCTTCTAATTTTAGTAAAATGGTATTATTACTATTAGGATTTAATCGTTGTAAACGAACCAATGGCGTATTACCAACAAAATTTTCTATACTTGGAAATTTCATAACTTATTTTTTTAATGGAGTAAATTTATATTGAATCAACAAATTTTTTAAGTTTATACCAATCATCAACTCGATAAGATCGAAGCGTTACAACAAATAGATAAGGATATACTGGTGGTGATCCAATTGTGAAGAAAATGTGGAGAAACTATGTAAATTATGTGAAGAATGATCAATCTCTATAATCAGATGTTATTATAGATTAATTTTTCGATAAGCGAAACTATGAAAATTAAGCTATCCTACAAATTTTTTATCTCATTCTTGTTAACCAGTGTGATAACTATTGTTTTAATGGTTGTCATCATGGACTTTTATTTTCAAAAAAACTTCGTAGAGTTTATGAATAAAATGGACATGAAAATATTCAATGAGCTTGATTATAGACTCAGTATAGAATATAAAACTGAACAAAGCTGGGATAGATTAAGAAATAACCATTTTGTTTGGAGAGAATTGCTAGATTCCATTCATCGCAAAAATAAAGATCATAGACCACCTCCGCCTCCCGGTTTGAGGCGAAAACATCCAAAAGATTCTCCATTTAGGAGGATCGCCCTGTTTGACGCACAAAAAAATAGAGTAGTTGGTAATCTAGCTCCAATCAAACAGCATCAACTTCAAGCAATTATAGTCACAGGAAAAATAGTTGGATGGCTGGGAATGCACAAAAGAAAAGGTATATCAAGACCTCGGGAGATTGAATTTTTAAAACAACAAACTCAGATATTCTATCTAATAGCTGGATGTATTTTATTAATGACAACTTTGCTTGCATGGTGGTTATCAAGACAATTGTTAATTCCTATTCAACAACTAATTAAAGGTACACAAGCATTAAGTTCCCGTCAATTTCAAACCAAAATTAAAACTCATTCCAATGATGAATTGGGACAATTAGCTGATGATTTTAATACAATGGCACAAATACTTGAAAAATATGAAATAATGCGTCAACAATGGTTGACTGATATTTCGCATGAACTAAGAACTCCTTTATCAATAATGCGTGGCGAAATTGAAGCTATGCAAGATGGTATTCGAGACTTCAATCATGAAGCATTGAATTCATTACATTTTGAAGTACAGCGTATGAGTCGGCTGGTTGATGATCTTCGACAATTATCATTAGCAGATACTGAGGCTTTATCTTTAAAAAAACAACCGATTAATCCACTACAAATTTTGCGAGAAAGCTTAAAATTATATCATACTCAATTAGCGCAACATAATATTTTAGTAGAAGAAAATTTGCAAGCAGATATTATCTGGCAAGCAAATGCAGATAAATTAAGGCAATTATATTCCAATATACTGGAAAATACATTACGATATGTAGATTCGCCGGGCAGCTTAAAAATTTTCTCTGAACAGACAAAAACTCAGCTCAGCATCAACTTTATCGACTCAGGACCCGGGGTACCTGAAGAATCTATAGGACGCTTATTTGATCGACTTTATCGGGTAGAACAATCAAGAAATAGAGCCAAAGGTGGCAGCGGATTAGGCTTGGCTATTTGTAAAAATATCGTAGAAATGCACAGTGGCAAAATTACAGCTACTAATGTATCATCAGGTGGACTTTGGATTAAAATAGTTTTTCCTTATACCAGAAATGGACGGAATAGCTGTTTGTAGTGAAATCAGGAAAGCTTCTTCTGTTATGCCCAATTCTGCCGCTGCTGCTAGTCTGGCTCACTGTTCCGTCAGTGATAACTTAGCCAGTTGTTCCACCACGTACCAAGCGAACATAGTTGTAGATGCGAATAGCGTCACCTTGAGGACCACGGCCAGTAGGAAATTCTGCTGGGTCTCCAGATTTAGGATCACTGCGCTGTGAGCCAGCTCCATGGACATCAGACCATGTGTCGTTCATATAACCTAGACTTCGCCCAAAGCTAACATAGGCACCTGCTCCTCCCGACTGGTCAGTCCAGTTAGCATGAGTAGTGTTGCTCCAGTAGAAGGCATAGTCAGTTTCTCCTGCTTCGTTGGTGATGCTGGTGGCCTTGAACAGTGGGTCGATGGCAGCAGAATTAGTGGTGTCAGGCGAACGACTATAGTCAACAATGCTTTGTAGTTCTTTGACGTTAGGTAAACGCCAATCACTGTAGCCCAAATACTTGGCATCATTCTGCGCTTTTACATAGGCTAGAGCTTGTTCCCAATTAAGGCCGCTACCACTGTCATTCTGCGCCCACATCAGACCAGTAGCATTATCAGTGACAATGCCATTGCCATTATCGCTGAAATCATTGACACCATAGCTGCTATTTTCACGGATACAGGCAACTAAGAAAGTTTTATCCTGCCCAAATCTTGTAATTCCGTAACCTTTAATACGACCATCGGCAAAATTAACTCCAAAAAGCAGCGGTACTGTGGTGTCAGCAACGTAAAGGGTGCTTGATGCGTATTGAGAATCAATGATGCGTTCGTTTGCATTGGTGTCACCATAAGCGAAATCAAAATAGTTGGTATCAATAAAGGGGACCAAGCCAGAAGTGTCAGTGCCTTCATAACCGCTAGGGTCTAAGCCGCTGAAATTCATAAGCGAATAGAGTTGTTTAATGTTGGGCAACTGCCAGTCAGTGTGGCCAGCCAAGGACAGATTTTCACAGTAGGCAGCAGCGGCTTCATTGCTCAACTTGTCAGCAGCATCAATGTCGCCATCGCCATCAGTATCAGCGGTTTTCTGCCATATTAGGCCAGTTACGTTGTCAGTGACAGTGCCATCGCCATTATTGGTGTAGCTGGGAGCGTTGCGAGTATATTGAGCATCCTGCCCATAAAAGGCTTCCCCTTTGGCGGGACAAGTGATTTCACCTGTATTGTTGTAGCATATGGCTTGACCTGTGTCAGGAATATTATATTTATTCGATAATGTTACATTCAACATTACTGAGTCATAAAACATTTGTTCCATGTCTATGACTCCATTCATATCCATATCAACTCCAAAATAAAAGGTATATGAACCTGAAGGCAAACTTGAGGTCTTCAAAATCTCATTGCTTGGCTGATCTAATAAGGAACCTTGAGACATTGGAGACTGTCCTAACTGCCAGCCAACTGACTGTTCATAATAATACCAACCAACTGGTGTATCAGCTAGTGCCCACGAATCTGTATCGCTATTAGTCATATCTCCAGAATCAATCGCTACTGTGACTGAAACATTATCATTTGTTGTTATGGATACTGGCTCATCTGAGCCATTTACTTTTATGTCAGGAACTGGATCTTTTGCCCATGCGGTTCCTGTTGTTATTGCAAATATCAACACTTGGGATGATATTTTGGGTAAAAATTTCATAATATATCTCCAAAATTATTCAATGTTGAATAGTATAGCAAGCAATTATGGAGAAAATGTGGAGAAACTATGTAAACTATGTGAAGAATGATCAATGTCTATAATAACTGATGTTACACACGATGCAAAACTATCCTCGTAACTGGCTTAGGTATTTATGAAGCAATCTCCTTGATTATTTTTCTCCAATACGATAATTCAGTTTATACACAGCTCCATCTTTATCAAAGTAGATAGCTTGGCTACCTTGTTTATTAGAATCATTAGATGCTTCAATAGTTTTGCTACCTAAATAATCATCTTCATCACCCCAAAAACTACCATCTTTCTCATAAAGAGAAAGATTAATACTAGTCTTATATAAAAGGTTCAGAGGTTTCTCCTCCCCATCATTCATACTTTCCATCCATATAATTTCATTCTTGCCATTCTTGAGAACAACATCGTCATTACCAATTAAATCTTCAGTCTTTATGCACTTGATAGATTCTAAAAATATCGAATCATTTACAAAAGAACTACCACCAGATAAACTATCATTAAATATTTTATCTGTAGATTGATTTTGTGTATCATTAGTGTTTAAACTAGCAATTACATCATATTTTAGGGTAGATATAATATCTTTAAATAAAAATAATGTACCAACAATTGCTATTATTACAGCCAAAATAGTAATAAATTTATTTCTTTTAAAATAATGCGAAAAGAAGGCGCCACTTGTTAATACAAAAATAATAGCTAATACAAAGAGTTTTAATGTCATATTGTTTTACCTGATAAAGTTTAGATTTTTACATTACAGAAAAATGTATTGAACCACAAATTCTACATTTGTTGCCACTCAAATGATTCAATATTTTTATCTTCAGGATTAAATTCCATTCCAATCAAATAAATTGCCTTGTCTTTTTTTCGTGGCAATCGTAAAATAGTCATAACTTTTTTACGATTGGTCAAAAAATGGATAGGCATTATCATAGATTTTTAAATAGTTCATTATTTGAACATAGGCAAATGGTTTTTGTTTCTGGTGCTAGGCAAGTTGGTAAAACTACTTTGGCTAAGCAGATTGCTCAAAATTTTTCAGTGGCTATTTATTTGAATTGGGATGATATTGAACATCGTCAAATTATCTTAGGTGATCTTGTCGATCTTTTAGGCTTAAATCAGTTAAACACTGGTTTGCCTTTGTTGATTCTTGATGAACTTCATAAGTTTGCTGATTGGAAATCTTTTTTAAAAGGTTTATTTGATCGTTTTGAGGGAAGGTTGGCTATATTAGTCACTGGTAGTGCTAGAATGGATGTATTCAGAAAAGGTGGCGATAGTTTGATGGGTAGATATTTTAATTATCGGCTTCATCCTTTAAGTGTTGCTGAATTAGTTCATTCTGATTGGAATACTGATCAGCTGATTCAAGCTCCTAAAGCTTTAGCGGCGGAATCATTTGATTTGTTATTTAAATTTGGTGGTTTTCCAGAGGTGTTTGTAAAAGCTGATTCTAAATTTTATAAGCGTTGGCGACGCTTACGACAACAACAATTAATTCGAGAAGATATTCGTGATGCTACTCGGGTTCAAGAAATTGCACAATTGGAAATGTTGGTTGTTTTATTAGAACAACAAGCTGGGCAAATTACTAAATATTCTACTCTTGCTAAACAGTTGCGAGTCTCAGTAGATACGGTGCGTCGTTGGTTAGATATTTTAGAAGGATTTTATTATTGTTATCGCATTCGCCCTTGGTATCAAAATATTAGCACTGCTTTAAGAAAGGAACCTAAAACCTACTTATGGGATTGGTCAAATATTTCTGAACCCGGAGCAAAAGTAGAAAATTTTATAGCTTCACATTTATTAAAAGCAGTTCATGCTTGGACAGATATAGGTTTAGGTGAATTTAATTTACATTATTTGCGTACCAAAGATCAAAAAGAAGTTGATTTTTTAGTAAGCAAAGATCAGAAAGCTTGGTTATTAGTAGAAGTAAAAAACTCAATGAAAGCAAAATTAAATCCAAACTTAGCATGGTTTCAGACAAAAACAGAGGCTAAATATGCCTTTCAAGTCGCGATGGATGCAGAATTTGTTGAAGCTGATTGTTTTCAACATACCACTCCTATTAAAGTGCCAGCTCGCACATTTTTATCGCAATTGTTGTAATCTTTTTGAACGAGTGTGACCTCAATATGATGTAAAAACATTTTGACATGCTCAAGCACCGCCTTGGAATAAATTCCAAGGCTCATAGCTAAAGTCTGCTGAAGCAGACTAACATTCCAACAGAACATCGTAGAACAGTCGGCTTGAGCCGACTTTAGCTTTGAGTCTTGGAATTTATTCCAAGGCGGTGTTTGCTTATGTAAAAATGTTTTTCTACATCATATTGAGGTCACACCCTTTTGAACTGTGATTTTCACAGTTCAAATTCCACCAGCAATTATCTACGATGATTACCTCTACCACCACCACGATGTCCAGTAGGCATTTGATTCAATTCTTCTGTAGAAATAACACCATCTCCGTTAGTATCCATACGTGTAAACTTATCTACTAATGGTGAATTCATTTCTATGCTAGAAAGCATACCATCACCATCCAGATCAAGCCGTGATAACATTCCTTCTGATCTGTCGCCATGTTTTCCAGCAGGTGGTTTACCAGCTTGAAATTCTTCTAAACTTAGTGAACCATTTCCATCAGTATCCAACTCAGCAAAACGTTTCGCAGATCGTTCTTGATGTTCTACTTCACGAGCAACTGTTATTTCTTCTTGTGTTAATAAACCATCAGTATTAGTATCAGCCGTTGTGAATCTTTCATTTAGCACAGACTGAACTTCTTCGCCGGAAATTGAACCATCTTGATTTACATCAAATTGGTCCATAAACCGGTTTGCCATATTGGGTTCAGCAATCGCGGTTCCCATTGTCAAACTTAAAACAACAACACTTGATAAAGTCATTATAGTTTTCATAATAAAATCCTCTAATTTAATTAGGCAACATAAGAAGTAAATTCTTCATTGTCGAAAAGTATAGCAAGCAATTGTGGAGAAAATGTGGAGAAACTATGTAGATTATGTGAAGAATTATCAATATGATTAAATTTCGTAGAAATGCACGGTGGCAAAATTACGGCTACTAATGTATCATTAGGTGGACTTTGGAAAAATAAAGGCTATGAAAACTCAACATATTCTGATTGTAGAAGACGAAATCAAAATTGCCCAATTACTCCGTGATTATTTGGAAAAATCAAACTATACAGTATCTTGTCTGGAACAAGGCGATAAAGTAGCGTCTTATGTTAAACAAACAGCACCGACATTAATCTTATTAGATATTATGCTACCAGAAATGGACGGCATAGCGGTTTGTAGTCAAATCAGGAAATTTTCAAATGTGCCTATAATCATGATCACGGCAAAAGTAGAAGAGCTTGATCGACTATTGGGTTTAGAATTGGGAGCTGATGATTATATATGCAAACCCTTTAGCCCTAGAGAAGTGGTAGCACGTGTCAAAGCAGTGTTGCGAAGAATATCTCCTAATCCTGTAGAACAAGAGAAAAAATTACTTGTTGGAACCATTAGGCTAGATGAAAAAACCCATGAAGTGCATATTGCAGATAAGAAATTAAAATTGACACCTAGTGAATTTACCTTATTAAAATTCCTATTAGCGCGTCCAAACACCGTCTTATCCCGTAATAAATTATTACATATGATGCGAGATTATGACTTTGAAGGCTATGAGCGTACCATTGATTCACATATCAAAAATTTGCGTAAAAAAATAGCAACTCAATTACCTAATAAAGAAGTTATCAGTACTATTTATGGTATTGGGTATAAATTGAATTATCCTTGGTAAGGTAAATAGTAGGGTGTATAACTATAGTGGAGCAAAAAATATTTTTTTCATTCTAACTTATATGAAAAACATTATTTAGCCACTAATACAAAATTATCAAGTGCCCCATAATTACCATTAACACCAGTAGCAAAATCTATTTTTACTGATGATAAGTTTTCCCAGTTTAAATTTAATGTTTGCATAGTATCACCTGATATTGTATAAGTTTGGCTAACAGTGCCACCTGATACTAAAGTACCTGTAACTGTAGCTTCTACTGTATCGCCCCAAATATCTACACCATATTGAAATGATTCTAAATCAAAGTTTCCACCATTGGTTCTAGTAACAAATATTTGACGAAACCATTCACTTGGATGAAGTACTTTACTTGGATAATAATCAGCAGTTCCAAAAATCTTCATGATAGCATTTAAATCATCTTGAAAAGTAAAACCTTTAGGATCGTCATATTTATTAGTACTAATATTACCTAATGCTAAATTTTCAAAGTCAATTGTAATTGTTGAAGATGGTGGTGCTTGTATTGTTGCTTTTACAAAGATTCCTTGACTACTAGCATCTTGTGTGGTTGCTTTAACCATATACCAGTTATCTCCAGTTACTGGATTGTTATGAGTATAAGAAGTGATAACGGTTGTTAATTTAGTGTATTGACCTAATTCTGTAGTAGAATGATAAACATCATAACCAATAATATTGTTATCTGGGGAAGCATCCCAAGTCAAATCAACAGTGTTATTATTAATATTAGCAGCTAAATTTGATGGAGGTGTAACTGTTGTAGGTGGTGGTGTATCACCTATTACAGCTTTTGCAAATATTCCTTGACTTGGATTTAAAAAGCTACCACTACCAGTAGTATCTAGTTTTATAGCTCTAAGCATATACCAGTTATTTCCTGTTAGTGGATTGTTATCAGTATAAGAAGTGCTAGTTATTGGAGCAGTTGTTAATTTAGTGTATTGCCCCAATTTTTGATTAGAACGATAAACATGGTAGCCAACAATTTGAGTATCTGAAGAAGGATTCCAAGTTAAGAATACATTATTGTTATTGGGAGTAGTAACTAAATTTGATACTGGTTTAACTGGGAAAAAGCGTATGCTAGGATCACCATTAAAATGTGAATGTCGTGTTTTAGAATGTTTTAAAAAGTAATGCCCATTTGGATCTCCATAACCTCTAGCAGCACCATGATATTCAAAAATATTAAACTTATTATTATCATGATCCATAGAACGTTTCATTGAATAACCAACTGTTTCACCTATTCCTGATTGAAAGAAAATCGCACTAGCAGGTGATGTACCCCACAATACAATTAAATTTAATCCACCAGTAGCTAATAAAGCGCGAGATAATCCCACACCAGACCACTCATCATACTGACCATCTCTTAGCGAAACAGTTTCTTTTCCCCATAATCCCCAATAGCTCTTATCTGAAGAATATAACATCGCATTTAAACCACCTAGTTGATTAATAGCATTAATTTCTGGTTTCCACAGATTTTGAAAATAGGCTATAAATGGACCATTGTTATTTACCCAATTAGCATGACCAGTATCACTTAGCCAAGTATCATTATTGTGATGTACAATATTTGCTGAACCTACTATAGGTAGTGCATTACGATATGATGAATCTATACCTTCTTCGTAACCTTTAGCTCGTATTGCGATTTTTCTACCAACATCATATCCACTGACAACATGACGATAGTTATGAAGTTTATTTAAATAGTTTTTATAAAGTTGAATTTCAGATGTTGTTGGTAAAACTATATCAGCAAAATCTACTCGTCCAAAAGCTAATTCTAGTTCAGAAGGAATATAATTTTGATCCCATTTATAATCACCGGGAATATTGCTATTATTTGAATCCCCAAAAGTAGTTTCGGTTGGATCTGTTGGGCTAGTGTGTGTACCTGTATCAGTCCAAATACCATCAATATCTGCATAATAGGCATCACTAGCAAGGGCGCCTTCATTTTCAGGATGACCATCTGCTGCTTCTAGGGCTAAACCTGATCTAGCTACTGGTACATGACCAAAAATAAATAATAATTTAGGTTTATCATTACTAGGAGCTGCATTATAAACATTAACAATTTGTTGTTTGACAACAGTAACTGCTTGACCACCATTCCAGCCTTCAACACGTTGAGCTTCTATAGTTTCAACAAGCCAACCATCTCCTACTAAATCAGTTTTTAACTGTTCAATTTCAGTACTAAGTGGCGTAATAAGGCTATCATCTATCAGTAAAATCATTCGCCCTCTATAGCCGCTTTGATCATAACGAATACCAGCTGCAATATAACCTATAGCATCTCTATTTGCAGTTTTTTTGCGTATTTGATATTCATAAACGTCACCTACGGATACATTAGTATCAGTCCAACTTGGTGTATTTGCAGGAACGGTAACGATTTTAGTTCCCCAGTTATTACCATGAAGAGATCGTCGATAAATTTCATAAGAGTAATCATCGTAGTAGGTTGATAAAAAATTAATCGTGATTTGAGGGGGATATTCTTGTGCAGTTGCTTCTACAACCGCAACTCTATTCTTTACTCCAACCCCTTCTGGATCAATATTTAATGTATATGCTGTATTCGATATTAATAAAAAACCAAAAAATATATATTTTTTCATAACTATGCTTTACCTTTATTGTCTCTATAAATTTAATAAAATTAATATGATATTAAGCAATAAAAAGACCATGCAAAGTATGAGTATTATTAATGGATGTTAGGTATGTAGGAAAGAAAGCATGTTAGATAGGCATTCCCCTTTAATTAAAGGGGAATGAGGTGAGATAATTTACTAAATGATTTACTAAATTATTTAGCCACTAATACAAAATTATCAAGTGCTCCATAATTGCCATCGGCACCTGTAGAAAAATCTATTTTTACTGATGATAAGTTTTCCCAGTTTAAATTTAATGTTTGCATAGTATCACCTGATACTGTATAAATTTGGCTAACAGTGCCACCTGATACTAAAGTACCTGTAACTGTCGCTTCAACTGTATCGCCCCAAATATCTACACCATATTGAAATGATTTTAAATCAAAGTTTCCACCATTAGTTCTGGTAACAAAGATTTGACGACTCCAGTTATTTGAATGAAGTACTTTACTTGGATAATTATCAGGAGTTCCATAAATATGAAGAATCTCATTTAGATCGTCTTTAAAAGTAAAACCTTGAGGATCATCATATTTATTATTATATGTATCTTCTGTTCCAACAATACCTAATGGTAAATTTTCAAAGTCTATTGTAATTGTTGTTGCTTGTATTACTGCTTTTACAAAGATTTCATCACTAGATAAATTGTTACCATTACTATCTAGTTTTATAACTTTAACCATATACCAGTTATCTCCTGTTACTGGATTGTTATCAGTATAAGAGCTGCTAGTTACAGGAGTAGTTGTTAATTTAGTGTATTCACCTAATTCTGTAGTAGAATGATAAACTTCATAACCAGTTACCTCATTGTCTGGAGAAGCATTCCAAGTCAAAGAAACAGTGTTATTATTAATAGTAGCAGATAAATTTGATGCTGGTTCAGGTGGTGTTGGTTGTATTGTTGCTTTTACAAATACTCCTTCACTAGCACTAGCATCTGGTTTTATTGCTTTAACCATATACCAGTTATCTCCTATTATTGGATAGTTATCAGTATAAGAGGTGCTAGTTACAGGGACAGTTGTGAATTTACTGTATTCACCTAATTCTGTATTAGAACCATAAACCTCATAACCACTGACTTCATTGTCTGGAGAAGCATTCCAAGTCAAGGTAACAATATTATTAACAGTAGCAACTAAATTTGATGGAGGTGCAATTGTTGTTGCTTGTTGTATTATTGCTTTTACAAATATTCCTTCACTAGCACTACCATCTGGTTTTATTGCTTTCACCATATACCAATTATCTCCTGTTACTGGATTGTTATCAGTATAAGAGCTGCTAGTTACAGGAGTCGTTGTTAATTTAGTGTATTCACCTAATTCTGTAGTAGAATGATAAACTTCATAACCACTTACTTCATTGTCTGGAGAAGCATTCCAAGTCAAATCAACAGCCTCATTATTAATATTGGCAACTAAATTTGATGGAGATGTAACTGTTTTGGTAGCACCTATGACTGCTTTTGCAAATATTCCTTGGCTTGGATTTAAAAAGCTACCACTACCAGTAGTATCTAGCTTTATAGCTCTAAGCATATACCAGTTATCTCCTGTTAGTGGATTGTTATCAGTATAAGAGCTACTAGTTACAGGATTAGTTGTTAATTTAGTGTATTTATCCAATTTTTGATTAGAACGATAAACATGGTAGCCAGCAATGTCAGTATCTGAGGAAGAATTCCAAGTTAAAGAAATGCTATTAGTATTAGTAGTAGTAACTAAATTTGATGCTGGTTTAACTGGAAAAAAGCGTATGCTAGGATCACCATTAAACTGTGAATGTCGTGTTTTACAATGTTTTAAGAAGTAATGCCCATTTGGATCTTCATAACCACTAGCTGCACCATGATATTCAAAAATATTAAACTTATTATTATCATGATCCATAGAACGTTTCATTGAATAACCAACTGTTTCACCTATTCCTGCTTGAAAGAAAATAGCACTCGCAGGTGATGTACCCCACAATACAATTAAATTTAATCCACCTGTAGCTAATAAAGCGCGAGATAATCCTAGACTTGACCACTCATCATACTGACCATCTCTTAGCGAAACAGTTTCTTTGCCCCATAATCCCCAATAGCTCTTATCTGAAGAATATAGCATAGCATTTAAACCACCTAGTTGATTAATAGCATTAATTTCTGGTTTCCACATATTTTGAAAATAGGCTAGAAATGGACCATTGTTATTTACCCAATTAGCATGACCAGTATCAGTTTTCCAAGTATCATTATTGTGATGCACAATATTTGCTGAACCTACTATAGGTAGTGCGTTACGATATGATGAATCTATAGCTTCTGGATAAGCTTTAGCTCGTATTGCTATTTTTCTACCAACATCATATCCACTGACAACATGACGATAGTTATGAAGTTTATTTAAATAGTTTTTATAAAGTTGGATTTCAGATGTTGTTGGTAAAACTATATCAGCAAAATCTACTCGTCCAAAAGCTAATTCTAATTCAGAAGGAATATAGTTTTGATCCCATTTGTAATCACCGGGAATATTGATATTATTTGGATCTGAAAAAGTTGTTTGATCTGTTGGGCTAGTGTGTGTACCAATATCAGTCCAAATACCATCAATATCTGCATAATAAGCATCACTAGCAAGAGCGCCTTCATTTTCAGGATGACCATCTGCTGCTTCTAGCTTTAAACCTGATCTTGCTACTGGTACATGACCAAGAATAAATAATATTTTAGGTTTGTCATTAGTAGGAGCGGCATTATAAACATCCACAATTTGTTGTTTGACAACAGTAACTGCTTGACCACCATTCCAGCCTTCAACACGTTCAGCTTCTATAGTTTCAACAAACCAACCATCTCCTACTAAATCAGTTTTTAACTGTTCAATTTCAGTGCTAAGAGATGTAGTAATGGTATTATCTATCAGTAAAATCATTCGCCCTCTATAGCCGCTTTGATTATAACGAATACCAGCGGCAATATAACCTATAGCATCTCGGGTTCCAGTTTTTTTGCGTATTTGATACTCATAAACATCGCCTACAGATACATTATTATCAGTCCAACTTTTTCTCTTTGCAGGAACGGTAACTATTTTAGTTCCCCAATTATTACCATGAAGAGATCGTCGATAAATTTTATAAGGGTTATTATTGTAGTAAGTTGATAAAAAATGAATAGTGATTTGAGGAGGAGATTCTTGTACAGTTGCCTCTACAACTACAACTCTATTGCTGACTTGAACTCCAGCAGGATCAATCGTTAATGTATATGCTGTATTCTGCATTAACAATAAACTAAAAAATATATATTTCTTCATAATTATGCTTTACCTTTATTGAACAATAAAAAGATAATGCAAAATCTGTGCAGTTTAATTGATGCTAGGCAAGGCATTCCCCTTTTAAAACAAGGGGATATAGAATGGATAATTTACTAAATTATTTATAACTATAAGTTTTGGTACGATTTTTCCAACCAGCAAACCAGCGAGATTCATTACGTTGTGCTGGAGAATTTTGAATACGACGTTTTAGTACATATTCAGCACTTTTTGCAAATTCAGCCATTACATCATCGGCATTATTTGACATATTTTCTAATACTTGTAATAAGCCCCAACCTTGACCCTTATAACGTTCAGTCGGTTTAGTACCTTCTCCTTTGAAATTAACATAATCAATTAGGGCATAAATACCATTAGGTCTCGCATTTGCTACTTGATAAAATTGTTCACGTACATGTTCGCGTTTTCGTTCAGATGTTAAACTATCCAACATAGTTGGTAATGCTTTTTCTAAACGTTGAATAATAAATTGTACTTGTTGAGGAATGGTATTTTTAAGTAATGTACGTAATTCATTCATGCGAGAACTGTCTTGATCTCTTTTAAAGGCTTCATGGGATTTCCAAGGGGCATCTTCAGGCAACCACGCTGGAGTTTCTATTCCTTGTTGTTCTAAAAAAGCGATTAAATCAGGAAAAGTTTCATGAAAACGCCCTTCTTGGGCGGTAGGATACCAAATAAAATGACCAATACCTAGTGAGGCAAAATTTTCACCTTTATTCCAAGCGGTTAAATTTTCTACTTTAGCAGAACCTTCATTCATCCAAATTTTGTGTCCAATTTCCTTGGCTTCAGCCATTGCAACTTGGATATATTTAGGTTTGGGTGCTTCATCTACTACTTTTATCGGTTTTTCTTCTGGTGGCGGTGTTTCTGTGGTAGCACAAGCTGAGAATAAAGATGTTGCTAAACACATTGAGATTGTTAAATATTTTTTATTCATAATGGTCTTATAAGTTAGTTGAAAAGTTATATTATCTCTTTAATTAGACATTTCGTCAAATTATATATTCTTCTGCAACCACATTTCCAATAAGGCTAAATGCCATAGTTTGCTGCCTTGTAAGGGTGTCATATATGATTCTGGTGCCGCTAGTAATTTATTTACATAGTCAGTTTGAAATAGTTGCCGCTCTCTACATGCTTGTGATGTCAATACTTCGCGCATTGTTTCTAAAAATTCTCCTCTTACATATTTTAATGCTGGCACTGGAAAGTAGCCTTTGGGGCGATCTATTACTGCCGCTGGTAGTAGTTTACGTGCGATAGCTTTTAATGGATATTTGCCATTTTCCTTTAATTTTAATTCTGGTGGCATGGTTGCTGCTAGTTCTACTAGATGATGATCTAAAAATGGTACTCGGGCTTCTAATCCCCATGCCATTGTCATATTATCTACTCTTTTTACAGGGTCATCTACTATTAAGGTGGTTACATCCATTCGCAGCACTTTGTCTAAGAATGTTTCTGAGCCTTTTAATAAGTCAGTTACTAATTGTGAAGTATGATCTTCTCCATGATAATTTGGATTAACTGTTTGTAAAAATTCTTCATGAGTTCGATCAAAGTAAAAAGCTTTAAATCTATCTAAATCAGAACCTTGTGCTGCTTGCATTAGTGGATACCAGAAATAACCTGCAAATACTTCATCTGCTCCTTGCCCACTTTGTACTACTTTTACACTTTGCGATACTTGTTCGGCTAGTAGGTAAAATGCTACAGCGTCTTGTGCCACCATTGGTTCTGACATTGCCGCTATGGCTTCTGGTAAGCGGGTTAATACTTGATTATTAGGAATTGTGTAGCGATGATGATTGGTGTTATAACGCGCAACTATTTGATCTGAATATTCAAATTCACTACCACGCTCTTTTGGAGCATCTTCAAAACCAATTGAAAATGTATTAACATTTTGATCCAATAAAGCAACTAATAAGCTGGAATCCAAACCACCAGATAATAACACGCCAACCGGCACATCAGCGGCAAGCCGATGACTATCAACCGCTCCCTTAAGCGCGGCATGAGTAGCTTCAATCCATTGTGATTCAGTTAAGGGTGTTTCTGGGCGATTGGCGGATAATGTCCAATATCTTTTTACAGTTTTACCCTTAGAATTAACAATTAAAATTGTACCCGGAGCTAATTTGCGAACACCTTGTAAAATAGTTCGCGGTGCTGGAACTACTGCATGAAGGCTTAAATGATGATGCAAAGCTATGGGATCAATAGTGGTATCTACTTCTCCAGCGGCTAATAAGGCTGGTAATGTTGATGCAAAACGTAAACTATTTGTATTTTCAGTGAAATATAAGGGCTTAATTCCCAAACGATCACGGGCTAATAATAGTTGTTGCTTGTGGTTATCCCATAAACCAAAGGCAAACATTCCATCAAAATGATTAACACAATCTTCACCCCATTGGGCATAAGATTTCAGTATAACTTCAGTATCACTTTCAGATGTAAATTGATGACCATACTGAATTAATTCACGGCGCAATTGCCGATAATTATAAATAGTACCATTAAATACTAAAGATAAGCCTAAAGTCTGATCAAACATAGGCTGATGGGCGCGATTTGATAAATCAATAATCGACAAACGCCGATGCCCTAAACCAATAGCTCCATCAAAAAAAGACCCGTAATCATCGGGGCCTCTGGGGGCTAAACGATCCATCATTTTAGATAAAGTTTGAAGATCAGACTTATTAGCGTCAAAGCGAAACTCGCCACATATTCCACACATATTATTTTTAAATTTTCCCTCTTCGTTGTTGCGGATACCTTATATAATCAGGATCTAAAAAGTCTATTATATCTATTAAGGCGTGTTGGAGTTCTATTAGTCTGGTATTATGTTTATCTAGTTCTTTTGCAAGTAAATCAATATCTTCTCTTAATGGTTCAAACCAATATTGAAAATCAGGATCTTGGTTTTGCACAAATGCAGCATAGCCTAAACATTGACTATTTGATTCCATAATTTCTCCGATAGCTCTTTGATTACCTCTAAAAATTCTTAGCACTGTTCCTAGTCTGGTATCTAAAAATAATTCACAAATATGATCTTCGAGATTAGAAAGTTTTTTGGTAGTTTCTAGTTCGCCTAAATCTAAGAATTGAATTTCTCGTCTAATAATTTCTATCCAGCCTAAATATTGGGCAATTACATAAATGGTATTTTCTACTGCATATTGTTTTTCTCGTTCATTTCCTCTTATATAAAACTTATCTAAAAATTTTAAACGCAGGATATTAAAAATACGAGATTGTAATTCATAGGCTGCATTAATCAATGGTTCACGATATTTGGATAATATTAATTGTGCTTGTTGTTTATGTAAGTTTTCATCACGTTTTTCAGCGATAGTAGCATTCATTTTTGCGACTTTATTTTGCCCTATTAGGGCTAAACTAGAAGCCACGATAGCAGCAAAAGCGGATGCAATTGCAATCAGTATTTCAAAACTCATTTTTTACTTTCCATTTTAGTTTGTTTGAATTCATAGTTATTATAGTAAATTTACGATTATATGGCTGAAAATTATTGTTATTTATTGTAATTTTTCTCGTTCCCACGCTCCAGCGTGGTAACGCATGTATAGACGCTCCAGCGTCCAGTAGTAAAATAAGTAGCCGTTGAACTAAAACGCTACTTGACGCTGGAGCGTCTGCACATGCGTTACCACGCTGGAGCGTGGGAACGAGAAAAATTAATTATAGTTTATTTGCGATAAACAGGCTAGTAGATTATAATTATAATGAGTTAATTTAAGGAAAATAAATTATGCAAGTGTTTAAACTAGTCTTGTTGTTGTTTGTCAGTCTGTTATTTAGTTGTGATGAATCCACTATCAAAACTAGGTCATATGATAAGGGTGGTGGTGCGGTTGATATGAGTTATACTAATGGCTATAATATTTTATATTATACTTGTAGTTATGCTTTTTCTCGTTCCCACGCTCCAGCGTGGTAACGCATGTATGGACGCTCCAGCGTCCAGTAGTAAAATAAGTAGCCGTTGGACTAAAAGCCCTACTTGACGCTGGAGCGTCTGCACATGCGTTACCACGCTGGAGCGTGGGAACGATAAATTCGTTGTAGTTTGTGGTTATTTATCAAAATAACTACAGGGATTGCATTTTAGCAAGGATAAAAATCCCTGTTTATATGCAATCCATGTAGTTTTTTGGGTATTATGATATGATAAACTACATCATTAAAAGATTATAATTTAAAGTAAGGCAAAAGGTGGATTGCTGATGGAATTCGAGTGGGATAAAAACAAAACAGCAGCGAGTCAGGAAAGTTGGCTCCGAAAGGAAAAGTTTTGGTGGTTCAACTGTGCAGTTAGAACCGGATGTAGCAGCAGTATTTCCAAACTCTGAATCAGTAAATGAAGTGCTACGATTTTTTATTAGAGTAACCAGAGAAAAAGAACATGCTTTCCTTACTGCCAGTATCGTCCTTGGTATTTAATGATAAAACTATAAAATAAATAATCTCTGTAGTTTTTTTGGACCAATTTTAGCATAAACAACTGCCAAATTGGGGAATATAGTTTTGTGAGTAGCAAGATATAAGACCTGACAGGTTTTTAAGACCTGTCAGGTCTGAAACACGATAAAATTAAGCCAAAGTAGCCTTAACCCCCGGCGGCACACCTTTACGATAGGGATTTAAAGCAAATGCTTCTTTTAAAGATTTGCCCAAATTAGCAAAAATTAATTGCCAAGCTTCATTAGCTTCAATCAATGTATCTATATGAACTATAATGCTACAGGCTAATCCGCCTGATAGCCCATCCAGAAAGTCGTCTAAGTCTTCTGAGCGTAATTTGGTATATACATTTTGTCCAATTAATAGGTTTTTTCTGACGCTATCATTCGAGTCTTTAAATGGTACAAATATCCAGAATTTTCGCCCTTCTACGCTAATACCTGTACGAATTGCTTTAGAATCAACGCTACTACCAGCACCATTGACTCCCCAATGTATCATACGTAGTGTTATTATTTCTAATAACGCTTTTCCTAATACTAAAGCTGTGTCTTCTAATACTACGTGGCTGGAATTAAGTACCGTGGCATTAAATTCTACTTGCATAGTAAATCCAGCTTCATTCGCTAGGCTTTCTAATAAATAGTGTAATTCACTAACATCAATATTAGACGCTACATTAAATACAAATTTATTTTCTAATTTTTTAGAAAAATCTATAGATACAGCCACATGGCTTTCAGCAGTTCCTCTCAAGACTTTACTATAATGCAAGGATCTTGCTAATACTTTTAATTCCCCATCAGTCACATTTTCTTCAATTGGATAGTCAAAAGCTAAAGCTGCTGGATGTTTAGGTGTGAAAATTCTATTTAAACTAATACCAATTGCTCTAAAAACTCCTTCCCAAGCATGATGTAAATCTTCGACGCTACAAATTGTTACTTGCATTTTAGCTTGCAAGCCATCAGCTAAACCTTGCATTAATTCTACTAATGGTTTTCCAGTTTCTAACTGTTCACAGCGGGTTGATAAAAACCAGTCTAAATCTAAATTGTCAATTGAATTTAATACTAATTCCGGTTCCCCCACCGTTGTATCTATAGAAACTTCCGCGCTGCCATCATCAATCATACCTAATGCCGAGGCTGATGATTGATGTATATCAAATTGGCGAATTTTTGTGCCTACAAATTTACCTAATTGCAGCCAATCATTATTATTCCAATTTAAATCAATCTCAACACAAAGCCGCCAAGCAATATGTTCTACCATATGACTGACAAAATCATTTGGAGTAATAAAATGTTTTTTAGTAACATTTCCAAATTGCATATGCAAAGACAATGTACTAAATGAGGAATAAATTTGATGTGTAGATTGATTGTTAGCTAAAGATTGATAATCAGTGCCACCAGTAGCTACTCCAATTACATGAAAACCAGCATTAAATCCAGCTTCTGTACCAATTAAAGAATCTTCAACTACTACACAGTGCTGGCAGCCTAATTTTTTAGCGGCAAATAGATAAGTATCAGGAGCAGGTTTGGCTTTTAATTGTTCAATATCATTTCCAACTACCAAATCAAAATATTCAATAATCCCAGCATGTTGTAATATTTGCCTTACATCAGTAGTTAAATTATTGGAGACTACTGCCATCTTTAAGGATTTGGATTTAGCATCTTTCAGAATCTCAATAATACCAAGATTAACTTCAAAAACACTTTCACGTCGCGCCTTATCATAAATAGGCAAAATAGTGTTATGTAAATTTAAGGCATCAGCAATATTATATTGTTCTGCCACATGTTGCAAAATCAAATTCCAAAATTCAGGAGGATGATAAGCAAATATAGAACTAATAAACTGATGACTTAACTTGACATGATCACCAAAATATTCAGCCAAAAGCTGATTACAAACAGTTAAATCTAAACCTAAAGAATCTATTAAGACTCCATCCATATCCCAAAGAATGGCTTGGGTGTTTTCGGGTATTAATATACGTTGAGCTATAATTTTGTGCATGTATTTATTATAACTTGTTTGCAATTATCTTGCTGTTGATTTGCAATATTCATTAAATAATTTATCAATCACCGCCTTACTTGGACCCCGGCAATGTGGTAAATCTACTTTGGCAAAGTATATAGTTCATGATCGTGCCAATACTTTATATTTGGATCTTGAAAGACCTTCTGATTTACGTAAATTAGAACTTAGAGTGGCGGTAGATTTTTAATTTTAGGTTCTGCATCTCAAGATTTAATTCGACAAAGTTCTGAAACTCTAGCTGGTCGTATCCATTTTTTGGAATTAAGTCCTTTTAATTATGATGAATTACTAGCCGCTGATCCAGCGCGTTATACGGATTCTATTTTAATGTGGACTCGTGGTGGTTTTCCAGAAGCAATTTTGTCTAATTCTGAAAAATACAGTTTTCAATGGCGCGTAGATTTTATACGTAGTTTTTTAGAACATGATATTCCACAATTTGGTTTTTCTATACCAGCAATTACTATGCGACGATTTTGGACTATGATAGCTCATTATCATGGACAATTATTAAATAGTTCTAAACTTGCCCAGTCATTAGGCGTAAGTAATCCAACTATACGTAAGTATATTGATATAATGACACAGACTTTTATGGTGCATATTTTACCACCATTTATCACAAATATTAAAAAACGATTAATAAAAAGTCCTAAAATATATATACGTGATTATGGTATTTTACATGCTTTGTTAGAGATAGAAAATAGTGAAGATTTATTAGGACATCCAATTGCTGGAGCTTCGTGGGAAGGTTGGTGTATTGAACAGATTTTATCATTTATGTCTGGTTGGCGAGCTAGTTTTTATAGAACTGCTTCTGGTGAAGAAATTGATCTTATTTTGCAACGAGGGCAAAAATTATTAGCCTTTGAATTTAAACTTTCTGTTGCACCAAAAGTGTCAGGCGGTTTTTATAATACATTAAAATTATTAGAAGCAAACTATGCTTGGATAGTCGCACCAGTGCAAGAAGGATATCAGAAAAGTCCAAATGTGAAGGTTGCTTCTATCAGGGAGGTATTGAGAGATTTAAGTAGATTTAGCTTGGGCTGACGAAAGGATACGAAGTAAGCCCAAGTTACATAAAAATAGTATTAATTTCTTGTGTTTATAGGTACATAATCTCGTTGTGCGGATCCAAGATATAATTGACGTGGTCGCCCTATTTTAACTGCTGGTTCTTCCATCATTTCCATCCATTGTGAAATCCAACCCACAGTTCGCGCTACTGCAAACATTACTGTAAACATATTCAAAGGAATTCCCAAGGCTTTAAAAATCATACCTGAATAGAAATCTACATTTGGATATAGTTTGCGTTCAATGAAGTAGTCGTCTTCTAACGCGATTCGTTCTAATTCCATCGCTACTTCAAATAATGGTTGTTGTGTTGTATCTAATTCTTTTAATAATTTATGACAAATATTTCTTATAATTACTGCACGTGGATCGTGGTTTTTATAGATGCGGTGTCCAAAACCCATTAGTCGTGTTGGATCGTTTTTATCTTTAAATTTATTGATGTATTGAGGTATATTTTTTACATCCCCTATTTGTTCTAACATCTTAATCACGGCTTCATTGGCTCCACCATGTGCCGGACCCCATAGGGTTGCAATTCCTGCTGCTACGCAAGAAAATGGATGTGCTTGTGAGCTGCCTGCTAAACGTACTGTTGAGGTGCTAGCATTTTGTTCGTGATCAGCATGTAATATTAGGATAATTTCTAAAGCTTTTTTAGCCGTTTCGCTAAATTGATAGTCTTCTTTAGGTACAGAAAACATCATGCTCATAAAATTATCTACATATTTTAAGTCATTGCGCGGATATATATAAGGTTGCCCTATCAGATATTTATAAATATTAGCGGCAATAGTTGGCATTTTTGCAAGTAATCGAATCGCTGCGTCATAACGATGTTCTGGATTTTTTATATCTTGAACCTCATCAGGATAATAACTTGATAATGCTCCTACCACACCAACAAGCATGGACATTGGATGAGCGTCATGTCTAAAGCCTTTGTAAAAATCGAGCAAGCCCTCATGCAACATTGTATGATTATTAATATTGTTATTAAAATCAATTATTTGTTGTTCTGTAGGTAGTTCACCATTTATTAATAAATAACAAACTTCAAGATAACTGCTATGTTCTGCCAATTGTTCAATTGGGTAGCCGCGATATAATAAAATCCCTTTATCACCATCAATAAAAGTGATTTTACTTGTACAACTAGCCGTTGTTACAAACGCAGGATCATAAACAAACATTCCTAAGTCTTGATATAAATTTTGAGAATGAATAACAGATGGTCCATGTATGCTATCTTCAATCGGGCATTCAATGGATTTTCCTGTGCGATTGTCTGTTATAGTGACTGTTTGCTTGCTCATTTTTTTACCTTATTCTTCATGTTTAAAAATAATAGCATCTATTAGTAACATTACTGCTCCAATGCTAATAGCAATATCAGCTATATTAAAGGCTGGCCAATGCCATGTTTGATAGTATATATCTATAAAATCAACTACATATCCATATATTATTCTATCCATAACATTACCTAATGCTCCACCAAGTATTAAAGCTAATGCGCAGGCTAACCAACGTTGTTTACTGTTAAGACGAGTTAGCCAAACCATAATGATTATGCTAACAATAATAGCAAGTCCACTTAAAAACCAACGTTGCCAACCACCTTGATCAGCTAAAATACTCCATGCAGCACCTGTATTATGTAATAATCTTAGATCAAAATGCGGTAATATGTTTATTGGTTGATTGAAAGATAAATGACTACTTACCCATGTTTTGGTAATTTGATCTAATATTAATATTATTAATGATAGAAATAACCACATTAAAGAATTTTTAGGCATAATGACGCTGTTCTCCTTCACCAATTACGTTTTCTACACAACGCCCACATAATTCTGGATGATCGGTATTTGTTCCAACATCTTCGCGATGATGCCAGCAGCGTACACATTTAGTATGTTCAGATGCTTTAATTTTTAGTTCAAAATCTTCAGTGTCTGTAGATAAATGAATTTGCGCTGATGAAGTTATTAACATAAAACGTAATTCGTCACCTAAGAAACTTAATTGCTTATACAGTGTTTCATTACAATAAATTTCAACTTCAGCATCTAATGATGAACCTATTGTGCCAGCATTACGCAGTGTTTCTAATTCTTTACTTACAGCTTCACGTATAGTAAATACGCTGTTCCATTGTGTTGTTTCTTCTTTGCTTGCCACTAAACCTTCATACCATGTTTCAAGCAAGATTGATTCCCCACGTTCACCGGGTATATGTTGCCAAATATCTTCTGCGGTAAAACTTAGAATTGGAGCTAGCCAACGTACTAGGGCTTCTACAATATGGTAAAGCGCAGTTTGTGCTGAGCGGCGAGCAAGACTATCAGTTTGGCAAGTGTATTGACGATCTTTAATTACATCCAGATAGAGGCTACCCATATCTACTGCGCAGAAATGATGTAGTTTTTGATATACTTGATGAAATTGATAGTTGTCGTAAGCTGTTATGATTTCTTGCTGTAATTGCCAAGCGCGATCCATTGCCCAACGATCAAAAGCTAACATGTTTTCAGGTTCAATACAGTCGGTGGCAGGATTGAAATCATGTAGATTTGCTAGTAAAAAGCGGGATGTATTACGTAAACGTCGATAAGCGTCAGCAATGCGTTTTAGAATTTCATCAGATACTGTCATTTCACCAGTGTAATCTGTTGCTGATACCCAAAGGCGTATAATATCTGCACCTAAGTTTTTCATGACTTTTTGTGGTGCCATTACATTGCCCAATGATTTGGACATTTTTCTGCCTTTGGCATCAACTGTAAAACCATGTGTTAATACGGCTTTGTATGGCGGTGCGCCATCGTTCATTGCTACAGATGTTAAAAGCGAAGATTGAAACCAACCGCGATGTTGATCTGAACCTTCTAAATATAGATCTGCTGGAATGCTGTCTAAAACTGTTGAGTGTGTGACACCTGAATCAAACCATACATCTAAAGTGTCAGTAATTTTGTTATAATCATCAATCTCGAAGTCAAGCCACGCATCAATTCCATCTTTTTCAACGCGCTGAGCTATGGTTTCAATTAGTTCAAGAGTGTTAGGATGTAATTCGCCAGTGGTTTTATGGACAAATAAAGTAATTGGTACGCCCCAATTACGTTGCCGCGATATACACCAATCTGGTCGATTTGCAATCATTCCTTCAATACGTTGCTCACCCCAATCAGGCATCCAAGTAACTGTTTTTACTGAATCTATAGCTTTTTGTCGTAAACCTTGCTTATCCATGCTAATAAACCATTGAGGAGTAGCACGGAAAATAATTGGAGTTTTATGTCGCCAACAATGAGGGTAGCTATGACGAATATTATGTACAGCTAATAAGCGTCCACGATTTTGGAGTTCTTTAATAACATCTTCATTGGCATTAAATACATGTTTGCCAGCAAATAAAGGCGTATCTGGTAAAAATACTCCTTTTTCATTAACTGGATTATCAATTGGTAAATTATAACGGCTACCAACTACGTAATCTTCTTGACCATGCCCCGGAGCAGTATGTACTGCACCAGTACCTGCTTCTGTAGTGACATGTGTTCCTAAGATAATAGGTACTTGGCGATCATAAAGTGGATGTTGTAATTTTAAACCTTCTAAATCTTTACCTTGACAATAGGCTATTACATGATATTTATCAATATCATATCGCAACATAGTATCTTTTAATAAAGCTTCAGCAACAATTAAACGTTCACCTTCACATTGCACCACAGAATATTCCAATTCTGGATGTAAAGCTACAGCTTGATTAGCTGGCAAAGTCCAAGGGGTAGTAGTCCAAATTACTACTGACAATGGTCCATCACCATAACGATTTGGAGCATGATGACAGCGTTCTAATAAAACACCTTCATCAATAACAGTAAAACGCACATCAATGGCAGTAGAAGATTTATCTTCATATTCAACTTCAGCTTCAGCCAAGGCAGAACCGCAATCTGTACACCAATGAACTGGTTTAAAACCTTTATCTAAATAACCAGCTTTTATAATTTTTCCCAAGGCACGAATAATATCAGCCTCAGTTTTATAATTCATGGTTAAATAAGGATTATCCCAGTCACCAAGCACGCCTAACCTTTTAAAATCAGTACGTTGCTTATTGACTTGACGTTGTGCATATTTACGGCAAGATTCACGAAATTGACGAGCATCAACTTTATGCCCGGCTTTACCAACTTTCTTTTCTACTTCTAATTCAATCGGTAAGCCATGACAATCCCAACCCGGAACATATGGTGTGTTATAACCACTTAAAGTCCTAGATTTGATAATAATATCTTTTAAAATTTTATTGACAGCATGACCAATATGAATATCACCATTAGCATAAGGAGGACCATCATGCAAAATAAAACTAGGGCTATCTTTCCGCAGCTCCCTCAGCTTTTCATATATTTTTAACTGTTCCCAATGCTTCAAAAATTCGGGTTCACGTTTAGGAAGATTTCCCCGCATGGGAAATTTAGTTTGGGGTAAATTTAAGGTATCTTTATATTGACTCATAGTAATTATCCCCCTTTGGGGGATTTAATTTATGCTAATAAAAATTCAAGCAATGCTTTTTGTGAATGTAAGCGATTTCCTGCTTGATTCCAAACTACACTTTGATTGCCATCAATTACATCAGCAGTTACTTCTTCACCGCGATGAGCTGGTAGGCAGTGCATAAATAAAGCGTCTGATTTTGCTAATGACATTAGTTGACTATTGACTTGATAAGCGGCAAAAATTTCAGCTCGTTGTGTTTGTTCTTGTTCTTGCCCCATGCTTGCCCATACATCAGTAGATATTAAATCAGCATTTTTTACTGCTTCTTGTGGATTATTACTTAATCTAACATGATCTTTAAATTTTTTTAATAAATCCGCATCAGGTTCATAACCAACTGGATGTGCAATTACTAATTCAAAATCAAACTGATGTGCTGCTTCCATGTAAGAATGACACATATTATTACCATCTCCAATCCAAGCAACTTTTTTACCTTGAATACTACCACGATGTTCAACATAAGTTTGTACATCTGCTAATAATTGACAAGGATGGTGCATATCGGTTAAGGCATTAATAACTGGTTTTATTGAATATTCAGCAAACTTTTCAATATTCTCATGGGCATGAGTACGTACTATGATACAATCAACCATACTAGATAATACTCGTGCCATGTCTTCAATTGGTTCACCACGCCCTAATTGAGTATCACGTGGCGATAAAAATATCGCGCTGCCTCCACATTGAGCCATAGCAGTTTCAAAAGAAACCCTAGTCCTAGTAGAAGATTTTTCAAACACCATTGCAGCGACTTTGTTTTTTAATGGTTCATAGACTGATTTTTGTGCTTTAAGTTCAATAGCGCGAGCTATTAACTGTTGTGATTCATCTTTAGATAAATCCATCAAACTTAAAAAGTGACGAGATGCCATGTTTTTCTCCTTTATGTAGCATCAAAAAAATTTTTAATCAAATCACTTACCGTAAGCACAATCTTATTCGCATCAGCATCACTTATAATAAAAGGTGGCAATAAGCGAATAACATTTGCTGCGGTAACATTAATTAATAAGCCTTGTTCTAAAGCTTGACTAACTAATTCTGTACAAGGTTTATCAAGTTCAATGCCAATCATTAAACCTTTTATACGAATATCTCGTACACCGTTGATACCATTTAAAGCGGCGATAAATCCTTCAAGAAAAATATTACTTAACTGATTTACTCGTAGTAATAAATTATCAAGTTGAATAGTTTCAATCACTGCTAAAGCTGTTCTACAGGCTAAAGGATTACCACCAAAAGTGGAACCATGCGTACCGGGTTGAAATACATTAGCCGCTTCACCACGTGCCAAGCAAGCACCAATTGGTATTCCATTACCTAATGCCTTAGCTAAGGTTAAAACATCAGGAATAATATCAAGATGTTGATAAGCAAACCATTTTCCAGTACGCCCAATTCCTGTTTGAATTTCATCAAGCATTAATAACCAGTTATGCTGATCACATACAGAACGTAATTTTCTTAAATAGTCATCGCTAGGAATAACAACTCCGCCTTCACCTTGAACCGGTTCAACCAGCACAGCTACCACTTCAGAATTTTGTGATGCTACTTCGAGTATGGCATCTATATCATTATAAGGCACTCGAACAAAACCTTCTACTAAAGGTTCAAATCCAGCTTGGATTTTAGGATTACCAGTAGCACTTAAAGTGGCTAAGGTTCGCCCATGAAATGAGCCTTCAGCAACAATAATAGTTGGACATTTTAAACCTTTTTTATGCCCATATAAACGCGCTATTTTAATTGCGGCTTCATTAGCCTCAGCTCCAGAATTACAAAAAAATGCCTTCTCCATATCAGAGATTTGCATTAATTTATCTGCTAAAGCTTGTTGATTTTTAATATTATAGAGATTAGAAGTATGTAAAAGTTTCTGTGCTTGTTCGCATATAGCAGAACTTATTGCAGGGTGAACATGACCTAGATTACAAACTGCTATACCTGAAATAGCATCTAAATAAGCTTTTGCTTGCTCATCCCATAAGTACGCGCCTTCAGCTTCTATAAAGCTAACAGGTAGAGGAGCATAATTCGACATTAAAGTACTCATAATTGAATTCCAAAAAAAAAAACAGTCCTTCAGGACTGTTGTTGTCATTAAAACTAATAATAACACATTATATTGATTTAATTTTTAAGTCATTTGAACCCTACTACTAACATGAGTCAATAATTCATAAGCAATAGTGCCTGATAAACTGGCAATTTCTTCTACTGGTAAATTTTTACCCCATAATACTACTGGATCACCCACACGAGCATTAGGCTGATTGCGTAAATCAACTATTAACATATCCATAGAAACTCTACCAATTAAAGGAACTCTTTTACCATTTACTAAAATAGGAGTTCCTGAAGGTGCATGACGTGGATAACCGTCTGCATATCCAATTGGAATTATACCAATCGGCATAGATTGTGGGCAATGCCATGTTGCCCCATAACCAATTCCTTCGCCTTTACGACATCGTTTAACGCTCATTAAAGATGATTGTAATTGCATAACCGGCTGTAAACCATCATTTTGTGCTACGCTGTTCAGAAATGGCGAAACTCCATATAACATAATTCCCGGGCGTACCCAATTGGCATGAGTTTGAGACCATCCCAAAACTCCGGCTGAATTAGCTAATGAGGCTTCCAGATTTAAATTTCTGGCTAAATCTAAAAAGATTTGAGTTTGTTGCTTTGTTGTATGATCTTCAAGATCATCAGCACAGGACAAATGACTCATTAAACGAATAGGATCAGCTACTTGTTGACATTGATTTAATAATTGATAAATAGGCTCAATTTCATTTGGGCTAAAACCTAAACGGTGCATTCCAGTATCAACTTTTAACCATATATGTATCGGTTGTTCAACTTGAGATTGAACTATGGCTTCAAATTGCTTGGGTGCATGAAGAACAATTTGTAAATCATGTTCTACAATTGTTTCTAATTCTTCTACTTGAAAAAAACCTTCAAGTAAAACTATTGGTAATTTAATACCAGCATCCCGTAATACCAATGCTTCTTCAAGACAACAAACAGCAAAAGCATCGACTTCGGATTCTAATGTATTAGCAATTTTAACGGCACCATGACCATAGCCATTTGCCTTTACAACAGCCATAATCGATTGTTCTGAAGCACAATCTTTAACTCGTTGTAAATTAGCACGTAAAGCGGCGGTATCAATGAAAGCATTAGTGGGACGGCTCATGTTAGTCCTTCTCCGTGATAAGAATCTTTAGATATATGATTTGCAAATTTGGTGAAGTGTCCCTGAAAGGATAAACGACTCATTCCAATAGGACCATTACGTTGTTTACCAATAATAATTTCAGCAATGCCTTTCTCTGCACTCTCAGGATTGTAAACTTCATCTCTGTAAATAAATACAATTAAATCACTATCTTGTTCTATGGAACCCGATTCTCTCAAATCTGACATTTTAGGTCTTTTATCTGGTCGTTGTTCTAAGCTACGATTTAATTGGGATAAGGCTATTACTGGTACATTTAATTCTTTGGCTAATGATTTCAAGGAACGAGAAATTTCAGAAACTTCAGTGGCACGATTGTCTTTGCTACCATGAACCTGCATTAGTTGTAAATAGTCAATTACAATTAAGCCTAGTTGACCATGTTCACGCGCTAAGCGGCGTGTTCTAGCTCGTAGATCTGTTGGACTTAAAGCTGGAGTGTCATCAATAAATAGTAATGATGATCGTAATTTACTGATAGAATGGTTCACTTTTGACCATTCATCATCATTTAAATTACCAGTACGTATATTTTGTAAAAGAACTTCTGCTGTAGATGAAATTAAACGCATAGCTAATTGCTCATCCGACATTTCCATACTAAAAACAGCTACAGGTAATTTACTATTTATTGCTACATGTCCAGCAATATTCATTGCAAAGGTTGTTTTTCCCATAGATGGTCGCCCAGCAACAATAATTAAATCAGAAGCTTGTAAACCCAATGTTTCTTTATCGAAATCTGTAAATCCAGTTTCTATTCCTGTAATACTTCCTTGTTGTTCGTATAAATATTCTATACGATCTAGAGTTTTACTGGCTATGGTTTCCATATCCATAAAACCAGCTTTTTTATGTGCGCCCAGTTCTGCTATTTCAAAGACTAATTTTTCAGCATTATCTAGTAGTTGAGAACTTTTTTGTCCTTTGGTATTTAACGCGCTTTCCATAATATTTCGACCAACATCTATTAACTGACGCAAAATCGAACGTTCTTGTACGATTTCTGCATAATTTTCAATATTGGCAGCACTGGGTGTATTACTAGCTAATAAAGCTAAATATGCTCCACCCCCAATTTTTTCTAATTTCTCATGTCTTTGCAACCATTCAGATAAGGTTACAGGATCACAAGGTTGAGCTTCTTCAGATAATGACTTAATTGCACGAAATAAAATTTTATGTTCGGGTAAATAAAAATCTGTTTCAGTAATTACATCAGCAATAGAAATCCATGCATCATTATTCAACATCAAGCCACCTAAAACTGACTGTTCAGCTTCTTTTGAAAATGGGGGGGTTTTTAAGGATTCAACTTCTTTATCTTGATGAATAATTGAAAAATCAGGATTTTGCATTTTTAGGAAGGAATTTACCCACTAAAAATAGCGGGTAAATTTAAAACTTAGCTTTCTGAAATAACTTGAATAGTTACAAAAGAATTTACGTCAGGATGCAAATGAACATCAACATCATATTCACCTACATGTCGTATTGGTCCATCTTTTAAACGAATTTCATTTTTTGAAATTTGAATACCACCTTTATTAATAGCCTGAGCAATATCAGCGGCACTGACAGAACCAAATAGTTTACCTTCAAGACCAACTTTACCTGCAATTTCAACTATAATTTCTTGTAATTGTTCTGCACGTTTTTTAGCGTCTTCTAATACATCAATTTGATTTTTTTCAAATTCAGCACGACGAACCTCAAATTCAGCAATATTATCAGCAGTAGCTGCTGCGGCTTTTCCTTGAGGAATTAAGTAATTACGACCATAGCCATTTTTAATGACAACTTTATCGCCTAAATTACCTAAATGTTTTATTTTTTCGAGAAGAATTACTTCCATTGTACTATGCTCCTAATTATCGTGTGCATCACTATAAGGTAATAATGCCAAATAACGAGCGCGTTTTATTGCTTGGGCTAATTGTCTTTGGTAACGAGCTTTAGTTCCTGTAATACGGCTTGGCACAATTTTACCGGTTTCAGTGACATAAGCTTTTAAGACAGCTAAATCTTTATAATCAATGGTTTCAACATTTTCAGCGGTGAAACGGCAATATCTTTTACGACGAAAAAAACGTGATGGAGTGTTACGTTTTTGCTTATTCTTATTTTTAAAATTTCTCATAATGTCATTAATAATGGGATGATCTTGATTCAGAATTTTTTTCTTGATGATCACTTACATTATCATCACCAGAATGTTTATCCTTGAATAATGGAGATACTTCAGTAATTGCCTTTTTTTGATTCATAATCATATGACGAATTACTGCATCATTAAAACGAAAAGCAGTAGAAATTTCTTCTATTACTTCAGTATCACATTCAATATTCATCAACACATAATGAGCTTTATGTATTTTATTAATAGGATAAGCCAATTGTCGCCTTCCCCAATCTTCAAGGCGGTGAATATTACCATTATTACTGGTAATAATGCCTTGATAACGCTCAATCATTGCCTCTACTTGTTCACTTTGATCTGGATGAACAAGAAATAGTATTTCGTAGTGTTTCATAGAAACTCCTTACGGGTTAAACAGCTTTATGTTTTTTTATATGATCATAAAGCAAGGAGAAAAGTTATGTGTTTTTTATCAAACAGTCTATTATATAAAAATTGAATCTAAATTACAAGCTCAAGCTTGATTTTTTGCTTTTTTGAACTAATAAATTTACTAATTCTTCTAATAATGAAATTTGTTCTGCATCTAGCTCAAGATTTTGTTTTATATTATCTATATCATCTATTGCTTGTGAAATTGTTAAATGCGATTTACCAGTATAATCTTGTAAAACATTTGCTTCTGTAAAATCATTAGTCAACATTGCAGGCAATTTATGATCAGCATAATAATTTCTACACAAAATGCGACTTGCTAATTGTCGCATTTCAAGATGTTCAAATTGGCTTACAAGTTCAATTCTTTTTTTAATCGAAGTCGTAGCATGAAAACTTTCACATAAATTTTCTTCTGATTTCGACAAAAAGCCATTTTTATATAATGCAGCGTCAGAGTCTAAATTTTCAATTTCAGGATAACGGAATTCACGATGGTATTGGATAATTTGATTAAATAATCTAGTATTGGTTTGTAACCACTTAATATTTTTTTCAACTATTGCTTCTCTGTCTTTACTAATATGTTTCCAATATCGCTGATGTGGCGGTAATACCATATTAGGCTCACCATATTTTTTACGAATTATCCATGCTTTTTCAGGCAATGATTCTTGATCTAATCGCAACCAAAGTGTTTGTTTTTTATAGGCAATAGAATTGCCAATTAATAATACTGGAATTTGATATTTATTTTCTAATCCAAATTGATGACTAACCATTAAACCGATACGATTGCTACAAGCAATACTATGAAATTCAATCGGCATTTCTATAATGCGCATTGCATCATTATCTTTATTAAAATAGCCATCCAAATATTCCCACATTTTTGAATCTTTCAAAAATAAACGTCGCGCCAATTCAGCAGTAGCTTCGACATCAACCATGGCATTATGTGCTTGCCCGCCGGTAAAATGATTTAGTTTATTCAGATGATCTAATTGTAATGAAATATTACCATCACTATCTGCCCATTTAAAGACATCATTTTTATACAAAAAATACATAGTAACAATGGGCAACAAATCCATACGACGGCAAGAATTTTTATATTGATGAGTATAAGGGCTGAGTAAATTTCGATAAAAACAAAAACGTAAAAACTCATCATCAAAATTTAAGTTGTTATAACCAATACTAATAGTATTAGGCTGATTAATCAACTTATGTATTTTCTGAACTGCCTCAAATTCACAAATACCTTGCATTGATTTAGCGATAGAAATACGATGAGTAATAGTTGCTTGAGGAGAAGGAATAATATCGGGGCGTAATTTGACATAAAATTCATACCGCTCAATTTCATTAAATCGAATATCGGTACGAATGGCGGCAAATTGTAAAATTTGATCAAAAGCTTTATTTAAGCCAGTAGTTTCTAAATCATAAAATAGATAAGTATTCATAATTATTTATATTATAAACTGATGTTACGCATAAAGAACAAAAGCCCCCCAACCCCCTAAAGGGGGAGCAGTAAACTCTATTCTATAATTATGGTTATTTCAGGCATACCTTCAACAAAAGGTTCCTGTACAAGCCCCACGCGCTCATCATCAAACATCCAAGTACCTTGATGACCATAGGGGAATATTACCATGATTGAATTTGAATTTGAATTTTACATAATTTTTTAAGGAAAATATTTATAGAAATCTCTTCGATTTAAAAACTTCTTCCCGACTAATAGATTCGCTTTTTCTGCCTTCTTCTATTGCTCGAACCATTGCAATTTCTTCAATAGCATCCTCTAACAATTCTTGAAAGAAATCCTTTTTTTCTTCAATTACCTCAATAAGTGCTGCCTTAAAAACAGCTTTTAACTGATCTTCATTATTAATAAATGTTTCAGACATAAACTATCCTTAAATAGGAATAATAATTTTAGAGATAATGAATATTACCATGATTGAATTGGAAATTGTTATAATTCAATTCTTTTATGATTTGATGATCACAATGCCCACAAAAAAAATCACATCAATCTTTCTTGATTATAGTTGTCAAAAGCCTTTTTAAAATCAAGATAAAGCATATAGTTAGTTTTTTTCACCTCCTCAAATAACAATACCCAAGGAAAATGAGTACGAATCTTGAGGACAATAGGCACACATATATGTTAAAATAACTAATTATGAAACCTATTAACTGGAACCCAGATAAAAATAAAAAACTTATTGCTGAGAGAAACATCTCATTTGAAGATGTTGTTTTCTGCTTGCAATCAGGTGGATTATTGGATGATCTTACTCATCCAAATAAAGAAAAATATCACAACCAACGAATATTCATTGTTTCTATTGATGAATATGCTTATTTGGTTCCCTATGTCGAGAATGACCAAGAAATTTTCCTTAAAACAATAATACCAAGCAGGAAAGCAACTAAACAATATCTTGGAGGTAAAAAATGAAAAATATTCAATTAGACAAAGAAGAACAAGAACTTTTGCAAGCATTTGAATCTGGAGAATTTGAGTCTGATATGTCTCCTTCACGCAAGGAATTTATTGAACAATTGGCAGCACAAACATTTAAGAAAGATAAAAGAATAAATATAAGAATCTCAAATCGAGATCTTGTAGCAATCCAAAGAAGAGCATTAGAAGAAGGTATGCCTTATCAAACATTGGTAGCCAGCATTCTCCATAAATATGTTTCAGGTAGTTTATATGATATTACAGCTAACAAGTCAATTGAGATCAATTAACAATGCTAAACCATCAACCAGTTTTATTATCACCAGCATTAAAAGGCTTAAATCTACAACCGAATGGTATTTATGTTGATTGTACCTTTGGGCGTGGTGGGCATACGCGAGCTATTTTAGATCAATTAGATCAAAATAGCAGAGTTTTAGCCTTTGATCAAGATCCTGATGCTGTTCAAGCGGCACAATCTTTAATTGATAGTCGTTTTACTATTATTCATAGTAATTTTGCCGAATTAACTAAACATATAACAGGCAAAGTCAATGGAATATTCTTAGATTTAGGAGTGTCATCACCGCAACTTGATGATTCAAGTCGCGGTTTTAGTTTTATGCGAGATGGACCCTTGGATATGCGTATGAATCCATCAGAAGGTATTTCTGTAGGTGAATGGCTTTATGAAGCCAAAATAGAAGAAATAACCGAAGTATTAAGAACTTATGGAGAAGAACGTCATGCTAAACGTATTGCACAAGCAATTGTAGCAGCGCGTGAAGAAGCAGAACTTAAAACTACTCATCAATTAGCTAATCTAATTAGAGCAGTATATCCAAAAAGCAGAAAACCAGAATTAAAGCATCCAGCCACTCGTTCTTTTCAAGCTTTACGTATTTTTATTAATCGTGAACTGGAACAATTAAAAACCTTATTAACACAAGTATTGGATCTATTAGCACCGGGTGGACGTTTAGTAATTATTAGTTTTCATTCACTTGAGGATCGTATAGTTAAACGTTTTATTCGTGATTGTGTTAGAGGAGATGATTTTCCGATTGATTTACCAATTACTGCTGATGCTTTACGCCCAACTTTACGCGCCATTGGTAAACCAATATTTCCTAGTGAAACCGAAATTAATGAAAATCCTCGCTCTCGTAGCGCGATTATGAGGGTAGCTGAAAGAACTAATAACTAATTTTCATTCTTTTCAGTAAAACTATGTATTTGACGACGCTCCTTTTTAGTTGGACGACCAACTCCACGTGGGCGCAAAGCAGCCGCTTGACGACGTAAATTCGCCTCTTGTTCGCGATGTTCAATACTTTCAGCAGTTTCCTCATATAACAACACCGCCTCTTTTGCTGGGCGACGTTGTATAGATAAAGCCCTTACAATTACAGTACGTTCAATATAACCAGTACGTACAAGCAACTCATCTCCAACATGAACCTCCCTAGAAGGCTTAATACGCTGTTGATTTACATGAACCTTACCACCACTAACAGCGGTAGTAGCAATACTACGAGTTTTAAAAAACCGCGCAGCCCATAACCATTTATCAATTCTAACTTTAGATGTTTGCATTCTATAACTCTTATTAATCATCATCATCATCATCATCATCATCACCATTACCGGGCATTTTATGGCATGTATCGCAACTTACTTCTTTACCTTTTGGTAAATTTACTATACGTCCTTCTACATTAAAGCTTCGATTTGCTGCAACTTTTGCTAAATCGGTTCCTTTTAGATCTGTACCATGACATGCTTTACACCCTTCTGGATTACGTTTATAAAAGTCTTCATGTTCTTCATCTACCCAACGTTGATCATTAACATTATGTAAACCATGTGGACCTTTAGTTGTCATTGGTAAGCTGCCCGGAGTATGACAAGTATCACATTCTATAATAGTACCAACATGTCCTTGTAATTGTTTAGCTGTGATGTTGTCATTAGCTGTAACATTTGCATTTGGCCAAATCGCATGAGGACTACCATGACAACCTTCGCAAGCTATTCCGCCATGTCCTTTACTATTACGATATAATGTATTATCTGTTTCTGCAAAGCGTTTATTTATAGCATTTAATGGTGAAGCTGTAGGATCACCTACCTTGTAAGTTTGTCGTAAACGGAATTTGTCATGACTAAATACTAGTCCCTCTTCATTTAAATGATTAATCGCATCACCTGTATGACAAGATTGGCATTTTGGTAAATCAACCCAAGGGCGACGTTGTCCACCTACAGCTTGCATACCACCGTGACAAGCATTACATTCTAAACCATCTGTTTTCATTGCACCACGTTGGCATTGAGTCTTTTTACCGGGGTGACATTGATAACAAGTTTCTTCTACTGGCGCATTCTCAGGAAATATTAAATGACCTTCTTTATTACGTAATTTACCATGATGTTCGTGCATAACTTTAGACATAGTCGGTAATTCTTTTTGTTCTCCTTGAGGACCTGCTCCAGCTAAATCTAGGGGTGGTGAATAATGGCAACTAGCACATAATACTGGAGTTTGATTTTTTAAATCAGTCTTATGTTCTTTATCGTGCAAAATCAAGATATTTTTCTTAGTTTGAATTTCTAAATCTGCATCATTCGCCCAAGTGATATCTAATTCATTAGCAGCTATTTTACCAGTAGCATGACAATTTTGACAATCAGTTTCATTAGAAACTGGTACTACCACATCTGTTCCAGCTAATAATTCGCCAGTTTGTTTATCATGAGCATTAATGCGTAACATAGGATAAGGATTTTCTTTTCCCTTATCATCTATAGGAGTAATTGGAATACCTTCAGCACTAAACCAACCATGTTTCTCATTATAATTAAGTTTTTGTGGATTAGGATTATCAGCTGGCATATATAAACCTGTTAAACCTTCTCCCGGTTGCAAATCCTTACCAAATAATTTTGAAGCATATTGCCAAAAGTCGGTTTTATCGATACTTTTACTATTTATAGAATAATTATCATCTTCTACAGGAGAATAACGTAATTCTACTTTATCAGAATTTAGTAGCTGTGGTTCACGACCCTTAATTAGAACTTGTGCATTAACTACATTAAATGGTGGCAATATGGAAAAAATAGAAAATTCCTTATCTACACAGTGCATACCCAAATCATTAAATGCTAATACTTTAAAATTATTATTCTCAACTGGCACATCTACATTTAAAGAACTTAATCCATTTGCACCACCAATCCAATTTTCAATTTTCAATGGATCAGTATTTGGTATAGTAACTGCCTGATAAAAAAGATAATCATCAGGATTTTTAACAGTGAATAATGTATATTCGCCTTGATAATTTTGATTTTTTAGAAAGGCAATTTTTTCTTCAGTCCAACCAGATTCTGAATTATAAAAAATAATTTTATTATCAACTGCTTTAGCAACATACAAATCACCTGTTTCAGGAGTATCAAATTTTAGTTTTAAAATAAATTTATTACCATCAGGTACAGTATATAGTTTATTACTAGCCCAAGCCAATTGGCTTATGAGTAATAATAGAATTGTGAAAATTTTCATAGTTTAATTTCTCTTAGGTTAATGATACTCTAATTATAGTAAATTTTTTTTCTTAAGTAAAACTTAAAAACTTTTTTTATTGCCTAGATGACATTAAGATGAAGATTAAAATATATGATAAAATCACCTAATTTTTAATTTCATAATATGACAATCAATGAAACGGAAAAACGCCGTACTTTTGCAATTATTTCTCACCCTGACGCTGGTAAAACCACAGTCACAGAAAAATTATTATTATTTGGTGGTGCTATTAGTTTAGCTGGTACAGTTAAAGGCAGAAAAGCCGCACGTCACGCTACTTCTGATTGGATGGAACTGGAAAAACAACGTGGTATTTCAGTCACTTCATCAGTAATGCAATTTCCTTATAAAGATCATATAATCAACCTCTTAGATACTCCCGGGCATGAGGATTTTTCAGAAGATACTTACCGTACTCTTACTGCGGTTGATTCTGCCTTAATGGTAATAGATGCAGCCAAAGGTGTTGAAGATCGTACTATAAAATTATTAGATGTATGCCGCTTACGCGATACACCTATTCTTACTTTTATTAATAAATTAGATCGAGAAAGCCGAGATGCTATTGAAATCTTAGATGAAATTGAAGATGTCCTTAAAATAAATTGTGCCCCTATTAATTGGCCTATTGGTATGGGTTCAAGATTTAAAGGAATTTTTAATCTTTTAGATGGCAGCGTCACCTTATTTGAACCCGGTAAAAATAGCATTAAAAGTGAAGGTAAAACTTTTAACAGTCTTGATGAAACAGAATTAGATCAAACAACTATTGATGAATTAAAAGATGAAATTGAATTAGTGCAAGGTGCTAGTCATAGTTTTGATTTGGAAGAATTTTTAGCTGGGAAATTAACTCCAGTGTTTTTTGGTTCAGCTCTAAATAATTTTGGACTAAAAGCCTTATTAGACAGTTTCATAAAATATGCACCACCGCCACAGCCGCGTTTAAGTACAACACGTGAAGTAAAAGCATCAGAATCTAAATTTTCAGGTTTTATCTTTAAAATTCAAGCAAATATGGATCCAGCTCATCGCGATAGAATCGCCTTTTTAAGAGTTTGTTCAGGGCAATATCGCAAAGCTATGAAAATGCGTCATGTGCGTTTAAATCGAGAAGTACAAATTAATAATGCTCTAACTTTTATGGCTGGTACACGTGAACACACTGAGGAAGCTTGGGCTGGTGATATAATTGGTTTACACAATCACGGTACAATTCAAATAGGTGATACCTTTACTCAAGGAGAAGATTTAAAATTTACTGGAATTCCACATTTCGCACCAGAAATTTTTCGTCGCGCCCGTTTACGTGATCCATTAAAAATGAAGGCTCTATTAAAAGGCTTACAACAACTAAGTGAAGAAGGAGCAACTCAATTATTCCGCCCATTAAGCAATAATGAATTAATTTTAGGTGCAGTAGGAATATTGCAATTTGATGTAGTAAGTTGGCGATTAAAAAATGAATATGGAGTTGAATGTACTTTTGAAAACGTACAAGTTGCAACAGCCCGTTGGATTAGTTGTGAAGATGAAAAAATATTAGAAGATTTTAAGCGTAAAGCATTTAATAATCTAGCACTAGACGGTGCAGCAAATCTGACATATATTGCTCCTACAAGGGTTAATTTATCAGTAATAGAAGAACGTTGGACAAATGTGAAATTTTTAGCAACGCGAGAACATTAAATATAGCAATTATTATATTGGAATAATAATTGCTGTTCTTAGATAATTAAATATTAACCTAATAATCTAAGAACAATATGAAAAATATAATAACAATTATAATTTGTATATTTTATTCCATTACAAATATTGTATTAGCTAATAATTTACATCGTTGGGCAGATAATAAAGTCACCATTGGGTATAATCCAGCCGGTGCCCCAACCAAATTTGCTAATCAACAACAAGCAGTAGAAATTATTCAACATGCTTTAACTGAGTGGCAAAATGTTTGTGGAATTAAATTTGAATTTGCTGGTATCACAAATGATCCAGTAGATAATTATACTGATAAGCGGGTTGTAATAGCTTGGCGTAATATTGAAACTATTGCAGAAACTGTGACAACAACTCAGGCTAACAAAAGTTTGGGTTATGATGAATATGTTGATGCTAGTATTATATTAAGTTCAAATCCAATATATTTTCAATCTGATAATTTTCGCAGGGCTTTGTTACAACAATTAGGAATTGTAATGGGAATCGGAGATTCTGATAATCCGTTTGCATTTATGAATTCTAATTATAATGAGAGTTTTATATACTTTTCTCATTTAATGCCTGCTGATATAGAAGCAGCACAAGCTTTATATGGATGGTCTAAAAATTTCTTTGCTCCTCCAATATTTTCTCCACCGCCTATATCAAAACCAGCTATTGTTAAAGGTAATTTTTTATTTATTTCAGAAGCTTATAAAAATATTACAGCATCAATTACAGAAATTACTGATCATACTAGAGTTTCGCTAAAGGATTCGGTATATTTTAAGTTTGATTATCTAAATTTTCCTGTTGGAAAAATAAAATTTATTACTGTAAATCCAAAAGGTTATATTCATACTAGTTATAGTGATTTTGCTCCAGCAAATGGATCTTGGTCAGCTTGGGTAGCAACAGCCAATCAAATGAAGCGTTTTCCGGGAACATGGCATTTTTATATCATTGGTGATGGTAAAACTTTGGTAAATACCGCAATTGAGGTTAAAACACCGCCACCAGTATGGAATCATCCACCAAGCGCGACGCTTTATATTGCTAACACTGACGATCCTTTGACAGTGACTGCAACTGTTCATTCTGTGATTGATCCTGAAAATGATAATACTACTGCAACTTGGCATGTACCCGGAAAAGATGTAAAAGTTGAAAATTTCAAGGGACAAGTAAGTCATATTATTAGTTTTCCTAAAGCTGGTACTTATCAGATTTTTGTTAAAATTAATAATGTCTTAAAAAGTAGAACCATAACAGTTCCTACTGCACCTACACCTAAATTTGTTGGTAATTTAGCCTATGGTCGTAATTCAGCAATTCAACATGTTTTTATGAGAGATGAGAATAATGATTTACGAGAATTATGGTGGGGTTCAGATTTTAGCCGCTTAGAAAATTTAAGTGCAATAGTGGGTGGACAAAAGATTGCTGGTGATCCAATCTATTATCGTGAAGATAATGGTACTCAACATATTTTTGTTAGAGATATTAATAATCATTTACGTGAATGGTCATGGACATATAAAACTGGTTGGAAATTAGCAGATTTAGGTATTGCTGTAGGTAATCTGGTATATTTTAATAAAGATGGTGTGCAACATATATTTGCTAGAGATACTGATAATCATTTACGCGAATGGTGGCGGACAGCGGATAGCGACTGGCATTTAGAAGATTTAAGTCTTGCTGTAGGTGGGCAAACTATTGCCAGTGATCCATTTTATTTTAATAAAAATGGAGAACAATATGTATTAGCAATTGACTCAAATGGAGATTTACGTCTATGGTTGTGGACATTAAACAGCGGCTGGCATTTAGGAAATTTAGGCAAAATAGCAATCACTGGCAAATTAAGCTCTTTTAATAAAGATGGTAAACAGTATATATTTGCTAGAGGTACTAATGGTCATTTACTAAAATGGTGGTGGACATTAGACAGCGGCTGGCATTTCGAGGATTTAAGCGGACAAACTATTGCTGGTAATCCTGTTTATTTTAATGATAATGGCGTACAACATATATTTGCAAGAGACACTAATAATCACTTACGCGAATGGTGGAAAACAGATGGCGGCTGGCATTTGGAAGATTTAAGCCTAGCAGTAGGAGGGCAAACTATTGTTAGTGATCCGGTTTATTATAATAAAAATGGTAAACAGCAAGTTTTTGCCCTCGATTCAGAAGGCAAAATACGTCAATGGTGGTGGACAATTGAAACTGGCTGGAAAATGTTTGTGATGTAAGTAAGTTGGGCTTCCTTTCGTCAGCCCAACCTACAGAATATTTCTTCCTTTACCTATTCTAATTAATCTAAATCATAAATAATATTTTCCAACAATTCACACCGCCCCTCAAACGATTCTATTTCCATATCCAATAGCAACTTATTTTCTCCTCCAAATTTATATTTGGTGGGGTTTTGTTGAATTAGTTGCACAATTTTTTGTGGTTCAACTTTAGTGTCTTTGTCAAATACTATATAGCCACCACTGGAACTAAAATCAATTTTTGTTATTCCTAATGGCATAGCTTTGATTTTGAGTTCAGTTATATTTATCAATGCCTTAGTTTGTTCTGGTAGTAAGCCGAAGCGATCTATTAGTTCTATTTGTATGTCGTCTAGGGCTTGTAATGTTGGGGCGTTGGCTATGCGTTTGTACATTATTAGCCGAGTATGTACGTCGGGAATGTAGTCGTTTGGTAATAGGGTTGATTGGTGTAGGTTTATTTCGGTGCTTATTTTTGGTATGTCTTCTGATTTTAGCGATTTTATCGCGCGTTCTAATAGTTCAGCATATAAAGTATAGCCAATTTCTTGCATATGTCCACTTTGTTCGTTACCTAATAATTCTCCAGCTCCACGAATTTCTAAGTCATGAGTTGCTAAGGTAAAGCCCATTCCTAATTCTTTTAAACTGTCTATTGCATCTATGCGTTTTTGGGCATCTTTTGTCATTTTTTTAGGTATAATTAAATAGGCATATGCACGATGATGGGAACGCCCTACTCGTCCACGTAGTTGATATAGTTGTGCTAAGCCTAGTTTGTCAGCGCGGTTTATAATTATCGTATTTGCAGTTGGTACATCAATACCAGTTTCAATAATTGTTGTACAGACTAAGATGTTAAAGCGGCGATGATAAAAATCTTGCATGACTTGTTCAAGCTCACGTTCGCGCATTTTGCCATGCCCAATTTTTACCTTGGCTTGTGGTACTAAATTTTCTACCTCCTCTGCCATTTTTTCAATTGTTTCAATGTCATTATGCAGAAAATATATTTGTCCACCTCTTTTTAGTTCACGTGAAATTGCTTCAATTAGCGTTGGTTTATACCATTGTTTAATAAAGGTTTTAACTGCTAAGCGGCGGGTTGGTGGTGTGCTAATTATTGATAAGTCTCGTATATGCGATAATGCCATATTTAATGAGCGCGGAATTGGTGTTGCTGTCATTGCTAGAACATCTATTTGCGCTCGTAATGATTTAAATTGTTCTTTTTGTTTCACCCCAAAACGGTGTTCTTCATCAATAATTATTAAGCCTAAATTATGATATTTAACACTTTTTTGTAATAGCTTATGAGTTCCAATTATTATTTCTAGCTCGCCTTTTGAGATGGCTTCTAAAGTTTCAGTTTGTTGCTTCTTGGAAACAAAGCGTGATAATTGTGCAATATTGATTGGTAAATCGGCAAAACGATCTTGAAAATTTTGATAATGTTGTTGTGCTAACAGCGTAGTTGGTACTAAAATCGCAACTTGTTGCCCATCCATTACTGCGACAAAAGCGGCACGCATTGCTACTTCTGTTTTTCCAAAACCAACATCTCCACATACCAATCTATCCATTGGCTGTTCTGATGACATGTCTTTAATAACTGCATCAATAGCGGTTTGTTGATCAGGAGTTTCTTCAAATGGAAATGCTTCTGCAAAGTCTTGATAATCTTGTTTATTTATTTTGAAACTTTGTCCTTTTTGAGCAGCGCGTCGTGCATAAATATCTAATAATTCAGCGGCTACATCACTGGCTTTTTCTGTTGCTTTTTGTTTAGCTTTTGACCATTTATCTGTGCCTAACCTATGTAATGGCGCACGCTCAGGATCAATTCCGGTAAATCGGTTAATTAAGTGTAAAGAAGAAATTGGTACGTATAATTTATCTTGATTTGCATATTCTAATTGTAAAAATTCGGCTTCAATATTAGCAACATTTAAAGTGACTAATCCTTGATAACGCCCAACACCATGCTCTTCATGCACAACTGGGGCACCGATAGTAAGTTCAGTAAGATTACGAACAATCGCATCAGTATCATTTTTTGTTTTACGCCGACGCTGATAAACTCGTTTACCAAATAATTGAGTTTCACTAATTACCGCGATACCAGATAAAATTAAACCTTTTTCTAGCGGCGCCACTGTTAAACAAAAGTTTGCATCACTAGCTAAAAATTCTGACCAATTCTCTACCAATGTTGGTTTTAATTGATGTTTATTAAAAAGATTTAATAAGCTTTCACGTCGCCCATTAGTTTCTGCCGCTATTAAAACTCGCCCATCAAATTCAATTAAGAATTTTTCTAAAGCGGCTAAAGGTTTTGTATTACGAGCATCAACTGATAATTCAGGTGGTTGTTTACTACTTTCTGATTCAGTTATAGAAATATGTGCAAAAGGTTTAATAGCTGCAAAAATTTGATTAGCTTGCAAAAACAATTGACTAGGTGCTAATGCTTCTACATCTAACTGCTGATAACGCTCATTAACCTCTTGCCAAAATTGTTCAGCTTTTTCTAAGACTCCAGCTAATGTAAAAATAACACAATTACTAGGTAAATAATCAAATAAAGTCATCCGATTATTGCTATTATCCAAAGGAAATTCACGCGCTGGTAATATATGAATCTTATCAATTTGAAGCTTAGAACGCTGAGTTTCAGGATCAAAATAACGAATACTATTTATAGTATTATCAAGCAACTCAATTCTACAAGGCTCACGACTACCCATAGGAAATAAATCAACTAAATTAGCTCGAAGCGCAAACTCTCCATGCTCCATAACTTGCTCAACACAAGAATAGCCATTATTTTCTAATTGCAAATCAAAACGATCACCAACCGCAATCAAACTACTGTTATTAATAATATAATCAACAGGAGCAAGACGCTGCATTAAAGTATTAACAGGCACACACACAGCACCACGCTCAATACTTGGCAACTTATATAATGTACCTAAACGCTCAGAAATAATATCCTGATGAGGCGAAAACAAATCATAAGGCAAAGTTTCCCAATCAGGAAACTGCAACAAATCAGTTGGAGCATAAAACTGAATTTCATCCATTAAACTTTGCGCAGATAGCAAATCAGGAGTGATAACAATAAAAGGGGTATTTTGAGCCACTTGGCTTAAAACTAAACCTAGACTACTGCCATGTATATTGCCCCAACTTTGATGCTGCTTGGGTTTGTAGATTGATGGGGGAGTTAAGGGGTTTATCATGTTGTTGAATTTTTTCTCAGTTTTAATTGTTTACTATATAAGATATATTATAAACTATGCAAAAATTTCACGTTTTTATGACTATTTATGATAGTATAATTAAAAATTGGAACAATTTAGACATACTAAAACTAAATGCAATTTGAATGGAATGAAGACAAAGCTAGGCTTAATATGCGTAAACATGGCTTTTATGACAGCAAGGCGTGCAACACGCAGAGAGGCACTATGCGCGAGGAATATGATTTAAAAACACGAAAAGTTAAACGACGTGGTATATTGCCTAGCCTAGAAGGGCAATCTCCAGAGCAGGCTCAAGTAAAAATAACTATTACCTTAGATGATGATTTGGTTGATTATTTCAAGGCAGATAGCGAACAACTAGATACCCAGTTCTACCAAACTCAGATTAATCAAACACTTCGTCCTAGATAATACAACAACTATTGTTCGCGAATTACCAGTTAGCAGTTAATAAACTTTCACATCGCCCATTGGTTTATTCCGCTGCGCTCCATGACTTAGCTTCGCTGACTTCGTATCGTATCTGCCGCTATTAAAACGCGCCCATCAAATTCAGTTAAGAAATAAACGAAGCTAAGTAACAAAGTAATTGAATGATGGAGAAATTGTCGATAGTTGTAATTACTTCGTTTCGTTTGCTTCTTAATTCGTTGTACTACATACTCAATTCGACAAGGCTCACGACTACCCATCCATAACAAACAAATCAAAATAATCACCTACTGCCATATAACTTGCCCCAACTTTGACATTGTTGAGGTTTGTAGATTGATGGGAGGTTTCAGGGGTTTATCATTTTGTTGAATTTTATTTGAATATTAGGTAATATGTAAATTTTATCATAACTTTAGAATAGTAGTCGAAAAAGTAATGATAATTCTTGTAAATTATGGTAGTAGTTTATCCCTGTCATTAGTTGTACTTATAGATAGTAGATAAATCCTATATTTGTTAAATTATATTATGATATTTTTCATAAAAGGAGTTCAAAAAAAATGGTTCTGGATTTAGAAGTAATTGGAGTTGTTTTGACCATTATAGCTACTCTTGGTGCTGGTTTTATATTTATTTTTAAGCAATACAAAAAGAAAGTCGAAAAAGATAATCGTTTTCATAATTTAGAAATAAATTTTACTAAATTAAAAGATGAATTCAAAAAAGTAAATATTTTTAATGACTTAGAATTTAAATTTACTCAATTAAAAGATAAAGTAGAAAAAGTTGAAACCTCGCATGATAATATTAATACTGAGAAAGATAAACTGTTGGTTGAAATAAAAGAGCTAGACCAAAAAATTGAAAAAGTCGAAAATAAAGTAGTCACAAGCTCGCATGATAAGATTAATACTGAGAAAGATAAACTGTTGGTTGAAATAAAAGAGCTAGACCAAAAGCTCGATAAAGTCGAAAATCAAGTAGTCACAAGCTCGCATGATAAGATTAATATTGAGAAATATAAACTGCTGGCTGAAATAAAAGTACTAGATCAAAAAATCGATAAAGTCGAAAATAAAGTAGTCACAAGCTCGCATGATAAGATTAATACTGAGAAAGATAAACTGCTGGCTGAAATAAAAGTACTAGATCAAAAACTTGATAAAGTTGAAAATGAAGTCAAAACCTCGCATGATAAGATTAATACTGAGAAAGATCAACTGCTGGCTGAAATAAAAGTACTAGATCAAAAAATTGATCTAGCACAAAAAGAAGTTTATTTAGCAGTAAAAAAAGAAGTTGATTCTATGCTTAAAGAAAAGTTTGAGAACCTAAATCAAGAACTTGAAGATATCAAAGAAGAAATTACTGATCCCAAATAGAAAAATTTACTGAACTTAACTCAACTTTCAACATGATGACATAAAATATTGTCTAATCTAAAAGCTTAAAGGAGTATTTGATGTTATATTTTCTTAAAAGGTTTCTCACCTTCGCAATACTATTATTGTTAGTTTCCTGTTCACCGACACTAGTGGCTCCACTTTCTGACTTACCCCTTAGTTTTAATGCTGCTATTCCTATTTTAGCCAATAATTTGATGATGCAAGTAAAAAGCAAACAAAGGATGTTAGACAGTTTTAGTCAAAAAAATCTCGTAATTGATCCCTTTATTGATACTAAAAGTCATGAAGTTATCAAAGTCAGTCAACAAATTGAAAAAATTATTGTTGCGGAAACGCAGAATGTTTTTGGTGACCAATTCGACATCCAGCGTTTAACCCCAAAGAATATATATCAGGCTGATTATGTAATACATGGCGTGATTATGTATGAACCATATAAAAAATACGGTAATTACTATCATGTAATATCATCTGTGGTAGAGAAAAAGAAGGGTAAAGTTATTGCGAAATCGGATGTTTGGATTTCCAATCAAAAATTGGATTATACTCCAATAATAGATAGCCCAATAGTTATCCTAGATTCTCAAAGTATCACCGAAGATATAGTCAAAATTAAGCTTGGTGCAGAAGTAACACCCAACTATAATAAAATCTTAGAAATAGAAGCTATAATAAACAGGGCTGAAGAGGCTTATATCAATAAAGATTATCAAACAGCATTAGATTTATTTACTATAGCAATTAAGCGACAATCATTTGATCAAATGAGCATGATAAAAGCTTATATTGGTTTATATAGAAGCAATATTAATTTAAAAGATTTAAATGCAGCGGAAAAAGTTTTTGAAAAAATCGTTAGCTTAAATTTTGAGAAAAATAGTATTTTAAATGTCAAATTTCTCTTTTTAGTCAGCAAAACTGCTTTTGATTATAGATTGAAAGGCGAATATCCCTTATGGTTACGTCAAATTGGTCAATATTTTCAACAAAAGAATCTTTGTCTCGAAATTATTGGGCACAGTAGTCATAGTGGAAATTTACCATATAATTGTAGATTATCTTTAGATCGTGCTGTAGCAGTTCAACAAAAATTAGCGGTGAATTTTTCAAAGGTGACAATCAATTCAACAACCGATGGTAAAGCTTGGGCAGAAAACCTTGTAGGTTCAGGCACTGATGATGCTCAAGATGCGATTGATCGTAGAGTTGGGTTTAAGGCAATAAGTTGCCCGATTATTGACAATCGAACTAGAAAAAATAAAATCGAGGATTGTGTTAGATTAGCTTCTTCTTTTAAATAAAATTGGAATAATTTTTGATATACTCAATTATTACTTAATAACAAAAGAAAATTATTCCATGAAAATATTAGTAACTGGTGGCGCAGGTTATATTGGTAGTCATACTTGTATCGAATTACTCAATGAAGGGCATGAGGTTGTCGTTGTCGATAATCTGTCAAATAGTAAAGAAGAATCTTTACGTCGAGTTCAAGAATTAACTGGTAAAAATTTAACTTTTCATAAAGTAGATTTACGAGATAAAGCAGGATTAAATGCCGTCTTTAAAGATGCTGCTATTGATTCTGTAGTTCATTTCGCTGGGCTAAAAGCGGTAGGTGAATCTGTCAGTATTCCACTTGATTATTATGATAATAATATCACTGGTACTTTGGTATTATGTGAAGTCATGGCAGCCAATGGTGTCAAAAATATAGTATTTAGTTCCTCAGCAACAGTTTATGGTGATCCTGCAACTGTACCAATTACTGAAGATTTTCCATTATCTGCTACTAATCCTTATGGTAGAAGTAAGCTATTTGTTGAAGATATATTAGGTGATTTATATGTATCTGATGATACATGGAATGTCGCTTTATTACGTTATTTTAATCCAGTTGGGGCGCATGTTAGTGGGCGTATTGGAGAAGATCCAAATGATATTCCTAATAATTTAATGCCTTATGTATCTCAAGTTGCTATTGGTAAATTGGAAAGTTTATCTGTCTTTGGTGATGATTATCCAACTCCTGATGGTACTGGTGTTCGCGATTATATCCATGTGGTTGATTTGGCTTTAGGGCATGTTAAAGCATTAGAAAAATTAACTACTAATCCCGGTGTTGTAATTTATAACCTTGGTACTGGTAATGGTTATAGTGTATTAGATATGGTAAAAGCTTTTGAAAAAGCTTCAGGAAAAAGAGTTGCTTATAAAATTGTAGATCGTCGCCCGGGCGATATTGCAGTTTGTTATGCCAACCCTGCTAAAGCAAAACAAGACATTGGTTGGGAAGCAACAAGAGGAATTGAAGAAATGTGTAATGACGCTTGGCGTTGGCAATCTGACAATCCTAATGGATATTAAACAGTAATTAAAACCTCCCAGTTTGGGAGGGTAATGGAGGATTTATGTTTCAAAAGAGTCAAGCTAAAAAACGCAAAACAATCACTGAATATATCATTGATGAAAGCATTAAAATAGCAGAAAGTGTAGGTTCATGGTGGTTGACTGTGATTTTTCTGGTTATTATTGGCTGGCTGGTAGGCTTACAACAACAAAACATATTAATACAGTTTTATGTACCTTTGACTTATACCATCTTTTTATCCATGTTTTATAGTGCCCCAATTAATGGATTATTAGCTGGTTATCTTTCCGATCAAATCTTTGTGGATAATTATCGCCCAGTATTAGCTAATCTCAGCGGCGCATTATTATTTAGTTTGCCCACAATTTTCATTCTAACTTTTTTACTATGCGTGTTTTTTTCTCATAAAAGCGTTGGTTTTGCTGTAATTTTTGCTGCAATGACTGTTAGTTTAAGTGCGGTGTGGATTACTAATAATGTCATGGCAATTTTAAAGTTAGGGCGAGTGGCTTTTATTACCTTTTCTTTAGGGGTAATATTTTCCTTTTTACTAAACTTGATAACTATGAGAGTATTTGGTTTAGAGGGTATATTCATCGCGCTGATGTTAGGTTTTGGTGCAATTGCATTTATTCAATATGGATATATAGTAAAAGGTTTTTATCGCGGTAAAATACCTATCTCTTTTAAATTTCTAGGCAGAAACCCGGGCGCATTATCAAAAATGTCATTTTTTATATTTTTTAATCTCGCGCTGTGGATTGATAAAATAGTCTATTGGTTTATGCCGCAAACTAGTTACCAATTAGATCCTTTATTTCGTTATTCTGATTATGATTATCCATTTTTCGTCGCTTTTACTATTTTTTCATTCAGTCAATTTTTGACTATGCGACGATTACAAGAGTTAATCAAAGTTCCATATGCGCAGTTTACTGATGCACTATTTTATAATTTTCCATTTTCCCGTTTGGATGAAGGTAAATATAATTTAATTCTTGGCTATCGTAAAATTTTTTATAGCTTAGTTCTGGTATATGGTGCGATTATTTTAATGATACTATTTAGTATTTCAGTAGGAATGATTCGTTTACCTTGGCAAAATGAGTATTCGTTTTATCTATTGCTAATGTCAACGTTATTTTTAGGTATATTCCTATTAAACTTGCTAATTTTACAATATATGAACCAATATAAGTTATTAAGTTGGTTATGTATTTGGTTTTTTATCTTCAGCGGCGGCTTTAGCATACTAATTATTCAATTAGAATTACCATATGATGGGCTTGCATTTTTTATAGCGTCTATGATGAGCTTTCTCATATCGTCTTATCATATAGATAATTTGTTAGGGCACTGGGAAAATGTGATTATTAAGGGAATTTCGGAAAATTTTTAATTTGATCAGCCTGAAAAGAATCAGTAATTTTTTTGTTATAAGCAGGATTATCTAATATAGCTAATAAATATTCAGCCGGATTACAAGCTACAGCAGAAATGCCTGTTATTTTTTCAAAATAATGTGTAGCATCTTTACATGCTCCATAATAAGCAACTGTTCCATCATGATTCATTAATAATAAATTATCAAAACTTTCAAAAGTATCACGACTAGGCTGATGTATTGTAATAATCGTGCTTAATTCATCCTGTCGTGTTAATTTTTTTAATAAGCTTATAATTTTTTCTGCATCCACAGATGACAATCCAGAAGTAGGCTCATCCAATAATAAAATTAATGGCATTGATATTAATTCATGTGCCAAATTCGCTCTTTTTCTTTCTCCACCACTTAAACCGCGAATTCCTGATTCCGCAGAACCAATTACAGTATTTAAAAATTTATGTAATCGCGGTTTCTCAAAACCTAATTGAGAACAAGTATTACAAATAATATGATCGCGAATTATAGCATTCAATCCAGTAAATTGTAAATTTAAACAATAATTTAAACTCTGATATAGAGTTAATTCAGGAATCATCATATCATCTTGTGGTAAAAAACCTAACCATGCTCTTATTTGAGAATAATCTTCATGTATATTAATTTTATCATGATTTCGAGTGACAAATACTTGACCGCTATTTGGACGACGATAACCACTAACTAAATCCAATAAGGTACTTTTACCACAACCTGCTGGTCCCATAATTGCCGTCATTGTACCCGGCTTAGCTTGTAAATAAATACCATTACAAAGAATTCGACCAGCCAATTCATAATATAAGGCAGTAGTTTCTATGCCAACGCGCTCACGTCCTCTAAATAAATTTGGATTGATACCAATCGGAGTTTGCCCTAAACTAATTTTATTATTACCAGTTTGTATAATTTCTTCCCAATTTTTTGGCAATAAACGAATACCATCAAGCAATGTACCAGCATCTGAACCGAGATCTTGAATAAATAAACGATCTCTGACACGTTTTAACACGGCATGTTTTTTAGCAATTTCTGGCACTTCAATTTCGCTAAAACAAATATGACAAGCCTTAGCACTTCCAATTATAATTTCAAAATCGCCATTTAGATTTATAAATTTATTATTTTTATTTATCATACCTATATACAAAAGATTATTTTATGAACATACAATCAGATTTAACAATAAGTTGTGAATTTTTTCCACCGCGTACTGATCAAGGTATGGTAAAATTGCGTAATACGCGCAAACAATTAGAAGTTTTAAAACCTGATTTTTTTTCAGTAACATTTGGCGCGGGTGGCTCAACTCAAGAAAAAACCATTGAGACAGTTAAGGAAATTCAACAACAATCTGACTTTGACGCTGCACCACATTTGTCATGTATCGGTAGTACTCGTGATAATATACTCAAATTATTAGAAGATTATCAGGCAAATGGTATTCGACGAATTGTCGCATTACGAGGAGATGCACCCTCTGGTTGGGCAGGTAGCATTGGTGAGTTTCAATATGCTAATGAATTAGTTGAATTTATTCGTGCCAAAACTGGCTCGCATTTTCATATAGAAGTTGCCGCTTATCCAGAATTTCATCCACAAGCGCGTAGTGTGAAAGCAGATTTAGATTTTTTTGTACAAAAAGTACAAGCTGGAGCTAATAGTGCGATTACACAATATTTTTATAATGCTGACGCTTATATTAATCTAATAAATAATTGTACTCAACGCGGTGTTGATATTCCTATCATACCCGGAATCATGCCAATAACTAATTATGAACAATTAATTAGATTTTCAGATATTTGCGGAGCAGAAGTTCCACGTTGGCTACGTAAACGTCTTGAAGATTTACAAGATGATAAAAAATCATTACAAGATTTTGGATTAGATGTAATCACAAGATTATGTGAACGTTTATTAGCAGAAGGTGCGCCCGGTTTACATTTTTACACATTAAATAAAGCAGATTATACCTTAGAAGTCATAAAACGTTTGAGTTTATAAAAGGAACCAGATAATGGCTCAATTGCCAAGTTTATTACTAGTGGATGATGATCCACTGATTGGTGAATCTCTTGCTTTTGTATTACAAGAGAATTTTAATGTTGAATTAGTTGCTACTCGTGAGGAGGTAAAGCGTTTGCTTTATACCTTACCTGTATTACCTAATTTAGCTTTAATTGATTTAGGATTACCACCTAATCCACATAGCCCTGAAGAAGGTTTTGCTTTAGTGTCAGAATTATTAAATTTTAATCCTTTAATTAAAATATTAATTTTATCAGGGCAAGATACACAAGATAATGTTAGACATGCTTTGACATTAGGTGCAGTCGATTTTATTCCTAAACCTTGTGATATAGAATTGTTGAAAACGCGATTAAATCATCAATTGATGATTCTAAATGCTGAACAACATAAACCTCAAGAAAATCAAAAAGATTGTGGTGTTATTGGTGAAAGCATGGCGATTCAGACTTTGCGTTCACAAATGCAACAATTTGCCAATTCACCATTTTCAGTATTAGTTGAGGGTGATTCTGGTACAGGTAAAGAATTAATAGCACAATGTCTGCATAAACAAAGTCAACGTGCTACTGAACCTTGTTTAATCGTAAACTGTGCCGCTTTTACTAGTGAATTATTAGAGGCACAATTATTTGGACATGCTAAAGGTGCGTTTACTGGAGCTAATTCAGCGCGTTCAGGTTTTTTTGAAGAAGCCACTAATGGTAGTTTAATATTAGATGAAATTGGTGAAATGCCTTTACAATTGCAATCTAAATTATTACGTGTATTAGAAAATGGTGAATATTATCGTTTAGGTGAAACCCAAGTTAGAAAATCTAATGCCAGAATTATTGCTTCAACTAATCGTAATTTACGTGAAGAAACTAAAAAAGGGCAATTTCGTGGCGATTTATATCACCGCTTAAGTGTTTTAACAGTTAAAGTTCCATCCTTATGTGATCGTGAACAAGATAGTTTGCTGTTATTAAAACATTTTCAGAAGTTTTATGCTGATATGGGAACTTTATTCCAATTAGATTCAGATGCAAGAGAAGCTTGGAAAAATTACAGTTTCCCCGGTAATATTCGTGAATTACGCAATATTGTAATTCGTTTAGGTGTAAAATATCCTAATCAATTAGTCACCAAAACACAATTAGACGATGAATTAGAACAGGCACCAAGTAATGATACATTATATGATGGTGATTCTGAACAAACAATCATTAATCAATTAAATAAGGGTGGATTTTCATTAGATGAAATTTTATTAGAATGGGAACGCCGTTATATCAACGCTGCACTAAAAATAAGCCAAAGTAATTTAAGTCAAGCGGCTCGTATTTTAGGAATTAATCGCACAACTTTGTATAGCAAAATGCAACGTTTGAGTAAAAGCGGGAATTCTATTAGTAATAATCGTTAATTTTTAAAGCCATCTTATAGATGGCTTTAAACTTTTTTAATTTCGCTTTAAGTAAACAAGCTTCTGTCTAAAGCTCCGAAATGAATTTATTAAAACCAGTTTTTTGGAAAGGGCAATTGATAGAATATAGCGATTATTGTCAAACTCTTAAAAGAGAACAACAATCAGCCCTCGAATATTTAAGGCATACCCCTGTCGATTGGATTGTGCCAGAAAGTCTCAAAGCCAAAGTCTTTGATGATGGCACTTTGAAACCATTCTTTGGCGATACTATCGTATCTACACTGACTTTGGAAAAAACTCAAGAAATCAATATTATTCAAGAGTCGTTGTTTCAACAAAATGGGATTTTCGCGACAAAACTTGATTATCGACAATTTCATGTCACCATTCATGATCTGAATCATGGCAACCAACGAGAAGAAATTGAAGAAAAAATGACACAGAGTTATGTAGCCTGCCGTCATATTTTCACTCAATTGGCTAACTATTTTAGACAACATCCCGATCAAGCGATTATTGAGTTAAAGGGGACAAATGTTTTTCCAAGTTGGAACATTTCGCTGTTATTGGGGTTAATCCCAGCGAGTGATCAGGATTTTCGCATTTTATTAAACGTTTACAATTTTTTTAATGAGGTGGTTTCTTTAGATTATTGGTTACGTCCTCATATTACTTTAGCCTATTTTAGGCCTATAAAGCTCAGTCAACCGGAAATAAGCAATTTGTCTTATCTGTTAGCAAAGCTCAATCCACTTCATTTTCAAATTCAATTGGATTTAAAACAATTAACATATCAAATATTTGATAATATGAACCATTATCAGGATAAATACTTCGGTAACTAACTTATGTTACATATTTTATAGTCATTCCATTTACTTGTAAAGCAGTCCCTATAATTCCATATTCATAGATTGAATTTTTTTAAGCGTATTTTTAATTTAAGATTTAAACCGAAATCTTGGCAGGCTAATATCAAAATATATGGCCAACAAGCGTGAAATAAATATGCCAGTACCTGCAATCAAAGCAGAAATAGTTATATCAATATTTACATACAACAAGCCTATAAAAACTAAAGAACCTATCCAAGAAACTGTTGCGTATAAAGGACTTAGAAATACTACTGGTTGCTCATTACAAAGAATATCTCGAAATATGCCCCCCATTGTTCCAGTGATCACGCCCATAAAGCTCGCGATTAAAGCAGGCGCACCTGCCATGAGCGAAACTAATGTGCCTGCGATACCAAATGTTGCAAGACCAGCCGCATCAGCGACTAAAAAATACTTAGGTGAAATCGTTGCAAGCCTTACTGCAAAAAATATAGCTACAGCACTACCAATTGAAGCAATAAAAAATATTTCGTCGTTTATCCAGAACACCTTTCTATCTAACAGCATATCTCGAAGAGAACCACCACCTAAACCTGTTGTAATAGCGATAATCATTACACCGAATAAATCAAACTGCTTAAAACCCGCTTTTAGTACCCCAGATGCCGATGAAACCATAACGGCAAGAAGTGTAATCCAATATAGATTTTTCATCAACTCTGAGGTTTCTTCTATTATCATTAGCTTATTATAATGTTCCTTATCCATTAACGTCGTGCTAATGCCCGATACCCTATATCAGTACGATAATAAACCCCATCCCAATCAATTTGTTCAGCGATTGCATAAGCTTTTGTTTGTGCTTCTGCTACGCTTTCTCCAAGCGCACAGGCACATAATACACGCCCTCCAGCAGTGACAATTTTTCCATCTTGTTCTGCTGTACCTGCATGAAATACTTTTCCATCTAATTGTGCGGCTTCATTTAATCCATTAATTATATCGCCTTTTTGATATTGTGCTGGATAACCACCAGCGGCTAAAACTACTCCTAAAGCAGCGCGTGAATCCCATTCAACTGTAACTTGATCAAGGCGTTGTTCTAAACTAGCTATACATAATTCAACTAAATCTGAGCGTAAACGCATCATTATTGGCTGTGTTTCTGGATCACCAAAGCGGCAATTGTATTCTAAAACTTTCGGAGTACCTTGTTCATCAATCATAACTCCAGCATATAAGAAACCTGTATATGGATTTCCTTCAGCAGCCATTCCACGCACTGTAGGTTCAATAACTTCTGCCATAATACGAGCATGAATTTCAGGAGTTACAACTGGTGCTGGAGAATAGGCTCCCATACCGCCAGTATTTGGACCATTATCACCATTATCACGAGCTTTATGATCTTGAGAAGTAGCCAGAGCTAAAATATGTTCTCCATCAACCATACAGATAAAACTAGCTTCTTCTCCCTGTAAAAATTCTTCAATAACAACGCGATGCCCAGCTTCACCAAAAGCATTAGCGGCTAACATATCTTCTACAGCAGCAATAGCATCCTCTTCGCTATCTGCTAAAATAACACCTTTACCAGCAGCTAAACCATCAGCTTTCACCACAATAGGGGCACCAACTTGTTTAATATAAGCAATAGCTGGTTCTATCTCAGTAAAATACTCATAACTTCCAGTAGGAATATTATGCCTAGCCAAAAAATCCTTAGTAAAAGCTTTAGAACCTTCTAACTGAGCAGCCGCTTGAGTAGGACCAAAAATAGCCAAGCCAACTGCTTGAAATTTATCAACAATACCAGCAACCAAAGGAACTTCAGGACCAACTATAGTTAAACCAATAGCATTATTTTGAGCAAAATTAACTAAAGCATCAAGATCATCAACCTGAATTGCTACATTTTCTAATTTTGCCTCAAGTGCAGTACCCGCATTACCCGGAGCAAGAAAAATTTTATCAACTTTTTTAGACTGAGCAGCTTTCCATGCCAAAGCATGTTCACGCCCACCACTACCTATAATTAGAATTTTCATATTTATTTATCGCGATCAACTTTCATCAACAAAGGCGGTAATAACAAAAAATCTGTTATCAAAGCAAACACTATAATAATAGCAGTCAATATACCCATAGCTGAATTAATATGGAAATGAGAAAAAATTAGAATTGAAAAACCAGCAATTAATACTACCGCAGTAACTGAAATCGCAGTACCTACAGTTACAAAAGCATAACGCACTGCATCTTCTGCATTCTTGCCTAATTTTTGGCGTGCATGTAAATATTTGCTTAAAAAGTGAATTGTTGCATCAACCACAATTCCCAATGTCATAGCAGCAACCACTGAAACAGCCAAACTAATTTGCCCTACTAATAAACCCCATAATCCAAAAGCCATAATTGCTGGCATCAAGTTAGGAATAAGACTAATTAAACCTAATTTTAATGAACGCAAGGCAAATATTAATACTAAAGAAATCAATAATAAAGCAACAGCAGTACCGATTAACATGCTATTAATATTACGTTGACCAATATGAGCAAATATCAGACTAGTGCCTGTAGCTACAGATTTGATTGTCGTTTGCCCTTGCAACCAAAGTTTGGCACGAAGTTCTAAAGCTAATAATTCTTTACTAGATAAACTATCTAAAATAACTGTGATACGAGTAGCAGATTTATCTATATTTAAACGATCATTTAAATCTAAACCATAAGGTAAAGACATTTCATACAATAATAAATATTGAGCAGTTAATTCACGAGATTCTGGTAATTTATACCAACTTGAATCATCGCCGTGCATATTTTTATTCAGACGCTTTATGACTTCAGTGATACTATAAACATAACGCACTTCAGCTTGTTGTCGAAACCAATTGACAAATTCATCTAGCTTAATCAAAAATTTCGGATCATTAATCCCACCAACTTCACCAGATTCAATCGAATAATCTAAATAATCTGCACCAGATAAATTATCAATAATAAAATCAGTTGATTGACGAAATTGAATTGATTCATCAAAATATTCAAGATAATTATCATTTAATTCATTCTTAGGAATAAATATAACTAAGCCTAGCATTAAAGCCGTTATACTCCACAACAATATCTTACGCCGCTGTATCACAAATTCACTTAAATGGCTCATAACTGGAACTTGCCGCTGTTTAGGAAATTTAGCCGGTAAAATCATTAACAATGCTGGTAACAATGTGATTGTTAAAATAAAAGCAATAGTAACACCTATAGCAGCCAGATTACCTAAATCATTAAATGGCGGTGAATCACTAAAATTCATCGACAAAAAACCAATTGCAGTAGTAAAACTAGTCAGAAAAATAGCTTGAAAATTCAGACGAAAACTTTCTATTAAAGCGGCGCGTTTAGCCATACCTTCACGCAAACTATAAAAAAAGCTTGCCATAATATGAACAGAATCAGCTATCGCTAAAATCATAATAATATTAGGTAATGGCGAGGTAGGTGGCGACATACTAATACCTAACCAACCAGCTAAACCAAGAGTGGCAATGATTGAAAAGATGATAATTATAGTAGTGCTTACTACGCCGCTAATAGTACCTAATAACAAACCCAAAGTTATAAGCAAAACGACAAACATTATCGGTACTAATTTTTGCATATCTGCGGCTGATATTTCTCCAAAGGCATTATCCATCATAGCTCCGCCAGTGAGATAAATATCTATATTAGGATGTTCATCACGCATTTTTGCCGCTAAGTCACGAGCAAATTTAACCACATTAGGTATTGCACTACTTTGATCTTGATCTGGTAATTGTAAAATTACATTAATACCAGTCACATGAGCCTTTGGTGAAATTAAATTCTTGACTAATAAAGGTTCATTAACAGCAATTTTTTGAATTTGTTCTAATTGAGAAGCAGTTAATTGTTCAGCATCAGATATTAAATCTTCAACGATAATATCATCTTCAACAGCCCGTGAATATTGAAAATTAGTAATAGAATCAACTCGGCTAGAATAAGGCATTTGCCAAGCCATTTCAGTCATCTTTTCCAACATTGCCAAGACTTCTACCGTAAAAACATTACCATCTTTAGGCGCAATGGCAAATAATACATTATCACTTTTAGTATAAGTATCTTGTAATTTTTCAAAAGCCAGCAATTGAAGATTATCTTCACTAAAAAACATACGATAATCGGATTTAAACTGTAGAAAACGCATTCCACTAGCTGCCCAAATCACAAGTACCAAAATCAGAAAAATTAATCCATAACGCCAGCGGCTCAGCCAATTAATATAAATATCAATCATGTTATAAAACTATAGGAGAATAAGGAGTTTCGCGTTCAAGATCATGTTGATGCATACGATAATCTATAAATTTATCCAAATCATTAATCTGCATAAATGGATTGCCTTCTAACTGTTCAGCCATTGTAGAAGAGCATTTGTGAGCATAATTATGCCCGGGATGAATAATAGTTTCAGGATTTAACTCAGAACCGAGTTTTTTTAAGGAATGATACATTTGTTCAGGATTACCGCCGTCGAAATCACAACGCCCACAGCCAAACAAAAATAAAGTATCACCAGTAATTAAATTACCATCAAGATGGTAACAGGCAGAACCCGGAGTATGTCCGGGTGTATGCAATATCTCAATACTGGTTTTACCAATTTCTAGCCTATCCCCACCATAATGTATAGTAGGCTTCTCTAAATCATGATCCCAAAATTGAGCCTCAGATTTCAACAAATGAATTTCCGCATCATAAGTTTCTAACAACTCATTTAAGCCATTAATATGGTCATGATGACTATGCGTTAATAAAACATCTGTGATTTCAATATTCTGCTTTTTTGCTAATTTTACTAATTGAGGCACTTCCCAAGCTGGATCAACTACCGCGGCTCTATTGGAACTAAGATCATGAATTAAATAGACAAAATTTTCCATTGGTCCCAATTCAAGAGTATGAATTGCAAAAGTCATAATTTATACAGATGGTAATAAGTCATCAGCAAATACCACGGTACCTTGTAATAAACTACTAGCTATTTTCCTATCTGTTTCAGTTACTTGTTTATCACCAAATAGAACTTTAGAAGCATATCCATGTATTTTCTGTTTTATCAACTTAGCATCTTTTTTTAAATTAATTTCACCAATACTAATATAATATTGATTAGTATTTTTAGGGTGCATTACAATTGCATGAAGTACACCTAATGATCGCTTATTCTTAATAAAGGAGTTAATATTAACTGCAATATTAACTGCATTATGTTGACTTGTAGTTTTGCCTACTACAAAAACATAATTCTTAAGATTAGGGCTTCTACCAATAGCCCCTAACAGCAATTGACCAAAACTAGCTTTTTCTATATCATCAGGTACTATATCTAATACTTTAACACCATGTACAATAGTAGTTCTACTCACTTGAGCATCTGTAGATCTTACTCGACTGAAAGTTGCAGCTAAATTTAATTTAGAACTATGATCATCATCTAAAGCATCATTCTCAGGTGTTGATTCTGCACCTAAAGGTGAAAAATTAGATGGTTGAATTCTCTCTCCAAGTTGTTGAATGTGAGTTGTTGGATTAATATCTTCATCTACATTTGGTGGGCTTACTACAGCAAGTAATAATGAAGGTGCAACTAAACCAGAAATAAAAGCATTTTTTCTTATTTTTTCTTTATTACCATCAGAATCAGTAAAAAATATCGCTACCATAACACCTAAAATTAAATAAGCAATATAGGTTAAATATCGTACTAATATTTCTGCATCGCTAAGTGAACTAGTAAGAAAAAAATCTGCTTCTATCAGTTTTAAAATCACTAATGATAAGCCACCTGAAGCACCAATAACAGCTTTTTCACCCCATGCAATTGCATTTAAATTAGAATCTTGGGACATTTTATCTCCTTAATAAATTCCCCCTAAAAAGGGGAATCATGAAATTAATTATAATTATAATACTTGGGTTTCATCTATTTTTAGAGAAATCCCTTTTCCATCTTTAATATAATAACCAGATGCAAACATAAGTACTACAAATAAGACAACACTTATCCAAGTAGGTAGCCATAAAAATAGCGCGATAACTACAGCAAAATATCCACCTATATATAAAATAGGTGTACCAATACTTTGGATAAAATCATAAACTGGTTTAAAAATTTCTGGATTGGTCTGATATAAAGCTTCATTGAAAAAAGCTAATATTAATAATACAGCGCCAATTAATAAAAACATCATAGGTTTACTATTGTCTTCCATAAGGATTCCTTAAATATATAAAATTAATTTTAAATTATTAGACATATAATACTTGTTGTATTTTCTCTACAACAATAATACAGAATGATACCACATCAACATAAACTTATCACAATAACATGAATTTAACAACATTTGATAAACAACATATTTGGCATCCTTACGCAGCAATGGGAACTAAAGTCTATCCAGTTGTTGCCGCTAAGGGTGTGCATATAAAATTAGCAAATGGACAAGAATTAATAGATGGAATGGCATCATGGTGGTCAGCAATTCATGGTTATAATCATCCAAAACTCAATGCTGCTATTCATGAACAATTAGATTCAATGGCACATGTCATGTTTGGTGGTTTAACTCACCGCCCAGCAGTAAAGCTTGCTAATTTATTAATAGAGATCACGCCTAAAAACCTAGAAAACGTATTCTTTTCTGATTCTGGTTCAGTAGCAGTTGAAGTTGCTATAAAAATGGCAATTCAATATTGGTATGCTCTTGGAAATCCAGAAAAACAAAAGCTACTTACAATTCGTAATGGTTATCATGGTGATACCTTTGGTGCCATGGCGGTTTGCGATCCTATTAATGGAATGCATAATATCTTTTCTCATGTTTTAGCTCAACATTATTTTGCTGAAAATGATATTAAAAGTTTTCAAGATATACTAGAACAACATCATAATCAAATAGCCGCAGTTATTTTAGAACCTTTATTACAAGGTGCTGGAGGAATGCGCATTTATAGTCCAGAATTTTTACGTAGTGTACGTGGTCTTTGTGATAAATATAATGTATTGTTAATTTTAGATGAAATTGCAACTGGATTTGGTAGAACCGGCACCTTATTCGCTTGTGAACGCGCTGATATTACTCCTGATATTTTATGTGTTGGCAAAGCATTAACCGGTGGTTATATGAGTTTAGCAGCTACTTTAACAAGCAAACAAGTGAGCGAAGTTATTTGTTCGCATCCACCCGGAGTATTTATGCACGGTCCAACTTTTATGGCAAATCCACTCGCATGTTCAGTTGCAGCCGCTAGTATAAAATTACTCTTAGAAAGTCCGTGGCAACAAACTATATCTAAAATTGAAAAACAACTCATTGATTCATTATCAGCCTGCACCGCTTTAGATCAAGTTGCAGATGTACGTGTTTTAGGAGCTGTTGGCATTGTAGAATTAAAACATGCTATAGATTTACCAACAATGCAACAGGCATTTGTTGATAAAGGTGTTTGGATACGCCCATTTAGAAAATTAATCTATATAATGCCACCATATATTATTACTCCACAACAACTATCTCAACTTACACAGGCTATATTTGAAGTTATTAAGGCAACTGAACCGGCGTAGGAGCTATCCAATTATCCGCAATATGTTCGACTACCACTGTAGTATAAATACCACCTCGAACATTAAACTCAGCACGTAAACGCATAAAGCGTGGCGTACAAGCAGCTACTAATTCATTAAGAATTTGGTTAGTAACAGCTTCATGAAATGTACCTTCATTACGAAATGACCAAATATAATTTTTTAGAGCTTTTAATTCTATACATAATTGATCAGGCACATAATCTAAAAATAGAGTTGCAAAATCAGGCTGCCCTGTTTTTGGACATAAACAGGTAAATTCTGGAATACGAATATGAATTGTATAATCGCGTTCAGAATGACGATTATCAAAAGTTTCAAGTTTACTTAGCATATTAAAAAAAATGGCGAATTATTAATTCGCCATTATAAATTAATCAATCATTTGAGCTTTAATTCCGCCACTAGCTTGATTATGATCTTTAGTTTTTTCCTTATGTTTTTTGATTTGTCTATCCAACTTATCTGCCAAAGCATCAATTGCAGCGTACATATTCTCATGCTCAGCATTTGCAAATAAATTTGCACCACTAACATGTAAAGTAGCTTCTGCTTTTTGACGTAGTTTTTCTACACTAAGAATAACATGCATATTAGTTACATTATCAAAGTGACGTTCTAAACGTTCCATCTTATTAGAAACATAATCACGTAATGCGGTTGTAATATCAATATGATGACCACTCAGATTAAGTTGCATTTCATTGTTCCTTTTTTTTTAGTGAAGTCTATGCCAAACGTTTTCGTTCGTTAGAAGGGGGAATAATCATTGCTTCGCGATATTTCGCAACAGTTCGTCTTGCTACTCTAATACCTCTTTCTGATAATACTCCTGCTATTTTACTATCGCTCAGAGGTTTAGTTGGTACTTCTGCGGCAATTAGTTTCTTTATCATAGCACGAATCGCAGTGGATGAACATTCACCGCCATTAGAAGTATTAACATGACTAGAAAAGAAATATTTTAATTCAAAAATGCCGCGATGGGTATGAAGATATTTTTGGGTAGTTACTCTAGAAATGGTAGATTCATGCATACCTAACTCACTAGCAATATCATGTAATACCAGTGGTTTCATAGCTTCATCACCATATTCAAGAAAACCTACTTGACGCTTTACAATACATTTCGCCACTTTTAATAAAGTTTCATGACGACTATTTAGACTTTTAATAAACCAACGCGCTTCTTGTAAATGACTTTTTAAATTATTATTGTCAGCACTTTTATTTGTTTTTGAAACTAGACTTGCATAATATGAATTGACACGAATTTTAGGTGCAATATCAGAATTTAAATCTACTTTCCATTGATTATTTACTTTTTTGACAAATACATCAGGTATTATATAAGTGGTTTTGGGGCTTTCAATTTCAGAACCGGGGCGAGGTTTTAAAGATTGGATGAGTTCAACAACTTCTCGTAAATTTTCACGATTTAGCTTCATACGTTTGGTTAATTGCGCATAATCATGCGCCCCTAATAATGCTAAATGATCTTTTACCAATATCTTAGCTTCTTTCAACCAAGCTGTATCAATATCTAATGCTGCTAATTGTAATAATAAGGATTCTTTTATGTCTCTTGCGCCTATTCCAATAGGATCAAATTGCTGGATCCTATGAAGTACCACTTCTATTTCTTCAATCTCAACTTCATCTTCATCTTCTTCAGTTTTTCCTAGACATTCTTTAATATCTTCTAAAGAAGAACATAAAAAACCATCTCCATCTATTCCGTCAATAATAGCTGTGGCGATTGCACGATCTAAATCACTAAAAGGAGTTAAATCTAATTGCCAAGATAGATGATCATATAAAGTTGGCGCTGCACTTTCTTGATTAACTAAAAAATCTTTATCATTTGCATTATTATTACTTGGTATATCATATGATGCTACTGCACCATCATAGATATCTTCCCATTCAGTATCAATACTTAATTCACTAGGAATATCAGTGGCTGCTTCAAAGCCTGCATCATCAGTTTCTTTTTTTTCATTAGAAGTTGAAGTTGTATTCTCTGAATAATTATTTAAGTCATCTATATCTTTGTTATCTTCACTTTCAGTCTCGCACTCCTCAGCCGTTTCCAACATAATATTAGAGTCTAATACTTGTTGTATTTCCATTTGTAGTTCTAAGCTAGATAATTGCAATAGACGAATCGCCTGTTGCAATTGAGGAGTCATAGTAATTTGCTGACCAAGACGTATCTGAAGACTTTGTTTCATAATAATTATTATTCTACGGTAAACCTACCCTTACAATTTAAATTCTTCTCCCAAATAAACTTTTCTCACCTGCTCATTATTAAGGATATTCTCTGGTGTTCCTTCAGCAATTAACGTGCCTTCATTGACAATATAGGCGCGATCGCATATATCCAAGGTTTCACGAACATTATGATCGGTAATTAAAATCCCAATATCTAATTTAGATAAATGTTTTATAATTTTTTGAATATCTAATACTGAGATTGGATCAACCCCAGCAAAAGGCTCGTCTAACAACATAAAGCGTGGCTCAGAAGCTAAAGCGCGTGCTATTTCTACTCGTCGTCTTTCACCACCTGATAGACTCATACCTAAATTATTTTTTAAATGTGCAATATTTAATTGATTTAACAATGTATCTAAACGTTCAAGAGCTTGTTTTTTGTTTAAATGTTTTTGCACCTCAAGAATTGCCATAATATTATCGGCTACTGTCAGTTTACGAAACACTGATGCTTCTTGTGGTAAATAACCTAAACCCATTTGCGCTCTTTTATGCATGGGTTGACGACTAATATCCTGTTGATCTAAAAGGATACTACCACCATCAGCTATAACTAAACCAACAATCATATAAAAACTAGTGGTTTTACCCGCCCCATTAGGTCCGAGTAAGCCAATTACTTCACCACTATTAACATTTAAACTAACATCTTTAACTACAAGACGAGATTTATATTGTTTAGCTAAATGTTGTGCCAATAATATACTCATTAGTTACTTAGATTTTTTTTCAGGAGTAAAAGTCATTGTAATTCTGCCTTTTTTACCTTTGCCTTTATCGGCTCTAATAATTCCGCGTTGAGTATCATAAGTAATTCTTGGTGCATTAGAAATATAATTATCTTTGCCGTTAAGATTTTTTCTTAATTCTGCTTGTCTTCTCAAGTATATAATATTCTTAATGGCATTATATTCCATTTCCAATGCTTTAGCTTTTATAATTTCGCCATTATCAAGGCGTTGTTTGAAACGAGATGGATTACCTGTTGTGACTATAGTTTCAATGCTTCGTGCTTTAGAGTATTTAATATTCATGATATCAGAACTGATACGAATAGATCCTTGGATTACAATAACATCACCTTCATAATTCGCAATGCCTTTGATATTATCAATTGTGGCTTTATCTGCTTCAATTTCAATGGGTTGATCACGATCAGTTGAAAGTGCTAATGTGTTAAGTGAGAATAGAAAGGATAAAGGAATGAGTATTAATCTATGGTGTAACATAATGACCCCGTACTTTTGACAATAAATGAATTTTTTCTATAGGCATAAATACATGCATTCCAACACTATGAGTTGTGGTGTTATGACTTATAATGGTAGAAGCTTCCGTGGTTTCAGCATATTCTTTATTTAAGATAACCCATAGATTTTTAGATATAATTTTAAGCTTTTTTTTGGGATTAGGATTTAGTTTATGTAAATTAGCATTGCCTAACAGCCATACTTCATTATTATTAGGTGAAATTTCACCTCGTTGTGAACGTACAGTCCATGTAGGTTTATCTTCTTTATAAAATATCAAGTAGGGTTTTGTCAACTTAGTATTTATAGTTGGATAATGTGTCATTGTTTCAGCAAGTAGTTTATTTTTCAACTTGCCTTGTTGATCTAATTGGACGCTAGTAAAATTTTTTAATGTGTAATCGGAAACATTAGGATTAACTGTTGGATTAATAGACAAATCCTTGTCTAAACTATACATTAACCAAGTGCTAATCATAGCTACAATAACTAAAACTAGCCAGCCAGCCCAATTATCTGTCATTGATAATACCAAATTTACTTAATTCAGACTGGAATGTCCCTTGTGCTTGCATGATTAATTCACATACTTCTCTTGCCGCGCCACGTCCACCTATAGCAGGTGTTTGCCAATGAGAATGTTTTATAGTTAAAGCATGTGCATCACCTACTGCAACAGCTAATCCTACTTCTAACATTACCGATATGTCAATTAGATCATCGCCAACATAGGCAACTTGTTGTGGTTCTAATTTTAATTTAGCAATTAATTGCTTAAATGCGACTAATTTGTCCAATTGTCCTTGAAAAACATGTTCTATACCCAAGCTATCCATACGTTGTTTAACAACAGGCGAACTTCTAGCCGTTATTATAGCAATAATCACACCTGTTGATTGTAACATTTTCATACCTAAACCATCACGGGCATAAAATGCTTTATATTCTTGTCCATCTGCATCTAAAAAAAGACTACCATCGGTTAATACACCATCAACATCAAATATTACTAGGCGAATCTTAGCCGCCTTTTCAAATATAATGTCCATAATTTAAACTACACCAGCTCGCAAAATATCATGCATATGTAATACACCAATTAAAGATTGTTGATCATCTACGACTAGTAAAGCTGTAATTTTATTATTTTCCATTATATTGAGTGCCTCAACAGCCAAACAATCTGCTGATATGGTTTTACATTCTGTAGTCATTACAGAACAAATATTGGTAGTATGAATATCATGTTCATTTTCAAATGTTCGACGTAAATCACCGTCTGTGAATATACCGACTATATGCTGATTATTATCAACAATTGCGGTTAAGCCTAGGCTTTTACTGGTCATTTCTATTAAAGCGTCGCTTAAACAACTGCTAGTTGTTATCATAGGTATTTTATCACCAGCGTGCATAATATCACGAGTTAATAATAAAAGACGGCGACCCAAGCTTCCAGCAGGATGAGAACGAGCAAAGTCTTCAGCAGTAAATCCTCTTACTTGTAACAAGGCAATAGCTAAAGCATCACCCATAACTAAAGATGCGGTAGTACTAGAAGTTGGAGCTAATCCTAAAGGACAAGCCTCTATTTCGACACTTACATCAAGATTTATAGTAGCCATTGTCGCTAAACTTGAAGATGGATTACCAGTGATACTAATCAAAGGAATACTCAAGCGTTTTATTAATGGTAAAATTGTTAAAATTTCATCCGTTTCACCAGAATTTGATAAAGCTAACACTACATCTTTAACAGTAATCATCCCTAAATCACCATGACTAGCTTCACCGGGGTGTACAAAAAAGGCGGGAGTTCCAGTACTAGCTAAAGTTGCCGCTATTTTACTCGCAATATGTCCAGATTTACCCATACCAATAACGACAATACGCCCTTCACATTTAAGCATACATTCACAAGCATGTATAAATGTCTCATTAATTTTATTAGTCAGTGCAGCAATTGCTTTAGTTTCAGTTTCTATGACTGCTACAGCTAAAGCAATAAATTCATTGGCATTTTTTAACATATAAATATATACATATAGTGATTAAAAATATTTGGCATTCTCCTAATCATTTTAAACTCAATGAATTGCCTCTACGTAATTGGTTATTAGATAATACTTCATTAACACAACGTTTACGTAAACATTGTAAAACTGAATTTAAAGTTAAACTATTAAAACAAAATTGGCAATATCCATTAGCTAAAGAAATACGATTATTAAAATTATCTTTAAAACAATATGTCAGAATTCGTCATGTCTATTTATATTGTCAAGACAAACCTTGTGTATTTGCAAAAACACTAATACCACAGTCTACTTTATCTGGCAAATATCGCCGTTTAGCGCGATTAGGTACATTACCATTAGGAACAATATTATTTGCTCATAATTCTTTACAGCGTAGTGAGTTACAAATAGCACGATTAAAACCCGGAGATGATTTATATCAGTTAGCAATAGCAAATTTAGATAATCCTCCACCATTTTTATGGGCAAGACGTTCTATCTTTTATTTAGATAATAAATCATTATTAGTCTATGAAGTATTTCTATTTTAATTAGAAAGAAAACTACGCATTACTTGTTGTAATTTTTCATCATTGGGAAAATTTCTTAAGGCATTTTCCCATATTATTTTTGCCTCTTTTTGTTCACCATTTTGCCATAAAGCTTCGCCTAAATGTGCTGCAATTTCTGCATCAGCTTTCTTAGTGTAAGCTTTACGTAGATAGGCAATTGCTTCAACATATCTACCCATTTTATATAAAATCCATCCCATACTGTCTAATATATAATAATCATTAGGTTTTAATGAAAAGGCTTTTTGAATTAATTTATATGCTTCATCATAACGTTGACTATTTTCAGATAAACTATAACCTAATGCGTTAATTGCCGTGACATTTTCAGGATCTATGACCAATATACGTCGTAATTCTTGCTCTAATTTGGTTAAATTTCCCATTTTTTCATATAACAATGCTCGCAAATATAATATATCAGTATTATCTGGATCTAATTTAATTGCTCTGTTATAAGTATCCATTGCTCTAGCATATAGTTTGGCATCAAATAGCAACTCTGCTTCTAATTTTATAAAACGAATTGCATCTTTTGGGTTATTTTGTGCGACTATTTTAAGATGATTAATTGCTTCATTAAATTTACCTAATTTATTTAAGATTAAAGCAATTTTTGCTTGAGCATTAACATAATTTGGTCCACCTTGAATTCTTTTATACGAATTTATCGCATTCTGAAAATCTTTTTCTTCTTGAGCAATTTGACCCAAATAATAGTTGGCACTATCTGCACGTTCCACCTTACTAGTTAATTTAGTAAAATATAGTTTAGCATTAGTATTATCGTTTGTTTGTAAAAATAAAATTCCTAATGCATATAAAATATCAGCTTGATTAGGATATATTAATAATAATCTTTTAAATTCCTTTATTGATTCTTTATAATGTCCATTATCTGCAAGCATACGAGCAAACATTAAACGCCATTCTTGTTTATCAGGAAACCTTTCTAATGTGTTTCTTAGCCAATCTATTGCTTGTGTCATTTTATTTTGTTTTTCTAAAATATAAGCATATAATGGAACAGCCTGTTCATGATCAGGCACAATTGTTAAAAGTTTATTTAAGACTGTTAAAGCTGGTGTGAATTTATTAGCATTAATCAATACACGAGCATAAATAAATAAAATTATATGGTTATTAGGTTTCTTTTTTACTAATCTCTGTAATAATTTTAAAGCTCTTCCTTGCTTTTGTTGTTCTAACATACCTTCGAGTATAGTATTTAATTTTTCAGGGTTATCCTTTAAAATATTCAGTATAATATCTAAATGTTTTAGAGCTTCATCAGTACGTTTTTGATTTAACAACAATTTTCCTAAAATTTGATGAACATTAGGATTATTTGGAGTAAGATTTACCCAGAAACGAGCTGCATTCATTGCAAGATCATCTTGTTTTGCAAAGAACGCAATTTCTGTAGCACGTTCTGCTAATTTAGGATTTTTAGTTTTCTTAGCCACATCAAGAAAATATTGAGCCGCCAAAATATTATTACCGCGAAGTCTTGCAATTTCAGCAATTAAGATTTTATAAATAGCTTGTTCATGCTCCGAAACTAAATAATGATCATCTAAAAATGGAATTGTTTGCTTTTGCTTTTGCTTGGTATATGGAGAACCGGAATGCGATAAAGGTACTTCTTGGGCTACAGCACCACCATGTCGCCATTGACTGGTACACCCCATTAATATATTGGCAACTATAATCACCCATATTTTATTTAAAATAGATTTCATTTTCATTCTGAAACTCCAATTGATTAACTACTTGAAAGATATATATTATATTATATAATATATATATCTTTCTTTCTATAAGAAAATTATTTTTTTAGTTATTTCTAACTATAATTACGGAACTTATTATGCGTATTGTTCAAGAAGCCCTCACCTTTGATGATGTTTTGCTATTACCTGCTTATTCTAATGTTTTACCAAAACAAGTACAACTTCAAACACAATTAACCAGAAATATTACATTAAACATGCCTCTTATATCAGCGGCAATGGATACTGTCACTGAAGCACGTCTTGCTATTTGTATAGCACAAGAAGGCGGTATTGGTATTATTCATAAGAATATGACCATTGAAGAACAAGCGCGTCAAGTACATTTAGTGAAAAAATTTGAGAGTGGTGTTATTAACGATCCATTTACAGTCACGCCTGATACTACTATTAAAGATGTTCTAGCCTTAACTCGCGCTCATAATATTTCTGGGGTACCTGTGGTAGAAAAGGATACTCTTGTAGGTATTGTTACTAGTCGTGATTTGCGCTTTGAAACACATTATGATAGTCCTGTAACCAGCATTATGACCCCAAAAGAAAATTTAGTGACAGTAAAAGAAGGAACAAGTAGTGATGAAGTTGCACATTTACTACACAAACATCGTATTGAAAAAGTATTAATAGTTAATGATGCTTTTCAATTGCGGGGTATGATTACGGTAAAAGATATTCAAAAAGCTACTGAAAAACCTAATGCTTGCAAGGATGATCAAGAACGTTTAAGAGTTGGAGCAGCAGTAAGTACTGGAGCTGATAGTAAGGCTAGGGTTACGGCTTTAGTTGAAGCTGGTGTAGATGTTATTGTTGTTGATACTGCACATGGACATTCACAAAGTGTATTGGATCAAATACGTTGGGTGAAGGATCATTATTCTGATGTAGAAGTTATTGGAGGAAATATTGCTACTGCTGAGGCTGCTATAGCTTTACGCGATGCAGGTGCTGATGCTGTTAAAGTCGGTATTGGACCGGGTTCTATTTGTACTACACGTATTGTAGCTGGAGTTGGTGTTCCACAAATCACTGCTATTGGTAATGTGGTGCAAGCTTTAAAAAAATCAGGGATACCGGTTATAGCTGATGGTGGTATTCGTTATTCTGGTGATATTGCAAAGGCTATTGCTGCTGGGGCACATTCTGTGATGTTAGGTGGTTTATTTGCAGGCACCGAGGAGGCTCCCGGTGAAGTTGAGTTATATCAAGGACGTGCATATAAGTCATATCGTGGAATGGGTTCATTAGGTGCAATGTCACAATCTGAAGGTTCTAAGGATAGATATTTTCAGGATCATGTTGAAAAAGATAGTAAATTTGTACCTGAAGGTATAGAGGGTCGTGTACCTCATAGAGGTAATTTAATAGATGTTATTCATCAATTATTAGGCGGATTACGTTCTAGTATGGGTTATACTGGTTGTCATACTTTAGAAGATATGCGTACTAAACCACAATTTGTACGTGTTAGTTCTGCTGGAATGCGTGAAAGCCATGTTCATGATGTGTCAATTACTAAAGAAGCACCTAATTATCGTATGGAATCTTAATAATTGAGTAAGGGTTTTTGAACCCTTACAAAAAGTTTATTCTACCCGCCCATAAGTATCATCATAGCGTGTAATATCATCTTCACCTAAATAACTGCCTGATTGTACTTCAATTAGTTCTAAAGGTATTTTACCGGGATTTTCTAAGCGATGTTTTATCCCTAAAGGTATATAAGTTGATTGATTTTCACTTAGAATGAAAGTTTCATCATCTCTGGTTATTCGCGCTGTGCCAGTAACTACTATCCAATGTTCTGAACGGTGATAGTGTTTTTGTAAAGATAGACTAGCACCGGGATTTACTGTTATACGTTTAACCTGAAAACGCTTTTCAGAATCAATACATTCATAATTTCCCCATGGACGATAGACTTGACGATGTAATTCTATTTCTGGACGATTTTGATCTTTTAGACGGCTAACTATTTTTTTGACATCTTGCACATGATCTTTATGAGCAACTAAGACTGCATCAGCAGTTTCTACAATCGTTAAATCTTTCACACCTATGGCGGCAAGCAGACGATTTTCTGCACGTAAATAGCAATTTTGTGCATTTTCTGTCAATACATCGCCTAATATTACATTATTATTTGTATCTTGTTCACTTACTTCCCATAAGGATGACCATGCTCCAACATCATTCCAGCCTGCATCTAAGGGAATTACAGCCGCTTTCTGAGTTTGTTCCATTACCGCATAATCTATGGATATACTAGGCGATTGTTCAAATGTGGTTTGATCTAAGCGTAAAAAATCTTGATCTGGTTTTGCATTAGCTATACTTTCGCGACAAACTTCTAAAATCTCAGGTGCAAATTTTTCTAATTCACTGATATATTCTGATGCCTTAAACAGAAACATGCCGCTATTCCAATAATATTCATTAGAATCAATATATTGCTGGGCTGTTTCTAAATTAGGTTTTTCAACAAAACGTTCAACTGATACGCCTTGAGCTTTAATATAACCATAGCCAGTTTCAGGGCTATTAGGAACTATGCCAAATGTTACTAAATTATTTTGTTCGGCTAAGGCTATGCCTTCGACTACCGCTTCACAAAATTTAGCTGTATCAAATATAAAATGATCAGCAGGTAATACCAATAATAAGGCATCTTCTGGAGCCATTAAAGCGGCAATTGCAGCCGCTGGTGCTGTATTACGTCCGATTGGTTCTAAAACAATATGCTCAGGATGGACTTCAATATTACGCAATTGTTCAGCTACTAAAAATCTATGAGTTTCATTACAAATGATAACTGGATCAGCTTGATTTGGTAAATCTTGCAAGCGCGTGACAGTATTTTGCAATAAAGTTTGTTCATTAACTAAAGCTAATAATTGTTTAGGATAATGTTCACGTGATAAGGGCCATAAGCGGCTACCTACGCCGCCAGAAAGAATAACAGGAATTAGCATATTAATTTACGTACAATTGATAAATCATAATCTGTATCTACAGATAAAGGTGGTTTATTAGTGGTAACAGTTAAAATGTTTTTGCCAGCTTGTAGAAAACGTAATTGTTCTAATTTTTCCATATTTTCTAAATGACTATCTGGAAGTAAATGATAATTTTCAAGAACTTGTCTTTTATAAGCATAAATACCAACATGCCCCCAAAATTGACCATGATTTAACCAATCATCTTGATCAAAATCACGCAGATAAGGGATGGGGCTACGGGAAAAATATAAAGCATAAGCATCATGTCGGCGAGTAACCTTAACTAAATTTGGATCAAATAATTTGTGATTGTCATTAATCAAACAAATAGGTGTTACAATATCAGGTAATGGGTTGGTATTTTCAAATACCTCAACTAATTGATTAATTAATGTCGGCTCAATTAGCGGCTGATCTGCTTGTACATTGATGATAATGTCTGCCGCTAATTTGTCTAATATACTTACAATACGTTCAGTTCCTGACACACAATTGCTATCAGTCATCCATACATTACCGCCCCAACTTTCTACTAGTTGCATAACTTCTTCAGAATCGGTGGCAATATGTACTTCATCAACTTTTGAAGCTTGCAAACAACGATTGTAAACATGCCATAACATAGATTGCCCAGCAATATCAAGTAAAATCTTATTTGCTAAGCGCGTAGAAGCTAAGCGTGCAGGAATTACTACGATAGTTTTCATGCTAATAATCTTTGATCTAATTTTTCTAAACGTTGTGGAGTACCAATATCCAACCATTCACCATCATAATGTTCCCCAGTGACTTTTCCCATTTCCATAGCTTTAATTAGTAATGGCACTAATGAAAAACGCCCCGGAGTACAATTAACAAATAAATCTGGATGATAAACACCTATACCACTAAAGGTTAAACGTGGTGTACCTTCAGAATAAACTTTGTTAGCTTCAAGGTGAAAATCACCTTTTAAATTATGTTCAGGATTATTAATCAAAATTAAATGAGCCAATCCAGTTAATGAACCAGCTATTTGATTAAAAGGATAATCACACCAAACATCACCATTAACCACTAAAAAAGGAGAATTTTCTAATAAGGGTATTGCATTAAAAATGCCACCACCGGTTTCTAATGCAGTATTTTCAGGAGAATAATATAATCGCGCACCATATTGTTGCCCTGTTCCTAAAGTAGCCTCAATTTGTTCACCTAAATAAGCATGATTTATAACAATATCAGTAAAACCTGCGGCTACTAAATTTTGAATATGATATTCAATTAAACACTTTCCACCTACTTTTAATAAAGGTTTAGGTTTAGTATCCGTCAATGGGCGCATACGTTTACCACGCCCCGCCGCAAGTATCATTGCTCGCATTTAAATCCTCCTATGTTATAATTTCATTGTTATCGCCTTACTTAATTTATGTAAAGCGGCAAGTTCTGGATATTCAGCACTGATATTAACAATATAATTAACAGTTCTGGGAATATCTTTTAAATAACCAGATTTTCCATCGCGATGATAAAGACGAGCAAAAATACCGCTGGCTTTTAAGTGTCGCTGGATACCCATCCAATCAAACCAACGTAAAAATTCTTTTTCATCAATATCATTTAATAGCCCATTTTGTTGTAATCGTGTATAATGTTCAATTGCCCAAGCCGTGGTTTGGTCATTAGACCATGTGATATAACAATCCTTTAATAAAGACACTAAATCATAGGTAATAGGACCTTTTACAGCATCTTGAAAATCTAAAATCCCGGGACTTTTTGAGTTGCAAATCATTAAGTTACGTGAATGATAATCACGATGGACAAAAACTTGTTCTTGGGATAGAGCGCAACTACTTAATAAATCAAAACAATTTTCTAAATCCTTACGCTCAGTGTCTGATAAAGCTAAATTTAAATGTTTATCCAGTAACCAATCTATGAATAAATTCATTTCCCTATGTAATAAGGGACGATCATATAATGGTAAGTCATCACTATTAGCATGGGTTTGCATCTGAGCCAAAGCCTTTAAAGCATCTCCATATAATTGGTCAACTTGTTGCTCATTTAGAGCCGGTAAATATAATTCAGAACCCAAATCAGTTAATAACAAAAAACCTTGATCAAGATCACTGGCAATGATATGAGGAACATTTAAGCCAATGGCTTTTAAACGTTCGGCAATATCAATAAAGGGACCACAATTTTCTTTAGAAGGTGGTGCATCCATCACTATATGTGATACACCGTCTATAATAAGACGAAAATAACGACGAAAACTAGCATCATTAGTTATAGCCTCAATCTGAGGATTGGAAATCTTCAACTCAGATGTTAACCATTTGTTTAAATTATCGGTACGTTCAGACATTTTCTAAAAACCTAAACTATAAAAAAAAATACAAACACATCAAATTTCGTGCCGTATATTATACAAATTTTGTTGTTTTATTTGTAAATAATAAAATTATACCTGATATAATTAGTCAAGTATTTATTGACTAATTATATATTATAGTGATACTATGTCTATAATATGTTATATCAATATATTATAATATACTTATATATATTATAATATTCACAAGATAAAGGAGACTTATGTCAGCACTCACATTAAATATGAAGCTTGCAGTGCCGGGTACCAATATCGAAGCTTATGCGCAATCTATAAAAGCTATTCCAATGCTAACGGTTGAACAAGAGCGGGAATTAGCTAGATTTTTACGCGAAGATAATGATCTTGAATCTGCACGTGTGCTTGTTATGTCACACTTACGATTTGTCATGCACATTGCTCACAGCTATCGCGGATATGGATTACCACAATCAGATTTAATTCAAGAAGGCAATATTGGTTTGATGAAGGCGGTGAAACGCTTTGATCCTAATGTTGGTGTACGTTTAGTATCCTTTGCTGTACATTGGATACGAGCAGAAATTCATGAGTATATTCTACGTAATTGGCGGATTGTCAAAGTTGCTACAACTAAATCACAACGTAAATTGTTTTTTAATTTACGTAGTGCAAAAAAACGTTTAGGATGGTTTAATTATGCAGAAATTCAACGTGTTGCAGAAGATTTAGGTGTTAGTGCTAAAGATGTACGTGAAATGGAAACACGTCTTAGCACTCATGATTTAGCTTTTGATGCCCCTAGTGATGCTGATGAAGAATCAGAAATCATTTGCCCTGCTGGTTATTTAGAAGATAATCGTTATAACCCAGCTGATATTGCAGAAGTAGATGATTGGGTAGCATTTGGGCATGGGCGATTATATAATGCGATTGGAAAATTAGATCCTCGCAGCCAAGATATTTTAAAACAACGTTGGTTAAGTGAAGAAAAATCCACTTTACAACAATTAGCTGTACATTATAAGGTATCAGCGGAACGTATTCGTCAGATTGAAAACAATGCGATGAAAAAGCTTAAGAAAAGTATTTCATTAGCATAAAATGTCAAATAATACCTGCTATCATTGCGGCTTACCGGTTCCTAAGAACCTAAATATACATGTCCATATTGATAATAAGGATCAAGCTATGTGTTGTCATGGTTGTCAAGCTGTGGCAGAAGCTATTATCAATTCTGGGCTGCAAGATTTTTATAAACATCGTACTAGTAATGCTCCTACTGGGCAAGATTTGATTCCTGATGTTCTTGTTTATGATAATCCTAAAATTCAAAAACGTTTTGTGCGTTATGAAGGTGAACATATACGTGAAGCCGCTTTAATTTTAGAAGGTATTACTTGTGCAGCCTGTGTTTGGTTGAATGAACGTCATTTACTTAGTTTAGATGGTGTTATTGATGTACAAGTGAATTATTCTACTCATCGCGCTCAAGTGCGATGGGATAATTCACGTATTCAGTTGAGTGAAATTTTACAAGCTATTAGTGCTATAGGTTATATAGCTCATCCTTATGATCCTGCTCAGCAACAAGAAATTTTAGAACGTGAGCGTAAACAACAGTTATTTCGCATTGGTATTGCTGGTATTTTAACTGCACAAATTATGATGTTTTCGATAGGTTTATATTTTTATGACATCGAAGCTGAATTTAAAAGTTTATTTTCTTGGATCAATCTAATATTAACAATCCCTTTAATTGCTTATGTAGCTCAACCCTTTTATAAAAATGCTTGGCGCGATCTTAGTCATAAGCAAGTTGGAATGGATGTTCCTATTGTTTTGGCTATTAGTTTGGCTTTTATTGGTAGTGTGTATGCGGTTTTGAGTGGTGATGGAGAAGTTTATTTTGATTCGATTGCTATGTTTGTGTTTTTCTTGCTTACGGCTCGCTATTTTGAATTTCTGGCTCGACAACGTAGTGCTAGTGCCGCTGAAAGTTTAGTGCATTTGGTGCCTACAATGGCAACTCGTTTACGTCAAAAACAAGAGGAATCTGTATTAGTAGCTGATTTAGAAATCGGCGATATAGTGCTAATTCGCCCGGGTGAAAATGTGCCGGCTGATGGTATTATTGTAGAAGGTAAATCTAGTATTGATGAATCTTTGTTGACGGGAGAAAGTTATCCTGTAGTAAAAAATACTGGGCAAGAGATCATTGCAGGTAGCGTTAATATTGATAGCCCATTAAAAATGCAGGTTCATAAAGTCGGCACTGAAACAGTATTATCATATATTTTACGTTTATTAGAACGCGCTCAAACAGAAAAACCTGCTATCACGAAATTAGCAGATCAAGTTGCTTCATGGTTTGTATTAGGAGTGTTAATATTAGCCTTGTTGGTGACTCTTTATTATGCAGAGTTAGCAATTACACTTTCAGTATTAGTAGTGACTTGCCCATGTGCTTTATCATTAGCTACACCTACTGCGATAACTGCTGCCACTAGCAGTTTAACTAAAATCGGTTTATTGACAACTAGAGCTTATGCTTTAGAAACTCTGGCACGAGCAACGCATTTTGTGTTTGATAAAACAGGTACTTTAACTGAAGGAAATTTACGTTTATTAAGTTGTGATACTGAATATTTGAAGTATGCGGCTGCATTAGAACGGAATTCTGAACATCCAATTGCAAAAGCTATAATAGCCGCTGCACCAGAGTCGAATCTTGATGCAAATAATGTTTGTAATTATCCCGGTGCTGGAATACAGGGAGATATTGAGGGTAAAACTTATTTTTTAGGCACAGCGGCTTTTATTAAAGATAAAACTGGTATTAGTTATGAACAAGAAAGTCTTAATACCTTAGTATTATTAGCAGATAAAGATAAAATTTATGCAGCTTTTACATTTGAGGATACAATACGCTCCGGTGCCAAAGAATTAGTAGAATCATTAAAACAGCAAGGCAAATCAGTAAGTATTTTAAGCGGCGACAATGAACAAGCTGTTAGAAAAATTGCGAATGCTGTAAATATTGATAATATAGCTTTTTCATTAACTCCTGAAGAAAAATTGCAACACGTTAAAAAATTACAAGACAAGGGAGCAATTGTTGCAATGATAGGAGATGGGGTAAATGATGCTCCAGTATTAGCACAAGCTCAGGTTTCAATTGCAATGGGCAGCGGCACTCAAATAGCTCGTGCCAGTGCTGATATGATTTTACTTACAGAACAATTACCTAACTTAATAACAGCTATTTATACTGCTCGTAAAACTTTGAATATTATCCGTCAGAATGTGACATGGGCAATTGGATATAATGTGATTGCTTTGCCAGCGGCAGCGGCGGGATTGGTTGCTCCTTGGATGGCTGCTATAGGGATGTCACTTAGTTCCTTGTTGGTGGTTACTAATGCTTTGCGGTTGTTGAGGCGTTGACTCGATATTAAATCACGGAGTAAATGGTAGGTTATCACCTACCCTACAAGGCTGCCTTGCTTCCCATTTTTAAAGGTTAATGCCAAAATTAGTTTATTCCGTAAATTCGTTGTACTTAATAACTGATGTTACGCACCCTAGTTAGCTTCGCTGACTTCGTATCCCACGCTCCAGCGTCGAGTGTTTTTTTTCTTATACTTGGTTCATTACAGTGGTTTTACTCGACGCTGGAGCGTCTATACATGCGTTCCCACGCTGGAGCGTGGGAACGAGAGTGCGTAACATCAGTTAATAAAAAAAATCAATAGTACAACGAATTTACGGAATAAACGATACGATACGATACGAAGTCAATTCTTAATGGAACAAAACGCGCTAACTGCAAATGATTTATCAGAGATAGCTGATGCTGATGAACTTTTAGAAATTATAAATGGTCATAAGGAGTTAAATGCACGACAAATACACAGCTTGAGTAATCGTTTTCATGTTTCGCCGGCTGTCTTTATTTAAGCAGCTTTGCGGTTGTTGAGGCGTTATTGTGTGATAGCCTTGTAGGGTCCCATTTTGGGTCAAAAAAAATTATTTTGCTGTTTGCTTAATAACAGAAGTTGCAGCAGCAACAAGACTTGAAATATCTGCTAAATCAGATGGAATTATCATAGTATTGTTTTCTTTTGCAAGATTACCAAATTCTTTAATATAGCTTTCTGCTACACGAAGATTCACCGCTTCTAATCCGCCTTGGGAATTAATTGCTGAAGCAATTTCTTTAATTCCAGCGGCAGTTGCATCTGCAATCGAACGGATTTCTGAAGCTTTACCTTCTGCTTCATTAATTTGTTTTTGTTTTTCACCTTCAGACTGACGAATTAATTCTTGCTTTTGCCCTTCAGCACGATTTATTTGTGCTTGACGATCACCCTCAGATTCTGCAATTTGCGCACGCTTTTCTCGTTCAGCACGCATTTGTTTTTCCATCGCATCTTTAATTGATTGTGGTGGAAGGATATTTTTCACCTCATAGCGAGTTACTTTAACACCCCAAGGATCAGAAGCTTCATCTACCGCCTGAACAATCGAACCGTTTATGGTATCACGTTCCTCAAAAGTTTTATCAAGTTCCAATTTCCCAATAATACTTCTCATTGTTGTTTGAGCAAGTTGACTCACTGCAAATCTATAATCCTGAATCCCATAACTAGCCTTTTTCGGATCAAATACCTGAACATATAATATTCCATCTACTTCAACAGAAACATTATCCCGAGTAATACATGTTTGTGGCATTACATCCATTGCAACTTCTTTAAGGGAGTGTTGATATGCAACTTTATCAATAAATGGAATCAGAATATGAAAACCAGCATCCAAAATTCGGCTAAATTTTCCTAAACGCTCAATAATATACGCTTGTCGCTGTGGTACAATTTTGACTGTTGAAACAAAGAGTATAAAGACAAAAAATGCTAAAAAGATTAGTATAATAAGTTCTGAGTACATATAAAGTTCCTGTTAAAGTGATTTAATTTTTAAGGTGATATTATCTTTGGAAATAACTTCTACTTTTTGATCTGATTTAATGTTTTCGTCGGAAATAGCTTTCCATTGGGTTCCATTAAATAGTACCTTACCACTGAAACTATTTACTGATTCAATTGTTGTTGCAACTTTACCGATAAAATCAGATTCTACATCATCTGTAAAATGAGCGTTTTGTTTATCAAAAAGACTTAAAAACCGATTTCTAAATATTAGAAGAGAAATCACTGAGATTAAAATAAATACAATAATTTGTGTATCTATTTCAATTCCTGTGAACCATATTGCTAAAGCAGTTGCCCAAGCACCAATTCCAAAAAATATTAAAATAAAACTGGGCAATGCTAATTCAGTAACTAGTAAAACTAAACCAATTAAAAACCATATTACTTCATTGGTAAGCCAATTTATTTCCATTTGTTGCTCCTATGTTAATTATAATTTGATGCAAAAATCATACGAGTTAAATATATAGCAATATTTATGGAATAAAACAAACTTACATATAGTAAGTTCTTTATATTTTTTTGAAAGAATGTTAGGAATGAGGAAAGGAAATTGAAAATTGGTGGGCCTGGTAGGACTCGAACCTACGACCAATCGATTATGCTTACTACTATAGTTTTCACTACCCTTTTCAGGTTTGTAGTCTGGACTGTCTCTTCTCTTTACGAGTTTGCCATTCAGTCTCTACACCTTCCTTATTTATTCAATAAGGCTTGGCTCGGGATTAACTTATCTTAATATACTTAGTCTTCCCCGAATTTGACAAATTCTACTATAATGCCTGTTTAAAAAAACTAAAAGACATCATAGCAACCCAATAGGATAAAACCATATATATACTTAGGTTTTTTCCATTTAAGTCGAGTGCTCTAACCAGCTGAGCTACAGGCCCCAATTTGAAAAAATCGGAGCCATTCTATCATGTGGTTTAAAATAATACAAGTCTTAATTTCAAAATTTGTTAATATAAGCTTTTTAATTCAGAATAAGATTGTGTTATGCAACAAGGTTCTCGTTATATTGGACTGATTGATAAATATCGTGATTATTTACCTATCCAAGATGATACTCGTATTATTAGTTTAACCGAAGGTAATACGCCACTTATACGTCTTCATAATATCCCTAAAATTTTAGGCAAAGAAGTTAAGATTTACGTAAAATATGAAGGACTAAACCCAACTGGATCTTTTAAAGACCGTGGTATGACAATGGCTATTACTAAGGCTGTTGAAGCTGGTAGTAAGGCTACCGTTTGTGCTTCTACTGGTAATACCTCCGCTAGTGCCGCTGCTTATAGTGCTAGAGCCGGTATTACTTCATTTGTACTTATCCCTGAAGGTAAAATTGCCCAAGGTAAATTAGCGCAGGCTATGATGCACGGCGCGATTATACTTCAAATTAAAGGTAATTTTGATGATGGTATGCGATTAGTAAAAGAAGTCGCAAATCATGCCCCTATCACTATTGTTAATTCAATTAATCCATATCGTTTGCAAGGTCAAAAAACGGCAGCTTTTGAAATTGTTGAAGCACTTGGTAGGGCACCTGATTACCATTGTCTTCCTGTTGGTAATGCCGGAAATATCAGTGCTTATTGGATGGGATTTAGTGAATTTTCAAATAAACAACCTAAAATGTGCGGTTATCAAGCCAGTGGTGCAGCACCATTTTTACGTGGTAAACCAGTAGAAAATCCTGAAACTGTGGCAACTGCTATTCGTATTGGTAATCCACAAAGTTGGGATAAAGCGATAACTGCTCAACAAGATTCTGGTGGTTGGTTTGATGAATTTTCTGATGAAGAAATTTTAGCAACACAAAAATTATTAGCAGAAAAAGAAGGTATTTTTTGTGAACCTGCATCGGCTATTTCAATAACAGGTGCGATAAAAGATATAAAAAGTGGTAGAATTCCAGAAGGAAGTGTTATAACTTGTACACTTACTGGGCATGGCTTAAAAGATCCTGACACTGCAATTAGTCAAAGTACCGCACCTTTAATCAAGGTTAAAGCTCAACTTGAAGAGGTGAAAGCGGCGATATTGCAGAATATGGATTAACATTAACTCAATATAAGGCATTAACAATGAATTATTTTAGTAAGAGCTTCATAGGCAGTTTCTTGTTGTTATTTTTATCTTTTCCATTTCTAAATATCGCAGTGGCGGCAGGTGATCATAGAATCATTACCGATTATAGGGCACATGTACGTATTAGCCCGTATCGTTATGCTCGTCTGATTAAAAAATTGCGAATTGGTACCATTGTTAAAGAACTTAAACGTTCGGCTGCACCTGAAAAAATTCGTTCAGTTTTAGCTTATTGGTATCAAATCGAAACTTTAGATGGTGAAAAAGGCTGGATTTTTGGTGAAAAATTTAGTGATTTTAATACTTCACAACGCGCTCAATCCTATCTAAAAATAGCTAAAAAACAATTAGCAGCTAATTTAACAGTTTCTAAACAAATGGAATTGACAGATTTTCTGTTTAAAGCTAAAAATGAGATTAAATATCCAGCCGATATTGCTGCTGAATTAGCATTATTACATTTATCATCTTTACAAACAGCAATTAATAAAATTGATGTTAATAAATCATATTTGCCTCCTTATCGCCGTTGGGTAGAAAGACAACAACAAAGATACTTGATTTATTTTGATGAAGTTCAAGATGGATGGCTTATTAATTCTCAGACATTTTGGGATTTACATGATAAATATTATCAATTACCAATTTCCGACGAAATTGCATGGGCTGCTGTAAACAATGGTTTTGGTGGGGAATGTGATGGTATTTTTGAATGTGAATTTCAACAAATATATGATACTAAAATCAAATATTTGAAATTTCATCCTACTGGCAAATATGCAGATCAAGCATTAGATAGCATCGCTAAGTTTATTGCTTCATCTAAAACTCCTGTAAAGTTACCACAAGAAGATTTTGAATATTTGCAAATGCAAATTTCAATTTTACAGCAAATAGTCAAAAAAACCAATTATCAACAAAAACAGCAACTTTTAAATCAAATCACTCAAGTAGCAGCTTTAATTAAGCCTGAATGAAAATAATATAGATGAGCATATTTTTTGCTCATCTATATGAGATAATTTAAAACCAAGTTTCACTACTATGAATAATAATATAAATAAACTAAATGCAACTAGTATTAAGGATGATATTTTAAAGCATTTACGTCATAAAGTTGCAAAACCAGCACAAACCGCAACTGAATTAGATTGGTTTAATGCTCTTGCTTATACTCTAAATGATTATCTAACTGAGCGTTGGATGACAACTATTGATGAATATCGTAAACAAGATGCAAAAAGAGTATATTATTTATCGTTAGAATTTTTAACTGGACGTTTTTTAGTAAAAAATTTATTGAATCTCGGTATTTATGAGGAATGTAGTCAAGCATTAACTGAATTAGGACTTTCTTTAGATACTTTATCTGAATTAGAACCTGATCCCGCTCTTGGTAATGGTGGCTTGGGACGTTTAGCAGCCTGTTTTCTTGATTCAATGGCGACTTTAAGTTTACCCGGTTATGGCTATGGTATTCGTTATGAATATGGCATGTTTTATCAGCGTATTCATGATGGATTTCAATTAGAACAACCTGATAATTGGTTGCGCTATAACAATCCTTGGGAATTTCCACGCCCTGAATTATTATATCATATTCGTTTTGGCGGCAATATTGTTGAGTATGATAATGAAGAAGGCTATAAAAGTTATCATTGGAAAAATACTGATGATGTTATGGCTATGGCTTATGATACGCCAATGGCGGGTTATGGCACTTCTAATGTTAATTATATGCGTCTTTGGGCTGCTAAATCTGCACGAGAATTTAATTTAGATTGTTTTAATGTCGGTGAATATGTTAAAGCAGTTGAAAATAAAAATAATTCTGAAAATTTGTCTAAGGTATTATATCCAGATGATAGCACACAAATGGGGCGTGAATTACGATTACGCCAAGAATATTTTTTTATATCTGCTTCAATACAAGATATTATTCGCCGCTATTTATTAAATCATGATGATATTCGAGCTTTAGCTGATCATATTGCGATTCAGCTTAATGATACTCATCCAGTTTTAGCTATACCTGAATTATTACGTTTATTGTTAGATAATTATAATTTATCTTGGAATGAAGCGTGGGATATTAGTCGAAATATTTTTGGATATACAAACCATACTTTATTACCTGAAGCTTTAGAAACATGGTCAGTTAATTTATTGGAAAAATTGTTACCACGTCATTTAGTAATTATTTATGAAATAAATCATCATTTTTTACAAGAAGTTAGTGCGCATTATCCCAGTGATATAGATATATTAAGACGTATGTCTATTATTGGTGAAGATGGCGAAAGACATATTCGTATGAGTCATTTAGCTATTATTGGTAGTCATAAAGTTAATGGAGTAGCAGAATTACATACTCATTTAATGAAAACTACATTATTTAATGACTTTGACCGTTTATATCCTGATAAAATTATCAATAAGACTAATGGTATTACCCCACGTCGTTGGCTTGAAGAGGCTAATACGGAGCTAACAGAATTAATTAACAATACTATTGGTAAGGCTTGGGCAAGCGATCTTGCCGAGTTGAAAAATTTAATACCATTAGCAGATGATGAGAGTTTTCGCGCTGAATTTAGGCAAATTAAGCACAATAATAAGCAAAAATTCGCAAGCTTTATTCAAGAAAAATTAGGCATTGAAATTAATCCTAATTCTATGTTTGATGTGCAAATCAAGCGTATGCACGAATATAAACGGCAATTGTTGAATATTTTGCATGTTATTACTTTGTATAATCGTATTCGTGCAAATCCTGAAATTGATATAGTTCCACGTACTGTAATTTTTGCTGGTAAAGCAGCGGCTGGTTATATGATGGCAAAATTAATCATTAAATTGATTAATAGTGTAGCGGATGTGGTTAATAATGATCCAATCGTAGCTGGGCGTTTAAAAGTGCTGTTTATTCCTAATTATGATGTTTCCAATGCTTTAAAAATTATTCCAGCGGCTGATTTATCAGAACAAATTTCTACCGCTGGTTTGGAAGCATCAGGCACTGGTAATATGAAATTGGCTTTAAATGGTGCTTTAACGATTGGTACATTAGATGGTGCGAATATAGAAATTCGTGAAGAAGTTGGTGAAGATAATTTTTTCATTTTTGGTTTAACCACTGAAGGTGTAGCTTCATTGCAACAACAAGGCTATAATTCTTGGGATTATTATCATGGAAATGAAGAACTTAAGCAGGTATTAGATATGATAAGTTCAGGATATTTCTTGCCAAATGAGCCGTCAATTTTTCAAGCAATTGTTGATGCGCTGACATATGGCAATGATAATTTTATGTTGTTAGCAGATTATGAAGATTATATCCAGTGCCAACAACGGGTTGATGATTTGTATAAAAATCAAGAAGAATGGACACGTAAAACTATATTAAATGTGGCAAATATGGGTAAATTTTCTTCTGATCGTACTATTGGTGAATATGCAGATGAAATTTGGGGTTTAAAGTCAGTTCCTATATAAATCAATAATCCCGATTATTTTCCTCAATTATTTGCTCTACCAATGGCTTAAAAAAATTTATCAATATCTGAAATTCTTTTTGTCTGCCTGATGTACGTCGCCAAACAAAGCCCAAACGCCGATTTGGTATTGGTGCTTTGAAATGGCGTATTTCTAAGTCATTTTGTTGATATGCTTCTCTAGTTAAGCTTGTTACGGGTAATAAGGTGATGCCAAAGCCATTGGCTACCATTTGAGTTAGTGTTCCTAAACTGCTTGCTTGTACTTGATTTTGTTCTTTCGCTCCCATTTGTGCGCATACTGATAGTGCATGTTGTCGTAAACAATGCCCATCTGCTAACAATAATACTTGTTGTTCTGCTAATGTACTTTCGGTAATTACCTTTCGTTTGCTTAATGGATGCTTGCTTGGCATTGCTACTACAAATGGTTCTTCAGCAATTTCTTGGCTCATTAAATCACCAATGTCAATTGGTAAAGCTAATAAAGCTAAATCTAATTGCCCTTCACGTAGCCGCTGTAATAATAAATAGGTTTTTTCTTCTTGTAAGATTAAGGATAAATCAGGGTAGGTTTGGCGTAATTTGGGTAATATCTTGGGTAAGATATATGGTCCAATTGTTGGAATAACGCCTAATGATAGAGGATTCGTAAGTGGCTCACAATTGGATTGTGCAGTTTCAATTAATTCATTGACATCACCTAAAATAAATCGCGCTCGTTGAATAATTTCATTGCCTAAAGGAGTTATTAACACTCGCTGCTTATTGCGTTCTATTAATGAGATTCCTAGATTTTCTTCCAGTGATTGAATTTGCAAACTTAATGCTGGTTGACTAATACAACAATTTTCTGCTGCTTTACCAAAATGTAATGTATCTGCAACAGCTATTAAATAACGTAATTGTTTCAGGGTAATATTCATGATTTTTAAATAAAAAAAACCTGACAGATTTTAAAAACCTGTCAGGTTTATATGCTACTATTCAGCAGCAGGCAATGCAAATAGTTTTTGCGTATAACCTTCTGGATAAGTAATCAAAAAGTCTCCATTGCTATCAGCAATTTCACTAACTGTTAAACTTTCTGTTGCTTCTCCATTTTCTACAGAATAATCCAATCTACCTTTATAAGTTCTAAAGGATAAAATTCCTTCTTCAGTTAATGAAGATTCTTCATTTAAGGCTGACGCTGGTGCAGGATATAGCACTTGTTCACGTTTTTGCCCATCTTTATCTTCAAAAACTAATACCACTAAATCACCTTTAACTTTGAAACCAATGATTTGTTCTTCAGATGCTTTGCTAGATAATGCTGCTCTGCCGCTAAACCAAAGTTTATCAGTAACAGGTATTTGAATATTACCCTCTTTGCTAATATTGATTTTTGGTAATTCAATTGCAGCTAACAATGTTTTTAGCGTTGTTAAATCTTGCACCGCTGGATGAGCTTCAACTTCGATACCATCATCAGTTTTAAAATAGACTGAATTTCCAAATCCTAATCTTACTGATTGGTCTTTAGAATCAACACGTTTTACTTTAACTGGAGTAACTGCAAAAGTTAAATCTTCAACCTTCAGTTTTAGATTTCCATCCTTATCACTTTGATCCATTTTATTAGCTGTAAATGCTGGTAGATCATTAATACTAACTAACAAACCTTTACCATCTACAACTGGATCAGCAGATAAATCTACTGCTACAGAATTTGTAAAACTTGGTAGAGTTTGAGTTAAGTCAACATTAAAAGGTATATTATCTGCTGTAGTAAACTGAACTCCTGTACCTAAATTAACTCCAGCTTCTATATCGACACCATCAGAAATTATCACTTCACTTAATTGACTATTTGGCTCAATTTTCAGATGTTGCAATAAAGCACGATCAGTGTTATCACCTTTAATTGTACCAGCTAATTTACCACCAATTATTTGAGCTTTAGCTCCTAACACAACATCCTTGATCACAGTTGCAGAACTAGCAGTTCTAATAGTGCCTTCTAATTTAGCATTAGATATAGATGCACCCATGAATCGAACATCTTTAAAAGTCAGACCTTTACCAAAAGTTACATTATTACCAAGACTGACATTACTTAATTGACTATTATCGACAATTTCTAAATTATCCAATTGAGCATATCCATTAGCCGCACCAGTAATATTACCTTGTAAACGACCACCTTCTATCTCAGTGTTTTCTGATAATTTTACATCAACAAAGGTTCCTTTATTAGTGAGTTTACCAGCTAAGGTTCCGCCTTTTAGTTCTTCACCTTCAAAGCTAATATCTTTTAGCGTTCCCTCATTGATAATGTTACCACGTAAGGTAGCACCAGTTATTATTTTATCTTTTGGAATAGTACCGCCATCAATAATATTATCAACTTGTTGAACAGGAGTTGAAGCAATTGGAAGAGCTTCTTGCACCCTGAAAGTAACTTCAATAGTTTTTGCTATAACACCCGGTACATCACTGGTTAATATAACATTTCCGCTATAAACATCTTCTGCAAGCCCAGCAGGATTAGCTATCAGTTTGATGTTAGAAGGTGCAGTACCACTGGTTTCACTTAATGTCAACCAATTAGCATCTGAATCCGCACTCCAAGTTAGGCTATCATCACCACCATTATTAATAGTTAAATCAGCCGTCGCAGTTCCGCCATTAACATAACCACCTATAGTGAAATTGTCTTCACTGACACTGAATGTAGCAGGCAAACTAGTTGGTCTTTCACGATAAACATTAATGCTAATTGTACTGGTACCTATTTGTCCATCGCTATCAGTTGCAGTTAGTGTAATGGTATGTCTGCCTTCTGCTAAGTCTTCTGCTAATTGACTTGTAGTTAATAAATCACCGTCTCTATCTGATGACCATGTTCCAGTTAATTTACCATCTTCTTTATCATAAGCTTGTCCAACAAAGTTGATGTTTTGACCACTGATAAATAAATCACCATTACTGGGGCTAGTTATTGATACTTCAGGATCTTTACCTTCTACAGTAAATACCGCATCTGATTCATCATCGCCACTATTAAAGCTATCATCAGCAGTTACACGGAATTTAGCTACTTTGGTACCAGCCAGTAGAGCTACATCAATTTCAATACTCTTTTGATCATAACCACTTACTAGTGTTTTCCAACTTGTACCACCATCTAAGCTATAGTCAATTGCATAAGTTAGAGTATCTCCATCTTTATCATTAGCGTCCCAAGTTACTGTGAGTTTATCAGCATCATTTTGAATTGTTTCTCCACCATTAGGAGCTGTAACAGTTACAGTTGGTGCATTTTCAGATGCTATACGTTCATCCAGTTTGGTTCCAGCCTTATCGTACAGAACAATACGTTTCATATTGTCTGGACGTGGTAAGATTAAGGAATACGCGCTTTCACTAGCTCCTGAAGCATCGCTATCACCACCAACATTGATATTTACTGGACCAAAAGGATAAATAGCTAGTTCAGTACTGTCACTAGTTTGTAAGCTCATTTTATAGTCACCGGCTGTAGGTGCATCAGCAGTTGTTGTAGCAACAGCATTTACTAGATTGTCTATTACACCACTACTAATTCCTGTTATAAGTCCATTAATAGTAACTGTATTTGTACCCGCTGTTACTAGGCTACGGATTGAACGACTACTTCTTGCTGAACGAGTACTACGTGCTTTTAGTGTTTCTATTGCACATTTGTAGTTGTAATCAGAAATCCAACTACCAGTACGTTTAGTCATAAAGTCACTAGTTGTTGGTGGATAAATGCGCTTGGTTTTGGCATTAAAACCATAAATTGCATTTGCACCAGTTGCTACTGGACTGATAAGATTACTAAATGTAGATCCTGATACAGTCTCTCCGCAAGGGCGATCACTTCTATAAGCCAATTTGAGATTATGACCAAAATTTCTTAGATCAATACCTTCTATATAAGCACCAGCGGCTAAAGTTCCCGGTCTAAAGCTGATACCTACAGTGCCATAAAATTTACCTCCAACACCATAATAATATTGCTTTTCAGCCGTTGGACCATCAAAGTATTTCCTTAAAAATAAACCACGAATAGTTCGTCTTAATAATTTTAAACTGCTGCGTGAGTTTAAAATGAATGGTGTATTACTTTGACTTACGTTTAGGGTTGAAATTGGATATATATTATAGATATTTTCTGGAATTGCTTGACGCATTTGTTGCGTGGGCTCAATCTGTTTTCTTAGCCAGACAATATCAACTAATTTCATATCTATTGCTGGTATGGTTTCAAAGCTAACAGTTGTTGTACAATTTTCGCAAGCAAATGGCTTATCTACACCAGCAAATTCTAAAGTTAAATTACCTGTTGAATGCTCTTTAGGTAGTTCAAATAAGAAACTCTCGTTGATTTTAGAACGATTAGGATTATCTGAGACATTAATACTACCACCTGCATTGGATGGACTGATTTCAAATATTACAGTGTCACCATTTTTACCAGTTAATTTAGCATTTACATTTTTTACAGACTTGCCAGTAGTGCTACTAACATGGGCGCGAACGAATGTTGGTTTTTCTGCTATTAGCGGAATGCTGTTGTTTAAGTCTTGTATTACTTGCACAACTTCTAAAGCAGTTAATTTAACTTCTTCAGTATTTGCTGCAACAACATCAAGCGTTATTGGAACATCTATTGTGTTACCACTTTCATTATCTATAAAGCTAATTGTAGCAGTATGTTCTCCAGCATTTGCCAATTGACTTGCATTAATACCAACTTTGACATTGCTAGTAGTGGTACCTTGGCTTGGTTCTATTGTCAACCAATCCGCATTAGTCGCAGTTGACCAATTTAGAATTTTAGAGCCGCTACTACTAACTTTGATTTTTTGCTTCTTAGGTGCATTACCAGCTTCTACTCCACCAAAGTTTAATTGGCTACGACTTAGTTGCAATTCAGCAGTATCTAAAATAGTCACTACAATCGGAACGGTTTCATTCCCGTTATCCGTCTTTACAGTGATACTCCCATTATGTTCACCAATAGCAAGCTTCTTAGTCTTGAAACTGACATTCCATTCAATCCATTTAGAACTAATTAATGCGCTAGTAATTTTAGCAAAACTTGTATTAACAGTAACATAACTCCATAATTTATTTCTATTATAGCCATTAGGATAATTAACTCTAAGCTTTTGTGAAGCAGGATTAACACCACCAACAGCCGCTGTTACTATTAACTGTGAAGGTTTAAATAATGCCGTTGCTGAATTTACAGTAATATTGAATGGTCTTAGAGATGCTGTGGTATTACCATCTGTGACGCTAATTTCAATATTTGAAGTAGTAGCAGTCTGACTAGGTTGACCACTAAGTCTGCCAGTTGCAGTATCAAAATTTGCCCAATCAGGTTTATTTTTAATACTAAAGCTTAAACTATCACCATCAGGATCTGAAGCAGTTGGTATAAATTCATAGTCTTTACCAACATCAATCTGAGTTTTAGGATTACCAGATATAGTTGGTGATTTATTATCAGCTTGAACTTCTATATCAAAAGCAGCTAATTGAGTAGAAAGTTGACCATCAGAAACACTAATTTCTATTCCAGTATAGTTAGTTATAACATTTGGTGTTCCACTCAGCGTACCAGTACTAGTATCGAATGTAGCCCAATCAGGTTTATTAGTGATGGAAAAAGTTAAACTATCGCCATTATCATCACTCGCTGTTGGAGTAAATGTATAGCTATAACCTACTTTTACTACGTTTGCTGGTTTTCCGCTAATTGTTGGTGCAATATTAACTGGTGTTGGTTCACTAGGTGGTGGCGTTGTTAATAAGTCTATTGGATATGTTGTTGCTTGTATAATATTACCAGCAGCATCTTCTATTATGAGATAAATATCATAAGCAGTTTCAGCACTTAAACCAGTAATGGTAAAACTTGCTTCTGTATCCGCCGTTAAGTCAACACTAACTTTATTAATATGTGTTTTCACATCTGTTGGAGCAGTAGCACCATCAGCTAAAACTACATAATAAGCTTTACCATTTTCATTGATTTGAACTTTTAAATCTGCTGTTGTTTGAGTGATATTCTCAATTTTTGGATAACTACTCGCAAAAGTAGGTGGCGTAGTATCAGGCGCAGCAAGTGTTAATAAATCTATTGGATATGTTGTTGCTTGTATAATATTACCAGCAGCATCTTCTATTATGAGATAAATATCATAAGCAGTTTCAGCACTTAAACCAGTAATGGTAAAACTTGCTTCTGTATCCGCTGTTAAATCAATAGTAACTTTATTAGCATCTGCTTTAACATCAGTCGGAGCAGTAGCACCATCAGCTAAAATTACATAATAAGCTTTACCATTTTCATTGATTTGAACTTTTAAATCTGCTGTTGTTTGAGTGATATTCTCAATTTTTGGATAACTACTCGCAAAAGTTGGTGCAGTGGTATCAGGAGCAGCAATTGTTAATAAATCTATTGGATATGTTGCTGCTGTTGCAATATTACCAGCGGCATCTTCTGCTATTAAGTAAATATCATATGCAGTTTCTGCATTTAAACTAGTAATGGTAGAACTTGCTTCTGTATCCGCTGTTAAATCAACACTAACTTTATTAGCATCTGCTTTAACATCTGTTGGAGCAGTAGCACCATCAGCTAAAATGACATAATAAGCTTTACCATTTTCATTGATTTGAACTTTTAAATCTGCTGTTGTGTGCGTAATATTTTCAATTTTTGGATAACTACTCGCAAAAGCAAGTGCAGTAGTATCTAGGGTAGTAAAATTCCAAGTGCTATTATCGTTGATACCAGCATAAGAATTACCAGCTACATTTTCAAAGGCAGTAGAATCAATTTGAACATAGTAACTTGTATTATCTGCGAAATTATTAGTTGGATTAATAGTAATTGTATTAGTGCCAGTGCCTGTTACTTGAGCATCTGTAACTGGAATTGTAGCAAATACACTGTCATCACTAGTTAGCTTAATCAGAATATTGCCGCTATTTACATTTACTATTTCACTAAATTCAATCACTATATTAGTAGCAATTGCTATATTTGTAGCATCATCTGCTGGTGTTAAAGTAGTTGTTGTTGGTGCTGTTGTTGGTGCCGCAACTGTCGTTGAAGTAAACGTGTCAGATACACCACCAATAGTTAGCACGGTGTCTGTATTAGTACTAAAGTTTGAAGACGAGGTATGCCTTACAGTGACGGTATCTCCGTTATTAACAGTACCCGCCGTACTTGTGAAGCTACCAGAACCTATTTTGTATTCACCATTGGTGACAGAAATAGCTGCTGCACCTGTAATACCTGCCACTGTAATGGTATCTGATGTAATTACGGTAGAAACTGCGACATTTGTTTGATCGCTAAAGCTGAAGCTATCTGGAGTAGTATCTACTACTACAGTATCAACCAATGCAAAAGATCCATAGCTTGTTATACTTGTTCCTTCTGCCCATAGTGCATCTCCGCTGCCACCGCGCGTTGATGATTGTGCAGTCCAAGAACCACTTGCTTCAACATTGAGATTAACGGCAGTATTACCATTGCTTTCAGTTGAGCTATAATAGAGCTTCACGCTGGATGTTTGATCAGTAGTAGGTGTGATGATATAACACCGATTTACACCAGATGAAACAGGGCTAGCACAGGTTTGGTTGCCTTTTACTTCAACAGTGGTGCTTTCCATGTTACCAGTACTGGGAGTAATCTCAACACCATAGTATTTATTGGTATTACCAGCAATGTTTTTGATATGAACAAACTCGCTCATTGTGTTATTAGCAACGGACTTTGTTTGCTTAATACTACCATTATTGGTAACGGAGCCATCAACATTAATTGTATTGTTGTTGAAATCAGCAGTTCCACCATTTGCAATTTGAAAGTCATTACCCACTTTCGCATTAGCGTTAAAGTCTGTTTCACCACTAGCAACTTGCAAATTATGAAATCTAAGATCACTATTTTCATTAACAACAAAATCATCAATGACAGCATAACTACTGTCTGAAGTTCGGCTACGAATTCCAAAGTAATAAGTACCCGATGATGAGACAGTGAAATCCTTAGTCGCTGTGCTAAAAGTTGTACTAGTCACACCTGTAACAGAAGTCAATTCAGTTGTCATGGCAGCTGAATTCTGACTTGTGCCTATGTAAATACTAAAACTACTAGTTTTTCCACTGTACAAGTTTTTATTTTTGAAACTTAGTTGATAAGTGTTAAGTTCAGATAATGTTTTTGCAGTGGTGAATAGCCAAGCATCATTGGAATCATTCCAACGGACAGCCTGACCATCACCTGCCATCCAGCCATAACCGCTAGGTTTTTCTCGTACCCAGTTGTCTGGTAGATATGCTGTACCACAGCAAGTCTGGTTATCTGCCTTGCTGAATGTTTCATTAAACACGACATTGGAAGTTACTTTGGTAACGGTCTGACTACTACCATCAAAGATAACAGTGCTGGTGCCAGCATCGAAGCCAGTTGTATGTTGTTCTGCCCAGTTACCTGCAAGATTTATAGTATAAGTATCCGCTTTTAATTTCGCCCCTGTATTGATAGTAAGATTACCGTTAATATCAAATTTTTTATTTAAACTGACTATAGTACTGTCTGAACCACTGCCTATTTCAATATTATTAAAAGTAGATGATGAATCGATGGTTATATCAATTGAACTACTAAACTTAACCGTACCTCCTGTTGCAGTAAAGCCACCTGAATCACTCCAATTCCAGCCTACGCTAAGTGTTCCGTCTGTCATAGTCAGTGTTGCACCACTTTCTATGGTTATTCCACGGGCTTCGACATTCCCTGTGCTGATGGTAGGATAATTACTAGCAGTGCTAGGAATATAAACATTATCATAGGAACGTGGAATACGATTAACTATTGTGGTTGCACCGGGTGCCCCAATATTGATCTCCCAGTTATCTGCTTCTGACCATTCATTGCTCACATTACCCGTCCAAGTAATACGGCTATCACGAAAATTTGCTGTGGTTAATGCTTTTTCATTAAAGTTTGTTGCAGTATCAGCATCGCATTCTACAGATGGGTTTGTTTCACTGACCTGACAAGCACTACTGCTACCCCCTGCAACACCTGTTGTATTATTATTGTAATTGACTGAAGGGTTTGAGAAATGAGCAACGCGACTACATCCACCGCTAATATTTAAGGCTGTACAGCGATTACCATAAGCCATAATAGTACGAAACTTATTAGTTGTATCTATATAGCCATGAGCATAAGTTTGGGGAGTAGTGCCATTATCCATATACCAATCATGGCGACTACCCATATTATGACCTAGTTCATGCGCAAAGACAGTTTGTCCAAAGGAACAAGCTTGCATGACAGCAAAAGCATTTGACTGCCAATTAATATCATTATTTCTGGTTTGTAAAGAAGCAAGCCCAGCACAGGTTCCACTTGTAAAAGGTGTAAAGAATAAAACAAGATCAGCGTGATATTCGTCACGTTTATCGTGTAATCCACTGATGGTATTATCTGTTGCTTTGACAGCAGCAAGATCAGCAGTAAGCGATGTTGTATCAGTATCGTTATGATTGTAACCATCAACATTACCAACCAACCAGACACGCTGGTTAATACCACTGTTTTTATAAGCTTGATTTGTATAAGCAATAAATAGTTCAGCATAACTTTGTGCATCGGCTGCGTTGACAGAGCCACCTGAAGCATCTTGATCATAAGCAACATATACATCAATGATCGAACCATCATCATTATAACTAGAAGTGGCAGATCTAGTTGTTGTTTGTGTTTTACCCTCTTGTGGTGGAATTACATAGTCGTTTTCACCACTTAGAACAGCATCACTTTTAATTTGTTCAATAATATGTGCATCTGAAGATGCTTCAGGACGAATGGAATAATTACCTAATAGAGGTGATTCAATAACACCATAAACCTTGTTATCTCGTATTAAAAAAATAGCTGTGCTATTTTCCTGCCCCGAAATATCACCAATCCAAGTACTACTACCTGATTTATTAACATAGTTATTGGTTAATTGTGCTTTTACAACAGCATCATCAAAAAGATTAAGCGTGATTTGTTGTTGAGGAGTGCTCGTTTGAGCCTGTCCGTTACGGATTCGTTTAGTTTGACTGACTAATTGTCCTACTTTGATATTAACAGCCCGACTACGAATAGTAGCTCCAATATTTTTTCCATCTTCGTTGGAAAATGATTCACTAAATAAAGCATTTGAGCTAGCTGCATTGGCTACAGTGCTGGTTAAACACAGAGCTAGAAATATGGCAAGGAAATAATGCCATAATAATTTATGTGAGTTATTCATGTATTTATAATACCCTTATTAATAAATAATTACCATTATCAGTGATATATTATATCATAATAATAATATATAATTATTAAAAAAAAAATGCAAAAAAAAACCTGACAGGTTTTAAAAACCTGTCAGGTTTATATAGCTAGCTAGAAGGAAAGCTGGAAAATGATTTACATCATTCCGCCCATTCCGCCCATTCCGCCCATGCCGCCCATATCACCCATACCACCACCAGCAGGCATTGCTAGTTCATCTTTAGGTAAATCGGCAACCATAGCTTCTGTAGTAATCATTAAACTTGCTACAGATGCAGCGTTTTGTAAGGCTGAACGAGTAACTTTAGTTGGATCTAAAATACCCATTTCTACCATATCACCATATTCTCCAGTTGCAGCATTATAACCATAATTGCCTTCACCATCTGCAACTTTGTTTAAAACAACTGAACTTTCTTCGCCGGCGTTTTTAACGATTTGACGTAATGGTTCTTCCATTGCGCGACGAGCGATTTTAATACCAATATCTTGGTCGTGGTTATCACCTTTAAGATCGGCAAATCCATTTAAAGCACGTACTAAGGCAACACCACCACCCGGTACAACACCTTCTTCAACAGCAGCGCGAGTTGCATGTAAAGCATCTTCAACACGAGCTTTCTTTTCTTTCATTTCAACTTCAGTAGCGGCACCAACTTTAATTACTGCAACACCACCAGCTAATTTAGCAACGCGCTCTTGTAATTTTTCTTTATCATAATCAGAACTTGCGCTTTCAATTTGACTGCGAATTTGATTTACACGATCACTTATATCTTTACCTTCACCTGCACCATCAATAATAATAGTAGTTTCTTTAGAAATAGTAATACGTTTAGCACTACCTAAAGATTCAACAGTTGCAGTTTCTAAACTTAAACCTACTTCTTCAGAAACTACTTGCCCACCGGTTAAGATAGCAATATCTTGTAACATTGCTTTACGACGATCACCAAATCCCGGAGCCTTAACAGCGGCTACTTTAACAATACCACGAATATTGTTAAGTACTAAAGTTGCAAGAGCTTCACCTTCAATATCTTCAGCGATAATCAATAAAGATCTGCTACTTTTAGCAGCAGCTTCTAACATAGGTAATAATTCACGAATGTTAGAGATTTTTTTGTCATGTAACAGAACAAAAGGAGCTTCTAATTCTGTTGTCATAGCTTGTTGATCGGTAACAAAATATGGAGATAAATAACCACGATCAAATTGCATACCTTCAACAACATCAAGTTCGTTATCTAAAGCAGAACCTTCTTCAACAGTAATAACACCTTCTTTACCAACTTTTTCCATAGCTTGAGCTATGATATCACCGATAACTGTATCAGAGTTAGCAGAAATAGTACCTACTTGAGCAATTGCTTTCTCATCAGTACAAGGTTTAGATAATTTTTTAAGTTCTTCAGTTGCAGCAATAAGAGCTTTATCAATCCCACGTTTTAAATCCATAGGATTCATGCCAGCGGCAACTGATTTTAAACCTTCTTTTACAATAGCTTGAGCTAATACGGTAGCAGTAGTAGTACCATCACCAGCTTTATCAGAGGTTTGGGAAGCTACTTCCTTAACCATCTGAGCGCCCATATTTTCAAATTTATTTTCTAATTCAATTTCTTTAGCTACTGAAACACCATCTTTAGTGATAGTAGGGGCACCAAAAGATTTATCTAAAACTACATTACGTCCTTTAGGACCTAGAGTTATTTTAACTGCATCGGCAAGAATATTAACACCGTGGAGCATTCTTTGACGAGCATCATCTGAAAAACGTACTTCTTTAGCAGCCATTTTATTTTATCCTGTTTTTTCGTGTTATATGATTGAATTTAGTAAATATATTAAACTTCTATACCCATGATGTCTTCTTCACGCATCACAAGTAATTCTTCACCGTCAACTTTAACTTCAGTACCGGCGTATTTACCAAATAACACGGTATCATCGACTTGAACATCAAGAGGGCGTACATCGCCATTTTCCATAATTTTACCTTTACCGACGGCTAATACTTTACCACGTACAGGTTTTTCGGTAGCTGAATCAGGAATTACGATTCCACCAGCACTAACTTTTTCTTCTTCAAGACGTTTCACAATAACACGGTCGTGTAGAGGACGAATTTGCATATATGTTCCTATGTTTAAAAATTAATTACTAAGCTTTAATGGGTGCTATGTATAAGGACATCATTTATAATCTCAAGGTTTATTTGTAATAAATTTTATTTGTGAAATGATTAAAACCAGTTTTGAAAAATTATTGCGCGGTATTAATAGGACTTGGATTGAGAATAAAACCGATCAGTGGTTAATAAAATTTTATATTGATATATTAGATGAAGATTATCTTTCTAATACTAAAATTCTTTTTTTGTTAAAAACTAAACCGATTTTACGTTTAACCACCAATGAAACAGTGTCTTTTTATAATCGCGTTGGTCATATACAAGCATATTTACCTAGAAATAATGCTTTAGAATATCCTACAATTAAAGATTGTTTTATACAAGATAAAAAAACTTTACAGTTTTTACAACAATTAGGTTTAACTCCACCGCAACAATATGATGATATAAAAAATTATATTTTGCCTAAATATCAACAAGATAATAAAATTTCAGATGCTACTATTTTTAATGATTTTGAACAAATATGGCAATATTTTTTAAGCCTTTCATCATCAGAACAAAAAGCTAGTTATCTAAAACAATTGCAAAAATTTCGCTTTTGTTATACCGATTCTATGCAAGCTCTATTAGCAAATCAAATTTATTGTAATAGTTTAAAAGATTATTTTCATAATGATCAAAATATTTATTTTTTAAGTAAAAAATTCTTTTCTTTGTTTTTAAATTCATACGGTAAAAATCTTTTAAAGAACTTTTTCAAAGATTTAGGCATTTCTGACTTACCTCGACGGATTAAAATAAAAGTTGAATTATCAGCACTGGAAAGACATGATATTCATCAAGGATATTGCAGTAATGATTATTATCATTTAATTGAATTTAGCTATGATTATGATTTAGAAGGCTTAAATAATTTTTTAGCTACCATGAATTTTGATAAGTCTAAATTGTTATGGCAATTATTATTAAATAAAATTGTAGCCGCAAAGGGTAAGGAAATTTTTAAAGGGCAATATCATTGGTTTTATTATGGTAATAAGTATCATTATTTTGATGCTAAATTTTTAGTCACTTTACGCGATACTGCATGGCTTTATAATCAAGATTTGCAATGTTGTAAATCTGATGAAATTCAGTTGTCAGACTTATATGCTAATTACGATACAAATAGTTATGCTGCGAAAATTTTAATTGAAAAATTAAAAATTGCCGGTTCTAAAAGTAGTAAACTGGTATTGTTAGAAAAGCAATTTACAGAAAAAATAGAACGACAATCTCAAATTGAAACACTTCAATCTCGTATTGCGGTAACAGAAAAATATAGTGTTGCATGGTTTAATGATTTGTTGAGTTTGGAAAATTTACTTGATAAAAGTTTTATCTGGGAATCATTAAAAATTGCTTTTCAACAATTAAATAGAGAAGAAACTTTAGAAGAAACTTTTTTTAATGATATTGAATTTATTTATGGACCCCCGGGAACTGGCAAAACTACCTTTTTAGTTAAAGAAAAAATCATTCCTTTAGCAGAAGCAAATAACAAAATTTTAGTTTTGACTCCTACCAATAAAGCGGCAGATTTGTTAGTCAAAAAAACTATGGAATTTGCCAATCAAAAAGTAAGTAAAAAGTTAATTCGTGTCGGCGTATCTTTAGATTCTGAGATCAAAGCGGTTAAGGCTAATAAGTATGATTCTAGTAAATCATCTATTCTTGTTACTACAATTGCTAAATTTTTATATGATCGTAGTTTAGATTATCATTGGGATATTGTTATATTTGATGAGGCTTCAATGATAATGTTGGCACAAATAATTTATGTGTTATATAAACCTAGTAAATTTATAATTGCTGGTGATCCTTTTCAAATTCCGCCTGTAGTTTTGGCTAAGGAGTGGCAAAATGATAATATTTATAGTTTTTTAAACTGCAAAAAATTTAAATCTAACAAAACTTCCTTAATGCGACAATATCGCAGTCTTCCTGCGATTGGAAGTTTGTTTAGTCAATTTAGTTATGATGGATTAATTAGTCATCATCGACAGGTAAGCTCTCAAAAACCATTAAAATTTAATGGTGTGAATTTAAGCCAGATAAGTGTCATAAAATTTCCAATCAAAAAAAAACATCAGTTATATAAGCCACATAGCCTAAATAAAAATAGTACTTATCATATTTATTCTGCCTTGCTCTGTTTAGAGTTGACTTTATATATAGTTGCTGAATGTAAAAAGCAGAAAGCTGAATGGAAAATTGGAATTATTTGCCCTTATTTAGCGCAAGCAAACTTAATAGAAAAGATGATTAATGCTCAATATGAGATTAATGATAATATAACGATTTTAATCGGAACAATACATAAATTTCAGGGAGATGAATTTGATATTATTTTAAGTGTGTTAAATCCTCCAAAAACGATAAGCAAAAATATTCTTTTGAATAAGCAACATCTTTTAAATGTTGCTATTAGCCGTGCGAAGGATTATCTAATTTTGTTGATACCAGATATTGATGGAATCGAACAGATAAAACGATTGGAAACGATTGTAGAAAATCCACAAATTAAGGCTAATTCTCAACAATTAAAAGCTGCTGAAATAGAACAAATTTTATTTCAACAAGCTAATTATATTGAAGAAAATACTGAAATTTTACGTCATCAAAGTATCAATATTTATACTAATTCTACTAAGAAATATATAGTTAGTTTAGATGAAAAAGTGGTGGATGTGTTGATTTGTTGATGAATTTTTCTTGAATAATTAATAATATTATTACTATGCTGACAATGTTGGATGATACCAACAGCATCAGCGAAGCAGCAAAGTGTCTGCATTTAACTTATCATCTCAAGCACAGCCTTACTTGTCTCTTGATTTTCAACAATAATATTATTGATACCTAATTCATTAATATCTTCTTTTTCAGATACGCTATGAACTTTAACAATAATTTTATTGTTATCTATACATTTGCTAATAATATCACATACATAATATAGCTTTTTAGGATTATCAATGGCAACAATAACACTTTTTGCATCTTTGATATTAAGATGATTTAATATTGCCTTATTGGTAGCGTTACCAAAAATTACAGGCTCACCCTCATTATGCGCTTTATGAAAATGATCAATATTATTTTCAATAGCTAGATATAATTCATTATTTTCTTTTAAAGTTTTCGCAATAGAATGACCAAATTCTCCAAAGCCTAATATTACAGTATGATTTTTTGGTAAAACATTACCAATATTATCCTCTGGGCTTTTACAATCACCTATTAATTTATCTGCTAAATCTGTTAAATTATTCAGAATAAATGGTGTGATTATCATAGATAGCACAATGACCATAATCATAACTTGCCCATAAACTGGAACAATTAAATCATTATTACGGGCAAGTTCTAAGATTGCTAGCGAAAACTCACCAATTTGCACCAAACTCAATGCTGTTTTTAAACTAACTCTTTTATTTTCATTTAAACGAATAATAGCAAAAATAATCACAAACTTTAAAATCATAACAGCAATTAAAAGCAAAACAATAATATGCAAATAAGCAAAAATAATATCAAACTTAATTTGCATACCAACGGTGATAAAAAACACTCCCAACAACAAATCCCTAAATGGCACCAACTCTTCCTCTGCTTGATGTTTGTATTTAGTTTCAGCAATTAACATCCCTGCAATAAAAGCTCCAAGCGAGTAAGAAAAACCAAGAATATGTGCCAAATCTGAAGCACCAATTGCGAGAAATAAAATGGTGCCAACAAATAACTCATCAGCTCTAGTTTTAACTATTTGAGTCAAAAATGGCTCTAATAAATACTTACCAATTAACCATAATAATAACAATAATACAGTGGCACCAATTAGCATATTTACTAACACTACGCTGATTTCGTTATTATTACTCATAAAACTAATGATTAGCAAAATTGGAATAACAGCAATATCTTGCATAATCAAAATACCCAAACTGCGTCTGCCATGACGCTTGTTTATTTCACGGGTTTCGTTAAATGTTTTTAACACGATAGCGGTTGATGATAGAGCAATGGCAAGCGAGAGAATAAGAGAAGTTTTACTATTGATAGCAAAAACATAAAAAGAGATTAGGTAAACAATTAAAGCAGTTAATAAAATTTGCAAAGTGCCGGCAATAAAAACCTCATAACGCATTTTTTTTAGATGTTCAATAGAAAACTCCAAACCTATGGTAAACATCAAAAAAACCACGCCAAACTCTGCGATTTCTTTTAGACTGTGATTATTAACAGCATTATGTAAATCAAAACCATAAGCTATAATTGTGCCTGTAAAAATATAACCAATAATTGTAGGTAGGTTGATTTTTTTTAATAAAACATTAATAATTAATGTTATTAACAATGTGGCGACTATTATATTAAGCATTGTGTTTTAGTGAATTTTTTGTGTGAATGTCAATTTGTGGATATGGAATTGATATTCCAGCTTCATCAAATTGAATTTTTACCTTTTCTAAAGTAGCAAAATAAACATCCCAATAATCTTGACGTTTTACCCAAGCTCTTACGACTAAATTTACTGAACTTTCTGCTAATTCCTTCACTGCTACAAACGGCTCTGCTGGAGTGTTTATCACTCTTTCATCATTTGCCAAAACGCTTAAAATAATATCTTTAGCTGTTTTTATATTATCCTCATAACTAATACCAAACACCAAATCTACCCTTCTGGTATCTTTTCTTGAATAATTAATAATATTATCACTAATTATTTTGGTATTACCGACAATAATAGTTTTATTATCTGGTGTTTTCATTATGGTGTGAAAAATATTTATTTCTTCAACTATGCCTGATACACCAGCGGCTTCAATAAATTCTCCAGTTTTAATTGGTCTAAAGATGATAATCATAACACCAGAGCTAATATTAGACAAATTATCTTTAAACGCAAGACCAATAGCAAGACCAATAGCACCAATAATGGCAATAAAAGAAGTTGTTTTAACTCCTGCTTGTGAAAGTGCTGTTATAACAACTAAGATTAATAAGAATCCATAAATCGCACTATTTAAAAACTGTGTCAAAGTTTGATCAAACTCAGCAATATTGATCAATTTTTTAATTACTCTATCTGTTAGCAATTTTGCTAATTTTTTACCAACAATAAAAATAACTAAGGCTATTAAAAAATTAATCCCGTATGTTGTTATCATTTCTATATCCATAATTTCCTTCTTTTATATCTTATTTTTTAGTAAACTATTTTTGTTGATTTATTTTATCATAAATATGTGTATGATAGTATAGGAACTATAAAAATTATATAGAATCATTTAATGATATTACAAGTAGCAGTTAATAAACCTCTATACACCCATTTTGATTATTTACCCCCGAAAGGTGTTGAAATAAGTAAATTATCTCCCGGAATACGTTTGCGTGTGCCTTTTGGCAAGTCAAGTTTAGTCGGAATTTTACTTGCTATTACTAATAGTTCCAATGTGCCTGCCAATAAATTAAAAGCCGCAGAGGCTGTATTAGATTCTACTCCTTTGTTATCAGAACAGAATCTTAAGTTGTTATATTGGGTGGCTCATTATTATCATCATCCTATTGGTGAAGTGATTGCAACTTCTTTGCCTTCTGCTTTGTTGAAGAAAGATGTGGCTGTTGAGATTAAGAAGCTTCCTGAGAGTAAATTAATTGAAAAAACTAGTCCATTGCAGCTAAATTCAGCACAGGCAAAGGTTGTGGAACAAGTAAATAATAATTTGGAACAGTTTTATCCTTGTTTATTAGACGGGGTTACTGGTAGCGGTAAAACAGAAGTTTATTTACAGATTATTCAAAAGGTGCTAGAGCAAGGTAAACAGGCTTTAGTTTTGGTACCTGAAATAAATTTAACTCCACAAATTATTCAGCGGTTTGAACAAGCTTGTGCGGTACCAATTGCGGTATGGCATTCTAAATTAACTGCTAAACAGCGGCTGAATACTTGGTTATTAGCTCGTGATGGTTTAGTATCAATTGTTATTGGAACACGTTCTGCTGTATGGACACCTTTACCGCGAGTAGGTATTTTTATTGTTGATGAAGAACATGATTTATCTTATAAACAACAAGATCATTTTCGTTATTCTGCTCGTGATGTTGCAATTGTAAGAGCTAAACAAGCTGGTGTTCCAATTTTATTAGGAACTGCAACTCCTTCATTAGATACATTATATAATGCTTTACAAAAACGTTATCAGCATTTTGTGTTACCTGAACGCGCTGGTGCTGCGATACATCCTAGTTTTCATATAGTAGATATGCGTCAACAAAAGAACGCTTTCTCTCCACAATTAAAAAAAGCAATTAAGCAACGTTTAAAGAAAAGACAACAGGTATTATTATTTATTAATCGACGAGGATATGCTCCAACATTAACTTGTTATAATTGTGGTTGGGTGGCTACATGTAAAAATTGTGATGCTAATTTAACTTATCATAATAATAATCAAAGACTTAATTGCCATCATTGTGGTGCTTCTCATTTGATGTATAACCAATGCCCATCTTGTCAACATTTAAAATTATCCTTATTAGGACAAGGTACTGAGCGTATTGAGGAAAATTTAGAACAAGAATATCCGAGCGCACGCATTTTACGTATTGATAGTGATACTACAAGTCGTAAAAATGCAATGCAAGAATTACTAAACGCGATTCATAAAGGCGAAGCTGATATTTTAATAGGAACTCAAATGTTAGCAAAGGGTCATCATTTTCCAAAGGTGACATTAGTAGGAGTTATTAATATTGATAGCGGCTTATATGGAATAGACTTTCGTTCTACAGAACGGATGGCACAACTATTAATACAAGTAGCAGGACGTTCTGGACGTGCCAATGAAGCAGGTCAAGTTATCATTCAAACTCATCACCCCGACAATCCATTATTAACGCGCCTAATTCGTAAAGGATACAATGCCTTTGCCCAAGCCGCTTTACAGGAACGTCAACAAACAGAATTTCCCCCTTATGCACATTTAGCCTTACTACGTGCAGAGGCGAAAACGCTAGACTTAGCAATGGAATTTCTAAATAAGGCAAAAGCACAAGCACAAATAAATGAACAAGTACAATTATTGGGACCAGTAACAGCCCCAATGGAAAAACGAGCCGCTTGGTATAGAACTCAATTATTATTACAAGCTACAGAACGTAAACAATTACATGCTTTCTTATCTCAATGGTTGCCAACATTGCAAGCATTGGCTGGTAGTAAAGTGCGGTGGTCATTGGATGTTGATCCGCAGGATTTGCTTTAGATCATTTTCCAAATCAAATTTGTTCTAATATGATATACTTGATACTGTGTCAAGTTAAACTGTGTCCAATATACTGTATAATTGACACTTGGTTGTATGAATTGCCTACGTGATGTCTGCCGAGAGACAATTGAAGCACTCGACGATGAAGGAATTCTAGCCTCACAGTGGTCTCAAAAAGAAGCCATTGAAATGTTCTGGACAATGCTATCAATTAATAATTGGGAACAGTTGACTATCGAATGTGGCTGGTCCACAATTCAGTATATAAGTTGGATGAAAACACTGTTAAAGCGTAGCTTTGTGGCTCAGCCACACGAAATTTAGTACAACGAATTAAGAAAAAAACAAATTTAAAAAGCTGAAATTACAATAATTTAAAATAAGTAAATTAGTTGATTTCTTAATTCGTTGTACTAAACCCAAGTTTTAATTTCACAAGGCATATTCAAATGAAACCAGAATTAATAAAAATAAGTAAATTTCTAAGTCTGATTCTAAGACACAAACCAGAATCCATTGATGTCAGCATGTCACCACATGGTTGGGTAAAAATTGATGAACTAATAAAGGCAGCTCAAAAACATAGAATAGATCTAACTAAAAAACTAATTGATGAAGTAATCACAAAAAATGATAAGCAACGCTTTACATACAGTAGTGATGGCGAATCAATTCGAGCAAACCAAGGACATTCAGTTAATATAGAACTAGAATTGGAACCAACCAAGCCTCCAGACACTCTCTATCATGGCACAGCAAGCAGATTTATGGAAAATATTCATAAAAAAGGACTGCTAAAAATGAATCGCCAACATGTTCATTTATCCCTTCTAAAAAAAACTGCCTACGACGTAGGAAAACGGCATGGAAAACCTGTAATATTAACAATTGATGCACAAAGAATGACTCAAGATGGTTATGAATTCTATTTATCAAAAAATGGAGTTTGGCTAACTAAACATGTACCTCCTCAATATTTACAAGAGGAGCAAGATGTAGAAAAGTAATTAATAGAAAAATAGGTAGAGCTGGTGCAAAGAAAAGAAGGGAAGCACAACTTGTATATTAACGGTTCGTTGAAGCTATGAATCATTTGGCCAAAAATTATCATCAATTGCTTGTTCCCATGTAAACGGGCAATCTTTAGGAAATTTTGCTTTAGCAAAACCAGTTTCTCTAGCTGCAATTAATATCGCTTTAGAATATGCTTCATTGAATTTTTGATCAAGTTGATATTTTAAACTGGGACTATCATCCAAAACTTCTTCTACAGCACGACGTTGTTCTTCAATAGTATATTTCCAACTATTACTACGTTGTTCTGGTTGATATGACCATTTTAGTAAGTGGGCTAACAATACCGCTAACCGGCTCATCAATTCACGTTTTTCACTCTTACCCATACTTTCCAACTCTTCAACTATATTTTCTGCGTCAATTTCTGAAAAACGTTTTTCCTTTATTAACTGAGAATTTGTGATTAGCCAATTATAAAAATCTTGATCATATAAATTCTGCATATTCATAATAATGTTACAGACCTGACAGGTTTTTAAAACCTGTCAGGTCTTAAGAACTTACTCCCTAATATGCCCATCACCCAAAACAATATATTTCTGAGAAGTCAACCCTTCCAATCCCACTGGACCACGGGCATGAAATTTGTCAGTACTAATACCTATTTCTGCGCCTAAACCATATTCAAAGCCATCAGCAAATCTAGTAGAAGCATTTACCATCACAGAACTAGAATCAATTTCTGTTAAGAAACGTCGCGCTTGGCTCCAATTTTCTGTAATTATACTATCAGTATGCTGGGAACTATATTGATGTATATGTTCCATAGCTTCATCTATATCAGCCACTGTACGAATTGATAAAATCGGTGCTAAATATTCTGTTTCCCAATCCTCATCTGTAGCCGCTTTAATATTAGTCAATATTGCTTGTGTCGCAGCACATCCACGCAACTCAACTCCTGCTTCTTGATATTTTTCAGCTAATTGTGGTAATACCTTATCTGCTACAGCTTTAGCAACCAACAAAGTTTCCATTGTATTACAAGTGCCATAGCGTTGAGTTTTAGCATTATAAGCTACATTAATCGCTTTCTCAATATCTGCTTGATCATCAATATATACATGACAAACACCATCTAAATGCTTAATTACAGGAACACGCGCTTCTGCACTGATACGTTCAATTAAACCCTTACCGCCTCGTGGAATTATTACATCCACATAAGCAGGCATCGTGATTAATTCACCAACAGCGGCTCTATCAGTAGTTTCGATCACTTGTACTGCGGTACGAGGTAAACCGGCTGCTTCTAAACCAGCATAAATACATTCAGCAATCGCTTGATTAGAATGAATCGCCTCAGAACCACCGCGTAAAATAGTCGCATTTCCTGACTTCAAACATAAACCAGCGGCATCAGCAGTAACATTAGGGCGCGATTCATAAATAATTCCGACGACTCCTAAAGCTACACGCATTTTTCCAACTTGAATGCCGCTGGGGCGATAACTTAAATCAGTAATCGTACCAATTGGATCAGGCAACTGCACCATTTGCCGTAAACCTTCAACCATGCTAGCAATACGAGATTCATTTAAACTTAAACGATCCAATAAAGCACTATCCAAATCTTTAGCTTTTTCTAAATCTTTGGCATTCGCAATTAATAATTGTTCTTGTTGTTGTTCTAATTGTTGCGCAATTGATTCTAATGCTTTATTTTTAATACCAGTATCAGCACTAGCTAAAACTTTAGCGGCAGCACGAGCTTGTTTGCCGATACGCAACATATATTCCTGTACATTCATTACTTAATCCTGCGGCAACTTCTTTCTAAGCGCATCTCTATCAACCCACCAATCATCTTGAACCATCACATTTAATACTTGTGATAAACGCCCCAAGAAATCAGCCGGAGAATCAAGCTCCATTTTTTTCATCCATGCTTCAAAATCGGCTTGCTTTTCAACATTACTATGACGACGTGCTACTTTTGCCAATAATTGATTAGTGAAAAACAATAAATTTTCACGATTTTTATCATCAGCGCGTAAATCGGCTAGATAATGAGCAGTCACTGCCGCTACTGCTCCACCATCAGAATCAGAAGGCGTTTCATCAACAATATGATCTAACATCACAGCACTGAGTTCAGGATCAATAGGAAAAGTCACTGCCAACCATACACCATTACCTAATGCAACTAAAGGATCTGATTGATTAGCATTATAAATAATATCAGCGGCTTGCACTGTTGCTTCCCAATCTTCAGCATCTGCAAAGATTTTAAAAGCCTTGTGCCCTAATTGCCAAGCCTTAACATCCTTTTCTAACTCCAAATTAGTATAAGCTGAATCTAATAAAAGATTAGCGCGTTCTATAGGATTAGCGTCAGCAGATAATTGAGCCAGCTTTTGCTCAATACCAGCTAATTTTGTTTCTAATATTTCACTAGCAACTTGTGTATCTTCGCTATCCTCAGCCCCTTGCACTGAAGGATTAAGATTAATATATTTCATATGTTTTTAGAAATTAAATAAGGTGAATATTCCATATCACTAGTAAGTATATGCTCTACCAACCATTCTGTTAAAAAGCTTAAAACTGATAAATCTATTTCTATGCGATTTTCAGCAAAATCATCTCGTAATTTATATACTTGATTTCGTAATTTATCATGTTGATCTTTATGAGCTTCTTTATCTGAATAATTATGTTCTTCAAACCAATCTTCTTCAGTTTTAAAATGATAATCAGTATAATCAACTAATTCATTAACTATTCGTTCGATTACTTCCTTTGGATGATTGTCAACCATTAAAGCATCATGTAATTCATTTATAATGGACATAAATTTTTTATGTTGTTCATCAATTTTAGTGATATTAACACTATATTTATCATCCCATTCTATAAATGACATATTTATTTTTCCTAGTTTAAAATCCCCTCAATTAGAGGGAAAAACAACATTATTTAGAAGAAGTGACTTCATTCACAATCCAATACTGACTTTCATCATCATGTAATGCGTCTTCAATAATTTTATTATCTGACACTGTTAATACTTTGCCACTATTTTTACATTCAATCACAAACTGTTCATCATTCACAGGAACTAACTTCCATTTTAGATGATTTTCACCATTGCATTGATATTGATTAATTTCAGCTTTATCATCTTTTGCTTTTGGTGAAGCCGCTATACATTTTTTACTTTTAACCGAAAAAATATAATTATAACCTTGATCAACACCACCTAATAACTGTAAACGCCATTGTTGATTTTGCCCACCGCGCCAAGTATCTTGCTTAATCGGCATATTATTCTTTACTGAACCCTGCGGAATAAATAAAACTTTACCAGTTGCTACTGATTTAATACTGTAAATCAAGTCTTCGTCTGTAATTTCTGGAGTCTCGTTAAGTTTATTTAATTTTTCATTAGTTTCAACAAGAGATTGTTTAAGTTCTTCTACTTTAGCTTCAGCTTCTACTAATGATTTCTTAAATCCTTCAACTTCTGCACGGCTATCATTAAGATTAGTTTCTGTTTCTGCTAATTTAGTTTGAGCCTCTTCTAATGATTTCTTAAATCCTTCAGCTTCTGCATGGCTATCATTAAGATTAGTTTCTGTTGCGGCTAATTTGGCTTCAGCTTCTGCTAATGATTTCTTAAATCCTTCAGTTTCAGCGCGGCTATTATTAAGAGTGGTTTCTGTTTCTGCTAATTTAGCTTGAGCTTCTGCTAATGATTTCTTAAATCCTTCAACTTCTGCATGGCTATCATTAAGATTAGTTTCTGTTTCTGCTAATTTAGCTTGAGTTTCTTCTAATGACTTATTAATTTCTTCTATTTTTTTATGGCTATTATTAAGATTAGTTTCTGTTTCTGCTAATTTAGCTTCAGCCTCTTCTAATGACTTATTAAATCCTTCAGCTTCTGCATGGATATTATGAAGCTTAGTTTCTGTTTTTGTCAATTTTGCTTGAGTATCTTTTAACGATTGTTCAAATTTTGTATTTTGAGTTTGAACCTTAGTTAAATTTTTGGTTGTGGCAATTAATTCAGCTTGATTTTTTTCTAAAGATTGTTCATTTTTTTTATTTTGTTGTTGCTCTTTTGTCAATTTTTCTGAAGTTGCAGATAACTTAGCTTGATTCTCTTTAAGAGTTTGTTCGACATCTCGATGTTTTTTTTGCGCATCTTTGTATTTTACCGAAACATCTTTTAAATCCCGCTTAATTTTAAAACTAAAAGCCCCTAGTGCTAGTACTAATATACCAGCTACAATCTCAAATACATTCATCTTTTTTACTCCAAAAAATATAATTCATTATAGTTCAATGTAAACAATATAAGCAAAATTTGTTCTTACAAAAACATTTTAATCTCAACATCCTTGAAAAAACATCATACAATAGTAAATTCATTATACATTACATAATCAAATGTATAATCAATATTTTTAATTATTATTATAGCTAGCCACAGGAGAAGTCAATGACTTCGAGAAGAAAACTCGCTAATGCTATTCGTGCCTTAAGCATGGATGCGGTACAAAAAGCTAATTCAGGGCATCCCGGTGCGCCAATGGGTATGGCTGATATTGCCGAAGTATTGTGGAATGATTACATGAACCACAATCCAGCCAATCCAAATTGGGCAAATCGTGACCGTTTTGTATTGTCTAATGGTCATGGCTCAATGCTGATTTATTCTTTATTGCATTTGACCGGTTATGATTTACCGATGGAAGAAATTAAAAACTTCCGTCAATTGCATTCTAAAACACCGGGACATCCTGAATATGGTTATGCCCCGGGCATTGAAACAACCACTGGTCCTTTAGGTCAAGGTATTACCAATGCTGTTGGTATGGCTATTGCGGAAAAGGTCTTAGCTGGACAATTTAATAAACCAGATCATGAAATCATTGACCATAATACTTATGTATTCTTAGGCGATGGCTGTATGATGGAAGGTATTTCTCATGAAGCTTGCTCATTAGCAGGAACACAGAAATTAGGTAAATTAGTCGCGTTTTATGATGATAATGGTATTTCCATTGATGGTGAAGTCGAAGGTTGGTTTACCGATGATACCCCTAAGCGTTTTGAGGCTTATGGTTGGCATGTAATTTCAAAAGTTGATGGGCATGATGCTGATGCTATCAAAAATGCTATAGAAGCAGCTCGCGCTGTTAGCGATAAACCAACATTAATTTGTTGCCAAACCATTATTGGTTGGGGTTCACCAAATAAGCAAGGCAAAGAAGATTGTCATGGTGCTGCATTAGGTGATGACGAAATCGCTTTAGTTAGAGAAACTATTGGTTGGAAAGAAGCACCTTTTGAAATGCCTGATGAAATTTATGAAGGTTGGGATGCTAAAGTAGTCGGTAGTCGTATAGAAGAAGAATGGGATGAAAAATTTGCCGCTTATCAAGCCGCATACCCAGAGCTTGGTGCTGAATTAAGTCGCCGTTTAAAAGGTGAATTACCAGCAGACTTCATAGAAAAAGCTGATGCTTTTATAGCTAATGTTGATGCTAAAGCAGAAAAAATAGCTTCACGTAAAGCCTCACAAAATACTCTGAATGGTTTTGGACCATTATTACCAGAATTTTTAGGTGGATCAGCAGATTTAGCCGGTTCAAACTTAACAATTTGGTCTGGTTGTAAGGGCATACAAGACCATGCTGATGGTAATTATATTTACTATGGTGTACGTGAATTTGCTATGTCCGCTATAATGAATGGTATTAGTCTGCATGGCGGTTTCATTCCTTATGGCGCAACATTCTTAATGTTTTCAGAATATGCTCGCAATGCTTTACGTATGGCAGCTTTAATGAAAATTCAGAGTATTTTTGTTTATACCCATGATTCCATAGGTTTAGGTGAAGATGGTCCAACTCATCAACCAGTTGAGCAAACAGCCACTTTACGTTTAATACCTAACATGTCAGTATGGAGACCATGTGACGCTGTAGAATCTGCCGTTGCTTGGAAAGTAGCGATTGCACGTAAGGATGGTCCTTGTAGTTTAATTTTCTCACGTCAAGGTTTAGATCCTCAAAATCGTGACGCAGAACAATTAAAAGCCATTGAAAAAGGTGGTTATATCCTTTCTGACTGTGATGGTACTCCAGAAGCAATTATAATTGCTACCGGTTCAGAAGTTGGATTAGCTATGGATGCAGCCCAACAATTGACAGAAAAAGGCAAGAAAGTTCGTGTAGTATCTATGCCATCAACAAATATGTTTGATGCTCAAGATGATGCTTATCGTGAATCTGTATTACCTTCAAATGTAACTGCAAGAGTAGCAGTTGAAGCAGGTGTTACTGATGCTTGGTTCAAATATGTTGGTTTTCAAGGTAAAGTAATTGGATTGGATCGCTTTGGTGAATCTGCACCAGCAGGTGATTTATTCAAACATTTTAATTTTACCGTTGAAAATGTTGTAAGTTCAGTAGAATCAATAATTTAAATTACATAAAAGGAAAAATAATTAATGGCAATTAAAGTCGCAATTAACGGTTATGGGCGTATTGGTCGTAATATTTTACGTGCTATATATGAAGCTGGGCGTACAGATGAAATCCAAATCGTAGCTATTAATGATTTAGGTGATGTCAACACTAATGTTCACTTAACCAAGTATGATACTGTACATGGACGTTTTAATGCTGAAGTGTCAATGGAAGGTGATTACATGATTGTTAATGGCGATAAAATTCGCGTATTAGCAGAACGTGATCCATCTAAATTACCTTGGGCTGAATTAGGTGTTGATGTAGTACATGAATGTACTGGTTTCTTTGCCAGCAAAGCAAAAGCTAGTGCTCATTTTGCCGGTGGAGCTAAAAAAGTTATTATTTCAGCACCCGGTGGTAATGATGTTGACGCTACTATTGTTTACGGTGTTAATCATGGTGTACTTAAATCTAGTGATACAGTTATTTCTAACGCATCTTGTACCACAAACTGTTTAGCACCAATGGTAAAACCATTAAATGACAAAATTGGTTTAGTGCATGGTTTAATGACAACCATTCACTCTTATACTAATGACCAAGTTTTGACTGATGTATATCATCCTGATTTACGTCGTGCCCGTTCAGCCACTCAATCTATGATTCCAACTAAAACTGGTGCTGCTGCCGCTGTAGGTTTAGTATTACCAGAATTAAATGGTAAATTAGATGGTTTTGCTATGCGTGTTCCAACAATCAATGTATCAGTAGTTGATTTAAGCTTCGTAGCTGCTCGTGAAACTAGCAAAGAAGAAATTGATAGCATATTGAAAGAAGCCGCTGAAGGTGATTTAAAAGGTGTTTTAGCTTACAATGACGAACCATTAGTATCTGCTGATTTCAATCATACAACAGTATCATCAACTTATGATTCAAGTTTAACTAAAGTTACAGGTGGAACATTAGTAAAAGTATTATCTTGGTATGATAATGAATGGGGTTTCTCTAACAGAATGTTAGATACCACAGTTGCTTTAATGAACGCTAAATAATCCATTTTCCATTCTTTAATTTCCACGCGCTCAGCGTGGAAACCCCTCAATTTGTATTAAAATCCCCCCTAACCCCCTTTTTCAAAGAGGCGAATGGTATTATTTGCTAATCCCCCACTTTTTCAAAGGGGGGTTAGGGGGGATTTTAAAAAATCGTCTTTTGAAACATTAATAACATTATGACCAATACAGCTAAAATACTAATAATAATTGTTACTTGGAATAAAAAAAAATACGTCTTAGATCTGTTAGCAGCAGTTAATACCTTAGAATATCCCAAACAAGCACTGGATATTTTAGTAATAGACAATGCTAGTACTGATGGTACTGTTGATGCTATCAAACAAGATTATCCAGACATAAACCTCATTTGTAATAAAGAAAATATCGGTGGCACCGGTGGATTTAATACCGGTTTAAGCTGGGCATTTGAGCAGCCATTAGAAAAGTATAAATACCTCTGGTTACTTGACAATGATGTGTTAGTACATCAACGCGCCCTCATAGAATTAGTCAACTTATTAGAAGCCAAGCCTGATATTGCAGTAGCAGGTTCTACCATGATGCAACTTGACTACCCTTGGCGGATTAATGAAATGGGAGCTTTTATTAATCGTAGTAACGGCTTATTAGTCTTAAATCGTCATTTAGAACATATTCCTGCATGGCAAGGGCGTTCAGCACAAGAATTATTGAATATAGACATAGACTTAAGCAAATATCTAATGCACTGTTCGCCTTATATGGATATAGAATATGTAGCGGCAGCCTCCTTATTAATTCGTGCAGATGTGGCTAGAGAAGCCGGCTTATGGCGCGACTATTTTATTCACTTTGATGATGTAGAATGGTGTTTACGCATAGCAAAAATGGGACATCGTGTAGTAGTATCAGCTAAGTCATTGATTTGGCACCTATCAGCAGCGGCTAAAGTTCCAACATGGGTCTTATATTACGATAACCGCAACATATTAGACTTATTACAAAAACACGGAGCTGACAATGCCACTCTTAAACGAATGCAAGGCTACATTCTAAAAAAAGCCCTATACTATAATCTAATAGGCAAACCAGAGTTAGCACAATTACATTATGACGCGCTAGCAGATTTTAAAGCTGGAAACTTCGGCAAAAAAGATATAAAATTACCTTATCAGTCACAAGCAAACAAAGAAATAATATCAATTTTATTAGATCCTAAGATTAAAAGGATTTTGGTATCATGGACAGTAAATTTACAAGCAACACAACTACAAGAAGCATTTGTACAAGCAATAAAACAGCGTCCAGATTTAAGTATAGAATTTCTCACTCTACCGGGAGGTAAACCAATATTTCAAATACCCAATGCTAAGTTTGTTGCTATGCCAAATAATTTCACTCGCTGGAAAAAATACTGGCAATTACGAGGCAATTATGATTTAGTGATTCAATCAGACTATGAAGCATCATTTGGATTATCATGGTTAAAAGCAGAAATATTATATGTTAATGATGAAAACATCTGTCGCCGCCCAGCACCTAAATTTGGTGATGTTTGGAAAGCGGTGATGCGATGGATACGGAAGTAATTATGAAAAACTTACACTTATTATTAGTTGCCATTTTAGGCATCTCACTAACTACACCCAGTTGGGCAATTTTAACTAAAATCTCTGAAGAGAATATCGTTAATTCAGAAGAACCATTTTCAAGACGCATTTATTGAACGCTGTTTACCAGATCAATATATCTTTGATATTGTAGCAGATCATTATCATTCTCAGCAGCAGATTCCAATTGAAATTGAAGCAACACCAGTATTACAAAGTTTTACCATTGAATTAGAAATGCAATGGGCACTGTTTGAGCGTATGAATTTGATTAATAAAATTGAAATTCCACCGCGTTTTTCAAAAGCAACTAATTCATATAAATCCATTATTCCAGCAGAAGAATTTACTGCTAAACGCTTATTTGAAGAAATTGCAGCATTAGCAAATACAGGAGGTGAAATTCACTTACCAGAAGGGCAACTTGAATTAAGCAAAACTTTAAAATTACCCTCTAATCTACGTTTAATTGGAATTGCTGGCAAAACCGAATTGATATTTAAAGATGTTGATTTTGGTTTAATGATTCAGAATCATAATGGTATTGAAGTAGAAAATTTAAGAATTCGTCATCAAGGTACACATAAATTCTGTGCTGCTATTTTTATAACTCAAGCGACTGACTTAATTTTTTCCAATGTAGAAATTATTAAACCTCGCGCTGTAGGATTTCTTTTTGCTGATAATGTGCATCGAACACGATTAGAACATTGTTCTGTTTATGAAGCCAATTTAGTTGGCTTTATGATGGTACGCAATGTTTGGGATACCATATTACAATCCTGTGTAGCAGAAGGTTGTAAACAAGGTGGAGTTTTTTTAACCGATCTTAAATTGCCTTCGCATATTGATCCCTTAGATTTTCACAATCAAATACATCATACTTCTGAAATAATTGGGAATTTTGCCCCATTTGATCCAGACGATCCTCTACCATATCGCAATAGCTTAATAGACTGTACATTTCGTTATAATCGTAAAATGGGTATAACTACCGATGGAGTAGGCAATCTAAATGTGGTTAATTGCGTGATTGCCAACAATGATTGTGAAGGCATTACTATTGATAATGGCTCATGGGGTTGCCAAATACTCAATTGTCATATTTATAATAACGGCTGGCGTGGTTTACAAGATGAAAATGAATTAAATCAAGATTTTGTTGAACAAATGGGAATTATGGAAGATGGTAGTTCAAAAGCCAAATTACCCGGAATCAGTCTCGATAATGCCGCTTATTGTCGTATTGAAAATAATTCAATTGAAGACAATTGGGGAGTTAATTATTAGTAGTGAATTATGTAATCTAATGTGATTAGATGTAGGAATGAAACCTATATATCGGTTAAATGAATTTGCTAAACTGATTAATAGATCAGTAAAAACACTCCAAAAATTGGATAGGATGGGCAAGTTTAAAGCACATCGTACTGCCACAAATCGTCGATATTATACGCATGATCAGTATTTAGAATATATGGGTATTGAGAAAAATGATACCCAAAAAAAGATCATTGTATATTATAGGGTATCAAGTGCAAATCAAAAAAATGATATGCAATCTCAAAGGCAAGCTATTGAAACATTTTGTACTGCTTGTGGTTTAGCTATAGATGAATGGCTTTATGATATTGGAAGTGGTTTAAATTATAAACGTAAAAAATTTCTGAAGTTAATGGATTTAGTGGAAGCAGGTGAAGTTTCTACATTAGTTATTGCTCATAAAGATCGTTTAGTTCGATTTGGTTTTGAGTGGTTTCAATACTTTTGTGAAAAACATGGTACTGAAATAGTAATAATGAATCAAGAAACTTTATCTCCTGAACAAGAAATGACACAAGATTTAATTTCTATTATTCACACTTTTTCCTGTAGATTGTATGGGTTGCGTAAATATAAGAAAATTATAAGGCAGGATGTTAATGATAATCTTAAGCCACAAAATACAAATAAAAAACCCAACAGTTAAACAACAAATATATTTTAGGCAAGCTTGTGGAACATCTCGTTTTGCTTATAACTGGGGATTAGATCAATGGAAAAAACAATATGATAATGGTTTAAAGCCAACGCATTTCCAGATTAAGAAAGCTTTCAATGCTATTAAACCAGTTGAATTTCCTTGGGTGTTTAATGTTACAAAATGCGCCGCAGAACAAGCCTTTAGTAATTTAGGCTCTGCTTTTAAACGTTTTTTTAATGGAGAAGGCAAATATCCTAAGTTTAAAAAGAAAGGTCAACATGATTCATTCTATCTTTCTAATGACCAGTTCAAGATTTCTGAAAACAGAGTCAAAATTCCAAAATTAGGTTGGGTGTCTTTAACAGAATCTCTCAGATTTTGTGGAGACGCAATAAAAATTTTATCAGCAACGGTTTCTCGCATAGCTGATAAATGGTTTATTAGTATTAGTGTCCAAATGGAAACAACACCTGCCAAAGTCAGTAAAAGCCAAGCTGATACTGTAGGTGTTGATTTGGGTGTTAAGAACTTAGCTACTTTATCCAACGGATCTACCATAGAAGGTTCCAAACCATTAAAAAAACTTAGTCGCAAATTGGCTAGAATTCAACGACATTTGGCAAAATGCACCAAAGGATCCAAACGTTATAATCAACAGAAAATTAAGCTAGCACGACTTCATTACCGCATCCGTTGTATTCGTCAAGATAGTTTGCATAAGCTAACTCATCATCTTTGTCAAGACTTCAAGATAATATGCATTGAGGATTTGAATGTTAAGGGGATGATGAAGAATCACAAGTTAGCTAAGGCTATAAGTGATATGGGTTTTTACGAGTTTAAACGACAACTTGAATATAAGTCCAGCCTTTTTGGAAATTGGATTTCTTCAGTTGACCGTTGGTTTCCTTCTTCTAAAACTTGTTCAAACTGTGGTAACAAGAAAGAAGAATTAAAGCTTTCTGAACGTGTTTACCATTGTGATAAATGTGGTTTTAAAATAGATCGTGATTTAAATGCAGCGATTAATATTGAGCGTGAAGGCATACGTCTTTTAGCTTAGTGATTAGTTAGTTAGTTAGTACCGGGGGCTAACCGGGAACTTACGTGCGGGGATAAGACGGCTCTGTTTCTTGATGTATTTCTGGAAACAACCAGCTTGGATGAATCGCAAATTTAACCGTGAGTGATCACATTTACTCACAAATAAAGTAGCAGATGGAGTAAAATTTGTACGCTCAGTTTATGCCTGTACAGTAGCAAATAACCTAATAACTCACAATAACAAAGGAAGAAATGACAAATTTCATTTCTTTGGCGTATTGATTGGTGTAGCACAACGCCAACATCCAGAACAAAGTGATTTTCCTAGTTGCCATAATAACATTATTAATAATGACATTATCGGAAAACATTATGCAGGGGTTCATCTTTTAGCAGCAACAAGTCATAATCTTTTAAAAGATAACCGTATTATTGATGCTATTTTTACAGATATTGAAGATCATACAAATTAAATTATGAAATTAACCTTAAATAAAGAATTTTTCAATTGGGTAAAATAAATGTCAAACATTCTAAAAGCATTCCTAAACACCGTAAATCACTATCAAACCAATATAAAAAATATAACTCAAGGTAACAACCGAGCTAATAATATGGGTGAAGGTTTAGAAACTTATATTAAAAATATATTTATTGATACAATAGATAAAATAGATGAACAAACAAAACTAGAAGTCTTAGAAAAAATATTTTCTTATCAAGGCAATAAAAATAACCCACCTGATTTAATATTACAAAACTCTGATGCCATAGAGATTAAAAAACTAGAATCAAAAAGCAGTGCCATCGCATTAAATAGCTCCTATCCAAAAGCAAAACTTTATGCCAATAGCCCAATGATAACCAAAGCCTGTAGAGAGTGTGAAAATTGGGATGTAAAAGATATGCTTTATGCTATTGGTTATATTCCCAAAGGCACACAGCAGCTAAAATATCTATGGTTGGTTTATGGTGACTGTTTTTGTGCTGACAAAGAAATTTATGAACGAATAAAGAATATTATATCTAGTGGAATTAATAGTATTGAAGATGTAGAGTTTACAGAGACTAAAGAGTTGGGTAAAGTAAAAAGAGTTGATCCATTGGGAATTACCGATTTGCGTATTAGAGGGATGTGGCATATTGATAATCCAAATAGAACTTTTGGTTATATTTATAGATATGATGAGACAAAAGAATTTCAGTTAATAGCCCTTATGAAAAAAGAAAAGTATGATACACTTCCAAGTGAAGATAAAGAAGTTATAAAAAATCATAAAGATATAGAGGTTAAAGATATTAAAATAAAAAGTCCTAATAATCCTGTGACACTAATAGAAGCTAAAATTTTGGTTTTCAAGGTTTAGTATGGAGATAATTTCACTTTTTTCAGGAGCAGGTGGTTTAGATTTAGGCTTTGAAAAAGCAGGTTTTAAAACCATTTGGGCAAATGAGTACGACAAAGAAATATGGGAAACTTTTGAAAACAACTTTCCTAATACTATACTAGATATACGGAGTATTACACAAATATCTTCAGATGAAATACCTAATGCTATAGGGATTATTGGTGGGCCACCTTGTCAGAGTTGGAGTGAGGCTGGAGCTTTGAAAGGGATAGAGGATAAAAGGGGGCAACTATTTTTTGATTTTATACGCATTTTACGCGATAAAAAACCTCTATTTTTTTTAGCTGAAAATGTTTCAGGTATGTTAGCAGGTAGGCATAGTAAAGCCTTAGAAAATATCAAAAAACTTTTTAAAGATAGTGGTTATAAACTATCGTTTAAACTTCTAAATGCACATGATTATCAAGTAGCACAAGATAGAAAAAGAGTTTTTTTTGTAGGATATAGAGAGGATTTAGGAATAGAGTTTGAGTTTCCTAAAGGTTTTGATAAAAAGAGATTTTTAAAAGATATAATTTGGGATATAAAAGATAATGTGATCCCAGCAAAAGAAAAAAACTATAGCAATGGTGAAGTGTGTAATTTAACAAACCACGAATATGCAATAGGTGGTTTTTCATCGATGTTTATGTCACGAAATCGTGTGAGAAGTTGGGATGAGCCATCATTTACCATTCAAGCAGGTGGACGACATGCACCACTACATCCACAGGCTCCTAAAATGCAGTTTGTTGAGCAAAATAAGCGAATATTTGTCCCTTCAAAAGAACATCTCTATAGACGGCTGAGTGTGCGTGAGTGTGCAAGAATACAATCATTTCCTGATATGCATAAATTTTATTATAAAAATATAATGGCAGGATATAAGATGGTGGGTAATGCTGTTCCTCCTTATCTTGGATACTATTTGGCTAAGAAGATTTATGAGGATTTGAGAAATAAATTATGAAAAAAATTATTATACTTTTCTTATTATTATTATTCCACCGACAAATGTCACAGTTTTAGAACCTAATGAACAGAAATTGATGCAATTTTCTGCGATTTCGGTTAATGCCTTGTTTGATAATTTATTTGGTAAGTCTTGGCAACAACATGAACAAGTTTTATTTACTGCTAATGACGGTTATCAATCTTCCATTCCAGTTAAAACTTTTCTTCAACATAATAGCTTTTTAGCTTATAAAAAAACTAATAAAGCTAATTTTAAAAATAAAGAACAAGCCCAATTGGGACCATTTTATTTAATATGAAAGAAGCGGAACTTAAAAAATTAATCCGTAATCCATTGAATGTTTCTCCTTATAGGAAAATGCCAGCATTCCCCAATGTGGAAAATCGAGAACAACAAATACTATGGCTGCACATAAATTATGAAATATTATTTATTATTAATACTTATAATCAATACTGCATATGCAGATATTTTTACACCAACCATTGCCAAGCACGGCATGGTAGTAACAGGCGAAGATATTGCGGCACAAGTTGGCGTAGAAGTATTACAAAAAGGTGGTAATGCCGTTGATGCCGCTGTTACTGTTGGCTTTGTCAAAGCAGTTACTTATCCACAAGCAGGTAATATCGGTGGCGGCGGTTTCATGCTTATTTATTCTGCCAAAACTAAACAAGTTATTGCAATTGATTATCGTGAAAAAGCTCCTGCTAAGGCAACAAAGAATATGTTTCTTGATAAAAAAGGCAAGGTTAATTCCAATTTAAGCCGATTTAGTCACCTATCGGCGGGAGTTCCGGGCACTGTTGCTGGTATGGCAATGGCATTGGAAAAATACGGTACAATTTCGCTGGCTGAAGCATTAGCGCCTGCAATTGCACTAGCTGAACAAGGATTTATTATCAAACATCCAAGAGCTGTAGCTATCTTTGTTAAACCTGATGGTAGCTTATATCAAACTGGGGATCGTTTTGTGCAAACTGATCTAGCCAATACTTTAAAAGCTATTGCTAATCAAGGTATTAAAGCATTTTATCAAGGCAAAATTGCTGATTTAATCGTCAAAGATATGCAAGCGCATGGCGGTTTGATTAGCAAACAAGATTTAGCTAATTATCAGCCAGTGCTTAGAAAACCAATACATGGCACTTATCGAGGTTATGATATTTATTCTATGTCGCCACCTAGTTCAGGAGGTGTTCATGTAGTTCAAATTTTGAATATTTTAGAAAATTATAACATTGCTTCATTGGGGCATAATACTGCCGCTACTATTCATCTTATGGCTGAAGCTATGAAGCGTGCTTATGCCGATAGATCAAAATATTTGGGTGATACTGATTTTGTCACTGTGCCTATCACTGGTTTAACTTCCAAGGCATATGCTGCCACATTAAGCCAACAAATTAATAGGCAAAAAGTCACATTAAGTCAAGAAATTTTACCCGGTAAACCAAGTGATTACGAAAGTAATGAAACTACACATTATTCTATTGTAGATAAAGATGGTAATGCAGTTTCCAATACTTACACGTTGAATTTTAGTTTTGGTTCAAGAATTATGGTTAAGGGAGCAGGATTTTTGCTTAATAATGAAATGGATGATTTCAGTGCCAAACCCGGTGTAGTCAATGCTTATGGCTTAATTGGTGGAACTGCTAATGCTATTGAGCCTCATAAACGAATGTTAAGTTCCATGTCGCCAACAATTGTGCTAAAAGACGCTAAACCTTTTATAGTAACTGGTAGCCCGGGTGGTTCAAGAATTATTACCACCACATTACAAGTGATTATGAATGTTATTGATCACAATATGAATATTCAAGAAGCCGTGAATGCTGTTAGAATCCATCATCAATGGTTTCCAGACGAAATTAGAATCGAAAAAGGTTTGAATCGTGATACTATTAACTTATTAACTGACATGAAACATGTTGTGGTAATAAAAAATCCTATGGGTGCTGCAGCCAGCATCTTAATTGATAATACAACCTTATATGGAGCGAATGATCCAAGACGGCAGGGAATTGCGCTTGGTTATTAAAATATGAAATATTACTTACTAATACTTTATCTAATAATTAATACTGCTTATGCAGAATCAGATATTAACCCCCCTACTAATGAGGAGGCGAAACAACTAGAAGAAATTCTGAAAAATGTAACAATACAATCAGTCAACAAACAGAAATACCTGCTTAATAAACAACAAAAATTGTTGAAAAAAGAGAAAAAAACTCTCTTAATTCAAGAAAAAACTTGGCAAAAGAAAAAACAATATTTAGAACAGTCTAATAAAGTTACTCAATTAATGTTGGAAAAAGCCGCTTATGAAAGACAAAAAGCTAATGATAAACGCAAAGCTTTACGTTTAGAGCGTCAAAAAATTAATCTGGAAGCAGAACAACAGGTTCTTACAACAATTGAAGAACAAAAAATACCGCAAGCTATTTTAATACAAACGAAAGTTGTTGATCTAATTAAACAAGTATTAAGCATAATTGATTTAAGAATGGAAGTTGCAATTAAGCAAACTATTTCTGCGATTAATTGGCATAGTCAATTAAAAATTGCTAATCAACAAAGCCTAATTTCTGAACAAGAACAAGCTATCTTAGCTGCAAAAACAACATTAGAAAGAAAACAAAAACGTTTGCAACAAGCACAAGAAAATTTACCTAATGAAATTTCCAATTTAGAAACCATACAAGTAAATTTTGATACCCTAAGTAAGATCTTAGAAAAATCTGCCTTAGAAAAAGATAAGTTAGAAGTTGAACTCAATAATTTACTTTTAGAACGTCAAAGTTCTCAAGCTCATTTTGAAAAACAAACTCAAAAGTTATCTCAACGACAAACACAATTAGAAGAATTTCGTAATAAACCAGTTACTGATGAACAATTAGCAATACATGAAGCAAGAATTTTAGAACGCGAAAATAAAATTAAATTAAAGCAAAAGAAACTAGATTTAGAACAACAACAAATTGATATTCTTCTGCAACGTATTCAACAAACCGAAAAACATTCAAAACTTGCTATTACTTGGTACGATAAATTACAAGCCTTTTATCCCAAATACTATCAACAAGCCGTCGAACGCGAGATGGAACAAAAACAACAACATTATCTATCTCTTGCTGCTACATTTCGTTGGCAATTAAATAAATTAGTTGATAGCGATTCAGTACAAGCTGATTTATTAAATCTACAATTACAACAGCAAAATGAATTAGCACAACAAGTTGTACGTGATTTCAAAGATAAACATCGAAAACAACAATTAACACAATGGGAAAATATCGCTAAAACACGACAAGCTGCAACAGATATTTCTGAAAGCCAATTGACAGAAACAAATGCTTTAATTGAAAAAGTTAATATTTTGTTAAAAGAGGTTAATGATTCACAAAGTTTTTTAAAACAAAAATTATCTATTTTAGATAAACAAGACAAATTATTAAAAAAACGCGGCGACGATTTAAATCGTCAGGAATTAAGATATAAGAAAAAAGCACAACGAGTTTTAAACGAACTGAAAAAAAGTTTAGAAACCGAATTAAAACAATTGCCTAAGTTATTAGAAACTGGCAAAAAAGTACAAAGCTTATTGCAAAGAGCTTATAAAAGCAATTTACGTTTATTATTATCTAAACCTAGAACATTGCCCTCTAATGTTGCTGAATGGAATAATTTTCTTAGAGAAATAAAAACATTACCAGATTTTTTTATACAACAATTTCAATTAGCATGGCGAGGTTTAACCACCGCTTTTCAAAATCTTCAAGGATGGTTAAATTTTGCTATTGCTATCGCTATAGGTATCTTTATGCTTATTGCAATACGTGCATATTTAGCCAAGTTTAATTTAGCAATCTGGCGTAATAATATGCTTAGTATTAGCCTGATAGGCATATTTTTATTGACATTATGGTTTATCTCAGTTAGCCAATTAACCTTAATGGTTGCAATAATATTATTATTAAGCTTCTTAATTAGCAAATTACTTATTAATACATTTAAATTATGGTTATCTGATGTTAAACTATACCGACAACTACGCTGGATTATAATTGTTTTAGCAATATTAACCATTATCACTGCATTAGCACATCTCAAAGATGAAGCTTATACAATAAGATTATCCCTAAATATGCTAGATTTTATTGATAGTATCTTTATGATATTACTATCTTTAAGTGTATTACCGCTAATACGTGTCAGCTCGCTGATTATGAAATCCTTACCCGAAACGACAGAAGCTTATTGGGTATTAGTAATTCGTTTAACTACTCTGGTATTACCATTCTTAATTTTAGTCATTGCAATAACTGGTTTAATTGGTTATATCAATTTAGGCTGGACAATTGCTAAACAATTAAGCATATTTTTAGTAGTATTAATTGTTTGGATGGTAGCGCGTGGAATTGTCAGCTCATTGATTAAATTCTTGAATTGTAAAACCTCTGCAAACAATCATTTATTAAAACAAGTATTAATTCCTTTAACATCTCAAATTCTCAATATTAGTATATTTGTTTTAGCAATGTTTATATTATATTCAATAACAGGTTTATCATCTGATGTAGCAGTGCAAGATAAGCTGAAACAAATTTTAGACTTCTCATTATTTCAAATGAGTGAAAATAAAAACATGACGTTAGGTAATGCTTTATTAGGAGTTTTTACACTTACCATAGTATTTTGGCTAGCTCATTGGTCACGCAAACTTGCAGAACAATGGTTATTTGCTAATTTCGCTGATAAAGGTGTACGACAAAGTTTATCAGTATTTACACAATATACTATTATCGCACTTGGATTTTTAGTAACATTACAAATATTAGGTATAGACCCAACAACATTAGCTGTATTTGCTGGTGCTTTAGGTATTGGTATAGGATTTGGATTACAGCATATTGCTAGTAACTTTATCAGTGGGCTTTTATTATTAATGCAGCGTCCATTAAAAACAGGCGACTATATTAAAATTGGCGATGATGAAGGTAACGTGTCAAGAATTGGAATAAATAATGTCAGTATTATTACACCTGATCGTGAAGATGTCATAATTCCAAATTCTGAATTGCTTAATGGTCATCTAATTAACCGCAATCATTCTGATCAGATATTACGTAAAAACTTAAATGTTAGTATTAGTTATGAAGACGATCCTTATGCCGCTGAAACAATTATTAAGTCAGTGTTAGATCAATTTTCTGAAATTCTTAGAGAACCTAGTTATCAAATATTCTTATCAGAATTTGCGGAATATCAAGTAAAATTTCGTATAAATTACTTTATCGATCAAAGAAATACTAATGCTTTCGAGCTTCAATCTAAAATTTTATTTACGATTTGGGATAGTTTCAAAGCAGAAGGCATAAAAATGCCATATCCCCAACAGAATGTTCATTTGATAAAATGAGACAATATTTAAGTTTAATGCAAAAAATTTTAGAGCATGGTGTGCAAAAAGATGATAGAACCGGTACTGGTACTTTATCTCTATTTGCACAACAAATGCGCTTTGATTTATCGCAAGGTTTCCCTCTTTTAACTACCAAGAAACTTCATACTCGCAGTATAATTTATGAATTGTTATGGTTTTTAAAAGGTGAAACTAATATTCAGTATTTGCTTGATAACAATGTACATATTTGGGATGCTTGGGCCGATGAGAAAGGAGAATTGGGACCAATTTATGGCTCACAATGGCGATCATGGCCCACTTGCGATGGGCAATCTATTGATCAAATTAGTCAACTAATTACTGATATTAAAACTAATCCTGATTCCAGACGCTTAATTGTGTCTGCATGGAATGTTGCTGAAATTGAAAATATGGCTTTACCGCCTTGTCATTTATTATTTCAATTCTATGTAGCACAAGGAAAATTATCTTGTCAACTATACCAACGTAGTGCAGATTTTTTTATAGGTGTTCCATTTAATATTGCTAGTTATGCTTTATTAACACATTTAGTTGCACAACAATGTGATTTGGAAGTTGGAGAATTTATTTGGACAGGTGGCGATGTACACTTATATTTAAATCATATAGAACAAGTTAAGTTACAATTAAGTCGTCAAACTTATGAATTACCACAACTTATTATAAAACGTAAGCCTACTGATATTTTTAGTTATCAATTTGATGATTTTGAAATAATTAATTATCAAAGTCATCCACATATAAAAGCCTCAGTGGCGGTTTAAATTTTTTTTAATACACATTCTCGTTCCCACGCTCCAGCGTGGGAACGCATGTCGAGACGCTCCAGCGTCAAGTATTTCTACTATTACTCGGCGCTGGAGCGCCGATACATGCATTCCCACGCTGGAGCGTGGGAACGAGAAAAAGGAGATGCAATATGTCTATTTTTAAAGCCTACGATATTCGCGGAATCGTTGGAGAATCTTTAACACCTGAAATTGTGACACAAATTGGTCAAGCTATTGGTAGTGAAGCCGCTGCACAAAATCAAGCTAAAGTTGTTGTTGCACGCGATGGACGCTTATCTGGTCCATCTTTGATAGAAGCTTTAATTACCGGTTTAGAAATGGCTGGGCGTGAAGTGATAGATATTGGTATGGTACCTACTCCAGTATTGTATTTTGCTACTAATTATTTGAATACTGGTACTGGTGTGATGCTTACTGGTAGTCATAATCCTGCTAATTATAATGGTTTAAAAATGATGATTGCAGGCAATACCTTATCAGGTGAAACAATTCAAGCTCTGAAAAAGCGTATAGATACAGGTGATTTAGTTACAGGAAACGGATCACGCACTACTGCTGATCTTCATAATATTTATATTTCACGTATCAATAATGATGTGAAATTAGCGCGTCCATTTAAAGCAGTCGTTGATTGCGGTAATGGTGTAGCTGGAGTAATGGCTCCTGAATTGATCAAAACTTTAGGATGTGAAGTAGTTGAATTATATTCAGAAGTTGATGGTAATTTCCCAAATCATCATCCAGATCCTAGTGTTCTGAAAAATTTAGAAGACTTGATTAAGACAGTACAATCTGAAGACGCAGACATCGGATTAGCCTTTGATGGAGATGGAGATCGTTTAGGAGTAGTAGATAAGCAAGGGCGTGTAATTTGGCCAGATCGTCAAATGATTTTATATGCTACTGATTTATTAGGTCGTAATCCCGGAGCAGAAATTATTTTTGATGTCAAATGTAGTCGCCATTTACCTAATGCTATTTCTAAAGCCGGCGGCAAGCCTAAAATGTGGAAAACTGGGCACTCTTTTATTAAATCAGAAATGAAAAAAACTGGAGCCTTATTAGGCGGAGAAATGAGCGGTCATATTTTCTTTAAAGAACGCTGGTATGGTTTTGATGATGCCTTATATACTGCCGCTCGCTTATTAGAAATATTATCAAAAGATAGTCGCGCTCCAGAAGAAGTCTTTGCAAGTTTACCAGATGCTGTTAATACTCCAGAAATCAAATTAGAATTTAAAGAATTTGGAGAACATTATGAATTCATGGACAAAATTGCAAACAGCTTCAAATTTGAAGGAGCAGAAGTAACAACTATTGATGGCTTACGAGCAGACTTTGAAGATGGTTGGGGATTAGTACGTCCATCTAATACTACACCATGCTTAGTATTTCGCTTTGAAGCTGATAATGAAGCCGCACTAAACAGAATACAAAAACAGTTTAGTGGGCAATTATTGGCTATAGATAGTGAATTGAAATTGCCGTTTTAATAGCTAACAATTAAACCTGACAGGTTTTTAAAACCTGTCAGGTTTGATTTATTTGTGATATAGATTTATAATGCGCTATGTTATCATTTGCCATGAGGTACAACTATGCTAACCACTAAAGCACCATCATCCATTTCTAGAATAGATGATTTTGAAACACAGGAGAGTTTAAAAACTATACTTGAGCGAGCTAAGTTAGATAAACAGCGTTTGACATTGATCTATGAAAATTCACTATTTTTGACCGTAGTGCCAATGGATGATGTTGAAGTAATTGAAAAATTGGAAGATTGTATTGATAATTCCAATGCAGATAAAGCTCTCAAAGAAGAAGGTTTAATTTCTGAAAAACAACTTGATCAAGAACTTGGATGGTGAACAGTGGCTTATACAATTAAATATAAACCTGCCGCCTCACGCCAACTAGCTAAACTGAATAAAAATACTCAAGCCCGACTGAAACCTAAAATAAAAGCTTTAGCTAATAATCCACGTCCACATGGTGCTATAAAACTGCAAAGTTATGAAAATCGTTATCGTATTCGAGTGGGAGATTATCGTATTATCTACGAAATATGGGATAATATTTTAGTTGTGGTAGTAACTGAAGTTGGTCATAGAAGTGGTGTTTATGGATAATCGCACTAAACAGAATACAAAAACAGTTTAGTGGGCAATTATTGGCTATAGATAGTGAATTGAAATTGCCGTTTTAAATAAAACATGGGTTAGCTTTTGAAAAGCTAACTCAACTTCATAATTTAAAGGAAATAGATGAATTTTGTCAGTGAATTTTTTTTGTATAGTACTCTTGCATCTGTAACCGCCTTAGTATTATTTAGCTTACCCGGTTTAGCGGTGCTACGACTATTAGGGTTAATGAATAATAAGCATATTTTAGCTGCCCTATTAGTAGCACCAGCTATAGGTTTATGTACTTATGGACCATTTTCTTTAGCCTTGGCAAGCCTATTCGGTTATTCCACTGTCAAACTAATAATAGCATGGATATTATTTCAAGTACTAATATGGATTTGGGCTAAACAAAGTCCAACAGAATCATTCTGTGAAATTTCTCACACACATAGCTTATTATTATTGATTGGAATTGCTTTATGTGCAGTAATACCAGTAATAAACATTTTTCCAGCCGTTTTTCAAAATGGATTATTTGTTAATGATCATATTTTTGATCATGCCAAAGTTGCACTGGTTGATTCAATTGCTCGCGAAGGAATATTACCAATTAATCCTTACTATGCACCGAACGGTGAAACTATTCCACTAATTTATTATTATACTTGGCATTTTTTTGCTTCTCAACTTAAATTAATAGCCAATGTCACTGGTTGGCAGGCTGAAGTGGCTTTTACTTGGTTTACTGGATTTGCAGTCATTGGATTTTTATCTGCATTAGCCATCCGTATAAGCAAAAAAGTTATTGCTGGACCAATATTATTATTGTTTGTGTTAGTGGGACCACCAGCTGATTTATTACCTTCATTGTTCGGACATCGTTGGGACAATTTGCTTGCTTATCCACCTGTGCATGGTTTAGAGGTTTTATGGATGCAAATGGCTTGGGTTCCACAACATGTTTTTTCTGCTTTATCGCTCGTCGTTTTGCTTTTTATAACAACACGGATTTTGATAAGTAAAACTCTACAACTTCAATATGCCTTTGTGGCTGGACTTAGTGTTGCAGCAGCATTTGGCAGTTCAACTTGGGTTGGTGGAATTGGCTTGGTATTGGTGTTACCAGCTATAATAGGAATGGCTTTGATGTTACGCCTACCAGTTTCTAATTATATTTACACATTAAAAACAGCATTAGTTGCCATCTTTATCTGTGTGTTATTTTCAATACCATTACTTATTTCCCAAGCATCTGGACCTTCTCTCACTGAATCGGAATTACCTTTTGGCATAGGATTATACACTGCAACCAGATTAATTAGCAAGGAGCCATATTTAGGTTATATTGCTCATATAATATTGTTTTGGTTTCAATTTTTGCCATTAAATTTAGGAATTGTGTTTGTTCTTGGAAGTTTAGCTATGATAAGCCGCTATTCCTCTCAATTAGAACAACGTACTTTTCAAGCTTTAAGTATAGGGGCTACATTTGGTTTCTTACTGATAACTCAATTTGTTAAGAGTACTTTTTGGAATAACACGTTTGGTTGGCGAACAGTATTAGTTCCAGTAATGTTATTAATGGTATGGGCTACAATTGCCTTAGCTGAATTGATAACACATAAGTCTTTAACACAATGGCGAGCTAGAATTTTTTTAGAACGTTGGCGAACTATGATTTTTGCATTAATAATTGTGGGATTGACTATAGGAACCTTAAGTTCATTCCGTCTCTGGCGATTGCCTGATCCCAGCTATAATCCACCTAATGCAGAGACTTTAGCACAACATCAAGGTTTCCTTCGTCAACGAGAAGCTTGGGCGAAGGTTCGTGAATATGCGGCTCCTAATGATAGAGTTCAAGCTAATCCAGATGGTTATGCTAAATTGACCCCTTGGCCAGCTACTTTGCCTTATGCTTTATTTGCTGATCGAGCAACAGCTTATGCGAATCCAGAATATGCGACTGTATTTGCTTATCGTTATGATCAAGCTGAAAGGGAACAACAATATCATTTAATTCAAAATGTATTTTCTGCCGAACCAAGCGAAAGCTCGATTCTGAAAATACGTGATGTTTTAAAAGTTAAAGTTTTGTTGGTAGATAAATTTGATGCTGTATGGGATAAGGATGCAATTGAAGCTTCTGGTTTGTATAAATTAGTATATAAAACAATAGATTTTAAAATCTATGTTGCAACATAATTGCCGGTATTTGCCCCTACATAATATCTATTAATTCCATCTTTTCTGGGTGGAATATACTTTCATCTAATGCTGATTTGATTAGTGTCATGTCATATACTTTCGTTATGCCTGTCTTATTTTCGTAGTTGTAGAAGGCATAGCATTTTTCTTGTGGAAATTTGTTTCTGTGGATGTCTTTTATATATTTCAGTTTGTCGTTTTCTAGGAATATTTTTAAGTCTTCTGTGCCTGCTTGTAGTTCTACTTTCATGTCGGTACTAAAAATTCCTATGTAAATATATCTTCCTGTAACTGGATCAATTAGTGGTAATGCTAGTTTTGGTTTCTATTGTGCCAAATTTTTGGTTTTTATAGGGGCTATGGTAAATTGCGTGTTTGCATGTGTCTGTACAAGCATTTAGTCTGCCTCCTGTTAGCGTTTTCTCTGATAGTTGTTCTATCTTCTCTACGTTTTTTAGTATTGTTTCTTTTACTTTACTGATGTTACGCAGACAAGCCCCCCAACCCCCTAAAGGGGGAGTACCATTTCTTGCACAGTCTGATTCCCCCTTTAGGGGGTTAGGGGGCTTTTGTCCTTTATACGTAACATCAGTTACTTTACATTTTTTTGATAATAGTAGGCTTGCTGCTCCTGTGACATAGGGAGCTGCCATTGAGGTTCCATTTTCCTCGTTCCCACGCTCCAGCGTGGTAACGCATGTATCGGCGCTCCAGCGCCGAGTAAAAAAACCACTAAGATTACCCAGTACAAAAAAACACTTGACGCTGGAGCGTCTGTACATGCGTTACCACGCTGGAGCGTGGGAACGAGAAAACCCAAGAACCGAGACGCTTCTTAATTTCGGGCGCAGTTATACTAACAATCGGATCTACCGGCGGAGAATTGTGAAATTTTTCCACAGTTATTTCCTCAAATTTTTTATCGAAAAATAAGCTTGTTTAATGTAAACAAACCACTTTTTATGGCAAACTTCTTAACACTGCTTTGCTATCAGACCTGTCAGGTCTTTGAGACCTTAGCAGCGACGCACCATCAACACCTTGCCAAAAGCTAGGGCGCGATTTTACACAACACACAACAATAAGAAATGAATATTTATGAGATAAATTTTATGAATTTTTTTGTCTGACTAAACGCCTCCAGTACAAATTGATACCCTATAACGAGACTGATCGCGAAGGTAAATTGATATTTTCATGATTATTTCCTCAAATAATTTTTATATTAAAATACTACTAAGATAACTAATTGGATGTAACTAGTTATTTAGCTTGACTACATACTAACATCGTTAAATTTGTTTTGCAACACTTTTTTAAAAAAAGTGAAAACGTGCTAAATTTCATCTCGGGAGTTCAAAGCAAAGCTTTGTTTTTACAAACAATTTACTTTGAACTTCAATTTGATAAACTCCCCCTTTAGGGGGCTGGGGGGCTTATTCCTACAACAAATTCGGAAATAAACAAAATTCATTTCCGAATTCATTGTACTTGATTAAGTACAATAAAAAAAATGGTTATTATATCCTCACAGAAAACCATAAAGAAGTAATTAGTTTGGATGTAAACTAACGACCTCGTTTTATTGAAAATAATGATAGCACTATATATAGTGTAAGTCAAGCGTTATTTTAATATTTTATGAAAATAAATTAAAATCATCTAATATATAGAATGCAATCACAAACAAAAATGTCAGGAAATTTTTACAAAAAATATTTTTATATCTATATAAACTTTAAAAATTAAAATTATTTAGTATATAGAATGCAAGGGATGAATTTAAGGTCAGGGTATTTTGCAAAAAAAATAAAAATAAAATTAATGGATATTCTTTTGCATAATTAAGCATTATTTGAAAGGATAAAAACTTATGTACCGTAAAATCATTATACTTATAATAAGCATTATGATTGCTTATACAAATGTATATTCAGCACAAATATTAGGTGGCGTGCCTTGCGATGAAAGCGAAGCAAAGGGCTATGATCAATGTATCATAGAATTCAAATGATGAATCATGTCAAATTTAAACCTGACAGGTTTTAAAAACCTGTCAGGTTTGATCTTATTAATAAATAGTTCCCAATTTATAAGATGCCAATCTTCCTTCTAATAATGGCACCACCATCCAACAATTACCGCGCTTATCACAACGGAAATCAAAATCCCAGATTGGCTGATTACTTGGTAAATTCAGAGTAAATAAATGCGGTTCAATTGAATTATCTGATAAATCCCATACCCGCACTGTGCTATCCTGACTGGCAGTGATTAACTGTTTATTATCAGGGCTAAATATCACACGAGTTATACTATCTGTATGACCCATCAATTGTTTTTTAATTTTTGTAAATGTATCAGCATCATACAGATTAATCAAATGTCCTTGACCAACATTAGCTATCAATTTATCATTTGGACTAAAATTAACATCTATAACCAACCGTTTCTCATTTATAGATTTTAGTGGCTTATCATCATAAAGCTTCCAAAGTCGCATATAATTATCTGCTCCTCCACTTAGTAATTTAGTGCTTTTATTATTAAAGCGAACTGAAAAAATTCGCCCCTTATGAGCCGCTTTATAAAAATAAGCCTTAAGCTTTCCTTCCATATCAAATAAACCAATTTGACCATCAAAACCCGCAGTAGCTAAATATTTATCATTAGGCGATATAGAAATACTATAAATTGCTTTTTTATGACCCAAAAAAACTTTTTGCTGTTTCAAACTCTTATCTGTTTCTATTTGCCATAACTTAGCCGTTCTATCAAAACTAGCTGAGACTAATATATTACCCTTTGAGTTAAATGCTAAGCGCGTTATTCTTTTTTGATGAGCTTGTTGTTGCCACAATAATTTAAATGTAGAAAGTTCATATAATTGCAACATTCCTGATGTAAATCCTACCGCAAAATATTGGTTTTCTGGAGTAATAGCTACCGATACCGGTTTGCCAATCAGATCATTAATTATTTTTTGATCAGGAGATAAATTAGCATTCCAGCGTCTAATTCTTTTATTAGTACTGGCTGTATAAATTTTATTATTATAAGTAGCAATACTATTAATAGTACCTACAGGCTCTTGCAAAATCCTTAAAATAATCCCCGACTGAGTATCCCAAATACGCAAAGTTTTATCTTTACCGGCTGAAACTAAGCGTTTTCCATCAGCAATAAAAGCTAAAGCATAAACCTTATCCTTATGATCTTGCAGACTATATTTTATTTTAAACTGTTCCCATAATCGTACAGTTGAATCACTACTAGCAGTAGCTAATAAATTTCCATCCGGGCTGAAAACCAGTTTTTCCACTGTATCCATATGTGCTGTTAAATGTTCAACAACATTACCAGTTTTAACATCCCATATATAAACAGTATGATCATGAGAACCGCTAGCCAACCATTTTCCTGTAGGATCAAAAGCTAAACCACCATCTGAAATAGCCTCCTTATGCCCAACAAAAGTACGCACTTTCTCAGCAGTATTAAGATCCCATAAAGTAATATTATTATCATTACCACCAGTAGCTAAATATTCACCATTAGGGCTAATAGCCAACGCCTGAACAGTATCATCTGCATTCAAAGTCTTTAATTTTTCACCAGTGCTAGCTGACCAAAATATAATACGTTTATCAGCTCCACCAGTGATTAGCCACAATCCATTTGGATGAAATCCAACACTAAATACATGATCTGTATGCCCCTCTAAACGCTTAAATAATTTTCTATCATTTTCCTTAAACAAAGCCAAATAACCATCATATCCCGCTGCCGCTACATGACTAGCATCTGGACTAATAGCCACAGCAAGTAATGGTTTATCAGTTTCTTCATACTGCCATTCTGAGCCGCCACCCATTAATTTACTAAACCATTCTAATAAATTCTTAATATGATTCTGATTATTGTCAATATTAGATAATAGCGTTCTAGCTTTAGCGTAATTTTCAATTCTGGCTAACCAAGCGGCATTATTTAATTTTAAATTGATTGCTGCTTGTTCTGCTCGTTGTGTTTGTTTCTGCGTTTGAATCAAACTGGTTTCAAGTTTTTCATTAGTACTTTTAATTGCGCCATAGAAAATAATCGAAATAAATGCGGCTAATATAGCAACAACTGCAAGTAAGCGCATATTGACTAAACTCTTAGCTTGTTCCTCAGTGCGTTTAGCTTGTTCCTTAGTTAAAGCACGAGCTTGTGCCAATTCTCGTAAGCGTATTTGTTCCTTTTCTAATAATTCTTCTTGCTGCTCCAACGCGCTTTCATCTAAAAAGCGCATGACTAAGTCAAAATCTTGACCATAACGTTTAGCCCATTGTGGAGTTGGCAAAAATTTATTGCGCCATTCCAAAGCATTATCTAATTCAGGAAATCGCAATAAGGAACATTCATTTTGTTGCCAACGACAAGCGTCTTCTTCTAAACGTTTATATAATTTAGCTGATTCAGCTTCTTCTTCAGTCCATTTTTTTAAACGTTGCCAATTACGAATTAGACTTTCATGAGTAATATCAATTACAGATTGTGGGTTTAAAGCTTTCTCAATAGGCGGAGTTAAAAAACTGCGTTCTTCTTGACGAAAAGCTTCAATTACTTCAGCCACATCTTGCCATGATACATCAGCCTGTTGAGCAATTTTTTCTAATTGAATTGGGCGACGTGTATCACGACGGTAATTACCACGTTCACTCAGATTATGAAATAATATTTCAGCAATTTTTTGTTGTGTTGGTTCTAATTCATTAAATGCTTCATCAGCATGATGAGATAAAGCATGAGTTAAACCACCAATTTGTTCATAGTCTTCCAGCGTTAAAACAATTTTTTCATCATTTTGCCGTAAATTCCACATACGCATTAAGGCATGTTGTAATAACGGTAATTGATCAAAATCATTACCAGCATCATTCAACAATTGATTGACTAAAATTGGATCAACATCTCCACCAAATACTCGTGCCGGCGTAACAATAGCCTCAGCTAATTGTTCACGATTTAAACGTGGAGTAAGAAATTGCCCATCATTAATAGCCTCTGGCAAACCATGAAATAAGGCACAATTACCAATAAAATCAGAACGCATAGTAATAACTACATATACATTACTAGCCAACAATAAAGCCACAAAAGCTTCAGCTTCATCTTCTTCACCTAAATCATAATAGCGAAAAATCTCTTCAAATTGATCAACAAACAACAACAAATTCGTATCATCTGGCAATGGAGATTCTTGTAAAATAGTATTTAAACTCAAACTACCACGCCGTAATTGCGCCTGTAAAAATACCTTTGCCTGTTCACGCTCAGTAAGTTCAGGCAAATAAGTTTTACCAAATTCTGTCTCTAATAAAGCATCGACTAAATTAGTAAAAGGATGATTACCCGGGCGCATTTCTGCAACTTGCCACTTAACACCAGCCTTGCTTAAAAAACCATTTTCTAAATCAGCTAATAAACCAGTACGTACTAATGAAGATTTACCACAACCAGAACGCCCTACAACAGCTAAAAAATGGGTTTTTGCTAAACGTGTAATAAGTTGGTCAATATGTTTTTCACGCCCAAAAAATAAATCAATTTCATTACGTTGAAAGGAACGTAAACCGGGATAAGGAAAATTACTCATCAATTATGTTCCTGAATGCTATAACTAACTCAAATTTTTAATTATATGTTTAGCAAGATATTCATTGATCTCGCGATGCCTTGGTATTGGCTGAGAAACCTTGGTTTCTGGATTTTGATACCAATCATGCTTCCCCCCATGACGAATCAAAATACATCCAATTTTTTCAATCCTTGAAATCAAATCTCTTCTCTTCATGCCGCTATTAACTCCGCTTCATGTCTGACAGCAGGAATATAATTATTTGCCAGTTCCTTATAAACATCTAAAAGGTTGTCTTTCAATTCTTCTATTGTTTCACCTTGCGTCATGTAATCAGGATATTCATTAAGGTAGCCTAACCACATATCTTTATCTTGCCAATATGTATATTTCATTTCTTTTTCTCCACTTCAAATTTAGATCTAAGTTCTTTTATTCTTTGTTCATAAACTTGCAAACATAATGGCACTGATTGTTCACATTGAGGATTTCGTATGTTATACAACCAAGGCATTAAGTGGTTATGTTTAAATTTAGCCTTTTCTTCTGATGTAAAATTCAGAGTTAATTTATGATATAACTGATAATTTTGATTCTCAATTTCCCACAATAATGGATTATCACAAATAAAAGCTTCGGCTTTATTCTGAATTTTATTACAAAAATGAGGTTTTTTGATAGTTGTTTCTAAAGTTGTTCGCGCTTGTAATGTCGGAAACATTTCTTTTTTAACACGTTTGTGATAAGCTATTTGTTTAGCCTTATATATAGGATTAAATTTAAAACAGGGGTTTAGCATTTTCGCTGATTTAAAAGCAACAATAGCCTTATTTAATAATTTTTTACTATTTTCAAAATCTTCTGCGCTTTGTGCCGCTAATTCTTTTCCCTTTTGCAACAAGATTAGACTTGCACTTTTAGTTAAAAAGAATTGTTGACGCTGTTGACTAGTAAGACAACGTGGAACCCTTTTGTTAGCATAATTAATTAATTTTTGAGTATTTGGAAATAAGTGCCAAACTTGTGAGGTTTTGTCTTGTGAAGCAGTAATAATACTCATTCCATCTGGACTAAATTCAGCATCAAAAACAATATCTTTATGTTCATCAAATAAATACAACTCATTAGCAGTTGTTACATCCCAGATACGAGCTGTGCGATCTTGTGAAGCAGTAACTATTTTAGTTCCATCAGGGCTAAACTCCAGATGATAAATTCCATTTGTATGACCATACAAAGTATTAATTACTTTGCCAGTTTTGACATCCCATAAACGTGCAGTATTATCCCAAGAACTACTAGCTATCATTGATCCATCAGGATTAAAAACCGCATCAGAAACAGATTCATTATGCCCATTTAAGATTTTCAGCAAATCACCATTTTCAACATCCCATACACGGGCTGTTTTATCTTCTGAACTAGTAACTATCATTGAACTATCAGGATTAAAGGCTACATTTTTTAGTAATTTCTCATGCCCAATAAAATCTCTAATGAAAATACCAGTTTTAGCATCCCATAATCTAGCTGTTTTATCATTAGAAATAGTAATAATATATTTAGCATTTTTACTAAATTTAGCTTTAACTACTCGATCTTTATGTCCTGATAATTCCTTAATTAATTTTCCAGTTTTCACATCCCATAAACGAGCTGTATGATCCCAAGAAGCTGTTACAACACGTAAATTATCTGGACTAAAATGAGCAGACTCAACTGTACTTGTATGTCCAACAAGCACATGTAATAATTGTCCAGTTTTAGCATTCCATAAGCGAGCTGTATTATCAAATGATGCTGTTACGACTAATTTGCCATTAGGGCTAAAATCAGCTTGATAAACACGTTTTTTATGTCCGGTCAATACTTTAAGTGTTTCACCAGTTTTAAGATCCCATAAACGTGCAGTATTATCCTTTGAACTGGTAACTGCAATTGCACCATTCGGGCTAAGTTGTACCCTTCTAATTGCTTTTTTATGTCCAACCAAAGCTTTAAAATAGAGTTGATGATTGTTAATATCCCAAAGACGAGCAGTATGATCCATTGAAGCAGTTGCTATATACCTACCATCTGGGCTTAAGACAATTTGAGAAATAAACTTATTATGTCCAGCTAATACATTTAAGCTGTTACCAGTTTCAACATCCCATATACGAACTGTTTTATCTTTAGAAACACTTATAATCTTTGAACCATCAGTATTAAATATGGCTTGAGAAACCCAATCCTTATGCCCAGAAAATATTTGTTTGACTTGACCAGTTTCCACTGACCATAAACGTATAGTATTATCCATAGAACTAGTAACAATATCTAAACCTGAAGGGCTAAAAACAGCATGAAAAATTCCTGCTGTATGTCCTTTTAAAATATGAAGTAATTCACCATTATCGCTCCATAAACGCGCAGTATTATCCATTGAGGCAGTAACAATTTTACTACCATCAGGGCTAAAACTTGCATAATAGACACCATATTCATGTCCAATTAGCGTATTTAATAAATTACCGTTTTTAAAATTCCATAAACGGACAGTTTTATCTAAAGATGTTGTAAGAATTGTATCGCCATTAAAAGCAATATGAAGTACTGCCTTGTTATGCCCTTGCAAAACTTTAACTAATTGACCATCAGATACTGACCATATTCTCACCTTACCACCGCCACCTGCTGTGGCGACATAATCTCCATCAGGGCTAAAAGCCGCATTTAAAATACCCTTTTTATGCCCTAATAACTTTTTAAGACGTTTACCGCTTTTAAGATCCCACAAAGATGCGATATTATCCATTGAAGTCGTAATAATCTTTGATCCATCGGGGCTGAAACCAGCATAAGACACTGCCTGATTATGTCGATTAAAGCTTTTAATTGGAATACGACGTTTTATATCCCAAAGCAAAGCAGTTTTATCAGTTGAAGCCGTTAGCAAATATTTACCATTTGGACTAAAAGCCACATGATTAACTGCATCCGTATGAGCATCCATCAGCAAAAATTCACGTTGCTTAATCACAGCTTTATAAAGTTTTGCCTCAGCTTCAACTAAATAAGGCTTATCTGGTGTAGACATATCTTTAGGTAAAGCTTCTAAAGCTAATAAAATACCATTAGTGGTGTTACCTTTATTGGTTTCTTGTCTTGACAAATCAGATAAAAATAAACTTTTAGATATTTGTGCAGCCTCTTCATTTTTTTGTGCTTGTAAGCCAAACCATCCTGCTAAGATGGCAAGACTTAAACTAACTAAAAAACCTATTCCAATAAAAGTAACTTTTTGACGTGCTTTTTTTAATCGTTCTTGTTGTTCTCGTACATGCTCTTGTTCACTAGCTTCTAAAAAACGCATGACTAAATCAAAATGTTTGCCATAACGTGCTGCCCATTGAGCCGTAGGTTTGCTATCAGAATTATCACGCCATGCTATCGCCATTTCTAAATTTGGAGAATGTAAAAGAGCTTCTTCTTTTTTTTCCCAAAATTCAGCTTTTTCTTGTAAACGCAAATACATTTTGGCAGCATCAGCTTCTTCTTCAGTCCATTTTTTTAAACGCTGCCATTGGCGAATTAAAGATTCATGACTAATATCTAAGATATTATCAACTGGGGGCATTAAAAAACTACGTCCCTCTTGACTAAATTTATCTACCACTGCCATAATCTCTTCAGATGAAACTTCAGCAAGTTTTGCCACTTCATCTACAGATACTAAACGACGAATATCACGATTTTCATTACTACGTTCACTAAGATTTTTAAATAAAATATCAGCAATATGTTGTTGTTCAACAGTTAATTCAGCGTAAGCTTCATCAGCGTGTTGAGATAAAGCATTGTTAAATCCACCAACACGTTCATAATCGTCTAAAGTTAAATATTTTGTCTCAGATAAACTCCACATGCGCATTAAGGCATGTTGTAATAATGGTAATTGATCAAAATCATTACCAGCATCATTCAATAATTGATTTACTAAAACTGGATCAATATCGCCACCAAATACTCTAGCAGGAGTAACAATAGCTTCATATAATTGATCGCGAGATAAGCGCGGTGTTAAAAATTGACTTTCATTAATCGCTTCTGGTAAATTATTAAATAAAGCACAATTACCTAGAAACTCAGAACGCATGGTAATTACTACATAAATTTTATCAGCTTTACTAGTAGCTAATAATAAAGATACAAAAGCTTCAGCTTCATCAGAATAGCCTTGATCATAATAACGAAAAATTTCTTCAAATTGATCTACAAATACTAATAGATTAGTATCTTTAGATTGCCATAACTTATCTAAAGCTGAAGAACCGCGTTGTAATTGTGCTTGCAAAAACAACTCAGCTTCATCACGATTAGTCAATTCTGGTAAATAACAATCATTAAAACTAGTCTCTAATAAAGCCTTGCTTAAACGCACGAATGGACGATTGCCCGGGCGCATTTTGGCAACTTGCCAACGTACACCAGCACTAGCTAAAAAACCAGTTTCTAAATCGGCTAATAAACCAGTGCTTACTAAAGAAGATTTACCACTGCCAGACAATCCAACCACTGCTAAAAAATGGTTTTGCCCAAGACGGGTAATTAATTGATCTATATGTTGTTCACGTCCAAAGAAAATGTCGATTTCATCACTTTGAAAAGGGCGTAAACCGGGATAAGGAAAATGACTCATTGCTGTAAAACCTGTATAAAAGTTGGTACACAAGTATCTGGATATGGCACCGAACCGTCTAATATATGTAAATTAGGTAAGTTAATATTTATTGGTGACTTTTCTCTATCAGGGTGGTTATATACCGCAATTGCTTTTAAAGCCTGCCTATTCTCACGTTTACCTTCAGCGCGACGACATTGTAACACTTGCTGTCGCACCCAAACTAAGTCTGTATTTATATTATTTAATATAATAACAGCATCACAAAATTGTAAATTATTATCTAAGTCTTCGCGTATTTTCGCAGGCGGAGTGTTATGATCAATAGCCATAGGTAAACTACAAGCAAATCCATTTTTAACTAATGCTGTTTCAACTTGTTTTGCTAAATCTAATTCTTGAGGAGCAGCATTAATAAAAATAAAATTACCATTTGTTGATGATGGTTTCTCATCATCTATTTTTAATTTTTCTAAAGTTTGCATGATTTGTTGTTGAAATTCCACCATGCTAACAGCCATAACGGTATAACCTGTTAATAACTTACGCTGAGTTAAATCAGTTATCTCATTTAGCTTTAATTTACGATCTCGCCATTGTAAAATTGGTAATCCTAACTCTTTAGCACAATCATATTGTAATTGTGGAGTACTCATACCCGGTGGGCGTTGAGGTGCAATTGCACTTAATAACTGCACAAATAATACCGAATTTTGCAGGTCAGAATCAATAGATTTTTTTAATTCTTCTTTAGTATTAAAAACATAAAGTTTATTTGGTAACACGCGCAAGCCTTGTAATTCTAAATTACGCTTAAGTTCTTCGCGTTGAAAACTTAAATCATCGCTGACTTCTGCTAAAAAAATTGTATTTTGTGGTGAGCTGGTATTATTAATATGAACTGTATCTGCTTTTAATATTTCCAATTGATCTACAATATCAATGGCTAAATCTTCAACTTTTAAATGATATTGATAAGCATGTTTAGAATCGAAACCTAAAGCACGTGGGCGACCATTAATTGGATCAGGTTCCCAAAAAGTATAACCTCGTAAATCATTCAAGGTTTCTATTCGTTCAGCGGCTTGATATTCGACAATAAAAACTCTACCTGAGTTTTGGCTAACTTTAGCTAAAAAAGCGTTTAATTCTAAACGACACTGTTCTGATTTTAAATAAGCTGGAGATAAAATTAATAAAAATATTGCTGAATTTTCTAAATATTGGATTGAATTATATGTGGAAGATATATGACCGGGTAAAATGTCATCTAACCACAATGAATAAGCATCTGCACTACCGATTTTTTGCGCTAAAAAAATTTTTAATGTGTCAACAAGTGTTGTTACCCAGCCTTTATCTGCACCGGCAAATTTTTCATTATCAACATGAGCATAGCTAACAAAGATGTCATATTGATATTGAGGTACATAAACGGACATAATGATAATACTCTATTATTATATTTTAAAATTGGTCATCTTGAAATTCAAGATGCAAAAAATGTGGCAATAAATTTACTATAAGTTTGAGATATTAATATGAAAAAAACAAGTTATACATTAATTTTAATAATCGCATTATTTTTAAGTGGTTGTAACAAGTCATTACATCAAGCACAATTATATGTGTTTGGAACATTAGTAGGGATAACTATTTGGGGTGTATCTGAACGGCAAGCCAATGAAACATTTGATATTATTTCTAAAGACTTACAATCTATGCACAATCAGTGGCATTCTTGGCATAAAAGTCCATTAGATGAGTTAAATCAGAGGATTGCAAAAGGACAAGTTTATACTGTAAGCGATAGTTCATTGTTGTCTATTTTAATAGCGGCTAAAGATTTATCCATTAAAAGTGAAGGTTTATTTAATCCAGCGATTGGACAATTAATCAAATTATGGGGCTTTCATGAAGATGAGTTAAAACAAGATCGTCTTCCTCCAAGCAATGAAAAAATATCTCAATTATTAACATTAGCTCCAACTATGAATGATTTAATCATTCAAGATAACAAAATTTCATCAAATAATCTTGCATTACAATTAGACTTTGGTGCTTTTGCTAAGGGTTATGCTGCTGATATACTGATTAAAAAAATGCGTGATTTAGGTATAAAGAACGCAATTATAAATCTAGGCGGTGATCTTAAAGCCATAGGCAAAAAAGGAAAACAAAATTGGTTTGTAGGCATTCGCCACCCAAGCGGCACTGGAGTATTAGCGGCTGTAGTTGTAAATGATGGTGAAAGTGTGATGACATCTGGTAATTATGAACGTTATTATGAAAATCAAGGTAAACGTTATTCACACATTATTGATCCACGTAATGGTAAAGCTGCTACAGATTTTACTTCTGTGACAGTAATAGATATTAATGGCGCACTTGCTGATGCGGCTGCCACAGCCTTAACAGTAGCAGGCAAATTAGATTGGCAGCGAATTGCTACGCAAATGGGAGTGAAAAATGTTATGTTAGTAGATCAGGCAGGTACAGTATATTTCACTCCAGCAATGGCAAAAAGAGTGCAATTTCAACCTGAGAAATTACCTAGGATTATTATTAAACATGAAAACAAATATAATTAACATACTATTATTAATGCTTATTAGCATTAATGTTTTGGCTAAGCCAATTCGTAGTTTTCAAGGGCATACTGGCTCAATAAATACAGTGGATTTTGCAGCTGATGGTCGTAGTTTTATTTCTGGTTCTGATGATAAAACTATTAAATTATGGCAGGTTTCAAATGGAAAATTGATTCGTACTTTTAAAGGGCATAAAGGGGCAGTAATATCAGTTATATTTATGCCTGATAGTAAACATTTTGTCTCTCTTTCAAAAGATAAAACAATGAAATTCTGGAACATTTCAAGCGGCACTGAGTTTGACTCTATCAAAACTAGTAATATCACATCAACAGCTTTGTTGCCAGATGCTAGTCACATATTACTTGGTCAATTAGATGGAAAGATTAGTCTCTGGAATATATTAGAAGCAAAGGAAGTTTGTCAATTTAAAAAACATAAAGCAGCAATATACTCAATTGCATTTTATCATCCTAATATGCTGATATCAGCCTCTAAAGATAAAACTATAAAATTATGGTCTTTAGCAAATTGTACAGAAATTGCAACTTTGGAACAACATAGTAAAGCAATTAACTCAGTTAAATTATCACCAGATAATAAATATATTGTTTCTGGTTCAGATGATAAAACTGTAACACTTTGGGATCTTTACGGTAGAAAGGTAATAAAATCCTTTAAGCATAATTCTATTGTGAAATCTGTTGCCTTTTCACCCAGTGATAAATATGTTATTTCTGCTGGTGGGAATTATTTAAGTGGTCAAAAAGATTTCAGTATAAAACTTTGGAATATTGAAAGCGGCGAACAAGTTCAGATATTTGAAGCTCATACTAAAGATGTAAATGCAGTTATTTTTTCACCAGATGGTAATTATATATTATCGGCTAGTTCTGATAAAACTTTAAAATTATGGCGCAATAATCTTGCTGCTTCTCCTATTGAAATCAAACTCAATCCTGCTGAAGGAATAGCACCTTTAAATGTTGAATTAACAGCTAGTGCTGCTGGTATTGGTTCAATAACAAGTTATCAATGGTTTCTTAACAATCAAAAAATAGCTGATGGTAATCCAGCTAATTATGTATTTAAAACTGGTGGTAAGCATTTAATTAAATTAATTGCCACAGATACTGAAGGATTAGAATATGAATCAACTGCATCTGTAAAAGTCAAATCACCGCCAATAGCTAAAGCTAGTGCGAATCCATCAACTGGCAAAGCAACATTAAAAGTGAAATTCGATGCAAGCCAATCTATTGATTATGATGGTAAGATTATAAAGTATGAATGGTTATTAAATAATGGCAAAACCATCATAGGTAAAGAAGCAAATCATAGTTTTGACACTATTGGAGAATATAAGATTACTCTTACTGTTACAGATAATGATGGATTAACTGCAAGTGAAGACATTACTGTAACAGTAACTGAGAACTTTACGTTGACAGTTAAAAAAAATGCAGGTGGTATTGTAGAAGCAGAAGGAATTAATTGTGGCAATGATTGTAGTCAAGATTATGTTTCCAACACAGAAGTTACATTAATTGCGGTTCCTAAAGATGGATTTCGTTTTAAAGAATGGAAAGGAGAATCTTGTTCTGGTTCAGAGAATAGTTGCAAATTCAAAATGGATAGTAATAAGGAAGTTACTGCTATTTTTGAAAAAAAACCTGAAGGAGTACAGGGACAAGCTATAATTATTGCTGGTGGTGGTGCTAAGCCAGAAAATACCTTATTTCCATATACTCATGAATTTACTGAACGTATGTACCAAATCTTGAATGAACGCGGTTTTACCGATACTGACATTCAATATTTAAGCCCATTGGCACCAGATATTGATATGGATGGGTATCCTGATAAGGAACGACATGATTATGAATTATTTGAACCTAAAAATGATATAACTGAGGCTTTCACTAAAGCCGCTGCGAAATTAACCGAGGGTCAACAATTTATTTTTTATATTCATAGTCATGCTAATCCAAATAATTTGACAATTGATGACAAAACTAAATTATCAGTCTTAGAATTAAAACAATTGTTAGCAAAAATACCTACAAATGTACAACAAATAGTTTTTATAGATAGTTGTTATTCTGGTTCATTTTTTGATGAATTAACTGGTGTAAAAGGACGTATATTAATCAGTAGTGCTAATGATAAAAGTTTAGCTTGGCATACCGAATATGCAAGTTTTTCAGATCGCTTTTTACGGGCTATACGCAGAGGTGAAAATTTATTTGGAGCTTTTAAATTTTCTGAAGACATGATTAAAAGGAATAAAGATATATTTAGTAAACAGGAACCATGGTTAGATGATGATGCTGATGGAATATATACATCGCGTGATAAAGCTATTGCAAAAGCAACTTATTTAGGAAAAGAAGCTGTACATGCCGCTGAAGCTCCAACAATTACACAAGTTCATCCTCGGATTAGTTTAGAAGAAAATAATACTAAGGCTATTCTTTGGGTAAAAATCAGAGAAAAAGCTGAAGATATATACAAAGTACGCGCTATTTTAAGAAATCCAAATCAAGAAAATTTAGACTATGATGGTCTAAACACTAATTTTAGTCGTGAAGAAATTGAATTGCTTTATAATCCAGCTCAACAGCGTTATGAATACGATTATAAAAACTTTTCTATAAAAGGAACTTGGAAGATTATATATCAGGCACAATCAAAACAAAATGTTTGGTCAGATATTGTATTTGGTGAAGTACAGGCAGAAGGTAGAAACTTGCCGGTAACAGTTAAAATGTTACTTAATCAAAGTAGTTATACAAGTAAAGATCCTGTACGTGTAGATATGCGTGTAGATGGTAAATCCCTAGTTGATTTATATGTGGCACTTATTTTTCCAGATCAAAATTTCATAACTATTACATATCCATTAAAATGGAGTTTGCCTAAAAGCATTCAAGCTTATAAAAATAATCTAGAAATTACTAAGCAAACAACTTTTCCTATCATGAGAACAACAATGCCAAAAGGCATAGCTAAAGGTGATTATAGTTTTTGTGGTGTTTTAGTTAAGCCGGGAATGGATGCAAATAAACAAGAAAATTGGATAGATTCGGATTGTGAGGGTTTTAAATTAAATTAAAATTCACTCCAGCAATGGCAAAAAGAATACAATTTCAACCTGATAAATTACACACAGGAATATTATGCTTCAGTTACAATTAAAAGCACCAACGGAAACACGATTAAGAACCATCTTAGCGCAATATAATGATTTAGAGTTATTTGCACAAAATATTATTGCTTATCAAATTTCTGAATTGAAAAAAGCCATACTTAATATCAGGTTTGATCTAATCGAATTTGAACAAAAGTATCAAGAATCTAGTGAAGTTTTTTATCAAAAATTTATGGCAGGAGAACTTGATGATACTGAAGATTTTATGATATGGGCGGGTATCTACGAAATGTTATTGGATAATCAACAGCAGTTAGAAGCTATAACATGATAGAAATTTATTTTGCCCAACTGGAAACACAGTTTCAAGATTTTCCATTAATTAGTTCTTATAGTCTAAGCAAAAAAATATATAATGCCAAGCAAGGTTTCATTAAAGGAAATATTGTGTTTGAAGATGGTAGCCAATTGAATTTTACTGAGATTAAAAACACAGATAAATCAGGTAAAATCAAATATAGCTATCATTATATGAACCAAGAACAACATTTAGTGTTTCGATATGATAATGCACCGCACCATAAGGAACTAAGTACTTTTCCTCATCATAAACATCTGCCTTCAAAAGTAGAATCACATAAGGAACTCACATTGCGTGATGTGTTATTGGAAATTGCTCAAGAGAAAAACTTGTCAGGTTTAACTAGGAATCAACATCCAACTTAAAATCCTGACTAATACCATTAACATTGACACTATAAGTTCCAGCCTTTAAGCCTTTTACATTTAATGGTATTCTTTTTTCAAATGGTACTAAGGCTTGAGTACACATCATTTGTTCATCTATAGATTTTCTACCAATCGTAATTGTGAATTTGTTGCCAGCTTGAATAGTATTGATTCTATCTAATTGTTGGCAACCATCGGATAAATTACCCTTCGCTACTACTACCACTTGTACTGGCAAAGATTCAAGAATTTGAATCTCAACAGTTTCAACATATGCCCATTCTTGTATCAATTTTAATTCAAAATTATTAGGATCTTTTTGATTTGATAAATCAGCAGAATAAACTTGTTCTCCGCCTTTTACTGAGACACATGGTATTTGTAAATTGCCATTGTCATAAGTCGCTAAACATTCTATGTTGGTAGCAATTGCCATTAATATTATTGGTGCTATCATAATTTACTCCGTTTTTTACGTACTTGGTAGTGACTAATGAATTGTACTACTTCTTGATAGGGTATTTTCTTCAGATCATCAAAATTAGTAAATATATATTTTACTAATCCATTAATGTTATTGATATTTCCTCTTTGTTTTAATATTGATTGCAAGCCTTGTAATCCACCACATTGCAATTTCATCATTTGAGCATGAGCCAATGGAGAATTTAAATCAGATTGTTGTAAAGCAAAACGAGCGTTTTGAGACAGTTGTTCCAATAATTCAAGGCATTGCTTTTGCGCAGAAACTGATACACAAGCCGCTGCTTCGCGTTCCGCAATATTTAAACGTTGAAACTTTTCACATCCACAGCGACTACTTAAAATCGCCTTTTCAAATGGGCATGGGCATTGATTCAGTTGCTCACGAGTTTGTTGATATTCATATTCATCCATAATTTAACACCTGTTGATATAAATCAGATATTTTAGCTGATACATTTTTTATATCAAATAGTTGATTAAAACGTTGATGTCCGATTTTTGCTAAATTCGCAGCTAATAATGGTTGATTGATGATTTGTTTTAAAGCATTTGTAAGCGCAGCCACATTTTGTGGCTCTACTAATAATCCACCATCTTTTACTACCCAACTAACGCCTGAACCCGGAATTTTAGTAGCAATTATAGGTTTATTATAACGCATTGCTTCTAAAAACACTACTCCAAACGCCTCTGTACGTTCCAAAGAAGCTAAACAAAAACAATCACAACTGGCAAATAAAGCATTTAATTCTGCATCATTACAATATCCTAATAATTTTACATTATCCTTAAGATTTAACTGTTTTATCAATTGACTCAAATAGGAATACTGTTCACCCTTTCCAACAATAATAAGTTGCGCCTGATCCTTTTCTATATTAGCCATAGCGCGTATTAAAAATTCATGACCCTTATAATAGCTTAAACGCCCTACGCTTAAAAATCTGACACCTTGAGAATTCCATTGATTTTTTGTTTCAATTATAGGCATACGTTCTAAATTTAAACCTAAAGGTATGACTTGGCACTTATGTTGCCATTTCTCTAATGCAGTGCTGGCGGTTAAATATGGCGGTGAAGTTACTATTATAGCTTTGGCATGTGCTAATAATTTTTGTTCAAAAGGGCGATAAGCCTTATAAGCAAGTGCTAATTTTTTATTTAAAACTGAAAATACATCAGCGTGCCAATGAACAATCCAAGGTATGCGTCGCGCCTCAGATTGCCACAAAGCCCAAAACGCAGAAGTATTAGGCAAATGCAAATGTAACAACTCTGGTTGAAATTCATGCAAAACTTGATTCAGCCAAAACGGAAACTGCGGGCTTACTGGTGCATATAATAATCGACCATAACTAGGAACCCGATAAATAGTTTGTTGCTGCCATATTTCCGCCTGCACCTTGGTACTTGAAACGAATTTAAATTTATGATTATGAACAATAGCTGCAACATTTTCACCTTGACTAGTTTGAACTGGCATTAGATCAGCAAGAAAATTTTCAATGCCACCTGCAAATGGTGGAAAATATTTTCCAATATGAAGAATACGAGACATAAGAATATCATTCTGACAAAAAAATGACATAATTCCAGCCAATGAAAAATTCAACACTTTTTTATAACGAAGAACAAGTTTTAGAAAGAACAAATAAACGATTAGATGAATTTAAACGACAAAGTGCCGATCAATTAAATGAACAAGAAAATCTGATCAGTGATTATGACAAGTTGTTAAAACAAACTAAATTATTAGTCACTTTAACAGAACGGCAACAGCATCAATTAGACGAAAAAAATCAAGAACACAAGTCATTTGTGAAAATAGTTACGGAAGATTTAAAAACTCCGTTAGTTGGTATTCAGGATCTTACTGAATTACTTTGCAATCGTTTTGATCAGTTACCACAAGAACGAATAATTGAATTAATTACGGTTATAAAAGATACAACACATCAAGTTTTTGATTTAATTAGTCAAATGATCTGTCTGAATAATATAGAATCTAATAATATTAATTTTAATTTAGCTGTAATTAATATATTACCTAGCTTAAAGTCATTAATTGATGAGTATCAAAATCAGGCAAAACTAAAAGAAATAACTATAGAATTTGATAGTATTGATACAGAATATAATTGTTTAGCAGATGAACAAGCAATTGTTAAAGTGTTTAATCATTTAATTTCAAATGCGATCAAATATTCTCTTTATGGAAAAAAACTTACTATTAAGCTAATTCAAGATGATTGGCATGTACGCTGTGAGATACAAGACGAGGGTCCGGGTATTAGTAAAGAGGATCAAAAAAAATTATTTACTAAATTCAATAATTTAAATGCACAACCTACCGGTGGGGAACTTTCAGTGGGTTTAGGTTTATTTATTGTTAATAAATTAGTTAAAGCTATGAATAGTTCAATTTGGTGTGAAAGTGAATTAGGTGAAGGCTCTATATTTATAGTGGAATTTCCAAAAAATCTATCTTAAAATAATTGCAAACAAGCCGCAACTATGTTCTAATTTCGTTTTTATATGTAGAATCACATTAATCATGACAAACGAAAAATTGCAACCAGTAATAAAACCAGATAATCATGAACCAGTAGATTATACTGTGCCAACTTGGCAAAAATATATGCTAATAATAGCATTAGTATTAAGCGCGATTGGATTAAGCTTACAAGCAGTAGCATATTTTAATGACCAAAATGCAACAGAACATACAAATACAATGAGTTTAGAATCACGCTCAACAGAAGCGGCAAGCTCAACTGAAAGTGATAAATTGAATTTATTAGGAGTTGATATGAGTGATTGGTCTGTGTTATTAACTAAAGTCGGTTTTAGTTTTTTTGTAGGCTTTTGTCTAGGCTATGTATTTAGAATATTTTTGAAAATCATTTTTATTGTTTGTGGCGTGGTATTCTTATTGTTATTTGGTCTTGAATATGCCTCTGTTGTTGAAGTTAATTGGGTAAGCATAGAACAATATTATGATGGATTCTTTGTTTGGTTGCAGCCTCATGCAAGTACATTTCAGGAATTTGTGAAAAGTAATTTACCCTCCGCTGGCTTAGCAACGGCTGGTTTGTTGGTTGGATTGAAGAAGAAATAATTTTTTTTATATCTCCATTTTATGGAGATATATGTTTATATGATAATAGATGTTATATCTGCCAACCACTGACGTTCCTGTTCATCTTTTAATGTCGGCGCGATTTTTTCATACACTCTGGCATGATAATTATTTATCCAAGCAATTTCTGTTTCATTCAATAGGCTGACTTCAATTAAATTTCTATCTATCGGTGCTAAGGTTAAAGTCTCAAATCCCATCATTGGCTGTTCTCCACCTTCAATTGTTTCTGCTTCAGTGACTAGAACTAAATTTTCTATTCTGATACCATAAGCTCCAGTTTTATAATAGCCCGGTTCATTGGATATTATCATGCCGGGTTTTAAAGCTACTTTATTTATTCTTTTAGAAATTGATTGTGGACCCTCATGTACTGATAGAAAAATTCCCACACCATGACCAGTGCCATGTTGATAATCTAAACCAACTTGCCACAGCGCGTGTCGTGCTAAAATGTCTAATTGTGTGCCTGTTGTACCTTCAGGAAAGCGGCAAGTGGCAATACTAATATGCCCTTTTAGCACACGAGTAAAACGATCTTTATGTTCTGCTGTTGGTGTGCCAATTGCTATTGTGCGCGTAACATCTGTAGTACCATCTAAATATTGTCCACCAGAATCAACTAGATACAAATTGCCAGTTTCTAAAATTTTATTGGTTTCTGGTGTAACTTGATAATGAACAATTGCCCCATTTGCACCATATCCTGAAATAGTATCAAAACTTAAATCATGCAATAAACCGGTTTCAGCACGAAACTGTTCTAAACGTTCAGCCGCTTGTATTTCATCAACGCCCGGTTTTAGCCAATATAAAAACCGAGTTAAAGCACTACCATCTCGAAGATGAGCTGCACGAGTTCCAGCTATTTCAATAGAATTTTTACATGCTTTCGGCAAAGCACATGGATCATCGCCTTTGACGATTTTATTTAATCGCTTGATTATCCAAATAGGAGTTTGTTTAGGATCAATTAATACAGTTGATTGACTTAAGTTGTCAAGTATTGTCGCCAACTCTGTAAATTCATAAATTGTAACATTTTTTAGTTCATGACTGATTTTGCGTTTATCAATAAATAAATCTACATGTTTATTTGCATAAAGAATAGCAAAACATAGCGGCAAAGGCGCACGAGGTACATCTCCGCCGCGAATATTTAGCAACCATGCAATAGAATCAGATGCTGTCAACATAACAGCATCAATCCCATCATCCAATATAATTTGTTCGCGCTTGGTATCACTTGGATAAGGAACAACTGGTGCTAGCGGTGGCTCTGGTTGATCTAACCAAATTGTATCTATAGGATTAGTCTCACAAGGCACTAGTTCGACATCCTTAAATAAAGCCAAATCATTTAAAGTATGTAACCAAGGATCATAAGCCAATTTTACTGACTTATGTTCTTTAAGCCATTGATTAAGTTCTGAATAATCATAAGGCTTAAATGTATCAACCTGATCGCGCACAGCTAAAGTATAACGCCCATCAACAAAAATTGCTGATTCATCAGGATGAACAATAGCTAAACCGGCAGAACCAGTAAAACCAGTAAGCCAAGCTAATCGCTGCGCCGAAGGAGGAATATATTCACCTTGAAATTCATCAGCATGAGGCACAATAAAGCCATCAAAACCATGATTATTAAGTTCAGCGAAAAGTAATTGCAGACGTTTTTTATAATTTATTTTATTCATAATAACTACCTGAGAATGGAAAAAATCCCCCCTAACCCCCCTTTAATAAAGGGGGGGACAAAGGGAAAGGACAAAGCTTCCCCCCTTTGAAAAAGGGGGGGTTAGGGGGGATTTTACTTATCAGCGTCTTTGCACTAACAATTGTTTTATTTCAGAAATAGCCTTAGCTGGATTTAAACCTTTAGGGCAGGTTTTAGTACAATTTAAAATGGTATGACAACGATATAAGCGAAATGGATCTTCTAAATTATCCAATCTTTCTCCAGTCATTTCATCTCTGCTATCCATGATCCAACGATGAGCCTGCAATAAAATAGCTGGACCCAAATAACGATCACTATTCCACCAATAACTGGGACAACTTGTTGAACAACAAGCACATAATATACATTCAGATAAACCATTCAACAATTCGCGATCTGGTTTTGATTGCAACATTTCGCGATCTGGAGGTGGCTGAGTTTGAGTTTCTAACCACGGTTTTATGGAAGCATATTGAGCATAAAAATAAGTTAAATCAGGTACTAAGTCTTTTACAACTTCCATATGAGGCAAAGGATAAATCTTAACAACATCTTTAATATCTTTAATGTACTTAGTACATGCAAGAGTATTAGTACCATCAATATTCATCGCGCAAGAACCACAAATACCCTCTCGACAAGAACGGCGAAAAGTTAAACTGGGATCAATTTCATCCTTAATTTTAATAAGAGCATCAAGCACCATTTCACCACAATCATCTAAATCTAGTTCATAAGAATCAAGACGTGGATTATCATCATTATCGGGATCCCAACGATAAATCATAAACTTCTTAACATTTTCCCCTTCGAGGGTATTAACAATTTTACCTTTTTTTACAACTGATTTTGCTGGTAATTTGAATTGAGCCATGTTTAAGTTTGATTTCTATTATTGAATATAGGTGATTTTATCATAACTATTGCTTCAAATATGGGTTGTGTAAATTTATTTTTACTGCGTTGGATAAAAAAAATGCCTCATCTGTCAGATGAGGCATTATGATTCGACTATAAAGGAGGAATGTTATGAAAATTTATGGAGCCGGTAACAGGAGTCGAACCCGTGACATCCTGATTACAAATCAGGTGCTCTACCAACTGAGCTATACCGGCAAGCAAGGGGAACGTTTGCAAACGCCGACCCCTTTTATCGAAAGAACCAATGGAGATCGGAGAGTATAATAATCGAATATAAAAAAAAATGCAAGAGTTTTTTTTAAAAATTCGGTTTTTCTTTTGCCTCATTAAAACGTATTACTGAATCAGTAATTTCTTTTTTGGCGGCATCAACACCATCCCAACCATCAAGTTTTACCCATTTATTTTCTTCTAAGTCTTTATAATGTTCAAAGAAATGAGAAATTTGTTTTAATAACATTGGTGGTAAATCATCAATACTATTTGTATTTTTATACAAAGTACACAGTTTCGTTATAGGTACTGCTAATATTTTAGCGTCTGTACCTGATTCATCAGTCATATTTAATACGCCAACTGGGCGACACTGAATAACTGAGCCACTAATAAGCGGAATTGGTGTTACAACTAACACATCTGCTGGATCACCATCTTCTGATAATGTATGTGGAATATAACCATAATTACATGGATAATACATAGCTGTAGTTAAACTAAGCCCTCTATGTCGCCATAAAGAACTCGTCTTCAGAACCGCACGTGAGACTTTCACCTCATACGGCTCCCCCCATATGGTCCTCATCGGTACCCCCTCAAATCTAAGGTTCTTGATTCGCCCTTGAATTTGCCTGTCACTTTCATTCTTTTCATGAATTCAGCGTGGTACTGGTCATGACAATGTTTGTGCATTAACACAAGGTTTGTGTATGTATCTTTTCCACCTTCATATACGAAGGTTTTGTGGTGACTTTCCATCAAGTCACCATTTTTAAACCTTGTATTACAATACCCGCACATGCCATTTTGCTTTACAAGCATCTTAGCTTTGCCCGGCGAAATATCACCATAACCTTTTGACATTCTTGTTGCCCAATATAACTCATCACCGTCATAATAAGATTTTCCTGCTATTACCTTGACGTATCTTTTGATTTTAGTATCCGAATACTTATTTAATACTTGATCAATTTGATCGTCTTTTTTTGTGGCAAAGCACCATTTTCTTTTCCCAATGGTGTGGAAATACTTACCTACTACCCATCTTTTGCCTTTAGCATGGTGCCTTCTTTTGGACCATGTCCAGAGTTTTTTCCACATCAAGTGATCTAACTTATTGAAAGTTTCTGTAGCTACGCAACCTCTATAGTAATTTGTCCACCCCTTAATAATAGGGTTTAACTTCCAAATTATGTCTTCTTGAGGTGCTGCTTTCATTTTTCTTAATACTTCTTTGATCTTAATTGAATGTGTTTCAATGGATTTTTTACTTGGTTTAATGAGTATCTTAAATCCTTGCTTGTTCGCAAACTTCTTAGCCCTGTAACCTTTGGTCTCATTATCGTAATGCCTGCAATTAAAACCTAAGAAGTCGAAACCTTCTGTGCTATGCACAATTTTAGTCTTTTCTTCTGATAATTCCAGACCTCGAACTTTTAACCATTCGGCTATAATTACTTTAGAATCTTCAATTACTTCTTTGTTCTCGTGCATTACCACAAAGTCATCGGCATATCTGACACTTCTGAATTTACCTCTATTCAACTCAGCAACTTTATATCCCCTTTCTCTTAGCTTATTGTATAAATAACCTTCCATTCCATCTAAGGCTATGTTAGCTAAAAGTGGGCTGATAATACCGCCTTGTGGTGTACCAATATCTGAGACTTGGAATTTCATATTTTCCATTACACCAGCTTTCAACCATTGACTAACAGTGTACTTCACTGTTCTTCCATCTATTAGACTTAGTAGATGTTTATGATCTATGTTATCAAAACAACCTTTGATGTCTGCATCCAGTACCCATTTCTGTTTACGAGATAGGCATTTAAAGATGTCTTCTATTGCATCGTGGCAACTATGCGCCGGTCTAAAACCGTAGCTATTAGGCTCAAAGATTGCTTCAAAGGAGGGTTCTATAGCGGTTTTTACTACACCTTGTGTCACCCTATCTTTGATAGTTGGAATTCCAAGTGGTCTTAGTTTACCGTTTTTCTTAGGTATCCATACTCTTCTTATTGGTTTTGCACGATAACTTTTGAATGATGATTGAGCTAGTTTCATTAATTCTTTAACTAACTTGACCCTTTGTAAGGGGCTTAATGACTTCACTCCATCAACCCCCGCAGTTTTTTTACCAGAATTATCTTGTGTGATTCTACGAACATTCAATATTACTGAACAACTACTTCTCAAAAGTAGCTTTCTTAAAGCTTTTGCTTGTTTAAGCTGACCAGCTTTGGTGGCTTTATAAATACGCTTTTGCAAATTAAAAACTGTTCGTTCAACCTTTTTCCAGACAATATCCTGCCATTCCCACTTAGAAGTGAGCCATGCCGGGGCTTTCTGCCCTGTTTTGTCTAAATAATGTTGATCTATAGTTTCTACTGTTATCATATTTCTATGTCTATTCACCCTGTTTTACAAGGGAATTGTTATTCACGTAAATATTCTCCATATGACACTAAAGTAATCTTATGTCCTTATAATTTCCCTTTAGTTCCTACCCGAGTGCTGCGCTATCAGTTGACTGCTGACCTCTTTCCATACCACTTCTATGGTAAAGTGCACTACTACACCCGTTTTTCCTCGTTCCGATAAAATGTTTCCATGATCCAAGACCATTTCGTGATAGTTTAGGCTTTAGCTCTACGCCGAGGTTCTTTGAGTTGATTAGAAAAAGGCATGAAAAACTTTTCCTACTAACCTACGTGTCCTATAGATGACGACGCTTCAATCACTAATTCTTATTCATAGCCATGCCATCTTGCTTGCCTCACATCCTGTGTAGCTTTTTACCCTTGCTCACCCAGCCTCCAGTCACGGTGCCAAGCGGGTAATGCTTTTAGGCATATTTCAACCGATGCCTTCGGATTTTAACCGTACCATTATTATCAGTTATATTGAACAACCTTGTCCAATACTCCAGTTACCTGACTACTACTTAGATTTCAGTTACTTGGAAACGAGTCACACTTCATGAATCTATCCACAAACATAGCCCCAGTAGCCTTATCAACCTCATATTTTACCGGGTCACTATGGGAAGGGATTTCAATAATAACATTAAGATTCTCAGGTACATTATCTCCTGATGAGACTCTATCTAAATTCAAAGTATGTTCCTATCTAATTCAAATATACTATAATACTATGTTTATCATTTGGAGTGCAAAATGAATTTAGAATCATTGTTTGATGGTATTTTAGCATTATCCTTATTGTGGATTGCATGGCAAACTTTAACGATTCGGGATTTATTTAGAGCAGTTATATTATTTATAGTATATGGATTGTTAATGGCATTGACATGGATACGTTTTTCAGCACCTGATGTGGCTATTGCTTATCTGGCAATTGGCATTGGTTTTACCGGGGTATTATTCCTAGATCTTTTACGTGATATAAGAGAGTCTTTATAATTATGTCTGTTTATTCGGTAAAACTAATTTTAATTATATTGTTACTTTCTATATTGGAACTTGGCTTAGCTTCTGCTGTTTTGTTTATGCCTGATCCTACAATAAATTTAACAGAAGTAATGTATGAGCAATTGGCTAATACTAATATGACTAATCCGCTAAGCGCGATTATAGTTCATTTTCGTAGCTATGATGTTTTATTATCAATTAGCACTTTATTTATAGCCATTATTGGTATATGGACTATTTTTTATAGTACACCTATTATAGAAAAGACTGAATATCATTATGATACTCCCTTAATGCAGCCTTTTCCACAATTGCTATTATTAATCATTTTTGTTGTGACTATAGGCTATATTTTGTGGAGAGTTACTGAGTTAGCAATTATTGCATTTCATATCGGGGCTGTTTTAGCTGGTATTGCTTTATTTTTACGTTTAAAGCAGACTACAAGAAAACCAAAAATCAAAAATTCTATGTTTGTACGTTTAGTTTTAAGTGGCGGCTTATTGGTATTTGCAAGTATTGCATTTAGTGTAGTCGCTATTGACTATCAATTATCTAATACCTTAATATTGTTAATTGAATTATCAATCATAATATTAATAGCATTGAGTTTGTTAATATTTTTTATGGCTAGACCAAATATTCAGAATAATTAATAACATGACAGATTTTGTATTTTTACCTTTAGTTAGCATGGGTATATTCACCATTGGTGTATATGTTCTATTTCTTGATACTGATCTTTTGCGCAAAATTATGGCTTTAAATTTTATGGCTAGTAGCGTGTTTTTATTGTTAATTTCAATTGCTTCACGTTCTAATCCTGCGGTAGATTCTATACCACATGGGTTTATTCTGGTGGCAATTGTAATTATGGTGAGTTTGACAGCATTGGCTTTAATGTTGGCGCGACGTATTTATCAAATCACTGGGCAATTATATTTGTTGGAAGATAAGAATGATATGGGTGAGCCGTTATGATGGATAGTCAATTATGGGCTGCTTCTATGCTGATGTTGCCGCTGATTGCAGCAATTTTGATTTTTATTTTTGGACGCTATAGTGAACGAGTTTTGGTTCCACTCACTATTATTGCTATGTCAATTAGCTTGTGGAATTTATTTCTACAGGTATGGACAAATGGGATGCAATCTTATCCTATTGCAAATTGGGATACTCCTTTGGGAGTTGAGTTATATGTCGATGGTTTAAGTATAGCAATGTTAATAATGACGTTTATTATAAATGTTTGTGTCAGTGTTTATGCTTTCAAGTATTTTGCATGTTTTGAAGAACAAACTAATTGGTCTATAAAAACTCCTGATAGAAATACTAAAGCACTTTCACAGACTAAGACTGAGCATGTTGCTTTACCATCTTCATACAAAGAAGAAAAAGAAAATCAATTAGTTGTAGTGGAAGAAAATGACTATTTGCCTAGTAATGATGTGGAAGAAGCAGTTACGGTAACTACCAAACGTAATCCAAGGGCGTTTCCAAAAGGTCAGGCTAATTTCTTGTTTTGGCCATTGTGGTTATTACTTTGGGGCGGGCTAAATGCTTTGTTTTTATCTTCAAATTTATTTAGTTTTTATGTGACTTTAGAAATACTTACTTTGGCATCAGTACCTATGATTGTATTAAGTAATACTGTATTGGCATTGAATGCCGCTATGCGTTATTTGTTCATTGCGGTATTTGCTTCAATAGTTTATTTATTAGCTATTGTGTTTTTATATGGTGTTGTTGGAAGTTTGGATATTCAATCATTGGCATTAGAATTAAGATCAGGAGCCACTATCTGGATGGCTATATTTTTGATTTTAATAGCATTGATTATTAAATCAGGAGTTATACCCTTTTGGTTGGTATCTACTATTTCCAATGCTCCAATACCTGTGGCAATTTTATTAGTTGCTCTTGTAATAAAAGCAGCATTTTATATTTTGTTACGTGTATGGTTTGAAGTACTTCCAAATGAAATTCTGGGTTTAGTGTCACAATTAGTAGGTTTAATAGCGGCGGTAATTATTATTTGGGCATCATGGCAAGCTTTACAACAACGGCGATTAATAGGATTATTAGCTTATGCTACAGTTGCACAAGCGGCTTATTTATTATTAATATTTCCTTTAGCTAATGGAATTACTGATAGTTGGAGTTTTGATGCTTGGCAGGCTGGTATTTATTTAAGTATTTCTCATGCTTTTGTATTAGCGGCACTGTTTATGGTGGCTGGGCATATATTATATATTGTCAATTCAGATTTTCTACATGGAATGCAAGGAGTGGGAAGAATTTCTCCACTGACGTTAATAACATTTAGTATTGCTGGATTGTGTCTAATTGCTTTGCCATCCATATTAGTTGATGCTATATGGCAAAGTGGGCAATGGTGGTGGCTTATAGTTATTATAATAGGAATGTTATTAACAACTGCTTATATATTTAAAGTGTTAATTCTCTTGTTTACAAAACTAGATGATCCTGTTAAACATGAAGGCGGTTTAGCATTATCAATGATATTGATTCCATTATTATTGTCTATAATTGCTTTAAGTATGGGATTCTTTGATGGTGAAATATCACGTGTATTAGCAATGGAATCTCCTTTTGGGGAAGTTAATCGTAATTAAGATTAAACCTGACAGGTTTTTAAAACCTGTCAGGTTTGGTTTAAAATTCAATTAACATCACTACTTTCAGGAAAAAAATCTACTTCCAGCATTTCTTCAAGTGAAAATGGACATTGTTTGGGAAATTTGTTCTTATTTATACCTGTTTCGTTTTCCGCGCTTAATTTTGCTTTTTCATAAGCACTCATAATTTTATTTTCAATTTCATAACGTAAACTAGGACTTTCTTCAATAAGTTCTTTAATATCAAGTCGTTGAGTTAAAATAGTGTTTTTCCAACTTCTTGATCTTTTTATAGATTGAAATTTCCATTTCAAAAGATGGGAAATTAATACAGCTAAACGACTGAGTAATTCCCTTTTTTCGCGTTTACCCATAGATTCCAATTCCTCTGCAATATATTCAGTGTCTATTTCTGTGAATTGTTTGTTACGAATTAACATGGCATTTTTCATCAGCCACGCATAAAAATCTTTATCATATTCAGCTGTAATTTCCATGATTTCAGTTATTATAAAATAGGTTCTTGATCAAAATCATCAGGAAGTGATGGTTTTGGATTTTTGCGTTTTCCAATTTTTACATCGCCCTCGATTTTTTTTAGTAGTTGATTGTTATCAAATACTAAAGTAAGATGACGTTGTTGAGGCTTCTTATAAGCTGGTTGTATTATATATATATAATCCCATCTATTTTGATGGAATGTATCCATTATTAATGGTGTACCCATAATAAATTTTACTTTATGTGCTGGCATCTTTAATTCCAATTGATCCAGCATTTCTTGGGTAACTAAATTTCCTTGTTGAATATCTATTCTATGTAAGCTGCAACTTAATAAACTAATAGTTAGTGCATATAAAAGAAAAAATTTATGTATCATAAATATATTAAATCAATTAAAATAAAGCTATGGAAAGTAAAAACCTTAAAAGTGTTGGATTAAAAGCCACTTTGCCGCGACTAAGAATACTCCAATTATTAGAGAATAATACTCAACGTCATATGAGTGCTGAGGATATTTATAAATCCTTATTAGACGCTGGAGAAGATGTTGGCTTAGCTACAGTTTATCGTGTCTTAACACAATTTGAAACCGCAGAGTTAGTGGTTCGTCATCATTTTGAAAATGGTATTTCTGTATTTGAATTAAATGATGGTAAACATCATGATCATTTATTGTGTATTAAATGTGGTCAAATTGTAGAATTTGTTGATGCTGAGATTGAAAAACGACAAGAGGCTATCGCTAAAAAGCATAAGTTTGAGATCACTGATCATTGTTTATATATATATGGTATATGCCCTGATTGTAAAAAAGCGTGAACATATTCACGCTTTATTTAATTAGAAATTATAGGCAAAATTTTCTTTAAAATTTTGTTTAAAATCTTCTAAGCTAAATGTGTGATTTTGGGTACCGTGATGTTCTACTTTTATTGCACCCATCAATGATGCGATTCGCCCTGTAGTTTTCCAATCAAAATCATTCATTAATCCATATAACAAACCGCCGCGAAAAGCATCACCACAACCGGTAGGGTCTTTTGCTTCATTTACTTTGGCGGCAGGAATTTCATAAATGGTGTCAGCAGTATAAATTATAGCACCTTCAGCACCTTTAGTGATAATTAAAGCTTGTACTTGTTCAGCTACTTGTTCTGGTGTAAAGCCAGTACGTTCTTGTATTAATTGCCATTCATAATCATTAACAATCACCCAACTTGCCTGTTTAATAAACAATTTTAAATCATTACCATCAAACATAGGCAAACCTTGCCCGGGATCAAAGATAAAAGGAATATCCGCATCTACAAATTGTTGCGCATGTTCCAACATCCCGTCACGCCCATCAGGAGAAACTATACCAATAGTCACATCTTCAGCTTGAGATACTTTATTGTGCTGAGAAAAATTCATTGCACCCGGATGAAATGCGGTTATTTGATTATCATCCATATCTGTAGTAATAAATGCTTGCCCTGTATAATTATCATTTATAGTTGTGATATGTGTACGTGGAATACCACATTTATCCATCCATTCAGCATAAGATGTAAAATCTTTACCAACTGTAGCCATTGGTAAGGCATCACCGCCTAACAGGTTGAGATTATAAGCAATATTACCAGCACAACCGCCAAATTCACGACGTAAATCGGGTACCAAAAATGATACATTGAGAATATGTACTTGATCTGGCAAAATATGGTGTTTAAATTTATCTTTAAATACCATAATGGTATCAAATGCAAATGAGCCGCAAATTAAGGCAGACATATTAACTCTCTTTGAATTAAAATAATTGTATTAAACAACTATCATACCATTTTACTACGAGGTAATTATAATGAAATATAAAAATTTAAAAGCATCTATTATTGTAAGTATATTATTAGGATTAGCTTCTTGTAATGGAGAAGATGATCCTAAATCAGAAATTCTGGAAGATGCGGATAATCCATCAGAAGAAAACGTTTTATCTATTGATCAAATTAAAAATTCTCAAGAAGAGTTTTTAGTGAAAGAAATTGATAATCCAGATGATGAAAAAGAACCTGAAGTGCCTGATGAGCCTGAATTAGATAAGGATGAGGCTGAAACTGCAAATGAAGTTGAGGCTGAAACTGCAAATGAAGTTGAAGATGATGATGATGAAACTGAAGAAGATGACATTGAAGAAGATGCAACAGAAGATGAAGTCAAATGAAATTCATTATCAATTTTTCCAATTTATTTACAAAATGATTCACGTTGGAAAAATGATACAGTTGGTGGTAGCCAACAAACTTTAGGAGCAGTTGGTTGTACTGTCTGTTGTGTGAGTATGTCACTCGCACATCATGGTATAGATATTCCTCCTAATTTATTAAATGATTTGTTGAAAGCCAATAATGGTTACACTAAACGAGGCTGGTTGAAATGGAATTCAGTCTCAAAAATAACTAATGGGCGCATTTATTTTGATATTTTAAATGGATCAAATACTGCTGTAATTGATAATGCACTCAAAGCTAAACAACCAGTTATAGCCAAAATAGTACTTTATGGATTTTTTACTCATTGGGTATTAATAGTTGGCAAAGTAGGATCAGATTATTTAGTTAAGGATCCTTTGGGTGATGGTAAATCACTTAAGCGATTATCTCACTATAAAACTAAAATTTACGCTATTAGAATTATGAGAACAAACAATTAATGCCTATTTTTAACTCTGAATTACAGAGTCTTCCTTTAATTAAACGTGGTAAAGTCCGTGATATTTATGCGGTTGATGATCAGCATATGTTAATTGTTGCCACTGATCGTTTATCTGCATTTGATGTAATTTTACCTAATCCTATTCCTGATAAAGGCGCGGTATTAACGGCAGTATCAAATTTTTGGTTTGATTTTACTGAGTCTTTAATTGCTAATCATCGTAGCAACTCTATTAAATTAGAAGATGTTTTATCAGCTGATGAATATCAGGCTGTAAAACAACAAGCGATAATTGTGAAAAAGTTAAAACCATTACCAATCGAAGCCATTGTTAGAGGTTATTTAGTCGGATCAGGTTGGAAAGACTACAAACATAGTGGTGGTATTTCTGGTATTATGTTACCAGAGGGTTTACAACTAGCGGATAAATTATCTACAGCAATTTATACTCCCTCAAGTAAGGCGGCTGTTGGTGAACATGATGAAAATATTAATTTTTCATCATGTTGTGATTTAATTGGTAAACAGTTAGCAGAACAAATCCGTGATATTAGTCTGGAAATTTATCATCGCGCTAGTGATTATGCTTTAAAACGCGGCATAATTATTGCGGATACGAAATTTGAATTTGGTTTAGATGAAAATAATCAATTAGTTTTAATTGATGAAGTCTTGACACCAGATTCTTCACGTTTCTGGCCGGTGGATCAATATCAAGTGGGTATTAGCCCACCGAGTTTTGATAAACAATTTGTACGTGATTATTTAGAAACTTTAGATTGGAATAAAAAGCCACCCGCGCCTGAATTACCTTCAAATATTATTGAAAAAACAGCGGCAAAATATCGGGAGGCACAACAACGTTTAATATAAAATGAAATTTTATGTAATATTATTAATAATATCAAGCACTTTAATAGGATGTGCGAGCCAAACTCCACAGAAAATGGCACCACCTATTAAATATAATCATTCAGGTAGTTATTTGCATATATTAGCCCGTCAAGCTGCTACTGATTATGGTATTGATCATCGACTTTTTTATGCTTTAATTAAACAAGAGTCTGCTTGGAAACCTGATGCTATTTCTCCAGCAGGAGCTAGAGGATTAACTCAAATAATGCCTCGTACTGGTATGGGTGAATGTGGTTTAGAACCTGAAGTTCTATTAGATCCATATTATAACCTTTATTGTGGTGCTTATTATTTTAGTAAATTATTAAGACGCTTTAAAGATGTAAAACTAGCTTTAGCCGCATATAATAGTGGTCCAACGCGGGTTGCGCGATTGGGCAGGGTGCCTCGCATACGTGAAACACAACGTTATGTGAGACGGATTATGGCAAGTTGGAATCAAAGTAAAACTTTATAGACGTTTAAATGACATTGGTATTTCACCCAATACCAATGTTTCACCTGATTTTACCTGTAATTTTTTAAATGGCTTTATGGCTTCATTATTTATCCATGAACCATTTAGTGAATTTAAGTCTTCTATATATAAGTCATTTCCAATACTGCTAATTCGTGCATGACGAAGCGAGAGGCTGTCATTATTAATTAGTAATTCACTTAGTCTCGCAGAACGACCAATAGTTATACCTAATTTAACTGCATTTAGTTGAGCATCACTAATTTTCCATTCAATCTCAGCACTTGATATTAGCCAACCATCTTTAGTAATAGGATTCTTTGCTGATTTTCTGATAATTTTAGATGATTCAAAATATTTGTTTATATAAACAATAATTGTTATTAACAATATAGCAGTAATAGCTATTTCTATATAGTAATTAGACAATATAAACATAGTATGATTTGATATAATAATAATTTACTTGCTTTGGAAGTTAATTTAAACCATGAATTTTCTTCCATATAATTAATCCCTTTAGAAAAGTAAATTATGAAATTTCTTACCTCTTTATTATTAATATTTTTTATTTTAAACGTTCAATATACAAAAGCTGATGATAATTTTCAAGAACATATTTATCATGTTGCTTATCAAAAATGGTATGTTGTTTTAGGGCGTTATTCAAAAAATAAACATGGCTATAAATCTGCTTATGCTCTTCGTTATAAATTAAGAAGATATGGACATAGTAATGTCAAAATTAAAAACACTAATTCTTATAATGGTTTAATTATTGTGACTATGGGTCCATTTTTTAATCAAAGAAAAGCGTTAGCACAACGCAATGCTGTTAAACATTTTGTATTACATGCTTATATAAAACAATTTTAATATGTCGAATATCCTTATATCTGCCGCTCATAAATCTTCTGGTAAAACCACAATTAGTATAGGTTTATGTGCGGCTTTAACTGCACGTAAATTTATAATTCAAGCTTTTAAAAAAGGTCCAGATTATATTGATCCTTTATGGTTAAGTCAAGCCACTAAACGCCCTTGTCATAATTTAGATTTTTATACCATGACTTCGGATGAAATTAAACACAGTTTTACTCATTATAGTCAAACTGCTAATTTATCTATCATTGAAGGCAATAAAGGTTTATATGATGGTATGGATTTGGATGGTAGTAATAGTAATGCCGCTTTGGCACATTTAGTTGATGCGCCGGTTATTTTGGTTATTGATACTCAGGGTATTACGCGCGGTGTTGCTCCTCTGATTTTGGGTTATAAGATGTTTGATCAAAACATTTCTATTGCCGGTGTGATTTTTAATCAGGTAGGGGGAGAGCGTCATGAAAATAAGTTAAGAGCTGCTGTTGAGTATTATACTGATGTGCCAGTTATTGGCGCAGTTAGACGTAATAAAGATTTACAGATTAAGGAACGACATTTAGGCTTAATGCCTAGCAATGAGGATCAACAGGCGCAGTTAAGAATTCAAACTATTGCGCAAGCTATTGAGGAACAAGTAAATTTAGATAGGTTACTTGAAATTGTGCCGCCTGTTGAGGCTAAAAATACAGTATCAACAACAACAATAACAACAGATATTAAAATAGGTATTATTCGTGATGCGGCTTTTGGTTTTTATTATCAAGGTGATTTAGAGGCTTTAGAGGCGGCTGGTGCTGAATTAGTATTTATTGATGCTTTACGAGATTCACATTTGCCAGTAGTTGATGGTTTATTTATTGGCGGTGGTTTTCCTGAAGAAAAAATGGAAATTTTAGCTAATAATCTGAGTTTGAAACAAGACATTTATGAAGCTGTAGAAAAAGAAATGCCCGTTTATGCTGAATGTGGAGGCTTGATGTATTTAGCGCGTCGATTAACATGGCGCGATAAAACTTGTGAAATGGTAGGAGCATTGCCTTTTGATACTATAATGCAACAACGCCCAGTGGGGCGTGGTTATGTACATTTACGTGAAACTGAAAATGGATTATGGGAGCAAGGCAAACAAGCAGAATTTTATGCTCATGAATTTCATTATTCTAAACCAGTAAATATACCTACAAATCTAAAATATGCCTATGAAGTGATACGTGGACATGGTTTAGATGGTCATAATGATGGTATAGTTTATAAAAATACGCTGGCTAGCTATGTTCATTTGCGCGATGTTGAAAATAATCGTTGGGCTGGGCGATTTGTGGAGTTTGTGCGTAAATGTTAATTAGACCTGTCAGGTTTTGGAAACCTGACAGGTCTTTCGGCGGGGTATAATTCACTTATTTTAAATAAACTGTCGATATAAAGCTACATCTACAAAATCTCCTGTTTCTTTTATATCTGGTTCCTGTAAGCCATGTTGTATGCACGATGATTTAATACGCTTGATGCCGGTACCCCATTGTTCAATATAATTCAGAGCTTTTAATACTCCTGCAATGCCACGATTACGAATTTCAGAACGACCCTGTGTCAGGTTTTGTTCTGTAATTGCATGTGGTAAGCCTCCGGGGGATACTATATTAACTATGTCATCAGAAACACCAACTTTTATATCTCGCCCTTTATTGCTGTAGTCTCTATGCACTACTGCATTCACCAATGCTTCCCTGATTGCTACAATTGGTATTTCATAAGTATCAATTCGTTGCAAACCATTTATTTCGCCTCTCAGATGAATATGGTTTTTGATGAAATTTTCAGCATTTTCAAGTTGTGTGAATAGATCGCCGCTGTATTCTTTTTTATCTAAAAAAACACTCATTGTTTTGCCTTTGAAGCGGCTGCATTTTATGGTTACATGTTCAAATTTACCCAATAATATTAATAAAGCATTGCTGGGATATGTTTTGCCATTTTCTTCTTTCAGTAATTTTAAGTTTTTAAGTTTGTTGCTATCACAGACTTTACCTATAGCAGCAAATTTTGATTTAATAGGTGTTAGATCAAGTGTGTCGAATTCTGTTTCATAGTTAATTTCTTCGTCAAAACTAATATTAGATCTATGTCGTTCTAGTTCTAGTATATTTTCAAATTCAGCTTTGCGGTTTGTTGCTCCTATTCTAATGTATGTACCATTATTTTTACCATCTTGTTTTAGGTAATAAGGCAATAGGTTGCCACGAAAAATTTCAATAATTAGTATTAACCGACCCTCTATATTAGCTGTATATATTTCTGGTAAAATATTAGGATAACAACGATCATAAATTATAGAAGCTATTTTGTCTTGTATAGCAAAAATTTCGTTATCATCTAAACCTATAATTTCCCTGTTATCATTAACACCTATAATAAGTTTACCGCCACTAGTATTAGCAAAGGCAATTATAGTTTTTGCCAAATCAGCAACAGTAGGTAAGGTTTTTTTAAATTCAAGTGTCTTAGTTTCGCCTTGTTGAATCTCGTCGAGTAATGTCATTATATTAGTTAAAGAAAAATTCTATGGTATCATATATATGAGGTTTCTAAACTTTTGAGGCAAGATTAAAAGCTAATCAGTTGTACTTCTACAAGGATGTTAAATAATCGTTGGGTTGGGATATTTGTGGAGTTTGTGCGTAAATGTTAATAACTTTTTGCACTAGACCTGACAGGTTTTAAAAACCTGTCAGGTCTTTCGACTATGTTACACTATTGACTTTAAAGAATTTAGCAGATAATGACATGAAAACACGAAATCAACTATACCTCAGCCTAAATAGCGGCTAGCACCTTAAATAGCTATGCGACTTCACAGGTGGGCAATATTGACGATTTTGACGGCACACTCAAAGACTATATCCTCAAGCGAGCTGATAAAACTATAGAAATAGGAGTATATGAGCCGCAAATCACCCTATAAAGTTCAAATCACCACTGCCGATAAAACAATATTATGGCAAACAGAAAGCAAAACCAAATCGGTAAAAACGGCAAAGATTGAATTTAAAGCTGGACAAACTTATTGGCTCATAATCAATAAAACAGAATTACAATTTGAAACAGTAGCAAAACTTCCTGATTATCCAACACAATTGCAAGATAAAGCCATACCTGAAAATATGCGTCAAACATTACAAGCGGCATGGCTGATAAAACAAGATGATATAACATGGTCATTTGAAGCTTATCAACAAATATCTGATATTGCAGACAATTATGGACCAGCGCGAGAATTGTCTGCAATATTAAATCAATAATAAAAAAGCCCCCTAACCCCCTAAAGGGGGAACTCACTTCATTACAAGCACAATCTAACTCCCCCTTTAGGGGGTTGGGGGGCTTTTATGACAATAACCAAAAATACCTAAAAAAAACATGAAAAAACTAAAGTCGCTAATCACAAAAACAACTAAATTATGGCAAGAATTATCCCCATTCCGTAATGGGCAATTAGTAGCAGAAATAGAAGACTCAAGTGCAGATTGGATGATGACACTATATCACGGCAACTTAGTTAAACAAAACACCCCGCCCTTTGTCATACTAGACATAGATGATGAGACCTATCAAGATTGGGGAGAACCATTCATTACTCCACGTTATAAACTACTAAAACTATTACAATTTGCCATAAAAGGCAAACCAAAATTGATAATAATAGATATTGCAATTAACAAACAACCACATCAAACTTCAGGCTTGCACCCAGATGATTTAGCTCTACAACAATACCTTGCCCAATATGAAAAAACCCAATTTATTTATCATAATTCACTTAGATAACAGTTTAATTGTTAAAAACAAGATTGCTACTAGAATTACCGCGCCTAAGATTTTTTCCATTATCTTAGGCGAAAACTTAAATGATCCCATAAATGATCCTAACGCGCCTCCGGCTAAGACTGCAATTATTAATGGAATATAATCTGTTAAATCAATTGAATTATGCTGGAGGCGTGATAATAGCCCTGAACATGAATTAAGCCAAATAAAAATAGCTGCACATGCAGCGGCTTCTTTTCCTGTACCTAAGCCTAAAATGATTATTAAAGGAACAAGATAAATACCCCCGCCAATGCCAACTATGCCGGCAACTAAACCAAGTATTGATCCAGCAATTAGTGACAGAAGAATTTTTTGTTTTTGCCCAAGATTTAATTGGATTTTTGTGTCTTGCCAAAGATATATCCTAGCTGCGACAAAAACTAATGATATTAATAATATCCAATAAAATATTTCTTTTGGTAATTTAAGAGAACCTCCTAAATATGCCATAGGTATTGAGGAGATTATAAATGGTAATATCAGTTTTATTTTAGCATGTTTGTTTCTTATGAAGTTAAAGCTAGCTACTGAGGTAACAAATAGGTTGAGAGATAAAGAAATCATAGGTATTGCTAAGATGTTCATGCCAAATATTGCCATCAATGCTGTGTATGATGATCCCCCTCCTAAACCTACAGAAGAATATGTGAATGCAACTATAAAAAAAAGAATTGCCAAAAAGTATGGCGATGAAATTATTATATCCATTGTTTAGTAATCATATTGGTTGTGGAATAAACTAATTGTTTTATGGTTAGCTGGTGCTGAAATCCCTGTTTATATGCAATCCCTGTAGTTTTCTAAATAATAGGTATAATACCAATCAAATTTAATGATTAATTATACCGAACATGAATCCAGAAGCTTTAAAAACACTTACCACATTATGCACTGATGTCATGCGGTGCGATCAATTTCGTTTTCAAAAACGTATTCGTCATCTTAAGCCATGTAGGGTTGGTGGAACTTGTGGAACCGACCATTCGGTGTGAAATCCAATATTTGATTTTAATTAAATTAAGGAATTAATCTGATTATTAGCTCGAATGCTGAAGCAAAATAGCACATTTTTCGTAGTCTATGACCATTTTAGTCCTCATAAATAAATCACCACCAATAATTCCATTAATCCCAAAACCATAATCCATATCACCAACTTGTATGATGCAGTCTTCAATTGAAACATCGTCAATAATTAAGGCATCAATTCTCTTTTCAATAACATACTCGTTTCCTCCAACACCAACAATTTTGCGAACCTTATCCTCTGGTTCTGAGTCAATCCCAAATTTGCGAAGGTAATCTGAGGAAAATATAGTTGCGGCTGATCCAGTATCAACTAATACATGGTCGATTCTGAACTCGATGCCACGATGCACAGCAGTTATACTTATAAAAGGTAATTTATTGCGTAGTTCAAAATGTATCAAGCTCTGACTCCCATCCATCGGGTAATCGGAATTTCCAAGATGGACATTTCAGTATTCGCAAATAAAAACTCTTTACTAGGGTGTTCTTGATGCAAGCTTCGGTATTCATCGTAAGCATCAAAAGACTTGTCAAAAATATCAAGCACCTCGAAATCTTCAACAACAAACTGATCATCTGTTTGGTGGAATTTTTTTGCTTCTATTACCAACCATTTGGATGGGTATTTTTCCCTAATCTCTTGCCATAACATAGCTTCTCTCCTTAGCAATGAAAATAATTGTCTGTATAAATATTTTGGCTTGGTGCGTAGAACGCACCCTACAGCACTATCAGTTATCTATTTATAATAGTATAGCATAAAATTAGTTTATGGTTAGCTGGCGCTGAAATCCCTGTTTATATGCAATCCCTGTAGTTTTCTAAATAATAGGTATAATACCAATCAAATTTAACGATCAAATTATACCGAACATGAATCAAGAACCCCTAAAAACACTATCGACATTATGCAGCGACGTAATGCGCTGCGATCAATTTCGTTTTAAGAAACGTATTCGTAATCTCAAATCTCGAAAGGGTGATATTGTTCAGCCTTTTGAAAAATTAATGGCTGATATTGAGAAGTCATTGAAAAAGCGTCAGCGTCGTTTTGCTAACTTGCCTCAGCCTCAATTTCCTGATGATTTACCTGTAAGTTCTCAGCGTCAGAATATTGCAGATCTTATTGCTCAGCATCAAGTTGTTATTGTTGCTGGTGAAACTGGTTCAGGTAAAACTACTCAGTTACCTAAAATCTGTTTATCACTTCAACGTGGTGTGAATGGCATGATTGCTTGTACACAGCCGCGTCGTATTGCCGCTCGCGCTGTTGCTAGTCGCGTGGCTAGTGAGCTTGATACACCATTAGGCAATGCTGTTGGTTACAAAGTACGTTTCAGCGATAAATTAAGTTCTGAAACTTATATTAAATTTATGACTGATGGTATTTTATTGGCTGAGACTCAAGGCGATAGATTTTTAGATGCTTATGATACTATCATTATAGATGAAGCACATGAGCGTAGTTTGAATATTGATTTTTTATTAGGTTATTTGAAAAAATTATTGCCTAAAAGACCAGATTTAAAAGTCATTATTACTTCTGCGACAATTGATACTCAGCGTTTTTCTAAGCATTTTAATAATGCCCCTGTTATTGAAGTGTCTGGGCGTACTTATCCAGTAGAAGTACGTTATAATCCGCTAGCAGATGATGATGAGGATATGGCACAAGCCATTGTTGATGCAGTAGATGAAGTAACTTTACATGATCGACTGGCTGATATGTTAATTTTCTTAGCTGGTGAGCGTGAAATTCGTGAAACCGCTGAAGCTTTAGCCAAACATCATTTGCCCAATACTGAAATTGTAGCCTTATATGCCCGTCTCTCAGCGGCAGAACAAAATCGGGTTTTTAATCCGAGTCATCAGCGGCGTATTATTCTAGCAACTAATGTTGCAGAAACTTCCTTGACTGTACCCAGAATTAAAGCGGTTATTGATACCGGTTTTGCACGAATTAGTCGTTATAGTATTCGCAATAAAGTTCAGCGGCTACCAATAGAAAAAATTTCACGTTCAAGTGCCAATCAACGTAAAGGGCGATGTGGGCGAATTTCCCCCGGTTTATGTATTCGCTTATATTCTGCTGAAGATTATGATTTACGCCCCGAATTTACTGATCCAGAAATTATCCGAACTTCATTAGCCTCAGTAATTTTGCAAATGTTAGCATTAGGTTTCGGTGATGTCAATAATTTTCCCTTTGTTGATCCACCTAATTCTAAAATAATTAATGATGGTTTTATTCTATTACTAGAATTAAGTGCGGTAGATGATCAGCGGCGTTTAACTCAAATTGGGCGACAAATCGCCAAATTGCCAATTGATCCTAAAATTGCACGTATGATTTTAGCGGCGGCAGAGCAAACTTGCTTAAAAGAAATTCTGATTATTGCCAGTGCTTTAAGTATTCAAGATCCTCGTGAACGCCCAATGGATGCACAACAAGCCGCTGATTTAGCTCAAGAACAATTTAGAGATGAACTATCTGATTTTCTTAGCTATTTAAAACTTTGGGATTTTTACCATGAGCATTCTAAACACCTATCAACAAATAAGTTAAGAAATTTATGCCGTAAAAATTTTTTATCTTATAACAGGATGCGTGAATGGATAGATATACATAAACAATTAAATTTATTAGTCAAAGAATCCGGCTGGAAAATCAATCAAGCTGACGCTGGTTATAATGAAATTCATGAAGCTTTATTGACTGGTTTATTAGGAAATATTGCCTGTAAAGCTGATTCGGATTATTTAGGCGCACGTCAAATTAAATTAAACATACATCCCGGATCAAGTTTATTTAAAAAACAGCCTAAATGGATTATGGCAAATGAATTAGTCGAAACCACGCGCTTATACGCTCGTTCAGTCGCAAAAATTAATCCTGAATGGATAGAACCAATAGCACAACATTTATGTCAAACTCAGTATTTTGAAGCCCATTGGCAAAAACGCCCTGCCCAAGTTGGAGCTTTTGAGAAGGTTACTTTGTATGGTTTAACCATTATAGCCAAACGTAAAATCAACTATGGTCCAATTGACCCAAAATATTCACGGGAAATATTTATTCGTGGAGCCTTAGTTGAAGGAGAATATAATACTAGAGCGGCTTTTTTTAAACACAATCAAGAATTAATCGCCGATATTGAACGCTTAGAACATAAATCGCGCCGTCAAGATATTTTGGTTGATTCGGAAGATGTCTATGTTTTTTATAATAAACATATACCAGAAGGTATTTATAGCGGCAAGGCATTTGAAACATGGTTAGCTAAAGATAATAATGATAAATTGCTATTTTTAAGTCGCGAAGATTTAATGAAACATGCCGCTGATAATATTACAGCTCATGTTTTTCCTGATTATATTTATATAAATAGCATGATTTTGCCGCTAAGTTATCACTTTGAACCCAAACATGAGCAAGATGGTGTGACAGTAAAAGTTCCTCTTGCTTTATTAAATCAACTAAATCCTTCAAATTTTGAATGGTTAGTGCCCGGATTATTGGAAGAAAAAATCATTGCCTTGCTGCGTAGCCTGCCAAAAAATTTAAGAAAATCATTTGTACCAGTGCCAGATGTAGCAAAAGATGCAATAGATACATTAAAAAACCCAACAGTTAGTTTTCGCGAAGGCGGCAGCTATTTAGAATATCCGAAACAATCCCTAATTGAAGCCTTAACAAGATACTGTCACCGCCACCTTGGCAAACCGGTGGAACAGGATATTTGGAACTTAGAGAACCTGCCAGCCCATTTATTAATGAACTTTCAACTAGTTGAAAACTTAGAACAATCTAAGGTTCTAGCAATGGGGCGTGACTTAGTAGAATTACAACAAAAATTTGGAACTCATGCCACCCAAAACTCGCAACAACAAGTAGCAGATAAAAGTGGATTAGAACGCGATAAACTAACAAAATGGGATTTTGGCGACTTACCAGAACAAGTAACATTACCCCTTGAAAGTATAACAGTACAAGGCTATCCAACTCTAATTGATCAAGAAACACATGTTGCCTTGCGCGTTTTAGACAATCCAAACAAAGCCCAAGAAAATTTTCGCAGCGGCTTACGACGCTTATTTATGTTAAATCTACCGACAAAAAAATTACAAAAACAAATGCCGATAGACCATAAATTATGCTTACAATACATGAAAATAGGCAAAAACTGCGAACAATTCAAACAAGATTTGCTGACAACAATAATAGATTCACTATTCCTAACAGAACCATTACCAAGAACATCAACAGAATTTGAACAACGCCTAGTAAGTGGCAAACCAAAAGTAATGCAACTAGCCAGCGAATATGCCCAACACCTAAGTAAAGTATTAGAAGAATACCACCAACTAACCCAAAACCTAAACAAAAGCACAAACCCAGCCATAGCAGAAATAAAACAACACTTAAAACACCTAATCTACGAAGGATTTATAAAAGACATCCCCCTAAACCAACTAAAACACATGCCGCGCTACCTAAAAGCAATACAAATCCGCCTAACAAGACTAGTAAACGATCCGCAAAAAGACGCAAGAAAAGCGGCAGAAATAGACAAACTATGGAAAAAATATCAACAAACAAAAAAGGCAGAACAAAAATGGATACTAGAAGAACTAAGAGTATCACTATTTGCGCCGGAATTGAAAACAGCTTATCCGGTTTCGGTGCAGAGGGTTGAGAGGATGTTTGGGTGAAAAGTTAATGTAATTAATGTAGGTTGGGCTGACAAAAAGAAGCCCAACAATTCAATCTAATCTTTATTATTCAATAGTAGCACGAGGCCATACTATTAATAATGCTTTTATTAGTGTTGCTAAAGGTATGGCAAAAAATACTCCCCATACTCCCCACAAATTACCAAATACTAAAATTGATACCATAATTGCTACAGGATGTAAATTTACGGCTTCTGAAAATAGTAAAGGTACTAAAACATTACCATCAAGTGCTTGTAAAATCAAATAGGAACCCATTACCCAGAAAAAAGATGCCTCAAACCCCCATTGAAAATAAGCTACTATCATAACAGGAAATGTTACTACTACAGCTCCAACATAGGGAATTATAACTGATAAACCTACTAGCACTGCTAATAAAGAAGCATAATTCATATTTAAATATGCAAATAAGAAATATGCAGCAATACCTACAATAAATATTTCATATACCTTACCACGTACATAATTGCCCATCTGAGCGTTCATTTCTTTCCAAACTTGTTCAGCAACATGATGTTCATTAGGTAAGAATCCTACTAACCAAGTTAAAATTTTGTCTTTATCTTTTAAGAAAAAAAAGACTAGTAAAGGAACTAAAATAGCATAGATAACTAAAGCAATTAAAGTTGGAATTGAAGATAAGGAATAAGATAATATCTCTTTCCCTATTTGATTCACACGCTCACGTATTGGCTCAATAATACCTTTAACATTCTCATCAGCAAGAAACTGATTGTCTTTTCGAATCTCTTCTAATAATTGTTGTCCCTTTACAACCATTTTTGGCAGTTCTGCAATTAATTCAGTCAATTGATATGATAATAAAGGTAATAATACCACAATAAAAAATATCAATATTGTAATAAACCCACTATAAACTAAGAATAGTGCTAAAAAATATGGAAAATGCCAATGTTCTAAATTTTTTATTAAACCATCTAATAAATAAGCAATTACAATACTTGCTAAAACTGGAGCCAAGATTTGACTCATCGTCATCAATACGGTAAAGCTAACGATCAATAAGATTGCTAGCAATACCGCTTGCGGATCAGAAAAATAGCGATGGAACCATTCTTTTATTACTTTAATCATGTAATCTTCTCTTTATAATGTCGTAAAAAAATAGCTTCTAATTCATCAATTATTTCAACTGAATCCCGCCCTTTTAAAATATGTTCAGTCATCAAATTAGATGTTTCATCAAGCATCTTTGCCTTATCCAACATCGGATAACTTTGAGAAAGACGCTTAATAGCAGAAATTACTGATTCATTAGGTGGACGGGGTTTAATTTGAGGTTTTGCAGGAGATTCTGGAGTTGTTTGTGCAAACAAAAACTCTGCAAAACTTAATATAGTTTCTCTATGTTGCGGCGGTAATTGTGTAAAAATACTTTCTAGCCGCCGCTGTGCTTCTAATAATGCCATTAAGCCTTAGAATGTTTTTCGCAATGATTAGTAGAAAATTTTAATAACTCTTCTATCGCACGTAAACGAAACTTTTGTTTTTGATGAACAAAAGAAAGAGGACGTTCTAGTATCGGATTCAGCTTCAATTCTTTTAAAGTTCCTAATTCTATATCTTTTTGAATTGCTGCATGTGACAAAATTGATATTCCCATACCAGCCGCTACTGCACCTTTAATTGCTTCTGGACTACCTAATTCCATTACAATATCTAAATTGTCAGCAGATAAACCAGCTTGAGAAATATACTCACCAATTACTTCACGAGTACCTGAACCTTCTTCTCTGGAAATATAAGGATAACTAATTAAATCTTTCGCAGAAACTTTATCACGACTTGCTAACTTATGCCCCGGTGGAACTATAGCAACTAGTTGATCCATACGACAGAGATTAACAACTAAATTTTTATTATTAACAGGTGATTCAACCATACCTAAGTCAATAATATTATTTTCTACCATTGAGACAATGTCATCGCTATTAGCAACTTTTAAACGAATATGTACATCTGGATATTTCGCCTTAAAATCACCTAATAAAACTGGTAATAAATATTCTGCAATCATGGTGCTAGCACCAATCATCAAAATTCCATCCACATCACCAGTCATTTCTTTAACTGTATTTTCCATTTCTCCATATAACTGAAAAATACTCTGAGCATATTCATAAACTCGCTTACCAACTTCAGTCAAGGTAATACGGTTATGGGTGCGATCAAATAAACGTGTATTAAAATGTTCTTCTAATTGACGAATTTGAAAAGTCACTGCCGGTTGAGTCATGTGTAATGCCTCAGCAGCCTTGGTAAAACTTAATAAACGAGCAACTGTATGAAACACCTGAAGACGACGATCTGCCATAATTATTTTAATCCTTCAATTCGTTGTATAAAACCACTTATCATAACATATTTATGGTTTATAAATCCTCATGATCTTGTACCAAGAGTCCAAAATGAGCGTGTATGAAAAACAATTGGACTAAATTTTTGGTTTTTTACTGTTAAATGACGATTAAGCACGAAGTTAAATAATAAAGGATTATGCAAACGCAGTTCTGCTAATACTTTTAATTGTTCAACTGTGATAAACTCTTGTTCTTGTAAGTATTTTAATGAAATTAAGGGTATTATACCGGGTAATGGATAATCAGAACCATATAATAAACGCGAATGCCATTCTTTACGACTAATTACAGTCTTAAGTGCTGACATATCACGATTAACTAGTGACATCGCAGAAATATCACCAAACAATAAACCTTCATATCGCGGTTCTTCCATTAGTTGAGTAAATAACTCAAAATTATTTTTACCCAATGAGGCGCAATGAGCAATTACAACTTTCACTCCATGATCTAAAGCACGTCGTACCAATAAGGGATTACCATAAGCATGAGATTCAATATTAGCCCCATCAACTGCTGATTCATCACCGCAATGACATAATAAAGGAATTTTCCAATGTGCCATTGCCTCATAAAATGGGTCACATAATGCCGAATCTGGGTTAATATTCATAGCTTGTGGCAACCATTTAATTCCTAAAGCTCCATCAAACACTGCTTGTTGTAAAGCTTCAATACTATCCTTACGATAAGGATGAATCGAAGCTATCCATTCAAAATGTTCTGGTGACTCTTTATGAATCTGTGCTGCATAACTATTAGGTGTATGAAAAGCAGTTTGATCTAGCAAACGTTGACCTTGCTCATCATAACTATAGTCAAATGCCAGCAAAATCATACGTGAGCCTCGTCCCCATTTTAAAGATTTTAAACGATTCACAAAAGCTTCATCTACAGCGATACCCGGTTCTACACATGAAGCATTTAAATAAAAACGCAATTGAATAAAACTTTTTAATTGGAATACATCCTTATAATTAGGATTAACATAAATTCCACTGTCAGTATCACCTAAACCTATTAAATGAACATGCCCATCCCACATATGAGTAGTATCAATTCCCTCAAGCGCAGATAATATAACTTCATGTTTTTCTATGCTTTCTGGTAATTTACTATCTAAACAAGGATTTAAAAATTGATTATCATTAGGCCAATATTTAGATTTTTGTAGCTTTTGAAAACCAAATGTAGAGATACCTCCTACTCCTAATATTCCTAATAAACTAAGGAAATGACGGCGTTTCATTTATATATTACTCAGTTTGAATTAATTGACTTAATAATCTTAATGGATTATTTCCGATATATTTACCATTATGGAATAATGATATTAACTTCAAAGGACCAGAATTTAATGCTTTTGAGGCAACATTATCTGGGCTAATAGTAAAACGACCTAATGTTTTATTAGTAGGCCAATTTATGTCAGTATAAACAATATAAATTAATTCAGAACAAACGATTTTATCTGTAGTTTCAACATCAAAATTAAAATCATATTCCTTACCTATTTGGCGTAAAGCTAAAATAATACGTTCAGCACGTGTTTTATTATCCATCTTAGTATCACGTAAAACTGCCAAATCATCAATATTAATAAAGTGTTGTAAAGAATTTAATTCAACACCGGGGCGTAAGGCTTCTACAACTAAATTGGCTTGTCTAATCTTATCATGATATTTTTTTACCACTGGATGATGCCAAATTTTTAATTGTTTTAATTCTGACTCAGTTCCAATCCAAATAGCAGCATGACCCCAATGACCGGGAATAAATTTATCAGTTAAACGAAATGGTGTTTTTTCTAACAGAATATCACCCGCTTTTAGCGTGCTATTCAAAAATTTTAATACATCAGCACGATTGTACAATAAACCCTTACGAGATTCTATTAAACCAATAGAATTACCAAAAAATTTACTAAATAAATTTAACCCATCATTACCAAATGAATATAATTTATCACTACTAATAGCGTTCATAAATTGTAATTTTCTACCAAATAAATAAAATATCCCCTTCTTTCGTAAAGTTAAATGATAAGATGGACTTTGATCTATTAATAACTTTAAAGATTTGAAATATTCATCATTTTGCATCTGCTTTGATAAGGCTACAACACGCTTTGAATAAAATATTAATGCTTTTTGAACACGTTGTCGTTTACTATAGGAATTATAAGAACTAGTAATTTTTTGCAACTCATCTTGTCCAATACCATAACCAGAATCTCGTGTATTAAGAACGCGACGTAATTTTTGATCCTCTTCAAATATAGAAATAGCTAATAAATAATTATCATATAAAAGCAAAGCGGCAGATAATGATAACATTACAGCTTTTAATTGATCTTGATCTGAAATAGGTTTAATTGTAAGGGCTTTAAAAGCCGAAAGATTTAACCAACATTCATGCAATTGAGCTATTTTATAAAATTTCTTACGATTTTTTAGATATTTTAGTAATAATTTATTCAAATCATCTAAATCAGCACCTGATAATGGCTTATCTTCATGAATTTGTTGTTTTAAATGTTTAGCAAGTGCAATTGTTTTAGCTCTATGAGTCAAAGACATTTCAACCAATGATTCATAATCATGAATTTCATTATTTATAACTTCAGTTTTATTACCATGAAATTTCATTAAGTGTTGCCAACAAGGCTGATTAGGATTGATTTTTTCACTAGTAGCTATATGTTGATGTGAACATCCTATTAATAATAGCGGTAGAAGCAATTTTAAAAATTGTTTAATATTCATAACAAAATAAAATGAAACAAAATAATTTAATTATAACATTATTACTATCGTGGCTGGTTTCAGGCTGTGCCACTACGACTCCAAGCGATCCTTTTGAAAAATTCAATCGCGGTGTATTTGCTATTAATGATGGTATTGATAAAATAATGGTCAAACCAGTTGCAGAATTTTATAAACAAGTTGTACCAACAAGAGTTGATAAAGGAGTTAGTAACTTTTTTGGTAACCTTGATAATATCTTTGTGATTGTAAATGATTTATTTCAGTTTAAATTTAAACAAGCTACTTCAGATACAGCACGTTTTTTATTAAATTCTAGTGTTGGAGTTTTAGGTTTATTTGATATAGCTAGTAAAATGGGTTTTGAAAAAAATTATGAAGATTTTGGACAAACTCTAGGTTATTGGGGAATTGGTAGTGGACCTTATATAATGTTACCGATTTTTGGTCCAAGCTCATTACGTGACACTGTAGGTTGGGCTGGAGATATTTTATTAAGTCCAGATTATTATTATGGTAATTCATCTGATAAATTCGCAAATTATACTATATATAGCACTACTGCTGTTGAAGTTGTGGATAAACGCGCAGATTTATTAGGACTGGAAAAAATACTTCAAACAGCAGCTTTAGATAAATATAGTTATATTCGTGATGCCTATTTGGCTCAACGCAAATATTTGGTCTATGATGGTAAACCACCAGAAGAAAAAGCTGTTTTTGAAGAAGATGATATATTTGATGAAGATGAAGATGAAGATGAAGATGAAGAAAATATGGATGATTAGAATAATATGTCTGATTTAAAGTCATTAGAAACTAAAATTAATACACTCATCGAAACTTGTAAAAGATTAGCTGAAGAAAATCAAAGTTTAAACTCTGAACGCGCAACTTTATTAGAAAAAAACGCTTTAGCTAAAACACATATTGAAAATATGATCAAAAGGCTGAAAATCTTGGAAGAAGATCAATGAATCATGGTAAATCTATACCAGTAAAATTACATATTCTTGATAAAGATTATGTGATCGCTTGTCCAGAAGAAGAACGCGAAACTTTGATGGCTTCGGCACGTTATCTAAATGATAAAGTACAACAAGTGCGTGAAGGCGGTAAAGTGGTTAGCACTGAACGTATTGTGGTTGTTAGTGCCTTGAATATTATTCATGAATATTTACAATATAAACAATCTAATGAAGACTTTTTTAACAAAATAACAGAAGATAAAAACCATCTTCAAGAAAAAATAGAACTTGCATTATCTGAAATAAAGTAATAAAATGTAGTCTAAAGTTTTTAGCATTCACTCCATATTGTGAATTGGATAAAACACTTGAACCTAACATTATTGCATAAGGGACTAGGTGTAGTGGATGTTGTTGAGCAAATTCAGATTAAATGAATAGCCTGATACATCTCTCGAAGGACCCGAATTACCACGCTGTGGTTCAAAGCGGCAACAATTACACAATATGGCTAGGTGAATGCTTCCTATCTATTATTCTGCTAACATATATTCAATAGCAGCCTCTAACTCTTCATCTGTTAAACTCGGATTACCGCCACGTGCTGGCATGTTATTCAAACCATTGATCGAAGTTTGAAGTAAGGCTTCTTTTCCTTTAGCAATACGACTAGCCCAATCAGCTTGATCACGGAATTTAGGCGCACCTAATACACCGCTTGTATGACAGGCAAAACACACACTATCATAAACTTCTTTACCTGATTTTGGTGCAGTAACAACTACTTCTGCTGTTGCTGGTTTGGAACCTTCAATATTGACTTGACCAATAGGTTTTATTCGTTCAACACGCAAATCTTTTGGTTCTTGATAATCAGTATTATCGAGTTTAGTGATTAATAAGTAATATATTAAAAATAGTATAAGTACTGATGCTACTGTATAAATAATCATTGTCCAGTTACGAACTGATTCTGTAGTATTTTTATCGGTCACAAACATCTCCTTTTTGTAAAAAACCAAATATTATAACAGAAAAAATTGCTCTAAATAAAAAAATATGGTATTATTGAAAAATAATGCGCCCGTAGCTCAGTCAGGATAGAGCGTTGGCCTCCGGAGCCAAAGGTCACAGGTTCGAGTCCTGTTGGGCGCGAAAGTAGTTTTTGGAGTTGGTTGAGCAGTCGCTATATTTCTTATAGAGGAAAGTCCGGGCTTCATAGGGCAAGGTGCCAGATAATCTCTGGGAAGCGTGAGCTTATGGATAGTGCCACAGAAAATATACCGCCTACGGGTAAGGGTGAAAAGGTGTGGTAAGAGCGCACCGCATTAATGGTAACATTAATGGCAGGGTAAACCCCGCCTGAAGCAAGACCAAATAGATAAACTAAGATGTTGTCCGCATCGTTTATGGGTAGGTCGCATGAGGTGACTGGTGACAGTCATCCTAGATGAATGACTGTTCTTGACAGAACCCGGCTTATAGACTAACTCCACCTTCCAATTCACTTAATGCAGGCAAGTCATTAAGATTTTTTAAATTGAAGTAATTCAAAAATTCACGGGTAGTACCATATAAAGCAGGGCGACCGGGAGTCTCTCTATGTGCTAATACTCGTATCCAATTATAATCTTGTAGTTTTTTCACTATATCTGTACTAACACTAATTCCACGTATTGATTCAATTTCCCCACGAGTTATAGGTTGTCTATAAGCTATTATCGATAGAGTTTCTAGCAATGCTCGCGAATAACGTGGTGTACGTTCAGTTTGTAAACGTTGTAACCATGAATTTAGTGTAGCTTTTGTTTGGAAACGATAGCCGCTTGCAACTTCAACTAATTCTATACCTCGATCAGTATAATCCTCAACTAGTTGTTTTAAGCTTGTTCGTATAACTGATCTTTCTGGTTGTTCCAGCTCAGGAAATAATTTTAACAAATTATCAATTGTTAAAGGTTTAGTAGCTATGAATAAAGCGGCTTCAATTATTGACTTATGATCTGCCATTAATATTTATTATTTCAATTTGTATTAGTGATTCTTTTACTAATTCTAATATTGCCAGTAATGTTACTACTACTCCAGCACGACCTTCTTCCAGCGTAAATAAGTTTACAAAGTTAATTGTTGTTGTTGTGGATTTAATCTTCTCTAAAATTAAACTCATACGTTCTCTGACTGAAAGAGCTTCTCGTATTATTTTATGTGAATTTAGAAGTGTAGCGCGTTCCATTACGTCTTTTATTGCAACTAATAGTTCAGAATATTCTATAGTTGGAACTATCGTTTGCTTCTCAACTTGCTGATATTCTACTGATGCAATAAATAAATCTCTATCTATTCTAGCTAAAGCCTCTATATCTTGAGCTGCTTGTTTGTATTTTGCATATTCTTGTAGTTGCTGTACTAAATTCTTTCTAGGATCAGACGCTGCTTCAGTTGTAGTTTGTGGTAGCAGCATACGAGATTTTATTTCCATTAATAATGCAGCCATAAGTAAATATTCTGCCGCTAGTTCCAAATCTAGTTCTTGCATTAAGTCAATGTATTCAACATATTGATTAGTAATATCTGCGATTGGAATATTAAGTATATCTAATTCTTGGGTTTGTATTAAATATAATAATAGATCTAAAGGACCTTCAAAGCTTTCAAGAAATACTTGCATAGCATTTGGCGGAATATAAAGATCCTTCATTGATATTTTAAACCCATAACTTCTCTGACTTCGCTCAGGGTTTCACGAGCAGCAGCGCGTGCAACTTCACAACCCTCATTAATTATTGTTTGTACAGATTCTGGATCTTCAGTATAGCGTTGAATACGTTCTTGTATAGGTTTTAATTCTGTTATCACTGCATCTATTATTGGTTGTTTACATTCTATACAACCTATTTCAGCAGTTGTACAGCCGTTTTGTACCCATTTTTGAACACCTTCATTGGAATAAACTTGATGAAATTGCCAAACTGGACATTTTCTGGGATCACCGGCATCAGTGCGGCGTACCCGTGCCGGATCTGTGGGCATGGTACGGATATTTTTTTCTATAACTTTAGGTTCATCACGTAATGCGATAGTGTTTTTATAGGATTTGGACATTTTTTGTCCATCCAAGCCGGGCATTTTAGAAGTTGGAGTTAATAAGGCTTTTGGTTCTATTAAAATTGTTTTAGTTTCGCCTTCTAAATAACCTAACAGACGTTTTTTATCTCCTAGATTTATATTTTGTTGCTCATCTATTAAAGCTTTAGCGTTACTTAAAGCATCGTCATCACCTTGTTCTTTATAAAGTTTTCTTAAACGCTGATAATTTTTACCGATTTTTTTACCCATTTTACGAATGGCTGCTTGTACTTTTTCTTCAAAATCTGCTTCGCGCCCGTAAAGATGGTTAAAACGTCGTGCTAATTCGCGGGTAAATTCTACATGAACGACTTGATCTTCGCCAACAGGTACTCTACTAGCCTTATAAAGTAAAATATCTGCCCCTTGTAATAAAGGATAGCCTAAAAATCCGTAAGTAGAAAGGTCTTTATTTTGTAATTTTTGTTGTTGATCCTTATAAGTTGGAATACGCTCTAACCAACTGAGAGGAGTTGACATTGATAATAATAAGTGTAATTCCGCATGTTCAGGCACTTTAGATTGAATAAATAAAGTCGATTCACTCGGATTAAGACCTACAGCTAACCAGTCAATTATCATATCACTGACACTTTGAGCAATTATTTTAGAGTTATCATACTCAGTAGTTAATGCGTGCCAGTCTGCTACAAAAAAATAACATCGGTATTGATGTTGTAATTCTACCCAGTTGTTTAGTACACCGTGTAAGTGCCCTAAATGTAATTGTCCCGTTGGTCGCATACCAGATAAAACACGTTGCGATATAGACGAATCCAAGAAAGTCTCCTTAATTTAAGTTAATAAAGATTAAATTTTGTAAAATTAATTGTATAAACCCAAGAAAATATTTCATAACTTGTTGCAGAACACCTGTTAAAAGTAACACAATTAATAAAATTAAGCCAAAGGGTTCAAGTTTGCCAAATTTATCTGCCATATTTAGTGGTAACATTGCATGAACCACTCGTCCACCATCTAATGGTAAAATTGGTAATAAGTTTAATAACATTAATATAAAATTAATTATTACCCCTGCTTGACCTGCGTAAATAAAGAAAATTGCAGAATCATAACTTGAGTAAAAAAAGAAACCTATATTAATTATAATAGCCCAAAAAAATAGCATTAGCAAATTGGCTCCCGGGCCAGCGAGAGCAACTAATGCCATATCACGGCGAGGCTGGTTTAATTGTTGAAAATTAACAGGAACTGGTTTAGCCCATCCAAATACAAATCCAGTAGTCACCAATAACAATGATGGTAATATTACAGTTCCTATTGGATCAATATGTTTAATCGGGTTGAGCGTAATACGCCCTAATTGATGAGCTGTATTATCACCTAATTTGAAGGCAGCCCAACCATGTCCAGCTTCATGTAGTGTAATAGCAAATATGACTGGTAATATCCAAATTGCTACAAGTTGTAAAGTACTTAATTCATTCATTGCTTAACCAATCTATTAAACCTTTTCCTTGTCTGATAATTTTCGGAGGATCACTAATTAAATCTACAACAGTTGTGGGTTTTAAACCACAATTATCTCCATCAATTATAAGATCTACATGTTTTTCTAATAATTCTCTAATTGTTTCTGGATCAGTTTCTGGCATTTCTTGTTCTGGCAAAATAACGGTAGAACTTATAATAGGTTCCCCTAATTCATTTAAAATGGCTTGAACAATAGGATGAGCAGGTACACGTAATCCAATTGTTTTTCGTTTTGGATTTTGTAAACGACGTGGTACTTCATGAGTAGCTTTAAGTATAAACGTATAAGGACCGGGGGTTAAGCTTTTCATCATACGAAAAGCGGTATTAGCTACTTTAGCATAGATTGCAATTTCAGATAAATCCTTACAAACTAAAGTAAAATTATGATCCTTATCGGTTTGACGAATACGACTTATGCGTTCCATAGCAGCCTTATTACCTATAGAACAACCAAAGGCATAACAAGAATCAGTAGGATAGACACATAAGGCACCGGCACGAATATTAGCAACAACTTCTTGAATATATCGTGCTTGTGGATTTTTTGGGTGAATAGTAATAAATTGACTCATATTTTATTAACTTTGAAATCCCATACCTTATGCCCTAGTTTTAAGCCGCGTCGTTCAAATTTTGTTAATGGGCGTATATCTGGACGAGGTATAAAACCGCCATTAAATAAAGGTGTCGCTTCTAATACTTCATTAATATGTTCAGCATAATTTTGCCAATCTGTAGCTATATAAAGCTCAGTATCTAATTTCATTACTGTTGCAAGTAATTTTAGAAATTCAATTTGTATTAGTCGCCGTTTATGATGACGTTTTTTGGGCCAAGGATCAGGAAAAAATATATATACAGAATCTAAACATTTTGAAGGCAAATAATCTGTTAATATTTCTACGGCATCAGCGCAAATGACTTTAACATTTGTCAATTGTGCTGCTTCTAATTCTATTAATAGATGACCAATGCCGGGATTATAAACATCAATACCTAAGAAATCATGTTCAGGATTATTTTTTGCCATACTAATTAAAGCATCACCCATACCAAAACCGATTTCTAAATGTTTAGGATTTGAACGTCCAAATATTTCTTCTAGTTTTAATACTTTTTTATCTAAATTAATACCATATTGGGACCATAATTTTTCACGCGCTCGCTTTTGTGATGCTGTTATACGCCCACTACGACTCACAAAACTACGAATCATGTTTTTATAAGCCCATCTAATGGAGATGATGCGCTTGCATAACGTTTACGTGGCATACGCCCTGCTATATAAGCTTCATATCCAGCTTCAATCGCTTTTTTCATTGCTGATGCCATTAAAATTGGTTGTTTAGCTGCTGCGATGGCGGTATTCATTAATACTCCATCACAACCAAGTTCCATTGCTATCGCAGCATCTGAAGCAGTGCCAACACCAGCGTCAACTAAAATTGGTACTTGTGCATTTTCGACAATAGTCATAATATTTAAAGGGTTTTGAATCCCTAAACCAGATCCAATTGGAGCCGCTAGTGGCATAACTGCAACACAACCTAATTCTTCAAAACGCTTTGCAATGATAGGATCATCATTAGTATAAACCATTACTTGAAAGTCATCTTTAATTAAAATTTTTGCTGCTTCCAAGCTGGCAGTAATATCTGGATATAGTGTTTTTTGATCACCTAATACTTCAAGTTTGACTAAATTATGACCATCAAGTAATTCTCGTGCTAAACGACAAGTGCGTACAGCATCTTCTGCGGTATAACAGCCAGCCGTATTAGGTAATATCGTATATTTATCAGGTGATATTACTTCTAATAAATTGGGTTCATTCGGCGTTTGACCAATATTGGTGCGTCTAATTGCGACTGTAACAATTTCAGCACCACTGGCTTCAATAGCAAGCCGTGTTTGTTCTAAGTCTTTATATTTACCAGTTCCTACTAATAAACGTGAATTATAAGTTTTATTTGCTATAGTTAATGTAGTTGACATCTCATTCCTTATTGTGGTTAGCCCCCCCAACCCCCCTAAAGGGGGGGGAAAGAGGATGTATTTGCTAATTCATCCCCCCTTTAGGGGGTTAGGGGGCTTTATATATCAGACCTGTCAGGTCTTTTTCACTCCTAATTATGTGTAAATTAATTTGACACATACTGATGAAAATTTGACATATCAGCTGTGTCTAAAAATGGATACTCATATGTATATGCTATAAAAACAATTGATTAGATTGTTGGCATCTATCTTGATATACATATGAGTATCACAATCAAACTAATCCTACCTAGTTTATATTGTGACTAAGGCGCATCCACTGTTGGTCACAGTGAGATGTGCCTTTCTATTTACCTTCTTCGTGTTCCCGGCAATGATTTATTTTTTAATCCACGCATCATATTTCCCACACCACCTTTTTTAGAAACTTTTTTCACCATTTTTTGCATTTGAGTAAATTGTTTTAATAAGCGATTTACATCTTGTATTTGTGTTCCTGAGCCATTTGCAATACGCTTTTTACGAGAACCTTTTATAACCATTGGTAAACGCCGTTCATGTGGAGTCATAGAATTTATTATTGCTTCCATACGAATTATTTCTTGATCATTTAATTGTGACTTGGCTTGTTCAGGAATTTGTTCTAAACCGGGCATTTTATCCATCAAATTGGATACACCACCCATACTTTTCATTTGAACTAGTTGACTACGAAAATCTTCAAAGTCAAATCCTTTGCCCTTTTTTAATTTCTTCGCTAATTTATCAGCTTCTTTTTGATCAACAGTGCGTTCAACTTCTTCAATTAAACTTAGTACATCACCTTGACCTATAATTCTTGAGGCTATTCTATCAGGATGAAATACTTCTAAAGCATCAGTTTTTTCACCCATACCGATAAATTTAATCGGTTTACCAGTTATATGACGTACTGATAATGCCGCTCCTCCACGAGCATCACCATCAACTTTGGTTAAAATAACCCCTGTTAAATCTAAGGCATCATTAAAAGCTTTAGCTGTTTTTGCAGCGTCTTGCCCTGTCATGCTATCTACTACAAATAAAGTTTCAGTCGCTTGACAGGCAGCATGTAAACTTTTGATTTCAGTCATCATTTCATCATCAATATGAAGACGACCAGCGGTATCAATTATTAATACATCAATAAAATCTAAGCCAGCTTGTTTAACTGCATTTTTAGCAATTTTAACTGGTTTTTGTGTAGTTTCACTAGCAAAAAATTTGGCACCAACGTCTTTAGCTACAGTTTCTAATTGTTGAATAGCGGCTGGGCGATATATATCACAACTAGTTACCATAACTGATTTTTTATGGCGTTGCATCAACCAACGTGCTAGTTTTCCAACAGTAGTAGTTTTACCGGCACCTTGTAAACCTGCCATGAGTATAACCATTGGTGCCGGAACATTTAAATTGAGTTCATTCGATTCTGAACCCATTAATTGAGTCAGCTCATCGCGCACTACCTTAATCAGAGCTTGCCCCGGTGTCAGACTACCAATGACTTCTTGACCAATAGCCCGTTGCCTGACTTGTTCTATAAATTCTTTAACAACTGGTAAAGCTACATCTGCTTCTAATAATGCCATACGTACATCACGTAGTGCATCTTTAATATTTTTTTCGGTTAAACGCCCCTGCCCACTTAAATTTTTTACCGTTTTGCTGAGACGTTCGCTAAGATTATCAAACATTTAAACCTCTTCTAGTGTTTCACTGGTTTCTAACCACAATAGTTCTGTGTGTTCTAACTGTTCAGTTAATTGTGCTTGTTTTTGAATATATTCTGTTAATTTTGCCTGATCATCATATAATAATGGATCTGCCAACAAGCTTTCTACTGCTTGTTTTTCATTACTTAATGTTTCTAATTTTTTTTCTAGGCTTTTTAAGCGGTTTTGTAAACTGCGACGCTGTTGACGTTGTGTATTATCTACACGTTTAGATGAAGATGATTTTTTTTCAGCGCGATGTTTTAGTAACCATTGTTTATAATCGTTTAAATCACCATCAAAAACTGTAACGCGCTGCTCTGCCACCAGATATAATTGATCAGTTGTAGTGCTTAATAAATGACGATCATGAGATACAATTACTAATGCACCAGCATAATCTTGTAATGCAAAAGTTAGTGCATGACGCATTTCTAAGTCTAAATGGTTGGTAGGTTCATCTAAAAGTAAAATATTAGGATTTTGCCACACTATTAAGGCTAAAGCTAAACGTGCCTTTTCTCCACCTGAAAAAGGTGCAATAGGTTCATACACTATATCTCCAACAAAACCAAAGCTAGCTAAAAAAGTTCTAAATTTTTGTTCAGTTTCTTTATTATCAAGAGCTTGCAAATGTTGCAACGGGCTATCTTGAGAAGATAATTGTTCTAATTGATGTTGGGCAAAATAGCCTATTTGCAAGCCATCTGCTAAACTGGAATCACCATTGATAGAATGAATTTTACCAGCTAATAATTTTATTAATGAAGACTTACCGGCTCCATTAGGACCCAATAAACCAATACGTGATCCGGCTGAAATACGTAAAGTTATATTTTTTAAAATAGGAGTTTCTGTATAAGCTATACTTACTTTGTCTAATAAAATTAAATTATTAGGAATACTTTCAGGTAATTTAAAACTAAAATTAAATGGTGATGCGACATGAGCAGGCGCAATTAACTCCATTCTTTCTAAGGCTTTTAGCCTGCTTTGCGCTTGTTTAGCCTTAGTTGCTTTATAACGAAAGCGTTCAACAAATGAATTTAGATGATTAATTTGACGCTGTTGTTTTTTATAACTAGCTTGTTGTAAAGCAAGTTGAGCCGCTCTTTGCTGTTCAAAAGATTCATAATTACCGGTATATAATTTCATAGAATGATTTTCTAGGTGAACGATATTATTAATAACGTTATTTAAAAAATCACGATCATGAGAAATTAATAATAAAGTGCCCGGATAATTTTTTAACCATTGCTCAAACCATAATATTGCATCTAAATCCAAGTGATTAGTAGGTTCATCTAATAATAATAAATCTGAACGGCATATTAGAGCGCGTGCTAAATTTAAGCGCATTCGCCAACCACCAGAAAATTCTGCCACTGATTTATTAATATCAGTTTCAGCAAAACCTAAACCGTGCATCAATTGTGCAGCGCGTGCTTTTGCGGTATAACCATCAATAGCCTCTAATTGAGCATGTAAATTAGCATCATCTTGTGCTATTCTTAATTGTTTTTCAATATCTCGTAATTCTTGATCTCCATCTAATATATACTCAAGAGCAGATGTTGAAACTGCGGGGGTTTCTTGAGCTACATGGGCAATGGTTAAATTAGTTGGTAAAATTAGATTACCTGAATCAGCTTGTAATTCATTACGTAGTAATGCCAAGAAACTAGACTTACCACTGCCATTGGCACCGATGAAACCAAGTTTTTGTCCCTGATGTATAATAAGTTGTATGTTATTAAATAATATTTTCGTCCCTAATTGTAGGGATAAATTTTGGATGGTAATCATTAAAATTATTCATGTTAATAGAGCGTTAGAATTATGGCAAGAAATATAAAAGTTAAAGTTGCAAAAACTAAACATGGTACCAGAGTACAATCTCCAATGATTGTACATGAATCTTCAATTTTTTCATTTAAAACAGTTTTTTTAATGATTATATTGTTAGGATTAATTGTATTAACTCATTTAGAATTAAAAGAACAATTTGTATTAAATAACATTATTGAACCAATTTTATCAGGAAATAAGTCAGTTCCTGAACCAGAAAAAATTGAGGTAGCTTCTTCTACTTCAATGGGTTTTAATCAAAGGTTACAATCTGCAATAGATTCAGTTGAAAAAGTGTCTTTAATAGAACCACCAGTTCAAACATTTAAACCAGTAATAATACCAACTCCAACCGCTCAAACTAATGTAAAACCTATAGTAACAGCATCTGCTTCAAATGTAGTAACTAAGTATCATACTGTGGTTTCAGGAGATATATTATCTAATATTGCAAAAAAATATAAGGTTAATTACAAGGATATGGCAGCTTGGAATAATATTGCTTATCCTTATGCTTTGAAATTAGGAGAAAAATTATCAGTTGTTGAACCTCCTAAAACTAAACCAGTTGCTGCTAAAGCTAAACCAACTTATCATATAGTCAAAAGCGGCGATTTTTTAGCTAAAATTGCAAAACAATATAAAGTCAATTACAAGGATTTAGCGCGTTGGAATAATATTCCTTATCCTTATGCTTTGAAGCTCGAACAAAAATTATTACTTTCTGAACCACCTAAATCTGAAGAACCAGAACCGGCTCCAGCCGTTGATAAATATCATATAGTAAAAAGCGGTGATTTTTTAGCTAAAATTGCAAAACAATATAAAGTTAATTACAAGGATTTAGCACGTTGGAATAATATTCCTTATCCTTATGCTTTGAAATTAGAACAAAAATTATTGCTTTCTGAACCAGCTAAATCTGAAGAACCAGAACCGGCTCCAGCCGTTGATAAATATCATATAGTAAAAAGCGGTGATTTTTTAGCTAAAATTGCAAAACAATATAAGCTTAACTATAATGATTTAGCGCGTTGGAATAATATTCCTTATCCTTATGCTTTGAAATTAGAACAAAAATTATTGCTTTCTGAACCAGCTAAAACTGAAGAACCAAAACCAACTGTGGTTGTAAGTGATAATGATAAAGATGGTATTCCTGATGATAAGGATTTTTGTCCTAATACTACCAGTGAAAATATTATTAAAGGAGTTGATAATATGGGTTGTGTTATTCAGCTACCAGCTAAAACTGAAGAACCAGAACCAACTATGGTTGTAAGTGATAATGATAAAGATGGTATTCCTGATGATAAGGATTTTTGTCCCAATACAACAACTGATGAAATCATTAAAGGAATTGATGATATGGGTTGTGTTATTCAAGTGGAGGAAAAACAAGAAGTAGAAGCAAAGTCATTAGTTTCTGAAGCTGCCAAAACTGAAACACCAGCAGAAGAAAAAATTCCAGCCGTTGAGAAATATCATATAGTAAAAAGCGGTGATTTTTTAGCTAAAATTGCAAAACAATATAAAGTCAATTATAAAGACTTAGCGCGTTGGAATAATATACCTTATCCCTACGCTTTGAAACTAGAACAAAAATTATTAGTTTCTGAACCTCCCAAAAGCGAAGAACCAGAACCAGCTCCAGCTATTGATAAGCATCATATAGTAAAAAGTGGTGATTTTTTAGCTAAAATTGCAAAACAATATAAGGTCAATTATAAAGACTTAGCGCGTTGGAATAATATTCCTTATCCTTATGCTTTGAAACTTGGACAAAAATTATTAGTTTCTGAACCTCCAAAAATTGAAGAACCAGAACCAGAACCAACTCAAATCATTGATAATGATAAAGATGGTGTTCCTGATGATAAAGATTCTTGCCTCAATACCACTACTGATGAAATTATTAAAGGAGTTGATAATATGGGTTGTGTTATTAAACAAGAACAAACATCAGAACAAACAGCTTATCATATAGTAAAAAGCGGCGATTTTTTAGCTAAAATAGCTAAACGTTATGGAATTTCTTATAAAAAGATAGCTCGTTGGAATAATTTACCGCGCCCTTATGCTTTGAAATTAGGACAAAAATTAGTACTTTCTGAACCTATGGATAAAGATCAAGATGATGTTCCTGATGATAAAGATCATTGCCCTAACACCACTATTGAAGAAATAGGTAAAGGTGTTGACGCAATGGGTTGCCCTTCTGCTGCTATTATTCCAAGTAATGAACCATTGTATCATCTTGTAAAAAGAGGTGAAAGTTTATTTAAAATTTCTAGACTTTATAAAATTTCCTATAAAGATCTTGCTAGTTGGAATAAAATTTCCATATCCTATCCCCTTAAACTTGGTCAAAAATTATTAGTTTCCAAACCTGTAGATTCATTTTTAAGTGTTGATACAGATGAAGATGGGATTAATGATGATAAAGATCGTTGCCCTAATAATACTGAAGAAGAAGTTATTACAGGAATTGATGAACAAGGTTGTGCTATTAAAATAGATGATGATTTTGATTTTTCATTTCCATCTGAAAATAAAAAAAAACTTTCTAAACCAGTAGCAGAAGCCCCGGTATTTAATAGAAAAAAAAACTTATTTTTTCATGATCGTTTAAGAGATGGTAGTTTAGGACCAGAAATGGCATGGATACCTGCTGGTTCATTTAAAATGGGTGATTTACAAGGAAGCGGTGATATAGATGAACAACCTGTACATGAAGTATCTATTAAACGCTTTGCCAGTTCTCGTTATGAAATAACATTTTCAGATTATGATAAATTTGCAACAGCCACCAGACGAAAAAAACCAAATGATGAAAATTGGGGCAGAGGGATTAGACCAGTGATAAATGTTAATTGGGAAGATGCCAGAGCTTATACCAACTGGTTAAGTCGTCAAACTGGACACAAATACCGTTTACCAACTGAAGCAGAATGGGAATATGCAGCTCGCGCTGGAACTAAAACTAAATATTGGTGGGGAAATAATATTGGGAGTAATAATGCAACTTGTAATAAATGTAATTCCCAATGGGGCTGGGATGCTCAACATATGACTGCACCAGTAGGTTCTTTTAAACCCAATCCATTTGGATTATATGATACAGTTGGTAATATTTATGAATGGACTTGTTCTGGATATGGAATAGAATCAAAAACAAAGAAAACAAAATACATACAATACAACGGCAAAGAACAGGTTTGTGCTGATAGAAAAACGAAAAATAAATTTAGAGTGATTCGTGGTGGGCATTGGTTAAGTGATCCAGAAGATAGTCGTGCCGCACACCGTTTTGAATCTTGGTTAGGTTATCGTGTTAATTTTATTGGGTTTAGAGTTGTAAGAGAATAAGATAAGATTATTGGTGACTGATAATCGGAGTTGCGGGGCTAAAGCCCCACTTCCTTTAATATTAATTAGGCATATGTTGGACCGCGTTTTTGCCCAGCTTTTTCTAATTTATCCAAATATTGTTGCCACAATTTATCATGATTTTTACCTAGATTATATAACCATTCCCAAGAATAAATTCCTGAATCATGATCATCATCAAAAAATAATTGTACGGCATAGGTACCAACAGGTACAATTTTATCAATATTTACATCAGCCTTACCAACTTGTAAGATTTCTTGCTCAGGTGAATGCCCACGCACTTCGGCTGAAGGTGAAGAAATTCTTAAATATTCACAGCTTAATTCAAACTGTTCGCCATTATCAAAGCTGATTTCTAAAATCTTAGATTTTTTATGTAATTCTATATTAGTTGGGATTGGATTTTTCATAATATCAAAGATAAGATCAAAAACTCATTTTACAATAGCATACGTTCTAGCCATTTGATCAGCGCGGCGTAATGCTTCACAAATTTTATATTTTTGATTAAATTTGTTATAATTGCAAATTATTTTAGACATCAAGTTAAGGAAACTAAATTATGAATAAGTCATTTAAATTTTTATATTTTGTATTATGTGTAACAGCATCGAGTGCCTTTGCCAACAATAATAATGCAGTTATTGGACAATGGCAAACTATAGATGATGTAACTGGTAAACGAAAATCTATTATCAATATCTATGATCAAGATGGCAAGATTTACGGCAAAATAACACGGTTGTTTCGATATGCTGGCGAAGATCAAGATCCGATTTGTGTAAAATGCAAAGATGAGCGTAAAAATAAAAAAGTCATGGGAATGATTGTTATAAAAGATTTAAAGAAAAGGGGCAATCAATGGTCTGGCGGTACAATCCTTGATCCTAAAAATGGGAAAACATACCGTTGTAAAATCTGGCTTGATGAAGGTAAACTGAAAGTCAGAGGCTATTTAGGTCTTTTCTTTAGAACCCAAACATGGCATAAAGTTAAAAGATAATGAATTTAAAATGAATCTATAAATTTACGTTTTTTCTTTGAGACCCAATCTTCAAATGTTTATGACTTATCACTAAGAGCCACCGAAGAAGATTATATTGTGGATGCGGAAAAGTTTGGAAAGTAAATTATTTTGTCCACCCAGTCTACGAAATAAAGCGTTTGAATGAATTAGAATTAGAGACTTGGCTGAATGAATATTCATTAGGGGAACTTTGGGAAAATAACTAGCATAAGCCTGAAGCTATTAATGATAATAATTATCCATCTAAACATCTGGAACGAATTTGTGGAAAACACGGCTATCAAAAAACTATAGATGGTATTCAAACCAAAAGGCTGAATTTGGAACAAATGAAAACTAGGAGAAATTAAACACTAATGCCATTACCAACATTAATAAAATCCGGTTTAAGCACACTATTCAGCGATATTATAATTGAAAACAGTAGTAAAGCCTTTTCAATCCTTCATGAACACTTTACCTTTAGAGCTGATGAAATCTCTAAAGCTTATCAAGATAGTTATGGCTATTCCATTACTGCCATTACCGTAGGTTTGGCTGCTCCTGAGCAGAAATTATTCTTTGTACAAAAGTATCTTTATTCTAAAATAACTCGCGATTTTGCTGATCCTATTGAGGATAATTATTTTCAGTCTTTTTTACAACAACAAACTCAGAAAGGCGAAGATTTACGCCAACAATTTATAAAGCAATTAAATAAGTTTATTAAATATAAGGATCAACTTTTTCAATTAAATTAGTTTGAAGAGGAAGATTTAGCCGCTCTTATTAATTATCAAGGTTCTCTGGCTATTACTGACACTTTGTTAGATGAAATGAGGAAGTTGGCGCCATTGGATGATACTTTAGCCGCTTTTCTCAGTCACAAGGATTTGTTGGGTAAAGCGATCTTGTATTTTTTCCACGATATTATTCGTCAAGATGATCGCGTTGCTAAAACTCAAGCCGCTTTGCAACAAGAAGGTTTAATTATATCGGTAAAAAATATCGAAACTGCTATCAAAACTGCATATGATGATTTTAATCAAGCCGCTGTTTCACAATCAACGCAATTGGTTGAAATAGCCCAGCAGTTGCAAAATTTACAAGCTTGGCAAAGGCGCAATGAGTTTTTAACTCAATTTAGTCAGCAATTTCCTGCTTGGCGCGAATTATTAAATCATCAAGTTGAACATTTGTTAAATGGCGTTGAACATGTGTTTGCAAAATTGGAGGAAGTACATGAGGATGTCATAGAAACCAAAGATTTAGCTGAACAAATTTTAGCTCAACTTTCCAAACTGATGGCAAGTCAAAATCTGTCTTCACAAATTAAGCCACGTGATGAGTTTACTCAGCATAATAGTCGCAGCCTAAAACAGATTGAGGAAGTTGCTTTACAATTTAAACAATTATCCACGAATAATCCTGAATATAGCCGCGTCTCCAACATGATGGGTTCTACTCTTTCATCAATCGGCAACTTAGAACAAGCTGAACGTGTTTTTAGAAAAGCTATTGAAAATACTAACAATAATGCGGAAAAAGCTTTAGGGCATTTTAATCTATTTAACGTTTACTTACGCCGCCAAACTTATCAACCGGCTTTAGCAGAATTACAAACTGCTATTGAGCTAGATTCAGAACGATATGCTTTGCATGATATAAATAAAGGATATTATCCAATTGAACGCCTTTTAGGTGCCGGCGGTATGGGCTGTGTACTGTTGTGCAAAAATAAAAATTGTTTGATAAAACAAGAGCGCGTTGTTGTCAAGTGTTTCTGGGAAACGCTTAAAGCTGATATTAATGAAGTCTTTAATGAGCCATTTAATATGAGTGACATTGCCGGTGATTTTGTACCAAAACCTTTGGATTATGGTTATGCAAATAATGCCAAAGGCGAAAGGGCTTATTTTGTAACTGAATATATTGAGGGGGCGATAGATGGTGAAGCATGGCTGGAAAAATATGGTCCAATGGATTTAGAAACCACTTTAGAAGTAGGCTTACAAATCGCCAAAGGTTTACAATTGGCACATGATAATGGAATTTATCATTTAGACTTAAAACCAGCAAATCTATTATTTAAACAAACTGAATCGGGCATTGATCTTAAGATTATTGATTTTGGTTTATCTCAAGTCGCCACATCTTTGAGTGAATTGGGCAAACAAAAAAGTAAAACGGGATTAAGCGTTTTTGGGCAAGCTGTATTAGGAGGTACTTTGGATTATTCGCCACCAGAACAACAAAGTTTTGCTCGCCACTGTGAACCTGATGCCAAAAATGATGTGTTTGCTTTTGGTGCTACTATGTATCGTTTATGTACGCAAAAAAGACCACGTCCGTTTAGAGAGCGCGATTTGCCTAATGTGCAAGCCTTGCGTGATTTATTATGTGATTGTGTTGAAGATGAGCGAGAAAATAGACCCGATTCGGCGCGTGAATTGGTGAGTCAATTAGAAGAAATTGCGGGTAAATCTGATGCTCAAAAACGCCAAGCTGAAATTGCTAAACAAAAGGCTGAAGAAGAACAGAAAAAACTATCATACCGCTATACAGACAATGGCGATGGCACTGTCACAGATAATAGAACTGGACTGATTTGGCTGAAAAAAGCCAATTGTTTTGGAAGACATAGTTGGAAAACAGCTATGGAAAGCGCGACCAAATTAGCTGATGGACAATGTGATCTTAGTGATGGTTCAAAAGCGGGTGATTGGCGTTTGCCTACTAGAGAAGAATGGGAAGCTATGGTGGATGATAGATATAACTATCCTGCACTTTCCAACGCTGCGGGAACAGGTCAGTGGAAGGAAGGTGATGCGTTCTCGGGCGTGCAGTTGGACAAGTACTGGTCGTCTTCGTCCTGCGCGAATGGCTCGGCCTTCGCTTGGAACGTGCCCCTCACCAGCAGCAACGTGGACAACGGCAACAAGACGGTCACGCACTATGTGTGGCCAGTGAGAGGCGGAGTGTGACCCGTTTAATGCAAAAGCAACCCATTGTTTATGGGTTGCGTGGCATTAGAACCTGCTAGACATAGCATGTTTAACTTAGGATATAAGGGAGATGAAAATCCTCCACTCTACATACAAGAGTAAGCCAATACCCCTAGTCACTTTAAGAATTGTCTGCTTAATAGGCTAAAGCGGGGTGTAATGTAGCCAATAACTGGTTATTTTCTCGTTCCCACGTTCCAGCGTGGGAACGCATGTGTCGGCGCTCCAGCGCCGAGTCATAGTAAAAATACTTGACGCTGGAGCGTCTGTACATGCATTAGCTTCGCTGACTTAGTATCCCACGCTGGAGCGTGGGAACGAGAGAAAAATTATATCAATACTAATTTGATGTATTTTTTATTATTAAGTGATGTTACGCACAACTTTTCTATCTGTGATATATCCTGTAGGTTGGGCTGACGAAAGGAAGCCCAACAAATTCACAATTCTTCCACGATTCGTTGGGCTTCCTTTCGTCAGCCCAACCTACAATGCGTAACATGAGTTATTAAACAAAAATCACAGTTCAAAATACTGAAAATTAAAAGTTTTACCAAATAATATGGTATAATTTATAACAAATACGCTTGGAGATTGACAACAAAAAAAATATATAATGAAACCTAAAAAACTAATCAAAAAACTAAAACTAAAAAATTTTCTATCCTATGGAAGTCAAGGAGAAGAGATTGAATTAGAAGCACTTAATGTCTTAATTGGTCCTAATGGTTCAGGTAAATCTAATTTCATTGAAGCCATTAGACTGATTAAGGCTATACCAAATGATTTTATGGTTCCAATTCGTCAGGGTGGTGGAATTAATGAATTTCTTTTCAAAGGTACAAACGACATACCTACAGCAACACTTGATGTTATCTTAGATGAAGATGGGCATGATTATCAAATTTGTTTCACCGGCGCGAATCAAAGAGTTGAAATATTAAAAGAAATTATTGCTCAAACCGAAATTAATAAACAATATCATCTAGCCTCAGACCAATCCGTTATTGCTAAAGGACTTAATCCTAATATCCCCGAAGTTAAAGAACTGCTTGTCAATCAAGAATTGTTCTTTCTAAAAAATAAATTTTCTGACATTGGAATTTATCGCAATTGGTACTTGGGTCAAGCTTCAGCACTAAGAAAACCTCAACATACTGATTTACCAGAACATCCTCTTGAAGAAGATGGTAGTAATATTGGTCTGGTATTAAATAACTTACAATACCAATTACCAAGTCAACAGATTTTACAACAATTTCAAAAATTCTATCATAATGTCGAAGAACTGAATATAAAAATTCAGGGAGGTACAGCACAAATATTTATCCGTGAACAAGGTTTTAGTCAACCTATTCCAGCACCTCGTTTATCTGATGGAACATTACATTATTTATTTTTAATGGCTCTACTGCTTGATCCTAATCCATATCCACTATTATGTATAGAAGAACCAGAACTGGGTTTGCATCCAGATATTTTACCAATTATTGCTGACATGTTAATTGAGGCATCACAAAGAACACAATTAATTGTTACAACCCATTCAGATATTTTAATATCAGCCTTATCCCCAGAATCAGTAGTAATTTGTGAACGAGATGATGAAGGTAGCCACTTGCGTCGTCTTGATCCAGAACAACTAAAAGAATGGCTATCCAATTATACTATTGGCGATCTTTGGTTAATGGGTGAAATCGGGGGAAGACAATGGTAAAAGAAATTCGTATTTATATTGAGGGAGGTGGAAGTACTAAAAATACCAAATTATTGATACATCAAGGATTTAGTAAATTTTTTCGCGAATTAGCTCAAAAAGCAAGCAGCAAAAAAATAAGCTGGAAAATTATTTTATGTGGACCTCGTAACAATGCTTTTAGAGACTTCAAACTAGCTTTAAAAACACATCGAAAGGCATTTAATATATTACTAGTTGATGCTGAAGCATCTGTTATCAATAAGAAGGCTTGTCAACATCTTCAGAATCTTGAGAAATGGAATTTAGCCAATCTTGATGATGATCAATGCCAGTTAATGGTACAAACTATGGAAGCTTGGTTAATTGCTGATATAAATGCTCTTAAAAAATTTTATGGACAAGGATTTAAAGAGAAATCAATACCTAAAAATCCAAATGTAGAACAAATTGATAAACAGCAACTAGAACCGAGTTTAAAAGCAGCTACTCGTAAAACCAGCAAAGGAGAATATCATAAAATACAACATGCTTCCAAACTATTAGCATTATTAAATGTAGATAAAGTACGAGCAGCAGCACCACATTGTGATCGTATTTTTAAAGTTATCAATAAAATAATAGGTGGATAAATTTTAATATTAGGCGATATTCTAACTGATAACACTGATAAAGCCTTATCAATCCTTGAAGAACACTTTACCTTTAGAGCTGATGAAATCTCTAAAGCTTATCAAGATAGTTATGGTTATTCCATTACTGCCATCACCGTAGGTTTGGCTGCTCCTGAGCAGAAATTACTTTTTGTACAAAAATTTCTTCATTCTAAAGTCACTCGCGATTTTGCTGATCCTATTGAGGATAATTATTTTCAGCCTTTTATACAACAACAAACTCAGAAAGGCGAAGATTTACGCCAACAATTTATAAAGGAATTAAATAAATTTATTAAATATAAGGATCAGCTTTTTCAATTAAATGAGTTTGAAGAGCAAGATTTAGCCGCTCTTATTAATTATCATGGTTCTGTCGCTATCACTGATTTGCTGTTAGAAGAAATGCAGCAGTTCGCAACTGTGGATGAGAGTTTAGCGGCTTTTTTTTGTCAAAAGGATTTGTTGGGTAAAGCTATTTTGTATTTTTTCCATGATATTATTCGTAAAGATGATCGCGTTGCTAAAACTCAAGCGGCTTTGCAACAAGAAGGTTTAATAATATCGGTAAAAAATATCGAAACTGCTATATTTTTGTAGCTTGGGCTGACGAAAGAAAGCCCAACAATGCCACTAATTCTTCTGGTTTATCTTTTTTCGCATAAACCCTAGCCATGTGATCAGCGCGAAGTAAGTAGGATGTCAGGTCTGATACGAAGTCTATTGTTCTACTTTATCATAGCTTTAAATCCATAATTCTACTAACACCGATTTATAATCAAATACAGGCAAAAAGTGTTTTTAGCATATAAGGAAGAAGAAAAACCACCAAAAGAAATTTCATCAAAAGCCATTTACGATATAAAAAGCTGTTTTAGTTCCATTTTAGTTTTTAGCATAAACCCTAGCCATGTGATCAGCCCGGCGTAATGGTTCACAAATTCTATATTTTGGACTTAATTGCAAAATAATATTTATAGCAGTATTCAGATTTATTTTGTTACCAACACTCACAAAAACTGGCTTTACATTATCTTGAGTACGTAAAACTTTACCAACTATTTCTTGTTTTAAAAAAACTGGCAAAGAACTACTACGTTTCTCAGCCAAATTTCCCTGATATGGCAATAAACTACGTTTAGCACAACCAATAACAGGCAAATTAGTATGAACACCCAACCAACAAGCAACTCCAAAACGACGCGGATGAGCAATACCATGCCCATCTACGATTAATAAATCTGGATTTAAATTTAACTTTTTTTGTACTAACTGTATGATTTCTAACAGAGGTGGACCCTCTCTAAAGCAGAAAAATTGTGGAATATATTCCATATCGACGCTGGTTTTTTCTACATAAGTACCAATTATTTCACCAGCATAAGTTTGAATATCCAAACCAACAAAAGCGATATTATTCTTATATTGAATATCTAAACTAAAAATCAGATCATTTGATTTGAATCTATGATCTTCATTAGGAATAATAACCTGCTTTGCTAATTGCTGTTGTAAATTAGATAATTTCTTTAAATCCATATATTAAACATGACAAACAAAATTAAATTAATCGAAAAATTCTTACCAAAGAAATACAAAAACCATCCAATTTGGATATCACTAACAATCCTAATAGGATTTATTCTATACCAATGTACTGACACTACTGTTCAACCTAATCTTCCACAATCCAAAGAACAACATATATACGCAGGGCAGCCAATAGCAACTAATGATCCAGATTCAATTAAACGCCTTGATCGTACTGGTTACGTAGTTGGTTATGATGAACAGCGCAAAAATCCAGCATGGGTAGCCTACCATTTAACAGCAATAGAACAAAAACCAACATCAAAGAGACCAAGTAAATTTAAGACTGACAAAGATACAGAAGCAAAAGTATCACATAAAGATTACACCAAAAGCGGCTATGATCGAGGGCATATGGCACCAAACTATGGCATTTCCACCCGTTATGGAAGAGAAGCACAACTAGAAACCTTCCTAATGTCAAACATTGTTCCCCAAAAGCCTAATTTAAATCGAGGCGTTTGGCGAGAATTAGAAATGAAAGTAGCAGATACAAAAGACGGCTTAGCAAATCGTTTCGATGGCGTATATGTAATAACTGGTCCAATCTATGACGATAAGATTGAAAAAATTAGTAAAAACCAGATTGAAATTGAAATTCCAGATGGCTTCTATAAAATTATAGTAGATTTAGAAAACAATATTCCTCGCGCACTTGCGTTTATAATGCCACAAAATGTCAATCGCAAAGATGAACCAGAAAAATTCTTAACTAGCATCGACGAAATCGAAAAACAAACTGGCTTAGACTTTTTTTCAGACTTAGAAGATTCATATGAATCTAAATTTGAAGCTAAAAAAGTTAAAGAAATTTGGTAAGCCGCTTAATAATTTTAAACCTATTATCAAAGCTATGTTTAACATTTTTAATTAAACCACTATTTTCATGAATATCTGATTTTGTATAACCAATTGTGATATGTGGAAAAAACCATGTTGGATCAAATGCTTTTGGATTTCCACCATTATCCACAAATTCTCTAAATATTGTATGTCTTATCTTTCTAAGTTTAGTAGAGTCAACAATAAGAAAATATGTGGATTCAACTTTTCCATCAATTAACTGATTTCCTGATCCTATGCCTAAGATTTCTAATTCAGTATTTTGAATTTCCATCTCTATTGCGATTTGATTAATCCGCTTCATAGATATATTAAATCTTAAATTATTTTTATATTCAGGAGGAGTTATCGTTGTTACGTGAGCTTCTCCATTGATATTCCAAGATGTCAAAAACTTTAAACGTTTTCCAATTTTATCTTCAATAATTTTACGTATTTTTTTAATTTGAGAATATTCAACATTAAGTGCTAATACATTTTTAAATGAATCTTCATCTCCAGTGTGGGTATGAAATGGCATTGATGATGTATTTTTAGTTTGAGCTGATATTTCTATTAATATTTTATCATTGTTTTGAGCCAAAATTTTAAAAGATGCAAGTGTTAATATAATTAAAAAAAATCTATAAAATGTTTGTTCATTATCATATTTTTGAAAGGTACCTACTTTACAAGTAGGTTTTAACCTATGCACCCTATATAAATATTTTATTATCTGATGATCCTTTTGGAAATACTGGATGAAATCGATGCTAGGTTTGGTTTTAAAAAGGTTTTATTGCAGAGACCGAAATAACCATGCCTTGCAAATAATTTTTTGTTGTGATTTTTATCATTCCTGCTTCTTTGAATAAATCTGAAATATCACTCATTTTAATTTTTGGAGCTAGCTTGTGCCAAGCTCTCATTGCAGCAACAGAAAATCCTGAATCGCCAACTGATGCTTGTAATGAACGTAAATTTTCATCATTAAATTTAGCTGAAGGTACAAGGATAGTAATCATACCTCCTTTTTTACAAGTACGAGTTAGTTCGTAAATTGCTTTGCTCTTCTCGGGTACAATATTAATAAGTGAAGCAGCAATAACTACATCAAAACAATTATTTTCAAAGGGTAAATCAAGCACATTTGCAATTGAAAAATCAATGTTGCTGTTGTTGGTTTTAGCAAGCTCAATCATCTTATTAGAAGAATCAACCCCTTTAGGAATATAGCCCAATTTCGCAATATATGAAGTTAAAGCACCCGTTGCACATCCTACCTCTAATACTTTACTTTTAATGGGAAAATTATGATCATCAATCCACTGATGTAGCGTATTCTTATACCAGTTTAACTCATTAATTTTGTCAAAAAGTACAGCGGGTTTAAAGATAATCAACATCTTAATTTGTATCTGAAAATAATATTTTTGCAGCCAGAAAATCATGCTTTTAACTTTTTATTTTAAAATAAAGTTAAATTATAAGAATTAAGGTATACTTTTGCAAGTAATTACCAAAAGTATAGTAAGGAATATTATGGATAGTTTAGCTAAAAATAAAGCTTGCAATGAAGAATGTCCTGTAAAAAAAACGGCTGAGATTATCGAGGGAAAGTGGACAACACTGGTTATATTCGGAAATTCAAAGGGCTTTAAAAGGTATCAGTCCCAAGGTGCTAACTAACCTTTTTCAGAAAAAGTTTTAAAAATAAAGGATAAAATGATGAGCTATCAACCATCCTACCGTATCACTACAAAAATAACCCATCTTCTCACTAATATTGCTGAAATATTAGTGAGATAAAATACATAGATTCAAAACTGAATACACCCAAACTACTCAAAATAAACCAGATCAAAACCATTGCTGGCACACTGCAAATAGAGGGTAATAGTTTTTCAGAAGAAAAAGTATCTGCTGTATTGGAAGGGAAAAGAGTATTAAGTACACCCAAAGAACTAGCCTAAGTGCAAGGGGCAATTGCTGTTTATGAGCAGTTTCCGTACTACGATTGTTATAATATAGATCATTTGCTCAAGGCACATCAATTGATGATGGGGCAAATATTAACCCATGCTGGACACTTTCGCACACAACCTGTTGGTGTGTATGGAAAAGAAGGTGTGACTCATATTGCACCACCAGCAAATATGGTATCAGGCTTAATGGCTGAACTGTTTGACTGGTTGCAACAGTCAGCAGAACATCCTTTAATAATTGGAAACCTCTGTTTCAAACTATACCTGTGGAAAGTGTGATCAGGGATTATCAACAGGATTATTATCATGCACTACAACAATCAGGCAATGATGGAGAAAGTACTATTTTTATAGAGTTTATGTTGCAGGTTATTTTGGAATCCATCCAACAGGTAACAGATAGTATATGAAATATAATGCTTTTATCCAACTAAATCAATTCGTTCTTCAATATTTAATGTCTTGCGTGGAATTAAAATCGTAGTGCAATCTTGCCGTTCATCTGCACATAATCCTTGAATTAAGCTATTTAGGTGTTCCATATAGGCGCGATTTAGGGCTGCTTTGCCTGTTTCATATACTAATGGTATTGCTGGTTGTACTATTATTAGTTTGTTAAAGTATTGATTGCATACTTTAAAGCATTTGTTGATGTAGGTTTCTAATTGGGGGTAATCGACTTCAGTATCGCCTTGAATTTCTGCTAGTGTGTAAGCCATGAAATCTATGGGAGTTCGATCTGTGATGAAGGGTTTGGTTTCTGTTTGCCAAATTGTAATAGCGGCTTCTATTACATGGTGTTGAATCCATAGGCGGGTTTTAAAATCTAGCGGCTCAGATGGATCTAAGCCGTGTTGTGCAAATACTGCACTAGTGCTAGTTTTAACAAATTTGATTTGATTTTGTTTGGCAATTGCTGCTGCTAATGTTGTTTTGCCAGTTCGATGACTTCCACAAATTCCTATATTCATTAGCGGCGGCAAGCTTCACAACTTGGACGTTTTCTACACCAGCGTTTATGACTTGGTGATTGTTTTGTTAGTAGATATTTTATCACAGCACAATCATGTTCTTTTAAGTTTGAAGAAAAATGATGGTAGCCTTTATTGCCTTTTGCAACAAAATATAGGGTATTTCCTTCGCTAGGATGTAGAGCGGCTTCTATGGCTGCAATTCCGGGCATTGCGATAGGAGTTGGAGGTAATCCTTTGTATTTATATGTATTATAAGGGCTATCAACTTTTAAATCTCGTTTGTAAATTTTGCCATCATAAGCTTCAGAGAGTGCATAAATAACCGTTGGATCAGTTTGTAGTAACATCCGTTTTTTTAAGCGTCGTATAAATACGCCTCCAATTAATGGGCGTTCTTCAGCAGCAGCGGTTTCTTTTTCTATTAGGGATGCTAATATTAGTGCTTCATATGGAGTTTTTAATGGTAGATTATCATCTCGTTTTTTCCAAGCGGCTTCTAATTTTGTTTGCATCACTTTATAAGCTCGCTTTAAAAGCGTAACATCGGTAGTATTGCTGGTAAAAATATAAGTATCTGGATAAAAACGCCCTTCTGGATGCTGATTTGCAAATCCAAGTTTTGCCATGATTGTATCATTATCATCCAAGGTTTGAATTAGTTTCGGATGTTTACGTATTGCGGCTAAAACTTGTTTGAAATTCCAACCTTCAGGTATGGTTAATTTATATTTAACTGTCTTACCAGCAATCATTTTATCTAATAGTTGCTGGGGGCTAATACCAACATTTATCAGATACTCTCCGGCTTTAATTTTATTAGCCTTTTTTTCCCAACGCGCTAAATTTACCCATAATAATGCAGTTGGATAATTTATTATTTTTTTATCCATTAAGTTCATGGCAACGGTGCGCAAGGTGGTATTAGGTTCAACCATATGATGTACATCTTCAGATAATGCAATCGACATATGAAGTTTATTTTTATAAACCCAATAACCACCTCCTGCTATCGCGCTAAATATTAGAATTATGAATAAGAAGATAAAGAGTAGAAATTTTAACATTTCTTAAACACTAAACTACCATTAGTTCCGCCAAATCCAAAGGAATTTGACACTGCTATTTCAATTGTCATTTCTTTCGCTTGGTTTGCTACATAATCTAAGCCTTCACATTCTGGATCAATATTCTGTAGATTAATTGTCGGTGGTGCAACTTGATCGCGAATACTTAAAATACTGAATATGGCTTCTAAGCCTCCTGCTGCTCCTAATAAATGTCCTGTCATGGATTTGGTAGAGCTTACTGCTAAATTTTTAGCATGATCGCCAAAGGCTTTTTTTATTGCTAATGTTTCTACTTTATCACCTGCTGGAGTTGAGGTGCCATGTGCATTTATATAGTTTACTTGTTCTGGATTTATTTGTGCATCTTTTAAGGCATTTAACATGCAGCGTCGTGCGCCATCGCCATCTTTAGGCGGTAATGTCATGTGATATGCGTCACCACTCATACCTGAACCTATTAATTCTGCATATATTTTAGCACCGCGCTGTTTTGCAGTTTCGTATTCTTCTAATACTAAAACGCCAGCACCATCACCTAATACAAAGCCATCACGATCAATATCCCAAGGGCGGCTAGCTGTTTCTGGATCGTCATTACGGGTAGATAATGCACGAGCTGCTCCAAAGCCACCCATTCCCATTTCTGAACTTGCCATTTCGGCACCACCAGCAATCATAACGTCTGCATCACCATATTTAATTAAGCGAGCAGCATTTCCAATATTATGAGTTCCTGTGGAACAAGCTGTCACAATGGCATAATTTGGACCTTTTAAGCCATATTTCACTGATAAATTACCAGAAATCATATTTATAATATTAGCAGGTACAAAAAATGGGGATATTTTACGTATTCCAGCTTTTAAATAGGCATTATGACCTTTTTCAATTCCGGGTAATCCGCCTATTCCTGCACCAATTGCTACACCAATTCGTTCAGCATTAGTTTCTGTTATTTCTAATCCTGCATCTTCAATAGCTTGAGTCGCAGCAGCAATTCCATAATGGATAAATGGATCCATTTTTTTTGCATCTTTAGCTGACAAATATTGTTTGACATCAAAACCTTTGATTTGCCCTGCTATTTGACTAGGAAAACTAGAAATATCAAAATTGGTGATTTTTGCAATACCACTTTTTCCTGCTAATATAGCTTCCCAACTTTCTTTTACGCTTAAGCCTACAGGGGAAACTGCGCCTAAACCAGTAATTACTACACGTCTTTTAGTCACGATATTTATGTTGTAGGGGCTTAATCCCCTACATATTTTATATGATTATTTTTGATGTGCTTGTATGTACTCAACTGCTTCTTTTACAGTGGTAATTTTTTCTGCGTCTTCATCTGGAATTTCACATCCAAATTCTTCTTCTAGTGCCATTACTAATTCAACTGTATCAAGAGAATCTGCACCTAAATCATCAACAAAAGAGGAATCAGTTTTAACTTGATCTTCTTGAACACCTAATTGTTCTACAACTATGCCTTTTACTTTTTCTTCAATACTACTCATTTTATATTTCTCCTTTATGTGTTATGACATATACATGCCACCATTGACATGTATGGTTTCACCTGTAATATAGCCAGATGCTTTTGAGGCTAAAAATACTACTGCACTTGCAATATCATTCACACTTCCAACACGGTTAAGTGGAATATTTTTTAACATTGCTTCTTCTTGTTTTTCTATCAATTCACGTGTCATATCGGTTTCAATAAAACCCGGTGCAACTGTGTTGACTGTAATATTACGACTACCAACTTCTTTTGCAAGTGATTTACTAAATGCTATTGTACCGGCTTTTGCCGCTGCATAATTTGTTTGCCCTGCATTTCCAGTTAAACCGATTATACTGGTAATTGTAATTATACGTCCATGTCGCGCTTTTGTCATTGGGCGCAATACGGCTTTGGATAGGCGATATACTGAACTTAAATTTGCATCAATTACTGCATTCCAGTCATCGTCTTTCATGCGTACAAATAATGCGTCACGAGTAATTCCGGCATTGTTGACTAGAATGCTCGGACTTTGTATTTCATCAAATAATTTTTTGATGCTATCAGTGTTTGTAATATCTAGTACTTTGCCTTCACCTTGATAATCACTTAAATATTCAGTGATGCTATCTGCGCCGGCAGAGCTAGTTGCGGTTCCAATCACAAAGGCACCCGCTTGGGCTAAAGCTAAGGCAATTCCTTTACCTATTCCACGACTAGCTCCTGTTACTAAGGCTATTTCTCCATTTAAATCTAAATTCATGCTGCTGTCTCTAAAGCTTGTTCTAGTGTTTTTGCAGTTGTTTGACGCGAAATGCGTTTATTTAAGCCTGTTAATACTTTGCCAGCTCCGCATTCAATTAATGTGGTAACTCCTTCTGCAATCATCTTTTCAATTGTTGCAACCCATAGCACTGGATTATATAATTGCTCTACTAAAGCTGTAGCAATATCAGATGCTTGGGTTTTTATGGAAGTATCTACATTGTGAATTACGGCAATTTTTGGCACTGTTATAGTAACATCTTTTAATCGTTCTGCCATTTTTTCAGCTGCGGGTTTCATTAAGCTACTATGAGATGGAACACTTACAGGTAATTTAATTGCCTTTTTTGCACCAATCTTTTTGGCTTCTGCAACTGCGGCTTCAACTGCGGCAGTATTCCCAGCAATAACAACTTGCCCGGGTGCGTTAAAATTCACTGCTGAAACAACTTGTTTTTGAGCTTTACAAACTGCAATGACTTGTTCATCTTTTAAACCTAAGATAGCTGCCATTGCACCTTCACCTTCTGGCACAGCCGCTTGCATAAAACGCCCACGATCTTGGGCTAAACTAACTGCATCTTCATATGCTAATGCGCCTGCACAAACTAAGGCACTATATTCACCAAAGCTATGCCCTGCCATAAAGCTAGGTTCAGTACCACCTTGATTTTGCCAAATACGCCATAAAGCCACACTGGCAGCTAATAAAGCTGGTTGAGTTTTTTCGGTTTGATTTAAAGCTTCTTTTGGACCATTTTGACTTAGTTTCCATAAGTCATAATGTAAAATATCACTTGCTTGTTCAAAGGTTTGTTGCACTATTGGGTAAGTTGCGTTTAAATCAGCTAACATTCCGACTGATTGAGAACCTTGCCCGGGAAAAATAAATGCGTGTGTCATAATTTAATTAAAGCTGCTCCCCAAGTAAATCCTCCACCTATTGCTTCTAATAACATTGTATCCCCACGTTTAATACGTCCATCACGTACTCCTACATCTAATGCTAATGGCACTGATGCTGCGGATGTATTACCATGTTCTGATACTGTTAATATTACTTTTTCTATAGGTAGATTTAATTTTTTGGCGGTAGCGGATATAATACGAATATTTGCTTGATGAGGAATTAACCAGTCAATATCACTAGTATTTAATTGATTTTTACTTAAGACTTCGTCAACAAGTTTTCCTAATATTTTAACTGCAAATTTGAAAACTTCATTACCTTTCATTTCAGTAAAAGGATTACCTTCAAGTTTGCCTTGTGTAACTGTAGCCGGAACAGTTAATTTATCTTTATGGGAACCATCAGCATGTAAACTAGTAGATAATATACCGGGTTCTGAACTAGCTTCTAATATCACTGCACCAGCACCATCACCAAATAATACACAGGTATTACGATCTGTCCAATCTACTAAGCGCGAAAAAACTTCAGCACCTATAACTAAAGCCCGTTTGACACTGCCTGTTTTGATAAATTTATCAGCAATGCTTAATCCATAAATAAAACCACTACAAACAGCTTGTACATCAAATGCAGCCGCATGATTATTCCCTAATCGTTCTTGTAGAAGGCAGGCGGTACTAGGAAAAATTCGATCCGGCGTAGTAGTAGCTACAATGATTAAATCTAATTCAGAAGCATCAAGATTAGCTGCTTCTAATGCGCGACGAGCGGCTTGTTCTGCTAAATCAGTGGTTCCTTGATCAGCAGCAGCTAAATGACGATTACGTATGCCTGTGCGTTCTACGATCCATTGATCGCTGGTTTCTACCATAGATTCTAATTCAGCATTAGTTAAGATTCTATCTGGTAAATAACCACCGGTTCCAATAATACGAGAATAACTCACTCAGTTTGCCTTTTTTCGTTTAACAAGGTTTCTAATTGTTGGCTAATTTTTGATGGAACGTTTTTTTCTACTTCAATTATTGCTTCTCTAATGGCATAACTAAATGATAATACATCAGCACTACCATGACTTTTGATAACAATACCACGTAAACCTAATAAACTTGCCCCATTATAACGACGCGGATCAATTTTATTACGTATATTTTTTAATATAGGCAAACAAATTAATGCTGCCAAGCGTGTCAGCCAATTTTTATTAAAACTTTGTTTAACATAATGACTGATCATTTTAGCCACACCTTCAGTGGTTTTTAAAGAGACATTACCAACAAAACCATCACATACTACTACATCAACAGTGCCTTTGTTAATATCATCACCTTCAACAAAACCAATATAATTAATACTTGGAATAGCATTTAAGCGTTTTGCTGCTGCTTTAATTTGTTCATTGCCTTTTATTTCTTCTTCGCCAATATTTAATAATCCAATACGTGGATTAGCTAAATTATCCACGGCTTCAGCTAATACTGAACCCATGATTGCGAATTGAAATAATTGTTCGGCACTGGTGTCAATATTAGCACCTAAATCAAGTACATGAGTAGTTTTTTCTTCCATATTAGGTATTGCACTAATAATTGCAGGGCGATCAATACCGGGTAGAGTTTTTAGTACATAACGAGCAGTTGCCATTAATGCACCAGTATTACCAGCACTAACACAAGCATCTGCTTCACCTTGCTTAACTAAATTAATAGCAACGCGCATAGATGAATCTTTCTTATAACGTAAGGCACGCGAAGGAAGTTCATCCATTTCTACTAGTTGTGTAGCATGGCAAACAGATAAGCGTTGTTGTATTTTAGTAGCTTGTTGGCTTAGTAAAGGTGTTATCACCTTTTCATCACCAACAAGAATTAATTCTACATTATCAAATTCTGCTAATATTTGTGCAGCGGCTGGAATAACAATAGATGGTCCATGATCACCACTCATCGCATCTAATGCAATACGGAGTGTCAACTATTATCATCCTTAGTTGTAATGATTTTACGTCCTTTATAATAGCCAGATGGACTAATATGATGACGGAGATGTTCTTCTCCTAATGTGGGTTCAATGGATAAAGTTGGTCCCTTTAAACTATCATGAGAACGGCGCATACCGCGTTTAGAACGGGTTTTACGATTTTGTTGGACTGCCATATTATATATATATTCCTGTTATAAATTTATTTTATAAAAAATCCCCCCCTTTGAAAAAGGGGGGTTAGGGGGGATTTAATTTTTTAAATTTTCTAAAATTTTAAATGGGTTTGGTTTAAGATCTTCTGGATCTGCTTTTAAAGTTTTATATTGATTTGAAGAACAATCTGTATGATAACTTACAATAGGTAATGCTAACAATAGTTCATCTTCAATCATATTATATAATGAAGTTTCAGGATTTGTAAGTATTAAAGCCTCATAATTATCAGGTACTTCTTGATCTTCATTATTTAATATGATTAATGCAACTTTAGTCTCAATTGGTAATGACATTACTTGCAAACAACGTTGACATAACACATTTAAGGTTGTTTGGATATTGCCTGTAATAATTGGACGATGTTGTTCATTAATTGTGAAATGCCAATCAATTTCGACTGTTCCGTCTTGATTATATAGACTATCATGTAATCTTGACATTTCTGCTAGATCAACATTTCCTTTTAAATGACAATTTTGTAAAGTAAAACGCTTTGTATCAATAAAGTTGGGTAATTTCTCTAACATTTAATGTATGTATTATATAATAAATAAAAAAATATGTCAAAAACTTTAGTACTTGCTTCAACATCTCCATTTAGAAAAGAAATTCTGAGTCGCCTTCATATCCCTTTTGAAACTTTTGCACCATTGGTTGATGAAACGCCGCTTGAAAATGAATCTCCAACTCAATTAGTAACTCGTTTATCTATATTAAAAGCCAAATCTGCGCAATCAGAATATCCACAAGCTTTAATTATAGGATCTGATCAAGTGGCAGTTATAGATAATACCATTTTAGGTAAACCGGGTAATCATGAACAAGCGGTTAAACAATTGAATCAGGCTTCTGGTAAACAAGTAGATTTTTTAACAGGATTATCAGTAATTAATACTGAAACTGATAAAATTCAAACGGATATGGTACATTTTAGTGTGAAATTTCGTCCACTGACAAGCACACAAATAGAAAATTATCTAAAAGTAGATAAGCCTTATAATTGTGCCGGTAGTTTTAAATCAGAAGGTTTAGGTATAGCCTTATTAGATAGAATGATTGGTAGTGATCCCACATCAATAATAGGTTTACCTTTAATTCGTCTGGTTCGTATGCTTGAAGTAGAGGATTTGTTAATTATTTAATATTTTCTAACAATCGCATTAATACCGTTGGTTTTTAATTTCGCGCTGGTTTGATTTAAGTTATTTAAATCTGTAAATGGTCCAATTTGTACTCGATACCAACGCCCTTTGTCAGTCAAATTAGTTTTTGCAATTTTAACTTCTATACCAAATGATTCTATATGTCTTTTTAAACCTTCGGCAAGTTGTTCTTCTCTATAAGAGCCAACTTGTAATAAATATCTACCGGGATTTGTTACTAATGACGGTGCTAATTTATTAGTAGATTGTGTTTTTCTGGCTTCAGTTTTTATTACTGAAGGATAATAAAACTCAAATCTTCCACTACTATATGGCAATGGTTGTTCAGGCGCTGATGATGATATTTGTGTTTTATCAGCGGCTTTTTCAGGAGCTATTTTTGGTAAAAAATATAAAAATGATACAAATACCCCTATTAAAAGCCCAACTAATAACCAAGTCCAACCCGGTGGAGAATTTTGTTGTGTACGTCGATTTCTAGTTGCCATAGTTACATTACCTCTGGTGCTGTTACACCTATGATGGTTAAACCATTACGTAATACTTGTTGTATCGCGGCAATTAAACTTAAACGAGCATTACATAAGTCTTGATCATCTATTAAAATTTTATGTGCATCATAAAATGTATGGAAATCTTGTGCTAGATCACGTAAATAATAAGCTAGTTGGTGTGGTTCATAGGCGGCTGCTGCGTTTTCTATGATTTCTGGATAACGTGATAATGTCACAAATAAAGCTTGTTCATGTTTGTTTTTTAGCAGTTCTAAATTTGCCTTTTCATGGTTTATATTATCTAGTTTACGAAATACACTTGATATTCGTGCGTGTGCATATTGTATATAATAAATTGGATTTTCATTCGATTGAGATTTAGCTAATTCTAAATCGAAGTTTAAATGCTGTTCAGATTTACGTTGTATATAAAAAAAGCGAGCAGCATCAGTTCCAACTTCTTGACGTAATTCACGTAAAGTTACAAATTCCCCACTACGAGTGGACATTTGTAAACGTTCTGTTCCACGATATAGGGTTGCAAATTGTACTAATAATACTTTTAAACGTTCTGCATCCATGCCAAGCGCAGTCATTGCCGCTTTGACTCTTGCCACATAACCATGATGATCTGCACCCCAAATATTAATTATTTTATCAAAATTACGTTCAAATTTATTTAAATGATAGGCAATATCTGAAGCAAAATAGGTGAATTGTCCATTATCACGAACCAGCACTCGATCTTTTTCATCACCGAAACTAGTGGATTTAAACCATAAAGCACCATCTTTTTTATAGGTGTGTTCTGCTAAACGATCAATACAATTAGTTAAAGTTGATTCAGAAAACCATTGATCATAAACAACACCAAATTGCTCTAAATCAAGGCGAATATTTTCTGTAATTACATCTAAAGCGCGTTGAAAAATTATTTTATATGCACTGTCACCTAGCAATTGTTGACAACGTTGAATTAAACCATCAATATGTAATTCTTTATCAGCAACATCTGGAAGATTATCAAATACTACATTGGTGTTATGTCGCCATATATCGCCTTGTTCACGATGAAGACTAGCCGCTATATCCCAAATATAATCTCCTTGATAGGCATTAGCAGGAAAGTTTAAACTTTCTCCAGCCAATTCTAAATAACGTAACCAGACGCTGGTTGCCAAAATATCCATTTGTCTGCCAGCGTCATTAATATAATATTCCTTATGCACTTTATAGGAAACGGCAGTTAATAAATTGGCTAATGCGGCTCCATAAGCGGCACCACGTCCATGTCCAACATGTAATGGTCCAGTAGGATTGGCAGAAACAAATTCAATCATTACTGATTGCCCAGCACCAATATTACTTTGTCCATATTTATCTTTGTTTTCGAGTATATTTTTTATTATATTAGAATAAGCTTGTGGCGTTAAAAATACATTGATAAACCCCGGACCAGCTATTTCAAATTTTTTTATAGCTGGATCATTATGATCTAAGTATTGGATAATTTTTTCCGCCAACTTACGTGGAGGCATAGCAGCAGTTTTCGCTAAAATTAAAGCGGCATTACAAGCAAAATCTCCATGACTTTTATCACGGGTTCTTTCTATAGAAACACTAATGGTTTCAGGGATTATGTCTTGATTTTTTAATTCAGTTAATGCTTGAGTAAAAAGATTGCTTATATATTGTTTCAAAGTTGACTCTCAATAAGTAGTAAAAAAATTATAATGAATAGTATTCACGAACTTTGCCATATATATGATGTAAAAAGCTGGATAACAATCATGGATATTGTTATAATAGTATATTGTACTAGTTGGGTAGGAATTTTATATAGGCTTTCTTAAAAGTGACCATTTTAATTAAGTCAAGGATATCTATTAACCCCCATACTAAAAATAAGTACTAATTTCAGAATAAAGTTAGTATTTATAAAGTGCAAAAAAGGAGAAGTAAAATGGCTTTGATAACATGGTCTAATGAGTATTGCGTAAATATTAATGAGATTGATGAAGAGCATCAAGAACTAATTAATTTAATTAATAATCTTGAAGATGCTTATAAAGCTTGGCAAATTAAGCTGGTAGATCATAGTTTATTCAGATGGTATTTTAATGAATTTACTATGTTTATGAATTATCATTTTCAAACTGAAGAAAGAATTTTCAAGGAGCGTAATTATCGCAATCTTGATTACCATGAAAATGAATATGATATTTTGTCAACTAAGTTATTAGAAACACAAAAAAATATAGCTAAAGCTGAAATGTTTGCTGCTGAAGAAATAATCAATTTTATTACTCATTGGTTAAATCAACATATTTTAAGCATTTTTCAAATGCAAGCTCAAACTCATGCAAAGATACAAAAGACACCAACTGAAAAATCACGATTTGATGTATTAGATGATTTTGGTGAATTATTGACTCCAGCTTAAAATTAAGCATTACATGATGGTGAAGTTTAAATAAGGATTGCGCTGAAACTTCACCATTTTTTTCTATTTGTAAGTTCATGGTATATTATATGCTTAATATTGTGTGCATTCCTCCTTTATGTTTTAACCTTTCTTAGCCGAAAGGTTTTTTTTTTATTTTATAAATTATGGTAATAATATTGCATATATTTAACATGTACATTTCTCCTTTATGTACTCACTTAGCCCCTTAATTATTCTAGTTAAGGGGTTTTTTATTGTCTATTATTTGTGTTTAGGTGATAATTATTGGAATGAATATTGTATATTTTAATGACTGCATTCCTCCTTTATGTAATTTAGCCGTTCTCTCATAGATTGAACGGTTTTTTTTTGCTAACATAAAAAAGTGGAATATATTTTGAATATATTTTATTATTGACTTCTCCTTTTTGTGTGGTTTTGCCTTTCACTTTCGTGAAAGGCTTTTTTTTTGCCTATTATCCGCAGCGCGGTTTTCTTCCAGTAGCTTGAGCTTGATTATAATTTCTCATAGCTTTAGGCATTGCCTGATTTAAGCGGCTAATACGAGTTTGCCCAGATGGATGGGTTGATAAAAATTCTGGAGGCTTAGCACCGCCTTTACTCATATTCTGCCATAATCTTACACTTTCTTTAGGGTCAAAACCTGCCGCTGACATTAAGTATAATCCATGTTCATCAGCTTCACTTTCATGAGCACGACTAAAAGGTAACATTACTCCAAATTGGGCACCTAAACCTAATGCGCTCATTATCATTTGGTTTTTACCAGAATTAGCATTACCACCTCCTAATAATACTTGTTGAGCTATACCTAACCCTTGTTTTAAAGCAAAACTTTGAGAAGCGCGTTCATTACTATGTTTAGCAAGCACATGAGAAACTTCATGCCCTATTACAGCGGCTAATTGGTTTTGATTTTCAGAAATATCTATTAAACCAGTATGTACACCGATTTTATTACCCGGCACAGCAAAAGCATTTGCTGAATCATCTTTAAATACTACTACTTCCCATTGATCAGCTGGTAAATTAGCGGCAGTTAAAATTGCATCCGCAATACAACGAACATAACGATTAATGGTAGAGTCTTTTTCTATTGGTAATTTTTTCTTATAAGTTGCAAAACTTTGTGCGCCCGCTGCACTTAATTGATTATCTGGTAGCATCATCATTTGTCTACGCCCTAAAGGGGATGTAGCACAACTAACTAATACTAACAGTGTTATTGTTGCCATAAAGGCTGGTTTTAGTTTCATTAGATTTTCCTTTTAAAAGAATTAAACATAGTTATTATACTATATAAGTTATAATTTCCTAGTCATAAGATAAAGTTCCATACAGTATCTATGGGATTGGGAACTTGAAGTTATAGGTTAATCAAGAGTTACAACAATTTAATTCTGCACAATTATTGTTTTCTGGTGGAGTCGTTCATATTACTCATTTACCTCAATACCATGAATATACTTTTTTGGTATTTGTAGGCACTGATGCAGATGAATTAAATTTATTAAATTTTCACAGAAAGAAACATCTGGATGAGATATATGCTTTTTTGGATCACTTATTAACAAGTGCTTAAATATATAATTATGAAAATATTACAATACTTAAAATTTACACTATTAGTTTTAGCATTAACTGCTTGTAACAATGAGACTTCTTCTTATACTAACGTCTCTAATGCTGATTTAAAAAAATTGATGGCTAATGGTGCTGTCTTAATAGATGTTCGCACTGCTTCAGAATGGAAACATACTGGTGTTATTGCAGGCAGTAAGAATATTAGTTTAGTTTTAAATAACAATAGGATGAATCCAGATTTTGTGCCTCAATTACAAAAGCTTGTTAAAACAAATGATCATGTAATTTTAATGTGTCGTAGTGGTGGGCGTAGTCGTGCTGCTAGTGAATTGCTCATTAGCAAATTGGGTTATAAAAATGTTTATAATGTCCAAAGTGGTATGATGGGATGGATTAAAGAAGGTAATCCTGTTGTTGCGCCTTTATAAATAAATGCTGTTAAATCAAAAAAACCTGACAGGTTTTGAAAACCTGTCATCCTAGTCTTAGAATTTTTGTATAACACCCAATACTAAACCATCACGATCTTGAAGTCTTGCATCATCATAATCTACAGCAGTATATATTAAAGTCAAAGTTGTTTGTGGTAAAACATCATAGAAACCACCTAAAGTAAAGCCATCACCAGTGGCGTTCCAAGCTTTGCTTGATATACCTTCTGAAACTTTACCATAAGAAGCTGCTAATTTGGTTTGAGGGTTTAATTGGTATGATCCATTAACATGGTAAAATGATGTACTATCACTATTACCAGCAAAATCAACTGATTCATAAGATGCACTAATAGTTATTTGATCAATAAATACTGAACCGTAAATACGTGTTGCGTTTTCAGCACCATCAGAAGCAGCAATAACACGAGTATCATCAAGTTGTAAGTGAGATGCACCAACTTTGAACATTTTTGTAGTGTATTCTGCGCCAATACCAAAATCGTGATCATCTTCAGCAGTATCATCAATACTGGCAGTGGCATTAAATGTTAAACCACCCGCAAATTTAGGTGAATAATAGGCGAGAGAGTTATTTGTAAATCCGTTGTTTAAGCTAGAATAACCGTAGTTAGAACCACCATTATATGGTCCAGCACTTGTATCATAAAATGGATCTTGTTTAAGACCAGCCATTTTATATGGTGTAGATAAACGACCGTATATTGCTTTACCAAAACTACCTTTCAAACCAGCAAAGTAGAAACGACTAGATAATGCTTCACCATCAGCATCATTATTCGCGCCCATTTGTAAATGGTAAATACCTTGTAATCCATCTTTAAGTTCTGTCGCGCCTTTGATACCCACACGTGAAGCATTGTTTACAAATTCAGTACTACTGCCATCCGCACCGAAATCACCTATATTTAATGAGCCACGGAAATTACCATAAATTGTTCCGTCGAATGCTAGAGCAGGTATTGTACAGATGGTTCCTAATGCGGCTGCTATTAACTTTGTTTTCATATTGACTACCTTTTGAATTCAGATTAAAAAGTGTAACAATCAAGTAGTGAAAAAAGCAACTTCATTTTTGATTTTTTTAGCAAGATGTTAGAGATATATGATGCTTTTTAGTTTAGTATTGTTGTAAATATGTAACGATGTTTGTTTATTTATAGTTACATTTAATATTGTTGTCATAATAATTGAGTATATATTATAGGATATGAATACTAATTCTCAAAAAGCTAAACGCCGTCGTAAATGGCGTATGTTGAAAGATCAAATCGCTAAATATAGTATGACTTTGGGCGGTATCAGCATTATTATTGCGATCACTCTTATTTTCTTTTATTTATTGTATGTAGTATTGCCGCTGTTTTTGCCGGCAAGTATGAATCATATTGTACAATTTAGTAACCCTGATTCTTCTATATATATTGCCAGTGAAGAAAAAAATGAGCTTGGTGTTAGTTTTACCAATGACGCTGATGTGGTTTTTTTTAGTTTGAAGGATGGTAAGGTGATTTCTAAGTATAAAATTGCCATACCTGATGATACTTCAATAACTAGTTTTGCTGTGGCTGATCCTGCTACTGATATTGTGGCTTTTGGCTTAAATGATGGGCGAGCTGTGGTGGTGAAGCATGATTATAAAATCACTTATCCTAATGATGTTCGTGTTATTACTCCTCATATTAAGTATCCTTTTGGTAAGGAAGCAATTGTAGTTGATGAGAAGCAGCGTGCTTTAACTCATCTGGATATTCAGTTAAAAGGTGCAAAAAATACTTTGGCGGCTATTACTGCTGATAATAATTTGGTATTAGCTACTTTTACTAAAAAAGAATCGTTTTTAGGTGAATCTGGTGATTTTGAACGTACTTATAATAGTGTATTAGCTTTACCATCAATATATGTAAGTTATTTGTTGTTAGATAAAGAACAAAAAATAATTTATCTAGCTGATCAAAATGGTCAAATTACTCATATTGATATTAGTACTAAGACTCCTAAAATTTTACAGCGTCTGCGTGTAGTAGATGTAAATACTAAAATTACTGCATTGGAATTTCTGACTGGAGATATTTCATTATTAGTAGGTGATTCTAAAGGGCACATTACTCAGTGGTTTCCAGTGCGTGATAAGAATAATAATCATATACTGACTAAAATTCGTGAATTCAATGATCAGTCTGCCCCTATAATTTCAATTGCTACTGAAGAGCGTCGTAAAGGTTTTGTAGCCGCTGATAATAATGGTCAAGTTGGTATCTATCATTCAACTGCACATCGTACAGTAATGTTGGAAAAAGTTACTGATGCTGGTATTAAAAATATTTCTATATCTCCACGCGCTAATAGATTGTTAGTAGCTGACAATAATAATCAGTTTCATGTTTGGAATTTAGATAATAAACACCCTGAAATTTCATGGTCAGCATTATGGGGTAAAGTATGGTATGAGAGTTATGAATCCCCTGATTATGTGTGGCAATCATCTTCTGCAAATAATGATTTTGAGCCTAAATTTAGTTTAGTACCTTTGGCTTTTGGTACTTTAAAAGCGGCATTTTATGCGATGCTAATTGCAATACCAATTGCGGTATTTGGTGCAATTTATACAGCTTATTTTATGGCTCCTAAAATGCGTTCCATAGTAAAACCTAGCATTGAAATTATGGCGGCTTTACCTACTGTGATTCTTGGATTTCTTGCGGGTTTATGGTTAGCACCAATAATGGAAAAGAATTTACCGGGATTCTTTATGTTATTATTGTTATTACCAATTATTGTATTAGTGTTTGCTTTTATAATGCATCATTTGCCAAAATCAATTAAACATAAAATTTCTACAGGTTGGCAATCAGCTTTATTGATTCCAATTATATTATTGGTAATATGGTCAGCTTTTAGTTTAAGTTATCCAGTCGAAGTTTGGCTTTTTGATGGTAATATGCCAAATTGGTTGACCAATACGCTTGGTGTTGATTTTGATCAACGTAATGCACTAATTGTTGGGATTGCAATGGGTTTAGCGGTAATTCCTAATATTTTTTCAATGGCAGAAGATGCGGTATTTAGTGTGCCTAAACATTTAACGATTGGTTCATTAGCTTTAGGTGCTACGCCTTGGCAAACTATGATACGAGTAATTATACTGACAGCAAGTCCGGGTATTTTTTCCGCGATTATGATAGGTATGGGAAGAGCTGTCGGTGAAACTATGATTGTATTAATGGCAACTGGTAATACTCCTATTATGGATTTTAATATTTTTGAAGGTTTACGTACTTTATCAGCAAATATTGCTGTAGAAATGCCAGAAGCTGAAGTAGCTAGTACACATTATAGAATATTATTTTTATCTGGTTTAGTTCTGTTTGTTTTTACTTTTTTCTTTAACACAATAGCAGAAGTTGTTCGTCATCGTCTGCGACGTAAATATAGTTCATTATGAAAAATTGGTAGGGGCAATCCTTTATGGTTGCCCTTATATTTTTTAATGAAATTAGATGAAAATGGCTCTAAAGTAAGGTTTAGTTACACAAAAATTTCAGGATGCTAGAAAAAATAAAGTTCGAGAAATTTACAGCTTTTGAAAGTTTAGAAATTCCGCTATCTAGCGGAATTAATATTTTTATTGGAGCAAATGGCACCGGCAAAACTCATATTCTCAAAGCGGTTTATGCAACATGCGATATAACAAAAAGTCAAAAATCTTTGGCGGAAAAGACTAATCGTGTCTTCTTACCGTTTGGTGAACAAATTGGTCGCTTAGTAAAAAGAGCTAGAGCTAGTAGAACTGGATATTTTGAGCTAACTCGCCGAGTCGAGGATATAGATAAATCTCTTACAATACGACTATCTTTAACCAATCACACCAAAGAACCAGAAAAAGCTACTATATCAGGAACCCATAAACAATGGCTACAACATCCATTAGAATCAGTTTATATTCCGGTTAAAGATATGATGGCGAATGCTCCTGGCTTTAGATCCCTTTATAATCTCCGCAATATTCACTTTGAAGAAGTTTATGCTGACATAATTGATAGGGTATTTTTAGGGTCTTTACGCGGTCCAACTGATAGCAGACGTAAAAAACTGTTGGATATTTTACAGCGATCTATGGATGGCAAGATTATCAGCAAAAATGAAGAATTTTTCCTAAAAAACAAACAAGGCGAATTAGAATTTACCTTATTAGCCGAAGGTATTCGTAAATTAGGATTGCTTTGGCTATTGATTCAAAACGGAATTCTTCTTAATGGTTCTATACTTTGTTGGGATGAACCAGAAGCCAATCTCAATCCTAAACTAATGCGTACTGTTGTAGAAATTCTTCTAGAACTTCAGCGTCTTGGCGTTCAAATATTGCTCACAACTCATGATTACGTAGTTCTAAAAGAATTTGATTTACAAGCGAAAAACACTGATAAGCTTGTATTTCATAGTCTCTATAGAAATACAGGCGAGATAGAAATTGCATCTACCGATAATTATTTAAACATTGCTCCAAATGTCATTGATGATACCTTTGGAGACATTGTTGATCGGGAAATTAAAAAATCTATGGCTAATCTTGGGAAATGAAGATAGAAGCAGATGGATTTTCTTTCGATTTCACCGATGCGCTTGATGCTTTTGTTTTTGATGAAAAAGATAAGAAAAAACCCCACTACCACGGTTTATCTCAAGCCATGAAAGCGGTAGATATTATAGTTGAGTTGGATAACGACTACTTGTTCATTGAAATAAAGGATTTTCATGCGCCAGATGACTACAACTTTCAAACTGCTGTAGATGATGAACAGAAAAAGGAAAGGCGTAGTCGTTTCAATCATCTACGCGAAGTACTCAAATACAAATATCGCGACACATGGTTCTACCGATGGGCTGAAAATAAGACTGATAAGCCCATCCGATATTTATGTCTATTGACGCTTGATAATGCTCAGATTTCGGTGTTGAATAAAGAACTGCGTAAGCAATTACCCGTAGGTAAGGCTGGAAAACACTGGAACCGTGAAATAGCTCGCTCTTGCGTTGTAGTTAATATAGAACGATGGAATCGTAATTTCCCAAATTGGCAGCTGGTTCGGCTTATAAACCCACCTGAAATAACTTAACAAGGTTTGATTACAAACTTTATTTCATTCATAAATACTCTGTTATTTATAGCATCATAAAAAATGAATGGGCTGCTATCGTTCATATTGTTGTCATAATAATTTATTATATGTAGTAATGTACAATATATTAATTTTGAGTTTAAAAGTATGAAAATTTATAGGTAACGTCATTTTATGAAAAATTGGTGGAAAAGTGGTGACCCTTGGATATGGTTGACAGCGGCTTCTGTCACTTTGAGTATTCTTGCGGTTGTAGGTTTATTATTTCTTATAGCAGTCAATGGTTTAGGGCATTTTTGGCCTAAACCTGTTCTTGAAGCAGATTATGAATCCAGTCATCTAATAGGTGAAATTTATGATCAAGAAACTGTTGCAGCGTCACAATTAGCAGCAAGTGGTCTTACATTTGATTCTGATAGAGTCACTCGTTATTTATTGAAAACCGGTAATCGTGATTTATTTGGTTCTGATTTTCATTGGTTAATTGCCGATCAATTTAAAAATAAACAATATCCTAAAGATTTAATGGTAATCGAACGCCGTGAATGGGGTAATTTTTATGGTTATTTAGTCGCAGTTAAGGAAAATGGCAAAGTTATTAGTGAAGGAAAAGCCGCTTGGAATGAATTGCAAAAGCGTCTAAAACGTACTTTAAAAATTTATGGTTGGATTCGTGAAATTGAAAAGTCTAAAATTGGTAGTATTAACGCCTCTTTAGAAGATTTACGTTTAGATAAGCGGCGTTTGGAATTGGATCATGATAATGATCCAAAAAAACTAGCAGCAATAGAAACTCAAAAAGCCGCTTTATTAGCGCGTTCTGAAAAGTTTAACAAAAAGTTAAGGCAGTTATATTTTGCCATGAATCGTGATAGTTTAACCGCGAAAGTTATGGATGGGCGTGTTGCTGATATTCCTCTGGCAAAAATTGTACATGCCTACCGCCCTAATGCTATGTCTCTAATGGATAAAATCCAATTTTATGGCATGAAAATATGGGAATTTTTAAGTGATGATCCTCGTGAAGCAAATACAGAAGGTGGTATTTTTCCTGCGATTTTTGGTACGGTTATCATGGTTATTTTAATGTCAATTATTGTTACACCAATTGGTGTTATTGCAGCCATATATTTGCATGAATATGCAAAACAAGGCTGGCTTACAAGAACTATTCGTATTGCAGTCAATAACTTAGCAGGGGTGCCTTCAATTGTTTACGGGGTTTTTGGCTTAGGCTTTTTTGTCTATTTTGTAGGTTCCAATATAGATGAATGGTTTTTTTCGACAGCTTTGCCAGCCCCTACATTTGGTACGCCGGGAATTTTATGGGCTTCATTAACTTTAGCATTATTAACCGTGCCAGTTGTAATAGTATCAACTGAGGAAGGTTTATCGCGGATTCCACGCTCTATTCGTGAAGGTAGTTTAGCTTTAGGCGCAACTAAAGCAGAAACTTTATGGCGTACAGTGTTACCAATGGCAAGCCCTGCTATGATGACAGGTTTAATTTTAGCTATTTCCCGCGCTGCTGGTGAGGTTGCACCTTTGATGTTAGTAGGGGTAGTAAAATTAGCACCTTCATTAGCAATAGATGCGCAAGCACCGTTTTTACATTTAGATCGCCAATTTATGCACTTAGGATTTCATATTTATGATGTTGGTTTTCAAAGCCCTAATGTGGAAGCTGGCAGACCATTGGTGTATGCAACTGCGTTTTTATTAGTAGCAGTGATTATTATTTTAAATTTAGCTGCAATTTGGATACGTAATAACTTGCGCGAAAAATATAAGGCATTGGAAACCGCATAATGAGTAAAATTGATATATCCTCAATTCATAGAGGTAAAAAAACAAACAATTTTGAGAATGAAACCATTACTCTTAAAGTTGAAGATTTAAATTTATTTTATGGCGAAAAACAAGCCTTAAACCATATTAATATGCAGATTCCACAAAGGCGTGTAACTGCTTATATTGGACCAAGTGGCTGTGGTAAATCTACCTTGTTACGTTGCTTTAATCGGATGAATGATTTGGTAGATAGTGCTCGTATTGAGGGTAAAATATTATTAGATAATAATAATATTTATGATGATGATATAAATGTTGCTGATTTACGACGACGTGTTGGAATGGTATTCCAAAAACCAAATCCATTCCCTAAATCTATCTATGAAAATGTTGCTTATGGTTTGCGTCTTCAGGGTATAAATAGTCGCCGTATATTAGATGAAGTAGTAGAAAAATCTCTTAAAGGTGCCGCTTTATGGAATGAAGTTAAGGATAGGTTAAATGATAATGCCTTGGGTTTATCTGGTGGGCAACAGCAACGTTTAGTTATTGCAAGAGCAATAGCCATCGAGCCAGAAGTATTATTATTAGATGAACCAGCATCGGCACTAGATCCAATTTCTACACTGAAAATTGAAGAATTAATCAATGATTTAAAATCTGATTATACAATAATCATTGTTACCCATAATATGCAACAAGCTGCGCGTGTCTCTGATTATACCGCCTTTATGTATCTTGGAGAATTAATAGAGTTTGGAGATACTAGCACATTATTTACTAATCCAAGTAAAAAACAAACGGAAGATTATATAACGGGGCGTTATGGCTAAACAAGAAACCAGAAAACATATATCTCATTCCTTTGATATAGAATTAAATGATTTAAAGAATAAAGTTCTTAGCATGGGTGGTTTAGTCGAAGAGCAATTAGCAAATTCTATTACTGCTTTGATTAAACATGATATTGAATTGGCTGAACAAGTTTATAATAATGATTATAAAATAAATGCTTTAGAAGTATCACTTGATGAAGAAAGTACACGTATCTTAGCCATTCGTCATCCTGCTGCCAGCGATTTACGTTTAGTTATGGCTATCATAAAAACAATACCTGATTTAGAAAGAATTGGTGATCAAGCAGAACGTATTGCCCATATGACTTTGCAAATGCAAGGTGAAACTCCAGCAAAATATTTTGTTGCTATGAGTCATTTAGGTGAATATGTGCGACAAATGTTACATAATGCCTTAGATGCTTTTGCGCGTGTTGATGTAGATATGGCAGTAAAAGTAATGCACGATGATTTAAAAGTTGATCAAGAATATGATAATATTAGTCGTCAACTCATTACTTATATGATGGAAGATCCTCGTATCATTCCAATAGCATTAAATATATTATGGTCAGCGCGTAGTCTTGAACGAGTAGCCGCACATGCACGTAATATTTGTGAGTATATTATATATTATGTAAAAGGTAAGGATATTCGTCATATTAGTTTAGATCAGCTTAAAGAAGAAACCTCTTAAGCCTTGCTGTTATCCTGTTAAGTTGTACACCTCTTGCATAGTAGATAAATTCTCAGCAATTACAGGATAACAAACATGTCTAAAATTTTACTCATAGAAGATAATGAAATGAATCGTGATATGCTCATGATTCGTTTACAGCATAAAGGTTTTGAAGTTATAACAGCCGTTGATGGTGAGCAAGGCGTTAATATGGTTTATAGTGAGCAACCAGATTTAATTTTAATGGATCTGAGTTTGCCTATTAAAGATGGTTGGGTTGCTACCAAGGAAATTAAAGAATCACCGGAAATCCAACATATACCTGTCATTGCATTGACGGCTCATGCTATGAGCGGCGATAAAGAACAGGCTATTGCCGCTGGTTGTGATGATTATGAACCTAAACCTATTGAATGGAAACGCTTATTAAAGAAAATAGAAACTTTTCTTTAATCTTTAATGTTTTTTGGAGTTCAAAGCAAAGCTTTGTTGGCCGCATTTACAAAGCTTTGCTTTGAACTCCAAAATATTTGATAATTTTTTATCAAAGTTATGAGTGTAATATTGTAAATAATTAGTCCAAAGACCTGACAGGTTTTTAAAACCTGTCAGGTCTGAAAACAAATCATTCAGCACCAATAATAAACATATTTTTCTTTCCTTCCCGTGTAGGAAAGGCACTCACCTTATTAATATCACAATCATATTCCACATAAACCCCATTTACATTACCAACATTCATATTAAATGGTGGTTTGCCCTCTAATGTTAATATTTCACCGGGATTTCTAATTCCTTCATATAGTTTTTTGTTGTTGTCATCACTAATTCTAATCCATGAACGTTTCTTAAAATGTACACATAGTGTTTGTGATACTATTGGTGGTTTTACTACTGTTATTTTTACTGGTTCTTTTGGTGGTGGTATAATAGCTGGAGTTTTAACTGGCTCAGGTACAACAACTGGAGTTTTAACTGGCTCAGGTACAACAACTGGTGTAGGAATATTATGATTGTTGATAGAAAATTGCCATGAAATTATACCCATAAAAATTATTATTATGGTAATAATAATGGTTCCTAAAATAATTAATACATTATTATTCTTCGATTCATTCTTTGCAGCTATAGTTTCATTTTGCTTATCATTTATAAACCTTGTTAATTCTTTTTCACGTTTACCATAATTTTTTAATGTTTCTCTTAAATTCATTAAGGTTTGTTCTTTGATGATTAATTCGTGTTTAAGCCCTGAAACTTCTTGTTGATATTTATCGACTGTTGCTAGTGCATTTTTTTCATTTTCAAGACGCTGATTTAAAATCTCTTCTTGTTTAATTTTAGCTGTAAGTTGTTGTTGTAAGGTTTCTATCTCTTGATCGCGTTCTTGTAAAAGTTGTTCCTTTTTTTCTACAACTTTTTTTAAATCAACAGAAGCTGGAGCTTTTACCGCTTTTGGATTACGACGAACTGGTTTTTTTACAACTTTTTTAACACTTTCTTCAAAATGTGCTGTGCGATAATGAGCTAAAGCAGTTTCTAAATCTCCTGCTTTACGAGCATCATCACCACGCCGCTGCCAAATTTTTTGCCATGCGTTTATTGCTTCTTGTTGTTTTGTATCTAATTTAAATATTTGCTGATATAGTGTAATTTGTTCATTTTCATTATCAGCTTGTTTTGCTAAGATTAATAAAGTTTTAATTAAATGTGATTGTGCCGCTTGTGGCTGAAACTGATATAATTTTTCTAAAATTTCACGCGCCTCAGCGGCTTCTCCTTGCTCTAATAACATATCTGCTAATAATTGTGTAGCATTTATATTATGAGGATTTGAAGCAATTTCTTGACGCAAAGACGTAATAGCTTTGTTAAAAACAACAGTTTTATTTTTACTATAAAAATATTTTATATTATTTAGTATGTCCATATTTATTATATAGGAGTTTTAATGATAGCTGACATAGATCCCTTAGAAACACAGGAATGGTTAGAAGCTTTAGAAGATGTATTAGCTACAGATGGTGCTGATCGTGCCCATTATTTATTAGATCAATTGATTGATAAAGCGCGTCGTTCTGGTGCGTATATACCACATAGTGCTAATACCGCTTATCTTAATACTATATCTACAAATCAAGGTGAAACTAGCCCCGGTGATTCTAATCTGGAATGGAAAATTCGTTCATTAGTGCGCTGGAATGCAATGGCTATGGTAGTTAAAGCCAATCGTATTAGTACGGAATTAGGTGGACACATTGCCAGTTTTGCCTCAGCGGCTACATTATATGATGTAGGCTTAAATCATTTTTTTCATGCTAAATCAGAAAAGTCTGGTGGTGATTTAGTTTATTTTCAAGGACATTCAGCACCGGGCTTTTATGCACGCGCTTTTTTAGAAGGTAGGATTACTGAAGAGCAAATGACCAATTTCCGCCAAGAAGTTGGTGGTAATGGCTTATCATCTTATCCACATCCTTGGTTAATGCCAGATTTTTGGCAATTCCCTACAGTTTCTATGGGACTAGGTCCTATTATGGGAATTTACCAAGCTCGCTTTATGAAATATTTACATGATCGTGGTATTGCTAATACAGAAGGACGAAAAGTATGGGTATTTACTGGTGATGGTGAAATGGATGAACCAGAATCTTTGGGTGCAATTTCACTAGCCGCGCGTGAAAAACTTGACAACCTAATTTTTGTGGTTAATTGTAATTTACAACGTCTCGATGGTCCAGTTCGCGGTAATTCTAGTATTATCCAAGAATTAGAAGGTGATTTCAGAGGTGCTGGTTGGAATGTCATTAAAGTCATTTGGGGTTCTAAATGGGATCCATTATTAGAAAAAGATACTAAGGGTTTATTAAAAAAACGCATGGAAGAATGCGTTGATGGTGAATATCAAAGCTATAAAGCCAAAGGTGGTGCCTATACTCGCGAACATTTTTTTGGTAAATACCCCGAATTAAAAGAAATGGTTAAAGATTTAACCGATGATGAAATTTGGCGTTTAAATCGTGGTGGGCATGATCCACGTAAAGTTTATGCCGCTTATGCCTCTGCTGTAAAACATAAGGGTCAACCTACAGTAATTTTAGCCAAAACTGTTAAAGGTTATGGCATGGGATCCGCTGGTGAAGGGCAAAATGCTACTCATCAACAGAAGAAGATGGATGAAGAATCCATGCGAGCATTTCGTGATCGCTTTAATATTCCTGTTTCAGATGAACAAGTTGCTCAAGCCTCATTTTATAAACCACCCGCTGATAGCCCAGAAATGCAATATTTGCATAAACAGCGAACCGCTTTAGGTGGTTATTTACCTAACCGCACACAAAATGCAACTTCTTTACCAGTACCAGATTTAAGTATCTTTAATGCGATGCTAAAAAGTACTGGTGAACGTGAAATGTCAACCACTATGGCTTTTGTGCGCATGTTGACAGCACTTACCCGTGATAAAAATATGAGTAAGTACATTGTACCAATTATTCCTGATGAAGCACGAACCTTTGGTATTGAAGGCATGTTTCGACAACTAGGAATTTATTCTTCACAAGGGCAATTATATGATCCACAAGATTCTGATCAATTAATGTATTATCGAGAAGATAAAAAAGGTCAAATTCTTGAAGAAGGTATTTGTGAAGCCGGTGCAATGTCATCATGGATAGCCGCTGCCAGTGCCTATACCAATCATGATATAAACATGGTGCCATTTTATATTTATTACTCCATGTTTGGTTTCCAACGCATTGGTGATTTAGCATGGGCTGCTGGCGATATGCAAGCACGCGGATTCTTAATTGGTGCAACTGCCGGGCGTACTACCTTAGCAGGAGAAGGCTTACAACATCAAGACGGGCACGGCATGATGTTAGCAGCAAATATACCTAACTGTGTAGCTTATGACCCTACATTTGCTTATGAAATGGCAGTGATTATTCATGACGGCTTACGTCGCATGTATGAAAAACAAGAAAATATTTTCTACTACATCACAGCGATGAATGAAAACTACACTCATCCAGCAATGCCAGAAGGTGTAGAACAAGATATTATCAAAGGCATGTACTTGTTTAAACAAGAAACTAGCGATGCTCCAAAAGTTCAACTCCTAGGTAGCGGCACAATTTTACGTGAAGTAATCGCTGCTGGCACACTATTAGCTGAAGATTTTGGAATATCTGCTGATATTTGGAGTGTCACTAGTTTTACTGAATTAGCGCGTCAAGGTACAGATGTTGAACGCTGGAATATGTTACATCCAGAAGATACTGCTCGCACTTGCCACATCAGTGATTGTCTTAAAGATACAAAAGGTCCAATTGTCGCAGCTACTGACTATGTCAGAGCCTACCCAAATCAAATTCGTTTTTGTATTCATCGCCCTTACTATGTATTAGGCACAGATGGCTATGGACGTAGTGATACACGTAAAAATTTACGTCACTTCTTTGAAGTGAATCGTTATTATATAACTCTGATGGCACTTAAATCTTTAGCAGATGAAGGAACAATACCTACAAGTAAAGTCTCTGAAGCTATTACAAAATATAACTTAGATATAAATAAACCTAACCCAATTACAGTTTAAAAGGAAACGCAATGTCAATTCAAGAGATTAAAATTCCTGATATTGGTGATTTCAAAGATGTACCAGTCTTAGAAATCTTAATCAGCAGTGGTGATAGTGTTGAGCTTGAACAATCTATAATGACTTTAGAAAGTGACAAGGCAACACTAGATATACCATCACCAAGTGCAGGCATAGTTAAAGAGCTGAAAATCAAAGAAGGAGATAAAGTCTCTAAAGGCATGGTCTTTATGACTATGGAAATTACAGCAGATTCAGATTCAGCACCAGCAGTTGAAGAAACAGTTAAAGAACCAGAACCAGAACCAGTTGTTGAAAAAGTTGAAGAAAAACAAGAAGTAGATGATTTTAGTGCTGGTCCAGCGGTTAGAAAACTAGCCCGAGACTTAGAAATTGATTTAACTCAAATCAAAGGAACAGGGCGTAATGGCAGAATTTTAAAAGAAGACATAAAACAAGCCATAAAAACATCATCAAGTTCAGAAGGTATTCCAACAATTCCAGCGATTGACTTTAATCAATTTGGAGAAACTGAAACTACTCCATTAAGTAGAATCAAAAAAATATCAGGAACCAGCCTACACCGTAGCTGGCTAAATATACCTCATGTAACTCAATTTGACGAAGCTGACATTACAGAACTAGAAAAATTCCGTAAAGAACTAGCACCAGAAGCTCAAAAGCGCGAACTAAAAGTTACACTATTATCCCTATTAATGAAAGCTACAGTAGTAGCATTAAAACAATTTCCAGACTTTAATGCCTCACTGGATACAAACCAAGAAAACCTGATACTGAAAAAATATTACCATATTGGTGTAGCAGTAGAAACACCTAATGGCTTAATGGTTCCAGTAATCAAAGACGTAGATAAAAAAGGCATATTTGAATTAGCGGCTGACTTAACAGAACTAAGTAAAAAAGCACGCGACGGCAAATTATCACCAGCCGAAATGCAAGGAGCATCATTTACAATAAGCAGCCTAGGCGGCATAGGAGGCACAGCATTTACACCAATAGTAAATGCACCAGAAGTTGCAATACTAGGCGTATCACGTTCAAAAATGCAACCAATCTACCAAGATGGCGAATTTGTACCGCGCCTAATGCTACCATTATCATTATCATATGATCATAGAGTAATAGACGGAGCCGCTGGAGCAAGATTCACTCGCCACCTAAGCTTCTTACTCTCAGATGTTCGACATTTATTGCTTTAAACCATAAAAAAACCTGACAGGTTTTAAAAACCTGTCAGGTTTAAAACCTGTGAGTATTATAATGTACGGAGAACTACTAAAAAAATTTGAAAATATTGAAAACTTAGCTGGTAAAGCATGGCAACACGGTTTAAACCTAGACTTAATAGAACAAACAAAGATAAAAGACTGTTCTATGCACTGTTTTCATTACCAGCAAATGTTTGAAATGTTATTCAAACATTTACTACAAACAAAAAGCAAATATGGCTCTTATTCACATAGTCATAAATTACATAAACTATTAGAAGAACTAATAGAATATACCAACTTTAGAACCAATAAATCTAAATATAGAATGGCATTGCAAGTGATAACTGTTTGTGCAGAAGAATATAGATACAACTTCCTAATAGACTGTGAAGCCTATCAAGAAAGTATAGAAATAAGCAATGAACTACTAAAAGAATTATTAAAATTTGAAGTTACCACTTAAAACTTCATAAGAACAGAGAAATTTTTGAATGGAATTGAGGATTTAAACCGGCAGATTCCTTAGCAATATTTAGCTGCATGTTTGCATTTGCTATTTCCATAAGAGAAGCTTCAATATATTTACGTTGTTTTTGTTCAAACCATTTTAAAACTTTTGCCAAATGCCAAATAGCAAATTTTCCTTCATGAATTGGTGTAGGGAAAGTAAGGTCATCTGTTAGAATAAGTTTTCTCATATCTTGGCAAGAAAATCCTAATATTTCAGCCATATCATAAATACTAACCAAATCCGGCGTTGCTTCAACTAGCCTTGCATCTGGTATTACACTCTTTACTTCTTTTATTGCTGTGAGTATAGCTTCATAAGCATTATTAGCTTCTCGAAAAAACTGAAAAGCTATTCTGCCTTTTTGACCTATTCCAATTAAAGCATCATCACAACCAACTTTGCCTAACAACTCTATATAAGATTCAGCTTCTGAATTAGTATTAGATAAAGAGAATTTAAGTGTAAAATCAAATTGTTTCATAATTTACTCCTCAAAATAATCATTCTTTCGAGCTGTACAATTATCAACAACTCTCCGAATTTGTTTAGCATGGTTGGTAGCATTTTTAGGTGTACTCCATATACTAGAAACACAGAAATCACCACAATGACACTGCTTGTCATTGAATGGACAATAAATTTTTCCCCAAGCATGACTTCCTCCAACTTCAACCCTCCAACCTTGCGCTTCGGCATAAACTAAAGCATTTTCAATTTCTTTTTTAGAGTGTTTCTTTCGTGCCATAATAAGGTGATATTCATCTAATATTTAATGTTTAAAACTTCATTCCAACCCCAAGAACAAGTTCATATTGAGACATTTCTAAATAACCTGTTTGTGGTCCAGTATTTGGATTACTGCCATCTAATTTCTCATTAGGCATATAACTAAATGCAAAATTCAATTCCATTTTTTCTGAAATTGGTGTAGTCAATCCAAAAGAATAATGTGTTCTGACAACAGCAGGGGCAAGAGTATTAAATAAACCTTGTGTACCGGAAAATGGTTCACTAGCATGACTATAACCAGCACGAAGTGTTAGTTTTGGACTATATTCCCATTGCACTCCAAACTTATAAACATTCATATCTTCCCATCCAAATCCTAGCCCATCATCAGTACCCAATAAAGTTTGTCCGGGCATGAAAATTAGATCAGAAGAATTAGACATCGACTTAACACCACTATATTCAATACGTTGATAATCAAAAGCTAATGTTACAGATGGAACCACTTGATACGCTACACCTAAATTAAAAGTTGCAGGAATATCAAAACTACCTTCTTCAGCAAAAAGTCCCTTATAATCATCAAATTCCGTCATTAACAACTTAGTTTGATAAGAAGCTCCTAAAGTCAAAGTATCCGTAATTTTTCCTAACCAACCAATACGCACGCCACCCCCGTAAGATAAATCATGTCCATTATTTGTTACTTTATTAGGATGATTTGAAAACATAGTAAAAGGCTGTAAACCTTGAGCTTCAAAAGCTTGAATGGCTAAAATTGGAGTAATACCAACAGAATGTTGTGCATTGATTTTTATCGAATAAGTGACTCCAATAAACATTTGCATCAGATCAATACCAGTCGGCGAAGAAGCCATACTTGAAGGCATCATAGGATTACCAAAATTTCTAAATATTGCACTATCGTATTCGCTATTCATTCCACCATTACCATAAACTGCAACACCAATAGAACTTTGATCATCTAACATATAATTATATCCAAAATGAGGAATTACAAATAAATCATTAGTGCTATCGTAAGTAGCTGCTGGAATTGAAGCTGGACCATTAGGTGGTCCAATTGGCGAAGCATCATTATTAGCTGTAAAACTTCGTGAAGGCGAAAATAAAGCAAAACCATAATCCATACGATCACCAACATGAACCAAAGAGGCAGGATTAGTTGCAGCACACATAGTACCTACAGTCATTGCTGTACAGGCACCTGCCATGGATTTAGATTTAGCACCATAACCATGTGAAAAATAGCCATTAGTGGCATAAAGATTGGATGATAATAAAATTATCATCACAGACATTAGTTGTTTTTTATATATTTTCATAATTATGTTAGTCTTTTTATAAAAAAAACTATCATAACTAAGTATTAAAAAAAACACAACTATATAAGTTATTAATAATATACTAAATTATCAAGTATTTCATTTTTATATTTCTGCTCTAAAACCGGGCTAATTTTAATAGCAGCAATAACCTGCTCTTGCGACTCAGTACTAATAAACCCTTTAATTTGTCGCATATCAGCCTGTACCTGAGTTAAAATATCATTCAAAGAAAATTGCCTACAAACTTCACGACAATCTACATAAGAATCATGTGTTAAAAAGAAATTTTGGTTAGCCTTTAATCGAGCTTGACACTGATTTAAATAATTTCTACTCCTTACATATGGATGTATTCTGGAATTAACCATAAAAAGTAAGGGTTGTGGCTCAATACTGACAATTAAAAAATATTTATTTTTTGGTGGTGTAGTAAATTTACAATATAGACGAATAATTTGCCACGGCAAGATCTTTTCTCGAAGACTTCTCTCTCGTTGTTTGTTATTCATAAAAAACCCCTAAAAAAGCCACAAGTTATAATACTCATGGCTTATATAATATACCCCTAATTAATTACAATAAAATCGTAGATTCATTGTAATTATGAGGCGACAATCTTAGAATTGTCAACATTTATAAGGGATAGCAGGGTTCACATAGATAATCAAGCAAAGAATCAGCATCTGAAAAACTAGCAACAATTTGTTCAATGTTTATATAATCATTTTCACCAACTGATTGCCAAGATAAATCCTTACTTAATTCTTGAAATGATAATTGACTAGCCTGTTTTAAACATTCTAAATCAGACTCACTGAAATAATCGAGATGAGCGGCACGTAAAGGATGAACTAAAAACTCATCTTCAACTATAAAAACTTGTTTAGCATCTACATTTTTTAAAAGCTTATACATGCCACTAGGCACTGGCGCATTTTTCATAGCAATATAACTATCACCGCAAATAAAACGTCCATATTTTTCTAAATGTTGTTTATCAGCAAAATACATGATTTTGCAAATACGATGAAAACTTGGTTGCTCAATAGAAGCTGCAATATATAAAATTACTTCTATTGCTTTTTCAGTATTAAATACAAAAGGATGTTTCATAATTGTTGCCTTTCTTAAGGTTTATACAATTATAAATTTGCTAACACTTGTTTAGCAACATTTAAAGTGGTGTCAATATCTTCTTGACTATGAGCTGACGAAATAAAACCTGCTTCAAACGCAGAAGGGGCTAAATAAATGCCCTGTTCTAACATAGAATGAAAGAACTTCTTAAAACGTTCAACATCACAATTATTTACTTGATCAAAATTACTAACAGTTTCTACATTAGTAAAAAATAAACCAAACATACCACCTATAGATACACCAGTCATTGGAACCCCTGCCTCTTTAGCAATTTCTAACATACTAGTAACAAAGTTTTGAGTTTTAATACTTAAGTCATCATAAAAATTAGCTTCAGAAATAATATCTAAACTTGCTAAACCCGCTGCCATTGCGATAGGATTGCCAGATAAAGTACCAGCTTGATATACAGCACCTAATGGAGCTATATGTTCCATAATATCGCGCCTACCTCCAAAAGCTCCAACTGGCATTCCACCACCAATTACCTTACCTAATGTAGTCAAATCTGGTTTAATATTATAATAGGCTTGCGCTCCACCTAGTGCTACACGAAAACCCGTCATAACTTCATCGAAAATTAATAAGCTACCATATTTATCACAAACCTCTCTTAAACCTTCTAAGAAACCGGCTACAGGTAAAACACAATTCATATTACCTGCTACTGGCTCAACGATAATTGCAGCAATCTGTTCACCTACTTCTGCGAATACCTGCTGAACTTGATCTATATCATTGTAATTTAAACTAATTGTTTGTTCTGCGAGAGCAGCAGGAATACCCGGGCTATTTGCTAAACCCAAAGTCAGTACACCTGAACCAGCTTTGACTAACAAGGAATCAACATGTCCATGATAACAGCCAGTAAACTTCACAATTTTATCACGCCCAGTATAGCCACGTGCCAATCGTATTGCAGTCATGGTTGCTTCAGTACCAGAATTAACCATACGTACCATTTCTATAGAAGGCACGATTTCACAGACTTTATCTGCAAGTTGCGTTTCAATAACAGTCGGGGCACCAAAACTCAAACCATTAACAATGGCTTCTTCTACAGCTCTTAACACCTTCGGGTGAGAATGACCAGCTATCATTGGTCCCCAAGAACCAACATAATCAATATAAGCTTTATTATCAGTATCATACAAATAAGCACCTTTCGCTCGTTGAATAAAAACAGGAGTTCCACCGACTCCTTTAAAAGCGCGAACAGGCGAATTTACACCACCGGGAATATGTTTTTGAGCTGCGAGAAAATTTTGATGGGATGTTATCATATATTATAAGTTGTTGAATAATTATAAGCTTGAGCGGAAGCCTCTACATCTACCTGTCCAAAAACACCATCTATTACCGCCACATAATCAGCACCGGCTTTAATTACAAGATTAGCATTACTAGGAGTTATACCTCCAATAGCAACAATTGGACAAGATAGTTGTTGACGTGCCTCCGATAATAGTTTTAAGCTACATGAAGTAGCTTTTGGTTTGGTGCGAGACTTAAAAAAACGGCCAAATGCCACATAATCCGCACCGGAATTAACTGCTCCTTTTGCTAAGGAGAGTTGGTTATAACAAGATACTCCAATAATAGCTTTATTGCCAAGTCTGGCACGAGCCATCGAAATATCTGTATCATTTTTGCCTAAATGTACGCCATTAGCTCCAATTTGTTGCGCAAGTGCAACATCATCATTAATTAATAAAGGGACTTTATATTTTTGACAGAGCTTAAGTAGTGCTTGCGCTTGTTCAAAACGCCGCTGTTGATCGTGACTTTTATCACGATATTGAATAATTTTCGCTCCACCAATTATGGCTTTTTCTACTGTTTCTATAAAAAAATCTTGTTTTATCAGCTTGTTGTCTGTGATTGCGTAAAGTTGCATGAATTAATTAAACGATTAGGTAAAGCCTGCCCCTTTCCGGGATGAAAACCCTTTTCTAAACTATGCCAAGTATAAACTTGTGCTTTATATACAGCTTCTAGCATCTCAACTCCTTGTGCTAAAAACCCAGCTAAACTTGATGCAAAAGTGCAACCAGAACCATGATAAGAATATGCCAAGCGTCGCCATTGCCATGATTCTGGCTTTTTATCCTGACTATATAAAGTATTAATCACAGTATCAGTATCCTCATGAGTACCAGTAATACAAACCGATTGGCATCCATAATCAATTAATTGTGCCGCTGCCAGATTTAAACAATCCATATTTGTTAAACAACGCGCCTCAATACTATTTGGAGTGATAACAGTAGTTAAAGCCAATAGTTGCTTATAAACCGGATTTTTAACCAAAGATTTACCACCACCAGCGGATAAAACTGGATCAAACACCACAATCATTTGAGGATATTTTAACAAAACCTGTTCTACTGCCTCAATAATTTCAACACTAGGCAATAAACCTATTTTACAAACACCAATTGACATATCACTTAAAACAGCCTCAGCCTGCGCTATAACTTGTTCTCCAGATAAGTGAAAATTCTCAATGACATTGCATGTATCTTGCACAGTAACACAAGTCACAACAGGAGCTGTATGACAACCAATACTAGCAAGTGTTTGAATATCAGCACCTATCCCAGCACCACCTGAAGGATCATTACCAGCAAATACTAAAACTATGGGGGTTTGCATTACAATTTTTTGCTATACTCAGGGTTTTTTAAAAACCAAAGGAAATTAAATGAAGTTATCGATGATATCATATATACCACTCTTTTTAGTCATGTTAATTGTATATTACATTATGACTTTATCAGGCGTGGATTTTAATGCAGCAGATAAATTATTTGAAATAAGTTTACCGTCTGGAGCAGAATGGGCATTAACATCTAGTAATTTATTTATACTATTTTGTGTAATAGTATTATTTGTAGAAATCATTAAAGCAACACGATCTGGATCTGCAACCATTTTTGAAAATGGACTATCAATAATAGTGTTTATTGTATGTTTAATGCTTTTTATGCTTTATGAACCAATGGGAACTTCGGTTTTTTTAATTATGACTTTAATGTCATTACTAGATTCAATTGCTGGATTTACGATTACAGTCATAGCAGCACGACGTGATTTTAATGTGAATCCTGGCTAATTAAAAACATAATTTAAACCTGACAGGTTTTTAAAACCTGTCAGCTTTAATTACGAATTTTATAACCAATATGTAATAACCACAAACAAATCAGACTAACCGCTACAAAAAATACACTGACAATCATCAAACTAATGCTAATATCGACTTCAGAAACGCCAAAAAATCCATAACGAAAACCATCTATCATATAAAAAAACGGATTATAATAAGACAACTGTTCCCAAAATTCTGGCAAATTCTCAATTCTATAAAATACACCACTCAAAAATGTCAGAGGTAAAATAGCAAAATTTTGAAATGCTGAAATATGATCCCACTTATCAGCCCATACCGAAGCTATCACACCTAACGCACCTAAGACACCACTACCTAAAAGAGCAAATATTAACAATATAGAAACACTATAAAGAGGCAATGTCACAAAAAATAATGCCGCTACCCAAACACCTAAACCGACTAATAAACCTCTAACTATAGACGCACCGACAAAAGCTAAATAAAATTCACCGCTTGACAATGGTGGCAATAACATAAAAACTATGCTACCAGTCATTTTAGATTGAAACAAACTAGAAGAACTATTAGAAAAAGCATTTTGAATAAGGCTCATCATAATTAAACCGGGCACTAAAAACGCGATATAACTAATACCCGGATAAACTTGAACATGTTCCTCTAAAACAGAACCAAACACCAACAAATACAACAAGACAGTAATAACAGGCGTTAAAATAGTCTGTACACCGACTTTTACAAAACGCCAAACTTCCTTAGCAAATAAAGTGTATAAACCATACCAATTCATGCTTTTTCTTTACCAGTTAAACTCAGAAATACATCCTCTAAACTAGCTTCTTTAATATGTAAATCAGAGAAACGAATATTAGCAGCTAACAAGCCTTCTAATATAGATCCAATTTCATCCTGAGTTTTATGTAAACGCAAAACTAATTGATCATCAATAAAAGACTCAACTTTTGCCTTTATCAAACTAGGTAAATTACTAATGTCACTATTATTCAGACTAATACACAAAAACCGATCAGAAGCACGCGCCAATAATGCCGCTTTAGTATCCAACGCGACCAATTTACCATTATCAATAATAGCAAGCTTCTCACATAAAGCCTCAGCTTCCTCAAGATAATGAGTAGTTAAAACAATAGTATGACCATTTTCATGTAACTGCTTAATGAATTTCCACAAAACTTGGCGTAACTCAACATCCACACCCGCAGTAGGTTCATCCAATACAACAACATCTGGTTTATGTACCAAAGCCTGAGCGATTAACACCCTGCGCTTCATACCCCCAGATAATTCCTGTAAATTAGTATTAGCTTTATCACTCAGATTTAAGATTTCCAACAACTCCTCAATCCAAGCAGATGACTTACAACCAAAATAACCAGCCTGCAAACGCAACATTTCACTAACAGTAAAAAAAGGATCAACCACCAACTCTTGTGGAACTACACCCAAACATTGTCGCGCCTGTCGCCAATTACGCACAACATCATAACCCATAACACTTACCGAACCGCTACTGGCACGAACTAAACCCGCTATAATATTGATTAAAGTAGATTTTCCTGCACCATTTGGTCCAAGCAAGCCAAAAAAACTGCCCTTCGGGATTTCAAAATCAACTTCCGAAAGAGCAGTTAAATTACCAAACTGCTTATGTAATTGTGAAATTTTAACAGCTGCTTGCATTAGAATTAATCAAATCCTGTAGCCCACTCACTGCCGCAATACTAAGCAATTGCATAGGAATATTATTAAAACTGATTAAATTGTCGAATTTAAGCCATTCTATTAACAATGCCAAACCAGCACTATCTGTATGAGTAATTTCTGATAAATCTATAATTTTAGGCGGAGTATCTTTAACCAACTCATTAAACTCCAACAATAACTGATCAACTGTACTAAAACTTAACTCACCAGATACCCACCACCTATTAGTTTCATCACCAACTCTAATTTGGCTCATTAACTTGCCCGATTTTTATCATTAATTTTCCCAATTAAACCCTTCATACCCATACGTCTAATATCACGACCAAATTCTGTACGATAAGTGGTTACTAAACTAATTCCCTCAACTATAACATTATAAACTTTCCATTTACCTTTGCGTTTATACATAACATAATCAATATTTACTGATGCTGAACCATTGCTTCTATAAACCTTACTATGTACAGTTGCTCTTCTTGCATTTTTTCTAGTAGAAGAATAATCAATCTTTTTAACCATACCTGCCGCTTCAGCTAAAGCATTAGAATATGTACGTATTAACAAATCACGAAAGGCATTAGTAAAACCTGTTCTTTCAGCTTTTTTGGCTCGTCTCCAATTTTTACCTAAAACTAATCTTGACATTTTACGAAAATTAAAAACACCCTTCACTATATCTTTAACAGCAACAGGATTTTTAAGTAAATACGGATTATTTAATACCCTTTCAGTAGTTCTCTTTATTACAGTTTCCGCACTAATAGCCAATGCTGATTGAGCTGTTACCATAAACATACACATTAACGCCATACCGGCAAATACTTTTTTCATATTATTAATTCCTAAATTAGTTAGTTTGCTTCTTTGTGCCATTCTCAGCACTATTATATAAAAATTTACCAATCAATTGTTCTAAAATTACAGCTGATTGAGTTAAACCTGATTCTATTTTAGCATTATCAGCTAAATATTCCTCCTCAGCACCAGCCTCTAAACCAATATATTGTTCACCAAGTAAACCGGCTGTCAAAATACTGGCAGAAGTGTCTGTAGGAATTTTATGATACTGCTTATCAATCTGCATAGTAACAACTGCCTCATAGTTTTCATTATCAAAACTAATGTTACTAACCCTGCCGATACGCACTCCACCCATTTTGACTGGTGATTTAATTTTTAAGCCACCAATATTGTCAAAACTAGCGATAACAGAATAACCATCTTCTATAAACAAATCACCCAGATGACTTACCTTAATGGATAACATAAATAAAGCGGCAAATCCTAAAACGACTAAAATACCGACCCAAATTTCTATAGTTTTTTTTATTTGCATATTGATTCTCTGAATGTTGATAATTTCAATTAATTATAATTTAATTTTGATATATGATGCCATATTTAATCATTAATTAAAGGATATAACTATGTCTAATACAAATGTTTCTACACCAAATTTTATTCCTTATGAATTAAATAGTGAAGAAGAATACATGTCTAATCCACAACTTGAACACTTTAAAGAAATTTTATTAAAGTGGAAAAAAAATCTAATTGTTGATATGGAGCGAACTTTACACCACATGCAAGATGATGCCTCTACTTTTCCTGATCCTACTGATCGCGCCTCACAAGAAACAGAATATTCAATAGAATTACGAACGCGAGATAGAGAACGTAAATTGATCAAAAAAATTGATCAAACACTTATCTTAATAGATAATAAAGATTATGGATATTGTAGTAATTGCGGTATCGAAATTGGCTTACGTCGTTTAGAAGCTAGACCAACTGCAACAATGTGTATTGATTGTAAAACTCAAGACGAACTACGAGAAAAATATAAATAATGCTAAGTTTATGTGTAGCAATAGATGAAAATGGTTTAATAGGTAACAATAATGCCTTACCTTGGCATTTACCTGCCGATTTAAAACATTTTCGTAAACTTACAATGGGCAAACCCATCATTATGGGGCGTAAAACATATGAATCAATTGGTCATGCCTTACCCGGGCGTTTAAATATAGTATTAACTCACAAACCAAATTTAAACCTTGAAAATTGTACTGTTATGCACACTATTAAGGAAATACTGTCTTTTAGTAAAAACACAGATGAATCTGTGGTAATAGGTGGTGCAAAACTATATGAATCTTTATTACCACAAATACAACGCATGTATATAACAAAAATACATGCTAAATTTGTAGGAGATACTTATTTTCCTCACTATCAATCAACTGAATGGCGACAAGTTGAAACACAAACTTATTCAGCAGATCAGAAAAATTCCTATAGCTATAGTTTTCTTATATTGGAACGTATATGAAAATTCACAGATTACTTTTATTAGTTTTATTAATATTTTCACCAACAATATTTGCAGTACCACCATATTTAGGTATTAGTGTCGCAGAAAATTTAGCTTTTAATAGAAATTCTTGTTTGTCTGCGGCAAAAACCGTTCTTAATAATGAAGGTTTTAGAGATATAGAACAATATGCAAGTATTGCCACAGTATTTGCCGCTTATAGAAAGACTAATCCATATCATTATAAAGCGGTAGTGAAATGTTTAGTAAATTCAGGTGTCATTATAGTCACAACAGCAGCACAAGTTTCAAGAAATGCTAGACAAAAAGCTGAAAGGATAAGATATAAAATTCAAAGACAACAAGGCATTAAACGAAAAATAAAAAAAGCACAAGAATGTAAAACCATAGAAAAACCTGCGCCAAAAAATGAATTTCAACAACTAAAACTGTTTAGTTTGTCTAAGAAAAAACCTGAAAAAACTACTAATTTTAAGGATAAACATCATAAAAATGTTACAGTAGGTGAAACTTTCACTGTGCTATGTCGTGGTGCCTGCTTGCAACAAGCAGAACGATCATTAAGAAAATCAGAATTTTATAATGATTATGATTTTGATGATGATGCAGTTTTTGGAAGAAGTAATGATAATTATTATGCATCAATTCAGTGCTTAATTAGTGAAAGCAGAGTTCTTTTCAAAGTTAGTGGTAAACAATCTAAAATCAGAAATAATTTACTAGAAACATTATATAAGAATTTTTAAATGTCAACAAATGTTCGTACAGCTTTAATTGAAGCAGAATTAGAAGCTTTATTTAGAGTTGGTCAAGTATTAAGCCGCTCTTTTAATTTAGAAGAAACTCTACAAAATGTCTTACATGTATTACATGATTATACAGGTATGCACTATGGTATGGTTGCTTTAAGTGATGATTATGGAGCTTTATCCATTTGTGCTGTATATTCCGGTAATAAACATGCACCTAATACACTACAATACAAACCCGGAGAAGGTGTAATTGGTTTAATACTAGAATCTAGTAAACCATTTATTCTGGAACGTCTTGCTGATGAACCTCGTTTTTTAGGGCGTTTAGGGCTTTATGATCCTAATTTACCTTTTATTGGTATGCCTATAATTATAGGAGAAGAAAAACCTTTAGGAGTTTTTACTGCCCAACCAAATATTAACAACGATGGCTTATTAGATGAACGTGTACGTTTCATGAAAATGGTCACTCAACTAGTTGCACAAATGGTACGTTTAGCTAATCAAATTGAACGTGAGCGGCGCGATTTAACTGATGAACGTGATCATTTACGTCGTGTAGTCAGCAATAACTACGGTTTAAAAAACATTATTGGTCATTCTACAGCTATGAAACGTGTGTTTGAATTAGTACGACAAGTAGCTAAATGGGATACCACAGCTTTAATTCGTGGCGAATCTGGAACCGGTAAAGAATTGATTGCTCATGCAATTCATTATAATTCACCACGTAATAATAATGAATTTATAAAACTTAATTGTGCCTCATTACCTGAAAATTTACTAGAATCAGAATTATTTGGACATGAAAAAGGAGCCTTTACCGGAGCGACTCAACAATATAAAGGGCGATTTGAACGAGCTAATGGAGGCACATTATTTTTAGATGAAATTGGTGATATATCTCCAAAGTTTCAAGCCAAATTATTACGAGTATTACAAGAAGGTGAACTAGAAAGAGTTGGCGGTAATCGTACTATAAAAGTAGATGTACGTTTTATTACAGCTACTCATGTAGATTTAGAAGCAGAAGTTAAAGCTGGTAAATTTCGCGAAGACTTATATTATCGTTTGAATGTAATACCAATTACATTACCCGCTTTAAGAGAACGCATTGAAGACATTCCAGAATTATCAACATTTTTATTAAAAAAATTAGCAAAAAAACAAAATCGTAAATTAAAGATAACTGAAAATGCAATTCGTATTTTAATGCGTCATAATTGGTCTGGCAATGTACGTGAATTAGAAAACTGTTTAGAACGAGCTGCAATTATGTCAGAAGACAATTGCATTGATAGCGAAATCATGAATGTTATTGGATTCAAAGAATCATTCAAGGATGATAATTTTCAGGAGAATTTTGATACATTAGATGAACCAGAACGTGTGATTGCAGCTTTGAAACAAGCAGGATGGGTACAAGCTAAAGCCGCAAGACTATTAAATATGACACCGCGTCAAATTGCTTATCGTATTAAAATATATAAAATAAAATTACAAAATTTCTAATAATCACCCCGAAAGGGGTGACTAAATCGCTTATTTAGCAGCTACACTAGCTGTATGCGTACCAAACTTATCAAAAGTCATTTGAACGCATTCACCCGGATTACTAGCAACACTATCAGCACCGATAAAATTAAATTGCTGAGCATCTCCATTTACTGCTATGCAAAGAGTACCTTCTCCCTCAAAAGTATAATCTAAATTAGTACCGTTACCAGTTACTGCCATTAATTTAGCACGCATTGGTAGATATTCAATATGAGTTACTACATCTTGTGTGCTACCTAACTCAATAGTATAAGTACGACCATCATTTACAAGAAAAACTTTATCTTGATTGTAAGCATACCAATTTACAACATTTTTAATTACTTGCCCTTCTGCTAACCCTACTTGTAAGGCAAATTTACCAATATTATGACTATCTACTTTAGCAGTAATAGCACCATTATCTCTATTTATGGAAAGTTTAACATCTTTGAAAGTCTCAATACGTTGAGCTAAATCGGCTGAAGTTGTAAATTCAGTAAAATCATTAAAAGTCATCGCAATAGTACTATCAAACATTTCAACAGTATATCCAGAACCAGTTACTGGATCAGTACTAACAGTTGGTCCATAATCATGCCAAGGCCAATGAATAATAGGTAAATTAGCATGACGCACTAAAGCAGAATATTCATTTTGCCAATGCAATATAGCTTCATCAGCTGTTAATGGTACAGGAACAGGAGGATTACCAACAGGCACACCAAACTCAATCAAAGTAAAATCAAAACTCATATTAGGGCTAAGATAAACCTTCTTGGATTCAGGACTTAAATAACCAAATGCACTTGGATAACCAGCTCCACGACCAGAATAACCACCGGATAAATAATCCAAATATTGAACTATTTCATTAGCTGTATTTTCATTCTCAGGCGCACCGGGTACAGCAGCACCACGTATTTTTTGACCTCGCCAAGTATTCTCAGACATATTATTGACAATTTCATTCATAGATTGATTGAATTCAAATTCAACTTCGCTTGGAGCCAATAAATCAGTAAAATGAGGATGTGTCCAAGAATGTGTACCTATTTCATTACCAGATTCAACATATTTTTTATACAATGGTGCTGAAATATTCCAATCTGTATATAATCCTTGCGTTGGTCGATTACCAATATCTATAAAATAAGAACCAACAAAATTATAATCACTTTTCCATTTTTTCAATAATTCTAACAGTGGTACATGAACATTAGGTATCGACTCATGTTCCATTGCTAGATCCATATCATTACGAGCCACAAACAGACTCTTATAACGTCCCATTTTTAGCCCCACAGATATTTGATCACCATAAATAATCCATTGCAAAGCTTCCCAAACTAAATTCTCATTACCCAAATATTCAATAGTAGCAAAATGCACATTACGTCCACCAGTTTCACTAGCTATAACAGCTTTATAAGTACCAGCCTTAGTACCAGTAACAGTTTGAGATGCAAGCACATTTACAGCTTGACCTTGTACAGGTTCAAAATAATTATACCAATGATTTTTGTAAGTATAGATCAGTTCCTCTTTGGTATAATTCTTCATAACAGGATGTTTAATATCATCAGCATAAACCTTAATACTAGCAACAGGACCCTCGCCATCTATTCTACCAACTCCTAGCAGACGCTTCATATTGCGATATGAATCACCTTCAATACTACTAGCATCTTCATAATTAGTTAATAAATCACCAGCGGTAATAATACCGATTTTATAGTTATAAACCGCCTTATATAAAACATCACTAATCTTTTCTAAATCAGCCTTTTTGACATTAGCAAAATAAGGAAAAATCAAAGCATCATAATTAACCAACTTATTTAAATCAGTTAAATCAGACTCAGATAACAAATCAAATGGAATACCAGCCATCATCGCCTGATGCTGAAGTGACATAAATAACTGAGAATAAGCTTTTATATTATAAAAATTAGTCGAAGTACTCTTACTAAAAACAATACCAACACGTTTACTAAAATCAGTTCTAACAGGTAATACTTCAGGTATATTAACAATAGTAAATTGTCCGCCGCTAGGATAATTACCCGGAAATAAAACTACTGTATCATTAATATCAATCAACATACCGACTTGTTCAATAGCTGAAGCTGAAGGCATAGAAGCTATTGGTATTACAAATTCAATAATACTACGATCTGCATTATATACGTGAGTTAAAGAACCTTTCCATTCAAATTTATCATTATAAAGATTAGGTTTATTATCAATAATATTCACATAATATTCTGCACCACCATATTGATCCCAAACTTGATAACCAGTTTTAGCATCTTTATCAATATTCAACCAAAAAGTAGTATTATTAGCAATAGCAGTTGTATTGGATTGCAAAGCAATTACATAACTTGGTTCAGGTGTATTCACATACTTACCATAAAGAATCTCACCTGAAGCTAAATATGGAGGGCGATCCAAAGGTAAATTAATACGCTCACTTTCCTTCCAATCACTTAAATCACCATCTATTGTGATAGTGTCATATTTATTAATAGTTGTTGCACGAAATGACACCTCTTCTGATGGTGCTTCAAAAGGCAAATCAAACAAATCTTCTAATTGATTACATTTGTCAGCGAAGTGAGTTTTTTGACAAGCTGTTATATTACCGTCAATATTAATTTGATAAGCCGGATAAGCGGCTAGGCTGATGAAGTACAATAGACTTCCTAAGCATAGTCTAAAACTATGCCTGACTTGAAATTTATTTCTTGGCATTATTTATGTTCCTAATGATTAGATTAAAAGTAAAAAATAAAACGTTATTTATCTAATGGCAAAATAAATACCAAGAAATATTATTTTTACAACATAAAACTTATTTAGCAGCTACACTGGCTATATGCGTACCAAATTTATCAAAAATCATTTGGACACATTCACCGGGATTAGTCTTAACACTATCAGCACCGATAAAGTTAAATTGCTCAGCATTTCCATTTGCTCTTACACAAACAGTACCTTCTCCCTCAAAAGTATAATCTAAATTGCTACCATCACCAGTTACTGAAATTAATTTCGCACGCATTGGCAAATACTCAATATGAGTGACTACATCTTGTGTACTACCTAAATTAATAGTAAAACTACCACCATCATCATCAAGAAATACCTTATCCTGATTATAAGCATACCAATTTGCTACATTCTTAATGACTTGCCCTTCAGCTACACCTACTTGCAAGGCAAATTTACCAACATTATTACTATCAACTTTAGCAGTTATAACTCCATTATCTCTATTTATAGACAGTTTAACATCTTTAAATGTATCAATACGCTCAGCCAAATCGGCAGAAGTTGTAAATTCAGCAAAATCATTAAAAGCCATAGCAATAGTACTATCAAACATTTTAACAGTATATCCAGAACCAGTTTCAGGATCAGCAGCAACGGTTGGTCCATAATCATGCCAAGGCCAATGAATAATAGGTTGATTAGCATGACGTATCAAAGTAGAATATTCATTTTGCCAATGCAAAATAGCCTCATCAGAGGTTAATGGTACAGGAACAGGAGGATTACCAACAGGCACACCAAATTCTATCAAAGTAAAATCAAAACTCATATTAGGACTAAAATACACCTTTTTAAATTCAGGAGTTAAATAACCAAATGCACTAGGATAACCAGCACCACGACCAGAATATCCTCCTGACAAATAATCCAAATATTGAGTTATTTCCATAGCAGTTTGTTCACTCTCAGGAGCGCCGGGTACAGCAGCACCTCGTATCATTCTACCTCGCCAAGTATTATTTGACATATTATTGACAATTTCATTGATAGATTGATTGAATTCAAATTCAATTTCATTTGGTGCTAACAAATCAGTAAAAAGTGGATGTGTCCAAGAATGTGTACCAATTTCATTACCTAGATCAATATATTGTTTATACAATGGTGCAGAAACCTTCCAATCTGTATATAATCCTTTAGTAGGTCGATTACCAATATCTAAAAAATAACTACCAACAAAATTATAATCATTCTTCCATTTTCTCAATAACTCTAAAAGAGGTACATGAATATTAGGTATCTCCTTAGGATACATTGCTAGATCCATATCATTACGAGCCACAAACAAACTCTTATAACGTCCCATTTTTAGCGCAACAGACATATCATCACCATAAATAACCCATTGCAAAGCTTGCCAAACTAAATTATCATCCGCCAGATACTCAATGTTAGAAAAATGCACATTACGTCCACCAGTTTCACTAGCTATCACAGCCTTATAAGTTGCAGCTTTACTACCAGTAACAGTTTGAGAAGCAAGCACATTTACATTTTGACCTTCTACAGGTTCAAAATAACTATACCAACGATTCTTATAATTAAAAATTATTTCCTGCTCATTATAAGCTTTCATCATAGGATGTTTAATATCATTAGCATAAACCTTAACACTAGCAACAGGACCCTCGCCATCTATTCTACCAATTCCTAGCAGACGTTTCATATTACGATATGAATCACCTTCAACACTACTACCATCTTCATAATTAGTTAAGAAATCTCCAGCGGTAATAATATCAATTTTATAGTTATAAACCGCCTTATATAAAACATCAACAATCTTTTCAAAATTCGCCTTGTTGATATTAGCAAAATAAGGAAAAATCAAAGCATCATAATTAACCAACTTATTTAAATCAGTTAAATCAGACTCAGATAATAAATCAAATGGAATACCAGCCATCATCGCCTGATGCTGAAGTGACATAAATAACTGAGAATAAGCCTTATTATGATAAAAATTCTTTAAAGTGCTGTTACTAAAGACAATACCTACACGTTTACTAAAATCTGTTCTAACAGGTAACACCTCGGGTACATTCACAATAGTAAATTGTCCGCCGCTAGGATAATTACCCGGAAAGAAAAATACTGTATCATTAATATCAATCAACATACCTACTTCCTCAATAGCTGAAGCTGAAGGTATAGAAGCTATTGGTATTACAAATTCAATAATACTACGATCTTCATTATAGGCATAGTGAATCAAAGCACCTTTCCATTCAAACTTATCATTATAAAGATTAGGCTTATTATCAAGAATATTCACATAATATTCTGCGCCACCATATTGATCCCAAACTTGATAACCAGTCTTAACATCTTTATCAATATTCAACCAAAAAGTAGTATTATTAGCAATAGCAGTTGTATTGGATTGCAAAGCAATTACATAACTTGGTTCAGGTGTATTCACATACTTACCATAAAGAATCTCACCTGAAGCTAAATATGGAGGGCGATTTAAGGGTAAATTAATACGTTCACTAGCCTTCCAATCACTTAAATTACCATCTATTGTGATAGTATCATATTGATTAATCGTTGCTGCACGAAACTTTGATTCAGATGCTGCATTAAAAGGCAAATCAAACAAATCTTCTAATTGGCTGCAAGCCAAATAAGTTTTTTCACAAGCTATAATATTACCATCAATATTAACTTGATAAGAAGGATAAGCAGCTATGCTTATCAAATACAATACACTTCCTAAATACCATTTTACCAACATTACAAATCTCCTTAATGACTTAAATTAAATTATATACTTGGATTTATAATCCATACTTCAATTCTATTTTTTCTAATACGAGGATTCCTAGCTCGTAAATGACTAAAATTTCTTAATCTAATTTTACGATAATCATCCCGCAGATAATTCTGAATATCTTCTTGTAATTGTCGTGCTGGTTTTCTATCACCATAATAACGAATATCCCATCTTTCAGTGCGAGTTTTTTTAATTCTAGCACTACTGATAGCATCAACTTTATAAGCCTTATTTCTTAAATAAGACGCTATCTTTTTAATCAAAATCTTATCTTGCTGACGAACATAAAAGATAGAAAGTCTGGATGATGACGCTATTCGCTGAGATGCGCTTGTTGAAGATGCTAAAGGTGGAATATTAATATTTAATAATGGCTTACCAGCAGGTATTCTAGTTTTTTCTGATGCCACAACAACAATATCACTATCTTTATATTGAATCCAAGCTTGTTGAGCTTTTAAAACACCCTGTGCTGCTGATTTTTTATACCATTCAATAGCCTTACTATTATTTTGTGCTACACCTTTACCTTTAATATAAGCTAAGCCTAAATAATACTGAGCTTCTGCATGATTCTGTTCAGCCGCTTTACGATACCAATTAAAAGCTTTAGTATCATTTTTCTTAATACCATCTCCATGATTATAAGCAACAGCTAAATTATATTGTGCTACCTTATAACCATTATCCGCAGCTTTTCGATACCATTTTATAGCTTCAGTTCTATCTGCAATAAATCCTGAACCCTTCATATATAAATCAGCTAAATTATTTTGAGCGCGAGCATCACCCTGCTCTGCCGCTTTACGATACCATTCAGCCGCTTTCAAATAATCTTCTTGCACTCCATAAATCACACCTAAATTATGCTGTGCAACAGCATAACCCTTAGCAGCAACTTTACGATACCATTTTATTGCCTGATCAATATCTTTAGTTACTCCTTTACCAGTATAATAAGCATTAGCCAGCTCAAATTGAGCAGCTACTTCATCATGTTTAATCGCAGCATTGTTATAAAATTTAAATTTTAAATTTTCCGTACTAAATGCAGACTCATACAACAATATCAATATAGTTAAATATATCCAAAATAACACATTATGTTTCATAAAATAAGACCCTAGTTAAAATAATATATTTTATAAAAATGGAAATACTAACATATTAGATTATTTTAAATCATATAAATCTTCAGCCTCTTCTAAACTATTTATATTTACACCCAAATCATGCAATTTACCATCTTTTAATCCATAAATCCAACCATGCACAGTCAAACTACGATCATCCTTCCAAGCATTCTTCACAGCTTGTATTTGACAAACATTATAAACCTGCTCAATAACATTCAATTCACACAACTGATCTATTCGTTCCTCACCATCTAACTGATCTAATTTTTGTTTGTGACGTTTATAACATTTATTAATTGGAGATAACCAATTATCAATTATATCTGAATTACTTCCTTCTAAAGCTGCTTTTACACCTCCACAACCATAATGACCAGTTACAATAATATGTTTAACTTTTAATACTTCGATAGAATACTTAAGAACTGCTAAACAATTCATATCGCTAGAATTAACCATATTAGCGATATTACGATGTACAAACAACTCTCCCGGTTTTAAACCTACAATATCATTAGCTGGAACACGACTATCAGAACAACCTATCCATAAATATTCAGGAGATTGTAAGCGCGACAAACCAAGAAAAAAATCTGGATCCTGATCTGTAATTTTTTTTCTCCAAGCTTGATTATTATTTAATAAAATATCTAAGTCTTTATTTTTATTCATATTGATTTATTTAAAATTGATGGAATAGCCTTTGCTTATAATTGAAGTTGATATAAAAAATTTTAGGAACTATAAATATGAAATACTTTTATCTTTCTCAATACCCAAATCTTCCAATTGCTGATCTTGATAACTTATTAAATAATTATGAATACCTTGGAAAAGAAATAAATAAAAAAAATATAAGATTTATAGGTAAAATTGATGGTATTTTACATCGCCTTGAACTTCAAGCATTTGATATTATCAGTAATAAAGGCGAAAAAAGAATATTTTTTCCACAAATAACAAAATTAAAAAAAACAGAATCTATAACATATATTTAAAAAATATAGGAAATATATACTAAAGTCATATCAATAAATTTAGGCGAAGCAGTGGAAATTGCTAGACCTAATCAAGGGAGTTTATTATTAGCAGGATAAAAAACGCATAGATAAATCAATAGCCTTAACATCTTTAGTTATTGCCCCTACAGAAATAAAATCAACACCTGTATCGGCAATACCCCCTATAGTTTCTAAGTTGACTCCACCAGAAGCCTCTAATTTAGCCTTACCTTGCGTAATAGCAACAGCCTCTTCTAAATCAGCCAAACTAAAATTATCTAACAAAACAATATCAGCACCAGCTTGCAAAGCCTCTTTAAGCTCATCCAAAGTTTCTACCTCAACTTCTACGCTTAAATTTGCTGCTAATTGTCGAGCCGCTCTAACCGCATTCCCAATTGAACCAGCGGCAAAAATATGATTTTCCTTAATTAAAAACGCATCATACAAACCCATACGATGATTTTTACCACCACCACAAACTACTGCATACTTCTGCGCATCACGTAAACCCGGAATAGTTTTACGAGTATCTAAAACTACAGCATTTCTAGCCGCTTTAACATACTCATGTGCCATAGTTGCAGTGCCAGAAAGTAATTGTAAAAAATTCAAAGCACTACGTTCACCAGTTAATAAATCCCGTGCCGATCCTTCTAAATAACACAATTTTTGATTAGGTTCAATTTGATCACCATCTTCAGCATACCAACTAATTTCTATTTTACTATTAAGTTGCTCAAAAACCTCATTAAACCACGCGATACCACACAAAATTGCAGCCTCACGACTAACAACCTGCGCCTGAGCTACAGTTTCTACCCCTATTAATTGAGCAGTTAAATCACCACTTCCAACATCCTCAGCCAAGGCATTTTTTACAATATTCATAGATTTTGACGTAAAATCAGCGTATCACCGCGCTGTGTAAATTCTAAATGTTTAAGAAAACTCATGCCAAGCAAAATCTCATTCATCTGCATTTGCGGATTCAAACTGGCACGTACATTATGCAACTCAATAGCACCAATTCCAATATTATCAAGACTAGTATGATAAGTTCTAATAGAACCATTTGCAGTTTGAGCCATTAAAGGCACCCCTTGTTCCAAATTGAGATACTCTTTTAAATGTGCTGGAATAGAAACAATAGTAGCACCTGTATCCAAAAAAAACACTACAGATTTACCATTAATTCTACCATTAGTCACATAATGCCCATTACGATTACGTTTTAAAATTACTTCACCAGATGTAGCACTAATATTTTGATTAGGATTATATTCCTTATCAAGATATTGATTGAAAAATAGCGTTAGCAAACCTAATATAATTAACCAAGCGGCATAAATCATGCCTTTACCGATACCTTGTGGTGAAAATTTACTCATGACATATATTAATAAATTAATAAAAGAATTTTACTTGTGAAACAACTACTTGCTTTTTGGTACTCACTACTCAACAGTGCCCGCGATTTAACCCCAATCGTGGTAGTCATTGCTTTTTTCCAACTCATTGTTTTACAACAGCCGATTCCAGATTTAAATAATTTATTAATAGGCTTACTTTTAGTAGTAATCGGCTTAAGCTTATTTGTCTATGGATTAGAAATGGCATTATTCCCTTTAGGAGAAAATATGGCTTACGCCTTTGCTCGCAAAGGCAATATATGGTGGCTACTAGCATTCGCCTTTGCTTTAGGCTTTGGCACCACAATCGCCGAACCAGCATTAATAGCAGTAGCAGACGAAGCCGCTAAAGTAGCCGCTAATGGCGGTATTATTGCTCAAACCAAAGCAGCAATGCAAAATTATGCCGATGGTTTAAGATTAACAGTAGCATTATCAGTAGGATTTGCCATAATTGTGGGTGTTTTACGTATAATTAAAGGCTGGGCTATTCATTACTTAATAATTACAGGTTATCTTGGAGTAGTTATTATTACAGCCTTTGCACCACCGTGGATTATTGGTATTGCCTATGATTCTGGTGGTGTAACAACCTCAACCATTACAGTACCCCTAGTCACAGCACTTGGAGTTGGCTTAGCCTCAAGTATTAACGGGCGTAACCCAATGATAGATGGTTTTGGCTTAATAGCTTTCGCCTCACTTACACCAATAATATTCGTCATGATTTATGGCATTTTAATAGGTTAATATGAGCTTTTTATACAATATTTTAAATACTACATTGGATGTACTTCCAATTGTAACCATAATTTTTGGTTTCCAATATTTAGTAATACGCCGCGCTATTCCAAAATTAAAAACAGTATTAATTGGATTAGTTTACGTAATTATAGGATTAGCATTATTTATCCAAGGACTGAAACAAGCATTATTTCCATTAGGAGAACTAATGGCACAACAACTAACAGATCCAGCATTTATATACCAAGGCGTTGAAAAAATCGGTGACTCGATACATTGGACAGATTATAAATGGGTTTACCTATTTGCCGCTGCAATTGGCTTTGCCACAACGATTGCAGAACCATCACTACTAGCAGTAGCCATAAAAGCCAATGACGTATCAGGAGGCACAATAACCATATGGGGATTACGTATTGCGGTTGCAATTGGAGTATCTATTGGAATAGCATTAGGAACCTTTCGCATAGTAACCGGAACACCATTACATTATTACATAATAACAGCCTATATATTTGTAATAATACAAACATTCTATGCACCTCGTCAAATAATACCACTAGCCTACGATTCAGGAGGAGTGACAACCTCAACAGTAACAGTGCCACTAGTAGCAGCACTTGGATTAGGTTTAGCGGCGACAATACCCGGGCGCAGCGCATTGATAGATGGATTTGGCTTAATAGCTTTTGCCAGCGTATTCCCAATAATAACAGTTATGGCTTATGCCCAATTAAGCCAAGTTCTATACAAATATAATTTACATAGAAAGTAAATATTTATGGATAGCTGTTTTCCAAACAGCATATCCTTGCCCATTCAAATGAATACCATCATCAGAAAAAGACATATTTAAGCTACCATCTGCTGCCAAAAATTGATTTAAATCAATAAAAATCAAACCATTTGCCTCAGCCCAACTCTTAAGCCTAAGATTTAACAACATAATCGACTTGTTTCTATCAATATGCCTACCACCTGCTAAAATTGTAGATTGTATATATGGAGTGATATTATGTGAGATTAATTGCTCTAAGACTTGTACATAATCAGCAAAAATATCATTAACACTTCTATTTTGCCCCAAATCATTAATACCAATCATAATAAAAGCCTTTTTTGCAGCTGTAGAATAAATAGACTCCATTCGATGCAATAAACCTTCAGTAGTATCCCATCCAATACCTCGATTTACAATCGACAAATTGGGAAATAACTCATGCCACTCAGCACCCTCAGTAATAGAATCCCCAACCATAACAATATCAGCCTGATTGCCATTAACATCAAAAAAAGACTTTTTGCGTAAATAATAAGGATTTAAAGGTGTATCAACAGTAGTAACAAACAAAGATTTTAACTGATAATAAGGAAAAAATTGATACTTAATAGTAATAATTCCATAACTAAATGAAATAATTGCAACTAACAACAAGAAAAAACTATATTTTGTATTTTGTTTAAACATAAAGGAATAATATTTGCCTAATATCACCCTATTACTAATTACAACAAAAAATAATAGAGTGAAAAATCTAAAACAAAGTGTCATTAAAAGAATAATTTAATTCATATTTTAACATTGGTAGTACTAATAAATAGCTTTGCTTTCCCCCAACTAATTTTACAAAAAAATATGAAATTTGGCGGCAGCTCTATATATAATCGGAATTATCATGGCATTCAAAGGATATGGAGTATGGTCACTAGTATTCAAGATAGCAAAATGGATACCAGTAAAATCTCAATTCAGCGGAATTAAAAAGATATTTAACTTTGGACTTAACATGTACGGTTCGCATAAAATATTCCAATATGGTATAAACGCTGCATAGTTATGTAAGAAAAAAATCATGAAATCAGCCATATAAAATTATGAATACACAAGCATTTTTGATTACAATTGACACAGAAGGCGATAATTTATGGCAACAGCCACGCGATATTACTACTAAAAACTCCGCGTTTCTGTCTCGTTTCCAATCGCTTTGTGAACCTTATGGTTTTAAACCTACCTACTTAACCAATTATGAAATGGCTAAATCCGAGCAATTCGTTGAATTTGGTAAAGATGTTCAGCGTCGTGGCACCGGAGAAATTGGTATGCACCTTCATGCTTGGAATTCTCCGCCTCTGATTCCCCTAACCAGTGATGACTTTAAATATCACCCTTTTTTGATTGACTATCCAGAATCAATAATGCGCGATAAGATCGCATTTATGACGGATTTATTGGAAGATAAATTTGAGACTAAGATGATTAGTCATCGCGCTGGAAGATGGAGTTTTAATGATATTTATGCTCGACTATTGATAGAACAAGGATATTGCGTAGATTGTTCTGTAACACCTCATGTCTCATGGAAAACAACTCTTGGCGATCCAAATGGAGCTGGAGGTACTGATTTTTCTAAATATCCAGAAAGTGCTTATTTTATTGAAAATAAATTACTTGAATTGCCAATGACTATTATTAAACATGATAGATCACAACTAATTCAGCGAATATCAAAATTACCAAAAATAGGAAAACTAGCACGATATAGATGGCCCCAAAGAACATGGTTACGACCAAATGGTCATAACCTAAAAGCAATGTTAAAACTTGTAAAACAAGCAGCGGTAGAAAAACATCCATATATTGAATTTATGATTCATTCATCAGAATTCATGCCCGGAGGCAGCCCAAATTTTGTAAATGAATCACAGATTGAAAAATTATATGAAGATATGGAACATTTATTTAACCTAATACAACAACAAGGTTTTATTGGCATGACACTTAAAGATTACTATAAACAGGTAACACAATAATGAAACCAATAGGGCATATTGCCGTTGGATCCATAACTCAGCAAATTTTATCTATCATAATATTTATTATCCTGACTCGCCATCTTGGTGCCGAAGGATATGGAATGGTTGCAGCAACATTAGCATTAGCAACCTCTATCTATAACTTTAGCAGCATATGGATGGCACCGTATATGGTAAAAGCTGGTGCTAAACAAGTGTTTCATCATAAAAAGCTGGGGGATGTCTATTTCATTACAGCTATTATTTCATTAGTATTAACTTTTTTAGGATTCTGTATAGTTATTTTTTTAGATTTTAAAATTGTACATTTGCAATTGTTAATTTTATTATTATTAGGATTATTTTTCTTAGATTTGCTCAGAATAGGTTTTGAAGCAACTCAATCTTTTCGTGAATATGGGTATTCGCTATGGCTAGATAAAATCTTATATCTAATTGCTATTATGAGTTTATTGTTCTCAGAACAATTAGAAAGTCATTCTGCACTATATGCTAATAGTATTGCAATGTTATTAATTGCGATATTAGGAGTAATTTATTTAGCAAATAAATATCTCAGCTTTCAAGTACATTCTTTTAAGAAACAAGAATTTTTTAAAACTACAATTCCAATTTTATTTTCAACTATAGCGGTTTATTTTGTTTCTCCTCCTTTTGTAATCTTACTAGTAACTAATTTATCAGGGCTTCAACAGGCGGCTTTTATTAGTGTAGCCTTTGTAATATCTGGTTTTTTTATACAACCAATACAATGGATTACTCCCACATTATTACCAAAATTTACAGTCGCAATAGAATCTGGTAATGAACAAGCTTTACGCGATCAATTTGATAAAGTAGTTATGCCCTTTGTGATTCTTTACAGTATTGGTGTAATCATATTTATGATAATTGCTCTTTTAACTCCGATTATTCCTTATGTGATTGGAACAGAATTTACTCAAGGAATTCCCATAATTATTTTCATTGTTGGTACTGTCATTGCAAAATTAATTCATATGTTAATTGTTTCCATGCTATATGCTCGTCAACAAGAAACCTTTATTCTCATAGCAAGTATAGCAGGTAGCTTATCATTCATCTCAATAGCACTGCTATTTGTTGAATCACAATTATTTTTGTTTGGGCTATTACTAGCCGATTGGATAATCATTGCGGTGGAAATATGGGCATTAAGAGATTTAGTCTGTTGGCACATCAGATTGAAATTATTACTACTATGTGGATTATTTATAACACTAGGCTTTTTGATCTTAGTTACAACTACAGAAACGGTATTAATTGCCAGTGCTTTTATTTTAGTGATTCTTGGACTTATGGCATTTAAACATCGCAATATATTTTGGAGATATTTAAAATCTTATGCTTGAATATAAAATTAAAAAAGGACCGTTTAGTTCTCATATCAAATGGTTCTCTCCACGCCCCTCCTTGCAGGAAGCTTTTGGATTTTATGAATATAGACAAACTCTTTATCAAAAACCACTATTAGGATTTCAATCTGAAAACTTTTACACTATACATATAGATCTTTTTAATACAGAAGAAAGTTTACTAGCTAATTGTAGCAAAAGTACTCGTTATAAAATAAAACGTGCGCGACGAGAAGGTATGCAATTTACGCTCAGTAATGATATTGAACAATTTGTAAAATTTTATAATAAATTTGCACCAACTAAAAATATGGCTCCTATTTCGAATATAGATTTAGAGCGCGTTCAAAATGAGCTTCATATAACACAAGCAGTTTATGAAAATGAAATTCTAGCAATGCACACTTACTTCTTTGATAAAGAAATAAAACGTGCCTGTTTATATCATACTGCTTCACTATTTCGTAATGTAGATGATTCTAGTACTCGTCAATTAATTGGACGTGCTAATCGTTTTTTACACTTTGAAGATATGTTGTATTTCAAAAAATTAGGTGCCAAAAATTATGATTTAGGAGGTTATGCAATAGATGATTTAAATGAAGAACGTCAACAAATAAATGAATTTAAAAAAGGTTTTGGTGGAGAGATAGTTAAAGAACCTAATTATATGTCTTATCCGCTGTACTTATATGTATTATTAAAGCTAAAAAAATGAAAAATTTAATCAAATTAATAATTTTTATTGCTTTTGAAACATTGCTAATAAATAAGTTCTTTAGATATTTAAATAAAGGAAAAATAAAAGTTTTACTTTTTCATAACATTGTTATCAATTCACGACAAACATTATTCACTAATGCTATTAGCAAAAAAATATTTATTAAACAATTACAATATCTAAAAAAACACTACAATATTGTCAGTCTATCTCAGAATGGAGAATGGCATGGTCTATCCAATGAAAAAGTAAATACGATAAATAGCAATCAAATGAAAAAAATGTTAAAAAACGGTATGAATATTGGCTCGCATAGTTTATATCACAATAATTTTTCAAAAATGTCAGTTTCATATTCGGTACAAAATGCAGAACAATCAAAACAAAAACTTGAAAATATACTTAAAATTCCAGTTAAATGTTTTGCCTTTCCTTGGGGATTTTATCAAGATCAACAAATGGAGCCAATAAAAAAAATATATCGTCGTATCTTTACAGTCAAACATGGTTTTAATTTAAAAGAAGATCAGATTCTTAATCGGAATGAAATAGATGGATTTTTCCATATGTGTACTACTGCATCAGGTGCATTCGATTGGTTTAAAAAATAGTTATGAAAATTCTGCATATAATAGAATCTCTTTCTATAGGGGGGGCTGAACAAGTACTAGTTAATTTGATACCAAAATTATGTGATCGCGGTTTGAATTGTGAAGTTGCTGCTTTATGGTCACCTTATACTTTAGCATCGAAATTAGAATCACACAATATTCCAGTACATAGTTTGAATATATCTTATCGTTGGTCTCTGATAGAAGCAAGCTTTAAGCTAAATAAGTTATTACGTAAAAAACAGTATGACATAATACATGCACACTTGTTTTTTTCTGATTTTTACACTGCTCTCAGTTATCCATTATTTCCATCAGCGCGTAGAGTAGTTTCTTTTCATAATTTAGCTTATGCAAGTTATCCTGCTAATACCTTGTGGAAAAAATTTCGTAAGCAAATACATAGCTTTCTAGTTCGTAACTGTATAGATGCTCAAATAGGAGTAAGTACTGCTGTTGCAGAACATTATTCAGCTCATCTGAAATTAGAAAATGTAAATGTAATTCATAATGGATTTCCAATTGATAAATTATATCCTTCACCAACATTGAAGAAAACAGAAATACAAGCGCGTTATAACATTAGTCCTCATGAATTTGTAATTATTGTACCCGGGCGGTTGGTTCCTGAAAAAGATCATGGTGTCTTATTACAAGCCATTAAGATTCTAAAACAGAAAAATTTATGTCCTAAAGTACTTATTTTCGGTAATGGTCCATTGAAGTCTTGGCTGTACCAAAAATTAGTGAAAGAACAATTGTTGGGACAAATAATTTTAAATGAAGCTATACCTCATAAAGAACTTATGGATGTAATACAGGCAACTGATCTTTTTGTGATGCCTTCAATTTATGAAGGATTTGGATTAGCTCATGCTGAAGCGATGGCAATGGCAAAACCAGTAATTACTACTAGCGTTGGTGGATTAACAGACTTGATTGAAAATGATGTTTCTGGAATATTGGTACCACCAAAAGATGCAGATTCATTAGCGAATGCAATTGCTGTATTGATGAAAGATGATCATAAAAGAGAACAATTAGGACAAGCGGCTCGTAAAAGAATCGAAACATGTTTTAGTGTGAATGTTATTGCTGATCATTATGTTAATTTTTATAACAGAATTCTAACTAATCAAAAAAATTAATTATGGCACGTGTACTATATATATCTTATGATGGTTTATTAGAACCATTAGGACAATCACAAGTTCTACAATACTTAAAAAATCTTGCTGAATATCACGACATTACCTTAGTTAGTTATGAAAAACCAGCAGATTGGACACAAGTAGCTAAGCGCAAAGCTTTAAAAAAAATCGTTAAGGAAGCTGGTATTAGATGGATTCCATTACGTTATCATAAAAGTCCTACTGCCTTGGCAACTTCTTATGATTTGCTAAGAGGATTTTTTGTATGTACCTATCTAAATATTCGCTATCGCATACAAATTGTTCACGCCAGAAGTTATGTTGCTTCCGTTCTTGCTTTAGCATTGAAACGAATTTTCAAGAAATGCTTTATATTTGATATGCGCGGTTTTTGGGCTGATGAAAAGCTAGATAGTGGTACTTGGCAACCTAATTCGCGTATTTATCGAGTTTCAAAGTGGTTTGAAAAGCAGTTTTTAACTAATGCTGATGTAGTGGTTTCACTAACTCATGCTGGTGTTTCTGCTATAAAACAATTTCCTTATCTAAAGGATAGTTTGCCTCGTTTTGAGGTTATTTCTACTTGTACTAATCTGGATTTATTTCGTTCTATACCGAAACAAAAGAACAAGCAATTTACTCTGGGATATGTTGGAACAACTACTAATAGGTATATGTTTGATCCTGTAATAGAATGTTTTAAAATTTTATTAAAAATCCGTCCTAATAGCCGCTTTTTAATTATCAATAAAACTGAACACCAATATATTCAAGAACGTTTAAACGCTCATGGTATTTCAAAAGATCAAGTAGAACTAAGAACCGCAGAATATAGTGAAGTGCCACAGTTAATGTCCCAAATGGATGCTAACATCCTTTTTATTAAACCTGTTTTTGCTACACTAGCTACTGCTCCAACTAAGTTTGGAGAATTTCTAGCTTGCGGTATTCCTTGTTTGAGTAATTCAGGAGCTGGAGATATGGGTAAAATTTTGAATGAAGAAGACGTTGGTGTTGTTATAGATGAATTTTCTTCTCCAGAACTCGAAAAAGCAGTAGTAAAACTAATAAAATTAATTGAAGAGTCTCAAATTCAGACACGGTGTATTACAGTTGCTTCTAAATATTTCTCCTTAAATGAAGGTGTTAATAAGTATAATGAAATTTATAATTCACTGATTTTGGACTAAAAATTGCTCAATTAAATAATTAATAATTTAATTGTTTTTTTGAGGTCAATGGATGTTATTTAATTCTTACACCTTTATTTTTGTTTTTCTACCTATAACACTTTTGGTGTTTTTCGGTATAGGCAATAAAGGACATCATCGTATAGCTATCGCTTGGTTGGTAGCTGCATCATTATTTTTCTACGGTTGGTGGAATCCAGCTTATCTTAGTTTGATCTTAGGCTCTATTTTATTTAATTATGCGGTAGGTGTAGCTTTGAGCAATTTACAAGCGCAATCTTCCGCTAGTCATTTAACAAAAATAATCCTATCTTTTGGTATCTTAGTCAACCTTTTTCTGCTAGCTTATTTCAAATACGCTAACTTCTTTGTTGACAACCTCAACAGTTTAAGTGGCAGTAATTTTCATCTACAAACGATTATCCTGCCATTAGCTATTTCTTTTTTTACCTTTCAACAAATTACCTATCTAGTTGATGCCTATAAAGGCGAAACTCGCGAATATAATTTCCTTCATTATTGCCTCTTTGTCACCTTCTTTCCGCAGTTGATAGCTGGACCAATTGTTCATCACCGTGAAATGTTGCCGCAGTTCGTCAAAAATACAATTTATAAATTCAATCATCAACATCTAGCAATAGGATTGACTATATTTTTTCTAGGTTTATTTAAAAAAGTAGTTTTAGCAGATGGTGTAGCAGTTTATGCCACACCTGTTTTTGACGCCGCTGAACAAGGTGTTATGCTAACTTTTTTTGAAGCATGGGCTGGTGCTTTAGCTTATACCTTCCAATTGTATTTTGACTTTTCTGGCTATTCTGATATGGCGATTGGAATTGCCAGAATGTTTGGCATTCGTTTACCCCTCAATTTTCATTCTCCCTATAAATCAGTAAATATCATTGAATTTTGGCGGCGTTGGCATATAACTCTTTCTCGTTTTCTCAGAGATTATTTGTATATTCCTTTGGGCGGAAATCGCAAAGGCAAGTTTCGGCGTTATATTAATTTGATGATAACCATGTTACTAGGTGGCTTATGGCACGGTGCTGGTTGGACATTTGTGATGTGGGGAGCTTTGCATGGTATTTATTTGATAATTAATTATGTTTGGCGGGCATTACGTCGCGCTTTAGGACATGATTTGAATCGTTCTAGTTGGTGGGGACGGGGTTTGTCTCTATTGACTACATTTATGGCTGTTGTAGTGGCTTGGGTATTTTTTAGAGCGGAAAGTTTTACTGGTGCCATGAATGTCTTACAAGGGATGAGTGGTGTTAATGGCTTTTATTTGAATGCTGAATGGTTATATCAGTTAGGTTCATTAGGTGTTTATTTACAAGAATTAGGCATTGTTTTTGCGCCTATGGCAATGAATTTTAATAAATTATGGATTATGAGCATCCTATTAGTTTGGTTTATCGCTTGGTTTATGCCAAATACTCAACAATTACTCTCGCGTTATGAACCAGCTATTTATAGTGGAGAGATAAAAGGATGGAAATGTTTACAATGGCAACCTTCACGAATTTGGACGCTTAGTATTGCAATGCTTGCGACAATTGCGATACTGAGCTTAACTCGTATCAGTGAATTTTTATATTTTAATTTTTAGGATAGTGGCAGTCATGAAACATTATATGAAAGGATTGCTAGTTTTAATAGCAATTTTTGTTATAAGTAGCGCAAGCTTCAATTGGATGATGAATCCTTATGGGATATTTAACAGTCCCGAAATTGAAAAAATAAATAAACTCAAACCAGAATTTTTTACTCATTTGCGTCTTGCAAAAGCATGGGCAGTTTATAAACAAAAACCAGATGGTATTATTTTAGGGACTTCTCGCAGCGAATTTGGTTTAGATCCTAATCATCCCGGATGGAATGTGAAATCTGTTTATAATCTGGGTCTAAGTGGTGCGAATATGTATGAGGTATTAAAGTATTTTCAACATGCTCATACAATTAAGTCTCAAAAGCAGGTAGTATTAGGTGTTGATTTCTTTATGTTTAATATATTTGCATCAAATCATGCTGATTTTGATGAATCCAATTTAGCTATGAATCCTAAGTTTTCTAGCGCGAATAAATTCTTCACTCTGATTTCCATTGACACTATTTGGTCAAACATAAAAACACTGTTGAAACAAACAGAAGTAAAATTTACCTATTTATCTAATGGGCAACTAGATTGGACTAACTATATTAGAACTGTCCGTAAACAAGGCGGACACAGACAATTCTTTATTTTAACTGAAGAAGAGCATATGAATAACACATGGTTTAATAGCTTTGTTAATCCAAAAACAGGAGAATCCACTCTTAAATATTTCCGTAACTTGCTTGATATAGCCTATCGTGATCATGTTGATTTACGCATATTTATCTCACCATCTCACGCCCGTCTATGGGAAGCTTTATATTCTGTAGGTTTATGGCCAAAATTTGAACAATGGAAACGTGAAATGGTGCGAATAAATGCAGAACAAGCTAATAAATATGGCAAAACACCATTTCCCCTTTGGGATTTTAGTGGTTATAACAGCTTTACGACTGAAGAAGTTCCGCCTTTAGGAGACAAAAAAACCGAAATGAAATGGTATTGGGAAGCTTCCCATTACAAAAAAACACTAGGAGATTTGGTTTTAAATCGTATATTTGGCAAAGGTCTCATAGCAAATGATTTTGGAAAATTGCTCGAATCTAAAAATATTGAACAACAACTAGCTAAAATTAGAACTGAACAACAACAGTATCGTACTAGAAAAAACGGTACTTAAATTGCTTTAATTAATCAAAATAATGAAAAAATAATAATTAAATGAAAATACTTTTTTTAACTAGATATGATAGCAAAGGAGCAAGTAGTCGTTACCGATTTTTACAATATATTCCCTATTTAGAGACAGCAGGATTTGAATGTATAGTTTCGCCACTGTTTGATAACAAATATTTAAACAAATTATATAATTGTAAGCAAAATACTTTTGTTAGTATATTTGTATATATGGTGCGTAGATTATCTGTATTAGTAACAACAAAAAAATTTGATATAGTAGTCTTAGAAAAGGAAGTAATTCCTTTTGCTCCTGCCTTCTTAGAGCGATTACTGAATATTATTAATATACCTTATGTTGTTGACTATGATGATGCTATATTTCATCAATATGATTGTCATACAAATCCGATAGTACGAACTATATTAAGGAAAAAGATTGCTGTTGTTATGCGTAATGCACGACTTGTGATTGCTGGTAATAATTATATTGCGAAATATGCACAGCAAGCTGGTGCTAAGCAGGTTGAAATCATTCCAACAGTTATTGATATAACTAAATATTCACAAATAAGAGAAAGTAAAAAAAATGATGTTTTTAGAATTGTCTGGATAGGTTCGCCTAGTACATATCAACATGTAGAAGCGATTTTGCCTGCATTAGCTAAAATATCTAATAGTAAATTGTTATTGATTGGTGCTGGTAAAAGAAAATTTAATGAATCTTGGATCGAAGTCCGTTCTTGGTCTGAAGTTAGTGAAATTAAGGATATTCAATCCGCTGATGTTGGTATTATGCCTCTACCGGATACGCCTTGGGCGCGTGGCAAATGTGGTTTTAAATTAATTCAATATATGGCTTGTGGTTTGCCAGTTGTAGCTTCGCCAGTGGGTGTCAACGCTGACATTGTTGAACATGGTAAGAATGGTTTTTTGGCTTCAAGTACAGAGGATTGGGTAAGATTCTTAACTAACTTGCGAAATGATAAGGTTTTGCGTACTAGTATGGGAAGTGATGGTAGAAAAAAAGTAGAAAATAATTATTGCTTGCAGGTAACTGCACCGCGCCTTGTAGAGTTACTTTATGATGGATGACTATTTAGTTGGATTATTTTGGGCACTAGTTTTAGGTGCTAGCATTCTTTTATGGCCTGTTTCTTTTGTACATAAACGTGCATTATTAAATGTTTGGGGAGTTAAAATTTTTACTACTCTCGGTATCATGTTAGCTTATGAAAGTCGTTATGAAGGCCAGCTAGATGCAGTCAGATATTATCATGAATCAGCTATGAACAGTTTTGCTTGGCAAAATTTTGAATTTGGTGAAGGAACAACTAATATTTTTAATTTTCTAAGCTTATATAACATGGTTTTTCCTGATTCCTATCATGCAATGAAAGTTACTTTTGCTATGTTAGGAATGATTGCAGTATATATATTCTACCGGGCAGCGGTCCTGTTTCTACAACGCGATGATATTCGTATTTTTTATGTCTTAGCTTTGTATCCAACTATATTGTTCTGGTCATCAATTCTTGGAAAAGATCCTCTGCTCCTGTTAGGTGTCTCCTTCTACACATATGGTATTGTGGGTTGGCGAAAGTTTGGAAAAATGCAGTATTTGTTGTGGGGTGCATTTGGGCTATGGTTTAGTTCATTTATGCGACTTTGGTATGGACCGATCTTATTAGCACCTTTAATAGTTTTTGTTATTAATAAAAAGAATGGCATAATAAAAAATTTACTATTTATCGTACTTATAGTAGGAAGTTTTGTAGTTACATTAACTTTATTTTCTGAACGATTTTCAATAGAAAACACTCAAGATATTATTGCTCAAACAAATAAACTATCTAAAAATTTTTCTGGCGGGGGTTCTGCACAAGCTGTTAATTCTTTTAATTCGCCAGCTCAGTTATTGGCGTTTATGCCTCTCGGCATGTTTACAGCCTTATTTCGACCATTACCGGGAGAAATTTTAAATCCTTTTGGTTTAATAGCAGGATTTGAAAATTTATTTGTGTTGTGGTTGTTGGTGATGGCTATTAAACAAGTTTCAATAAAAGACTTGAAAGAACCACTTATATTGTGGGCTATAGCATTCATAATAACATGGGCTGCAATCTATGGCTTTGTATCCTCTGGAAATTTAGGTACTGCTGTACGTTATAGATTACCAGTGTTACCAATATTGCTATCATTATTGCTGTATCTTTATTTTAAATCTAGTTATCAAATTTCTAAAATTAAATCTCAGGATTCAAAAATTTTAAAAAATAAAAAATTAATTTTAAAAATTAAAAACCTAAAAAATTAAAAACCTAAAAAATTATTAAAAAGGTGATGTGATGTGTGGATTGGCTGGCTTTATTAGTATTGAAAGTTCTAATTTAAAAGATAGTTTAATTAGAATGATCAACACTTTAGCGCATAGAGGACCGGATGATCAAGACATTTGGTTGCAAGCTGGAGTGGGATTAGCTCATAGACGTTTGTCTATTCTCGATTTGTCTCCTGATGGACGGCAGCCTATGTTGTCGCCTTCAGGGCGTTATGTAATTGTTTATAACGGTGAAGTTTATAACTTTCAAGAAATTCGTTCCCAGTTATCAGGTATTGCATGGCGTGGGCATTCAGATACTGAGGTTATTTTAGCGGCTATTGAGACTTGGGGGCTTGAAGCTGCATTACAGAAATTTATTGGTATGTTTGCCTTTGCATTATGGGATAAACATACAGCTACTCTGCATTTAGTTAGAGATCGCTTAGGTATTAAACCGCTTTATTATGGTTGGTCTGGAAAGACTTTTTTATTTGGTTCAGAATTAAAAGCATTACGTGCTTGGCCGGGTTTTAAAGAGAGTGTTAATCGCAATGCACTAGCACTGTTTTTAAGACATAATTATGTGCCAGCACCATATTCTATTTATGACAATATTTATAAATTACCTCAAGGACATTTGATAAGTATCACAACTGATGATACAAATCCTCAACCTAAAGCTTATTGGTCAGCACAAAATGTTATAGAAACTGCTACCACTTTTAATGGTAGTTCAGAAGAAGCAGTGGAAGAATTGGAATTGTTGCTGAAAGATGCCATTCGTTTACGTATGATAGCAGATGTACCTTTAGGTGCATTTCTTTCAGGTGGCATAGATTCTTCTATAGTAGTCGCGTTGATGCAGAGTATGAGTTCTAATCCAGTGCGTACTTTTTCTATCGGTTTTAATGAGGATGGCTATAATGAGGCTTTACATGCTAAAGAGGTAGCGCGACATCTACAAACACAACATACTGAATATTATGTTACAGCGAATGAGGCTATGGAAGTAATTCCTAAATTATCAACTATATATGACGAACCATTTGCAGCTTCTTCCCAAATTCCAATGTATTTAGTATCGCAACTTGCAAAACAAGATGTTACTGTTGCTTTATCTGGAGATGGTGGTGATGAGTTATTTGCTGGTTATAATCGCTATATTTGGGCTAATGATATTTGGAATAAAAGTCGTAGAACACCGCGCTATTTGCGACAAACAATAGCTGCTATTATTAAATCTTTGCCTCCACATGCTTGGGATAGGTTTTTTAAGTTATTTGCATTTAAACATTCTTTACCAACTGATAAGGTATATAAAGTTGCTAATATACTAGGATCAAAGACGGATAATGATGTATATCGCAATTTAGTTTCTCATTGGGATGATGTTCAGTCTGTGGTATTAGGTGTTCAGGAAGATAATTTGAATAATTATTTGAATGCTGATAGCTTGCCTAATTTTACGGAACGTATGATGTTCATTGATTTAATGACTTATTTACCAGATGAAGTACTAGCTAAAGTAGATAGAGCTACTATGGCGACAGGTTTAGAGGCTAGAGTACCCTTATTAGATCACCGAGTGGTAGAATTTGCATGGCGATTACCTTTATCTTTGAAGCTGAAAGATGGTCAAGCTAAATATTTATTGCGGCAGATATTATACCGATATGTACCAAAGCAATTAATTGAACGTCCTAAAATGGGTTTTAGTGTTCCAATTGAGACATGGCTCCGAGGATCATTACGTGATTGGGCTGAAGACTTATTGAATCCGCAACGTTTAAAAGCAGAAGGATTTTTTAATGAATCAATTATTCAAAAAAAGTGGATTGAGCATGTTTCTGGTAAAAGAAATTGGCATAATCAATTATGGGGTGTTTTGATGTTTCAAGCTTGGCATAGCGGGAGAACAGACTGATGGCAAAAATTCTACAAGTTTGTAATACAGATTTTTATTTAACCAAGTTCCTTTCTCCACTAATTTTAGCTTTGGTGCGTGAAGGGCATCATGTTGAATGTCTTTGTGAAGGTAGTAATGTTCCAGATTTTGGAGGTGATGTGATAGTTCATGAAATGAAATTTCCTAAATCTGCTTCTCCTTTTGAATTTTTGCATTCTATTTCTGAAATGCGCAAGTTGCTGCGAGAAAAACAATATACTTGTGTCAATAGTCATAATCGTAATACAAGTATTGTTGGACGTATAGCATCATGGCAAGAAAAGGTGCCAGTAAAGATTTATACTGTTCATGGTGCTTATTTTCATGAAGATCAGTCTCCGTTGCAACGTTTTGCTAGTATTATGCTAGAACGTTTGCTTGCGAAAACTACTGATTTTACATTAAGTCAAAGTCATGAGGATAGCTTATTACTAATGGAACGAGCTGGTGTTAAAGCGGAGCTAGTTAAAACTATCGGTAATGGAATTGATACCTCGCGGTTTAAACCAAAGGATCAACGCGATAAAATTTTTCGTGTAGGAGCCACTGGGCGTTTGGTTAAGGGTAAAGGTTTTATGGATCTTATTAATGGATTTGCCCAATTGCACCAAAAGCACCCTGATTCAGAATTGCTTCTTATTGGTGGAAATATTAAAAATGATATTGTACCTTTCCAGCAGCATATTTTAGCGCGTATTAAAGAATTAAAGTTGGAGAATGCTGTTGTTGTCACTGGTATGGTTGATAATGTTGAGGATTATTTAGCCACTTGTGATGTGTTTGTATTGCCTTCTTATCGAGAGGGAATGCCGCGAGCCTTGTTAGAAGCTATGTCTATGGGAATTCCTGCTATTGCTACTAATATTCGTGGTTGTCGGGAAATTATTGTTGAAGGTGAAAATGGTTATCTTTATACACCTCACGATGTTATGGCTTTGGCTCATTTATTGAATAATATGTATAAACAAACAGCTAATGAAAGAAAATATTTTGCTGAAAATGCGCGTTCTCGCATAGTTCAGTCTTTTGATGAAAAAGGCTATATTAATCGACAAGTAAATTATATAAATAAATTATTACAGTGAGGTCAATATGAGTAGTAACATCAGTATTTCAGCCGGAAAAGATGTAGAAAGATTTTTTGATGCTTATGCAAATGATTTTAATGCTATTTATCAGGTAAATGAGCGTCCTATTGTTAATAAAGCTATTGATAAGTGGGCGCGTTCTAGTATGTTTCTTCGTTTTGAACGAGTTTATCAAATTTGTCAAGAAATAGGTGCTAAAAGTTTATTAGATGTTGGATGTGGTCCGGGTTATCATGATGCTATTTTAGCTAAAGGTTTGAATATAAAGGTAACTGGTGTTGATGTAGCGGATAATATGATTAAAATCGCAACTGAAGCTAGTAAAGAAGCTGGAGTTCAGGATGATTGTTCTTTTGAAGTTGCGGATTTTATGAAATTTCAATCAGATAAAAAATTTGATGCGGTATTAAGTCTTGGGGTGGTTGAATATATTATGGATCCTGAACCGTTTATTAAAAGAATGATTGAATGTAGTAATAATGTTGTAATGTTTAGTCTTCCAGTTAAATGGCATTGGCTAACTCCGCAACGTGTAATTCGTTATAAGGCTAGACGCTGCCCTTTAAAATTTTACAGTCATTTGAAACTAGTTAATCTTCTACAATCTATGGGAGTAAATTATAAGATTGACCGTTTAAAGAGAGATTATATAGTAACTATCAGTGTGTAAAATTATGATCACTCATTTATTAAGTATTGATTTGGAGGATTGGTTTCATGTACTTGATAATGATGCTACTAGTTCTCCTAATCAATGGGAAAAATTTCCTAGTCGGGTAGAACAATCTACTGAGCGTCTATTAGCTTTATTTGATAAACATGATGTAAAGGTGACCTTTTTTGTGCTTGGCTGGATAGCTAAAAAGTTTCCAAAGTTGGTGAAACAAATTGCTGATAATGGTCATGAAATTGGCTGCCATTCGCAGAATCATCCATTGATTTACTTAATGAGCCGTAAGGAATTTGAAGATGATCTTTATAATTCTTTAAGTCTTTTAAGGGATATATCAGGGCAAGCGGTTAATATGTATCGCGCTCCGGGATTTTCTATTACTAGAGAATGTTTATGGGCTTTTGATATTTTGGTTAAACATGGTATTACAGTAGATTCTTCAGTATTTCCTGCCAACCGAGCGCATGGTGGCTTGGCTGGATTTCCAACAGAGCCTTTTATAATAAAAACTTCATTTGGTAATTTAAAAGAATTGCCTATTAGTACCTTTAGCTTTGTTGGAAAGCGAGTGGCATTTAGTGGTGGTGGCTATTTTCGTTTATTCCCAAGATTTCTTCATTCATATTTGCTAAATAAAGCTACTAAACCAGTAATTATGTATTTGCATCCTAGAGAAATAGATGTTTCACAACCACGTCTTTCTCTTCCTTTAATGCGATATATAAAAACTTATATTAATTTGCAAACAACTTACAATAAGTTAGATTATTTGTTGGATCATTTTTCTTATGGTTCAGTGAGTGAAGTAATTTCAAAAGTTAATTGGTTAGAAACCAAGCTAATTAATTCTTAATTCCTTTCTTTCCATATTGGAATACTTCCTGCTTAATTTACATTAAAAAAAGTAAGTGAATATCTTTCAAATATACTCACTGAAAAGGAGTTAAAACATAAAGTTAGGATTGTTATCTTTTTATTAATCTGGTAATAATCATGGCTAATTTAACAAATTTTATCATTGCTTTTTTAATTACAGCAATTCTTTTATATGAATTACAACCTTTAGCAGTACGTATTCGTCTAGTTGATTCTCCTAATGAACGTAAATTTCATAAGGGTGAAATACCACTTATTGGTGGTATTGCAATGTTTTTTGGTTTTATATTAGCATTATTTTCTTTAAAAGAGGTTATTGGTTTAGAACCGTTGATAGCAAGTGCTGCTATTTTAATGATTGTTGGTATTGTAGATGATATTCATAATTTATCAGTTTCTATACGGTTTCTTGCACAAGTCGTTGCCGCGTTGTTTATGGTTTTTGGTGGCGATATTATTTTACAGAATTTGGGAGCTATTGGTTTGCAAGGTTCTGTAATTGAGTTAGGTGATGTTACAGCTTTAATATTTACTTTGTTGGCTGTTATTATGGCTATTAATGCTCTTAATATGTGTGATGGTATTAATGGTTTGGCTGGCGGTTTAACTTTAATTACTTTGTCAGCTTTAGCTTTTATTGCATGGAATGCGAATTTATTGCATTCTATGAATGTTTTGTTTATATTAATTGCTACTATAGTTGCTTTTTTGAGATTTAATCTTCGCGCTTTGGTGTTTATGGGTGATGCTGGTAGTATGTTTTTAGGTGTGGTTGTAGTGTGGTTTTTAATCAGTTTCTCTCAAGGAGAACAACGCGCTATGACAGCGGCAACTGCGTTGTGGATTTTTGCATTGCCGCTACTTGATACTGGTAGTATGACTATACGCAGATTACTTAAGGGTCATTCTCCTTTTAAACCTGATCGTGGGCATCTGCATCATTTGTTGTTAGATGCGGGTTTTAGTGGTATTCAGACTCTGTTTTTAATCTTAATATTGGCAGTTAGCTTGGCAGTAGTTGGTATTGTTGGTTTATATTTTGAAGTTGCTGAAGTTATTATGTTTTGGGGATTTATAGTCCTTTTTATTGTTTATTTTTGTTTAGTTTCATGGACTTCAGTAAAGCTTAAATTGGTCTAATTTGTGTTCTGTAATCGCTTGTCTTAAGTTTTGCATTAGCGTCTGGTAATAATGCAAGTTATGTACGGTGTTTAAATGGCAGCCTAATATTTCTTTGGTTTTGTCTAAATGATGTAAGTAAGAGCGGCTGTAATTTTGACAGGTATAGCAGTTACAATTTGGATCTAGGGCTGTAGTGTCGCTTTTATATTGGCTATTACGAATTTTAACTACACCTTCGCTAGTAAATAAGTGTCCATTGCGAGCGTTACGAGTGGGCATTACGCAATCAAACATATCAATACCTGAACGTACTGCTGCTACAATATCGGCTGGTGTTCCTACTCCCATTAGATAACGAGGTTTATTTGTGGGTAATTGTGGAGCGATATTGTTTAATATACGTTGCATATCTTCTTTTGGTTCTCCTACTGATAAACCTCCAATCGCATAGCCATCAAAGCCGATATCTAATAAGCCGGCTAAGGATTCTTGACGTAGATGTTCATACATTCCTCCTTGTACAATGCCAAATAAGGCGGCTGGATTATCTGCATGTGCCGCTTTAGAACGCGCTGCCCATCGTAAAGATAGTTGCATAGAGTCAATAGCTTCTTGTTCTGTGGCTGGATAAGGTGTACATTCATCAAAAATCATCACAATATCAGCACCTAAAGCGCGTTGAACTGTCATAGATTCTTCTGGTCCCAAGAAAACTTTGGAACCATCTATTGGTGAATTAAAGGTAACTCCTTGTTCACTAATTGTCCGCATTTTTCCTAGGCTAAATACTTGAAAACCGCCAGAATCGGTTAAAATAGGACGGTGCCAGTTCATAAAGTCATGTAAGTCACCATGAGCGGCAATTATGTCTGTACCGGGACGTAACATCAGGTGAAAGGTATTACCTAAAAGAATATCGGCACCAGTAGCACGTACTTGTTCAGAAGTCATAGCTTTAACGGTGCCATAAGTGCCAACTGGCATAAAAGCAGGAGTTTCAATTGTGCCACGTGTAAAGTTTAAACGCGCACGACGGGCATTACCATCGGTGGTAATATTTTCAAAAAAGTTTTTATACATGATTTTCTTACTTAGGCCAAAATTCCATATCCACAATTTGTGCATATATCCAAGGGCATTCTATGGGAAAAGTTGATTCAGATAAACCGGTTTCATCAGCCGCATCTCCCCTTGCCAAATCATAAGCATCTGCTATGACTTCATTTAATTTGCTTTTTAAGCTGGGAATTTGTTGTAATCTTTTTACGATTCTTCGCCGCTGTTCTTTAATGGTTAGAATCCAACTACGAGTTTGAAGATTGGCTTGATATTGCCATTTTAGCAAATGCATAAGTAATACTGTTAATCGATATTCTAATTCTCGTAATTCTGAATTACCCATACTTTCAACTTCCTCTATCAAATGTTCTAAATCTATTTCATTAAACCTTCTGGAACGAAGCAAACTTATCTGTTGTTGCGTCCAAGCATAAAAATCTTGTTGATTAATATTTGTTGTATTCATACAAATACCTTTTAAAAATACGTTTTTCTATTTAGAACTAAAAAATGGAGTCCAAAGCGAAGCTTTGTTGGTTGAATAACAAAGCTTCGCTTTGAACTCCAAATATTCTAATTTTACCAAATTATGCGACTTAGTGTTGTTTAAACACATCACATCAATAAATTATTCTTGAGTAGATATTTGAATGCGTAACATCAGTTGCTAAAATAGACTTGCCGCAGTTTGCTCCGCTCCGTGACTGCGTTTCGTTTATTCCGTAAATTCGTTGTACTTAATAAAAATTCAAATAGTACAACGAATTTACGGAATAAACGAATTTTGAATTACATTAAATCAAGGAATTAATCTTAACTTAATGGCAGTGGGGCGTTGCCCTCCCGACATTAGGAGGGACCTTATATTAATGTGAGACAATGTTAGCTTTATGGTTTTAGATAAACATCATACCGAGTATTTTTACTTTCAATACAAAAACTTGGTTTCTTATCATCTAAATGAGTTGCGACTTTCGGACGTTTAACTACTACTCGTTTACAATTAGATTCTAAAGCCGCTTGTAATAAAGCGGCTGTATCTAAATCTTCTCCTACTATTGTTCGTAATAAACGCATTTCTTGTTTTACCAAGGCAGATTTTTTACGATGCGGATACATTGGATCTAAATAGATTACATCTATGTTTTCTGTTAAACATAGTTTAGGTAGGTAGTTTGTTGCATCTTGGTGAGTCAGCTTTAATCTTTCGATGATGGGAGCTATATCAGCATTAAGTTTAGCGCGTTGTAAGCCTTCATATAATAATTCAGCTACTACTGCTGATCGTTCTAACATATGAACTTTACAGCCTAAACTTGCTAAGATAAAAGCATCTCGCCCTAATCCAGCAGTCGCATCTACTACTGTAGGATTAGCAGCTTTTTTTAATCCTATGGCTTTTGCTAAGGCTTGTTTGCGCCCGCCGCCATTGCGGCGACGATAATCTAAACTGCCTTTTGTAAAATCTACATAGTCATTTAGTTCTGTTGTCAATATGTACTCTTTTCACTGCATTATTAGATAGTTGCACAATTTCAATTATATAATTACCTAAACGTAAACTAGTGCCAGCTTCTGGAATATCTTCTAAATATTCTAAGATTAAACCATTTATAGTTTTAGGACCTTTTGTAGGTAATTGCCAATTCATTTTACGATTTAATTCTCGTATGGTGCTACTACCATCAATAAAAACTGAACCATCTTTTTGTGGATCAATTTCTAAATTTAAAGCATCTGAATTCGTGGTAAATTCTCCAACAATTTCTTCCAAAATATGTTCAAGTGTCACTAAACCTTGAATATCGCCATATTCATTTACCACTAAACCTATACGTCGTTTATGTTTTTGAAAATTAAGTAATTGTGTATTTAAAGCCGTTCCTGTTGGAATAAAATAAGCAGGAATTGCTGTTTTTTCTAATATCTCCTTCTGAAATTCAGGAGTTTTAAATAAACCCAATAATTTTCTCAAATGTAAAACACCTATGACATTATTTATATCACCACGATACAATGGAAGACGAGTATGTTGAGCATTGATTATCTGTTCCATAATAATATCAAAAGGATCGTCAAGATCAATACCGATAATTTCATGACGTGGTATCATAATATCTTCAACAGTAACTTTTTCTAAATCCAAAATGCCCAATAACATTTGTTGATGACGTTGTGGAATCATTCCTTTTGCTTCGTTTACAACTGTACGTAATTCTTCACTATTTAAACTTTGATTATCTGTTTCATCATTATCAGAAAAACCAAAAATTTTGAGTAAATTATTCGCAAGATAATTAACTAACCATACTAATGGATATAAGATTTTTAGTAATGGTTGAATTATATATGAAGCTGGAAATGCAATTTTTTCAGGATTACGCGCTGCAATGGTTTTAGGAGCAACTTCACTAATAATCAAAATCACCACTGTTAATAACAGTGCAGCAAGTGGAATACCTGCTTGCCCCATTAATTTAATAGCAATAACAGTAACAATTGAAGATGCTAAAATATTAACAAAATTATTGCCTAATAAAATTACACCAATTAAACGATCTGGACGTTTTAATAATTGACTTACACGCAGTGCGCCATGATGCTTTTTTGACACCAAATGACGTAATCTATAACGATTAATCGCCATCATGCTTGTTTCAGAGGCAGAAAAAAATCCAGATAATAATATAAGAAAAACTAGTATGCTAAATAAGATACTTAAAGGAATATCGCTCAAGAAAAATAAACCAGCATAAATGTTGTTAAGAGGTAGGAAATGCCTTGATTGTTAAAAATCAAGACATAAAAAAAACTATTTTTTAATTGGACGTTGCCAACCGGGAACTGTGCTTTGGGGAGTACGACTCAAAGTTAAAGTATCATCTGGTGTATCTCGTGATATGGTAGAACCTGCACCAATTGTTGCGCCAGCACCAACTGTAACAGGTGCTATTAATTGTGTATCAGAACCAATAAATGCTTTATCACCAATGATGGTTTTATGTTTATTTGTTCCATCGTAATTACAAGTAATGGTTCCTGCACCAATATTGACTTCTGTTCCAATTTCAGTGTCACCAATATAACTTAAGTGATTAATTTTAGAACCTTTTGCTACAGTTGATTTTTTAATTTCAACAAAATTGCCAATATGTACATTGTCTGCTAAAACTGTATCTGGGCGTAAACGTGCTAATGGTCCAATTTTGCAATTATCACCAATTACAACATTTTCAATCACGCAGTTACTTAAAACTTCTACACCATCACCAATAGTCGCGTTGCGTATAATACAATTAGGACCTATTTTAACTTTATTGCCTAATTTAATTTCGCCTTCAAATACAACATTAACATCAATAGCTACATCATGCCCTGCTTCAACACTACCGCGTATGTCTATACGTGATGGATCATGTAATGTTACACCATAATCAAGCATTAATTCATAAGCTTGTTGTTTTTGATATTGACGTTCTAATGTTGCTAATTGTACGCGATTATTAATTCCCATAACTTCATATACATCATGAGCGGCACTGGTAAAAATAGGAATATTTTCCGCAACAGCTAATGAAACTATATCAGTGAGATAATATTCACCTTGAGCATTATCATTATTTAATGATCCTAACCAGCGACGTAAGTGAGCGGCTGGAATCAGAAAAATACCACTATTAATTTCTTTAATTTGTTTAATAGCGGCATCTGCATCTTTCTCTTCAATAATACGTTCAACTTCGCCTGCTGCGTTTCTAACAATTCGTCCATAACCCTGTGGATTATCTAATTCCACAGTTAATATGCCTAAACTATTGTTATCAGCTTGTGAACATAAGTTTTCAAGTGTAGCAGCAGTAATTAAAGGTACATCGCCACAAAGCACTAATACCATTGAATCATCAATAATATCAGGCATGGCTTGGGCAACAGCATGTCCAGTACCAAGTTGTTCCGCTTGATGTACCCAATGAATTGGAAATTCACTCAATGTCGCACGTACTTGATCACCTCCATGACCATAAACAACATGCAAACTATGAGGTTTTAGAGCTAAAGCTCCATCAACTACGTGACGAATTAAAGGTTTATTGGCAAGTGGATGCAATACTTTTGGTAATTCAGAACGCATACGTTTACCAAGCCCAGCAGCTAATATTATTATAGATAATTTCATGGAACTATTATTGTTTTATGTGACGTAATTTTTCAATAGCTCGTAATTCTAACAGTGCTCTTGCTAATTCTGCTTGAGCAGTTGCATGATCAAAACCTGATACTTTGGAATTTGATAATATGCTTTCAGCATTTTCTTTGGCTTTTAAAGCGGCAGCTTCATCAAGTTCTTTAGTACGTAAGGCAGTATCAGATAATACTGTTACCTTGTCTGGTTGAACTTCTAACATACCGCCAGATATATAAAAAGATTCTTCTGTATCATCTTTTTTTAGTCGGATAGAGCCTTCTTTCAGCGAAGTCAACAATGGTGTATGAAAAGGCATAATTCCTACTTCACCTTGTACAGCAGGTGCAATTACCATTTCTGCAAGTCCAGAAAAAATTGCAGCTTCTGCGCTGACTATATCGACATGAATTGTCATTGCCATGATATTGGCTCCCTTACATCCGTTTGGCTCTTTCAACGGCTTCTTCGATATTACCTACCATATAAAAAGCTTGTTCAGGTAAATCATCATATTCACCATCAACAATTGCTTTAAAACCACTGATAGTATCTTTAAGAGGCACATATTTGCCAGAAGAACCAGTAAAGACTTCAGCTACAAAGAATGGTTGAGATAAGAAACGTTGAATTTTACGAGCGCGAGCAACGATAAGTTTATCTTCTTCTGATAATTCATCCATGCCTAAAATGGCAATGATGTCTTTTAATTCTTTATAACGTTGTAAAGTACCCTGCACTGCTCGTGCCACTTCATAATGTTCTTGACCGACAACTAAAGGATCAAGTTGGCGACTGGTTGAATCTAAAGGATCAACAGCAGGGTAAATTCCTAATTCTGCAACTTGACGTGATAATACTACTGTCGCATCTAAGTGAGCAAATGTAGTAGCAGGTGATGGATCAGTTAAATCATCTGCTGGTACATATACGGCTTGAATTGAAGTAATAGAACCGGTTTTAGTTGAAGTAATACGTTCTTGTAAGGCACCCATTTCTTCAGCAAGTGTAGGTTGATAACCTACCGCAGATGGCATACGTCCCAACAATGCAGAAACTTCGGTACCTGCTAAGGTGTAACGATAAATATTGTCGATAAACAATAAGACATCACGACCCTCATCACGGAAATGTTCTGCCATAGTTAAACCTGATAAGGCAACGCGCAATCTGTTACCCGGAGGTTCATTCATTTGACCATAAACCAGTGATACTTTATCCAATACCTTACTTTCGGTCATTTCATGGTAAAAGTCATTACCTTCACGAGTACGTTCACCTACACCGGCAAATACTGAAAAGCCACTATGTTCGATAGCAATGTTACGAATTAATTCCATCATATTGACGGTTTTACCGACACCAGCACCGCCGAATAATCCAACTTTACCACCTTTTGCAAAGGGGCAAATTAAGTCAATAACTTTAATTCCTGTTTCTAATAGTTCATTACTAGTAGAAAGTTCATCAAAAGCAGGAGCTTTACGATGAATAGAAGATTTGGTTTCTTCACCTTCAAAAATAGGACCTTTTTCATCTATAGGATTACCTAATACATCCATAATCCTACCCAAGGTATTTTGACCTACAGGCATTTGAATCGGTTTACCAGTATTAGTAACTGATAATTCACGTTTCATCCCATCAGTAGTACCCATAGCAATGGTACGAACAATTCCGTCTCCTAATTGCTGCTGTACTTCTAGGGTTAAACCTTTTTCATCTACTAATAAAGCATCATAAATTTGTGGTATCGAATCACGCGGAAATTCCACGTCAACTACTGCACCAATAATCTGTACAATTTTGCCAGAACTCATGTTCTCACATTCCTCTTAATATTCTTTTAATGTATGTTTTAGACTGCCGCAGCCCCACTGACTATTTCAGATAATTCTTGTGTAATTGCTGCTTGACGTGCCTTGTTATAGGCTAGTTGCAAGTCATCAATTAAGTCACCAGCATTATCAGAAGCACTTTTCATAGCAACCATACGGGCTGATTGTTCGCAAGCGATATTTTCAACTATAGCTTGATAAACTAATGATTCAATATAACGTATTAATAATGCTTCTAATACATCTTCAGCTGTAGGCTCATAAATATAATCCCAATGATGAGCTAGTTTTTCGTCTTTTTCATCTGCTGTAATTGGTACTATTTGTTGCACAGTTTGTTTCTGTGTCATGGTGTTGATAAATTTATTATAAATAATGAAGAGTTTGTCAATTTTACCTTCATTATATTTATCTAACATGACTTTAACCGTGCCTATAATATCTTCAAGCCCGGGGCGATCTCCTAAATCGCTAACTTGTGCAGTTATATTATTACTAAATCTTCTAAAAAATCCTGCTGCTTTATTGCCGATGGTACATAAATCAATTTCAAAACCTTGGTCATTCCATTCTTTCATGGATGAAAGTGTAGTTTTGAATAAGTTTGTATTTAAGCCGCCACATAAACCACGATCTGAAGAGACAATAATCACACCAACACGTTTTACTTCACGCGCTTCCATATAAGCATGTTTATATTCTGAATTCGCATATGCTAGATGATTAATAACTTGATGCATTTTGTTTGCATATGGACGTGAATGCTCCATTCTTTCTTGTGCGCGACGCATCTTACTGGCAGCAACCATTTCCATTGCACGGGTAATTTTTTGAGTATTTTTAACGCTAACTATTTTAGTGCGTATTTCTTTGCCACTTGCCATAATCTATTGTTTATAACTAGGTTTCTTTGATGTCATTGATTTTAAATTCCATTTGTTTGATTTCTGAAGCAAATTCATCTAATGATGATCCATGCACTTTCTCACCAAAAAAATTATTAATTTTTGATACATCACCCATTTCAATCATTAGTTTTAATAGCCCAAAACGTTCATTAATTAATACATGTTCTCGTTTTGCAGAATTTAATGCTTGATTATAAAGTTGTTCTGATATAGAAGATAAACGCCTGCATACTTCAGCACTATGAAGTTTAGTGGCGATCATTTTTTCATTTTCAATTTCTTCCAAAACTAAGCGCCATCTTTCTTGATGCCTAACTCTAGTTTCTGTTTTGATATTTGAATCAGTATAAATTGCATCGAAATGCATCCATGTCCAATCTAAATAATTACTGGGTAAACTCTGTTTTTTCTTTATATATTTTATTGTTTTTTGACAGGATTTAATGACAACTTTAACTTTGCTTTTTTGAATTTTAATTTCTTCTTCAAGTCGCATAACATCGCCAATACATAGTTTATTTTCTTGATCGGAATTTTGTTGTTGCTTTGAACTAAATTCTATTACTTCTTGTAAAATTTCTGAGGCTTGTTCCTGCTTTTGTTCCATCTCAGTGAGATGTTTTTTTATCCTATCAATTCTACGTTGATTAGCAACATTTGCTAAGTTAATTATTCCCAGCAATTTCTCTAAGAATGTTGGATTAGCTCCTGCAATAATAGTTTGGTATAGATTGATATAATTTTTCGGTTGCTCTAACCTAGAAATTAATGTTTGTTTGGACATAATCAATGATCCTTTTCTTAATCCCACATGGGATTAAGAATTAGGGCATAAATTACCAATTATAATTAGCTTTAAAATCTTCTAAAGCATTTTTAAAGCCTTTGACTATATCATCAGTATAATCACCAGTGTCATTTACTTTTTTCAGCAGTTCGGCATGTTTATTTGTCATATAACTATGTAATGTTTGTTCAAAATCAACTACTTTTTTGACTTCAACATCGTCTAAATAGCCTTCATTAGCTGCATATAGGGATACTGCCAGTTCAGCAACTGTTAATGGTGAGTATTGCTTTTGCTTCATTAACTCTGTGACTCTTTGACCACGTTCAATCTGTTGACGGGTTTTTTCGTCTAAGTCGGAAGCAAATTGTGCAAAAGCTGCTAATTCACGATATTGCGCTAAGTCTAAGCGAATACCGCCACCTAATTTTTTAATAATTTTGGTCTGAGCAGCTCCACCAACACGAGAAACTGATAAACCTGCATTAATAGCTGGACGAATACCGGCATTAAATAGGTCTGTTTCTAAGAATATTTGCCCGTCAGTAATTGAAATAACATTAGTAGGCACAAAGGCTGATACGTCACCTGCTTGTGTTTCAATTATTGGCAATGCAGTTAATGATCCGGTTTTACCTTTTACTTCGCCATTTGTCATTTGCTCTACATAGTCAGCATTAACACGCGCTGCTCGTTCAAGTAAACGAGAATGTAAATAAAAGACATCTCCGGGATATGCTTCACGCCCGGGTGGACGACGTAATAACAGTGATACTTGACGATAAGCCCAAGCTTGCTTGGTTAAATCATCGTAAATAATTAAGGCATCTTCGCCGCGATCACGAAAATATTCACCCATAGCACAGCCTGCATATGGAGCAATAAATTGCATTGATGCAGGATCAGAAGCATTAGCAGCAACTATGATGGTGTGTCCCATTGCATCATGTTCTTCTAACTTTTGAACTACATTAGCTACTGATGATGCTTTTTGACCTACAGCCACATATATACATTTTATGCCTGTGCCTTTTTGTTTGATTATTGTGTCAATAGCCAAGGCTGTTTTACCAGTTTGACGATCACCAATAATTAATTCACGTTGTCCACGTCCAACCGGTACCATTGCGTCAATGGCTTTAATACCAGTTTGTACTGGTTGATTAACTGATTTACGACTAATAACGCCCGGTGCAATACGTTCTAAAGGCAGACTGTCATTGGTATTTACGGTTCCTTTACCATCTATAGGATTACCTAAAGAATTAACTACACGACCCAATAAAGCTTCACCTACAGGTACTTCTAAAATACGACCTGTTGACTGAACTTTATCACCTTCTGTCAAATGTTCATAGGAACCTAATACAACAGCACCTACGGAATCTCGTTCTAAGTTCAGTGCCATTCCAATAGCACCACCGGGAAATGTAAGCATTTCTCCCTGTAGTGCATCAGCAAGTCCGTGAATACGGACAATACCATCGCTGATACTGACAATGGAACCTTCACTGCGTGATTCCGTTTCTAATTCATAATTTTGAATTTTCCTTTTAATTAATTCGCTAATTTCAGAGGAATTCAATTGCATGTATATTTTCTCGCTTTAACGGCTTAATTCGGTGGTTAATTGTTGAAAACGTCCTTTAATCGACATATCGATGATTTGATCACCTGTACGAATTAACCAACCCCCTAAAAGGGTTTTATCAATTGTCTGATCAATTTCAATCGTTTTACCTAAACGTTGTTGTAAAACGTCTTTTATATTTTCTATTTGTGCGTCATGAAGCGGATATGGTGACGCTATTTCCACTGTGATATATCCTTGATGTTGAGCCTTTAAGTGTTGATATTGAGTTAATAATGACGGCATAATAGTTAACCGTTTATTTTCAATAATCATTTTTAGCAAATTTTTGCCAGCTTCACTTAATTGACCCTCACAAATATCTAACCATATATTGGTTAAAGTAGTTTTATCTACTTGTGGATTGGTAATAACTTCTGCCATTATTGGTTCTTTAACAATAGCGGCTAATAAATCCAAATCAGCTGACCATTGTTCAATGTTATCCGCTTCAACTGCTAATTCAAACACTGCTTCTGCATATGGACGCGCTAAACTTGCAAGTTCTGCCATAAGTCATTCGCCTATAGTGCTTTAACCATTTTATTAAGGAATTCGTCATGAGCGGCGGAATCAATTTCACGTTCTAAAATCTTTTCTGCACCAGCTAATGCTAAATTCACAACTTGTGTACGCAAATTTTCTTTTGCACGATGACTTTCTTGTTCAATTTCAGCATGGGCAATTTCTAATTGACGTTCACCTTCAAGACGCGCTTTTTGTTTTGAGTCTTCAATAATTTGATTAGCTTGTTTATGAGCGGATGCAACAATTTCCATTGCATCTTGTTTGGCTTCACGTAAACGTTCAGTTGCTCCTTTTTCTGCTAATTCTAAATCATGCTGACCACGTTCTGCCGCTGCTAAGCCATCTGCAATACGGTTAGAACGGTCTTCCATCATTTGAATGATGGGGTTCCATAAAAATTTACTAATGAACCAGACTAACACAATAAATGTGAGAATCTGTCCAAACAGAGTGATCGTGATACTCACATTAAACCCCGTTTAACCGCCGATAGCAGATTTTACTGCACCAATAAATGGATTGGCAAAAACAAACCACATAGCCATACCTAATACAATCATAGGAAATGCTTCTACTAATCCGCCACTAAATAACATTTGTACCATTAATTGTGGTCTCATTTCAGGTTGTCTAGCAATACCTTCTAAGTATTTTGCACAAATTAAAGCCCAGCCAATTGCTGAACCTAAACCAGCAGCGGCTAACATAATGCCAACTGTAATAGCTGTAGAACTATAAAGTTCTGTAATCATCTCTGGGGTTACCATTCAATAGTCTCCTTTTTATGTTTAATTAATGTTCATCAAGTGATTGATGAGCCATGCTTAAATATACTACAGTTAATAGCATGAAAATAAAAGCTTGTAAAGTAATGATGAGAATATGGAAAATTGCCCATATACCACCGGGTAAAAATTGAATCCACCAAGGTAATAAGGCTATTAATACAAAAATCAATTCACCAGCAAACATATTACCAAATAATCGCAAACCCATACTAACAGGTTTTGCTAATTCTTCAATGGTCGTCATCAATATATTAAATGGTATTAATATGATCTTAACGATTAAATTACTAGATGGGAATGGATGAAATAAAAACATTTTTATATATCCAAGTCCACCTTTAATTTTTATGTTATAAAAAGTTATTAGTACAAACACGCTACCTGCTAGTGCTAAAGGCGTATCTAAATTAGCAGTAGGTACAACTTTTAGATAATGAATTCCCATCCAACTAGCTATTAATGGTAATAAATCTACTGGTATTAAATCCATTGCATTCATTAAAAACACCCATACAAAGATGGTGAAAGCTAAAGGTGCAATTAGTGGATTATAACCTACAAAAGCGTCTTTTACTTGTTTATCAATAAATTCAATGACAGTTTCTAATAAATTTTGCAAACCTGTTGGTTTGTCAGGATCTAAATTACTACCCACTTTTTTAGCAGTCCATGCCAATACTCCGGCTAGTAAAAGACCAACTAAAAAGCTATCTATATGAAATGTAAAAAAACCTTCACCAACTGATAGATTAGTTAAATGATGTTGAATATATTCAACGGGACTCGGACCTTGTTCCACGTTTCTACTCCTTAGATATTATAAGATAAGTTAAATAGACAATAGTAAACGTGGTTATCATAGGTACGGGAGGTAATTTAAGCAAGCCCATACCGAATATAAAGAATCCTAATGTATAAATAAACCGTTGAACAGCGGCAACATAAAATACGGTAACTTCTTTACCGGGTGCTATTTTTGCAATTTCATCGGCTGCTCGCATTCTACGATTTGTTAGCCATACGTTAAATATTATCATACAACCACCGTATAAAGCAGCTTGTGTCGCTAATGATCCTTGATAAAAATAAAAAGCTAGACCAATAGCTAGAGTTACAACAGATTGTATTGTAAACGAGTTAAATTTTAACATAAATTACATTTTTTTACTAGTTTTAAGATTGAATTCAATTTCTTGGCGTATTGATTGGTTTTTACCCCAACACATTTCAATCCATGCTTTAATTGGACGTTCTGAATCGAAACCATCAATTTTACTAATGACACTTGTATTAAAATATATATAAATTGAATTGTTGTGTGTAATCTTTTGTTTTATATCACGCACTAATCTTAAGCTTTGTGAACGTGTTTCTTGAGCAAAGCCTAAAGCTGTAGCTTTTTTATTAATTATAATTCCATAATCCGCCAATCTTTTATATAAAAGTGATATTGTGACTTTGTGATGGGGTTGTCTGACCATTATTAATGAAAGAGGCCATATAAATTTACCTTTATTTTCTAAAGTTACTTTGCCTATAAAAGTGGGTGCTATTTGTTTTTGGTTAAGTTCTACGTCATATTTTTGATTCCATATTAATTTAGGTTTAAATGGATATTGAGTATAATATATTAATATATACATTATTATTATAATCATTATTATGATAATTAATATATATAAAAACTGTATCCAAAAATTTCTGGTAACTTCTATACGTTTTTTTGCAACAGTTTGGGTTAATCCATTTACATCACTTTTTATCCATTGACTTACTAATTGTTTATTATCCAATGTCATTGCTGGAAAAATCTTATTTGCTGAAATTGTCAAAACAGGAGCATCGCTAATTTTAATTTTCTGCCATGCAGTTTTTATGATGTTTGATTTCGTCATATCGCGTGTTTCATGAAATGAAATTTGAAACAACAGAAATTTTAGTTTGATTGAATCTTCAACAGGAATAGTCAGGATTTCAGGGCGAATTTCTTTGAATACAGGTAGTTTAATCTCTGTGCCTTTTTTTATGCAAAATTTACATTTATCAAAGTATATTATTGTTTTTAATGATGATTTTTCATTAGGAAATAAATTTCCTTTATCATCAATGAATTTAATTGCAATCTTATAATTTTCTAATGATTTAGGTTTTTTAATTGTAATTATTGGTTCCGTGACAGGAATTAGACGTATGTCTTGAGAAGAAGTTGCTAAGGGTTCTAATTGAACTTGTTTAGGCGTATCAATATAAGAAGTCAGTTCTGCTTGAAATGGGGAATCAAATTCTGTGACTCTAAATGTTAAGGGAAATGCCTTTCCTAATATGTGTTCATTTTCCTTACGCCCTCCTCGTAAAAAGCTATTACGTACACTATTACGAAGTGTAAAAATATCATTGTTAGATTTGTTTAAGTTAAAAGTTTTTCTAATTGGTTTTATTAATTTTAGTGCTTTTTGTTTGCCTTTCATTCTTTTGTATAAGAAAGAGGATAATTCTTTGCTAGGGCTTTTTGCAGTTTTATAACGTTCATTACTTAATAATAATACGAAGGTTCTGGAAGCAGAAAAAGCTAAATTGGCTTGATTTTGCACTGAAGAAATAATTAGAGATTCTGCGGTAAAAACTGGGGCTGCAAAACTTTTAAAACGACATGGTTTTTTTAAGGTTTTTTTCAAAAATTGGCGAAATCTGGATTTGGTAAAATTTCTATTAGCAGCTTTTTGCCAATAAAAAAGATCTTCTGGTAAGACTGAAAATGAATGTTGAGTTTGACATTTTTTAGATGATTTTTTATTTACACCAAAGAATACTAGGGATATATAATCAATTTTAGGTTTATATGTAGGTAGTCTGGTACCTACGCCTTGTTTTTTTTGAGCACCATCAAATAAAATTGCTGGCAGACTCTGAATCATTCGCTTGGTATGAGTTTTCAGTGTGGTGGAGTCATCAATTAGTATAATAAAGTGTGTACTTTCTGATGCTTCTTTTTCGTTATTAGCGAGTGCTATAGTTGTTATAGTTAATAATATTATTGTAATAAAAATACGCATTTTAATTCCAATTTCCAATTAATAAAAAACCTGCCCAGTAATATGGATGTTTGTATTGATTATGAGTCATTAAAGTTGTTTGTGCTTTAGCAAATGATAAAGCTTTAGAAATATAAGCATTATTACAAATTTGTCTATAAAAAGCTGTCATTAATTTACTAGTTGAGGTTTCGCTAACTTGCCATAGACTTGCAATTGCGCTTCTTGCACCGGCTTTGATCGCAATTCCTGCTAATCCTAATGCTGCTTGTGTATCACCTACTGCTGTTTCACAGGCACTGAGAATTAATAGTTCTACTGGTTGATCATTGTTTAATTTAATTAATTGTTCCAATTGATTTAGGTTCAGTTTTTTATCATATGTTAGTAAAAAACTTAAGTTTGTATTGGGTTCAAATTTTCCGTGTGTTGCAAAATAGACGATTTTATAATCTTTTTTGTTGAGCTGGTTGTGAATATTTCTGGCGGTAAATATTTTATTGGTTAGGGATGTGTATGGAATATTTGGACAAAGCTGTTGTTTTTCTATGGCTTTAATTGTGTTTAAAGCATTGGGTAAGGGTGAAAATCCTTGTACTGATTTAGATAATCCTGCCATTAGCATGTTGATATTTTTTAGTTTTAGTTTGTTGGGAGTCTCTGTTAGGGTTAATCCCGGTGTTATTGCAAGGGCGTATTTAGAGATTAAGAAATTGGTGCCATCATGTAAGGCGGCAAATGGAATGGTACGTAATAATTTGTCTGGAACTATAATTAGGGTTGTTATGTGGTGTTTTTTTAGTTCTGATACTGTTTTTTTAATGAGTATGTCATATAATGTTTGTGCATTAATTAGTAATCTACGATAGTTGCTATTAGGGTTTCTTAATTGTTCTTGGAAGTTATTAACTAGTTGACGTAGCTGGGTTTGGTTTGCTTGGGGAGTTGTGATTGTAAATTGTTGTATTTTTTTATCTGAAAAATTTAGTAATAATTCTACTCTATCTCGAAATATCATTGGATATAATACTGCTGTGTTTTTATCTATGCTTATGGTTTTGGTTTTTAGTGTGGTAACACAGTCGTCTTTGAAGTGATTTTCTAATTCTACGGTTTTTAATAGTTCTAGTATTTGTCTGGCTTTGAATAGTGCCGCTTGACGCTTATTAGGATTGCGACGCGCATATTGTAACCATAAATCTGCTAAGTCAAAATAAACAGCATCGGTATTTTCATATGGTAGTTGTGGTGGATTTCGAGAGCCTCTTAATATTGCTTGACGTATGCTTTGTAGGTGTTTTACTGTTTGTTGGTATGCTTTAATCGCGCCGATTAAGTCGTTTTGTTTGTTACGTAATCTTCCTAGTTGCCATTGCCATTGGTATAGCATGTCTGGTGCTGAGCCGCTTAAAAATATTGCTTGTCTGGTTAGATATTCCGCTTCTTGATATCTGTTATTTTTTTCATATAATTTTCCTAAGTATCCTTTCATATAAGCGTTAGCTGGTGCTAATTTTTTGACTGTTTGTAGTATTTTGTAGGCTTGTTCAGTTGATGTTTCTATCGCTATATAAGCTAGTTTTAGTAGTCCAAATATTTTTTCTTTACTATTTGGCAGGGCTTGCATATGTGATAATACTTGATTGAATGTAATTGCTGTATTTGGTGGTTGTATTTGTAGAATATTAGCTAAGATTGTAGCATAAAGTACGGGTGAATTATTGGCTAATGTTAAACTTTGTTGATATATTTTAATAGCGTCTGTATAATACCCTTGTATAGTAAGGATATTGGCTTGATAATTTAATGCTGTTGCGCAGGCAAGTGGTTGTGAAATCTTACAGGCTAAATTAAGACTTTGGATTGAGTAATGTTTGGCTTTATCTAGTTGACGATGTAATAAATACCAGTCACTAATACTTGCTAATACTAATGATTGATTTAGTTTATTGTTTGTGTGTTTTAAGGCTTGTTGAAGAATAGTAAAACTTTTGTCAGCTAAACCTTGTGATTGATAAGTTTTTGCTAGTTTTAGTAAAGTTTTTATTTCTGTTGAATTATCAGCATTTACTGTTAAACTTATAAAGCAGAGGTGCAGTATAAAAATTTTTTGATACATGTAAAAATATACTATATAATGTTATAATTAGAATAATTATTGCATATACTAATTGCTTTGTGTGAGCTTTTAATTAAAGGAGAAAAATAAAATGTCAAACGTCTATGACGTTTCACCTGAAGTCGCTGCAATGGCACATATTTCTGATGAAAAATATCAGGAAATGTATGCACAATCAATATCTGATCCAGAAGCTTTTTGGGCAGAACAAGCTAAAACTTTTTTGACTTGGTTTAAAGAATGGGATCAAGTTGAAGATTGTAATTTCAATGAAGGAAAAATTCGTTGGTTTGAAGGGGCGAAATTAAATGTTTCTTATAATTGCTTAGATCGTCATCTGGAAACGCGGGGTGATCAGGTTGCTATTATATGGGAGGGTGATGATCCTTCAGTAGATGAAAAGATTACTTATCGTGATTTACACGAAAGAGTTTGCAGATTAGCTAATGTTTTGAAACAACATGGGGTTAAGAAGGGGGATCGAGTTTGTATTTATTTGCCGATGATTCCTGAAGCGGCTGTGGCAATGTTGGCGTGTAGTCGTATTGGTGCTGTTCATTCTGTGGTATTTGGTGGTTTTTCTCCAGAGGCTTTGAAGGATCGTATTTTAGATTCTGGTTGTGAAGTTGTCATAACTGCTGATGAAGGTAAACGCGGTGGGCGTGGTGTTCCTCTAAAAGCTAATGTTGATAAAGCTTTAAATGATTGTCCAGATGTTAGTTCTGTTATTGTGGTTGAAAATACTGGTTCTCATGATGCTTGGAAAGATGGTCGTGATGTTTGGTATCATGAACAAATAGAAGCAGTTTCTGCTGATTGCCCTCCTGAAGAAATGGATGCGGAAGATCCATTATTTATTCTTTATACTTCTGGTTCTACTGGTAAACCTAAAGGTGTTTTACATACAACCGGTGGTTATCTCCTCTACGCTGCTATTACTCATAAGTATATTTTTGATTATCACGATGATGATGTCTATTGGTGTACTGCTGATGTCGGTTGGATTACTGGTCATTCTTATATTGTTTATGGTCCATTAGCTAATGCTGCTACTACTTTAATGTTTGAGGGTGTTCCTACTTATCCTGATGCGAGCCGTTTTTGGCAGGTTGTTGATAAGCATCAAGTGAGTATTTTCTATACTGCTCCTACTGCGATTCGTGCTTTGATGAGTAAGGGTAATGATTTTGTTACAGCTACTAGTCGTAAGAGTTTACGCTTGTTAGGTAGTGTGGGAGAACCTATTAATCCTGAAGCTTGGGAGTGGTATTATAATGTGGTTGGTGATGGGCGTTGTCCAATTGTTGATACTTGGTGGCAAACTGAAACGGGTGGTATTTTAATTAGTCCTTTACCGGGGGCTACTAAGTTAAAACCGGGTTCTGCAACTCGTCCGTTTTTTGGGATTCAACCGGATCTTGTAGATGGTCATTTAATTATTACTCATTCTTGGCCCGGTCAAATGCGTACTATTTTTGGTGATCATCAACGTTTTATAGATACTTATTTCTCAACTTATCCGGGTAATTATTTTAGTGGCGATGGGGCACGTCGTGATGAAGATGGTTATTATTGGATTACTGGGCGTGTCGATGATGTTATCAATGTTTCTGGGCATCGTATGGGTACTGCTGAAGTAGAAAGTGCTTTGGTGTTACATGAAGCGGTGGCAGAAGCGGCAGTTGTGGGTTATCCTCATGATATTAAGGGTCAGGGTATTTATGCTTATGTGACTTTAATGGCTGATCAGGAGCCAAGTGATGAGTTACGTAAAGATTTAGTGAAGCAGGTACGTAAGGAAATTGGACCGATAGCTGCTCCAGATGTAATTCAATGGGCACCGGGTTTACCTAAAACTCGTTCTGGTAAAATTATGCGTCGTATTTTGCGTAAAATTGCTGCTAATGAAATTGATAATTTAGGTGATACTTCTACTTTAGCTGATCCTAGTGTAGTTGATGATTTAATTGCTAATCGCGCTGCTAATAATTAATAATTTTTTCTTTTCTCTCTCCGTGAAACACTGCGATTAAGTTAATAAACTTTGTAGGGTGGGTAGAGCGGAGCGAAACCCACCATGTCATTGATAACGGTGGGTTTCGCTTCGCTCTACCCACCCTACATGACAGTGATATGACAGTGTCTCAGTTAAGGAGAGCTTAGATGTTGGTAAACTCCCTATGGTTGATACAACAAATCCCATCTTAAAAGACTGCACACATGATAATTCAAAACTCAGAACATGGGTCAAAAGTATTACTAAAGACTCTCTCGAACAACGAGCTATTTTAAATGCTTGTAATTGGGCGCAAAAAATTCATAAGTCAGATATTGATCATCTAATTAAAGTTACAGATATTTTAGCTCAATTAGGTATGAATACTGAAGTGTTAATTGCTGGTATTTTGCATGAGATAGTAGAAAAACAACCAAAATTAATTAATGAAATTGAAAAACGTTTTGGTAGTAAGGTTCGCGATTTAGTTGATGGTGTTGCTAAAATGAGGTTTATTGAGGAACTCAATGATAATGCGCATAAGGTTATCAATAGTAAGTTTCAAACTGAACGTTTGCGTAAAGTGCTATTAGCTATGACTGATGATGTGCGTGTTATATTGATTAAATTGGCTGATCGTTTAGATAATATGCGTGCTTTACGTCATCAATCAGTAGAAAAACAGCAGCGTATGGCACATGAAACTTTAGATTTATTTGCACCTCTTGCGAATAGATTAGGTATGTGGCAAATAAAATGGGAATTAGAAGATTGGTCTTTACGTTACTTAGAACCTCAAATTTATAAAAAAATTGCACATTCTTTGGATGAAAGGCGAGTTGATAGAGAAAAATATATTCAACAAGTCAGGGACAAATTATTTTTGGCATTGAATAATGCTGGTGTTGAGGCAGAAGTATCTGGTCGCCCAAAGCACATTTATAGTATATGGCGTAAAATGACGAATAAAGAGCTTGGTTTTAAAGAAGTTTTTGATGTTCGCGCTGTACGTGTTATTGTGAATACAATAGCTGAATGTTATGCAACATTAAGTGTAGTTCATCAGCAATGGCAACCGTTGCCAAGTGAATTTGATGATTATATTAATAATCCGAAACCAAATAATTATCAATCTTTACATACAGCAGTAATTGGTCCTGATAAGAAAATTTTTGAGGTACAAATTCGTACTCATGAAATGCACCGTCATGCAGAATTTGGAGTAGCTTCACATTGGCGTTATAAGGAAGGTAATAGTGAGTATAACAATAATTTTGAACAAAGATTAGAGGGATTACGACAGATTTTACAATGGAATGATGATCATGGTGATGTTAATGATTTTCTTGAGCAGTTTAAGTCAGATTTTTTTGAAGAAAATGTTTATGTTCTGTCACCACAAGGTCAAGTTATCGATTTACCAAAAGGTTCAAAGCCATTAGATTTTGCTTATGCTTTGCATACAAAATTAGGGCATCGTTGTCATGGTGCTAAAATTAATAATAAAAGAGTACCGCTTAATTATACGCTAAAAAGTGGAGATGTAGTTCATATTCTGACTATAAAGGAAGAGAATCCACAACGTTATTGGTTGACACAAGCAGATCATTTGAGAACTACTTTTGCGCGTGAAAGTGTAAAAAAATGGTTTAAAAAACAAGATTATAAGAAAAATATTTCAGATGGACGACAATTGTTAGATGGTTTGTTGCAAAGGTTAAATATTAATGATTGTAAAGTTGATAGTTTAGCAGAAAAATTGAATATTAATTCTGTTAATGAGTTATTCGCGGCTATTGGTAGAGGTGAGGTTTCAATAGAACGGATTGCTGAGACTTTTAAGAATAAAATATTGTTAATACCTTATGTAAATATTGAAGTTATTGCTGATGATAAAATGGGTTTGTTAGGTGAAATCAGTAAAATGATTTCTAAAGATAAAGTTAATATTTTGGGTGTTAATAGTGAAACTGATGTAGTTAAGCATCGCGCTAATATGCAGTTTAAATTAGAAATTAATAATTTCACACAATTAAGTGCTGTTTTATTAAAAATTGAGAATTTAGATTATGTTGTAAAAGTATGGCGTAAGTAAGATTTTTGGAGACCTGACAGGTTTTAAAAACCTGTCAGGTCTTGATTATTCTATAATGAACTTATTTTACGCATTAATAATATATGCCCATAACCATTATTATAACCTCGATTAGCAGTTTCAAAACTTAAAACAAACCAGCTAGCTTCTATTTCATCATTAGGCGTGGATGAACAATACCAACCGGAATTAATATTCGGAAAATAGCGTTTATTTATTATGCCTTGATCCTTTACCAAAGTTTCTAATTCGTTTATTGTGGGTAGGCACCAATCGTTATAAGTCGCCAGTTGCATTTCATTAATAGCTTCAACATATTCAGTTGTATCAGTATAAGTATTTTTGCCATCTTGTAAGCCACCATCATTGGTTTTCATTTCCCACATGAAACCAGTTTCATGATCTATTATCGCTACCCATTGTCTTGCATCTTCGGCTAATATTTGCCCTTCAGTGTCTAACTTGCTAAAGCGATAGCGGCGTTGATAAATATCGGCTCTTAAATGTTTTATGTCTTCCAGTATTGCGGCTAAAGTTTGATTCACTCGCTCTAACTGGTTATTTTTAATTTTTGGTTGTGCTTGTAATACTGATAAAAAAATAGATAATCCCATACCAATAATTGACGTTATAAAGGCAAATTTCAAACCTTCTAACAAGGTAGGTACACTTGCAACAATATTGCTAGTATTAAAATTAACTAAACCTACAACAATTCCTATAAATGTTCCAAATATACCAATATTTACAATTATTGATTGATAATCAATATGTTTTCCAGTCAAAAATGTCCAATGATCTCTGATTGCTAGCCATAACATGAAGCCAGCAAAAATCAAGATAATTATTTGATTATCTATTGCCATTCTGCAAACTCCCTTTGAGATTCTTTTAAAATTTGATTTAACTTTTCTTCGGCTTTACTGACAATTTTAAATTCAACGCGGCGCGATTTGTCAGCATTTTCTGAACCATCTGTATTAAATATACGTTTAGAAAAGGATAAGCCATTGGCTTTTAATACTTGTTGCAACCAATTTCGTTGTTGTGTTTGATTGGCAAATAATGAATAACAGTATTTTAATGTAGATAAAGCGCGTTGTTGTGATAATTCCATATTATTTATATAACGAATATTAATATTTTGGCTATTCAGCCAATCACTTGATGTATGTCCTTCTATTTGAATGGCTTTAACTTCATTATTATACTTTTGTATAATTTTTATATAACGCGGAAAAAAGATTTTTAATATAGCTTTAAATTTGAAGCTTAATTGACTTTTACCAGTTTCAAATAACACATTAGGCGATTTAAAGCGTATAGTATTATCCTTTAAAATTTCGGCATTCCAATTTTTTAAATCTGATTTAAATTCTATGGATAAATCATGATGCAAATTTTTACGAGCTTGTTCCGAAATTGAGGCTATTTTAGTCATAGCGTCATTTTGACGTTGCACATTAATCATAAAAGCAATAGCAATAAATAAAAAGATCATCATCAAACCTGACATTAAATCAGCTATACTTAGGTATTGTCTATTCATATTCTCCAAATAAATTTATAAATATACCATGACATTTGGAAAAATTGGAAGACGTATTTCTTCGATAATTGGATCTTGGTACATTTTATCTTTCCTCAGAGTTCTTCTGGTGAACATAATATCGGACTTATAAATCCATTATTTTCAATGATTCTGGTAATTTTGGCTCTCATTGATGCGTTATTATTTATGTATTATGTAGGTTGGGCTGACGAAAGGAAGCCCAACACAACACAATTATTCCACGATTCGTTGGGCTTCCTTTCGTCAGCCCAACCTACAGTGCGTAACATGAGTTAATATAACAAAATTTAGGTGTTTTAGTTGGTATGATGTATAATTAAAAAATTTTAAGCAAGGATAAAAACCCATGAAAAACATCATAAAAACGATATTATTATCATTAATATCAATAAACACATACGCAATATGCTCTTTTCCTGCTGATACGAAACCACCTAATGAGGGAATTATTCCTTGGCTTGGTGGTGGTTTTGATTTTGATCGTGAGCGGATTAAGGTTATTAGTTGTTTGAATGGGCAGAAAGTTCTGAATGGCGGTGGTGAAGTTAGTTTAAATGCTACACTTTTGACTAGTCAGGAGCAGGTGCTTAATGAGCTTCAGCGTAAGGTTGGCGGTAAAATTAAAATTGGTTTTTTTAGTTTGGGCGGTAGTAAGACTTTTATTGATAAAACTATTGAAAAAAGCTTTTCTCAAAGTTTTACTCTTAAGTATGATTTGAAACTTGGTAATGGGCGGTTTGATATTGATTCTAGTGATCCTTTGAATGATACTGCTGATCGGGTTAAAACTGATGCTTGTGAATTCAAGAAATTATGTGGCAATAATTTTGTTTATCAAACTGAAGAGGGTGCTAGTGTTTATGTCGCTATGCAGTTTGCTTTTACTAGTCAGGAGCATGAACAAACTTTTAAGCGTACTATTGGGGCAGATTTAGAGCATACATTTAAGGTTAATGGCGTTAGTGTCAAAGTCGGTGCTAAAATTGATACTTCAGTTACTAAATTAAATAAAGTTACTCGTGATAATGGATCTTTGGAAGTAGTTGCTTATCAGAAAGGTGGTGATGTTACAGGTTTGGCGCGTATTTTCAGTGGTGAAAATGATCAAACAGTTCCAGCTTTTTCTTGTTCTTTGAATAATTTGAAGGCTTGTACATCAGCTTTGGATAAAATTGTCCAATATATTGCAAGCAAAGAATTTGCTGAGGGCATTAAGTCTTCTCCGGCGATTTTAAATTATGCTTATCGCCCTTATTGGGAAGTTGATCCTGATGTGCCAGAAGAATTGAAAACTTCTGAAGTCTCAACAGATATTGAAAATGCACGAATTCGATTAGCAGAAGCTTATGAAAATATTACAATTGATCAAGAAACTTTGGCTAAAACTTTACAATTGGATTTAGCGGCTAATCGTCGACAAGAATTGGTAAGTTTAGCTGCAAGTTTGCAACTTGACGCTGAAAATGTACAAAAAGCGGCATTGATTTGTTTTAGTGATTTAGAAGCTTGTGTTAGTAATACTAATCAGGTTTTAGCTAATGTTGTTACTTATGATAGGAAAATTATAGAATCCAATGCGTTTACTGATGGGTTAGTTGTTTATTATCCCTTTAATACCAATCCTTTAGATGAAAGTGGAAATGATAATCATGGTAAAATTAATGGTGCTAGTTTGGCTGAGGATAGATTTGGGAAGAAAAATGGTGCTTATAGCTTTGATGGAAAAAATAATTACATATCAGTTCCGCCTCTTAAAATATTAGATAATTTATCTATCAGTTTTTGGTTACAAACACAAACATCAGATCATAACAATTGGCCATGGGGACAACTTATTATTGATCGTGATATTTGTGGTGTAAAAAGAGATTGGAGTGTAGGAACTGGACTGGGAGGAAAACTTCAATTTAATACTGGAGCGAATATAGATGAGGTATTGACAAGTAGTATGGATGTTAATGATGGTTCATGGTATCACATTACTGTTGTTAGAAATGCTGATAATAGAGTCAAAAAAATGTTTATTAATAATAAATTAAATACATCAAATTATTTTGATAGTGAAGAATTTCAAAATAATTTAATTCCTATATATTTAGGGAGTATGGTTTGTAACTCAAGTAGGCGACATGATACATTTTTTAATGGAAAGATCGACGATGTTCGTATTTACAACCGCGCCCTAAACGATAGCGAAATTCAACAACTCTACAATAATGCAAGCAATCAAACCAAAAATTGTAAAGCAAACTTACTAGATCAAAAACTAGAAATTCCTTGTGTCAGAGTGCCAAATGTTATTGTTGGTGGAGCAGATATTTATTCGGTAGATTTGATAAACACACCATTCAGCAAGCGTTTTGATGTTGATCTTAATACACTGAAAAAACACACATTTAAAGATTCATGCTTGGCAAATTATAGTTTACAAACAGGAAATTTAAATTTACCTTGTGTAAATGTGCCTAATGATAGGGATTATGTTATGAAAATGCAGCAAAGATCGGGTAGTTTGATCTTTGATTTGATTGATACTCAATAAACTAAATCATCTTCAGCTACTATAGTTGCTATTGGTTCAATTATAATTGCAGCTATGGTTGCTAGCAGTTATAGCAAAGAATTTGCTGCTTACTTTTATATATCTTGATCGTGAAGTGAAAAATATGTCAAATCAAAAATTAAATTATTTAAGATTATTATCTGAACAAGAGAAAATTTTACTCATCAAGATGTTTTTATATAAAGAATATAAAAAACAGCTTATTTCAAATCTTGATAAAGATGATATATCTGCAATATCACAGATTTTTCCTGCTACGACTTATGTCACAGAAAAAGAACTTAGAGTTGCTAAAGGAGAACCTGAATATATTGAAATATTAAATTTATTCAAAAAATCAAAAGAGCAAGCAAAAATTGATACATCTTTGGCAAAAATATTTGAAGAAAATAAAAAACAAGTTCTAAGACTTTTGAAAAGCAAAAAAGGCAACATCAATAAAAATATACTTAAATATCTTGAATATGATATTAAAGGAATTGAAAATAGCGATATTCCTTTTTTAAGTCTTTCTGATAATATGCTTCAAGCAAAAATGGAGCTAAATGATATTGATCTCTTGGAATATTATTCTTTTATCGTTTACAATCCAAAATGTCAATCAGTCAGTCTTATGTTTACAGACTATAAATGGCATAATTTTCCTTTAAAGTGGTTGTTTAATGAACTTAAACTTGTAAAAATTAGAGAATTATTTTTATTACATAAGGAAGAGAAAGATGTTTCTTTTTATTTTACAGAAAAATATCAGAAGAGAGATTTTACTAATATTAATAAATATCTTCAATCGCCTTTTTTAAATTTGTCACATATAAATTTACTTGGTAATAGAAAAGAGATTATCCATGAAATAATAGAATGTTATAAATATGGATTATATGCTTCTACAATTTATACTGCTTTGTCACAAATTAAAGCTTTAATATGGGATTTTTCATTTTACTTAGATAAATATGAACTAAGTATTGAAACTGGTAGATCAAGAGAAGTCACTACAGGAGAATTACTTAATACAACCCAGATGAAAGAATATTTTGATGAAAATTTTCTCAGGTATTTTTGTGATGAATTGTATAATGAAAATTTACATGGAAATGAAACCCAATTATTAGACTCAGTCAATGCTGCAAAGAAAATAGCTACATTAGAATACCTGTTAGCGACTTTTGTATCACATATAGAATCTGAAATTTCTGAAATTTTTACTCAATTGCGAGATAGTTTGCCGCAAAAATATATTGATGATTTATTAAAATCAGTTCATGATAAGAAGGATAAATTATGAATTATATTGACAATAAGCCATTATATGAATTTAATAATGCTCTTTTATCAAATGCAAATGCTTTAGATTTTGACAAATTTAAAAAAGCACTATTTGATTGGGAAAAATTTATTCTTATTAATCAAATATTGACAAATTTAAATCAATATTACCCTATGATAAAAAAGCAGCAAGTTGGCATGGAAAAGAAATGAGCAGTTTACAAAAATTAGGACTTACTCCCGCTTTTTTAGATTCTCAAATTGCTTCCATTGCTAAAGCAAATGATTTAATTTTAGTGACTAGAAATATTACATATTTTGAAAATTTCTTGGGATTATCTTTAGAAAATTGGTTTTCTAATACTTCAACTTAAGAATATAATATTACCAAAAATTAGAAAACTATAAGGATTTATAATATATAAATTGTATAATAAAAAATTTGAAACAAGGAATAAAAACCCATGAAACAAATCATAAAAACGATATTAATATCAATAATATCAATAAACACATACGCAATCTGCTCTTTTCCCGCTGATACGAAACCACCTAATCAGGGAATTATTCCTTGGCTTGGTGGTGGTTTTGATTTTGATCGTGAGCGGATTAAGGTTATTAGTTGTTTGAATGGGCAGAAAGTTCTGAATGGCGGTGGTGAAGTTAGTTTAAATGCTACACTTTTGACTAGTCAGGAGCAGGTGCTTAATGAGCTTCAGCGTAAGGTTGGCGGTAAAATTAAAATTGGTTTTTTTAGTTTGGGCGGTAGTAAGACTTTTATTGATAAAACTATTGAAAAAAGCTTTTCTCAAAGTTTTACTCTTAAGTATGATTTGAAGCTTGGTAATGGGCGGTTTGATATTGATTCTAGTGATCCTTTGAATGATACTGCTGATAGAGTTAAAACTGATGCTTGTAAATTCAAGGAATTATGTGGCAATAATTTTGTTTATCAAACTGAAGAAGGTGCTAGTGTTTATGTGGCTATGCAGTTTGCTTTTACTAGTCAGGAGCATGAACAAACTTTTAAGCGTACTATTGGGGCAGATTTAGAGCATACTTTTAAGGTTAATGGTGTTAGTGTCAAAGTCGGTGCTAAAATTGATACTTCAGTTACTAAATTAAATAAAGTTACTCGTGATAATGGTTCCTTGGAAGTGGTAGCTTATCAGAAAGGTGGCGATGTTACTGGTTTGGCGCGTATTTTCAGTGGTGAAAATGATCAAACAGTTCCAGCATTTTCTTGTTCTTTGAATAACTTGAAGGCTTGTACATCGGCTTTGGATAAAATTGTCCAATATATTGCTAGCAAGGAATTTGCTGAGGGTGTTAAGTCTTCTCCTGCGATTTTAAATTATGCTTATCGCCCCTATTGGGAAGTTGATCCTGATGTGCCAGAAGAGCTGAAAACTTCTGAAGTTTCAACAGCTATTGAAAATGCACGAATTCGATTAGCAGAAGCTTATGAAAATATTACAATTGATCAAGAAACTTTGGCTAAAACTTTACAATTGGATTTAGCGGCTAATCGTCGACAAGAATTGGTAAGTTTAGCTGCAAGTTTGCAACTTGACGCTGAAAATGTACAAAAAGCGGCATTGATTTGTTTTAGTGATTTAGAAGCTTGTGTTAGTAATACTAATCAGGTTTTAGCTAATGTTGTTACTTATGATAGGAAAATTATAGAATCCAATGCGTTTACTGATGGGTTAGTTGTTTATTATCCCTTTAATACCAATCCTTTAGATGAAAGTGGAAATGATAATCATGGTAAAATTAATGGTGCTAGTTTGGCTGAGGATAGATTTGGGAAGAAAAATGGTGCTTATGCTTTCAATGGCAAAGGTGATTACATAGAAATAGAAGATTCGCAATTACTTATAACGCCAGAACTAACACTAAGTGTTTGGATTTATCCTCCTTCTACTTCAAATTCAAGAATCATAATTTCGAGAGCTACCTATAATAATGCATATAATGAGCAATATTATCTTCATATACTAAACGATAGGCGTATATTGTTTGGTATAAAGAGAAATAGTGGTTGTCAACCCGGAAAAGGTTGGTATGAGATTTATTCAAGTCAAAAAGTACAACTAAATAAATGGTTATTAGTAACTGCTTCGTGGGATGGAAATAGTTTAAAGGTCTATATAAATGGACAACAAAATGGCAGTAACTCAAACGTACCTAAAGGAGCAATAGATAATTGTCCTAATAGTGTTGTGCAAATAGGACGATGGCTGTCAAGACATCCTTGGTTTTTTAATGGTTCAATGGACGATATTCGCATATACAACCGCGCCCTAAGCGATAGCGAAATTCAACAACTCTACAATAATGCAAGCAATCAAACCAAAAATTGTAAAGCAAAATTACTAGATCAAAAATTAGAAATTCCTTGTGTCAGTGTGCCAAATGTTGTTGGTTCTGGAGCAGAAATTTATTCAGTTGATTTGAAAAACACACCATTCACCAAGCGTTTTGATGTTGATGTTAATACACTGAAAAAACATACATTTCAAGATTCTTGTCTGGCAAATTATAGTTTACAAACAGGAGGTTTAAATTTACCTTGTGTAAATGTGCCTAATGATAGGGATTATGTTATGAAAATGCAGCAAAGATCGGGTAGCTTGATCTTTGACTTGATTGATAGTCAATAAGCTTTCTTAAAAACAAGTTGCTCAAACGGTAATAATGAATAATGTTCTTGAACTTATATTTGATGAAGTTTCTAAAAATTTTTACCAATATACTGGCAAAAAAATTATCTTGACTCGGATTGATTCAAATATATTAAACACATGGCGTAAAAATTGGGTTTCTATAAATACAAGGAAACCACCTAATGGCGGGTGGGATTGGGAATTTAAAATAGCGCATTTTCAAAAAAATTATCAAAAATATGTCTTCGACATTGCTATTTTGGATGAAAACGGAAATTTAAGTGGTCTTGCTCTTGGCAAGAGAAGTCGTAGTAAGGCGAATTTATCCATTTATTATATTGAAAGTTCACCAAATCAATTTTCTTCTCTTAAAGGAGATATTTTTCGTATAATCAATATAGTTGGTTCTGAATATGCTAAACTTTTTGGTATAAAAAAATTTAGATTAATTGAACCTGTCGATGGATTAATAGAATTTTATGACTCCTATGATTTTAAATTAAAGAATAAAACTTTATTTGGTAAAATTTTTTGTGAAAAGGATATTTTATAATGGCATTAATCTATTATGATACTTTTAGGCTTCAGAATGTCGAAACGCATTATGTGCAATTAAGAATTGCAAAAGTTGATATTTATTCTGAAAAGTCGAGAATAATTTTTGATAAAACCATACCCATTCCATTATTCCTCTTTTTAGTAATTCTTTCAGTTCCATTTTTATTTATTTTTATGTTATGGACATTGTTTAGTTTTATATTAAGCTTTTATTTTAACAAAGTAACTAAACCTTCTTATGAAGAAACCAAAAAATGGTTTAAAAATAATAAAGGTTATTTTGCCAATCTTTCCGAAGAGGAAAAACATCGCCTGATGAAGAAAAAAGAATAGTTAAGTAAATTAGTTACCGGAACTACTTGCTATTTTAGGATAAAATATATGAAACACATTATAAGTACTTTATTATTAATTTTTTTTAAGTTATCACCGACCCTACTAGGCTAAGTTCCTGTTTTTAATAACAGCTCTTTAGGTCCCAAATTTATTATTTTTCTCTTAGATTTCTGTTCTACTTTTTT
>JADGDS010000011.1 GCA_016744775.1 Candidatus Marithrix sp.
AAAAAAGTAGAACAGAAATCTAAGAGAAAAATAATAAATTTGGGACCTAAAGAGCTGTTATTAAAAACAGGAACTTAGCCTAGTAGGGTCGGTGATAACCGACCATTTAAGCACTAATCATTTAGTATCAATCAAGTCAAATATCAACGTACCAGCTCTCTGCTGCATTTTCATAACATAATCCCTATCATTAGGCACATTTACACAAGGTAAATTTAAACTTCCTGTTTGTAAACTGTAATCTGCTAAATAAGAATCTTGAAATGTGTTTTTTTTCAGTGTATTAGCTTCGCTGACTTCGTATCGCTGACTTTGTATCGTTTCTGTTAATTCTAATTCTGACAATTAAAAAGATTTTGGTCTAAAGACCTGTCAGGTTTACTCCGCTGCGCTCCGTGACTACGTATTAAAAACCTGACAGGTCTGATAGTTTTGATTTTTCTGAAAGTCTATAGTAAAAATTTACCGCCAACCTGTGTAGCATTTAAACTAACTTCACCACCGCCATTAACAACTTTCTGCCCATTCAGACAACTAATAACCTTAATACGCTCACGATCAAAATCAAAGCCGCCACCAAGCCAAGGGATAAATTGCGTATGTGTTTATTGATATTATTGATATTAACATCGTTTTTCTTATGTTTTTCATAGATTTTTATCCTTTGTTTTAAATTTTTAATGATACATAATTAGATATGAACAATATCATGACAGAACAACTGATTTTCTCGCAACTATATCAACTTTCTGAAAATTTAATTTTACCGTCAACTTGACGTTAAATAATATTCTCTATAGGCAATAGTTTATTATTTATCACAGTAATATGATCTACTAAGGAAACATGTCTAATATTAAATAAAGCAACTCTGCCACGCAATCTGTCATTCAATTTATATCTAAGTACATCTATTTCGTCCTTAAACATAGCTACATCAATTTTTAGAATAAAAAACAATTTTAATTTTAATTGTTCTGGATCTTCTGGAAATTGTTGGATAGCTGTTGGCAAACAGCCTGAAAATTCTCTTCCTTTACCAGTTTTAATCCAACAACTTGCCAACATCAGTAAACTATCAGTTGCTTTATCCACCAGATTATCAAGTAAATGATTTGGTAAGCGTTCTTCGGTGGTTAAATGAGCATAGTCTTTTATTTCGATTAGCCATAGCCGGTTCTGTTCTTTTTGCCACCAACCGAAATCCATTTCTTTAAGTTTTTGCCCACTGAGCTGTTTATAAATTTCACAATCCTGAAAACGAAAATGTTGCCCTTTAGGCAAATTAACTCTCAAACCAGATTCAATATAAGCCTTCATCCTTCAAAATCCAGCAGCACATTTTGTTCATAAAGTTTAAGGGAAACATCTATAATTGGATTAGATGGCATTCCATCTTGTAAGTTGTAAAATTTAGGTATTACGCCGTTTTTCTCGGCACGAGAAAGGGAACATAAATTGATTGATTTATTGTGTTTTCTAGCTAAGAATTCAAAGCGTCTTAGCACGAAATAACTATGAGTTGTCAGATAAATTGAAATACCCATAGATGCCATAATAAATAGTTTATCTACTATGGTAATTATCATAGAAGGATGTAGATTAGTTTCGGGTTCATCAATAAATAAAATAGTGCTTTGTTTCAGAATACGATTACGAATCAGTGTACTTAATATACCTATTTTCTTAATACCTTCAGCGGTTTGAGACATGGAATACTGTTCATGCGCTCGTTTAAAAATGAAACTTTGCTGATCAAGCAAAATTTGACCTTCAATCATTTTATCCAATTCAAAGCTTAGAGCGTGTAAATCCGGTTGAATTTGCCCCTTTGTCATGGGTAAACGTAGTGCTTTAATGAGATCATAATAGCTATCATCAAAGCCAGCAATTTCTAATTGTTCACGAGTTGCTGCAATGGCATCAAATGTCGTCAAAACTTCTTTTGCTGGAATAAATAAAGCGTTGAATTCTGGAAATTCGGAGCTTAATTCGCTGCAATTTGAAATTGTAGTCGTGTTTTCTTTTCCAAGTGTGAAATAGATATTTTGATTGAAAAAATTTACTTCTACTTTAAGCTTGGATTCTCCTTGACTAATAAGCTTATTGAGTTCCCAATCAGCTGGTTGAAATGTCCAGAGTAATTTGTTGGCAAGTCTATCTCTCCAAGATTCAGAGTTAAATTGTCCTTTGCGTTTGTTATATTCCTCAATACTACGGGTGATAACATAAAGTGTTTTTAAAAGATGTGTCTTACCAGTGTCATTTTCGCCAATGATGAGGTTAAGGTTTTTATGTGGTTGCCATTCCAGTTTTCGGAAGACTGCCAAGTTTTCGAGGTTAATTTGATTAAACATTTATAAATTAATTATCTGTTGCTAAAATGGACATGTCGGGTTAGTAACCCGACTTACACTTATTTAGTATCAATCAAGTCAAATACCAATGTACCAGCTCTCTGCTGCATTTTCATAATATAATCCCTATCATTAGGCACATTTACACAAGGCAAATTTAAATTTCCTGTTTGTAAACTGTAATCTGCCAAACAAGAATCTTGAAATGTGTGTTTTTTCAGTGTATTAACATCAACATCAAAACGCTTGCTGAATGGTGCGTTTATCAAATCAACTGAATAAATATCAGCTCCACCAACAATCACATTTGGTACTCTGACACAAGGAATTTCTAATTTTTGATCTAGTAATTTTGCTTTACAATTTTTGGTTTGAATGCTTGCATTATTGTAGAGTTGTTGAACTTCGCTATCGCTTAGGGCGCGGTTATAGATGCGAATGTCATCCATAAGACCATTGAAAGTTCCACCATATGATTCTGTTGCCCAAATACCTATTTCCAATGGCGTATTCATACCACTATTCAAATTTCTTCCTTCATCAACCATTGTAGATTCGATATTTCCATCAATATACATGGAAAAGTTAAATAAATTTCTAGTAACAAATAGAAAATGCCAATGACCATCATTAACATTACTAATAGAACCTAAGTTTCCTCCTGCATAAATTTCAAAGTTTGCTTTGCCATTTAAAACAGCCAAGGAATACCAATTTCCAGTGTTGATATGTGCTCTTTTTGTAACTATTCTTTTCCAAATTCCTGTTTGAATTGTTTTTATCCAAACTCCTATTGAAAATTCTGTTTTTCCGAAATTTAGTAACGGTACATCTTGGACTACTATCTTGTTACCAGTTCCATCAAAACTATAAGCACTATTTTTTTTCCCAAACCGATCCTCAGTCAGCGTCGCACCATTAACAGTTCCATGATGATCATTTCCACTTTCATCTAAAACATTGGTATTAAAAGGATAATAAACAACTAACCCATCAGTAAACGCATTGGATTCTATAATTTTCCTATCATAAGTAACAACATTAGCTAAAACCTGATTAGTATTACTAACA
>JADGDS010000005.1:0-106274 GCA_016744775.1 Candidatus Marithrix sp.
GAAACCGTAAGGAAATACATTGAAGAGCAAGGTTAGGCGTGGCAATTCATCCCCTCTGCTAAAGACAAAGGGGTTTTCTTGCCACTACTTTTATAAATTATATTCCTCAATTATCTAAAGAACAAGTTCAAGATTTATTAGATGTCTTGAAATTATATAAGCAACATAAAATAGCTTAATAACCTATTAAATATGACCACGCATAACCTGATAAATTACCTTTTCCATCATTAATCACGCCCCAGTTTTCGCCGCTTAATTTTAACCAACCAATGTTGTCTGACCAAGCATAACCTTCTAAATGATCTGGGAATACTGTAACTCCGCCATTAGTAGGATTAAAGTCAATCCAGCCAGTGTTATTTGACCAAGTGTATTTATTGTTGCTATCTATATTGGTATCGGCTATTAAAATTGGTGATAGGATAAATAATCTTATGTATAATATTATTTTATCATTTAAAACTCTGGAGTTCAAAGCGAAACTTTGTTTTTACTGACAAAGCTACGCTTTGAACTCCAGAGTGTATTATTTAGGGAAAAAGTTATGTTAATCTTAAAAATAAAAGTAATTAATATCAGTTATGGATAGTTTTCATTTTGAATGGGATCAGAATAAGAATCAATCAAACGATGATAAACATGGTGTATTATTTGAAGAAGCTCAAACAGTATTTTATGATGATAATCATTCCTTAGAAGAAGAACGTTTTATTATGTTAGGAATGAGTTATCAATTTAGATTACTTGTGGTATGCTATTGTGTAATAAATCATAATTTTCTTAGAATTATATCAGCTCGAAAAGCTACTAAAAAAGAGGCAAAATCCTATGAAAGAGGAATATGACTTTGAAAATATGACTGGGCATAAAAATCCTTATGCTTCAAAACTAAAACAACAAATTTCTATTAAAGTAGAAACAGATATAGTTGAATATTTTCAAAATAGTTCAAAAGAGATTGGAATACCTTATCAAAAATTAATCAATTTATATTTACGTGATTGTATTATTTCTAATCGCAAACCTATTCTTACTTGGGTTAATACATAAGGATTAAATAAATATGAATATCAAATCAACATTGATAAAGAACTTGAATTACAGGCGGTTTGTAGTCAAGCTTTAAATCTGTTTAGCGGCTGCTTTGACTTGGAAACCAGAACCTTTGTTGGATCATAGTATTAATAAGTTTAAGCCTTTGATGATATGGTATTGGCTGCTGGTCCGGGTAAGAAGGAGATCTTTTTGCTGCAACCTGATGATGGGGCTAAGGCTGGGATGCGGGTTAAATAACTTATTAATCTATCAGAGCTGTCAGGTTTTGAAAACCTGACAGCGAACTTACAAATGAATATCTTCGTACTTGATACAAATCCAACAATTGCAGCCAAACAACATTGCAACAAACACGTAGTCAAAATGATTACTGAAAGTGTGCAAATGTTATCCACAGTTCATCGTCTGAATGGCAACGAGGTTGGCTATCGAAAAACTCACTCCAACCACCCTTGCACCAAATGGGTGGCTCAATCCCGCCAAAACTATCAATGGTTAGTAGAATTAACACTAGCACTTCACGACGAATGGCGTTATCGCTATAATCACCCACCAGAACATATGCACAAATCTGTAGAAGTAATGCTAAATCTTCCACCTCCAGATTTCCTTCCTAACAAGGGTCTAACTCCATTCGCACAAGCAATGCCAGAACAATATAAATCAGATAATGCAGTAAAATCCTACCGTGCCTACTACCTTGGCGAAAAATTAAACATTCTCACCTATACCAAGCGCGAAGTTCCAGATTGGCTAGTTTAAATCTCTTTTACAAATCAAGTAAAAGCCAGTGATCAACCGCGAAGCTGTAGATTTTTTAAGTGATAACTGATTGGAGTAAGACTACAGGGATTGTATTTGATTTAGTACAACTAATATTAAGATACAAACTATTCGTTGTACTTAAGGATATTCCACACCAAGCGATCAAACCCAACAGCAACCACACTAATCAATTGTAATTTAAACACATTATCATATTTATATTCCAATTCAATTTGATAATCAAGCAATTGTGTTTTTGCTTGTTCTAATTTTTCCTGCACAGGTTCCAAGGCTTCCAATTCTGCCACATTTAATTTCTTAATTTCTTCTCCACTTAAACCAACTTCAGATAATTTTAAATATTTAAATTCAAGTAGAAAATTTTGCAATCGAGTATGACGAAAATCTGGGCGAAGTAGCATTGTTAAATCAGTATAACGCCGTTGAACTGCCATTTCTGAATCCATGATATACCAGACATCATTAAAAAGCACCGTCAAAAAAGCTGTTTTAATCGTTAATTCGTTAGCGTCTTTATAGTCACGATTATCAAATACTTTAAAATAACGTTCTGTCATAAAATCACAGACTGGTTGCAAATTGCCACTTTGGTAAAAATCCTTAGCCATTTGGCGGAGTGTTTCACGTTCTGTGTCTGATGGTAATAACATCTTAAATAGATGTTCAACATAAAGTTTTCGTACCACATTATTGGGAATTTTAAAACGTAATTCACGCAGCTCAGTTTTTCCATCCAAGGTTAAAATACCCAAATAATAAAGCAAAGAGATTATAAATTGATTGCTTTGATTGGTTTTTAACATCTCTTCAATACCAAAACGATTGGCAACTAATGAGAGAATCAAAGGGGGAGTTTTATTTAGTGCTTGTTTTAAAATGGCTATTCCATTAGGCAGACGAGATAGATAAATCAGTTTATTTAAATCCATTGTCAAATTTTCATCTAACATTTGACTAGGAAATTGGCAATTATGTTGTAAATATTTGAGACAATACAGTGCTAAAGTTGGATTATAAACCAATTCATTGCTCATCTCGCTAAAACTATAACCATTATAAAAAGCTTGCATTATAAGAAGTGCATCTTTGGCATCTTTTGGCTTAAGTCCACATTCTACAACGACTTTATTCAAAACAGCTTGAATTTCTGCTTGTTTAAATCCACACAAATCATTAAACTCTGGCTGAAAATAAATATTTTCGGCGACATTATAAGCTGTAGTCATATCAGACAGCAATATCGGAGAGGTGCCGGTGATAAAAACTCGTTCTAAACCACGCCCGCCACTGGCATATTTTACTGTTTTGAAAATAGCCTTGAGTGAACCTTCGGCGGATGTCAGTGTTTTATAGCGTTCTGGATTGATTTCTCCTTTTCCCATCATGACTTCATTGGCAAAATTATCGTATTCGTCAATTAATAAGTAAAGTTTATATTTAGTTGTTTGAACTGCTATTAAGACAGATTGAAATGAGGAAATGGCATTTTCTTCATCAATTTTAATTTTGTAGGAAAAATAATCTTGATAATATTCTGCAAAATGCCTGCAAGAATTATTCAGATTATCATGCAAAGACTTTCTCATGCCTTTGGCATCATCCTGCGGTTCTATAATCGAAAAATCCCACTTCATCACCAAATATTGATTATGCTTCGGAGTAGGATTTTTTCCAATCGCTAAATCACCAAACAATTTATCAAATTCATCGGCTTTTGCTACATCATAGTAATTCTCTAGCATTGATAAAAGCAAAGATTTACCAAATCGGCGTGGGCGTAGAAAAAGTAGCTGATGCCCGGCTGTTTCAATTAAAGGAATATGTGAAGTGCGATCAACATAAAAATAATTTTCAGTTCTTATTAAATGGAAATCACTAAAACCGTAGGGAAATTTTAATGGCATAATATGTTCTCCTTTTTTTTCAAGCAGCTAAGATTCAATGTTATTTAAATTATAACATTATTTGTTGTAGCTAACATGGTTATCTAATTGTATAATATATATTTCCAATTATAATAATACATTGAATAACTGATGTGACGCACGATGCAAAACTATTCAATATACAACAAGATAAATTTAAAAATGTAGGTTGGGCTGACGACAGGATAACAGATAGAAGAGCTGTGCATTACATCAGTAAATAATATTATGCAATTAAAAAAAATAATAGCAAAAGGCGTTGGTGCTGTTCTTCAAAGCCCAGTTGTGGCTGCCTTAGCTGGGGATGGTTTGGCTAAGGTAGGTTCTGTTTTAGAGAAACATTTTACTTTTTCCGCGTTTGAGATTAGTGCTGCTTTTCAGGAAAGTTATGAGGAGGCTTTGGCTGGTATTAGTGCTGGTTTGGGCGGTAAGTCAAAATTAACTCATTCTAAGTTAAGTCGTGAATTTTCTGCTCAGGTTGAGGCTCATTATTTTAAATCTTTTGCCGCTCAACGCAATATTTCTTTAGATCAGTTGCTTGAAAATCTTGAGGTTTTGTCTAAGCCAGTTTTTCAGGATGATAATAAAAACCCTTTTTCTGAGTCAGAATTGACTGCTTTGGTTGGTAGTCAACACACTGGTAGTATTACTGCTTTAATCTTGGAACAAGTAGGGTCTTTGGATGAGACTTTAGCCGCTTTTCTTGCTCATGATGAGTTGTTGGGTAATGCTGTGTTGTTTTTCTTTCGTGAAAAAATTCGTGATGATAAGCGAGTTGAGGCTAGTTTGGCTGCTTTGCAACGCGAAGGTTTATGGGCTGATGTTAGTGATATTAAGCTAGCTCAACAGCAACTTTCTACTAGTTTGCAACAAAAATTGGATGAGCATAAATCTCTTATTCAGCAAGCCCTTAGTAATAATGAGTTTGATAAAATTACTAGTATTAATAAGGATTTGGCAGTTTTAAATAATTCGTTGCTGCAAGTGCCAGAAATGTTGCAACGCGCTGAAACGGCTTGGCAAGAGAGTCAGCAAGAGTTGTTGAATATTTCTAAGCGTTTGGAAGAGAAAGTTGATCATATTGATGAGAATGTCGAGATATTGTTGGCTGAGTTTCGAGAATTTAAGCGGCAGTTTAGTTTGTCAAATCAACTCAAAGCTGGTGACGCTTTGACTCGTCATACTAGTCAAAGTCGTGAGTTGATTCAAGCCGCTGTTACTAAATTAAAAGCTTTGCCTCAAAATAATGAGTTATTTATTATGGCTGGTACGGTTTTGTCGTCAACTGGTAATACCACTGAAGCGGAAAAATTATTTGTACAAGCGCGAGATTTGAGTAAAAATGACGATGAAAAAGCTTTAGCTTCATTTAATTTATTTCAAATTCATTTGTGGAATAACAAGTATGAGCAAGCTTTAGATTATTTGCAAGTTGCTATTGAGATAGATGCCTCACGTTATGCCTTACATGATGTTGATCGTTATCCGATTATACGTTTATTGGGTGCTGGTGGTATGGGTTGTGTGTTTTTATGTCATGATCAATGGCGCGAAACTCAACGAGTGGTTAAGTGTTTTTGGGAAGGGCGTAAGGGTTCACGTGAAGAAGTTTTTGGTGAAGCTATGAAAATGCGTAAAATTGCTGGTGAGTATGTGCCTCAGCCTTTAGATTGTGGTTATGCCGATTCTACTCGTCAAGAACATCCTTATTTTGTTACTGAATATATTGAGGCTTCTTTAGATGGCGAAGATTGGTTAAAAGAGCATGGTAAATTGGATGTACCAACTGGTATTGCGGTGGGTTTTCAAATAGCCAAAGGTTTACAAATTGCTCATAATAAAAATATTTTTCATCTTGATTTAAAACCAGCTAATTTGTTATTTAAGCAAACTGACACTGGTTTAATGGTAAAAATCATTGATTTTGGTTTATCAGGAGTGGCTACTTCTTTACGAGAGGAAGTATCAGCTAGTAATAGCGGTGGTAAAACGGTACTTGAACAGAATATTGTTGCTGGAACTTATGATTATGGCGCACCAGAACAATTAGGTGATAATCAATATGGAACAGTTAGTTCCAAAACTGATTTATTTGCTTTTGGAGCCACTTTATATCGCTTAATGACCGCAAAAAGTCCACGCCATTTAAATCCAAAGCGATTAGCAGATGCTCCACCAGACTTATTGGACTTATTGTTTGATTGTAAAGAAGAAGATCCTAATGATCGCCCTTCTGTTGCAGATGTTATAGTGCGTTTAGCTGATTTGTTAGAAGAACAGCCAGAAATCAAACCGGGCGATATTTTCCGTGACCCCCTAAAAGACAACAGCGAAGGACCAGAAATGGTGTTAATACCTGCTGGAACATTTCGTATGGGTGATATTACTGGTAATGGTGATGATGATGAACAACCAGTGCATGAAGTATCGGTGGAAAGCTTTGCTATGGGGCGTTATCCGGTTACTTTTGCGGAATTTAAACAATTTGTTAATGCTATTGGATATAAAACAGAAGCAGAAACAGGTGATGGTGCTTATGTATATAAAGATGATGAATGGCAACAGATAGAAGATGCTAATTGGCGCAATCCTTATTTTTCTCAAACTGATAATCATCCAGTAGTGTGTGTCAGTTGGAATGACGCTGTGGCTTATACAGAATGGTTAAGCGAACAAACTGGACAACAATATCGTCTTTCTACCGAAGCTGAATGGGAGTACGCTGCCCGTGCCGGTACTGAAACTGATTATTGGTGGGGTAATGATATTGATGAAACTAAGGCTAATTATGATGCTAATCTTGGTAAGACTTCTCCAGTGGGAGATTATGAAGCTAATCCTTTTGGTTTATATGATACGGCTGGCAATGTATGGGAGTGGACATGTTCAGAATATGAAAGTGAATATAACGGCAAAGAAACAGAATATATAGATAAAAAAAGTAATAAAATCCTAGTGTTGCGTGGCGGTTCGTGGCTCTACAGCTCGGCGTTCCTCCGTACTGCCTACCGCGGCTGCAGCGTCCCGGGCCTCCGCGTCTGCTACTACGGCTTCCGTGTAGTTCGCGCCGCGTGGACCTAGCCCTCTGCCCTTTTGCCCTTTTGCCCTTTGCCCTTTAAATAATTTTTATTAGGGGGGATGCAAGGGGGGACGTTGGGAGTTTATGCAAAGTCAGGATTATTATCCCCCCTTGCTTTTTTTTGGGAAAATTTCTTTAGATTCATCTTGCATTGCAATGGCTATTGAATCAGAATTTACAGAAACGAAGTAACGAAGTAATTTAAGAATTAACAGAATATTTCTGAATAACTGATGTTACTAACTGATGTTACGCACTCTCGTTAGCTTCGCTGACTTCGTATCGTATCCCACGCTCCAGCGTGGTAACGCATGTATCGGCGCTCCAGCACCGAGTTTTACTAGATCTAATTATCCAGTATAAGAAAAAAACACTTGACGCTGGAGCGTCTGTACATGCGTTACCACGCTGGAGCGTGGGATACGAAGTCAGCGAAGCTAACGAGAATGCGTAACATCAGTTACTAAATATCATATGAATTTTATCACTATGATGCGAATAAATTGTCTAATCACATCAAATTTGATATGATTAGACTATGCAAACACATCAAAAATGGATCTGGCAACATCCAGATTGGGCTAATTTCAGTTATGATTTAAAACAATTGTTGCCAGAACTTACAAACTTATCGCGCTTAATTGGTGGGCTTGAAGTTGTGGTGTTGCCTGATGATGCGATAGAAACATCAGCAATTGAAGGTGATATTAGGAATAATACTGAACAACTACTTACTGAGGAGATGCTTTTCGCATGGCAGGCTGCACTTTTTCCTACCGGTTATTCTGGTTTAGATAAAATTAATGTCGGCTGCTATCGCGGAAATCTAAAAAAACGCCCGGGTAGTGGCAGAAGTACCAGTTATGAAATATGTTGCCCCTTCAGGGCTTAAAAAAAAAGTGAATAAACCTATAAAATGCCTAGGAATGAGTTTTGAAAATGAAGCAGCGCGTCGTAGTTATTTTTTAACACAATTAGCTCATAAACTTCAGCAGCAGGATTTTAAAAAAATACCCGGTTTCCCTAATGCTACTGATGAGGAAATTTTAGCCTTATCCAATCCTCCTTATTATACTGCTTGTCCAAATCCTTGGTTATCGGATTTTTTAGAACAAAGCGTGGTAACAGATACTAATTATCAGCGCGAAGCCTTTGTTGCCGATGTCACTGAGGGTAAAAATGATCCTATTTATAATGCCCATTCATATCATACCAAACTTCCTCATAAAGCAATTACGCGCTATATTTTACATTATACCGAACCCGGTGATCTTGTTTTTGATGGCTTTTGTGGTACTGGTATGACGGGTGTAGCAGCACAATTATGCGCTGATAAACAAACAGTTGAGACTTTAACAAATTGCAAAAATGTTAAAGTCGGCGCACGACGAGCAATTTTAAATGATTTATCACCAGCGGCAACATTTCTTGCTTATAATTATAATACTCCTACAAATATTCTAACTTTTGATAAACAAGCTAAAACTATTATTCAAAAAATCAAAGCTGAATATGGTTGGATGTATCAAACGCGGCATTCTAATATTTTAGGTGATATTAATTATGTAGTATGGTCAGATGTATTTATCTGTCCAAATTGTAGCAGTGAAATAGTATTTTGGAATGTTGCATTAGATAAACAACTAGGCAAACTTAAAACCAAATTCCCTTGCCCAGATTGTGATGCTGAATTAACTAAGCGTAATTTAGATAGAGCCTTGGTGACAAGCTTTGATGCCGCTATTGGCAAAACTATCAAACAAAGCAAACAAATACCAGTATTAATTAACTATTCAGTCGCAAATAAACGCTATCAAAAAATACCAGATAAATATGACTTGGAACTGTTAGAAAAAATCGAAAATATGCAGATTCCATATTGGTTTCCAATAATAGAATTACCAGAAGGTTATAATACTAATCAAGCTAAAAGTTCTCATTGTATCAGCCATGTACATCATTTTTACACCAAACGTAATTTACATAATTTAGCATATTTTAATTCAATATTGGAAGACAGAATAGAATTCATATTAACTGGAATTCTAAATCGTTCCAGCAAAATGAATAGAATACATTTAAAAAACTTTTTCTTTGGTGGCGGCGGCTGGAATGCCGGTTATTTAAAAGGCACATTATATATACCTTCCTTATCAATAGAAACTTCTATAACTCAACAAATTGAAACTCGCCTAAAAAGCATAAAAACTGCATTTCAATCATTAAATAGTCTTCCTCATTCTAATATTATTAGCACTGGCTGTTCATCAACAATCGCAATAAAAAATGATTGCATTGACTATATTTTTTTAGATCCACCATTTGGTTCAAATTTAATGTATTCAGAATTAAACCTTATCTGGGAAGCATGGCTAAAAGTATTTACTAATAATAAAACCGAAGCAATTATAAATAACAAACAAAATAAAGATTTAGAACATTACAGCCGCTTAATGAAAGCTTGTTTTCAAGAAGCATTTCGTATTTTAAAACCCGGGCGTTGGATGACAGTAGTATTTTCTAATACTCAAATAACAGTATGGCAGAGCTTAAAAACAAATATAGAAGATGCGGGATTTATAATTGCTGATATTGCCGCATTAGATAAAAATGTAATAATATCAGCTTACAAAGCCAATGAACAAAATTCACAACAATTAGAATTCATTATATCAGATGAAGCAAGCGCAATAAAATGGTTAAAAAAATTTTTAAACCAACAAGCTTCCAGTTACCAGCAAATTCAGCCAAAATTTATCAAATCAATAGCAAATTGTAAACCACATGAATATTTACCAGAATTAAAACAATTATTAGAATTAAATTTCATAAAATCAGAAACAGATCATTGGCACATACCAAATCCCCAACAAGCGCAAGAATTAGAAAAGCGGCGTGAAAAACACTTATTACGAGAATTCAGACAATATCAACAACACAAACGCCTAAAAAAAATAAGAACAGAAGCCTTACGAGTTGGCTTTAAACAAGCATGGAAACAAAAAGATTATCAAACAATTATAAACATAGCCGAAAAACTGCCAGAAATGCTATTATATAAAAATGAACAATTGTTGCAATTTTATGAGTTAGCTAAAGTAAGCCCCCCCTAGCCCCCCCTAAAGGGTGGGAATATATATGGTAATTCCTCCCCTTTAGGGGGGTTAGGGGGGCATAATAATAATTATGCATAATACAAACTACACCGATTCTGAGCTTTTTAATCCAGAACAATTTAAAATAGATTTACAAACCAAGCCAAAAATTACAGTTTTTCGTGATGCTTTAGCAAAAGCTAATGAGTTATTGAAAAAACGTTTTGATAGTCAAAAAAATGCTAGTAATTATGTTATTCAACGTACTTGGTTGATAGATAATATCTTATTACAAGCTCAACAGGATTTTTGTATCACTCCTGAATTAAAGAAAGAGAAAATTGCATTAATTGCGGTTGGTGGTTATGGGCGAGGAGAATTACATCCTCAATCTGATATTGATTTATTAATTTTATTAGATTCTGATATGTCTGCCGCTATGCAAGATTGTGTTGAGCGTTTGATAATATTTTTATGGGATATTAGGCTTAAAATCGGACATAGTGTGCGAACCTTAAAGGAATGTGTCAATGAAGCAGCGGCTGATATTACAGTAGCTACCAACTTAATTGAAGCACGTTTTCTAGCAGGTGATAAAACTTTATTTGAAGTTATGCAAGTAGCTATCTCACCTGAACAAATTTGGAAACATCAGGAATTTTTTTCCGCTAAAATCAAAGAACAAAAGCAACGTCATTTAAAATATCACGATACAGCTTATAATTTAGAACCAAATATAAAAGAAAGCCCCGGTGGTTTGAGAGATATTCAAATGATTGCTTGGGTAGCAAAGCGGTATTTTGATGTTACTACCTTACATGATTTAGTACGACATGGTTTTTTAAACGAACAAGAATTTAATATTCTATTTAAAGCACAAGAATTTCTTTGGGAAATTCGTTGTATATTACATTTTATATCAGAACGTGCAGAAGATAGATTATTATTTGATTATCAAAAGCAAATAGCTTCTAGTTTGAATTTCCAAGATGATGAAAATGGTTTAGCAGTCGAAAAATTTATGAGACGCTATTATTGTACTGTCAAAGAAATCAGTACTCTTAATGACATGTTATTACAACTGTTTCAAGAAGCAATTTTATATGCCGATATTCCTGCTCAAATAACTCCTTTAAATAAACGTTTCCAAATTAGAAATAATTTTATTGAAGTAACTCATGATAAAGTATTTCTACATTATCCCTTTGCTTTGTTAGAACTTTTTCTTCTAATGCAAGAACATTCTGAAATTAAAGGAATACGCGCTGCTACTATTCGTTTAATTCTGCATTATAAATATTTGATCGATCAAATATTTCAACAAGATTTAAGATCACGTAGTCTTTTTATGGAAATTTTGCGCCAACCGCAAGGTTTAACTCATGTATTAAGACGTATGAATCGTTATGGTATTTTAGCAGCATATCTTCCTGAATTTGCTAAAATTGTCGGGCAAATGCAGTTTGATTTATTTCATGTTTATACAGTTGATCAACATACATTATTTTTAATACGTAATTTAAGACGTTTAAATTTACCTGAACACGCTCATGAATTAGCATTTTGTTCTGAATTAATGAAATCAATTCCAAAACCAGAATTATTATACATAGCTGGTTTATATCATGATATTGCCAAAGGGCGCGGTGGTGATCATGCAGAATTAGGTGAAACAGACGCTTGGAATTTTTGTCTTAGACATGATTTAAGTAATCAAGATGCACGTTTAGTAGCATGGTTAGTGCGTAATCATTTAATCATGTCTAGCTTTGCACAGCGTCAAGATCTTTCTGATCCTACAGTTATTCAAAATTTTGCAATGCAAATTGAAGATACTGTACGTCTTGATTATTTATATCTATTGACAGTCTCAGATATTAGGGCAACTAATCCAACATTATGGAATACTTGGAAAGATAGTTTGTTAAGAGATTTATATAATAAAACACATAAACTTTTAAATCAAAATAATGGACATTTATTTGATAATAAAGTATATGTTCAGGAGATTCAAAATAAAGTACGTCCATTATTAGATCATAACCCTAAAATTTTAGATTTATGGAAAAAATTAGGCAATGAATATTTCCTTGCTTCTTCACCAGAAGCAATTGCTCATGAAACAGAAGTTTTGTTAAAACAGATAGATGATGTTAATACACCAATTGTATTAAAGCGTCATGGAAACAGTAAAGGTGGTACTAAATTAATTATTTTCACACCAGATAATGATGCTTTATTTGCTAAAATCAGTCATTTTTTAGAACAACAAAATTTGAATATTGTAGATGCTGATATTATGCAGACAGATAGTAAATATACAATTAGTATTTATACAGTTTTAGAATCTGATGATACAGCAATTACAGAACAGCCACGAATTGAAGAAATTCTACAAGGGCTTAAGCAAAGCATCATCAATGGTGATACTTCATCCTTCGATCCTATAAATCGTCATATCTCAAGAAAAATTAAATATTTTACTATTGATACTGAAATTACAATCAAGCAAGATCAGTTTCATAATCATACTATTATAAATGTTATAACTCATGATCGCCCGGGTATATTATCAAATATCGCTCAAGCTTTTATGTCATGCAAAGTACGGCTTAAAAAAGCAAAATTGGCAACTTTTGGTACTAGAGTTGAAGATGTTTTTTTTATTACTGACAATAAAAACAATGCCTTATATTCTGCTAAAAAATTAGATTGTTTAAATGCTAAAATTGTTGAATACCTGAAACATTAATAAATATCAGGAATAACTTTTGCATTTAGTATAATAAAGGAGATATCAAATATTTAGGAACTCAAATGAGTACAATCAATTTACATGCTTTTAAAAATCGTCTGACGGTTTTACAAACTATCAAAGAAATTTTTTCTATTGATAATCATTTAACTTTTACGGCTGGTCGTAATGGTATTACGGTTGCTGAAATTGCAAATGATCATGCGGAAGCTATGATTTCCTTAGAAGGCGGGCATGTTATGAATTTTGTTCCGCGAAATCAAGAGCCATTACTTTGGTTAAGTGATTTTATTCCAATGAATGCAAATAAGGCGATTCGCGGTGGGATTCCCATTTGTTGGCCGTGGTTTGGAATTCACCGAAAAGATTCAACTAAACCTGCACATGGTTTTGCGCGAATGACTCCGTGGGTAGTTAAAGGAACAAAAGCATTGGAAAATGGGGCAACACAAATTGATTTTGGCTTAAAAGCCAATGAAAATACAAGAAAGTTATGGCCCTATGAATTTCAAGCATTATTAACAATTACCGTTGGTTCTGAATTAAAAATTGAGTTAATGACTCGTAATACAGGTAAAGAAAGTTTTACTTTAACTCAAGGATTACATAGCTATTTTAATGTCAGTGACGTTAGGCAAGTGACAGTACATGGTTTAGACAATTGTGATTATCTTGATGCAGCAGATAATTGGCAACGCAAGCAACAAATTGGAGGAATAACAATAAGTGGTGAAACAAACCGTGTTTATCTTGACACCACTACTGATTGTGTAATTGAAGATCCCGGTTTTGATAGAAAGATTCGTATTGCCAAAACTGGTAGTAAATCTACTGTGGTGTGGAATCCTTGGATAGAAAAAGCAGCGCGTTTCGGTGATTTCGGTTATGAAGGATATTTAAAAATGCTTTGTGTAGAAACTACAAATGCAGCCGATGATGTTATTAGCTTAGCTCCCGGTGAAGAACATTGTCTTCAAGCCTTGATTAGTATTGAGAATTAAATCTTACTATAAACCTGACAGGTTTTAAAAACCTGTCAGGTTTTGTCTCATCGACTTATTCTTCTTCCTCTTCCTCTTCTTCTTCTAAATCTTCAAAGTCATCATCTATGGATGGCGGGGCTAAAAGTTCTATACTAGATAAAAATAATTCTTTTTCTTGCCCATTTACTTGTAATTCACTATCATATAAATTGGCTGTTAATTTATATATATCATCCTCAAGTTCTAATAACCAGCGATTCTTTATATATGATTTAATTTGTTCTTGTGTTTTTATTTTAGCTTGCTTGGTTAAATCAGTTATGTTTGGCTTTGTTACTCCTTGAACTAGATTTTCTAAAATCTTTGGTTCTATTAATTGTTGTAACAAATTTTTGCTAACTGTTAAATTAACTTGGGCTTGTAATGCTGGTAATAAGTTACGAGTATCATCTAAGGAAAATATTACTTCTTCATCAAAACCAATTGATCCTGTTGTCTGCAATATGTAATTTTTACTGTTTAACTGTAAATTTTTTATTACAAAATAAGGTGATTTTTCTAATAACATTGGTAGAACTTCATTTAGTTGAAATATTTTACCCATAGTTACCATTTGCGGAGAAATAATACCAGTTTGACGTTGTTTTTGTAAATCGCGTACCATGGCTTGCCAATTTAATACAGCGTCAAGATTTATACGGCGAAATTCAAAATCACCTTGATAATTCATTGTCAGTGGTTCATTTGGAGTAAATTTAGTACTACTTAGTGATTTGGCAATATGAGTGCTGATCTTGTAATTAATAACATCATTATCTATTTTGCCTTGAGTTGTTAATCCTAAGTCTGTTAATGAAGAGTTAAAGAAACCATCATTGATTAAAAGTTTCTTAATATTTAAAGTAATATTACTTATATCAATTTCTTGCTTATCAACTTGAAGATTAAATTTGAGATTTTTTACATCCAATTCGCCATTTTTATCACGATGTCTGAATTGCTTCCAATTTAAATCTAGCTTATCAAGAATTAAATTTTGATCAAAGACAGCGTTTAAATTAAATTTATCAAATAATAAAAATTGTTTTGCAGTATCAAGTAAAAGGTAGGGAATTTTGAAATCAGCAGTTAAATTGTTTTGATTTTTCGCAAAAGTTAATTTGCCTCTAAAACCTTTCCAATCTAAAACTGTCTTTTTTTTGTCTTGAAAGTTAAAAGGAGGGAATCCTAAAATACTACTTACTTCTCCAGCAGCGTTAATATTAGTTTTAATAAAAAGCATAGGAGTGATTTTTTGAGTAATATCTTCAGATAGAATAATCTCAAGAACGGTATCAATAGTTTGTGACTTGCTAGGCTGTTTTAGATGAGTTGAAATAATGTCATCTTTAAAATTTTTCAACAATACCATCCAGTCACCTACAAATTCTTTTTTAGCTAAAAATTTATCGTGATTAATACGATGTTGAAGAGTAAATCCTTGTATATAAGTAGAATCCTCTTCTGCTACGACATTGTTATTATATAGTAATACTATTGCTAAACAAGCTAGTCGGATATTCATTTGAAAAATCCCCTCTGGGTAATTATTAAATAATTACGTATTATATCACATATATAATATATTGATATTTTCAGAGGAGTAAGCCCCCCTAACCCCCCTAAAGGGAGGATGTATGTGCTTATTTTCCCCCTTTAGGGGGGTTAGGGGGGCTTTATCTTATTATTTAAAACAAAGAAAATTCTTTTTCTTTACCATTAACAAGAAGTTTATTATCTTTAAATTGGATAGTTAATTTAAAGTTTTTGTCATCAAGATCAACTAACCAATTTTCTGCAAGATATTTTTTCAAAGCAGCTTCACTGTTAGCTGTTGCTAATTTTTCTACGTCAGCAGATTTTTCTGCACTTAAGTCATGAAGAGCTTTATCCATCAAGGCACTTTTTACTAAATGTTTACTAATTTCAGTAAAATTCATTTGCGCTCCAATAGAAGCTAATAATATTGAAGGTGTTAAGGCTAAGGCTTTTTTACCATCAATATTGATTGAGGCATTTCCTTTAATATTACCTTTTGGTGTTGTTACATTAAGATTAGTTATTACTATTTCAGGTGATCTTGCTAAAAATTGTGGAACTACTTGAATTAATTTTCCTAGTAAAATACTTAATTTTGCATGATCATCTTCTACTGTGCGTAATGTACGCATAGTTTCTTGTATTTCATAAATAGTTTTTGCATCAATATTATTTATATTTGCATTAGCAGCATAGTTGATTGGAGTGTCTTTACCGGGTAATAGCAAATTTTCAATTTGTTCTTGTATAGAAATATTGATTACATCATCTTTTAGTTCGCTATTTAATTTAACTGATAAGTTGTCAAATTTGCTTTCAGTTTTTTCATTTTTAAAGTTAGCTTGTTTTATTTGAAAATCTAAATTACCGATTTTTAAACCATTTTCAATTTCAACAAGATTCAGTTTGCCAAGCATTCCTATTAAATTAATAATTTTACCAGCATAATTTACTTTCAATTCTGGTAAACTCCATTCCATATTTTTAGGAGTTAAGTTGTGATTAAAAGTACCATTTAATGTGCTTGCAGCCCATGAAAAAGATGAGCCTTTTTCGGTATTTAGAGTAATACCTAGAAAATTTAATTGGGTAGTAACTGATTCAAATTCTTTGCTGAAACTAAGTTTTCCATTTAAACCTTTCCAAGATACAGTTGCCTTTTCGCTGTCATCGCGATAAGAATGTTTCATTTCACGCTTTTCATCTGGCATGAATAATTCGCTGTTGGCACTACCGTCGCTATTTAATTTAGTTGTCATAAATATGGTAGGTAAATGACCAATACCGCGACTTATTCTATTTGGCAAATATACGTCAATTGCAGATGTAATATTGACAACTTGTTTAGAAGATTTATCTATATGTTTTAAAAAGCTTTCTCTAAAGGCATCTAAGATAATACCGGGTTGATCTTTTATTTTTTTGATTGGAAAAACTAGAGTTTCTTCAGGTAATGGTTTACCGCGATTAATGCGATGTTGTACAGTAAAACTAAATTGTTTTGTTAAAAATTGTGTAACTTCTTCTTTTAAGTTTGCAGCGCGTTCAACTGGTTTAACTACAGTATCTTCTGCTAATAATGGTTGAGTTAGGCTCATTCCAGTCAGTAATATACTGGTTGCTGTTAGTTTTAATATTTTATTCATTTTAATAATTTGTTCCTCATAAGAGATTGAGTAGAATGATGTATAATCATCATCCTATTCATGAGCAAAAATTATTCCTGAATTGTTGATTCACAGCTTAATTTGTTATGCTGACATTTCCTTTTTGAATAAAGGTAATAAAGTTTTTTCGATTTGTTGTGATAAATTTATAACTATAAAATTATTTTGAGGATAGAAATAAGGTTTTTTGCCTTGATTAGACCTGACAGGTTTTAAAAACCTGTCAGGTCTTTAGACTTACTAATATGCTTAAATACAACTATCCACTTCTATCATTTCATCCTAATGAATAAAAAAAATCAAACTTGGTTTATTACCGGTACTGATACTGGTATTGGTAAAACATGGTGTAGTTTAGCACTTATTAAACAACTGAAACAACAAGGTTTACGAGTTGCTGGCATGAAACCTATTGCTAGCGGTTGTGAGAATGGTAAAAATTCTGACGCTGAACAAATTTTAGCCGCCAGTAGTTTAGCCTTACCCTATGAAATAGTAAATCCTTATGCCTTTGAACCAGCAATTGCACCTCATATTGCCGCTCAACAAGTTGGACAAACTATTGAATTACAAATTCTTATTGAAAAATATAAACAACTAGCTGCATTAGCAGATGCGGTAGTAATTGAAGGAGCTGGTGGCTGGCGTGTACCAATTAATGCCAGCCAAAGCCTGAAAGATATGGTATTAGCAATTGATGCTAAAGTGATTTTAGTAGTGGGTTTACGCCTAGGCTGTATTAATCACGCCCTATTAACAGCCGAAGCTATACAAAGAGACGGCTGCACATTAGCGGCTTGGATTGCCAATCCCATTGATCCTGAATTTGACAGCAAAGCTTCTATTGAAACAATATCTTCCTACCTAGGAAAACCCTTAAACTTAATTTCTCAATAAAGCCTGAGCGCGACTACGCGCTTCATCAGTACATTTATTATTTCCCATACCTTCACATGCTTGAGTTATTAAAACCCAATTTCTCACACGTAACTCTTTATATGTACTATCATCACCTGCCAAAGAGTTAGATTTTTTTGCTAAATTAGCAGCACGATTCCAATCTTCCTGCGTCAAACGTACACCAGCTAAATTATGCCACAAATAAGGATCGTGTGGCATGATACGTAAAGCCCGTTCTAATAAAGCCGCTGATTGTTCAAGCTGATCATTTTCAAAATAAGTTTTTGCATCCATAATTAAAGACACAACCGCTGATCTTGAATCAGCCATTGTAGCTGATGATGTGAATAAAAATAATAATAATATTATGACTTTATTTGTTTTTAACATATTGTTTTATCTCTTAAATTTAATTACTTTTATATGGTATTTTCAGACCATTTATAGTACGCCATTTTATACCAGCAGGCACTCTAGGCGGCAAAGCTTGTGGATTAATAGAACGTATAAAATTTCTCCAAACAACCATAGCACCAGAACCACCACTTAAACCCATAGGTTTATTATCATCACGCCCAACCCATGTCACAGTTGAAAATTCACTTCCAATACCGGCAAACCAACTATCACGTAAATCATTACTAGTACCAGTTTTACCTGCAAACACCATATGTTTTGGCAATGTTTTAGAAATTTTACGCCCGGTTCCGTTTCTAACTGCTTGTTGCATAGCAAAATTTAGTAAAAAAACAGAAGTAGGATCAAAACGTTTTTCCATCGACAAAGCATAACGTTGCACAGGTTTACCCTCATGAGTTAAAACATCACGAATTGCATGTACAGGCACATGAAAACCACCACTAGCAATAGTTTGATACAATTGAGCCACCTCCAAAGGAGTTAAAGAAAGACTACCTAATAACATAGATGGATATATATTTTTTAATTCTCGTGTCAGCCCTAAACGTTTTAAAGTTTCATGAAAAGTTTTCAAGCCTAATTTTTTACCCAAACGCACAGTAGCTAAATTATAAGAATTCGCTAAGGCTTTATATAAATAAACCGAACCATGTGAACGGTGATCATAATTTTGAGGTTTCCAAACTGTACCAGTATAACGATCAACCCATCTATATGGATGATCACTAATCCTAGAAGTTAAAGAATAAGAACTACGTTCTAAAGCAGCTAAATAAACTGCAACTTTAACTAAGGAACCAATTTGACGCCTTGCCTTTAAAGGGCGATTAAAACCATCATATTTTGCTTTTCTTCCATTTATAAATGCAACAACTTCACCATTATCACAACGAGTTACCACCATAGCTCCTTCTATCTTGCGAGCTTTGCGACGTTTTTTGGATAATTTTGTTAAAGAACTCCTCATCGCTTGCTCACCTTTCTTTTGTAAAAAAGGATCTAAAGTAGTGATAATTCTTAATCCTTCAGACAAATCTAAAGCCTTCTTTTTAGTATCTGACGTAGTACGTAAATCTTCTGTACGATAATCGGTACGTAATTGGCTACGTACTAAACCCATAAAAGCAGGATAGGGAAATTGACTTTCAGCAGTACTTTTTTCAATATCAAAACGTGTCTTCTTAGCACGTCGTGCTTCCATTGGGCTAATTTTTCCTAACTTACTCATAGTATCCAACACTAAATTACGACGAGCTAAAGCTCGCTTAGGATGCCGACGTGGATTATACATAGAAGCACCACGTATCAAACTCACAAGCAAGGCTACTTGATGCAATTTCAATTCTTCTAATGGGCGATTAAAATAAAATCGTGCTGCCATACCTACACCATGAATGGCACGACTACCATCTTGCCCTAAAAACACCTCATTAAAATAGGCTTCCAGAATTTGATTCTTACTATAATGCCATTCCAATAACAATGCCATAATAGCTTCATTAAATTTACGTTTAAATGTACGCGCTGAACTTAAATATAAATTTTTCACTAACTGCTGAGTAATTGTACTACCACCTTGTATCTGCCCACCCTTAATATTAGTAAGAATAGCACGTGCAATACCTCGTATGCTAATACCCATATGATTATAAAAATGACGATCTTCCATAGCAATCAATGCATTAATCAATGATTGAGGTATATCTTCTAAACGAACTACAATACGGTCTTCCTTATGATTAGGATATATTTTACCAATTAATTTAGGTGGCAAACGTAGTAAAGCTACCTGACGAGTAGGTTCTAATTCAGTTATAGATTGAACTTTATTGCTTGAAAAACGAATTTTTACTAAACGTGAAGGATCAGTTGCTTCCCAAAATTTAAAAGCACGGGTTCTAATTTTAACTATATTATTACCTATAGGATTATATTTACCTGCCGAATTAGTAGAACCTTTACGATAACCTAGTGCTTTTAATTCCTCATTTAAGGCTTGAGTAGTTAAACTCATACCAGTATAAATTTCTAAAGGGCGAGCGTAAACACGCGCTGGCAATGACCAACGCTTGCCTTCAAATAGTTTACGAACTTTAATATCTAATGATATTACATGATAACTAAGGATTATCAATCCAATAATTAATATTAACCAACGCCACTTAAAACGAAAACCCGATTTTCTAGGATTAGGGCGTTTTTTTGGTGTAGAATAAGACGTTCTACGGCGACGCTGTGGTGGTGGGCGACGGCGAATTGGTCGTCTAGTATTACGTGTACGTATCATTACTTAATGTTACTCGATTTATTGTTTATATTTTAATTATATCAAAACTAAGGCGTAAATTATGTCTGAAGAACAACAATCTATTGATGACCAATCAATCACAAATATAAATGAACGATCTGCCAGATATCAAGCACGATATTTAGCTCTTGAAGAATTATTAGAATTTGCGGTAGAAAGTGGTAAATTAGAACCGCTTGAACTTGCAGTTGAGGTAAAACAGCTAAAACAAATATTATTTTATACGCCAATTGAGGATTTAAGTTTTGAAGAAATTTGTAAAGCTGAAGCTCAATTAGAGCAATACTATACTAAAATAGCACAATTAATTAGTCCTGTATCATTATTAACTTTACGTGCTACTAATGAAAATTATCAAATAGTTAGACCGTGGTGGCAAGCCTTATTTCTTGGTGCTGGCTCAGCTGGTCGTAATTTTTTTCGACAATTATTTTGGGTTGCAATACTATTGATAAGTTTAATGTTTGTTAGACAATATATGACCCTAGATACAGAAACTAAGCATTCAGAATTTTTAAAATTTATTGAACCATTCTTATATGGTGCATTAGGTGCATTAATTTATTTATATAAATCATTAACTGAACGTTATATTAATCGTACATTACATCCAAAAGAATTATATACCCAATGGTTACGTCTATTTATGGGTGCATTAGTTGGTGGATTGCTAGTCAATTTATTAAACGTTGTTCCTGATAATCAAATGTTAAATAATGCGATTTCTTCAATAGTAGTTGGATTCTTAGCTGGTTACAGTGTAGAATTTTTCTATAATACTTTAGATAAAGCAATTCATGCTATTACTCCATATACCACGCTTGCACAACCAACTATCAATATGACTCCACAACAGGTACAAATTGATAATTTAACAAAACGCCTTATGGAAATGAATAATGAGGCTGATAAAGAAACTATTCGACGATTGTTGGAAAAATTAGTTTAAGTATAAACCTGACAGGTTTTTAAAACCTGTCAGGTTTGTTCACAATATTTATTTCAATTGAACCGATAAAAGTCTATTATCACGTTGTACTTGCAATGAACGTGGATTATAGTATTTAAACATTCTTGTTAATTCAGATATTTCTTTGATTTGTTTGCCATTAAAGCCGGATATAAAATCACCTTTCAGAAAACCAATTTTCCAAGCGGCGGTATTTTTCATTACTTTTACTACTTTAATGCCTTTTGAAGTATTTTTTAAGAGTAAACCTTGTAAATACTTATGAATAGTACTACCTTGAACTCGATCATCTGCAATCACTGCGGTGAAATTATAAGTACGTCTTTTACGTATAACTTTTATTTTAACTCTTTCACCAATAGTTAATAAACCAACACTATTTCTAATATCAGAGGCTGATTTTACCGGTTTATTATTAATTGCTATGATTACATCACTAGAACGTAAGCCTGCTTTGCTTGCAGGGGAACCGGGTAGAACTTTAGCTATAACACCACCTTTTTTACCGTTTGTCCCAAATGCACGGGCTAATTGTGGTGTTAATTCTTGTATGTGTATGCCTAAACTTCCTCGTCGTACTTCACCAAACTTAACTAAATGTTTTATAACCTTATTAACCATATTGCTGGGTATGGCAAAGCCAATTCCTACACTATTACCATTTGGTGCTAAAATTGCTGTATTAATACCAACTAATTTACCTCTTAAATTTACTAATGCACCACCTGAGTTGCCGGGATTAATTGAGGCATCTGTTTGAATAAAATCTTCATAACCTTCAATGCCTAAGCCGGTACGCCCTAAAGCACTTACAATTCCTGAAGTTACAGTTTGCCCTAAACCAAAGGGATTACCAATCGCAACTACAAAATCACCTACTTCTAATCTATCTGAATTAGCTAATGGCACAGCAGTTAAGTTTTGTGCTGGAATTTTTAATAAGGCAATATCTGTTTCAGGATCTGCTCCAATTAATTTAGCAGTAAATTTACGACCATCACGCAAAGTTACAGCTATTTCAGTTGCTTTTGCAATAACATGATTATTTGTTAATACATAACCAGCGCGTGCATTAATAATAACTCCAGAACCACGACTCTGTTCTTTCTTTTCTTTTACATCAGGTAAATCAAAAAAATGACGGAAAAAAGGATCATTAAATAAAGGGTTGCTAACACTACTACGACTGCTTGATGAGATATTAACGACTGCTGGTGTGACTGTTTTTAACATTGGTGCAAGGCTAGGTACGCCCATTGGTAATTGAGCAAATGCAAATTGCCCAGTTATTAGTAGCAATAAAGAGATTAAATAGGAATTTATTTTATACATAGTTCATAATTTAAGTGAGTAGATACTTTAATTATAAATTTAAATAGTAAAAATTTCAATATAATCTTATGGATATTACTCTAGCTCAACCTCGTGGCTTTTGTGCCGGTGTAGTGCGTGCGATAGAAATCGTTGAACGTGCTTTAGATATTTATCAACATCCTATTTATGTTTTACATGAGATAGTACATAATACTTATGTGGTTAATGATTTAAAAAAACGAGGTGCGGTATTTGTTGAAACTTTAGATGAGGTGCCGCTGGGCGCAATTTGTATTTTTAGTGCGCATGGTGTTGCAACAACTATTGTAAAAGATGCTAAGCAGCGACAATTAGAAGTGATTGATGCAACTTGCCCTCTTGTTACAAAGGTGCATTCACAAGCACAACGTTATGCAAAAAAGGGTTTTGAAATCATTATTATTGGTCATCCGGGGCATCCTGAAGTGGAAGGAACACGTGGTAGTGTTGAAGGAATAGTGCATGTGTTATCTACACTTGAAGAAGTAAAAGATTTACAGATTAAAGATTCTGAACGGGTGGCTTATGTAACTCAAACTACTTTAAGTGTTGATGATACTCGTGATGTTATTGAGGCTTTAACAGCGCGTTTTCCTAAAATTCAGGGTCCAGATTTAAGTGATATTTGCTATGCAACTCAAAATAGGCAAAATGCTGTACGTCAATTAGCGTCTGATATTGATGTTTTATTAGTTGTAGGTTCTAATAATAGTTCTAATTCAAATCGCTTACGCGAAGTAGGTACACATGCAGAGATACCATCTTATTTAATTGAAAATGCAAATGATTTGCAAGATGAATGGTTTATAAATAAACCAAAAGTAGGTATAACTGCTGGTGCATCAGCACCAGAAATTTTGATTGATCAAGTATTGGAACGTTTGGCTGGTTTGGAACTGACTAATGTTACTACAATGCCCGGTAAGACTGAAACTACTACTTTTCGTATTCCTGTGGAGTTGTTGAAGAGTTAGCACAAGGCGGCCAAAGACCTGACAGATTTTAAAAACCTGTCAGGTCTAAAAACCCTATTTAGTATTTGAGACGGCTTTAACTACAGCCGGTATTTGTGATAATACTGGGGCACCATCCATTAATAATGCTATTGGTACAACTTCAAATACTTCTTCTATAGAAGCATGAGTCTTTAAAGCTTCTTTAGCATGTAGAGTAATTTGTTTTTCATTACGCATTACTAAGCCAATCGCTAAGGCTATTAATTCGCGTTCATGATGTTCTAAATTACCTTTAGATAAAGAAAATTCAGCCCATGAATCTTGCCAAGCTTCCCATAATTCATCTTTATCGGGTGTAGCTTTCATAAATAAAGCAATTTTTTGAACTTGTTTTATATCTTTTTTCTTAGCACCTAATTTACGTGCGTCTGTAGTATGTATCTCAATACAACGATGGCATTGCTTATGTAAAGCCATTCCTAAAGTAATAAGTTCCTTAGTCACACGAGTTAAATGCCCCTTTTTAGTACTTTCTTGAGCTAATTCTCCCATGATTTCTAAGAAATCCGCGATACCATAATTTTGTGCTTTTCTAATAAAACTATTAAATGTTTCTTTTGCCATTTTACTTTTTCTTCTTCACATGTTTCATTAAACGTACTTTTTTCTGACGTTGGCGTTGTGTCAAAGTATTTTTACGCCCTGCAAAGGGATTTTCCCCTTGCTTAAATACTAACTGAAGTGGTGTACCATTTAGTTGCAATTGTTCACGCAAAATATTAGTTAAATAGCGTTTATAAGTTGCTGAAATAGAACTAACTTGGTTGCCATGAATCACAAATAAAGGAGGATTTGTGCCAGCCTGATGAATATAACGTAATTTAATTCTTCTGCCACGTGCTATTGGTGGTTCGTGTTTACTGATAGCTGCTTCTAATATATAGTTTAATTTAGAAGTAGTGGTTTGTTTATTAGCCGCTTCCCATGCCGCATTAATTGATTTAAATAAGTTTTTAATACCCCTACCATGTAATGCTGAAATAAAATGAGTATTAGCAAAATCAATAAAGTGGAGTTTTCGACTTAAATTATAACGTATCTGTTCACGCTGACTGGCTTCTAATCCATCCCATTTATTGACTGCAATTACCAAAGCTCGCCCACTATCAAGCACATTACCTAGTAAATTGGCATCTTGATCTGTCATGCCTTCATTGGCATCTAATAACATTACGACTACGTTGGAAGATTCAATCGCTTGTAATGCTTTAATAACGCTAAATTTTTCAATAGTTTCATGAACTTTAGCCCGTCTTCTGACACCAGCTGTATCAATTAAAGTATATGATTTGTCTTCACGTTCAAACGGTATAAAAATACTATCACGAGTTGTTCCCGGTTTATCAAAGGCAATAACGCGCTCATAGCCTAAAATACAATTAACTAAGGTAGATTTACCAACATTAGGGCGACCAAGAATTGCAACTTTTATGCGATTATCTTTATTTTCTTCTATTTTTTCACTATCAGGAAAACTAGCTAAAACTGGTTCCATGAGTTCATCAATGCCACTCCTATGAGCAGCAGAAATACTATATGCTTCTAAACCTAAACCCTGAAATTCAGCACTGATAATTTCAGCCTGTATTCCTTCGGATTTATTTATGATTAAATATATAGGAATATTAAACTTACGTATTTGTTCGGCAAGATTTTCATCCACTGGAGTTAATCCAGCACGCCCATCAACCACAAAAAATATAGCGTCAGATTCTTCTATAGCTAATAAAGCTTGTTGTGTAATATGACTGACAATCACATCATCATCAATACCAATACCACCTGTATCTATCACCCAATAATCGCGATCACCCACAGATCCTCGACCAAATTTTCGATCACGAGTTAAACCAGATTCATCGGCTACTAAGGCATCACGAGTTTTAGTTAAAGCATTGAAAAATGTAGATTTACCTACATTTGGTCTGCCAATAATGCTAATTGTAGGAAGCATAAATTAAAATCCCGCTTTAGCAAACCAGCGTTTAGCTTCATCTAAATCAACTTCAACTCCAAGCCCTTCTTGATACATATTACCTAAAGTTGCTTGTGCGCCTGCTAAACCTTGTTCAGAGGCTAACTTAAACCAATGAATAGCTTGAGCATAATCTTGCTCAACACATTCACCTTGCATATACATAAATCCCAAACCATGTTGTGCTAAGTCAAAACCTTGTTCAGCGGCTGATTTCATCCAAGCTAGTGCTTTTGTTTCATTAGCAACCATACCTAATCCATTTTGAACCATAATGGCAAGGCGATATTGTGCTTCTGAAAAACCTTTTTCAGCTAATGGAAAAAGTAATTCATAAGCGCGAACAAATTGTTTAGTTTCAAAAGCTGAGATGCCACTTCTTAAAGTCATAGTATCTTCAGCAGATATGTTATTTTCAGTTGTCATATTTGTAAGTATATAGTTAATAAAATTATTTTGTTTCAGCGAGTAAAGCTTTTAATCTTGCAATTTCAGCTTCAACTTGTTCAACTCGTTGTGCTTCAGTTTTAGCTAGTTGTTCTGCTTTTTCAACTTGTTGTGCTGCAATAAGTATTTGTTGCTCTGCTCTGTCTGCCCTTTTTGTCTCTGCTTCAACTAATTGTTCTGCTTTTTGTGCCCGTTGTTCAGCATATTTTCTAGCGATTTTTTCTTGTCGGTAATCGGGCAAAATAAAAGCTTGATAAACTGGATCATCCATCATAGTTTCAAAAGATGGGCGTTTATGTAAATCACTAATTCTAAATTGAAAACCCGGTAATACCGTAGATTGTATGATGTCTCCATCAATGCGTTCAATAGGTATATATAAGCCTTTATTAAGTCTATAAAATTCCATCTGAAAATTAAGACCATATAAAATATAATATTCTTGAACACCAGCATCGGCATATTCTGCTTTTTTTACAATGGTATCTCGTTTAACTTCTGCGCTTGAAGAATCAGATAGTGCTTCTATACATATATCAAAAATACCATTATAACTACGATCTGTAGGTAAAAGTTTGACTGGATTATGATTAAGTACAATTCCTAAATCAGGCTTACGAATAGTTACCTTATTAGCTAATTGTAAACGAAATCCCATTTCTAAGCCAGTAAATTCAGCAATTGGATTAACAGTCAAATATTGATCTAATGTTTTTTGAAACCATTTATATACTAAATAAGTAATAAAGTCAGACACTGTTTTTTCCTCTAAACAACCATTATTCCATTCAGAATGAATTTCCGAATCGTTATAGTATTGTTCCCAATATTGCTGTTCTGTAATATGTTCAATGGGATTTTTTAAAGCGGCTAATGCTGACATATTTTCATATCTCCCAATATTGCAATATTAGTCATAATATCACAACTCTAATGTGATTACCTGTTAAGACGATATGGGGCTAAAGCCGAATGGAACTTAGTTAAGGGCAACCATAAAGAATTGCCCCTACATAGGGTGGTTTGCCATTAACTAATGGCATTGAGGCAGCCGACTGGGAATACAACTTATGCTTAAGTAAATGCCATTCGGCTAAAACCCTATTTGCGTAAAAATTTCTGTATTTTTACGCAAACCATTGATCCCAAACACTTGGTATTGGTTTCGCATAGATATGGCATTGAGGCACTGCTTTTTGAAATCTTTTTATTTCTGGTTTTTTAACCTTAGTTTCTTCGCAATCTAATACTTGTAAATAATTTAACTGACGTAGCGGTTTTAAAGTTTTTATTTTGGTTTTTTTACAATATAATTGTTGTAAGTTATGTAAGTTTCTTAATGGTTCTAAATTAGAAATCAAAGTATTATTGCAATTTAAATAATGTAATTTTGTTAAATTTTGTAATGGTTCTAACTTTACAATTTTTGTATTAACACAGTTTAAACGTTGTAAATTTTTTAAATTTGTTAGATCTACTAAATCAGTTATTTTTGTGTTATAACAATCTAATCTTTGTAAATTTACTAAATTGCTAATTGGGTTTAAACTCGCTATTGGATTATAATAACAAAATAATTCTCGTAATTCATTTAATTTACTTAATGGCTTTAAATTAGTTATATCATTATAACTGCAATCTAATTCACGCAAGTCATCTAAATCCGCTATTGCTATTAAACTCGTAATATTATTTTTCCAACAACTTAAATATTGTAATTTTTTTAATTGTTTCAGAGGTTTTAAACTATTTATTTTATTATTACTACAAAATATTTTACGTAAATGTTTTAATTCACTTAAAGGTTCTAAGCTGCTAATTTTATTATCTTGTAAAGCCAGTTGTTGTAATTTTTTTAAACGACTTAGCGGCTCCAAAGAACTAATATGATTATCACGACAATTCAATGCGCGTAAATTTATTATTTTAAATAATTCTTTATCTTTTGGTTCACGTTTAATACCAATTGCTTTAGTAAAAATATTTTTCCATTTGTCGTCTTGGCTATTCCACCATTTTCTATCTTCCGAAATTAGATCTTGGTATTCTTGTACAGATGGTGCAATTGTACATTTAGGATTAATAAATTCTTTAGGTTTTTCTAATTCTGCTGGCTTAGCGGGAGGAGTAATTATAATTTCTTTAGAAATAACACCTAAAGCTAATGCCCAAGAATCTACTGCCCAATTTGCAAATTCTTGTGCTACACCAAGATTATTATATAAACGTTGCTTTAATTTTACTAATAAAATTTCTATTGGTTGTGTAGCAGAGCTATTGATTAGATCTGCTACAATTCTTTCTCGAATTGCACTCATTAACAGATTGATTTCGCGTTTATATTCAGGACATAAATCTTTTAATATAGCTTTAAACTTTTTTTGATCTTGATATATAAAATTACCATATTGTGTGATGGTATATTTTAGTATTTCACGAGGAATATCGTTCATTGTTAGTTATCATTTCTCTGTTAAAATCTAATTTCCCCAGTTGTTTTACCAAAATTAATCTTTATACCTAAAGCTATTTTTACATTTTGCCCTGTATTTACTTTGGTAGTAACACCATCTACTGTTGTAACATGCCATGTTTCTGAAGAATGATTTTTTAAGCCCCAGACATTAGGCAAATCAGGATGTTGATTCATAGAGGCAATAGCTTCAGAAAAATCATAATTTTTATCTGGATCAATATGATGATTGAAAAGTTTGCTATCATAATTTAACATAATAATATTATGATTAATACGAATACGCGGTGGAATTTTTAAGAGCTTTTGACATGACCAACAAAGTTTGCCTTTTTTATGACTCATCATATCTGTTTCATAGAAATTTTCGGCTCCACAATCTCCGCAATAAATAATTGAATCTCGCAAGGCTATCATTGCATTACACCATTCACTTTCACGTACTCTACCTTGTTTAGCATCATAAATACCGTCAGTAAAAGCTTTAGTAAAAATATTACGTAATTGACGTGGATAAATATTCCAATAAATAATAGCATTGTCGTGATAACCTAATATAGGAGTATTAGATTTATCATTAGGATCAAATATAAAAACTGGTTCTGTTCCATATAATTTATTCATAGCCGGCAAGTCAAAACATTTTATTTTAGCCTCTTTTTTGCCTTCTAAAGGATGATGTATCATAAATATATAAAACAATAAAACTGCTAATGAAAATAAATCTGTTTCTATACTTGGTTTTACTTCACCCCGTACTACTTCTGGTGCCATAAAGCGCGGTGTACCTAATACTCCTCCACTAGCATCACCATCAAGGGTGACATTGTCATTATCGCAAATTAAAACTTCTCCAGTATCAGGATCAAAAAATACATTACCAAAAGAAATATCCCGATAACAGAAACCCTTAGCGTGAAGTTGTAGAAAGCTATGGGCTAATTCTAATCCAACCGTTGCTAAAATACGAAATGAAGGATCAATACGTCGCTTCATTAAGTCATTAATACTTTTATAACGCGCTCCCCGTAGCGGCATTACATAACCAAAACCTTTAATTTGAGAAGAGGTAGCCAAACTCAAAGGCCATAAAAATTTGTCATTAGGTGCGCCGCTGTTAATTAACATCTCAAGTGCTTGAGATTGTTCTTCAGTAGCCTGTTCAGGAAAGTACCACTTTATGGCCACAGGTTTACCGTTCAAATTAGCTTGATAAACTTCCCCTTGTCCACCCCCACCAATGAACTTTTCAATTTCACAATATAAATTTGTATCTAATTGTACAACTTGTTTAGGACTTAATAATTGGTTCATTTTTTTTATCCATTACAAATAACCAAAATTATGAATTACTTCACATTTAGGCATAAGACTTTTAAATGTTTTAATTTGTAGTTGACTTATGTTAGTATCTTTGCAATTTAGGTATTCTAAATTTTCTAGTTTTAATAAAGGTTCTAAATTATTAATTGGGTTGCTCCAGCAGGATAAAGATTTCAAATTACTTAAATTTTGTAGTGGTGTTAAATCAGTAATTTGATTTTCTGCACAATATAAAGACTCTAACTGTTGTAAATTTGACAGAGCGTCTAAGTTAATAATTTCATTACCCCAGCAAGATAAAGATTGTAAGTTATTTAACTTATATAAGTCATGTAAATCATTTGAATTAGTTAAACTACAATCTAATTTTGTTAAATTTTTTAAAAATTTTAAAGCTTTAAAATTACTGAGTAATGGGTGATAACGACAATCTAATTCCCTTAAATTTATAATTTTATTGATTTCTTGTTGATTAGGTTGATATTTAATATTAACCGCATTCATTAAAATAGTTTTCCATTCAGAGTCTAATTGTCGCCACCATTCTAAATCAGCAGTAAGCGAGTTATTAGTTGATTCAACTAATGATATATTTTGTATAGAATTATTTGGAGACGAAATGACATCTAATATTAAAGCCCAAGATTCTACTGCCCAAGCTGCAAATTCTGGTGCAATACCTAAATGATCATATAAACGTTGTGTTAATTTTATTAAAACTATATCTACTGAATCTTTATTTGACAGTTTTAATAAGTCTGTAACAATTTTTTCTTCTAATACGCTGATTAATAAGTTAATTTCACGTTTATATTCGGGACATAAATCACGTAATAAGGCTTCACATTTTTTATGATCATCACAGATTTGAATACCGTAGTTGGTTACAATAATTTTTAAATTATTACGAACAATATTATTCATTTTATTTATAATTGTGTTATTATTCCTATTGATATGTCATCACCGCTACCGTTTTTTGAAGCTTCTGTCAGCCACTGTTCTAAATTTTGGGCAACAAAAGAGGTTCCTTCACTTTTTATTAATTGTGTAATATCTGAAGCCACTTTAAAAAAATTAGCGTCATCTGAAAAAGAATTAGCATATCCATCACTAGCTAATAAAATTAAGTCAGGCGATCTATTTATAATAGCTTGAAAACTCATACGAAAATCACGCCACGCATCTTTAATACATAAGGATGTAGTTTCATTCGCAAATAAACGCTCATCTTTTAACATTGGTGTTTCTATAATCTTATTTTCCCAAACTGTTAGAATATCTCCATCACCTAATTGCCAGTAAATAATAAAATTATCCGTCATTAATACAATTAATAATGTTGCACCATAAGCAATAGTAGTTTTGCCTTCTAATAGTTTTAATTCTTGTTCAGAAAAGGGATTGTTACGAATATCTGCATCTACAGCGGCTTTCCATTCTTGAACGATTAATTTAGGTATTTGTTCATTAGCTAATCTTTTTATAAAAGATAAGTTATAGTTATAAGATTTAATAGATTTAAAAAAATTTTTGATAGTTTCAATAGCTATTTGAACTGCAAAAGATGATCCTTTATCGCTTCTGAAACTCTTTTTACTGCCATGCCCGTCAGAAATTGCTAAAATCACAGTGTCTGAAATATAACATCTAATAGAATCTTGATTGGGTAAATTATGACGTTGATGTGCTGCACCGCGAACACTAGCTGTGATCATCAAGCATTTATTACCAGACATCCGCTGCTGAAGAAGGCTCATTTTCTGGCAATTTTGGAATTGGCACATTCATACCTGAAGAATTCATATAATTAACTTGGCTAGATGGTGATGATGCTGATTTTAAAATTACAGTTGATACCCATTTTATATATTTAACTAATTGATCTGCGTTATTTGCTTGTAAAGGTTTTAGATCTGGATTATCAATAAATCGTTGTAATATTTCTTGATCTGCATCTTCTCCAACTGCAATTGCAATACGAACTGCTTTTTTACCCCACGGTAAAGCCATTAATGTTTTTAATCCATGATGAATATCATCAGTAGGCAAGCCGTCAGAAATTAAGACTAATACTGGTGGTAAAGCTCTATCACTCATAGGAGGTATTTTTAATTCTTCTGATAATAAGTTTAATGCTTCACCCATATCAGTTAAACCACCGCTAGCTAAGTCTTTCCATTGAAATTTTTCAATTGGAGTTGGTTTGGAAATATGCCATTCTGCACCATCAGAAAATTTAATTGCACGTACTAATATTTCTGCATTAGGATTTTCATTGGCAATTGCTTGCATATGTGGTATAGCTTCACGAATTGCGTTATTTAAAGCTTGAATCTTACCATCAATATTCATTGATCCTGAACAATCGGCAAGTAAAATAAAATGCAGTGGGCGAGTAGCAAGTTCACCACCGGGACGTTTATTCATTATTTATTGTTCTCAATTTAATTGTAATGTTGTATGGAATACAAAATATATGCCATGCTGGAAATGGTGGGATTTATATTTATAAATAATTCATCAAGCTAAAACATCCTATGAGCTATCAGACCTGACAGGTTTTAAAAACCTGTCAGGTCTTGAGATTATTACAACACCCGCCGCTCAAATCCCAACTCAGCCAATCCATCCAATGTTTTACTATCTGTCAATACGGCAATATTAGCAAGTTCTGCCGTGTAGTTGGTTGAAGAATGCGCTTATTGCTTTTTTGGTTTTCTTTATGTGGGTTTTCTTCTAGGGTTTCTGTTAGTCTTGGATCGCGGTATGAGTAGAATTTAAAGCTGCCTGTGCTGCCATCATAGCTGGCTCCTCCTCCATATGCTCCACCTTGTTCGCGCACTGTTCGGTGTAAGTAGCCATTGCTTAATGTGTCCCAGCACTGTGAAAACAGCAGCATCAAAATCATTTGGTGCTACTGTTGAGTAAGCTTTGGAGCAAAAATTTACTTGGGTATTTGTCTGCCAAGCTTGTTTTATTTGTTCATTTACAGGTTCTGGTTTGAAATTAAATGTTTGTTCAGCTTCACTGACAGTTAATAGTTGACGCGGGGATTGTAGTAATTTGTCACGAATTCGAGCTAATTTTGCAGCAAATTTTTCAGCTTCTAGGTTTTTATCTAGTTGTTTTAGTTTTTGTATTCCTTCTAAACCAGACCATTGTTCGGATAATTCGGATAGTTTGTCTTGATTGCGTACTAAGGCTTTGCCAGATATACTAAAATAACTTTGTATTTGTTGCACGTCATTGATGTTGCCGCGAATTGATAAGCTTGCACTTATTCCACCAGTTACTGCTGCTTGTAATGCCGCTGTTTGTCGATAATCTTGCTCTCCAACACCTACTTCAGTAAGTATGTCGCAAAATAGAGGTAATATTTCTAATAATTCTGGTTCAAATTCTGGTAAATCTATGACAATTTTTTGATAAATCATACCATTGGTGCCACTTGCAAACCATGTACTTGCTAAGTTGCCTATGGTTTTAAAGTTGCCGCTGGGAATTTTTAATTCGTCTGCTATGTCTTCTAATCCTACTTTTGGTAATATTTCAGGATCATCTTCTTGTTCTATGATTTGAGCTTTTTGTTCATCATTAAGTTTGGCTTTTATGGCTGCTAATTTTGCTGTTTCTTCTGCAATTGCTTTAGCGGCTAAGTCGGCATCCGGTGCCATTACTACGCGCACTCTATGTGGATTATCTAATAATAATCCTTGTATTAAATCTGGAATAAAGCGTGGATTTTGGCAATCTTGTCGTAATTTGATTAATGCAGAATCTAAGTCTAAGAATGCTACTGGATCACCTCCATGTATCATTGGTGATAAGGCATTGACTATTAAGCGTAAACCATAAGGAAAACCATCACCAGTAATTTCTCGTTGACTCAATTCGATTTGATGTAATACTGATTCGACTTGTTCCAGCGGCACACCATTTTTGGCTACATTTTGTAATACTTCTAAAATTAAGGCTTCTACTGCTTCAGCTTGTTCAGGATTAGAGCCTTCTAAGCCACACATAAAGGTAGTTTCAGTACTACTTTCATCACAACCACATAAAGGGGAAACTGCGGTACCTAATTTTGTTGATTCTAAAGCATCACGTAAGGGCGATGCGCTATTATCTAATAATACGCCTGATAATAAATTTGCATTCATTACTTCATTAATATCTGTGCTGTCACCTAATAGCCATGCTAAAACTATATGAGTTTGATTATGCACCGGCGAACTCAATGCACCCTTCATTTCATTAAAAACTACACCTTTATAGACTAATTCATCATTATCAAATTCAAGGCTATGCCCTTCTTGTGCAAAATCAAGAGCTTCCAAACTAGGGAAAAAAGTAGCATCCAAATAAACTTGTAATAAATTATCAAAATCCTAGTGCTTTGTCAACTTTAAACTGTCGGGTTTTAGACCTGACAGGTTTTAAAAACCTGTCAGGTCTTGGGGCTTGTAACAAGGTTTAGTTTATTGACAGTGTACTAGTTCCGTTTCACATTCGGGCATCAGGGGTGTTAATGGTATCATTTTGACACCATGCGCTTCACCACATTGTTTAACTTTGTTACAACTTGTAACAATATTATTGAAATTAAATTTGCCCTATAATATTTCCACTCCTTTATTGTTTCGTTTAATTAATTATGCTCATTACATTATTGATATGACTTTTCTGTGGATATTGAAGACAAGGATTTAATACCCCATTATAAGCCCTAAATGATATAAGGAGAATTATTGATGAAAAATAATATTACTGAACTATGTGCCTTATTATGGGCAATGCATACTTCTGAGTCTGAAAATAACCCTGATTTAATATATATTTGTTATAATATATCATTATAACAAAGCAAAAAGTAGGTGGGGTTAGATTTTTCTATGCAGTAAAAAAACGTAACCCTACATATAAACCAATACAAAAAGTGTTGCTAAAGGATTATTAATATTCAAAGGTACAAAATATGATAGATCAATTTAATCTGGAACGTTTTATAGATGCTCAAAATTATATATATGATGATGTAATAGAAGAACTAAAAAATGGTAAGAAAAAAACTCATTGGATATGGTTTATTTTTCCACAAATTACAGGATTAGGCTATAGTAGAATGAGTAAAAAATATGCAATTAAATCAAAGGCTGAGGCAATAGCATATTTAGAACATCCGATTTTAGGGAATAGGATAAAAGAATGTACACAGCTTGTTATAGATATAAATGAAAAGCCACTATTAGAAATTTTTGGCTCTCCAGATAATATGAAATTTCATTCATCTATAACATTGTTTCATATTGTTGATGAAAACTCAAAAGTCTTCAGTAATGCACTTGCAAAATATTTTGCAAATAATCATAACAAAGCAACTATTGATATTCTAAATAAGTTATAGTTTATATGGATCAATTAGTTAAGCGTAGAGTGTAGTGAGGAGTGCCATAACGCACTGCTCACAACTCCCTACAAGCTATTCAGTTGTCATATCTAGTAATCTGACTCCTTCAATTCTTGAGAAATGCTTTGTATTTAAAGTTGCAATACTTAAATTATGAAATTTAGCAGTAGCTGCAATAAATATATCTCTATATTCTATTATTTGATTTCTTTTCTTCAGATTCTGAAAAATTGAAGCAGCAAGTTCCGCAATTTCATCATCTAAAGGGATAGATTCTATCCATTTTCTTATTTTTGTTATATCTTCAACATGTTTATCAGTTTTGGCTCCTGATAATAGTTCAAATGTCGTAATTGAAGATATAAAACAAATATGTTGTTCTTTGAGTTTCCATAAATAAGATTTCTGCTTTTTCTCTTTCCTTAGAAACTCTATAATAATAGATGTGTCTATTAGAATTCTTCTATTGTCCATGATTTTATTCTGAGTTCCTCTTCAGTAATATGATCCCACTGAGAAATAGATAAAAAATCTTTTTTCCATTCATCCTTATCATCTACTGATTGCATTTTCTGATAAGGAATAATTAAAATTTCAACTTGTTTGGCATAAAAGCTTTCAGGTAAGTCAATAGTTATTTGATTTCCCGTAACTTTTCTTAATTCTCTTACTAGTTGCATAGTAACACCATTATTAATAATATTATTACAACACCCTCCGCTCAAATCCCAACTCAGCCAATCCATCCAATGTTTTGCCATCTGTCAATACGGCAATATTCGCATTTTCTGTTTGTAAGTATTTTGTTGCTACTCTTTGTAAGTCTTGTATTGTTACTTGTAAGACTCGTTGGCGGAATTCGCGTCGTTGTTCTGGAGTTCTGCCGTGTAGTTCGCTGAAGAATGTTCCTATTGCTTCGCCTGATGGGGAGCCGGGGCGATCTATTCTTGCTATTATACTTAATATGGCTTCTTCTAGTTGGCTTTCTTTATGTGGGTTTTCTTGTAGCCATTTTAAGCTTTGGTCAAAGTCTTCTAAGGTTTCTGTTAGTCTTGGATCGCGGTATGAGTAGAATTTAAAGCTGCCTGTGCTGCCATCATAGCTAGCTCCTCCTCCATATGCTCCACCTTGTTCACGCACTGTTCGGTGTAAGTAGCCATTTCCTAAAAATTGTCCCAGTACTGTGAAGACAGCGGCATCAAAGTCATTTGGTGCTACTGTTGGGTATGCTTTGGAGCAAAAGTTTACTTGGGTATTTGTCTGCCAAGCTTGTTTTATTTGTTCATTTACAGGTTCTGGTTTGAATTTTTTGAATTCTTTTTGTGGTTGGTATTGCCAATCCAATGATTTTTCTATTGTTTCTGCTTGTTCTGCTTCGCTTACTATTAATAGTTGACGTGGTGCTTGTAGTAATTTGTCACGAATTCGGGCTAATTTTGCAGCAAATTTTTCAGCTTCTAGGTTTTTATCTAGTTGTTTTAGTTTTTGTATTCCTTCTAAACCAGACCATTGTTCGGATAATTTGCCAACTGGGCTGAAGCCGCTACTTGAGGCTGTCATTACTAGTTGATGCCCTCTTGAGGTGATGCTATTTTCGGTTTCTATTCTAAATTGGGAAATTAATTCGCGTAAACGTGGTAATTCGTCAAAACGAGCTTGTTCTAATGTTTGGCGTAATAATTCGGATAGTTTGGCTTGATTTCGTACTAAGGCTTTGCCAGATATACTAAAATAACTTTGTACTTGTTGCACGTCATCGACATTGCCGCGAATTGAAATGCCAGCACCTATACCTCCGGTAACTGCCGCTTGTAAAGCCGCTGTTTGTCTATAATCTTGATCTCCAACACCTACTTCGGTAAGTATGTCACAAAATAAGGGTAATATTTCTAATAATTCTGGTTCAAAATCAGGTAAATCTACGATAATTTTTTGATAAACCATCCCATTGGTGCCGCTTGCAAACCATGTGCTTGCTAAGTTGCCTATGGTTTTAAAGTCGCCGCTGGGAATTTTTAATTCGTCTGCTATGTCTTCTAATCCTACTTTTGGTAAGATTTCAGGATCATCTTCTTGTTGTTGACGCGCTTGTAAAGCTGCTGCTTGTTCTATGATTTGAGCTTTTTGTTCATCATTAAGTTTGGCTTTTATGGCTGCTAATTTTGCTGTTTCTTCAGCAATTGCTTTAGCAGCTAAGTTGGCATCCGGTGCCATTACTACGCGCACTCTATGAGGATTATCTAATAATAATCGTTGTACTAAATCTGGAATAAAGCGCGGATTTTGGCAATCTTGTCGTAATTTGATTAATGCGGAATCTAAGTCTAAGAATGCTACTGGATCACCTCCATGTATCATTGGTGATAAGGCATTGACTATTAAGCGTAAACCATAAGGAAAACCATCACCAGTAATTTCTCGTTGACTCAATTCAATTTGATGTAATACTGATTCGATTTGTTCCTGCGGCACTCCATTTTTGGTTACATCTTGTAATACTTCTAAAATTAGGGCTTCTACAGCTTCAGCTTGTTCAGAATTAGAACCTTCTAAGCCACACATAAAGGTAGTTTCAGTACTACTTTCATCACAACCACATAAAGGTGAAACTGCGGTACCTAATTTTGTTGATTCTAAAGCATCGCGTAAGGGGGAAGCACTATTATCTAATAATACTCCTGATAATAAATTTGCATTCATTACCTCGTTAATATCTGTGCTGTCACCTAATAGCCATGCTAAAACTATATGAGTTTGATTATTCTCTTGCTTCTCAACAGGATAATAACTAGTTGCTTGTTGAGGCTGATCATAACGCTGCTCTTTTGGAATTTGTAAGTTTAAATCTAGTGCTTGAAATTCTTTTAAGGCGCATTCTTCAAACCAATGCTGATGCTCAGCGGCAGCACGATCACCATAGGTCATAAATATAGCATTAGATGGATGATAATGATTTGCATGAAATTGCTGCAATTGAGCATGAGTTAAATTAGGAATGTCAGTAGGTTCACCACCACTATTATAATGATAGGTGATCGTAGGAAAGACTTGTTCAGACACTGCCTGCCATAAACGCTGCACTGGCGAACTTAATGCGCCTTTCATTTCATTAAAAACTACACCTTTATAGACCAATTCATCATTATCAAATTCAAGTCTATGCCCTTCTTGTGCAAAATCAAGAGCTTCCAAACTAGGGAAAAAAGTAGCATCTAAATAAACTTGTAATAAATTATCAAAATCCTTTTTATTTTGACTAGCAAAAGGATAAGCAGTCCAATCGCTGCTAGTAAAGGCATTCATAAAAGTATTTAAAGAGCGGCGCATCATCAAGAAAAACGGATCACGCACTGGAAATCGGCGACTACCGCATAAACTTGTATGTTCAAGAATATGTGCCACTCCAGTAGAATCTTGAGGCACAGTCAAAAAGCCTACTAAAAAGGCATTATTATTATCATCAGCGGCTAAGTGCAAATGACGTGCGCCAGTAACATTATGACGATATTCTTCTATTTTAATATTTAAACTTGATATTTCTGCTTGACGAATTAGGGTAAAAGCTTGGTGAGACATTTAGTTTCCTGTTTTTATGTTTTGAAAAACTTTATTAATATGATCAGCTGATGTTACGCATTCTAGTAAAACTCGGCGCTGGAGCGCCGATACATACGTTACCACGCTGGAGCGTGGGAACGAGAGTATCTTTTCATTGCTTAAGCAATTTACGCAATCTATCAATTTCACCCAATACCCGATCTGTGTTTCTATGATTAGTTCTGCCTACTGTTAGGTGAATTACAGCAAATAATCTTGGTAAATTTTTTGTATTTAAAAGGCTGGTTTTGGTTTTATATTTGTTAGTAAATGCCAAAATTTTATTTAATGCTTGATCAACATATTTGCCTGTTGGATGATATTTTAGGTAAGTTACTGTGGCTTGATTTAGCCAGTCTAAGCTGCATTCAAAATCACAATTACCCATTTTTAAATTTTCAGCCGCTTGCCAATCTATCTTGTCTGATATTGGAAGTGGATAATATTTATCATGTAAAGTCCAAAATTTTTCTGAATTAACTAGCCATTTGCCATTGCTATATTCAAGCAATTGTTTTTTTGCTTGTTTATTTAACCATGTGCGAAATCTAGTTTGTTGATTTTGAGTATTTATTTTATCACATACCTTTTGTAGCGACATTAAATATGATAATTCTAATTCAGCGGCACTTTCAACTTCTGACGGCACCTTTGCGCGTCTTAAAGTTTCTGTTAATTCAATTTGCTGTAAAATAGAATTAGTAGAATTAGTAGTTTTTTTAGTTTTTTTAGAAATTTTTAATTTTTGTCCAATCTCTAAAGTATAAGGTGCAGATAAATTATTTAGACGAATAATAGTATTAATGCTTTTGTTATAGTATTTATAAATGCTATATAAGGTATCTCCAGCAACAACTGTGTGATATTCATATTCTTCTTCTTTAATTACAGAAGGTTTGTAATCTGTAGTAGAAAAACTTACCGTGCTAGTCTTTTTAAGTTGATCTCGCATTAAAAAACCACTATTTTGCATTTGAGCGCGATTTAGTGCCATTTTTAATGTTGTAGGAATGGGCAAGTAAAAACCTAATTGCGCCTTTTTAGATTCACAAGCATGTGTCATAGGTTGTAAATGTAAACGAATTGCTACTTGTCTTGCTGTGACATGATGGAAGGCAAATTGGTTTAAAAAATTTATCGGAAGCGTATAAGTACAATCTTTTATCACAATTTCAGACCATTCTAATGCGTTAAATAATCCTGTTAGAGTTGCTGGTGTTTTGTTTTTTAGACTCAATTTAATGATTTTATCATTCAATAATGCTGCTAGAATATCTGACTCTACAAATAAATCAGTTAATTTAACTGCTTCAGCAGATTTTGCTAAATCAATTGTTATAAAATTATGATCTATACTTGGATGTTTCATATTTTTACATTTGGTAGATTCTGTATCAGAAATTGTAGCTATACTGCCAACAACTGATAATAAGGCAAAATTTCGTTGATATTCACATGGATTATTTTTATATAATGATTTATCCATTAAAAAATCAGCTTCAAAATCTTTTTGAGCCAATTGTGTAGTTGAAAATATTTGTCTGCCAAAAGGCGTTGTGACGGTAATTTCGTTTTTTGTCCAACGAATATTTAAACCCGCACTTTCACCTTCCCAAATAATCGCCTGCGCGATATTAGAGACTAAGTAAGTGTAAACCAATGATATTAATATAATTTTTTTAAACATATAAATTCCTATGAATGGTAATATTTTTTTAATTGGACCAATGGGTGTAGGTAAATCCACCATTGGTCGTCATTTAGCTGAAATTTTACATCAACATTTTATTGATAGTGATCATGAAATTGAAATCCGAACTGGTGTAACAATTCCTTTAATTTTTGAATATGAAGGCGAAAATGGTTTTCGCAAGCGTGAACAAGAGGTAATTGTAGATGTAACTAACCTAAAAAATATTATTTTATCTACAGGAGGTGGGGTTGTATTAAATCCTGTAAATCGTCGTGTATTAAAAAATCGTGGTTATGTTATTTATTTACATGCTGATGTTGATGATTTATTGGAACGCACGGCTAATAATGATAATCGCCCTTTATTGAAAACTGGTAATCCACGTGCTAAATTAGAAACACTGTTAAAACAAAGACATTCTTTATATACTGAAATTGCTGATGTTATTATCAGAACTGGAAAACAATCTATACAAGAAGTAGTTACAGCAGTATTAAACGATTTAGGAGAAAAAGAAGAATAATGAAAACTTTAAATGTTGATTTAGGATTACGTAGTTATCCAATTTATATCGGTCAAAATTTATTAGGCTTGGCTGAATTGATTAAGGCTTCAAGCCAACAAGTTTTAATAGTTAGTAATGAAACTGTGGCACCATTATATTTAGAAAAAACACTCAGAGCTTTTAAGGATTATAAGGTTGCATCGGTAATTTTACCTGATGGTGAACAGTATAAAAATTTAACAATATTAAATCAAATTTTTGATAAGTTATTAACTGATCGTTTTGATCGTCAGGTTACTTTGGTTGCTTTGGGTGGTGGTGTAGTTGGTGATATGACTGGTTTTGCCGCTGCTTGTTATCAGCGCGGTGTGGCTTTTATTCAAATTGCAACTACTTTGTTAGCTCAGGTTGATTCTTCTGTTGGCGGCAAAACTGGGGTTAATCATAGTTTAGGTAAGAATATGATTGGTGCTTTTCATCAGCCGCAATGTGTAATCATAGATACTGATACTTTAGATACTTTAGATGATAGACAATTGAGCGCGGGTTTGGCTGAGGTTATTAAGTATGGGTTAATTAATGATTTAGAATTTTTTGAGTGGTTAGAAAATAATGTATCTGATTTATTGGCTCGTGATTCGCAGGCTTTAAGTTTTGCCATTGCACGCTCTTGTGAAAATAAGGCTAAAATTGTGGCTGAAGATGAGCGTGAAAGTGGGCGACGAGCATTACTAAATTTGGGTCATACTTTTGGTCATGCTATTGAAACTGGTATGGGTTATGGTAAATGTCTGCATGGCGAAGGTGTGGCTATTGGTATATGTTTAGCGGCAGAATTTTCTGCGCAATTAGGATGGCTTGCAAATGATGAAGTCAGCCGTATTAAGACATTAATAAAAAGAATGGCTTTACCTACTAGTATTCCAGCAGGATTAACAATTGAGCAAATATTAGAATTAATGCAGGTAGATAAAAAAGTTCGTGATGGTAAGATTCGTTTAGTTTTATTAAAAAATATTGGTCAGGCTATTATTACTGATCAGTATGATTCACAATTATTAAGGAATACTCTCCAGAATTATATATAAATATTATGCCTGAAGATTCTCGTTTTAATAATCCTTTTGGTAATGCTTCACATCGCTATTATTTAACTTCTGAGTTAAGTCAGAGGATTAATTTAATTCGTCATTTAATAGAAAATAGTGAGCAATTATTATTGGTATTAGCTGAAAAAGGTGGTGGTAAAACTGCTTTATTGAACCAATTGAAGAGAATCGCAGAAAAAGAATGTCAGCATTGGTGGATATATACTCCTGATACTAGCCCTGCTTTATCTTCTGAGGTGTTATTGTCATCAATTTTGAATACATTTCATGTGCGTCAAGATGGTAAGCCATTTCCAATTTTGCAAGAAAGTTTGCGTAATCATATCGCGGCTACTCGTTATAATGGGCAAATACCGGTATTATTTGTAGATGATGCTCATCAATTACCTTTGGCTACTTTACAATATTTAATTGAATTAAATATGCAGGGTAAGCCACCAACTAGAATGAGGGTGGTATTATTTTGTGAGCCACAAATTACTAGTATTTTAGCAGCACCAGAATTTGAAATGGTGCAAAATACTTTGATTCATACTTTGGATGTGCCGGTATTTTCTGATATTCAGGTACGAGATTATCTGCAATTTCGTTTGCATGATACTAGATATGCTAATATTCATCCATTTCATAGTGATATTATAAAGACTATTTATGAAAAATCTGAAGGTTTAGCGGGCAAAATAAATATGTATGCTCAACAAATTTTGCGGCAATTTGCTGAGCAGAGACATGATATTCATTTACCTCACACATTCGCTCCGGAATCGAAATTGTTATGGGGTTTGGCTATTGTTTTGGTTTTGGTTGGTTTAAGTTTTTTGTTTTATTGGAAATCGATAGAGGAAAATGAGATTAGTGCGCCAATTATTCAACCAATAGTTAGAACGGAAGTAGAGAGGATAGTAGTAGAAGAAGAAGAGGAAGAAGAAGAACCATCACCGATAATATCTAATGATATTATTAAAGGAGCAGATTGGTTATCAGTTCAAGATCCCAATAGTTATACATTACAAATTTTAGGCACTCATGAGTTAATCAACTTACAAAACTTTACTAAAAAACATTCAAATATAACAGAATTCGCGATGTTTAAAACTATATATCGCAATAAGGATTGGTATGTATTAGTGTATGGAATTTATTCAACTAGAAGCGAAGCACAAGTTGCTTTAAAAGAAATGCCGGCAGAATTAAAAAATATTAAACCTTGGATTCGTAGCCTTGCTAGTGTGCAAAATTTGATTTAGTTGCTAGGTTGGGTTAGATTTTTTTAAGCAGTAAAAAAACGTAACCCAACATTTTATGGCTAATCATCCCAAGCCCTTTCTGTAAAAAATCTCTTTCTACTGTTTTTCCCAATCTAAGCTTTTTCACCTTTATCACAGAATAGAATAAAGAAAGTAGGTTGGGCTGACGACAGGAAGCCCAACATAAATCACGATAAGATCGTTGGGCTTCCTTTCGTCAGCCCAACCTACGAAAAAAAAGTTTCAATCACCTGCATCGGTGAACAGCCATTCAACAACTACAGGGATTGCATGTAAGCAGGGATTATAGATTTTTGTAGATATAATAATCCCTGCTAAAATACAATCCCTGTAGTTATCAAACATCAATATACCGATAATCCAAATACATAGCATTAAAATTAAAAATCAAACCTCGCTGACACTTCAAATGCTGAATATAACTATTAAATTTAGACAAAATAACCTTATCAAGCACCCTAACAGCAACAACAGACAATAACAAATTACCAATCACAAAAAAATTAACATCCTTTGAACCTAAAAAACGACTACGATAACTAACACTAACATCCTTTACAACATCAAAATTGATACCAGAAAGCTTTAACTCATAATAAAAAGCTCTTCGATAAATTTGATGAAAATACCCTACACCAAGAGTAATTAAAATTCGATTAGCGATAAATAACAAATCTTTAATATCATCCTTTTGCTTTAATGTTACTTTAGAAAAATCAAAAGTATCTTTTAAAACATTTTTTTGACTTAACTTATTTTGAAAAGTTCGATGAAATAATCTCATTTTCCCAAAATTAGCCAAAATACCAATAGGTTTATGATACCCCTTCAAATATGAAATCAACTGTGCTTGATGAATAGGAAGTACCTCAAGAACAGACTTTAACTCTACAACAACTATATCTTCAACAACAAGATCAATTCGATAAGAACCAACCTGCCGATCAAAATAGAACACACAATACTCTTTTTGACGTTCAACCATCAAACCTTGAGCCTGCAATTCTAATTCAAGAGCCTCTTCATAGACACTTTCATTCCATATACTCCCCAAAGTATTATATACTTTGAAAAGACAACCATTAATTTGATATGTTAATTTTTGATACATACTAAAAAAAACTACAGGGATTGCATTTTAACAAGGATAAAATATAATTGTATATTACAATAATCCCTGCTAAAATGCAATCCCTGTAGTTATAAATCCCTGCTAAAATGCAATCCCTGTAGTTATAAACTAAACAACCCTCAACCGCTCAGAATCAATATCAACAAAACGAGAAGGACCTTTTTTATCACGCTTACCTTTAAAAACCTGAAAACTAGCATTCATCCAAAGATCTTTTAAATTTTTATGCAACTTACCAAAAGCATCATCTAACTCATCCTTACGTTCTTCAACCTGATCATATTCACTCCAACACCTTTCAGGCACAAAAGCCAGACTAGATAAACCAGCACCACTATTTCCTCTAAGATCAACTCTATCTAAACACTCAATCAACCGATCACGATAATCAAAAGCCTCTCTAAAATAAAACTTAGCTTGATTTCTAGCCAAATTAGCATATTCAAACAAAAACAAATACAAAGCAACACTCAAAGGCTGTAATCTAGCCAACTCACAACCATCCAAAGACAAAATCCCAGAATCAACATTCAAAGTCAAAACACCAGCCTGATGAGAAATATCAGCCAAATAAACCTGCGACACTTTCACCCGCTCAGAATAACTATCAACCTCAGACAACAGCGGCGGCAACAAACTCTGCATTCTAACAAAAGGAATCAAAGCAAAATCAACAACCCCCTCCTGCTCAGCATCAACAGGAAAATAAAAATCCCCATCCCTCTCAAAACACTTAGGAACCAACACATGAGACAAATCATCACCAGCACGAGCAAACCAACTCATAGCCTGAGCCAAATAAAGCCCCATAGTCTTACGCCCCCCAGCCACCGAAGCATGTAAAACCACATCCGGTTTATCACACCAACAATGAACTCGCTCAACAATCTCATTAGCCGCACACTCATTATCAGCCGAAGAGCGTAAATCATCCAAAGGCTCACCTTGAGAATCACAAATAACCTCAATCCACTCCGGCTCAATTTTCCAATCAGTCTCAAACCGATCATTAAAAGCCGCCACCTTACCATCCAACAACACCTGCATACTCTTCTTACCAAAAGAAGTAGTAAGCACATGAATTTCGCCACTACGAACATTCTGACAACTCAACAAACCAGACAAAGTCTCAGTAATAACAGCCGGCGACATACCAGCAACAGAAAATAAAATATGTATTGACATAAAAATGCTATTTCAGTAAAATTTCAAAACCAGCTTGTTCAAAATGATGATCTGCTGTGAATATTTCTTGAATTTGCATTTGTTTAGCAAGCACAATGCTACTACAATCAACTAATCCCCAACTTTTATCAATCATTTTATTATACAAAACATAGCCTTGCTGCATTAAAGTTTCATCAATATGAATATATTGCCAACGTTTGGAAATAAAAATACTTTCTACAGTGCTTATGGCTATGTGACGCAATTTTATTGAACTAAAAGCATTACAATATTCTGCAATCACTAAATTCGTAGTTACAAATTGTACAGACAATTTTGCCAACTGTTTTTGTATATCACGAGCTTGCTCATGTAAGTCATCACGTTGATTGCCTAACGCAATCAATGCCGCAGTATCTACAAAAATTTTTCTCATTTTTCGGTATTGTATAAATAATGATCATGATAGCGTGCAAAGTCTGTAATACCAGTATCAATACTAGGCAAATCTATATTAGGATTTTCCCACGGATCAGTTGATTCATTTACAGAACCATATTTTTGTAAAAATTCTTGAATAGCAAACAGTGCCATTTCTGGTACATTTTTACCTTCTTTTTTAGCAACTTGTCGTAGAAATTCTTCTAATTTAGTATCAGTTATTTGTAAAGTTAATTGGTACATTTATTTTTCCTTCGTTATTCTTCTTCCAAAGCTCGAACTTCAATCATAACAGTTCCAATATTCCACTTATTACCATCCCGTAAAACTTGCTTTTTTCCAGTGGCATTATTATGAAAGCTAATTTCACCTTCCACAAATGTAATGGTTCCCATCTCAGCTGGAAAATTTTGGCTTTTTGGCAAATAAACATGGGCTTTATTTGAGCTACCTACTAAAATAGATTCATCGCCTAAGTTTATAATACTACTATCTTTTGGACCCCAATGCACAATTAACCATGCCTTTTTCACATATTCAGTAATACCAACCATCACACCAATAGCAAAACCCAAAATAATTGCACCTAAAAACCTAGCTGGAATATCAGCAAAAATATAAGCCGCTGATAAAAAGCCGCTAGCAGCAATTGCACCACCAATTCCGCCGCTAATCATAACCGGAATCGCTTTTAAATTCGGAATAAAAAATGCCACTCCCCTACCTAACAAGGCACCTAAAATTGACCACGCTATAATCCGACTAAATATATCTAAATTAGGATTTTCAGGTATTAATCCATACAATAATTGCCCAACTCCACCCGCAATTAAACCTATTATGATACAACTCACAACAGCCATCAAAAATTCAGAAACAGTTAAATAGCGTCGTCGTAAATATAGATTTTGACTGATTATTAATGCCAGTGCGATTCCCAAAGCCAATAAAATTGTCCAACCACCTATACGTAATGATGTCAAAAATAAAGAACTTTCAGCAACAGCAATAGGGCTAGAAGTAATAATATCGCGTTCATAAATTGCTTTTTCCGCTAACTGAAAAGCCGAATCAAAATTACCTAAACTAGTTGAAAACACCAACAAAGGATCAGCAGTGACTTTATTTAATAACAAAGTATCAGCATCATCAGTTGCCACCGCCACAATATTTATATTAGCTTTTCTAACTAATTCAGCCGCTACTTTGCTAGCTTCCTCCTCATTAGGTTTACCATCAGTGAATATTAGAATACTCTTTAACTCAGAATTAGAAGAAAACTTAGAAATTGCCAATTTCAAAGCCTGAGCCATCGGTGTGCCACCACCAGATTTTAAATTATTAATCTTTTCTTCCATACTGATTAAATCAGTATTAAAATTAGCAATTTCAGACGCTACATTGCCAAAACTAATAACTCCAAAATTATTAAAAGAACTTTGACGACGCTTAATAAACTTTATTGCTGCCAACTTAACTTCCTCTAACTTTTTACCTTCCATACTGCCAGAACTATCAATTAACAAAATAAGCTCATGAGAAACAGGTGGAAGAGCTGGAGCCTGCGTTACATTAAGTAAAGCTTCACCTACAATTGCACCAATCAAGCATCCAACAGCGGCAAAGCTTCCAAATAAAAGTGGTTTTGGTAAAGAAATCATTTTAAAAGTATTTATCCTTCCATTCATTATAATTCCAATGAGTTTTCATAGATTTTATAAAATATTTAGGCATATCAAATAAATTATTTTCCCATAGAATTACATTAGAAATTGTAAATATATCAACAATTACCCTTATAGGTAACATTAAAACTATAACAAACATAAACAATAATATTGATATAGCTAAATCTCTACTTGATTTCAAAATTGCGACTATGAAAAATAAAAACCAAGATGCTATTTCTTTAAGCAGATTTATAGCCAATATTATTGGATATAAAAAAAATTTTATTAAAACAAATTCAAAAAGTTTTTTGACATTCTCAGTTAAATAATCTTTAAATTCATTAACATGTTTTAAATGTACACCTAATATACTTTTGATCTTACTTTTTTTAATATGAATCGCTGAATCTTCTTCAGTATCATTACTAATAGGAATGTCTTTTATTTTTGTTATTTCTTGATATAAACTACGCCCCCATTGCTCTGCACTTGGTCTAGCTTCTGGAAGCTTATTACCCTTGACAAATGCCTGCAAAAACAAGTTTTTTAATGGTTCAGGCAAACGTTGAAAATTATTATGCAATGGCGGTAATGACTCAAGATATTTTTTTGATTTCGCGGCATGAGGAAATAAACCATGTTTAATTTTTTCTGCGATAGTATCGCAATCTTTATATTTACCCTTATAAGTAGCCGCAAAAGCTGGTAAACCAAATAATATTTCATAAAATACAACAGCTAAGGAAAATCTATCCCACGATAATGGAATATAATCTTGTGAAGGATGTAACTGATTACTATGCCCTTCTGGTGGAATATATTCTGCTGTCACAGCATGTGCCGGATAAGTTACTTTAGAGTCATTAGCAATTTGAATTGAATCTAAATCAATGATTGAAATTGTACCTAGACTAGTCAATAAAATATTTTGTGGCTTCATATCTACTAACATATAATGATTCATTTGATGAATTTTATGTATAGCAATAGCCAAATTAGCACATAGCTTCAATCTTAAAATTACACCCTGACTGGTTGATAAATTAAATTTATGCCATTTATCATCTAAATTTTTTTTCATTGTTGGGCGGCATATATCATATAAAGAAATACTGCCCTCAAATGCTAAAGGCATGATAAATCCAACAAATTGATTTTTATCATAAACTAGCTCTGTGGGCCAACATATCATATATTTATCACCTATCAATTCTGATGGTGAATTTTTAATCATATAAGCTAATTTAGGTTCACGTTCAGCATAACGCTGATTAGGGTGAAAAATTTTAAGACAATAATTCTTATATGAAGATGGCGCGATAATTCTATGAACTTGACCCTCGCCACCTGCCACACTCAAAGGCTGATCTTCAACAGTAATTTTTTGATTTTGTGATGTTTTAAAGTATAGAGCCATGATAAATACCTAAGATCATCGTCTTATCATCAGGTTCATTTTTTAATGTTGTATTACCAAGTTCAAGAAATTTTTTCCATTTAGCCTGTATTTCATGAGCTGGCATTTGATTTTGCTCCATATTGATTAGTGTTTTTAATACAGGTTGAAAAAATTTTGGATAAGGATTATTAGGATCTGACCATTGATTTGTTGCTGGATTAAATTTGCTACATTCAAAAGTCGCCTTTTCACAACCATCTGACATTAAAGCAAAGGCAATCATCTTCTCATTAATAATGCGACTTTCTATAAAATGATTTATATTATCATTCCAAATATCAGAAGTGATAAAAACTGTAGAATTCGCTTCTTCACCTTTATAAGGAATCATCATAGCTTTCCAAACATGCTTTGAATCACAATAAGCCGCTCTACCATCTCCAATATGTGTAATTAAAATACCAAGTGGTGAATATATAACAATAATAACAGTACAAGCAAGTGATTTAATTCTAACTTTTCGCCAATCTGCATATTTATTAAGTAATTGCTTAACTCTCCAAAGTTGTTCCTTTGAAAATTGATGCCATTCTGCTTCTTCAGGTAATTGATTATTTTTATACCAATCTGTTTTCTTCATTGCCTCAGTAAATATTTGTGCTGCTTTATGAACCACAAATTTTGAGCCGTCATGTGAATTTTTTGCAGAACCAGCACCATCAGCAACTATAGCAATTCCCCAAAAATCATTAATTTTCTGAGAAAAATTACTATCTTGACAAGGTATTCCACTATCTATATGTGATTTACCAATCACTGATTCACCAATGACTAAGCATTGATCATCATATTCTTTCAAATCATTTTTCCTATTAGGTTTATTTTTACAAGACAGTATAATAATAAGCAAACCAAAAATCACTAATATCATTATTGTCATGTATTGATTAATACTAATTAAATGCTTATTTAATTTAGCAGTGTTAATAATTTGTTCAATATTATTTTGATATTGTTGCCATTGTTGCTCTCGCCACACAGATATGTCTTTAACACTCCAAAAATGCCACCAAACAGGCATATAATACCAACCTATCAGAATATCTTTATTGATTACATTTTTATATAAGAGTATTTGTCTTAATTCATGTTGATCATTTGGATAATATTTGATTAAAAACTTATTAAGTTCTTTAGAGGTTTTAATATAAGAAGGGAAATCTTGAGAGCGGGATCTAGTATTTATATAAAATTTAGCAATTTCAATATTGATTTTATCAGTAGATTGATTATCAATAGCATATGAACAATTAGATACTACAAATATAAAAATTATAACAATAAATTTCATAATAAATGATGTGACGCACAAAAGGAAGCCCCCTAACCCCCTAAAGGGGGAACAGCAAATTAAATTCATAGAATACTCCCCCTTTAGGGGGTTGGGGGGCTTCCACTGCGTAACATCAGTAACTAAGTTGTAAAACCTTGAGTCCAATCATCAGCTTTAGGCAAATTCACTTGTTGCCCAGTTTCTGAGGAAGTTACTGTACTCATACTAGCACTTAACCATTTAAAGAAAGCACTAAATTTTAAACCTTGCAATTGTTGAGGCGGCATGTCAGGATTAGATACTTCTCTTAAAATCTTCATATTTGCTCCTTCAACTCCAACTGCAAGAAATGCAAACTTTTTAGCTTTAGTTGCTTCATGAATTTCTTTGGTTAAACCTTTAACATCTTGATCACTATCAGGTTCTCCATCAGTAATTAAAATTACCCAAGGTCTATAATAAGGTTGCCCAGTATCTTTATACCATTTTTTTCTAGCTTCAACTTTTTCAATTGCTTCTCTAACACCATCTACCATTTTGGTAGAACCCTTTGGAATCAATTCAGGCATTTCAAAATTTTCTACTAGAGAAGGTTCTAATTCAGTTTGAACTTCACTATGAAAAGTTACAATCGCAACTTCTAAACGGTTGGCTGTCGTTGCGTCTTCTTGAATATCAAAGTAAAAGTCTTCTAAACCATCGTTTAATTCATCAATAGGTTTCATTCCACCCATTGGGTTTGACATTGAACCCGATACGTCTAAGGCTAAGACACATAAACATTTTTGTTCATAATTCTCAGGTGATTCTGCTTCAAAAAAATCGTTAGCTGCCAAAATTAATCTCCTAAATCTTCACTGGTTGCGGTTGGTAATTGCAATAATTTATCTATTTGAATATTGTCTATCTTATATAGCACATTTTTATCATGACGCGCTAATATTAAATCAGGTTTAGATGCAAGAATCGTAAAACTTACAGGATAATCTTTGCCTAAAAGATGCACTTCAATCTTGCCTTGTGATTCACTTTTTGCTACATCATAAGCTTCTACTTTAAAGGCTTGCAGGCGTTGCCATTGATCAATTAAACCTGCTAGCGCATCTTGATTTGTTTCTACTTCTTTATCAGAAAATTTTGATGAAATCAATTTCCATTGTTTATCTTTAAAGGCTAAATGATAATCTGGCAATTTTAATTCCATGATTTTAGAATTCAAACCCAAAGGAGCTAGGCTGACAAAATTTACAGCAGTCTGAGTTAAAGAATTATATAAATTATCAGTAACTAAATAGACTTTATCATCAATCCGTATATAACGTTTTTGATCTCTCATAGGAGAACTATCGCCAAAAGCAATGGTAAATTGATTAAAAGTAACTTTTGCTAAAGGAGGAGCTAATTTTAGTTCTGCTAAATCGTGTTTAGATACTTCTAATTCTTTATATTGATTATCCGATAAAATTTGCAATAAGCGATTGACACGAATCATATTAGCGGGTAATTGAAATGGTGTCAGCATTTGCCAAACTTCAAATTTATCTTTCATTAAAGAAATTTTAGCTTTATCAGCCCGTTCAATTCTAATTAATTGTATTTTATTTGGATCTAATGTTGTTAGTTTAGCTAACTGCTTATTAGATTTTTCTTGTTCAGTAGTATAATAAACCAAACCACCTAAAATCGTTATTACACATAATAAAACCAGATTCATTAACCAACGTTTACGCATTAAGCTTTCCTCCGACGTAACCAAACACTAATTCCAATACTAATTAAAATTAGCGGCAAAACAACTAAAAACAATAAACCTAATAATAAAACTGCATTTGAAGATAATTCTAATTTAAGATCAGCGGCAGCTTTTGCTGGAATATCAATAAAAGAATCATCCTGAGATAACCAATTAATCATTTTCAACCCCAAATTAAGATTGCCACCAAATTGTAAAAAGGCATTAGATAAAAAATCGCCTTCTCCAACTATAATAACTCGTTGCTGTGGAACAATTTTTTCTTGTTCTTGTTTTGGCTTATCTCGATGTAAAGCAACAGCTATTTCAAATGGACCATTAATATCTGTGCCTTCGTTATATTCAATCTTTTCATCTTCTAAATTGCCAGTTTCAGACCATGTTTGAGGATTAGTTGTCAATAAAGGAACTTCTTCCCATTCAACTGGTGATTTAATGATGAAGCCATTTGCTTGTGGAAATAAAGTTACATAATTAAAATTAGCTGTAATATGATGATCACCATAGCCAGCATCATTAATTGCCAACATTGCTGGATTGTTTAAGCCCATTAATTGACTATTAGGATCAACTATGATACCGGGCTGTAATGTTAAGCCAAATTGACTAGCAATAGGATTTAAAGAACTATTAGGATCTATTAGCCATAATAAATTACCACCATTTTTTATATATTGCGCGAGTAAATCAGCTTCACCGGGTAATAATTTGGTTCGTGAGCTAGGAATAACTAGTAAAGCAGTATCATTTGGAATTTCGGCTTGTTGACTTAAATTAATTGATTTTAATTGAAAGCCGCTATTTTTCAATGTATTAGCAAATTCGCTTAAATCATGATTGGCAAATTTTTTAATACTGCGTTCACCATGCCCTTCTAAAAATACAATTAGGCTATTTTTGTTACGAACTAGTCGTTGTAAGGCTGAAGTCAAATTTTGTTCAGAAACTTGTCTAATATGCTCAGTTCTATTTTGATATTCAATAATAATTTCACCATCAAACTGAATTTCTTCTTCACGTACTTCGTTAGGAGAAGTGAAAGGATCAACAAAGCGTAAACTAATATCATCTTTGTTACTTTGATAACGCGCAACTAAATCTTTAATAGGGGCGCGTAATTGTTTATCATTACTAGCATAGGCAGTAATTTTAATAGGGTCTTTAAGTTGAACTAATAATTTAGTACTAGCTTCAGATAGGCTATTACGATTATTAATAGTCCAATCAGACTCGATTTTATAACGGGTACTTAGCCAAGCTATTAAGGCTATAACTATGACTAATAACAGCATAAAAACTGTGTTTTGCAAACGAGCTTGCAAATGAGTACGTTTTGTGACTTCCATTTAATTGAAAATTGATTAAGGTTAAATGTGTATTATAATGCAGATATGAGTAGATGGCTAAAATATTTTATTTGTGAGGGAAGGTATCATATTATCCAGATGAAATTAATTGTATAATAATAATATGTTTCTCAAACATTGTCAATAAATTAAACCTTGTTACAAGCCCCAAGACCTGACAGGTTTTAAAAACCTGTCAGGTCTAAAACCTTATGTAAAACTTGAGTAAACTAATTTAAATTAAACTAATGTCTTTATTTAATTAATAATTCCATTGACTTTAGTGTGTTACATAATTATAATTACCGCTATTTTTATATTTTTCAACAATATGCTGCTATCCCAAGGAACTTGTTATTTATCAGGAATGGCAAAGCTATAGCACATTGTGGGATAAAGCTTATTTTTTTGTGAGCTTTGATGATTATCTAGGTTTAAGTTTAACTTTCGCTAAAATCCCAATTGGGATAACTACTTCATTCATGCCATGCCGCTGCGAGTCGATTACCTAAAATCGCAAGATGCAACGCGCCTAATTACAGAACCGGTAGATTTAAATTATCCAGACATAGTAATTGAAATGTGGTTACGGGAATATCGGGAAGGGTTTTAAATAACACTATCAAACTGTCAATAAACTAAACTGCTGGTTACAAGCCCCAAGACCTGACAGGTTTTTAAAACCTGTCAGGTCTAAAACCTGACAGGTGTTTGAACATGTAACAATGTTTTTTTACATCATATAGTGTACAATATCAAATTGCACTTAATTAATTTTATTAGAGGTTATTTAATATGAAAAAAATAAGTAAAACAAGACTGACAGTTGTTCTTTTTGTAGTTACTTTTTTGGGTACTTCAAATTCAAACGCTAACATTGCTACCACATCAACGGGCTTGGATCAAATTGTAGATATTATTTTAACTGATGCTAGGCTTCAAAAAAAGATTTCAATGGAAGATATTTATGAAGGTGCCGTTGCAGCGGATATGATGAACAAAATCATAATCAAAGCAATTATCGATAACGGTTTAGCTAATGACAAAAAGATTTCAACAGCTGATACCCGAGAGTTGAATGATTACATTTTCCATAACTATCGCGATGATTGGGTTGTATTTCACGGAGATGATGAAGATGGTGAAGAAACTGGATTTCACCTAGTGCAAAACGATGGTGCCAAAACTAAGCTTTTAGGCAAAAATGCTATAAATCGTGTTGCTGATGGTATTTATCATTTGGGGTTTGAAACACACCGAAAAAATCGCCTTCTCAACGAAGATGGCAACAATAATGTCACTTTCCAAAAAGTTGGTTTATGGCTTAACGACTTGCTTGCTCAAGACTTAAAACGCAATTCTCTCAAAAATCCCAAGATTAAGGAAGTCACTGGCACTACTCGCACCGGCTTGGATCAAATTATTGATATTATTTATACCGATGTAGGGCTTCAAAAGCGTATTTCCACTGGCGATATTCGTAAAGGCTCAGCAGCCACAGATGGGCTGAATCACATCATACTTGAAGCCATTATAGTCACTGATGTTGCAAACGATGGAAACATCAACGCTGATGATGCGCGTCTATTGAACAAATATATTGTTGCCAATCACAGCGAAATATGGGCTGAACTTCACGGAGACGATGAAGCAACTGGTGAAGAAACTGGATTTCATCTAGTGCAAAGTGATGGTGCCAAAACTAAGCTTTTTGGCAAAAATGCGCTCAATCGCGTAGCTGATGCAATTTATCATTTAGGATTTGAAACAAACCTACGCAATCGGTTGCTCAACGAAGATGGTAATAAAAATGCCACTTTTACAAAAGTGGCTTTATGGCTAAATAATTTATTGCAAGATGATTTCAAAAAAATACAACAATTTAAAAAACCATAGATCAATTTAATCTATAAAAGATGGGTAGAGCTACGTGTATGCTCTACCCTACCCTAATATCAACGCCCCCAAAGGTGGCAAAGTAACTGTAATAGAATATTCTTGATTCATACAGGCTATTTTTTCTGCTTTTAACAATCTATCATTGTTATTGACATTACTTCCACCATAAATTGCAGCGTCTGAATTCAAAATTTCTTTATAAGTCGCTAACTTTGGTACTCCTATTCTATAATAGTATCTTGGTACTGGAGTGAAGTTTAATGCTATAATTAAAGTTTGTTCTTCTGCTTGGCGGCTAAAAATTAATACTGAATTTTCAGCATCTTGGCAGTCTAGCCATTTAAATCCTTGTTGTTCAAATTCATATTTGTATAATGCTTTTGATTGTTGGTAAATTTTGTTTAAATCTTTTACTAAGTTTTGTACGCCTTTGTGAAAATCATATTGTAATAGATGCCAATCTAAGCCCACAGCTTCATTCCATTCCGCGCTTTGAGCAAATTCGGTGCCCATAAATAATAGTTTTTTACCCGGATGTGTAAACATATAACTATATAACAAGCGTAAATTTGCAAAGCGTTGCCATTCGTCGCCGGGCATTTTGGTTAGCATTGATCCTTTGCCATGCACTACTTCGTCATGTGAAAATGGTAACAAGAAGTTTTCAGAGAAAGCATATAAGATACTAAATGTTAAGTCATTTTGATGATGTTTACGGTGAATTGGATCTATCGACATATATTTTAAAGTGTCATTCATCCAACCCATATTCCATTTCATATTAAAACCTAATCCACCAAATTCAGCCGGACCAGTTACTTGCGGCCATGATGTTGATTCTTCCGCTATTATTAAAGCTCCCGGGTTTTGTTGTTGCAGAATAGTAGTTAATTCACGTATAAATCCAATAGCTTCTAAGTTTTCACGACTTCCATATTCATTTGGAATCCATTCTTCACGTGAATAGTCTAAATATAACATTGAGGCAACTGCATCTACTCGTAAGCCATCAATATGAAATTCTTCTATCCAATATAATGCACTGGAAAATAAAAAGTTTTTGACTTCAAAACGACCATAATTATAAATTAGCGTCTGCCAATCTAAGTGTTCCCCTTGACGTGGATCTTCATGTTCATAAAGTGCAGTACCATCAAAACGCGCTAAGCCATAAGCGTCTTTTGGAAAATGAGCTGGCACCCAATCTAAAATAACTCCGATATTATTTTGATGACAATAATCAATAAAATATCTAAAATCATCAGGTGTGCCATAGCGGCTAGTCGGTGCATAATAACCGGTACATTGATAACCCCATGAGGCATCGAATGGATGTTCAGTAATTGGCAATAACTCAATATGGGTAAAACCCATTTCAAGTACATACTTAACTAAGCGTTTTGCTAGTTCACGATAATTGATAAATTCACCCTGCCACGCGCCTAAATGTACTTCATAAATTGACATTGGAATATGTTGCCAATCTAGTTGCTGACGCTTTTCTAGCCAAGTATTATCATTCCATTTATAATCGCTATTAGCGGTAACAATAGAAGCAGTATTTGGACGTAATTCAAATTGCTGACCATAAGGATCAGATTTTAATAAAATTTCACCATGACGGCTGCGAATTTCAAATTTATATAATTCTCCGGGTTTTATATCAGGAATAAACAATTCCCAAATACCATTATCTTCATAAATGTGCATAGGATGAATAGCTCCATCCCAACTATTAAAATCACCAACTACACTGACGGCATCAGCATTAGGTGCCCATACGGCAAACAATACACCGTCATCATTGAAATGGGCACCTAAAAAACGATAAGCGTGCCAATGTTTGCCCTGACTAAATAAATGTTTATCAAAATTGGATAGTTTAGTTGTCATATTATTATAATATCCTTGCTTATATGCAATTTCTGTAGTTTTTTGTTTTCGACTCTGAGTTTTAAATCAATCATCATTTATAATATTGCCTTGAAAAAGTGTAGCACCAGAACAACATATCAATTACATTGAAAGGGAAAAAGTAACAGTAATTTTTGTTATAATCAAAACTAAAAGGTTTAGAAGATGCAATTACAAATTAGTAATCCTCAAATGCAAAAGATTTTCGAGACACAATTTCACTCTAATCAAGAGAAGTTTATGGAGTTTATTGTCTCTTTTATTAAAGATAATAGCAAGGCAATAGATAATTATTTTCATCAAACCACTACTCCCAAACAGTATAAATCCTTTAGTTATAATAAGTTGAATCCAATGGATAACTTTTATAAACTAGATACTGATGACAATGATATTGAGATGACAAATCCTTTTAAAAATGTTGAAGATTCTGTTGCTTTTGCAAAACAATTACGAGAAGAGTCTTATAGATGATATTTCTTGATACCAATATTTTGATTGAATATTTAAAGGGCAATAAATCTCTTATTAAGTCTTATTCGTTAGATGAGTTGTTTATTAGTGATATTGTGGTGATGGAGCTATATCAAGGTGCAAAAAGCAAACAAGATTTAAAATTTATTATCAATGAAATTGCTGTTTTTAAGATTTTAAAAACCAACGATGAGATTATCAAACTTGCTACTCTATTGGTAAAAGAATATAATCTATCGCACAATATGAAGATGATGGATGCAATTATTGCTTCTACTGTTATGGTTTATAATATGCCATTAATGACTTTGAATTTGAAGGATTTTAGGTATATTGATGGGGTGGAATTGGTCACTAATGACTTGATTCTAACAAATTAATCCTTAGTTATAACGATAAGCAATTATCACAGATAAGGATTAATAAAAATGAATATCGAAAAATTCACGACTAAATTTCAACAAGCCTTGGCTGATGCGCAAAGTATCGCCGTTGGGCGCGATCATCGGTTTATTGAGCCGGTTCATGTATTGTTAGCTATGTTGGATCAGCAGGATGCTAGTACTAATCAATTATTGACTCGTGCTGGAGCTAATGTTAATAAAATCCGTTCCGGTTTAATGGAAGTCTTAGAAAATATTGATAAAGTTACTGCCAATGAGGGTCAAGTACATATTTCTAATGATTTAAACCGTTTATTCAATATAACTGATAAATTAGCTCAACAACGTAAAGATCAGTATATTCCTAGTGAATTATTTGTCTTGGCAGCACTTAAAGATAAGGGTAGTATTGGTAAATTATTAGCTAAAGCCGGTGTCAAAAAAGAAGTATTAGAACAAGCAATTGATCAAATGCGTGGTGGGCAAAAGGTCAATGATCCTAATGCTGAGGAACAGCGGCAATCACTTGAAAAATATACAGTCAACTTAACTGAACTAGCATTACAAGGTAAATTAGATCCAGTAATTGGGCGCGATGATGAAATTCGTCGCATTGTGCAAGTCTTACAGCGGCGTACTAAAAATAATCCTGTATTAATTGGTGAACCGGGTACAGGTAAAACTGCAATAGTTGAAGGTTTAGCTCAACGCATCATCAACGGTGAAGTGCCAGAAGGTTTAAAAAATAAAAGTTTATTATCACTAGATATGGGTTCCTTAATTGCCGGTGCTAAATTTAGAGGTGAATTTGAGGAACGCTTAAAAGCTGTCTTAAATGATTTAGCCAAACAAGAAGGGCAAGTAATTTTATTTATAGATGAATTGCATACTATGGTTGGTGCCGGTAAAGGCGAAGGCGCAATGGATGCAGGTAATATGCTCAAACCAGCACTTGCACGTGGCGAATTACACTGCGTTGGTGCGACAACTTTAGATGAATATCGCCAATACATTGAAAAAGATGCCGCTTTAGAACGCCGTTTTCAAAAAGTTTTAGTTAATGAACCCAATGTTGAAGACACTATTGCCATTTTACGCGGCTTAAAAGAACGCTATGAAGTTCATCATGGTGTAGATATTACCGATCCTGCAATCGTAGCAGCGGCAACATTGTCTAATCGTTATATTACAGATCGACAATTACCTGATAAAGCTATAGATTTAGTTGATGAAGCTGCTAGTCACATTAGAATGGAAATTGATTCCAAACCTGAAAGCATAGATCGCCTAGATCGTCGTCTAATTCAGCTAAAAATTGAACATCAAGCTCTAAAAAAAGAAAAAGACAAAGCATCTAAACAACGCTTAGCAAAATTAAATGAAGAAATTGGTCAATTAGAAAAAGAATTAGCCGATTTAAATGAAATCTGGCGAGCTGAAAAGGCAAGTGTTCAAGATAGCAGCAAAATTAAAGAAGAATTAGAACAAAGCCGTTTAGCGATGGAAGCAGCCCATCGAGCTGGTGATTTGGAACGTATGGCAAAATTGCAATATGAACAAATTCCTAAATTAGAACAACAGCTTGCAGCGGCTAGTTCAGTTGAACAACCACAAAAAATGCAATTATTACGTAATTCTGTTACTGAGGAAGAAATTGCAGAAGTAGTATCTAAATGGACAGGTATTCCAATTACCAAAATGCTAGAAGGCGAACGCGATAAACTACTACATATGGAAACTGCAATTCATAAGCGCGTAATTGGACAAGAGGAGGCAGTAGAAACAGTTGCTAATGCAATACGCCGCTCTCGCGCCGGATTATCAGATCCTAGTCGCCCTAATGGATCATTTTTATTTTTGGGACCAACAGGGGTAGGTAAAACTGAACTATCTAAAGCCCTAGCAACTTTCCTATTTGATTCTGATGAAGCGATGATACGCATCGACATGTCAGAATTTATGGAAAAACACTCAGTAGCGCGTCTAATTGGTGCCCCTCCGGGCTATGTAGGTTATGAAGAAGGGGGTTATTTAACCGAAGCAGTACGTCGTCGCCCATACTCAGTAATTCTACTCGACGAAGTAGAAAAAGCTCATCCAGATGTATTTGGAGTTTTATTGCAAGTCTTAGATGATGGACGATTAACCGATGGGCAAGGGCGAACAGTAGATTTTCGTAACACTGTAATAGTCATGACATCAAATCTTGGTTCACAACTGATTCAAGAAATGGCGGGCGCAGAACAATATGATGCTATGAAAGCGGCAGTAATGGAAATAGTTGGACAACAATTCCGTCCAGAATTTATCAATAGAATTGATGACGTAGTAGTATTCCACCCATTAGGTAAAGATCATATCCGCGATATTGCAGATATTCAAATCGACTACCTACGTCAAAGATTACAAACACAAAATATGAAATTGAATATCAGCGAGACTGCCTTAGACAAATTAGGAGAAGCTGGATTTGATCCAGTATATGGCGCACGCCCATTAAAACGCGCCATTCAACAAAATTTAGAAAACCCATTAGCTCAAGAAATATTAGGGGCTAAATTTGTGACTGGGGATGCTATTAATGTTGATTGGCGCGATGAGGCTATGACATTTAGTAAGAGTTAATAAACGCGGTAAGCTGGGTTAATTTCGACACATAATGTAACGCGGTAAAGACCTGTCAGGTTTTTAAAACCTGACAGGTCTGTTATGAAAATACCTATTATTTAAAAATATCCAGAGTAAAATTATTATACCACCCATAAGCATACTGAACATCCAGCTTACGCTGGTCTGCTGTAACGCGGTAAGCTAACCCAGCCTACGTCATGTGCTAAAACCAACCCAGCTTACCACGTTAACATATCTAGCTTAGTTTCAACTAAGGTCACAGGATATATAATAAATACCATCATACCCATGATAAATGAAATACTAAAATTTCGGTAACAGTGTTTCATAATTAAAATCCTCTTTATATCATATCAAAACTAAAACGATGCAATTACCTTAGCAAAATGAAGTGTTTTTATGTCTATTGGTATAGGTATTGCTCAGCAATAAAATTAGAACTTATTAATAAACCATAGTAAAAAACATAAAGTGTTAGGAACAAAGTCACTCACCCGTACTACAATTATAAAAATGGGAATTAGAATAGCTATTGTCATTATTGCAGTGACACTAATTAGTTATTGGCATGTGATTTCCATTTTAGAATCTCAAACCTTAGAACAACTTCAAAAGTATATCGTTGAACGTGGGCAACGAGAAAGTCAGGTTTTTTTATTAGCTCAAGATAATCACTTAATATTTAAAAAGGAATTTGAGCGACGAATTGAGCTGCTTGGTTCTCAAAATCCACAACAAAGATTTGATCAATTATTATTGCCTTGGTCTGATAAGACATTAAGAAATTTTCCACAAAATAAAAATCTTGAACATTTTGATACCAAACATGATTCTGGTATTTATATCGGTAAACAGGCAGTTATTACTCCTAAATTAAGACGCGATGTATTAACTTTTTATGATCTTCTTAATAGTTATGGTCCAGCTTGGGTAAATCGTTTTATAAATACTTATGTCATTACGCCTGATAATATTGTGATTTTATATTGGCCTGATGAACCTTGGGCTTTGCAGGCAGGTGCTGATATTTACATGCCAGATGAAGTAGCCTATTCTTCTTCTAATATCAAAAATAACCCCACACGCCAACAAGTTTGGACTACTCTTTATATTGATCCAGTTGCTAAATTATGGATGGTTTCTCTTGAAACACCTATTGATGATAAGGACAAGAAGCAGATTGCCGCTATTGGACATGATATTGTGCTTAATGAATTAATGGATAGAACAATTCATGATGCTCTTGATGGTACTTATAATATGATCTTTCGTGAAGATGGTCGTCTGATTGCCCATCCAAGTTATATGGATAAAATTATCAAAGAAAATGGAGAATTTGATATTCAGCATTCAGAAGATCAAGCCTTATTAAATACCTTTAATTTAGTAAAAAATAGGGACTCTAATACTATTGTCATTGATAACAAAGCTAATGACGAATATCTGGCAATTACCAAAATCGAGGGTCCAAATTGGTATTTTGTAACAGCCTATCCTAAATCTTTAATGTCAAATTTAGCTTTTGATACTGCTCGTTTTATTTTATTCTTAGGTTTATTATCTTTATTAATTGAAATTAGTATATTATTTTATGTATTACGTCAACAGGTAACTAAGCCATTACGAGAATTTGTAGGCGCGATTGAGAATATTTCTAGCGGTAATTTCACAACTAAAGCTACACAATATTTACCAGTATCTCGTAAAGATGAAATTGGAACACTTGCCAAATCATTTGATTCAATGACAGGGCAATTAAACAGTTTTTTTGAAGAATTAAAACATTTAGATAAACTTAAAGATGAATTTTTAGCTAATACTTCGCATGAATTACGTACACCTTTAAATGGAATTATTGGATTAGCAGAATCTCTGATTGATGGTGTCAGCGGCGATTTACCTGATAAAACCAAACAAAATCTATATATGATAGTTGCTAGCGGCAAACGTTTATCAGTTTTAGTCAATGAAATTCTCGACTTTTCTCAACTGAAACATAAACAATTAGAATTACAATTAAAACCACTACCATTACGAGAAATAGTTGAATTAGTATTTATGCTAAGTCAGCCGCTAATTGCTAACAAATCAGTAAAACTAATAAATAAAATTGCAGCAGATTTACCACCAGCCTTAGCTGATGAAAATCGTTTACAGCAGATTTTACATAATTTAATCGGTAATGCTATGAAATTTACTGACACTGGCAGCATAGAAATTTTCGCAACAGTTGCAGAAAAACAATTAATTATAACTGTAGCAGACACTGGTATTGGAATTGCCGCTGATAAATTAGATAATATTTTTGAATCCTTTGAACAAGCAGATAGTGGCACTGCGAGAGAATATGGAGGTACAGGATTAGGATTAGCAGTAACAAAACAATTGGTTGAATTACATGGTGGTAAAATTTGGGTAGAATCCACAGAAGGAATAGGATCAAAATTCATTTTTAGTTTAAATATTAGCTCTCAACAAGTATCAATTGCTAATTATCAACTACCAAAAGTAAAAGCTGATATTAATTCATCAATAAAAACACAAGATAATAATCTAAATACTAATAAAGAAAATCAGATATTAATTGTCGATGATGAAGCAATCAATTTACAAGTGCTTTCAAACTACTTAAGTTTACAAAATTACCATGTCATACAAGTAACATCAGGAATTGAAGCCTTAGCTCGTATAGAAAAAGGGCTAAAACCTGATGCTATTATATTAGATGTTATGATGCCACAAATGACAGGATATGAAGTAACGCGCAAATTACGTGAAAAATGGGCAGCACTTGAATTACCAATTTTATTATTAACTGCCAAAACTCAAATTGAAGACTTAGTAATTGGATTAGAATCGGGAGCAAATGACTACCTTACCAAACCCATATCCAAACAAGAATTACTAGCGCGTCTTAAAACTCATATCAGCTTATCTCAATTTAAAGCGAAAAATCTAAGCCTAGAAGTTGAAAAACAAGCCGCTGAATTAGCCAATCAAGCAAAAAGTCAATTTTTAGCCACCATGAGTCATGAATTGCGCACACCTCTAAATGGCATATTAGGCTATGCACAAATATTAAAACGCGACTTAAACTTAGAGCCACGTCAACAAAATGGCTTAAATATTATTGAACAAAGCGGCGAACATTTATTAACTCTAATTAATGATGTGTTGGATTTAGCCAAAATTGAATCTGGTAAAATCGAACTTGATAAAAATGAATTTGCACTATTATATTTTCTAAAAAGTATTACCGAAATAGTTCGCATTAGAGCCGAACATAAGGATATTTATTTTAAACTAGTAACAGAATACTTACCAAATGGCGTATATGGCGATGAAAAAAGATTACGACAAGTTCTAATTAACTTACTTGGTAACGCAATCAAATTTACTGATAAAGGTGGTGTTACTTTGAAAGTAAGCCATTATGGCGCAAAAACCAGATTTGCAATTGAAGATACCGGTGTAGGAATTGCTAGCGAAGAATTAGAAACTATATTTGAAGCATTTCAACAAGTAGGTGACAAACAACGTCAAATTCAAGGCACAGGTTTAGGATTAGCGATTAGTCGTCAACTAGTTGAACTTATGGGTGGCAAATTACAAGTAAAAAGTAAATTAGGGCAAGGTACTACATTTTGGTTTGATTTACAATTACCAAAAGCAAAAAACATTATTCAACCAGACAAAAAACTAATTGATATACAAAAAATTGTTGGAATTAAAGGAGAAGCTCCAACAATTATCATTGTTGATGACAAAACTAACAATCGGCAAATACTAATAGAATTACTTGCACCATTAGGATTTAAACTAATTGAAGCAACTGATGGTATTGACGCTTTAAATAAAGCACTTGAACATCATCCACAATTGATAATTACCGATTTAATTATGCCAAAAATGGATGGTTTTGAATTAACCAGAAAAATAAGACAAACACCAGAATTAAAAAACATTAAAATATTTACAACTTCAGCCAGTGTATTTGAAGAAGATTATAAAAAAAGCTTAACAGCCGGCTGCAATGTCTTTTTAGCTAAACCAATTAAAGCCGAATACTTATTTGAACAACTGCAAAAATTCTTCAATATAGAATGGATTTATCAACAAACAGTAGATACAAATAACCAACAAGCACCTATAATACCACCACCATTAGAAACCATACAACAACTATTTGAATTATCCTTAGCAGGAGATATAGAAGCAATAGAAGAGCAAACTAAACAACTGATAAAGTCAGATAAACGCTTTATTCCTTTTGCGAATAAACTGCATAGTTTTAGTAAAAACTTTCAAATTAATAAAATGTGTGACTGGTTAAATGGATATTTAAAATGAATAATAAAAATAGAGTATTAATAGTTGATGATAATCCAGATAATTTAAGTGTCTTATTTGACTCATTACGCCAATCGAACTTCAAAGTTTTAATTGCTGAAAGTGGTGAAGTGGTTATCAAACGTATTAAATACCTAAAACCAGATATTATTCTATTAGACATTATGATGCCTGAAATGGATGGTTTTGAAACTTGTCGTAGATTAAAAGCTAGTTCAGAAAGTAAAAATATTCCTATTATTTTTATGAGTGCCCTTACAGATACAGTAGATAAAGTTAAGGGTTTTGAACTTGGAGCAGTCGATTATATTACTAAGCCCGTACAAGTAGAAGAAGTATTAGCACGTCTAAATACTCATTTAACCATTAATAATTTGCAACTACAGCTTAATCAACAAAATGCACAATTAAAACAAGAAATTAACAAACGTATCATAGCTGAAAATCACCTTTCTAAACAAAATAAACGATTAAAATATGAAGTTACTCAACGTGAATTAATAGAAGAAAAACTACAACAAAGTAAAGAATTAGCAGAATCAGCTAATCGCGCCAAAAGTACCTTTCTTGCTAATATGAGTCATGAGCTTCGCACACCACTCAATGGTATTTTAGGCTATTCACAAATTTTAAATCGCGATGAAACTATTGCAGACAAACAAGGCATACAAATAATACAACGTTGCGGCGAACACTTATTAACATTGATAAATGATATTTTAGATTTATCCAAAATTGAAGCTGGTAAATTAGAACTAACGACAATGGATTTTAATTTATCAGTATTTTTGAATGATATAATCGAAATATTCAAAATGCGAGCAGAACAAAAAGCTATTAAATTAATCTATGATCATTTATCTAAATTACCGACAGTTGTTCATGGCGATGAAAAAAGATTAAGACAAATTCTACTTAATTTATTAAGTAATGCGATTAAATTCACACCAAAAGGGCAAGTAACTTTTAAAATAAATTATCACTCACAAACATCAGATTTAGGTATTATTTCTTTTGAAATAGAAGATTCTGGTATTGGCATAGATGCTGATCATCTTGAAAAAATATTTTCACCATTTCAACAAGTTGGCGATCAAAGTTTACAAACAGAAGGTACTGGCTTAGGATTAGCTATTACTAAAAAACTGATAGAAATGATGGGTGGCAAAATTCAATTAGAAAGCAAAATTGGAATTGGCAGTAGATTTTGGTTCACAATACCATTAACAGTAATATCAGAAAAACCAGCTGAAGAGCAAACTACTACAATACAAGCAACAGAAAAAACTATTATTGGATTTGAAAAATCAGAAGAATTCAGAATTTTAGTGGTAGATGATAAATGGGAAAATAGAGTATTATTGACTAAAATATTGGTAGATTTAGGTTTTGAAGTTTTAGAAGCTGAAAATGGAGAAGATGCGCTAATAAAAACTGAAGAATTTAAGCCAAATGCAATTATTATGGATTTAAAAATGCCGGTAATGGATGGCTTAGAAGCTACAAAACACATACGTGAAAATAGCGATTTTGATGATATAGCTATTATAGCAGCCTCAGCGAATGTATTTGACTATCAACAACAACAAGCAATGGATGTAGGCTGTAATGTCTGTATCAAAAAACCAATAAACATAGATGAATTTTTAGCAAAATTAGCAGAACATTGTAAAATAAAATGGACTTACAATACAACAACAACTGCAACAACTACAGAAGAAATGATTCTACCATCAGTAGAACAAATTCAAGAATTATTAAATATAGCGAAAACAGGTAACATTCGCGCATTTCTAAAACAAACAGAAATGTTATTAGAAAAGGAATCGAATTTAAAGCCATTTGTAGAAAAACTCAATAAATTCGCAAAAGGATTTCAGATAAATGAACTTAAGCATTTTTTGGAACACACTTAAGCTCATATATTGATTGGCGCGATGATGCTATGACATTTAGTAAGACTTAATAAGTATTATATTTGTCATTAATGATGACGACGGTATCTTCTATCATAACGATTAGATCTTCTATTATGACGGTTATATCTTCTATTATGACGGTTATATCTTCTATTATTATGACGGTTATATCTTCTATGATTATGACGATTGTATCTTCTATTATGAACAGAGATTATATCTTGATCGCTAAATAACGCATTAGCATTTGCGTCTAACATATCTAGCTCGGTTTCAGCTAATGTAGCAGGAGATATAGCAAATATCATCATAGCAACGATAGATGAAATACTCACATTTCTGTAACTGTGTTTCATAATTTAAATCCTCTTAGGTCATATTAAAACTAAAACGAATCTAATTCGTTTTAGTTTTAATATGCAATTAACGTACCATAATCATGGTTAAATAAATTAACGGAGAAGACAATAACAATGGACGATAATGAATGGGAACAGCGTTACCAACAGGGCAAAACAGGTTGGGATCGGGGTGATGTTAGCCCAAATTTACATTACTGGATCGAAAATAAGCAGCTAGAAGCTTGTCGATTATTGATTCCCGGCTGTGGTAATGGCTATGAAGTATTGTATCTAGCGAAAAAAGGTTTTGATGTTGTGGCAATTGATATTGCACCAACTGCGATAGAAAATCTAAATAAGGCACTGACATCAAACCAGCTTCAAGCAAAGGCAATACAGGCAGATTTTTTCAAATGGCAACCTAAACAAGCTTTTGATGCGATCTATGAACAAACAAGTTTATGTGCTTTGCCGCCTGCTCAGTGGCAAGCATACGAGCAATGTTTATATCAGTGGCTAAAACCCAAAGGCAAACTACTAGTTCAATTTATGCAGACTGAAGAAGAAGGTGGTCCTCCTTTTCATTGTGATATTTCTGCTATGTTGGATTTATTTTCTTCTAAACGTTGGAAATGGAGTGAGGAACATACGACTCAAGTTGATCACTCAGGCGGAAAGCGCGAGAAGGTTTATTTGCTTGAGAAGCTATAGGCTTTAAGAACTATAAGAAGTTTTACAATGCGCATGATAAAATTTGAACAACCAGATATTTTATTTGGGTTTTTCCTTGCATTTTTGGGAACCGCTTTATTTTCATTAAAATCTATCTTTATTAAGTTAGCTTATGCACAAGGACTAGATACCAATAGTGTTTTAATGTTAAGAATGGCAATTTCTTTACCTATTTATCTAATAATTATTGCATTCCTATTCAGAAAAAATAATCCACCAAAGCTAGAAATTAAACAAAATTTTTTACTTATTGTATTTTTGGGCTTTATAGGTTATTTTTTAGCATCTTGGTTAGATTTGAAAGGACTTGAAAATATATCAGCTGGTTTAGAACGATTAACTTTATTTACTTATCCCATTTTTGTTTCTATCTTAGGTGCTTTATTTTTTAATATTCCATTAAATAAAAAGATTATTATGACTTTATTCTTAACTTACTTAGGGTTATGGATTGTTTTTAGTCAAGAGTTAGGTGAAAATACGGGTAACACAAGAATAGGAATATTATTAGTAATCTTTTCAGCTCTAAGTTATTCTTTTTATGTATTACTTGGAAAAAAAGTCATTCATTGTATAGGTAGTTTATGGTTTACTTCATTAGCAATGAGTATATCGAGTATTTTTGTATTAGTTTATTATGCATTATTTTTTGACTTTAACTCATTAACTATTAGCTATTATGCGTGGATTTGGATTATTTTGCTTGCTGTTATTAGTACAGTTATTCCTAGTTTTATGATTAGTGAAGCAATAGCTAAAATAGGATCTGCTCAAACTGGTATTGTTGGTACTTTAGGTCCTATAATAACGATTGTATTAGCTATTTTTATTTTAAATGAACCATTTAGTATTTATCATGCTATTGGAATTTCTTTGGTAATATCGGGAGTTATGTTATTAACTGTGAAGAAAAAACCTAATAAATTGATTTGATTAAATTTCCGCTGTCGTTCCAAAATGCAGGTGAACTCAAACGTTAGCGACTAGAACTAAAATTGAAGCCTTGTAAGGTCGGTGATAACCGACCCTACAAATACTTAATAAGTAGAATATCTGTCATCATAATAATGTCTTCTATGATGGCGACGGTATCTTCTATCATAACGATTGTATCTTCTATAATTATGGCGATTGTGTCGTCTATAATTATGGCGATTGTATCTTCTATGATGACCGTATCTTCCACGATGACCGTATCTTCTATTATGAACAGATATTATGTCTTGATCGCTGAATAGAAAATTGTTAGCATTTGCGTCTAACATATCTAGCTGATCTTCAGCCATGGTAGCAGGAGATATAACAAATGTCATCATAGCAATGATATATGTTATACTCAAATTTCTGTAATTGTGTTTCATAATTAAACTCCTCTTTATATCATATAAAAACTAAAACGATGTAATTCGTTTAAGCTAAAAATATGCAATAACAATTCCATTATAATGGTTATAATATTGTTTTTAATAATTTGAGTTTTAATTTCATACTATTGTGCCAAATGTCGCCATTGTTACACTGCTTGTTTTACTTGTTCGATCAAATTGTTCTGCAAGTATTTTTTCCTTTGCCATTGATACTCATCGAATGTTCTCCGCCCATTCCTTGAGTTGGCATCAAATCATAAGCTGGTGTATAAGTTAAGTTCTAACATATTATATATTAAAAGTAAGGCGCAATAATTCACCTAGTTCTTGATAAAGAAATCTACCTTCCATTTGTCTGCGAATCATAGGAACACCTCGCCCTAATCCATCAATGAATTTCATATTATCAAGATATTTTAGAAGAAATGTATTTCTTGGTGCAGAATTTCCGGTTAATATTTTTTCTATAGTTAATGTATTAGGTAGCCTACCCGGTGAAGTTATTTCTACTCTATCACGAAACATATACACAGTAATTCTACGATTAGAAATCGAATAATCTCTGTGGCAAACAGCATTTACTAATGCTTCACGTATTACCTTATCTGGAATTAAAATTTTCTCTTGCCTTTTTAAACCAGATATAGTGGAAGCACGCGGTAAAAATAGTTTTACTTTAGCTGTAGTTTGAAGGATTAACTCAGGAAGAGTGCCAATAATTTCTTGTTTATCCAACAATTCCTCTGTTAAATCAACACCATCAAATACAGCAAAAGTAATTGCACTTTGCCAGAGTCGTCTTTGAGGCTCAACTCCAAATATTAATAAACCACCGACAGTTACTAAATCATTTTGACTTAAAATATCAGCATTGCGCAATAATTGAAAACGATCCTGTTCTTCTAATTGTCGATAATCAATATCATAATAATTTTGCCAATATTGATTTAATTTTCTCTCATCTAAATCTACTATACTAGTGGCATCCAAGGGCGCGATGTCATAATGAACCAAACCAGCTTGCTGAAATAAACGACTTAATTCCTCTTTAGTTGCCATGCGATTGGTAGAACCAACTCGTAACCAATATTTTCCATCAATGCTTTGATAAGGTTTATCTTGCCCCCTATCAACTTCAATAATAACAATGCTTTTACCATTGATTTCTTGTTGTTCTATTTTTGGAGAGATAGCAGGAATCACATTATTTCTAGCTATATTAACTACCCATTCCTCTATATTTTCTCTGCCTTCTGTACCAATAATGTTACCATTATCATCAACCCCAATTAATACGACACCACCACTGGTATTAGAAAAAGCAACTAATTCTTTAGCTAAACCATCAGGGCGAACTTCAACTTGTTTAAACTCAATCGAATTATTTTCCCCTTGAGCTATTAAGTTTAATATTGACATTTTTTTATCCTAAAAATATACTTAAAATATATAATATTATATGATATATAATTCCAATTTAAACATAAAAACACATTATGACATTACAAAAAGCAAGAGAACTATTAGCAGTACAAGTGGATTTAAGTGGCGGTTATAATCATTAATATGCAAATTAAAATTTGTGATAGCATTGCTGAAATTGCTAAAGATGATTGGAATGGTTTAGTAGTAGATAATAATCCTTTTTTAAAGCATGAATTTTTATACGCTTTAGAAAAGCATAATTGTGTTGGTGAACGCTTTGGTTGGTTATCGCGACATATAGCTATATATGATGATGATCAACAATTAATAGCGGCAATGCCGCTGTATGAAAAATATAATTCTTATGGTGAATTTGTGTTTGATAATGCGTGGGCTGATGCTTATCAGCGACATGGTTTGCGTTATTTTCCTAAATTAGTTGCGGCTATTCCTTATACGCCAATAATTGGGCAACGTCTATTAGCGCGTAAAGAGGATCAAGCTCATGTTTTTCCTATTTTATTAGAAGCCATTAAACAGTTAGCTGAAGCTATTGAAGCTAGTAGTTTTCACTGTTTATTTCCTAGCAAGACTGAACATGATTGGCTACAATCTCAAAATTTATTGACTCGTTATGATTGCCAATTTCATTGGCATAATCAAAATTATAGTTGTTTTGATGATTTTTTAAGTAAGCTCACTGCTGCAAAACGTAAGAATATTCGTCAAGAGCGTCGCCGTGTTGAACAAGCAGGAATAACATTTCGCAGACTATCTGGTAATACTGCCACTGATAAAGATTGGCAAATTTTTACTGAATTTTATCAAAAAACATTTGATGAAAAATGGGGTGTTGCTACTTTAAACTATGGATTTTTTCGTGAAGTTGCTCAACAATTACCTGATAATGTCTTATTAGTTTTAGCTGATAAAGGTGAAACTTGCGTTGCTGGTGCCTTAATGTATCATAGCGATGATAGACTTTATGGCAGACACTGGGGTTGTAGCGAATATATAAATAGCTTACATTTTGAAGCTTGCTATTATCAAGGAATAGAATATTGCATTGAACAAGGCTTAAAAAGCTTTGAACCGGGGGCACAAGGTGAACATAAATTGGCGCGTGGATTTCTGCCAACATTAACGCGCTCCAATCATTGGTTAGCAAGCAATCACTTTTTAACAGCTATCACTAATTTTACTCAACATGAACAACAGGCTGTCTTGGAATATATAGAAGACTTGAAGCAACATTTGCCTTATAAAAGACTTTTGTAACTTGGACAGTATTAAAAAAATTATACATGGAGTTCAAGGTTTAGTTGAATTAATACACTAGCAAACCTTGAACTTTAAAATACCAATACTGTACAGTTATTAACAATAAAACTGTTAACGCTTTTTATTACAACTAATGCGCAGGCTAGACTTTAATAATCTAGTACTTCCACATCTTTCTCTACCATATGTATGAGCATAGATATCAACATACATATTTTTGACATTATAGGTATGACAAATATAATGACGCAACTCTTTGTTTAAATTATTAAAAGGATAATTGCTAACTTTTCTACATGCGTCTGGAGCATAGCTCTTCTTCTTTACATTCCAATGTGCTTTCATGCATTGATGTAGTTTTTCTCTTGCTCGTTTTCTACATCTGTTAGGAACAAATCTTCCACACCCCGCTCTAGCCCCAAAAGTACTGGAATAGATTACATTATGGGCATTATTTTTTGGATAAATTTTGTAATTTCCATCACAACCTCTAGTAATTGCATGGGCAGAATTAGAAAGTATGAACATAGAAAGCACTAACATCAATATTGTTAATGTTCTTTTAGAATCAAAATTAATACTAATTATCATATTTTTTTCCTCTTTAAAGAATTAAAAACAATTATTAAGCCTACAAAAATTATAAAATAATTAAAACGTTGTTATTTGAGTTGTTTATTATAACAAAAGTTAATAGAAAAAGCAAAAAAAAATTATGGTTTTTTTGAATGCTATTATAAATAAAAACAAAATTGCTGTTGATAATTTGATTCGTTAATTTACAATTTAGTAGAATAAAAACATTTTTACATGCCCAAACACCGCCTTGAAATTGCCTGGATTTATCTGAATTTTCTGGAAAATATTCCCTTTGTCCGTTTTTGGCGAGTTTCAGCAAGTGGTTGTGATTGACGCTGATGTTTGGATTATCAGGCAAGCCTATTTTTTTTAGTTCCAAAACGCAATATTGAAACATGAATACATTATCTAAATAACAATGATTCATCTATTAATGAAATAGATGTTTATCATTCGCTAAGTTAATGACATTTTCCCCTTTAAGGGGCTTAAAAACTAATAATATGAAACCATATTCAGAAGCTTGTGATCAAAATCGTGATCCAATTTTAAACATTATTCAACCATTATTTGCTAATGCCAAAGATATTCTTGAAATTGGCAGCGGCACTGGGCAACATGCAGTTTATTTTGCTGAAAAAATGCCACATTTAATCTGGCATCCTACTGATCAAACGCAATATATTGATGGAATTAAAACGTGGATTTATGAATCAAAATTAACAAATCTAACTTCTCCATTAACATTAAATGTGACACAAACTGAATGGCCAAAGATTAAAGTTGATGCTGTATTTTCAGCCAATACAACTCATATAATGCACTGGAATGAAGTTGAAGCTCTATTTAGTAATATAACTAATATCTTGAATAAGAAAGGTTTATTTATTTTATATGGTCCATTTAATTATCAAAATAAATATAGCAGTGAAAGTAATGCGCGTTTTGATATGTGGCTAAAAAATCGCGATTCAGAAAGTGGAATCAGAAATTTTGAAGATTTAGATCAATTAGCACAACAGGCTGGTTTATCATTACAACAAGATTATGTCATGCCGGCTAATAATAGAATTTTATGTTGGAAAGTTAATGAACACTAATACCATACCATACACATTACAAAATCAAGAAATATTTCCTCATCCAGTTAGTGGTTTTAAAATACTTGAAACTCATATTTCTTGGGTTTTGCTTACTGGGGAATATGCTTATAAAATTAAAAAACCTGTTAATTTTGGATTTTTAGACTATTCTAGTTTAGAAAAACGCCATCATTTTTGTCTGGAAGAATTACGCTTAAATCAACGCTTAGCTCCTGATTTATATCTTGAAGTAGTCGCAATCACCGGTAATCCTACCGCTCCTACAATTAATGCTGAAACTGAGGCTTTTGAGTATGCAGTAAAAATGCGAGAATTTCCACAATCAGCTCAGCTTGATAGAGTAAAATTATCAACAGATCATATTGATCAATTAGCCCAAAAACTCGCAGCTTTTCATCAACAAATTCCTCAAGCCGCAGCAGATAGCCCTTGGGGAGATGCGGCTAAAATTTATGAGCCAATGTTAGAAAATTTCACTCAAATTCGTGAAATAAAACTGGCTGATGAACAAAGTTTATTAGAAATAGAAACTTGGACAAATAGCGAATATCAAAAGTTAATTCCTGTTTTGCAAGCGCGTAAACAGGCTGGTTTTATTCGTGAATGTCATGGTGATATGCACTTAGCTAATATGGTTTTATTAAACAATGTAGTAGTTATTTTTGATGGCATTGAATTTAATCCATATTTGCGCTGGATAGATGTAATTAGTGAATTGGCATTTACTTTAATGGATTTACAGGATAGAAATCACTATGATTTAGCGACTCAGTTATTAAATTCTTATTTGGAAATTACCGGAGATTATGCAGGATTAGAAGTATTGCGATTTTATCAAGTCTATCGAGCAATGGTACGAGCCAAAGTTACTGCCATAGAATTGACTCAAAGACATTTAGAAAAATTCAAACAACTATTTGAAAGTTATATTAATCTTGCTAAAAGATATATAAAACCTTCGCCACCAGTTTTAATGATTACACATGGAGTTTCTGGCAGCGGCAAAAGTACCATAGTTAAAGCCATATTGAAAAAAAACCAAGCTATATGTTTACGCTCAGATATAGAACGTAAACGTTTATTTGGAATGGATGCCTTAGAACGTAGCACTAGTATTTATAATTCAGAAGCCACTGAAGCTACTTATAAACACTTAGCAAAATTGGCTGAACAAATACTAAATTCTGGATATACTACTATTATAGATGCCACATTTTTATCTCAAAATCAACGCAGCCGCTTTCATAAACTAGCTCAAAAACTAGAAATACCATTTAAAATTTTAAATTGTCAAGCTAGTCGTGAAATATGTGAACAACGTATTAAACAACGCGAACAAGACAATCAAGATCCATCAGATGCAACAGTATCAGTACTAAAACAACAATTAGAATCCGCAGAAGCATTAACAGTAGAAGAACAAGAATGGGTTGTTACGCTTAAGTATTAAAATACAAATTAAGCGGGCAAAGCCAGAAAAGTTGATAAGCATAGCTAGCCTGCTTAATATTTTACTGAGTTGCTAAGTTATGTAGTAACTATCATCTACGATAGTCGTCATGGCGACAGTCTCTATAACAATAGCTAGATTTTCTGTCACAACGTCTGGCACAACGATCATAACGATAACTATGATAATCATAACGGCGATCACAATATCTGAAACAACGCCTCTTTTCTATTCTACAATCTCTGTGACAACTACGACTAACTGTAATGATGTTTTCATCATCAATAATTAGATTATTAGCACTTGAGTCTAACATATCTAGCTGAGTTTCAGCTATAGTAGCAGGAGATATAACAAATCCCATGATTGCAATTATAAATGAAATACTAATTTTCATTGTTAATATCCTCATCTTTTATATAAACTATAATCGTAACAAAAATTAAAACAAAAAGCAAAGAAAAATTTATAATTATTATATGAAATAATTTTAAACATAACTCAACCATTATTTGCTAATGCCAAAGATATTCTTGAAATTTAGTTAATTCTTATGCCAAGCAATTGCAATTGTTTCTAACAATCCTTGTGCTTTAATATTGGTTTGGGCTGTGATTAGGCGATAGGCTTCGGTTTGTAAGTCTAATAATTTAAATAAGGCTTGCAAATCAAATTGTTTGGCGAAATTTTGTAAGGTTTTTATAGAATCTTTATTGTTAATAGAGTTGCTGTTAGCAGTTAGACTATAGCGGATCATATCCATTATCCAGCTATTCATCCATTCTAATATTTGTTTTGGATTGTGTTTATTCCATTGTTGTGCAATTTCGATTGGATCTTCTTTTTTAGTAACTAATTGGTTTAAACTTTGAAATAGTTCTCCGCGTTTTTTTATATCTTGTGCTAAAGATAAAGCAGCAAGGGGAGCTTGGGCGGATAAATTTAGTAATAATTGTGCATCTTGTGTTGAAGAAAGTTGATTTTGTAGCCATGCAAGTGTTAATTTTTTATCAGGGCGACTAAAGTCAAGTCGTTGACAGCGGCTTCTAATTGTCGCGTTTAAAGCCATTGGCTGATGACTTATAAGCATTATTAAAGTTTTCGCTGGTGGTTCTTCTAACAGTTTTAATAGGCTATTAGCAGCATTATTATTCATAGCTTCTGCTGGATTTAAAATCGCTATTTGATAGCCACCATAGCTACTGGTTAAAGTGCAATATTGAATAAAGTTTCGTATTTGATCTACCGTAATTATTTTACTTTTTTCCCCAATTTCTACTTGTAATAAGTCTGGATGGGTTTCGGCTTTGAATAAATTACAGGCTTTACATTTTCCACAAGCTTGCCCTGTTTCACATAATATAGTTTCCGCTAAATTACGTGCAAATTGTGCCTTGCCCATTCCTTGTGGTCCACATAATAACAGGGCGTGTGCTAAATGGTCTTGTTGCCAACTAGCTAAGACTTGTTGCCATAATGATTGATGCCAAGCTAATAGAGGTTTCATTTTATTTCAATAAATTTTCGTATCTTATTAATATCAAATTCACCACTTAAACGTCGCAATTCAGTTGCAAAAGCTTTAAATTTTGGATCCATTTTTTCTAATTTAATAGCTTCTTTCATAATACGCCCTATATTTCCTTGTTTTGCATAATGAGACAGGTTTTGTAGAATCTCTACTGGTGGAACTACTAAGTTTGGTTCTACTGGCTGCTTAGTTGTTGTTATAGTTGGAGTTTCAAATACCCATTCTAGTTTTAAATATTTACGCATTTTTTCTAGCAATTCATCTGAATTGATAGGTTTTGAGATAAAATCATTACAACCAGCTGTAAAGCTATCTTGACGATGTTGTTCAAAAGCACTTGCTGATGCCGCTATTATTATGACATCTTTTAATTGGGAACGAATTTGACGAGTTGCTTCAAAGCCATTGATTCTAGGCATAATTAAATCCATAAAAATTAATGCTGGTTTTTCGATAATTGCTGTTTCAATACCTTCTTGCCCGTCGTTCGCTTCTATTATTTCAAAACCAATAGAATGCAATAAATTAACTAAAATAGCGCGATTAGCTTCTTTGTCATCTACAATTAAAATTTTCGGTGCTTTGCCGTGAAAGCCTATAATGGTGCGTTGTTCTACCTCATTAGGTGGTTGCCAACCTGTGGCTTCTGGTAGTTTTAAGTCAAACCAAAACACACTACCTTTACTTAAAATGCTGTTTACTTTTAAGGTACTTTCCATAATCTTAACAAGTTTATTACTAATGGATAAGCCTAAACCAGTGCCTTGAGGCATTTGTTTTTGACTACCTACTTGTTGAAAAGGTTTAAAAATTAATTCTAATTCATTGTATGCTATACCACAGCCGGTGTCTTCAACTTGAAATCTAATTTTATCCATATAGCGATGAATTTTAAATACTACTTTACCTTTCTCTGTAAATTTAATGGCATTTCCTAATAAATTAATTAGTATTTGACGTAGTCGTGTATCATCGGCGATTACGGCTTGAGGTAGGTTCTCACCCAGCTCATAATTAAAAATTATATCTTTTTCTTCAGCACGAATTTGAATTATATCGGCAATACCATTAATAAATACTTCAAAATCAAAAGTTTTAGGTTGAAGTTCCATTTTTCCAGCTTCAACTTTGGATAAATCTAAAATATCATTTAATAATAATAATAGATGTTCTCCAGATTTTTGAATGGTGCTAATTCCTTTGATTTGTCGTTCATTGAGAGTTTTGTCACGGTGTAAAATTTGAGTAAAACCTAAAATACCATTTAATGGTGTTCTAAGTTCATGACTCATGTTGGCAAGAAAGATGCTCTTGGCGCGATTAGAAGTTTCAGCAGTTTCTTTAGCTTGAGCTAAATTTTCTTCCATTTGTTTACGTTCAGTAATATCTCTAACCACTCTCAGTAAATGAGTTTTGCCTTTATATTCAAAGGTACTACCGCGCACATCAACATTAAATATAGTATCATCTTTATGAATATCTAAGGATTCAGTTTCAAATTCGCCTCTATTTTGCGTCTCAAAAATAAAACGTTTAAAATTATAATAATAGTCTGGGTGAACAATATTTTTTGTAGAAAGCTTAATTAATTCATCGTAACTATAGCCATACATTTGACATGCTTGTGGATTTCCTTCAACAATATTACCGTCAAAATCACTAATAATAAAGGCATCGCGTGCTGCGTTAAAAATACTTAAATATTGACTTTCCTTCTCTCGCAACATATTTTCTACGCGCTGACGTTCAGCTTCATGATGTTGTTGCAATAAGTCTTCAGCTTCTTTACGTTTATTAATAACTTGATTAGCAGTGTCTGCTAAAGTTTGAAATTCACAGATTTTAAATTTCTTTAGATTGAGTAATTGATGTCTTGTGGTAGATTGTTTTAATCCCTTAGCAAAAAGATTAAATTCAATATTTATCCGTTTAGAAATGAGATAAGCAATTAAGAAGGCAATATTTCCAATAAAAATAGAAATCAAAATCATCCATAATATGTGTCTTTTTAAATCTGTGATTAATTTTTGTTTATTTTGAGAGCTGACTAGTTCTATTTCATCTAAATAAATACCAGTAGCAATTAATAAATCCCAATCTTTTAAATAGCGAACATAGGATAATTTTGATGTTAAAACTCCAGTGTTAAATTTTTTTCTGGTATATTTCACAAAACCTTCTTTTGTACTAGCTTTAATCAGGGCTTGTAAAATATTAATTCCATTAGGATCAACAATATTAGCGACATTTGTTCCAGCTCGTGTCGGATGAATTAACATGTTTCCTTTAGTATTTAAAGCAAAAATATAGCCTGATCCTTTAAATCTTACTGTTTTAAGCCATGCTAGCATTTTTTCTTTTCGCTGCTTATCATTGTTGTAAGCTTTGTTAAATTCTACACGTTCAATTAATTTATCAATTATAGTTTTTAATCTGTGTTTTTCTAAACTGGTATATTGTTCTTTAAAGGCAATAGCTTCTTGTTCAAAACGTTGATATTCAAATATCATAAAAGACGCGCTTAAAGAAACCGTTAAAACAATGATACCAATCAAAGAACTATAAACAGTAACTTTTTTGATGCTATTAAGTTTTAACATTTCTATTTAAGAAATCAATAGGCAGGGGAAATACTATAGTATGACTTTTATCTTCAGAAGTAATATCTGTTAGTGTTTGTAAATAACGTAATTGGATTGCTTCTGGTTGTTGAGCTAAAACTTGTGATGCTTCTAATAATTTATGTGAAGCTTGTAATTCTCCATCGGCATGAATTACTTTAGCGCGACGTTCACGTTCGGCTTCTGCTTGACGGGCAATGGCTCGAATCATAGATTCATTTAAATCTACATGTTTAATTTCTACATTAATTACTTTAATACCCCATGTTTCTGTCTGTTTATCCAGAATTTGTTGAATATCAAAATTTAATTTATCGCGCTCTGATAACATATCATCTAAATCATGATGCCCTAATACGGAACGTAAGGTGGTTTGGGAAAGTTGACTGGTGGCTTGTTGGTAATCTTCAACATTTATAATTGCTTTTTCAGGATTTATAACACGAAAATATACTACTGCATTTACTTTTACTGATACATTGTCTCGTGAAATTATATCTTGACTTGGTACATCCATTACAATAGTGCGTATATCTATAGTTACCATTTGCTGGACGCTGGGAATCAACATAATGACACCCGGACCCTTAACTGTTTGATAACGCCCTAAAAAAAATACTACTCCGCGTTCATATTCACGCATTATTTTTAATGAGTAGAAAAAAAATATAAAAAATATTACTACAAGGCTGATAAAAAGTGCTGTCATGATTTAATCTCCAATTGTGTCAACGGTTAATGTTAATCCATCAATTTGAATAACTTTAACACATTGCCCGGGTTTTATATCATCATTCTTTGATTGAGCATTCCATGTTTCGCCATGTATTTCTATGCGTAATTGTCCATTTTTATTAGTTATACATTCTCCTTGTAAGCCAATCATTTCTTCTTTGCCCGTCATTACTGGTTTATTACGTATCTTCATTATGGTATTAATGATCCATAAAAAAAATACTAAACTCATTAAGCTTAATCCACCAATTAATGGAAGGGAAATGGCATAATCTGGAGATTCAGTATCTATTAACATAATAGAACCAAAGATAAAAGCAATCACTCCTGCTATACCTAAAACTCCAAAAGTGGGAATAAATGCTTCTGCTACCATAAATGCAATTCCTAATAAAATTAGTGCTATACCGCCGTAATTAATTGGTAAAATTTGAAATGCAAATAATGTTAATAATAAAGCTATAGCACCAATTGCACCCGGTAAAATGCTACCGGGATTATATAGTTCAAAAAATAGCCCATAAATCGCTATCAGCATCAGAATATATGCAATATTAGGATTGCTAATAACGATTAGCAGTCTATGAAACCAACCGGGTTCATGAATTTCTATTTGCATGTTGTTACTAATCAGTAATTGTTCTTTACCTAAAATTGTTACGGTTCGTGCATTTATATTTTGTAATAATTCTGCTACATTAAGTGCAATTAAATCAATTTTCTTGTTTGCTAAAGCTTCTTGAGCTGATAAATTGTTTAAAGTTGTTCCCGGTGCCATAGCTTTAATATGACTAGCCGCTAATATAGAATTTGTAGCACCTAATGCCTTTGCACCGGGGGGTGCAATATATATGATTATAGGTATTGGAGAAAGTCTAATCATTTTTGCAATTGCACGCAAAGCTGTATCAATTCCACCCGGCGTATTTATTTCTAATACAATGAGTTTAACATTTTCATCTTGAGCATCTTCTAAGCTACGTTTGAAATAATCAGCGGTAGCCGGTGCAATAGCACCTTTGATTTTTAATACCCAAGCTGTATTTTCATTAGCTTGAAGGCTGGATAGCCAAAATATTAATATTAATCCTAAAATTTTCATCGTCTATTTGCTGAATTTAATTTAAGTAATATCATATTAGCATTTCTGAAACGTTTTTTATCACCAAGACGTTGGTATAAGTAAATTTGATGCTTTAATACTTTAACTGTATCTTTAGTTTGTTTGTGAATTTGCTGCCATTTATTTAATATTTTGACGGCTTTTTGCCAGTGCCCTTTTTGTTCATAAGCTTCTGCTAATGAAACTGCTAAGTCAGCAGAAATTTTGTTTAGAGGTATTTGTTCTAATATCCTTGCTTTTTTGCCAGCTTGATTGGTTTCTCCATATGCGAATGCTAACATTAAACGGTATTGTTCTTTGTTAGTTTTTTTCGTTAATTTTTCTAAAATTTTGATGGCTTTTGGGTAATCCTTGTTTATATATAAATAATGACTAGCTAAATTATCTGAATATTTGTTTGGATTGACTCTATGCAGCTTTTCATAGATTGGTAAAGCTTTATCTTTTTGTTCAGTTTGAACATAAATAGAGGCTAATACTTCTAAGTAATCTAGCTTTTCAGAGTCTCTCGATACTAATTTTTTATAATAAGTTTCTGCTTGTGGATAATTTTTTTCTTGCAAATTATAACTAGCTAGAAATGGTAATAGTTCGTTTTCTAATACCGGATATTGTTCAATTAGTCTAGGCAATTTTTGTTCTTGCTTAGTTTGAATGTAAATCGAGGCTAAGACTTCTGGGTATTTTTGATTCTCAGGTGATTTAACACAAAGCTGTCGATAATATGTTTCAGCTTTTTGATAATTTTTGTTATTTAGGTAATGGCTGGCTAATACTGGCAATAAATTTTCTTCCAAAAATGGAAAATCTTCTATTAGTTGATGTAGTTCCATTGTTTCATTAGTTTCAACATAAATCGAGGCTAATGCTACTGGATAGTCTGTTTTGTCAGGATAAGTAGCAATTAATTTTCTATAGTAACTTTCTGCCTTAGTATAATTTTTCTGTTGTAAGTAATAGCTAGCTAGCACTGGTAACAAGTCTTGTTCCAAAAATTGGTGGCGTTTTATTAGTCTTTGAGCTTTTGGCATTTGTTTAGTTTCAATATAAATTGATGCTAAGGCTTTTGGATAATCGCGTTTTTTTGGATGTAAACGTATTAATTTTTTATAAGAGTTTTCAGCTTGTTTATAATTTTTCTCTTGTAAATAGTAACTTGCTAAAACCGGTAATAATCCTTGTTGCAAATATGAATAGCGTCTAGTTAGACGTTGAACTTTTCGCATTTGCTTAGTTTCAACATAAATTATTGCTAAAGCTTGCGGGTAATCGCGGTTTTTCGGATATTTGGCAATTAATTTTTTATATGATTGTTCGGCTTTGCGATAATTTTTTTGTTGCAAATAATAGCTAGCAAAAAAAGTTAAAAAGTCATTTTGCAAATATGGATAACGTTTGATTAGTTGTTGCGCTTTTGCTATTTGTTTGGTTTCAAGGTAAATTGAAGTTAGTACTTTTTTATATTCACGTTTTCTAGGGTTTTTAGCAATTAGTTGTTTATATGATCGTTCGGCTTTGGCATAATTTTTTTGTTGCAAATAATAGCTAGCAAAAAAAGCTAGAGAATTGTTTTTCAAATATGGATATTGATTAATCAATCTTTCTGCTTTGCCTGTTTGTTTGGTTTCTATATAAATAGATGCTAATCCAGCCGGATATTGTGAGTTTTTAGGATTTAATTTAATTAATTGTTGATAGTAATTTTCTGCTTTTGCATAATTTTTCTTTTGTAAATAATAACTAGCAAGCACGGGCAATAATTCCTTTCTTAGAAAGGGGAATTCTGCCATTAATAAATTAATCTTTTCAAATTGTCGAGTTTCAACATAGATTGATGCTAAGGCTTTTGGATAATCGCGTTTTTCTGGGTAGGCAAAACTCAATTTTTGATAATAGATTTCAGCTTTAGCATAATTTTTATGTTGTAAGTAATAACTAGCAAACACTGGTAATAAGCCTTTTTGTAAAAACGGATAGCGTTTTGTTAGCGTTTGAACTTTTCGCATTTGCTTAGTTACAACATAAATTGAGGCTAAGACTTTTGGATAATCGCGTTTTTCTGGGTATTTAAGGTTTAAGCTTTTATAAAGTTTTTCAGCTGTTACATAATTTTTTTGTTGTAAATGGTAACTAGCTAAAACTGGTAATAAGTCTTGTTTTAAATACGGGTAGCGTCTTGTTAGTCTTTGAACTTTTGATATTTGCTTAGTTTCTACATAAATTGTTGCCAAGGCTTTTGGGTAAAAGCGGTTTTTTGGATATTTGGCAATTAATTTTTTATATGATCGTTCGGCTTTGCGATAATTTTTTTGTTGTAAATCATAGCCAGCTAAAAAAGCTAAAAAGTCTTTTTGCAAATATGGATAACGTTTGATTAATTGTTGCGCTTTTGCAGTTTGTTTGGTTTCAAGATAAATTGAAGTTAGTACTTTTTTATATGCACGTTTTTTAGGGTTTTTAGCAATTAGTTGTTTATATGATCGTTCGGCTTTTGGATAATTTTTTTGTTGCAAATCATAACTAGCAAGCACAGGTAATAAATCATTTCTTAAAAAGGGGAATTCTGCGATTAATAAATTAATCTTTTCAAATTGTCGAGTTTCAACATAGATTGATCCTAATGCTTTTGGGTAATCGCGTTTTTCTGGGTAGGCAAAACTCAATTTTTGATAATAGATTTCAGCTTTAGCATAATTTTTTTGTTGCAAATAATAACTAGCAAACACTGGTAATAAGTCTTGTTGTAAAAACGGATAGCGTTTTGTTAGTGTCTGGGCTTTTTGCATTTGTTTAGTTTGAACATAAATTGAGGCTAAGACTTTTGGATAATCGCGTTTGTCTGGATATTGAAAACTTAGAGTCTTATAACTTTGTTCAGCTTTAGCATAATTTTTTTGTTGTAAGTAATAGCTAGCAAGCACTGGTAGTAATTCATGTTCTAAAAATGGATATTGTTCTGTTAGTGCTTGAACTTTTCGCATTTGTTTAGTTACTACATAAATTGTGGCTAAGGCTTTTGGATAATTTTTGTTATCAGGAAATTTAATAGTTAATTGTTGATAATATTTTTTAGCCTGAGAAAAATTTTTCTGTTGTAAATGGTAACTAGCCAAAACTGGTAATAAGTCTTGTTGTAAATACGGGTATTGTCTTGTTAGCCTTTGAACTTTTGTTAGTTGTTTAGTTTGGATATAAATTGTGGCTAAGGCTTTTGGATAATCGCGTTTTTTTGGATATAAACGTATTAATTTTTTATAATAGTTTTCAGCTTTTTTATAATTTTTACTTTGTAAATAATGACTTGCAAAAACTGGCAATAATCCTTGTTTTAAATATGAATAGCGTCTAGTTAATTGTTGGGCTTTGCTAATTTGCCCGGTAATAACGTAAATTGTCGCTAAGGCTTTTGGATAATCGCGTTTTTTAGGATGCTTGCGTATTAAGGTTTTATAGTAGTTTTCGGCTTTGTTATAATTTTTTTGTTGTAAATAATGGCTGCCTAAAAATGCTAAAAATTTGTTTTGTAAAAATGGATATTGTTCTATAAACTTAATTAATTTGTTAGGTTGATCACTATAAAGTGAGGCAAGATTTTCTAAATATGTTTTATTTTTAGTATGTTTGTAGAGTTGCCATAATATTTTTTCGCTACTTTGACGATCTTTTAATTTATAAGTAATACTATATGCTTGTTTGAGTGCATCAATATCTTTCCATCTTTTCCAAACATGACGATTAACTGCCAAAGCTTTTTGATATTCTGCTTTTTCGACATAAATAGTTGCTAATGCTTGTTGATATTTTTTATTTGTAGGATCAATTAGCGATAATTTAATAAAATTGTCTTCGGCTTTTTTATAGTTACCATTATTTAAATAATAGTAGGCAACATAAGTCATATATTCCGGTTGTGATTGTAAAATCGGAAATTCTTCTAATAATTTCACCATTTTTTCTGGTGCTTTTGCAATATAAATTGATGCTAGGTTTTTAAGGTGCTGGATGTTATTTGTATGTTTGTAAATTTGTCTTAATAAACTATCCATTTTACTGAAATCATCTAATTTGTAAGCAATACCATAAGCGGCTTTTAAGGCTGAAACATGTTGCCATTTTTCCCAAATTCGTTGATAGGTAATCAATGCAGCTAGATATTGTTTTTGTTCCATATAAATTTCTGCTAATCTAAAAGCATAATCTTTTTTATAGTCAGCTAATAGAGATAGTAATTTAATGACTTCATTTTCCATGTCGGCTTGTGAAGATAAAATTAAGTAGGCTTGTTCTATTAATTTAATCTTATGAAATTTCTCATAGGCTTCCCAATAAATAGCTGCTACTTTTTTATAATTATTATTTTTACGATAAATTAAGGCTAAATATTTATAATCTTTTTCAGTTTCAGGGGATTTTAGATGTTTCAGCGCGTTTTGATAGTCTTGCTGATCAACATATAAATAAATTAAATCAGTTTTGTATTGTGTTAGTTTTTCCGCACTAGTGTCATGAGGCGGTGCAATTAAGTAACGTTCTAACCAGCGAATTTTTAATTTTGGCTTTTTGCTCCATGAGGTAATTTGTAAGGCTTTTTCTAAGTCAGCCGCTGGTAATGTTTGTTGTTTTTGCCAATCTTTTTCATAGATTGCAAGTGCTTCTGATAAACGCTGATTCCAAACTAAAAAGTCGTTTACATATTTTTTTTCACCTAATTGTTTGGCAACAAAAATTACAGTATCTTGATTTTCTTTATCTTTTTTATTTTTTTCCCATTCTGCTTTAATATGAGGAAAGGCTTTTTCTAATAATGGTTGATCCTTCACACCCATATCACTAAGCGTTTTAGCAGTAGTAGTTACTCCCTGCCAATTGCTATTGTTATAATGAAGTTGCCCCATACGCTTTAATATCATAGCTTTTTTATCTTGACTAATTGTAGGTTTAGCCAGTAGTTTTTGATAATTAGCAATAGCAATATGATATTCTTGGGGTTTCAATAAATATAGTAGCCCACCTATAATAAATAGGCTTGCTACAACTAATATCGTATTTACACGATATGAACGGTATTTACCAGTAGAGTGCTTCATTTGTTAATTTCCACAAAATTCCTGTTTGGTTGGCGATGTTTTGTAATTCTTTACGTTCTGTAATGGATAAGTTTTCAGCATAGTCGATTGCGAGTATCATTTTATTATCATTGTTGAAGCGTTGCACCCAAGCATTTAACCAATCCATATCTGATTGGTTTCTTCTAACAAATTTATTGCCTTGTTTACCAAAAAAGTAGGATTCGATTAATACGCCATCGACTATTTCTTTGATATCAGGATAGAGTGTAAAACCTCTGTTAATAATCATACCTTGGGGTAATTCAGCTTTAATATGTTGTAATATTTGTTTAGCTTTTTGTTTATATAATGCACAATTGTCATTATTTAGCTGACATAGTGTTTCAATACCATCAACTGTGTCAATAAAAACTTTGTTAAAACCTTGCTTTTTGATCCATGCAATTTCTTTATTTATCAGTTTTAGCCAAGCTGGATGGCTAATATCGACTAAAAAAGATGACCATGTTTTGTTATATTGCATAAATACATCTTTAGGAAAATCTTTGAAATTAATGGAACTTTTACTAAGTTCAGTTAGTGAAATATAAGCATAAGCTTTATCTCTATTGCCACGTACCTTGGCATAAGGAGATAAAATAATGAAATCTATATCACTAGGAATAAAGATTTTTTCTGAATAATCAACAGAAAATTTATTGTATTTAACTTCTTGTGTATCACAGCCTAAAATCATAAAAATAGCTAATGTATATATTATAAATTTCATTTAATTTTCCTAAATAATTGTGAATGATTTAGATATTATAGTCATAATTCATATTATAAATTTAATAATTTTACCTAGAGTCAAAATTCATTCCAAAAAAAAGATTTGACTAAATAAGAAATATTTTGTAGAATGTACCTCGTGGTTATTTCCTCACTCTCATTATGAGAACCATAAAGAAGTTGCCAGTTTGATGTAAAACTGTGCAACTTCGTCTATTCTTTTTTTACCCCCTCCATTTAAAATGATTCAGAATTTTTCAATTAAAGCCCCTTGGCACAAATAGCTTGGGGCTTTTTTAATGTCTAAAATTTGATATGATTCCGTTAGAAAAAATTATTGTGCTTAACCAAGTGCCTTTATTTTCTGCTCTGAAAATTGAGGATATTCATAAAATTTCGACTATTGCCAGTGAGGAAGCTTATGAAGATGGGCATATATTATTTAATGAAGGTGATATTGGTGATAGTTTGTTTATTGTTGTTTCTGGCGAAGTGAAAATTATAAAGCAAGGTTTAGATCAGCCAGTCGCTATTTTAAATAAGAATGATTTTCTTGGAGAATTATCCTTATTTGATGCTGAAACGCGCACAGCAACTGCATGTTGTCATGGAAAATGTACTTTTTTAGTTATTGAGCATAACGATATTGAACAATTAGCACATGAATTTCCAGAGATTGCATTTGGTTTTATTAAGGTGTTAATTAGTCGTATGCGTAATATGCTTTCCAAATCATCATAAATAATAATTATGCGTAATGAACAAAAGGCAATACTCTATTTTTTTTTAGTTTTACTATTTTTTTCTTTCGGTTCTAGCATTGCCCGTAGTATCGCTATGACTTTATTAATGGAAAAATTAGGCGGTGATGTATTACCTCATATGTTTATTCTTATAGATTTAAGCATTATGCTTACTTCTATTGCTTATGCTAAATCAACTCAAAAATTTAGCGGCTTAAAAATTCTTGGCTTTTTTTTATTATTAACTAGTTTATTCGCAATTTTTGTGCAGTTATTGTTTTTTTTCAATAGTTTACACAGTTGGGTATATGGTTTTTTTTTCGTTGGTTATTTCTTTTTTTATACGATCATTCTTATACATATAGGTAGTGTAACAGCGTCATACTTCACAGCAATACAAGCTAAACGTGTAATATCTCTAATTAATGCTGGTATTCCTATTGGCAATATGTTAGGCGGGTTAAGTTTAATAATTTTATTAAATATTTTTCAATTTAAAGCAGATACATTAGTCATAACTTTAGCTGTAACTTCTCTTATATCATTTAGCATATTATATTTTATAAAAAATTCTTTAAATCCTGTACGTACAAGCCACAAGGTATTAAAACGTAATCAAAGCCCTATCAATGAATTCATAATAGCGTTTAAATACATTATTAATTCGCGACTTATGATTTATATGTCTTTGAGTTTATTCTTGTTTGTAATTGTTAGTAAGCTTTTAGAATATCATTATCAAACCGCAATTTATATAGAAGTTTTTCCAGATACTACGCAACGCGCAACTTTTTTTGCAACTTATGATATTTTTGCAAGTATGGTGTGGTTATTGCTACAGTTATTTTTCAGCTCGCGTATTATTATGATGTTTGGTGTAGGTGTTAGCAATATCATTTATCCGATATTGTCAGCTATCATAGCTTTAAGCTTATTTGTCTATTTTTATTTGGATACTATTGGGCTTATGCAAGGTAGTTTGGTAATGATGTTAAGTTTAGGAATAATAACGCAATTTATTAATCAGGAAATGCGTTGGGCTTTACGTAGCCCAGCTAGTAATTTGTTGTTTAACGCTATTCCTTCTCATCTTTGGGGGAGTAATAAGGCGTTTTTAAATGGTTTAATGTTTCCATTATCAACTTTTATTGCTAGCAGTTTTTTAATTTTAATAACTGGTTTTGAAAGTTATATATTACCTTTAACTGCTTTAATACTTTCTATATTGGCTATTATGATCGCGATTCCACAATGGCGAGCTTATGATAAAGGTATGTTTAATCTATTAAATAGGCAATTATTTAGTAATCGTTCTGAGCTTATTCGATTAAATAAGAATTTTAAATCTGCAATCCAAACTGAATTAAAAAGTTCTGTATCTTCTCATATCGTAGCAGCATTAGAAATGGTTAGGGTGTTAAAACTCAGTCAATTCGTAAATCAGGTGGGTAATTTACTATTAAAAACGCGGCATTTTGAAATAAAACAACATTGTATTGATGCTTTAACGGTATTACCAGCTTCTAATTCTAATATTAATTATTTAATTGAAGCATTACAAACGGAACAAGACGTTAAAGTAATTCCATTAATTTTAAAAAATTTAGCCAAGTTTAAAAACGTCAATTTTAATCATACAATTGCTAATTTTTTAACACATCCTGAACCGGCGGTATTTGTTGAAGCGTGTTTATGTTTATATCATCATCCTAAATTTGTAGATCAAAAATTATTAGAAACACAAATTATTAAGCGTCTAAAAAAGGCTAAGTTTCCTGAGATTACACTATATTTATATGCTTTGGGTGAATTGCGCAAGCCGCGTTATAGTCATGCAATATTACCATTTCTTAATCATCCAAAGTCTGAAGTTAATTTAGCGGCATTAAAAGCATTAATTCGTATGCAAAATGGTCAACTTGAATTTCATAAATTTCGTTTATTGAGAGCATTAGATGATTCTGAAAAAACGACAAAGCTTGTGGCTTTAAAGGCTTTAAGCTCCTGTGAGGCTTTACCAGATTGGTCAGCTATTATTAATTTATTGGCTGCAAGGGATAGGAGTTTGGTTAATGAAAGTAAAAAGTTATTAAAACATAAATTAAATTTCTCTAAAAAAAGTTTAATAGATAAATTATTTACAGAAAAAATATCAGCGCAACAAAGATTTGAGATTTTATCTCTTATTTTTTTATTTCTTAATGAGAAACAACGTTCTTGTTTGCAACAAGATGCTGATGAGGCATTAAAGAATTTTTTATTCATCCATGCTTTATTACGGCAACATGATTTATTGACATATGGTAATAAAACACATGATTTGATAAAAAAAATCTTGCATGAAATTGCTGAAGAGCATTTATTACATGTATTAACTATCATTACATTTGCGGCTAGGGAAAATATGGAGTTTTTTCAGAGAGTAAGTCGAGGCTTATTATCGTCTAATCGCGCCAATCAAGGAAATGCTTTAGAGGTATTATCGAATGCGAATGAAAAATATTTAGTTAATCGTGTCTTAAAGTGTTTTGAAGAGGGGTTTAATAAACAATTAAATATTGATAATTATGAAGCAGAATTATTTGCTTTAAATCATTCTATGCTTAATGAGTGTTTGATTTATAATCAAACACAAAGCTAGAAAAAAACCTGACAGGTTTTTAAAACCTGTCAGGTTTATTTAGGTTAAATATTAAAGATCTTTACTACGATGTTCGTCTATGCACTTTTTCACTTCATAGGCATTAGGTATTCCATGAATCTTAATGTCGGCTTCAACAGTAGCAGCACCTGATACTTCTACTGTGCCTGTTCCTAAAATTCTTTGCAGTAAAGTTTGCTGAATTTGTACACTTCTAATATCAGATACAAATACTTCATGTATATTTTTAGAAAGAATGCCTTCTCTTAAGGTAACTCTTTTTTTAGTAATTGTTAATCTAGTGTTAATCACTTTTAACCACCAACTGAAAAAAATAGTTAATCCAATTATTCCAGTTATCATTCCAACTATAATATAAAAAGTATTTCCTTGATTAAACCATGTTATAAAACTATAAATACCTATAATCATAGCGATTACACATGCAAGATATGAAAATGGGCGATTGAGTATCATGGATGGTACAGAATCATATAAGATTTTTTCTTCAGTCATTTTATTTCCAATTTTAAATTAACTATAGATATTGTATCTATTTTTTTTAAGATTAGCAAAGCATATAACTCATTATCTGATAATTTTAATAAATTCTCAAACGCTTGCTGTTCTATTTTTGATGCTTTGTCGTAATTTTGTTCAAGATATTGCGTTAATAATACGTCTAATTCTTTCATGCCGCGTCGGCAATGCCATTTTAACTTGTTAGTCATTGTCATATTTCACTATAATATAATTATTTTTTTGTTGGAGAATATATAATGTTTAAAGTATTAAATATACTTATATTATTTATAATAGTAACAAATGTCTGTTATGGCAAAGCGGATGTTACATATTACGCTTTTGCTATGTATAAACCTAAAGGAGATAGTTGGCAATTTTTATCAGAAACTGCAAATAAATTAGAAGTAGGATCTTATCGTTTTCAATTGGTATATACGCAGGAAGATGAGCAATGGTTTGCTTTACGAGGTGAATTTGAATTCATAACTGACAATGTTAAGGGTGGAGTTAAGCTTAAAACTATTCATAATTTAGATGAAATTAATGATATTGATGATAATCAGCCTATGAATTTTAGTCTTTGGTTGCCAAATGATTCAAAAAATAGTTGGAATAAAACAGGGCGAAAACAAGTACAAGCTTTAATTAATCAAATGAATAAAAGCTTAAAAGGTGATCCTGAGCCTAATTTTATGCGGTTTTTAATTAGGAAAAAGGAGTTTGAAGAATCTTGGCTGGCTGATGGTGTTAATTATCGTATTTATAGATTGCATTATTTAAAAAAAGATGCTTCCAATCAAGCAAAACAAATACAAATTGTATCGCGTTTTATTAATCCAAGTGTTGTTGTCAATAATGAGATTCAAGTTTTAAATAGATGGGTAAGTGAAACTGATTCTTTTAGTTTGGCACGCTATCTTGGGAAAGCAGACGCTCAACATCAGTTGTTTTTTCAAGATTTTAAAATTTGGTTCAATTATACATTTGATATTTCTACTAGCGAGAATGATGTTGTGGAACAAGATAGTAATATTCTGGATTGGTTATGGATATTTCTTGCTATATTGTTTGGCATTTTTGTTATTGTGATTATTGCTATTTTAATTTTAAAATATCTTCCTAAAATTAAAATTACTAAAGACGATTCTGAAATGGCAACTGTTAATTCATATAATCAGATGTCAAAAAATGAGATTAAGTCTTTAATTAAATCTGAGTTAAAACAAATTCGGCTTGATATTATAAAAGATATAGAGGGTAAAGGCGGTGAAATTATTAATAATATTGTAGGTGAATATTTTAATAAGCATGTTCCACAAATTGTAGAAGCCGGTTTTGCCAAATTTTATAAAAGTAAAGAATTAAAAGTGGCAGTCAGAAATGAGGTTCAGCGTTATATACAAGAAGAATTTAAAGATTGGGAACAAAGATTAAATTCCTATGCCAATGAATATTGGGAAAAATTTATTAAAGAAAAAACTGCTGAATTAGAACCAAAACCAGAACCAAAGCCAGAACCAGAAGTGATTGAAAATAAAGATTAAAAAAATTCCCCCTTTAGGGGGTTAGGGGGCTTTAAGAATCTAAATGATATTCAACATAAGATTGATCACGTAATTGTAACAACCAATTTTGTAATTCCTCATTAATTTTGCGTTGACGAATTTGCTTAGCGGCACGGGTTCGTAAAGCTTGTTCTGTATTATCATGTTTTCTACGATCTAATACTTGTACAATATGCCAGCCATAACGTGATTTAAATGCTTGACTAATTTGGTTTTTAGATAAACCATTCATTATTTGTTCAAATTCAGCCACTAAATCACCCGGGCTTATCCAACTTAATGCACCACCATTTATACTGGTAGTGGTATCTTTAGAATGGGTACGGGCTAATTTTGCAAAATCTTCACCTTGTTTAATACGATATTTCAATCTATTTAAACGGGCTTTAGCTTGTTTGTCTGAAATCAGTGCATTAGTTTTAATTAAAATATGGCGTGCTTTAGTCTGAGTAATGACACTTTGGGCACTATTACGTTTATTAAGCAATTTAATGATATGAAAACCACTACTATTCACCAATGGTCCATTAATATCTCCAATAGCCATATTATTAATTACTTTATTAAATAAAGTTGGTAATTCACCGGGTTTCAACCAACCTAAATCACCACCTTCAAGAGCTTGACGGCTATCTGAAACTGCTACCGCTGTGGCTTCAAAATCGGCACCGTTTTTCAATTTTTTAACAATGCTTTCAGCTTTTTGTTTTTTATTTTCAATCTCTTCAGCAGAAGGTGCTTCTGGTAATGCAATTAAAATATGTTGAATATGATATTCAGTGCTGATATTACCTTGCTGAATTTGATTAGCTAAAAAATTATCAATTTCGCGCGGTTTAATTTTGATTTTGCTAACAATTTGCCGTTGTTGCAAACGTTTAATAATCATTTCTTGACGTAATTGTTCTCGTATTCCAAGATAATCATAACCTTCTTGTTCTAGTTTTTGACGAAAGCTATGTAACTTTAAACCTTGTTGAGCGGCAACTTGACGTAATTGAGCATTTAATAGGTTATTATCTATTTTTATACCAGTGTTTTTTGCCACTTGTATTTGTAAAATATCTAAAATCATACGATCTAAAATTTGTTTTTCTAAATAACGGCGCGGTGGCATTTTTTTGCCCTTTGATTTTTGGCGCAATTTTTGTTCAAACTGATTTACTCGTATTTGTAAAGTACTGTTTACAATGACATCGTCATTCACCACCGCAACAATATAATCAAGTATTTCTATCTCAGCGATAGCTACAGGTGTCAGTAATAAATTGAGGATGACTAAATAAAAACTATTTTTTATGTATTTCATATTTTTAAAAATTATCATAATAACCCGGAATACTTTCTTGTAAGAAAATATCACTTTTTTTACCAATTTTACCTAAACCGGTTAATTGTAATTGAAGAAAAAATCCATTGTAATAACCAAAACCATTAATGTTATTTAAATAACGTCTTGTAATAGCACGTACTGCCCAGCAACAACTACGATATTCTATACCTGCAAAAGATTCTAAAGTTCTTTCTTCTGGTAATGAATAATTGACACGCCCTAAGATATTCCAACGTGATCCTAACGACCATATGAAAGAAGTATCAGTTTGATCTAAAACACGATCACGGAAGCGATAAGACAAATTAAAAATATGTTCATTATCAGGATTATACTGTAATCTCCAGACACTGTATTCTGTGTCCTGAGTATTAGGATTCCAACGAAAAGTTGATGATACACGCCAATCTTTAGCAAATTCTGAGGCTAATTCCATTACAATGCTAGAGGTATCTTCTAATGGTAATGCCTGATTAGGCAGACTAACACGTCTTTCATTTAAATAACGATATTGTCCAATACTAAATCTTAAATGTTCTAAACCAGTTTCACTACTTAATAAGCGTGAACTTACACCTACACTTATTCGATGCCCATCTTCAATTCTATCTGGTCCACTTAAATTTTCTTCACGAAATAATTGTAAATAGGATAATTCAAATGGTGCAGTATCAAAAATCGGAATTTCAGATTGATCGCGATAGGGCGCATAACGATAAAATACTCGTGGTTCTAAAGTTTGTATCAAATTTTTACCAAATATATTTAATGGACGTTCTAAAAATAAACCACTATCAGCAGTGACACTAAATAACATGCGATTATAAGTAGCCGCTTCATCATTGGGTTCAGTATGATCTAAATCATAATGTGTATAACGCCAAGCTAAAGTTGGTATTGCAAAGGCACCCGGTGTACGCCAAGGATAACTGAAGATTGATTTAAAATCCATACGATTACCAATAGCTCCTTTTATTACTTCAGTATCACGATCAAATCTTACTAATTCGGCTTTCATTCCTATATTTAGTCGTTTATTAAATTCTGGCAACATAGTTTGAAGCATCAATTGTGGTAAACGTTGATAAGGGCGAGCGGCAGGATTTGGATCTAAGACTTGAAACTTTTGTACTCTTCCTAAACCCATCCAACCATTACCAGAATAATATAAATCAGCGCGTTGTTCTAAATGGCTAATACTAGCAATTGTTATATTACTACCTAATTCTTCAAAATAACGTTGATCAGAAACATGGTTAATAAAAATATTGGTAGAAAAACGATCAGTAATTGCACCATTATGTAAAAAAGATATAGAACCCCGTTCTCTTTGTAAAGATAGATCATAAGGCAGATATTCTATTTCTAACTTGCCTTCATTTTTTTCAGTTACATAACGTAATTCATTATTTAATAATATACCTCGTCGTGACATAATTCTAGGAGTTATAGTTAAATCATAATTAGGAGCTAAATTTATATAATATGGAATATTAATTTCAGTACCAGTTTCATCTGAATTACCAATTTGAGGAAATAAAAAACCTGATTTACGTTTATCATTAAGAGGAAAAGAAATATAAGGAGTATAAAATATTGGGATGCCTGCAAAACGTAATTTAACATCACGAGCAATACCTATATCTTTATTTTTGTCTAATATTATTTTACGCCCTTCCATACGCCACATTTCATTTTTAGGATCACAAGTGGTATAAGTAGCTCTTTCTAAGCGAACTATATCTTTAGATACTTGAGTTAATTTTTTGGCATAACCACGTGCACGTCGACTTAATAACCAATAAGTAGCTAAATCCATTTCAGCTTGATCATTTGGACGTAATTGTGCTTGACTACCTTTAATAATAAAATCCTTATTCCAAAAAGTGAAATTACTTTTGGCGTCAACAATTTCATTATTTATATTATAAATAACTGTATTGGTATTTAAGATTTGATCTTCACGTTGTACTAAGACATTGCCACTGAAGGTGGAAATGCCTAGTTTTTCTTGATATATTGCATCATTTGCAAATACTTGAATAGTATCCCCTGTAATTGGAGATAAATTAGGAGGATGAGGAGCAAGTTCTGTCAACGGTTTACAGATAGCAAACTGATTAGTATTACTTGCTGCTAGAACATTAAAACTAAAAAAGAATAAGATTAATAGATTAAATAAATAAATATAAATTTTATAAAAAGTCACTGTAATAATATGTTAAAAAATTATACGACTTTATATTATGTCACATTTTTTACATAAAACCATAGCGTTCTAAATTACGAGCTACATCAGTGATGGTGCGTTTACAGGCAATAAAAGGTATATTTTGCTTCTTAGCCTGTTTTCTAAAATTACGCATTACATTATGACCAACAAAATCTGTGAATAAAATCATGATTTTAGCATGAGACATGCTTGTCATACTTCCTGCTTGAGCTTTAGGTGAACGCCCTGTTATATGTTTTACAATCGGTAATCCACGTTCTTCAAGTAAGTTTTCTATATTGCCTAAATGATCTGCACCAATAACAATTGCCATTTTTTGTTTTCCTTTTAATTTTATATGTAAATAAAGCATATTACACGCCATAAATTTACATATAAATTATGATGGATATATGACAACTGTTTAAAACTCAACCCATCGCATTTTATCGTTCAGAGTTTCTTGTTTCCAAAATGGTGCATTGTGTTTTAATTCTTCAATTAAAAATCGACAAGCTTCAAAAGCTGGGGCGCGATGCCCAGCCCAAGCGGCAACTAATACGATAGTATCGCATATTTGTATTTCACCGACTCGATGAATAATTAAAGTATCGAGAATATCCCAACGCTGCATTGCAGTTTCACTAATTTTTTGTAAGTACTTTTCAGTCATGCCGGGATAATGTTCTAAGTACATTTTCTGCACCGTATCACCTTGGTTATAATCGCGCATAGTACCAACAAAGTTAGCAAGGGCACCATATTTTCCATGTTTTAAGGCAGTAGATTCATAATCTTGTAAATACACCCAAGGATTAAAAGGCTTATCAATAACTTCAACTTTCATATTAGCCACCAGTCACAGGAGGGAAAAAAGCGACTTCATCACCTGCTTTTACAATCGCATCTTTATTTGCGTATTCTTGATTGATTGCAATTAGTAGATTGGCTGGTAATGGGGTTTTATTAGATACTTGTGCCCAGATTTCTGCTGCTGTTAATGGATTATTTAGCTCCATTTCTATTTCACTTTGCCCGATTTGTGTACGTAGGCTGGCAAAGAATTTTATTTTTATTTTCATAAGCTAGTTACAAATCATCTGCACTTCTGGTTCTAAATGAATACCAAATTTTTGATCTACATCATTTTGAACTTGAAAAGCTAAATTTTTCACTTCAGCTCCAGTAGCATTTCCTAAATTGATTATTACTAAAGCATGATTTTCTGAAATAGCCGCTCTACCAACTTGTTTGCCTTTCCAACCAGTCTGTTCAATTAACCAAGCCGCTGGTATTTTGTAATGTTTGTTTGAGATTTTGTAATGAGGAATATCAGTATATTGTTCAGATAAGCTATTAAAATGATTTATATCAATAACAGGATTCTTAAAAAAGCTGCCAGCATTACCATATTTATTAGGATCAGGTAACTTGCTTTGTCTAATTTTAATAACTGTGTTATAAACTTCTAAGGGTGTTAATTTTTTGTTATCTAAAGCATCTTTAAGATGGTGATAAGATAAATTAGCGGTTCCAGCATCAAATTTCTTTAATTTAAAACCTACTTTATGTACTAGCATTTGATTTAAATATTGTTGTTTAAAAATACTAGTACGATATCCAAACTTACAATCAGTGTTACTAAATACCTGAGATTGTCCATCATTTAGATTAAATGCGTAAACATCAGTAATAACATCTTTTGCCTCTGCACCATAAGCACCAATATTTTGTACCGGTGCGGCTCCAACCGTACTTGGAATAAGGGCAAGGTTTTCTAAGCCCCAGAATTTATTTTCGACAGTATAAGTAACAAGATCATGCCATTCAACACCAGCACCTACTGATAAATAAACATTCTCATCATCTTCATTAACAATATTGATTGCATTATAATTACAACGAATAACAATACCATCAATATCTTCAGTAAACAATAAATTGCTACCATCACCAATGATATGATATTGCAGAGAAGTGAGACGAGGATCAGATTTTAAGGCTAAAATATCGCTATGATTTTGAATTTCAACATAAAAGCGAGTATTTGCATCAATATGAAAAGTATTATGAGGGAGTAGGGAATAGTTTTGTAGAATTTTCAAGAGGAAAGAGAATTTGGGAATTTGGGAAATGTGGCGTCCCCAAGGGGATTCGAACCCCTGTTGCCGCCGTGAAAGGGCGATGTCCTAGGCCTCTAGACGATGGGGACATACAATTTGGAGCTAGGCGGGATCGAACCGCCGACCTCTTGCATGCCATGCAAGCGCTCTCCCAGCTGAGCTATAGCCCCTCTACGAGATAGACGCACATTCTAAAGCCTTGCTTGGAATTTGTCAAGCATTTTTTTAATTTTTTTTAATTTTTTTTACAAATTGCTCAAACCTTGTTGTAATCGTTGACGATTCACCATTTCTTGCCTTCGATCTTGTTCAGGATGCCATAAATGGAATACTGGTATTGCAAAACGCCCTTCTTTGCGAATCACCCTCTGTTGTAATAAACGTACAACAAATTCAGCATCTTCATGTCCCCAACCTTGAAAACCTTCATCAAAGCCCTTTAGCTGAAAAAAATCATCTCGCCAAACCGCCAAGTTACAAGTCTTTGCACCTTGCCATTTTTTATCTTTATATTTTCTCCATTTATGATCAGGTAAACGCAATAAAGGCAAAATACGATTCATATCGCGACGTAAATAAGCGGCTAAATATTGTTTAATATTCCATTCCCAAATTGGGGTATTAGGCAATATTTTATCAGTGAATTTCTGACTTAATAAAATACGATTACCCGCCACAAAGCAATTTTTTTCAGCTAATTGTTGATGTCTAAAAATAAAATCAGGTGTAGGAATACAATCACCATCTAAAAAAATAAAATAATCACCTTTTGCAGCGGCAGCGGCGCGATTTCTTGCCATAGCAGCACGAAAACCTTGATCTTCTTGCCAGATATGTTGTATAGGATAAGGTAGTTTTAATTGTTGAATTAAGTCAAAGGTAGGTTGACTGGAACCATCATCAGCAATAATAACCTCGAAATCTTTAGATGATTGTGCCGCTAAGGCATTTAATACTAATGCTAAAGCATCTGGGCGATTATATGTTGTTATTATTATGCTGTTCATTTTGTTGCTTTGGTTTTATTTATAATATAATTACAGGGATTGCATATAAGCAAGGATGTACTTGTTCACATATATAAGTACAGCGAATTACGTGGATAAACTAATAAGACTTAATTCCTATAATTCGTTTATCCACGTAATTAGTTGTACTCATTTTATTGCTGTAAATACATCAATTTCAGATAACGATAATAGGTACCTTCAGCATTTGAAACCGCTAACATAAAACCTTCTCTACCATCTAAAAAACCCAGACGTAAAAAATAAGTTCTTATAAAAGCCCATAAGCCATGAAATATGGCTTTTTTTAAGCTCGATTTTTTAGTTGGATTTTTTAAGGCGTTTGCTGAGGAATAGCGATTTACTTTATCCAGAACTTCTTCTAGTGAATCAAAAGAATAATGCAATAAAGGAGTGTTTAATGTGGCAAGTTTACCTTCTAATATTTCTACTTTTTCATGAACAATATCATCACTAAAACGAGCCGCATCACGCCTAAATAAACGTATTACATAATCTGGATACCAGCCGCTATGCTTAATCCAACGCCCACAATAACGTGAACGACGCGGCATACGAAAAGCTGTTTCTGTCGTCGCATTAGCAATAGCATCTTTAATTTGTTGTTGTAAAGCTGGTGGTACAGATTCATCTGCATCAATGGATAATATCCATTCTCCACTAGCCTTAGCTAAAGCCCGATTTTTTTGTTTTCCAAATCCAAGCCAATCATCATTTATAAAAATTTTATCAGTAAATGCGCGACATAATGACAAGGTACTATCAGTGCTACCAGAATCTAAAATAATAATTTCATCAGCCCATGCAACCGAATTGAGGCAAGCCTCAATATGAGCGGCAGCATTTTTTGTAATGATAATTACAGAGAGCATTTTATAATGTTCTAACCATCAAGACACCTTCTTTAGAGTTAATCTCATCCACAACTGTTTGTGGTATTGAATTATCAACATCAACTAAGGTACAAGCAATATCATTGCGTGAACGATTTAGCATATCAATAATATTTAACTTAGCCTTTGATATGGAACTAGAAATATGTTCAATCATATGCGGCACATTAGAATTAATCACTAATAAGCGATGCCCGCCATTACGTGGCATTTCTAAATCTGGAAAATTTACTGAATTATGTATAGTTCCATCTTCTAAATAATTACGTATTTCATCAGCAACCATCATCGCACAATTTTCTTCTGCTTCTTTGGTAGAAGCTCCAAGATGAGGAAAAGTTATCGCCTTTTTATTAGTTTTCAACACATTACTTGGAAAATCACATAAATAGCCATTGACGCGCCCAGTTTCTAATGCTTCACAAATTGCCACATCATCAGCAATGCCATCGCGAGAGAAGTTAATAATTATTAATCCTTGACGAGCATTTTTTAAACGTTCAGCATTAATAATATGGCGCGTTGCTTCAATTAAGGGCACATGTAAAGATACAAAATCTACTTGTGATAATAAGTCTTCTACACTTAAAGCTTGTTTTACGTGTGCTGACAGTTGCCACGCATTTTTAACCGTTATATGAGGATCATAACCAACTACTTTCATTCCTAAAGCTTGAGCCGAATTTGCTACTTTTACTCCAATCGCACCTAAGCCAATTACGCCCAAAGTACGATTTTCTAATTCAAAACCAACAAATTGTTTCTTACCAGCTTCGACTTGTTTAGAAATTTCAGCATCAGTTCCTTGTAACTGATCAGAATATTGCCATGCTGGAATTAGATTCCTAGCCGATAACAACATACTGGCTAATACTAACTCTTTTACGGCATTAGCATTTGCACCCGGTGCATTAAAAACCGGAATACCGCGAGCATTCATTTTATCAATTGGAATATTATTCACACCCGCGCCTGCACGCCCAACTGCTTTTAAACTATCAGGTATTTGCCAATCGTGCATTTTAAATGAGCGTAATAATGCTGCATCAGGATTTGGGATTTCTGAGGCAATTTCATAAGATTCACGCGGTAATAATTCCAGCCCTTTTACTGAAATATTATTTAAAGTCAGTATTTTATACATTAGCCCTTCCGTGTTTCAAAATCGTTCATAAAATCAATTAATGCTTGTACACCTTGTTTGGGCATTGCGTTATAAATACTAGCTCGCATTCCACCAATTGAGCGATGCCCAGCTAAAGTAACTAAACCATGAGTTTTAGCCTCAGCTAAAAAGTCTTTATTTAAATCGGCATTAGCTAAGGTGAAAGGCACATTCATCCAAGAACGATAAGCGGGATTAATTGGATTATTATAAAAATCAGAATTATTAATAGCTGCATATAAATTTTCTGCTTTAGCTTGATTACGTTTAGCCATTGCAGTTAAGCCGCCTAAGTCTTTAATCCATTTAAAGACTAATCCAGCAAGATACCATCCATATGTTGGCGGTGTATGGTACATAGAATCAGCATCAACATGGGTTTTATAACTAAACATCGTAGGAGGAGTATTGACATTATTAACTAAATCCTCACGAATAATCACAATAGTTAAGCCAGCTGGTCCAATATTTTTCTGTGCGCCAGCATAAATAACTCCAAATTTAGACACATCCAAAGGGCGAGATAAAATAGTTGAAGACATATCTGCAACTAATGGCTTATCACCAACATCAGGAATAGATTGAAATTCTAAACCATTAATAGTCTCATTAGGAGTGTAATGAACATAAGCGGCATTGGAATTTAAATTCCAAGTATTTTGATCAGATATATCAGTAAAACCATTGGCTTCAGAATCTGTCACGATACTAACATCACAATAACGTTTTGCTTCTGCAATAGCCTTTTTGGACCAAATACCAGTTTTAAAATAATCCGCCTGATTAGAATCACCCAATAAATTCATGGGAACCATAGCAAATTGACTAGAAGCACCACCTTGTAAAAATAAAACCTTGTAATTACTAGGAATTGCTAATATTTCTCGTAAATCAGCTTCAGCCTGTTCAGCAATTGACATAAATTCTTTACTGCGATGACTCATTTCCATCACCGACATGCCGCTGCCATTCCAATCAAGCATTTCGGCTTGAGCTTGTTCTAATACTGCTTGAGGTAAAGTAGCTGGTCCTGCACTGAAATTAAAAATTCTTGACATTCTTGATTAATTTTCTAGGTTATTTATTAGAGTTATTTATTATAACAATTATAAAAATTCAAAGCGATAACCTTCTACAACTTTATTATCATCAATGACTTTTTCCATATCCATAAAATCTAATTTGACATGTACAGAAGCTCCAGCTCGCATTTGTCGAGTTTTATCAGGAGGTGGCTGTAAATATTCAAGCGGCGTAAAACGTTTTTTTATTATGCTATTATCATTTATATCTATAAATGTGATTTGTAAATCAGGATAAGCTTGTGGAAAACTGGCTTTATTTATAAAAATAGCTTCCAATTGTAAACTATTATTAGAAATTACATGAAAAACATAATTTTTCATTTGAAAACGACTAACATCCCTTGTTGGCGGCAAAGTACATAAAAAGGTATAACAAAATTTAACTAACAAAGGGCGAATATGAGAATTTTGTAAAAACACATCGCGTTGCCAAAACCACATAGCTTGTATAGTTAGCGTTACTGAAAACACTATAACTATCAGCGTCCAAAATATAAATGATTTCCATGAACTACTTTTATTTTTATTATCTTTATCCATTTTTCTCTGAAAATAATATCCAAGTTACAACAGGCACTTATTGAAAATCACGCGGTTAAATTAATTTATCCACGTCATTCCTTGTACTTAATATAACTCATTATGCAATAATTTAAAAAGGAAGTCATCATGCAACTATTTCAAATAATGAGCAACAATTTCAAGCTGTCTGCTAATGGCTTATAAAATTCGTATTATCAAGCAGTAAAACCTTAGCCAAGAATACTGGAAACAATACTTTCACTGTTATCCTACTACCAATATTATTAGTAATATTATTTCCTATATATATACTATTGATTTTAGTTAAAATAACTAGTTATGATTCTAGTTCCTAAAAAATTTTTATCATCATCTAAGGCTGTAACTATGTTAAAATAACAGTATTTAGTTAAATTTTAAAGGGAGACAAATGCAAGTAAATATTTATCAACTAAATAACATGTCACAATCTGAAGTGGCTCAATTATTAAGACGTTCTGAAATTGATATTGAAAGTCTTCATGAAACAGTAAGACCAATTATCAAAGATGTCAAAGAAAAAGGTGATGCCGCAATCATCGAATATAATGCTAAATTTGATAAAGCTTCAATGAAAGCGAGTCAAATCAAAGCTACTGAGGAAGAATTTGCTAAAGCTAGAGAAACTCTTGATCCTTCAATAAAAGAAGTAATTGAAATTTCTGCCAAAAATATCAGAAAATACCACGAAGCGCAAATGCCAGAAGAAATGTGGTTTACTCAAATAGACAATGGTATTTTGGCTGGTGAAAAAATAACTCCAATTACCTCAGCCGGGCTATATGTGCCACGTGGTAAAGGAGCATTTCCATCAGTAATGTTAATGTTAGGAATTCCGGCTGTAATTGCCAAAGTGCCTGAACTTATTGTCTGTACTCCACCTACACCAGATGGTGGTGCTGATGACGCTACTCTTTTTTCTGCTGAAGTCTGTGGCATAAAAAACGTGTATAAAGTAGGAGGTGCCCAAGCAATAGCGGCAATGGCTTATGGAACCGACACTATACCAAAAGTAAACAAAACACTAGGACCGGGAAGTAGCTACGTATCCGCAGCAAAACGTTTACTTTATGGTAATATAGACGTAGGAACTCCAGCAGGACCAAGCGAGTCAATTATTTTATGCGATGAACTAGTTGATCCAGCAATAGCCGCTTTAGATTTATTAATAGAAGCAGAACATGGTCCAGATTCCTGTGCCTTACTAGTAACACATTCCAAAGAACTAGCGGCAAAAGTAGAAGCCTTATTACCAGATTTAATAAACGATTTACCAGAAGAACGGCAAAACTTCTGCAATACTGTATTATCAAATTATGGCGGCATAGTTCTAACAGAAAGCTTAGAAGCATCTATTGACTTTGTCAACGAATTTGCGCCAGAACATCTGGAAGTACTAGTTGAAGCACCTATGGCTATATTAAGTAAAATTGTAAATGCTGGAGAAATCTTACTTGGTCAATATAGCCCTATAACTATAGGTAATTTTGCTTTAGGAGTAAATGCAATTTTACCAACCGGCGGCTTTGCCAAAACATTCTCTTGTGTAACAGTTTTTGACTTCCTAAAACGTACATCTATAGGTTATGTAAGTAAAGAAGGATATGATGGAATCAAAGACGTAGCACAAAAATTTGCTGAATATGAAGGCTTTGCCTCCCATGCAAATGCTATAGCAAAACGTCAACTTTAAATTAACTTTATCAAGGTTTTCTTATGAGGTCTCCTTTAATTTTAAAACACTTAACCAGCAATGAGTTACCGACTGAATGGGCAATGCAGTTGCCATCGAATTTGAGGTTTTCAGTAGTAATTGTAACAGAAAAAACTGTGTCTAAGCCATTGCAAAAAACTCAAGCAACTGATACGCCATTATTTGGTATTTGGCGTGACTATGAAATTGCACAAGATGTTGAGGCTTATGTTCGTCATTTAAGGAGCAAACGTTTTGAAACTAGTTGATACAGATGTGATTATTTGGTACATGCGTGGCAATGAAAAGGCTGCCGAGGTATTAGATAATATGAATAACATTATACTTTCGGCGGTGACTTATATGGAATTAATTCAGGGAATGCGGAATAAAGTAGAGTTATCATCTTTAGAAACTACTTTAACTATTTGGAAGGCGAGTATTTTTCCCATTACTGAAGACATTTCTGATCATGCCACTAGTTTAGTAAAGCAACATTTTCATAGTCATTCTCTTATGCTTGCAGATGCGTTGATTGCAGCAACCGCTTTGCATTATCAATTGCCTCTTTTAACAGGTAATGATAAGCATTATCGGATGATAGCAAATTTGAATTTGGAAAAATTTAGAATTTAATTGGATTGAAACTAACCATCCCAATGGCTTGCCACCCTTATCTCGGTCTTTATGACTGTTTTGCGCCTTATAACTATATCATTATAAAGCATATTTGCCATCATATTCCATAATATTGTCCAACCGGCAGCCCTCTAGACTTTAATTCATATTTAGGTTAAATGCTTATTGATGAACTTCTAAAATATGGTAAAATACCTCAATGAATAACAAATTATTTGACATCTTAGTATGCCCAGTAACTAAAGTATTGAAAATGATATTCCGGTAATGTTACCAGAAAAAGCACGTAAACTTAGTTTAGAAGAAATGGAAAAATGAAAGTAAATATTTATAATTTAAATAACATGTCACAATCTGAAGTGGCTCAATTATTAAGACGTTCTGAAATTGATATTGAAAGTCTTCATGAAACAGTAAGACCAATTATCAAAGATG
>JADGDS010000005.1:106374-146201 GCA_016744775.1 Candidatus Marithrix sp.
CTCTTGTGTAACAGTTTTTGACTTCCTAAAACGTACATCTATAGGTTATGTAAGTAAAGAAGGATATGATGGAATCAAAGACGTAGCACAAAAATTTGCCGAATATGAAGGCTTTGCCTCCCATGCAAATGCTATAGCAAAACGTCAACTTTAGAAAAAAAGACCTGACAGACCTGTCAGGTCTAAAACAGGATAAAAGCATGAAATTTATAACATATTGTTGTTTAGCCCTTCTAATTTTTTTATCAGCTTGTCAAGATGATAATCAACCCATCAAAATTAAATTTTCCCACATTGTTGCAGATAATACTCCAAAAGGTATCGGAGCCAAACATTTTAAACAGCTAGTTGAGGAGCGTTTAAAAGGTAAAGTAATTGTCGAAATTTATCCTAATGCTCAATTATATGATGATAATAAAGTCATGGAAGCATTGCTATTAGGCGATGTACAATTAGCCGCTCCTTCATTAGCTAAATTTAAAAAATACACTAAGAAATTACAAGTTTTCGATTTACCTTTTATCTTTAAAGATATTCATGCAGTTGATCGTTTTCAAGCTGGAAAAGTTGGACAAAGTTTATTAACTTCAATGGATAAATATGGTTATTTAGGTTTAACTTATTGGCATAATGGCATGAAGCAATTATCTGCTAATACAGAATTACATCTTCCATCTGACGCTAAAGGTTTAAAATTTCGTATTCAACAATCAGATGTTATACAAGCTCAATTTCAAGCCATTGGTGCAAGCCCGCAAAAATTAGCCTATACTGAAGTATATAATGCTTTACAAACTGGCGTTGTAGATGGTCAAGAAAATACTTGGTCAAATATTCGTTCCAAAAAATTCTATGAAGTACAAAAATATTTTTCTGAAACTAATCATGGAGTTTTAGACTATTTAGTTGTTACTAATGCTAAATTTTGGCGCGGTTTACCTGATGATATACGCATTGAATTAGAAAAAATTCTTGTTGAAGTTGGAAAGGAAGTGAATCAATTAGCTCAAGAATTTGCGAAAAAAGATCGTCAAACAATAATTGATTCTGGTAAAACAAATGTTCTACAATTAACAGCAGATGAATTAGCACAATGGCGAACAGCTATGCAACCTGTATGGAAACAATTTGAAGATGACATTGGTAAGGATGTAATTGAAGCTGCAAGAGAGCAATAACTATGAAACTAAAATTTATATTTATATTAGCATTAATATGCTTATCTAAACAAGCCTTAAGTTTTCCATATACTCAAATTTATGTATTTGGAGATAGTTTATCTGATACCGGAAGATTATTTGAAGCTACTACTTTACCACCAACCCCTTATTTTGAAGGGCGTGTCAGTAATGGCAAATTATGGATAGAAGAATTATCTGAAACTTTAAATTTAACATATAATCCAGATACTAATTTTGCTTGGGTTGGTGCCACTACTGGAACTACTAATGTAAATGGCTCTGATTTACCCGGTTTACAGCAACAACTTGATAATTATCTGAATAATACTCCAACTGCTGATGAAAATGCCTTATATATAGTTTGGGCAGGTGCCAATGATTTTAGTGAAGGTGTGCCTGATATAACTAAGTCTATTACTAACATCGTGACATTGGTAAGCAAATTACGTCAACATGGTGCTAAACATATTTTAGTACCAAATTTACCTCCAGTTGATAAAACTCCTAGAGCTATAACTAGCGGCAATAGTGCCGTTTTGACTCCAATAATTACCGCTTTTAATAGAAACTTAGCTCAACAATTAGCAGCATTGGATGTAATTCAAGTTGATATACCAACAGCATTTGAAATGCTAAAAAATCCCAAAGTGGTAACACCGCCACTAGGTAATTTTAAAAATCTGACTGAAGCTTGCTTTGATTTCAAAACAATATGTAGAAATCCAGATGAATATTTCTATTGGGATGATTTACATCCTACTAAAGTGGGGCATAAAGCAATTGCATTAGTATTTTTTGCCGCTATAGCAGAATCTGTTTATGTAGATTTTAGTAAAATTGATCCATCAGAACCTCATCTATTAGAACTTCCATTTATAGAAGTAACTGATGAAGCTGGTAAATTTTTAGTATTAGATGTAGGAATGTCGCGTAAACAAGATGATACTGAACTTCAATTTAGCGTCTTAGGTAGCGTTATACAAACTACGGTGGCATTGCAAAATCTATTTACTTTTCCTAGTAATCATAAATATCCTACTTTTAATAAAGCTACAGGTATTTTAGCTGTACCAATAGTACATATCGCCCAAGCTAATCCAACTTTAACTTTTCTAATCGAATATAAAGCCAACTTCAAATTTTTACCAGATACATTAAATAATCCTTTGATGGCACCAATGTTTGAATTAGCTAGTGCTAAATAAGAATCCCAGTTATAAGGAAATTCTAAGCTTTGCTATTCCATTAATGTTGGGTTTAATGACAATGGCATTAGTCACTGTCATTGACACAATATTTATTGGAAAATTAGGAACTGCACAACTTGCCGCTATACCTTTAGCGGCTTCCATGTATATGATAGCATGGATATTTTTTGTAGGTATTATGCAAAGCAGCGTAGCTTTTATAGCAAAAGCTTTTGGTGCGAAAAAATATCAAGAAATAGGCGTTATTCTCGCGCATTATAAAATCATCGTTCTATTTGGAGTACCTTTATTATATTTATATATCCAAACATGGTCAATATTTGCAAATTTGGCACAGTTAGAAACTGAAGTCAATAATTATGCTTGGTTATATTTACACATTAGAGTTTGGGATGCCGCTTTTTCTTTATTATTAGTCTTGTATTATATTTTTTATCAATCTATAGGCAATTCTATCGTTCCTATGATTATTGCAATATTAGTTTTAGTGTTAAATGTAATATTAGATTATGGCTTAATTTTTGGAAATTTAGGAATGCCCGCACTTGGTGTTGAAGGCAGTGCCTATGCCACAGTCTTAGCACAAATAATTGGTGCAATTGTTATTATTAGCTATTCTTTTTTAACACAAAAATCCTTTAATTTAAAATTATTTCATCCCTTAAAACTAAAACTTTTCAAGAAAATTTTACGAATTGGCTTACCCCAAGGAATAGGTGATAGTATTGAATTAATAGCATGGGCAATATTTAGTATTATGGTTGCACAATTAGGAACTATTGCATTAGCGGCTAATAATATTGGATTACAAGTTGTACAATTATTATATTTACCCGGATTGGCGATTGGAATGGCATCAGCATCTTATATGGGTAGATTTTTAGGAACAAAACAACCAGAACTCGCCAAAATAACAACTATAAAAAGTTTACATTTAGGCATCCTTTATATGGGAAGCTTAGGTATATTGCTATGGTTTCTAGGAGAAGCAATTGCCAGATATTTCACTAAAGATGAAATGGTAATACAACAAGCAACACTAATGTTTAAAGTAATGGCTTTTTACCAAATATTTGATGCAATAGCCATAATTTTACGCACTACACTCAGTGGAGCAGGAGATACTCTAAAACCAGCCTTACTATTATTTTTATCGACAATGGTTATAATGTTACCAGCGGTAAGCTTGTTATCAAATTGGATAACGCCCGGTTTAGTAGGGGCATGGTTAGGTGCATTAATATATATTATTGTATTAGCATTGTTACTCAGTTATTATGTTACAATTTGTTACAAGTTTGAGAAGCTTGTTACAAGCATTTTCTGTAAGATACAAACTCTCAATATCAATTTTCGGAGTTATTCAGATGAATAAAGTAAAAAAAATCATTATTGGAACCGTTGTTAGTCTTGGAATTGTTGGTGGTTTAGCAACTTATGCTACAGCATATCATGGTGGTCGTATTAATTGTCACAAAAGTGAATATCTAGCCAACTATCTCAATCTTAATGATGAACAAAAACAAAACCTAGCAAACCTGAAAACTACAATTGCGGCAGAAAAGAAAGCGCATCATGAAAATCATCCACGTGAACAAATCATGGGGCTACTTTCTGAACCTAAACTTGATCAGGAAAAAGCATTGGCTATATTGAATGAACGTTTTACAGCAATTCAAACATCAGCACCCAAAGTCATAACAGCTATGGCAACTTTTACTGATAGTTTGACTGATGATCAACGCGCTAAATTAAAAGGAATGATGGAACGATTTGGTAATAAATATCGTGGTATGCCTTTTGGTGGTCCTTTAGGTAATTAAAAATTTCCATACCGTTCATTCATGCACACTATTCTACTAATTGATGACGATGAGCGGTTGGCATCATTACTAAGTAAATATTTTTCCCGCTATGATCTAAAACTTATCAGTGAAACACATCCAATACAAGGCATGGAGCAATTAAAAAATAATGATGAAATTGAATTGCTTATTCTCGATATAATGTTGCCTGATATGGATGGTTTTGATGTTTGTCGAAGTCTTAGAAAATGGAGTGATATTCCAATTTTAATGCTAACAGCGCGTGGTGAAGTAATGGATCGTGTTGTTGGTCTTGAAATTGGTGCTGATGATTATTTATCTAAGCCATTTGAGCCTCGTGAATTAGTTGCTCGTATTCACAGTATTTTAAAGCGAGTTCATAAAAATAGTGCAACAAGCGAATTAATACTGGATAAACACAAACATCAAGTATTTCTAAATCAAGTTGAATTGAAACTTACAAATAAAGAATATGAACTGCTTGTGTTATTTCTTGAAAATCCTGAAAAAAGTTTTGATCGAGATGAAATCATGAACGAGCTTAGTGGTATTGATGCTGAATTCTTTTCACGCTCAATAGATATTCTAGTTAGCCGTCTTCGTAATAAGTTAAAACCATTAACATGTATACAAACCGTATGGGGTAAAGGTTATCGTTTTATTCCTCCTAGCCCCCACCAAGCCCCCCAACCCCCTAAAGGGGGAGCTGCAATTAACAAGGTTCCCCCTTTAGGGGGTTAGGGGGCTTTTTAATATGAACTTCTCACTAAAACTTGTTCTGCTCTTCCTGTTGACAGCTATAGCCATAGCTTTTGTTCTGCATTTTTCAACACTACATGTCTTTAAAGAACATTTTAAAAATAACATACGTCCTCATTTGCATCAATATTTTCATTACATCTATACGGAAATAGGTACACCTCCTAATCTGAAAATCGCACAACGTTTAAGTGATACATTCAAGATAAAAATCATTATTAAAGGCTCTGATTTAAGCTGGGCATCTGATGGCAAAATTACTGAATTACCAAAAATCCATTTGGTAGAAAGTTATCATCAAAAAATACGCTATGAAAGTGGTAGATATAGAGGAGATTTTGTGATTCGCATAACTAATCCACTTTATAGTGTAATATTTATTACACAACATGATCGCGATTTTCCTTCACTATGGAAACAATTATTCAAAACATTAGTAGGCATTCTTCTGGTATTAGGGCTACTTTATTTGTTAATACGCTGGATGATAAGCCCATTGAAACAGATACAACAGAGTATTACTCGCATTGGTTCTGGTGAATTAGACCATCGTATCACGATTAATCGCCATGATGAATTTGGTAAACTATCTAGTGAAATCAATGCTATGGCTGATGATATTCAAAATATGCTGGAAGCAAAAAGTCAGCTTTTGCTCGCGATTAGCCATGAATTACGCTCACCAATCACTCGTGCAAAGGTGGCTTTATCATTGATGGAGGATTGTGAATTTCAGGATGGTTTGCAACAGGATATGGATGAAATAGAGTTGATGATTAGTGAATTATTAGAAGCTGAACGCTTTAATCACCGTCATCAAGTTTTGAATCTAAGTAATATTGATATTAACCAATTGATTAATGATACGATAAAAAAACATTACCCAAATGAGCCAATCATACAAAAACTTGATCATAACCTTCCTGTTCAATCATTAGATCAAACTCGTTTACAATTTGTGATTAAGAATCTTATTTCTAATGCTTTGAAACATCGTAAACAGCCTACTGATAATATCAGTATTACTACTTATCAAACAGAAAAACAATATTGTATGATGGTAGAAGATCATGGCAAAGGTATTCCTGAAAAACACATTCCTTCTTTGACTGAACCTTTTTATCGTGTAGATCCTTCACGCCAACGAGAAACTGGTGGTTATGGTTTAGGCTTATATCTTGTTAAGATGATTGTTGAAGCTCATCATGGTGAATTGATAATTGAGAGTCAAGAAAAGCTTGGTACTAAAATAAGCGTCATACACCCTACACTAAATTAATCAAGATAAACGCCATAACTAGCAAACCAAGATTTATCGATTTTCCAAGTTACATGATTGACATCAGCTTGCGATAAAATTAATTTTTTCGCTTTAGATTGAAGCTTAGCTAATTCTTTTTGAGCCGCTATTACTTCAGGGCTATCAGAATCCTTATTAGCTAATTCTGGTTTTACAATTGATAAGAATCTTAAAACCGATACTTGAGCTGTTCTAGGACTTGACATAACAGCATTTCCGTCCTTTAATTCCATTATCTTAAACTGATAAGAATAGTTAGCTAACTCAGTATCTTCTGATAACAAATCATTTAATTCTCCTACACGAGGATTATAATTCCAAATCCAATTGCCTATAAAAGCTACAGCTATAGTTAATAAAAATAAATTGTATTTACTCATAATTTTTCCAACGATTTAATCCATGAAATATGGAATATGATAACGATTAACCGGTAAATCAACTTTACCCGCAAAGATTGGCCCAATCACTATATAAGAAAGGCTTATTTGCTTTATAAGATAAATCCGCCTCCGCATTATTTTTTCCCGTATTTAAATTTGTGACTTTAAAATGTTTGATTATCATTTTTTCCTTTATTTGTCTGAATCAGAATTTACATAATAAAATTCGTTTATTTATAATTAGCCCCTCAGTTGTTACCAAGAGGCTAAAAATATTATTTAGGTTTTGCCCCAGTCAGCTGAAAACTCATTGGCTTAGATAATGGTTTATATTGCATATCGACTTCATAATGCAATTCCTCACCAAGTTCTCCTTTTAATTTTATACAGGGGATATGAAGTTTGCCGTTTTCGTATGTTGCCCAGCAATCATTAGAGGATGGTTCTACTGATTGGTTGTTTGTTTGGTAAAGTTGTTGGATTTCAGAGTCTGAGAGGGCGCGGTTGTAGATACATTTAAGTTTTATCATCGTATATCACCTATCATAAATAAAATTTATATACTAATTTGTCTGAATCATAATTTACAAAATTAAAGAATTTACAGGATTAGTTTTATTCTGTCAATTCTAAAATCCTGTAAATCCTGATTCAGACAATTATTTATTAACTGATGTTACGCACCCAATAAAAAAATTATCCAAGATGCTTTTAAAAAAATTGTAAAATGTAGGTTGGGCTGACGATAGGAAGCCCAACTGAATCGTGCATGGAATTGTTGGGCTTCCTGTCGTCAGCCCAACCTACAATGTAAATTCTGATTCAGACAATTAATTAATGCGCCTCATCCCAATTATCTCCAACCCCAACTTCAACCAGCAAAGGCACCCTAAGTTCCGCCACTGTAGTCATAGTTTCAATAACCTTGCTTTTTGCTTCTTCAACGCGATCTTTTGCCACTTCAAATACCAATTCGTCATGAACTTGCATTATCATTTTCATGTCTTTGTCCATTTTTACCATTGCCATTTTTATAATGTCTGCGGCACTTCCTTGCATTGGGGCGTTTATCGCGGTACGTTCTGCATATTGTCGTCGTTGATGGTTGCTGGATTTTATATCTGGTATATATAAGCGTCTGCCAAATATGGTTTCTACATAGCCCTGTTGTTTGGCTATATCTCGAATTTGTTCCATATAATTTTTGACTCCGGGATAACGCGCAAAATATGTATCTATATAAGTTTGTGCTTGTTGGCGATCAATTCCTAATTGTTTTGCTAAACCAAAGGCTTGCATTCCATATATCAATCCAAAATTTACCGCTTTAGCACTACGGCGTTGTTCAAAACTAACTTCTTCAATTGCTACCTCAAACACTTCAGCCGCTGTCGCTTTATGAATATCTTCATTATTTCTAAATGCCGCTAATAATTTTTCATCTTCTGAAAGATGTGCCATTATTCTCAATTCAATTTGAGAATAATCTGCCGCTAATAAGCTATAGCCATTCGGTGCAATAAATGCTTGACGAATTTTTCGCCCTTGCGCGGTACGAATTGGTATGTTTTGCAAATTCGGTTGAATTGATGATAATCGCCCAGTTGCTGTAACTGCTTGCTGATAAGAAGTATGAATACGCTGAGTTTTTGGATTAATTTGTTGAGCTAAGCTATCAGTATAAGTTGATTTCAACTTGCTCAAACTACGATGTTCTAAAATTAGTTTTGGTAATGGATAATCAATTGCCAACTGTTCCAACACTTCAACCGCAGTAGAAGGCTGCTTTTTAGGAGTCTTTTTTAAAACAGGTAAATTTAATTTATCAAATAAAATCGTCTGCAACTGTTTTGGTGAATTCAGATTAAATTCAGTGCCAGCTAAGGCATAAGCTTGGGTTTCAAGAGTTTGCAATCTCTTAGCTAACTCTTCACTGTAATCATAAAGTAGCTTAGCGTCAATTTTGACTCCATAAGCTTCCATGCGTTTTAATACCAAAATCAGCGGCTGTTCTATTTCCTCATATATTTTAAGTATTTTACCATCTAATTTAGTCCATAACTCTTGATGTATTTGCAAAATATTATTAAGCTTTTCAGTCGCATAATCCGCAGCAGTGTCAATTTCAATTTGATTAAATGTTAATTGTTTTTTACCTTTACCAGCTATTTCTTCATATGCGCTAGAATCATCCTCTTTAGCAGTGCTATCTAATACATAAGATTCTAACATGGTATCAAAGGCTATACCTTGTAATTCAATACCATAATTAGCCAAGACATGAGCCTGATCTTTGAAATTATATCCAATTTTTAATTTATTAGGATCTTCTAATATCGGTTTAAGTGCCGCTAATACCTGTTGACGCGATAACTGCGGTGGAACATTTAAATAATCATGAGCTAAAGGAATATAAACTGCCCCTTCTCCTTGTAAAGCCAATGAAATTCCAATAATATTAATTTCGAGATTAAAAGCAAAAATCTTAGCTTGATTTAGACGCTGTAAATAATCATCAAATTCAAATATTGTAGATATTGTAGGGTGGGTAGAGCGACAGCGAAACCCACCATTTTGCTGAGTTGGTGGGTTTCGCTCTCGCTCTACCCACCCTACATCTACTACATCTACACCAGCATCTGATGGCAATTGATTTAACCATTGTTTAAAATTCAATGCAGTATATAATTGCCGTAATTTTTCAACATTTACAGGATTTAAAGTTAAATCTTCAACAGTCTTTGGCAAAACAAGATCAGATTTAATAGTAACTAATTGACGATTTAGCGGCAATTGCGGCAAAGCTTCACGTAAATATTCACCCACTTTACCCTTAATTTTAGCAGCATTTTCAATTACTCCATCTAAGCTACCATAAGCATTTAACCATTTCACAGCGGTTTTTGGTCCGACTTTATTAACACCGGGGATATTATCAACCTTATCACCAACCAAACTGAGATAATCAACAATCAACTCAGGCGCAACTCCAAACTTATCAATCACTGCTGACACATCAAAATTAGTTTTTTTCATAGTATCAACTATAGTGATTTGAGAATTAACTAATTGAGCAAAATCCTTATCACCAGTAAAAATTAAAGCTTGCATTCCAGCCGCTTGCGCTTGCAAAGCCAAACTACCAATAACATCATCAGCCTCCACTCCGTCTTCCATTAACAATGGAAAACCTAAAGCCTGCACAATTTCATGAACATAAGGAATTTGTTCTCTTAAATCATCAGGCATTTTAGCGCGATTAGCCTTATATTCAGAAAACAAACTATGACGAAAATTAGAACCTTTAGCATCAAAAACAATAGCGGCATAACTAGGCTGATAATCCTTCAGCAAACTCTTTAACATATTAGTGATGCCATAAATCGCACCATTAGGCATACTCTCCAAAGCATAAAATGCACGATATAAATAATTAGTTCCATCTATTAAAATAACTTTATTCTTTGACATTAATTTTACCTATGATAAACTATTTATTATACTAACTTTAATCAATATAGTTTATGGAAACTACAGAATTAATACAAAAAATTAATCAAGGTGAGAGTTTGAGTGCGAGTTCAAGAAACCTTTTTGCTGATGAGGAACTTATTAGGCAAAGCAGTTTCAAAAATTTTAATATTTATTTCTTTTTCAGTTTTTTTGAAAGAAAATATAAGCAAGATTTTGAAACTAGCAATTTAGATATTACGCAAATTTTAGAAAATTTAAATTTAATGCAAGAAGATTGTTTAACATTAGCAGGTATGATACTGATATTTGGAATTGATAGTGAATGCGCTAGTTCATAGAGATTATTATATAAATGCGACAATAAAAGTAATAATTCTAAAAGATAGCGTTGAAATTATCAGCCCGGGCAAATTGCCAAATTCATTAACAATAGAAAAAATTAAGCATGGTATTTCAATCGCAAGAAATCCTATTTTACACTCGTTAGCACAATATATTTTACCATACAGCGGCTTAGGAAGCGGCATTAAAAGAATATTAAAATATTGCCCAAATATTGAATTTATCAATGATTTGGACAAGGAAGAATTTAAGGCTATTATGAATAGATAGGGGGAATTAATTATTTAATATCCATTGGTTTGCAGTCAATTGCTAGCCAATTTTTTGCATCTGTTGCATCTACATCTATGTTTGTTATTACTCCGCAGCATTGGTAGTTTCCTGTTTTCATTGATGGTCGTATTTGCATTTCTAATGGGTAGAGGGTTTTGGTGCCGCTTAGTTCTAGTTTTGGTCGATAGGCTATTATGTCGTTGGGTAGGCTGAATCCTTTGTTTTCATCTATTGTTATAAAATAACCTACTGTTGGTGGATATACTAAGGCTGCGTAAATGCTGTAGGATTTTGAGGTTTTGGATGATGCGCTTATGTCTAAGTTGCAGCTTAGTGTTTCTCCTATGTTGTAGCTTGAACGTTGTATGTGTATTTTTATACTTACTGGTGGGGGCGGGGTGCTTATTTGTATTTCTGCTAGTTTGGTTTCTGACCATGTGCCTTGAGTATCTTGGGCTTGGTAGATTATTTGCCAGCTACCGGCTAGTGAGAAGTCGTTGTAATGTACTGTGTTTTCAAAGCGTTGTTTGGCTTGATTATAAATTAGTTTTATTTCTGAACGTCCTAATCCTGTTTCTTCTCCGCTATAGTTTCCGCTATTTGGTGGAATTAATACGGCTTTTACTTGTCGTATGCCTTCAAATGTTGGTGATGTTTTTGCCCGAACTGGCATCCCATATTTTTAGCGTATCATCCCAACTGCCAGACACGATGTTACTGCCGTCTGGGGAGTAAGCTACCGCATTAACATAATTAGTATGCCCCACCAATCGCTCAGCCGGAGGAAATGACAACAACGGCGTGGTAACTACTTCAACCTCTGCCATCGCCACAGAGGATAATCCGCAGAACAACAAACTAACAAAATATTTTAACATTTGCTACACCTTTTTAATTAAAAGTTGTCTGAATCAGACAAATGAATTATATATTAACTGATGTTACGCATAAAGCACAAAAGCCCCCCAGCCCCCTAAAGGGGGAGCTAGACTGTAGCTGCAATGAACGCTGCTCCCCCTTTAGGGGACTGGGGGGCTTAGCCTTTATGTGTAACATCAGATATTAATACACAAACATATAATATCATATTATACTATAATATAGCGATAAATTAAATTATTCGTTTATTCCGTAAATTCGTTGTACTCAATAAAAAAAATCAATAGTACAACGAATTTACGGAATAAACTAATTTTTTTATGAATTAAGCAAAAATTGATGTTTTAGACCTGACAGGTCTGAGAGATAATAAATATATTGTAGGGGCAATCCCTTGTGGTTGCCCTTAACTTAATGGCAATGGCCCTAAAGAGGGAGCATGATATTTCCCCCTTTAGGGGGTTAGGGGGCTTATTATACTAACATCAAACTATTGTTGCCACAAACATTTACCCTTACTAGCCTTATCAATCCTAGACAAAAACTGTTGATGTAACTCTGATTCTTCTTGGCTAGGAACTACAAGCCTTAACTTCGCTCGATTAGAAGAAATAAGCTTAACAATATTTTCCCCCTCAACTTGCTGTGAACTACTTGAAGATAATAAACTTACCTGACCACCAGTCATTGCCAAATAAACCTCAGCAAGTATTTCAGCATCAAGCAAAGCACCATGTAACTCACGATTAGAATTATCTATATAATAACGCTTACATAAAGCATCAAGATTATTTTTCTGACTTGGATGAAGCTTTTTAGCCAAAACCAAACTATCTAAAATAGTACAATAAGTATCTAACGGCTGCCAATTCTGATTCAACAACTGCAACTCATAATTAATAAAACCAACATCAAAAGGAGCATTATGAATAACCAACTCAGCACCCCTAATAAAATCCATAAACTCATCAACAATATCAACAAAACGCGGATTACCCTCTAACATAGCATTAGTAATACCATGAACACGAGCAGCTCCAGCATCAATCTGACGATCAGGCTGCAAATATTGATGATAACTTCTATTAGTCATGCGTCGATTAACCATCTCCACACAACCAATTTCAATAATACGATGCCCCTTGCCTATTCCAGTTGTTTCAGTATCCAATATAATTTTACGCATTACCTTGATCCATTAGCAAATTCTTATATAAAATTGTTTTGACAAAATGACAAAAAATGATTATTATAAACCAACATTAATAGTAATGTTAAACATAATTTGTTTATTTTGACCATTTCAAACCAAATTTAAATAGGAACATAATTTTCAATGAACATCAAAGACTTTTTAAAAATTACATTAACAATCAATATGATGCTGCTGAGCATCGGCTCTAATGCCAATGAACAAAGCAAATATGAAATTACATTCACAAATTTTGTGGTAGAAGAAGTTGAATGGCTAGAATCATGGAAATCCGAGTATCTTTTTTATGGATATAATCCAACTCAAAACAAATATATATGTATCCCTAATGATTGTAAGTCTCAAAAATTAGCAGGCAAAGGTGAAAAAGTTGATCTGAATGTTAAAATGTCAGAACTTACAATAAATGACTATGTTTATATCATGGTTTTGGAAGCTGACAACAGAAAATGGAATGTCTTTAATAAAACTGAAGCTAACCATGAAACAAGCCTTGAATTTTGCAGATTCCGCAAAAAAAATAGACAATGTTTAAAAATTCCCGTCCAATATCTGCTCAACAACCAAAATCGTTGCTTAACAATGGAAACAAAATCTGAAGCAGACAAAATATGCTTATCTTATAATATAAATAAGATTAAACCACCAATACTCCACTCCGAGTTTGACCAAAACCTTAAAGAACTTTCAGCATTGTCTGATTTAAAAGATTTTGACTATAAAGATTTACTTGCTTTCTTTAAGAAAGATTCCAGCTATAATAAAGAACAAGAAATATTTTTATTTGATTTCTCAACACTGGATAAATCTGTTTCCTCAATTACATTTTATGCAAATAACAATCAAATTTCTGGGCTACCCACACAAATAGCTCAACCAGTGTTAAATCATCTAGCTAACAAATATCCTACAGGATTATGGTTAATCAACGATAAGGATAATAAAATCTTAGCGGCTTATGATGCTGACAAACTAATTAGCGCAACAGAAGAATCCGCATCATCCAGTATCAAAGTGAATTGGCCAAAAGAGATAAGCGATGAATCCATCAATTATTGGTTGCAAAAGCCATCTAACACAATTAAATTGTATTATAAAATTGGCAATAAAACCATTGAACGGACAACAGCGATAAATGATAATATCGATACAGTTTCTAAAACTTTAAGTTTACCCGGTCGTTATACTTTAGGCACTGATTTAAATATTTCTACAGTTAAGTTATCAGGTATATTTTCTTTACTCAACGAGAAAATAAAAGCTAATTCTATTAATTTAAGTTATTACATAAATCAAAAGATTGAAGCACAGTTAAACTTAGATTCAGATAAATCTGAATGCGTCCAAATTAGCAGCAAAACCATCCCAGAATGGTTTAAGACAGAAAAAGTCATATTACAATGCCCACGCTTAGCCAAAATCTTGATTGTTCCAGAGTTTAATAATGCTAAAGCACAATTAAACGCTCAAAACCCAGAATTGTTTTTGAAACTAAGCTTTCAAAACATCTTAATCAATGCTAGTGAATTACCATTAGCAGAAGATCATACATTAACACTCATGCTTCCAAAGCAAACACATTCAATCTATTATCTAAACGAGCCGATTTCAATTCAGTTATCAGATCAGCAATATAACTATATTTACACAGCCAACTCAGTACCAGAATTAGATGGTTTAACTGAGATTGATATAAATATCCCCAATCCTCAGCTACGTCAAGTAGAAACCTTTAACAACAGTGATAACTCCTTAATTCCTGAAAAACTAAACTTTCTATGTGATGGTAGTCAATCTGATAATTCCCTATGTGGAAAAACTTGCACATTTGACGATGGTGGTGAACTGATTTGCGAAGCTGAAAAGATCAATATGCCATTTAAAAATTTAAAAGATTATATTATTACTGGCAGATTCCTAGGAGAAACTTCAAATACAAACCCAGTTAGACTTGAAGAACAATCACTAACCAACTTCTATTGTGGTGCTTGGCAGCAACTGTTTTCATTGAATAATCGCAAAGGCGAACGTAAAGATATTTTATGTAAATAAATATAAAGGCGAACCTATGTGTTCGCCTTTTAAACAACTAGCAGTCTAATAAATTAGATAAAAATATATTACAATCTTTCATCTACCAAATTCACAGGCAAAATAGACTTAATATCATAAATAACACTATTAGCCTTTGTCAAAGCCTGAATCGCCTCTACACCCATCTCAACAAATTCTTTATGTGATACTGCTAATATAACCGTATCATATTTAGATTTTTCTGGATCTTGCACCATATTTATCTCATACATTTGTTGTGCTTCTTCCATATCTACCCAAGGATCATAGACATCTATCTTAGCTCCATAAGCCTTTAATTCTTGAATAATATCTATTACACGAGTATTACGAAGATCTGGACAATTTTCCTTGAAAGTTAGCCCCATAACTAAAATACTAGCATCTATAACCTGAATGCTTTTTTTGATCATACGCTTGATAACAGCAGAAGCGATATAAAAGCCCATATCATCATTAATTCTACGCCCAGCCAATATCATTTCTGGATTATAACCAACATCCTTAGCCTTTTGAGTTAAATAATAAGGATCAATTCCTATACAATGCCCACCAACTAAACCCGGGCGAAATGGTAAAAAATTCCATTTAGAACCAGCCGCTTCTAAAACTTCTAAAGTATCAATACCTAAACGATGAAAAATCATTGCAAGTTCATTTATTAAAGCAATGTTGACATCACGCTGTGTATTTTCAATTACCTTAGCCGCTTCTGCAACACGAATACTACTTGCTGGATGAGTACCGGCTACAATAATACTCTTATAAGTTTCATCTATAATCTTAGCAGCTTCAGGAGTGGAACCTGAAGTGACTTTAACAATATTAGTTAAACGATGAGTATGATCACCGGGATTAATACGTTCAGGGCTATAACCTACAAAAAAATCCTGATTAAATTTTAAATTAGATTCATGTTCTAAAATAGGTACACAAACCTCTTCAGTAGCTCCGGGATATACAGTAGATTCATATACTACAATATCATTTTTATTTAAAAGTTTACCTATAATTTTACTAGCATTTTCTAACAAAGTTAAATCAGGGCATTTATGACTATCTAACGGTGTTGGAACTGTTATAATATAAAAATTGCATTCTGCAAGATCGTTTAAATTATCTGTATAACTTATATATTTAGATTGCTTAAATTCTTCTGCTGACACCTCCAAAGTAGTATCGTTTCCTGCTTTTAACTCTTCTATACGTTTAGCTTTAAGATCAAAACCTATTGTTGAATAATATTTCCCAAATTCAATTGCTAAGGGTAATCCAACATAACCTAATCCTATAATTCCAATTTTTTTCATAATTTTATATCCTAATTATTTTCTCGTTCCCACGCTCCAGCGTGGGAATGCATGTATCGGCGCTCCAGCGCCGAATCCGGCACAAAAAAAACACTTGACGCTGGAGCGTCAGCACATGCGTTACCACGCTGGAGCGTGGGAACGAGGATAAATAATTTTATATCCTATTGATTTAATATAATGCCTGCTATTTTTGTATGAACTTTTTCTAAATGTTTAATATTATCAAGCACCATAGTTGAAGTATTGGCTTTAGCTTTTACTACAAATATGATTTTTGTTGCTAATTTTGCTAAGACTAAAGTCTCAGTAAATGCCACAGTGGGGCTATGAATAATGATATATTTATATTTTGGTTTTACTGCCTGTAATAATTCTCCAAACCATTTTGATGCTAATAATTCTAATGGATTAAAAGGAATTTGTCCGCCTAAAAGTATATCAAGCTCAGGCACTTCATTAATCTGATAAATACATTCTTCCCATTTGCGTTCCTTAGTAAATAATTCAAATAATCCCGGAGATTTAGGATTTAAACCTAATGTTTGAGCCACAGTAGGTTGTCGAATATTCGCTTCTATTAATAATGTTTTATCTATTTGCCCAAAAGCAAAAGCGTGATTCAATGCTACAGTGGTTTTACCATCTTCTGGTAACGAAGAGGTAATCAATATGACATGATTTTGATTCTGTTGATCTGATAACATCAATTCAGTGCGAATAGTGCGAACTGCATTAGAAAATGGCGCATTAGGTTCCTTTAAAAACATTGATCTAGCGTCAAATTTATTCTTTTTGCTTAATTTTAATTTTGGTAAAGTTCCTAATAAAGGTAATTTTAATTTTTGTTCTACATCTTCTGGAGTAATAATCTTTTTATTGGTAAATGCTAATAACAAGGATATGCCGACTGAAAGGAATAAGCCTAAGAAAAAAGCTCCAACAATAAATATATTTTTATTAAATATAATAGGATTAGCTATGGTTGGAATTAATGCTGGTTCAACCAGTCTTCCCACCATAGACAGTTTTTTTACTTCTTGTGCAGCATCAGTTTTTTTCAAACGTGTTAGAAATAATTCATAGAGATTACGATTAACCGTGATTTCTCTTTCTAAGGTGGTTTGTTGATATTGTTTGCGGTTAATGTTTTGAACTATGACTTTGTTTTTTTCCAATGCACGTTCTAAAGCTTTGACATTTGCTACTGCAATTTCATATTTTTTACGAATGCTATTTATTACAATTTGTATTTGTTTAGTAGTATTATTTTTAGCTTTTTGTAAAGCTGCTCTAGCGGCAATTATTTTATGATTTCTGGCACTATAACTACTAGTTAAATTAACTTGTAATTTCGCTAACTCTCTTTCAGCTTTTAATTCAGCACTTTTTAAATTCTGTATTAGTGAATTATTGAGAATAATTGGTAATGAATCAATATCTGTTCTATTACCACGCTGTTGTTGTATTTGTCGATAAATATTTTCTATTTCTCTCAGTTTGCGACGCGCAATTCCTAATTGAGAACCTGTTTCGTTAATCTGCTGATTTGCAATAGTTTTAATGCTAGTAACATTAACTAGATTTTCCCTTTCCATGTAATTTTGCAAGCGTCGTTCAGACTGTTGTAGTTGATTACGTATTTTATCTAAACGAGTAGTCAGCCATGAAGTAATTTGATTAGCGATTTTTAATTTAGCATCAAAATCACTTTCAATATAAACTTCAGCCAAAGTATTAGGTACATCAGCAGCTAACTTGGGATCAGAAGACTCAAAACTAATTGCTACAATTTGAGTTTGACTAACACGCTTAATATTTAATTTATTTCTAATGTTTTCAATGAGGTTATCACGTTCTGTTCCCTGATATATAGGATGGGCAACCAAATTTAGCTTATCAATTAGTTTTTCTAATAAACTTCTATATTTTAATATTTCTAATTGGGTTTTAAAAAATTGATTAGCTTTAGCTTTTCCATAAAGGGCTTCCTCAAGAGATACTATTTTAGATGGTTTATTAGCTTCGATAAATAAATAAGCTGTAGCTGGATATATTGCTACCGGTTTTTTCTTAAAAGAGGAGGCAATAGAACCTAATACTGTAATTATTATCGTAAGTATAATAATTAGAAAGATATATTTTTTTAATGCCTTGATGTAAAATAAAATATCTATTTTTTTATCTTCTTTTTTATTATCTACTTTTTCATTTTCTTCTTCATCGCGTACAATCAGAATCTGACAACCTTCTGGTATTGATACATACCCATTTGTGGGATTGAGTTCTTGATTCATATTATTAATCTTTATTAATTAATTGTTTTTGAATCAAACTGCAACTCTTATTCCCACTTTTTACGTGTATATTATATCAACTACCTTTCCATTGATCCAAAGCTTTTTTTACATCTCTTTTAGCTTTAGCGCGTTGGCTTGACTTGCTTTTAATATGCACTCCGCCTTTTCTTAATATAGGAGCGCGAACTAGTGGATTTGTTCTTTTAGACATAATTAATTATCCTTTTACACATACAACTTGTTTTAAAGTATGTACAACTTCTACTAAATCAGTTTGATTTGCCATGACTTCATCTATAGATTTATAAGCACTGGGTATTTCATCAATAATTCCTTTATCTTTACGACATTCTACTCCTTCAGTTTGTGATTCAACATCCTCAGTATTAAAATGCTTCTTCGCAGCACTACGGCTCATTTTACGCCCTGCTCCATGTGAACAAGAACAGAAAGATTCGGCATTAGCTTTGCCGCTGACAATATAAGATTTAGCACCCATGCTACCGGGAATAATTCCCAATTCGCCTTGATTCGCACTAATGGCACCTTTACGAGTTAAATATACTTGTTCACCAAAATGTTCCTCAACAGAAACATAATTATGATGACAATTAATTGCCTCTTTAGTGATTTCAAAATGTGGAAAAACTTTACGCAATTTATCAAGAATCAAGCGCATCATTTCACGTCGATTAGATAAAGCATAATCTTGTGCCCAATGCACCGCTTCGACATAATCATCAAAGTGCTTAGCCCCTTCAGTAAAATAAGCTAAATCGCGATGAGGTAATTGGCGCATATGTTGTTCCATATCCTTCTTTGCCAAATTAATGAAATAGCGTCCAATTACGTTACCAATACCTCGACTACCAGAGTGCAACATTACCCAAACAGCTTGATTTTCATCCAAACAAATTTCAATAAAATGATTTCCGCCACCCAAAGTTGCTAATTGCTGCGCCCATGTGATATGAGGTTTTCTTAACATCTTAAAAATAGCAGGATGCTTATCAACAATACTATCTAAGCCCTTATTAAGACTTTTAATGGTTGAATTTTGAACTTTTATTGACTTGTGCATTTCAAAACCAACTGGAATAGTTTCCTCAATTGCAAGCCTAGCCTTTTTGAGATTATCTGGTAAATCATTGGCATTGAGTGAAAGACGGATGGCATTCATTCCACATCCAATATCAACCCCAACAGCCGCTGGAATAATTGCGCCTTTACTTGGAATCACAGAACCTACAGTGGCTCCAATTCCAGGATGTACATCTGGCATTGCTGCAATATGGCTATGAATAAATGGTAATTGAGCTATGTCTGTTAATTGATCAATCGCGCCTGAATCAATATCTTCCGTATATATTTTTATAGGTACTTTAGCTTTATTTATGATTATTTTGACTGGCATAATTTTCTCCAAAAAAAAAACCTCGATTAATGTAATCGAGGTTTTTATATTTTATAACTTAAATCGGGAATTTGTCAAGAAAAGATGAAGGTAACATTGAATGCGACCAACATTCAATGCACCTAATCATAATTTATAACTAGGTAGGTGTAGTTTGTAAATCATGATAATGAATATAAATGCACTTGTTGTGCCAAAATTTTAAATGAATGATATGGGAGAATAGTAAGAGAAAGAGTAGGTGCATCTGAATGTGACCAGCACTCATTGCACCAAACCATCACATGTAAACTAGGTAGGAGTAGTTCTTTGTATGGTACTTTCTATATAGCAATAGAAGTGCCAAATCTAAATTGATAATTTTTTATCAACCGCTTTCCAAAGCCCATGAGCTTCGCGACAAGCTACACCTTTAAAATTTTGCTTTTCATCATCCTTAATCATATTGATCTCATAATTTCGACAAAGCTTAGTTCTTTTTCTAAAAGTTTTAGTTGGTGTCATGGAATATTTAACTACTTTAGATTGTTTCCATTTAACTGGCTTATTAAGTTTAGTTGTTTCCAATACCTTTTGTACTTGAATAAAATCTTTTTGTTCAAAAGACTTAGCGATTGAACCACCAAGATTCATATTTTCTGGTATTGCAGGCCTGTCACATTTCTGCCAAGCAACGTCATATAATTTACCAATTAAAATTAATATTCCTTTTTCAACAATTTCTCTGACTGCCAGATGACGGGGGTCAGATATTTTGACAGCATAATCAACACCTGCTCCACTATTACTAAATACACGGAAAATAGAACCATTATAACCTCTAGTGACAATACTATTTTGAAGACTAATAGTTAATAATTCATTTTTATCATTAGTTAAAATACTACCAGTAGTAGGGCCAACTATTCTTAAATCCATTGCAATACTAAGTACTTTATTTTCACCAGATAAACTTGTATCAAGTAATTTTCTAAAGAAATTTAATCCCCAGTTACGGCTTTTCAGATTTTCATTATATTCACTAATTGAACCGGTAACAAAAAAGTCGCTGGATAAAGTGCTACCGATATTACCATTAGTGATTAAAGCTAATTTATTTTGATCAAAACCACTTACACCTAAAAAATTATATTGCAATAAATCTTTGGCATCTGTGGTAGCAACTAATTTCATCGCATTCGTTCTGGCTAATGCAGTAAGTGCCATTTCTGAGGCAGATTGAGTCAATAATGGTTGATCAAAACCTTCTTTTTTACCGGTTTTATCTTGTATTAACCCTACCGAAGCTCTGACTTTAAAAGCTTGATGACTTTCTTCTATTAAGCCACCAAGACATTTTAAACTATCACTATAAATACTAGTGTTTTCTGTAACATAACCTGTGCTTTTAACAGCTCTATTTGGTTTGAATATACTGCATCCGTAAACGAAATTAATACATAAAAATATCGTTATAAGTTTTATTTTCATAGTCATTATTATTTCCTACCTTCTAAATTTCTTAGAAAGGAGTTGGATGAGAAAAATTTAGATCAAGGTAATACCAAAAAAAATCTTGTTGCATTTCTCTCTTTTTTGGTGGAATAAAAACCATTTCTAATTCTGTAGAATTTCTGCTAACTAATACAAATTTATGGTTCTTAGACAAGCCTAAATCAGGTGGAGTATTATTCCATGGAGCCATTGAACAACCAGAAATTAATATTCCAAATATTATCAAAAAAATTTTGAGTTTAAACATAATTATCTTTCACCTGCCCTTACAAGAGCCGCTGCAATCCCGCCTTTGGCTTTAGCTTTAATATCACCTTGATTAGTAATATTTCCTCTGATTCTAACTAAACGCGGATTACCCTCAATATTAGTTTGAGTAGTATGAGTTTGAGCTTCCACATTAGAACGTGCATTTGCTGAAGCACTCAAATTTCCGCGACTGGTGGTATGAGTCTTAATATCTACAATTCCTCGCACACCAGATATTGTAATTTGTTGTGCTGCCGCTTCTGCTTTTGCAAAATTATTACCTTTAGCATTGGCAATAATATTAGCTTGATTATTAGTCTTTAAGCGAATATAAACCGAACCCTTAGTTGCTTTAAGATCAAGTCGTTCTCCAGTTTTGATAGTTGGAGTAGGCTGACGATTAAATTTTTCTTTTATTGTAGTCTTAGCCTTGCCGATATTTAATTGGATTCCGGCTGCTTGTACATTTTTTCCAGAAGCAGAAATATTCTTGCGGTTAATTATAGTACCTATAACTATAGTACGTTTATTTGATTGATCAATATAAAGTTGTTTATGGTTAGGCAACTTTACGGTTTTTTGTTTTGCAGCATTGAAACTAGCTGCTGGATTAAATTCTGCTGCTATAGATTCATTACTAAATAGCAATAGTGTTATTATTAAAAATAGCATTGCATTACTCCTATCTATCCCCCTTTAAGGGGGAATTTCTTTATCTAACTCCGTTGCCTACAGTAATATTTACTGTTCCAGCGGCTGCTTCAATTTGATTCATGTTACCGCTACTGCCTTTTTTAACAGTAGCTAGATTCTTACCTTTATGACGATCCATTACTTTTAACTTCATATCATATTTAGCCATACCATCGGTACAACATTTTGAATCAAGATTTATATTGACGCTACCGGCTTTAACGCTCATAATGTTTTCATTACCACTACCATAACTTTCAGCAGTTGCAATATTATCGCCCTGATGATGATTTTTAATATCAACTTCAAGATTGCTTCTCACATCTGCCATAATTGATTGGCTAGAAATCATAGAAGCGGTAAATAAGAACATAAAAATTTTTTTAGTATGCATATTTTTCCTTTAAAATAAATGTTCAAAATATTTATAGCAGAATTTATTCCAAAAAATATTTTAAATAAAAATCAAAGCTTTATATATATAAAAAATACATAGTTATGTCAGATACAAGTCTAAAATTTCAAAAAAATGTCACACAATTAAAAATTGCAACATGGAATGTTAATTCGATACGTGTTCGTCTTGAGCATCTACTAGATTGGTTAGAAAAATTTGAACCAGACGTTATTGCCTTACAAGAAACTAAAGTTATTGATGAACAATTTCCACTTGAAGCTATAGAAGCGGCTGGTTATCATGCAGTTTTTTCGGGGCAAAAATCTTATAACGGCGTAGCTTTATTAAGCCGCTTACCAGCTCAAGATGTTATTACAGATATTCCAAATTTAGAAGATTCACAGCGGCGAATTATTGCTGCAACTTTTGGCAAACTAAGAATTATAAATTTATATGTACCTAATGGAGCAAATCCTGAATCTGATAAATATCAGTATAAATTGGATTGGTTAGCAAAAGTACATGATTATATTAGTGAAAACATTAAAAAATATCCTGAATTAATTGTATTAGGAGATTTTAATATTGCGCCTGAAGATGCCGATGTTTATGATCCTAAAGCTTGGGAAGGTAAGATTTTAGTTAGCCCACCTGAACGTGCCGCTTTACAAGCATTACAGAATTTAGGTTTAGATGATACTTTTCGTTTATTTGAACAAGAAACTGGTAGTTTCAGTTGGTGGGATTATCGAATGGGCGCGTTTTTTCGTAATCGTGGTGTACGTATTGATTTAATTTTAGCTAGTAAGCTTTTAAGTAACAAATGTCAGAGCTGTAGCATAGATACTACACCTCGTAGTTTAGAACGCCCTTCAGATCATGCGCCAATTATAGCGTGTTTTGATATAATATAAATTTTTTCTATAACTCATGGAGTCATTCAGAATGAAAAAACCATATTTAGTTTGTTTATTGCTTGGATTAATTTACAGTTCCGCACTTATGGCTGAATGGAAAATTACTGAAGTTCACAAATGGTGGCGACATAACAAGCCAATTTTAAGCGTAGCTTTTTCTCCAAATGGTCTTTGGTTAGCTACTGCTAGTATGGATAAGACTGTTAAAGTCTGGAATCTGAAATCTGGAAGATTAAAATATCATTTTAAGGGGCATAAAAGGATAATTAGATCAATAGCTTTTTCACCTGATAATAAATGGTTAGCATCTAGTAGTGCAGATCGTAGTGTTAGAATTTGGGATTTGGCTTCTGGTGAATCACATTATCGTTTGGCGGCGCATCCTCGTTCAGTTTGGTCTGTTGCTTTTTCCCCAGATTCTGCTTACTTAGCCTCTGCTAGTAAGGATAAAACAATTAAAACATGGGATATAAAAACTAAGAAAATACAATATATTTTGGCTGGGCATAAGGGTGGAGTTGCTACTGTAGCTTATTCGCCTAATGGTCAAATTTTGGCTTCAGGTGGTATTGGTGGTATGGTGAAATTATGGAATTTGAAAAATGGACAATTAGAGGATACACTTTCTAAACATAAATCTGAAATTTGGTCAGTAGCTTTTTCGCCTGATGGTAAATTATTAGCGACTGCTAGTAAAGATAAAACTATTAAAATTTGGAGTACTAAATCATATCGTTTATTGAAAAGTTTGAAAGCTCATAAAAATGGAGTTAGTTCTGTAGTATTTTCTCCTGATAGTGAATGGATAATTTCAAGCAGTATTGATAATAGCGTCAAATTTTGGAATATAGATGATGGACATTTAAAACATACAATATCTGGTGGTAATAATAACGATTGGTTATGGTCAATTGCGATTTCTCCTGATGCTAAATGGTTGACTGCTGGTGGTTCTTCTAAATCTGTGAAATTATGGCAATTACAATTACATGACACTTTTAAAAACATTCCTAATGAATTATTGTGTCAATCTGCATTATCAAATACATGGATTGAGAAGCCCCGTTCTTTTAAGAAAATCAGTATCGCTTATAAACGTGAACAAAAGCGTTGTAATACCAAGTTAAATAAATTACGTATTGCTGGAAAAACTTTGAATAAATTACAACAAAAAGTTCAAACCATGCAAACTAATGCTTCTAAAAATCAAACTGCTTTAAAAGAAAAGCACGAAAAATTTAAACAAGCGCATAGTTTAACTGCTAAAGTATCTGTTAAAAAACAAAAGCAAAGTTATGATATTTACCAAAAAGCTTTAAGAAGTTATAATAAAAGTCAACAAGGGCTAGGCAAATATGAACAATCTATAACAGCGGCTAAAGCGCGAATCAGGGAAGAACGCAAAAAAATGAGACCCTATGTTAGAAAACTAGATGTATTACATAGAGAATTAGCAGCGGCGCGTTTCAAAATTTTCAAATCAGAAATTGAACGGAAAAAACAAGTACAAGTTAAGAAAACATTTACTTGTAAAACCACAATGACAATTAAAGATTGTGAAAAAGAAGCAATATTAGCGTCTAAAGATCAAGCGGTTATAAAAGGAACTAAGACTTTAATTGATAACATCAGTTGGTCCAAATTATTTCCCAAGATTTCTAAAGACAAAAAAGCTAAGTTGATAGAAAATATGCGTAAAAATATTACAGTTAATTTATTATCATCTAAAATATTAGATAAAGGTTTTAATAAACAATATAGTGTATTTACCAAAATACGTGCAACTGTAAAAGGTCAAGTTTCAAGACAATCACGAGGCTTGTTTTTGAAATAGATAGAATTGTTGGGCTTTCTATCGTCAGCCCAACCTACTTTAATCTTCCAAAAGGAAATATAAATGAAGTTCATCATCAATTTATTATTTATCTTTATTTTATCTTCGCAGCTACAAGCTGCTTGTACTGTTTATCATGTTAATGAAAATCAATTTCCAATTTCTAAAGCCGGTTCCATAATTTCTGGTGTAAATGATCATACCATATTGTTACTTGATATAAAATCATCTAATGTCAATATCGTTGATATTAATCAACGCGCTATTATCGAAACTATCAGCGTCAAAGGTGATGTTGGTAGTATGGCTATTAATAAAACGAAGAAGTTGCTTTATGTTACTGATTATTTTACTAATAAAATTAGTGTTTTCAATTTAGCCGCTGTTCCTAAATTAGATAAAATCTATTCAATAGACGCTAAAAATTTTGGACCAATTGTTTATGACGCTAATAATGAACATTTATTAGTAATTGCTAATAATGAATTATTGGTTTTGTCACCTAAAATGGAAATCTTAGATAGAATTGCTTCTAAATCTAAGAATGCTAATGCTATGTTGATTCATAATAAGCGGCTGTATATCAGTTATGAATCTTCTAATAATGTTGATATTTATGATCTAAGTCAAAATTTGCCAAAATTTTCACGTCAATTACAAGTGAGCAATGGAGCATCTGCTATAACTAATCATAATAATAACATTTATGTAGCTAATACTAATGCTGCTAGTGTATCTGTTATTGATGGCACTACTGAAGCTGTAACTAATACCATTACTGATCCAAACTTATTAACCACGCCTGCTGGCTTAGCCTATTTTAATGGGCATATTTGGATAGCCGATCAAGCCACTGGTAAATTATTACGTTTTGATACTAAGATTAATGCCTTATTGGCAGAAACTTGTGCTGGTTTAACTCGACCATCTTATTTGCTTGCTACAGCAGACGCTGTTTACGTATCTCATGCTAATGGATTATCAGCAGTTCAATGGAATACTGAGCTTCGCGCTATTATTAATAATACTAGTCGTAATGAAGTTTTGACTGCGCCTAATGAAACTTTTGATTTACGTATTGAAGGCGGAAGTGGACGTTTTGATATTATAGTATCTGGTGGCATGAAAGCCACAAAAAATTCAGATAGAGAATGGAAGATTACTACTTCACCATTAACTGGTTGGCAAACTTTAATCATTAAAGACTTAGCAAATGAAGCCGAATCATTGACACTGATTGTTCGTAATGGCGGCATATTTACTCTATCTCCCTCAAAAAAAATAGATGTAGAACTAGGAGGACAATCAGAAGTTTTAACAGTTTCAGGAGGTTATCCACCTTATCGTTGGTCAGTAGAACACGGCTTATTATCTAGCACTAGTGCCAAACAAATAGTTTATACACCGCGTTTATTAGGTGAAGATATTGTAACAGTAAGCGATGCTTCAGGAAATGTTAAGCAAATCACAATCAATGTCAGCAGAAGCGGCATTGTTATATCTCCTAGTGTAGCGGTTATGATGGCGAGAGAACAAAAAACTTTTTATGCCTTGGGCGGCGATAATGCTAATTATCAATGGCAAGTACCATTAGGTGGAAACTTATCTGCGAACCAAGGGCAAAAAATTGCATTTACCGCTGCTGATAATGTTGGAGAATATAGACTAATAGTAACTGATCTGACAAGTCAAGAAACAGCTCAAGCTTTTATTCATGTCATTGACGAAGAAATAAATATCAGCCCAACTACACAAATTATGCGTCCAAACCAATCAATGACTTTTAAAGTTAGCGGTGGATATGGATCATATATTTGGACTAGTCACTTAGGCGACTTTTCTGCTACAGAGGGTGATATAGTTACTTATACTGCTCCAGAAATTATCAGCCATGATACTATTGAAGTTAGAGATCGCGGCGGGCGTACTGCTACTGCCAATGTGGAAATTATCGGAAGTATGCTAATAACTCCAGCCACAGCCTTCGTATCAGCAGGTGAAACTGTAAAATTTTCCATACCACGTTCTGCTCAAGGAATAAAATGGCAAACAACTGCCGGTAAAGTTCAAGAACTATCTGATAATAAAGCTAATTACATCGCGCCACAACAAAGTGGACGTTATTCTCTGATTGCAACAAATGATGCTGGGCAAAGTGTGCAAGCAATAATATTTGTAAAAAGCGACCAAATATCCATCTCACCCAATACAGCAGTTTTAGGATTAGAACAAACCATACTACTCAAAGTAACAGGCGGTGCGGCTCCATATATTTGGAGTACCGCCAAGGGAAGCCTATCCTCAAGCACCGGAACCAATATTTTTCTGACTACACCATCCCAAGTAGCTGATGACAAACCTTTCCAAGTAACAGTAGAAGATAGCACTGGTAAAATAAATACCAGCGAAATCAAACTAATATTAGAAAAAGATCCATTATTCGGCTACGACATCAATAAAAATGGCAAATTAGATATAACAGAACTATATTTAGCGGTAGAAAACTACCTAATTGGGCAACATGATGATGCGCAAATCAACAAATTGATTGAGATATTTTTTGTTATGAAGTAGATGGATAAAAGACCTGACAGGTCTGAGAGTTTTTCAATAAACTTAAACTACTTTAACCTTGATTTTGCTTGATTGGCTTGATTGGCTTGATTTTTTAAATAAAAAATCATGGTAATCCTTTAATCCTTAAAAATCAAGGTTCAAGCCTTTTAATTGTCTTAAGCTTGCCCTTTGTGCATAATATAAATAAAATGAAATATAACAATTATTTATGCTAGTATTTTAAACGAATTGAAAAAACTGCCATGACTTTTGCTAGTTAAATTATTTTGGTAGTAATTCAAGCAAAATCTTTACCTGACTCATGTCAAAAAATCGACACTATTATAACTAGAGACTAAATTATGACGATAAATATACCTTCACCAAGCGGGGAAGTTGCTAAACGTCCCTTAGATTTTTTTTGGTTGACTGATTATTCAGGCTCAATGAGCGGCCAAAAAATAGCCACATTAAACCAAGCAATTCGTGAGGCTTTACCCGAAGTCAAAAAAGCACTATCTCATCATCCTCAAGTACAAGTAAATATGCGTGCTATTAAATTTGCTGATGATGCTAGCTGGCATGTAGGACCAGATGCTGTACCCTTAGATAAATTTTCATGGCCAGAATTAGAAGTTGATGGCATGACAGCTACTGCCAAAGCAATTGACTTATTAGCCAATGAATTAAGCTTTGAAAAAATGCCGCGACGTGGCTTACCACCAGTCTGTTTATTAATCTCTGATGGCTTTTGTACTGATCCAGAACAACATTACATCAATGCAATTAATAAATTAATAAGTCAACCTTGGGGTAAAAAAGCAGTACGCCTCGCTATCGCTATAGGTGATGATTCAGATTATGATGAAAGTCAATTATTAAAATTTGTCAGTCATAAAGATATTGGAGTTCTTAAAGCAGATAATTCGGCAAAACTTATTAAATATATCAAATGGGCTAGCGTCACCGCTACCATTGGTGCCTCACAAGCTAATCTTAAAGAAAATAGAAATAATGAGAATATCATTCTTAGCCCACCTCCTATATCTCAACCTACATTAGCAGATTCTAATGATGTTTTTTAATTAACATGTCATTACAACAAACAGAACTCGGTTGGGTATTAGCCAATAAGCGGCGTGGTGCTTCTCACCGTAAAAATCATACTGCTTGTCAAGATGCCTATGCAGTTGCTTCTACCAGCATAGATGATAAACAATGTTTAGCTATAGCAGTCGCAGATGGACATGGTAGCAAAGAACATGACTTAAGCCAATACGGCTCAGAGTATGCTGTTGAAATTGCCATAAAAGAATTACTAGCATTTTTTAAAAATTTTTATGCAAAAGAAAATAGTTTAACCTTATTAAAAAAGAATTTTAAAGATAACTTTCCTCGTCGCGTCGGTTTGCGTTGGCGTAATGCGGTATTAAAAGATGCACTTAATCGTAGATTATCTCTACCGATACCCTTAAAACAACAAGATGATGTCCATATAATAAAACGCTATGGCACTACTTTATTAGTCGCATTGGTTTTACCAGATATATTACTAATTGGAAAAATAGGCGATGGTGATATATTACGTTTTACTGCTGAAAATAAAATTGATAAGCTATTTAATCAAAACCATGAATTAATAGCTAATTATACTTATTCTTTATCATCACCGGGCGCAGATAAGCTTTGGGAAACTATTATACTTACACGCGAGAAAGGTGAAGCATTATTGTTAGCAACTGACGGTTTAAGTAATGCCTTTACAGATGAAGAACAATTTCATGCTTTTGCAATTAGCACTTTTCGACGGATTCAGGAATTTGGAGTAAAATCAGTTGAAACCGTATTACCGCAGTGGCTGGATGACTATTCTGCACAAGCAACTGGTGATGATATAACTTTAGTCATATTCACAGATATGTTTCAACTTTCATAAGGAAAATTCATGAAAACTAGCTTGAATCTTGATGAAAAACTTTTGGCTAATGTTTCTGAATTAACAGGGATTAATGATAAAAATACCTTAATAAAAGCTGGTTTAGAAGCCTTGCTAACAAAACAACATCAGCAGCGAGTATCTAATAAAAAAGCTATAAAAAAATCATTTAAGTATTTTCCAAAAAAACATACAAATTCATATCTTACTCCTAATAAAGCCCTGCCTCAACTAATAAACCATTATGGTATTTCCTTGTGTGAAGAACCTAAACGTTGTGAAGCTTTATTAAAGGATAGTTGTGGCGGCAAACATCAACGTGAAATTTCATTATTAGTTAATGCCTTAAAAGAAAAAATAACAGTAAACTTGCTGAATCCGCCTCTATGGTTATCAAAAAGTCAATTATTTTCTTATTTAACTTCTCGTTTACATAGAAATTTAGGTTTAGATAAAAAATTATCAGCATGGGCTGTCAGCACTTGGGCTAATTCATTAGGTAAAATTTCACGGCGTTTTCGATTATCTTTGGCAATTTTAGTAATTAGCCTTGTTATTATTGCTATAATATTAGTAACAGAAATAAAAACACCGGTAAAACTAAAAATAGAACCAATTGTTCCACAAGTTATTGAAAAGAAGAAACCAGAGATTGCTTTAACCATTCGTTCAAATGTTTATAAGGATAAAGTATTTATTAATGGTAAAGCTTATGGTGCCACACCATTATATAATATAGAACTAACCCCCGGTTTATATACTTTGCGGGTTGAAAAACCAAAATATATTTCATTTGAAAAACAAATTAATCTGCAACAGACTAAAATCATTAGAGTCAAATTGCGAAGAAGAAAATGAACGATTTTCCGCGTAAAAAATTGCAAGAACTGATTAATTATCATGGTAATACCATCTGTGAAGATCAGAGACGTTGTGAAGCATGGTTACAAGATTTATGTGTAGGTAAAAAAAAATATAAAGTTGAAGTTTTTGCCTTAGTTAATGCTTTAAAACAAAGAGTACCAGCAGATTTGTTAAATCCGCCACGAGGTTTACCAAAGGCAGCCTTATTTAATCGTTTAGTACAACGACTTTATGATAATGTAGGCTTAGATAAAAAAGTTGCTAAGTGGGCAGTAGAAGCTTGGGCACTTGCTTTAGGAATAGAAATTAAATCATCTTTAAATTATCAAACAGTTAAAAATGAAAAACGTATTAATATATTATTAACTATAATATGGTTATTAATAATTTCCATATTAGCATTATTGGTGTTTTAAACAATGTCATTACAAAAGGGACAGTTAGTTTATGCTGAGACTTTACAGCAAAGACTAATTGTACAAGAAAAATTAGGTGAAGGTGGTCAAGGTGAAGTTTATAGCGTCACTGATGGTGAAAATACTTATGCTTTAAAATGGTATAAACCTGAACAATCCACACGAGAACAAAAACAAGCTATTAATTATTTGCTTAAACAAGGCGGACCAATTGGAATTGCAGGGCAACGTTTTATTTGGCCACTTGATATAATAACTATAGAACGACAAGAAAATTTTGGCTATTTAATGCCGCTTATTGATACTAGTAGTTTTGCAGAATTAGGCGAAGTGCAAGCACATCGTAAACCCGCTCCTAGTTTGCCAATTCTTTGCGAAATTTCTTATCAAATTGCCAATAGTTATCGCGCCTTACATTTAAGCGGTTATTGTTATCGTGATATTGCTGCTGGTAATGTTATGTTTAATCCAAATAGCGGTGAAGTTTTGATTTGTGATAATGATAATGTTGGTATTAATCGCCAATCAAAATCCCAAGTTTGGGGAACCATGGAATATATGGCTCCAGAATTAATATTAGGAAAAGCAGATCCTTCTATTGAAACTGATTTATATGCTTTGGCGGTATTATTGTTCAATATTTGGGTATGGCATCATCCATTTCATGGAGAAATGGAATATAGCATTTATGTTTGGGATATTCCAGCCAAACGGCGTATTTATGGTGAAATACCAATTTTTATTTTTGATCCGATTGATAATCGTAATAAATTACCGATTGATCCTGAATATAGTACTGCTAATAAACGTTGGAATTATTGCCCACCTTCATTACAGGCTTTATTTATTCGCGCTTTTACTGATGGCATTGATAATCCTAGTTTACGTATTACAGAAGGCGAATGGCAAGAGTTATTTTTGCAACTTAAAAACTGTAGTATTACTTGTGTAAAATGTCAAGCAGAAAATTTATGGGATCAAGCAGAACTCAATTGTTGGCATTGTAATGCCGAAATTCCCATAGCACCTAAATTAATTTTAACAGATGAAACTAGTCAACAAATTGTATTATTAACTAATCAGAAACAAATATTTACAGAATATCAGCTTATTGGGCAAGTCGTCCAAAATCCTAATAATCCCAAGATATGGGGAATTAGAAATTTAACAACAATGGAATGGACAGCTCTATTTCCTGATGGAACGAAAAAAATCATAGAACCACAACGCGCTGCTCCTTTAAAATTAGGCTTAAAACTTAAAATTGGAGAAGTAGAAGCAGAAATTGTGGCTTAAATAAAAATGTCAATTATTATTCTTATTCCCGGTCTTATTGCATTCTATTATGCTTTGACTCAATCACCACATAAAGCTTTTTTAAAAGTTTATATACCAGTATTGTTATTTATACCTACTTATTATACTTGGGAAGTACCTGCTTTACCTGATCCTAATGCTCAACAAGTGGCGATTTTAGCTATTTTGGGAGTTTGGTTTTTGCGAGGTACTCCGGGGTGGAAATTTTCATTTACTGATCTATTAGTATTTGGCTTTGCCTTAACACTGATTTATTCAGAATATAGCAATGTTGGTTATAAGGAATCACAAAATTTTATTGCCAATGTTATTGGTGCGGTGATTGCACCTTATGTTTTAGCCAAAGCTTTAATTGAACCATCAGGTTTACGACACCAATTTGCTAAAAGCATTGTAATTGTTCTATCGGTGGTAACTATATTTGCCTTATTTCAGACCGTTACAAAAGCAGATTTTACTTTATGGCAAAAAGTGTTAGGACAATTTTTTGGTGGACAAGGTTGGGAATGGCCGACTCAATATCGTTGGGGTTTGCCACGCGCCGCTGGTCCATTTGGTCATGCTATTTTAGCTGGTATTGTTATGGTTGTAGGCTATCGAATTCAACGCTGGTTACAATGGAGTCAAGCATGGCCTCAACGTCCAGCTAAATTGCAATGGTTGCCAATATCTTTGCCAACTTTATTAACATTGACTTTGTTTGTAGGAGCGTTTATAACTTTAGTACGAGGCCCTTTAAGTGGTGCTGTTGTTGCGGCAATTATATTGTTAATTGGTAAAACTAAAAAACGTTGGACGATATTTTGGACGCTGGCAGCTTTATTTATAATTGTAGGTATTCCAGCAATAAGTTGGTTTATTAACTATGCTTCGGTAGATCCAGCACTAGCAAAAAATGAGAATCAACAAACAGTTGCATATCGTTGGCAATTGATAGAAAATTATGTTGATATAGCGAATAAACGTTTTCTATGGGGCTGGGGGCGTATGACATGGCCAAAAGTTCCTTCTCAACCTTCGATTGATAATTATTATTTGTTGATTTTTTTACAACATGGCATGATGGGTTTAGGATTGTTATTAGCTTTACTGCTAACTATGATGACGCGCTTATTTGCTCATGCAATGTTACAACCAGTAGCTCAGCCATTAGGTAGCTCGCTAGGTTTTACTTTATTTAGTATATATATTGTAATAGCTTGGTCAATAGCTACAGTTTGGTTAGGGGAACAAACAATTTATCTATTATTTTTATTGTTAGGTTGGAGTGAAGGTTATTTATTATTTTATAATCAAAACTTACAAAAAGCCACGACTGGATTACCGGCAGCACCGCCTCCTAAGTTTCGATTTAGGCGAGTTTTATCGTAATATGTCAAAAAAATTTTATATTATATATACAATATTCAGTTTAATTTTAATATTAACTAGTTGGATTGCTTATTCTGCCGCTTGCAATTATGAGCGTCAAACTCAGATTTTTACAGATCGTTTAAAAGCGGAAGATAAAATTGTAAGTGTATTTAAGCAAATAACTGAGGGTATTTTATTTGGACAATATAGTGGACATTCTAAGGAAAAACAAGAATTAGAAGCTATTATAAAACAAAAACAATATTATAAAAATCTTAGCATCATAGCTACTGTTAGTTTTTTTATAATGATGCTAATGTTTTTAGTTTTTACTTATAAAACAAATCTGTTTTTGCCGACAATGCTAATGATTTCATTAATATCCTTGCTAGTTGGATTATTTGCACCGATTTTGATGATGGTTGCTTATCAGGAAATACCAACCTTTGGAAAGGTGGTTTTTATGTTTCAATCAAAGGGTATAATTTCAACTCTTGCAACATTATGGGAATCAGATAATTTATTTGTTGCATTACCTTTGATAATATTTAGTGTAATGATACCTATTTTGAAAACGATTCTAATGGGCATTGCTTTAATTAAACCTCTTGCCGCTAAAAGCATAGAAATTATTAAACCTTTGGGCAAATGGTCAATGGCAGATGTCTTTGTGGTAGCGTTATTATTAACTTATTTTACGACAAATCAAGATAATTCGACTCATTCAGAAGTAGGGATAGGATTATATTTTTTTCTAGTTTATGTGATTTTATCAATGATAGTGGCTTTATTGATAGCTGGTTCTGATAAGGTTTAAAAATAATATGTAGTCCCGAACTTCATGATAATTCTTATCGATTCGCCACTCTGCTATCAACTTCTTGTTGATCTTCACGGCTAGATAAATAACGATTCTCTACCGCTTTTTTTTAAGAAATTAAAAGATTCTAGACCTGACAGGTTTACTCCGCTCCGCTCTGTGACTGCGTATCCAAAACCTGTCAGGTCTAATCAAGATAAAAAACGATTACCAACTAATTTTATATGCTTCAATTAACCGTTACTAACGTGGCTCAGCCTGAATTACCCTGAATTGCAGTTCCTGATCCCCTTGCATTATCACTTTGTATTTATTAGCTAAATAATTTACGCTGGGTAAATCAAGTTGTAAATTTTCAAATAAAAGCGCATCTCCGGCAATACCGAAAGCATTGGGGTTATCCAGTACTGCTTGGATCCCTGCGTTGTAGCCAGTTTCGTAGTCACTATTATTGGAAACTTGTGTCTGTTGCGCTAGGTTTTGTATTTCCGTATTACTCAGGGCGCGACCAAATAATTTGAACTCATCCAGACTGCCGATAAAAGGGGAATCATCAATATCAAAGCCACCGATATAAAAGAATTCATCAGGTTCTGATTTCAACTCGGCTTGATTCAGATCAGTATCCTGCTCAAACAATAAACCATCCACATAAAATTTGTAAAAGGCATTTTCACTATCCCAAACATAAGCTAAATGATGCCATTCTTTCGGCAGAAGGATTGCGTCCATAACATTATTAGAACCAGATATATTATTAGTCGCTGGCTTGGTAGGATAATCGTAATAAAGTCGTACTGTATTATTGAATCTGGAACTAATACTGGAACTAGAATCGTAGTAAATATAATGTGCGCCAACAGGATTTCCTTCATAACTTGATACGTTTACCCATACTGAAATGCTATAGGCTTTCAAACCATGAAGGAGATCGCCTTGACTGATTTGAATACCGCCTACTCCGGGTTGAAAGCCTTGAGCATATTTGCCAGTCTGAACAAACTTATGTGAACTTAATGCGCTACCATGACGATTATGACCTGAATAGTCTTTAAGATTGCCGTCAAATGGTAAATAGAGCATGAGGTTATGGTCAATATTTGCCGTTGATCGTTCAGTAGCAACAACAGTTGCTGAAAATATACTGACTGTAGCATATAAAATGTAGAGAAGAAAATACTTGGTTTTCATAATTTTTTGTTCCTGTAACTTATAGTTAGGTGAAAATCATTTAAAAACAATTTACTGTAGGGTCGGTGGAGTTTACGCAACCGACCAACAGCGTTGACTCCAAAGTTATCACCGACCCTACAAGGCTTAATATATAAGATAAAAGTTATGATTCATCACAAATAACCAAAACTTTAGCAATCAATTTATCAGATATAAATATTCCCGAGTTTTGAAGTTCCTCTAAAAAATGTTTTATCTTCTTGATATAGCCCTCTTGTTTAGCTTTTATCAAAATACCCAGACTACCTATAACTTTTATATCATTTAAAATGGCATACTTTTTAGCACGATTGTCATCAATAAGCAGTACATCTGCATTTAAGTTTTTATAAAGTGTAATAGCTTCTAATTCACCTAATCCAAGACCTAGCTTTGTAATCTTAAGCTCCACTGTCTTTACTCTGTTGCTTAAAAACAATTTAAGTTTATCACTTTGGGGCCTTCCAATTTCTGTTACTTCGTCATAAACAGCTTGTGGTATATAAAGATTCTTATATAATTTTTCTAAAAGCTCTAATTTATCAATAATAGCGAGTGCTATAAGAGCCGAACTATCACCAACAATCATCTCTATATACCTTTTAGAGTATTTAACTCTGCTTCTATATCATAATCATCAATAACTGGTATTTTATGATTTGAAAGCAATTTCATAAAAGAGTAAATATCCATTTCCAAAAATTTTGCCCCTTGTGAGATAGATATTTTATGGTTTTCATATAGTTCAAGAGCCAATTTCTGTTTTGCGATCTTAATTAGATTTTGTTTACTCTCATTAATACTCAAAAATAGTTCATCTGGTATATCTATTGCTAATTGCATTGTTGCCGCACTTATTTAATTTATGAAGTACTATAATTTTGATTTTATATATTTTATCATATATAATATAATTTTTCCTAAATTTCAAAGCACTATCATTTCTCTAGGAATTTCTCTGTTCAAAGAGGCTGGTATTGATGATAGTTCTGCCGGTATTTTTTCTTTTCCTTGTCGCCATCTCATCCATTGTTGATTTTCTCCAAGCATTATCACTACATCTGCTCGTTCTAGTTGGTAAATTATGGCTCGTTCTTTTGATACAACGTCTATTATCCATTCGGCTTTTATTTGTACGTCATTTGGGTAGGGGCTGGGGATTATTAGCTTTGCTCCTTGTTGTATGGCTAGTTCTGCTATTTCTATTTCTAGTTTGTTTCGTAGGGCTGTTATTATTGTTATATGGTATTGTTGGTATTTTTTGAATATGTCTTTGTTATAGTTTTGGGTTTCTTTTGTCGCTAGTATGGCTATGTTTATATTTTTACGGACTTGTTGTCCGGGTTTTGGTTGTTGTGATGAGAAGAACTCTTGTAGGTCTTGTATGTTTGTTCTATCTTTTTCTTTTTCCTGTTCTGGTAGTTGCTCATATGGTACTAGGCAGGGGTGGATTTTGCGGTTGTCGTCTCGTTTTGGTCCATATTGCCAGCCATTTAGTCGGCGTTCGGCATACCAGCGGTTATGTTCTAGTTTTGCTAGTAATTCTTGGTTTTCTGTTAGATCTACTTGTTGGCTCCAGTTGCTTGGATCTTGTGGTATGATGTATCCAAGGCTGGCTAGTTTTACTGCTATATGATCCGCCGCTCCTCGATTGGCTTCGCGGTAGGTTTCTGTTAAGTCTTGCCATTTTGTGCCTTTTCCATAGCGGGCGTTGTAGGCTTTATGTATGAATTTTGCTAGTTTGTCGCTACTTGTTTCTACTATTTCTTGCCAACTACATGTTTGTTGTCCAAAGTGTTGAAGCACAGTTTCAAAATTGGGGGTTTGGTCTGTGTTTATTGATAGTGCATCTAAGTCTTGTGTCATTGATACATATATTGGTGCTAGTGCTATACGTGTTTGTTGGATTTTTATTCGCAATTGTAGGGAGGCTGTTATATTTTGATTGTCTTGTTCATGGCATAGTATAATTGCTGTTAAGTTTTGTCCGTAGGCACTGTTTCCTTGATCTAGTTTTTGTAAAAATTCTGCGTCTGGTGTTTGTGTGTTTATGTCAAAGTCGATAGTTGTTAGTTTGCAGATTTTAGTGTCTTGCAAGCCGGGATAGCGGCTTATAATTTGTTGTCGGCGTTGTTGGGCTTGTGAGTCTATTATTATTATTTCTGGGACTTTAAAGTCTCGATAGTAGCTAGAACTGGCTAGTTGAAGTAGCAGTTGTTGTGCTTGATGATTATATCCAAATATGGCTACTCTAATTCGATCTTGTCCGCGCATATCTGCATATTGGTATAGGGGCTGGGATAGTAGTAATCGCCGTGCGGTTAGACGCTGTTTGTTGAATGTTATCACTTTTAAGTTTTGTTGTTGTTTTAGGAACTGTGAATCTTGTTTTAATGATTCTAGCAAGTTTGGGTCCTGTATTTGAATATGGGCAGATTTGGTGGTGGTGGCTTGCTGTTGCAATATTTGCTGTAAGTTCTTTAGTCCTTGAATATTTAGTAGGTGGTTTTTATTGGTAAATATAATTCGCTGGGCTTGGTGAGCTGCGGCTTGCAATAGTGTGGCTTTGTCTGTTGGATTGGCTAGTAATAGGCTTATGTTGTTGTTTTGCATTATGAATGCTTGTTGTTGATCGTTGATTTGTAATTCTATGGCAATTACTTGTTTTCCTTGGGCTAAAGCTGCTAAGGCAAATTGTTGTCCACATTGTTGAAAGCCTAGTATTAGTATGTGGTTTTTTTTCTTTTTTAATTGCCAGATTTGGTATTGGTTGATAAATATTTGAAATATTACTTGGGCTATTATCATAAATGCTACCACTGTTCCTAAGAATTTGGCTATTGCTAAATACCATGCTCCTTCTGGTACTTGTAGTAAGTCTTGTTCGGGTATAAATAGTTGTATGGTTCGTGATAGGTTGTCGAATATTGCTATTAGGTTGTTGGCTGGGTATGCTAGGAAGTTGCTTATTAGTCCTAGAATTAGTACTAGTAGGCCGATTGTTCCTATAAGTTGCCAGTGTAGTAGGTTGTTGCCTTTTTTGTGGATTTGGTAGTTCATTTTGTTTTTTTCCTTTATTTGTTGTCTGAATCAGAATTTACAGGATTTTAGAATTGTCAGAATTTAACTTTGATAAATAATTATACATTCTGTTAATTCTAAAATCCTGTAAATCCTGATTCAGACAATATTGTTATTTATTTTTTATTAATTTTTGCTCTACAAGATTCTAAATTATTGCGGACTATTACTGTATTGGGATGTTCTGCTCCTAATACTTTTTCAAGTATTTCTAAGGCGCGTTGGTAAAGCGGTTCGGCATGGTCATAGTCTCCTTTCGCCTCCAATAAACCCGCCAAATTATTCAGAGAAGTCGCCGTATCTGGATGCTCCTTGCCTAAGACTTTTTCTCTAATGGATAAGGCGCGTTGGTAAAGCGGTTCGGCATGGTCATAGTCTCCTTTCGCTTTTAATAATGCCGCGAAATTATTCAGAGAAGTCGCCGTATCAGGATGCTCCTTGCCTAAGACTTTTTCATGAATAGCTAAGGCGCGTTGGTAAAGCGGTTCGGCATGGTCATAGTCTCCTTTCGCTTCAATTAAACCCGCGAAATTATTCAGAGAAGTCGCCGTATCTGGATGCTCCTTGCCTAAGACTTTTTCTCTAATGGATAAGGCGCGTTGGTAAAGCGGTTCGGCATGGTCATAGTCTCCTTTCGCTTTTAATAATGCCGCGAAATTATTCAGAGAAGTCGCCGTATCAGGATGCTCCTTGCCTAAGACTTTTTCATGAATAGCTAAGGCGCGTTGGTAAAGCGGTTCGGCATGGTCATAG
>JADGDS010000005.1:146301-169618 GCA_016744775.1 Candidatus Marithrix sp.
GAGAAGTCGCCGTATCAGGATGCTCCTTGCCTAAGACTTTTTCATGAATAGCTAAGGCGCGTTGGTAAAGCGGTTCGGCATGGTCATAGTCTCCTTTCGCTTCAATTAAACCCGCGAAATTATTCAGAGAAGTCGCCGTATCTGGATGCTCCTTGCCTAAGACTTTTTCTCTAATGGATAAGGCGCGTTGGTAAAGCGGTTCGGCATGGTCATAGTCTCCTTTCGCTTTTAATAATGCCGCGAAATTATTCAGAGAAGTCGCCGTTGAAGGATGCTCCTTGCCTAAGACTTTTTCTCTAATGGATAAGGCGCGTTGGTAAAGCGGTTCGGCATGGTCATAGTCTCCTTTCGCATTATATAAATACGCCAAATTATTCAGAGAAGTCGCCGTTGAAGGATGCTCCTTGCCTAAGACTTTTTCTGTAATTTCTAAGGTGCGACGCAACAAGGGAATAGCTGCTGAAAAATAACCCGCTTTATCAAAAAACAGACCTAACTGATTCAACACATAACCCAAATGTTTTTCTTCAGGCTGTCCAATTTCTTCATACTCCGCTAAATTATCAGTATAAGCCCCAACCATTGTCTTATCAGGTTCAAGCCCCAACCAATAGCCCCATAATTCATATTCCCGATTATCCCGATCAAACTGCAAAAACATCGGAATATCACTAATACAACTCCGCAAACGTTCCTTTTCTCCCGCTTGTTTCCATTGCCAAGGCAATTCATTAGCAATTCTACTATCAATTTCTTGTTTATCAAAATAATCAGCTAAACGTAAATGCCACTGTTGTTGATCTTCACCGCTAGACAAATAACGATTCTCTACAGCTTGCTTTAAATAATCATGGAAAAAACTCAATAAACCCCCACGGCTAACTAAAGCATTTTGTAAAGCCAAATATAAAGGCGACCAAACGGCTTGAGGTATATCCAATATCTTCAATAATTCAGATTCATTTAGCCCTTGTCGTGATGCCCATAATAAACTTAAAGTATCTGCGACTAAATGCTCAAAACCTTCAGGTTGATAATCAGCTTCTAAACGCGCCAGCACCTTATTATATAAAGCTGGAATAGTTTTAGTTTGCAAATAGCCTTCAAGATGCTGTTCTAATTTATCGAATTCACCAAAAACTCGTAATTCCTCTAAAATAACTTGCAAATATAAAGGATTTGCGGTTTGTGAATGTGCCAATAAATCTTGCATTGGTTGTTCAGCCAAGCGTTTGCCATATTGTTGTAAATATTCTGTGATTAATGCTTGACGTGCGGATTTTTCTGTTAATAAAGCTAATTTCCACTTTTGCCATTCAGCGGGTAAATTTTCTGCTGAAATACTTGATATAAATAGACGAGTTTTAGCTGGAATATTATGCCACCAGCCGCGTGTAATTTCGGTTTCTTGTAATTGATTGAATCCATCAATTATTAAAATTACTGGTTTAGTAGCTTTGGCTAGCCATTGACCAAATTGATCCTTAATTGCTTCTGGAGTAGTGGGCAATTCATCTTCCATATTAAAATGGCTTTTTAAATTCAGCATAATCCGCCATAACAACGATATTGGATTAGTGCTATCTGCTGAACTGCCGCAAAAATGCCAAATTACTAATTCATCTGAATGTTTTTCTTGATATTCATCCGCCCAATTGGCTAATAATGCGGTTTTACCACTACCAGATTCACCATAAATAATTAAAGGAGCATCATCACTTTCAGCGTGCTGGCTAAGGCGATCAAAATCAGCTTGGCGTTTTATATAGACTCTTTGGCGACTGTTAGCAAAAGCATCATGCTCAAAATTGAGTTTTTCTTGTTCTGTTAGAGTGTCAGGAAATTTATTAGTAATTTTTTCCCACAGCGGCTCAATAAGCAAAGATTTTAAATCATCTGGTTGATTATAAAGCTCAATATCACAAGCATAATCGCGCAAACGCTGTTTTAAATTTGCTTGTTTAACGCGGTTTTCGGCATTAGTTTCTGGAGCAGTATCATTAGAATCACGAAAATAAAATAAGGCTTGTTGCTCATCATTGTTGAGTGCATGAATAACTTCTAATTCGGTGATACTGCGATTCAGATAACCTTGATAAATCCAAGGATAAGCTTTACAAACAGCCTTTGTTTGCTCAGGCAGAATAGTAGAACCATAATACTCACCCAATAAACCAATAAAAAAAGGCTGACAATTATCAATTTGCTGAAAACAAATCGGCGCTGCTAAACCTTTATCAACATCCTCATTGGTAATACCCCAACGTAAATCAACCTCAGTAAAACCAATACCACGCTCCGCACAACGACGGCGGATTTCTGGAAAAACATGATCAACTAAAACTTTACGATCATTATTCATACCTCGAAAAGTCGAAGATATGAAAACACGAACTTCACGATTTTCAAAATTTTTCATTTTAATTTACCTATTGGTGGTTTATTGCTGTAGTGTATAGCAAATTCATTACCAATTTGTAAGTTGTTGTTTTGGTTCTTGTTACAATTTAATTACATGTAGTGTATCACAGGTTTAATTGTTGTTTGTGATTTAATTGCAGATTATAAGCATGGTTGCTGTGATTGGATTGCAACTATTTTATTATTTTGTGTGATATATTGTAAATTATATTTGCTTAATTCATAAAAAAAATTAGTTTATTCCGTAAATTCGTTGTACTATTGATTTTATAGAGTCCAAGATTTATCTTGGAAGTACGCACTTTTAATACTCTTCCAAGATAAATCTTGGACTCCTTTTATAGCAGAAAATTTCTGGTTCAGTACTCAATATATCAGATAAAAACTTTTAGAGTATTTAACTCTGCTTCTATATCATAATCATCAATAACAGGTATTTTATGATTTGAAAGCAATTTCATAAAAGAGTAAATATCCATTTCCAAAAATTTTGCCCCTTGTGAGATAGATATTTTATGAGTTTCATATAGTTCAAGAGCCAATTTCTGTTTTGCGAATTAATGCTCAAAAATTATATAATTGTTCCAATATTTCGGTCACACCCTTTAAAATCCTTTCCGAATATTCTCCACAAATTGTCTTAATTCATTATCAGCACTAACTTTTCTGGATAAAGTGGCTCTATCTATTTGTAAAGACTGTGCTGCTTCTGTGATATTAACATTATAATTTACGGCAATAAACGAAGTAATGGAGCGCAGCGGAATAAATTTACCCTTACCTCTGGAAGTCTTATGAATTTCCCGAGCAAAAACTTCTTTACCGGTACCAATTTTACCTTGCAATAAAAAGATTAGACTTTCTGGATTATTTTTAATATTCTTATTGTGAATACTATAACATCCAGCAGTTAAAAAAATATTATTTATCTCTAACAACAGGTTCTCGTTTAGCTCAATAATTCATATTTATTTTGCTGAACAATCTGCAAAAACATCGGAATATCATAATTCGCTAAGGTTATGTGTTGCATAAGATTACCATCTATTTTTCCAGTTCGGAAAAATATTTAGGAATGCACTTCAATAATACCCAACTCATTATTTAAATCATATTTAGATTTTGCAGATTTAAAATAGCTATTGTGTGAATAGGTTATGCCTTTTTCTGTAAACAGTCTTTTTTCTTTTTCTGTTAGTGTAATCAGTGTCTCATAAATTTTATGATATGATTTTTCATAATCATCATTCAGTTTGTAGATGCCATAACTTATTAATTCATCTGCATATAAAATTAAATCGTTATCATATTTTGCACTGTTTCTCTTATCTATAACGAATTTATATATTTTATATGCTTTCATTAACTGTTGATAAATTGGAGAATCTTTGTCTCCAGAAAATAAATTATACAATTTATGATTTTTATCCACTGTAGCATCATAAATATCTTCTAAAATTATAGATTTTGAATTTTTTGCAATTTCTGGATGTTCATTAAAAGTTGCATACCAAAATTTTAGAACTGTATCACTATGCACAGATTCTTTAAGCATTTGACTTAAATGATTCTCAAATGTATCACCTCGTTTTATTAAATAACCGATTTCATTTGATTCAAAAAGAGTTTTTGCATAGAGATTAAAGTCTCTATTGCTAATTTTATCTCGAAAATTGATAGGTGACTGAGTATTAGTTGCATCTGTGATTTTATCTACTATTTCTTTATCATTTGTTTCGTACAATCTAGCTAAAACATAAACACCATCCAATTTAGATGAATCTTTTTGATAAACATCATATATGACGCTAGTAGTTTGTAATCCATTTACAATTACTGGATTTACTGTTTCAATTGGATAATATCCAGCTTGCATTTCTTGTGGAAGCTTAACTTGATCAGCAATAATTGTGATTCCGTTATTTAGAAAAGGAAAGTATTCTGAATAGTCACTCTCTAAAGTAGAAAGAATATTTTTATTGGTTTTGTTATACCTTAAAAATCCTCTGATATTGTCACTAAATACTGTATCCACTCTTTTGTTCACATGTTTTTCATTATCAAGTAATTTACACAAATTAAGAGCTGAAAGTCTAAAATTTACAGCCTTTATATTTTGTATTTGAAATGAAATAATAGCTTGAGGATCTTTTTTTAAAGATATATTAGATCTATCAGCCATAAAACTAAATTTTACTGTTTTTCTTTTTCTATGCTCATAGACTAAACTATCTATTTTATTATAAAGATCATTTATATCATAAATTTCTAAATATTCATTAGAATCTAAATGTCTTTGAATGATATGACTATTTTGTTCTGATTTTTCGCCAGCAAAAATAAAATAAAGAGTGGTTTCTAGTATTTTTCCAGATGATACTATGGATTTATGTTGTTCTAATGCAGCAGCTACTTTTTGATTAAGAGGAATTGAAGAACTGTTATCATAAACAAATATATTTCGATAATCCGTAATAAATTTTGATAAAATATTATCCCCTATGCCCTCACTACTTTTAATCTGAAAAATATGCATAATAGATTGATCTTCATCAATATAAATACCATCCATCCCGGCATCATTACTACCTTTACCATTAAGTAATGTACTAACATTTGCCATGACTTCGTCAAAGCTTAAATCAAGAAAAGCAGCAAGTACAAGGATTTCAAATGCACAAGCATCAGTTAAATTAAATTTTGCTTTGATTCTATTTTTAAATCCATTGATAAAAAGTTCTTTGTTCATTGGTTAATTGTAACATCTTAGCCGCCAAGCGTAAAATTTTTCAATCAATTATAATATAATAATTCTCAAAACTTACCATTTAATTTTAACAGGAAGATAATATGAAACCGGCGGCACGAGAACTGACAACCTATCGCCCTAAAATGCCTCTAACCATTCCAGCGGGCATGGCTCCAGTAGAATTTTTTAATAGTCCAGCTAACTTAAAAAATTTGGCCGAAGAAAATGGGTTATTTCGTACTCCAGAAGATTTGTTAATGTACCGCAAGTTGATTGGACATAGTATTGAATTCGACACTTCAATTATTTTAGACACTTCCAAACGTATTTTGGATCCTCTAGGACGACCTGTGAGACGTGACCAAATGCCACGTCAACAAAAGAAAGTTTGGAATAAGATGACTCAAATTATATTTGAATACATGTTGGAAAAATACCCAGACCCGGCAGAATCTCTAATTCTTTGCGGTGAGGCTAGCTTAGATGCCACTTGGCCTCTGAATAAACCGGGCGTTCCTAGTATTCGTATGATCCACAATCATTTTATGGTATTTCCAATGGTGGATTTGGAAAATGCTAAATTAGCCAATCCCAACGATGCTAATTTGACTGATAGTGGTCATCACAGTTTATTCTTGCGGCATTTAAGCGGAATTTATCACGAATTTTTGGAAATTTTAGACTTACAAATTTTGTCACCCATTTCCACCAGTGAATCAAGTTTCAAATTAACAGGTTATCCGCAAGGTTTACCCTGTTGGGAAGTCAAAGGGGGAGCGAAAAAGCTGAAAGACCAATATTTTTGGTATGAATATGAGCAAGTGCTATTAGGTTTCCTAGATTTTTACCGTACATTTTTTTCTTTAGTTTCTACTGGAGAACCTAAAATACCAACACAAGCCAATTTTCCCCAACAAATTGCCGAAGTATTGTTAGAAAGTGCTAGATTTCAACGTGTTGCTCGTGATCTAAGAGAACAAGTAATTCAAGATCCACAATTTGCCAATGAAATTCGTTGGCGTCCTGCCTATAAACAAGTACTATATCGTGATGATCAAGGTCGTTTAATTGTCACAATTTCACAAAATTCCGTTGGCAACGCGATTACTGAACTCTTAGGTATTGTGATCAAACGGGAAGAAAATGATGATGCTTATAGAGCAGCCGAACCTGCTTTACTAGAACGCTTATTAGATGTGAGGACAAGACTGATTGAAGCTAATTTAGGAGAACCTATTGCAACTCCTTCATGGCCTGAAGGGAAATTTTTCTCTCCTAGTAAGACAGATTAATTATCTAACGTTTTCTCGTTCCCACGCTCCAACGTGGTAACGATAAAAGCCCCCCAACCCCCTAAAGGGGGAGCATATCATTGCACAGTGTGGCTCCCCCTTTAGGGGGTTTGGGGGGCTTATCCTTTATGGGTAACATCAGTTATCTAACGTCGCCAAGCATGATATTTTTCAATCCATTTTAATATGTTAGCTGGTGCATGGGCGCGTTTCCATTCGCCGGCTGCGTATTTATTAGCTTCTGTTAGGGTGGGATATATGTGGATAGTTCCTAAAATTTTGTTTAATCCTATTCCCCATTTCATAGCTTGTATATATTCGGCTATTAATTCTCCAGCATGATGCCCGACTATTGTTACTCCTAAGATTTTGTCTTTGCCCGGTTTAGTTAGTACTTTTACAAATCCATGTGCTTCTTCGTCGGCTATGGCGCGATCTAAGTCGTCAATTCCATATTTTGTTACTTCATATTTAATACCTTGCCGCTTTGCGTCTTGTTCATTTAATCCTACACGAGCTACTTCAGGATCAGTAAATGTTGTCCAAGGTATTACCGAGTAGTCAACTTTGAATTTTTTGAATTTGCCAAATAGGGAATTTACAGCGGCATACCATGCTTGATGAGCAGCAGTATGTGTGAATTGATATGGTCCAGCCACATCTCCACAAGCATAAATTGTCGGAATATTAGTTCGCATATATTCGTCAACTTCTACGGTGCCACGCGCTGTTAATCTGATTCCTAGTTTTTCTAAGCCCATACTATTAGCGGCTCTTCCGACAGCAACTAAAATTTCATCAAATGCTATAGAAACTTCTTTGCCTTCATGTTCACAAATTAGTTGTTTTTGTTCGACTCGTAGAGCTTTGTGAGAAGTTAATACTTCAATTCCTTCTTTAGCAAATTTGGCTTCAATAATTTCTGAAACTTCAGTATCTTCACGCACCATAATATGCTTAGCGCGTTGAATTTGAATGACTTTTGATCCTAAACGTGCAAAAGCTTGAGCTAATTCACAACCTATTGGTCCACCTCCTAAAATTACTAGTCTTTTTGGTAAAGTTCTTAGATTCCAAATTGTATCTGAAGTTAAATAGCCAGATTCTTTTAAACCGGGAATTGGAGGTACAAATGGTCTGCCGCCGCTGGCAATAATGATATTTCGGGTTGTTATTTGCTTGCCATTGACTTCTACTGTGTAAGGTGAAGTTATAGTTGCTTCGCCTTGAATACAATCAACTCCTAATTTGCTAAAACGTTCAACAGAATCATGAGGTTCAACTTGTTTAATCACGCGCTGAACTCGTTCCATGACATCGGCAAATTCAAAATCGACGCTGGCATTTTTAAAACCATATTCTGAGGCTCGTTTAATATAAGATAGCATTTTAGCAGAACGCAAAAGTGCTTTACTAGGAACACAACCAGTATTTAAACAATCACCACCCATTTTATGCTTTTCGATTAAAGTAACCTTAGCTTTCACCGCAGCGGCAATATAGGAACTAACTAAACCACCTGAACCTGCGCCAATAACAACTAAATTGGTATCAAAATGTTTAGGTTTTTTCAGATAATCTATAAACTTTTTAGCAATCAAAGGAAATATACCTAACAAAGCAAAAGATAAGATAATTTCAGGGGATAAAATGCCAGCCAATGAATCAAGTTGAGCAATTTGAGTTCCGGCATTGACATAAACAATAGTACCTACAAACATACCAACTTGACTTACCCAATAAAATGTCCATGTTTTAATCGGCGTTAAACCCATGACTAAATTAATTATAAAAAATGGAAAGGCTGGCACTAAACGTAAAGCAAATAAATAAAAAGCACCATCCTTTTCAACACCCTTATTTATAGCAGATAATTGTTGCTTAAAGCGACTTTGTATCAAATCTTTAAACAGATAACGTGAGACTAAAAAGGCTAAACTTGCACCAATAGTGCTAGCAAATGAAACAATAATTGTACCTGTTACCAAACCAAAAATAGCACCAGCAATCAGCGTCATTAAAGCCGCACCGGGTAAAGATAAACTGGTAATAAGCACATAAACAGCAAAAAATATCAATATAGTTTGCCAAGGATTAATTTGATAAAAATCCAAAATAGCGGCACGCTGCTGATTGAAATATTCGAGACTTAAGTATTGTTGTAAATCAAAAACAAAGAATGAGGTTACTAGAAGGGCAATTAGGGCTAAGATAAAAAACTTACTTGTTTTCATATTTAATTTAAGAATTTTTAAAGCCCCCCTAACCCCCCTAAAGGGGGGAATGACCAACCAAATCCCAAATACATCTCCCCCCCTTTAGGGGGGTAGGGGGGCTTAGTTAGCTAATGAGAATTAGCAGGACCACCAATTGGTGTAGGATTATTAATGGATACTACTTTAGTATCATTATCATCATCATCAGATTTTTTGACTTGATTATTATCATCATTATCAGTCCAATCTTTCGGAGGTTTTGGTGTGTTACCAGCCATTAAATCATCAATTTGACCACTATCAATAGTTTCATATTTAAGCAATGTTTTTGCCATTGCATGTAATATCTCTATATTTTCTTTCAATAAAATTTCTGCGCGTTGATAATTGCGATCAATAATAGCATGAACTTCTGCATCTATTAAACGTGCTGTATCATCAGAGATTGATTTATGTTGCGTCACACTACGACCCAAAAAGACTTCACTATCTTCTTCGCCATAAGTTAATGGTCCTAAACCTGATAAACCCCATTTTATGACCATATTTCTAGCAATCTCAGTGGTTCTTTCAATATCATTACTAGCACCTGTGGTGACAGCCTCTGCTCCAAAAATCAGTTCCTCTGCAATACGACCACCAAACATACTAGAAATTTGACTTTCTAACAGTTCCTTGCTCATGCTGAAACGATCTTTTTCAGGTAAAAACATAGTCACACCTAAAGCACGCCCTCTAGGAATAATAGAAACCTTATATACTGGATCATGTTTTGGTACTAAACGTCCGACAATAGCATGTCCAGCTTCATGATAAGCAGTCAATTCCTTTTCTTCTTCGCCCATCACCATTGATTTGCGTTCCGCGCCCATCATGATTTTATCTTTAGCTTTTTCAAATTCTTCCATCTCTACCAAACGTTTATTCGCACGAGCGGCAAATAAAGCGGCTTCATTTATTAAATTAGCTAAATCAGCACCAGAAAATCCCGGTGTACCGCGTGCAATTAAATTTGGCTTGACATCATCAGAAATAGGCACTTTTCTCATATGGACTTTTAGGATTTGTTCACGTCCACGAATATCTGGTAAAGGCACAACTACTTGACGATCAAAACGCCCGGGGCGTAATAAAGCAGGATCTAATACATCTGGGCGGTTAGTAGCGGCAATAACAATCACACCTTCACTACCTTCAAAACCATCCATTTCAACTAATAATTGATTAAGAGTTTGTTCTCTTTCATCATGCCCACCGCCTAAGCCGGCACCACGATGTCTTCCAACTGCATCAATTTCATCAATAAAAATTATACATGGTGCATGTTTTTTGGCTTGCTCAAACATATCACGTACTCGTGAAGCACCAACACCAACAAACATTTCCACAAAATCTGAACCAGAAATTGTAAAAAATGGTACTTTAGCCTCACCAGCAATAGCTTTAGCTAATAAAGTTTTACCTGTACCCGGCGAGCCAACCATTAATACACCGCGTGGAATTTTACCACCTAAATTTTGAAATTTACCCGGCTCACGTAAAAACTCAACTAATTCAGTTACTTCATTTTTAGCTTCATCTACACCAGCCACATCATTAAAGCTGATTTTAATCTGATCCTCTTCAATCATACGAGCGCGACTTTTGCCAAAAGATAAAGCCCCTCGCCCACCTGCACCTTGCATTTGGCGCATAAAAAAGATCAAGATTCCAAATAATAACAACATTGGAAACCAAGAAATAAAAATCTGCATTAACAATGATTGTTGTTCTGGTGGGCGTGATTTTATTTCAACATTATATTTTAATAAATCACCAATTAAACCAGTATCACCGGGATTATAAGTCACAAAATGTTCACCATTAGCTGTAATGCCTTTAATGGTACGCCCTTCAATTAAAACTTCTTTAACTTGTTGACTTTGAACATCTGCAATGAATTTGGAATATTCTATCGAACGAGCTGAGGTTTTTCGCTCACCAAAATTATTGAAAACCATCATTAAAACAAGGGCGATAACAACCCATAATAAGATATTTTTTACTATATCATTCACTAGAATGCCTCTTTATTGAAGAAAATTAGATATTATATTCTTTTGCAAGAATATAAATTTCAGAAGATCGAGAACGCGATGCTTTAGGTTTGCGAATTACAACTTTTTTAAAACAAGATCTTAAATTTTTAAGATAAGATTCAAAGCCTTCTCCCTGAAACACTTTTGTTAAAAAATGTCCTTTAGTTGCAAGCACATCAAATGCCAAATCCCTAGCTAATTCAGCCAATAGCATCATACGCGCTTGATCAACAGATTTAATACCGCTGATATTGGGTGCCATATCAGACATTACAAGATTGGCTTTGTTGGAAGCCCCTATTTTATTTAGTAGTTCATCTAATATCATTTGTTCAGTAAAATCTCCTTGAATAAAGCTTACTCCCGCTAAGGGTTTGATTGGTAAAATATCTAAAGCAAATATATTAACTTTATGATTTAAACGCCGCTGCACCCATTGACTCCATCCACCCGGTGCTGCACCTAAATCAACCACAGTCATATTTGGATAAAATAAGTGATCACGTTCATCAATTTGTGCTAATTTATATACTGCTCGTGAACGATAATCTTCTTGTTTGGCTTGCTTCACATAAGGATCTGAATTATGTTCTTGCAGCCAACGCTCACTACTTGCACTTTTTTTCATAACTTATAAAGTTTAACATGGAACTATATACAATAGATTGGTTAATTATAATACTTTTTTTCGTAATTACATTAGGTATTAGTTTAATTTTTACTCAAGAAGCCGGTAAAAATATCGAAAGTTTTTTCTTGGGTGGGCGAAATTTGCCTTGGTGGCTGGCTGGAACTTCGATGGTAGCTACTACTTTTGCCGCTGATACGCCGCTGTTAGTTGCAGAATTAGTTGCAAACAATGGTATCAGTGGTAATTGGATATGGTGGAATGGCTTAATTGGTGGCATGTTAGCCACTTTTTTGTTTGCTAAATTTTGGCGTAGAGCTAATATTATTACTGATGTTGAGTTAATTGAATTACGTTATTCTGGTAAACCAGCTGCGTTTTTACGCGGTTTTAAGGCGGTTTATTTAGGTATTTTTATGAATGCCGTTATTATTGCTTGGGTTAATGTGGCTTTAGGTTCATTGTTACAAGTGTTTTTTAATATTCCAGCAGATCAAGTGATTTTTTATTTGGCTGGCGCGATGTTTTTTGTGATGATTTATTCTAGTCTGTCAGGCTTATTAGGTGTAGTTATGACTGACTTTATTCAATTTATTCTTGCGATGATAGGCAGTATAGTATTGGCTGTAATCGTATTGAACTCTGAGAATATTGGCGGAATATCGGGTTTACAAGCCAAATTACCAGCGGCAACTTTTGAATTTTTTCCTACATTTGCAGAAACCACTGAAGTATTCACGATTAGTTTTGCGACTTTCTTAGCTTTTGTGGGCGTGCAATGGTGGGCAAGTTGGTATCCCGGTTCAGAACCCGGTGGTGGCGGTTATATTGCTCAACGCATGATGAGTGCTAAAAATGAAGAACATGCGATAAAAGCCACTTTATTTTTTCAAATCGCCCATTATGCTTTAAGACCTTGGCCTTGGATTATAGTGGGTTTATGTGCTATAGTTCTTTATCCTGAACTGTCAGCTGATGAAAAAAGATTAGGCTATGCAATGGCGATGCGAGACTTTTTACCACCCGGATTAAAGGGCTTATTATTAGTAGCATTTTTAGCCGCTTATATGAGTACGATTTCTACTCAGTTAAATTGGGGTACTAGTTATATTATTAATGATTTATATAAACGCTTTTTGCATCCCACTGCGAATGAAAAACAATTAGTAAGAGCATCACGTTTCAATACATTTTTATTAATGATAGTTGCACTAATTGTGACTAGCCAAATTACAACTTTAGAAAGCGCGTTTAAATTTATGATTGAATGCGGAGCAGGTTTAGGAGCTGTATTAATTTTGCGTTGGTATTGGTGGCGGATAAATGCGTGGAGCGAAATTGTAGCAACGATTGCCCCATTTATAGCCTTTAGTTATACTCATTTCTATACTGATCTCAAGTTTCCAGAAAGCTTATTTGTTACTGTAGGATTTACAACAGCGGCATGGTTAATTGCTACTTATGTAACAAAACCCACAGATGCAAAAGTCTTAGATAATTTTTATGAAAAAATTCAACCAGAAGGCTATTGGCAGAAAGAAACTAAGAAAAAATCTAACTTAGGAAAATTATTGGCTAGCTGGCTACTTGGTATTGGTTTAGTTTATAGCTGCTTATTTGGTATTGGTAAATTGATATTTGCTGATTGGCAGAGCGCGGTGATTTATGGATTGGTTGGGATTATTTGTGCTTGGGGCGTGCATCGACTTTTGAAGGAATGATGTTGGATTTTAGACCTGACAGGTTTTTAAAACCTGTCAGGTCTTGGGGCTTGTAACCTAGGTTTAGTTTATTGACAGTGTACTAGGATATTTTATAAAATGTAGGTTGGGCTGACGAAAGGAAGCCCAACCTACAGATAAAATAATTTATAGTTAATAACTGATGTTATGCACTCCGATTCATGTAAGTTTTATCATTTGCCCCTCTTAGGGGCTGACATACCAGGTCCCTCCTAATGTCGGGAGGGCAACGCCCTAGGGTTTGATTTGTGTAATATTTTAGCCCTCTTAGGGCGGTATATAATTAATGGTTATCAATTCAAAAGATATTTTAATCATATTCAATCTGGTATCCCCTAAGAGGGGCAACTGATAAAATTGACATGAATCGGGGTGCGTAACATCAGTAATTAAATTATAGCAAAAAATTAATACTATATTCCAGTTTAAGGCAAGACTAGCCACAAATGTGATATAATTTATATATATACAGACTTTTAGAAAATTACCAGCGGCAACTTTTGAAGAATGATAACAATTAATACAATCAAAACATTAATTAAAGATGGTGAAAACTCCCGAGTTGAATTTAAATCAGCCGCTGTTTCCAATGAAGATTTAGCCATAGTAATGATTTCATTTCTGAATGGTCAAGGTGGCGTAATTTTGTTGGGGGTAGAAGATGATGGCACTATAACTGGTATAGAAGATTCATTAGATAAAAAAATGAATGCACTCAATCAGATTGCTCAGAATCGTGTTAAACCACCAGTTATACCTATCTTAGATACTTTTACTGTTGCAGACAAATCAATAATTAGTATTAGCTTAGAAAAGGGAATTCAAAAACCATATTATTTATTTAAAAATGAGAAAACCTTATTTTATATTCGTGTTGGAACTACTTGTCGTTTAGCATCTCCAGAACAAATAGCTATTTTATATGCAAGTCATCCTTCAGTTCATTATGACGTTTCTCCAATTCCAACATTATTAGTTAATTATCTTGATGAAAGAAGAATACGTCATTATTTTTTAGAAATAAAAAAACTTAGTGACAAATACTATCAAGATAATTTATATAAGCTTTATGTAAATGCTAGATTAGCTATTAAATTGACAGATAATTTAGTAGCAACATTAGCTGGTGGTTTATTATTTGGAGCAGAACCTTCACGCTTTATTCCTTCAGCAGGTATCAGATGTGTTGCATTTGCCGGCAAAAATAAAGATTATCTGATGTTAGATAAAAAATTTATTGATTTACCTATGCTTCCTTATGAATATAATGGTGTTCTGGTGGAAGATGGTATGATTGAACAAGCAATTCAATTTGTGCAAGCAAATACTAAACAACATACTATTATGCAAGGTATTAAACGTATTGATCAAGCAGAATACCCATTAGAAACTTTACGTGAAGTAATAACTAATGCTTTGATTCATAGGGATTATTCATTGTATGGTGGACAAATTCAACTGTTGATATTTTCCGATAGATTAGAAATTAGATCTCCCGGAAAACTACCAAATACCTTAACAATTGATATGATTAAAGAGGGTGCTAGTTATACTCGTAATCCAGTATTAATGAAGTTTGCTGAAAACTATGGCTATGTCGAACATTTAGGCATGGGAATACCAGAAAAAATAATTAAACCAATACTAAAGTTGGGTTATCCAGCACCAGAATTTATTGACAATGGTTATGAATTTAGCGTTATTTTGAGAAAAGTTTGAACTTGATTTTTCTGGTGTCTAGGCACCAGAAAATGAAAATGAGGAACCAGTAGAATAAAGTTTATCATCTTCAAAATTAATATACAAGAATTGATTTAGTTACATAGTATAGAGCATTGATTTGCATTTTTATTAAGTACAACGAATTTACGGAATAAACGAATTTTTAATTAAATTTAACTTAATGACAGTGAGTCAGTGCCTGCTAACGATAAAAATATTCTGCAACACAGTGAATTGACTTTTTGTATGAAAATCCATATGGCTGTGATTTGGCAATAACAACATTTGTGTTATTGATATATATCTGTATTTCAAATTGGCAATGATGGTGGTAGCCTTCCGCTAAATATAATTCTTCGTATGGCATAAATAGCTGAAGATCATTATAACGTGTACTCTCATAAGGTGGGCTAAAACATTTCTCAACGACAGCTTGACCATTTGTCGTAATGAAGTCATCACTCATACTGCCTATTGTTTCTCCATTTTGAAACGAAAAATAGGCTGCTATGCAACAATCAACCTCTTCTAAATTATCTATACTAAAATTGATGTGAATTTTCATTCCTTTTTTGTAATCATTATAGATGTTATGCTCTTGCCGCACATTATAAATCTTACTTTCAAACTCATGGGCATTCAGTATATGGCGTTCCATATTATTCGGTCTTACTAAATCATCACAAATTGGACAGTTTTCAAAATGGACATTCCGTATATGACGTTTCATATTGTTAGCCTTAACTGGAGCCTTACAAATTGGACACTTTGGAAGCTGTTTATTTCCTTGAGACTTTTGATTGGGATTCATCTGTTTGCCCTTATTTCCTTGGACTTTATCCCAAGTCTTATTGGTACCACTTGTTCCCTTGTTTGGGTTCTTGGTATCTGCTTGAGGATTTTTACAAGATTTTTTTTTAGACATTTTAACTAGAAATTTTAATGGCGAAACATTTCTTCAAATACTTTTGATACAATAGTATGGAAGCTCCAGCGTCTATATGCAAAATGTGAACCATGCTTAGAACTAATAGGTGAAAACTCTCAAATTAAGTTTAAATTTGCCGCTGTTTCCAATGAAGATTTAGCTACATTAATAGCTATTTTATATGTAAGTCATTCTTAGGTTCATTATGATGTTTCTCCAATTCCAACATTATTAGTTAATTATTTTTTAGAAATAAAACAATTGAGTGAAAAATACTATCAAAATAAATTATATAAGCTTTAATGTAGCTATACTTCCTTATGAATATAATGGTGTTATTGTGGAAGACGGTATGATTGAACAAGCAATTCAATTCGTGCAAGCAAATACTAAAAAGCATACTATTATGCAAGGTATTAAACGTATTGATCAAGCAGAATACCCATTAGAAACTTTACGTTAAGTCATAACTAATGCTTTGATTCATAGGGATTATTCATTATATAGTGGACTCGTAATCCAGTATTAATGAAGTTTGCTGAAAACTATGGCTATGTCGAACATTTAGGCATGGGAATACCAGAGAAAATAATCAAACCAATACTAAAGTTAGGTTATCCTGCACCAGAATTTATTGACAATGGTTATGAATTTAGCGTTATTTTGAGAAAAGTTTGAACTTGATTTTAAGGATGAATGGATTGTGCTTGGAGTGTGCATTGACTTTTGAAGGAATGATTAGGTTTACTACAAAAACCTGTCAGGTTTTTAAAACCTGACAGGTTTATTTATTTTTATTTTTTCATAGAAAGAAGTTCAAATTTTTCTTTACCACCTACTTCTTCAATCACTCCATTCAGTATACCAGCTAGTTCGTTATATACCATAGTCGGGAATACTTGAAATAGTTTTCCTTGACGTACTTGTTGTTCATTGTTTGGATCAATCATCATATCAGTAAAGAAGTAACTGAAAATGAATTGTGGTGTTAGCATATTGATATGTACACCTTCTGAATCTTTCCAGACACCTAAACTACAAGGTAAAGCTGACATATGATTTAAACCAACATTCAGAGCTAAACCAGAATAGAATTCTTGACAGAGTTCAAATAAATGATAAGTTCCATCTTTTCCATCAGAAAGATCTACCGCTCTTAATAATGTCCAATTTGCAAATGAACCACCTTTTTTCCAAAGTTCCATGCCTTGTTCAAATACTTTTGATATATCTTCAAAGGTTTTTTTACCACCAATATATTCTTGTACTAGATGAGGTAAAAACTCTTGATCTGTTTCTTCTCCTGCGGTTCCATTGCCATCAAGATCAGAAGCGTTATTAACTTCAAAGACTTTAATTATTTTATCAACAACAGTTTTAGGATCAAGCGAATCATCCTTAATGGTAATAGAAGGGCGAGCATATTTAGCAGTGAGTTTTTCTCCAGTCTGAGCTTCCATCATTGCTATTTCAGCTTTACCTAATATATTCATACCCTTATGAACTGTATTAATATTAGTTGTAAATCCTAAAGGTTCTAAAGTAGATGCTACCAAATCTTCAATTTTCTTTTGATACCCAGTGGCAAGTTCCAATAATGGTTCAAGATTCTTCTCACCGTTAAAATAAGTACGTACCCAAGTTTGTGGAACTGCCGCTGTTACATAAATAGTACCATTACTTGTATAAGCAGTAATTGTCCAAGGTAAGGCAACACCATATGCTAAGTTCTGTTGTAAAAATACACTATCATCTGCAAAGGAAAACTCTAACATGCGCCCAATTTCATCAGCATTACCATCACCATCAAAATCAACTGCTGGATATGGTATTAATTTACCTGTTGTTTTTAGTTTACCAACATCTTGAGCACCAACAACAACAGTCATATCTTTATCAGCATCAACCGCAGCAATAATTTTATCAAAAATTTTCTCTAGTTCAGCCAATTTTGAAGGAATATCAGTTAGTGAATGTGATTTTGTTGCTAAAAGTTCATAAGCAGCCATGCTTGTTGCTAAAACGCTACTAGCTACATTAAATCGTCCAAGCGGTGGTTTTAGTATCATTTTCAAATCACTATAATGATCTGCTGTCTTTCCATCCTTATTAGTTACTTTAACTAAAGGAATATGCATAATACCGGTATCTATAGAAAATGTAGCCGAATGACTAGCCATGTTCGTTACTGGTGTAGCTTTCACAACTTGAAATTCTAAAGGTTCTTCATTTAATACCTTCAATTCCAGATCAAATAATCCAAAATTTTCCACATATACTGCTGGAATATTGAATGTTTTCGCTTTCATAGAAAACGAAACTGTATTTACTGCTGCATAAGCAGAGTAGCTTACAAAAAACATTAAAAATAACAAATATTTTTTCATGTCTTTAAACCTCCTAATGATATTAGTATATAATGATAAAAAGATAGAATACCATAAAGGTTTAAAAATATAAACCAAAAAATTTGCCTATGAAAAACTTGACTTTCTTAGATGGTCTTGATAATGATTTAAAACAATCATTAATCCATTTTTCGATGCTAATGGACGTATTGCAATATTAGTTGCTAATCTTCCAGTTATAATACCAACCGAAAAACGCAGAGAAGAAATAGTCTAGTGAAAGCCCCCCCAGCCCCCTAAAGGGGGAGCAAAAAATTGCGGATGCTCCCCCTTTAGGGGGTTACTTCGTTACTTCGTTTGGGGGGCTAAACTCTAGCTACGTTTCCCAACCAGAACTGTAATCATCTTATCTAAATCTAGTCGCTGTTGAAAAGCAGTTTTTATCATTTCTACTGTCACAGTTTCTACATTTTCATTAAATTTATGCAAATAATCTAAAGGTAATTTATAGAAACCAATCACTGACAAATAAGCAATAATATCACTATTACTTTTAATTTTTAATGGAAATCCTCCTGTAATACCTTGTTTCGCTATTTTTAATTCTTTTTCGCTTGGACCATTATCCATAAATTTACGTATTGTATCTTTTACAACTTTTAAAGCTTGATCAACAGTTTTATTACTAGTGCCAACGCCAGCAATAAATGGCCCTGCTACTCGTAGTGGTAGAAAATAGCTATAAGTACTATAAGCTAAACCACGTTTTTCACGTACTTCTTCTGCTAAATGCGATACTAAGCCGCTACCACCTAAAATATAATTACCAACATAAAGTGCAAAATGATCATGTACACCCCGTGCGACTCCCGGTTGCCCGATTAGAATCTTGGTTTGTGTTGATGGATGATTAATTTCTATAATTTGCCCTTTTTTTAATGCTGCAACTTCTGGTAACGGAGCTGGAAGTTCTCCGCTAGGCAATTGATTTACAATCTTATTAGCTAATTTTTCAGCCGCTTTTCTATTCAAAGCTCCTACTATTGAAATAGTTGCATTATTTGCCAAATAGTAACGCTTATAAAATTGCTTTAAATCATCCAATGTTAAAGCACTAACAGTTTCAATAGTTCCATGAGATAACTGCGCATATGGATGATTACCAAATACAGCACTATAAAATGCTTTTTTTACAATCGAACTTGGTGATTGCTGTTTATATTTCAAACTAATTATAGTTTGTTGGCGCAAACGCTCAAATGAAGTTGCATCAAAACTTGGCTGAGTTAAAACTAACTCAAACAATTCTAAAGCTGGTTCCAATAAGCTTGGTTTAGTTAAGCTACGCAACTTCACATTAGCCATATCATTACTAACAGAAGCACTAATTTTCGCGCCTAAATCATCTAATTTTTCTGCTAATTGATCTGCTGATAGATTAGCAGCCCCTTCCTTTAATAAACCATTAGTCAACATAGAAAGCCCAGACTTCTTACCATCACGGGCACTGCCAGCGTCAAATACCACTTCAACATCAAGCATAGGTAAATCAGGAGCTGCTACAAAATATACATTGGCTCCATTACTGGTTTGCCAATGTTGAATTTGAGGAATCGCAAATACACTTTGAGATACCAACAATAATAAACTAATTAATAATCTCATTTCTTTTCCTTGGGTTCTAAAATACCGACAGTTAGATTTTGATCAATTAAATATTTTTGTGCCACTGCCTGAACTTGCTCAGCAGTCACAGCTGTAATTTTATCTAAATAGCTCTCATATAATCGCCAATCTAAACCTATAGTTTCTAACATACCGATTTTCATTCCTTGATAAAATATTGAATCTAATTCATAAATTTTAGAAGAAAGAATTTTAGTTTTAACTCTTTTTAATTCATCCGTTGTTACTAAAGTTGTTTTTAACTGTTTGATTTGATCTTCTAAAGCAAATTGTAAATCACTAATTGTATGCTTAGAAGTTGGAGTGCCGCTGAATGTGAAGAGATCAGTTAAACGATTAAAAATATCATAATTGACGTTAATGCTAGCCGCTATTTGTTGCCCACGCAATAGATTTTTAGATAAACGAGAACTTTTACCACCATCAAGTATATAACTTAAAACATCTAAAGCATAAACTTCCCAACGATTTTCAGGCGCGATAGTGTTTAAAACCGGAGTTTTATAACCTAAAATTAAATAAGGAATTTTAGCTGGTAATTTAACCGTAATTTGCTTCATGCCCAACTGCTTAACTTCTGGACGTGAATATGGAGGGATAATTTTACTCGCTTTGAGGGGACCAAAATACTTCAATGCCAAGGCAAATACTGCTTGAGGATCGACATCACCTACAACTACAACGGTAGCATTATTAGGAGCATACCAACGCTTATACCAAACTTTCAAATCTTCAACAGTATAATTTTTAATATCACTCATCCAACCAATCACAGGGTTATGATAAGGACTATTTTGATAAGCAGTGGCGACAAAATGTTCATACATTAAACTAATAGGCTTATCTTCAGTACGAGTACGACGCTCTTCTAATACCACTTTCCGCTCTTTCTGAAATTCCTCATCAATGAACACCACATTAAGCATTCGATCAGCTTCTAATTCAAAACTGAGTGGCAAACGACTTTTTTCTATAGTTTGAAAATAAGCGGTATAATCAGAACCAGTAAAAGCATTTTCACTAGCACCATTAGCAGCCATAATGCGAGAAAATTGACCGGGCGGATGTTTTTTTGTGCCTTTAAACATCATATGCTCTAACATATGAGAAATACCAGTTTTACCTTCAGGCTCATAACTAGCACCAACTTTATACCAAACCTGACTAACAACAACAGGTGCGCGATGATCCTCTTTAACGATTAACTGAAGACCATTTTCTAAAGTAAACTCATGAACATCACCAGCTATAAGAGAAGTCGAATATCCTAATAAAAATACACAAATGCCTAGTTTTTTATACATAATACTATAAATTGTTGTAAAATTACGGTATTTGGGGATGTTTGAGATAAATTCAAGAGATGAAACTAGCAGAAACTAATACAAAACGACCACATCCATTTCCATATCAAGGAAGCAAGCGGAATATTGCTAATTATATTCTTCCATATTTCCCGCATGATATAGATCGTCTAATTGAACCATTTTGTGGATCTGGGGCGGTATCAATTGCAGCGGCAGTATATGGTATGGTATCTAAATTTCACTTTAACGATCTGAATCTACCATTAATGAACTTATGGGAAGAAATTTTGAATAAACCAAATGAATTAGTTGATAAATATGAAATATTATGGAATAATCAACATTATGATAAAAAAGAGTTTTTCATCAAAATTAGAGAAGAATTTAATAATACACATAAACCACATTATTTACTTTATTTATTAGCACGAATAGTAAAAGGCGCAGTTAGATATAACTCAGAAGGAAAATTTAATCAAAGTGCAGATCATCGCAGATCAGGAATGCGTCCAAATACAATGCGACAACAAATACAAGGCGTATCAAAGCTATTATCAAAAAAAATTACTACTTCTGCTAATGATTTTAGAGATGTGTTATCATTTTGTAATGAACAAGATTTAGTCTATATGGATCCACCATATCAAGGTACTTCATTTACACGAGATCAGCGTTACTATAATGGTATATCCTTTGATGAGTTTGTAGAAGCTTTATATATGTTAAACAAAAATGATATATCATATATTATTAGTTATGATGGTAAAACAGGAGCCAAAGTTCATGGAAAAACATTACCCAGCAAACTGAAATTAAAACATTTTCATATTTATGCTGGACGTTCAAGTCAGGCAACCTTATTAGGAAATACAGAACAAACAGTAGAATCACTTTATACTTCTCCAGCTCTTGTTGATCGTCTCAAGTCTCATTCTTATGATTATAAACAACAAGAATTAGCATTTTCATGAAAATAGATAAGTATCCGCCGGAATTTATAAAACTTCTTCATAGCGTTAAAGCAAAACGTCCACGAACAGTGATTGAACATATTTTGAAACATGGTCAAATAAGCACTGAAGAGTTAAAAGATATTTATGGCTATAATCATCCACCAAGGGCAATACGAGATGTCCGAGAACATGGTATTCCGATAAAAACATTCCGTGTTACAGGCAGTGATGGGTGTAAAATTGCAGCCTATAAATTTGGCGATCCCTCAGAAGTAAGGGCTACTCAATTATCTGGTAGAACCGCATTTTCATCAAAACTCAAAGCTCAATTGATTGATAAATATGGATCCCGTTGTAATATTTATCTTGAAGATTTTCCAGAACGAGAGTTACAAATAGATCATCGTATTCCTTTTGAAATTATTGGTGATAAAGAAAAATTGTCAGAAGACACTAATGAATATATGTTGTTATCAGCTTCTGCCAATCGCGCAAAGTCATGGAGTTGTGAAAATTGTCTCAACTGGCAAACTAAAGATGCTGAGAATTGTCGATCTTGTTATTGGGCATTTCCAGAAAATTACAGTCATATAGCCATGCGAAATATACGACGTTTAGATATTATCTGGGCGGATAAAGAAATAGCAGAATATGATCACATAAAAAAAGAAGCGGAAAAAGTTGAAGAAGAATTGTCGGAATATGTTAAAAATGTATTGCGCTCACATTTCAGAAAAGAAAAGTATCTGTAGGGTCGGTTCTCACCGACCCTACAAGGCTTCGTATCGTTTATTCCGTAAATTCGTTGTACTATTGCATTTGATATAGTTTTTATTTAGTACAACGAATTTACGGAATAAGCGAATTTTGTTGAAAAAGTAATATTAAACAACACTATTGATAATATAACTATTTTTATGGTATAAGCAAAAAATAAATTCAAACAGTGAGAATTAAAATAAAATGAAACATCAATTATGTTTGTTAATAATACTACAAATAGCTATAAATAAACCAAGGAGAATTAAATATGTTTAGAGATAATTTATGCAGAAGTACTTGGATTGGTAAGCTCCATTACCTTATGCTCATTCTAAAGTTGTTTTTTTACGGTATTATTGTATTTGCTATAGAATCACAAGCTGCATTAGTAGGAATTCGGCATAACGGTCAACAAAATGAAATTAGAACCATTAACCCTGATACTGGACAAAGTACGCTACTGAAGCAATTTGTGTTTGACTCAG
>JADGDS010000005.1:169718-267637 GCA_016744775.1 Candidatus Marithrix sp.
GGCACCTGACACATTCACAGTCGATATTGTATCTAAGCGTTTGTACGCAATATCAAGCAACAATAGTTTATACCGATTTGATTTGACTTCCGGAAATTTAATCCAGCCTATCATATCTTTGGATACTGATAAAATGCAAGCGGTTACATCAAGAGGTGATGGTAATCTAGTAGGAATTCGGCATAACGGTCAACAAAATGAAATTAGAACCATTAACCCTGATACTGGACAAAGTACGCTACTGAAGCAATTTGTGTTTGACTCAGGATTTTGGGCACCTGACACATTCACAGTCGATATTGTATCTAAGCGTTTGTACGCAATATCAAGCAACAATAGTTTATACCGATTTGATTTGACTTCCGGAAATTTCATGCCAATCATATCTTTGGATACTAATATGCAGGCTATTACAACAGGAATCACTATTATTAGCAATCAACCCCCAGTTGCTGTCTTTACAGCATCCCCTACTTCTGGGCAAGCTCCCCTGACAGTTAGTTTAGATGGCAGTGCCTCGCATGATGATGGAAATATAACAAGTTATAAATGGACATCCTCCGACGGGCAAACTGCTGAAGGAATCAAAACAAGCCTGACATTTTCACAAATAGGAACTCATAACATAACTTTGACTGTTATTGATAATGAAGGTGCCAAAGCCTCAACTACTCAAAGTATTACTGTAATAAAACAGAATCAGCCACCACAAGCAACTTTCACCATCTCACCAAATCAAGGTAACGCGCCACTAACAGTACAATTAGACGCAACTGCATCTACTGATGATGGAAATATAGTTCAATATCAATGGGCATCATCCGACGGACAAAATTCTGAAGGAATCAAAACAAGTCTGACATTTTCACAAGTTGGAACTTATAATATAACTTTAACTGTTACTGATAATGAAGGTGCCAAAGCCTCAACTACTCAAACTGTTACTGTCAATGAAAAACCATTACCACCACCAGTTGAAGGCATTGGACAAGCCATAATTATCGCAGCCGGCGGTGCTGAGCCTGATAATACTTTATTTAAATATAGCAATGAATTTACTCAACGTTTTTATCGTCTTATCAAACAACGTGGTTTTGAAGATGAAAATATTTATTACATGAACCCACATGCACCAGATATTGATTTAGATGGTTATTTAGAAGAAGATAAACATGACTATAAACTATTTGATTCAGCCCTTGAACTAAAAGAAGCTTTTCAGCAAGCAGCGAGTAAATTGCAAGCTGGTCAACAATTTATATTTTTCCTACATGGACATGCACGTCCGGATAATTTCAGAATCAAACCAGACTACGAATTATCAGCAAGCTATTTACGTGACTTATTAGCCATGTTACCAGCAGGAGTTCAACAAACAATCATACTTGATAGTTGCTACAGCGGCTCATTCTTTGACGAACTAGCAGGAGTTGATTCACGTATTTTAATCAGCAGTGCTGATAACACTAACCTAGCTTGGAATACAAAACTTGCCAGCTTTACAGATACATTTTTACGAAGCTTAGGTAGAAGCTTAAATTTAACCGACGCATTTCAACAAGCCGAAAATTTGATTAAAGGAGATAAACAATTATTTGGAGAACAACATCCGTGGTTAGATGATGACGGAGATGGACAATATAGCAGCGTTGATGGCAGACGAGCTGCACAAATTCATTTAGGCAAAGAAGCAGTCCATGCAGCTCCACCACCAACAATCCATCAAGTCCATCCAGTGGAAAAATTAGACAAAGATGTCAACAATGCAACACTTTGGGTACGCACTACGCCCGACGCTGATGGAATTCGTAAAGTACAAGCAACAATAGTAAACCCCCAATTTGTTGGTCAAGATTATCAAGGACTAGAAACCAATTTTGGACGCGACGAATTGGAATTAATATATAATCCAGCACAAAAACGCTATGAAATAGTTTACAATGGATTTAAAACAGCAGGAATGTGGCGCATCCTCTACCAAGCACAAAGCAAAGAAGGAATATGGTCAGACATATTCCAAGGCGAAGTCCAATCTCAAGGCAGCTCCAAAATAGCAACCATAAAAGTAGGATTAAACCAAAGCCGCTACAAAATAACAGAACCACTACACCTAAACTTACAAGTAGATGGACAAACAGAAGCAGATTTATATGTAGCGATAATACTTCCTAATACATCCTTTATAACTTTTGGCTACCCATCAGAACCAAGTTGGCCAAATGAAGCCAAAATTTACCAACCCAAGGTAAAAATAGCCGGACAACATAATTACTCGGTAAATATAAACCTACCACCAAACGCAGAATTAGGACAATATTCAACTTGTGGAGTTCTAGTAAAAGCAGAAACCGCTCCCTTAGAAATGGGGAATTGGATAGATATTCATTGTGCGGAATTTGAGGTGTATTAATTTTATGTAGGTTGGGCTGACGAGAGGAAGCCCAACTGGTGTCATAGAGTTGTTGGGCTTCCTCTCGTCAGCCCAACCTACATTGCTAAATTATATAACCACGTTCTTCATGTTGTGTCACATCTAAGCCTTCTGTTTCTTCGTCTTCATTTACACGTAAACCTATCATCATGTCTATTACTTTTAGTAATATTACTGTTATTATTGCTGTATAAATAAATGTTGAAATAACTCCAATAAATTGAACCCACAGTTGTTGACTTATCGTTACTCCCTCTGCTAAACCTTGACCGCTGAATATTCCTAGTTGACTGGATGCAAAAATACCAACTAGTAAAGTTCCTAAAATTCCGCCTACTCCATGCACTGAAAATACATCTAATGAATCGTCTATTTTTAGAACGCGCTTGAGGTAGTTAGTGGCTCCGAAACATAATATTCCAGCGGAGAAACCAATAATTAATGCTCCCGCTGGTCCTACAAAACCTGATGCTGGGGTTATTGTTCCTAAACCTGCTACCATACCTGTTACTATACCTAAGACACTTGGTTTACCATATTTTATCCATTCTAAAAACATCCATGTCATCGCGCCTGTTGCCGCTGAAATATGTGTTACTAGCATCGCCATACTAGCATCACCATTTGCTGCTAAAGCACTACCAGCATTAAAACCAAACCATCCAACCCATAACATTCCTGCTCCTGTTACTGTCATGGTTAAATTATGTGGTGGCATTGGGGTTTGTGGAAAACCTCGACGTTTACCTATAAATATAGCCGCTACTAAAGCCGCTGTACCAGCAGTAACATGTACTACTGTTCCACCTGCAAAGTCTAACAAACCCATTTGTTGTAGCCAACCGCCACCCCATACCCAATGAGTAATTGGCGCATAAACTAAAGTCAACCATAATCCACTAAAAATCAACATTGCAGAAAATCTTATACGCTCAGCAAAGGCACCAACTATAAGTGCTGGAGTAATAATAGCAAAAGTTAATTGGAACATTGCAAACAAACTTTCTGGAATATCACCAGTCAAAGAGTCTTTAGTCATGTCAGCCATAAACATTTTGCTTAAATCTCCAACCCAAGCATTACCCTCACTAAAAGCAAGACTGTAGGCATATATCAGCCACAAAATAGAAACCATACAGGTGATGGCAAAACACTGCATTAAAACGGATAAGACATTTTTACTACGAACAATACCGGCATAGAATAATGATAAACCGGGGATTGTCATAAACAATACCAATGCTGTTGCTGTGAGTATCCAAGCGGTATTTCCTGAACTCATAATGCCTCTCTACCGGTTTCACCAGTACGAATACGTACTACTTGTTCAAGTTCTGAAACAAAAATTTTACCATCACCAATTTTATTGGTATTAGCACCACTAGTGATAGCATCAATAACTTTATCTACAAGATCCTTGCTGACAGCAACTTCAAGTTTGACTTTAGGTAGGAAATCAACGACATATTCTGCGCCGCGATATAATTCGGTATGACCTTTTTGACGACCAAATCCTTTGACTTCTGTGACAGTAATCCCTTGAACACCAATTTCAGATAATGCTTCTCGCACATCATCAAGTTTGAATGGCTTAATAATAGCAGTTACCATTTTCATAATATTTTACTCTTGTTATTACATGAAAACGGTAAATTATAACTGATAAATTGCTAAAAATAAAATTATTATAATTTCAGAGCAATAACCAAATCCATAACATTGGTACCTGTTACACCTGTATGCAGCAAATCACCACTGGCAGCTAAAAATATATTGGAATTCGCTTTGGCTAATTCTTCCGCTGGATCAAAACCTTTTAATCGCCCACGTGCTAGAGTTTGCCCATCGACTAAACCGCCGGCATCATCTGTGAAACCATCTGTGCCATCAGTTGCTGCTGCTAATATATAAACCAGCGGCTGATTTTCGATAGCGATTGCAGCGGCTAAGGCTAGATGTTGATTACGCCCACCTTTGCCAGAGTTTGTTGGTAACTGAACTGTAGTTTCTGCACCCCATATATAAACACCGGGTGCTGCTTGCGCTAAAGTATCGGCAATCAAATTGCCGGCTTCAACTGCATCACATTCAAGAAATTTTTGCATAAATACAGAATAACCTAATGTTTCAGCCGTTTGTGCTGCGGCTTGGCAAGCTAGTGTTGATGAGGCACAAATTTGCCAAGTAAAATTTGATTTAATGCTTGGAAACAGCAATCCTGAACCAATAATAGCCGGATCATCATTAGGCACATCAGAAATCAACAGCGCGTGAACTTTACGTTGCTGCAAAAATTGCCATAATCCACCACCTTTGATGCTTGATAATTTTTGCCGCGCTGCATTAATTTCCTGAATAGAATAAGCATTGGCGAGTAAATGCTGTGTCAGTTCTTGCATATCGCTTTTGGTGCAATTAGGTGCTAAAACTTCGACTAAGCTTGATGTGCCGCCCGAAATCAAAAACAAACATTGAGCATCATCAGGTAACTGATTAATAAAGTTAATTAATGCTTCACCTGCTTCAAAGCTGGCATCTCCCGGCACAGGATGATCGGATTCAATACAATCTAAACGTGTATCCTGATACAAGGCAGCATCAATATGCTGATGCTTGCTAATAACTAAACCACGTACAAGCTGCAACTCTGCTAATGCACCTTGAGTCATAGCAGCGGCAGCTTTACCGATGGCAATTAGATACCAGTTGCCAGTTAGTTTGTTGTTTTGCAAGTGTTTAGCTACAGCACTATCTCCTGCTACGGCGTGTAAGGCTTGGTGGTAAATATGATGTAAATTTTTTCGTGCTATAATCGTATTTGTATTGTGCATTTAATAAGTGGGGGGGGGGGAGTGACCTCAATATGATGTAAAAAACATTGTTACATATTCAAACACCGCCTAGGAATAAATTCCAAGGCGGTGTTTGAGCGTGTAACAATGTGTTTAAATAGAATTTAACCTAGTCGTTAAAAAACTACAGGGATTGCATTTTAGCAGGGATATTTGTATATTAAATCCCTGCTAAAATGCAATCCCTGTAGTTATTATCCAGTGCTACGATACAAAACAGCTAAAGAATATAACCACGTTCTTCATGTTGTGTAATATCCAAACCTTCTGTTTCTTGTTCTTCATCAACACGCAAGCCAATGATCATATCTATCACTTTTAATATGATTATGGTCATAATAGTAGTAAATATAATGGTTGCAATTACCCCAATAAATTGAGCTGTAACTTGTTCTGCAATATTGCTATTACCATCACCAAAACCAGCTCCGCCTAAAGCAGTAGCAGCAAATACACCAGTTAAAATTGCACCAATAATACCACCAACTGCATGAACACCAAATACATCTAAAGAATCATCATAACCAAATATGCGTTTTAGTTTAGTTGCAGTGAAGAAACAGCCTACACCAGCAGCTGCACCAATAGCTAATGCGCCCATTGGACCAACAGCACCAGCAGCAGGGGTAATTGCAACTAATCCAGCTACTGCACCAGAAGCGATACCCAATACACTTGGCTTACCATGTAATGCCCATTCAGTAAACATCCAACCTAAAGCAGCAGCAGCAGTAGCGATTTGAGTTACTGCCATTGCCATACCTGCAACATTATCAGCGGCTAATTGACTACCAGCATTAAAGCCAAACCAGCCAACCCAAAGCATTCCAGCACCAATTATAGTATAAGTTAAATTATGTGGAGGCATTGCTGTGGTTGGATAACCTTTACGTTTTCCTAACATAATTGCGGCAACTAAACCTGCTACACCAGCATTAATATGTACAACTGTACCACCAGCAAAATCTAAAATGCCATACTTATGAAGCCAGCCACCGCCCCAAACCCAATGACAGACAGGTGCATAAACTACTGTGATCCAAATTGCCATAAAGATTAGCAGAGCAGAAAATTTCATACGTTCTGCGAAGGCACCTACCATTAAAGCAGGTGTAATAATTGCGAATGTCATTTGAAAAGTCATAAAGACAGTTTCAGGAATGGTGCCTTGAAGACTATCAACTGTAACACCCATTAAAAATGCTTTTTCTAAACCACCTACAAAACCATTAATACTACCGCCATCTGTAAAGGCGAGACTATAACCATATAATGTCCAAATTATAGTCATAAGCGCGGTAATAGCAAAACATTGCATTAATACTGATAAGACGTTTTTACTTCTTACCATACCAGCATAGAACAAAGACAAACCGGGGATTGTCATAAATAAAACCAATGCTGTCGCAGTCAGCATCCAAGCTGTATCACCTGAATTCATTATAATGCCTCCTTACCAGTTTCACTTGTACGAATACGAACTACTTGTTCAATTGTTGATACGAATATTTTTCCATCACCGATTTTGTTAGTATTAGCACCTTTAGTAATAGCTTCAATGACTTGATCAAGCATATCTGCACTAATTGCAATTTCTATTTTGACTTTTGGTAAAAAATCTACAACATATTCAGCACCACGATAGATTTCAGTATGACCCTTTTGACGACCAAAACCTTTAACTTCAGTCACAGTAATACCTTGTACATCAATTTCAGATAATGCTTCTCGCACATCATCAAGTTTAAATGGCTTAATAATAGCCGTTACCATTTTCATATATATTTCTCCTATATTAAACAGGATTTATCTTAGCAAAAAATTATCCAGTTCGCAAGTATTTGAAATATATTATATTATAATATATTTCAAATTGAGTTGTTAGAAACAATACAGTTAATTTGTTAGTATTACTACATTTAGAAATTTTTTATGAAATTAATAAAAGCTTACAATTGGCAAGATATTATTGATGTTATATTGAGCTATAAACGACAAATTATTTCTGCACATATAATAGCTATTATAGCTACAATTTTAAGTGTGCCCCTGCCTTTATTGATTCCTTTTGTGATTGATGAAGTTGTACTTGATAAGCCAGCTTTTATCGTCAATACCATAAACTCTCTGTTTCCAATTAATTGGCATGGAGCAGTTTTAGTTGTTATCGTTATATTGTTGTTTAGTTGGTTCTTACGTCTTTCTAGTTTGTTGTTTTCAGTCTGGCAAATGCGTCAATTTACTATAATTTCAAAAGCTGTAGTGCTTCGTATTCGTAAACAACTAATTAATCGTCTTCAGCGCGTTTCAATGGCAGAATATGAAACTTTAGGCAGCGGCAAAATCATTTCTCATTTAGTCACTGATTTAGATACATTGGATCAATTTCTTGGAGTTAGTCTTAGCAAGTTTTTACTCGCTGTTTTGAGCGTGATTGCTACTGCAATTATATTGTTATGGATACATTGGCAACTGGCTTTAATAATTTTAATTATTAATCCATTGGTTATTTATATAACTATCTATCTTGGTCGTAAAGTTAAGAAATTAAAGGCAAAAGAAAATAAAGCTTATGCTAAATTCCAAGAAATTTTAACCGAAACCTTAGAAGCAATTCAACAAATTAGAACTTCTAATCGGGAAAGTTATTATTTAGGGCGTGTTAATCAAAGTGCTACTGAAATCAAAGATCATGCGATTGATTATGCTTGGAAAAGCGATGCCGCTAGCCGCTTATCTTTTAATGTCTTTATATTAGGTTTTGAAACATTTCGTGCAACTGGCATATTAATGGTACTATTTTCTGATTTAAGTATTGGAGAAATGTTAGCGGTTTTTGGCTATTTATGGTTTATGCTGGTTCCTATGCAAGATATAATCAATATTCAATACAGTTATCATAGTGCGAATGCGGCTTTACAACGAATTAATCAACTTTTTAGTCTTTCAATGGAACCCCAGTATCCACAAAAATATAATCCATTTGCCAATCAAACTACTGTATCTTTAAGATTAGATAATATAAATTTTGATTATAATCAGCAGGATAAAGTTCTGGAAAATATATCCTTAGAAATTAAAGCAGGAGAAAAAGTAGCTTTTGTTGGCACCAGCGGCGGCGGAAAAACTACATTAGTACAATTAATACTAGGCTTATATCCAGCTAAATCAGGTGATATTTGTTTTAATAATATTCCAGTCAATGAAATTGGTACGGAAATAGTACGGGAAAATGTTGCCACGGTGTTACAACATCCTGCCTTATTTAATGACACACTACGTATGAATATAACTTTAGGGCGACAATTACCTGAAGAGAAATTATGGCAAGCTTTAGAAATAGCACAATTAGCTGAAACAGTAAAAGCTATGGAAAATGGATTGGATAGCATCTTAGGGCAACGCGGCGTGCGCCTGTCAGGAGGGCAACGACAACGAGTAGCAATAGCACGAATGATACTAGCAGAACCAAAAGTAGTAATTTTAGACGAGGCAACATCTGCCCTTGATACTGAAACCGAGGCTAAACTTCATACCGCCCTGAATAATTTCCTAAAAGACAAAACTACTTTAATAATAGCTCACCGTTTTAGCGCGGTAAAACAAGCAGATAGAGTATTTGTGTTTGAACAAGGAAGAATTATAGAACAAGGGAGACATGAGGATTTAATGCTTGAAAATGGCTTGTATGCGAAATTGTATAAATGACATAATTAAGAAATTGAACTATGCAACAAATGAGCAGTGCTAAAACCAGCCTTAATCAAATTAATCCAATTATAAAAAAACTATTACCACAATTTAAAGGATTAACTGTTCTTGATATAGGAGGTGGAAAATATGACTCTAATAAAATATATGCTACTGGTTTAGGAGTGAAATTATATATTTATGACAAATATAACCGTTCAGAAGCAGAAAATGTTCAAGCTTTGGCTTGTAATCCTGATATTATTATTTGTAATAACGTCTTAAATGTGATTGATGATGGGCAGGCAATGCGTAATTTAATTGCTTTATGTAGTTCTTACCAAGTAACTTGTTACTTTACAATTTATGAAGGCAACAAATCAGGAATAAGCGGCATCTCAAAAAAAGGATGTTGGCAACGCAATTGGAAACTATTAGACTATATACCAGTTTTAAAAAGATATTTTAGTGAAGTAAGCTGTCAAGGCAAATTGATTATTTGTCAAACTATCTGTTAATGGAGAAAATTTATAATTATGACTAAAACTTATGATGCTGCGGATATTGAAGTCTTAACCGGGCTTGATCCTGTACGCAAACGTCCGGGTATGTACACTGATACTACTCGACCTAATCATTTGGCACAAGAAGTTATAGATAATAGTGTTGATGAGGCTATTGCTGGTCATGCAAATCGTATTGATGTTGTATTACATGCTGATGGCTCTTTAAGTGTGCGCGATAATGGGCGCGGTATGCCAGTTGATGAGCATCCATCCTTGGGTATTAGCGGAGTGGAAGTTATTTTAACGCGCTTACATGCTGGTGGTAAGTTTTCTAATAAAAACTATCAATTTTCTGGCGGTTTACATGGTGTTGGAATTTCGGTAGTTAATGCGCTTTCTAATAATTTAGAAGTTACCATTAAACGTAATGCTCAATTGTATCAAATGACTTTTGCTGATGGAGAGAAAACTTCTGAGTTAGAAATCATTGGTAAAGTTGGTAAACGTAATACCGGTACAACGCTACGTTTTTGGCCTAATTCTGACTATTTTGATTCTCCAAAATTTTCGTTACCACGTTTGATTCATATTTTACGCGCTAAAGCTGTACTTTGTGCTGGTTTAAAAATCAGCTTTGAAGATCAAAATAGCGGCGAAACTATGGAGTGGTATTATAAAGATGGACTTAGTACTTATTTATTAGATGCTTTAGGTGATATAGAAAGTTTGCCGGAAGATCCATTTATTGGTAAGTTTAAAGCCACTACTGAAGCTGTTGATTATGCTATAATGTGGATTCCAGAAGGAAATTTATTAACAGAAAGTTATGTTAATTTAATTCCTACATCTCAAGGTGGAACTCATGTAAACGGATTACGTAGCGGCTTATTGGAAGCAATCCGAGAATTTTGTGATTATCGTAATTTATTGCCGCGCGGAGTTAAACTTGCACCTGAAGATGTTTGGGAGCGTTGCAGCTATTTATTATCAGTTAAATTAGAAGATCCACAATTTTCTGGACAAACTAAAGAGCGGCTATCTTCACGCACTTGCGCCAGTTTTGTATCAGGAGTAGTACGCGATGCTTTTAGTTTGTGGCTGAATCAACATATTGAAATTGGAGAAAAAATTGCTGAATTAGTAATTGCCCATGCTCAAAAGCGTCTGCGTGCAGATAAGAAAGTAGTACGTAAAAAAGCTACTAATGGACCAGCTTTACCCGGCAAATTAGCTGATTGTAGTCTGCAAGACTTTAAAAGAACTGAATTATTTTTAGTTGAAGGCGATAGTGCAGGTGGTTCATGTAAACAAGCGCGTGATCGTAGCTTTCAAGCTGTAATGCCATTACGCGGTAAAATATTAAATACATGGGAAGTTGATACAAATCAAGTACTTGCTTCACAAGAAGTACACGATATTGCAGTAGCATTAGGCATTGATCCCGGTAGCGAAGATATAGAAAATCTACGCTATGGTAAAGTCTGCATACTAGCAGATGCTGATTCAGATGGTGCCCATATTGCTACTTTATTATGTGCTTTGTTTGTGAAACACTTTCCCAAATTAGTTGAAACTGGACATGTTTACATCTCAACTCCGCCATTATACCGTATAGATATTGGCAATAATATTTATTACGCGCTAAATGATGAAGAAAAACAAAGGATATTAGACAGAATAGCGACAGAAAAAAAGCGTGGTACAATCAATATACAACGCTTTAAAGGCTTAGGAGAAATGAACCCATTACAACTACGTGAAACCACCATGTCAGTAGAAACACGCCGCTTAATTCAACTAAGTTTAGATGAAAAAGAAGAAACAGAACAAATAATGAATATGTTATTAGCTAAGAAAAAAGCTGCTGCTCGTAAAACATGGTTAGAAAATAAAGGTAATTTAGCCGCATTAAATTAATCTTCTGGAGTTCAAAGCGCAGCTTTGCTTTGAACTCTAATAATTATTCCAATACAGCAAATTCCACTCGCCGATTTTTCGCCATTCCGGCTTTACTGCTATTAGGAACTAGCGGCTTAGATTCTCCAAAGCCTTTAATTTCTATCCTATCAGAGGCTAATCCACCTTTTAAAGCTATCGCATATTCACGCAATAAAGAATAAGATTCCCGCTTAATTGTAGCAGAATCAAAATCAAAATGAATAATTGCACCAACCCTAGGTAAAGGTATATCCGATTTTATAGAGCCTAAACCTTTCTTTTGAATAGTTGAAGAAGATTTTAGAGCTTTGACAATTTCATTAGCAGTGCTTGGAAAAACTAACTCTTCCGCTATTGTTACAGGTGTAATTAATATTAAATAAGTGATTATTATATATTTCATGATATTTTTTACCTTAAATAAATTAATTTAACAAAGCTTCGCTTTGAACTCCAATGTTATTTTTGTTATTTTTTTATAAGTTATCTTCTTCTATTATCAAGTTTTTATATTCAGAATAATTCTTAAATTGCTTAATTAAAGGATTTCTTCCCATTTTATTCAAGGTGTTCTGAAAACTAGAAAAAATATAGTCATTCAAATTTTTTACATATCCATGTTTAATTGGATTATTTAACAGATAATTTAATCTAATTAAATATTCTTCTTCATTACGCGGGCAATAATCCCAATAGTTCCACCATACTGGTAATTCACATTGTGTTTCTTTACGAATCCATAATGCAGATTTAGAATGAATTTATCGTATAATTTTTGTTAAGTCTCTCCCTTTTTTACTTATTCCTAATAAATGATAATGGTTATTTAAAATAACCCAATGATCCAATTGCCAACCTCTTGCTTCAAAAGATTGCCTAATCAAACCTAATAATCGCGTTTTTAATTCATCTGTTGCTAATAAATGACGTTTTTCATAGATAGCACCTGTAATAAAATAAGGTGTATCATCCATAAATAAATGATTTGGTGCAAAATATTGTTGTTTTAACATAGTTTTATAAACTCAAACAAAGCTTCGCTTTGAACTCCAAAAACAAACAAAGCTTCGCTTTGAACTCCAGATTATTCTTTTTACTTAATTATATTAATATATAATTATATACTGGAGTTCAAAGCGAAGCCTTGTTTAGTATATTTTAAAATACACACATTGCTAAACCTTCCCCTTTTTTTTAAAGGGAAAAGGGTAAAAGGATAAAGGTCAAAGGGTTACGAGCCTGGCCAGCCGGAACCCGCAGCTCCCGCCGCGGTAAGTCGGCACGACCCAGCCGCGGCTAGCCGAGCGCAGGTACCTCGGTTCGTTGTTCCACGAGCCGCCACGCAGAACAAAGCGGCTTGCACTTGTAACACATTGTTTTTCTTTACCATTATATTTATCAGTAAATTCTTAGCAGGTCCACTCCCATACATTTCCTGATGTATCATATAAGCCAAATTTATTAGCATTAAAAGACCCTACTGGTGATGTATTATTAAAATTATCTCCACAAGAAGAATTACAATTAGCCTTATTTTTACCAATGTCATTACCCCACCAATATTTAGTTTCCGTACCAGCGCGAGCTGCATATTCCCATTCAGCTTCTGTGGGTAAGCGATAAGTTTCACCTGTTTGATCACTAAGCCATTTTGCATAAGCAGTTGCACCATACCAAGAAACTTCTATAATAGGATGATCATCATAAGATGTTTCTACTTTAAAATTACCAACTGAACCAGTAATATGACTATCAGAATCTTCTGCTTTAGTTTCAAACCAAGGTTCATTATCATTACCTCGACGTTTAACAGCATTTAAAAATGTAACAAACTCAGCATTAGTCAACTCATATTTACCCATAGCAAACTTATTGACAGACACTCGATGCACTGGCTTTTCATCACCATCGCCACCACCTTGAATATCACCCATTCTAAAAGAACCTGCCGGAATTCTAACCATTTCTGGACCAAAGCTGCCATCTTTTAACTGATCACTAAAAACCGATTTTTTTACAGGTTTTTTCAAATCAGCTAATTCTGCTTTTAATTGTTTCAAAGCTTGATTTGCATCAACTAATTGCTTTTGTAAATTAGATATTTGTTCTGCTGATTGATTTGAATTGTTCAACTGAGCTTGTAAACTAGCCAATTGATTCGATAATGACTCAGTTTGACGCTTTTGTTCATCTTGTAAAGCATCTATTTTCTGTGAAACTTGCGAAGAATTCCCTTGTTCACAATTACCAAAACAAAATTTACCAGTCAAAGAAGCCGACTGCCAAGGAACTTGTTCACCCTTAGTCTTCTTAGAAACCTTATCAGTAACAATAGTCAACATATCCAAAACACTAAGATCAGCATGAACACCTAAAGCATCTAACAAATAATGAGTATAAAAACTATTGCGTTGCTTACTATCACCATAAGAAGGAGAATCGGGAGCAGTAGCATAAGCAATCAAAGTATCTTTTGCCGCACGAATTTCAGCCAAACCCTTTTTAGCCACTAAGCCCTTACTTTGAAAAGGATTATCTCGACAAGAATCAAGAATCAACATATTAAGATCATTCTTAGCCTGATCCATCTGAGCAAGCACTCGCTTAAGATTAAAAGCCTCAAATTCCACATCAGCCTCAGACTTCATAGAAAAATCTATAGGCAACAAAAAATTACTTTTATTACTCTGCACTCCATGCCCAGAATAATAAAACAAACCAATAGCCTTACTATCAGCCAAACGCTTACCGAAATTCTGAGCAGCAGCAATCATACCTCGAAGATTAAGATTAGACTTAAAAATCACATCAAAACCCAAACCCTTAAGAACCTTAGCCATATCCTGAGCATCATAAACAGGATTATCCAAAGAAGGCACATTCTTATAACTACCATTACCAATAACAAGAGCTAAACGATCACCAGAAATAACCTTACCACTACCAGCACCTTTAACTTGACTAGAATCATCACCATCATTCTGACAACCGCCAAGCAAAACCACAAAACTAAACAACAACAAATATCGAAACATAAAAAACCCTCACAATTACAAAAAAAGTATAATACAACCAATTGGAGTTCAAAGCAAAGCTTCGCTTTGAACTCCAATTTATTTTGAATTCAATTTTTCTCTGGAGTACAAAGCGAAGCTTTGCAAAGTTAAAACAAAGCTTCGCTTTGAACTCCAATAAATACTTCACCCAATTTAATTTATATTATGAAACTTATTGGATACCGCTATCTGATAGAACGACTTAATTTGCATGTACTACCTGTATCTTTGCTTAAGTTAGAAGATGAAATTACCTTTGAAGATACAGTGGTTGGTCATCTTGAATTTGCTCTTCAATATGAAGATATTAATCTTGAGGTGATTGATGCTGTATTTGAGCAGATTCAACCAAGTGAATTGATTGATCATCTTAAAAAAAATCCTAATGGTGAATACATTCGCCGTTTGTGCTTTTTATGGGAATGGTTAGGTTATAAAGAACTTAATGCCGGCATATCTTCTACCGGAAAATATATTGATCTATTTCCTCGACAAAAATATTTAACAGCTAATCAAGCTAGCCAAAATCATACTTATCGAATTAATAACAATGCACTAGGTACAGCCAGTTTTTGTCCAATGGTCAAACGAAATGCGCTGGCTGACAGCCCTACATTGGATGAATTATTAGAACAAGCTCACATAATGCTTGAAGAATCTTCATCAGAAGCTATTTATGATCGTGCTATTAGTTATCTTTATCTTTCTGAAACACGCAGCAGTTTTGCTATTGAAAAAGAAACTCCCAGTGCTAAAAAAGAAGAACGATTTATACGACTATTACATCGCGTTTGGGAATATCCAAAGCTGACAGAAGATGCACTAGTGGAATTACAGAATGTAGCTGTCAGAGATGTGTACAGTCAAGAAGCAAGTTATCGTACACGGCAAAATTGGTTAGAAAACAGTCTTGGAAGAATTACCTATTTTCCACCACCGCCAGAACAAATACGAGAACTTATGACTGGTTGGGAAAATTTTATTAATGATACCAACCGAGGTACTGACCTTTTAGTTGTAGCAGCTTGTGCAGCATTTGGCTTTGTTTATTTTCATCCTTTTATGGATGGCAATGGGCGTTTACACCGTTTTATCATTCATCAAGTATTATCCAGACATTCCAATTTACCTAAAGAGTTTATCATTCCTGTATCAGCAGTGATCATGAAAAATATAGCTGCTTATCTTGAAGTTTTAACAAATTTTTCTGAAACTGTTACAAAATTATGGGATTACCGACGAATAGATATAGAACCTCACATATTAAAAAATGCCAATGCAAGAACATATCGTTTTTTCAATGCAGACAAAGAAGTGCGATTTCTACAGAAAATGCTACAACAAGCTATAGAAGTAGAAATGCCCAAAGAAGTAGCTTGGTTAAATGGATATGACAAAGCATTTATGGAATTAGAAGGGCTTTTTGATCTGCCGAAAAAAGATATATCAGCTCTAATCCGCATGATATATCATAATGGTGGTAAACTATCAAAGCATAGACGTAAGCAATATATTCATTTGCCAAAACTACTACTTGATCAAATTGAAACAGTTGTTAATAAAGCATTTAGCTAATTAACCATGTTTTCATAACATCCAAAGCTGCATAGCTAGTTAAATCTATATGTAAAGGAGTTATGGATACAAAACCTTGATTTACCGCATAAAAATCTGTCCCCGGTCCGGCATCTTGCTCAGCACCTGCTGGTCCTATCCAATAAACTGGACGACCTCGTGGATCTTCACTTTTCACAGCTGGTTCCGCTTGATGACGATTACCCAAACGAGTGATTTGCATTCCTGCTAATTCATCCCAAGGGCGATCTGGTACATTAATATTTAATATTGTATTTACTGGTAAGGATAGTTTATCTATTTTTAAACGTTTTAATAAATCTTCTACCACTCTAGCAGCAGTGTCATAATGTTTAGGATGATGAGGTACCATAGACACTGCTAATGCTGGAAATCCTAAATTTCTACCCTCAATAGCCGCTGCTACAGTACCAGAATATATAACATCATCTCCTAAATTTGCCCCTGCATTAATTCCTGAAACCACAATATCTGGCAGACTATCAAGTAAACCCGTAAGAGCTAAATGGACACAATCTGTAGGTGTACCGTCAACATAAATAAAGCCATTTGGTGCAGTTTGTGCGCGAATTGGATATTCCAAAGTTAAGGAATTACTAGCACCGCTACGATTACGATCTGGCGCAACGACTGTGACATCAGCAAATTTTTCTAATGTTTCTACCAAACATAATATGCCCGGGGCTTGATGACCATCGTCATTGCTTACTAAGATTTTCATTTTTTAGTCTTGTGTACGGTTTAAGATACCCCAAGTTTATTACAAATCAAAATAAAATGAGAATAATATTATGTTTGTAAAAGAAATTAATTCTAGTGAATTAGCTGAATTATTAGGCGCAGAAAAGCCGCCGCTCTTGATTGATGTACGCACTACACAAGAAATGGCACAAGCTTCCATTAATACCGGCAAAGCAATGCCATTAAATACTTTACCTGTTCGTACAAATGAAATACCTAAAGATGAACAAGTAGTATTTTATTGTCGTACCGGTGCAAGATCTGGTCAAGCATGTATGTATATGATGCAACTTGGTTATGATAATGTTTATAACCTTAGTGGTGGAATTGTAAGTTGGGCGCGTCAAGGCTTACCAATTGAGCCTATGTTATTTGATTAATGAAATACAGTTTTGAAGATTATAACGAAGATAATGTATTAAAAATACCTTATCTTTTAGTTGTTTTAAATATTTATTTATTAAAACAATTTGTAATTTTTCTATTGCCAATGATTTCATCTATTCCATACTTTAAAATCTTGGCACATGAACAATTCCATATTGCTTTATTAACATCTAGTCTGCCAGCAGTATTTGTTATGATAAGTATGATTAGACGTGTTCCAAGTACAAAATCTGTTTTATTAATTTGGTTCTGGAAAAACGGTAGCAACTTATTGTTATTCAGTCTGATCTCAGAATTACTGTTATTAAGTTTGTTTATCAAATTTGAGGTACTACAGTTATATGGAATGAATTTAATGTTTATTTATATTGATGTAGTTTTTATAGTTTACCTTCTTAGATCGACGCGAGTTAGGGATGTTTTTGCTGAATTTCATCATAATTAACTGATGTCATGTGGCGAAAGCCCCCATCCCCCTTAAGGGGGAACAGCAATGTTATAATTTCCAAACCAATTCACTCATAACACAAAAGTCCATTTTTACATCATATTTATCAACATCATCAATTTTTTTTGTTGGTTCAAATAATGATAAGCCAATTTTAATAATGTTTGGATTACAATTAGACAAAAATCTATCATAAAAACCTTTACCATAACCTACTCTAAAACCATAATTATCAAAGCATAGTAAAGGCATTAAAATCATATCAATTGTATCATCGAACTTGACTGCATTATATGGTTCAGGAATACTCCAAGAATTTTCTATTATCTGAGTATCAGCTTCCAAAATATAACTTTCCATAGTATTAGATTGAAAATCAGATTTGGATGTAATTAAAGTTATATCAGGATAATTCTGGCGTAATTCCTTTATAATTAACCAAGTATTGATTTCATTTTGCTTTAAAATAGGCAAAAAAATATGGATATTTGTAATTTTGCTTAAATCAAAATAACTAAAAAATCTATTACTAATATCTTGACTGTATTTATCTACTTGTTTAGAAGTTAAATTTTTTCTTTTAGATAAATACAGTTGTCTTAATTCTGTTTTATTCATGCTCTGCCAACAATTCAATCCAATGCACCACCGGCACTGAACTTCCACCAGCTAAGTGTTTTAAACAGCCAATATTTGCTGTAGCTATTAGTTCTGGTTTACCATTTTCTAATGCTTTTAGTTTGTTGTCTAATAGTGATTTTGAAATGGATTTCTGTAATATCGAATAGGTGCCTGCTGAGCCACAACATAAATGAGCATCTTCTACCGGGCTTAGTTCAAAGCCTATTGATTCCAATATAGTTTCTACTACTCCGGTGATTTTCTGAGCATGTTGTAGTGAGCATGGTGCGTGAAAAGATATTTTTCTTTGTTTTCCTATTGTTGAATATGATGATAAATCGCATTCTGCTATTATTTCGCTGATGTCGCGTGTCATATCAGTGATTTTTTTCGCTTTTTCAGCATAATTAGGATCGTCGCGTAAATAATAACCATACTCTTTCAGCATTGTGCCACAACCACTAGCAGTTATAACTATAGCTTCTGCATTCATTTCTTCGATTAATGGCAACCAATTATCAATATTACGGCGCATTTGTTCAGCCGCTGTTTCAGTTGCTGTCATATGTTGATTGATCGCGCCACAACATCCTTTTATTTTGTGTAATTTTATACCCAATTGATCAAACACTTTAGCAGCAGCGGCATTAATATTCGGTTCTAATAATGGTTGAACGCAACCATCTAGTATTAACATATTGCGCGAATGGTTAGATTTTATCCAAGCTTTTGAAGGCGTTGGTAGATTAGGTAAAATAGAACGCAGACTATAACGCTTTAACTTGTCATATGGTGAACGATTAACGCGCTCTTCCACCCATTTTCTACCAATTTCTAATAAATGACTATAACGAACACCAGAAGGGCAAGTAGTTTCACAAGCCAAACAATATAAACAACGATCAAGATGAAGTTGAGTTTTCTTAGTAACTTCATTATCTTCAAGTGCTTGTTTTATCAAATATATACGTCCACGAGGACCATCTAATTCATCACCTAAAAGTTGATAAGTAGGGCAAGTAGCATTACAAAAGCCACAATGTACACAAGATCGTAAAATACTATCGGCTTCTTTACCAAGTGGTGTATTTTTAAAATTTTCTTTAAGCGCAGTTTTCATTCAAATTCCTTCAAATTTATTCTCAGATAATTATATCTTAAACTATATTGATGAACCAGAAGTCATTAATAGAGATAATTTAGTTAAGATGATTTAAAATGATACTATGATTCGTAAACAATTAAAACCATCCAAACGCTGGGTAATTATGTGGAAAATATAGGAATACTCTCAGTTCTGATTCCACTCTTTGTTATCATTATGGCAATTATAATAAAAGATGTCATAGTCTCTTTACTATCTGGTATCTTTTTAGGTGAACTTGTTATTCACCACTTTAAGCCTCTTGAGGCTACACTAGCAGTGCTTGATGGGTTTGTAGCACTTTTTGCAGAGGAGTGGATTACTAAAACGGTTATCTTTGCTCTATTGGTTGGTGCTATTATCAAACTTATTAGTGATGTTGGAGGTGTTCAAGGATTTATTGCCTATCTTGATAGAAAACAGAAAAATATAGATTCAGCAAAAGGTGCCTTACTTTTAGCTTACATTTTAGGTGTGGTTATCTTTATCGGATCTTCCATTACAGCACTAATTGCTGGTACTGTAGCTAAACCTCTTTGTGATAAAAATGGGGTTAGTAGAGAAAAGTTAGCCTTTGTTTGTGACTCCACCTCTGCTCCTATTTGTTCGCTCATTCCTTTTAATGCTTGGGGTGCTTTACTCTTAGGACTTATTATTACAGCGATTGACTCAAATATCATAGAGGGTGAAGCTATTTCTCTGCTTATAGAGTCAATCTTTTTTAATTTCTATTCACTTATAACCATCTTTTTGGTCTTAGCAGTTATCTTATTCAACATTAATATTGGTCCTATGGCTCATGCCAAAGCTCATACAATAGAGAAACAGACGCTACCAACAGAGCAGACAAGAAAATCTTCATTACTGATGGTACTGCCTATTATTGTTTTGATTGCTATGGTACCTATTTCACTATACTACACTGGCAATGGAGACATACTTCAAGGGAGTGGCTCTACCTCTATATTTTATGCTGTTATAACTACCCTAGTTTTCATCTATTTCTACTATGTAGTAGGTGGACATCTAAAACATAAAGCCTATATAAAATCACTCTATGCTGGTATATCAGAGATGATTCCCATTGTCATTATATTATTACTGGCAATTTTCATCGGTAATGTGATTAAAGAGTTAGGAACAGCAAACTATCTAGTTGAACTTATGAATGGTAACATTTCACCTATATTTCTACCTGTTTTGGTATTTATAGTCTCTGCTCTAGCTTCATTATCCACAGGTACAAGCTGGGGAACTGTCTCTATTATGATGCCTATTGGTTTAGCTTTAGGAGCCACTTTTGACATCTACATACCTTTAATGATAGGTGCTGTTATCTCAGGAGGAGTTTTTGGTGATCATGTTTCTCCAATCTCTGACACCACTATTATTTCATCAATGGCAAGTGGATGTGACCATATAGCTCATGTACGAACACAGATGCCTTATGCTCTTATATCTGCTGGATTGAGTTCAGTATTGTATTTAATAATGGGCTGGGTAATTGTATGAACAGTAAATATCTATAAACTCTATTATATTATGATTCGTAAACAATTAAAAACTTCCAAACGTTGGGTAATTAAAATTGGCAGTGCATTATTAACTAATGATGGGCGTGGTTTAGATAAAGCGGCTATTGAAACTTGGGTGAAACAAATAGCTGTGTTACATCAGACTGGCGCAGAAGTCATATTAGTTTCATCTGGTGCTGTTGCAGAAGGCATGACGCGCTTAAATTGGACAAAACGCCCTAGTGCTTTACATTATTTGCAAGCGGCAGCCGCTGTTGGGCAAATGGGTATGGTACAAAATTATGAATCATGTTTTAAAAAATATTCTATAAATACCGCACAAATTTTATTAACTCATGATGATTTATCTAATAGACAGCGATATTTAAATGCTCGCAGCACTTTACGCGCTTTATTAGATTTTAAAATTTTACCAATTATCAATGAAAATGATACAGTTACTACAGAAGAAATTCGTTTTGGAGATAATGACACCTTAGCCGCTTTAGTAGCCAACCTGATAGAAGCAGATATGTTAGTTCTATTAACAGATCAAAAAGGCTTATATGAATCAGATCCACGTATAAATCCAAATGCAAAATTAATTCAACAAGCAGATGCGAATGATCCTAAATTAAACAATATGGCAAGTGCTACTGGAGGCAATTTAGGTAGTGGTGGCATGTTTACAAAACTAAGAGCGGCAAAATTAGCTGCTCGCTCAGGAGCAGCTACAGTAATTGCATCAGGGCGTGTACCAAATGTATTATCAAAAATTTTTGAAGGAGAAGGAACATTATTACTTCCAAACCAAGCTCCAATTGCAGCACGTAAACAATGGCTAGCATCCCATTTAAAAATGAAAGGGCGTTTATATTTAGATCAGGGAGCCGTAAAAGCAGTAAGTGAATCAGGTAAAAGTCTATTAGCAGTAGGTATCACCAAAGTAGAAGGTAAATTTTCACGAGGAGACATGGTAGCTTGTCTAACAGCAAATGGAGAAGAAATAGCCCGTGGTTTAATTAATTATAACCATAAAGAAACTCAAAAAATTTTAGGTAGTTCTAGTAATGAAATAGAAAAAATATTAAACTATATTGACGAACCAGAAGTAATTCATAGAGATAATTTAGTTAAGATGGTTTAAAATTAAACGATCAGATATTCGCCTTTATCAGTACTAAGAAAAACTGTTGAATTGGAGTTTAAAGATGAAAAATGAAGATTTTAATGAATTACTAGCCAGTATCGAAGAAGCTGGAGAAATCATGCGTGGTGAAGCAGAAGCTTCGCGTATTCATAAATTTCCAGAACCCGATGTTAAGGCAATTCGTAAAGAAATAGGTTTTTCACAATCTAAATTTGCCGCTTTAGTTGGAGTCAGTATCCGTACTATCCAAAATTGGGAACAGGGTCATCGCCATCCAACAGGACCGGCAAGAGTCCTACTCAGGTTAGTGCAGTCTGATCCAGAATCAGTGTTTAAAAATTTGCACATTAATCATGCTTAAGCGGCTTATAACCCAATCCCTTAAAAGAACTTAGCAGTTGTGATGAAGCAGCCGCTAATTCAATTTCAATACAGCTAAATTCACGCCGTATCGGATAGTTTTTTCTTAATTTATCGAATTCACTGGTTCGACGGCGTAATTCTGCATCATCACGGCGAACGTCATAAGTTGCCATTACAGCTGTATGTATATCTGAAACATATAAGTGGTTTGGGTTAGGGCTGGGCATATTTGCTTGCCAAACTGGTGGTTTTTGAAAGAAATTACATGCTGCATTATAAAGCATTTCAGTTGCACGCACTTTACCATCAAAACTATAACCAGCAATATGCGGAGTAGCTAAAGCAGCTCTTTGCAATAAAGTTTGATTAATATTAGGTTCTGCTTGCCAAACGTCTAAAATTACTTGCATATTTGGACAAGCTGTTAAACGTTTTAATAAAGCGTTTTCATCTACCACATCTCCACGTGACGTATTAATGAAAATGACATCATTGCGTAATGAAGCTAAAAATTGTTCATTAACCAATTGATAAGTTGGATAATCTCCATCTTTAGATAAAGGCACATGAAAACTAATAATATCTGCTGCTAGTACATTTTCTAAATCATTTGTTTTACCTAATGGCGGATCATAGACAAAACAAGTCATACCTAAAGCAGTTAATTTCTTTAATACCCTAGAACCAACATTACCACAACCAATAATACCAACGCTTTTATCTGATAATTCAAAACCTTGCCGCTCAGCCATAATCAATAAAGCACTAACAACATATTCAGCCGCGCTAGTCGCATTACTTCCCGGCGCACTGATAAAACCAATCCCTTGTTGTTGCAAATAATTTAAATCAATATGATCTAAACCAATAGTGGCAGTACCAACAAAACGTATTGAACTAGCTGCTAATAATTGAGCATTAACTTTAGTTACTGAGCGTACTAATAAGATTTCTGCATTACCCAAATCAGCGGCGGTTAAATCTCTGCCAACAAAAGTACGCACTTCGCCGAACTCAGCAAAAGCTTCATCGGCATATGGTATATTTTCATCTGCTATTATTTTCATATATAGATATTAATTGTCCTCGATGATCAATATTTTTCTGAGCTAAAGTTTTGACATCCAATATTTGAAATCTTTTTTTACTTACCCAAATATGATCAATATCAAATATTGGCAAAAACGCGGGCCATGTTCCACGCCAAATCATAGCCATTTTACTTGCTAAATAATAACCGCCTGCCATTGAATAATATGGATCAAAACCAATGCTACGACTTACTGCATTGAAGTCTCCGATTATAAAATCAACAGCTTGACCCTTTTTATCTTTGTCAATTACTATTTGTTGAATGTCTTTTAATAAAAATTTGCGCAATTGTCGTGGATTACTATTTCCATCTATTAATAATAATCTTAAATCTTTATTATTAACCGTAACTAATACTGAAAAGCCGACTCCATCGCGAATATTAATGAAATGCTCAAATTTTAATGGCCATGATGATATGATTGCTAATCCAGTATATGCTGTATCAAAGAATGTGAACATATTATTGCCAATTCCCTTTAGTTGCGTCAACCATGCTTGCACTTGAGGAGGATCAGTTAATATGGTAATATCAGGATTATGTTGATAAAGTTGATCGCGAATTGATGGCCATTCTCCCACTGTTTTTGGGTTTTTTAAATCTTGACCATAGATTTTTGCCAAACCAGCCCATTTAATATTCCAATGTAACAAGCTAATAGTTTGATTAGCAGCCGCTTGTACTTGAGAAGTATTTATTCCTATCATAGAAATAGTTCCCCAAATAGCCAAAACTAAGCCAATAAAACTTAAACTAAATCTTTTGGGTAAAGCAAATCCCTTGTGATATAAATCTACAACAATCGTCCATAAACCTAATGGTAATAATGGAATATACATAATAAATGCTAACACTATTGTTTGATCACGTAGAATGTGTCCAATTAGGGCTAAGAAAATTATTATTAATGTAATGATTGTTAGCATAAAATGCGATAAACTGATGGGTATCGAGGGGAAAAGGGAAGGGGAAAGAAAGTTGGCGGAGAGAGTGGGATTCGAACCCACGGAAGGATATTATCCTTCAACGGTTTTCAAGACCGCCGCCTTCAACCGCTCAGCCATCTCTCCAAGATTATTTTTCTATTATATTGTAAAATACTTTTGAATGCAAGCATTTTTTAATTAAGGGACCAAATCCATAATGAAATTAACATTATTTAGTTATATTATAATAATAAGTTTATTGAACGGATGTACTATAAATCCACCAATAATGCCAAAACCCATTACACCTTCAATTTCCACCCAAAAAGTTGATACAACTGAAGTTTTATATAAGCAAGCTGTAGATGCTTATGATGATGAAGATTTTGCGGCTGCTTTTAAATTGTTTCAACAAGCGGCTAAACAAGATCATATTAAAGCGCAGCTAAAACTTGCTAGTATGTATTATGATGGTAAGGGTGTTGATCGTAATTCTACTTTAAGCGCGTATTGGTATAAGCAAGCGGCTGAACAAGATGATATGGTAGCTCAATTTTTTCTTGCCGGTTTATATCGTTTCGGTAGCGGTGTTAATAAAGATATTGATAAAGCAATATATTGGTATTCAAAATCCGCTAAGCAGGGATATTTAGATGCTCAATTAGGTTTAGGTATGATGTATTACAACGGAATGGAGATTGCCAAAGATTTATCTAAAGCTAAACAATTATTATCGCTTGCTGCTAAACAGGGCAATGTAGATGCGAAAAAAGTCTTACAAAAAATTAATCAATAAAGAATATATAATGAGTAAGAAAATATTTTTAATAATTATACTATTTTTTCCCTTTTATGTGCAAGGTTCAGATTTAAGAGAAAAAATTCCTACAAATGCACTTGCATATATGCGTATTCCTAATCCTTGGGCAATGTTTAGCTTACCTAAAGATACTGTATTAAAAGGTGCATTAGCAAATCAAGAGAATCTGAAACAGGTTCAAAAGTTAAAAACTGCTATATCTGCTAATCTTATAGAACAGCAGAAATTATTTCATCCTGCATTAACAATTTTAAATAATTATTTACAATCACCTATAGAATTAGTAGTTTTAACACTTGAAAATACGTCTCCTATACTTGCTAATCTATTGTTATCAGCAAAATTAAATATTGATTCAATTGATGCAATGAATCAAGTATTGAAACAATTAGCTGCTAAAACACCTAAATTAACTATGGCGACTGAAGTATCAGCGGCTGGTGATGGTATTTTAATGATTAAAGGTATGCCACCGCTATTTCTTCATTATGATCTTAGTAGCAAAACTTTATATATCATGGTTGGAATGTCTGCTAATCAACTACAGTTAAAACAAGCTATATCAGCATTAACACCTATTAAAGAACACCCTATGTATGATATAGAAAATAGAATTGATAGTGGGCATAATGGTTATTTTACATGGATTAACTTACAAAATATCCTACCATTTGTTAAAATCGTAATGCCTCCAAAAAAAGCATTGCCATTAGAAAAATTAGGTATATTCGATACTAAAGCTTTAGCATGGGGTTGGGGAGTTAGAGATAATAAAGCTCGTTTGACACTAATAATGGATATTCCAAAAGCCGGTTATCGTAAATTATTACCTACAATTTCTAATAACTTTTCTGTAACTGCTGCCGGCAAACCTAGTACTGTTATATCTTTATCTTTGCCATTATTTGAATCTTTACAAGGGTTTGAACAAATTTTTACCAAAGAAACAGATGCTAAAACTCAAAAAAAATATCAAGATTTTAAACAACAATTTCAAACCGATATTGGGTTTTCCATTGAGGATGCTTTACAAGCTTATGGTTCTGAAACGATATTTTTTACAGATGAGGTTGGACAATTTTTGGCGATTAAAGTTGGCGATCAAAACAAATTAGACCATATCCTGAAAATTTTTCAGGAGAAACATAAGTTATATTATGCAAAAAGAGACATTAACAATAAAACTTATCACCATCTAAAAACTCCTGTCTTAGCTTCATTTGACAAAAAAGATACCCTCGAAGGTTTTATATTTGATAAATTATCAAAGTTAAAAACCCATTATTTTTGGACACAAGAAAATGATTATTTAGTCTTTGCTCAAATACCGCAATTTTTGCGAGATAGACATCAATATAACACTCAAACGCAAATCAAAGATTGGCTAAAAAATGAGCAACATCAAAATAGTAAATCTTCTTTATTTTTGGCATCAACTCAAATTAATGGTAGCCCTAGTATGATTTACCATGCTTATTTACAGATATTAAATATTATGTCAGATTTATATGATAGTGAAATCGACTTATTTAATATGCCAACAGCTATGGAATTGAACTTGCCAAAGTATGGTACTTATGGATTTCAAATCGACTTTTCCGATTCTGGTTTCGGCGTTGAATTGACTTTTGAAAATAATCCATTTGATTTTATGTTTACTTATGATATAAGTTATATGATAATGTTAGGTGTGGCTAGTGCTGTGATTACACCAGCTTTAATGAAAAAAATACGATAATAACATTAAGCCCCCTAACCCCCTAAAGGGGGGATTATCAAATACATAAAGCAATACATCCCCCCCTTTAGGGGGTTGGGGGGCTCTGTAATTGCTTAATAACTGGCTGTGTATCAGGCTTTACGCCACGCCATAAATAAAATGATTCTGCCGCTTGTTCAACTAACATTCCTAATCCATCTAATACTTTAATTGCTCCTTGTTGTTGTGCCCATTGCATAAATAAGGTGGCGGTTTTAGCATACATCATGTCGTAACACCAAGCCCCTTCTGCTAATAAGCCATCTGGCAAAGGTGGTAATTTTCCTTGTAAACTCGCTGAGGTGCCATTTATTACCAAGTCAAAGCTTTGATTTTTTAATCCCTCATAAGATGAGGCAATAATATTATTATCAAATAGTTGAGCTAATTGCTCGGCTTTAGCAACTGTTCGATTTGCGATTACACATTGAGCTGGTTTTGCCGCTAATATTGGTTCTAATACACCTCGAACTGCACCGCCTGCGCCTAGTATTAAAACGCGCTGTTCTGCAATTTTTGCCTTATGATTTATAGTCAAATCGCGTACTAAGCCGATACCATCAGTATTATCACCTATTAAATTTCCTTGTTGATCAAAGTATATTGTATTTACAGCCCCTGCTTTTTCAGCGCGTTTATTACGAATATCTACTAATTCCCAAGCTTGTTCTTTAAAAGGTACGGTTATATTTAAGCCTTTGCCGCCATTTTTTTTAAACTCAGTTACTGATTCTTTGAAATTATTTACAAGTAAAGCATCATATTGTATATTTTGTCCAGTTTGCTTGGCAAAAGCTGTGTGAATAATAGGTGATTTACTGTGAGCGATGGGATTACCCATAACTGCATAGTGGTCAAGTTTCAAACTCATAATCAATGTTACCCTTGAAATATATCGTTATATCGCAAAATTCTTTATTTTTAATGCCCCTTTATCTAAATATATTATATATTATGGAAAGACAAAATAGTTTCAGCTATGAAGAATTATTACAATGTGGTCGCGGCGAGATGTTTGGACCGGGTAATGCTCAATTACCTATGCCTCCAATGTTGATGTTTGATCGCATTGTGAGTATCACTGAAAAAGGTGGCAGCGCAGATAAAGGTCAGATTATTGCCGAATTAGATATAACACCTGAACTCTGGTTTTTTGATTGTCATTTTCCCGGTGATCCTGTAATGCCCGGTTGCTTAGGTTTAGATGCAATGTGGCAATTAATTGGATTCTATTTAGGCTGGTTAGGTGGTCCGGGACGGGGACGGGCATTAGGTTCTCGTGAAGTTAAATTTACTGGACAAGTAACACCTAAAAATAATAAAGTAATATATCGTATTGATATGAAAAGAGTTATCATGCGCAAATTGGTAATGGGTATTGGTAATGGAACGATGGAAGTTGATGGACGAGAAATTTACGCTGCCAAAGATTTACGTGTAGGTTTATTCACATCCACTGAGAATTTTTAAGAGGTTAAGAAGGTGAAACGTGTTGTAATTACAGGACTTGGAATTGTATGTAGTATTGGCAATAACAAGCAGGAAGTTTTAGAATCTTTGCGTCAAGGGCGTTCAGGTATTAAGTTTAATCAAGAGTATGCTGATTTAGGTTTTCGTTCTCATATTGATGGTAACATAGACATTGATCTGAAAGAGTTAATTCATAGAAAAATCAAGCGTTTTATGGGAGATGCAGCGGCTTATAATTATATTGCTATGCGCGATGCAATTAGTGACGCTGATCTTTCTGATAATGATGTTTCTAACCCACGTACTGGTTTAATTACTGGTTCAGGTGGTGCTTCTTCTGCTAATATTGTAGATGCAGCCGATTTGTTACGTCAAAAGGGTTTAAGAAAAGTAGGGCCTTATATGGTACCTCGTACTATGGGTAGTACTACTTCTGCTTGTTTGGCAACTCCTTTTAAAATCAAAGGTGTAAATTATTCTATCAGCTCTGCTTGTTCTACTAGTGCCCATTGTATCGGTAATGCTTATGAACAAATTCAAATGGGTAAACAAGATATTGTTTTTGCTGGTGGTGGTGAGGAGATACATTGGAGTTTAAGTGTGCTTTTTGACGCTATGGGAGCCTTATCATCTAAGTATAATGATACTCCTGAAACCGCTTCACGCCCTTATGATGCTACTCGTGACGGATTTGTCATTTCCGGTGGCGGAGGTATCGTAGTTTTAGAAGAGTTAGACCATGCTTTAGCGCGAGGTGCCAAAATTTATGCTGAAGTGGTTGGTTATGGGGCTACTTCTGATGGTTATGATATGGTACAACCATCTGGAGAAGGAGCAGTTCGTTGTATGCAGCAAGCTTTAGCAACTGTAGATGCTCCAATTGATTATTTAAATACTCATGGAACTAGTACACCTGTCGGTGATATAAGAGAATTAGAAGCAATTAAACAGACTTTTACTGATAAGGTTCCATATATTAGTGCGACTAAGTCTTTAACTGGTCATGCTTTAGGAGCTGCTGGAGTTAATGAAGCTATTTATAGCTTATTAATGATGGAAAATAATTTTGTAGCGGCATCTGCTAATATTTCAGAATTAGATCCAGAAGCGGAAGGAATGCCAATTGTACGTGAACGTATGGATGATGTTACACTGAATACTATAATGTCTAATAGCTTTGGTTTTGGTGGTACTAATGCTAGTTTGATTATGCAAAAATATTCTGCTTAGAATAAATGTTGGGCTTTCTATTGTCAGCCCAACATACAAATTTTACATAAATCCATGTTGTTGCAAAAAGGAAGCATCAATAGATTCATCAGCCGGCTTTCCAAGCAGCAATCGTTCTAAATAACGAGCTATTATATCTACTTCCAAATTTACTCTTTGTCCGATTTTGATCTTGGCTAGAGTAGTATTTATTTGTGTATGTGGAACTATATTTAATGAAAATTCAGCATTTTGCACAGAATTTACCGTTAGGCTAATTCCATCTACACAAATTGAACCTTTAGCTGCAATATATTTGGCTAAGTCATTGGGAGCGCGAATGTTTAGTCGCATTGAACGCCCTTCATCATAATAGGAGCTGATGGCTCCTACTCCGTCAACGTGCCCACTGACTATATGTCCACCTAAATGGGTATTTGGTGTTAGGGCTTTTTCTAAGTTGACTTTGCCACCGATTGGTAATTCACCTAAACTGGTATGGGTTAATGTTTCTGTAGATACATCTGCCCAAAATCCATCTCCGGGCAATTGTACTGCTGTTAAGCAGACTCCATTAACAGCAATACTATCACCCAATTTTACAGTTTCAAGGGATAAATTACCGGTTTTAACATAAAGACGTGCGTCTTTAGCTGTTTTTTCTAATTGGGCTATATGCCCAATCCCTTCAATTATACCAGTAAACATATTTAATCATAATTTGGATGGGCTGTTATACGCCAATCTTTACCTATTGCACGTATATCAACAATATTTAGTGGCAGATGTTGACTTAATTGTTTAATATCAGGTAGATTAAATAAGCCTCGTGCCTTATTGCCCATCAACATCGGTGCCATGTAAATTATTAATTCATCTATTAAACCAGCGCGTAGCATTGAGCCGCTTAATGTTGCTCCTGTTTCTAAATGCACTTCATTAATTTCATATTTTTCGGCTAAAGTTTGACACATGGCGTGTAAATCTACTTGATGATCTTGCCCGGGCAGGTAGATTACCTCAGCACCGGCTGTTTCTAATATGGTTTTAATGCTGGCGCTTTTTGAAGCAGTAAAAATTACTGTTTTCCCCGGTAGGCTTAAAAGACGCGCTTCTGGTGGCGTACTTAAATAACTATCAATAACAACTCGTAATGGTTGTTTTACTAGCAATTCTGGTTCACGCACAGTTAATTGTGGATCATCTGCCAATATTGTACCTGCACCTGTCATAATAGCATTGCTACGAGCGCGTAATGTTTGCACATCATGACGAGCATCGTTGCCAGTAATCCATTTACTTTCCCCAGATTCCATAGCAGTACGTCCATCTAAACTCATTGCTAATTTGCAGCGAATATAGGGGCGATTATGACGCATCCGCATAAAAAAACCGGGATTTAGTTGTTCTGCTTGCTGGCTTAATACGCCGCTATCTACGGTGATACCAGCTTTTAATAGTTGTTCAATACCTTTGTTAGATACTAGGGGATTAGGATCAGTAGCTCCGATAACAACACGAGTAATTCCGGCTTTAATTAAAGCGTCTGTACAGGGTGGAGTGCGCCCTTGGTGACAGCAGGGTTCTAGGGTGACGTAACAAGTTGCTCCTTTAGCTTTATCTTTTGCCATTCGTAAGGCATGAATTTCAGCATGGGGTTCACCAGCAACTTGATGCCAAGCTTCTCCTACTATTTCACCATCAAGTACAATGACACAGCCTACACGCGGATTGGGATGAGTACTCCATAAACCCTTTTCTGCTAATTGTAAGGCTCGTGCCATATAAGATTGATCGTTTATATTAACCATAAACTGGAAAACGAGTACAAAGAGTTAATATTTCTTGTTTGACTTTGGCTTGTAGTTCTAGATTATTAATATCATCTAAAATATCGCAGATTAAGTTAGCAACTTGACTAACTTCATCTGTTCCGAAGCCACGAGTGGTAATAGCCGGAGTACCAATACGTAAGCCACTGGTTACAAATGGAGAACGAGGATCATTAGGTACTGCATTTTTATTGACAGTAATATTTGCATTTCCTAAAGCAGCATCAGCGTCTTTACCAGTCATATCTTTGTCAATTAAATCAACTAAAAATAAATGGTTATCAGTTCCGCCTGATACTATGTTATAGCCTCGTTCTATCATAACTGATGCCATTGCTCTAGCGTTTTCAACTACTTGAGTTTGATAAGTTTTAAAATCTGCTTGTAATGCTTCTTTAAGGGCAACTGCTTTGGCAGCAATTACGTGCATTAATGGTCCACCTTGAATACCCGGAAAAACTAAGGAATTAAGTTTTTTCTCAATTTCAGGGTTAGCTTGAGCTAGAATCAATCCACCGCGTGGTCCGCGTAATGTTTTATGTGTTGTGGTGGTGGTAACATGAGCAATATTAACCGGGCTAGGATATACACCGGCAGCAATTAAACCTGCGACATGAGCCATATCAACCATAAAATAAGCACCGACTTTGTCAGCAATATCACGCATTCTTTGCCAATCTACTACTCGTGAATACGCACTAAAGCCTCCAATCAGCATTTTTGGTTTATGTTCAAGTGCTAAGGCTTCCATTTGATCATAATCAATTTCGCCAGTTTCAACATTTAAGCCATATTGTACCGCATTAAAAATTTTACCTGAAAAATTAACCTTAGATCCATGAGTTAAATGTCCACCATGTGCTAAGCTCATGCCTAAAATAGTATCACCGGGCTTTAATAAAGCTAGATAAACCGCAGCATTAGCCTGTGAACCTGAATGTGGTTGTACATTAGCATAGCCTGCATTAAATAATTCTTTGGCGCGATCAATTGCTAATTGTTCTACAACATCAACGTTTTCGCAACCGCCATAATAACGTTTTGCCGGATAACCTTCAGCATATTTATTTGTTAATACAGTACCTTGAGCTTGTATTACACATGGGCTAGCATAGTTTTCAGAAGCAATTAGTTCTAAATGCTGCTCTTGCCGTTGAACTTCATTTTCTATAGCTTGCCATAATTCGGCATCGAAATCAGCGATATTTAAGTCTTTTGCAAACATGAATTTATTGTAGATAATTTAAAGGTGAAAGTTATTAATATAACATATATTAATGGTGACTGCTATTGTAAATATTTTTTCAATTCATTGATATTAAAACTCTTAGCCAAATCACAAACTTGATCAACAAAGCTTTGTAATTCAGGTTTTTGTTCTAACAATGCTTCTGCTTGTTTGATGATAACACGAACATTGCCAGTTCTCGCAATTTCAAATAATGCCTTTATTTGTTCCGGTGTCGGTTTGATAATTTCATTACTATCTATAGATATTTTTTCAGTTGTTTCATAAATCCATTCTAAGTTACAATATTTCGCTAATTGAGTTAAAAAATAATCTATATTAATGGGCTTATTGATAGAAACATTACAACCTGCATCCAATGCTTGTTGTTGTTGATTATCAAATACATTAGCTGATAAAGCTATAATAATATCATTAAATTTTATGTCTTCACGTAAGCGTCTTGTGGCTTCTAAACCATCCATAACAGGCATTCTAATATCCATTATTATTGCATTCGGTTTAGAGTCATTAACTTTATCAATTGCATCTTGTCCATTTTCAGCTTCTATAATTTTAAATCCTAAAGGCTTCAATAGATTATGTAAAACTGTACGATTTGGTTCTTTATCATCAACTACTAAGATAGTGAAATTATTTGATTTAACTCCAATAATATTTGATTTACTAGTATTAGTATATTTAATTTCGGTTTTACAAGCGGTTAATGGTATTGTAAACCAAAAACGACTACCAACATTAAGCTTACTTTCTACATGTAATTCTCCACCCATCATTTTTACGAGCTTTTTACTAATTGGTAAACCTAAACCAGTTCCTTCAATTTGAGAACTTTGTTCCCCTACTTGTTGAAAGGTTAAAAATATTTTTTCTAAATTCTCCGCCGCAATACCTTCGCCTGAATCTTCTACTTCAAAAGTTATTAGATTGGTTTGAAAATTAACTTTAAAAGTTACTTGCCCTGTCTTAGTAAATTTAATAGCATTACTTAGTAAATTTAGTAAGACTTGGCGTAATATTTTTTGATCTACATTAGCAATAGAAGGTAATTCTGATAAAGACTTATAAACCAATTGAATGTCTTTTTGTTCTGCCCTTATAGAAAATATCTCTATAATATCCTTTAAAAAAGACTGTAAATTACATTCTGTTGGCATCAATTCTAATTTACCAGCTTCAATTTTTGATAAATCTAAAATATCATTAATCAAAGTTAATAAATGTTCACCGCTACGATGTATGATTTGTATGCCTTTTTGTTGTTGCTCTGTGAGGCTTTTATCACGATTTAAAATTTGTGTATAGCCTAAAATACCATTCAGCGGAGTGCGAAGTTCATGACTCATGTTAGCGAGAAATGCACTTTTAGCATGATTAGCAGATTCTGCTAATTCTTTACTTTGACGTAATTGTTCTTCTACTAATTTACGTTTAGCAATTTCTTGTTTTAATCGTTCATTTTGTTGATTGACATTTTGTAGTTTATGGATTGTTAAATGAGTTTTCAGGCGTGCTAATACTTCTTCAACTTGTACTGGTTTAGTAATATAATCCACTCCTCCCAATTCAAAACCTTTAACTTTATCTTCGGTATCATCTAAGGCTGTCATAAAAATAACAGGAATATCCATAGTATTTTTATCTGCTTTTAAACGACTACAAGTTTCAAAACCGGAAATTCCGGGCATTATAATATCCAATAAGATTATATCAGGCTTTACTAGTCGCGCCCGTTTTAAGCCCATTTCACCATTACGAGCGACAATAATTTTAAAACCTGATTCTTCTAATGATTCAACAACTACCCCTAAATTAGTAGGATTATCGTCAATAATTAAAATAACATCTTTTTGACTGGTATTTACAGTCATGGTAGCCATTCATTTGTTCCCCGTAAAAAAACTTTAATATAAATTATATAGTTTTTTTAAACAGCAAAAGAGATACCTATTATTATTCTGCTTCAGTATCTGCTAAAATTTGTTTTAATTCTATTAAGGCAGTTGATTGTGGATTTACTTTTTCGATGTTAGCAATATAATTTTTGACTTTACTCAATCTTTTATTATCTAATTCTATTTTTGCCCAGTCTATATAAAGTTGTTCTATTTTTTGTAAACCGGCAACTGCAATTTCATTTTCTGCATCAAGTTCTAATACTTTTTGATAACAAGATAATGCAGTTCCTCTTCTACCAGTAGTTAAACTTCTGTTATCTAAATATCTTTTACAGCGCGGTAATAGTCTAGCTATTTTTCTATCTCGTTGTTGTGTTTCTACACGTTGTTTTAAATCAGCTAATATAGTTGATTCTGGATCAATTTTTTCTATACTAGCTATATAGCCTTGAACTTTATCTAGTTTATTTTTTTTAAATGCCTTTTCTGCTAAACCTAGATAAACAGTTTCTATATTTTTTAATCCTTGAAGAGCATCTTTATTATCGGCTTCAAGCGCAAGTACTTCTTTATAACAAGATAGTGCTGTTTTGCCTATTTTGCTGGATGTTAAACGTTTTGCCTCTAAATTTTCTTGACATTGAGCTAATAATTCTGCTATTTTAGCTTTAGCTTGTATTTGTTGTTCTGTTAAAGCAGGTGGTTCAATCGGTGTAGGTGGTGTTACTACAACTGGTTCAGGTTTTTCTTCTGCTACTACTACAGGTTCATTTATTTTTTCCTTAATTATTGGTGCTTCTGATGGTTTGCTTTCAACTACTGGTACAGTAATCGCAGTAGCAGTAGTAGTTTCGTTATGACTTTTAAATCCAAAAAAAGTCGCTAATCCTCCTCCAACTAAAACACATGAAACACCAATTATTGTCAGTAAATTTGCAATTGATGTTCCATATAAGCTATGTTTGTTTTTATTAAAAAAATTATATGCCATAATAATATCCTTCTATATATACAAGATTGTTGTTGAAACATGTATAGTATTACATAATAATTTATTCAAGAAAAGAGGAATAAAGTATGAAAATAAATTTAAAAATTAAGTTATCTTTGTTGTTGTTACTATTAGTTGGATGTGGACCAATTTATAGTACTAAGTATAGTTATCAAGCACCTAATAACCCAGATGGAAAAAAGTGTATTTTTCAATGCGAAAATTATAGATTGCAATGTGAACAAGCCGAAGATATGAGAGAAGAATCTTGTGAATTTCGCGCTCAACAATTATGTTATGATCGAAAGGGTAATGAAAGACAAAATTGTGATAGACCAAGCTGCTATAGTAATTATAGCAGATGTGAACGTATGTATAGAAGTTGTTATCAAGCTTGTGGAGGTGTAATAACACCTCATAAAGAATGTGTATTAGGATGTAATTAATTTAAAAAACATATAAGAATATTTTTTTTGTTGGTAAGCCTTATTTCTAGTTTCTAAACTATACATTAATTTACTGAATTGATCGCCTGATAATTCTAAATCTTGTAAAATCGTAGAACGATGTTTATAAATTATTTCTATCAAATAATCCAATGTTGGAGCGGCTTGTTCAGTAAAATCTTTTTTATCCGCTATTTGAAAACCAATTTGAATCGCAAGTTGTTCTAAACCATCAATAGCTTGTGTTTCTACTTCATCCAGCACTAAAACTTGCCCCATTGGTTTTAATAAGCGGTAAGCTTGTTGTAATAATGCTTGAGCTGCTATATATTGCGCTGATTCTTGAAATAAAATTAGATCATATTTTTGATCTGATTGCATCAATTCAAACTTGCTTTCTATCACATTTAATTGTTTCTCTCGGCACAGTGCTATTTGTACTGAATCTGGTACTACACCTGTATAATTATAGCCAGCTTTGACTAATTGTCTGGCAGTAGTACATATCCCAATACCAACTTCAAGAATATCTATAGGTGCCGCTGGCAATTGATTCATGATAAAATCAGTAGAATTTTGTTGTGCTTGATAAATACCATTTATCTGTGGATTAAAACCATAATGTAAATAATTAGCCTTTCCCTCTTCCAATTCTAAACTATAGGCATAAACATTGAGTGGAAAAGTAAGATTTTTATATTGCATAATTGTATTCCTAAATTAACTAAATATTATTTATAATAAAATGTCAAAAGTTACATGGCCCCATCAAGAGACAAAACGTTTACATGGTATTGCTTCAAATTCTGATAAACCCATAATTTTTGAAACTGGATATGGACCCTCTGGTTTACCTCATATCGGTACTTTTGCCGAAGTCGCACGCACCACCTTTGTCATTAAAGCATTAAAAGAAGCATTTCCAGATGTTAAAGTACGCCTAATTGCCTTTTCTGATGACATGGATGGCTTAAGAAGTTTGCCTGAAAATATACCTAATCATGATACATTAGCTAAATTTTTAGGGATGCCATTATCTTCGATTCCAGATCCATTTGAACAAGCGTCCAGTTTTGCTGATTATATGAATGGACAACTCCAACAATTTTTAGATACTTACGGTTTTGAGTATGAATTTTATTCATCAACCCAGTGTTACAAAAATGGTGTATTTGATCTAGGCTTAAAAAAGGTCATGGATAATTATACCCAAATTAGAGAATTATTTATAGCTACAATTTCTAAAGATAAAAGAGAAGCTTGGAGTCCATTTTTTCCGATTTGCGAATCTTGTGGAAAAATTTATACAACGCGAGTTGTTAATGTTGATCCGGAAAATTATAGTGTAACTTATAAATGTGATCAAGACAATTTTGAATCTTGTGGGCATGAGGCTACCACTACGATCACCGGCGGAAAAGTCAAGGTTGGTTGGAAAATTGACTGGGCATTACGTTGGGCTACATTTGGTGTAAATTATGAAATGTATGGCAAAGATTTAATGAGTTCTGCTAGTATGGCTGGTAAAATATGTAGGATCTTAGGGGGTAAACCACCAGTAAATTATAAATATGAGTTATTTTTAGATGAAAAAGGTGCTAAAATTTCCAAGAAGATTGGTAATGGAATTTCAATGGATCAATGGATGAAATATTCCCCTGTTGGTGCCTTGTTAAATTTTTTACTTGCCAATCCTAATAAAGCTAGACAAATGGGATTGCCAATTTTACCGAAAATTGTTGATGAATATATTGACACACTGCGCAAACCACAAAATGATATAAATCATAATTTATGGTTTATTAATAGTATCCAAGATGAATACGAAATATCCAATTTAGATAAGAATGAAATTAGTTACAATTTGTTATCTAATGTAGCACAAAACTTAGGCATACGTGATGCATCATTATTATACCAATATGCTTTGAAATATGATTCAACAGTGGCAGACAATGAAGATTTTTTCCGCTTACTGTGTGAAAAAGTAGTTGCTTATGTAGAAGATTATGAAGCACAAACAGTAACAGAAACTTTAGAAATAGATAAGTCATATTTAACTTATCTACCTGAATTAATAGAAATTATTGATCATACAGATAACTTTGATACTTTAGCGGGCGAAGATATTCAAGCACTTGTCTTTATTATTCCTAAAAAATATGAACTCAATAAATCCCAATGGTTTAAATTTCTTTATTCAATATTATTAGGTAAAGAAAAAGGACCAAGATTGGGTCCATTTTTAGGTATTTTAGGCAAAGAAAGCGTGTTATCTATGCTACGTAAAAGTTTGAAATAATTGACTAAGGTAATAAAATTTTGGAAGAGCAACAACACCGTAACGCACTCCCACAAGGCTTTTTGCTCAATGAGTATAAAATTGATTCTGTGCTTGGCAAGCCCGGTGGTTTTGGTATTACCTATTTAGCGATGGATACCCATTTAGAACAATGGGTTGCGATTAAAGAATATTTGCCAAGTGATTTTGCCCTACGTGAAAATTCTAGTAATAGTGTTCATGTTCAATCAACCTCTTATCAAGATTCATTTAATTGGGGTTTAAATTGTTTTATTGATGAGGCACGAGTTTTAGCTAAATTCAAACATAAGACAATTGTAAGGGTATTACGTTACTTTGAGGCGAATAGCACAGCTTATATGGTAATGGAATATGAAGAAGGTCAAAGCCTTGCTGAGTATTTAAAACAAAAGCGTATCCTAACAGAAAAAGAATTGTTAGATCTTATTGATCCATTATTAGATGGATTAATAGAAATACACGGTGTTAATCTATTACATCGTGATATAAAACCGGATAACATCTATATTCGTGAAGATAATACTACTGTATTACTTGATTTTGGTTCTGCTCGTTATGCTGTAGGACAAAAAAGTCGTACTGTTACTAGTATTGTAACACCGGGTTACGCGCCTTTAGAGCAGTATGATAATGAAGGTATTTCTCAGGGTCCATGGACAGATATTTATGGACTTGGAGCTGTGATGTATCAGGCGATTAGTGGTAATACTCCACCAGCGGCAACTCGTCGTGTCATGAAAGATCCAATGATCCCTGCGATTAAAATAGGTAATGGTAAATATAAAGAAAATTTACTAGAAGCTATTGATTGGGCATTGCAACTAAACGAAGAAGATAGACCCCAGACAGTAGATCAATGGCGAGATAAAATGTTTTCGCCTACAGTTCCTTCAACATTTTATCCATCCAAAGAAAAGTTATCTATTTGGAATACAGTTAGTTGGGCTTTTAACATAGTTTTATGTATTACTGTTGGTGCATTATTTTATATAAATCAAAATGTTAATCAAGAAAAACAAGCAGCCATAGAAGAAGTTAGAACTCAGCTAGAAATTCAATCAAATAAAAATTTAGAAGTTGAGGCTGAACTTCAAAGGAAACAGCAGCTTCTAAATAGGGCTTATAGTGATTATAAATGGGCTAAAGCAATACTAGAAAAAATACAGAAATTTGATCCTGAAGTAGCTAAAGAACTAACTGGTTTTGAAGAAGGTAAAAAATATTATGAACTCGTAGGAGTTAAGGTTCATGACGTATTAAATGTACGTGAATTTCCAGGACATCTTAATAAAAAAGTTACCGAAATACCAGCCACTGAAAAATGTATTGAATTTTCTGGTCATTATCGTCTCTTAAAATCACAAATTTGGGTTAAAGTCAAATATAACGACAGAGAAGGTTGGGTAAATTCCACTTATATGGCAGAGAATGCAAAATGTTTTGAGGATAAAACTATTGAAAAAAATTAATCAAGTTTTACTAATTTGTCTATTACCTATTAATAGTTTTGCTATTGGATGGATAGAAAACATATCTTTTGAAAATTCCAAAATTAATATCCATCATGATAATTGTCAAATTAAAGAGACAATAGAAACAAGTCGTAAACTAATTGTAAAAATGGGCAATTGTTTTAGTAAAGCTGGGATAATGAAAATTAAACATCCTAATTTACAACAAATTCATTGGGCACAACATGATCATCTCAAAAAAACAGTTTGGATAGTTGCCACTTTTGCTATTCCAAACTTTCAATTTGAAAGGATTAGATTATCTTCTACCGTCGATCAAATTTCTATATCCAATATTACCGATAAAACTATGTTTTTACTCAATGGTATTAGATTTAAAATACCATTTCAAAATATAGGCATAGAGCAATTTATTGATAGATCAATTGGATATATGCCAAAATATATAGTAAAAGATGGTTTGCCTCATTTTGGTTCTAAACGCGATGATTGGAAAGGAAAAAATAGAAAACATAAAGGTTATGATATTTACATTAATAATGTAAATGTTATTGCAGCCGCTGATGGAGTAGTTACTAAAGTAAGAAAAACTAGTAGGGCAGGCTTATATGTAAAATTACTTCATCCTGCAAAAATATATAGCCTTTATGTACATTTAACCAGTGCCAAGGTTAAACCGGGGCAACGAGTTAAAGCTGGGCAAATTATTGGTAGAATTGATGGAGCATCTGGCAATGCAATTGAAGCTCAATTACATTTTGAGATTAAACCATATAATAAAAGCATAGATCCGCTAGCCTTAATTGAAGATTATTATGAAACTAATAAAGTTATTATCGATAAAATTAATCATTATAAACAATTAATTACCAGCAATATTAGAACTAGAAATATCGCAGTTAGAAACTATCTGCGATTACAATAATTGGAATAGCAGTTGCATATATTTAGAAACTATAACGATTACTACTTACCTAGTAAGGTTATAGTGAGGTGCTTTGAATGTTGGTCACATTCAGAGACACCTTCTATTATTTGCTATTTTCATCAGCCAGTAAAATTTTTCATAAAAATAGCTCGATGAATATCACCTAAACTCAACATTCCAACCAATTTCTCTCCTTCAGCAACCGGAATACGTCGAAAATTATTTCGTGCCATAATAGACACTGCTTTTAAAATAGGCAAATCAGGGCTAATGGTGATAACACCTTTAATCATTAAATCAGCCGCTTTTAATGGTAGCACTTTTTTGTAATCGTTTTCCATTGATTCAAAATCAATAGCTTCCATATTTTCCATTATATCTTTGATGCTTGGAAATAAATAACGTAAAACATCGCGTTCAGCAATAAAGCCCACTAATTTTTGATTATCATCAACTACAGGTAAGCCACTATAACGTTTTAGACACATCAAGGATGTAACTTCTTCTAAACCGGTATCAGGTTTAACAGTTTTTACTGGATCAGTCATTACATCTTTTACTAGCATAATATTTCCTTTATATTTTAAAGTTCATTGTTAATTAAAGTTTACCAAGGCATAAAATTATTTGCAAATGACATTGGGCGTGAAAACTTGGACATATTATGATTCATATTATTTAAATCATGTCGCATTGTTTGCATAGAATTGTCCATATTTACAATTGATGTACCAATTCTTTTGATTGAATTATTCATACTTCCTATGGAACTATCCATTTTTGCAATTGATTGATCCATTCTCTTTATCATTTTATCCATATGCGACATTGTATTGACGATACTCTTCATCGATTTATCCATAGATGGCATAGAATCTAATTTGACAGAAATATCCTTTATAGTAACTGTCATAATTTGAAATTGTCCAGACATAATTAAAACTTGTTCAGATAGAGTGGCAATGCTATTAGTCATAGATTCCATATGTTCTCCCATCTTAGAATCCATGCTTTTTGCCATAGATGACATATCAGCGGTTAAGCTATAAATTAGAAAAAATCCATAAGCGGCTAATATTACAAAAGCAAACATTGCAGGATAAACAATGATCTCCCATCGTCTTGTACTTTCCTGAAAATGTCCAACAAATTGTTCCATTTTACTATTGCTTATAGCTGCACCACACTCCATCATTGTGATTGCTGGTTTTTTAGGAGGAGATTCAGATGTTGAATTTGTAGTCATAAAATTTCTTCCTTATAATAATATATCCTTGTAAAAAAAATTACTTCTCTTATTGAGAGTTTTTAAATAAGTATGCTACACTATTTCGTGAAATGCTTCAGGAGAAAATTAATAGAATATGAATAACGATCAAGGTTTAAAAGAAGCTTTAGATGAGCGGCGTGATTTTATTAGAAATATTTCTTCATAAGTATTTGCTAATATTGTATAGTAAAATATAAATTATTTCAACTAATATGGAGCTAAAAATGTTTCAAGGCAGCATGGTTGCATTAGTTACACCAATGGATCAAGATGGTAATATTGATGAGTTAAGTTTGCGTAATCTAATAGATTATCATATTGATAATCAAACAGATGCGATTGTGGCAGTAGGCACAACTGGCGAATCTGCAACTCTTAATCATGAAGAACATTGTCAAGTAATTCGTATCGCCGTAGAGCAATCCGCTGGTAGAATACCAGTGATTGCTGGTACAGGTTCTAATTCTACTACTGAGGCTATTGAATACACTAATTGTGCCAAAGATGTAGGAGCCGATGCTTGTTTGTTAGTAACCCCTTATTATAATAAACCCACGCAAGAAGGTTTATATCAGCATTATAAAAAAATAGCAGAGGCTGTTAATATTCCTCAATTGCTTTATAATGTACCCGGGCGTACCGCTTGTGATATGTTGCCAGCTACAGTTAAACGTTTGGCTCAAATAGACAATATTATTGGTATTAAAGAAGCTGTAGGAGACATGACTAGAATAGGTGAATTATTAGAATTAGCTAATGATAATTTTGCTATTTATAGTGGTGATGATGCAACAGCATTGGAATTAATATTGCTTGGTGGTAAAGGTACAATTTCTGTAACAGCCAATGTTGCTCCTAAAGCAATGCATCAAATGTGTGAATTAGCATTATCTGGTGATAGTGATGGAGCGCGTGCAATTAATAAAACTTTAATGAGTCTTCATAATAATTTATTTGTTGAAGCTAATCCTATTCCAGTAAAATGGGCATTAAATAAAATGGGTTTAATTCCAGAAGGAATTCGTTTACCATTAACAACAATGTCTGAGCAATATCATGATATTGTCACACAAGCCATGCAAGATCAAGATGTTAATTAAACCAATAATATTACTATTTATATTTTTTCTATTATCAGCTTGTAGTATGATTACAAAACAGCTTGATTCGACTTGGGAAGATGATAGAACTGTTTATAATAAAAGCAAAGAGCTGCCATCATTAGAAATTCCATCAGAATTAGCTAAAAAATAAATGAGAATCCTTTTCATATTAATCATGTTATCGGGATGTAGTACAATTGATAATATCATACCAGATTATCGAAAAGACTATGAGAAAAGTAAAACAGAACCCGAATTAGAAGTTCCACCAGATTTAATTCATTCAACTGCTAAAAGTCAGAATTTAAGTATTCCTGAAGTACGTAATGCTAGAAGTATTAAAGTATTACCAGTCTCTAAACAAGCGACAATAAAACATAATGCTAATAGCCGCTGGTTAGAATTAGAAGCTGATCCTAAAATTGTTTGGGCTAAAATTAAGCAATTTTTGAAAAAAAATGATTTTAGCTTAAAAACAGATAATCCTAGTACAGGTATTATGGAAACTGAATGGGCTGAATATAAAGCTGAGATACCTCAAACTGGTATTCGCAAATTTTTTGCTAAAACTTTAGGTACTTCATATTCTACTGGCAATCGTGATAAATTTAAAATACGTTTAGAACGAGGTACAGATATAACTAGAATCTTTGTTACTCATAAGGGCATGGAAGAAGTTTCTCATGCGAATAATTTTATTTGGCAGAATCGCCCTTCTGATCCTGAATTGGAGGCTGAAATGTTAAATCGTATTAAGGTGTTTGTTACGACTCAATAAGTTAAACCTGACAGGTTTTTAAAACCTGTCAGGTTTGATGTTTAAAGCCCTCGAACAGATTTTAAAATCATACTAAATTCATCTCCATTCTTTTCAATATATACTACTTTGACAGGCAAATAATGTAAACTTGGGGCACACCATAAAGTTGTGCTGCGTTTATTGTTTGATGATTTACGTCGGTATTTTAAAGTGTCTAAAGTACCTAAACCTGTTTTTATACGCTCCTTACCTAAAAAGGTTGGCGTATAAGTTTTAACTTTTCCTTTATCTGCAACCTTATATTGAAGCTGACGTTTACCTTGTTTTAATTCTTGCATTAATACTACTTGATAGAGTAATCTATCCAAGATACCATTTTGAATTACAATATTTTTTGTTTTGTTTTGAAAATTATTGATAGCAATATTTTTTGACCAATCAAAAGATAACATGTTAAATCTATCTTTATATCCAGTTTGACGATAATTATATTCTAATGGGCGAATTTTTCCATTAACCCATTTAAATTTACTACGTTCTGAAATACGAATTTTTTTAAATAAGGATATAAAACCAGTAGTTTCGGCAATTGTTTCAAATAGAAATTTTCCATTTGCAATAGAAGTTAAATTTCTGGTAGCCTTGCCTACTGGAAATCCATCTGCATACAATTTATATTTCGCTGTAAATGGAGGTGGAAAAGCGTTATCTGCATATACACTATAATTCCATATACATAATAAACCTATAATTATCTTTTTCATAAAGATTCCTTTTAAATGTTTAATAAAACTCATGTCTTAATTGTTGGTGATGTCATGCTAGATCGTTACTGGCATGGCGTTACTTCTCGTATTTCTCCAGAAGCTCCAGTACCTATCGTACATGTTAATCAACAACAACAATGCCCCGGTGGAGCCGGTAATGTTGCTTTAAATATCCGAGCTTTAGGTGGACAAGTTACTGTAATTGGAGTAACTGGTAAAGATGAAGCTGCGGAGATTTTAAGCAAGCAATTAACTGATCAAGATATAACATGTGCATTTATTCGTTTAGAAAATGCTCAGACTGTCACCAAACTGCGGGTTTTAAGTCGTCATCAACAATTAATACGCCTAGATTTTGAAGATCATTTCAGTAAAATTGATGCGCGATTAGTACCAACTAAAATGCAATTGTATCTTAATACAGTTGATGTGGTTATTTTATCAGATTATGCGAAAGGTAGCTTGGTTGATTCAGCTAGCATGATTAAATCGGCGACAATGGCTAGAAAGCCAGTATTAGTTGATCCAAAAGGCAGTGATTTTGAAAAATATCGAGGCGCAACAGTAATTACACCTAATGTGGCTGAATTTGAAGCAGTTGTTGGTCATTGTAGCAGTAAAGAACAATTAGTTGAAAAGGGTCAAAATCTACGTAAACATTTAGATTTAGATGCTTTGTTGATTACTCGTAGCCAAGATGGTATGACCTTATTAAGAGAAGGTTTTCCAGCTTTGCATTTGCCAACTCATGCGCGTGAGGTGTTTGATGTTACTGGTGCTGGTGATACAGTCATTGCGACTTTAGCAACTGGTTTGGCTGCTGGTTTAGATTGGGAAGCTTCTACTAAGTTAGCGAATAAAGCCGCTGGAATTGTGGTTAGTAAACTTGGAGCCGCTACTGTGAGTTTGGATGAGCTTAAACCAAGTTCAGAAACAGTGGTAATGACAAATGGCTGTTTTGATATTTTACATGCTGGGCATATTCAATATTTAACTCAGGCGCGACAATTAGGTGATCGTTTAATTGTTGCGCTTAATGATGATGATTCAGTACGTCGTTTGAAGGGTAACAGTCGCCCTATCAATAGTTTAGAACAACGTATGATTGTGTTAAATGCTTTAGAATGTGTAGATTCAGTAGTTGCTTTTAGCGAAGATACTCCTGAAAAATTAATTTGTAAAATTTTACCTGATATTTTAGTCAAAGGCGGCGATTATACAGTCGATCAAATTGCTGGTAGTGACTGTGTACTTAAGAATGGTGGTAAAGTATTAACTTTAGATTTTGTCGAAGGTTGTTCCACTTCTAATATAATTGAACGTATAGGAAATAATAAATGATTGTTGTTACAGGTGGTGCCGGATTTATTGGTAGTAATATTGTAAAATCCTTAAATAAGCGCGGCTATACTGATATTTTGGTGGTAGATAATCTTACTAAAGGTGAAAAATTCAAAAATTTAGTTGATTGTGATATTGCTGATTATCAAGAAAAGGATATTTTTTTAGAACGTTTGGATACATATGATTCTATAGAGGCTATATTTCATCAAGGCGCATGTAGTAGCACTACTGAATGGGATGGTCATTATATTATGACTAATAATTATGATTATTCTAAGGCTTTATTGCATTATTGTTTAAATCATAATGCTGCTTTTATTTACGCATCTAGTGCCTCCGTCTATGGTGATGGTAAAGTAGAATTGCCTCTAAATATGTATGGCTACTCTAAGTTTTTATTTGATAAATATGTAAGTTCTTTTTTAACTAGTTGTAAATCACAGATTGTTGGTTTACGATATTTTAATGTTTATGGTTCTCGTGAACAACATAAAGGCACAATGGCAAGTGTGGCTTATCATTTTAATCAGCAATTATTGACTGGTGATGAAGTTAAACTGTTTGAAGGCACTGATGGTTATGCTGATGGTGAACAGCGTCGTGATTTTATTTATGTAAATGATGTTGCAAACATAAATTTATGGTTTCTGGATAATCCAGATAAATCTGGCATTTTTAATGTTGGTACTGGTCGTAGTCAAACATTTAATGATGTTGCTCGCGCTGTGATTGCTTGGCATAAGCGAGGTAAGATTAAATATATTCCATTTCCTGAACATTTAAGTGGTCGTTATCAAAGTTTTACTCAAGCCGATATTAGTGCGTTACACAACATAGGCTATGAAAATTCCTTTTACACAGTAGAAGAAGGTGTTAAAGATTATTTGAATAATATAAACGGGAACGGTTAAAATGGCAACTGTATTAATAATGGCTGGTGGTACTGGAGGGCATGTTTTTCCAGCTTTGGCTATCGCTCAAGAATTACAAAAGCAGGGTATCAGCGTTTATTGGCTAGGAACACGACTAGGTTTAGAAGCTCGTGTGGTGCCCGATGCTAATATTGATATAAAATATATCAGTATTAATGGGCTTCGTGGTAAAGGGGTACTGAGTTTATTAGCGGCACCTTTTAAAATTAGTTTGGCTTTATGGCAGGCAATACGGATAATACGTAGCTTAAAACCTAATGCGGTTGTGGGTTTAGGTGGCTTTGTCACTGGTCCGGGTGGGGTTGCTGCATGGTTATTACGTATCCCTTTATTAATCCATGAACAAAATGCTATTGCAGGATTAACTAATCGTTGGTTAGCAAAATTAGCGACAACAGTAATGGAGGCTTTTCCTAAGACTTTTCCAGAAAATTATCATGCAAGATATACCGGCAATCCATTACGTGCTAATATAATAGCTCTTAATCCATCAACTCCAAACAATAATCCATTACGTATCTTAATTGTTGGTGGAAGCTTAGGAGCCAAAGCATTAAATGAAACGGTACCAAAAGCCTTAGAAGAGCTAAGTGTTAATATTGAAGTTTGGCATCAAACTGGTAATGCACATATTGAGTCAATGGAAAAAGCATATAATGGCGTTTCATTTAAAACACGAGTTGCCGCTTTTATCGACGATATAGCTGAAGCTTATCAATGGGCAGATTTAGTCATTTGTCGAGCTGGTGCAAGTACAATCAGTGAATTAGCACAGGCAGGCGTAGCTAGTATTTTAATACCTTATCCATACGCAGTGGATGATCATCAAACTACTAATGCTAAATTTTTATCAGATAATGGTGCAGCAATATTATTACCCTCAAAGCAATTATCAGTAGATAATTTAGTCAGCATTATTAAAGATTTAGACCCTTCTAAACTAGAAGCAATGTCATTAGCGGCACGAAAATGTGCTAAACCTGAAGCCTTAGAACAAGTAATTGAATTAATAAAATATGAAATTTAATCTTCCTAAACGTGGCAGACGTATTCATTTTGTTGGTATTGGTGGAGCCGGAATGGGCGGCATCGCAGAAGTTATGCACCGTATCGGTTATGCAGTATCCGGTTCTGACTTAAGCAAAAACAACATGACTCAACGCTTAACTGCTTTGGGCGTTAAAGTACAAACTGGGCATAAAGCAGGACATGTACATGGTTGTGACGTAGTGGTAATTTCCAGTGCAGTTACAGAAGAAAATCCAGAGGTACAAGCCGCTAGACAACAAAATATTCCAGTATTGCCACGCGCTGAAATGTTAGGCGAATTAATGCGATTTTGTGAAGGTATTGCTGTTGCTGGCACGCATGGTAAAACCACCACAACTAGTTTGGTTGCAAGTATATTAGCCGAAGGCGAACTTGATCCAACCTTTGTTATAGGTGGACGTTTAAATAGTGCTGGTACTCATGCTAGCCTAGGTTCTAGCAAGTATTTAGTTGCTGAGGCAGATGAAAGTGATGCTTCCTTCTTATACTTAAAACCTACTATGGCTGTTGTCACTAACATTGATGCTGATCATTTAAAAACATATAATAATGATTTCAATCAGTTGCGTAAAACATTTTTTGATTTCTTACAACAATTGCCTTTTTATGGCTTAGCGGTTTTATGTGTAGATGATCCAGTTATAGAAGACATGTTGCCACAACTGACTAAACATAAAATAACTTATGGTTTCTCAGAAAAAGCAGATATTCGTGCAGTTAATTTACAAGAAAAACAAGGTAAAAGCTATTTTAGCGTCTTACATAATCAACTACCTTGGTTAGATATAGAACTTAATTTACCGGGCAAGCATAATGTCAATAATGCCTTAGCCGCTATTGCAATTGCATATGAATTGGGAGTTAGTAATATTGCGATTAGCCGGGCTTTGGCTAACTTTAGTGGTATTGCCAGACGTTTTGAAATGAAAACAGTCGGGGAAATTTTACATGTTGATGATTATGGGCATCATCCATGTGAAATTGAGGCAACTTTAGATGCAATTAATGAAGGCTGGAATGACAGACGATTAGTAGTCGCATTTCAACCTCATCGTTATAGCAGAACCCATGATTTATTTGATGATTTTGTAGAAGTTCTATCTAAAATTGAGAACTTAGTATTATTAGATATTTATCCGGCTGGAGAAAAACCAATTGAAGGCGTAACTGGCGAAAGTTTATGCGAAGCAATAGCACAAAAAACTGGAGTTAAACCACAATTAGTTCAACAAGTGGCGCAATTAAAATCAACTTTAACACCATTATTAAAAGATCAAGATATTTTATTAACTTTAGGCGCAGGTAATATTGGTAATTATGAACACTGAGTTTGGTAAAGTCGCGGTACTTATTGGCGGTACTTCCGCAGAACGAGAAGTTTCTCTAAAAAGCGGCAATGCTGTTTTAGCCGCCTTAAAACGTCAAGGTGTTGATGCTCATGCTATTGACACTGCTGATAATCTCAACGCTTTGTGTGATTCAAAATTTGATCGCGCTTTTATCGTTTTACATGGGCGAGGTGGTGAAGATGGAACAATACAAGGCTTGTTAGAATCTTTAGGAATACCTTATACCGGAACTCCAGTATTAGGTTCAGCCTTAGCAATGGATAAATATCGTACTAAAATGCTATGGCAGGCTATGGGATTAGCTACTCCTGAATGTATTCCAGTAACAAATGAAGCTGAGTTACAAAAAGCCGCTGAAAAATTAGGCTTGCCATTAATGATCAAGCCGGCGTTAGAAGGTTCTAGCGTTGGAATAAGCAAAGTCAACCATATTGATGAATTAAACACTGCTTGGAAAAACGCATCCCAATATAATTGTTTAGTAATAGCTGAACGTTATATTACAGGCTTAGAATATACTGCTGCTATCTTAGATAATAAGGTATTACCTTTTATACGATTAGAAACACCGCATGATTTCTATGATTATAATGCTAAATATAGTGATGATACTGAAACATCTTATTTAGTTCCTTGTGGTTTAGGTGATGTAGAACAAGGTTTACATGATATGATGATGCAAGCCTTCTTATCTGTAAGTGCTAAAGGATGGGGGCGTGTAGATTTTCTGATGGATTCAGAAGGGCAAGCTTGGTTAATAGAAGTTAATACGGTACCCGGTATGACCGACCATAGTTTAGTTCCTATGGCGGCTAAAGAAGCTGGTATCAATTTTGATCAATTAGTCTTGCGTATTTTAGCTACTAGTGTATGAAAGAAAAAAATTTAATAGTTGGTCTTGATATTGGAACATCTAAAATTGCTGCCATTGTAGGTGAAATTTCTGTAAATGGTGATCAAGTTGAAATAATCGGCATTGGTCAACACCCATCACGGGGTTTAAAAAAAGGCGTAGTTGTTAATATTGAATCCACTATTCAATCCATTCAACGTGCCGTAGAAGAAGCTGAATTAATGTCTGGCTGTGAAATTAATTCAGTTTATACAGGTATTGCTGGTAGTCATATCCGTAGTATGAATTCGCATGGAATCGTGGCAATTCGTGATAAAGAAGTCACACAAGATGATATTGATCGCGTTATTGACGCAGCTCGTGCAGTTGCAATTCCGGCAGATCAAAAAATTATCCATATAATTCCACAAGAATTTGTGATTGATAATCAGGAAGGAATTCGTGAACCAATCGGTATGTCTGGTGTGCGTTTAGAAGCTAAAGTTCATTTGGTTACAGGTGCAGAATCAGCCGCACAAAACATTATTAAATGTATCCGTATGTGTGGGCTAGAAGTAGATGATATTATCCTAGAACAATTAGCATCTAGTACTTCTACATTAACCGATGATGAAAAAGATCTAGGCGTTTGTTTAGTTGATATAGGTGGTGGAACAACTGATATTGCGATCTTTACAGAAGGTGCAATACGCCATACCGCAGTTATTCCTATAGCAGGTGATCAAATAACTAATGATATTGCAGTTGCAATGCGCACACCGACTCAATATGCTGAAGATATAAAAATAAAATATGCTTGCGCCTTAACCCAACTAGCAAATGCTGAAGAAATGATAGAAGTACCAAGCGTAGGCGCACGCCCACCTCGTCAGTTAGCTAGACAAACTTTAGCAGATGTAGTTGAACCACGCTATGAAGAATTATTTACTTTAATTCAAGGTGTATTAAGACGTAGCGGTTATGAAGATTTAATTGCTGCCGGGATTGTATTAACTGGTGGAAGTGCCAGAATGGATGGTGTTATAGAATTGGCGGAAAAAGTATTTCATATGCCAGTTCGTGTCGGTTATCCTAAATATGTAACTGGTTTAATTGACGTTGTGCGAAATCCCTGTTATTCAACTGGTGTTGGTTTGCTGTTATTTGGTCATAAGCATAATCATGAAATGATTTCAGAGATAAATCCACAAAATCTAGGCGTAAAAAGAACAATTAGTCAAATTAGAAATTGGTTTCAAGGAAACTTTTAATTTATTGAAACTGAATCAAAATTGTATTTTTAAGCTTAAATAAAAGTGAAAAGAGAATCAATCCCTTTTCACTTTTTCTTTTTTTACGACTTATACGAGGTTTAAGAAAGTGTTTGAATTAATGGATACTTATAGTCAAAATGCTGTTATAAAAGTCATCGGTGTTGGTGGCGGTGGCGGCAATGCAGTTGAACATATGCTGCAAGGTAATATTGAAGGCGTTGAATTTATTTGTGCTAATACTGATGCTCAAGCCTTAAAAAATTCATCAGCGCGTACAATTTTACAACTTGGCACAGATGTTACTAAGGGTTTAGGTGCTGGTGCCAACCCTGAAGTTGGTCAACAAGCGGCATTAGAAGATCGGGAACGCATAATGGCTTTGCTTGAAGGTACCGATATGGTATTTGTAACAGCCGGAATGGGTGGTGGAACAGGCACAGGAGCTGCTCCAATTGTAGCACAAGTAGCAAAAGAACTGGGAATTCTTACTGTTGCAGTTGTGACTCGCCCATTTCCTTTTGAAGGCAGAAAACGTGCCGCTGTTGCTGAAGAAGGTGTAAAAGAATTAAGTCAATATGTTGATTCTTTGATCATTATTCCTAATGAAAAATTATTAAGCGTTTTAGGCAGAGAAACTACTTTATTAGATGCTTTTAAAGCCGCTAATGATGTGTTGCAAAGTGCAGTTCAAGGAATTTCTGAACTGATTACACGCCCCGGTTTAATTAATGTCGATTTTGCCGATGTTACCACAGTTATGCAAGAAATGGGTCTTGCAATGATGGGTTCTGGTTATGCTAAAGGCGAGGGTCGCGCTCGTAAGGCAGGAATTGAAGCCATTTCCAGTCCTTTATTAGAAGATGTAGATTTGTCAGGTGCTAGAGGTATTCTGGTAAACATGACTGCTGGTATGGATTTAAGTATTGGTGAATTTGAAGAAATGGGTGATGTTGTTGAAGAATTTGCCTCTGAAAATGCTACTGTTGTTGTGGGTACTGTGCTTGAACCAGAAATGAATGACGAGTTGCGTGTTACCGTAATTGCAACAGGTGTTGGTCCACTTACAGACAAACAACAGCAGCAACAGCAACAAGAACGTGCCGCAATGAAAGTAATACAAAATCCAGCGGTTGAAAAAAATAATAAAATGAGTGACTATAGAGAATTTGACAAACCGACAGTAACACGTTTGCATAACAATAATAATGATTCATCTCTTGATGATCATGAAAATCATGATACACAATCTGGCGACTATTTAGACATTCCAGCTTTTTTACGTCGGCAAGCTGATTAAAAATATATATTATTTATCTTAGCATAAGCTACGCAGAAACTGTGTAACATGATTCAACCATGATCATATTGGATCATTGATAGCAGAGATAAAATAATGATAAAGCAGCGTACATTAAAAAATGTAATCAAAGCTACAGGTGTGGGTCTGCATACAGGTGAAAAAGTCTATCTAACTTTAAGACCTGCGCCTGCTAATAGCGGAATTATTTTTAGAAGAGTAGATTTAAAAATACCAATAGAAATTATAGCACATACTAAAAATGTTGGTGATACTAGATTATCTACTAGCCTAGTTAAAGATGGTATTCAAGTATCAACAGTTGAACATTTATTATCTGCCTTAGCAGGTTTAGGTATAGATAACGCATATATTGATGTAAGCGCACCAGAAATTCCAATAATGGATGGTAGCGCAGGTCCCTTTGTCTTTTTAATTCAATCTGCGGGTATAGAACAACAAAATGTTCCAAAAACATTTATTCGCATAAAACGTAGAATTGAAGTTAAGCAAGGAGATAAATGGGTACGTTTTGAACCTTTTGAAGGTTTTAAAGTTAATTTACAGATAGATTTTGATCATCCTATATTTCAGCAAACACCTCAAAGTGCTGAGATTGATTTTTCTCAAAATGCTTTCATCAAAGAAATTAGTCGCGCTCGTACTTTTGGTTTTATGCATGAAATAGAATCCTTACGTGAAAATAACTTAGCTTTAGGTGCCAGTCTTGATAACGCCATAGCCATGGATGAATATCGTATTTTAAACGAAGAAGGTTTACGTTATGAAGACGAATTCGTAAAACACAAGATACTTGATGCTGTAGGTGATTTATATTTATTAGGGCATAGTTTAATTGGTGCCTTTTATGGTTATAAATCAGGGCATGAATTAAATAATGCCTTATTAAAAAAATTATTAGCAAATGAAACAGCATGGGAAATGGTACATTGTGAAGGTGATCACAATGTACCATCAGTAAGTTATTTAAAACCTTTGCTTGTATCTTAAATATGTTCCTGAATTTTGCATATATAAAATGCAATTATTTTTTATATTGAAATATAATGTAAATTATGTTATAAAGAAGTTTTAGTTGTGTGCTATTTATTTAATGGGCGTACTCTAATTTCTAGTTGTTCAATTATAGACATTAAATTATCTTGTTGCCATTGCACTAAAAGTGTAGGGGTAATATAACGCAAGCGTGTTGCCCATAAGGAAGATTCAGTATATATTACTAAAGTTTTTTCCCTGAAATTGGCAACTTTGCAGTGTTGATTTAATGGCGTTGGTAAATATTCTTGGAGTCGGTTATTCAATTTTTGAAGTATATTATGATGTGCTGATAAATTACTAAGAATCCCTGAGTTATTTATCATCAATTGACCAAATAATTTCATTATTTGCATTCCATTATAGGAGTATTAATTATGGATGTCATACTTGTTAGAAAAAGCTTTGAAAAAAGCAATCATACGCAATTCGCGCAATCAATTTTTGTGCCTGTTGCTTTTGTCTCTATGTTGACTGTAGCAAGCGTAGGCTACTCAGCTTATAATCATAGCGGTAATAATGTTAATACGCAAAATGATCTTGAAAATTTAGCATTACGTGTAAGTAGTGAACAAGATAGATTAAATCAATGGGGTCAAGATTTAGTTAATAAAGAATCTGACAATACTGATTTTAGTGTATCTTGGGATCAAGTCATTAGTGGACAATCACAACTTGCTAGCCGTTCTTTAGCTAATCCTCATTCATCTCGAATAAAAAATGTTAAGCCTTCTATTAGAATAATATCTGCAAAGATCTTACAAAAATATCGTAACCGACGGATGGGTACTTTACCTAATGGTTGGCCTTTAAAGCAAGGTCGTGTTTCTTCAAAATATGGACCTCGTGGCAGACGTATGCATAAAGGTATGGATATTGCTTCTAATATTGGTACTCCAGTTTTTGCAGTAGAGTCTGCTACTGTTGTACGTTCAAAATATGTTCGCGGTTATGGAAATTTAGTTGAATTAAAACATAGTGATATGTATTCCAGTCGTTATGGCCATAATAGTAAGCTTATAGTTAAAAGAGGACAGCATGTTGATAAAGGTGAAATGATTGCCTTATCAGGTAATACTGGTCGTTCTACAGGACCTCATGTCCATTTTGAAGTAAGACAGTCTGGAGTTGCTATTAATCCATTTAAATATTTGGGCGCAATGAAGCATTTTTCCTTAGCTTCAAATATTCCTATTTCTCAATACGTAAGAGTATCTAGTAGATAAATAGTAAAATGTGGTTATTTAACCATGATAATAACAATAATAATAACACATAGTATTTGTATTCGTCATTAATGGCGAATACTCCCTTCACACAGTCTTAATACCGACATTAGTCGGAATCCCTTCTATATATAAAAAAAATGATCAGTAAATTCTTTACGAAACTCTTTGGTAGCCGCAATGAACGGCTTGTTAAACAGATGTTCAAAACTGTGGAACAAATAAATGAATTTGAATCCACAATGGCAGCCTTAAGCGATGAACAATTACAAGCCAAGACGGCTGAATTTCGTCAGCGTTTACAGTCTGGATCATCATTAGATGAATTATTGCCAGAAGCATTTGCTACAGTTCGCGAAGCCGGAAAACGTGTTTTAAATATGCGTCATTTTGATGTGCAATTGATTGGTGGTATGGTATTACATCAAGGTAAAATTGCTGAAATGCGTACTGGTGAAGGTAAAACATTAGTCGCTACCTTAGCCGCTTATTTAAATGCTTTGTCCGGTAAAGGCGTTCATATCATTACAGTTAATGATTATTTAGCTGCTCGCGATGCGGAATGGATGAGTAAGCTTTATGGTTTTTTGGGAATGACAACTGGTATTGTTGTCAGTGATATGTCTTCAGAAGCAAAGCGTCAAGCTTATGCGGCTGATATTACTTATGGTACCAATAATGAATTTGGCTTTGATTATCTCCGTGATAACATGGCTTTTAGTATTGATGATAAGGTACAACGAGAGTTAAATTTTGTCGTTATTGATGAAGTTGATTCAATCTTAATTGATGAAGCTCGTACTCCGCTGATTATTTCTGGACCAACTAATGATAATTCTGAATTATATCAAAAAATTAATGTAATAATTCCTAATTTAAAACCACAGGAACGAGAAACTGAAAAAGATGAAGAAGTAGAAGTTGCCGGTGATTATTTTGTTGATGAAAAAAATAAACAAGTAACTTTAAGTGATGAGGGTCATCAACATGTTGAAGAATTGTTAGCAAAAGAAAATATACTGCAAGCTGGCGACAGTTTATATGATCCAGCCAATATTAGTTTAATGCACCATGTTAATGCTGCACTGCGTGCCCATACTTTATTTGAACGCGATGTTGATTATATTATTAAAGATAGTCAAATTGTAATTATTGATGAATTTACTGGTCGTCAAATGGCGGGAAGACGCTGGTCAGATGGTTTACATCAAGCCGTTGAAGCTAAAGAAAATGTGCATATTCAAAATGAAAATCAAACCTTAGCTTCTATTACTTTCCAAAATCTATTTCGCTTATATAATAAATTATCCGGTATGACCGGAACTGCTGATACTGAAGCATTTGAATTTCAACAAATTTATAAATTAGAAGTTGTTGTAATGCCTACTAATAAACCAATGATCCGTGATGATAAAGCTGATTTGGTTTATATGACTACTGAAGAAAAATATAAAGCAATTATTGAAGATGCAAAAGATTGTCAAGAACGTCAACAACCAGTATTAGTTGGTACAACAACGATTGAAAGTTCTGAATTAGTTTCGGCAGCCTTGAAGAAAGCGAAGGTTACACATCAAGTATTGAATGCAAAATATCATAAGCAAGAAGCTAAAATTATTACACAAGCAGGTCGTCCGGGAACCGTTACAATTGCTACTAACATGGCAGGGCGTGGTACTGATATTGTTTTAGGTGGTAGTTTGGAAGCTGAGATTAAAGAACTGGGTAAAAATCCTAAACCGGAAAGATTAGAAAAATTACGTGAGGATTGGCAACAACGTCATGAGACAGTTCTTGAAAATGGTGGTTTGCATATTATTGGTACCGAACGTCATGAATCACGACGTATTGATAATCAGTTACGTGGGCGTTCAGGGCGGCAAGGTGATCCCGGTTCTAGTCGCTTTTATTTGTCTTTAGAAGATGGTTTAATGCGCATTTTTGCTTCTGATCGTATGTCTGGTTTAATGCAAAAGTTAGGCATGGAAAAAGATGAAGCTATTGAACATCCTTGGGTAACAAAAGCTATTGAAAACGCTCAGCGTAAAGTTGAAGGGCGTAACTTCGATATGCGTAAGCAACTACTTGAATATGATGATATTTCTAATGATCAACGCAAAATTATCTATCAACAACGCAATGAGTTAATGGCAAGTGATTCTATTGCAGATAATATTATTAGAATTCGTCATGATGTATTAACCGAAGTTATTAATTCTTATATTTCACCACAAAGTTTAGAAGAATTATGGAATATTCCTGCACTCGAAGCCGCAATTAAAGAAAACTTTGATTTAGAATTGCCAATTAAAAAATGGTTAGATGAGGATCATGATTTACATGAAGAAACATTACGTCAAAAAATAGAACAAGCGATTGTTGATGCTTATCTGGAAAAAGAAAAAATAGTAGGTAGTGAAGTTGCACGTCATTTTGAAAAGTCTATTATGTTACAAGTTCTGGATAGTCATTGGAAAGAACATTTAGCCGCTATGGATTATTTACGCCAAAGTATTCATTTGCGTGGCTATGCACAAAAAAATCCTAAGCATGAATATAAGCGTGAAGCATTTGAAATGTTTTCTCAAATGCTGGAACGCATTAAACATGAAGTCATTAGTGTTATTTCTAAAGTACAAATTAATAATGAAACTGAAGCTGAAGCTCAACAGCGTCAACAATTACCTGATATGCAATTTCAACATGCTCAAGTCGAAGGTTTAACTAATGAATTGGCAGACAATGTTGAAGAAGAAGTAGAAGCAGTTGAAGAAGAGAAACCACAACCTTTTGTGAGAAAAGGCAAAAAAATTGGTCGTAATGAACCTTGCCCTTGCGGTTCTGGTAAAAAATATAAACAATGTCATGGTAAAATTACTTCATAAATATGATTGTTAATGGTATTAAATTGGGCACGGTTTGTGCCCAAATTAAACAAGCTGAACGTGATGATTTAGCTTTATTAGAATTAGCACCTGAAAGTAGTTGTGCCGCTGTTTTTACTCGTAACGCATTTTGTGCCGCTCCTGTAACTGTGGCACGTCAACATCTTGCCGCTACTAATCCACGATATTTGTTGATTAATTCTGGTAATGCTAATGCTGGTACAGGAGAACGTGGTTTACGCGATGCTCTTAGTTGTTGCGAAGCAGTAGCGGAATTAACCAATTGTGCTGTGAATGAGGTGTTGCCATTTTCTACTGGTGTGATTGGGCAAGCTTTACCGGTTGAAAAAATAAAAGCGGCTTTACCAGCGGCAGTTGCTGCACTTGATAGTGACGCTTGGCAACAAGCCGCTGAAGCTATAATGACTACTGATACTGTGCCTAAATTGGTTTCGGTAAAAGAACCTTTTGCTATCACAGGTATTGCTAAAGGTTCAGGCATGATTAAGCCTGATATGGCAACAATGTTATCTTATGTTGCCACTGATGTGAAAGCACCAATGTCAGTATTACAAGAGGCACTGAATCAAGCGGTAGAAAAAAGCTTTAATCGTATTACAGTTGATAGCGATACATCGACTAATGATGCTTGTGTTCTAATTGCAACTGGCAAAGGTTTAAGTATTGATAGCACCGATCATCCAGCCTTTATGGATTTTTGCAAAGCTGTTACTGATATTTGTCTTCAATTAGCACAAGCTATTGTGCGTGATGGTGAAGGCGCGACTAAATTTATCACAGTCTCAGTAGAACAAGCTGCCACTGAACAAGAATGCCTTGATATTGCTTATACTATTGCACATTCTCCCTTGGTAAAAACTGCATTTTTTGCCAGTGATCCAAATTGGGGGCGTATATTGGCAGCAGTAGGTAGATCTGGAATAGAAAACTTTGATATTAATGCGGTTAAAATTTACCTTGATGATGTCTGTATAGTAGAAAACGGCGGCGTAGCTGATAGTTATACAGAACAACAGGGGCAAGAAGTTATGAATAAAACAGATATAAAAATTACTGTTTTATTAGGGCGCGGTGAATATCAAGATACTGTTTATACTTCTGATTTGTCTTATGATTATGTGAAGATTAATGCTGAATATCGGACTTAATAGCCGCCGGGTGTCAGACCTGACAGGTTTTAAAAACCTGTCAGGTCTAAAACTTGATAAAATTAAATTTTATCAAAAAAGTAGTTATTAGATAAAAAACTGAAGTTTAGAGAAATTATCTATATTATTAATATGATTTTCTCCACCAAAATCCTCTCTATATACTTCTAATTCAAATACATATCCATTATGAACATGTAATAAGAAATATGTTGAATAAATATTTTTTTTTAATTCTGCTTCAACAATAATTGTTGGTTCAAAAGAAACAATTTCTATTGCATTTATTATCTTTTTATTAGTATCTACTTTAATTTCAATAGTACCATCTTTATCAAGGGTTCGTACTTTACAATTTTTTAATTGCATTGCAATTTTTGTATTACCAATAAAATCTTGTGAGGCAAGTAAGTTTAATAAGGTTTGTTCTTTTGTTGATGGTAATCTCCAATCTTTCATTTTATTTAACTGTAACTAGTAGTTGATTATTTTAATTTTTGAGAGTATAATAACCTTGATTTTTTAACACATATATTTTAAAGCTAAATAAGATGAAAAAAATGTTAATAGCTATTTCTGTTTTATTAGGGTGTCAGACCTGACAGATCTAAAACTTGATAAAATTAGGGTGTGACCGAAATCTGATGTAGAACATTCGAAAATTAAATTAAACCATATCAAGTGCGTGATGCTCGTGATTTTTTGGAACAGGCAGGAGTGACACCATGAATAATACAATGAATTACAAAGGTTATACAGCCAGCATTGAATATAGTGCCGAAGATCAATGCTTTGTTGGACATCTAACTGGCATTAGTGATATTATTGGCTTTCACGGCGAATCTATTAATGAATTGCGCCAGAGTTTTGAAGAGGCTGTGAACGATTACCTAAAAACTTGTGACAAATTGAATAAAGCACCTCAACAACCTTATTCAGGAAATCTAATCTTGCAGATACCGCCCCAAACTCACGCTGCCATCGAAAACGCAGCTAAAATTAGTGGCAAGAGTATCAATCAGTGGGCGGCTGAAACATTGAGTCAAGCAACTTAAAAATTTATGCCAACAATTGATAATTTATTACAAAGTTCCACGTTCAAAGAACAATACGCTCTAGTTTACACGCCAAGTCGTAAACGAAAGCGTTTTCCTGCCAATTGCGTTTTTGCACAAGCTGACAAAGAAGGCGCGTTGGCAAATACTGACAGTCAACAGCATTTATATCCAGCATTAATTTCTGGACCCTCTAAATCTTCTGAAGGATATATGTTATATTATTTAATTCAGTGGCTTGATACTGAAAATTAAATTTTGCTGAATATCGGACTTAATAGCCGCCGGGTGTCAGACCTGACAGGTTTTTAAAACCTGTCAGGTCTAGAATATTTTAATTTATTTCCGGACAAGTTTGTTATATTATTTAATTCAGTGGCTTGATATTGATAAATAAATACTCTTGCGATAGCAATTAATATGAGCTAAGCTTTATATTTTAAAACTTCTATGTGCAATGTGATATTATTTTATTGAACAAAATATGTAGTGGAAATAAATCTCCTATATAACCAGCAATATTTGCATTTATCCATTCGTCTTTTTCTATATTTGACCATTTTAATTCATATCCTGCATTAAGACTTATCAGTTCAAAAAAGATACGTTGAGTTCGCCCATTGCCTTCACGAAAAGGATGAATAACATTTAGTTCACAATAATAATCTGCAATTTTTTCAACAAATACTGATAATGGTAGATTTTTTAAATAATTTTCTTTAGCCAGTTTCTGTAATAATTTATTACTTTCTTTTTCAATATAATTCGTTGAACAAAATCTTGTATTTCCCTTGCTGATATCTACAGATCGTAATTGTCCAGCCCACGGGTAAATATCCTGAAATAAATAACAATGAATAGATTGTAATGCAGCTAGATCAAAACTTGAAAAATTTGGTTCAAACAAGGCTACTCTTAATTCAGTCAAGACTTTTTCAACATTAGCTAATTCATCAGCATCACGGATTTCTAATTTATTAATTAAAATATTAGTGCCTGAATAGCAAGCTGGGTCTTGTTCTGTACCATATTTATTCCGCTGCGCTCCATTACTTCGTTTATTTCGCATAGTTAGATTTAATTTTATCTATTTGTTGTTGAATTTCGTGTGGAGTAAGTTTGTCTAAATAACTATCCTTATTTGGTATAGAAACAAAGCCTTCTAAACGTAAACTGGCTTGATAATTACAATTACGAATTGCACGAAAACGAGCACGTTGTTGTTTTGTTAGTAACATAAAATATTCTCTATTTGATTAAATAAGTATTTACAATCAAAGCATTATACAATAATTAGGTTTTGGTGTATTCGTTATGTATCACAATTCTAAACTGAATACAGAATATGAAGTATCAAAAACATGGTACTAATAATGAATTTGGCTTTGATTATCTTCGTGATAATATGGCTTTTAGTATTGATGAAGCTCATACTCAGCTTATTATTTCAGGATAAACTAATGATAATTCTTAATTATATCAAAATAGTTAATGTAATTATTCTATGAATAAAACAGATATAAAAATTACTGTTTTATTAGGGCGCGGTGAATGTCAAGATACTGTTTATACATCTTATTTGTCTTATTATTATGTGAATATTAATGCTGAATATCGGACTTAATAGCCCGGTGTCAGACCTGACAGGTTTTTAAAACCTGTCAGGTCTAAAACTTGATAATTGTATTATTAAATTCCCACAACTCGCCAGATTTCATCTAAGCTAGTTACACCATCACGCAGATGACGTTTTGCCTCTTGTGCCAAGCTAATATAACCATTGTCTTCAGCATATTGCTTGATCTTATATGTTGCCGCTTTATTCGCAATCAGTTCTTGTAACTGATTGTCAATATATAAAAATTCCATTAATGCTATACGACCTTTATAGCCATATTGAAAACATTTTTCACAACCAACTGCTGAGTATAAAATAATATCTTCTGTTTTAGGTAGATTTAACAGTTGACGTTCTTCATCATTCGGAGAATAAGCTTGTTTACAAGCTGGACAAAGTTTACGTACTAAACGTTGCCCCACAATTCCTACCATATTTTCTGCAATCACATCAGCTACCACACCAAGATCTAATAAACGTGGAATCGCACTAATAGCAGAATTTGTATGTAAAGTTGAATAGACTTTATGTCCAGTCATAGAAGTCCAAAATGCCATTTCAGCCGTCGCTTTATCACGGATTTCTCCAAGTAGAATAATATCTGGATCCTGACGTAAGATTGATCTTAGTCCATTTGCAAAATCTAGTTTTACCGCCTCATTTATAGCCGTTTGTCGTACTATTCCTAAAATATATTCTACCGGATCTTCCAGCGTCATAATACTAACTTGTTCAGTATTCAAATATTGAAGCAGAGAATATAAGCTGGTAGTTTTACCGCTGCCCGTGGGTCCGGTAATTAATATTATCCCTTGCGGGTTAAACACCATGCGTTTTAAAGTTATGAAATTTGGCTCTAATAATTCTAATTCTTCTATCGTAATAATTGCCTTATTATGATCTAATATGCGTAATACAATATTTTCCCCATTAATCGTTGGATGTACAGAAACTCTGAAATCAATGGTTTTTCCGGCGAAATTTAAAGAAAATCTTCCATCTTGTGGTATCCGCGTTTCGGCAATATTTAAACTTGCCATTACTTTTATACGTATTACTATGGCAGACCAATATTTATTATGCAAACTACGAATTTGTTGCAATACTCCATCAATACGATAACGTACTCGTAAAAAACCTTGTTCAGGCTCAAGATGAATATCTGATGCCCCATGTTTAACCGCGTTAAAAAGTAAAGCATCTACCAAACGCACCAATGGTTGCTGATAATCATTATTTTTAAATTCTAATGTATCAGTTTCAATTTCATGCAAAATTCCATCTATGGATAATTCAAAACCATAACTATGATCAATCGCAGAACTAATATCGGCTTGATTGGCTAAAACAGGTTCAATTTTGATTGAAGCACCCAATAAAATCTTCAATTTATCAAGAACTAAGATATTAAAAATATCAGCCATTGCAACTGATAAAGTATTATTATCCTGATCAAAATTAAGAGGTAAAATTTTATAACGAGTGGCAAAAGTTTTAGGAATTAAGCTAATAGCATCATTATCGGCTATCAGATTAGATAAATCGGTATTTTTTAACCCTAAAGTTTGATTAATTATATCCTGTATAACCGCTTCTGATACAAAGCCTAATTTAACTAGAATTGATTCTAATTTTTCAGGCTGTTTTTTTTGTTCGATTAAGGCGATTTCTAATTGATCTTGGCTAAGAATCTGTTCTTTTAGTAGGGTTTCTCCAATATTATTAATAATCATTGTTATTTATACTCTATATAAAGTAAAATAATGCCTATGATTTCTTTTAAAAATTTCATTTTAAGCTCCGTATTTCACAGAATAAAAACTACAGGGATTGTATTTAAGCAAGGATAAAAAATATATCGATATAATCCCTGTTTATAAATTGGAGTTCAAAGCGAAGCTTTGTAAAAGCGAAGCTTTGTAAAAGCGAAGCTTTGTAAAAGCGAAGCTTCGCTTTGAACTCCAAAAGAATACCCCTTTTTAAAGTGAAAAGAGTAAAACTATGAAAAATTATAAAAGAACGAAACATATTAACCCACCTAAACTTGAAATAAAAAATTAAACCCAAAAAATAACAACCAAATTCTCATATATAAATATACTAAAAAAAATGCCAATATTCCAAGTAACCAAACAAGCAGCTGTCCAAATTTTACAAGCCGCTGAACAAGCTGACATGAAAGGATCCGCCTTACGTCTTGCGCCATTACGTAATCCTGATGGCACTATTGAATATAACAAAATGGGATTTGATCAAATCCAAAATGATGATGTACATATCCATACTGAAGATGTTGATATTGTATTTAAATCTGCCTATAAAGAATTATTAGAAGGCGCGGTTATGGATTTTGTTGAGATTGAAAAAGATCAATTTAGCTTTATATTCCTAAATCCTAACGATCCTAATTTCGTACCACCAAAAGAGAATAAAGTACATGAGTGAACTAACAAGCAAACGTTGTAAACCCTGTGAAGGAGGAGTTGATCCTCTTACATTAGAACAATCTCAAGACTTATTAAAAGGCTTAAAAGATTGGCAACTAAGCGCAGATGGCAAACAAATCAGTCATGACTTCAAATTTAATAACTACTACGAAACAATGGCATTTGTCAACGGCGTAGCATGGATGACACATTTAGAAGATCATCATCCAGACATGGAAGTTGGCTATAATCACTGCCTAGTTACTTATACCACTCATGCCATTAATGGATTATCAGAAAACGACTTCATATGCGCTGCCAAAGTGGATGCCTTACTAGCACCAGCAGAAACAGTTTCTCCAACTTGTGAAATATGATTAAAAAACGGATTGGCATAATTGGCGGCGGGCAATTGGCAAGAATGTCAATACAAGCCGCCAAACAAATGGGATTTTTTGTCACAATATTAGATCCAACCCCACAATGCCCAGCCGCACAAATTGCCGACGCACACATTGTCGGCGATTTATATGATGCCGCTAAATTAGAGCAATTAGCAAAAGTTAGTGATGTATTAACATATGATATTGAACACATAGATGTAGAAATACTAAAACAGCTACATCAACAAGGTCATATTATTTATCCATCGCCAAACACCCTAGCTTTAATTCAAGACAAACTCATACAAAAACAAAAGCTAGCAGATAATAATATTCCGGTACCAAAATTTGAAGTTGCAGAAATCACAACTGAAACCAAATTTCCCATAGTACAAAAAGCCCGTCATGGAGGCTATGACGGCAAAGGCGTAGTCATATTAAATAGTATTGATGATATAAATAAAGCTTTATCAAGCCCATCAATGCTAGAAGAACGTATCGACTTTGAAAAAGAACTAGCCATAATAATAGCTAGAACAGCCAAAGGCGAAATTGCAACTTACCCAGTTGTAGAAATGGTATTTGATGAAAAAACAAATATTTGTGACATTGTAGCAGCACCAGCGGCAATTGATCAAACTACAGCGGAACATGCCCGTAAAATAGCCATACAATCAGTAGAAGCACTTGAAGGAGTCGGTGTATTTGGAGTAGAAATGTTTCTAACTAAATCAGGGGATATTTTAGTTAATGAAATCGCGCCAAGACCACATAATTCAGGGCATTATACTATCGAAGCCTGTATTACCAGTCAATATGAACAACTAATACGCATAATAAGCGGCTTACCACTAGGTTCCACCGAACAACTAAAACCAGCCGTAATGCTAAATCTACTAGGTGAACAAGGCTACACAGGAAACCCTCAAATTGAAGGATTAAGCACCGCCCTAAAAATTCCCGGCTTGTCATATCATTTTTATGACAAATTAACTACCCGCCCCTTTAGAAAAATGGGTCATATTACTATATTGGATAATAGCCTTAACCAAGCTATGACCAAATTAGAACAAGTAAAAGACATCCTGAAAATTAAAGGAACAGACACAATATGACTAGGGTAGGAATTATAATGGGCAGTGATTCAGACTTGCCCATAATGAAAGAGGCGGCAATAATACTAGAACAACTAGAAGTTGAATATGAACTAACGATAGTCTCAGCTCACCGCACACCAGAACGCTTATTTGATTATGCCAAACAAGCAGAAACCAAACTAGAAGTAATTATTGCAGGTGCAGGCGGTGCAGCTCATTTACCGGGAATGATAGCTTCAATAACAAGCTTACCAGTAATAGGGGTTCCAGTAAAAGCCTCAAATTTAGAAGGACTTGATTCCCTACTATCAATAGTACAAATGCCAGCTGGCATTCCAGTTGCTACAGTAGCAATCAACAATGCCAAAAATGCCGGCATATTAGCGGCACAAATAATAGGCATAAAAATTCCTAAAATACGCCAAAATGTCAAACAATATAAAGCGCAACTAGAAGAAATAGTTACACAAAAAGCGCGGAAATTAGAAAAAATTGGCTATGAAAAATACTTAAGCTAACAAATTTTGTGTTAAAATTAACCAGATTTCCTCGTTCCCACGCTCCAGCGTGGGAATGCGTGTAGCGACGCTCCAGCGTCGCGAGAAGAATGAATGCCTATAGACACGCTCAAACCGCGACGCTGGAGCGTCGCCACATGCATTCCCACGCTAGAGCGTGGGAACGAGAGTGAAAATTAACAAGATTTCAAATGGAGTAAATACAATGCGTGATAAGATAAAATTAGTTTCCACAGCCGGAACCGGACATTATTATACTACTAGCAAAAACAAGCGTAGTACCACAGAAAAATTAGTATTTAAAAAATATGATCCTGTTGTACGCAAACATGTAGATTATAAAGAAGCTAAAATTAAATAATAAATATATAGGAAAATTGTATATGTCTATTCTTAAAATGACCGATTTAGACCTTAATAATAAACGGGTTCTTATTCGCGAAGATTTAAACGTACCATTAAAAGATGGTAAAGTTTCCAGTGATATACGTATTAAAGCCTCATTGCCGACTATCAAACATGCCGTTGACGCTGGTGCCAAAGTGATGCTAATGTCTCACTTAGGTCGTCCCACAGAAGGAGAATTTGATCCAGCCGCTTCAATGGCTCCAGTAGCTGAGCATTTAGAAACTTTATTAGGTAAACCCGTTAAATTAGTCAAAGATTGGTTAGATGGAATAGAATTAAACGCTGGTGAAATCGTATTATGTGAAAATGTACGTTTCAATAAAGGCGAAAAGAAAAATGATGATGAGTTGTCCAAAAAAATGGCAACTCTATGTGACATCTATGTAATGGACGCTTTTGGTACTGCCCATCGCGCTCAAGCATCTACACACGGTGTTGCTAAATATGCACCTATAGCCTGTGCTGGTCCATTATTAGCAGCAGAATTAGACGCTTTAGGTAAAGCCTTAGATAACCCTGCCCGTCCTATGGTTGCGATAGTTGGTGGTTCCAAAGTTTCTACCAAACTAACAGTTTTAGACTCCCTATCCAAAATAGTTGACCAATTAATTGTTGGTGGTGGTATCGCCAATACTTTTGTAGCAGCTGATGGTCATAATGTTGGTAAATCTTTGTATGAAAAAGATTTAATTGATGAGGCTAAAAAATTAACTGCTGCTGCTCAAACAAATGGTGGTGATATTCCAGTTCCTACAGATGTAGTAGTTGGATCTACCAGTCCATTTGAACAAGCAGATGCTCCAGCAACTTTAAAAGCAGTTAATGAAGTTACTGATAATGAAATGATTTTTGACGTTGGTCCAGAAACTTCTGAAAAATTTGCAGAAATTCTAAAAACTGCTGGAACAATAGTATGGAATGGACCAGTTGGAGTATTTGAATACGACCAATTTGGTGCTGGAACCAAAGCATTAGCAGAAGCTATTGCAGAAAGTAGTGCTTTTTCAATTGCAGGTGGTGGAGATACACTAGCAGCAGTAGATAAATATGGTATTAAAGACAAAGTCTCATATATATCAACAGGTGGTGGAGCATTCTTAGAATTTTTAGAAGGTAAAAAATTGCCAGCAGTGGCAATTCTTGAAGAGCGTGGGCAGTAATGCTAAGAAGAACAAAAATTATCGCAACATTAGGACCATCGACTGATGATCCTAAAATGTTGGATAAGATCATCAAAGCTGGTGTTGATGTAGTACGTTTAAATTTTTCACATCAAACCGCTGATGTTCATAAAAAACGTTTACAAAAATTACGTGAATGCGCAAGTTCTCATGGACGAACCATTGGGGTAATTGCAGATTTACAAGGTCCTAAAATTCGTATTGAAAGCTTTCGTGATGGGAAAATTGAATTAGCTGAAGGTGATAAATTTACCTTAGATGCAGCTCATCCAAACGATGCTGGAGATCAAGAATGTGTAGGCATAACTTATAAACAATTACCTCAAGATGTATCTTCTAATGATACTTTATTATTAGATGATGGGCGAATTGTTTTAAAAGTCAAACAAGTTGTTGGTACTAAAATAACTTGTAAGGTTGTTATAGGCGGAATATTATCCAATAATAAAGGTATTAATCGTCAAGGTGGTGGTTTATCAGCCGAAGCCTTAACTTATAAAGATCGTGCTGATCTTGCTACTGCTGCCAGTATGCAAGTTGATTATATTGCAATATCATTTCCTCGTTCAGCTCAAGATATTCATGAAGCTCGTACTTTATTGCAAGCTGCTGGCGGAAAAGCCGGCATTATTGCTAAAATTGAACGCGCTGAAGCATTAACAAATCATGAAGAAATAATTAAAGCATCAGATGCTATAATGGTAGCACGCGGTGATTTAGGAGTAGAAATTGGTGATGCGAATTTACCTCCTGCTCAAAAATTATTAATTAAAAAAGCTCGTGATTTAAATACAATTGTAATTACAGCAACCCAAATGATGGAATCCATGATTGAAAATGCGATTCCTACTAGGGCTGAAGTTTCAGATGTAGCGAACGCAGTATTTGATGGTACTGATGCAGTAATGTTATCAGCCGAAACAGCGGCAGGCAAATATCCTGATAAAGCTATTAAAGCTATGGATAGAGTTTGTAGTACCGCAGAAAAACAAGCTATAGTAACAAAATCTGGGCATCGTCTTGAGCATCAATTTGGACGTATTGACGAAGCAGTGGCTATGGCTGCAATGTACACCGCCAACCATCTAAATATTAAAGCCATTGCGGCATTAACAGAATCAGGTGCAACTCCTTTATGGATGTCGCGCATCAATTCAGGCATACCAATTTTTGCATTATCGCACTATCAAAGCACTCGCACCAAAGTAACTCTTTATAGAGGAGTAGAACCAATTGAATTTATTGAAGAAAATCAAGGTGATAGTCTTCAAGTTAATCAATTCATTATAAGAGAGTTAAAACAACGCGGTGCTATTAGTGACGGTGATTTATTAATAATTACTAAAGGTGACTTAAAAGGTATTTCCGGCGGAACGAATTCAATGAAAATCGTTTGTGTTGGGGATCAATAACTCAAAAAGGAGAAATATATGCTAATATCTATGCGTCAATTGCTGGATCACGCTGCTGAAAATTCTTATGGATTACCAGCATTTAATGTAAATAACATGGAACAAGTCCATGCTATAATGCAAGCTGCTGACGCTACAAACAGCCCTGTAATCATGCAAGGTTCTGCTGGCGCACGTAGTTATGCTGGCGAACCATTCTTACGTCATTTGATTTCAGCCGCTATAGAAATGTATCCACATATTCCAGTTGTAATGCACCAAGATCATGGTTCAGAACCTGCTATATGTCTGCGTTCTATCCAAAGTGGTTTTAGTTCTGTGATGATGGATGGTTCATTAATGGCAGACATGAAAACACCTTCTAGTTATGAATACAATGTAGATGTAACTAAAGAAGTGGCTAAGATAGCTCATGCTGGTGGTGTATCTGTTGAAGGTGAATTAGGTTGTTTAGGTTCATTAGAAACAGGTATGGCTGGAGAAGAAGATGGTTCAGGTGCTGAAGGTAAACTTTCACATGATCAACTATTAACTGATCCTGAAGAAGCTGCTGATTTTGTAAAGAAAACCAAGGTTGATGCTTTAGCAATTGCTATTGGTACCAGTCACGGAGCTTACAAATTCACTCGCCCACCAACAGGTGATATTTTAGCTATTGAACGTATTAAAGAAATACATGCACGTATTCCTGATACACACTTAGTCATGCACGGCTCCTCATCAGTACCACAAGAATGGTTAGCAATAATCAACAACTATGGTGGTGATATGGGTCAAACCTATGGTGTACCAGTTGAAGAAATCGCTGAAGGTATTAAGAATGGTGTACGTAAAGTAAATATTGATACTGACTTACGTATGGCATCAACAGGTGCAGTTCGTAGATTCTTACAAGAAAATCCATCAGTATTTGATCCACGTAAATTCCTAAAAGAAGCTACAAAGGGAATGATGGAAATCTGCAAAGCCCGTTATGAAACATTCGGATCAGCAGGAATGGCATCTAAGATCACAGCAACATCTTTAGATACTATGTCCAAACGCTATGCAAGCGGCGAATTAGATCCTAAGATTAATTAATAACAAACCTGACAGGTTTTAAAAACCTGTCAGGTTTTATATCAGTTCCACCAACACTTCCTCTCCTGCCCCTCTATAACCACTGTCTTTTTTTTTGTATATGCCATTTATGCACAGCGAAAATTTAGCAGATCAAGATCGTTCAGTAACTTTATTTGCAGCGGCTAAATTATGATAGCTTATATGCTAAATTGTATGCTAAACAAAAAATTGTATGAATTCTAAATTTAATTAAGGCATAATATGTTAAAAGAAAATGCTATAGTGATTGAACTAACAAAGCAATTTGCCGTGGTGGAAATTATACCTGCCAATCACCCTTGTAGTCAGTGTCAGAATGGTTGTGGCATTGCCAGTTTAGCAACAAGGAAACAACATTCAACTAAAATTACGGTTATTAATTCAGTAAATGCTAAGCTTGGTGATAAAGTAGTTATAGGTTTAAAGGAACAAGCCTTGCTTAAAGCTTCATTGACCTTATATTTGCTACCATTACTTAGTATGTTTGTTATAGGTATTGCAATTGATACAGTGCCAGCCGCTGTTATTGGGTTTTTTATCGGAATGTTATTGGTCCAAAAAATAGTTACAAAAAAAATGTCTTATAATATAAATTATCAACCAAAAATAGTTAAGGTGTGTTAGTTATTATGAAATCCCATTTATCCAAATATATTTTTATAGTATTTTTAGTGTTTGGCAGTTTATCAAACACCGCATATGCGCATGGCTTACCAGACTTTACCAAATTGGTAGAACAATATAGCCCAGCAGTAGTTAATATCAGTACTACAAGTAAAAAAGCTAAAACTAGTCAAGATAAATCTTCTATCCCTAATATTCCGGGTTTACCAGAAGATTTAAACGATCTATTTCGTAAATTTTTTGATCAAGAAAATTTATTAGAAGAAGAACAACGCCCTTCAAAATCATTAGGTTCTGGTTTTATAATTTCTGAAGATGGTTATATTATAACTAATAACCATGTTACTAAAAATGCCGGTAAAATTATTGTACGTTTAACAGATAGACGTGAATTTATCGCAACATTAATAGGTGCAGATGAACGCAGTGATATTGCCTTACTTAAAGTAAACGCAAACAATTTACCTACAGTAAAATTAGGTTCTTCAACTGCATTAAAGGTTGGTGAATGGGTATTAGCCATTGGTTCACCATTTGGTTTTGAACATACAGTTACTGCTGGTATTGTAAGTGCTAAAGGCAGAAGTCTTCCAAATGATACCTATGTACCTTTTATCCAAACAGATGTCGCTATTAACCCCGGTAATTCAGGGGGTCCATTATTCAACTTAGAGGGTAAAGTTGTAGGTGTTAATTCACAAATATATAGCCGTACTGGTGGATTTATGGGTTTATCATTTGCCATTCCGATAGATGTAATGAAAAATGTTATTGAACAATTAAAAACTAATGGTAAAGTTACACGTGGCTGGTTAGGTGTTTTGATTCAAGATGTGAATCGTGAATTAGCTGAATCATTTAATATGGATAAACCTAAAGGTGCTTTAGTGGCAAGAGTTATGCCTAATAGCCCTGCATCAGCCGCTAAACTTAAAGTTGGTGATATTATCATTAGTTTTGATGGTAAACAAATCAATCGTTCTGCTGATTTACCACCAATTGTCGGTAGCACTAAAATCAATTCAACTGTTCAAACAGTGGTAATACGTAATAGCAAACATCTAACATTAAATGTTAAAATCGGTGAATTACCTTCTGATAATAAAATTAAATTATCATCTCGCACAGCTCCAAAAATTGATGCTACAGTTACAAATAAGCGTCTTGGTTTAACTATTATTGATTTAACAGAAGAAGAACGTGAAGAATTCGGCATGATCAGCGGCGGAGTATTGGTCAAAAATGTTGAATCTGGTGCGGCACGCGACGCTAGTATTCGTAAAAGTGATATAATAAGCATGGTAAATGGTACCGACATTAAAAATGTTGCACATTTTCAAAAAATTATAAATAACATTACAGATGCTACAACCGTACCTGTATTAGTTTATCGCCAACGTTCTCCACTATTCTTAGCAGTAAGAATTCCGGCAAAATGACAAATCAAGTCAGTTTGACACTCTACATCAGACAAGGGTGTCATTTATGTCAAGATATGGAACGAAATCTAATGTCGTTCCAGAAACAATATGATTTTACCGTACATATTGTCGATATTGATGCAGATAAATTACTCAAACTACGTTATGGTGAACGAGTGCCAGTGTTAGCTGCTGGAGAACAAGAAATTTGCCATTATTTTTTTAATAAAGACTTATTGCAACAATATTTAAAAGCACATTGCTGATGAAGCATATTCGTAATTTTTCTATTATAGCTCATATTGATCATGGTAAATCTACCATCGCAGATCGTTTTATCCAAATTTGCGGTGGCTTAACTGAGCGGGAAATGTCTCAACAAGTTTTAGATTCTATGGATTTGGAACGTGAACGAGGCATTACCATTAAAGCTCAAAGTGTGACTTTATATTATAAAGCCAAAGATGGTAATACTTATCAATTAAATTTTATTGATACTCCCGGGCATGTAGATTTTTCTTATGAAGTTTCACGTTCATTAGCTGCTTGTGAGGGAGCATTATTAGTAGTTGATGCCGCTCAAGGCGTAGAAGCACAAAGCGTTGCTAATTGTTATACGGCTATTGAACAAGGGCTTGAAGTTGTAGCTGTTTTAAATAAAATTGATTTACCCTCAGCAGAACCTGAACGAGTGATAGATGAAATTGAAAACATCATTGCTATAGAAGCAGAATCTGCCTTGAGAGTAAGTGCAAAAACAGGGGTGGGGATTGAAGATTTACTTGAAAATTTAATTGAACGTATTCCTCCACCTGAAGGTGATCGCGATAAGCCCCTAACTGCTCTTATTATTGATTCTTGGTTTGATAACTATTTAGGGATCGTTTCATTAGTAAGAGTCATGCAAGGGCGTTTGTCAAAACGACAAAAAATCCTAGTAATGTCAACTGGGCGACAAGTACAAGTAGAAAAATTAGGTATTTTTACTCCGAAATTAGAGTATCGTGATGTACTTGAAGCTGGCGAAGTCGGATTTGTAGTAGCCAGTATTAAAGAAATTGAAGGAGCACCTGTAGGTGATACTTTAACTGACGCTGCAAAACCTACAGACAAACCATTACCCGGTTTTCAAGCAATACAACCGCGTGTATTTGCAGGTATGTTTCCAATTGATGCTAATGATTATGAAGCTTTTCGTGAAGCTTTGGCTAAATTACATCTCAATGATGCCGCTTTACATTATGAACCAGAAACTTCTAAAGCTTTAGGTTTTGGATTTCGCTGTGGTTTTTTAGGTATGTTGCACATGGAAATTGTGCAAGAACGTTTAGAGCGTGAATATGAATTAGATCTTATTACAACTGCACCAACAGTAATTTATGAAGTAGAAACAACTGCGGGTGAAGTTTTAATGATAGATAATCCATCTGATTTGCCTCCATCTAATAAAATTGCAGAAATACGCGAGCCTATTGTAGAAGCTAATATGTTGTTACCACAAGAATATTTAGGTAATGTCATTACGCTCAGCATTGAGAAACGAGGGGTTCAAACTAAATTACATTATACAGCTTCACAAGTAGCACTTAGTTATGAATTACCTATGAATGAAATGGTGCTAGATTTCTTTGACAGACTCAAATCAGTCAGTCGTGGTTATGCTTCTTTAGATTATAATATGTTGCGTTTTCAAGCAGCTGATTTAGTTAAATTAGATATTTTAATCAATGGTGATCGTGTAGATGCTCTTTCTATTATAGTTCATAAAAGTAAAAGCATAGGTTATGGTAATGAATTAACTAAAAAAATGAAAGAATTCATACCAAGACAAATGTTTGATGTTGCAATACAAGCAGCAATTGGAGGCGATATTATTGCCCGTCAAACAGTAAAAGCATTTCGTAAAAATGTAACCGCTAAATGTTATGGTGGAGACATTAGTCGTAAACGTAAATTGCTGGAAAAACAAAAAGAAGGTAAAAAACGCATGAAGCAAGTGGGTTCTGTTAGTATTCCTCAAGATGCTTTTCTCGCCATACTACATGTTGGCAAAAAATAACAATAAAAACAGGTAATTATAAATGACTTGGGATTTAGCAACAATTTTAGTAGTATTAACGGCTGTAAGTGGTGTAATCTGGCTTTTCGATAGATTATTTCTAGCATCAAAGCGTGCAAAAACTCCTAAAGCAGAAGAAAATATTCCATTTATTATTGATTTAGCGCGTTCCTTATTTCCGGTATTTTTTATAGTATTATTTTTACGTTCCTTTTTAGTTGAACCATTTCGTATTCCTTCTGGCTCTATGATGCCAACCTTATTAATAGGTGATTTTATCTTAGTTAATAAATTCAGTTATGGTATTCGTCTGCCAGTAGCAAATAAGAAAATTATTGATATTGGTGAACCTGAACGAGGAGATGTAGTTGTATTTCGTTATCCTGAAGATCCTACGATTCCTTTTATCAAAAGAGTTGTAGGTTTACCCGGTGATAAAATCGTATATAACGATACTACTAAACTTATTTATATAAATGGTAAACCTATAGAACAAAAAGTGATTGGTAGATATATTGGTGTGGGTTCTGGTAGTGGTATGACTGGTAAAGAGCAACGCAGTGAAGATTTAACTGGGGTAAAACATGATATCTTAGTCAGATTTGACACCAATCCTTATACCTCTTTTGGGCGTGGTGAATGGGTTGTTCCTGAAAAACATTATTTTGTTTTAGGTGATAATCGTGATAATAGTAAAGATAGTAGATACTGGGGTTTTGTGCCAGAAGAAAATTTAATTGGTAAAGCTTTTTTTATTTGGATGAATTGGGATTTAGCAAATGGCGGTGTTAGTGCGCAACGTATTGGCACACAGATTAAATAATGGCGATTCAAGATTATTCTGGTTTATACCAAGCTTTAAATTATAAGTTTGAAGATGAAAATAATTTAATAACTGCACTTACTCATAGAAGTGTCGGTATGCCAAACAATGAACGTTTAGAATTTTTAGGCGATGCTTTACTGAGTTGTGTGATTGCAGAAGTATTGTTTGAACGTTTTCCTGCTGCCCGTGAAGGGCAATTGACACGTTTTCGTGCTAATTTAGTCAAAAGAGATACATTAGTAACAATTGCACAACAGCTAAACTTGAGTAAATATTTACGTCTTGGTAGTGGTGAAGTAAAAAGCGGTGGTGAACATCGCGCTTCAATTTTGGCAGATGCTGTTGAGGCTATTTTAGGTGCAATTTATATTGATAGCAATATCCAAAAATGTAAAACAGTGCTATTGCAACTATGGGAAGAACAAATAAATAGCTTATCAGCTCAACAGATTAAAGATCCTAAAACTTGTTTACAAGAATATTTACAAGCACAACAACAACCGTTACCAAATTATCGAATTTTAGCGATTAAAGGTAGCCCTCATAATCAATTATTTGAGATTGAATGTATCGTTCCTTGTTTAAAGGAACCTTCTTATGGTAGTGGAAAAAGTCGCCGTCGTGCTGAGCAATCAGCAGCGGCTCAAGCATTGAGTATTTTAAATGTCGAATAAACAACGTTGTGGCTATGTTGCTATAATTGGTCGTCCCAATGTGGGCAAATCAACTTTACTCAATCATTTGATTGGACAAAAAATAAGTATTACTTCGCATAAACCACAAACTACCCGTCATCGTTTATTAGGTATAAAAACCGAAAATGATTGTCAAATAATATATGTTGATACACCGGGCATACATTTACATCAAACAAATGCTATGAATCGTTATCTTAATAGAGCGGCAACTAGTAGTCTTGAAGGTGTAGATGTTGTTGTATGGTTAGTAGAAAGTTTAAATTGGACAAAGGAAGATGAATTTGTACTTAAAACTTTGAGTCAATATTCTGTTCCTGTGATTTTATGTGTAAATAAAATTGATCAAATTACTGATAAAAATAGATTATTGCCATATTTACAAAAGATGGCAACTAAATATAAGTTTACTGATATTTTCCCTATTTCTGCTAGCAAAGGGCAAAATCTTCCAGAATTAGAACAGAAGCTGACTGATTTATTACCGACAAATATCCATGTTTTTCCAGAAGATCAACTTACTGATCGTAATGAACGTTTTTTAGCGGCAGAAATTATACGTGAAAAATTGCTAAAACGTTTAAATGCAGAAATCCCTTATCGTTTAACGGTAGAAATAGAATCCTTTACTCATAAGCATATAGGTGCAATTATCTGGATAGAGCGTCAAACTCAAAAAAGGATTATTATTGGTACCAAAGGCAGTATATTAAAAGCAGTTGGAGAAATGGCGCGTAAAGATATAGAAATAATGCTAGAAAGAAAGATCTTTTTAGAATTATGGGTAAAAGTAAAGCAGGGTTGGTGTGATGATGAACGCGCTTTGCAGCAATTGGGTTATGTTGAGTGAACATGATTATCCCTATTCCTTATGAATGTCAGTATTTCTATCTTTCAAGATCAAGATTATATCATGCACTTAATAATGAAATGCTAGCAGGATTGATGGTATATTTTTGTGGAGAAACCAATTATGCAGTTTGTATTATATGGTGAATAAATTTACCAAACTGTCAGCCTAAAAACTGACAGTTCTTTAAATCCTTTATATAAGCTCACCATCTCGGATTCGTTGGCAAATGCTGCGTTCTTCTGGCTCTTCTACTGCCGTCACAATAGCATCTACCATTGTATTTAATTCTAAGGGCGTTATTACTTCCATTATTCTTGTCATTACATTGGAATCTATGGCTGCATTCGACGTTCTACCATCTTTTAATCTGAAGCCTATACTTGCTTGACTGTAATTATTCGGACTTGCTTTTTCTTGTTCTTCCAATAAATTTTGGTTCATTTCCATTAATTCATCATATTTTTCATCCACTTCATCTAGCAAGTTATCGTCTATATCTTCCGGGATTCCTATTTCATAACTATCTCCTTCTATTGTTATTTTTGGTGATATTTTCTTAATTTCCAAATATTTAACAAATAATTGGAAAGGTTTTTCGTGAAAAAATACATATTCTAACATTTTTTATACTCGCTCTTGGTTTAACAAATATTCCATCCACTATTATAACACTTGTTACTTCTTCTAAAGCAATTATTGAATTTATTAATACATCTAATAATTCGCTGGTGGCACTATAGCATCAGTTGCCGCTGCGAAATTATTGCCAATTATCATAATAGTTTCGGCACCACAAACACGACCATCAGTATTATCTATTGTGTAATTAATTTTTCACACTTTTATCATGTATAATTAATCTTATTTGTCCGGTAATAGAAAATTTTGTTCCTATAGGAATAGCAATGCGCTTACCCCAATTTAAACTTATATTATTATTCTGGCATATTCTGTTAATTCTTAAATCCTGTAAATCCTGATTCAGACAATTAGCAAAAAAAAAATTTTAGCGACTCCGCATCGCGGCAGTCACAAAGGATAAAGGGCAAAAGGGCCAAGCGGCGTGTGGTCCACGCAGCCGCCAGAACGACACGGAAGCCGTAGTTGCGGTTGACCGGAGTATCCCAGTGGCGGAGGGCAGTACGAACGCCCCCCGGGTTTTCTCGTTCCCACGCTCCAGCGTGGTAACGCATGTCCAGACGCTCCAGCGTCAAGTCGGTTATCACCGACCCTACAAGGCTTGTCGGGTTTTAGACCTGTCAGGTCTGATACATGACGACTCCTATGGAATATCCAGCAGCTCGTAGGATGTATAAGCGAACGATAAAAATTAGTTTATTCACATACATGTTTTTCTAGCATCTTGTATTTGACGTATTAACTTATAATCACCCACTATTATAACACTTCTAATTGTTCTTTTAATTCTGAATAATTTATGATAGGATGTTTAAGAAATTGATCTAATTTAAAAACTGTTGATCGATACTATAAAGTGTATCTGGCTCAAACATTTTAGTTAAACTAAAATTCATTTTTATTGTAGGAGTTCAAAGCGCAGCTATTACTAGTTCACATTTTTAATTAAAATTACCTAATTCAACAAAAATATCAATACAACAAATATAACTTCACAAGAAATTCAAGCAGGTTAATAAAATTATGCCAAAGCATTGGTTACAAATAAAAGGTGACCCTTCTGTTCGTGAGTTTCTATTCCATCAGTCTCGCAAAACCAGTTTGTTTGATGAACAAATAGATCAATTACACAGAATAATTTATACAATGGTTACTGTAAAAGGAGCTTTTCATATAAAAGCCCACTATTCTTCTTCACAGTTAACTTGTTGGTTTTATGATGACCCTTTTAATTATCGAGTTTATATTAAAGAAGAAGTTTTTAAAAAGGGATTTATTGATAGTTTGCCATCTTTGTTTTATGAGGGGCGACAACCGCGCATTGAGAAACCTCATATAAATTTGGTGCTTGAGGAATTTAAGCGGTTGCGTTTTGCCGATGAACAGATTTATTTGCGTAGTGCTTCATTGAACCGAATAAATGGCATGATAGGAATGAATTTTTCGTGTGATGGAAGTCACTATATTGAACACAATGAATTCTTCCAACGGTTGACAGAATTTGGAAAGATAGAAAGTTGATGATGATAATTTGTCAGTTGGAATATTTTTAATATTTTATTAATTCAATAGTTAGGACATATTTTTAATTCAATTAAAGTTAGCTTTTTGGCTAAAATTAAGCCTTTTAAAAACTGTCCGAACCATTGATATAATATCAAATACAAAGAAGAAAAATTTATTATCAACAAAATATCATCTGAACCACCAATACATTTTGGATTAAAAAATACATCAAATATGATGACATACTATCAGGAGCACCTGATTATATATTTTTTAAAAACTCAGAATTAGGAAAAACAGTTCTAGAAAAACCTTTGCTGATTGCAATTGAAGCAAAAAAGAATGATTTTGAACAAGGATGGGGGCAATGTTTAGCAGAAATGATAGCTTGTCAAAAAATAAACGAAGATAACATCTGTCCAATATATGGAATTGTAACAGATGGAAATTTATGGCAATTTGTATAATGCCTTAGAATATGTCTTTCAATTAACAGAACAATAGTTACAAACTAAATTCATAAAAAAATCCGTTTATTCCGTAAATTCGTTGTACTATTGATTTAATTTTGATTAAGTACAACGATTTTTTAAAATTAAATCAAGCAATAGAATTAATATTAGATACCCTCTTGCTTCAACAAATATTCAACCCACAAATTATTAATCTGTTCCTGCAAAGCTGCTCTTGTAAATTATCAATATCCACAATATCCAATGGTTGGTCATGCCATGAGCAGGAGAACACTGCATTGGACCATTAATTATTATAGACTTAATTTTTACATACTGCAAGTAAGTTTTCATATATACTTGAAATAATGTTAGAAAGAAATTGAGTGAGAACAAATTATGAGATATAAAGTTAGTATCAAAAAAAATGAAGAAGGTTATACAGTATCATGTCCGGGTTTACCGGGCTGTTGGTCACAAGGAGATAATGAAGAAGAAGCATTAGAGAATATTAAAGATGCTATAGAAAGTTATTTAATTGTGAGAGATGAGTTAATTGAAGAAGAGGAACTTCGTTATGTGGAGCTTGCATAATGCCTAAATTATCAGGTATTAATCATCAACAAGCAGTTAGAGTATTTAAAAAAGTTGGATTTGAGATTGCACGACAAGGTAAGCATGTTACCATGACAGATGGAGAACGTATTATTACAATACCAAGAGCAAATCCTATTAATGCTTATACAATGGCTAGTATTATAAAAGACGCTGGTTTAACAATTGAAGAATTTAAGAAACTTTTATGATGATAGGGCAACCATAAAGGATTGCCCCTACTTTATCCTGCTTTAACCGTCAACAAAGACTCAACCCACAAATTATTAAGCTGTTCCTGCAAAGCTGCTCTTGTAAATTATCAATATCCACAATATCCAATGGTTGATCATGCCATGAACAGGAAAATACAGCTTCTTTGATTTGACGTATTAATATATTTTTTATATTGTTATACTATCACCAAAGCTAATTGTTCTTTTAATTCTGAATCATTTCTGATAGGATGTTTAAGAAATCAAAAACGGGGTAATAAGTGAAATTTGAATGGGATAACCAGAAGACTGCGAAGAATCTGAAAAAACATGGAATTTCAAGAAGCAGCATCGGTTTTTGGCGATCCGTTGGCAGATGATTATTGTGTCTCATACTGAACGAAATGGTTCAACACGAATAATCAGCGCACGCCTTATGCAAAAACATGAGAGAAATATTTATGAAGAAGGTTAAAGATAATGACGAAATTAGAGCAGAATACAAAAGAGAAGATTTAGGTGTTGGTGTAAGATTACAATGAAGGTCATAATCTAGTTCTTCTGACCCCTGAAGTAGCGAAGGCGTTTCCATCTGAAGATGCAGTAAATAAAGCTCTTTTGTCATTGATAAAAATTGCTCAGGCATCAACGGGTCTAACAAAATCATCCATCATCTAGGACGTTGCCCTAGGTTATATTAATGTCGCCCCTTCAGGGCTTAAATCATAGTAGGTTGGGCTGACGATAGGAAGCCCAACAGAATAATGGCATCCGAAATGTTGGGCTTCCTTTCGTCAGCCCAACCTACGAGTGCTTTATTGAAAACAAGTAAACCGATTAAGTTTTTCTCGTTCCCACGCTCCAGCGTGGTAACGCATGTCCAGACGCTCCAGCGTCAAGTCGGTTATCACCGACCCTACAAGGCTTGTCGGGTTTTAGACCTGTCAGGTCTGATACTCGCAGGATGTATAAGCGAACGATAAAAATTAGTTTATTCACATACATGTTGTACTTTTTAAATATAGACTTATATTTTATATACTGCAAGAAGTTATTTAGTTACAAAAAAATTAAATCAAGCAATAGAATTAATACTAGATACCATCTTGCTTCAACAAATACTCCACCCACAAATTATTAACTTGTTCTGACAACCGATTTTGACTAAGCCGCTCCTGTAAATTATCAATATCAACAATATCCAATGGCTGATCTTGCCACGAACAAGAAAATACCGCTTTAGTTCTTTCTCCAGTTTTAGGATCAATTTGCCATTGCAAACATTGGGCACATACGCCTTTTAACATACACTGCATTGGACCATGTATTGATGCTGTAAATTTCGGTGAATATTGCTTTAATATGCCTTTTCTAGCATCTTGTATTTGGCGTATTAACTTATAATCTCCCACTATTATAACACTTGTTACTTCTTCTAAAGCGATTGTTGAATTGATTAATACATCCAATAATTCGCCAGTGGCACTATAATCTTGTGGGCGATTTGCAGTAATCGGTTCACCTTCAGCAGTAATCCACACTATAGCATCAGTTGCCGCTTCTAATTCTGATTGACGATAAACTTCATTTTGATGTTTGAAATTGCCAATATATAGGACTTTATTTCCTGCCGCTTTTAATGTTGGTGCCACTGTACGAATATCAGCCGCTGCTAAATTATCACCAATTATCATAATAGTTTCACCACCATTAGGAATATTAGTTTTTGTTCCAGTTGGTCCCATTAATGAAATAGGGTCTCCGGGGCGAAAGATACTACACAGTCGTGAGCTAGCTCCTTGTTGCATTACCATTAAAGATATAGTACCTTTTTCTCGATCAATTCCAGCACAGCGCATAGCCAAAGCTTCTGTTTGCAAACGAGTATTTTCTATAATTGGAGCATAAGTTTCAAAGTTTTGGAGACGGAAAAATTGTCCCGGTTTATATTGTTGTGCCGCTAAAGGGGCGCGAATTGTTAGTTCAATGATATTATCGCCATGACGCTGCACTTGTTCAATTGTAGTTTGCAATAAATCTTGTATCTGACTTTTAAATAAGTCAAACCTGTCAGGTTTAATATGCTCAAGTGATTTCATAATATGTGGATAAGTGCGTTTACCAGAAGCTACCGCTTTTACAACATTACCATGAAATGCAGGATGAGTATCACCAACAAATGTGACGCGATTTTGTGAAGTAAATGGACCAAATTGTTTATCTTTACAATGAGCAATATTTGAAATCGCTTCTAACTTACCATCTATATTTTCATAAGGCTGATATTGAAATAAGCCTTCGCGTTCAAATGAACCACGATGTTCAAATTCATAAGCAACATTAGGCTTAGCACCAGTAGCAACAAAAATAGCCTTTGCCGCTAATACAATTTCTTCATTACCAGACTTACAAACTAAAGCTTTTACATGTCCATATTTATCTAATTCTACCTTTTTAGGTTCAACAGTTTCAGCATAAAAAATACCTTCCTCTAATGCTTTTGCAACTTCTTCATGATTACTTTTATAAGCAGGCGATTCTTGCATACTGCGTCTATAAGCAACAGTAACCCCACCCCATTTATGTATTAAACCTTGTATATCATCTGTGCTTTCCAATTCTTCTGCATGACTCAAAAATTCATCTAATATTTCAAGTGAAGCCGCATCTAAGTGTTCACGAACTTTGCTACCTAATTTCTCATAACGAGCTTTAATCTTTTTAATTTGTACTAAATAATAAGCCTGAACCTCAGTAGCAGTATCAATTCCAGTCAAGCCACCACCAATTACCACTGCCGGCAAACGTACCTGTAAATTAGCCAAACTACCTTCTTTCGCCGCACCGCTTAACTGCAAAGTCATAAGAAAATCAGCCGCTTGACGCATTCCCGGCGCCAAACTATTTGGAATCGCTAAAGCTTGTGGTAAACCTGCACCAACCGCAATTGCAACATGGTCAAATCCTAATGACCATGCTTTTTCTAAAGTTATAGTACCACCAAACCGCACACCACCATAAGCTTGAAAATAAGGGCGACGTAATAAAGTTAAATAAATCAACCTCAAAAAATTTTTATCCCAACGTACAGTAATGCCGTATTCAGCCACTCCACCAAAGCCAGTTGTGATACGATTATCTAATTCTTCTTTTAATTTTGCATAATTTCTGATAGGATGTTTCAGAAATTGATCTGGTAAGGGTTCAATTTTAAGTCCATCAATACCTACGACGGCACAACCTTCCATTAAAAGATGATGTGCCAAGGTAAAACCAGCGGGTCCTAATCCAGCTATAAGTATTTTTAATCCATTATACGGTTTAGCAACCCATTGTTGTTGTCGCAGAGGATTCCAACGAGTTAGTAAATCATAAATTTCTACACCCCAAGGTAATTCTAAGACATCAGTTAGTACTCTGGTTTCAATTTGTGGAATATTAACAGGTTCTTGTTTTTGATAAATACAACTTTTCATGCAATCATTACAAATGCGATGTCCAGTTACTGGGCACATAGGATTATCTAACATCACCATAGCCAAAGCGGCAATGGTATTACCATCGCGCTTTAGTAAGTGCATTTCAGATATTTTTTCCTCTAATGGGCAGCCTGTAAGAGTATTACCCAAAGGATCCTGTTTGAACCCTAAATCATATCGAGCTTTTTTTACTGGAAAACCTTTAGAGCAAAGATCACCATTATGATCATGACAGTAAATGCAATAATTAATTTCATTTTGTACCTGCAATAATGACATGCGCTGATCTGTTAATTTAAAATCTTGACGCTGGCGACGATGTTTTACTGAAGTAGTAGAAACTAATTTATTATGATCTATGGGTTGTGGTAAGCGGAAACTGACCCAATTTTGCACATAAGCTTGTGCTTCTGGGTTAATTAAGGCATGAACACACCATTGTGTAAGTTTTTCAATGTCATCCGCGTATGTTTCTTTATCAGCTAAATATTGTTGCCCTAATTGCGCAACAGTTAATTCATTAATAACAGGTAACTGTTCATTTAACCATTTTGTTAATGTGGTAAAATTGTTTTCTAATGATTTTTTCAAACGTCGTCGTGCGCGACGCAGTACAAACCATTTTTTAAAATAAAAAATTGGACTATTTACATTCGCTTGCTGGCGTGAGCTTTGCATTTCTTCAGAAATGTCGAAAAACTCAAGCAAAAAAGCCTCTAGTATTTTTGCGCAATCTATCAATAATTCGCTTAATTCTACAGCTGTAAAACTGTGTTGCTCATGACGATAAGCGAGTAAATCAATATATCTTGCTGGATTTTCAGCCTTTAAATAATTTAAAAACTGTTGATCGATACTATAAAGTGTATCTGGCTCAAACATTTTAGTGAAACTAAAATCACTAAAATTCATTTTTATTGTAGGCATAATTATTAATTATTCAATTTAGGAAATATTATGAATGAACATATCATCGCAGTTACAGATGATTCTTTTGAAGAAGATGTACTAAAATCTGAAATACCAGTATTAGTTGATTATTGGGCAGATTGGTGTAGCCCATGCAAACAGATTGCCCCAATCCTAGATGAAGTTGCTGAAGAATATGTAGGTAAAGTCAAAATTGCCAAGTTAAATATTGATGACAATCCTAAAACACCAGTTAAATATGGTGTGCGTGGTATTCCTACTTTAATTTTATTTAAAAATGGTGAACTTGAAGCTACTAAAGTTGGTGCGCTTTCTAAATCACAACTAACAGCCTTTTTAGATAGCAACTCATAGAATTCCATTTAATCAATCCCCGCCCACATCTTGTGGGTATCAAAATATCTTGCCGCATCCCCTTTAATGTATGATTATGAATCTAACTGAATTAAAAAAACAATCAGCTTCTGAACTAATGTTATTAGCTCAAGCTTTAAATTTGGAAGGAACCGCGCGTTCTCGCAAACAAGATGTAATCTTTGCCCTCTTAAAAGCACATGCTAAAAAAGGCGAAGATATTTTTGGTGATGGCGTATTAGAAATTTTACAAGATGGTTTTGGTTTCTTACGCTCTGCCGATAGCTCCTATTTAGCTGGACCCGATGATATTTATGTTTCTCCCAGCCAAATACGTCGTTTTAATTTACGCACAGGCGATACAGTTTCTGGCAAAATTCGCCCACCAAAGGAAGGTGAACGCTATTTTGCTTTATTAAAAGTAAATGAAATTAATTTTGAACTGCCTGAATTAGCCAAAAATAAAGTTTTATTTGAAAACCTAACCCCACTATTTGCCAATAAACGATTTGAATTGGAAATGGGTAATGGTAGCACCGAAGATTTAACTCCACGTATAATTGATCTAGTAGCACCAATTGGTAAAGGGCAACGCGGTTTGATCGTTTCACCGCCTAAGTCTGGTAAAACAATGATGTTACAAAATATCGCTCAGTCTATTGCGGTTAATCATCCAGAGTGTTATTTAATTGTATTATTAATTGATGAACGCCCTGAAGAAGTTACAGAAATGATACGTTCAGTGCGTGGTGAAGTGGTTTCAAGTACTTTTGATGAACCTGCTACTCGCCATGTACAAGTAGCTGAAATGGTTATTGAAAAAGCTAAACGTTTAGTTGAACATAAAAAAGATGTAGTAATTTTATTAGATTCTATTACTCGTTTAGCTCGCGCTTATAATACTGTAGTGCCTAGCTCAGGTAAAGTTCTTACTGGTGGAGTTGACGCTAATGCCTTACATCGCCCGAAACGTTTTTTTGGTGCAGCGCGTAATGTTGAAGAAGGTGGAAGTTTAACTATTATGGCTACAGCTTTAATTGATACCGGATCACGTATGGATGATGTGATTTATGAAGAATTTAAAGGTACTGGTAATAATGAAATCCACCTTGATCGTAAAATTGCCGAAAAACGTATTTATCCTGCCATTAATATTAACCGTTCAGGCACTCGCCGTGAAGAATTACTTATCTCAGCAGAAATGTTACAAAAAATATGGATATTAAGAAAAATTCTGCATTCAAAAGATGAAATAAGTGCTATGGAATTTTTATTAGATCCTTTAAAAGTAACTAAAACCAATGATGAATTTTTTGATTCTATGAAACGATAATAGCAATGACTGTTGAACCAGTAGTTTCGGTTATTATTGTCAATTTTAATGCTGGTAAGCTGTTAAATCAATGTGTCAGTTCTGTATTAGCCTCTAATATTCCAGTATCTATTTATGTTGTTGACAATGCTTCTCAAGACAATAGCTTACAACTTTTAGAACCCATTATTGATAGAATAAAACTGATTAAAAATAGCAATAATCTCGGTTTTGCACCCGCTGCTAATCTGGTTTTAGCTGATACTACTAATAGTAAATATTTATTATTCCTTAATCCTGATTGTTTAATCTACCCTGATACTATATCTAAATTTGTAGCCGTAATGGATCAAAATCCACAAGCTGGTATGGCTGGTTGTGTGGTGCGAAATCCTGATGGTTCTGAACAGCTTAGTAGTAGGCGCAGCGTACCAACGCCGTGGCGCAGTCTTATCCAAGTATTTCATTTAAACAAATTTTTTCAAAGTTTCTTATTAACAAATCAAGTTTTACCAACAAAACCCATTGAAATTGAGGGCATATCTGGTTCTTGCATGTTTGTAAGGCGCATTGCCTTAGATATTGTAGGTGCAATGGATGAAAGTTACTTCTTACATTGCGAAGATTTAGATTGGTTCATGCGTTTTCGTGCTAAAAATTTTAGTATTTTGTTTATTCCAGATATTGAAATAGTACATTTTAAAGGAGTTTGTAGTGTAAAAACACCAATTAAAGTGGAATGGTATAAACATCGAGGTATGGTAAAATTTTATAGAAAATTTTTTAGAGACAAATATCCATTTATACTTTTTTGGGGAGTCATAACAATGGTGTGGCTACGCTTTATAAGCGTCGCAATTAGACAATTGTTTAAAAAAAATGAATGATAAAAATATTCCCACTATTCAAGCTTTATCTTCATTAGTAGCGAAACAAATCGCTGCTGGTGAAATGGTTGATCGCCCAGCTTCTGCCTTAAAAGAATTATTAGAAAATAGTTTAGATGCTAAAGCTGATAATATTGAAGTTCAAATTGAACAAGCTGGAATTGCTTTAATAAAAGTGCGTGATAATGGCTTTGGAATTCGCCCAGATGAATTATCCTTTGCCTTAAATCGACATACTACTAGCAAAATTAGAAATTTAGAAGATTTATATAATCTTAATAGCTTAGGCTTTCGTGGTGAGGCTTTAGCAAGTATCGCCTCAATTGCACGATTAACTTTAAGTTCACGTTTTTGTCAAAATGAAGTTGGATATTCCATATATTTAGATGGGCAGGAAAAACCTAGTAAGGCAACTCCGATAGCTCATTTAGTTGGCACTACAGTTGAAGTACGTGATTTTTTTTATAATACACCGGCAAGAAGAAAGTTTTTACGCCGCGAAAAAACTGAATTTGCGCATATATATGAAATGATGAAGCGTCTAGCTTTAAGTAGTTTTCATATTAATTTTAAATTAACTCATAACAATAAAGTTTTAATGCTTGCAAAATCAGCCTCAACTGAAGCGCAAAAATTACAACGATTAAGTTTATTATGCGGTATTGAATTTGTAGAACATCTATTAACAGTCAAACAAACTACTAACAACAATATTAAGCTATCCGGTTGGATAACTCAGCCAACTTTTTCACGTAGCCAAGCAGATTTACAATATTTTTTTATTAATGGGCGTTTTGTTCGTGATAAATTAATCACTCATGCTATACATCAAGCTTATAAAGATGTATTATATGGAACTCGTTATCCTGCTTATGTATTGTATTTAAGCATTGATCCCAGTAAAATAGATGTTAATGTACATCCAACCAAGAATGAAGTACGTTTTGCTGAAGCTGAATTTATATATAAATTTTTAATAGATAGTTTACAAGAAAAACTGGCTAAAACTTCACCGGGTAATGTTGATCCACCTTCATCATTAAAAATTCAAGAAACTCACCAAACTTATCAAACTAGCACCAAAAATTCAGCAACTCCAGCTTTAGGTTATGCAGTAGCACAATTATCTGGTATTTACATTTTAGCAGAAAATGCACAAGGATTAATAATAGTAGATATGCACGCAGCTCATGAACGCATTAACTATGAAAAAATGAAATCCGCTTATTTGACAAATAAAATAACCGCACAAATATTATTAGTACCACAATCCATTTCAGTAAGTGAACAAGAAGCAGAAATATATGAACAACATACTGAAATATTTAACAAATTAGGATTTGAAATTGATCGCGCTGGTAAAGAAATGTTGCTAGTACGTCAACTACCTAATTTATTACTGGAAGCCAATATCACAAATTTAGTACGGGATGTATTAGCAGATTTATTAGATTTAGGAGTAAGTGCCCGACTAGAAGAATCTATGCAAGAGATTTTAGCGACATTATCCTGTCATACAGCGATACGAGCTAAGCGGCAACTAAGCATCACAGAAATGAATGCTTTATTACGAGAAATGGAACAAACTGAACGTAGCAATCAATGTAATCATGGTCGTCCCACGTGGATGCAAGTTAGTATAAAAGATCTCGATAGTTTCTTTTTACGTGGACGTTAGAAATTTATTTTATGGCAATAGAAACATATCTGATAGGACGCAGCAAACAGGCTGATATTATCATTAACCAAACAGAAGCATCTGTAAGTAATTTACATTTAGAACTGACAAAAGATACTAGAGGTAAATATTATATTACTGATCGCCACAGTACTAATGGTAGCTATCGTAAAAACGGTGGGCGTTGGATAGCGATTCAACAATCCTATGTGAAGTTAGATGATCGTTTATTATTAGGAAAATACCTCACTTCTGTAGAACATTTATTATCCATGCGTCTGCAAAAAACTTCTTCAGCCAAAGCAGTACGTAACCCTGAAACTGGTGATATTATTGCAGGAACATCTTAGTTTAAAAGGAACGATATTATGCCGATTTTTCGTGGTTTAAATGGTGAAGTAAAACAAGATAATGATGAAGAACTTGCTACTCGCCAAATTAATAGAAATTATGAACAACAGCATAGTGAAGAAACTATAGATGATGATTATGATGATCCAAATACCCGTGTATTATTTAAACGTTCATCAGAAGAAGAAGAAGAAGATCCTGTTGTTGGATGGCTGGTTGTTGTAAATGGAAAAGGTAAAGCCAAAGTTTTAAACTTGGGTTATGGAATGAATAGCATTGGGCGTAGCCCAGATGAACGTATTAGCATCAATTTTGGTGATGAAGAAATATCCCGCACTCAACATGCTATTATTACCTATGATCCTCGTGGGCGTAAATTCTATGTACAACATGGTGGCGGTAAAAATTTAACATATTTAGCTGATCAACCTTTATTAATTCCTATGGAACTAAAAGGTGGAGAAGAAATTTTAATAGGGCAAACAACTTTACGTTTTATATCTTTGTGTGGAGAAGACTTCGATTGGCAACAAAACTCATAATAAATGAAGATCAATATGCTGGAGATCGTATTCAAGGGCAACGACAATATCAACAAGATGATTTTGGGTTTGATAATCGTCGTGCCGGCGATTTCTTAATGATTTTAGCAGATGGAATGGGTGGACATTCTGGTGGAGATATTGCCAGTGATCATGTAGTTACCACCTTTATGGATAGCTATCATAATGCCAATGGCACCGTAAAAGAACGACTATTTGAAGCCTTAGAAACAAGTAATCAAGCAATAGCTGCTTATACAGAAAAGCATCCAGATTTAATGGGTATGGGTTCAACATTAGTAGCAGTTGTTATCAATAAAGACAAGATGCAATGGATTAGCGTTGGCGATTCACCGTTATGGATTTATAATAACGGAGAATTAAGCCGTCTAAATGCTGACCATTCAATGAAACCTATATTAGAAGAACAAGTTAAACTTGGCAAACTGACAGCTAAAGATGCAGCAACACATCCAGATCGTAATATGCTACGTTCAGCAGTAGTTGGAACATATATAAAATATATAGATCAATCACCAGAAGCATTAGAATTATTTCCCGGAGATACAATTTTATTAGCAAGCGACGGGATATTCACATTATCTGACACTGAAATCAGTCAAATATTCAAAAAACCTTTAGCGTCAAAAAAGATGGTCAAAAAATTATTGGAAGCAGTAGAAAAGAAAAACACACGCTATCAAGATAATACGACGGCTTTAGTTTTTCAGATACCTAAAAAAACTAATTTTATTAAAAAAATATTTAAATTTTAATCTTTCTTTCTTTGCTAGCACGATATAAAATACTAATACGACCTATTAATTGTATTAATACAGCGTTACTTGCCTTACAAATATCATCGGTAAGAGCGCGTCTTTCATCCTTACTCGCCCCCGCAATAGTAACTTTAATTAATTCATGATGTTCTAAAGCAATGTTCAATTCTGTTAGAATGTTATCATTCATTCCTTTATCACCAATCATCACTACAGGTTTTAAGTGATGAGCAAGACTACGAAGCTGACGAATTTGTTTAGTAGTTAATGTCATTAATAATTATGGAAATTTATAAAAAATTTAGTATAGAAGCAGCACACCATTTACCAAATGTACCAGATGGTCATAAATGTAAACGTTTGCATGGGCATTCATTTCAAGTTACCATTCATGTTTGTGATCAAATAGATGAAGACAAGGGTTGGGTAATTGATTTTGCAGATATTAAGGCTGCCTTTAAACCCTTATATGCACAACTTGATCATCATTATTTAAATGAGGTAGAAGGATTAGAAAATCCTACTAGTGAAAATTTAGCGCGTTGGATTTGGCAACATTTAAAACCCAAATTACCAACACTATGCCAAATTACTATTCAAGAAACCTGTACCAGCGGCTGTATTTATCAAGGCAAATGAAACCAGCAATTGGCTTATTAGGCGGCACTTTTAACCCTATTCATAATGGTCATTTACGATTAGCCTTAGAAATATACGAAAGACTTTCATTAACAGAAGTACGCCTAATTCCTTCTGCACAACCACCTCATCGAACTATTCCTAGTGTTAGCAGCGAACTGCGTTTAGAAATGGTGCAAGCGGCAATAGCAGGTGTAACTGGATTAACTGCGGATGATCGTGAATTACAACGCGATGGTCCATCTTACATGATTGATACATTATTTAGCTTACGTGCTGAATATCCTGATAATCCTTTGTGTTTAATCTTAGGCTCTGATGCTTTTATGAATTTAAATTCATGGTATCAATCGGCACAAATCATAAATTTAGCCCATATCATAGTTGTGCGTCGCCCAAATACTGTGTTAGCTACACAACATATCAATCAAACTCATAATTTAAACCAGTTACATACTAACAAAGCTGGAAAAATTTGGGTAGAAGAATTGCCAGATATTGCTATTTCGGCTACGCAAATTCGTGACTTAATTGCCGCTGGTAAAAATCCAAATTACTTGTTACCACTTGCAGTTTTAGACATTATTAATCATAATAGGCTTTATCGTTAATATATATAAAATATAATTAAATATGGAAACTGAACAGTTACTAACATTAACCAAAAACGCTTTAGAAGATAAAAAAGCTAAAGATATTAAAATCTTAGATGTACGTAAATTCAGTAGTATTACTGACTTTATGATAGTTGCGACTGGAAATACTGGCAGACATGTTAAAGCATTGGCTCAAAACGTAATCACAGAAGCAAAAGCAAATAAACATCGCCCTTTAGGTGAAGAAGGTGGAAACATTAGTGAATGGATATTAGTTGATTTAGGCGATATTATCGTCCATTTGATGCAACCTGATACTCGTGATTTTTATCAATTGGAAAAATTATGGGCTGATATGAGTGCCTAAACAATCTGGTTTTGCCCTGATGTTGTTATTAACATTAATCGTTATATCAACAAGCAGTTTTTTGGTAATTAAAATTGATCCTTTTTGGTTTAAACTTAAAAAGCAAAAACAGACAATTAGGGCATTAGCACAAGCTAAACGAGCTTTATTAGGATTCGCGCTAACTTATGGTGATGTGAAACAAGGGCAAATGCCCGGTTATTTACCTTGCCCTGATAAAACTGCTAATGGTAGCGCAAATCCACCTTGTTCAAAAAAAGGTGAAGATGCAAGCGGGAAATTGCCGTGGCGAACTTTAGCTTTGCCACCACTAGACTTAAACTATACAGTTTCTGGCAATTATAAAGATAATCCTAAACAAATATTAAATAATACTGACACTAAAATAATTGCAACTATTGGTTCCAATACATTCATTACAGCTAAAAACTTTGAACCAATATATCAAAGAATGAATGACTGGGTAGGAAATAAAGTTTTACAATGTTTACAACAGAATGACAAAAATTGTTTTAATGATAGGCAATGGGAATGGTGGAAACTATGGAAATATAAAGTATTTATTGCTAGTAAAAAAAAATTAATAACTGCAACAACAACTATAAATATTCCTATAATCGTATTAGTTGCAACAAATGAACAAAACCAGCAACTCCTCAATTACCTTAAAGCAAAAACTTTAGATGAAAAAGTACTTACTACTGATTTTCAGCTTGATATTTATTACTAATTGTAGTGCAACACGCATCACTTATGGTGTTAAGCAAGAAACACCAATAAATAAACAAACTCGCATTGAAGCAGAAAAGGCTAAACAAGAAGCTCAAGAATTTGCTCGTAAATGCGAGAGAAAAACGATGTCAGATCCTACTGAATGTAAAGTTATTACTCGTCGTCGCTGGTTATTTTAGATCCAAGCTCGTACACGCTGTTTATAGTCTAAATAAGCCTGACCAAACTTTTTTTCTAAAACTTGTTCTTCAGGTTTAATTTGTTGTATATTCAAAGTGATAACAAATAAGGGTAAGATAAAAAATCCTATTAAGCTTCCCAAATAAATTGCCCAACCGCTTAACATTATTAATAATCCTAAATACATAGGATTACGACTAAAACGATACATTCCAGTAATCACCAATTCACTGACATTTTCTGGTTTCATTGGATTTGGTGTGGTGTGGGATAGAAAAAATAAAATCAAAGACCATAAATCTAATAAAATGGCAAGCACAATCAATCCTAATCCTAACATTTGCCAAGTTTCTGGAATAATTTGCACCAGTGGCAGATAATGATCAAGTAACCACATTATTGTGGCAAATAAAAGCATGTAAATGGGTGGTGGGATAATTAGTTTTAACATGATATTGTCACAATTATTGTTATTTATTATTAATATTCTGCAAAAGTAGATATTTTTATCAGGAAACCCAACTGAATCGTGTATGGAATTGTTGGGCTTCCTTTTGTCAGCCCAACCTACGAAAATTTCTGCAACATAGCCAAGCTAGTATCGCGTTGTTCAAATTTGTCAATTTTGTCACGTAATGCAAAAATAATATTGCTATTCAATGGTTTATTGTTTTGGTCTTCTATGTAACCATTTAATTGGTCAGCAATTTTTTCGGCATTTTTTAGCATTAAGTCAAAGCCTATTCGCCCTCCAAATGGTCCGGGTAGCCGCATGAATAGAGCCAAGCCGGGCGTTACTGTTTCTGCTATTTTGTCTGGGTGTAATGTTCCCGGTTCCACCATGTTCGCTATGCTGAATACAGAATCGTTGCTTTTCATTTCTCCTACTCCATAGTGGTGGAAAATGTTCATTTCGCCATATTGTAAGCCTAATTGTTCTAATACCATTACAATATCTTTGCCTAAAAAACCTGATTCTCCTTGTGCTATTATATATAATACTATTATTAATTCAGTTTCTTTATGTCGTGTCTCTTCTGGTGTTTGACTGAAATCATCCATAAAAGATGAATTATTAAATAATGGATCCTTATCATCTTGATAATTATTATCAATATATAAATCGTCTTCTGGATTGTCTTGGAGTTTGGATTTATAGCGTTTTGCTATTAATAGCAATATCACACCAATACTAAAAATCACTATTCCTGCAATTAACCATATATCATTCATAAATTATTATACCTTCACCATATCCATAGCTGCTTCAATATCAACTGGCACTATACGTGAGACTCCTGCTTCTTGCATTGTTATACCTATTAATTGTTCTGCAATTTCCATTGTTATCTTGTTATGAGAAATAAATATAAATTGTACACGTTCTGACATAGTTTTGACTAATGCACTAAAACGCCCTACATTACTATCATCTAGGGGTGCGTCAACTTCGTCAAGCAAACAAAATGGAGCTGGATTGAGTTCAAATATCGCAAATACCAAGGCTATTGCGGTTAAGGCTTTTTCACCTCCTGATAGTAAGTGTATATGAGTATTACGTTTGCCCGGTGGGCGTGCCATTAATGCTACACCAGATTGTAGAATGTCGTCACCAGTTAATTGCAAGCTTGCTTCTCCACCACCAAATAGTTTAGGAAACATGGTTTGTAAAAATTCATTAACTTGATCAAGGGTTTGCTTAAAGCGGATTCTGGTTTCTTTGTCAATTGTTTTGATTGCATTATTTAATATTTTGATAGCTTGATTTATATCATCAGCTTGAGAATCCAAATATGTTTTGCGTTCTAATTGTTCATCATATTCTTCTAATGCCGCTAAATTAACCGCGCTTAAACCCTTTATTTTTTCAATTACATCTTCTAGTTTTTGTTCCCAAGCTTGTTCATTAGCGTCTTCTGGTAATTCACCTAATAATGCTACTGCACTATATTCGGTTTCATTTAATTGTTCTTCTAAAGTTTGGCAGCGCACTTGATTTGCCTGAGATTCCATACGGATTTGTTCTAATTTAGCACGCAATTCATTACATTTCTGTTCTAGTCGTTTACGTTCACCGTCATAATCACCTAATGCCGCTTCTAAATGAGCCACCGTTTGTTTGGCTTGAAGTAGATTTTCTTCGATTTCGGTGCGTTTAGTTTGAGCCGCTGTTAATTCAGTGTCTAAATTTTCTAATGGTGCCGCTTGTTTTTCTATATTATATTTTATATCTTGACGCTGATGAGTTAATTGTTCTAATTGTGTTGTTAAGCGTTTTATTGCTTGTTGTAGCCGAATATGATCAGTGCGTAACGCTTCTAATCGCACATCAACTGTATGCCTTTCATCTTTAGCAGTTTGCCAAGTTTCATTGCTTTGCAGCACCATTTCTTGTAAAAAATCGCGCTTTTGAGTTAATTCTTCTCGTTCATCAGCAAATTTATCCATTGCCTCAAGCGCAGCATGTAATTTATCGCTAGTGCTTTGTAACAAAATTTTATCTTGTTCAAGTTGTGAACCTAACTCAGCGCGTTCATTAGTAATGCGTAATAATTGACTTTTAATATGTTCAAGTCGCGCTTGTTTACCGGCTTGTTGCGATTCTAATTGTGATAATTGTTGGCGAATTTGATTAACATCTTGTTGTGCTTGTGTACGTTGATGTTCATGTTCTTGCCATATTAAATTTTGTTGTTCTAGGTTTTCAGATAGAATTGTTACCTTATCATTCAGTTCATCTAATTGGCTGATAATGTCTTTTATTTCTTGGGTACGCGCTAAAACTCCAACATTTTCATCCATAGCCTGTTGACTATATACCCACTGATTACCTAACCATATGCCTTGTCGAGTAATAACCGATTCATGATCAGCTAATTTTTTACGTAATTTTAAAGCGGCTTTAATATTGTCAGCTACTACGATTCCGGCAAATAAACTATTTAAATTCCAAGGTGCTTGAACTTTATCAATTAAAACATTTAATAAAGATTTAGTGGTGTCACTATTAGACTTAACAGTTTCAAAAGCGGCTAAATTTCCCGCTGGTGGATTTTCTAAATCTAAATCATTCAAGTTTGACACACACAAAGCTTGTAAACGTTCACCTAAAACTACCTCAACTGCTCGTTCCCAACCCGGTTCTACTTGCAAAGATGCCGCTAAACGTGGTAAATCATCTAAACCTTGAGTTTGTAACTTAGCTAAACTGGCTTCTTGTAAAGTTTCTAAAGATGCTAAACGCCCATTTAGTTTATGGATTTGTAATTGATGTTGATCTAATTCAGTTGATTGTTCTTGAATAGTTTCTCGTAAATCCAGCACCGTTTCTTGATGATTAGTTAATAAAGTTTCGGCTTCTGTCAAAACAGTATTTAGCTTAGCAATTTCAGTATCAATTTGATTAACTGCTTGTTCTAAATCCTTGATATTAATCTCTTTGGCTTCCTCATTGATACGAAATAGCCGCTGCTTATTTTCCTCAATGCGTAACTCCAAATTTTGCATACGAGCGCGTTCAACTTGAGCAGTTTGAGTCGGCTCAGCGGCACGTTGATTAAACTTATCCCAATTTATTTGCCAATCTTGTAACTGTTCCTCAGCCTCGCGCAAAGCTTGTACTGTTAAAGTTTCAGCTTCTTGCTTAACACTTAAATCAGCCTCATTAGATTCTATTTGAGCTTCTAATTCAGTTATTTGCTTTTGATCAGACTCCAAAGTCTGCTCAGTTTCAGCCCATTTGATTTCAATTTGTTCTAAATCTTCTTCTAATTGCTTATGACGCTCATTAGTGTGTTCAATAGTTTGTTCGAGACGATTAATTTCAGATTCAATATCATAAAAATTACTTTGCTGCTCAGCGAAACTATTTTGAGCAATAGTTTGAGCCTCACGTTGCTGCTTATGAGTAGCATCAAAATTCTCCAAACTGAACAAATCAGTTTCTAAAATCGCAGCTTGTTCATCAAGATAAACTTGTTGCTCTTGCACAGTAGTATCCAAACTATGCCAACGTATAGCCAATAATTGAGCCTTTAGCAACTTCTCAGATTGCTGAAGCTCCTTAAATTTCTCAGCCTGCTTAGCTTGACGCTTTAATTTATTTAACTGCTTAGATAATTCACCACGAATATCATCAATTCGACCAAGATTTTCACGAGTCTTATCAAGCCGCTGCTCAGTTTCTTTACGCCGCTCCTTATATTTAGAAATAGCGGCTGCTTCCTCTAAAAACACTCGCAACTCATCAGGTTTAGCCTCAATCAAGCGCGAAATCATTCCCTGCTCAATAACAGCATAACTCCTTGGACCTAAACCAGTTCCCAAGAATAAATCAGTAATATCCTTACGCCGACAACGAACATTATTAAGAAAATAAACAGACTGCCCACTACGAGACAACTGCCGTTTAACAGCGATTTCAGAATGATCAGGAAACTGAGGAACATTAACATCCTCAAAAACCAACTCAATAGAAGCTTGATCAACCGGCTTACGAGTGCGAGAACCATTAAAAACCACATCACTCATTTGAGAACCGCGCAACTGCTTAGCCGAACTCTCACCCATAACCCAACGAATAGCATCAATAATATTAGACTTACCACAACCATTAGGTCCAACAATTCCTACTGTATTGCTGGGGAAATTTAGGGTTGTTGGATCAACAAAAGACTTAAAACCTGACAGTTTTATTTTACTTAGACGCATTTTTTTAATTTATTACTAGTTAAATATTTAACTCGTATTATACGGCAGATCATTCAATTAAAATTAGCTTCGCTGACTTCGTATCGTTTATTCCGTAAATTCGTTGTACTATTAATAAATATTATAATAATAA
>JADGDS010000006.1:0-161951 GCA_016744775.1 Candidatus Marithrix sp.
ACTGATGGCGGTCAAAGCCTTGGCAGTTCGTCGAGCCTAGGCGTGTCGCTGGGGGATGTGGATGGCGATGGTGATTTGGATGCCGTGGTGGCTAATCGTAACCAAGCCAATAAGCTGTGGCTGAATGACGGTTCTGGTAATTTTACTGATGGCGGTCAAAGTCTTGGCAGTTCGTCAAGCCAAAGCGTGTCGCTGGGGGATGTGGATGGCGATGGTGATTTGGATGCCGTGGTGGCTAACTATAATGAAGCCAATAAGCTGTGGCTGAATGACGGTTCTGGAACTTTTACTGATAGCGGTCAAAGCCTTGGCAGTTCTAATAGCAGAGGCGTGTCGCTGGGGGATGTGGATGGCGATGGTGATTTGGATGCCATGGTGGCGAATCAGAACCAAGCCAATAAGCTGTGGCTGAATAATCCTCCACCTAATGAAGCTCCAATTAATGTCATACAAGCTAGTACACAAACTATAGATGAAGATAACCAATTAGTTTTCTCAGCAAATAATAATAATCTGATTTCAATCAGTGATGTAGATGTAGGTAGTAATGATCTACAAATTAGTCTTACTGTTACTGATGCTAGTTTAAGTTTAACTGGCACCACTGATTTGGATATTACAACTGGCACCGGCACCGACGATGCAAGCATGGTATTTACCGGCACCGTGGCTGATATTAATACTGCATTAGCAGGAATGAGTTTTACTCCAACTGCTGATTTTAATGGTAATAGTACTTTAACTATAGAAACTAATGATCTTGGTAATACTGGTGCAGGTGGTGCATTATCAGATACTGATACCATAACCATCACAGTAGATTCGGTAAATGACATACCATCATTCACCAAAGGAGCTGATCAAACAGTCAATGAAGATTCTGGCGCACAAACAATTAATAATTGGGCAACTGATATTTCTGCTGGACCAAGTGATGAATCATCACAAACTCTAAGTTTTACAGTCACTAATGACAATAATAGCCTATTTTCAGTACAACCTGCTATTGATGCAACTGGAATTTTAAGCTTTACTCCAGCAGCAGATGCAACTGGTAGCGCAGTGGTGACGGTGATATTAAATGATGGTACTGATGATTCAGCAGCTCAAACCTTTAATATTACTATTAGTGATGCCAACGAACAACCAAGCAATACTGTACCAGCTGCGCAAACTACAAATGAAGATATCCCATTAGTTTTCTCCACTGCGAATACAAATCAGATTTCAATTGCAGATAGCGACGCTGGAAATAATGAAGTTCAAGTGACGTTGACAGTGACTAATGGAACAGTGACTTTAAGTGGAATCAGTGGTTTGACATCCATTACTGGTAATGACACTAACAATGTGGTATTGACAGGCACCGTGGCTGATATTAATACTGCATTAGAAGGCATGAGTTTTACTCCAACAGCGGAATTCAATGGTGATGCCACAATACAAATTGAACTTGATGATCAAAGTAGCTTAGGAGCATTATCAGATACTGATACCGTAACCATCACAGTCAATCCAGTAAATGACATACCATCATTCACCAAAGGTGCTGATCAAACATTGTTTGTAAATGCAGGATTACAAAATATTGATTTGTGGGCAACTGATATTTCTGCTGGACCAGCAAATGAATCATCACAAACTCTAACATTTACAGTAACTAATGACAATAATGCAATATTTTCAGCACAACCAGCTATTGATGCAACTGGAACTTTAAGCTTTACTCCAGCAAGTGCTGGCAGCGCAACAGTGACAGTGATATTAAATGATGGTACTGATGATTCAGCGGCTCAAACTTTTAATATTACTATTAGTGATGTTAATGAACAACCAAGCAATACTGTACCAGCAACTCAAAATACTAATGAAGGTTCAGCACTGACTTTCTCAGCTGAAAATACAAATCTGATTTCAATTGCAGATAGTGACGCTGGAAATAATGAAGTTCAAGTGACGTTGACAGTGACTAATGGAACAGTGACTTTAAGTGGAATCAGTGGTTTGACATCCATTACTGGTAATGACACTAACAATGTGGTATTGACAGGCACCGTGGCTGATATTAATACTGCATTAGAAGGCATGAGTTTTACTCCAACAGCGGAATTCAATGGTGATGCCACAATACAAATTGAACTTGATGATCAAAGTAGCTTAGGAGCATTATCAGATACTGATACCGTAACCATCACAGTCAATCCAGTAAATGACATACCATCATTCACCAAAGGAGCTGATCAAACAGTCAATGAAGATTCTGGCGCACAAACAGTTAATAATTGGGCAACTGATATTTCTGCTGGACCAAGTGATGAATCATCACAAACTCTAAGTTTTACAGTCACTAATGACAATAATAGCCTATTTTCAGTACAACCTGCTATTGATGCAACTGGAATTTTAAGCTTTACTCCAGCAGCAGATGCGACTGGTAGCGTAGTGGTGACGGTGATATTAAATGATGGTACTGATGATTCAGCAGCTCAAAGCTTTAATATTACTATAAACTCAGTGGCTTCAACACCAGTTCAAACAACACCAGTTCAAACAACACCAGTTCAAACAACACCAGAACAAACTGGATGCACTGTAGCAGCCAGCATTAATTGCACCATTCAAAATGAAGGTACTATTACTGACGTTAAGATAGAACCAGAAGGTACAATTGAAGGTGGTACTGTCAAAGGAGAAATTGAAAATCAAGGTACTTTACAAGATGTATCCTTAGATGCAGACACTAGCATTGATGGCGGACAAATTCAAGGTCAAATCCAAGGAAAGCCAGAAGCACCAGCAATTCTAAATAATGTTCAAGTCAATGAAAAAACTAAGTTAAGCAATGTAATAATTGAGAACAATGTAATTCTACCTGAAGATGTTATCTTAATTGATGTCCAATTACGAGGCTCATCAGTAAATGGCGGCACATTGCAAGGAACTATTAGAACCAGCAGCTCAGCAACAGTAATTAAAAATGTATCTTTAGGAGAAAACACTCAGATTATTGGCGGCAAATTAGCTGGAACAATTAGCGGTACTCCTAAAAATCCAGCAATATTACAGCATTTAAAAGTTGAACCAGAAACCAAATTAATTGCTGTTATAATAGCTGATGGTGTGGACATACCAAAAGATGTTAATTTAAGTAGCGGCGTGCGTTTCACCAAAGCAGATAATATCCCTGAAGGTGTAGATTTAACCGAAACACTACCAAATATTACACCTGATATTGTTGAAGTCAAACAACCATCAGCAGTAGATTTATCAAGTGATCCAATTATTAATGGAATCGGGCTATTAGCTAAGATTAATATCTTGCCTGTGATTGTAACTACCACTAATAAAGTTAATCAGAGCGGTAATACTGGTTTTCTAACGCTTAAGATAGAAACAATATTTTTTGCAGTAATTCCTATGCAAGTGCAGCATGTTGAAACAAAAACTCGTGCTAGCGATACAGGAATTAGACTAGGTTTTGGACAAAAAGTATATTTTACTACATTAGATGGAATAGAAGTAATAGCTAATCCAGCAGTGCAAGATTTAAAACTATTAAAAGCTGCTTTAGCTAAGATCAATTTACCAACACTCAGCATAAATAATGATGGTAACATTGAAATTCCAGCCACTGATAAATTAAGCTATTTTGCTAGACCAGATTTAGCATCAACAACGGTTGATCAGGAAACACCAATTGGCTTCATTAACAAAGAAAACGGCAATGTAGCTTTAGTATTTGAAGATGAAGATGGGCAAAAACGAGAACAAATTTTGTATCCAACTCCAGCAAATATCCCAGCGATAGAAGAATTTACTACAGAAGCTGAACTAACTCCAGAAGGAAACTTAACATTTAAGTTAGGCGAACAAAACTACGAAGGTAAATTAGATTATGCGGTAGTACATGGAGAAGCACCAACTGATGCAAAACTAGAGGTAACAAATATAGATGACAAACAGTTACTAATAGTTTATCCTGATGGATTAAGACAAATATTGAAACTTAAATAATTATCAAACCTGACAGGTTTTTAAAACCTGTCAGGTTTAATTCACTTAATATGACAGAAAACATTTTCAAACATCCGTCCAAAATAACACATCAAAAAAATCATCCAAGCTTAGTGCTATGGTTCACCGGCTTATCAGGTTCAGGCAAATCCACCTTAGCTCATGCAGTAGAAGAAAAACTATATCAAATGCAATATCACACCTTTGTACTTGATGGAGATAATATACGTCATGGCTTATGTAGCGATTTAGGATTTTCTAATGAAGATCGAATAGAAAATATGCGTCGTATTGGTGAAGTAGTGAAATTATTTGTTGAAGCTGGATTAATCGTATTAACGGCTTTTATTTCACCTTTTAGAACTGATCGTGATAAAATTAGACAATTAATAGGAACAAACTTTATTGAAATTTATTGCGATTGCTCAGTTTCAGCTTGTGAAAAACGTGATGTAAAAGGTTTATATAAACTTGCAAAAGCAGGTAAAATTAAACAATTCACAGGAATTTCTTCGTCTTATGAAAAACCACTAAATCCAGAAATAATTGTAAATACAGCCAATCAAAATATTGATGACTGTGTTAATCAGATATTAGCTTATATATAATTGCGTATTTTAACCAAATGTCGCGCTGCTTGCAAATATGGAATTTCTAAAGAAATTATTTTTATAGATGCCTTTATTTCTGCTATTTCAGGTTTATTACCTTTCATAGCTAATAAGCAGCCGCCATTTGAACATAATCTTTCAGTTTGCATATAAAAACTTTGTATATCGGTATATGCTCTTGAAATGATAGTATCAAATAGTTTTTGATCGTTAAAATTCTCAATACGTGAAGACACTGCTTCAACATTATCAAGTTTTAATTCAATTATCACTTGCTTAATAAAACGAATTTTTTTTGCATTACTATCAACTAAAACGCATTGCCAATCTGGGCGTGCGATTGCTAATAATAAGCCCGGTAAACCAGCTCCTGTACCAACATCTAAAATTCGTGTTCCACAAATATAAGGCAAAACCGCTAAACTATCTAATACATGTTTAGGTATCATTTGCTCAATATCACGTATTGCTGTTAAATTATAAACGCGATTCCATTTTATCAGTAAAGCCAGATAATCTAATATTTGTTGTTGACGTTTGGCATCAATATTTATATCAAGTGAATTTAAGCCTTGATTAAGAGAGTCTAATATATTCATATACAAATTATTGTATCATAGACATATGATAATAAAACACATCACAAAAACATCCCTATTATTAGGTTTATTTGCACTACTTGGCTGTAGTTTAGTTGCCCTTAGTTTTCAATTTACTTTTGAACAAATTGAAGAGAATGAACGTGCTAAGTTATTATCTACTTTAAATCAACTTGTTCCTACAAGTCAGTATGATAATGATTTATTTAATGATACACGTATGATCAAAAATGAAATAGTTTATCGCGCTCGCAAAGCAAAAAAGCCAGTAGCCGCTATTATGACAGCAGTTGCACCTGATGGTTATAATGGACGTATTCGTTTATTAATTGCAATTAATTATAAAGGTAGTTTAATCGGAGTACGAGTATTATCTCATCAAGAAACCCCGGGCTTAGGTGACAAAATTGAACTACGCCGCTCAAATTGGATTTTAACTTTTAATGAACGTTCTTTAACTAATCCTAATCAAGCGGCTTGGAAAGTAAAACGAGATGGAGGTGAATTTGATCAACTAACTGGAGCCACAATAACACCACGAGCTGTTGTAAAAGCTGTATATAAAACTCTAGTTTTTTATCAACAAAATCGTGATTTTGTGTTTGCCATTTAACGTATTTCACTTGGGCTAATGTTTAAATGATATTGTTGTATTGGTGATATGCTAACCATACCATCTTCACCTACGAAGAAATCACATACTATCCATGCAGTCATTTGTTCAGTAGGTGGTAATTCTGTTGGTGCCAAAAATATCTTTTCTGGTTCATCATCTATTTTTATGCTTACTCTTGCTTCTGATTTATTTAGATCACCATCACCTTTAAAATGATGTACAATTAAACGATATGATCCTGCTCTTAAGTGTTCTTGCCTATCTGGAGCAAATATTTTTAGTTTTTCAGGTTTAGCGTTGCCAAATTTGCCATTATCAAGTGCAGCAACATCATTATTTTTATTATTTTCAGCAAAATATATATGAAAACGATCTTGATCATTGGCAAAACTCTCAGCGGCACCGGGAGCTGGTCCAGTTAAGTGCAAGTCTAAATCACGAGGTGATTCTCCCCAATTTAATGAAATTTCTATATTTTTTGGTGGTTTTGGTTCTATAACATATCTTTGATTAAAAGTCAAAGTTTCTACATTAAATTCATAATCAACATTATAATGAATTGTTTTTGCTTGATGACGTTCATAATAACTAACGTTATTGACGGTTATCCAATTCTCTTTATCAGCAAAACCTTGAATATAGCTGTTATTAAAATCTAACTGGTTGTTACATGGATATAAGACTTCATAAAATGGAGCAAAATCTTTTGTATCTGAAACGCGAAACTCAATTGCTTGTAATTGAGTTTGATCTTCAAATTGACAAGCTCTAAAAATAACATCAAAGGCTGTAGTAACCCAGATCAATTTTTTTCGATCAAACGGGTCTTGTTGTGACGAACTAACTTTAATATTATTAATTTGTAAGTTATTATATTGAGTTTCTATTGCAAAGCCGGAACTTTGACTAAAATCGACTTTAATATCCAATGCTTTAACGAAACTACTAAATAATAAGCTTATTATTAAGCAGCCTCCATATAAATAACGTTTGTATTTCATAATTAATCCTAATTTTTTACTATTTTATTAGTATTAGTTTATATCAAAAAAACAATTTTTCCATTATGACACCACAAATATTACGTATAGCAACTCGCAAAAGCCCTTTGGCTTTATGGCAAACCAATCATGTTGCTCAAGCATTACAGCAAACACACCAACAACTTAAAATTGAGTTAATAGAAATTACTACTAAGGGTGATAAAATTCTTGATACTCCATTAGCTAAAATAGGCGGTAAAGGCTTATTTGTTAAGGAATTAGAACATTGTTTATTCGATAAACGTGCCGATATAGCCGTACATTCTGTAAAAGATTTACCAGTAGAATTTCCAGAGGGTTTAATTCTACCAGTAATGCTTACTCGTGCTAATCCTTATGATGCTTTTGTCTCTAATGAGTATGCTAATTTAGATGCTTTACCTGAAGGTGCTATAGTAGGTACTGCTAGTTTGCGTCGGCAAAGTCAATTATTGAATTATAGACCAGATTTAAATATTCGTTCTTTAAGAGGTAATGTAGGAACGCGCTTAAGTAAATTAGATCAAGGTGAATTTGACGCTATTATCTTAGCAGCTGTTGGTTTGCAACGTTTGAATATGGATGATAGAATTCGTCAAATATTCACAGAAGATATAATGTTACCTGCAATTGGTCAAGGCGCAATTGGTATTGAATGCCGAACAGATGATTCTAACACAATGGAACTCATAAAAGTATTAAATGACCCTTTAACAGCTTCAAGAGTTACGGCAGAACGTGCTTTGAATAAACGTTTAAATGGCGGCTGTCAGTTTCCGATTGCTGGATTTTCACAAATTGAAGATGATCGTTTAAATTTGCGAGGTTTTGTCGGTGATTTAGCAGGTAAAGAGGTGTTACATGATAGTATTGAAGGTTCTATTGATTCAGCAGAGTATTTGGGTGATACTTTAGGCAAAAATTTATTGGCACAAGGAGCTGATAAATTATTACAATTATGAAATCTTTAAATGTATTGGTTACTAGACCAATTCATCAATCAGAAAATTTAGCTAAACTGATTAGAGAACAAGGTGGAAATCCAATTTTGTTTCCAGTTATAGAAATAAAACCTCTGCAAATAGACTTCTTGAATTATAATTTTAATGAATTTGATCTTGCGATTTTTATTAGTGCCAATGCTGTTAAATACAGTATTCCAGTAAATATCGAATCTTTTGCGGTAGGAAAAGCTACTGCTAACTGTTTAAAAACAGCAAAGTTCCCTGCTCCGCCTTTTAATACTGAAGCTTTATTAGAAATGTCAGAGATGCAAGAATCTGCTATTAGTGGCAAGAAAATTGTAATTTTTCGTGGTGAGGGTGGGCGCGAATTACTCGCTAATACTTTAAAGCAGCGTGGTGCTAATGTGACTTATATCAATGTTTACAAACGGGTACAACCGCCAGTGCCTGCTTGGATACATAATATCAAGATTGATCTAATCATTATTACTAGTAGCGAAGGTTTACAAAATTTTATGAATATGTTGGATGGGCACGCTTGGATACGTAACACTCCAATGGTGCTAATTAGTACACGTATTAAAGTTGTTGCAGAAAAATTAGGAATAATCGCACCTATATTTGTTGCTCCAAAAGCTAGTGATGATGGGTTGCTAGCCGCTATCTTAAATTATAGGAATTAATTATTATGTGGTCAATATTTACCGCTTTTATAATCACTGTATTATCATGCTCAACTTTTGCTAATTCTCTGGAAGTCTCGGAAATTGCAAATGAAAAACCACCTCAGAAACTAGAACTACCTCTTAAACATACCAAAGTAGAAATTGAAGTATCTGGTTTTGTTGCCAGTGCTACTGTTACTCAAGAGTATCATAATCCTTTTAAAAAACCAATTGAAGCTATTTATACTTTCCCGTTGCCACATGATGCCGCTGTAAATAAAATGCAGATGTTTATTGGTAAACGTAAGATTGAAGCTGTAATTAAAACTAGAGATCAAGCTCGTAAAATTTATAAACGAGCTAAATTAAAAGGGCAACGCGCTTCATTATTAGAGCAAGAACGTCCAAATATCTTTACTCAATCAGTTAGTAATATTATGCCCGGTGATAATATTACTATTAAAATTAATTATGTTGGTAAATTGAGTTATAAAGATGGTAATTATGAATTAGTTTTTCCAATGGTGGTAGGTACTCGTTATCGTAGTAATCATATTAATCCACCGGTTTTAGAGCCAAATCAACGTAGTGGGCATGATATTGATTTATCAGTTAAATTAGATGCTGGTGTTCCAATTAAAAATGTTTATTCTAGTTCTCATATAATTGATATTAAGTCTATTAATAGACATCAAAAACTAATTAAATTAGATCGCGCTGATCGTTTGCCAAATAAAGATTTTATTTTACGTTATCAAGTAGCTGGAGAAACACCTGAAGTTGCAGTGATGGCTCATGCAAAAAAACAGGATGGTTTTTTTAGTTTAATGATTCAACCACCAGCTAGGGTAACTAAAATATTTGCGCGTGAATTAATTTTTATTGTTGATACTTCTGGTTCAATGCGTGGTTTTCCTTTGGCAAAATCTAAGCAAATAATTCGTACTCTGATGAAGGGTATGCGTACAACAGATACTTTTAATGTAGTAAGATTTGCAGGTGATACTGGTATTTTATGGAATAAAGCTCGAAATTATACTCCTGAAAATGCTAATGAAGCCTTAGCTTATGTTGATAATTTGCAAGGCAGAGGTGGAACCGCAATGCGTCAAGGAATTTTGAATGCTTTATCTAAAAAGGCTGCTGATGGTTATTTAAGAATTGCTTTTTTATTAACAGATGGTTATGTGGGTAATGAGTTTGCTATTTTTCAAGCAATTGAGAAACAAAGAAATGGTGCTAGAATTTTTAGTGTAGGAATTGGTTCATCGGTAAATCGTTATTTATTGGAACGAGCATCTGAACTTGGTAGAGGTGAAACTTTTTATATACGTCATGATGAAAATAGCGATAAGATCATTCAACAAATTTTTCAACGAGTTGATAGCCCAACTATCAGTAATATAGAAATTGATTGGGGTAGTTTAGATGTAACTCAATTATATCCTTCTAAAGTTCCTGATTTATGGGCTGGACAGCCGATTCTGGTTCATGGACGTTATGCTAAAGGTGGTTTAGATACAATTATTGTACGCGGTCAATTAATTAATCAGCCTTATCAACAAAAACTACGTGTTCGTCTGCCTTCAAAAGAAGATCAGAATGAGGCAATAGCAACAATATGGGCAAGACAAAAAGTACGTAATTTGATGAATAAAATGGTGAAGAGGGGACAAACTCCTCAATTAATCAACGAAATTCAAAAGCTTGGTCTGAAACATCGTTTGATGACTCAATGGACTAGTTTTGTTGCGGTGGAAGATCAAATAGTTAATAAAAATGGCAAAATAAAAACCATACATCAAGCTATAGAAATGCCAGAAGCTGTATCTTATGAAGGTCTATTTGGTTTACCTGCCACTACTGCTAGAAAAGGAATACGTTTAAGACAATCATATCGTATTGCTGCAACTACATCATTACCAATGACGCTTGGTAGTAGCAGCAGAAAACCGAAACCATCTATAACAACCAATATTCGCTTTTTCCTTGGAAGCTCTCGTTTAAATTTTCGTGCTAAATACTTGTTAAGGAAGACAGCAAATATGATTTGTAAGAATATGAATCGTCTTAAAAGTATTAAGATTAGTGGTTATGCAAATGACAACCCAGAATTATCTTTAGCACGAGCTAAGACGGTAGCAGATTATTTAGTAAATCGTTGTTCTGCTTTGACTCATGAGAAATTAATTATCAAAGGCAAAGCAGATGATAAAAATCCTATTGTATCAATTAAGTTGATTTGGAAATAAGTTCCAAAGCAGCTTGAGGTTCTATTTTTAATCTTTGCTTAATTCCATAACTGCCATCACTAGGTATTGTCATACTTACCCAATCACGCATATGTTATATAGCTGCATATGCGGCACTTATAATAGACAAAATAGTAAATTTAACTCGACAGATTAAAAAAGGCATAAGATATGAAAAAATTACCCATAGGCATTCAAACATTTTCAGAAATAATAAAAGAAAATTATTTATATGTTGATAAAACTAAAGAAATTACTGAATTATTGCAAGGAGGTAAATATTTATTTCTATCTCGCCCTCGCAGATTCGGAAAATCTTTACTAATTTCGACATTATCTGAAATATTTTCTGGCAATCAAGAACTTTTTCAGGGATTATATATCTATGATAAGATTGAATGGCAATCTTATCCGGTTATAGTAATTGATTTTAATAAAATTTCATATAGTGATGACATTAGATTTGAAAGATCATTATTATCTTTTTTAGAGAAAACTGCTGCTAAATATGATATTGAACTCGATAGCCCCTATCTTAAAGATAAATTTGGAGAATTAATTGAAAAAATATCAGAAAAAACTCAGCAAAAACTTGTGATTTTAATAGATGAATATGATAAACCAATTGTTGAGCATATTGATGATATAGAAAAAGCCACAAAAAATCGTGAAATAATGCGAGATTTTTTCGGTATTTTGAAATCTTCAGATCCATTTCTACGTTTCGTATTCCTTACCGGAGTCTCAAAATTTTCTCGTGTATCCATTTTCTCTGAATTAAATAACATACGAGATATTAGTTTTTCAAAACAATTTGCCACATTGCTAGGATATACCCAAAAAGAATTAGAAACTTATTTTGATTCTTATATTCAACATCTTGGTACTGTTTTAGAGATAAAAAAACCAGTTTTACTAACTAAAATTAAGACTTGGTATAACGGCTATTCATGGAATGCTAAAGATACACTGTATAATCCGTTTTCAATTCTTAATTTGTTTGTTGAACAACGTTTTAGTAATTATTGGTTTGCAACTGGAACTCCAACTTTTTTGATGAAATTAATCAAAAAAACAGAACTTGATACCAGCGAATTTGAAAACAAAAAAGTTTCAGAAATTCTTTTTGATAGTTACAATTTAGAAAATCTAAATATATTCGCGCTTTTGTTTCAAACAGGTTATTTAACCATAAGTGAAATTAATCAAAAATCGAGAACAATTCAATATATATTGAATTATCCTAATTTTGAAGTAAAACAAGCTTTTATGACTTTTCTATTTAATAGTTTTACTAAAAATGATTTGGGAGAAATTCAACCAGCGGCAGAAGATTTACGTGATTATTTAGAAAGCGATAATATTGAAGGTTTTATAAATATAATCCGGGCTTTATTTGCCAAAATTCCATACAACTTACATATCAAGAAAGAAGCTTATTATCATTCACTATTTTATATGGTAGCTGTGTTGATGGGCGTTGAAATTGATTTAGAAGTATTAACAGATAAAGGGCGTATTGATGGCGTATTGGCATTTGAGAACAAAATTTATCTGATAGAATTTAAATATGCTGAAGATGGAACTAGTATGGATAGTTTAACTAATAAAGCGATTAAACAAATCAAGAACAAAAATTATGGAGAACGCTTTTTAAATGATTCACGCCAGCGTGTGTATCTTGGTGTGGGGGTTTTGGGAAAAGATATTGGTTATAAAATTGAATATTTAGGGGTATAAGCTACTCCTCACTACACCTTACACTGGCTAATTACTATAAATCTGCATCCCCAAACACCACAAAGTCGTTTATATTTTTCACCTTCTTTACCTTGCAACATTCGCAATTTTATCGCACGAAGTGCAGCCGCCGCTGGTTTTTGGTACCAAGATAGAGCTTTGGCATTAGATGGATACTTAACCAATAACTTCCCAGCCTAATTTTTTAGGAAGTGTATTTTTATTATAAAAACTTTCGTCATAATATTTAATTGCTTGCCATGTATCTGGAAAGATAAAGCTAAGTTTTTGTTCAGTAATCCTTGGCATTTTTTAATAATCCTGCATCAATACTTCTTGTATTCGGTCATATTGATCTAAGGATGCGTCAAGGGCTACTATTTGACTTAAATCTTCTAAATTTTCTCCTTGTTTGATACTAATAGTCTTATCTTGTTCCAAGAATTCAAAAAAATTTGCTTTAATTTCATTAGCATCTACACGTAAAGCCAGTTCTTTTAGTAAAAATAAATCATGAATCACTAATACAATTTGTACTCCTGTATTAGCTAGTTGTACTAGGCTATTGACTAATTTTACTTGTAATTTTGCATTTAAGTTGATTTCTGGTTCATCCCAAAATAATGTACTAGTTTTAGTAATTGAACCATTTAAAATTAAGTAGTTTAATAATGCTATTTTACGAATTCCTTCTGCTACTAAAGGTATTTCTCTTTTTTCTTGGTCAGAAAATTGTAAGTAAAATCGGTTAAATTCATTGATTAATTTACCGGGTATTGCTGGTTCTAGTGGTGCTAGCCAATTATTAATTTCTTCACGACGCTTTCCTCGTAATGGTGTACGACTTAAGGCTTTACATAAATCATAATAAGTTTCATCAAAAGCCAGTTCTCTATCTTCATAACTAGTGATAAAACCGGGAAAAATGGATAATACTTCTTTACCGGGTATAAATATTGGTAAACTATTATTAGTTGTTATTTCATTGTTGTTTTTGATCTGAAATTCTAACTTATCTGCTAGTGATAATTCTATAGTTAAATCACTATTGATTGTCATGTTTATTTGAGCATTAACGCCATGTGTGCGGCATAAATTACTTAACTTTTCAGCTTGAAAAACATTTTTTAGTTTTCTGCTTAAATCTAAGTTTAATGCTTCGATTGAGATTGGAGTTAGAGTATGTAAAGATTCTTGCAAAGCTTTATGTAAAACATATTGGATAGCGTAAGCTAATTTTAAGATAATGGTTTTACCAGTACCATTATCTCCAATCATAATATTTAGTCCCGGCGCAAATTCAAAACTTGCATCAGAAAATAGTGTGAAATTTTTTACTTGTAGTGTGTTTAACATTAATTTATCCCTAATTAGGAATGAGAATTCAATAAAACCCGACGTTAAACCTGACAGGTTTTCAAAACCTGTCAGGTTTGGCTAAGGTCTTCGCATCCCCAAACACCACAAACGGTGCCCAATAATAAGGTCGTTTATATTTTTCACCTTCATCACCTCGCAACATTCGCAATTTAATCGCACGAAGTGCAGCCGCTGGTTTTTGAATGTTTTTCAATTCTTTAAAGAAACCAACATTGAGTGTTTTGGCTGATAGAGATTCTACTGACCATAATGTCACCGCAATTGCCGGAGTGCCAGCATACATAAAGGCACGAGTTAATCCCATCACACCTTCACCTTTTTCATTTTTGCCATTACCGGTGTTACATGCTGACAGAGCCACTAGTTTTGCATTGAGTTTTAAGCCGAAGACATCAGCCATTTTTAGATAGCCCCATTTGTCTGGGTAAGATAGTACTAAAGCTGGTTGTTTGATTCGGTCAATTTCGCCGGGAAGAATTCCGTGTGTGGAAAATAGCACATATTGATAATCATCTAAGCGCGTTTGCTTATTGAATTTGTTTACTGTTGGTACTGAAGCCGCTTCACCTAGTTGCAAAGCTTTACTATCAGTAGGAGCATTAAGAAGTTTAGCAATTTCTTTAGCTTCATCTTCAGTTTCCGGCAGCGGCGCAAAACCATTTTTTAAATTACGATAAGTCTCATGATGTAACTTTTTGATTAGACTTCGCGGGCTTGAGAATGGCGTAGGTAGTCCTTCATAAACAGGATTAGCAAAGGCTAACAGTGGATACTTAGCAGTATTTTCCCGGCGTTTTTGAGCATCACGTAAGATTTTCAGCAAAGAAGCTGATGACAAATAAGCAATTGGCACATCTTCTATTAAATAATGTGCCTTCTTAAAATCTTTAGAAGTTTTAGTGACAAGAGTTTCAAAAGGCAAGGCATACAATGGACCAGTTGGTATTACATAAACAGTATGTGGTGCTGTCAACAATGTGCGTACTTTTTCAGGAATTAGTTGAGCATATAGTTCATTACTAGCTTGATTTAGCTTAACTTTTATTTCACCATATTTTCGTCCGGTAACTTTTAAGCCCCGCGTTTTATCACCAGCTCCCATCCAATCTCTGACTTGACTAATTTTTTCTTTAAGCAATGATTCAGTAAGTGGCAAGTCAAACATTTCAAAGGTATTTTTACCTATTACCCATAATGTAGTACTGTTTTCCATTACTCCATAAACCAACATCAATTCATCAGATTCTAAAACTTCTTTCTGGAGACTATCTAATTTTACGGGTTTTGGATATTTTAGTGCATAATAATCAGGGTATTTAGTTTTTATTGTGTGTTGCAATTCTTCTAATTCAGTTTGAAGTCTTTGCTCACGTTGTTCTAAGTTTTTAATGAGTTGCCGATTTTGAACTACTTCACCTTTTAGACCAGCGGCGGGTTTGGAACGTTCATTGACCAAATTTTTGCGAGTGTTAGCAAGTTTATTCTCTAAGTCAGATTCTTTTTGTAAAGTTTTTTTAGGTAAACCTGCAAATAGTCGTGCGCCACTTTGACCCATTTCCTCTAGGAAAATACGTCCTTGTTTGCGTTCAAAGATTTCTATAGCCTGACGATCATAGCCAAGAAGTTGTAATAAAGTAATAAATTCATCATAGACATATAATTTGTCACGCATTAAAGAGATTTTATGTTCTTTGGCAGTTATACTAGTACGTAGTTTTTCTATGTTATCAATGCTCTGTTTGTAGTGTTCAATAGCTAGTTTCGGTTTATTGAGCTTGGCTTCAGTGAAGGCTAAACTACTTTGTGTTAGCCATAAACCATTCTGAGAGCCAAGTGTTTCAAGAGCAGTGGTTGCCTCTTGAAGAGATTCTATGGCTTGTTGATACTTGCCTTGGTTTTGGTACACCACGCCAATGTTGGTCAGATTTACACCTTCCCCAAACCTATTTTTTATTTCATGGTTAATAATCAAAGATTGCTGGTAATAGTCCAAAGCATTTTGATAGTCGCCTAAATTATAATATACATTACCTAGGTTGTTTAAATCATCCCCTTCCCCGCGCTTATCCTTGATGTTATGGTATATTTGTAAAGATTGTTGGTAATAGTACAATGCCTTTTGGTATTGACCTAAAATTAGGTATATGTTACCAAAGTTACCCAAATTGTCTCCTTCTCCGTGTTTATCTTTTATTTCGCGGTTAATTGTTAATGCTTGCTGGTAATAACTTAAGGCAGTTTGGTATTGACCTAAATTTGCGTATAGGTTGCCGATGTTATTTAAATCAGCCCCTTCTCCGCGCTTCATCTTGGTTTTACGTTTTATTTTAAAAGCTAGTTGGAAATAATCTAAAGCGGTTTGGTATTGACCTAAATTTAGGTACACGCTGCCAATGTTGCCTAGAGCCGCTCCTTCTCCTTTCTGATATTTAATCTTGCGGTGAATAGTCAAAGCTTGTTGGGCATATTTTAAGGATGTTTGATATTTGCCTAAATCATCGTACACCATGCCTATATTACGTAAAGCATCCCCTTCCCCTTTCTTATTGTTTAATGCGCGGCTAATTTTTAAAGCTTGTTGACAATAGTCCAATGCGGTTTGGTATTGGCCTAAATTATAATACATCATACCTATATCGTTCAAAGAACTCCCAACCCCCCTCCAATACTTGATTTTGTCATAAATAGTTAAAGCTTGTTGAAAATAGTCCAAGGCGGTTTGGTATTGGCCTAAATTTAGGTACAGGTAACCAATGCTAGCTAAATTGTTTCCTTCTCCGTGCTTATCTTGGATTTGGCGGCAAATAGTCAAAGATTGCTGAGAATAGTTTAAGGCTATTTTATATTGGCCTAAATCATCATATATCATGCTTATATAATATAAAGCATTAGCTTCTCCGTTTTTATTGTTTAATTGACGGCTAATTTTTAAAGCTTGTTGGTGATAGTCCAAGGCCATTTGGTATTTACCTAACTTATAATACAACATACCTATGCTGTTCAAAGAACTCCCAAACCCTCTCCAATACTTGATTTTGTAGTAAATGCTTAAGGACTGCTTGAAATAATTCAGGGCAGTTTGGTATTTACCCAACATTTGATACATAAAACCGCTATTATCCAAAGCATTTCCTTCCTCTTGCTTATTATTTATTTGACGATATATAGTCACAGCTTGTTGGTAATAGTTTAAGGCTGTTTGGTATTTGCCTAACTTATAGTACAGCATACCAATGTTGTCCAAAGCATTTCCTTCCTCTTGCTTATTATTTATTTTACGATGTATAGTCAAAGCTTTTTGATAATAGTCCAATGCTCTTTGGTATTGACCTAAAATTAGGTACACTAGGCCAATATTAGTAAGGTTCTTTCCAACTCTGCGAAAGTCAGCTATTTTGATATTTATAGCCAAGGATTTTTGATAAAAATCCAAAGCCATTTGGTATTGGTTCAATTTAACATACACTAGGCCAATATTGTTCAGACCAGCAGCTTCCTGACTCAAGTCACCGATTTCGCGATTTATAGCCAAGGATTTTTTATAATAAGCCAAGGCTGTTTGGTATTGGTTCAATTTCGCATACACGATGCCAATATTGGTAAGGTCAGCAGCTTCCCTGCGTTGGTCACCGATTTCGCTATGTATAGCCAAGGCTTTTTGAGAATAGTCCAAAGCTTTTTGGTATTGCCCCAAGTTTTGATACGCCAAGCCAATGTAGGCAATAAATTGACTAATATAACGTTTATCATTAAACTCACGTGCTTGCTTTAAACCGGTTTGAAATTTTTCTATAGCGATAAAATATTTAGCTTGGTCATAGGCTTGTATTCCTTCTTTCTCTAGGCGATCTAACTGTTCAATTGAAATTCCTTCCGCACCCACAGGCACCCACAAAACCACCAACAAAAAAACCAACAAAAAATTTCTAAAATGATTCATAACATTACCCCCTATTCAGGTTTAGTTTCCCAACTAAACACCTGCATAACTGTCTGCGTTAAAGGTTTTACGGACCGAAAGCCTTTTTCGTTGCTTCCAAACCCAGCTTCAGCAAATAAGTAATATAAGTCATTTTGATCTGCTGTGAATTTATTATTATCTCTGGTTTTTGGTAGGCTTGCTTGCGCTAAAAAGCTGAAATCAGTTCTCATAGTGTTGGCTTCGGCTTGAACTGCAATGATGATCATACGTTCTATACCTACCGTCTCCACATCTGGTTCTCCTTTAAACCAATCATCATTACCAGCTCCAATCCGGTTAGACGCGCCCGGTTCAGGATATAGGGCGGTGATACCGTAAGCACTATCTATAAACAGCATGGTGACATCGCTAGCGTATTGACTCTTATTTTGGACTTTAAAAGTCAACTCATTGCCCGGAGACAACACTGGCATTTTATCAATCCCAAAACTATTTCCATCTCCTTCTGGAATAGCACTAATATCAACTCTTTGAGCAAACTTACTGCTAACCGTAGTTTTAGTGGATAAACGCAACAGATTAATTACCTTAGCAATGGATTGAAAGCTGTTGACTACAACTTCACGTAGTTGTTCTGGGGTTTTATTCAAGCGGATGGAATGAGTTTTAGTTGCTCCAGTTTCAATCAGTTGCCCTGTAGATGGCAATAGCCAAAGTTGATCCGACTTGATTAATAAGCGTAAGTCTGCTTTAGTATCCTCTGGCTCAACCCAATTAATTTTTATGCCGCTAGTTTGTTGCTCTTTAGAAAGTTCTAACAACACTTTTTGTGCTAGTGGATGTTCTACCGTTTCGGGTGGTAAGGCAACTGTTAATGTTAATGACACAGACGGCTTAACCAATCTTGCCCAAACATTTTCGGGTATATCTTTGACTTCTAAAACTGGCTTGTTATTGAATTCCACCGGTTTAAGACGACTTTCCAATATTTTCGCCCTTTCGATTTCCACATAGCCCAAAACTTCATCATCGTTTGCGGTTGGACTAGGCAAAACTGCCAAAATACTGCCTTTATCTAATTGATGCAATTGCCCCGCTGCTATCTTTAATTTATTACGATGTATTTTCAGAGACCATTGTGAGATATATTTTTTATCATCACTTCTAAAAACCAAACTATCTAATTTAGTGCCTTCAAATAAAGGAGTTGGGCTGAGATGATTTTCAGCTGCATAACGGTGCAAGATCTGTTGTGCCGCTTGACGATAACTGATGCCATCATTTTGCGCTAAAACTTCAGCCAAAATATAAGTAAACAAACCATAAGTTTTATTTTCTTCACCTAATGGCATTTCTGACGTGAGTTGATCAGTTTGAGCAGCATAAAAAGCCACATAGTCACCTTTTAAAGTTTTGCTATTATCATCATGATCCAAAAAGGTTTCTGACTCAGTAGATTCAGTCAAAATTTGACTAGGAATACCAAGCTCTTTTGGAGAAATTTTACGCTCGCGAAGACCCTTAACCTTTACACCTTTTAACATAGTGCCAGAATGACAACTATCAAAAACTGCCCAAATAAAAACACCTTTATCACGCAAAGCGGTTATCCACTGATTCATCTCATTATCTAACAGCGCGTTTTCCACAGCTTTAGTTTCATCTTGCCAAACACCAATATCTCTAGGCAGGAAAAATTCATCTAAGCCATCATTTTCACCGTGGTTTTGTTGATTTAAAGATACGGGTTGTTGAGAACCATGCCCAGAAAAGTACACAAATAGATAATCATCTGGTTTCACATCTTGAGCCAGACGTTTAAAAGAATCTAAGATATTTTGTCGAGTAGGCAAGCGTCCACTATCTATCACATTATCAGTTAAAATATGAATATTATTATCAGCAAAGCCTTTCTCTAACAAAACACCTTTAAGTAAAGCGACATCATTAGTAGGGCCTTGTAACTGATACTTTTCATCTAAATTAGGATAATGAGAAACACCGACTAATAAAGCGTGCTTTGTTGGAGTACTGGAGACTTTTTCTGGCGTAATAGTTGGAACTTCATCAGGCTTAGGGCATTCACAAGGTTTATTATTAGAAATATCTTTCATTGTTTCATTCTTCTGAACACCATTATTATCAGTTGTTTTCTTTTCAAACCCCGGTGGTGCGTATATTATCATCACCACAATAAGCACAGCTCCAAAAAGCGCAAACAAAGTACCCGGTGCAGCATTTTTGAAAGTAAGATTCATTTCCCCGACTTTCGCAGAAAATTCACTACCGTCTTTACCAGTATCAGAAGACTGAAAAACACCTTTAACAAATAAACGATAGCCAAGTACAATACTAACAAGCCCTACAATCACAATTGAAAGACGAAATATTAGTAAATAAACAAGTTTGAATATGTCAATAGTAATATTATCCATTTATTTTACCCTTATAAGTTGGTCGAATATAAATAATATCACATTATGTTTAAGTTAGTATTTTTCAGTAATCTAAAAGTTGCAATGATTTGAGTCAATATTTGCTAGCAAGTCGCGGAATTGCATTTATTGGCTATGGCTAAATAAATTCCAAAATCGCTTGACGTTCTATTTCTAATTCTTGTTGATTTTTGTCTAATTGCATTCTACTAAATTCATCAATTTCTAATCCTTGAACAATGGAAATTGTTCCATTGTGTACTGTTACTGGATATGAGTATATTATTCCTTCTTTAATTCCATAGCTACCATCACTTGGTATTGCCATACTTACCCATTTATCTGTGCCTTTTACCCAATCACGCATATGTGATATAGCTGCATAAGCGGCAGAAGCAGCACTTGATTTGCCTCGTATTTCAATTATACGAGTTCCGCGTTGTTGTACGCAAGGCATTAACTCATTAATAAACCATTTTTTATCTACATTTGTTGTGGCATAACGAATATCTGTATATTGGGAAGCTGAATGATTACCCCAAATAATAACATTGTTAATTTCAGCTACATTCACTTGTAATTTTGTTGCTAATTGATGTACTAAACGGTTATGATCAAGGCGTGTCATCGCAGTAAATTGTTCAGGTGCTAAATCTGGAGCGCAACGCATTGCGATATAAGCATTGGTATTGGCTGGATTACCAACCACTACTACTTTTACATTAGGATTGGCATAATAATTTAATGCTTTACCTTGTATTTTAAAAATTTCTGCATTGGCTTTGATCAAATCTGCTCTTTGCATCTCTTTAGTACGTGGTGCTGCACCAACTAGAAAAGCATATTCGACATCAGTAAAAGCCGTTTTTACATCATCTGTTATTATGATGTCATATAATAATGGATAAGCACAATCATTCAATTCCATGCCTACACCATTTAAGTGCTTTATTATAGAAGGAAGTTCTAATAGATGTAAAATAATAGGTTGATCAGATCCAAATAATTCGCCGGAAGCTATGCGAAATACTAATGAATAAGCAATTTGCCCCGCGCCGCCTGTTACTACAATACGTACTGGTGGTTTCATAATATATACTCCTTTAATTAATTATAACAGAAGACTTTAGCTATGATGATAGGTAATACAGTTCAAGAACAGCTTGATCATTTTATGGATGGTTTGAAACGTCGCAATCCGGGTGAAGATGAATTTCATCAAGCTGTTTATGAAGTGGCGGCAAATATTATACCATTTATCTTTAATAAATCAGTTTATCAAGAAGCCAATATTTTAGAACGTTTAACTGAACCAGATAGAATCATTACCTTTCGTGTTTGCTGGGAAGATGATGAGGCTAATATCAGAGTTAATCGTGGCTATCGAGTTCAACATTGTAACGCAATTGGACCATATAAAGGTGGAATTCGTTTCCATCATGATGTCAGTCGTAGTATCTTAAAATTCCTTGCATTTGAACAAACCTTTAAAAATAGTCTTACTGGATTACCAATGGGAGGCGCGAAAGGTGGTGCTGATTTTAATCCTAAAGGTAAATCTGATCGTGAAGTTATGCGCTTTTGTCAAGCTTTTATGACTGAACTTTACCGTCATATTGGTCCATTTACTGATGTTCCAGCCGGTGATATTGGAGTTGGTGCTAGAGAAATTAGTTATTTGTTTGGTCAATATAAGCGGCTGGCGAATGAATTTACTGGTGTACTTACAGGTAAAGGATTAGCTTTTGGCGGTAGCTTAATTCGTAGTGAAGCCACTGGTTATGGTGCAGTATATATTATGGAAGATATGCTCAAATACCATAAACAAACTATAGAAGGCAAAACTATTGTTGTTTCAGGCTCTGGTAATGTTGCACAATATACTGTAGAAAAAGCTATAGAATTAGGTGGTAAAGTAGTTACAATGTCTGATTCTAGCGGATTTATCTATGATCCTGATGGAATTGATAAACAGAAACTAGCTTTTATTAAGGAATTAAAACAAAAAAGACGTGGACGTATTTCAGAATATGCAAGCGAATTTCAAGTAGAATTCTATGCAAAACAACGACCTTGGTCAGTACCCTGCGATCTTGCCTTTCCATGTGCGACTCAAAATGAAATTAATGCTGAAGAAGCAGAAACCTTAGTAAAAAATGGTTGCATAGCAATTTCAGAAGGAGCCAATATGCCAACTGAACAAGCTGGCATTAATATTTTCCAACAATCCAATATTTTATATCTTCCTAGTAAAGCAGCAAATGCGGGTGGTGTAGCAGTATCTGGTTTAGAAATGACCCAAAATAGTATGCGCTTATCATGGTCAAGAGAAGAATTAGATCAGCGGCTACGTAAAATTATGTTAGATATACATAGTAAGTGTGTTGAATATGGAAAAGAAGAAGATGGAACCGTGGATTATCTAAAAGGGGCTAATATAGCAGGCTTTATTAAAGTTGCTGATGCTATATTAGCTTATGGGGTTTTATGATTTTCTAAGCATAATTTTATACAGTTGCTGGAGTTTTGGAAATAGAACAAGCCTTTTCCACCGCCTCAATACGTGCTTGACAGTTTTTATAAGCTTCAGTGGCATCAGCAATTAAACTAACTAATTGATCAATATCAGGTTCATCAGTTTCAGCCATTGTTTTAGCAATTTGCTTAAGTTTATTGTAATTTTCTATATATGATTCTGCGGCTTGTGACATAATTAATTTTTTAACCAAGGAGGGTTTGAGAAATATAAAAATGGATTAGTGATACTAATTCCATTCTTATCATATGCTTGCTTTAGGTTTGCAACAATTTGTGTTGTTTTTTTAGCTTCTAGTTTTTTTGCATAGTAATTTAATGATTTTGAGAGTTTATCATCACTATATTTTACTTCAATAAGTTCTTCTATAATGCCTTCTTTTAAAATCACAAAGTCTATTTCTCTGCCTTCCTTGTCGCGAATATAACGTAATTCATAACGATAGCCTTCATAGTCTTCTAAATAATGCAATCTCTTTAACAAAGTTGTGGCAATAAGGTTTTCAAATCGCGCCCCTTTTTCATCTATAGTATCAGCATTATCAAAAAAATAAACTTTAGCTGGTTTTAGAATAGCGCGAGGTATGGATTGCGTATAAGGTAAAACTCTAAAGATTAAATACATTCTTTCCAGAATTTCTAACCATGATTTTACTGTTTGTGGTGCGACTTGTAAATCTTGTGCTAGATTTGAAACTACTATCATTCCTCCGACTCGTGTTCTTAATAAATCTACTAATAATGAAATTCCTTGTATATTTTTAATAGATTCCAGATCACGAATATCTTCACGTAAAACGCGATTAAAACGTTCCCTTTTCCAACGCCTACTTTCACGCAAATTTCCACTAAGAAAAGGTTCAGGAAAACCTCCTAGCGTCATGAGACGATCAAAAATTTCATATTGATTTAAATCAACAGGAGCTTCATCTAAAGTGAAAGGATGAAGTCTCCAATAATGATAACGTCCTAATAAAGAATCACCACCACGACGATAAACATCAAGTCTAGCAGAACCTGTGACTAGAATAGAATGCTCATTGCCAACCACATCATAAACACCTTTAATCCAACTTTTCCAACGTGGAAATTTATGAAGTTCATCAAATATAAGTAAATCGTCATTATGAGACCATTTATGTTCTAATATATTGTGACGATCTTGATCATAATCCCAGTTAAAATAACGACCATTAGTTGTAGAAAGTAGTTTTTTTGCTAAAGTGGTTTTACCAACTTGCCGTGGTCCACCAATAAATACCATCTTTTTTTGTAAATCTTGCTGAATAGCAGCAGTAATATATCTCATCTGGCTATTTTAAAGCCTACTTTAAAATAGTCAAGGCTATTTTAAAGTAGGCTTTAAAATCTAATAAATTTGGTTTATATTTCTCATAATAATTGATCAATTTAATATTATATAGTATAATAAGAAGGGTTATTAATCGGAGAACCCTTATGTCACGCACATTATTAATTAAATTAGTATTAAGCATAATACTATTTTTAAGTTATCAACAAGTTTTTGCCGCAAATAAATATGGCGCAATTGCTTATTCTAGTTCAACTGGCGCACATGGTTATGCCTATAATAATAAGAGTCAATATTCTGCAAAAAGACGGGCAATACGTTTATGTCGAATACGTGCAAGCAAAAAAGATTGTAAAGTGATCATTGGATTTAAAAATGGTTGCGGCGCACTCGCTAAAGGATATAATGGTAAATTTGGCTTCGGTTCGGGTGTTCAAAAAACAGTAGCTAAACGTCATGCTTTAAATGTATGTAGCCGCTATACCAATCGTTGCCGTGTTATTCGTACAGTATGTACTGATAAATAATTTTATGTTAGTTGATTCTCATTGTCATTTAGATTTAATTAAAGATAGCAATCCAGAAACTCTGGTTGCTGATGCTCAAGCTCAAGGTGTGAGCTATTTTTTAACTGTTGCTATTAATTTGGATCATGTTCCTACTTTATTAGATATTGCTCGGCGTATGGATAATGTCTTTACATCAGTAGGTATTCATCCAACTACTAATCCTGAATCAATTGTTGATGTTGCTAAACTTGTAAGCCTAGCTGATGATGCTAATGTTATTGCCATAGGCGAAACTGGTTTAGATTATTTTCGTAGTGAAGGTGATTTAAGTTGGCAGCGACAGCGTTTTCGTACACATATTCAAGCCGCTAAAGAAATTGATAAGCCCTTAATTATTCATACTCGTGAGGCGGCAGAAGATACTTTAAGAATTTTAGCTGAGGAAAATGCAGCGGCAGTTGGTGGTATTATGCACTGTTTCGTTGAAGATTGGGAAGTGGCTCAAAAAGCTATGGATATGGGATTTTATATTTCTTTTTCTGGTATTGTCACTTTTAAAAGTGCCAAACAGATACAAGATGTCGCTAAAAAAATGCCCTTAGATCGTATGTTGGTAGAAACAGATTCGCCTTATTTAGCCCCAGTGCCACATCGTGGCAAAACGAATCAACCTGCCTATGTACGTCATGTAGCTGAATATCTTGCTAATTTAAGGCAAGATAGTTTTGATAATATTGCACAAGCAACTACGAATAATTTCTTGCAATTAAACAGCAAATATATTAAAGTGTAATATTAAATATTATTAATTACTAATAAAGAATTTATGTCTAAAGAAGATAACATTGAAATGGACGGTACAGTTGTAGAAACTTTACCTAATACTACATTCCGTGTGAAATTAGAAAATGATCATGTTGTTACTGCGCATATTTCTGGAAGAATGCGCAAACATTATATCCGTATATTAACTGGTGATAAAGTCACTGTACAATTAACACCTTATGATTTAACTAAAGGGCGTATAACTTATCGCGCTCGTTAATTCACTGTCATAAAGTTCAGCTTTGGAGTTCAAAGGCTTTGTAAAATCAAAGCTACGCTTTGTACTCCAGAACCCTTCTCCTCCTCCCCAATTTAGACATAATCTTTACAGAATGTAGTATAATTATAGGCTTTTAACCTAAAAATAGGAGAAGCTTATGCCAAAAAATGCTTTTTATGCCCAATCCGGTGGTGTTACAGCCGTTATTAATGCTAGTGCTTGTGGTGTTATTGAAACTGCGCGTCAACATCCAGATAAAATCGGAAAAGTCTATGCTGGGCGTAATGGTATTATTGGAGCATTAACTGAAGATTTAATTGATACTAGTCAAGAATCTGATGCTGATATTGCTGCTTTACGTCATACTCCATCTGGTGCTTTTGGTTCTTGTCGTTTTAAACTTAAAGGTTTGGAAGAAAGTAGAGCTGAATATGAGCGTTTAATTGAAGTGTTTAAGGCGCATGATATTGGTTATTTTTTCTACAATGGTGGTGGCGATTCTCAAGATACTTCGCATAAAGTGTCACAAATTGGTGAAAAAATGGGTTATCCAATCACCTGTGTTGGTGTACCAAAGACTGTTGATAATGATTTGCCAATTACTGATAATTGCCCGGGGTTTGGTTCAGTAGCTAAATATGTAGCAGTTTCTATTCGTGAAGCTAGTTTTGATGTAGCTTCAATGGCAAAAACTTCAACCAAGATTTTTGTCATGGAAGTAATGGGCAGACATGCTGGTTGGATTGCTGCTGCTGGTGGTATAGCGGCTGAAAAAGAAGGTGATGCACCGCATATTATTTTATTCCCTGAAATTACTTTTGATCAAGAAAAATTCTTAGCTAAAGTAGATCATTCTGTTAAAACTTATGGTTATTGTTCGATTGTAGTTTCAGAAGGTGTTAAAAATGCTGAAGGTACATTTTTAGCTGAAGCAGGCGGTAAAGATGCTTTTGGTCATGCTCAATTAGGCGGTGTTGCTCCAGTAGTTGCCCAAATGATTAAAGATAATTTAGGTTATAAATATCATTGGGCAGTTGCTGATTATTTACAACGCTCTGCTCGTCACATTGCATCTAAAACTGATGTTGAGCAAGCATATGCTTTAGGTAAAGCCGCTGTTGAATTAGCTGTAGCTGGTAAAAACGCTGTCATGCCAACAGTAGTACGTACATCTAATAATCCATATGCTTGGGAAATTGGTTCAGCGGATTTAGCTGATGTGGCTAATGTTGAAAAAATGATGCCAATGGATTATATATCTGAAGATGGTTTTGGTATTACTGAAGCTTGTCGTGAGTATTTACAACCATTGATTTTAGGAGAAGATTATCCTCCGTATAAAGATGGTTTACCACAATATGTCGAATTGAAAAATGTCGGTGTAGCGAAAAAATTATCCAGTACTTATGAATTGAAATAAGTGTAAATAGTAACAAGACCTGACAGGTTTTAAAAACCTGTCAGGTCTAATTATCTCATTTTTCACAAAAAGTTAAGGGTTCAAGTTTTTGAATCCTTGTTTAAAAAACAAATCATACCTTTCTATACTCTCAAAGTAGATCTCTTGTTTCTACTTGCTAAATTCCTCATAGTTAAAAAATCCACTGTCACTTCTCACTCATTAAATGATTGGTATGATTTTTGACAAAGTCAATATTATATACATAATTATTAATTAACCATAAGAGTAATATATGAGACTATTATATATATTTAGCTTGTTGCTATTTACCAGCGTAGTTATAGCTGAAGAAGGAATGATCAATGATATTAAAATTCGTAAATTGGCTGAACAAGCTTGGGCTTTAAAAAATTTAGATAAAAATCAGCAAGCTGAAGATATTTATTTAACATTGTTAGAAGATCCTGAATTACCATTGGATATTAGTTTAGATTATATGGATTTATTGGTAGGGCAATTACGCTATCGAGAAGCCGCTCAATTTTTTAGGTATCGCCCTATGCGCCCACCTAATAATGATATTCCATTAAATAATCGCTATGCTTTTAAGCAAGCTGAGCTTATGGTAGCTGATGGAAAATATGAAAAAGCTGTTAATTGGATTGAACCATATAAAGAATTTAAAGGTAATCGCGTTTATTCGGCTTATTTTTATTTGATGGCAGGTCAGTTAGATGAAACTAATCGTTTATTAGATCATTTAAAAGATAATATAGAATATACGCCGTATGAACAGAAAAAAGCTAATTGGTTGCATATGGAAAAAGATCGTTTTTGGCATCGACGTGTCAGTGCTGGTATGAGAATGATTGATAATCCAGCATATGGTCAATTAACACCAATACAAGCTAAGTTTAAATCTCCAATCAAAAATAATTGGGGGCGTGTTGGTTTAGATTATTATAGTTTAGATAGTAAATATCATTTAAATTTAAATCTTGATCGTGTTATCGGTTTTAAAGATAAATATCAATTGGCTTTGTTGTATAGTGAAAATCAATTAGGTTTCAAGGCTGGTTGGAAAAAGCGTCGCGGTAATTATCAAGTCAGTGCGAATGCTTTTTATCGTGATATAGAAACTGAGGTAACGGTATTAATGAAAGATTTTGCTTTAAAAGATGGCTTGGAAATAAAGGCTTATTATAAGCCTAGAAACAAATTTATCTTGGGTGGTAGTTATAATTATACCCGTTATAATTTACCAAACGACGATTATATTGGCGAAATGCACACTATACATCCTTATTTGGTGTATATTGCCAAAGATAAAAGTCCAACTTTGCAACATGGGGTAGGATGGTTAAATATTACTGGGAAAGGGGATACTACTTATATTCCTCATAAGTTTGATATGCTTTATTATGCTATTTCTGGTTTACATTATTTCGGATTGAATAAAAGTATGATTAATTATGGTTTATCATTTGGTTATATGCAAGGTGAAAGTTTCAGCGGCTTTGCCATAACACCAAATTTAAAAATGCGTTATAGTCTTGGTAGAAATGCTGATTTACTCGGTGGCGTTGAATATCGTAAAGACAATTTAACAGGTGACGCGGAAACTAGAGCAAATCTTGATCTTGAATGGAGATTTTAGATGAAAAAATTTAGAGCCTTTTTGCCTTATATTGAGGCGGCTATTGTTTATGGTTTATTATTTTTCTATGTTTTAGATTTTTTACCTCTTAATATTACACCGTATTTATTTATATTTGTAGGGATTATTTTTGCCCTGTTTTATGGCGTTCAAGGTATGATAATCGCTGTTGCTGGATTTTTATTCGCTTTGGGGCAAATGCACGATTTCATTTTAAATCCTATTACCGTAGAAGATTGGTTAATTGCAGTGATTGGTATGTTATTGTTTTTTATAGTGGGTAATCAAACAACTACAATCAGCAGAGATTTAAATATTCAACTTGATGCCAATAAAATGGCGCAAACACGGATTCAAGAATTATTCTCGCAATTAGTATCTATTGATACTTCACATAAAAAGTTTTTAGGTGAATTGTACTTTCGGGTTGATCGCCCTTCTTATCTTTATCATGAATTAGGTAAGCTTGGTCAACATTTTAATGATGAAATGCAATTATTTGCGAAATTGTTTTCTTTGCTTTATCGACATCAATTTGTTGAAGGTGGAGTTGTTTATAAGTTACATGAATATCAGGATTTAGAATATGATACTAATTATGTTGCTATGTTTCGTTATGGCTTGTCTCTATTTCCTGATACTATAGAATTGAATGATTCTCCACAATGGTTTAAATTATTACAAGCAGAAAAAGAAATCATTTCACCAAAAGTGATTGATAAGAAATTTATTATTTCTATTCCAATTGTTCTAAAACCGTCAGAGAAGATGCAATATGTCATTGTGATAGAACGTATTCGACAAACTATGATTACTTCTGAGACTACTCATAGTTTGAAGATTACAGCAATTATTATTAAATTTATTTTAGAAGAACAGGTATATTTGGCAAATCGCCCAGATTATAGTTTATTTAAGCATGTAATGGTATTTCGCCCCGGTGTTGCTGAAAGAATTCTTAAAGAACGTTTGGAATTATTTACTAATGCTGATTTACCGTATAAATTAACTTATTGGAAACTTGATGAGTTACCAGAAGAATTAGAAGAAGTTGCTAATAGAATACATTCAGCTTCACGTCAATTTGATGAACAATTTGTAATTGGTGATAAGATATTTATATTATTTGCTTTTTCAGAAGTATTTACGCCGATTCAAACTAGATTTAAAAGATATTATCCAACTGTAGAACTAAAAGAAGTTACTAATGTTAACCTTAAAGAACTTAATTCTAGCGACGATTTTCTGTCTTTGGGCAATTGATGAAACTTTTGTCATTATCTTTTTATTAGATAAAAATTTTTGGTATCCATTATTTGGATTTATCATTGCGCATAGTATAGGTATATTGCTAACTTGGTGGTTTTTGTTAAGGCTTAAGGCTGATTCTAAGGAAATTGATGAGGTTATGGGTAAATCTTTAATGATGGCTTTATTAATTATTGCTTGTATTCCATTAATTGGTCAGGCGGCTATTTTAATATTTGGTTTCAGTTTTAAATATGCACCAACTAGCCCTATTGCACGCGAAGACTATGATATAGTTGATCGTGCCGCTTTAGAAAAAGAAGCTTATGCTATTCAAGAAATGTATTATAACTTACCAAGTTCTGAAATTATTGCCTTAATTTATGGACGTATGCCTTTTGAAGATACCATGAAAACTTTAAGTTTATTGGACAAATTAGGCTGGACACCACATAAAACGCGCTTATTGCAAATGATATTAGAATACAATAAGCATCCTCTTGCGGGTATTGGTGCAGCACGTATTCTAAATGAAAAGAAAAACCAAATATTTTTTCAAATAGATGAATTAGAAAAATTAGAAGAAGTGCCGTATGTTCGACTAGCTAGTTTATATTATGACATCTATGATTTGGGTTTAGTTGATGCTCAAGTGGGTATTTTCTACCTGAATGGGGCTTGTGAACGTATTGATAAGGCTTTGGAAGTAGATGCTTATGATTTTTCAGCTTATAATCGAGGTATTCGATATTATTTGGATAATCAAGATATTGAGAAGGCTGATGAGTTATTGAAGCAGGCGAAGGGAATTTTTAAGAAGGAAGAACAGCCACCAACATTTGGTGAATATGAAAAAGAAATAGAAAAATTCCAAACACCTTTGGGGAATTATTTAGAACAATTATGAGTGAAGTAGCAGATATTTGCCTTATTATTGAGGGTAGTTACCCTTTTGTTACAGGAGGTGTTGCATCTTGGATGCAGCGTCTTATTAAGTCTTATGAGAATGAGTTTACTTTTGCGGTAGTTGCTTTGGCGGCTGGCAAGAAAACTGAGGAAGATCTTCGTTATCCATTGCCAGATAATGTAACTTTCATGAAGGGGGTTGATTTATTTGATTATTCTGAAATAAGAGATGCTGAACCTACTAAATTTAGTCGCGCTGAGCAGAAGGAGGTTTATGAGCAAATTGGTCAATTGGCTCATATTAATTTTGCTAAGGGTAAATTAACTGAGGAGCAGCGTTGTTTATTTAGGGATATTTTGCAGAAGCATAAAGAGGGATTTTTTAAACATTTCCTTTCTAAAGAAAGTGGCTTAGAGTTATTGACTGAAATTTATGATAAAAAGCGTAGCAAAGAGGGATTTATTAAGTATTATTATAATTGGCGTAATATTCATTTAGCTATTTGGCGCGTCTTTATGCTTACTAATATTCTACCAGAGGCGAAACTTTATCATGCTCCAGCCACAGGTTTTTCTGGTTTTCTTGCTTGTATGATGACTGAGCTTTATGATAAGCCATCAGTTATTACTGAACATGGTATTTATATACAAGAGCGGGATATGGATTTAAGCGTCGCGGAGTGGTTAGATGAAGAGTATATGCGCGATATGTGGCGCGACTTTTTTAAAGGTTTGACCAAATTTCAATATGAAACAGTAACGCGCGTGATCACTCTTTATAATGGTAATCGAGAATTAGCGGCAGAATATGGTGCAGATCCTGAAAAGGTAGAAGTTATACCAAATGGTATTCAAATAGAACGCTTCGAAAAGGCGAGACGTACTCGTTTAAGAGAAGGAGAAGATCCAGTAATTGGTATAGTTGGGCGTGTTGATTCAGTGAAAGATATGAAAACCTATCTAAATGTATCAGCTGTTATTAAAAATGCTATCCCTAATATAAAATCATATGTAGTTGGACCAACTGAAGAAGTTGAATCATATTATAAAGAATGTCTAGCTCTACGTGAATTGCTAAAAGCAGAAGACTATGTAACTTTTACCGGTCCAGCGGATGTTGTTGAATATTATAAAATTTTTGATATATTATTACTAACTTCAGTTAAAGAAGCAATGCCGCTAACTGTTATGGAAGCTATGGCATCAGGTTTACCGGTAGTAGCAACTAGAGTTGGAGCATGTGATGAATTATTAAATGGCTCTGGTGATGACAAATTAGGAGTTGCAGGTTATGTAGCAACGATCATGGATAGCCAAGATATTGCTATGAAAACTTTAGAAATTTTAAATAATCCAGAACTAGCAAACCAAATGGCACAAACTGGTATTAAACGGATTGAAACTTATTATTTAGAAACTATGCTGGAAGATGCTTATCGTAAAGTTTATAAAAGTTTAATGTGAAAGCTAAAGAACCAGTATTTTTAGATTGCCCTTTTTCTGAAAAGGATGAAGTTAAACGTTTAGGTGCAAAGTTTGATTGGCAGGAAAAACAATGGTTTGTTCCTGTTGGGCTTGATCTTGATCTATTTAGTAAATGGTTGCCTAACACTCAAACAGATGATAAGCCTTTTAGTCTTTATGATTTAATGTTGTCTGTTCAAAGTACTGTGAATATGCAACTTAATGATCGTTATTGGGTACGTGCTGAGCTGGTTAGTGTTTCGCATCGTGTTCATTTTTATATGGAATTATCTGATCATGATAATAAGGGGCAGGAAGTTGCAAAGGTTCGTGCTATTTTGTGGAATCATAGGGCTAAGGATTTATTAGAGCGGTTTGAAGCACAAACTGGTATGCCTCTTAAAGCAGGGATGAAGCTGTTGTTGCAAGTTCGTGTTGAGTTTCATACTCGTTATGGCTTTTCGCTTGATGTTATAGATATTGATCCTAATTTTACTGTGGGTGAAATGGCGGCAAAATTGAATCGTATCAGGATGCAATTACAAGAAGAAAAGCTTTATTTTTGTAATCATGCCGCAAAAACTCCAATGGAATTTTGTCAAGTGGCTGTAATTGCGCCACCACAAGCGGCAGGTTTGGGAGATTTTAAAAGTCAAGCTAAAGCTTTAGCTGATTTGTGTGAATTTCATTATTATAGTGCTAGTTTTCAGGGGCAATATATGTTGACTGAAATCACTGCTGCTTTTGAATTAATTAAGCAAGATCATAAAGAAAAACAATTTGATGCGGTAGTTATGATACGCGGTGGTGGTGCTAAAGCTGACTTATTTCAGTTGAATGAATATGAGATTGCTAAAGCAATTTGTACTGCTCCATTAGCTGTAATTGTTGGCATAGGGCATGAACGAGATCAAACTTTATTGGATGAAGTAGCAAATAAAAGTTGTCATACTCCCAGCTTAGTGATTACATATATTGCAAGTAGAATTATTCAAAATGCGCAGAATGCGAAACAAGATTGGCAAATGTTGAATAAATTAGTCAGCGAACAATTATACCGTGCGAAGACAGAAAATGAACGCCTAATCACCCAAATTCATCACAATAGCCAAATTCAATTAAATAAAGCTCGCCATAATATACAATTCTTGATGCAACAAATCCTACAAAGTGATCCTAAAAAGGTTTTAAAGCGCGGCTATGCTATTATTAAAAACAATAAGGATAAAGTTATTAGTTCCAAACTTGCCGCTGAACAAGAACCACAACTTATTATTGAATTTCAAGATGGTAAAATTGCTTGTGATAGGATAGTTTAGCTGATTTGGTTAATTGATTGGATTCTGTTTTAACAGTTCAAGCTTTGTATATATAATCAAAATGATCTTTAGCTAGAATGCTAGGATTTATATCCTTGATTTTCTCATATGAAACTATTTGTATATCTTGTTTTGGTAATGATTTAAGAAAATACATAATCTTTTTTCCTGCATTCATAAATTTGGTGCAAAACCACCTTCATCACCAACGGCTGTATTCATGCCTTGTATAAATCATCCTAAATTAACTTTTACTTGAACTAGGAGCGAAAATTTTTTGTAGTGTGGCTAATTTATAAATTTAGCTAAAAATTCGTTTATTCCGTAAATTCGTTGTACTAATTGTACATTGTACTAACTATATATAGTACAACTAATTTACGGAATAAACGAATTTTTTTGTAAACGCAGTTTGGGTTATTACAAAAGGCTAGTGCGTAACATCAGTTAGTAAATTATTAAGTTTACTGAATGATGTAACAGTTATAGTTTTTTTATTGCCTCAAGATCTTCTTGTAAATCATAATCAGCAATAGGAATGTTGAGTTGTCCAAGCATTTTTAGTGTTTCTACTTTATTTTTTCCAAGCGAATTGGCTAATTGTCCTAAGCTTAGGTCGCCTGTTTCAAATGCTTTGAGTGCCATCCAAGGCATTAAGCCTTGTTCCATGAGTCCAGCACTGAATGGCAAAGCAACACCAAATGGTATTCCATTATGAATAATCAGGATGTATTGATTATTATTAAATGATTCAGTTAATTTATTTGGTATTATTTTCAACTCTTGTGTTTTAATCGTATTCATTGTTGATCCTTATTGAATCTACTTATAATATTTTTTCATTATATGCTAAATCAATTATTTAAATCAAGATTATTTGGTTAATAACTTCAAAATAATTATGATATAATATTGATTATTATCAAACAAATTTTGCATTATGAACTTGGAAGAATGGAATTAGCTAAAAATCTTAAATGGGAATTTCGACTTATTCATACGCGAAGATAGAGCGAAGTGAGACTTCAGCAAATTGCTAAAATAATGGGAATAGAGTTGTCACAGTTGTTTTGTTTGGATGAAAAAAATGTATTTCACTTGGCAGGAACTCACAACACACAAGGTGACAATTGGTATGTCAATTCTCCTGCGCATACAGAATGCAAACAGGAACTAAAAACAGCAAAAAAAGAAATAGATTATTTAAAACAACAGGTAAGTGACTTAAGATAGATAATTGATTTACTGAAAAATAAGGATAGGAAGTGAGGCTTTAGCCTCACAATAGTTAATCAGGATAAAATTCCTGATTTAAAATTTCATCTAATGAATATTCACAACTTTCTGGAAAAGTATCTTCATCTAACGAAGTTTCATTAGCTGCTGAAAGTATGGCAATTTCATAAGCAGTTGCTATTTTTTGTTCAATTTCATATTTTAAACTTGGGCTATCTTGCAATAATAGCTTAATTCGTTTTCTTTGTTCTTTAATAGTTCTTTGCCAACTTTTAGAACGTATATATGATTGAAATTGCCATTTTAATAAATGGGCTAATAACACTGCCAATCGATTGATTAATTGACGCTTATCACTTCTTGCCATCCCTTCCAGTTCTTCAGCTATATTTACAATATCTAATTGTGAAAAATTTTTTTCCCTTAATAATTGGGCACTTTCTAGCAACCATGCGTAAAAGTCTTGCTCATAATGCATTACAAATTATAAAACGCAGCCTTACCGGGATAAGTAATTTGATTTCCCAATTCTTCCTCAATACGAATCAATTGGTTATATTTAGCAACACGATCTGAACGTGATAATGATCCAGTTTTGATTTGCCCTGCTGATGTTGCAACTGCCAAATCTGCAATCGTACTATCTTCAGTTTCACCAGAACGATGAGAAATTACAGCAGTATAACCAGCGCGTTTTGCCATTTCAATAGCAGCAAGAGTCTCAGTGACAGTACCAATTTGATTCAGTTTAATTAAAATAGAATTAGCAATCCCTTTATCAATACCCTCTTGTAAAATTTTAGTATTAGTAACAAATAAATCATCACCAACTAATTGGATTTTATTAGCTAACTTGTCTGTTAAAATTTGCCAACCATCCCAATCATCTTCTGCCATACCATCTTCAATTGATAAAATAGGATATTGATCTACCCACGCGCTTAAATAATCAGCAAATTGTACAGAATCTAATTTTTTACCTTCAGATTTTAAATTATATTTACCATTTTCATAAAACTCTGAACTAGCGGCATCGATACCTATCATAATATCTTCACCAGCTTTAAATCCAGCTCTATCAATTGCTTCTAATATAACCTCTATTGCCGCTTCATTAGAAGATAAATTTGGTGCAAAACCACCTTCATCACCAACGGCTGTATTCAAACCTTGTATTTTTAATACAGTTTTTAAAGCATGAAATACTTCCGCTCCATAGCGCACAGCTTCAGTTAAAGAACTAGCACCTACAGGAATAATCATAAATTCTTGCAAATCTACACTATTATCAGCATGGGCACCACCATTAATAATATTCATCATCGGTACAGGCATTTGCATTGCACCAGCACCACCTAAATATCTATACAATGGTATTTGTAAGTCATTAGCAGCCGCTTTTGCCGCTGCCATAGAAACTGCCAATAGTGCATTTGCACCTAAACGTCCTTTATTCTCAGTGCCATCCAAGGCAATCATCCTAGAATCAATTTCTGTCTGTGCTGTTACATCTATACCAATTAAATCATCACAAATTTCTGTATTAACAGACTCAACTGCTTTAAGAACACCTTTACCAAGATACCTTGTTGGATCATCATCGCGTAACTCTACTGCTTCCCTTGCACCTGTAGAAGCACCAGAAGGTACTGCTGCACGTCCTATACTTCCTAATTCCGTTAAGACTTCTGCTTCAACGGTGGGATTACCGCGTGAATCAAGAATTTCACGAGCATGTATATCGGTAATCTCTGACATTTTATTCTCCATCTACTTTACTGTGTTATCAATTAATTTTAATTTTTCTAATAATATAGCCATTTGATCTAAAGGCCAAGAATTAGGACCATCACTTAAAGCTTTATCTGGTTCAGGATGAGTTTCCATAAATATACCAGCAATTCCAACTGCAACCGCTGCACGAGCTAAAACTGGTACAAATTCTCGTTGTCCACCAGAACTGCTACCTTGCCCACCGGGCAATTGTACTGAATGCGTTGCATCAAATATAACAGGACAATGTGTCTGCCGCATGACAGCCAATGATCGCATATCTGACACTAGATTATTATATCCAAATGAAACCCCGCGTTCACACACCATAATGTCATAATTTCCAACAGCCTTAGCTTTTTCGACTACATTGATCATATCCCAAGGTGCAAGAAATTGACCTTTTTTGATATTAACTGGTAATCCTTGTTTAGCAACCTGTTGAATAAAATTAGTTTGACGACATAAAAATGCTGGAGTCTGTAAAACATCAACGACGCTAGCTACTTCTGCTAATGGAGTATCTTCATGCACATCTGTCAAAATTGGTACTTGACATTGCTGTTTGACTTTTTCAAGGATTTTTAATCCCTGTTCTATACCCATCCCACGAAAACTGCTATGTGATGAGCGATTGGCTTTATCGAACGAGGATTTATAAATAAAAGGAATATTTAAATTATCAGTTATTTCTTTTAACTGAGCCGCTGTATCCAAGGCTAATTGTTCTGACTCAATTACACATGGACCAGCTATAAGAAACAATGGCTTATCTAAACCAACTTCAAAACCACATAGTTTCATAAGTTTTTATATAGTTCTAATACTTGTGACCACACAGCTCCAACTTCACCAGTTCCAACAGGCTTATTATCAAGATTAATCACTGGCAAAATTTCACGAGTAGAACTTGTTACCCAAATTTCATCAGCGGAACGTAATTGTGCTTCAGAAATATTTTCTTCTTTAGCAGATGGCATAATTTCAAGCACAAGATCACGAGTAATACCCGGCAAGATAAAATTATTTTTAGGAGGAGTAATAACCACACCATTTTCGACAATGAAAACATTACTAGCGGCACCCTCAGTAACAAAACCATCCCGAATTAAAATTGCCTCAGTAGCACCAGCTTCAACAGCAGCTTGACGCTGTAATATATTAGGCAATAAAGCAATAGACTTAATATCACAACGCTTCCAACGTATATCTTCACAAGTAATCGCTTTAATAGGAGCCGGTACAGCAACTCTATTAAGAGGATTACTCATGACAAAAATAGTTGGAGTGACAACTTCAGGGAACTGATGATCGCGCTTTGCAACACCACGAGTAATTTGTAAATAGATGGAACAATCACCGCCATTATTACGGCTTACTAAAGTATTAAAAATTTCAGTCCATTCCTTAATAATTAATGGATTAGCCAACTTAATACTATTGAGGCTATTTTCTAAACGTTGCAAATGTTCTGCTAATTTAAAAATTTCTCCATTATAAACTGGAATAACTTCATAGACACCATCACCGAAAATAAAACCTCGATCTAAAACCGGCACCCGTGCTTCTTCTAAAGGTAAAAATTCACCATTAAGATAAACTATCATATATATTTAATGAAAAAGTAATAAAAAAGAATCTATCAAACGTTTTCCAACCGAACCTTTCTCAACGTTTGAAAGAGCAATTAGAGGGCGTTTTAAAATTATTTTATCATCTAAACGAATTTTTAAACTACCATAAGCTGTTAAAGCAGTAACTGGTGCTGTTATATCTTTATCAATATATAAAGTGGCACGTAATTTAGAATATTGCCCTCTAGGCACTGTGATATAAAATGCTTCTTTTAACCCTAATTTTAATTGTGTAATATCACCTTTCCAAACTCTTTCAGTGGTAAGTGCATGATATGCTGGATATAAAGGATAAGTTTGAAAGGCACGAAATCCATAATCAAGCAATTTTTTGCTCATTATAGTTCTAGCCTTTTGATTTTCTGTACCTAAAACAACTGAGATTAAACGCATATTTTTACGTTTAGCAGAAGCTGCTAAACAATAACCAGCCGCTTTAGTAAAACCAGTTTTCATACCATCAACACTGGGATCACGCCGTAATAAAAGATTACGATTATGTTGGGTAATATTATTATAAGTAAATTCTGTTTGTGAATACCAACGATAATATTCAGGAAAATCACGAATTAAAAAGTATGCAAGTTTAGCAACATCGCGTGCAGAACTATAGTGTTGTGGATCATTTAAACCGGTACTATTGGTATAATGAGTATTAGTTAAACCTAAACGTTCTGCGGTTTTATTCATTAAGCTCGCAAATTCTTCCTCATTACCTGCAATATGTTCAGCTAAAGCAATACTCGCATCATTACCCGATTGAATAATCATGCCTTTTAGCAAATCTTTGACTGTAACCATAGAATTTACTTCAAGATACATCCGTGATCCTCCCATACGCCAAGCTTCTTCACTAATTTTAACTTTATCAGTTAATTTAATTTTACCTACTTGTAATTGATTAAATATTATATAGGCAGTCATTAACTTAGTGAGACTAGCTGGTTCAACCGCTTTATCAGCATCTTTTTCTACAAGAACTTCACCACTATGAAAATCTTGTAATATATAAGAACGAGCTTCTATATCTGGTGGAGAAGAAGCTGATATAGCATAAATGGGATATAGTAAAATTAAACTAAATAATAATTTATTCATCTTTGTTAAAAAGTTTTGACTAATACAGTGCGTGCTGGATTTTTAATTAACTTCAAATTACGTGCAGCCCAATAAGATAATTTAATTAACTTACTGTTATCATATAAACGATCAGTAATTGTAACTACAACACTACGACCATTAGCCAAGTTTTTCACTCTAACCTTGGTTAAAAAGGGTAAGCTTGCATGTGCTGCTGTCATACCATATAAATCATAAACATCACCGCTAGCGGTTTTAGTTCCATGATTTCCTAATCTGTATTTAGACGCAGAACCTCGTGCCATATAATTACGCACCACCTTCTTTGGCTTTCTAATTGGTGATTTTCTAGTCAGAGTATGAGTAGGTTTATATTTTTTAACTACTTTAACAATTTTAGGAGCTTTTACTATTTTAACAACAGGTTTAGGAGTAACTGTTGCAACTGCAACTGTTTCAATTTTTTTAGTCTCAACAGAACTACAAGCAGTCATACTAACTGCTATAAGTGCTAAACTAATTATATCTTTCTTCATAAATCCTCGCAATTTCTTGAGATAATTGATAAACTGCCATCGCATAATGTTTACTATGATTATAACGAGTTATAACATAATAATTTTTAAAACCTACCCAATAGGCAGTACCTATTTCGGTTCTTAAATCTACAAACATAACTTTGGTATTGTCTGATTCATTGCCATTGTATCTGATTCCCATGCGTTTAAATTGAGCTAAAGTGTAGTTAGGTTCAAATTTTAATCCTAGTAAGCTTTTTACTGCATTAGGACGTACTTGAGTAGCCTTCATTACTGGCTTTCCTTCTTCCCAACCAAATTTATTAAAATAATTGGCAACACTACCAATCGCATCGGCATGATTATTCCAAATATCACGTCTGCCATCACCATTAAAATCAACCGCATAACGTCTAAAACTGCTTGGCATAAATTGTCCAATACCAAATGCTCCAGCATAAGAACCTTTAAGAGTTAATGGGTTTGAACCTTCTTCGCGTGCCAATAAGAAAAAATGTTCCAACTCTTGACGAAAAAAGTCGGCTCGTCTTAAATAATCAAAACTCAGAGTTTTAAGAGCATCAATGATTCTAAAACCGCCTTTATTTCTACCATAACGTGTTTCTACTCCTATAATAGCTATGATGATTTCAGCAGGTACACCATATTTTTTTTCAGCGCGTTTTAAAATATGTCTATTTCTACGCCAATATCTAATTCCATTATTAATATGATTACTAGTAATAAATTTGCGTTGATACTTATACCATGGTCTGCCTCTTCTTTTTCTACCCGGAATGCGACGCGGAGGAGTCATTAAACGAATAATATTTTGTTTTTTCTTAGCTTGACTAATCCAATTAATTATTTGTGATTTCTCAAATCCATGTTTTGTAACCATCTGATCGGCAAAATCACCAATACTGACAAATTCATCAGCATTTACATTGATACTAAATACTAATAATCCTAAAAAAATATATTTATTTATTTTACTCATTAATTATACCTTATTGTGATAAGAAACGTTTGTGTGTATGTATTGCCATAATAAATCCAAATCCTGCCATTAATGTGACTAAAGAAGTACCTCCATAACTAACTAAAGGTAAGGGTACACCAACAACCGGTAACAAACCAGTTACCATACCCATATTAACAAATATATATACAAAAAAAGTTGAAACTAAGCTAGCAGCAAGAAGACGACCATAAGTATCTTGAGCTTGAGCAGCAATATACATTCCTCTTGATAAAATGAAAAGATAAATTAATAACAAGATTCCAGCACCAACTAAACCAAATTCTTCATTATATACAGCATAAATAAAATCTGTGGTTCGTTCTGGTAAAAAGTGTAATTGAGATTGAGTACCATTTAACCAGCCTTTGCCCTCAATTCCCCCAGAACCAATAGCAATTTTCGATTGAATAATATGATAACCAGTACCTAATGGATCAGCTTCAGGATTAAAAAGGGTTTTCACTCGTTGTTGTTGATACGGATGCATTATGTAAAACCATAAAATGGGTATAAATGCCCCTACTACACTAAGAAATCCAAATATTAGCTTCCAACTTATACCCGCAAATAATAATACAAATATACCAGAAGATGCAATTAATAATGATGTGCCTAAATCAGGTTGTTTAAGCACCAATATTACAGGTATGCCAATCAATATTAGAGCTACCACTATGCGTCCATAACTTGGTGGCAAAGGTCGATCAGCTAAATACCATGTAATCATCATAGGCATTATGATTTTCATTATTTCAGAAGGTTGAAAGGTAAATAATCCAAGATTAATCCAACGTTGCGAACCTTTACTTGTAGTTCCTATTACCAATACCAATGCTAATAACACTACGCCTATTATATAAATCCAAGGAACCCATCTAAATATTTTTTGAATAGGTATTTGAGCGATTAGCAGCATGATTCCTAATCCTGCTACAATTCTTATTATTTGACGCAACATCAGATCAAAATTTTGACCACCTGCACTATATAAAATAATTAAACCGAGAGCCAACAATATTAACAAGCCTAATAATAAGGTAGTGTCTAAATGTAAAAAATGCTTATTAGTCCAACGAGTTTCCATATTCATTTTCGTAACAAATAATGATCCATTACTTTTTTAGCTATAGGCGCAGCAGTCTTACTACCACCACCACCATTTTCTACAATTACTGATATTGCAATACGTGGTTTTTTTAAAGGTGCAAATGCTACAAATAAAGCATGATCATGAAATTTCTTGGCTAGTCTCCTTGCATTATAACTTTCTGTTTGTTTGATTGTGATTACTTGTGCGGTACCAGTTTTACCAGCAAAACGATAACGAGAACCTCTTCCAACTTTATTTGCAGTTCCTCTACGACTATGTACTACTGCTTTCATTCCACCAATTGCTGTATTCCAAAAATCATCGCGTTTTAAGCTAATTATCTTTTGAATTGTAGGAGATATGATGCTCATTTCATTAGATTTAGGATCATCCATCGCAAAAACTATACGTGGTTGTTTAAATACTCCATGATTACTTAATGTAGCAGTCGCTACTGCTAATTGTAAAGGTGTTGCTAACATATAACCTTGTCCTATCCCTGTAATTACAGTTTCACCGGGATACCAATTTTTATTATATCTGCGATGTTTCCATTCTCTGGAAGGCATTAATCCTCCTAATTCACCAGTAATATCAATTCCGGTTTTTTTGCCAAAACTAAAGCGTTTCATGAATTTATTTAGACGATCAATGCCAAGATCATGAGCCAAATCATAGTAATATACATCACAAGATTGTTCTAATGAGGAATGAAAATTAACACTACCATGACCACTTTTTTTCCAATCACGATAGCGATGACTTTGACCTTTTAGACTATACCAACCTCGACACCAAGTACGACTATATTTAGTTCTTACTCCATGCTGAAGCCCTGCTAAGCCAACAAATGCTTTTATAGTGGAACCGGGAGGATATTGACCACGTATTGCACGATTATATAATGGACGATCTGGAGAATCACGTAAGACCTGATAATTTTTATAACTAATTCCATTTACAAACAGATTTGGATCATAGTAAGGCATACTTGCTAATACTAAGATTCCACCGGTTTTGGGATCTATTACTACTAGTGCAGAACGATGTTTAGACAGAATTTTTTCAGTATATTTTTGTAATTCAATATCCAAGTTTAAATATAAGTTCTTACCTGCTATGGCAGGAGTTGTTTCTAAAACTCGAATAATATGCCCTTTAACATTAGTTTCTACTTTTTGAAATCCGGTTTTACCATGCAATTGTTTTTCATAGTATTTTTCTATACCAAGCTTACCTATATAATTACTACCTAAATAATTAGATTTATGAATCCTTTTTAATTCTCGTTCATTAATTCTTCCAACATAACCAATAGCATGAACTCCTGTAGCACCAAGGGGGTAATAACGACTTTGATTACTCAGAATTTCAACACCGGGAAAATGATGTCTTTGTACAGAAAAACGCGCTACTTCATCTTCAGTAAGACGGTGGCGTAATGGAATACTGCTAAATTGACGTTTTTGTCTTAATTGTCTTTTAAAACGTTTAATATCTGATTCTTCTACTGTGATAATTTTTTTGAGTTGATCTAATACATCATCAAGCTTTTCGGCAAGCTTTTCAGGAATGATTTCTAAACTATGTGATATACGATTTTCAGCTAGTAACACTCCATTACGATCATAAATTAATCCCCTTGTGGGGGGTAATGGTAAAATCTTGATGCTATTTTCTTCTGATTTAGTAATGTAATCCTTATGTTGTATAACTTGTAAATAATACATACGTGTAAATATCAGTGATAGAAATAACAACATTATTAACCAAGCAATAATAACACGGTTATAAAAAATTTTATTTTCTTGAGCTGGATCTTTAATAAACATTATAAGTACGTCGCATATCACGTAAAATTATAAATAACCAAGGCCATAATAACATACTGGTTAATCCTTCATATATAAATGATATAACAACTAATGGTGGATGACCTAATATGGTGTTAATTATGATGTTGAATAAGTGAGTTATTGTTATTAATCCAAATATTACTATTGCTTGTTGCCATAAAGGAAATAAGCGTATTTGCCTATGTAATTTTATACTAACATAAGCAATGAAAGAGAAAAATAAGGCATGTTGCCCTAACAAACTATTATGTAATACATCATAAATTATTCCAATACTCCAAGCAGTCATAATACCTATACGTTGAGGAATAGCTAAACACCAATAAATTAAAACCATCTCAACCCAATCTGGTCGCCATACTGTTGCCCAAATTGGTAATGGTATAATTGCTAACATAAAACTAAAAATAAAGCTCAGAAGGATAACCCAACCACCATGATGTTTTTCTACATTCATTTATTGGTTTTCCATACTAATAAAACCTCATTATTTTGTTCTAATCTTGCTAATGGTGACGCTTGTACTTGTGCATATGGCTTACCTATATCAGGAGTAACATCAATCACTGTTGCAACTGGATAACCTTTGGCAAATTTATCGCCAAAACCAGAAGTTACCAGTAGATCACCGACTTTTATTCCATGATTTAATCCTATATTAGGTATATATAACAAAGATAAACGATTTACTGTACCCATACCTTTAGCAACTGTACGTAAACCAGTACGTTCTATTTGAACTGGTAATTGATGATTATAATCTGTAATTAACATTACGATACTAGAAAACATTCCAACTTGCGTGACTTGACCTACAACTCCTTGGGCATCTATTACTGGCTGATTAATAAATACACCATGTTTACTGCCTTTATTAATTGTAATATCGCGTTTAGCAGAATCTAATTCTACTGCTAATATTTCAGCCAACATTACTCGTTCGCCTAGTCTGGTTGAACTATGCAATAATTGTCGAAGGCGTTTATTTTCCTTGCTTAGATGTTGGTACTTTTGCAATCCAACTTTTAAACGTAGATTTTCTTCATGTAATTTCGCATTTTCTTGCAATAATTTAACGCGCCTATTGGCACTCATAGATAGCCATTGACCAGTTTTTAATGGTAAATTAACTAGGTATTGAATTGGATAGACCAAGGTTAATAAATGAGTTCGCACGGTTTGAAAATATCCGAAACGATGATCAGTTATCATTAGAATAAGTGATGCTACGATAAATAGCATTACTCTTATATTTAATGTTCGTTCTTCTGTTAGCGAAGATTTCATGTGATTATTCAGTTAGGGCTGACCTAGATGTCTGCCCTAAATTGTTATATACTTTCTAACGCAAAAACCTCTGGTCCCTGTTCTTCAATCATTTCTAATGCACGACCACCACCGCGTGCTACGCAAGTCAATGGTTCATCGGCTATAATAACTGGTAATCCAGTTTCTTCCATGATTAAACGATCAAGGTCGGTTAATAATGCTCCGCCACCTGTTAATACAATACCTTTTTCAGCAATATCAGAGCCTAATTCAGGTGGAATTTTTTCTAAGGCGGTTTTTACTGTGCCAGTGATATTTGCTAATGGTTCTTGTAATGCTTCTAAAATCTCATTACTATTAAGTCTAATGCTACGAGGAATTCCTTCTGCTAAATTACGTCCTCTAACATCAATTTCTAATAAGTCTTTGCCTGAATAAGCAGATCCTATTTCCTGCTTGATACGTTCAGCGGTTACTTCACCAATTAAGGTGCTATAATGACGACGTACATAGGCTATGATGGCTTCGTCAAAACGATCACCACCGGTACGAATAGATTCAGAATAGACGATACCGTTTAGAGATAAAATCCCTATTTCTGTTGTGCCGCCTCCTATATCAAGTACCATTGAACCTGTAGCTTCACTAACAGGCATACCTGCACCTATAGCGGCTGCCATAGGTTCTTCTATTAAATAAACTTCTCGTGCGCCAGCGCCAGCGGCTGATTCACGAATAGCACGACGCTCAACTTGAGTTGAACCACATGGTACACATATAAGTACTCGTGGAGATGGATGCCATATTTTATTATCATGAACTTTATGAATAAAATATTGCAACATTTTTTCGGTAATAGTAAAGTCTGCAATAACACCTTCTTTCATTGGTCTTATTGCGGTAATATGACCGGGGGTACGTCCTAGCATACGTTTAGCATCTAAGCCAACCGCCGCTATGGCTTTACCACCACTATTACCATCACGTTGTCGAATAGCTACCACAGATGGTTCATCAAGAACAATGCCTTGTCCTCTGACATAGATGAGCGTATTTGCTGTGCCTAAATCAATCGACAGATCGTTTGAGAAAAGTCCGCGCAAACGTTTGAACATGGAATTGTGTCAATCCTATGGTGAATTATTTGTTATGGTAAAATTATTTACTTTACCAAGTGGCTTGAGTTTAAGCAAGTCTGAAATGATTTTTTTTACCTTGGAGTAGTAAAATGTCCTTATTAAAAGAAGAAGTTGAAAAAATTGCTCATCTCGCTCGAATTTCTTTAAATGAACAAGATATTCCAGCTTATACACGCAATTTATCTGATATTTTCGCGTTTGTTGAGCAAATGAATAATGTCGATACCGCTGATATAATTCCAATGGCGCATCCACTTGATGCTACAGCACGTTTACGTGCTGATATAGTATCTGAAACTAATCAGCGCGATCATTTTCAATCAATTGCACCACAAGTTGAAGCTGGTTTATATTTAGTCCCTAAAGTAATTGAGTGAATTAATAACTACTATGCACAATAAAACTCTTGTCGAATTATCTAAAGCATTACAGAAAGGTGAATACTCTAGTGTTGAGTTGACTCATCATTTTTTAGATAGGATCAAAAAATATGATGTAAACATCAATAGCTTTATTACTGTCACAGATGATGAAGCATTAACAGCAGCTAAGGCTGCTGATCAAATTATTGCTAATGGTGATGCCGGTTTATTAACAGGAATCCCTTTAGCTCATAAGGATATTTTTTGTACTCATGGCGTTAAAACTTCATGTGGTTCAAAAATGCTAGATAACTTTATCGCTCCTTATAATGCCACAGTTGTGGAAAAATGTCAGGCGGCAGGTATGGTGATGTTGGGTAAAACCAACATGGATGAATTTGCTATGGGTTCTTCTAATGAGACTAGTTTTTATGGACCGGTAAAAAATCCTTGGGATATAGAAACAGTGCCCGGTGGTTCTTCAGGAGGATCAGCGGCTGCTGTAGCTGCTCGTTTGGCACCAATTGCTACTGGTACTGATACTGGTGGTTCAATTCGTCAACCTGCCGCTTTATGTGGTATAACTGGTTTAAAACCAACTTATGGTCGAGTTTCGCGTTATGGCATGATCGCTTTTGCTTCTAGTTTGGATCAAGCTGGTCCAATGGGGCGTAGTGCTGAGGATGTGGCACATTTGTTAAATGTTATGAGCGGTTTTGATGAACGTGATTCAACATCTTTAGATGTGCCTAGTGATGATTATACTGCGAATTTAAATGATAATTTAGCAGGGTTAAAAATTGGTTTACCTAAAGAATATTTTGCTGAAGGTTTAGATGCTAATGTTGGTAAGGCATTAGAATCTGCAATTAAAGAGTTTGAACAGGCTGGTGCTAGTCTGCATGAAATTAGTTTACCTAATACGCATTTAGCGGTACCTATTTATTACATAATTGCTCCAGCAGAATGTTCTTCTAATTTATCTCGTTTTGATGGAGTACGTTTTGGATATCGTTGCGAAAACCCAACAGATTTAAATGATTTATATACACGTTCACGTGGTGAGGGTTTTGGTGCTGAAGTTAAGCGTCGTATTATGATTGGTGCTTACGCGCTTTCTGCTGGTTATTATGATGCTTATTATTTGAAAGCTCAACAAATTCGCCGCTTAATTAGTCAAGATTTTTCAGAAGCGTTTAAACAAGTAGATGTGATTTTAGGACCAACTTCACCAACAACGGCTTTTAAAATTGGTGAAAAACTGGATGATCCACTGACTATGTATTTATCTGATATTTATACAATTGCGGTAAATATGGCTGGTTTACCGGCAATGTCAATACCAGCTGGTTTGGTTGAACAGCGTCCGGTAGGCTTACAATTAATAGGTAATTATTTAAAAGAAGCGCAGTTATTGAATGTGGCTCATCAGTATCAACAAGTTACTGATTGGCATAAGACTGTACCACAAAATTTTGTTTAAAGAGGTTTCATAATATGGCATGGGAAGTCGTAATTGGTTTAGAAATTCACGCGCAATTGGCTACTAAAAGTAAGATTTTTTCTGGAGCTTCTACCGCTTATGGGGCTGATCCTAATACACAGGCTTGTGCTGTGGATTTAGCTTTGCCCGGTGTGTTACCTGTTCTTAATGAAGGTGTGGTAGAAATGGCAGCAAAATTCGGTTTGGCGATAGGTGCTACTGTTGCGTCGCGTTCAGTTTTTGCCCGAAAAAATTATTTTTATCCTGATTTACCTAAAGGTTATCAAATTAGTCAATTTGAGTTGCCAATAGTTGGAAAAGGGCAATTGAATATTGAATTTGATGGTGAAGAAAAAACTATTGGTATTACTCGCGCTCATTTAGAAGAAGATGCCGGTAAATCTTTACATGAGGATTTTCAGGGTTCAACTGGTATTGATTTAAATAGGGCTGGTACACCTTTATTAGAAATTGTATCTGAGCCAGATATGCGTTCGTCTAAAGAAGCTGTTGCTTATATGAAGAAGATACATTCTTTAGTACGTTATTTGGATATTTGTGATGGCAATATGCAGGAAGGATCATTTCGTTGTGATGCTAATGTTTCTGTACGCCCTGTAGGGCAAGAGGAATTTGGTACTCGTGCAGAATTGAAGAATTTGAATTCTTTTCGCTTTGTTGAACGCGCTATTAATTTGGAAGTTGAACGGCAAATTGATGTTATAGAAAGCGGCGGTAAGGTGGTACAAGAAACTCGTTTATATGATGCTGATAAAAATGAGACTCGTTCCATGCGTTCCAAGGAAGAGGCTAATGATTATCGTTATTTTCCCGATCCTGATTTATTGCCGCTAATTATTGAGCCTGAATTTTTAGAACAGGTTAAAGCTAAGTTACCAGAATTGCCTGATGAGAAAAAACAACGCTTTATGCAGGAATATGGTTTGTCTTTGTATGATGCCGCTGTATTAACTAGTAACCGTGAATTAGCTGGGTTTTTTGAAGAAACTGTTAAGTTATCTGGAAGTGATGCTAAATTATGTGTTAATTGGGTGATGGGTGACTTATCGGCTTTATTGAATAAAGAAAATTTAGACATCACTGAATCTAAAGTGAGTGCGCCACAATTTGCTGCTATGTTGCATCGAATTAGTGATAATACCATTTCAGGCAAAATTGCTAAAACTGTTTTTGAGGCAATGTGGGCAGGTGAAGGTGACGCTGACAAGATTATTGAACAAAAAGGTTTGAAGCAAGTAACTGATAGTGGCGCAATTGAAAAATTGATTGATGATGTTATTGCCAATAATCCTAAACAGTTAGAACAATATCGTGCTGGTAAGGAAAAATTATTTGGCTTTTTTGTAGGGCAAGTAATGAAGATTTCTAAGGGTAAAGCCAATCCAGCGCAGCTTAATGAGTTGTTGAAGAATAAATTGAGTTAATTGATTATGGAATCTAATAAATATTCTATCTCTCGTTATATGATAACGGGTTTTTTTACAGTTATACCAATTTTAGTGACTTGGATAATTTTTCAGTTTCTGTTTAATGTATTGTCTGAAATTGGTACGCCGGCTATTAGAATATTGGCTGATATTTTTCCTTCTCTTGCTGATTGGGTTACTAATCCTTGGTTTTTATCTATTATCGGGGTATTATTTACTTTAGTTGCTTTATATCTACTGGGTTTGATTGCAACCTTTGTGATTGGTAAACGTATAATAGAAGCATTTGATTATTTAGTTAATAAGCTACCCGGTGTGAAAGTAATTTATGGCTCAATCAAAAAACTGGTGGTAACATTACAGCAGAAGCCTAAAGATGCGCAACGAGTAGTGTTAATTGAATTTCCTTCTGCACCAATGAAAACTGTTGGTTTGTTGACACAGGTTTTAACTGATCAAGATACCGGAGAAAAATTAGCCGCTGTTTATGTTCCTACTACGCCTAATCCAACTTCTGGTTATTTAGAAATTATACCTTTGGATAAAGTAATTTCAACAAATTGGAGTTTGGATGAGGCTATGACTTTTATAATGTCTGGCGGTGCAGTTGCGCCGGATCACATTAATTATAGTAAAAGTGCTAAATTTTAAGGATGTGGTGGTATTGATTCCGGCTAAAAATGAAGTCAATACCATTGGTCAAATTGTTTCTGAAATTAAAGAACTTTTTCCCATTACTGTTGTTGTGATTGATGATGGCAGTAATGATGATACGGCAATAGTAGCACTAAATGCTGGTGCTATTGTCTTGCCTATGACTTTTTCATTAGGTGCATGGGGTGCGGTACAAACCGGTTTGCGTTATGCAGAACAATATGGGTTTAAAATAGCAATTACTATGGATGCCGATGGTCAACATAAGGTTGATTCTATTCCAACTTTATTAGAGAAATTTGAAGATAAACAATCTGATGTAGTTATTGGTTCATATATTGAGCGTGGAAGCCCATCCAGACATCTAGCATGGTCTTTCTTTAGAAAATTATCAGGTATTAATTTAGAGGATTTAACTTCTGGTTTACGCGCTTATAATCATAAAGCGATTGAATTATTAAGTTCAAAAGCAGCAAGTTTATTAGATTATCAAGATTTAGGTGTCTTATTATTATTACATAGAGCTAAATTACGTATAGTCGAAACACCAATTTTTATATCGCCTAGAATTAATGGACATTCGCGTATTTTTAGTTCTTGGTGGGCGGTTAGTCGCTATATGTTATATACCAGTATTTTATGTTTAGCTCATTTTAAATTATTCAAATAATGTCATATCAACTGACTTCTAGCTTTTTAGGTTTTTTCATAGCAGGTATTATTTTATGGTTAATTCGCCGTGATTTATTGCATTCTCGTCATGCAATATGGTGGTTAGTTGTTGCAATATCTATTGTATTGTTAGGTATATTTCCTACAGTTGTTGATTGGTTGGCAACTCATTTAGGAGTACATTATCCACCTACTTTAATTTTTATTTTAGGTATGGGATTTATTTTAATAAAAGTTATTACTATTGATCTACATCAATCTGATTTAGAAAGTAAAGTACGTCGATTGGCACAACGTTTAGCTATATTAGAAGCTGAAAAAAATAATAAATAGATTTTTGACGGAGGCGGGATTTGATTCCCGCAATCATTACTAAATAAAACCACCCATTAAAGCATTCTCATCTAAAGAATCTTCTTCATCCTCCTTTTCATCTACTTTAGTCATTTGTAGCTCCGAGATAGCTAAATCATCAACCGCTTCAGGGATTATTGGGCTGACACTATTTGAATTATTAGCTTGAGTTATTCCCAAATATGCCAACCACAAAAGTCTATTAGCTCTACTAACTTTTGGACCAAGCCCATACTGTTTTAAAAATTTAGAATCATCAGACAGTAAAGCATCTAATACCACTAGACCAGTAGGTGTAGTTTCACTGACAGTTACTTTTAATTGTATATATGAAGGTTTCTTTCTTTCTTTTTTCATAAATTTTATTTATCCTGCAAAGCACGATACAAGTCAATCAAAGTCAGAGAAGGCAAATTAAGATATTTTCGCGCAATGCTTAAAACCCTAAATGCAGAATGTTTCCAACAACCTATAGCAGTAGAAACATCTGGTCTATCCAAAAATTCAATACTACTGAACCAAGGAGGTGTAACATGAGGATGTTTTCCCTCAATATAATCTTTCAACGCCACACTGCCACCACCTGCGCATAAGACTCCACCAACAGAATTGGGACACTTAGTATTGACAAAAGTATAAATTTCTCGCGCTGTTAGAGCATATGCTCGTTTGATGAATTGGGTGCAATCAATTTTATAACCTTGAATCACTAGAAAGCCATTTTCAAGAACAAATTCAACTTGAGAATCAGAGATTTGAATATTTTTAAGCTGTTCATTTTCACCGCAAGCCGCCGATAACATTACCCGTAAATGTTTCAGTACCAAAAACAATCCATGTTTATCTTCTGCGTCGGTATGGTCTAAATCATACTGAATATCACCTTTAGAAAGTCTAAAAACACTGTAATCGGTAGTATTACCACCAATATCTAAAACCAAATAATCCGTTTTTGGCATTAAAACCCCTTTTACAATAGCTTGACCATCAAATCCAGAAGTCCATAATATTCGATTCCAAACATGAGCAGTTGCTTCGGAAATAGTTATCATTCCAAAGATTTGGGTTTTGCCATCATTAGTTCCAAAACCCTTGCTATGCTTGATTTTAGCTGGAGTGATTTTTTTACTAGACATGCTATCTTTAATAACAATCTGTGTTGGTGCTATAATGGCATCCTGAGCTGCATTGATTAATGAAGAGTTTTGACCTTTTGTTCCATCTTTGGCATTGCGTTGATAATACAAATTGGTTGGCAGACTTTGTGTAACAAAAACCTCTTTGTTACTAAAAGGAGCTAGATGAGCAGCAAAATGTTGGAAAATAGCAGGTCTAATGCGTGCAATACGCTCACTACCAATAGTATTCTCATTTGCGAATGATTCACGACCCACTGTAAAGGTATTTTCTCGTTCATCATCAGGAAAAACTGTTACTTCAGAATCTTCTGAAACTTCTTCACCTAAAAGCATTTCAACCGGGCTAACACCATAGGCAACATGAGATGGTTTGTTAATAACCTTTACATTTAAAGTACCTTTATCATCTAATTCTGCATATGCTAGAGCAGTATAAGATGAGCCTTGATCAAAACCAACCGGAAAACCAACATATTGTTTTAAATGTTGTATCTGCTTGGGTAATAACTTCATTATTTAAATTCCTATTGCCAAAAGATAAAACTTTAATTTTATCATAATCCTAGCTAATAAGCAAAACCTGGCAGCTAAAAAGTGCTAAACTACACGAGGTTTTTTATTCATTAAGAGTTATAGATGGCTTTATTTAATTTAGGTTTTAGAATTTTTTTTCTGGCAGCTGGCATTTTTTCGATAATATCGATTTTTATGTGGTCAGCAATTTTTCATTTTCAATTGCCTTTGACTTTAGAGGAAATTTCTGTCTTTCAGTGGCATAGCCATGAAATGATTTATGGTTATAGTATAGCAGTTATTGCTGGATTTTTATTGACGGCGGTTAAAAATTGGACTGGTGTTCAAACCATTTATGCTAAGCCGTTGATATTGCTTTTTAGTTTATGGGCAGCGGCACGATTATTATTTCTATTTGGGACATCCTATTTATTTATTGCTGGAATTTTTGATGTTCTGTTTTTAGTTTTCTTAGTTTTTGCTGTTAGTTATCCGATTATAAAAGTAAAGCAATGGAAGCAGCTTGCTATTTTGTCTAAGCTGATATTGCTCATGATGTTTAATATTTTATTTTATCTTGGTGCATTAAATATTGTTGATAATGGGGTTTTTTGGGGAATTTATGGTGGTTTATATTTGATCATTGCTTTAATTTTAACCATGGGTAGAAGAATTTTACCTCTCTTTATTCAGAATGGTGTTGGTTATCAAGTTAAATTATTTAATTCTAAGTGGCTTGATATATCCATTTTATTGCTTTTTCTTGCTTTTTTTATATCTGAACTGTTTTTGAGAAACCAAGTACTTTCATCTTACTTGGCTTTGGCTTTATTTGTGATGAATGCTATCAGGCTAATAGGTTGGCATACATCAGGAATATGGAAGAAAAGTCTGTTATGGAGTTTATATTTGTCATTCTGGTTTATCTGTTTTGGATTTTTATTGTTTGCTGTTGGAGTGTCTAAATTTATCGCAATCCATGCTTTTGCTGTTGGTGGAGTTGGTGTAGTAACTATGAGCATGATGTCTCGGGTTACACTTGGTCATACCGGCAGAGACATTAGCAAAGTTCCTAAAGCTATAAGTTATGCTCTTGGAATTTTGCTATTCAGTGCCATAATTAGAGTAGTTATGCCATTATTAGATATACAGAATTATATGGTTTGGATTGGACTATCACAGGGGCTTTGGATAATTTCTTTTTTGATATTTACAATTATATATTTTCCCATGTTCATGCAACCTAGGGTTGATGGCAAATTAGGCTAACAAGCCCATTTTCCAGTCTATAAATTTCATTTGTATGCGGACAAATTGCCTCTGCTGTTTGTTCGGCAGTTAGAGGTAAGTCTAAACGTTCACCATATGAACTCATCCAGCCTATTTGACGCGCTGGCACTCCAACCATTAAGGCAAAATCTGCAACATCGTGTGTTACTACACTACCTGCTCCAATAAAAGCATATTTACCAATGGTATTACCACATACTATGGTACAATTTGCGCCTAAAGTAGCTCCGCGTTTAATCAGTGTAGTTTTATATTCATCTTTACGTGATACTGCTGAACGGGGGTTATAGACATTGGTAAATACCATGCTGGGTCCACAAAAAACATCATCTTCTATAATGACATTATCATAAACTGAGACGTTATTTTGAATTTTGACATTATTAGCAATTATGACCTTATTAGCAATAAAAACATTTTGTCCTAATGAACATTGTTTTCCAATTATGGCACCAGCACAAATATGTACCCAATGCCAAATACTGGTATCGTCTCCAATTTTGGCTCCATCATCAATAATCGCGCTATCGTGGGCAAAATAATTCATGGTTAATTTATACTCTCAAGGGTTGATTTATGGCATAATAGTTTGATTTTACAAACTGTTATTATTATATATCTTTTTATGATCAAAACCATTAGTTTATTTTTAATTACAAATTTTGCTGTTTTATTGATACTTAGTGTTAGTTTGCAAGTCTTTAATGTGCCCAATATGCAGTTTTTTCTGATTTTAGCATTGATTATTGGTATGGTTGGTTCCTTTATTTCCTTGGCTATGTCTAAATCAATGGCTAAAAGAAGTGTAGGAGCGCAAGTAATTGAATATCCAAATAATGACGCTGAAAGATGGTTAGTGGATACTATAGATTCTCTTGCTATAGGTGCTGGAATTGCTAAGCCTGAAATCGCGATTTATGATTCACCAGATATAAATGCTTTTGCCACTGGTATCAATCGTAATGATGCCTTAGTAGCAGTCAGCACCGGCTTACTTGAAAATATGGATCAAGCAGAAATTGAAGGCGTATTAGCACATGAAATAAGCCATGTAGCCAATGGTGATATGATTAGATTATCTCTGATACAAGGGGTTTTAAATACTTTTGTGATTGTATTTGCACGAATTGTTGGTCAAATAATTGATCGTGTTGTCTTTAAAAATCAACGTGGCGGCGGTATTGGTTATTATGCAAGTATAATGATAGCGCAAGTGGTATTAGGTGGATTGGCTAATATTATTGTTATGTGGTTTTCACGACGACGTGAATTTCATGCAGACGCTGGTTCAGCAAAATTAGTAGGCAGAAATAAAATGATTGCGGCTTTAGAACGATTACAAATGGCACATAGCGGCGCATTACCTGAACAATTAGCCGCTTTTGGTATTAATAGTAGTAAAGCTATGGGAATTATACAAATCTTATTTATGAGCCATCCACCCTTAGAGGCTCGTATTGATGCCTTAGTACAAGAGCGTTATATGAAATGATAGATAAACAAAAAGTGGCAGAATCATTTGATCGCGCTGCTATTACTTATGATCAGTGGGCAACTATACAAAAAAATATAGGAGATAACTTATTAGAACGTCTTCAATGGTTAAAACTGCAACCTGAGCATATTTTAGAAGTTGGAACTGGAACTGGTAGATTAAGCAGAGCTTTAAGTCAAGAATATAAAACTGCTAATGTTTATGCTATTGATATTTCAACTAATATGCTAACAGAGGCGGCTAAACATTCTAAACAGCACTTTATTTGTGCCGATGCTGCACAATTACCCATTGCCGATAATAGTATTGATGTTTTAGTATCAAATTTAATGTTGCAATGGTGTGAAGATATAAATAGTGTTATTCAGGAATTTGCGCGAGTTTTAAAGCCTGATGGAGCTTTATTATTTTCTAGTTTTGGTCCAGATACTTTAAAAGAGTTACGTGCTAGTTGGGCTAAGGTGGATGATGCGGTTCATGTTAATAATTTTATTGATATGCACCATTATGGTGATAGCTTGTTACAAGCTGGTTTGAAAAATCCAGTGATGGATGTTGATAGGTTGCAATGGCAATATCAAGAAGTAAAAGCATTGATGATGGAATTAAAGAATATTGGCGCACATAATATTAATTCTGATAGACAACGCGGTTTAATGGGAAAAGATAAGTTTCAAGCAATGATAGCGGCTTATGAGCAATATCGCTTAAAAGATGAATTATTACCTGTAACTTATGAAGTTATATATGGATATGCTTTAGGAAAGCAGTCTGTTGTAACAACAAACTCTAGTGTAAATATACCTATAGATCAAATAGGTGGAAGGAAAAAATGAAAAAAATTATGTTAAAAGCTGTTCGTGAAGGTTTAGGTAGAATTATTGTTTTTATTAATTTTATTATAAAACCTAAGAAAATTATTAGAACGGAGGCTGCACAAAAATTAGTTGATAAAGAGATTGAAGGTTTCAGTTTATATCAATTTTATGCTTGCCCTTTTTGTATTCGCACTCGTCGCGCAATACATCGTCTTAATATTAATATTGAGTTGCGTGATGCTCAAAATGATCCTAAATATAGGCAGGAATTGTTCGCTGAAGGTGGTGAAATTAAGGTTCCTTGTTTACGGATTGAGGAAAAAGGGCAGGTAATTTGGATGTATGAATCTGCTGATATTATTACATATTTAAATAAGCGTTTTGGTGAATAAATGGCAAAAATAATTCATTCAATGATACGGGTATTTAAGCCTGATTTATCGATTGAGTTTTATAAGAAAGCATTTAATCTTCAAATAGTGGAACGATGTGATTTTGATGGTTTCAGTCTGATTTATTTGGGAAACAGTGAAAATGATGTTGAACTGGAATTAACCTATAATAATGATCAAAAAGAACCGTACACTCACGGTTCTGGATATGGGCATTTAGCTTTTGTTGTTGATGATATTGAAAACGAACATAAACGATTAAGTGATTTAGGATTTAATCCTCAAAAAATTGTTAGTTTTAACTCATTTGCCAAATTCTTTTTTATAAAAGATCCTGATGGGTATGATATTGAGGTTTTAGAGAGTTCTGGGCGGTTTGGGGGGCTTTGATTAAGGAATACAAAATGCAATAATAGATTTTCAATAACTATTATTAAATAATTATGTATTCCAAATACAAATCATTAACCAAAATTTATGAAAGTGTAAATTCTATAGTCTATCGCGGTAAAAGAATTAAGGATGATAAACCAGTCATCCTTAAAATCCTTAAAGAGGATTACCCTACTTCTGATGAATTAAATCGTTATCGCCAAGAATATGACATCATTCGCCGCTTGTCTCATTTGAATGGTGTTGTCAATGCTTATTATATTGAAAAATATCAAAACACTTTGATGATGTGTTTAGAAGATTTTGGCGGTGAATCTCTTAAAAATCATGCCATTGATATTCATATGGCTATTCAAATCACTGAGATTTTAGCTCAAATTCATCAGCATAATATTATCCATAAAGATATTAACCCTTCTAATATTGTTTATAACCCTTCCACTAAAATACTGAAAGTTATTGATTTTGGTATTTCTACTTTATTAGCTCGTCAGCATTTAAGTTTAAAAAATCCTGAAGTTTTAGAAGGAACTTTGGCTTATATGTCGCCTGAACAAACTGGGCGTATGAATCGCGCTTTAGATTATCGTTCTGATTTTTATTCTTTAGGTGTGACTTTTTATGAACTGTTTACTGGGCAATTACCCTTTGATGTTGATGATGCAATGGAATTAGTTCATTGTCATTTGGCTAAGCAACCACCGTTTCCTAATGATTTGCCGCCGATGTTGTCTAAAATTATTATGAAATTGATGGCTAAAACTGCTGAGGAGCGTTATCAAAGTGCTTGGGGTATTAAGGCTGATTTAGAACAAGTTCTTAATAATCCTAAATATTTTTTTGAATTGGGGCGGTTTGATGTTTCTGAGCGTTTTCAAATCTCACAAAAATTATATGGTCGTGACAATGAAATTAAAATATTAGTTGATGGCTTTGACAAAGTCAGTCAAGGCAATAAGCAAATGGTGTTAATTGCTGGCTATTCTGGTATTGGTAAATCGGTTTTAGTTAAAGAACTTTATAAATTAAAAAAGCATGGTTATTTTATCTCAGGTAAGTTTGATCAATTTCAGCGTGATATTCCTTATCAAGCAGTTATTGAAGCTTTTAGACAATTAGTGCAACAGTTATTAACCGAAACTGATGCCAAATTAAAACAGTGGAAAGATAAATTATTATCTGCTCTTAGTTCAAATGCTCAAATAATTATTGATGTTATTCCTGAAATTGAACTAATTATTGGTAAACAAAACGCTGTTGCTGTTTTAACAGGTATAGAATCTCAAAACCGTTTTAATTTTGTGTTTCAAAATTTTATACAAGTCTTTTGTCAACCAGCTCATCCATTAGTAATATTTTTAGATGATTTGCAGTGGATTGATTCAGCAAGTCTTCAATTATTAGAACTATTAATGACAAATAAAGACACTAATGCTTTGTTTTTAATTGGTGCGTATCGAGATAATGAAGTTAGTGCTAGTCATCCTTTAATGATGACTGTTGACAATTTAAGATTTAGTCAAATCAATTTAAAGCCTTTGCAGTTTGAACATATTAATCAGTTGATTGCAGATAGCTTGAACACTAGTGATGTTATTTCTTTGACTGAGTTGGTGATAAAGAAAACTGGCGGTAATCCATTTTTTGTTAATCAATTTCTTAATACTTTGTATCAAGAAAATTTGCTTAATTTTGATCATGGCTGGAAGTGGAATATTGAGCAAATTGAGGCTATGAACATCACTGATAATGTAGTGGATTTGATGATTGGCAAATTAAAAAAATTGCCAAAAAAGACTCAAGAAGTTTTACCTTTAGCTGCCGCTATCGGCAATAGTTTTGATTTAAATATCTTGCCTATTATCACTATAGATGCTTTATTACCAGCTATTCAAGATGGTTTAATTAATGAACTTAATGATAAATTTGTTTTTTCTCATGATAGAGTGCAACAAGCGGCTTATGCTTTAATTGATGACAATCAGAAACAAAAAATCCATTTAAAACTTGGGAATTTATTGCTTAAAAAGACACCCGCAGAGCAATTAGAAGAAAATATCTTTGATATTATTGGGCACTTTAATCTTTGCTTGCAACTTATTGCCGATAATGAACTTGCAAAAATTGCTGAATTAAATTTAAGAGCAGGCAAAAAAGCTATATCTTCAAATGCTTATGCAGCGGCATTGAAATATTTAAAATCTGGAATTAGTTGTCATAATAGTTGGAAATCTGAATATGATTTAACTTTAGGTTTATATATAGGCGCAGTTGAAGCTGCTTATTTCTGTGGTGATTTTGCACAAATGGAACAGTTAGCAACTGTAGTGTTAGAAAAAGCGCGTACTTTGTTGGATAAAGTAACAATTTATGAGTTAAAAATTCTAGCCGCTATATCACAAAATAAATTTTTAGCCGCTATTCAAATGGCACGAGAAATTTTAAATAATTTAGGAGTAAAATTACAGAAGCAAACAAATACTTTCCATCTGTTATTAGGCTTAATGAAAGTTAAATGGATTTTAAGAGGAAAACAAGTTGAGGATTTATATAATTTGCCAGTTATGACTAATCCTTATAAATTAGCGGCTATGCGTATTTTGTCAATTATTGTGTCTCCAGTTTATCAAAACTATCCCAACTTGTTACCTTTAATTATTTTTCATCAAATCAGTTTATCAGTTAAATACGGTAATGCTCACCAATCAGTGTTTGCATATTCTATTTATGCTTTTTTTCTATGTAGCTTATTTGGAAAAATTGATAAGGGTTATCAATTTGGCACACTTGCTTTGCAATTATTAGAACGATTGAATGCACCTGAGCAACAAGCTAAGGCTTTGATGATATTTCATAATTTTGTAATACAATGGCAACAACATATTAAAGAAACCTTAGTGCCTTTACAAGATGCTTATAAAAGTGGTTTAGAAACTGGTGATTTAGAATATGCTGCTCATGCTATAAATTCATATGTCTATTATTTATATTTTACAGGTGCAGAATTAAGCAAAGTTGTAGAAGAGATGGAGAAATATAGGCAAGCATTAATTGAAATGAAGCAAAAACATATTTTGATTCGACATAATATTTATCAACAAACTATTTTAAATTTGTTAATAACAACTAATAATCCCTGCATGTTAAAAGGTGAAATTTTTGATGAAACTAAAATGCTGCCACTGCTCAAGCAACAGAATCATTATAATCTAATCTTTTTTGTTTATGTTAATAAATTAAAATTATCTTACTTTTTTGGTCAATATTCACAAGCTGTTCAAAACAGTAAATTAGCTGAACCATATTTAGTAACAACTCCCGGAATATATATAATTCCAATTTTTTATTTCTATTCTTCATTGAGTATGCTGGCAAATTATTCTAATGTGACAGCATCAGAGCAAAAGCAATTTTTAAAAAAAGTAGCTAAAAATCAGAAAAAAATGAAAAATTGGGCTAATCATGCTCCAATGAATTTTTTACATAAATATTATTTAGTTGAAGCTGAGCGTGCCCGTGTGTTAGGTAATTATAAGGATGCTAGAGAATTTTATGATCAAGCTATTGCTTTTGCACAAGAGAATGATTTTTTAAGTGAAGAAGCCTTAGCTCATGAATTAGCTGCTAAGTTTTATTTGTCTAAAGGTTTAGAAAAATTTGCAAAACTTTGTTTGCGTGATGCTCATCATAAATATCAGCAATGGGGTGCAAAAGCAAAAGTTAAGCATTTTGAACAACAATATTCACAATATTTTTCTAGTAAAAGTCATAAAAAAATTCAACATTCGATTAAATTAACCACTTCTAGTCAACAAGCTGCTTTTTTAGATTTAAGTAGTATCATGAAAGCGTCTCAAACTTTATCAGAAGAAATTGTATTTAGCCGTTTGCTGAAAAAAATGATGCATATTGTGATTGAGAATGCTGGTGCAGAAAAAGGGTTTTTATTATTACCGAAACAAGATCAATGGTTTATTCAATCTTCGGAACAATCAATAGCAATTGAAGATTCTGAACTGCCATTAGATTTGATTAATTATGTGATACGCACTCAAGAGCATATTGTTAAACAAGCTCCAAAATCAATTTTATGTTTGCCGCTATTAAATCAAAATAAATTAACTGCCATTTTATATTTAGAAAATCAGTTAATCGAGGCTGCATTTACTGCTGAACGATTAGAAGTTTTAAAAATGTTATCAGCTCAGTTGGCAATTTCTATTGAAAATTCATTGTCATATGAAAATTTAGAACAAAAAGTTGCTGATAGAACAGTTAAGCTGAAAAAAGCTAATGAGGCTAAAAGTGAATTTCTTTCTAATATGAGCCATGAATTGCGCACTCCGCTAAATGGCATTTTAGGTTATGCTCAAATCCTAAAACGAGCAAAAAATCTGGAAGATACTCAAGTTTCTGGTTTAAAGACTATTTATAATAGCGGCAATCATTTATTAACTTTAATCAATGACATTTTAGATTTATCCAAAATTGAAGCAGGTAAATTAGAACTTTATCCTGAAAATATTACATGCCAGAGTTTTATAGACAGTATTACTGGTATTATGCGTATGCGTGCTGAGCAAAAGGATGTTTGTTTTGTTTATGAAGCTATTGGTGATTTGCCGCAAGGGGTTGAAATAGATGAAAAACGATTGCGCCAAGTTTTGCTAAATTTATTAGGTAATGCAATTAAATTTACTGATAAAGGGCAAGTAACATTGCGAATATCAGCAATACAAAATGGCATTTTTAGATTTGAAGTAGAAGATACCGGTGTTGGTATGACTGATGAAGATTTGCAAAAAATCTTTAAGCCATTTGAACAAGTTGGTGATACTCAAAAACGCGCTGAAGGTACGGGTTTGGGTTTAGCAATTAGTCGTCAATTGGTAGAATTGATGGATAGTGAAATTAAGCTAAAAAGTGAACTTGGCAAAGGTAGTACCTTTTACTTTGATTTAGCATTAAAAGTAGTAGCAGTTGAAGAAAAAATTGAACAGCGTCGTATTATTTCTTATAAAGACAAGAAAAAAACTGCATTAATTGTAGATGATTATCCAGATAATCGCCTAATTTTAAGACAAATGTTAGAAAATATTGGCTTTAAAGTTATTGAAGCTAATGATGGTAAACAAGGTGTAGAACTAGCAGATAAAGCTAATGTTATTTTTATGGATTTAGTAATGCCGGTTATGAATGGATTTGAAGCGGTTGAAATTATAAGGAAAAAATTTAATAAACTGCCAATTATTGCAATTTCAGCCAATGTATTTGAAGCTGATAAACAAAAAAGTTTACAAGCTGGTTGTAATGCCTTTTTACCAAAACCAATCGAAGAACAACAATTATTTAATAGCCTAAGTGAATATTTAGATTTAGATTGGGTTTATGAACAAGAACAAATCATTGAAGCTGAAGATGAAACATTAATACCACCACCTGCTGAAGAATTAGAAAAATTGTATGAACTTGCAATGATGGGTGATATGCGAGAAATTAAGGATTTTGCTAATCAATTGGATGAGGAATATGCTGTTTTTGCGAATAAGGTGGTTGAATTGGCTAATGGATTTGAGGATGAAGTGATTTTGAGTTTGGTTGAAGAGTATATGTGAAAAAGTAGGGGCAAACACATAGGTTCGCCCCTACTATTAAAATTTCCAATTACACTGTAGGCTTAAAATATCTGTATTAACAGTATATTTGCCATTCAAACGATGATAGCCGCTGGGATATGTTCCGGCATTGTAACTTTCGCTACTGTTTATATTTCTGTCATCAGCAAAGGTATGAGTATAGCCTATATCAAAACTAAGATGTTTGTTAGCTGTATAACTTGCACCAAATGCAACAACAAGATAATCATCATCAGGCACACTAGGAGAACGAGTTTCTGCATTGCTTATCGGCGATTGATCATAAGCAATACCTGTTCTTAAAGTCAACTGTGGATTGTATTTATAACTTAAACCTAGCGCGAAAAAGGTAGAATTTTCATAATTCAAACTGGTAATAACATCTGCTTGCGTTGCATCATCAAATTTAACTATCAAATCTTTTACTCGATCCCATTTAGTCCAGTTAATACTTCCCAATATTGTCCATTTGAGACTCAGATTGTGATATAAATTGAGAGCAAGAGTATCTGGCAAAGTTAGATTTGTTTGTGCGCTACCATCTTTAAACAAACCAGCAGTATCCTGTAAAATTTTCATCGCTTGTTGGGATCGAGAATCACTAGGTTGAGTAAAACTCATATTTCCGTTCAAGCCCAGTGATATTTTTGAACGATAGCTGAGACCAATACGTGTGCCTTTACTTAGTTCCCATAACAATCCCAAATTATATCCAAATCCCCAATCCTCACCTTTAAGTTTGGTAATGCCATCACCTGAGTATTGACCGGGTATTAGAGAAAAATTGGGTAATTTGCTGTTTTGAGAACCAACAAGCTTATAAATTAAATTATAATCAATTGCATTGCTCATCTCTGCGGTGGCATACATAAAATTAAAACCGCCGCCCACCGATAGCTGTCGGTTAAGCCGATAGCCAATAGAAGGATTGATGTTAAATGTTATTAGTTTAGATTCCGTGGTAGCATAACGACCTGCCCACCGTTCATTATATTTAATTCCCATGCCAAAAGGAGTATTAAAACTTATTCCAAATTTCAAATTTTTACTGTAATCATGTACATAAGCAATATTAGCTAAAATACCACCATTGATTTTTGCATCATAATTACCACTACCTTGATCATAAGCAATATCTGAGAGTTTAGCAGCTTGTATGCTAGGATGATCAGCATTAAAAGTTCCTACACCTTTAAAATAAATTTTTGGCAGAATGATATTTAATCCTATTTTAGTTTGATCTCCAGAAAGCAATGTCATTCCTGCTGGATTAAAAAACACTGTGGATGCATCTTCAGCACGCGCTGCTTCACCTGCATAAGCATTACCAGCGCCTTTAGTACTTTGTGGAATTAATTGAAAAGCCGCTGCAAAAAGGTTATTTCTATAAGTTGTTGTAGTCAATAGAACAAAAACAATCATTATAAATAAACCTTTTTTAGCAGTGATCATTTTTTGCATGTAATATTTTCCTTTATCAAGCTTGTTTTGATATTGTTATTATGTTATTCCATCTTGGTTGCAAAAAATAATCCATGGGCTAATTTCAGTTATCATTTGAGGAATACAAAATGCAATAATATATTTTCAATAACTACTATTACATTATTATGTATTCCAAATACCATTCATTAACCAAAATTTATGAAAGTATTAATTCTATAGTCTATCGTGGTAAAAGGATTGAGGATGATAAGCCAATTATTATCAAGCTTCTTAAAGAAGATTATCCAACTCCTGAAGAATTAACACGTTATCGTCAAGAATATGACATCACGCGCCACTTGTCTGATTATTCTGGTGTTGTTAATGTTTATGATCTTGAAAAATATCAAAATAATTTGATTATGTGTTTAGAAGATTTTGGCGGTAAATCACTTGATTTTATTGATATTCCAATTGCTATTAAAATCACTGATATTTTAGCCCAAATTCATCAAAATAATATTATTCATAAGGATATTAATCCTTCTAATATAGTTTATAATCCTTCAACTAAAATACTAAAATTTATAGATTTTGGTATTTCTACTCTATCGCCTCGTCAACATTTAAGCTTAAAAAATCCTGAAGTTTTAGAGGGTACTTTGGCTTATATATCGCCTGAACAAACTGGGCGTATGAATCGCGCTTTGGATTATCGTTCCGATTTTTATTCTTTGGGTGTTACTTTTTATCAGCTTTTTACTGGGCGATTGCCTTTTGAGTCTGATGATGCTATGGAAATAGTTCATTGTCATTTGGCTAAGCAGCCACAAATGCCTGATGATTTGCCGCTGATGTTGTCTAAAATTATTATGAAATTGATGGCTAAAGCTGCGGAGGAACGTTATCAAAGTGCTTGGGGTATTAAGGCTGATTTGGAAATTGTGCTTAATAATCCAAAGGATTTTTTTGAATTGGGGCGTTTTGATGTTTCTGAACGTTTTCAAATACCAGAAAAATTATATGGTCGTGAAAATGAAATTAAAATATTAGTTGATGGCTTTGAAAAAGTTAGTCAAGGCGATAAGCAAATTATGTTAATTGCTGGCTATTCAGGTGTTGGTAAATCGGTTTTAGTTAAGGAACTTTATAAATCTCTGACACAAAAACGGGGATATTTTATCTCAGGTAAATTTGATCAATTGCAGCGTAATATTCCTTATCAAGCAATTATTGAAGCTTTTAAACAATTAGTACAACAGTTATTAAGCGAAAGTGATGCACAATTAAAACAATGGAAAGATAAGTTATTAACTGCTCTTAATCCAAATGCTCAAATCATTATTGATGTTATTCCTGAAATTGAATTAATTATTGGCAAACAAACAGCATTAGCTATCTTAGGTGGTATAGAATCTCAAAATCGTTTTAATTTAGTTTTTCAAAACTTTATACAAGTCTTTTGTCAAATTCAGCATCCATTAGTAATATTTTTAGATGATTTGCAATGGATTGATTCTGCCAGTCTAAAATTATTAGAGCTGCTAATGACAAATAAAGAAAGTAAGGCTTTGTTTTTAATTGGTGCTTATCGGGATAATGAAATTAGTCTAAATTTTACGGCTAATCATATTAACTTAAAGCCTTTAGAATTTAAAGACTTAAATCAATTAATTGCTGATACTGTACATAAAAATCCACAACAGGTGAAGCCTTTAACCGATTTAATAATTAGCAAAACAGAAGGAAATCCTTTTTTTGTTAATGAATTTCTAAAAACCTTATATGAAGAAAATTTACTATATTTTACTCGTGAATGGCAATGGAATATAGCTCAAATTGAAGCGCAAAATCTAACTGATAATGTAATAGATTTAATGATTGGCAAATTAAAAAAATTGCCAAAAAAGACTCAAAAAATTTTACGTTTAGCCGCTTGTATTGGTAATAAATTTGATTTAAAAACCTTATCTATAATATCTGAAAAACTAGATTGCTTGCCTGAATTATTACCTGCTCTTCAGCAAGGTTTAATTTTAAAAAATGAGACATTCAGTTTTACTCATGATCGTATTCAGCAAGCTGCTTATGCCTTAATTGATGATAATAATAAACAAAAAGTGCATTTAAAAATTGGGCGTTTATTATTGAAAAGAAGTCATGTTTTTGAAACTAAGATATTTGATATTGTCGAACATTTTAATATCAGTTTTGCATTGATAAAAAATCAGGCGGAAAAACATGCAATAGCTAGATTAAATCTTATTGCAGCTAAAAAAGCCAAAGCATCAAGTGCTTATAAGGCAGCATATAATTATTTTCAAAATGGGCTTAATTGTTTTAGTTATTGGAAACTAGAATATGATTTGACTTTAACATTATATATAGGCGCAGTTGAAACCGCTTATTTAAGTGGTGATTTTGAACAAATGGAACATTTAGCTGAAATAGTGCTAGAAAATTCTGTAAATTTACTAGATGTTTTACCTATATATGAAATAAAAATTCAGGCTCATATATCGCAAAATAATATGGCAACAGCTATTAATATAGGATTAGAATATCTAAAACAATTAGGAATAAACTTTCCAAAACAACCAACTAAATTACATATTTTACGAGAATATCTTAAAGTTAAAATAGCTTTAGCTGGAAAACGAATTGATGACTTTTATCATTTACCTGCTATGACTGAACCAATGCAGTTAGCAAGAATCAGTATTATGATTCGACTTAGTTCTGCCGTATATTATACAATTCCAAATTTAGCGCCTATACTTATATTTAAAGCATTTTATTTAACTATCAAACATGGTAATTCTAATCATTCCAGTTTTATTTATTCAAGTTATGGGCATATTCTGTGTTTGCTTGGCAAAATTGATCAAGGTTATCAATTTGGCAAACTGAGTTTAAATATATTAGCAAAATCATCAGCACCAAAAGTAAAAACGCTGATGGTATTTAATGGCTTTATTAAATATAGAAAAAGACATGGCAAAGAAATATTAAAGCCGTTACTGGAAGCTTGTCAAAGTGGTTTAGAAGTTGGTGAATTTGAATATTCCTGTCATTGTGCTAATACTTATTCTTTTATGATTTTTTATCTGGGAATCGAGTTAAATCAGGTTGAGCGAGAGTTATTTAAATATAGGCAGATATTTAAACAATTAAAACAGCAAAGTATTTTAATGCGGCAAAGTATTTATTTTCAAGCTATTTTAAATTTAAAGCAAACATCTATTGATAATCCCTGTGTTTTAAATGGAGAAATATTTAATGAAGAAAAAATGTTGCCTGTAATGATAACAGAAAAGAATACTAATCTTTTATTTAGATTTAACTTAAATAAATTAATACTTAATTATTTATTTGAACATAATTCACAAGCATTAGAATATAGTAACTTGGCAGAAAAAGATTTAAATGTCGCAACAGGTTTATTCTTAATTCCTATTTTCTATTTTTATTCTTCATTAGCAATATTAGCTACTAAATCAAAACACTTATTAAAAAAAGTAGCTGCTAACCAGAAAAAACTGCATAAATTTGCAGATCATGCTCCAATGAATTTTTTGCATAAATTTTACCTAGTTGAAGCTGAGCGTGCCCGCGTGCTAGGTAATGATAAGGAAGCAAGACAATATTATGATCAAGCTATTGCTCTAGCAAAAAAATATGAATATATCAACGAAGAAGCTTTAGCCTTAGAATTAGCTGGTAAATTTTATCTCTGTAAAAAACAAAATATGTTTGCTCAAGTTTGCTTACGTGAGGCGCATTATGCTTATCAAAAATGGGGAGCAATGGCTAAAGTAAAGCATTTAGAACAAAAATATCCAGAATTTATCATCACAAAAGTTCCAGCTCAAAATAATATCACTATATTAAAGAGTACAACTAATAAAAATGCCAATAGTTTATTAGATTTAAGTAGTATCATGAAAGCGTCTCAAACGCTATCAGAAGAAATTGTATTTAGCCGTTTGCTGAAAAAAATGATGCATATTGTGATTGAGAATGCTGGTGCTGAAACAGGATTTTTGTTATTACCTAAGCAAGATCAATGGTTTATTCAATCTTCAGAACAATCAATAGCAATTGAAGATTCTGAGCTGCCATTAGATTTGATTAACTATGTGATACGCACTCAAGAATATATAGTTAAGCAATCTCCAAAATCAATTTTATGTTTGCCGCTATTAAATCAAAATAATTTGACTGGAATTTTATATTTAGAAAACCAGCTGATAGAGGATGCTTTTACTTCTGAACGATTAGAAGTTTTAAAAATGTTATCAGCTCAGTTAGCAATTTCTGTTGAAAATTCATTGCTATATGAAAATTTAGAACAAAAAGTTGCCGATAGAACAGTTAAGCTTAAACAAGCGAATGAGGCTAAAAGTGAATTTCTTTCTAATATGAGCCATGAATTGCGCACTCCGCTAAATGGTATTTTAGGTTATGCTCAAATTTTGAAACGAGCTAGAAATTTGGAAGATACTCAAGTTTCTGGTTTAAATACTATTTATAATAGTGGCAATCATTTATTAACTTTGATAAATGACATTTTAGATTTATCCAAAATCGAAGCGCGTAAATTAGAACTGTATCCTGAAAATATTAACTTTGCTAGTTTTATAGACAGTATTACTGGCATTATGCGTATGCGTGCTGAGCAAAAGGATGTTTGTTTTGTTTATGAAAGCTTTGGTGATTTGCCGCTAGGAATTGAAATTGATGAAAAGCGTTTGCGCCAAGTTTTGTTAAATTTATTGGGTAATGCTATTAAATTTACTGATCAAGGGCAAGTAACACTGAAAGTTTCTCAACAAAATGAAATTTTCAGATTTGAGGTATCAGATACTGGCGTTGGCATGACTGATGAGGAATTAGAAAAAATCTTTAAGCCATTTGAACAAGTTGGCGAGACACAAAAACGCGCTGAAGGTACAGGTTTAGGTTTGGCAATTAGTCGTCAATTGGTAGAATTGATGGGTAGCGAAATTAAGTTAAAAAGTGAACTTGGCAAGGGTAGTAGTTTTTACTTTGATTTGGCATTAAAAGTAGTAGAAGTTGCAGAAAAAATTGAACAGCGTCGTATTATTTCTTATAAAGACGAGAAAAAAACTGCATTAATTGTAGATGATTATCCAGAAAATCGCTTAATTTTAAGACAAATGTTAGAAAATATTGGCTTTACAATTATTGAAGCTAATAATGGTAAACAAGGTGTAGAGCAAGCAGATAAAGCTAATGTTATTTTTATGGATTTAGTAATGCCAGTAATGAATGGTTTTGAAGCTGTTGAAATTATAAGGAAAGATTTTAAGGAGCTTCCAATTATTGCAATTTCAGCAAATGTATTTGAAGCCGATAAACAAAAAAGTTTGCAAGCTGGCTGTAATGCTTTTTTACCAAAACCAATCGAAGAACAACAATTATTTAATGCTCTAGTTGAACATTTGAATTTAGATTGGGTTTATGAACAGGAAGAAGTAATTGAAAAAGTAGAAGAAACTTTGATACCACCATCTGCTGAAGACTTAGAAAAATTATATGAATTGGCTATGATGGGTGATATGCGAGAAATTAAGGATTTTGCTATGCAATTGGATGATGAGTATGGTGTTTTTGCTCGGAAGTTGATTGAATTGGCTGGTGGGTTTGAGGATGAAGTGATTTTGAGTTTGGTTGAAGAGTATATTTAATAAAGCCCCCTAACCCCCTAAAGGGGGAAATTACCAAATAGAAGTCAGTGTCAGCTAATTTTTTTATGAATTAAGCAAATTAAATAATTAAATAATAATGTATTCCAAATACCATTCATTAACTAAGATTTATGATAGTACTAATTCTATAGTCTATCGCGGTAAAAGAATTAAGGATGATAAACCAGTCATCCTTAAAATTCTTAAAGAGGATTATCCTACTCCAGATGAATTAACACGTTATCGTCAAGAATATGACATTACTCGCCTCTTATCTCATTTGAATGGTGTTATTAATGCCTATTATATTGAAAAATATCAAAATAGTTTGATTATGTGTTTAGAAGATTTTGGTGGTGAATCACTCCATGCCATTGATATTCCAATCGCTATTCAAATAACTGAAATTTTAGCCCAAATTCATCAACATAATATTATCCATAAAGATATTAACCCTTCTAATATTGTTTATAATCCTTCCACTAAAACACTGAAAATTATCGATTTTGGTATTTCTACTCAATTGCCTCGTCAACATTTTGCTTTAAAAAAACCTGAAGTTTTAGAAGGTACTTTGGCTTATATGTCGCCTGAACAAACTGGGCGTATGAATCGGGCTTTGGATTATCGAAGCGATTTTTATTCTTTGGGCGTTACTTTTTATCAGCTTTTTACTGGGCGATTGCCTTTTGAGTCTGATGACGCTATGGAAATAGTTCATTGTCATTTGGCTAAACAGCCAGTTTTTCCTCATGATTTGCCGCTGATGTTGTCTAAAATTATTATGAAATTGATGGCTAAAACGGCAGAAGAGCGTTATCAAAGTGCTTGGGGTATTAAGGCTGATTTGGAACAAGTTCTTAATAATCCAAAGGAAATATTTGAATTAGGGCGGTTTGATGTTTCTGAACGTTTTCAAATCTCACAAAAATTATATGGTCGTGAAAATGAAATTAAAATATTAGTTGATAGCTTTGAAAAAGTCAGTCAAGGCGGTAAGCAAATGATGTTAATTGCTGGTTATTCTGGTATTGGTAAATCGCTGTTAGTGAGGGAACTTTATAAATTAAATAAGCAGGGTTATTTTATATCAGGTAAATTTGATCAATTTAAGCGAAATATTCCTTATAGTGCCTTTGTTAGCACTTTTAGTGATTTGATTAAGCAATTATTGATGGAAACTGATGCGCAATTAGAACAATGGAAACAAAAATTATTAGCGGCTCTTGGACCAAATGGGCAGGTTATTAGTGAGGTTATTCCTGATGTAGAAGCTATTATTGGAGAACAACCAGCTGTGCCAGCACTTGATGGTGCGCAATCTTTAAATCGTTTTAATTTGGTGTTTCAGAATTTTATTCGAGTATTTTCTCCTTTAGTTATATTTTTGGATGATTTGCAATGGGTAGATTCTGCAACTTTAACTTTATTAGAAGTCATAATGACTGATAAAGAAAGTAGTGGCTTGTTTTTAATCGGTGCTTATCGAGATAATGAAGTTAGTGCTACTCATCCTTTAATGATTACTCTTGATAAATTGCGCCAGCAAGATGTAAAAATCAATCAAATTACTTTAAAGCCCTTAGAATTTGAGCATGTTAATCAATTAATTGCTGATAGTTTAGATACAACTGAAGTTACATCCTTGACTAAGTTGGTGATGGAAAAAACTGGTGGTAATCCATTTTTTGTTAATCAATTTCTCACCACATTGTATCAAGAACATTTGCTTAATTTTAAAGCCCCCCAACCCCCTAAAGGGGGAGCTATACAAATTAGCAATGAGGAAGTTTCCCCCTTTAGGGGGTTAGGGGGCTGCTGTTGGAAATGGAATATTGAGCAAATTGAAGCAATGAACATCACTGATAATGTGGTGGATTTGATGATTAACAAATTGAAAAAATTGCCTGAATCAGCACAACATGTATTACGTTTAGCGGCTTGTGTGGGCAACCATTTCGATTTAAACACCCTTTCTATAATCTATGAAAAGTCAATGGATGAGACTTTTCAAGATTTAATGCCAATTTTAATTGATGGTTTTGTGGTGCCAACTTCTGAGTTAGAAGTTAATGGAAATGATATTAGAAATTCCTCTTTTGCTATTCATAATTTTAGTTTTTTACATGATAGAGTGCAACAAGCAGCTTATGCTTTAATTGATGAAAATCATAAAAAAAGTGTGCATTTAAAAATTGGGCGTTTATTGTTGACTCCACAACAGGAAAAAATATTTGATTTGGTTTATCAGTTTAATAAGGGTTTGACGCTTATTACTGATGAGGAAGAAAAAGTTAAAATCGCCAAATTAAATTTAACTGCTAGTGAAAAAGCTAAAGAATCAAATGCTTATAATCCTGCATATGAATTTTTACAAAATGCTACTTTGCTGTTAGGTGAAAATCCTTGGAATCAACAGTATGATTTGACGCTTAATATATTTTCTACTTTATCACAGGTGACTTTTTTAATTGGTGCTTTTCAGGATATGGATAAGTACATTAATATTGTACTAGAAAATGCCCATAATACTCTTGATAAGTTAGCTGCTTATGATGTCAAAATGCAATATTTGATTGCTTTAAGTCAACAAGGTGAGGCTTTGCAATTAGGCTTGGAGATTGTAAAGTCGTTAGGTAAAAATCTATATAGTGAAAATTTAGACTATATAGATATTGAAGCTTTGATTGATTTGCCCTTGATGAAAGACCCTGTAAAATTAGCGACAATGCAAGTATTAAATACAATTTTGACTCCAGCATGGGCAAATAATCCAACCGCTTTTGAGCAAATTTGTATTAGCATGACTAAATTATCTTATCAATATGGTAATTGTGATTACTCAGCAGTGGCTTATGTATTTTATGGTGGCTTTTTATCTGGGCAAGGGGATATTGATAGAGGTTATAGATTTGGCAAAATGGGCGTTGAGCTGATTGATAAATTGAATTTAAAACCATTTAAAGCACGAGTTTATACCTTATTTTATGCTACCGTAATGCACTGGCGAAAACCTGTACGTGAAACTTTGATTCCTTTTTATAAGGTTTTTCAACAAGGTTTAGATACAGGCGATCTTGAATATGGTTGCTATGGAATTATCGAACCTGATATTTATCAATTTTTAAGTGGTTCTAATATTCAGAAACTGAATGAAAAATATGTTCAAAGTCTGATTACAGTTGAGAAGTATAAACAAAATTTTCATCGTTATTATCTAGCACCTTATTATCAATCTGTATTGGATTTGCAAGGCAAAGATGAATGTGTATTTGATTATGATGAACTAATACCAAGATTTATTAAAGAAGAACAATTTTCTTTATGTTTTTGTGGCTATCAAGGCAAAACTATTACTGCTTTTATTTTTCGAGATAAAAAAGCAGCTTATGAAAACGCAGTTTTAACAGAAAAATATATAGATGGCGTAGCTGGAATGCACTTTTTACCAGTGCATAATTTATTTTATTCTCTTAGTTTATTATCAAACTGCGATGCTTCTAATCACTTGAAAATAGTTGATAAAAATCAAAAAATATTAAAACCTTGGGCAGATTACGCGCCTGAAAATTGTCAACATAAATATGATTTAGTTGAAGCAGAAAAAGCGCGTGTATTAGGAGAAGATTGGAAAGCAGTTCAGTTATATGAAAAAGCTATTGCTGGTGCAAGAGCAAATGAATATTTACATGAAGAGGCTTTGGCTTATGAATTGTTAGCTGAATTTTATGCTGCACATGGGATGGAAAAACTGGTTCAAACTTATATCATTGAGGCACATTATCATTATAAAAAATGGGGCGCAACTGCTAAACTAACTCAGTTAGAACAAAACTATCCACAATATTTCGTACAATATTCTCATTCAACTCAACAAGCTTTATCAACTTCATTTACTAACACTACTTCATCCAAGGCATTGGATTTAAATAGTGTAATGAAAGCGTCTCAAACTTTATCAGAAGAAATAGTATTTAGCCGTTTGCTGAAAAAAATGATGCATATTGTGATTGAGAATGCTGGTGCTGAAACGGGATTTTTGTTATTACCTAAACCAGATCAATGGTTTATTCAAACTTCAGAACAATCAATACCAATTGAAGATTCTGAGCTGCCATTAGATTTAATTCATTATGTAATACGCACTAAAGAATATGTTGTTAAGCAAGCTCCAAAATCAATTTTATGTTTGCCGCTATTAAATCAAAATAAATTAACTGGTATTTTATACTTAGAAAATAAGTTAATTGAGGCTGCATTTACTGCTGAACGATTAGAAGTTTTAAAAATGCTATCAGCTCAGTTAGCAATTTCTATTGAAAATTCATTGTTATATGAAAATTTAGAACAAAAAGTTGCTGATAGAACAGTTAAGCTGAAAAAAGCTAATGAGGCTAAAAGTGAATTTCTTTCTAATATGAGCCATGAATTGCGCACTCCGCTAAATGGCATTTTAGGCTATGCTCAAATTCTAAAACGAGCAAAAAATATGGAAGATATTCAAGTTTCTGGTTTAAATACTATTTATAATAGCGGCAATCATTTATTAACTTTAATCAATGACATTTTAGATTTATCGAAAATCGAAGCTGGTAAATTAGAATTTTATCCTGAAAACATTACATGCCAAAGTTTTATAGATAGCATTATTGGCATTATGCGTATGCGTGCTGAGCAAAAGGATGTTTGTTTTGTTTATGAAGCTATTGGTGATTTGCCACTAGGAGTTGAAATAGATGAAAAGCGTTTACGCCAAGTTTTACTGAATTTATTAGGTAATGCGATTAAATTTACTGATAAAGGGCAAGTAACATTAAGAATATCAGCAATACAAAATGGCGTTTTCAGATTTGAAGTAGTAGATACCGGCGTTGGTATGACTGATGAAGAATTAGAAAAAATCTTTAAACCCTTTGAACAAGTTGGCGATACACAAAAACGCGCTGAAGGTACAGGTTTGGGTTTGGCAATTAGCCGTCAATTGGTAGAATTGATGGGTAGTGAGATTAAAATAAAAAGTGAACTTGGTAAAGGTAGTAGTTTTTGGTTTGATTTAGCATTAAAAGTAGTAGAAGTTGCAGAAAAAATTGAACAGCGTCGTATTAGTGCTTATAAAGATGATAAAAAAACTGCATTAATTGTAGATGATTATCCAGAAAATCGCTTAATTTTAAGACAAATGTTAGAAAATATTGGCTTTACAGTTATTGAAGCTAATGATGGTAAACAAGGTGTAGAACTAGCAGATAAAGCTAATATAATTTTTATGGATTTAATGATGCCAGTAATGAATGGCTTTGAAGCGGTTGAAATTATAAGAAAAGATTTTAAAGAAGTTCCAATTATTGCAATTTCAGCCAGCGTATTTGAAGCCGATAAACAAAAAAGTTTGCAAGCTGGCTGTAATGCTTTTTTACCAAAACCAATCGAAGAACAACAATTATTTAATGCTTTAGTTGAGCATATGAATTTAGATTGGATTTATGAAGAAGAACAAATCATTAAAGCTGAAGATGAAACTTTGATACCGCCATCTGCTGAAGATTTAGAAAAATTGTATGAATTAGCTATGATGGGCGATATGCGAGAAATTAAGGAATTTGCTATGCAATTGGATGATGAGTATGGTGTTTTTGCGAATAAGGTGGTTGAATTGGCTAATGGATTTGAGGATGAATTGATTTTGAATTTGGTTGAGGAGTATATGTAAAATAAGTACAGCTAATTAGCTGTACTCAAAATCTTTATCTGAAAAACTATAGCTAAAAATATTTTTCACAATGCTTATGCACACGTTCTACAGAATTAAAAAGTAATGGGCAATAATCTTGTACATCAATAAATACTGAAATGATCGCTGTTGGATCATATTCATGTGCAATATTATTTCTTAATTCACGAATATCCACGAATTCTTCCGCACTAGATATTAATTCTTTTTTTTCGGCTCTGTTAATACGATCTCTTACTGTACCTTTATCTTCTAAATCGAGTTGATCTATCAATCTAAATATTTTTTGAATCAATAAGTCACTTAAACGGGCAAATCGCCCTGTTAGTGATTCAAAATGTTCTAATTCTTCATCTGTATAATTTTCTTTTCTTTCAATTACTTGACAATTGTTATAAGAATATTGTAAATATTCGGTTGCTTTATTCATTAATTCTAATTCTGATTTTAATAAAGAAATTCTGATTGAACTCATAATAATATTGCTTTTTCCAGAGCTAATTGAATAAAAGGTTTAGAAGTTTCTTTAGCGATAATTAAATCAATTTTTTGTTCTCCAATCAGTTCATAAAGTTTAATTTTTATTTTTCTTTGTTTTCTAAAATCTAATTGTTGCGATAATACTAATAAATCAATATCTCCACCTTTTTTATTATCATCAACTCGTGAACCAAATAAATAAATTAATGCTTGTGGATCAAGATTATGAATAGTGTGTTTAATTGCTTCTAGTTGTTTTGATGTGATACGCATTTTTTTAATCAATCATAAAAAGTTGTGAATATTTTATGATGGATACGAAAAAATTACAACTTATACACCCTACACTGATTGCAGGAATATAAAATGCAATAATACATTATCAAAAACTATTATTAAATAATTATGTTTTCAAAATACAAATCATTAACTAAAATTTATGAAAGTGCTAATTCTATAGTTTATCGTAGCCAGCGTATTGAAGATGATAAACCAGTTATTCTTAAAATTCTTAAGCAAGATTATCCCACTCCTGATGAATTAACACGTTATCGTCAAGAATATGATATTACTCGCCGCTTATCTGATTTGAATGGTGTTGTTAATGTCTATCATCTCGAAAAATATCAAAATAGTTTGATGATTTGTTTAGAGGATTTTGGTGGTGAATCACTCCATACCATTGATATTCCAATCGCTATTCAAATCACTGAAATTTTAGCTCAAATTCATCAATATAATATTATCCATAAAGATATTAACCCTGCTAATATTGTTTATAATCCTTCCACTAAAGTAGTTAAATTTATAGATTTTGGTATTTCTACTTTATTCGCTCGTCAGCATTTAAGTTTGAAAAATCCTGAAGTTTTAGAGGGTACTTTGGCTTATATGTCACCTGAACAAACTGGGCGTATGAATCGTGCTTTGGATTATCGTTCTGATTTTTATTCTTTAGGCGTTACTTTTTATCAGCTTTTTACTGGAAAATTGCCTTTTGAAGCTGATGATGCTATGGAAATAGTTCATTGTCATTTGGCTAAACAGCCAGTTTTTCCTCATGATTTGCCGCTGATGTTGTCTAAAATTATTATGAAATTGATGGCTAAAACTGCGGAAGAACGTTATCAAAGTGCTTGGGGTATTAAGGCTGATTTGGAACAAGTTCTTAATAATCCAAAGGAAATATTTGAATTAGGGCAACTTGATGTTTCTGAACGCTTTCAAATATCACAAAAATTATATGGTCGTGAACATGAAATTCAGATATTAGTTGATGATTTTGAAAAAGCCAGTCAAGGCAATAAGCAAATGATGTTAATTGCTGGTTATTCTGGTATTGGTAAATCGGTTTTAGTTAAAGAACTTTATAAATTAAATAAGCAGGGTTATTTTATATCAGGTAAATTTGATCAATTTCAGCGTAATATTCCTTATCAAGCAATTGTTGAAGCGTTTAAACAATTAGTACAACAATTATTAACTGAAAGTGATCTACAATTAAAACAATGGAAGAATAAATTATTATCTGCTCTTAATTCAAATGCTCAAATCATTATTGATGTTATTCCTGAAATTGAACTAATTATTGGCAAACAAAACCCTGTTCCTGTTTTAACAGGTATAGAATCTCAAAACCGTTTTAATTTTGTGTTTCAAAATTTTATACAAGTATTTTGTCAACCCGCTCATCCATTAGTAATATTTTTAGATGATTTGCAATGGATTGATTCTGCAAGTCTAAAATTATTAGAGCTGTTAATGACAAACAAAGAAACTAATGCTTTGTTTTTAATTGGCGCGTATCGAGATAATGAAGTTAGTGCAAGTCATCCTTTGATGATGACTGTTGACAATTTAAAATTTAGTCAAATTCATTTAAAGCCTTTGCAGTTTCAACATATTAATCAGTTAATCGCAGATAGCCTAAATACTAATAATGTTACTGCTTTGACTGAGTTGGTGATAAATAAAACAGGCGGTAATCCATTTTTTATTAATCAATTTCTGAATACTTTGTATCAAGAAAATTTGCTTAATTTTGATCATGGTTGGAAGTGGAATATTAAGCAAATTGAGGCTATGAACATCACTGATAATGTGGTGGATTTGATGATTGGTAAATTAAAAAAATTGCCAAAAGATACTCAAAAAGTATTATCTATAGCAGCCGCTATAGGCAATAGTTTTGATTTAAATCTCTTGCCTATTATGACTATAGATAGCTTATTACCAGCTATTCAAAATAGTTTAATTAATAAAGTTAATGATAAATTTGTTTTTTCTCATGATAGAGTGCAACAAGCTGCTTATGCTTTAATTGATGATAATAAAAAACAAAATATACATTTAAATATTGGGCGTTTATTACTGCGAAATACACCAGCAGAACAATTAGAAGAAAATATCTTTGAGATTATTGGGCACTTTAATCTTTGCTTGCAACTTATTGTCGATAATGAAATTGAAAAAATTGCTGAATTAAATTTAATAGCAGGCAAAAAGGCGATAGCTTCAAATGCTTATGCGGCAGCATTGCAGTATTTTAAATTTGGAATTAGTTGTTTAAATCATGATAGTTGGAAATCTCAATATGATTTAACTTTAGCATTATATACAAATGTAGTTGAAGCTGCTTATTTCTGTGGTGATTTTGCGCAAATGGAACAGTTAGCAACTGTAGTTTTAGAAAAAGCCCATAGCTTGTTGGATAAAATCAAAATTTATGAATTAAGAATTCAAGCTGCTATCTCGCAAAATCAATTATTAGTCGCTATTCAAATCGCACGAGAAATTTTAAATCATTTAGGAATAAAATTACCAAAGCAAGTAAATAAGTTTCATATTTTATTTAGTTTAATGAAAATGAAATGGATTTTAAGGGGCAAACAAATTGAGGATTTATATAATTTGCCAGTTATGACTAATCCTTATAAATTAGCAGCTATACGTATTTTGTCAAATATTTTTACTTCAGCTTATCAACATTTTCCTAATTTATTACCTTTAATTATTTTTCACAAAATCAATTTATCGATTAAATACGGTAATGCTCACGAATCTGTAATTGCATATACTCTTTATGCTTTTTTTCTCTGTAGTTTATTTGGAAAGATTGAGAAGGGTTATCAATTTGGCACACTTGCTTTACGATTATTAGAACGATTCAATGCGCCCGAACAAAAAACTAAAGTTTTGATGTTACTGAATAATTTTGTAACGCCTTGGAAACAAAATATTCAAGAAACTTTAAAACCTTTACAAGAAGCTTATAAAACCGGCTTAGAAATTGGTGATATAGAATATGCTGCTCATTCTATAAGTGGATATAGCTATTATTTATATTTCACTGGAGCAGAATTAAGCAAAGTCGCGAAGGAGATGGAGAAATCTAGGCAAGCAATAATTGAAATGAAACAACAACGAATTTTAGTTCGACATTATATTTGTCAACAAACAGCTTTAAATTTATTAGTAACAACTGAGAATGTTTGTCTATTAAAAGGTGAAATTTTTGATGAAACTAAAATGCTGCCGTTGTTTCAGAAACAAAAAAATTATAATTTAATACTATTTGTTTATATAAACAAATTAATGTTATCTTATTTATTTAATGAATATTCACAAGCTCTTGAAAACAGTAAATTGCTTGAACCATATTTAGAATCAGCACCCGGAGTATATCTAATTCCAATTTTCTATTTCTATTCTTCATTAACGATGTTGGCAAATTATTCTAATGTTACAGCATCAGAACAAAAACAATTTTTAAAAAAAATAACTAAGAATCAAAAGAAAATGAAAAATTGGGCTAATCATGCTCCAATGAATTATTTACATAAATTTTACCTAGTTGAAGCTGAACTTGCTCGTGTGCTAAATAGTGATAAGGCTAGAGAATTTTATGAGCAAGCTATTGCTTTAGCACAAGAGAATGAGTTTCTAAATGAAGAAGCCTTAGCTCATGAATTAGCTGCTAAGTTTTATTTAGTTAAAGGTTTGAATAAATTTGCCAAACTTTGTTTACGTGATGCTCATCATAAATATCAACAGTGGGGAGCAAAAATAAAGCTAAAGCATTTTGAACAACAATATTCACAATTTTTTTCAAGTAAAAGTCGTACAAAGTTTGAACACACAATAAAATTAACCACTTCTAATCAACAAGCTGCTTTTTTAGATTTAAGTAGCATCGTAAAAGCATCTCAAACTTTATCAGAAGAAATAGTATTTAGCCGTTTGCTGAAAAAAATGATGCATATTGTGATTGAGAATGCTGGAGCTGAAACTGGAGTTTTATTATTACCTAAGCAAGATCAATGGTTTATTCAATCTTCGGAACAATCAATAGCAATTGAAGATTCTGAGCTGCCATTAGATTTGATTAACTATGTGATACGCACTCAAGAACATATAGTTAAGAAATCTCCAAAATCAATTTTATGTCTGCCGCTATTAAATCAAAATAATTTGACTGGTATTTTATACTTAGAAAATCAGCTTATTGAGGATGCTTTTACTTCTGAACGATTAGAAGTTTTAAAAATGTTATCGGCTCAATTGGCAATTTCTATTGAAAATTCATTGCTATATGAAAATTTAGAACAAAAAGTTGCAGATAGAACAATTAAACTTCACAAAGCCAATCAAGCTAAAAGTGAATTTTTATCTAATATGAGCCATGAATTGCGCACACCACTAAATGGCATTTTAGGCTATGCTCAAATTCTGAAACGAGCCAAAAATCTTGAAGAAACTCAAATTTCAGGTTTAAACACTATTTATAATAGCGGCAATCATTTATTAACTTTAATCAATGACATTTTAGATTTATCGAAAATTGAAGCTGGCAAATTAGAACTTTATCCTGAAAACATTACATGCCAGAGTTTTATAGACAGTATTACTGGCATTATGCGTATGCGTGCAGAGCAAAAGGATGTTTGTTTTGCTTATGAAAGCCTTGGTGATTTGCCGCAAGGGGTTGAAATAGATGAAAAACGATTGCGCCAAGTTTTGCTAAATTTATTAGGTAATGCAATTAAATTTACTGATAAAGGGCAAGTAACATTGCGAATATCAGCAATACAAAATGGCATTTTTAGATTTGAAGTAGAAGATACCGGCGTTGGTATGACTGATGAAGATTTGCAAAAAATCTTTAAACCATTTGAACAAGTTGGTGATACGCAACGACGCGCTGAAGGTACAGGTTTAGGTTTAGCGATTAGTCGTCAATTGGTAGAATTGATGGGTAGTGAAATTAAAATAAAAAGTGAACTTGGCAAAGGTAGTACCTTTTTCTTTGATTTAGCATTAAAAGCAGTAGAAATTGAAGAAAAAATTGAACAGCGGCGTATTAGTGCTTATAAAGATGATAAAAAAACTGCATTAATTGTAGATGATTATCCAGAAAATCGCTTAATATTAAGACAAATGTTAGAAAATATTGGCTTTACAGTTATTGAAGCTAATGATGGTAAACAAGGTGTAGAACTAGCAGATAAAGCTAATGTTATTTTTATGGATTTAGTAATGCCGGTTATGAATGGCTTTGAAGCAGTTGAAATTATAAGGGAAAAATTTAATAAACTGCCAATTATTGCAATTTCAGCCAATGTATTTGAAGCTGATAAACAAAAAAGTTTGCAAGCTGGTTGTAATGCCTTTCTGCCAAAACCAATCGAAGAACAACAATTATTTAATACTTTAGTTGAACATTTGAATTTAGATTGGGTTTATGAACAGGAAGAAGTAATTGAAAAAGTAGAAGAAACTTTGATACCGCCATCTGCTGAAGACTTAGAAAAATTATATGAATTGGCTATGATGGGTGATATGCGGGAAATCAAAGAATTCGCCAAAAACTTGGATGAGGAATATGTTGTTTTTGCTAAGAAGTTGATTGAATTGGCTGGTGGGTTTGAGGATGAAGCTATTTTGGCTTTGGCTGAGGAATATAAATAAAACTACAAGGATGTTATATAAGCAGGGATTTTTTTTCTAGCTGGCGCACATCTAAAGCCCTGAAGGGGCGACATTAATATAGCCTAGGGCAACGCCCTAGAAATTATGTAAATTATATATGAGCAATTAAGGGGCGAAATAATGATGTTTTTAGTACGCCCCTTCAGTGTTTATAATAATAAATTATGAGTATATGTAAAATATAACATCCCTGTAGTTATTATCACTTTAATACTTTCATTACCATATATAAATTACTTTCATCTTCACTCCTTAGTTTTTCATACTCTTCTAAAATCCATAAATTTTTCTTTCTCTTCTTGACTAAAAAGTACTTTCCACTGCACACTGCTAGCTAAAAATTCCCTGTCAAAACTAACTCCCATACCGTTTAAAAAGTGTTCATATTTTCCGACTAATGGATAGCTTGTTTCAAATGTAAATACTTCTTTAGCAATATATTCTATTAAGTTAGCCTGTTTGATGACTTCTTTTGTGGCATTGCCATAAGCACGTACTAGCCCACCGATACCCAATCGAATACCGCCAAAGTATCTTACGACTAAAATAGCTGAATTAATAATATCTTCACCTCTAAGTACACTCAAAATAGGCGGTGCTGAACTGCCCTTTGGTTCTCCATCATCACTTAAATCTTCAACAATTTGATTATGCTCATTGAGGTATCTAAAAGCATAGACAATATGTCTTGATTTAGGATGTTGCTGTTTTAATTGCTGTCGTAATGGTTGGAAATTATCGTAAGGTGTGATAAAAGCGAGAAAGGTTGATTTTTTTATCTCCAATGTATAGCTGAAAGTCTCTTTTACTAAATACAAACTATTTTTTCCTTGGTTTGATAAGTATTGATATAATTTTATGAATACAACCTAACAGTTATAGATTACCCTCGTTAGCTTGCGCTGACTGCGTATCCCACGCTCCAGCGCCAATGCCATTGACTTAAGCGAATTTTAATTCAGGAGTTCAAAGCGCAGCTTTGTTTTTACAGGTATTTACAAAGCTGCGCTTTGAACTCCAGTTCTTAAGTTAATGGCTTTGATGCTCCAGCGCACATTCTTATACATAAGGATATGCGCCGGCGCGTGGAATACGTAGTCAGAGTAAGCTAACCACAAAAAAAAATCCGTTTATTCCGTAAATCAGTTGTACTAATTGCACATTGTGCTAACTATATATAAGTACAACTGATTTACGGAATAAACGGATTTTTTTTGTTTCGATATCAATCACCTGCATCGGTGAACACCCAGTCAACCCCAACACTTAATTTTTTATTAAGAATTTTCAAGAACTTAAAATATATAATAACCATTCTTAATATGTGGTAGAACTAGCTGTAATGGCAATAAATTTGCTTAAAAATAATATTTTTAAAATCAAATAGTTATAAACTAAGATTGCATTAAAAATTTTACAAAATAGAAAAGTGTTAAAACTTAGCGCCATTCATTGATTTTAATCACATTTTTATATTTTAACCTTAAAAAGTACTATTAGACATAATAGTTGATAATTATAAAAATTACCAATTAATATTATTAAATAAGATATCATTAATTTTAAGACTACAAGACTGAAGGAATACAAAATGCAATAATAGATTATCAAAAAACTATTATTACATTATTATGTTTTCAAAATACAAATCATTAACTAAAATTTATGAAAATGCTAATTCTATAGTTTATCGTAGTCAGCGTGTTGAGGATGATAAACCAGTCATTCTTAAAATTCTTAAACAAGATTATCCCACTTCTGAAGAATTAAATCGTTATCGTCAGGAATATGACATTACCAGCCGCTTATCTCATTTGGATGGTGTTGTCAAAGCCTATTATATTGAAAAATATCAAAATAGCTTGAGGATATGTTTAGAGGATTTTGGCGGCGAATCTCTAAAAAATCATATCATTGATATTTCTATCGCTATTCAAATCACTGATATTTTAGCTCGAATTCATCAGCATAATATTATTCATAAAGATATTAACCCTTATAATATCGTTTATAACCCTTCCACTAAAGTAGTTAAATTTATAGATTTTGGTATTTCTACTTTGTTCGCTCGTCAGCATTTAAGTTTAAAAAATCCTGAAGTTTTAGAAGGTACTTTGGCTTATATGTCGCCTGAGCAAACTGGGCGTATGAATCGTGCTTTAGATTATCGTTCTGATTTTTATTCTTTAGGTGTTACTTTTTATGAGCTTTTTACTGGAAAATTGCCTTTTGATGCTGATGATGCAATGGAATTAGTTCATTGCCATTTAGCTAAACAACCGCCGTTTCCTAATAATTTGCCGCCGATGTTGTCTAAAATTATTATGAAATTGATGGCTAAAACTGCGGAAGAGCGTTATCAAAGTGCTTGGGGTATTAAGGCTGATTTAGAAATTGTGCTTAATAATCCAGAAGAAATTTTTGAATTGGCGCAGTTTGATGTTTCTGAGCGTTTTCAAATATCACAAAAATTATATGGTCGTGAACATGAAATTCAGATATTAGTTGATGATTTTGAAAAAGCCAGTCAAGGCGATAAGCAAATGGTGTTAATTGCTGGCTATTCTGGTATTGGCAAATCGGTTTTAGTTAAAGAACTTTATAAATTAAATAAGCAGGGTTATTTTATATCAGGTAAATTTGATCAATTTCAGCGTAATATTCCTTATCAAGCAATTGTTGAAGCGTTTAAACAATTAGTACAACAATTATTAACTGAAAGTGATCTACAATTAAAACAATGGAAGAATAAATTATTATCTGCTCTTAATTCAAATGCTCAAATCATTATTGATGTTATTCCTGAAATTGAACTAATTATTGGCAAACAAAACCCTGTTCCTGTTTTAACAGGTATAGAATCTCAAAACCGTTTTAATTTTGTGTTTCAAAATTTTATACAAGTATTTTGTCAACCCGCTCATCCATTAGTAATATTTTTAGATGATTTGCAATGGATTGATTCTGCAAGTCTAAAATTATTAGAGCTGTTAATGACAAACAAAGAAACTAATGCTTTGTATTTAATCGGCGCGTATCGAGATAATGAAGTTAGTGCTAGTCATCCTTTGATGATGACTATTGACAATTTAAAATTTAGTCAAATTCATTTAAAGCCTTTACAGTTTGAGCATATTAATCAATTAATCGCAGATAGCCTAAATACTAATGATATTACTGCTTTGACTGAATTGGTAATCAAGAAAACTGGCGGTAATCCATTTTTTGTGAATCAATTTCTCACAACATTGTATCAAGAAAATTTGCTTAATTTTGATCATGGCTGGCAGTGGAATATTGAGCAAATTGAAGCAATGAACATCACTGATAATGTGGTGGATTTAATGGTAGGCAAATTAAAAAAATTACCAAAACAAACTCAAGAAGTTTTACCTTTAGCAGCAGCTATTGGCAATAGTTTTAATGTAAATATCTTGCCTATTATCACTATAGATAGCTTATTACCAGCAATTCAAAATGGTTTAATTATTGAACTTAATGATGAATTTATTTTTTCCCATGATAGAGTGCAACAAGCGGCTTATGCTTTAATTGATGACAATCAGAAACAAAAAATCCATTTAAAAATTGGGCATTTATTGCTTAAAAAAACACCCGCAGAGCAATTAGAAGAAAATATCTTTGATATTATTGGGCACTTTAATCTTTGCTTGCAACTTATTGCCAATAATGAACTTGCAAAAATTGCTGAATTAAATTTAATAGCAGGCAAAAAGGCAATAGCTTCAAATGCTTATGCAGCAGCATTAAAATATTTTAAATCTGGAATTAGCTGTCATGATAATTGGAAATATCAATATGATTTAACTTTAGGATTATATATAGGCGCAGTTGAAGCTGCTTATTTCTGTGGTGATTTTGCACAAATGGAACAGTTAGCAACTATAGTGCTAGAAAAAGCCCAGAGCTTGTTGGATAAAGTCAAAATTTATGAATTAAAAATTCAAGCCGCTATCTCGCAAAATCAATCTGTAACTGCTATTCAAATTGCACGAAAAATTTTAAATCTTTTAGAAGTAAAGTTACCAAAGCGAGCCAATATCTTTCATATTTTACTCAGTTTAATGAAAATGAAATGGATTTTAAGAGGCAAACAAACTGAGGATTTATATAATTTGCCAGTTATGACTAATCCTTATAAATTAGCGGCTATGCGCATTTTGTCAATTATTATATCTCCAGTTTATCAAAACTATCCCAGCTTATTACCTTTAATTATTTGTCATCAAATCAGCTTATCGATTAAATATGGTAATGCTCATCAATCTGTGCTTGCATATTCTAGTTATGCAATTTTTTTATCTACTCTATTGGGAAAGATTGATAAATCTTATCAATTTGGCACAGTTGCTTTGCAATTATTAGAGCGATTGAATGCGCCTGAGCAAAAAGCGAGGGCTTTGATGATTTTTCATAATTTTGTAATGCAATGGAAACAACATATTAAAGAAACTTTAGTACCTTTACGAGATGCTTATAAAAGTGGTTTAGAAACTGGTGATGTAGAATATGCTGCTCATGCTATAAATTCATATGTCTATTATTTATATTTTACAGGTGCAGAATTAAGCAAAGTTGCGAAGGAAATGGAGAAATATAGGCAAGCACTAGTCGAAATGAAACAAGAAAATGTTTTAATTCGACATAGTATTTCTCAACAAACAATTTTAAATTTATTAATAGCAACTGATAATTCCTGTTTGTTACAAGGTGAATTTTTTGATGAAACCAAAATGTTGCCGCTACTTCAAAAACAAAATGATCAGAATTTAATCTTTTTTATTTATACCAATAAATTAAAACTATGTTACGTTTTTGATCAATATTCACAGGCTGTTGAAAATAGTAAATTGGCTGAACCATATTTAGAAACAGCGATTGGAGTATATCTAATTCCAATTTTCTATTTTTATTCCTCATTGAGTATGTTGGCAAATTATTCTAATGTTGCAGCTTCAGAACAAAAAAATTTTTTAAAAAAAGTAGCTAAAAATCAGAAGAAAATGAAAAATTGGGCTAATCATGCTCCAATGAATTTTTTACATAAATTTTACCTAGTTGAAGCTGAGCTTGCTCGTGTGCTAAATAGTGATAAGGCTAGAGAATTTTATGAGCAAGCTATTGCTTTAGCACAAGAGAATGAGTTTCTAAATGAAGAAGCCTTAGCTCATGAATTAGCTGCTAAGTTTTATTTAGTTAAAGGTTTGAATAAATTTGCCAAACTTTGTTTACGTGATGCTCATCATAAATATCAACAGTGGGGAGCAAAAATAAAGCTAAAGCATTTTGAACAACAATATTCACAATTTTTTTCAAGTAAAAGTCGTACAAAGTTTGAACACACAATAAAATTAACCACTTCTAATCAACAAGCTGCTTTTTTAGATTTAAGTAGCATCGTAAAAGCATCTCAAACTTTATCAGAAGAAATAGTATTTAGCCGTTTGCTGAAAAAAATGATGCATATTGTGATTGAGAATGCTGGAGCTGAAACTGGAGTTTTATTATTACCTAAGCAAGATCAATGGTTTATTCAATCTTCGGAACAATCAATAGCAATTGAAGATTCTGAGCTGCCATTAGATTTGATTAACTATGTGATACGCACTCAAGAACATATAGTTAAGAAATCTCCAAAATCAATTTTATGTCTGCCGCTATTAAATCAAAATAATTTGACTGGTATTTTATACTTAGAAAATCAGCTTATTGAGGATGCTTTTACTTCTGAACGATTAGAAGTTTTAAAAATGTTATCGGCTCAATTGGCAATTTCTATTGAAAATTCATTGCTATATGAAAATTTAGAACAAAAAGTTGCAGATAGAACAATTAAACTTCACAAAGCCAATCAAGCTAAAAGTGAATTTTTATCTAATATGAGCCATGAATTGCGCACACCACTAAATGGCATTTTAGGCTATGCTCAAATTCTGAAACGAGCCAAAAATCTTGAAGAAACTCAAATTTCAGGTTTAAACACTATTTATAATAGCGGCAATCATTTATTAACTTTAATCAATGACATTTTAGATTTATCGAAAATTGAAGCTGGCAAATTAGAACTTTATCCTGAAAACATTACATGCCATAATTTTATAGATAGTATTATCGGCATTATTCGTATGCGTGCTGAGCAAAAGGATGTTTGTTTTGTTTATGAAACTGTTGGTGATTTACCATTAGCAATTGAAGCAGATGAAAAACGATTGCGCCAAGTTTTGCTAAATTTATTAGGTAATGCAATTAAATTCACTGATAAAGGGCAAGTAACATTGCGAATCTCAGCAATACAAAATGGCATTTTTAGATTTGAAGTCATAGATACCGGCGTTGGTATGACTGAAGAAGAATTGCAAAAAATCTTCAAACCATTTGAACAAGTTGGTGATACGCAACGACGCGCAGAAGGTACAGGTTTAGGATTAGCAATTAGCCGTCAATTGGTAGAATTGATGGGCAGTGAAATTAAAATAAAAAGTGAACTTGGCAAAGGTAGTACCTTTTTCTTTGATTTAGCATTAAAAGCAGTAGAAATTGAAGAAAAAATTGAACAGCGGCGTATTAGTGCTTATAAAGATGATAAAAAAACTGCATTAATTGTAGATGATTATCCAGAAAATCGCTTAATATTAAGACAAATGTTAGAAAATATTGGCTTTACAGTTATTGAAGCTAATGATGGTAAACAAGGTGTAGAACTAGCAGATAAAGCTAATGTTATTTTTATGGATTTAGTAATGCCGGTTATGAATGGCTTTGAAGCAGTTGAAATTATAAGGGAAAAATTTAATAAACTGCCAATTATTGCAATTTCAGCCAATGTATTTGAAGCTGATAAACAAAAAAGCTTGCAAGCTGGCTGTAATGCTTTTCTGCCAAAACCAATCGAAGAACAACAATTATTTAATGTTTTAGTTGAGCATTTGAATTTAGATTGGGTTTATGAACAGGAAGAAGTAATTGAAAAAGTAGAAGAAACTTTAATACCGCCATCTGCTGAAGACTTAGAAAAATTATATGAATTGGCTATGATGGGCGATATGCGAGAAATCAAAGAATTCGCCAAAAACTTGGATGAGGAATATGGTGCATTTGCTCGTAAGGTGATTGAACTGGCTAATGGATTTGAGGATGAAGTGATTTTGAGTTTGGTTGAGGAGTATATGTGAAATAAAACTACAGGGATGTTATATAAGCAGGGATTTTGTAATGCTTTTATCCCTGCTTATATAACATCCCTGTAGTTATTATAACGGTGATATTAAACTAAAACAATTCCATATCCTCAGCCATTGCAATTCCAAGCTTCTGACACTTTTCTACTGCTTCATCAGTAAAACCACCCAAAGATAAAAAAGCTGAAATAATTATGTGATTTGAATTTAATGCTTGATAAACTTCAACTTTTTCTTGAAAGTCATTTATAATATTAATACCAGTTTTAACCTTAGTTTTTTTAACTTCAACTAATATAATTCGCCCACAATCTGAAATAGCGGCAATATCAACTTCCATCACCTTACCATCTTGACGCTGAAATTGAATTCGTTCTTTCACCTCAACAATGTTTAAAACTGTATTATCAGTTACATTTGAAAAAAACTCAGATAGGGCAAAACGCTTTTTGCTTCTAAAAGCGGTGGCTAATTGAAATTCAGCTAATTTACCTGATAAATAATTAACTATGCCTTGTAAGCGTTTATTTTCTGCAACTAGTTTATCGGAAAATTCTTGTTTTAAATCAGGTACAATTCCAAGAATTTGTTCTTGAAAACGATTTTTAATAATTAAATTAAGTGTACCATCTTTTAATGCTTTAAATTGAAAGTCTGAAGTTCCTCTTTGTATAATTTCTGCATTGGATAGGATAATTAATTGTCGATAAATATCATCTACATCCAAAGCTAATTTCATTTCTTTCTTTAACTGAATTGGATTCCAAAAACGCTTTGGGTATTTATATAACCATAGTAATATATTTTTAGCGTTTTTATCATTTACTTGATCTAAGGTTAATACTAAATATTCATTCCAAGTCATTGACATTTCAGATTGTCGATCTGAAAATTCATAATTAACCGTATCAATTACTCCTTTACGAGTAGTTAAATCTTTATTCTGATATTCACTTTGAATCACACAAGAAATAACAAATGGATCATACATGCACAATTCATTAATTTCTATAGCTGTTTTATTATTGATCGCTTGATTATAAAAAACTGCATATTTATAAACTGCTTGTAAACCGGCTTCCTTGGTGAGATAAGGATATATGGGCGTTATTTTTAGTCGCCCAGCTTCTAGGTATTTATTAATAACCTGAATTAACCAAGCTACATAGGAGCCAGTTACTAACATTGGTGCCAATTTTGATTCAGATAGAGAATGATAACTGCCTGCTAGAGTTTCATCTGGTTCACCTTTGCATTGTTCATCTCGATAAACATATTGAGTAATATTTTGAAATTCATCTAAAATAACTAAAAATCGTTGATAGTAAAAATTAGCAAAACGATGTGGTGCTGAACAAGCAGTTTTCCACATAGAGTCATATAACAAATTTTCTTTGTCAAATAACATTGAATCTATATCATCAACTAAAAGTTGATATGATTTTTTTATACCATATTCTCGAATTTGTTTTAATGATAGTCGTTCCTGAACTAATTTATTATCTCGTTCTATAAAAGAAATATATTGTGAAGCAAAAGCACGATAATAGTCTATTGCTAAATCTGGATACCAAATTTTACTTTCTGCAAAGTCAAAATAAAATGGAATCACTGCTCCATTAGCACTCCAAAGTTGATTGAAGATGCGTTGTACAAAGACAGTTTTTCCACTTTTTCGGCGAGCTAGAATTACTTTGGATTTGGATAGTCTTTTTGGTATGTTGGCTATCCAGTTGTTAAATAACTCAAATTCTTGTTCTCGCCCTACAAATAAATTGGGTTCACCGATTTTTTCGGCTAGGGGATATTGGATTAGGTTCATTTTTTAGCATTCGATAAATAGTTAAATTTTTTTTATAATGTTGTCGATTCTTTTGCTTTATTTTGATCCCAAATTAAGTTAAACAAACGTGATTGATTTGTTTGTTCTTCTACAGGACAATTTTTACAACCTTGAAAAGTCGGTTTGTTACTACAACCAAAACATTGTGTTACAAGTTGTAAAGCAATGGAAAGTTGTTGCAATGTTTCTTCGCATCCCTGTTTTTTCTTTTCCACATCCAAGCTCATCTTGTTTAATAGATCAACAACTTTATGACTAGCTTCATCTCCATTATGACTTTCAGGGCGAGCAGTTGCCAGATTTTGAATCGTGCGCAAAGGAATATCAAGTAATACTAGCTGTTGAATAACCTGCAAGCGTGCTATGTCATCTTCGCAATACATCCGAGTTCCTTTATTACTGCGAAATGGCATTAGCATACCTTGTTCTTCGTAAAATCGTAATGTTCGAGGTGTTGTATTCAATAATTCGGCAACTTCACCTATTTTATAAATAGGCTGCTCTTGTTTTGATGATATAGACATTTTTACAAGCCTACAAGTTGGGCTTTATAACCTAATTTTTTTACTGTTGTCAATAACTGTGAGGCATTTACGGCATTAGCGGTATAACTCACCATTAGTAGATGATTTTTGTTGGGAGTAAAACCTACTTCTATAACTCCATTCAATTCATTGAGTTTATCAATTACATGTTGAACCGCTGATTCATCAAGTGCATCATTAGTATGAATAAGGATATTGGCAGATATAGATTGTTCTGTGAAATTCATAATAGTCACCATATTAAAATATAACTTTAACGTACACGTTATATTTTAATATGAATTTTCAGAATGTCAAGTTTTTTTTAATTACTGTCAGGTTTATAGTGAAGCTGACTTTGGTGAAGGAATATAAAATGCAAGGCTAAAAGTTTGCAAGCTGGTTGTAATGCCTTTTTACCAAAGCCAATTGAAGAACAACAATTATTTAATGTTTTAGTTGAATATTTGAATTTAAAGTGGGTTTCTGAGGATGAAGTGATTTTGAATTTGGTTGAGGGATTTATGTAATAATTCCCCCTAATATCCTAGGATATTATGTTATCTTCTTTTTCTGCATCTTTTTCTGTATCTTTTTTTGCATCTTTTTCTGCATATTCTACGATCTTTTTGGTTTACCCTAGCATTGTTGTAGGCACCATCTTGTCCGATTTGGGCATTATTATGCCTACCTCTCTGATTAATTCTAGAATAATTATCACGACCAAACTGCACATTGGTGCCACGATTTCTCCAACCATCTTGGTTTATGCGACTTGTATTGACACCCCCACCCTGTACTATTGTTGCGTCGTTCCCGGCAATGGCAGTAGTCTGAAAAGAAATAGAACTAATTGCAAATATCAAAGCAATACTTGAGGTTTTAAACATGATATAGTTTCCTATTTACTATTTAAATCAATTTTATTTATGGGTATTATGATTAACTATCAAAACAATATTAATTTGTGAAGCAAAGTCGAAATATGTAATGTTTAGAATAATCAATAACCATAAAATATGCAATGTATATTCCAAATTTTTAATTAATTGCAAGCCCACCGTTAAACATAAATCATTAAAATAAGTTAGGAATAAAGAAATTTTAGATAGACATAGTGAAAAGATAAAAAATTGGGCAAAGGATTGCCCTGATAATTTTTCACTTCTGAACGATTAGAAGTTTTGACAATGTTATCGGCTCAATTAGCGATTTCTATATAAAATTCATTGATATACGATAGTTTAGAACAAAAAGTTGCTGAAAGAACAGTTAAGCTTAAAAAGGCAAATCAAGCTAAAAGCGAATTCCTTTCTAATATGAGCCATGAATTGCGCACACCGTTAAATGACATTTTAGATTTATCAAAAATCGAAGCTGGCAAATTAGAACTTTATCCTGAAAACATTACATGCCAGAGTTTTATAGACAGTATTATTGGCATTATGCGTATGCGTGCTGAGCAAAAAGATGTTTGTTTTGTTTATGAAGCTATTGGTGATTTGCCGCTAGGAGTTGAAATAGATGAAAAGCGTTTGCGCCAAGTTTTGTTAAATTTATTGGGTAATGCGATTAAATTTACTGATAAAGGGCAAATAACATTAAGAATATCAAAAATATACCCTTTTAATAAAAGATGGTATTTTATCTTTTAGATTTGAAATAGAAGATACTGGTGTTGGTATGACTGATGAAAAGTTAGAAAAAATCTTTAAACCCTTTGAACAAGTTGGCGATACTCAAAGACGCGCTGAAGGTACGGGTTTAGGTTTAGCAATTAGCCGTCAATTGGTAGAATTGATGGGTAGTGAAATTAAGCTAAAAAGTGAATTTGGTAAGGGTAGTACTTAATACTTTAGTTGAATATTTAGATTTAGAATGGGTTTATGAAAAAGAAACATTAATACCACCACCTACTAAAAACTTAAAAAAAATGTATGAATTAGCCATGATGGGCGATATGCGAGAGATTAAGGATTTTGCTATGCAATTAGATGAGCAATATACTGTTTTTTCTGGTAAGTTGATTGAATTGACTGCTGGGTTTACTTCGTTACTTCGTATGAAGATTTATAATATTAGCAATGGAGTCCAAAGCGTAGCTTTGTTAATGTAAGTATATTTAATAAATAGGGTTTTATATATTATGTTTATAAGTGTTTTAGAGCTTTTTAAAATCGGAGTAGGTCCTTCAAGTTCTCATACTATGGGTCCTATGGTTGCTGCAAAGGATTTTATTGATCGTATTCATAACTGTAATTTAAGGGGTTCTATACGATGTATTCTTAAAGGTTCTTTGGCTTTTACTGGCAAGGGTCATAATACTGATCGTGCTGTGGCATTGGGACTTTATGCTTATTCTCCTGAAAGTTTGATTGATCAAAATATAGATCTGTTGCTTGAGCGTATTTGGCAGAATAATTTTTTAGATGATAGTCATACTATTGCCTTTTATCCTAGTGAGGATATTATTTTTGATTTCGGTGAGCCGTTGCCGGAACATCCTAATGCTATGATCCTAGAATTGCTTGATCAATCTAAAAAAGTATTGATGTCGGAAACTTATTTTTCTATTGGTGGTGGTTTTATTACTACGCTTGCTGAAATTAGTCAAGTGGTTGCGCCATTGAAGATGGAATCTGATATTTCTTGTCCATATTCATTTGAGTCGGCAAATTCTATGTTGCAAATGTCTGTTGATAGTGGATTATCCATTGCGGAGATGAAGCGAATAAATGAACTTGAATATTTATCTGAGCAGGAATTGAATGATGGATTGGATAAAATCTGGCAAAGTATGCGGATTTGTATTGAAAAGGGTCTAATAGCTGAAGGTACTTTGCCCGGAGGGCTTGAGGTGTCGAGACGTGCTAAGACTTTGTATGATCAGCTTAATTCTGAAAATGCTAATCTGAATGATTGGTTGTGTGCCTATGCTATGGCAGTGAATGAAGAAAATGCGGCTGGGCATATGGTTGTAACTGCGCCTACTAATGGTGCGGCTGGAGTGATTCCGGCTGTGTTGTATTATTTTGTGACTCATGAGTCGGGAACAATAGAACAAGTTAGAAATTTTCTGCTTACAGCTAGTGCTATTGGTGGATTGATTAAATATAAAAGTTCAATTTCTGGAGCTGAAGTGGGATGTCAAGGTGAAGTTGGTTCTGCTGCTTCTATGGCAGCCGCTGGTTTGTGTGCAGTTCGAGGAGGTTCTGTTTTACAAGTAGAAAATGCAGCAGAAATTGCTCTGGAACATCATTTAGGTATGACTTGCGATCCGGTAAAAGGGTTGGTACAGATTCCTTGTATTGAGCGAAATGGTTTTGGTGCGATTAAGGCGTACACGGCTGCTTCTCTTTCTATGCGAGGAACTGGTAAACATTTTATGCCATTAGATAATTGTATTGCTGCTATGAAACAGACTGGTTTAGATATGTCAGATAAATATAAAGAAACATCATTAGGTGGGCTTGCGGTTAGTTTTACAGAATGTTAAAATTAGGGGGTAAATAACAGTTGTTGAAAACTTTCACCCTCGTTCCCACGCTCCAGCGTGGTAACGCATGAGCAGACGCTCCAGCGTCAAGTGTTTTTGGTTTTACTCGGCGCTGGAGCGCCAACACATGCGTTACCATGCTGGAGCGTGGGAACGAGAGTAAGCATTATTGCTTTTGCTTTATTTGGCTTCATCGCTTAGATTTTTTCAGCAGGAGTAAAAAAATTATCCCATTTTTCATCAATAATAATAGCGGCTTGTTTTAAATCAACAACCTTTAAAACACCAACTTCTTGCTCTATCAAAATATCTTCTTCACGTAATTTACGTATTCCATCCGATACTTCAAAATCAATATCTGCTTCATACTTGTCTTTGAGGTATTTTTCAATTTCTTCATCAAGACTTTCCTGAGTATGATTTCTATCAGCTTGAGTATAAAGAAAATAATAAGCCAATATTGCTTCTTTAGCTTCCTCTTCTTCAGCCATATCAATCAAACTATTAATCACGCCACAATTATTATCCAAAGTATGGAAATACAAATTACGTGATAAAGTCATCATATATTTATTACGCTGATTAAACATCCCCATTATTTGACGAGAAACAACTCCAATCAAACCTGCCAAAGCACCAATGAATGCCGCCGGATTTATTAAAGCTGCCCCTAATTTAACCAATCCTAGAATTGTACCACCGCCACCAGTTATGCCTAATTTTATTTTATCGAATAGTTTTAGTCGCACCTGTTGATTAGGAAATAACATTGCTAAATCTGAACGAGGCAGATTTTTAAACAATTTTAAAAAAATATGTTTTTCAGAAAACTCTTCAGGCAAATTTTTTCGTGATTTTTTTACTAATTTTCTAGCCTTCTTTTCTGTTTCACCCTCAGCTACTAATTCTTGTACACGATCATCCTCTGGTTTAAATTTCAATGATAAAAATAATCGTTTATAAATAGGTATTTCGATTTTATTTTTCTTAAGAAATAAGCTAGTCCAACTACGTGTATATTCCTCCATCATAGAAGAACCGCGATAATATACAATCAACTGTTCAAAATCATCTAAATCAACATAAACATTTAACCCATAATATGAATCTGCATTCATTGCCACTTCTAAAGCCGGTTTATCAAGAACTTCATAATTACCATTATTAAGCAAGTTAAACATTTCATTAGTCAACTGTTGCAGAGTTTCCTTTTGATTCTCATTATTATGTTTTCGCACAATAATGTCATTATCAGGATTAAAAGGCATATAGGAATGCTTTAAGGATTCAAGATATTTATGAAACTTATGGTGATATAATGAAATCACAATTTCACAAAAATCTTCAAAATTCTGACGCTCTTCATCATTCCAATGAGAAGCAGCTACTAAATCTTCAACAATATCCTGTCTTCCAATAGGAATAAAACGTTCTCTTGTATCTATCATAATTGTTTACATTTCTTCAGCCGGATTAAAAAAATGATCCCATTTTGCATCCATACAAACACAAGCTTGTTTTAAATCAACAACCTTTAAAATACCATCTTCCTCTGTTAAAATGCCTTCTTCATGTAATTTACGTATTCCATCTGATACTTCAAAATCAATATCTACCTCATACTTGTCTTTGATATATTTTTCAATTTTTCTATCAAGAGTTTCCTGAGTATGATTCTGATCAGCTTGAGTATAAAGAAAATAATAAGCTAAAATTGCCTCTTTAGCCTCCTCTTCTTCAGCCACATCAACCAAATTATTAATCACGCCAAAATTATTATCCAAAGTATGGAAATACAAATTACGTGATAAAGTCACCATATATTTAGTCTTCTGAGTAAATATATCCATTATTTGACGGAAAATAATTATAATAAAACCAATAACAGAAGCAATCAATGTGATTGGGTTAATAACAGCAGCAGTAATAATTTTAATTATTCCGAATATGGTACCACCACCACCAGTTAAAGCTAATCTGATTTTATCAAAAATTTTTAATCTAACTTGTTGATTAGGAAATAACATTTCTAAATCGCTACGAGGAAGATTTTTAAATAATTTTAAAAAAATATGTTCTTCAGAAAATTCTTCAGGCAAATTTTGTCGTGATTTTTGTACTAACTTTCTAGCCTTTTTTTCTGTTTCACCTTCAGCTACTAATTCTTTTACACGTTCATCTTCTGTTTTAAACTTCAAAAATAAAAATAAACGCTTATAAATAGGTATTTCAATTTTCTTTTTCTGAATAAATAAGCTAGTCCAAGTACGTTTATATTCTTCCATCATCGAGGAACCACGATAATATACAACCAATTGTTCAAAATCATCTAAATCAACATGAACATTTAATCCATAATATGAATCAGCAACCATTGCTTTTTGTAAAGCAGGTTTATCAAGAACTTCATAATTACCTTTATCAAGCAACTTAACTGTTTCATCAGTCAACTGTTGCAGAATTTGCCTTTGATCTTCATCATTATGTTCCTGCACGATAATGTCATTATCAGGATTAAAAGGCGTATAACAATGTTTTAAGGATTCAGAATATTTATGAAATTTATAATGATATAAGGCAATAAAAATTTTACAAAATTCATTAAAATTTTGCCGCTCATCATTATTCCAATGAGAAGCCGCTAATAAATTATCTACAATATCCTGTCTTCCAATAGGGATAAAACGTTCTTTGGTATCTATCATTTTCCTGTTGCTTTATTGATTAAGGGTAATATTATTACTAAGTGATGTTACGCATAAAGGATAAAAGCCCCCCAACCCCCTAAAGGGGGAGCCAGACTGTGCAAGAAATGGTACTCCCCCTTTAGGGGGTTGGGGGGCTTGTCTGCGTAACATCAGTTACTAAGTGAATTTTATTATAACTAATAACGAATAACTGAACATGAGTTGGTTTGAAAAATTATTACCTGCACGTATTAGAACGGACGGTAAAAGTAAACATACAGTACCTGAAGGCGTTTGGAGTAAATGCCCTGTTTGTCAGGCGGTATTATATAGCCCCGAATTAGATCGTCATATAAATGTATGCCCGAAATGCACTCATCATTTACGTATTGGCGCACGTAAACGCCTAGAAACTTTTCTTGATCAAGAGACACGCGAAGAAATTGGCACTGAATTATCACCTAGTGATCCATTAAAATTTCGTGATAGTAAAAAATATAAAGATCGAATTAGTCAAGCCCAAAAAAATACCGGTGAAAAAGACGCACTTTTAGCAATGAAAGGTCAAGTTCATGGTATTCCTTTGGTGGCTTGTGCTTTTGAATTTAAATTTATGGGTGGTTCAATGGGTAGCGTTGTAGGTGAACGCTTTGTACGTGCTGCCAATATTGCAATTGATAATCATATTCCTTTAGTGTGTTTTTCTGCTAGTGGTGGTGCCCGTATGCAAGAAGCTTTATTTTCTCTGATGCAGATGAGCAAAACATCTGCCATTTTAAATCGTCTGAATCGAAAAGGCTTACCTTTTATATCGGTTTTAACTGACCCTACAATGGGTGGTGTTTCTGCAAGTTTGGCAATGTTAGGCGATATAAATATAGCCGAACCTAATGCATTAATTGGTTTTGCTGGACCACGTGTAATTGAGCAAACAGTACGTGAAACCTTGCCTGAAGGCTTTCAACGTAGTGAATTTTTGCTTAAACATGGCGTGGTTGATATGATTGTTGATCGTCGTGAAATGCGTGAACGTATTGCCTCATTATTAACAATGTTAATGAATCAACCCGTTCCGGGAAAACAGGCTTTGGCAGTCGTTCTTCCTGAAGACGACGCTGATTAATAACGGTATTCACAGGGTTTAGCTATCGCTAAACCCACCCTACATAATTACATGATTTTTTCTCGTTCCCACGTTCCAGCATCAATGCCATTACAAGAAAGGGCAACCATAAAGGATTGCCCCTACAAAAAAATTTTTGTCATACATCAGGTAGTTTCTCATTAAATTAAAGGCAAACACAAACAATTAATATCATTAATGTATTGTAGGGGCAATCCCTTGTGGTTGCCCTTTCTCGTAATGGCATTGATGTTGGAACGTGGGAACGAGAAAATAGTTTTTCAGATAAATATTTTGGCCTAAAGACCTGACAGGTCTGAAAATATATAGGTGGCTGTTTTCTCGTTAGCTTCGCTGACTTCGTATCCCACGCTCCAGCGTGGTAACGCATGTGCTGGCGCTCCAGCGCCAAGTAAAACCACTAGAATTAGCCAGCACAATAAAAAAATACTTGACGCTGGAGCGTCTGTTCATGCGTTACCACGCTGGAGCGTGGGAACGAGAAATCTTAAGAGCCCCCCCCCTTTTTACTAAATAAAGGGGGGGATTAAAACTTTAAGTTAATGATATTGACGCTGGAGCGTGGGATACGCAATCAGCGCAAGCTAACTAGAAAAATATCTTACGCTCTATATTAGTATAACGTATATTTTTAATATTTGGCTGTAGAACCACTAAAAAAAAATTCCTAATATTAACATCCAATTAAAAATTAGTTCCATCTAATCAAATAGATACAAATTAGCAATTTAATCGCTAGTACTGTATCATTTAATCCAATAATCTTTATAAAACATACATATAACAAGGGTATTTCATGCAATCTGAAGAATTTGCCGTAATTAGACGAAATGGTAAATTGAGTAATTTTGATCCTAATAAAATTGCCGCCGCAATGAGAAAAACATTTTTAGCGGTTGAAGGCGAATCCGCTGATTTATCGGATCGTATCCATCAAATTGTCAATTCTTTAACTACGCAAGTAGTTGAGGGAATTAGTCGGCATTTACATGAGGAAGGCACGGTACAGATTGAACAAATACAAGATCAAGTTGAATTAGCCCTAATGCGTGGCGGTTATCATAAAGTCGCTCGCGCTTATGTACTGTATCGTGAGGAACATGCCAATCTTCGTGCTAATAAACCTGAAAAAACCGTAATTCATGTTAAAGCTGAGAATGGGCAATCTTATCCATTAGATGAAGCGCGTTTACGCGCCTTAGTTACAGAAGCCTGTGCGAATTTAGAGGATGTAAATCCAGAATTTATACTTGAGGAAAGCCTTAAAAATTTATTTGATGGCATTAATGAAGCTGATATAAATCACACATTATTAATGAGTACTCGCAGCTGGATTGAAAAAGAACCTAATTACAGCTACGTTGCAGCACGTTTATTATTAGAAAAGTTGCGTACTGAAACTTTCAAATTTTTAAGTATTAATAAATCAAGTTATAAAGATTATTTTAAGGTTTATATAAATCGCGCGATTAAGCATGAATTATTAGATCCTCGTTTAGCAGAATTTGATTTAGAAAAGTTGGCTAATGCCTTAGTTACTGAACGTGATTTGCAATTTAGCTTTTTAGGTTTACAAACTTTATATGATCGTTACTTTTTGCATTGGGATCAGGCACGATTTGAGTTGCCACAAGCCTTTTTTATGCGCGTAGCAATGGGCTTATCATTGAATGAATCTGATCCTAATGAGCGTGCCATAGAGTTTTATAATTTGTTATCTAAATTTGACTTTATGAGCAGCACGCCAACTCTGTTTAATTCTGGTACTTTACGTTCACAAATGTCAAGCTGTTATTTATCAACAGTTCCAGATGATTTAGATGGTATTTTCAATGCGATTAAAGACAATGCCCTATTATCGAAATTTGCTGGTGGATTGGGTAACGATTGGACATCTGTGCGTGGTATGGGTGCCCATATTAAAGGTACAAATGGTAAATCACAAGGCGTAGTACCGTTTTTGAAAGTTGTCAATGATACATTGGTAGCAGTAAATCAAGGTGGGCGCAGACGCGGATCAGGCTGTGCTTATTTAGAAACATGGCATATTGATATTAACGAATTTTTAGAATTACGTAAAAATACTGGAGATGAACGTCGTCGCGCTCATGATATGAACAGCTCCAATTGGATACCTGATGAATTTATGATCAGGGTACATGAAAATAAACAATGGACATTATTTTCTCCAGATGAGGTGCCAGATTTACACGAATTATATGGTGAAGAATTTAAAGCGGCTTATGAAAAATATGAAACAGCGGCTGATGAAGGCAAAATAAAAATTTGGAAACGAATTAACGCAGTAGATTTATGGCGCAAAATGCTCACCATGTTATTTGAAACTGGGCATCCTTGGTTTTGCTTTAAAGATCCTTGTAATATACGTAGCCCGCAACAACATGTTGGTGTGGTGCATAGTTCTAACTTGTGTTGTATAGCTGCTGATCAGCGCGTTATTTCTGATAGAGGCTTACTAACAATAGGTGAATTATACAAATTAGGTGGTAAAAATAAGGTTGTTGGTTTAGACGGTGTTTATGATGCGTCTGAAATGCTATTACCTCGCCCTAATGCACCTATGGTACAAATAGAAACACAGGAAGGTTATACTCACAAAGTTACACCAGATCATAAAGTTTGGGTAAAAGATAAAGGTTGGGTAGAAGCTCAAAATCTAATTGAAGATGATAAATTATTAATTCAGCAATTAGAAGGTTTATGGGGACATAAACATAATCCTAAGTTATCTTATCTAATGGGATTGATTGCAGGAGATGGAACTTTTGGTAAACATCAAGTTTTTATAGATATATGGGAACAAGATTTTGATTTTATAGAAGGTATTACAGAAAAAGTTCACTATTTGCTAGATGGCAATACAGTATTAAAAACTACTTCTACCAATACACCTGAATTTAGCATTAATGATAAGCATAAGAGGGCACGTTTAAGCTCCGCACCATTATATCGTTTACTCGAAAAATCTGGATTTACACCTGAAAATAAAACTCAAGTTCCAGAACTAATTTGGCAAGGCTCTCGTGAAACTGTAACAGAATATTTGCGTGGACTTTATCAAGCTGATGGACATGTTCAAACTGGTAGAGACATAACGACTTTAGTACTTGCGTCTAAAGATTTAAAGTTTATTAAAGATCTACAAATTTTATGGGCGAATTTTGGTGTTAAAACTTCTATCAATAAAATGCGTGATCACCAATTACAACCATTACCAGATGGTAAAGGTGGCGTAAAAAATTATTGGAGTAAGCCCCTATATAGATTATTAATAACTTCTATCCAAGGCTGTAAGATTGCGGAAGAGATTACACATTTAGCAGCGACAAAAAATTCTGAAGCTGCCAAGCAATATTTGGAAAATATCAAAAAACAAGGCTATAAACAAAAATTATATGCTAAGTTTAAAGGATTAACTAAATTAGCTAATGAGGATGCGTATTGCCTCATGGTAAATTCCGAAACTCACGCTTGGACTGTTAATGGTTTAATTACAAAAAATACTGAAATAACTCTAAATACCAAAGCAAATGAAGAAGTTAGCGTATGCAACCTTGGAAGTGTTAATCTAGCTGCCCATATTAAGAACGGTCAATTAGACAATGATAAATTGCAATCTACTATTAGCACTGCTATGAGAATGCTAGACAACGTCATTGATCTTAATTATTACCCTATTGAATCAGCGCGTACTTCTAATTTACGTCATCGCCCAGTGGGTTTAGGGCTGATGGGTTTCCAAGATGCTTTATACCAGTTACGTATCCCTTATGCAAGCACACAAGCCATAGAATTTGCTGATCAAACACAAGAATTTATTAGTTATTATGCCATATCGGCATCAAGTGATTTAGCCGCTGAACGTGGTAGTTATTCTAGTTTTGAAGGCTCATTATGGAGTCAAGGTATTTTGCCAATTGATAGCATTAAAAATTTGGCAACAGCGCGTGGTAAATATTTAGAAATTTCAACAACTAGCAGTTTAGACTGGGATAGTTTACGTGAACGTGTCAAGAAGGTAGGAATGCGTAATTCTAATACTATGGCAATAGCACCAACTGCCACAATTTCAAATATCAGCGGCGTTACACAATCTATTGAACCAACCTATCAGAACTTATATGTAAAGTCAAATTTATCAGGCGAATTTACTATAATTAATCCATATTTAGTGCAAGACTTAAAACAGATTGGACTTTGGGATGAAGTCATGATTAATGATTTAAAGTTTTGTGATGGGCGCATTAACGCTATAGAACGAATACCAGCCGAAATAAAAAATTTATATGCCACCTCATTTGAAATTGATACTACATGGCTAATAGAGGCAGCATCACGGCGACAAAAATGGATAGATCAAGCGCAATCTCTCAACTTATATATATTAGAACCATCAGGGCGTAAACTTGACCAATTATATAAACTAGCTTGGCTACGTGGTCTGAAGACCACTTATTATTTACGGACAATGGGTGCAACCCATGTTGAGAAAAACACAATAAGAACAGATACTTCCGCGCCACAAGTTTGTGGATTAGATGATGAAGAATGTGAATCTTGTCAATAACTGATATTACGCACCCTCGTTCCCACGCTCCAGCGTGGTAACGCATGAACAGACGCTCCAGCGTCGAGTAAAACCACTGTAATGAACAAGTATAAAAAAACACTCGACGCTGGAGCGTCTGTTCATGCGTTACCACGCTGGAGCATGGGAACGAGAAAATAAGAATAAATAAATACACTTAAATTATGGAGAAATCATGTTAGATTTTGATAGTTCTGTCACCACTAGTGACGACTACTACAGTACATTTACACCACCACGTATAAAAAAAGAAAAGAAGCAAAAGAAAGAAAATAAAATAATATTTCCAGTATCAAGTAGCTTGGATCCAATTACTATTGGTGCTAAACGCCCTAATGCTGATGATGTAAAAATTATTGGCGGGCGTGGTTATGATTTACGTCAACCAATTCCGGTTAAATATAAATCAGTAAGACAACACTTTTTAAATGCCCGTAAAAATTTTTGGATTCCAAATGAAATCCCTATGGGTGAAGATAAAATTCAATGGAATACTGACAAGCTAACTGAAGCAGAAATGTGGTTATTTAAAACTAATATTTCTTATTTGACTGCTGGTGATAATTTAGTACCTGATAATTTAGTCAATGTTCTTCTTCAACATACTACAGCTAATGAAATGAGACAATATTTACGTTGGCAAATTTCTGAAGAAGCTAATCATGTTGAATCTTATTTATTTATATTAGAATCTTTTGGTTTAGATGAACAAGGGCAGGGGCAAATTTTTAATTTATATCAGGATATGCCTGATTTAGTTGAAAAAATCAATTGGAATATTGAATTTGCTAATAATGCAGCTACAACTGAAGCTCCTAAAGGTTCTATAGAATCAACTCAAGCTTTATTAGAAGATTTAATAAGTTTTTATATTTTTGAATATATGTTTTTCCCATTGGGCTTTTCACAAATATTTGCTTTAGCGCGACAAGGAAAATTACGTAATACAGCTCAACAATATAGCTATATTTGGCGTGATGAAAGCTTACATGCAGCTAATGGCTTATGGATGATTCAACAAATCTGTCGAGAAAATCCTAAAGTTTGGGATGCCGCTATGAAACAACGGGCACGAGAAGTAGTAAATGAAGCAGTAAAATTAGAAATATCTCATGCCCATGCAGTAATGCCAGATGGTGGAATTTTAGGTTATTCAATTCAAACATATATTAAATATGCCGAATTCCTTGCAGATAAAATCTGTGAAAACTTAGGCGTAAAAGTATTATTTGGAACCAGAGAACATCCAATGCCTTGGATAAGTGAATATGAATTAAATCATGAAGTAAACTTCTTTGAAGGCAGAGTGCGTGAATATCAAACTGGTAGCCAATTGAATTGGGATTAGTATAAAAAACCTGACAGGTTTATAGCAGCAATTTATCAGCAAAAAAATGTGGTAAAAATTTAATTTTGGAGTTATTAATTGAAATTTCTCCAATTTTATTAAAGTTCAGTATATATCCAGAATTTGATTGATAATTTTCTAAAAAGTATCGATATGATTTTGAAACTTTTAATCCACTTATATTTGATTTTATCTCTATTGGAATTTTATCATCTACTATAAAATCAACTTCTGAACCATTTTTGTTTCTATAGTATTTCACATCTTTATCTACTAATTCTCTAAAAACAAAATTTTCTAAAATAGCACCTTTATCCACTCTATTTTCTAATGAATTAAAGTTTTTAATTACTACATTTCTAAGCCCTAAATCATAAAAAAACCGTTTCGGATTTTTTACTATTTCTAATCTTTTATTGGTAAAAAATGGTGGAATTTGTTTTATTAGAAATGCTTTTTCAAAGATTGTTAAATAGTTTTTAAGTTGTGGAGCATTTACTCCTATTAAGTTTGCCAACTCATTATAAGTTATAATATTTCCAATTTGTAGAGATAAAGCTTTTAAAAGTTTATACATTTTTGCTTCATCATAGATATTTACTATCTCTTTAATATCTCTAAGTAGATAGATACTCATTAAATTCTTGAGTACCTCTTGTTTTTCTTCATTGCTTCTACTTAAAATAACTCTTGGATAACCACCATAAGTGATATATTCATCAAAATAACTATATATTTTATTTGAGATTACAGTTGAAATATTAGAATCTAAACCTTTATAAAGTTTATATAAACTTGTATCTTTGACTCTCAAAAATTCACCAAATGAAAATGAGTATAGATTAAAAACAAAAATTCTACCTGCTAAATATTTTATTGCATGAATTGACAATTCCATAGCAGAAGAGCCACTGATAAATATTTTCTTATCAGTAGTATCATAAATATATTTTAAATGCTTGCCTCCATCTTTTACATATTGAAATTCATCTATAAAGATTCTATCGTATGGCTCAATATAGAGTTTGATAAAACTTTTTATATCTTCTTGAAATAAAATTTTCGTTTCAATATCTTCAAAGGTTAAAAAAAGAGCATTTTGAGAATTGTTGTATATATGTTTTAAGATTGTAGTCTTTCCGACTTGTCTTGAACCAAAGATAGCAATAATTTCAGGTGAATCTATATATTTTTTAATTTTTGTCTCTATTTCTCTTTCGTAATACATTTTAACTACTCTATTTTGAATATTATTTTCATTATAGCATAGTTACTTCAGCCTGCTACCACATCAAATCATCAGGTAATTTTTAATTAGCATTTATAATCAATCATATATTTTTTGATTCTATACAAGAAAGCATCTCTGGTTAAACCTAATAATCGCGCCGCTTGACTGCGGTTGCCATAGGTTTTTTCTAGTGCTTGTTTTATCATTTGAATTTCAAAGTTTTTTAAATTTATTCCTGTTTCTGGTAAACATAAAGCATTTGTTTCAAATTGTTTTTCTTGAAATTCTTTGGGTAAATGTTGAATTGTAATGGTTTTGCCGCTGAATAAAATTAACATTCGTTCACAAAAATTACGTAATTCTCGAATATTACCACTCCATTTATATTGACGTAAATATTTTATTGTTTGTTTTGGGTAATTGGGTGCGGCTAAGTTGTGATGTTCGGCTAGTTGTTTTGTAAAATTGTTTAACAACATTTCTAAATCATCTATACGTTTACGTAATGGCGGTAGTTCTAAAGGTACAATATTTAGACGATAATATAAATCTTGTCGAAATTTTCCTTGTTGTACTTGAGTATATAAATTACGGTTTGTAGCCGCTAAAATGCGAGTGTTAATCTTTTCTATTTGAGTTTTACCAATTACTTGACATTCTCCAGAGTCTAAAAAGCGTAATAATTTAGCTTGAATATTAAGTGGTAATTCTCCTATTTCATCTAAAAATAATGTACCAGCATTAGCGGCTTGTATGCGCCCTTGTTGATCACTAATTGCTCCAGTAAAAGCTCCTTTAATATGCCCGAATAGTTCTGATTCTGCTAAAGCTTCAGGTAAAGCAGCACAATTAATAGCGATAAATGGTTTAGTTGCTCGATTGCTATGTTGATGAATAGCTTGTGCTAATAATTCTTTACCAGTGCCGCTTTCTCCTAAAAGAAGTAGTGTCACATCTGTGATTGCAGCGATACGAGCTGCACGAATCACTGTACAAAATTCTCCTGATTTGCCTAATAATTGTTTATCAAAAAAGTCTGACATTGTTTATAGTTCCTTTGTCATATCACACATTATTAGGTAAAATAACATATTTACAAATAAATAAATATTTTATATTCTAAGCAATAATGTTGATATATTAAGTTATTTTATATTTTATAATTCTGGTATAAGCTATGCTAAATAGGCTGGTTTTAGCAATTTTAGAGAAATAATGATTATAAGCAATTTTGTTTTTTCCTCTCTATTAGCGGTTTATTCACCGGTAAATACTTATTATGATATAACAAAAATGAAGGGGTTTCAATCTACTCCACGCTTAAAACAAGGAGAATCTATACGCGGTAAAATTAATCCTATTTATAGCAATAGCAAGCAATTATTAAGTGATATTATGGTTGGTAATACACAAGGTTTTGTGCGCGGTATTATTAAACATTTAAATGTTGATAATTATAAAGATGGTGATGGTAATGAAATAAATTCTGCTTTTACTCATCACACTGCTGGCTTAATTTTAGGCTATACTCCTACTAAGAAAACTCGTTTTGAGCTAAGTCTTGAAGCCGCTGAGACTGATGATGCTGCTTTATATGCTCATGCCTGTATGGATTTACCTCAAAATGATAAAAATACTATTCGTTTTAAGTATCAAAATGAGTTAGGCACTAAAGCCATGTTCTATTATTCTGAAGTTGATAGAGTAATGGATAATTATTCTTTACGTTCATTAATTAGCCCTATGAAAATGTTAATGCGTGGGCATTTTAATATGCAAGGTGGGCGTATTAGTCAAGATTGGTTGACTGGTAATATAAAATGGACTTTAGGAATTGATCATAAATCATATAATAAAGATACCAATCGTTTTAGTGATTCTCCTAATGTCGCCATTCCAACTAAATTGCAATCAATCATGTTGCCAGATGTTGATTTGCAACAGACTATGTTATTTGGTGAAGTCTTGATGCCATCTCTAAAAGCGGCTTTACGTTATCGTCATGTCTCAACTCAGGCTAATCGAGCAGCTCAAACTGCTATGGGTGGTATCACACCAAATGATTTATATCTGAAATATTATGGTAGTACCGCGCAAGATAATGAGGAAAATCATATAGATGGCTTGATTAATTATAAATATAAATTAAAAAATGGTTTTGTATTTCTCAATCTAAATCGCGCTGTACGTACAGCTACAGCAATGGAGCGTTTTATCGCAGTTAGTGGCATGAATCCTATTAGAAATGGAATTGGAAATCCAAATTTAAATCCTGAGCAAACTCATCAAGTAAAACTAGGATTTTCTTGGAAATCTAAAGGTTTACAACAAAAAGCCTCAATATTTTATAATGATGTAACTGATTATATTTTAAGAGATCGCGCCCATGCTATTGATAATAGCAATATTTATCGTAATATAGATGCGCGATTGTATGGTTTTGAATGGAAAAGCAATCTGAAATGGAATCACACTTGGTCTAATTATTTTAATTTAGCTTATATTCATGCTACTAATGTTAGTGATGATCGCCCGATTGCTCAAACACCACCTTTAATGGGCACATTGGGATTGCATTATAAATATAGTAAAAACTGGTATATAGCTAGTGAATTAGAATTCGCTGCAAAACAAACTAGAGTGGATAACAATATAAATACTGGTAGTGGTTTAGATATTGAAGAAACATCTGGTTTTAGTATTTTAAATATATTTAGCGGCATAAATATAAACAAACAAATGAATATACAATTAGGTATAAACAACCTATTTGATAAAACTTATGCCTACCATGTCAATCCTGCTAATATAGTTTATTTTAATCCTGAAGTTATTCAAGTAGTTAATGAACCCGGTAGAATATTTTGGCTTAACTTAACAGCAACTTTTTAAACTTTGCTTCAGCCTGCTACCACATCAAATCATCAGGTACTTTATAATCGGCATAAGGATCATCATCCTCCTTATTTTGATCACTATTGTTCTCATTAAACAGCACAATAGCTTGATCATCACGTTGTTTAATCTTCTCCGCAGCTTCGGCTGGAATCAGATGATAATCATTATCTATTTTAGCAATAGCCAAGCGTCCACGGATAATCAAGTTTTTATTTTTCTGAGATACATCAATGGTTTTGATCTTTGCATCATCAGTAAAATTGTAGCTTAACGCATTTTCATCTGCCCCGATTTTAATGCTATTCATTTTAATAATTTGAATGACTTGGGCAGCTATGGCTTTTTGTTCTGCCTCTTGCTGACGTTGTTTATTAAGCTCTTGGCTTTTTTTACGTTCGTCTTCAATGGCTTTAGCCGCAGATATAGCTATTTCATCAACTTCTTGAGCATGATTTTTTTTATGATTTTGCCGCGCATTTTTGCGTTTTTCTGCATTAATTTTCTTGGCTTGTTTTTTATTAGCCATTCCAGCATTTAGTAGCTGATCTTGTAGAGATCCTGCCATGATTCCTCCATTCTTAGGTTTTTAGACCTGACAGGTGTCAGGTCTTTTAATTTTATTATGTATGACTACGCTAGCTTATTTTGATCCATGACTTCCAAGGCGGCTAGCATCAAAAAATCACTACGAGTCATTTGGTGACTACTGACATACGCATCAAGACGTGAAACCAATTTAGAAGGTAAAGAAATATTAAGTTGCACTGATTTTAGATTCAATCTGGAAACATTAATATCCAGCATCATCCAAATTCCTCCTTGATATTCCTTATTTTTTACAAGTGTTTCCAAAGAACTTGGTTTTGGTAGTTCCATGTCTTCACCTTCGCAATAAAGTTCTATAGATTCTTGAACCATTGCTGGCAATTCATCCCAATTATCAACTGCCGAAAAACACCCGGGAAAATCTGGAATAGTGATACCATGAGCATGTTCAGCATCACCTTGATGAACATAAATAGGATAAAGCATTTCAATTACCTCCATTTCCAACCAGCTTGACGATAGATATTACGCAAAGTACCAATAGGTATATCTTTACGTGGGTGCGGCACAACAACATGACCAGATTTATCTGGATGTTTAAATTTTTCGTGATCACCCTTACCACCCACTTTAAACCAACCATCATCAATCAATCGTTTAATAATTTCAGAACTTTTCACTTTATTTCAAAGCATCCAACAAACGATTATGAATATTTTCAAATCCACCATTACTCATTATGAGAATATGATCATCATTACTCGCAATCTTTACTATATGTTCAATTAATGGATCAACCTGATTAAATATCTCAGTTACTCCTTCTATTGACCATTCCAAATCATCTGGTTGATGGAATAATACTATATCTGCATCTTCTAAAGCTGCTGCTAATGTATCTTTATGAACTCCCATCTGCATAGTTCTGGAACGTGGCTCTAATACCGCTATAATTCTTTCTTCTCCAACTCGTTTTCTTAAAGCGTCTAATGTCAAAGTAATCGCCGTCGGATGATGAGCAAAATCATCATATACACTGATATTATTTATCACACCTCGTAATTCTAAACGTCTTTTTACGCTTTTAAAATTACTTAAAGCATCACAAGCTTGCTCAATAGACACACCAGCATGATGGGAACTGGCAATAGCCGCTAAGCCATTTTCCAAATTATGTTGTCCAATTAAATCCCATTTAACCTCGCCCACGCGCTGATTTTGATACCAAACTTCAAAATTACTATAATCAGCTACCAAAGATTTTGCTTGCCAATCAGCATTGTTTTCACCTAAACTTTCAGTTGGTGTCCAACAACCTTGTTCTAATACTTCATCTAGTGCTGGCTCTGCATTTTTATGTATAATCAGACCATTGCCCGGCACAGTACGTATTAAATGATGAAATTGTCGTTGAATAGCGGCTAAATCAGCAAAAATATCAGCATGGTCAAACTCAAGATTATTTAAAACTAAAGTTCGTGGACGATAATGTACAAACTTTGAACGCTTATCAAAAAAGGCTGAATCATACTCATCTGCCTCAACTATAAAAAATGGATCATTACCTAAACGAGCCGAAATACCAAAATTTTCAGGTACTCCGCCGATCAAGAATCCCGGAGAAAAACCAGCAGATTCTAAAACCCATGTCAACATACTTGTAGTGGTTGTTTTACCATGCGTACCAGCCACAGCTAATACCCAACGTTTAGCCAAAACCTGCTCAGCTAACCATTGTGGACCAGAAATATATGCCAAAGATTGATTAAATACAGCTTCAACTTCAGGATTACCACGTGATATAACATTACCGATAATCACACAATCAGGAATTGGTTCTAAATTATCTGCTGAATAACCAGAATATAATTTAATACCCAAGTTTTCTAACTGTGTACTCATAGGTGGATATGTTGCGGCATCTGATCCAGTGACAGTATGACCTTGTTGTTTTGCGATAGCGGCAATACCTGCCATAAAAGTACCACAAATACCTAAGATATGTATGTGCATAGTAATAAAATGATTCAAATTTTATAGTTTAAATTAAACCTTATTAAAATTGCAATATGAATGAGAATAAAATTTACCGTATTATGATTGTAGATCGTTCTGAAGTAGTGCGATCTATTGTTTCACGTCTATTACAAAACCAAATTAAAAATATTTCGCTAATTACTTGTGATAGTGTTGAAGAAGCTTTAGATTATTTATATCAAGATAAATTTGATTTAATCACTAGCTCGCTAGTATTACCCGGTTTAGATGGATTGGATTTATGTCATGAAATTCGTAGCAATAAGAAACAATATCTTACGCCAGTCATAATGGTAACAAGTGATATAAATCCGGCTATTTTACATCAAGGATTTACAGTTGGAATCAATTATTTCTTTAATAAAGCATTAGGTTATAAACGTTTAGTTGAATTTCTTCAAGATATTTTACAGCTGCATTTAGGGCAAGTTGGACGAATACTATTTATTACTGATAAAATAAATAATATGCAATATTTGATAAAAAAACATGGTTTTTTTATCAAATATATTAACAACTGTACACAAGCATTAAAAATTTTAAAAGACAATAGCATTAATAAGGACAAATTCGATATAGTTTTAATAGATTGGTCTTTACAAGGCAAAATGACTAATGCTAATCTAATAGATAATATTCGTAATAAGTTATATTATTCCAGTCAAGAAATGCCAATATTAGTTATAATACCTGAGAATAATCATTCATCTATTGTAAATATTTTACATACTGGAGCAAATGATTTTATTAGCAAACCAGTGGTTGAAGAAGTTCTGATTGCTCGCCTAAAATCACTAATATTAGTCAAACATCAATATAGAGTTTTAAAACGTTGTTCACAAAAAATTTATAGCTTAAAAACAACTGATGCTTTGACTGGAGTGCATAATAAAAAATATTTGTTTGAAGAAGGAAAAGTCTTTATCACCCAACATCCTAATGTTTGTATGATGATGATTGATATTGATCATTTTGAATTATTAGATCAAAATCAGGGGCATATATTTGGAGATGAAATATTACATTTAGTAGGTCAATTTCTGTTAAAATCTTTTCCTCAAGAAGTCATGATCTCGCGTTTTGGTGGCAAAAAATTTGCCGTTTTAATACCAGATTGCGCATTTAATTATGGCAAAAAATTGGCAACAAATTTACGTCAAGATTTAAAAAAATTTAAACCAGCAAACTTAGAAATTACAATTAGTATTGGTATAGCCTCGTGTGAGGCTATAGCTGAAACGACTTTAAATAATCTAATTACTGACGCTAATGCGGCACTTAGTGAAGCAAAAAAGCAAGGTAATAATCATATTAGTGTTATCACTACTTAAAAATGGAATACAAAGACTATTATAAAATTTTAGGAGTTTCACGTGATGCAAGTCAAGATGAAATTAAACGCGCTTATCGTAAATTAGCTCGTAAATATCATCCTGATGTCAGCAAAGAAAAAAATGCTGAATTACGTTTTAAGGAATTAGGAGAAGCTAATGAAGTATTAAAAGATAAAAACAAACGTGCTACTTATGATCAATTAGGTTCTAATTGGCAGGCTGGAGAGCAATTTAGACCACCGCCGGGTTGGAATCAAGGTTCTAGTAGTAGAAATGATAGTGGGGTCAATTTTAGTGATTTTTTTGACAACATGTTTAGCGGAAATAGGCAACAGTCTCATAATCCTTTTCGTTCTAAAGGTGAGGATCAACATACTAAAATTAGTATAAGTTTGGAAGATGCTTATCATGGTTCTACACGTAGCTTAAAATTAGAGTCACCAGAAGTTCATAGAACTGGGCATCGAATTACTAAGACACGTACATTAAATGTAAAGATTCCAAAGGGTGTTACTGAAGGCAAAAAGATTCGTTTAAGTGGTCAAGGTGCAGGAAGCATGAATGGTGGACCACGTGGAGATTTATATTTAGAAATTGCAATTAAAGATCATAATTTATATCGCTTAGAGGGAAAAGACATTTCTTTTAATTTACCAATAACTCCGTGGGAAGCAGCTTTAGGTGGTAATATAAAAGTACCTACATTAGCGGGATCGGTGGATTTAAAATTACCTGCTGATTCACAATCAGGAAAAAAATTACGTTTAAAAGGGCGAGGTTTACCGGGTAATCCAGCCGGAGATTATTATGTCATATTACAAATAATGACACCAAAGGCAGATACGAATAAGGAAAAAGAAATCTATCGTAAAATGGCAGAGGAATTTTCTTTTAATCCACGGGCTAATTTGGTATAGCTTTTTAGGGTTGACAATTCTATAAGCCCCCCAACCCCCTGAAGGGGGAGATTTACTACTGAAGCGTTCCCCCCTTTAATAAAGGGGGGTTAGGGGGGATTAACCCTCGTTCCAACGTTGGAGCGTGGGAACGATAAAAACAAAGGCTTGTAGGGTCGGTGATAACCGACACATCTTAAAGCAGATGTAGTTAGTATTATTATTAAGTACAACGAATTTACGGAATAAGCTAATTTTTTGTTAGTTATTTAACTGATGTTACGCATTGAACTTCCTCCCCTGAAAGGGGATAACATACCAGCCTAGGGCAACGCCCTAGTAATGAATGAGGTGTGATGTTAAGCCCTGAAAGGGCGATACATTATGTCACGCCCATTCAGGGCTTAACATCACATAATCCCAGGGCGTTGCCCTGGGCTGGTATGTTACCCCCTTTCAGGGGAGCGGGAAGTTGAGTGCGTAACATCAATTATTTAAGCTCAAATTCGTTTATTCCGTAAATTCGTTGTACTTATTATCTGATGTTACGCAGACAAGCCCCCCAGCCCCCTAAAGGGGGTGTTTATTGCACAGTGTGGCTCCCCCTTTAGGGAGTTTGGGGGGGCTTTTGTGCTTTATGCGTAACATTAGTTATTATTTTGTGGTATTTTTATCAGTATATTTTTAATCTGTTTAGTACAGCGAATAGTAATAACAACGAATAATAAACTATTAGTTGTTATTAAATATTCGTTGTACTACAATGACAAGCTCATACAAGATAAGGAGCAAACAATGAACCTAAAACCCTTAACTCAAACCCGAATTAGACCTGACAGGTTTCAAAAACCTGTCAGGTCTGTTCTAACAACAAGCTTAATTATATTAAGCCTAACAGCCTGCAATGGAACAATAAAAGACCCACCAAAACAAGTTCTTCAAGAAGCTAGAGCAACATCCACCGCCCCTCCGATCCTACAAATAGATCCCGGCGGGCATAAGTCTCTGATTAAAGATGTAACATTCACAAAGGATGGTCGTTATTTAGTCTCAGCGGGAAATGACAAAATAGTGCGAGTTTGGGATTTAAAAACTGGAAAGACAGTGCGAACGCTGCGAGGACAAATCGGTGCTGGGCATGAAGGCAAGATTTATGCTATGGCACTGTCGCCGGATGAACGGTGGTTGGCGGTGGGGGGATGGATTAAAAATAATGAAATTCGCCTCTACAACTTCCCCACCGGCAAGTTAGTGACGCTGCTTAAAGGGCATACTAATGTAGTTAATGGATTAGCATTTTCCCCCAATAGCCGCTATCTTGTGTCTGGTCAAGGTGGTAGTTCTAATCAAGTTGCCATTATTTGGGACATCAATAAACAGAAACAGCTACACATTCTAAAAGGACATACTGATCGCATCTACGCCTCCGCCTTTACTCCCGATTCTAAGCGTGTTGTCACTGGTAGTTTTGATCATAGTTTGCGTCTGTGGCGAGTAATAAATGGTGAGATGATAGCGAAATTGCAAGGACATACTGATAAAGTACGATCATTAGCAATCTCTCCTCAAGATGGCACTATAGCTTCTGGAAGTTGGGATCACACTATTCGCCTCTGGGATGGAAAAACTGGGCGGTATATTAAAACCTTGGCTAATCAGGGAACACAAGTTGGTAGTTTGTCCTTTAGTCCTGATGGGGGTTATTTGGTGTCTAGTTGTGGTGGTAATTGTGGTGGTAAGTTTGGTGGAGATGTATGGTCTTATCCCAGCGGCAAGGAAATAGTCACCTATAAACAACATGACAATATCGTATTAGCCACAGCCATAAGTCCCGATGGACGCTGGGTGGCTACGGGTGGTGGTAATGATCAATAAATTCACATCTGGAATCGGCGCGATGGCACACTCAAACAGCGGCTGCGGGGTGTTGGTGCTAGTATTTGGACTGTGGGTTTTTCTAGGGATGGGAAAGATATGGCTTGGGGTAAAACTTGGAATGAACCATTAGAATACCACCTAAGACTCCCCAGTTCAGATAATCAACTAGGAACACCCAAACAAATTCCCCCCCTTTCGCAAAGGGGGGATAGGGGGGATTTTAACTACCTTCGCGCTAAAGATAAATGGCAAAATTGGTCTTTGCATTCACGTTCAGGAAAATGGGGTAAGAATGCCATCCTTGACATTAAAAACCAAAACCGCACCGTTGCCAGCATTGAACGCGGTAGTACTGATGGTTATCGTCATAAATCTTACACCTTCACACCCAACGGAGAAACCATCATCAGCGGCGGAAGTAACGGAAAGATCACAGCCTACCAACGCAATGGTTCTAAAATCGGCGATTATGTTGGGCATACTGGCGATGTTTGGGCAGTGGCAGTTTCGGCAGATGGACGTTTTTTGCTTTCTGGTAGTGTTGATCAAACAGTGCGGCTTTGGAATGTAACAACGCGGGAAAATTTATTAACCCTATTTCATGGAAGTAATGGAGAATGGGTAGCTTGGACTAATAGTGGGCATTATGCTTCTTCGCCTAATGGGGATAAAATGATTGGTTGGCAGATAAATAAAGGAATTGATAAAGCCGCTGATTATATTAATGCTACTCAATTAGCTCAACATTTTTACCGTCCAGATATAATTAATGCATGCCGCTATAAAATTAGGCAGTGCCAAACAAGCCGTGGCTCAAGCACAAGATACTGACTTCAATCTAAACATGCTAACACGCAAATTACCGCCTAAATTTCAAATAATTTCACCTCATAGCGGTACTCGTGTCACAACAGGAATTGTGCCAATTAAACTAAAAATAGCCGCAAATACAGTAGCAATTGAAAAATTTATGGTTAATGTAAATGGACGTGAAGTCACACCACATAGAATCCGTAAAATGCACCCAAAGATGCAACAACACACAAAAACTATAGAAATTCCCCTAGAAACCGGCAACAATAGAATCACCATCAGAGCCAAAAATAGCATTGGTACCACCAGTGCCGAACTAAAATTGCAATATGCAGGAGCCAGTCAAATAAGACAAGGCAACTTACACCTAGTAAGCATAGGTATAAGCAAATATTCCAACTTAAACAAGGATAAACAGTTAAAATTTGCAGCCAAAGACGCTGAAGCAATACATAACTTACTACAAACAAAAGGCAAAAAACTCTATAGTGGCATAAAAGCCAAACTACTATCAGACAATAGCAACACTCAACCAACAAGGAGAAATATCGAACAAGCACTAAAACAACTAAGCAAAGCTCAAAAAAATGATACTAGTATAATATTTCTATCAGAACATGGCATGAACATAGGCAAAGACTACTACCTAATACCAAGAGATGCAAAACGTCGTGGCTCCGAAATGGACAAAAAAACCCTAGTATCATGGCAAAAAATACAAAACGCACTAGTCAACGGCTTAGGGCGAAAAATCTTACTAATAGACACATGTCATGCCGGCAACGCCTTCAACCCACGACTATTGAAAGATTCTGCTGATCAAAATATAATAGTACTAAGCGCGACAGATGCAGATAATGTATCCTTAGAAATAGAACGCTTACAGCATGGAGTATTTACCTATAGCCTACTAAAAGGCTTAAAAGGCAAAGCTGACATCTTCGACGAAGATCATGGAAAAATCATGTTCAAAGAACTAGATGCCTACGTCTCAAACTACGTAGCCCAACTAACTGGCAACAGACAAAAAACCATCTCACAAGCCGGCAGCGGCGGATTTAAAGACTTTACATTTATGCAACTATAAAATATAAATCCCCCCCTAATCCTCGTTCCCACGCTCCAGCGTGGTAACGCATGTGTCGGCGCTCCAGCGCCGAGTACAAAGAAAACAACACTTGACGCTGGAGCGTCTGTACATGCGTTCCCACGCTGGAGCGTGGGAACGAGAAAAATATCAGGCAAATTACAATGAAATTTAAATTACTACTATTATTATTATTAATATTATTTATTAATACAGCTCATAGCACCCCAAAAAGTGGCGAGCTAATATATATAGGCAACAACAAGCCATTAGCCCTAATTATTGGCAATCGTTCCTACCAATATAAACCCCTAAGAAACACAATCAATGATGCCAGAGATATAAAAAAAGTTTTGGAAAAGATTGGTTTTGAGGTAATATTAAAAACCAACTTAAATCAAAGCCAAATGGATGACGCGATTGATAATTTTGCTAATCGTCTATTGCAATCTCAAAGAACTGGCTTATTTTATTTTTCTGGGCATGGAGCCAATGTAGCAGGAACTAATTATTTATTACCTATTGATAACAAAAGAATTAGACGAGCAAGACATTTGCGATACTATGCAATTAATACTCATAAAATCTTAAAAACAATGGAAAAAGGCAGAACTAATAGCATCAATATAATGATATTAGATGCCTGTCGAGATGATCCATTTCCTAATAGAAATAAAAGTTTCAATCGAGGTTTAGGTAGAATAAATACAAGAGGATCAATAATAGCCTTTGCAACCGCCATTGGTGATACCACTCCAGACAATAGCCCTAATGGTAGAAATGGATTATTTACTTATCACCTACTTTCAGGCTTAAACAAAGCCTACAAAACCAATCAACGCATAGTTGACATGTTTATAGACATAATGAATGGAGTAAAAAAAGACACAAACGGGCAACAAAAACCTTGGTATAACTCATCCTTACAAGGAAAATACTGTATTGGAGGATGCAAAACAAACCATAATACAATTATACCTCAGCCAATAATAAAACCTAAAAATTACTTTCAAGACCCTTTAAAAAATGGAAATTTAGGACCAAAAATGACATGGATACCAGCCGGTTCAGTAATTATGGGCAATAAAACAATAGGAATTGGACGTTTTGCCATGGGAATTTACGAAATAACAGTAGCAGAATACCTAAACTTTGTAGAATCAACCAAATCTAACCAGCCAGAATGGCAAAAATACGCCAATATTAGTAGAATAAAACGCTATTACTCAAAACTAGGAACAGCATTAAAAGGCGACAACTACCCAATAGTAGGAATATCTTGGCATAACGCGAAGGCATATACAAAATGGCTAAGCCAACAAACCGGCAAGACTTACACTTTACCAACAGAAGCCCAATGGCAATATGCAGCTCATGCCGGCAACCAAACCATTAGACTAAACAAAGCCAACTGCCTAAACTGCGGAGACCGATATAAATATACAGCTCCAGTAGGCACATTCTCAGAAAATCCCTTTGGATTACATGACATGCTAGGTAATGTACAAGAATGGACATGCTCAGAATACCAATACAAATATAGAGGCAAAGAACAAACATGTGTAAAGAAAAATCGCGTGAATAGAAGCCGCTTAGTATTACGTGGAGGATCATGGGATAGCAGAACAACAAAAATAACCAACTCAAACCGTGCCAAATGGTCAGCAACCACTCGATATGCAACGATTGGATTTCGAGTGGTTCGGTTGATGAACTAACTTAATTGTTTGAATCAGGATTTACAGAATTAAAGAATTTACAGAATGTATCAATTCTATTAAATTAGACTTAATCCTGAAAATTCTAAAATCCTGTAAATTCTGATTCAGACAATATTCTATGAATTAAATAAGGAACAAACAATGAAAATCAAAATATTAACAACAACACTAATAATACTACTAACAGCTTGCCAATCAAATCCTACAAAATCACCAAGCAGCTACTTAAAATACATAGATACCAACCAATTTGACCAACAACTATCACAATCAATGCAACAAGATGAACCAGAAATAGAAATAGAAACGCTAAGCCCATTTTCATCAAACAACATACCAGAGAGACTAAACAACTGGTTAAGCATGATAACTCAGAATGGAGGAAAAGTTAAAACCGAACCAGCCGAAGGAGAAAGAGTACTAGGAACCATAAAACTAATATTTAACAGCATCTACAACTTAGGCAAATACGAACCAGCGGCAAAATACGATGCCAAATTGATATACAGACGCAATGAAAGCGGAGCGGCTATGATAGAAAAAGTAATTTTCATAAACCGATAAGTTACGCACCTTCGTCGCACATCTTAATACATAAATATTTAACTATTTTATTTATAAGCCCTGAAGGGGCGAAATAATGAGATTTATGAATACGCCCCTTCAGGGCTAAAATCAAATAATATCCGCACCTAGGGCGTTGCCCTAGGCTATATTATATCGCCCTTTCAGGGCTTTAAAATCAAACAGTTAGATATTTATTATTTATATAAATGAAAATAGAAACAACCCGTGAAGATCATCTAATAGCTTGGTTTGCCGCTTTAGCAATTACAATCCATATTACAGAAAGCGCATTACCAAGCCTAATACCCGGAGTAAAACCCGGCTTAGCCAACGTAATTACCATCATAGTATTAATGAAATATGGTTGGCGAATAGCCGCTTGGGTGAATTTACTACGTGTCTTAGCAGCCAGCTTACTAATTGGAACATTTTTATCACCAACATTTATACTAAGCCTAAGCGGCGCATTAGCAAGCATAACAATCTTAGGCTTACTAAGCCTATTACCCAAAAAAACATTTACAGCATACGGCTATAGTATAGCAGCCGCGATGACACATACAATGAGCCAATTTTTAGTAGCTTACTACCTATTCATTCAACACGAAGGCTTATTCTACTTACTACCAATTCTAATGACAACAGCGTTTTTGTTTGGTATTTTGAACGCCATGATAGTGACGGCGATTATGGATAAACTGTAGCCCATAAGCCCCCCAACCCCCTAAAGGGGGAGATTTACTCCCCCCTTTAGGGGGCGGGGCTAAGAAACATTTCCCCCTTTAGGGGGCTAGGGGGCTAAAAATTTATTAAACTAATTCAAAATCTATCTTTTTATCATCTAAATTCACTCTAACTACCTTTACATGTAATTTATCCAAGAGTTTATATGTTTTACCGCTTCTTTCTCCAGATAAACATTGAGTTACTTGGTCATAATGATAATAATCACCCTTTAAGGAGCTTACATGAATTAAGCCATCAATAAATAAACCATCCAATTCTACAAATAGCCCAAAGCCAGTAACACCGGATATTGAACCATAATATTCCTCTCCGATTTTATCCTGCATATATTCACATTTTAGCCAGCTCACAACATCACGAGTAGCCTCTTCAGCGCGACGTTCTGTACTATTACAATGCTCAGCTATAACCGCCATTTCATCGTTTGTATAAAAATCTTCTTTACTATTATATAAATAATGCTTGATCGCGCGATGCACTAATAAATCTGGATAGCGGCGTATTGGAGAAGTGAAATGTGCGTAAGCTTTATAAGCTAAACCAAAATGTCCCTCATTTTTTGGGCTATAAATAGCTAATTTTAGACTACGCAATAATACCATTTGAATTAAACCGTAATCAGAACGATCTTTAGCTTTTTCTACTAACCTAGAATAATGACGAGTTTCTGGCTTATCTTTACCCCATAACTTCAAACCTAATAGTTTTAAAAAGCTATGTAAATTGCTTAATTTTTCCTCATTTGGACCCTCGTGAATCCTATATAATAGCGGTAAATTGTGTTTTTCTAACCATTCAGCAGTCGCTACATTCGCACATAACATCATTTCCTCAATTAATTTATGTGCATCATTACGTTCAAAAGGGACTATTTCTTTGATTTTACGTTTTTTATCAAAAACAAAGGTGGCTTCTTTAGTTTCAAATTCAATTGCCCCTCGTTTTTGACGACGCTTTAATAATAACTGATATAACTGATATAAATTATCAATTTGTGGCAAAACATGTGTATGTTTAAAATCTTTTTTATTGCCTTCCAACACCTGCCCGACTTCAGTATAAGTTAAACGCGCTGCTGATTTGATTACCGCCTCAAAATAACGAGTACGCCTAATCCGCCCATAGAAATCTATTGCCAATTCACATACCAAAGCTAAGCGATTAACTTTTGGTTTCAACGAACACAATTGATTTGACAAAGCTTCAGGTAACATCGGTATAACATTATTAGGAAAATATACCGAAGTTCCTCGTTCTTGCGCCTCTAAATCTATAGCGGTTCCCGGTTTAACATAAGCTGATACATCAGCAATTGCAACTCGTAATAACCAACCCTTACCTCGTGGTTCACAATATACAGCATCATCAAAATCTCTTGCATCTTCGCCATCAATAGTGATAAAAGGAACATCGCGCATATCTTCACGATTTTCAAAGCCATTTGCAGTGACTTTTTTTGGTAAACCATTAACTTCATTAACAACATCTGCTGACCATTGATAAGGCAAATCATAGCTACGAATAGCAATATCAATTTCCATTCCCGGAGCATGTTTATTGCCTAAAATTTCTATTACTTCACCAGTAGGCTCAGCATATTTCTTTGGTTGAGAAATCAGTCGTACAACTACAATTTGACCATGTTTAGCCTTGGCTGTTTTGGTTTTTTCAATTAAAATATTGTGTGAAATACGGCGATTATCTGGCTCAACATAGGCAACATTTTGACCTTTTTTATGAAAAAAACGACCAATTATTTCTTGAGTTTTATGTTCAAGTACCTCAATAATTACCCCTTCACGCCTGCCTCGATTATCAATACCAATAACATTGGCGACAACGCGATCACCATGAATTAAACCGCGCATTTGTTTTTCAGATAAAAACAAATCACCAGCATCATCCTTATCATCTTCAGGCACTAAAAAACCATAACCATCTGGATGACCAATAACGTGCCCACGAACTAAATTCATAGAATCTATTAAAGCAAAACCCTTACGACCATTATTAGTTAATTGACCATCACGTACCATCGCTTTTAAACGGCGATTTAAAGCAGTTTTATCTTCTTTTTCTTTTAATTTTAATATGTTAAGTAATTGAGCAAAAGTTAGTGGTTTACCAGCTTTCTCAATATGTTGTATGATAAATTCACGACTAGGAATAGGGTTATCATACTTTTCAGCTTCGCGTTTAGCATGTGGATCAGCTTTAGAGGAGGATTTTTTTTGACGACTCATTGACTTTTTTGTTCTCTCTGTATAGAATAGGAGCTGACATAGCCGGGGTGGCGGAAATGGTAGACGCGCTAGCTTCAGGTGCTAGTGGGGGCAACCCCGTGAAGGTTCAAATCCTTTCCTCGGCATTATATATAATGCCCTATCCTTTCTGATATAATTTTTTTATTTCAAGACTTAAATGCGATTATAACAGATATAAAAAGTGATGTATTAAAATCCCCCCTAACCCCATTTTTTTAATGGGATTAAAAAATATTTTATCCTATACAAAAATCTACAATTTATCTAATGAAACTAAAAATTATTGTTCCAACCTTCATAATCTCATTATCAGGAACCGTACAAGCGAATAGCATTGAATTCAGCCCAGTTAAAGTACCTGAAACTGATGCTGAAAAAAGTTCTATTTTAGTTTCTAAGTCAGTTAAAATTAATGATGAGACTTATAAGATTGGATATCATACCATTTTGCGTAGCGGTGATAAAATTGGCGATGGAATCTTTGGTCAAATAGTTGATTTTGAAGCTAATCCAATTTTATCTGAAGATGGAAGCCCTAAAATCAGCAACAATGCTGAGTTTTCTTCTTTGTTACCAATTGGTAACAAACTGTTTATGGTTTCTCATTTTGAAACCCGCCCGGGAGCAATGTATATCACTGAACTTAATCAAGATTTGAAAACAGGTTTATTGACTGCTGTTAATACTAAACCTGCTGATTTATCAAAAGTTAATGGTGGTTGGGTACATTGTGCTGGCAGCGTGACTCCTTGGAATACTCATCTAGGTAGTGAAGAGTATGAACCAAATGCTGAATTACATAATCCAAAAACTGGTACTCTGGATCGCTATTATAAAAGAATGGCTGCTTATTATGGTGGCGATTTATTGAAACTTAATCCTTATTATTATGGTTATAATATCGAAGTAAAAATACTCAACGAAGCTGGTGATCATGAAGTTAATAAGCATTATGCTATGGGACGTTTATCCTTTGAACTTTCTTATGTATTGCCCGACCAAAAAACTGTTTATAGTTCAGATGATGGAACTAATGTAAGTCTTTATATGTTTATCGCTGATCGTAAAACGGATTTGAGCAGTGGAACACTTTATGGTGCTGTTTGGAATCAAGTCAGTACTGAAAATGGTGGTAAGGCTAAACTAGAATGGGTTAATTTAGGACATGCTACTGATAATGAAATCAAGCAATATATTGATCAAGGAATTACTTTTACTGACATTTTTGACAAGGTAACACCTGTAAAATATGGTGTATGTCCAGATGGTTATACATCAATCAATGCTGGACACAGAATAGATAAATATGGTCGTTTTCATCAATGTTTAAAAATTAAACCGGGCATGGAAAAAGCTGCTTCTCGTTTAGAAACGCGCCGTTATGCAGCTATGAAAGGTGTAACTACAGAATTGTCAAAAGAAGAAGGTATCACCTATAATCCTGTAACAAATACACTTTATGTATCTATAAGTCAAGTTTCACATGGTATGGAAGATAATACTAAATATGATATTGGCGGAAATAATAAGATAAAACTACCATATAACCGTTGTGGTGGTGTTTATGCCCTAGATTTAGGAACAGATAAATCTATTGGTAGTAATTTTGTGGCTAAAAATATGTATGGATTAGTAATGGGCAAAATTACACAAACCGATGATAAAAATAATAAATGTGATATTAATGGAATAGCCAATCCAGATAACATTAGTTTTTTTCAGGGCTATGATACACTAATTATTGCTGAAGATACCGGTGCTGGTCACCAAAACGACATGATTTGGTCTTATAATATCAAAACCAAAAAACTGACACGAATTCAAACCAGTCCTTATGGTAGTGAAACCACCTCCCCATATGTTTATAAAGACATAAACGGTTTTGGTTACTTAATGTCAGTGATACAACATCCTTATCATGGAAATGATAAATATAGATTAACTGATGCCAAACAAGCTTTATCTTACACAGGTTATATTGGACCTTTTCCGGCTTTAAAGTAAAATAAATTTTAGACCTGACAGGTTTTAAAAACCTGTCAGGTCTGTCGTATTCAAGATAAAAAGGATCTAAAATGGACCTATTAAATTTGTTACTTGTAATGACTTTGCAAAGCAAAGCTTTATACAATGAAGCAGCTTATATTCCGCCACAATGTTATACCCAAACAATAGATTCTCAAAACAGAGTTTATAATCCCTGCTTTACTTGTCATCAAGACAGTATTGCTCCCAATTATAATAATGATGCAGACTTGCAACACTCTTATGCTTTTCCAGAATATGCTTTAACGAATCATTGGACTAATTTATTTAAGGATCGTTCCCAAGAAATAGCAGCTATTAGTGATGCTGAAATTTTAGCTTATATTCGGACCGATAATTATAAAGTTCTAATTGATAAATTAAGTAATAATGATCAATGGGATGGTTTTGTTCCTGATTGTTATTTTAACTTTGATGCAGAAGGTTTTGATCGCGATACGGCGGGTAATTATACTGGTTGGCGAGCTTTTGCTTATTATCCTTTTCCGGGTACATTTTGGCCCGCTAATGGTTCTACTGATGATGTCATAATTCGTTTGTCGCCGGAATTTCAGCAAAATGACAACGGCGAATTTGATCTACAAATTTATAAACTCAATTTAGCTATAGTTGAAGCTTTAATCAAACGGCAAGATGGAGTAGTAGATTTAGATAAAATTGTCTATGATTGGGCACCTTTGCAAAAACGCTATATGAGTTATGTTGGTAAAGCTAAACAAAAAAAACTAGCGGCTGGATTATTTCCCTTGGGAACAGAATTTCTTCATAGCGTTCGTTATATTGATATTGATGAACAAAACAATATAAAAATGGCTGCCCGTATGAAAGAATTACGTTATGCGCGTAAAGCCTCATGGCGTAATTATGGTCAACTTGAAGATCTTGCTCTTGATAAAATCAAAGAAAAAGATGACTTTCCAGATCGCTTAGATCAAATTATTGGAAACATGGAACATGGCGTAAGCAATAAACAAGGTTGGATTTTACAAGGATTTATCGAAAATGCTCAAGGTGATTTGCGCCCTCAAACTTACGAAGAACATGTATTTTGCGTAGGCTGTCATTCAAATCTTGGCGCAACAACTGATTCTATGTTCGCTTACGCCCGTAAACTTCCCGGCGAAAAAGCTTGGTATCATTGGAATCAAAAGGGCTTAAAAAAATTACCAGAACCGCCTAATAATGAATATAGCTTATATTTAGAAAAAAATGGTGCCGGTGACGAATTCCGAGCGAACGTAGAAATAATTGAAGCTTTTTTTAAAGAAGATGGATCACTAAAGCAAGACATGCTTAACAAATTACATAATGACATTTCATTATTATTATATCCATCGCCAGCGCGTGCATTACAACTAAACAAAGCTTATCGAGTTATTGTTAAAGAACAAAGCTTTAAAGAAGGACGCGATGCGACAATTACTCCTCCAAAAAATGTTCATCAACAAATAGAAGAAGATCTAAAGTTTTAATCTTTGTTTAAGATCAGATGGCGAGACAAATACAAAAGAATTACCAATTTTTCGTTTTCTGAAAAATTGCATTTTATCAGCCATTTGTAATAAGTCTTTTCTCGCTGTTTGACGACTAATATTATGATATTTTTGATGTTCTTCAATAGTGTAAATATGATTAGGATTTTTTATCGCATGTTCTAATAGGTTTATTTGTCTATTATTTAGTTGTTCTGTTATCTTACTTTGTTCAATTTTTTCTATATTATGAGCTTTTTCTTCTATATATTTATGTAATTGCTTGATTGCTTTTTCCATGACATCAAGTTGATGAATTATTAAATAAGTAGTGTCATTATCATCGGTTTCGGTATAGAGAAATGCCCGTGCATATTGAATCGGTGCTTGTTTTATAACTGCTGATATAGACATAAAATCTATTAGCCAATAATCTTGTTTGATCATAAACCAATAAAACAATGCCCGTGCTGTGCGCCCATTGCCGTCAACAAAGGGATGATCATAAGCTAATATAAAATGCAATATAATTGCCTTTAAAATTGCAGGAATAAATAATTCAGTATCATTAGCAAATTGACATAAGGCTTGTAATCTATCTGAAAGTTGTTCAGCGTCAGGAGGAGTATGCAATGTTTGTGAATTTTGAATATTAACAATATGAATATTATCAGAAGCGGTGCGAAATTTACCGGCTGCTTTAGGATTATCTAGTGTTCCTTCAGTTAAAATACGATGCAATTCAAATATCATTGATGAGGTGAGCGATTCATTTTTAATGTCTTTAATGAATTGCATTGCATTATAATTATTAGAAATCATTTGTTCACTTCGATTTGTTGGTTTTCTCCCGAGACGCAACATTTCTTTTGCAATTACTCTTGTAGTAGAAGCCCCTTCTAATTGACTGGAACTAATCGCTTCATCCATTAATTCATTAAAAATATTTTTTTTAATCGCAGGATGAATGTTAAGATTTTGATTAATCCAATCAAGTTTTTTTAATATAAAATTAACTAAAGCAAATCGAAAAGGTTTTTGATATTTATCCAACAAAGGTAATTCTTGATAAAGAGCTTGTCGTGCTAATTTAATATTAACCCAATAATCTTTGGCGGTAAAACCGGTTGGTGGAGTAAGATGTTGTAATTTATCCCAATGTAAATAAGTTTCTTTCTTATCAGTGCATTTAAATTTGATAATTTGATTTAATTTGTTATGATTACCCTGTTTGATTAGTTCAGAAATATGATTTTCTATATTGGGTGGTGTTGTTGGTATTTTCACTTTTCTTTTCAATCAAGTTAAATAAATATTGAATAATTAGCTATACATATAAAGTCATAATAGTTTGTTCCAATTCATATTGTTCTTCAATAACAGGCATTCGCTTATGCTGACTTTGCCAACCAGTATAAATTTTAGGTATGCCAGAATATGCTTGTTCGCCCAACCCAATTAAACGAAATATTTTATGTAAATAGCTATTACGACAATCACTTTCTCCTCCTTGAATCGCGATTTCTAAAGGAATACGCATTAAACCGGGATTACGAAAATAAAATCTATCACTATATTTAATGACTAAAACAGAAGATCGCCCAGTATAATCAGCATGAACTATAGTATTAACTAAAGCCTCACGCAAAGCCTGATGAACAATTGTATCATCTTGCCTAATATCTTTTTCTAAAACGAAAGGTACTTTAATTTGATCTATCAGCTTGAGAATAGTTTTCCTATAAAAATCAAATATATTTCCAGACCACATTCCATCAATGGTGATTCTATCAGTCCAACGTATAGTATTATCAAACCTTTCTTGATAATCCAACATATAATTAGGAAAAATTTCCTGAATAGAAACCAGTTGACCAAACATCAACAATCCAGCACGAGTCAATCCTTGTTTATTAGAATCGCGATCAATACGCCAAGCACCTAACATTCGCAAAAAATCTTTATCTTCCAAGGAATTCCAAGGATGTTCTGGTTGACGATTAGCAAACATTTGGCGATAAGCTTTTAAACTATTTCTATCTAAATCATCAAGAGTGTAATTTTCTAGTAAAGCCTCATCTCGACTATCTTCTACCTGTTCTGCTAACATTCTACGAACAGTTTCTTCATTACAAAGACAATCTGAACTATGTAGTCGTTTATAAGTTCCTATTAAAGGATTAGCTTTTAAATAAATAGGGCGTGTTTTTCTTGGTGAACGAGGCACATGAATATGAATAATATTTTTTCCATCTAACTCAATCACTCGAACATCTTCTTCGCGTAGCAAGTTAGCAGAAACTTTATTGCGATTATTTAATGATGTCCATAATTCATCTAATACTTTCTGAGTATTAACAATACCAAAGACTTCAAAAACTAAAAAAACTTCACCACCTTGAGTATTAGCAAAAGCACTATAAGTTAGCCAAAACTCCTTGGGCAATATACCTTGACCATTGTTACCACTAGCAAGTTTACATTCTAAATCTACACTTTCTTTAAGAGCAAAAATATCTGCTAGATTATTAATTTTAATCATTTTCCAACATAAACCACTTTACTATCTAAATTTAATTTTACCTTAGAATAGCATATTCTATAATTCTAATTTATCATTAGCTTGCGCTGACTGCGTATCCCACGTTCTAGTATTACTGTCATATACTTGAACTAATATATTGATTATATATAATTATTATTAAGTACAACGAATTTACGGAATAAACGGATTTTTTATTTTAATTAAATCAATAAACTATATCAAATATTATAGTCTCGACAAAGAAACATAAACCACTTTACTATCCCGCACCACCATTTGCCCAACAAAATCTTCCATCTCAATCGTCACCAATTGATTATTATGCTTATGTTCTTCAACAGCGCGTTTTACAATTGTTAAGTTTTGTATTTGTTGCATTAATTTATGAATCCGTTCTTCCCGACGCGCTTCTAATTCTGACCATGCTAAACTTAAGTCGTCTAAATTATTCAACTTATCTATTTCTAAAGTATCAGCTTGGAAAGCTTCTATACCTTTGATACGATTAATTAATCTTAGCGGCGCATAACAATACATTACTAACGGAGTATGTAATTCTTGCCAAAATTCTGGATCAGGGGCGATTTCTATACCAACAACAGTATTATTAGATAAAAAAATTGCCCCGGTTTGATTTGGATAAGGTTCTAAATGATAAACTGTTTGTAACAATTCTGGCTGATAGGCACGTTTTAATTCATCTAAATGCCCCCGTTCCTTTAATCCAATTTGCTGATTAAAGTTAGTAATATCGCCCCATAACTTAGAATAATTTTCTTCGCCTCGTAAAGCTAAAGCTTTTGCTCGTAATGGTTGTGGCAAAATAATAAAACGCTCATCAGCTTCTTCGATATAACCACCTTGTGCCGCTTGAATACAACAAGCATCTTTAAATTCTCTGGATTCTCCAGCATCTAAGATTGCCGAAACACACATAGCATGATTTTGAGCGGCATTTTGAAAATAGCCTAAATGCAGCGGTACAATAGTTGGTAACTTACTTTGATTTTCTAAAATCATTTGCCCATAATTTGTGACTTGAGTAAGTCGCAAAGCACTGGCTGGAGGTGCAAATGTTCTTGTAGGGCAAAGATTACCAAAAAGAGGTATCATTTCCAAATAGCCTCTTCTTACCGCGCTACCCCATTTTAATCCTTGCAAATTTAAGGTATTAGATACACTACCATTTTCATCATTGAAGGATTTCCAGATATTTAGTTTCATAATTCAGCTCCCTCACGCAACAAGCTAGAAAGTGACTCAGGTTCTATCAATGTACGAATTCGTAACCATGTTGATAGAAATCCATGTTGCCCTGTTTCCAGAAAATAGGGGCATTCTGGCAATGGTAATCTATCTGCAATTTTTTCGCGTTCAGTAAATGCTGGAATAATATGAAAAATAGGAATTTTAATGCCTAAGTGTTTCAAAGCTTTTAATACCATTGCACTATCACCTTGCTCTACATTTTCATAGCCATCTGAAATTAAAATGATTAAATCAGGTGATTGTTTTACAGCTTCAATTAATGCAGGTGCTAAGCAAGTTATTCCAGAAGGTTTTGGAAATTCATTGTCTGTTGGTTGATTTGTCAGTTTTTGAAAAACCTTTAATAATCCAATCGCTATAGCGAGATTATTATATTCTCTATGACCAAATCCTTGCATTGATGCCGAAGTATCTACTATAAAATATATATTAGCATCCCACTTAGGAAGTCGCGCTACTTCTTGATCAATGGCTTTATTTACATAACTTATGTTACACATATAAGCCCCCCTACCCCCTAAAGGGGGAGTACCGTTCATTGCACAATGTGGCTCCCCCTTTAGGGGGCTGGGGGGCTTTTGTTCTTTATGCGTAACATCAGTTACAGAATTTAAATCAATACCAGACTTATAATAACTACGAATTTTGCCGATTAAGGATTCATCATTTGAAATGATGTCACGTTTAATTTTTTCTTTAGCGGCTAAGCGGCGTAGGCTACGTAGAGAAGTTTGAGGGTGAAATGTACCCCGCAAACCCTGTAAAACTTTAAGCGGCAAACCTTTACCAGCTTCAATATCTTTACGTGTGCTCAGATAAGCATTTAATAATGGAAATTTGCTAGTAGTTAATTTGCCGAATAAAAATAAGAATACATCACGCACTAAAGCTTTATTCTCAGCATAACGTAATACATAACGCCTCAAATAAGCCGTATCATCTTGCACAAATTTATGTAAACAAGTTAGCGTCACCTGTTGCCCAAGTGCATGACGAACCAATCTTCTTAAATCGCTTCGATAATTAACAGCCCAGTTTTCTAAGTCTGGAGAACCAAATATATAAGAACGAATCCAACCAGAAGTACGTTGATTATTAACTCGCCGCTTAACTAAATTTAAAAAACCTTGCAAAACGGAACTAACAGGTAAATGTGGCAAACATTGAAGGATTAAATTATCTTCTTCTGCTTTAGAAATACCGGCTGTTGGAACATCAGTAACGGCTAATAATCGTTGAATTATTGCCATTAAAGTTTCAGGAGATAAATTAGGCAAACGCAATAATGCCGCGTAAAGTTTTCTATCAGCAACTAGAAAAGCGTCATGTTCAGCATCAGAGAGTGGCAGATCATTATTGATTAGCCTATTAAGAATCGCATTTGTATCAATATTCATATAGACACACGCATAGAAGGGAAAAAAGACTAAGAAAGGCGGACAGGCATAATCTCGTTACTTTGCTTGATATTGATTCAAGCGTCTAGTTTTGTAGGCAGACAAAATACGAGACCCATCCAGTTCTTAGTTGATGGGTATTATAATGATATATTTATTACTTGTCAATAATTTATTTAAATACCACGACTCTATCATACTCATCACCTGCCGCAATAGCATGAGTTTGTTTTACTTGATAGCTATTTTCAAAATTATTAAATTGATTTACATAAAAATCATCAGTTAATTCTAGCTTTTCACGTATATCCACCTTCCAAAGCAAATGAACCAAACCTAACATTCCTCCCATGACTAAAAATGACATATTTTTTTCATCTGTCTGTGAATACATGCGTCTATATCCTACTCCTTCATAAGAATTATACACGCGCACTATAGTTTCACCTTTAGGATCAATCTTTTCAACCCTATATACGCCCCAACCTAAAGCATTTACAACCGCAATCATTCCATGAAACCAATCTTCTTTAGAATCACATTGTGGAGCAACCAAACCATACCATTCAGGGCTTTTCATAATTCCACCAAAGGTATTAAAAGCGCAAATATGCCCAGCTTGAATGAATATTTCTTCAGCATCTTCTTTAGGTATGCCAGCATCCATAAGAGCAAAATAGGTTTCATAACTGATTTTATTATAATAGTCAGCAAAATGATTAGTTAGCACTACACCAAACGCTTTAATCAAAGCAGTTTCATTAGCAACATAATTGCCTTTTAAAGGTAAGGTTGCTACTGTAGCTGTAATAGTATCCTCATCAACACGAGTATCAAAATCAAAACGTTCTGGAATATTTGAAGTTAATTTAAACTCATTACACAGATAATTTTTGATCTGTAAAGATTTATCAGATACACTAAATTTATCACTTTCCTTAGTTTCTATTTGGCAAGCAGTTTCAGTGACAACTTTATTAAGCATTCCCTTAAGATAACCACTAGTAAAATAACAACTTTTTTGTGGACGACCATGCATACAAAGACGTTGACCATAATGAGAAATGGGTGTTTCCCAAGTTTTTGCATCGCGCTGTTCTAAATAACCAAAACCACAATAGGCAAATTCTTCTAATAAATCTTGCTCTGTATAACCACATTTTATTAAATGAGTGACTAATGGTGTAACTGAATTTGTTAATAATTGTTTAGGATTATGATCACCGGAGGCTTGGGTTAAAAGAACCGCCATTTGTAAATATGAATTATAAAAATTACAATGATAGACACGACTTAAACCACCAATAATAGTATGCCCACCGGCTGTCATAACTTGTGGATAATAAACACTTTTTTCTGATGTACTCATATAATAATATATCCTTTAACGAAATAATTTGATCAATTTCTGAAAAAAATTGCCATTAGATGATGGAACTTTGATCTTTTGATCCGATACTGTTGGTTTTTCTTCAGCTTTATTTTTATCATTAAGTTCTATATTACTATAGAACTTCAAAATTTCTTCCAAGCCTATTGATTCATCTTGTTCTATTTTGACAAGTGTATTTTCTTGTTTTTCTAATTTAATAGTGAAACACTTCATAGTTGCAGCTTTCATTTCAACATTAAAATAGTAATCAATGATTTCTTCTAAAATGGTTAGCTCATCTAACATTAGATTCACATAATCATTTTTAAAATTTAGGTAAACATTGGTTTTAAATGTATATAAAATACCTAATTTACGAGCTATTAAAGCATCTTCTAGTTTTCCTAAACCCTTATTTTCTCTATTTAAATTTAATATCTTAATTAATAATTTAGTCGAAATATGATAAACTTCTTTGTTATTTTCCACATTATTCTCCACTGTATTTAAACAAGTTATTGAATTTATCATAAATAACTTTTATATATGAAGGGTTCGTTTTTACATCTGTTATGTCTGGCTTGTCTTTTGGTTTAATAGTGAGATTACTAATACTATTAGCAGTCATTTTTATATTGAAATAATATTCAATAATTTCTTCTAAAGTTATTAATTGTTCTTTATTTAACTTGATCAATTCTTGTTTGAAATTAATATAATGATTAGTTTTAAAAGTAAATAAAATACTTAATTTTCTGGCAATTAAACTTTCTTCAAGTTTAATAAGCTTATTATTAACCCTATTAATATTCAAAGTCTCAATTAATAATTTTGTAGAAATGCTATAAACAGCTTTATCAGTTTCCACATTTAGCTCCACACTGCTATTGAGAATTAATACTAATATGCAAGCACTTTGCCTACAAGATAAATCTATAAAATATATAGATAATTTTCCACAAATTCAAACACAAGATGATGAAGCACTGGTGGCTGTTCGTCTAGCTGGAATCTGCGGAACTGATTTAGAAATCAACATCAGTTGTGGTATTTGTGACAGTTGCATAATATTGTCATTGAAGCTAGTAAATGAAATTAAATTAGTAAGATCATGCTGTGGTAGCTTCAAACCAGCATTACAACTACTTGAAAAAAATTTAGTTGACCCTACTATCTTGATAGAATTTTCTTATCCATTGAGTCGTGGAATAGAAGCATTTGATTTTGCTAGACAAAGTGGAATTTTTAAAGTCTTACTTCATAATACTTAGGAGAAATACATGGGTTTTTTTTCATTCGGTTCAAAACCAACAGAAACTTTCACTGAACAAGAAGCATTTTTAGCGATTGGATTAGCAAGTGCTGCTGCCAATGGTGATATTGATGAGTCAGACAAGAAAGCTATACTTGCTAACGTAATGCAAACAAGCATATTTGATGATTCATCAGAAGATGATTTAAATGAAATTTTTGAAAAATTAATGGGTAAATTAGAAAGTGAGGGTGTTGGTGGTTTAGTAGCTATAGCTAAAAGCAGTATGCCTGAAGATTTACGTGAAAGTGCATTTGTATGTGCTGTTGATATTACTCTTGCTGATGGTGAAATTGATGAAGATGAACAATCTCTATTAGAAGAATTGCAACAAGTTTTAGATATATCTGATGATCTTGGTGCTAAAATCTTAGAAGTTATGATGATAAAAAATCGCGCTTAAAAAAAAAGCCGCTCAACCCCGAAGGGAAGAGTGGCTTTAAGACATTAAGGAGGATCACTTTCTAATATAGCAATAGCAATGCCATTTAATGAAATTAAATATCTTTATTACTAAAAACAGTAGTTTATATAAAATAAGCATAAAACTATTAATCTGCATTTAGTCATAAAAACTGCTTAAAAATTGACATGTGATGATGAAATGACAAGGATTATGATCCACCACCATATTCAAAAGGTAAAACACGCTGATTACGATATGGATCGCGTCTAATAAAGGCACCTTTAATTAAATCTAATTTCAGTAACCTTTTCCTTAATCTTCTTGCCGCTTTATAAGAATAAAAACCACTTGCAATAACTTCCCAAGCTCTACCTCGTTTATAAATATTATTTTCTGCTAATGTAGGTAATAAATCAGCTTGAGGATAAAATAGTTCTGGATATTGATCTTGTATCGAAAACATATACTCATTTGCATCTTTTCTATTACGAAAAGTTCCAATAATTACTACTTGATGACCCTTTTGCATTCGTAATAAAAATTTACCCAAATTTGTATTCTTAAATAACTTTAAAATAGAAGTCTTTAATAGAACTATATTTTCTTCTGCTTTTTTTAATTCTTTTTCAAGACTTTTCAATTTATCATGATAATTTGCTAATTCTTGTTCAAGTAAGTTATTATTATCAGTAGATTGTTCTAGTTCTTGTTCTAGTAAATTATTTTCAATAGATACATCTTTATTAATAGTTGTTATAATTGTTTTTGTTTTTGATTCTGGTATCGAATAAATACCGATGGCAAAAATAACAAATAATAAGATAAATATAAAACCAAGCCCAAAAATTTGATAACGTTTTTGTTGTTGAAAGTTCTCAAAATCTTTTTTTAATTCAAAATAACGACTTCTTATTTTGAGTTCAATTTCTACAAGTTTTCTCTTAAAACCTAATTTTTCATAAACCTTAAGTGCAGTATTAAAATCTTCTGTCTCTAAAGCAGTATCAGCACGTTGTTCTAATATAGTTTTACGTTTATCGCTAGCTTCTGCTTGCGTAGGTTCCAGACTTAATATTTGTTCATATAATTGAACCTGTTCATCTTCATTATCGCTTAATTCAGCTAACTTTAATAAAACTTGTATTAACCTTGAACGAGCAGCAAGTGGTTTATAATGATATAAGGTTTGTAAATGTTGCCTAGCTCTTTTAAATTGCCCTTGAGTTAATAAAATATCAGCTAGTAATTGCTGTGCTTTTAAATGATTAGGATTTGAATTAAGAGCCTCATTTAATCTATTAATAGATGTACTGAATTTTTCATCTTTATACGAATTGAGAGCGCGTTGAAATAAATTTTCTGCAATAGGATCAATAAGATCTAAATCATCTTGTATTCTATGTAGAGGTTTATTTTCCTTAATCCATCGGCGTATTAATTCAATTTTAAAATAATAGCCATCGTCACGATATTCTAATAAATCCCAATCTTGCAGCAAACGAGGAGCATTTTGTAATTGCCTAATAAATACTCGTACACCATTTTCATATAAGCACTTTTCTAAATTTGAATCATTAATAACTGGTTTTACAGCTTCAGCTATAGCTGCTGCTATTACTCGTTCTGCTGGAAGTAAGGCATCCCATAAATATTCTAAATATTTACCACTTACATCTAAAACATCAAAAATAACATTTTCTACATCAGCGATTTTGGCTATTGGCACATCTTTAGGCTGGTTTTTATGCAATTGTTGCCAAACTAAAGAGCAAATTTGTTGAGCCAATAAAGGATGCCCTTGTGAATATCGCCAAACGCAATCGACAACTTGTGTAGGCCATATCAAAGTTTGATTTTGTTCTGAAATACTTACTAATTTACTAGTATTTTTTTTATTTAATAAGGAAACTAATTTGGTAGGTGGAACACCTTTAAATAAAGAAATCCCTAAAGTATCTAGGTCATCCATATTATAACCACTGGCAAAAATAAACTTTAAACCTTCTAATTCTAAGTTTAATACCTTACGTAAATAAGAAAAAAAATCAACAGCAGAAACTGACTTAAACTCATCAAATAATAGTATTGTTGTACTATTTTTTGGTAATATATTTGGCAACCAAGTATTAATAAAACTAGTTTTAGGATGCTCACCTAAATTTGGAATTTTTTGATTGAATTTATGAGCAATACTTAATGCTAATTCATCAATAAATTCAAACACAGATAAAGCTGTTTTATCACTAAGGTCAAAGTAAATTGGATAGTGATCTTTATTAGTGGATAATTCAGTAGTTAAATGTTGTAATAATGAAGTTTTACCTATGCCTCTTTGACCATGTAAAACTATAGCATTATCCTTCTTGCTGTGTAACATTTGTACGACTTCACGTACAATGTTAGTGCGTCCAACAAAACTATCACCAACAGGATCAGTAGTTATATATGGATTTTTACTCATAAGGTTGAAATTATATGAAAATAGATAAAAATAATGCTTGGATAGAAAACATCTATCATAATCCTTCTCCAAATTATGATCAGCGTCCAATTGGAACTGAAATTGAATTATTAGTTATTCATGCGATTAGTTTACCGCCTAATGAATTTGGTGGTCAATTCATTGATCAATTATTTACCAATAGTTTAGATGCAAATGCTCATTCTTCTTTTGCTGAAATAGCTCATTTACGTGTGTCTAGTCATTTATTAATTAGACGTAATGGCGATATTATTCAATATGTATCTTTACAGCAACGAGCATGGCACGCTGGTGTATCAAGTTTTGCTGGGCGCGAACGTTGTAATGATTTTTCAATTGGCATTGAACTTGAAGGTTGTGATAGTATTGCTTACACAGATAAACAATATCAACAATTAATTAAAACCGTAAAATTATTACAAGAAGTATGGCCGATATTGACTCCTGATCGTATTGTCGGTCATTGTGATATTGCCCCCGGGCGTAAAACTGATCCCGGACCTTTTTTTGATTGGGAACGTTTAAAAAATGGACTTTAAACATGCAATAGTTACTGGTGCTAGTAGCCAAATAGGTAGATTTTTATTGCCACATATTCAAGCTGCTGGATTTGAAATTACAGCCATCAGTAGGCAAGAACCAATTAATAAAGCTTGGTTGCAAATCGATATTACTAAAAATATTTTACCTGTTAAGAGTAAAATTCTATTTCATATCGCGCCATTGCCATTATTACCACAATTATTAGCTAATTCTAATATTAAACGAGTAATTACTTTTAGTTCAACTAGTCGTTTTAGTAAAACTTCATCTTCTGATGTTAAAGAACAACAAATAGCGGCGCAATTAACTGAAGCTGAAACGCAAGTAATAGAGTTATGTGAACAACAACAAATTGCATGGACAATATTTCGCCCTACCCTAATTTATGGTTGTGGTATTGATAAAAATGTAAGTTTTATCGCCGAATTCATTCGCCGCTTTGGTTTTTTTCCAGTCATTGGAAAAGGTATAGGATTACGACAACCTGTACATGCAGACGATTTAGCCATCGCTTGCCTTCAAGCCTATAATTCCTCTATCACAATAAATAAAACATATAATTTAAGTGGTGGGCAAACACTGACTTATCGTGATATGGTTGAAGAAATTTTTTATAGCCTTGGTAAAAAACCGCGTATCATATCAATTCCATTATTTGTATTTAAAATATTGATTCATAGCATTACTTGGTTGCCAAAATTTTCTCACTTATCAACAGCCATGGTTACAAGGATAAATCAAAACCTATGTTTTGACCATACAGCGGCGTATAATGATTTTGGTTATCAACCCAGAACATTTAATCCTTAACCGAGAAATAACATGATTTCCAGTTTAATTATGGTGGCTTTTTTAGTCTCCGCATTTTTAACATTATATTTCAGTTTTCCAGAAACGCGCTTACGTTTCCTTGATAAACCAAATAAACGTTCATTACATAAAGCTCCAACTCCTGCCACAGGTGGAATTGCAATCTTAAGTGCATTAAGTATTTCCACTTTGATTGCCAGTCAATATTATACTCCAACGCCAGATTTTGTTTGGATTTGGATAGGAACATTTGTGATTGCAGCTATTTCTTTTATAGATGATTGTAAGCCTATTTCTCCTTCCTTTCGCTTAGTAATACATTTTTTTGCCGCCTTTCTTTTATTATCGCAAGGTAGATTTGGATTAACATATGAGCTATTACCCGGCATCATTTGGACATGGGAATCAATTTTACAACTAAGTTTTTCTTTCTTATTTGTGGTATGGATGCTGAACTTATATAATTTTATGGATGGTATCGATGGCTTTGCCGGAGGGATGACGCTATTTGGTTTTACTACTTTTGCTTTCTTGGGTTATTTAGCTGATAATCAATTTTTTATGATAATGAGCTTAATTATTACCGCAGCAAATAGTGGTTTTTTAGTATTAAATTTTCCACCTGCTAGAATTTTTATGGGTGATGTTGGTTCATCTAGTTTGGGTTTTTTAGCGGCAGCTTTTAGCTTATGGGGAAGTCGAGAAGGAATTTTTCCTTTATGGATTGCAATGCTTTTATTTTCACCATTTATAGTAGATGCTACTGTTACTTTAATACGGCGTTTATTAAGGAAAGAAAAAATTTGGTTGCCACATAAAACGCATTATTATCAACGTTTAGTTCAATTAGGTTGGGGGCATAAACGTACTTTGTTATGGCAATATGTCTTAATGACGGCTTGTAGTATTTCAGCCTTATTTGCACTTAATTTAAGTCCACAGGCACAATGGATATTATTAATATTTTGGGCGATAATTTATATGTTATTAATCTATTTTATTAATTATTTAGAAAGTCAAAAAAAATATTTAGAAAATTTAAAATAAGTGGTAAGCCCCCCTAACCCCCCTAAAGGGGGGGAATGTATTTACCCCCTTTAGGGGGTTAGGGGGGCTTTATGTTTAATTCATATATTTTTTTAGCTTATTAATAGCATTATTTTCTATTTGACGTATTCTTTCTGCTGAAATATTATATGTATTTGCTAATTCTTGTAAGGTTACTTTATCTTCAGTTAACCAACGTTTCTGTACAATATCTTGACTACGTTCATCTAATTTTTTAAAAGCTGTTTGTAATAGTATATGATTATGATTTTCCCAATCATTTTGTTCTACTAAAACGGCAGGATCATAACGTTTATCTTCTAAATAAGTAGCAGGTGTAAAGTTTTCATCATCATCACTATCATTTGGTGCATCAAATGCTATATCATGAGCACTTAGACGCTTTTCCATTTCTAATACATCTTTCTGAGTTACACCTAAATCCTTAGCTACATGATCAATTTCTTTGGCTGAAAACCAACCGACACGTTTTTTCATTCTACGTAAATTGAAAAATAATTTACGTTGTGCTTTAGTAGTTACTACCTTAACAATTCGCCAATTGCGTAAAATAAATTCATGAATTTCAGCACGTATCCAGTGTACAGCAAATGATACTAAACGCACACCAACATCAGGATCAAAACGTTTGACGGCTTTCATTAAGCCGATATTACCTTCTTGGATTAAATCCGCTTCAGCTAAGCCATATCCACGATAACTTTTTGCGATATATAGTACAAATCGTAGATGTGACATTACTAATTGTCTAGCGGCTTCAAGATTATTCTCTTTTTTAAGATCCTGAGCTAATTCCTGTTCTTCTTCAATAGTTAAAATTGGAATTGATTTAACTGTTTTCGCATAACTTTCAACTTCTTGACTTAAAACAGCAGGTAGGCTATTAGTTTTTAAAGTTAATGCTGTTGACATAATTGTTGTGTCTCCAATTCTTTGAGTGCTATTATTTATATACAATATATATATTACCAGAAATAATTCAAGTCATTAAATATTGGAATTCACATTTGTTCATTTCAACATCTCTATTTACCCATTGGATTCTTTTTACATTTTTCAATGGCTTTAGAAATTCTTCAGCTAAACCCCAGCCCAGCCAACAAATAGCATGTTCTGTTGGCTGTAAATTATTTTCCGCTAATACTTCATAAAATACACAGTTACAAGTAGATACTTTATCAGCTTCTGTTTCAATATGACTAGCATAACCAAAATCATTGACAGCATATTTTAAGATAGAATCCCATTTATCTTGAGGATTTTCTTGCATCAATTTTTTGGCTAATTTGTGACCTACTTCTTTTAAGATTGCGCAAGCACCTTTTTGTCCTAAAATATTTTGAGCTTCTTCAGCAAAAGCATAGGCAAATGCCTTGCCAGAGATATTTTCATCCTGAGAACAACGTGTGGATAATATTTCAACACTTTTCTTACCTATAACATCTTGCATTAATTCTGACATGATAGTTATCACTTCAGAATTAATTTCACCTTTAATATCCATTAGTTCCCACCTTAAGAATAGAAGAGATATAAATAAAACTATTGGTCAATAAGCTTAATTTTAATTATATAGAATTTAAGCTATTATGACATTAAATATTGGAACTCACATTTGTTCATTTCAACATCTCTATTTACCCATTGGATTCTTTTTACATTTTTCAATGGCTTGAGAAATTCTTCAACTAAACCCCAGCCAAACCAACAAACTGCATGTTCTGTTGCTTGTAAATTATTTTCAACTAATGTGTCATAAAATACACAATTACAAATAGATGCTTTATCACACTGTGTTTCAATATGACTAGCAAAGCCAAAATCATTTACAGCACATTTTAATATATTATCCCATTTTTCTGCTGGGTATTTTTGCATCAATTTTTTGGCAAAATTACGTCCTACTTCTTTTAAAGTTATACAACCGCCTTTTTGTCCTAAAATATTTTGGGCTTCTTCAGCAAAAGCATAGACAAACGCCTTGCCAGAGACGTTATTATCCTGCAAACAGCGTTTGGATAGAATATCCACACTTTTTTTGCCTATAACATCTTGCATTAATTCCGCAATGGTATTAATGACTTCTTGATTAATTTCACCTTTAATATCCATTAATTCCTACCTTAAAAAATGAAAGATATATAAATGAAGTTATTGGTTAATAGCTTCTTAAAAATTATCAATTTGTTAATTGTCTTTGTATTTCAAATAAAATATTGTTATTATTATTATTTAAATAGTAATGCCAGAAAGGAGTTCAATATGAACAAGACCAAACGTTATATTGCTCTCTTCAGTCTTCATGGCTTAGTACGTGGAGAAAATATAGAATTAGGGAGAGACGCGGATACTGGCGGACAAATTAAATATGTCGTAGAACTTGCACGAGAATTGGGTAAGCATAAGCAAGTTAGTCGTGTTGATTTGTTCACTCGTCAAGTAATTGACGCTAAAGTAAGTGATGATTATGCTAAACCGATTGAAGAAATAGGTAAAAATGCGAATATTATTCGATTGCCATGTGGTCCAAAACGTTATTTAAGAAAAGAAGTTTTATGGAATTATTTAGAAAGTTTTATTGATCAAGTTTTACCATATTTTCGGCAATTAGGACAAATACCAGATGTTATTCATGGACATTATGCTGATGCAGGTTATGTTGGTTCAACCTTAGCTCATTTACTAGAAGTACCATTTATTTTCACTGGTCATTCTTTAGGTTTAGTCAAAAAAGCGCGAATGCTTGAAAAAGGCATGAGCATGATTCAACTTAAAGAAAAATATAATATTAGTTATCGGATTGAAGCTGAAGAAAGGGCATTAAATGTTGCTTCAATGGTTGTTACTAGTACACATCAAGAAATTCAGGATCAATACGAATTCTATCAGCATTACGAACCAGATAAAATGCTTGTGATTCCACCGGGTGTTGATCTGGAACGCTTTTATCACGTTAAAAATTATCAAGCTGATACACATATCATAGAAAAATTATCACCTTTTCTAAGAAACCCTAATAAACCTATAATTTTAGCCTTATCGCGGGCTGATGATAGAAAAAATATCCCTGCTTTAATTCAGGCTTATGGTGAAAATCATGAATTACAAGAGCTTGCAAATCTAGTCATTATTGCTGGCAATCGCGATGATTTAAAACATTTAAATAAAAGCAGCTTACAAATTTGGAAACAAATTTTATATCAGATTGATCTATATAATCTCTATGGGCGTGTAGCTTATCCTAAACAGCATCAATCTAATGATGTGCCAGAATTTTTTCGTTTAGCAGCGGCATTAAAAGGCGTTTTTGTTAATCCGGCATTAACTGAACCTTTTGGATTAACATTAATTGAAGCCGCTGCAACTGGATTACCTATAATTGCTACTAATGATGGTGGTCCAATAGATATTATTAATAATTGTAATAATGGATTATTAATTAATCCTTTAGATACCCAATCTATAGGAGAAGCCTTAGTTACTGCTTTATCAAATAATACACAATGGCAATTCTGGTCAAAACAAGGAATTGCCGGAGTTAAAAAATATTATTCATGGTCTAATCATGTAAACCAATATCTAACAAACTTAGATAAACTCATCACTAAATTACCTAGCACCACAATTTATCGACAAGGCTTAATATCACATCATAAAAAAAGGCATTTAGGTTTACCAAAACTACCACTAATCCAAAGGTTTATAATTACAGATATTGATCAAACATTAATTGGTGATGCAGATGCACTGGAAGAATTTCTTGAATTTTTAGACAATGCCGGTGATAACTTTAGTTTTGGTATTGCCACCGCTCATAAATTAGAACAGGCATTACAGTTATTAGAGCAATGGAATGTGCCGCTGCCAGAAGTTTTAATTACTTCAGTAGGTACTGAAATTTATTATGGTTCTGATTTAAAAGACACTGGTTGGGAAAAACATATTAATTATAGATGGGAACCTGAAGCCTTAAAAAAAGCATTATCAACTATTGACGGAATACAATTACAAGATGATAAATATCAAGATGAATTTAAAATTAGTTATGTAATAGATAAAGAAATGATGGAACCAAAAATTCTCCGTCGCGCTAAATTTGTCAAATGTTTACGAGAAAAACATTTATTAGCAAATGTGATTATGACTTATAATCAACATCTGGATTTATTACCAATTAGAGCCTCTAAAGGTTTAGCAGTACGTTATTTAGCAAATCGTTGGGGATTGCCAATGGCACAATTTCTGGTGGCAGGCGATTCAGGTAATGATGAAGATATGTTAAAAGGTGATGCACTTGGTGTCATAGTTGGTAACTATAGTAGTGAATTAGACAAATTAAAAACTAAACCTCGTATTTATTTTGCAAAAGCACATTATGCAAAAGGTATTTTAGAAGGTATCAAGCATTTTGGGTTTTTAAATAATACCTTAAATGTCGAATATTAGAAATTTCTAATATTCGACTTGATACTTGAGTTAGTTGCCCTTATACAGGTAACTGACTTATTCTTTATAACCTAAAAGGAAAAAATTAATGAAAAAATATTTATTGCCAACTATATTATCATTCGCACTAAGTAGTGCTGTATTTGCAGAAGTACCTAAAGCACCTGAAGCACCTAAAGCACCTGAAGCACCAGCAATGCCAGCAATGCCTGAAGCACCTAAAGCACCTGAAATGCCAGCAATGCCTGAAGCACCTAAAGCTCCTGAAATGCCAGCAGCTCCTGACTTTAAAAAAATGATGGAACAAGATAAAGCAGAAAATGAAAAACAAATGGCTGCTATGAATGAGCAAATTAAGAAGAATGAAGAAAAATGGAATGCAATTCAAAAGAAAATGGAAGAACGCCAAAAGAAAATAGCAGAACATCATAAAAAGATGCGTGAAAAAAGGATGAAGATGCATGAAGCAAGGATGAAAAATAATGCTCCACAAGCACCAGTTGGAAATGCTTATCCTCGTCAAGTTCCTCCAATGTGGGGAATGCCTCCTTACTATGGTCCAAGATATGCTGCACCTTATGGTGGACAAAAACCACAATATAGACATGGACAACGTTGCCTAGAACGTTTTGAAAAAATCGAAAAAAGACTTGATGCTTTAGAAGCTGCTAAATAGATTTTGGTCTAAAGACCTGACAGGTTTTTAAAACCTGTCAGGTCTGATAGTTATCACATACTATCTAAAACTGCTTTTAAAGCAGATAAACAAAATACTATATTTTCAGTACGGGAAGCATGACCCATCAAACCAATACGCCATACTTTTCCTGTCAAAGCTCCTAAACCAGCACCTATTTCTAAATTATACTCGTTTAATAAACGTTTACGTACCGTTAAATCATCAATTCCTTCAGGAATCCAAACAGTATTTAATTGCGGTAATCTATCGCCCTCTTTCACTAAAAAGCTAATACCCATAGCTTCTAAACCAGCTTTTAAAGCTTCATGGTTCTTTTGATGTCTATCCCAAGAATTGCTTAATCCTTCTTCTTTTAACATTAATAAAGCTTCATGCAAACCATATAAAGCATTAATTGGAGCAGTATGATGATAACTTCTTTTTCCAGAATCGCCCCAATAACCCATTACCAAATTTAAATCTAAAAACCAACTAGAAACCTTAGTTTTTCTATTTTTAATCTTGGCAATTGCCTTATCATTAAAGCTAACAGGAGATATTCCCGGAGTACAAGAAAGGCATTTTTGAGTACCAGAATAAATAGCATCAATATTCCATTCATCAACTTTTAACGGGCTACCAGCTAAAGAAGTAACTGCATCTACTATAGTTAAACAATCATATCTATGAGCAATCTCACATAAAGTAGCAACATCAGAACTGGCTCCAGTCGAAGTTTCTGCATGTACAAAAGCTACTATCTTAGTATCAGGATTAGCTTTAAGGGCATCTTCTAACTTCTCTGGTGATACCACTTCTCCCCAATTATCTTCTACAACAACCGCTATACCGCCTAAACGTTCTACATTCTCCTTCATGCGCATACCAAATACGCCATTAATACAAACTATAACTTTATCATTAGGTTCTACTAAATTAACAAAACAAGTTTCCATACCCGCAGAACCGGGGGCAGATACAGGCATAGTCAATTCATTTTCAGTTTTAAATGCGTATTTTAATAAAGTTTTAACTTCATCCATCATACCTACAAAGGCAGGATCTAAATGACCAATAGTTGGTCTAGCCATCGCTGATAAAATGCGTGGATGTACATCAGATGGTCCCGGACCCATTAAAGTTCTAATTGGTGGATTGAATGATTGCATGATATTTATAGTTGAGTTAAATAGTAAAATATAATACTATATTAATATGTCTAAAGTCATAAAAAATTTATTACACAATTTACCTAAAGGTATCTTAATTACTGATAAAGAACAGTTAGTGGTTTTTGAATCTGATGGTTTATCAGCTTATCGGCAAATTCCATTAGCAGTTGCTTTACCAACCAGTATTGAACAGATCAAAACTATATTAACAATCTGTCGTAAATATAATACTCCTATTGTTACTCGTGGTGCAGGAACTGGTTTATCTGGAGGAGCTTTACCCTTAGAAAAAGGGATTTTATTAGTATTATCTAAATTCAATAAAATATTAAGCATAGATCCTCTACAACGGATTGCACAAGTAGAAGTTGGAGTACGTAATATTCAAATTAGTCAAGCGGCAGCTAATTATAATTTATATTACGCACCAGATCCTTCTTCACAAATCGCCTGTACTATCGGCGGCAATGTAGCCGAAAATTCAGGTGGAGTACATTGCTTAAAATATGGTTTGACAGTAAATAATGTTTTAGCAGTTAAAATTCTAACAATAGAAGGTGAATTATTAGAATTTAATCAATATCAGGATGGAATAGATTTATTAGCCTTAATAAATGGTTCCGAAGGTTTATTAGGAATAATTATCGAAGTTACGGTTAAATTATTGCCTAAACCACCTAAAGCACAATTAATAATGGCAGGATTTGCTGAGACTGTTCAATGTGCTAATGCAGTTACCAATATTATTGAACAAGGTATTATTCCAGCTGGTTTAGAAATGATGGATAAGTTTGCTATTGAAGCCGCTGAAGCTTTTGTTAAAATCGGTTATCCTTTGGATGCACAAGCATTATTATTATGTGAATTAGATGGTGATGAAACACAAGTAAAAGCTGATATTGATAAAGTATCAGAAATATTAAAAGCAGCTCAAGCAACTAGCATTACTGTATCTATAAATGAGAAGCATAGATTAGATTTATGGCAAGGGCGTAAATCTGCTTTTCCTGCCGTAGGGCGTTTATCACCTGATTATTATTGTATGGATGGCACAATTCCACGTCATAGATTAGCAGATGTTTTGGCTAAAATGAATGAATTATCAGAAATTTATCAATTAAGAGTGGCTAATGTTTTTCACGCTGGTGATGGTAATTTACATCCTTTAATTTTATATGATGCCAATAAAGAAGGCGAATTAGAAAAAACCGAAGAATTTGGTCAGAAAATTCTCGAACTTTGTATAGAAGTTGGCGGAACAATTACAGGAGAACATGGAGTTGGAGTTGAAAAATTAGACTCTATGTGTGTTCAATTTACGGCTCCAGAATTAGATACTTTTCATGGAATTAAAAAAGTTTTTGATCAACAAGAATTATTAAATCCGGGTAAAGCAGTTCCTACTTTAAATCGTTGCGCAGAATTAGGAAAAATGCACGTGCATAATAATCAATTGCCATTTCCAGAATTGGAGCGTTTTTAATGATTAATTTACTTAGCGAACAAATTAAAGATAGCAAAGAACCTTTACAAATTGTTGGAAGAGAAAGTAAACTCACCAACACTAATAACAAATTATCTATAGCTGATTATCAAGGCATAGTTTCTTACCAAGCAAGTGAACTGGTAATTACAGTAAAAGCTGGAACCAGCTTACAAGAATTACAACAGGTTTTAGCTAGTAAAAACCAAATGTTAAGCTTTGAACCACCAGATTATGGCAATTCAAGTATTGGCGGAACTTATGCTTGTGCATTATCAGGCTCAGCCCAAGCTTTCAGAGGAGCTTTACGAGATTTTGTATTAGGAATTAAAATAATCAACGGCGAAGGTAATATTTTATCATTTGGTGGACAAATGATGAAAAATGTGGCTGGATATGATGTTTCACGTTTATTAGTTGGTTCTAAAGGCAGCTTAGCTGTGATAGCAGAAATTAGTTTCAAAGTTTTACCCCAAGTAACTGAAGCTACTTATAGCATCGAAATGTTAGAAGAAGATGCCATAATATTAATGAACAAATGGGCAGGAACAGCTTTACCATTATCAGCTTGTGCATATTACCAAGGCAGATTTTATTATCGCTTATTTGGTAAACATGATAAACAGCAAGCTGAAGAAGTGGATAATAAAATTTGGCAAACTCTGAATCCCTTTCAAACAACTGAAAAAGAATTTTTATGGCGTGCAAGCGTGCCAAGCACCACCAAAAAAATAGCTAATACTGTTGCCATAGATTGCTGTGGTAATAGACGCTGGATAGTTTCAGAACATAAACCTGATTTAGCTTATGTTGATAAATGGCAAAAAGGCTTGGCAATATCAAAAAGTGTAAAACACCCAGCCCAAATGAAAATTGAGCAGGGATTAAAGAAAGTATTTGATCCGCATGGGGTTTATTGCCCCTGAAAGGGGCTTACATACTAGCCTTGGGCAACGCCCTAGGATTGTGATTTGCTCATAATATTCAATCTGGTATTTTTGGATAATTTTCAGCAATTCATTCTCAAAATTCACGTATTATGTATCGCCCTTTCAGGGCTAAAATTCTAAACCAATCTTACCTAGGGCGTTGCCCTAGGCTAGTATGTTAGCCCCTTTCAGGGGCATTCAGAAGAAGAAAGTGGTCTGAATATTTTCGCCTTCTTGTACTAACCAAATTAAAATTGAATAGGGATTAAAAAAGTATTTGATCCGCATGGGATTTATCATAATAATCTACATAGTAATTAAGAAATAATTGCATTATTTTAGATTTAATAATTTATGATACCATTGCTTAAAGTGTTTACATTCACTTAACACTTTATCTATACCGATATTTTCTATCGCCAATGGACCATGAAGTTTTTTTTGGTATTTTAACAAAGCTTGAAGTCTATGTGATGGAGATGTTTCTTTTGAATTATTGATATGCTCAGGGGTTTCAAAGTCATCTTTTATCTTCTGAAGTTTTTCTACATTATGGCTATCCCAATCACTATCTTCTAATCATCTTGATGGTCTCCCACCTAAGAGGTTAGATTTCCATAGTTCACTCAAAGAATATTCTTCTAACCAAGCATCTAATTTATTATTATCTAATCTGTTAAATACCGTTCTATTTTGTTCATGGTTAATTATCACTAAATCTTTTGAATTGAAATTATCAATCAGTTCAACTGATTGTGATGATATTATTAATTGTTTTTTATAACTAGCTCTTTGAATTAGAGATGATAAAATATTAATAGCGTATGGATGAAGTCCAAGTTCTGGTTCATCTATTAAGATTAGATCTGACATCAAATCATAGGGTTGCAGCAATAATGTAGCTAAACAAATAAACCTCAGCGTTCCATCAGAAAGCATATAAGCTTTAAATGGTTTATCAGGATTTTTAATTTCTGCCCATTCTAGTTCTATATTTTCTTTGTCTCTAAACACAAAATCCTTAAAAAATGGAGCCACCATTTTAATAGTTTTTACGATTTGATTGTAATTATCTGGATAATCGGTTTGAAGCCTTTTAAGGTACGGAGCTAAGTTTGAAGCATCACTTTGTAAATTGATATTATCTGAAACCGATTGTACTTGCTTTACTTTAGCATTATCACTAGTATCATGGAAGTGGTAGATTTTCCAACTAGAAATTGTTGAACTAATTTCATTAGCGGCGGTTAATTTGGTATTTTTTAACTGGGATTCTTCATTGCCTTTGGCAATAATTGAAAATAAATCATGATCATATAATGATTCTGATCCAAAAATCAGCCTATTATCAGCGGTTGGAATCAGATCAAAACCATATCCGTAGTGTCCAAAATCAAATTTAATATGTATTTTATTTGTTATTGCTCTTCCATAAAACAGCAATGAATCTGGACCACCACAGATTTGTGTATAAAGCTGTAAATTCTGAGCTTCAATATTGGCAAGTAATTTAAACAAAGAAATAAAATTACTCTTGCCAGCACCATTGGCACCAATTAAAATATTTAAATTATTCAATTCAAAATTTTCTAAAGATTGAATTGATTTATAACCTTGTACTGTTATTTGTTTTATAGTTGACAATTTAGTTATGTTAAATGATATTTATAGTTGAGTAAAATATAATACTATAGACTTTCAAAAAAATCAAAACTATCAGACCTGTCAGGTCTTTAGGCTAAAATATAGCATTACCATATCAACAAATGAGAAGCATAGATTAGATTTATGGCAAGGGCGTAAATAGCTTTTTACAGTAAAAGCTGGAACCAGCTTACAAAAATTACAACAGGTTTTAGCTGGAACAGCTTTACCATTATCAGCTTGTGCTTATGATTTTATTATCGCTTATTTGGTAAACATGACAACCAGCAGCAAAATAGCTAATACAGTAGTTATAGATTGCTGTGGTAATAGACGCTGGATAGTTTCAGAACATAAACCTGATTTAGCTTATGTTGATAAATGGCAAAATGGTTTAGCAATATCAAAAAGTGTTAAACACCCTGCTCAAATGAAAATTGAACAAGGTTTAAAAAAAGTATTTGATCCGCATGGGGTTTATTATAATAAGCTTTGAATTTCTTCAGCGGTTAAACCGGTAGATTTTATAATGACATTAATATCAATACCTTGTTGCAATAAATTTTTAGCTACTTCAAATTTTGCTTTTTTAATGCCCATTTCTTCGGCATAATCTATTGCATTTTTATTATCTAATCTGGTTTTCAAGTCCATTTGATAAACAAATTGTTCATCTTTGCTCATTGCTAAAAATTCTGCTAAGTCAAAGGCTTCTCTTATCTTTTCTTTTAATCTACCATCCTTGAAAGTAAAATCTAATATTCCGACAAAATAAACTTGCTTTAATTTATAATCCCAGTCACCATGTTTAGATTGTTCTTGGATAGGGAATGTTGTGTAATAAATACTTCTATCTTTGAAGTATTTTTGCTTTGCTCTTTGTAATTCAACTATAAAATTGTTATTTTTTTCATCTGTGCAATAAATGTCATAAATGGTTTTTCTATCGGATGAATTTAAACCTAATTTTTCTAAATTATTGTATTCAATTGATACTATTTTATCTTCAATATCCAATAAGTCATTCAGAAAACTTATAAGGAACTTTCTATTTTCATAAGTTCCAAATATTCGTTTAAAACCAAAGTCAGTTAATGGATCTATATATTTGTTTTTTATCATCATACACACAATATTAATTCCTACAATTCTTCAATATATGTTCAAATTAATTTGAATTATAACATAAGACTAAATGCTTACTACCTACGGCTTATTTCCCCCCCGGGGGTTAGGGGGGCTTATCACTACAATTCCTCAATTCTCTCAGCCACACCAATTCCATATTCCAAACAAAAATCACCAGCCTCATCAGTAAAACCACCCAAAGACAAATAAGCCGCTAAAACTATAGCATCAGGAAAATGAGTTTTATAAACATCAACTTTCTCTTGAAAATCTTCAATTTGATTTAAACCAATTTTCGTCTTAGTTTTTTTAACTTCAACTAAAACCATTCTGCCACAAGAAGATTGGGCTACAATATCAAGCTCCATGTTTTTACCATCTTCACGCTGAATATGAACTCTTTCTTTGACTTTTTGAATATTTAAAGTGGTATTGTCTGTAACATTCTGAAAAAACTTGGGTAAGGCAAAACGCTTTTTACTTCTAAAGGCAGTAGCTAACATATGTTCAGCCATTTTACCAGTTAGAGAGTTTATTTTTCCCTGTAATTGTTTATTTGTATGAGTTAATTTAGCAATCCTATCAACAAATTCTTGTTTTAAATCAGGTGCAAATTCTTTGATTTCTTTTTCAAAGCTTTTGCGTAATATTAAATTTAAGGTGCCATCTTGCAAACCTCTAAAATCAATATTAGAAACAGCCCTAGTAATCAAATCAGCTTCTTTTAGAATTATTAATTGTTTATGGATTTCATTAGCTTCTAAATCTAAGCCTAATTTTTCTTTCAAATCTTTGGGGGTAAAATATTTGTGATTATTTTGACTCAAATACAATAATATATTTTTTGCATTTTTATCATTAACTTCATTTACAGTATGATGAATATATTCTCCCCAAGTTAAATACATTTCCGCTGTATCTACTGAAATTTCATAATCAACAGTATCTGCTACTCCTTTTGAAGTGGTTAAATCTTTTTCTTCATAATTACTCATTATTACACAAGAGATAAAGAATGGATCAGCCATACATAATTCATTAATTTGCATAGCTGTGTCATTAGTAATTGGCTCATCATAAAATTCAGCATATTGATATACTGCTTGTAAACCTTCATCTTCGCTTAAGTAAGGTGAAAAGCGTATTTGACTCAATCTACCTGCTTCTAAATATTGACTAATAACTTTTAATAACCAACCAGCATAGGAACCAGTTACTAACATTGGAGCTATTTTTGACTCGGCAAGAGAGTGATAACTGCCGGCTAGAGTTTCATCAGGATCTTCTTTACATTTTTCATCTCGATAGATATATTTAGTAATGTTTTGAAATTCATCTAAAATTACTAAAAATTTAGTATCAAGAACAGCGGCAAAGCGATGTGGTGCAGTACAAGCCGTTTTCCACATTAATCCATGACTACCTCCAACTTCTTTATTTTTAATTAAAAAATCGACATCTTTAACTAAAGTACTAATTGATTTACTTATACCAAAATCTCTGATTTCTTCCAAAGATAAATGATCTATTACTAATTCTTGGTTTCGAGTAATAAAGGAAATATATTGTGAAGCAAAAGCACAATAATAATCAATCGCTAAATCTGGATACCACATTTTATTTTCTCCAAAGTCAAAATAAAATGGTATAACTTCTCCGTTTTCACTCCAAAGTTGGTTAAAAATTCGCTGCACAAAGCTGGTTTTGCCGCTTTTCCTTCTGGCTATTATGACTCTTGATTTGGATAGTCTTTTGGGTATGTTTTTTATCCATTTGCCGAAATGTTTAAATTCCTTTTCTCGCCCAACTAGTAATTCTGGTTCGCCTATTTTTTCGTTTAAGGGGTATTGCATGGTTTTTTTAGAGATGTTCAAATTAATTTGAATTATAACATAAGACTAAATATTGAAGTATTTTTATTTATACTAAAAAAAACAATAGCTTGACATGTGACAACAATATAGTTATAATAACCACTCTAAAATTATTTTGTTGATAGTAAATATGAAATCACAATATCCCCCCCATTTAGAATGGATATTATCTAAACTACGATTACGAACTTTTCTTAGAGGTTTGTGCTTTAATTTGTTATTACTTTGTTCTTTCAATGCCACAGCTGCATTTAGTGTTACCAATGGTCAAGATGCTGATGGTGTCTTGGGACAATCTGATTTTACTTCCAATAGTACAGGAACTAGTGCATCTTCTATGGAAAATCCCAGAGGGGTTGCAATTGATCCTAGCACTGGTAAAGTATTTGTAGCAGATGATGATAACAATCGCGTCTTGCGGTTTTCTGCAACTGATGCATTTATTAATGGATCCCCTGCTGAAGCCGTATTAGGACAGTCTGATTTGACTAGTGGCAGTTCGGCAACAACACAATCTGGTATGAATGGTCCAAGAGGTTTGCTTGTAGATAATAATGGGCGTTTATGGGTAGCCGATGGTGGCAATAATCGTGTATTACGTTTTGATAATGCCGCTACCAAAACCAATGGTGCTAATGCTGATGGCGTACTTGGTCAAGCTGATTTTATTAGCGATACTGCTAATACCACACAAAATGCTATGGATAATCCTAAAAGTTTCGCAATAGATAATAATGGTACTCTGTGGGTTGTAGATAATGATAATCATCGTGTTCTGCATTTTGACAATGCCGCTACCAAAACTAATGGTGCTAATGCGGATGGAGTACTTGGACAAGCAGATTTTACTAGTTCCGGATCTGCTACTACACAAGCAGGTATGAATGCGCCTTATGGAGTGACTGTAGATAGTAATGGGACTTTATGGGTGGCAGATAATGATAATCATCGGGTCTTGCGTTTTGACAATGCCGCTACTAAAGCCAATGGAGGCAATGCTGACGGAGTACTGGGACAAATAGATTTTACCAGTAGTGATTCAGTAACTTCACAAGCTGGTATGGATAATCCCAAAGGGGTGACAGTAGATGCTGCTGGTCGTCTGTATGTATTGGATGATGACAATTACCGTGTTACCATTTTTGAAAATGCCGCTAGCAAAACTAATGGTGACAACGCTGATTTTCTACTTGGTCAAGCAGATTTTACTAGTGGTTCCTCAAATCGTAGTGGTAGTGTTGCAGCCAACACTATGGATTTTGGAAGCAATCCCGGTATTTTCTTTGATAATTTGAAAGGAAATCTATGGGTCGCTGATGAAGATAATAATAGGGTATTGCGTTTTGATTTAGGAACTCCAGAAATAAATGTTAAAGCTAATAACACTGATATTGCTGATGGAAGCACAACGCTCAGTGTCAGTGATCACACCGATTTTGGTAGCATTGATATTAGCTCAGGAACGGTGCAACGTATTTTTACCATTGAAAATATTGAAGCTATCGCTGGATTAAATTTAACTGGTTCATCTAACAAAGTAGTATTGAGTGGCACCCATGCGAGTGATTTCACTGTAACAGAAGATGCACTTGCAAATCCCATTACAATTCACAATTCACAAAGTTTTACCATTACCTTTGATCCTTCAGCAACAGGGCTTCGTACTGCTACTGTTAGTCTTGCCAATGATGATCCGGATGAAAATCCTTATGATTTTGCAATTCAAGGAACAGGTACAGCGGCTCCTGAAATGGATGTAGAAGGCAACAGCACAAGCATTGCTGATGGTGATACCACTCCTAACACCAATGATGACACTGATTTTGCTGATGTAATAGTTGGTAACAATACCACAAAAACCTTCACTATTCAAAATACTGGTAGTGCTGAATTAAATTTAACTGCTTCACCAATAGTAACTGTTACAGGCAACGGTTTTTCTGTTACTACGCAGCCAACTTCACCAGTTGCTATTACTACTGGTGAAACTACTTTTATAGTGCAATTTTCTGCTCCGACAACGGTTGGTGTAATAACTGGTGAAATTAGTATTGCTAATGATGATAGTGATGAAAATCCATATAACTTTAACATTACTGCTAATGCAGTTAATGATACACCAGTAATTTCAGACATAGCTGATCAGACAACTAATGAAGATACAGCCACCGCTGCAATTGATTTTACGATAAGTGATGTTGTAACAGCGGTTGGTGATTTGACACTAACTGGTCGTTCAAGTAACACCGCTTTGGTATCAGATGCCAATATTGTATTTGGTGGTAGTAATGGTAATCGTACTGTTACTGTGACTCCGCTTGCTAATCAATCTGGTAGTGCGACAATTACTGTTACTGTATCAGATGGAATCCTTACGGCAACAGATACTTTTGAATTAACCGTTAATGCTGTTAATGATACACCAACAACATCTGATAAGACAATTACACTAAATGAAGATGCCACTTATACTTTTACTGAAACAGATTTTGAATTTAGTGATATAGATACCGGCAACAGTTTGACTCAAATCAAAATAATGCAGTTGCCAAGTGTTGGAACTTTACAACTTGACGGTGTTGATGTCACAATTGATCAAGTTATTGTTGCAGCCGACATTGGCAAGTTGACATTTACCCCAGCAGCGAACGCTAATGGTAGTAATTATGCCACTTTCCAATTTAAGGTGCATGATGGTACATCATATAGTGATGCTGATTTTACTATGACTATTGATGTTACTGCTGTTAGTGATACACCAACAGCAGCTGATAATACAGTAACGCTAAATGAAGATGAAGCTTATACTTTTGCTGAAGCGGATTTTGAATTTAGTGATGTAGATAGCGGCAACAGCTTGAATCAAATAAAAATAACCCAATTGCCAACTATTGGAACTTTACAACTTGACGGTGTTGATGTCACAATTGATCAAGTTATTGTTGCAGCCGACATTGGCAAGTTGACATTTACCCCAGCAGCGAACGCTAATGGTAGTAATTATGCCACTTTCCAATTTAAGGTGCATGATGGTACATCATATAGTGATGCTGATTTTACTATGAGTATTGATGTTACTGCTGTTAATGATGCGCCTTCATTCACCAAAGGTGATGATCAAACAGTTTTTGTAAATGCAGAACAAAATATTACTGCTTGGGCAACCAACATTGATTTTGGATCAGCAAACGAATCATCACAAACATTAAACTTTATAGTCACTAATGACAATAATAGCTTATTTTCTGTACAACCTGCAATTGACACATCAGGTAACTTGACATTTATACCTAGTACAGTTGGTAGCGCAGTTGTTACAGTAATATTAAGCGATGGCATAGATACCTCAGCAGCTCAAAGCTTTAATATTAAAGTTGATCCACTTCCAAGTTCATCACCAACTCAACAACCAACTGGTTGCACTCTATCCTCAAACGTCAACTGCGCCATAAAAAATGAAGGCACTATAACTGATGTAAAGATAGAACCAGAAGGTTCAATTGAAGGCGGAACTCTCGAAGGAGAAATAAAAAATGAAGGCACTCTAACAGACGTAACTTTAGCAGCAGGAACTAATATAGATGGCGGACAAATTCAAGGGAAAGTTAATGGTAATCCAGAAGCACCAGCTATATTGATCAATGTAAAAATCATTGCTAAAACTGAGTTAAGCAATGTAATACTTGATAAAACTGTTGAACTGCCTAATGATGTCACTTTAACAAATATAGAATTACGAGGATCATCAGTAAATGGTGGCAAATTAGAAGGAACTATTAGAACTACTAGTTCTGCAACAGTAATTAAAAATGTCTCTTTAGGAGAAAATGCAACAATTATTGGCGGCAAACTAGCAGGAACAATTAGCGGCACTCCTAACAAACCAGCAATATTGGAACATTTGACAATCGAACCGCAAACACTATTAACTGATGTTACAATTTCTGACAGTGTAGAAATGCCAGTAGATGTTAATTTAGCTAGCGGTGTGCGTTTTACTAAAACGGAAAATATTCCAACGGATGTTGATTTGACTGAAACTTTACCTAAAAAAGGACAAGCTGTAGATTTATCTGCTGATCCAGTAATAGGAGGTGAAGGTATTTTACCAGCCATAAATCGCTTGCAAGAATTTGTACCAGCAGAACTAACAGTTCTTCAACATGACAAAGGTTTTATCTATCTGGATATAGAAGGCATACGCTATGCTGTCAATCCTATGAAAGTAAAACATTTATCAGAAGCAGAACGCTTACAACTAGAATCAGGACAAACAGTACGTTTTAAAACTGATACACAAATAGACGTATTAGCTCCTCCAGCGATACAAGATATTTCAAGTTTTAAAGAAACTTTAATTAAAATTAATTTACCAACTGTAAATATTAATAATGATGGTAACATTAAAGTTTTAGTTACCGAAAAAGTTTGGTACAGCGGCAGACCAGATTTAGCATCAACAACAGTTGACAAAGACACTCCAAATGGCTTTATTACCAAAGAAGATGGCAATGTAGCCCTAATCTTTGAAGATGAAAAGGGAGAAAAACGAGAACAAATTCTCTACCCTTCCCCAGCAAATATGTCAGCCCTAGGAAAATTTGACCTAACTCCAAAAGGAATATTGGAATTTGAAATCAATGGTCAAAAATTCAAAGGTCGTTTAGACTATCAGGTTAAACAAGGAATTAAGTTAGAGACAAGGCATGCCTTGTCTCTAACAGAAATCCCAGATAGCAATGGAGATTTTATGATTATTTACCCTGATGGAGCAGAACAACGATTGTTTGCTTTGCCTGAATAATTCCTCAATTACATAAAAGTATATTAGGTGTATTTAATTTATTAGACAACCAAAGTAAACTTGTAAAATAATGTTACACAAATTAAATATTAAAAATTTCACCGTTTTTTCTGATAATCAATTTGAATTTTCCCCCGGGATTAATATGATTATTGGAGAAAATGGTACTGGAAAAAGCCATTTACTGTATTTAGCTTATACTATTGATTATGTATGGCGCGAAGCATTACAGATTTATCTATCTGAACATAAGATCAAAGATAAGGAATCATGGCAACGTGACTTAGCGGAAAAATTAAAAAGAGTATTTAGACCACAACGCTTGGGGCGTTTATGTCGAAGTAAGAATAAGCAACGCGCTGAAATTACAATGATTCCTTTTTTAGCTGAATTAGCAACTAGCTTTTCCTTTTATGTCACAGCAAAAGAAAAAGTCAAACTAGAACAATCACCATCTTTTAAATCTTTAGAGGGCATAGATAAACCAGCAAATTCAGTATTTTTTCCAACAAAAGAAGTATTATCTTTCTATCCCGGTTTTATAAGAGCTTATGAAGAACGAGAAATAGCATTTTCTGCAATTGATTATGATTTATGTAAAATTCTAACTGCCGCTCCATTAAAAGGTAAACCTTTTCAAAAAATATCGAGCTTAGTCGCACCACTAGAAGAAATTTTACAAGGTAAACTAGTGTTAGAATTCAATAATTTTTATTTGTTATCAAATGAATACGGTAAGATGGAAATATCGCTAATACCTGAAGGATTACGCAAAATAGCGATGCTATCTTATTTAATTTCCAATGGTGGTTTAACAAGCAGCAGCACTTTATTTTGGGATGAACCAGAACTAAATTTAAATGCCAAATTACAAGTCAAGCTGGTTGACAGTTTAGTCGCACTAGCAAAAGCCGGAATACAAATCATACTGACAACTCATGACTTATTTTTAATGAAAGAATTATCCTTACGAGTTGAAGCTGGCGAAACAAAAATAAAATTCATAGAATTATTGCATAACAACGCAGAACACCAAGTCATACAAGGAGATGACTTGACTGATTTATTTAAAATCGTCTCACTCGAAGCAGCATTAGATCAAGGAGATAGAGGGCAAGAAATTTATTATCAAGAAATGCAAGCGCAATGATAAGTATAAGTGAGGGCAAATTAACTTTCACATTTCCTGACAATTGGAAAGTTAATAAATATGATGAAAGTAACTTTTTTAAAAATCATATTCAAAAAAGTCAAGGCTGCAAGGCAGTAGATATTTTAGCATTATCTAATGATAGCTTATTTATGATTGAAATTAAAGATTTAAGAAATTATCGTATTGAAAGTAAAGCCAGTTTAAAAAACGATGTAGTATTAGATGAAGTGGTGCAAAAATTTCGTGATACTCTTACGGGTTTATACGCTGCAGATCGTTCTCAAATAGAAGAACTAGCTCCTTTTTATCAAAACTTATATACTAATTCAAAATATTCAAATCTGGCTCGTCACCAACGAAAAATTATCTGTGTTTGGTTTATAGAACAAGACATTCAATCTCATATAGAATTTTCTACAATTGATTTAAGACTAAAATTAAAAAATCAATTAAAATTCTTGAATGTGAACTGTGTTGTTCACAATAAGAAAAGTTATGCTAAAAAACCGTTAGGGTGGGAAGTGAAAGGATAAACATTAAATTTCAGCAGAACAACGATTGTTTGGTTTGGCTGAATAATTGAACATAAGCCCCCCTAACCCCCTAAAGGGGGAGCTTACTACCTACGGCTTATTTCCCCCCTTTAGGGGGGCTAGGGGGGCTTACCACCCCAATTCCATATTCCAAACAAAAATATAATTTGCTTACTTCTTAATTAGTTGTACTATTGTTAAAAATCATAATCAATAGTTAGCGGCGCATGATCAGAAAATCTTTGTTCCTTATAAATATCTGCGCTTACAACTTTATCCTTTAAACCCGGTGTAATAATCTGGTAATCAATCCGCCAACCAGTATTATTTTCCCACGCCTTACCTCTATTTGACCACCATGTATATTGTTGTTCCTCTTGATTTACAACACGAAAAGCATCTATAAATCCATTAGAATCAAATAATTCATCCATCCAAGCGCGTTCTTCCGGCAAACAACCTGAATTTTTTTGATTGCCACGCCAATTTTTTATATCAATCTGACGATGAACAATATTCCAATCTCCACATATGATATATTCTTTACCTGACTTTTTTAAATCACGTAAATAAGGCATGAATTTATCCATAAAGGCAAACTTCACAGCTTGCCGCTCAGCACTAGCACCACCTGAGTGCATATACAAAGAAACAACACTAAAATTAGGAAAACAAGCTTCTAAATAACGCCCCTCTTTATCAACTTCAGACCATCCAATTCCTATTTTTACTTCATCTGGTTTTTCACGACTATATAAAGCTACACCACTATAACCTTTTTTTTCTGCATCATGGTAATAACAATGATAACCATCTGGATGAAATATAGGATCACTTAATTGATCTGCTTGTGCTTTAGTTTCTTGGATACATACCACATCAGCATTTTGTTGTTCCAACCAGGTAAAAAAGCCTTTTTTAGCGGCAGCGCGAATACCATTTACATTAACTGTAATTATTTTCATAAATTAAAATGTTGCATTAATATTCGTTCCTCTCTAGCAATTTTTTCAAGTAATGCAGTGCTAGCAAATAAAGATAATAACAGCCCCAAACTAGATAAAAATACTAAAGGAATACTAATAGAAATCATGATTAAACCAACATAATATGGGTGATGAATATATTTAAAAAGAGTAGAAGTAATTATTTGATTTTTAGTATAAATATAATAAGCTTTCCAAAATATAAGTATATTACCTAAGATAAATAACGCTACACCTAAATATCTAACAAAATCCCCCCCTGCTAATAACATCCATTGTTGCCTATCTGAAAAAGGCGAAATTATTAAAAACAATATAACCGCCATAATGCCAAGGTATCCAATTAAACAATTCCCTTTAACTTGACATGTATCCGAAACAATCCCGCTATGAAACATCCATTTTGGAGAAATAAAAAAAAACATCACTATAAATTGTGCGATTAACAATGATAATAAAGCTACTCTTGCCGGATGCGTCAACAATCCACTTATATCATCAATTCCCCAACTAGTTAAAATAATTCCAAAAACAATAATCGCTATACTAGAAATAATCATGAACTTTATCATTATCATGATTTTCATAACGAAATTAAACATTTTTATTAATCCTATTAATGAATTTGAAAGTAACTATATTTTTAGATTATTATTTACTAATATTCCGATATAATCAAGCGATATTTATTTGATATTGCATTTTGATGCAAAAATAATACTAGAAAAGGATTGTTTGTTAAGAGAAAGGTATTAAGAAAGAGGGGGATTTAATGGTACCGAAGTACCATTATTTATGATATATTATTATTTGACTTTTACAGAAGAATATTGATCATTAACTTGCTTACCTACCCAAGCAGTGTTTGCAGTGTAAACACGTTTATAACCTTTATAGTTAATATGTTGAAACAACACAGCTTTTGCACCGGGAGAAACTTTGATTGAGGAAACTTTATCGTTGATACCCAATGATACAAAGTTAGGTTTATCTGCTCTGAAACACTTTCTCCAACCTTTATAATTAGCATGTTCATATAAACAAATTGTGTGTTTTGGTTTACGTTTAGACTTTACCTTGAGAGAAGAAAATTGATCATTAACTTGCTTACCTACCCAAGCAGTGTTTGCAGTGTAAACACGTTTATAACCTTTATAGTTAATATGTTGAAACAACACAGCCTTTACACCGGGAGAAACTTTTATTGAAGAAACTTTATCGTTGATACCCAATGATACAAAGTTAGGTTTATCTGCTCTGAAACACTTTCTCCAACCTTTATAATTAGCATGTTCATATAAACAAATT
>JADGDS010000006.1:162051-171274 GCA_016744775.1 Candidatus Marithrix sp.
TTGGTTTACGTTTAGACTTTACCTTGAGAGAAGAAAATTGATCATTAACTTGCTTACCTACCCAAGCAGTGTTTGCAGTGTAAACACGTTTATAACCTTGATAGTTAATATCTTGAAACAACACAGCTTTTGCACCGGGAGAAACTTTTATTGAGGAAACTTTATCGTTGATACCCAATGATACAAAGTTAGGTTTATCTGCTCTGAAACACTTTTTCCAACCTTTATAATTAGCGTGTTCATATAAACAAACTGTTCCTGACATTGCTTGCATAGAAACGCTGATCATTGAAATGCCTATTGCCAATGAACATGATTTAAGTATGACTTTACGATTCAACATATTAATTTTCCAAAAAAATTATGAATTTGTTTAACAACGAAAACCATTATAATCATAATGCTTTAAAAAAGCAATAATTTTATGTATTTTATTTATCTATGGTTACTATTAGTAGTTAGCGTCCATTTTATTGCATTAGCCCAAGCTGTAAATTCTTCACTGGATTTACTGCCACGGATACGCAGCTGCATTTCATAATTTTTAGAAATATAACGACCAAGCTTTTCTGAAATCACTACATAAACAGTAACATTCTTGCCTTCACCGACGCTACGAGTGTCAACAACTTCCCAAGTCTTGCTTTCATAATTATATAAATAAACGTTCTGAGTAACATTATTTTTTGAATATTGACCGATGTAGCTTACTTCAAACTTAGCAAGACTATCTACTGTTTCCGAAATTTGGGTAGTTGTGTACCAATCGCTTACATAATTGCCTTCAGAACTAACAGCTTTAATATCATAACTATCTTCATCCAGTTTGTTAAAACTTGCTAATGTACCTCCATCATTTATACCTGTACTAATCTTGATGGTTTTAGGATGATAAACTATCGTTGCAGGAGACACATGGATAAATCCAAGCCCTAAGTCAGCAGCACCATGTTTATCTGCAATAGTATAACTGAAAGCTTTTGTGCCAATAAAGCCTTTTGGAGGAGTATAACGATATTTACCGGCTCCTTCTTCTACTACCTGAATATCATCTGCAACTATATTGGTAATTGTTAAAGTATCATTATCAAGATCACCATCATTATTCAAGATATCAGCGAGACTGATTAGAATTGAAGAACCGCTTTCTACATAAAAATGGTCATCACCAGCAACCGGTAAATCATTAATTATTGGAGCTTCTCCACCGGCATAAGTTACAATCGCCATAGCATAAGCTTCCAATGCTACCTGAAAATGTATAGTTCTATCAGTGATACTATAATCTAAGTTTATAGTATCTTCAGCAAAGTTAGGCGAACTAAGTTGCAAAGATTTTATTTGACGATCTTTAGGAATATTAAAATTTACCTTAAAATTAGCCTTTGGTATTGAAAAATTACCATCTAAACCAGTTGCATTTATAAAATGAATCAAAGTTTGGTTAGAAGTCTTACGCATTTCAATATGAACCGCAGGATCAGCATCAGTAGTTAAAGGCAGCGGTGTAGTGGCATCAATCGCATAACGCAGCAGCTTATCTGCTTCAGCATCATTACTTACTAGATAATCCTTTGCTAACAATTTACTAGCATAATATATGCTACCACTACCATAGTTACTTCCTAATAATGATGGTAAACCAGTATTCTTATTATGACCAAATAATTCTGCCAAAGCATAGTTTTTCCTTTCAGTTCCATATTGATCTTGCCCAGTAGGATTTGGACCAGTCATAATAAAAATACCACCTTCTGCAATATATTGTTTTATAATATTGGCTTCCGCATCAGATAATACTCTTAAATCTGGAGCCATGATGCTTGTATATTTCTTTAGTTCTTGCAAATTCGGTTTAACCACAATATCAAAAGGAACATGTTGATTAACCAGCCATTTTACCATGCCACGATATTCGGCTAAATAAGTTCGCTGGTACAGACTATCCTTAGCATCTGTTGTCCACCATTGGGGATCATCGGATTCAGTAGTTGCATAAAGTGAGAGGCCAAATTTATCTATATAATCCCGACTAGCTGATGAAAAGAATACAGCGACTGGTGCGGCTGATTCGCTGTCAAATAGACTAAAAGAATGTTGTTTAATCCAAGAGAACATTTTTGTACGATAAGCTTCTCCGACAGTGGCTGTCATAACCGGAATCTTAGTTTCATAAGGATGGTTTCCAGTTGCTAAGGTTTCCGCCATCACCAGTTCGGCATCATCAGGCTTAAGTCCATAAGTGAAAACCCAAGAAGGTTTATCTCCAGAAGCTGCTTTGGCAAACTTATTCATTGCAATCAATGATATCCAATCATTATGACGAGCATTTCGCATGGCGGTGGCATCGCTAACAGCATCAATTTCCCATACTTGAATTATTCCATCAGAGAATTTCATTTCACTGCCTTCAAGCCCTATAGTTGTAGGGGAATAATCCATAGTAACAGTTTCAACGATAATGTTAAATTTAGATGAGATGTTCTGAGCCATTTTACTAATACTTTCCAGAAAACCTGTTATTTCTTGATGCCGCCAAGCAATCCATAAACGCCATACAGGATCATCCCAATCTACTTTTTTAGGAGCCTGAAGACCGGTATCAGCCGTGAATTTGGCAGTTGCATATGGGTTCATATCCGCCCATTTTTCTCCCATATCATTTAAGAGTGGAACATCAAGCCAGACACCATCAACGCCGGTTTTAACAATTTTTTTTATACGTTCTCGAAAATAATCCGCATATGGAGATTCCAGTGACATCCACGCACTTTCCATATCCTTGTCAATCCAATGTACCCGCCCGACACCGCCATATAAAACATTGGGTTTACCATTTATACCAACTTGTACCCAATCAGGATGATCCTTGTACATAGTATGCTCAATATTAACACCATTTGGAGTTAAAACTTCCAGACTTGGATAATACCAAACTACCCGTAAACCTCGACTATGAGCTAATTCAGTAAAAGTAGTTATTAATTTAATTTCTTGATCAAACTCTGCATCAGTCAAATAATTAGATAGGCCTGAATCGGCTTCAATAACTGTAACCTTCTGCTTGATCATGTTGGCAATAATTTGTTCCATGTCTATTAATGAAATACCAACATACATTGCTGCTCCAGCAATTCTGCCTTGACCAACCCAAGATCCTAATGAATAGGCTGAAAAAGCTGCTTGTGACCATATAAGTATTATTAAAATACCAAACAGCTTAATTCGTTTATATAACATTAAATATTATCCTTATTTTTTATTAAGACCATTTAATATCCCACCCATTTTCTTCTGTCATAAATCCATCAGCTACACCAACACCCGGAATAGCAATAAGTACATTTTTTAAATAAATCAAGGGGATAAATTGACGCTGCCAAGGTGGCAATCCTGCCGCTTGTAATAATTTTTTCACTACGCGCTGATGCTTATTTAAGCGAATAACTTCTCCGCCTTGTCGAAAACGTATTTCTAATTCAGTGCCATTTGGCAAAGCTAAGCCTTTTCCTTGTGTTACTTCTAAATTACCTAAAGCTAAACGCGGTAATGGAGAAAGGAATAACCATTTTATAGTATTTTGAGAAGTGGGTAAATTTGGCATAGCAAATAAATGTTGACGATAGCGGCGTATTTCGGCACCTTGCCAACTTACTAATGGCTGACTATCAGCTTTTGCCGTCATTAAGTTGCTAAGAATTTGTTGTAATTGTTTAGTTGTAGGGGAAGGTAAAGCAAGTTTTTTAATCCAAAATCTTAAAACATTACTTTGTCGTGCGGAAGAGAGTTCAGATAAACTATCTAAACATAATTGATCAGATGTGTGCCCTTGGCATTGTTGTAAATCTAGTTCAGCCAAATCTTGTATTAATTCATTTGCCTCAGCTTGATGACTAGCGGCGCGGCTTATTATATGACTAACACTTGCCCAACGTTGCTGAAGCCTAGGCATAATTTCATGACGTAAAAAATTACGATCAAAGCGAGTATCAGCATTACTACTATCTTCTATCCATTTTAAATTAGCCGCTTGAGCATACTCATATAATTCAGCACGAGTATATGCTAATAAAGGGCGAATTAACCAACCTTTATCTTTGGGCATAGCGGCTAAACCCGCAACTCCACTACCACGTAATAATTGTAATAACAAAGTTTCAGCTTGATCATCAGCATGTTGAGCAGTTAAAACCACATCATCAGGCGCGATGGCATCAATAATTGCCTGATAACGAACAGTTCGAGCCTTAGCTTCAAGACTCTCTCTAGCGGCAACATCAACTGTAACTTTGATAACATCACAAGGCACATCTAAGGCTTTACAAACATTTTGACAATGCTCAGCCCAATAATCAGCGTCAGAATTTAAACCATGATTAATATGAATAGCGCGTAAATTCAGATCAGATTGAGCGAGAAGATGTAATAAGACGTGTGAATCTAAACCGCCACTATAAGCTACCCATAAACGTTTAGTTGATGGGCAGATATGAAGGATATCAGGAAGGGAAAGCAACTGCTAGAAATTTTTACTTAATGCAAACACAAGGCGTGCATCCGCATTAGCTTGTTCAGCATTATCTAAAGTAGTATCACTATAAGCAATAGAAGCATCAAATCCAGCTATAGGATAAGATACCTTAGCACCATAATAAAGATAATCATTATCATTTTCAATTAATTGTTGACCAACTTCTCCACCAACACCAAAACCATTAGCAAATGTATAATTAACATTTAAACCAAGATGATGAGATTTGCCAGCACCAGAAAAATCGGGAGAAAAGTCATATAGTAAATCGAAACTCACACCTTGTGAAATTAAATAAGGTAATTGTTCTAATCCAAAATCTGTATCTTTTTTGGTGGTATAACTTAAATTTAAACTATATTCAGTTGCATCATAACTTAAACTACTAGCTGCTCCGGGGTAAGTATAACGATTAACTTTAGCAGTATAACTTAAACCATCAAGATATTGATCTAAATTATCACCATAACCTATATACAAATCTACCTCAATATCAGCACGATCATTAGGAATTACAGTGTTAGCTTCTAAGAACTTAACATTAGAAGCCCATGTACCGAATATAAAACCACTATTTTTATGTTCAAAATCTAAGCCTCCCTGTATTGCAAAACCTTCATCAGTTTGTGATTTACCGCGAAAGACATAATCACTTGCCAATGTCATATTGCCACTAACATCAAAAGAACCAATTTCTGCTGCCTGTACAATATTTGTTGTAAAAAAAGCACCTACTATCATGCTTTTATATGGGAATTTCATGCACTTTTCCTGTTATTATTATTGTAATTAGGTGCAGCAGAATTAACATTTAAAGACTTCTACTTAAGGTAAAGAAAATCCGTTCATCTGCACCTAATGTATCAGAATTGTCTAAATCAGTATCACTATAAGATACTGAAGCATCAAAACCGAAAATACTATAAGAAGCTGAGATACCATAATAAAGGTAATCATCACCAGCTTTATCATTATCACTAAACAATTGTTGACCAATATTCGCACTTAAACCAATGCCATTAGGTAAAGAATAACCAGCCTTTAAATTATAATGGTGAGCCGAATCAACATCTCCAAAAAATTCTGGAGCAAAATCATAGGCAAAACCTAGATCAATACCTTGCGGAAGTTTATAACCTAAAGATAAACCTAATTCATAAAAGTCATAATTCAAACTACTAGCGGCACCGGGATAACCATAACGAGTAGCTGTTACACCATAACTAAAGCCTTTAATTTCACCACTATAACCGGCATAAACATCAAGTTCAAGATTAGCACGATCTTCTTCACTAACATTCGTTTCTTTATAATTGACGTTAGAAGCCCATGTTCCTATGGAAAAGCCACTTTCATGCTCAGCATCAAAGCCACCTTGTAATGCCCATTGTTCATTAGTTTGCGAAATACCGCGCCAGACATAATCACTTGTCAAAGCTACATTTCCACTTAATTTGAAACCTGCTACTTCTTCTGCTTGAACAAGAGGAAGGTTTACTAGTAAAGCACCTGCCATTACTATTTTATGTGATAATTTCATTATATACTCCCTAGCAATATCAAAGCCAATTCTTTTTATTAAGAATAGTTATTAATATAGATATATGTTTTCTTATTTAAGAACAGGCTAATATTATATATTATATGTTATATATATACTAGGTATATTAATTATAATCAATATTTATTTAAACAAAACTTCTCGTTGAATCGTAGGATAGAAAGTAAAATTTTCTATTTCGACTTGCCCTTGATAAATCCAACCACGCTTGGCTTTTGTTCCAACTTCACTGGTGCCTGAAATTATCATTTCAAAGTCAGTTTCAGGGTTGGCAATTATATTGAATATATTAATTAAACGATCCATTGTTTCTGTATCATTTTTACCAATATATATTTCTAATTGCTGTTCTTTGAAAGTTAAATTACCATTTTTACTTGCTGGTAAAATAAATAATTCAGATTTAGTGCTACCAAAATAAATGCTTTGATCATTATCATCTTTAAAAGTAATCTTAAAATTAGTATTTCTAAATTTTAATTCCATTTTAGAAGAGGTGCTAAATTTTACGATCAAATTAGCCTTAAAAGCATCATCTGTTTTTTTGATACTAATACTCTTAATTGCCTTAATATCTAGTTGATCGACAATATCAGTGGGTAAAGCATTTACAATACCGACACTAGAAATATAAAGACTTATTGCGGCTATTGTTTTTAAATACATCTATTTCTCCAATAAAGATTAAAGATTAAATTATAACACGAATTTTTAGCAATATGGAATTATCCTTGCATTTTTTATGCGATATGATTAATGTCAATACAAATACCTTACCTATTGGATCTTGCTTGCAAGAATATGAACTCAAGAAAATTCTTGGGGTGGGTGGATTTGGCATCACCTATCTTGCTGATGATCAACAATTAAACAAACAAGTAGCTATTAAAGAATATTATCCTAATGAATTAGCGGTGCGGGATAAAACTTATAGCGTTTATCCGAAATCAGAAGATGATCAGCACAGTTTCACATGGGGATTAGAACGCTTTATTCAGGAGGCTCGTACTTTAGCTAGCTTTAATCATCCTAATATCATTAAAATTTTTAGATTTTTTAAAGCTAATAATACTGCATATTTTGTAATGGAATATGAACAAGGACAAAGTCTTGCAGAAGCTTTAAAGGCTGGAGGTACAGCAACTGAAGAAGAATTAATGATTATTTTACCATCCTTATTAGAAGGATTAGCTACTATTCATAAGGCTAATTTTCTACATAGAGACATAAAACCTAGCAATATTTATATACGAGATAAGGATAATACACCAGTATTAATAGACTTTGGTTCAGCCCGATTTGATGTAACTAGTAAGAACAAATCAATAACAAGTATTGTGACTCCGGGCTATGCTCCTTTTGAACAATATGAAACAGATGGGATTAAACAGGGAGCATGGACAGATATTTATGCTTTAGGAGCAGTGCTTTATCGTTGTATAAGTGGCAAAAAACCAATTGAGGCTACAAAACGTATTGGCACTTTAATCAGAAATGAAACTGATCCATTGGTGCCAGCAACTATAATTGGTAATCAAGATTATAATGAGCGATTACTAAAAGCGATTGACTGGGCATTACAAGCGCGAGAACAAGACCGTCCAAAAAGTGTAGAAATCTGGGCAAGACTACTGCTATCTAAGTCTAAGAAACCTAAGAACAAGATAAATTCAGCACATTTTGTTTTGTTATTTATGAGTTTGATGTTGTTATGATAAAGGGCAAGTGTTGGTTGGTTCCGTAAACTTCACCGACCCTAGGGATTATTAATCCTTGTAGGTTGGGCTGACGAGAGGAAGCCCAACTGAATCGTGCATGAAATTGTTGGGCTTCCTCTCGTCAGCCCAACCTACAGAATAACAGATAGAAGAGCCGTGCATAACATCAGTTAATAAATCCTAAAATCATGTTCAAAACATGATTAGCCAAAATCTATTCCTTGTACTAAGCACTACAACTCCTTAATAAAAACCTTAGAATTACGCTGATAATTATATAAGCTACGTCGTGACACTGGCAAAGATTCTAAATCTGCCGCTACAAATCCTCTTTCTTGAAACCGATTATTTAGTATAATATCAAAAATAAACCAAGGAGAATCTTAATTTGAGTGACTCAACGAACAAAATTATAACTAATCAGAAGTTGCTTCTAAAAGGAACACATGGAACAACCATCTCATCTGCTAAAAATATCCTCCAACATCAATCATTTCTAAAAACAGCGGCTGAAAACGGATATACTGGTAGCGGTGTTTATTTGTGGCGATATAATACTTATGCAAAAGATTTGGCTACTTGTTGGTATAATTATCGTGTTCGTAGAGGGGATTTTAAAGAAAATGAAGGAACCGTTATTTATGCTAATATTCATGTCAATGAAAATGATTTTTTAGATTTAGAAACGCCATTTATGAAAGATATTTTTGGCGCATTTGCAATGAAATTGATCAATAGTGAAGATGATGATGTCAAAATCAGAAAGCTAAAAGGTGGTATATACGATTTATTTATTGAAACATTAGAAAAAAATACTGGCATGACTTGTAAAGTTTTTCAAACCCGTATCTCACCACCTAAAAGATGCAAAATTTATTCTAAAGTTCAATTGTTTTTAGGTGATCCATTATGTTATGTAGTACGAGATGAAAGTTGTATTCACATAGAAAACGTTGAAGAGATAAAATCATGAATGAAACAGAATTTGAACAAGCTATCAAAGCTACTGCACTAGAACTTAGTTCTATGAGTAGCAAAGAACTTCGTGCCGAAGTAGAAAAGCGAGAAAATTGCGACTTTGCGAATATTTTTTCGGAAACTGGCGAAGCCTCTGATGAAAATTTGGGTTATTATCCAACTAAAGCTAATCAAGGCAAGATAATTTCACCCATGACTGAAGAAAAATTAGAAGAGATTGTCAATCAAGCTGTTGCCAAACAATTGAAGCTATTTTTACCAATAATGGTAGAAAAAATTTTTTCCAAGCTTGAACAATCAAAAATGAGTGGCTCTTACTGATAATAAGTTTTCTAACATGAAATTGTTGGGCTTCCTCTCGTCAGCCCAACCTACAGAATAACAGATAGAAGAGCCGTGCATAACATCAGTTAATAAATCCTAAAATCATGTTCA
>JADGDS010000006.1:171374-246600 GCA_016744775.1 Candidatus Marithrix sp.
AAACATGATTAGCCAAAATCTATTCCTTATACTAAGCACTACAACTCCTTAATAAAAACCTTAGAATTACGCTGAAAATTATATAAGCTACGTCGTGACACTGGTAAAGATTCTAAATCTGCCGCTACAAATCCTCTTTCTTGAAACCAATGTGCTGTACGTGTTGTCAGTACAAACAAGCTATTAATACCTAGTTGTTTCGCTTGACGTTCTACAAAACTTAATACAGCATCGCCACGATTACTACCACGATAGTTATTATGAACCACTAAACATGCTAGTTCTGCCATTTTATCTTCAATAAATGGATACATTGCAGCAGCAGCTATAATCATACCTTCTCGTTTTTGTACTATAAAATCTTCAATTTCCATTTCTAGCTTTTCATGAGAGCGGCGTACTAAGATCCCTTGTTCTTCTAAAGGTTTTATTAAAGCCAAAATACCAGCAACATCTTCAATTGTAGCTTGGCGCATTTGATCAAAGGGATCAATACTAATTAATGTACCAATACCATCACGTGTAAATAATTCTTGTAATAAGGCTCCTTCAATTTGTTGATCTAGTATATGTACTCGTTTTACATGGTTTTCACAAGCTTTTACTGCATGAAAAAAATGTTCTCGCGCTTCATGTAAACTTAATTCTCGTTTAGTTTGCGGCTGCTGAGTTAAACAAATCCATTTATCCGCTTTTAAACTTATTGCCACTCTCATTGCCACTTCTTCTGTTAGCAAATTAAATACTTCACCAGTTAATGAATAACCAATTGGAGATATTACTACAATTGAAGCTTGATCAAGTTGATGATTAATCGCAGCAGCATCAACACCACGAACTTCGCCAGTGTAACAATAATCAACTCCATCACGTATTCCAAATGGACGCGCTGTAATAAAATTACCACTTATAGTAGTAATTTTACTATTTGTTACCGGTGAATTAGTTAAACCCATAGATAACAAAGCTTCAATCTCACTAGTAACTTCACCACTAGCTGCTTTGACACATTGAAGCGCAATTTCATCGGTAACACGAATACCATTTACATAACGTGATTGTTGTTTACGTGCCTCTAATTCATCTTCAATTTGTGGGCGAATACCGGGCACTAATATTAAACGAATACCTAAACTATTCAATAAAGCAACATCATGAATTAAACTAGGATTTTGTTGTAAAACCTCGCCACCAAAGGAAATAACAAAAGTACACCCTCTATGAGCATGTATATAAGGTGAGGCACTTCTAAACCAATTTACAAAATTCATACAAATAATTTGACTAATAGAAAAAAACGGTTAATACTTAACCCATAACAACATTTAATTATTAATGACAACAAGGATATTTACTGATGACAATAAAAACATCAAGATCAAAAACAACATCATCAAAAACTCGTGCCACAATTCAAACATCTCAGCGAGAAGAAAATATTCGTTTAAGAGCTGATATTAAACGTTTGCGCATTGAAAAGGAAAATTTACGACAACAAACTTTGAAGTTGCAAAAGCAAGTTGCCGGATTGAATGAAGAAATCTTACTTCTTCGTGATGAAATTCAAGAAGAACAAGCAATGTCTTCTGATAAAGACATTGATCTTGCTACTGAAAATGTGTTTTATCAGATTTTACAAGAGGAACATTTAAAGGGTTGTTGGGATCGTTAATTGCTTGATCATTTGCGTTAATATATCAATCATTGGTTGCAAACTCTTTAATGTGATAAATTCATCAGGTTGGTGTGCCTGTGCAATATTACCCGGACCTAAAATAATGGTATCCATGCCCAAATCTTTTAAATATGGTGCTTCAGTTGCGAATGCGACGGATTCAGCACTGTAATTTGTTAAACGTTCTGCAATTTGAACAATCTCAGCTTCAGCAGGCGTTTCTATAGCTTCAATACCTTGAAATAGTGCTACAAATTCTACTTTTAAGCCGCTATCTTTTAAGATATTTTGGATACGTTCTCGTAATATTGCGCGTAATTCATCTATAGCCATTCCCGGTAATGGGCGCAAATCTAAGTGTAATTCACAATCTGCACAAATTCTATTCGGATTATCGCCACCATGAATATGTCCTAAATTCATTGTTGGTACTGGTACCGCAAAGAAGGGATTATTATAACGCGCTTGCAATTCAGTTCGCCATTTTCTTAATTCTTCTATTACCAGATACATAGCTTCTAAAGCACTATTGCCTAAACTAGGATCACTAGAATGTCCAGACAAACCACGTATTTTAATAGCTTCCATGAAAATACCTTTGTGCATTCTTACTGGGCGTAAACCCGTAGGTTCTCCTATTATACTATGACGCGCTTTTGGATAACCAGCCGCCGCTAAAGCACGCGCACCTGACATGCTAGTTTCTTCATCAGCCGTAGCTAGAATTATTAAAGGTTTAGTCAAGGAATTTGCTGAAAATTGAGCAGCCGCTGTAAGTGCCAAGGCAAAAAAGGCTTTCATATCAGAAGTGCCTAAACCATATAAACGATTATCTGCCTCCTTTAACTTAAAAGGATCAGATTGCCAAGCACCAAAATCATAAGGCACAGTATCTGTATGCCCAGATAAGACTAAACCACCATCACCACTACCTAAAGTAGCGACTAAATTAAATTTACCAGAATATTCTGGTACTGGCAAAATTTCAACTTTAAAACCTAAATCTTGACACCAATGAGCTAACAAGTCAATTACAGCTTTATTACTTTGATCTTCTTTAGGATTGGTACAACTAATGGATGGAATTGCAATTAATTCACTAATCATTGTTAAGACTGAAGGGATTTTCATATTTATATGCCTAAAATAAATAAAAGAGTTAAAATATTAACATATAAGCAAAGAAAGGAAAATTATGTCTGAAGAAGAAGAAGAAACTTACAATAAGGATGATGTTGTCGCCTTGCTATTAGATAGACGACAAGTTGAAGCACAAAGCATTATAAAAAACCATGTAATTCTTGCCATGGTAACAGGTATGATACCCATTCCTATATTGGATGCAGTTTCTTTAGTGAATACACAATTTACCATGTTACAGCGTTTATCGATGTTGTATGAAATACCATTTACTGAGTTTAAAAAATCTTTACTTATTTCATTAACTGCTGGTGCTTTACCAGTGGTTGGTGTAGTGGGTATGAGTAGTTTTCTCAAAGTAATTCCCGGAATTGGTAGTTTGGCAGGAAGTGCCAGCGTATCCATCTCTGGAGGAACAATTACTTATGCGGTAGGTAGAGTATTTATTCAGCATTTTGAACAAGGCGGAGATTTTGAGAATTTGGACATGGATGCCGCAAAATCACACCTAAAACAAGAATTAGAAACAGGAAAGCAGTTTGCTAGCAGTCTTATAAGTGAAGTCAAGACTTTAATAGCAGAAAAAAAGAATAAGGAATAAATCATGATAACAGAAACACAAACACCTTATGGCTCCATAACAGCAGTTACCAGTTCCATAAAAGCATTGGCTATAACACACCCAGTTAGTTTATCATTTAGTGCTGGTTTATTGCTAGGATTAACGATATATCATAAACTATGTAAACGTAGGAAAAACAAAATAACAAGCTAAATATAAGCTTGTAGGGTCGGTGATAACCGACCAATGTGATTTATTAATACAACAAATATGGTTGCCGAATTTTAGCCCATTCTTGTTCATCCTTTCTTAATCGTTCATCAAATTGCGCTGGATTCATATTGGGATCGTCCACGAATTCTCGTAGGAATGTTCCCCCAGTTAATAAATCAATCGCAAGTTTTTCAGTTTCATACTCATAAGCAAATTTACGCCAAATTTCATAATCAGGATATTCTAGGCGGATGGCTTTTAGTAGCAAGGCGGCAAGTCGATAGGGTTGGAATTGTTCATGTTGATATGATGGATTATCGGTATGGATTTGTATTCCTGAACACATTTTGCCAACATGTTTGTGAAAGGTTGGCTCAAAATAGCAGCGTCTAAGAAAACATCCATTTAACCATTTGGATTCTAAAGCATTCATTCGATTTAGTATTAAATCAAAATCAATATCAGGTGCGCCAATCACTTCAAGGGCAGTTGTTGTGCCTCGCCCCTCTGATAATGTAGTAGCTTCAAACAGCACAGTGCCGGGGAAGCAGCGAGTCATATTTAGACTTGCTGCATTCGGACTTGGATTAACCCATGAAAGTTCAAAAGCTGGCCATCCAGTGTCTGGATTATAGTCAGTCATTGCTATAACTTTAAAATCTAAATCCAGTTTTTTCCAGTCAACAAACCATTTAGCTAGCTCTCCAAAAGTTAGACCATGTCTCATTATAAGCGGAGCTGCCCCGACAAAACTTTCCCAACCTTCTTCAAGAATCGTGCCCTCAATTGGTCGTCCGGCTGGATTTGGACGATCAAGAATCCAGATAGTTTTTCCATGTTCAGCACATGCTTCCAACATATAAAAAAGTGTTGTCACATAAGTGTAGATTCTAGTACCAATGTCTTGAAGATCGACAAGAATAACATCAAATGTATCCATCATTTCTTTAGTAGGATATCTAACTTCGCCGTACAAACTGAAAATTGGTATTCCATATTGTGGATCAGTATAATTTTCGGTTTCGATCATATTATCTTGCTTATCACCTCGCATTCCATGCTGTGGACCAAAGGCAGAGACAAGATTGATTTTTGGACATGCCATTAAGGCATCGAGACTATGCTGACACTCGCTAGTTAAAGAGGCAGAATGCCCTAGTAAGGCAACACGATGACCTTCAAGTAAGGCTTGAAATTCTTGATTTTCAAGAAAATTGTCTATTCCTAGTTTCATGGTATTTTCAAAAAATTATTAGAGTATAACATTTTTACTGGCACAAAACCAAAGAAGTAATGTAAAATGTATAAGCAAAATATCATACACCAAAAATCAAAGGAAACATAAGTGTCATCAAAAGCAACATTTCAAGAATTAATTTTAAGCCTACAAAATTATTGGGCTGAGCAAGGTTGTGTTTTACAGCAACCATATGATATGGAGGTAGGAGCTGGAACTTTTCATCCTGCTACATTTTTAAGGGCTATTGGTCCAGAGCCGTGGAGTGCCGCTTATGTGCAACCTTCACGTCGTCCAACTGATGGGCGTTATGGTGAAAATCCTAACCGTTTACAACATTATTATCAATTTCAAGTGGTTATAAAGCCATCACCTCTGAATATTCAGGATTTATATTTAAATTCATTAAAAATGCTAGGTATTAATCCCTTGGTGCATGATGTTCGTTTTGTAGAAGATAATTGGGAATCTCCTACTCTTGGAGCATGGGGTTTGGGTTGGGAAGTATGGCTTAATGGCATGGAAGTTACACAATTCACCTACTTTCAACAAGTAGGTGGCTTGGAATGTAAACCAGTTACTGGTGAAATTACCTATGGTTTAGAACGTATAGCCATGTATTTACAAGGGGTAGAAAGTGTCTATGATTTAGTTTGGACTAATGGAGTTACTTATGGAGACGTATTTCATCAGAATGAAGTAGAAATGTCAACTTATAATTTTGAACATGCTCCAGTTGATGATTTATTTAATTTTTTTGATATTTATGAACGCGAAAGTACTAATTTAATCGAAAAAAATTTACCTTTACCAGCTTATGAAATGATACTTAAAACTTCTCATACTTTTAATTTATTAGATGCACGTCATGCTATTTCTGTTACTGAACGGCAACGTTATATTTTAAGAATACGAACTTTAGCACGTGCAGTAGCACAAGCTTATTATGATCGTCGTGAATCTTTAAATTTCCCAATGACTGCAAAGGAAGCTTAAAATGTCTGATACTCGTGATTTATTAATAGAAATTGGTACCGAAGAATTACCGCCTAAAGCTTTACCTAATTTATCTAAGGCTTTTGCAGAAGGCATTGTTAAGGGTTTACAAAAACAAGAAATTACTTATGAGAGCATCAGTGCTTTTGCAACTCCACGCCGTTTAGCTGTAATAATTAAAGCAGCGGCAAGCGTGCAAGCAAATCGGCACACAGAAAGACGTGGACCATCTTTAAAGGCTGCTTTTGATGCCGAAGGGCAAGCCAGTAAAGCCGCTTTAGGATTTGCCCGTTCTTGCGGAGTTAATGTATCTGAATTAGAAAAATTAGAAACCAATAAAGGCTCGTGGTTAGTATATAAACACACTCAAAATGGACAAGCAACTGCCAGTTTAATACCCACGATAATTGAAAATTCTCTAGCCGCTTTACCAATTCCAAAACGGATGCGTTGGGCAGATTTACCTTATGAATTTGTACGCCCAGTACATTGGCTGGTTATTTTGTTTGGTATGGAGGTGATTGAAACTGAAATATTTGGAATTGCCAGTGGGCGTGAAACACGAGGACATCGTTTTCATCATCCTCAAGCTATTGTTTTAAATGATACTAATGATTATGTCTCTAGTTTAGAAAACCAAGGTTTTGTTATAGCTTCTTTTACTAAGCGTCGCGATATGATACGTCAATTAGTCACAGAAGCCGCTAATGAATTACAAGGAGAAGCGGTTATTGATGATGACTTATTAGATGAAGTAACTTGTTTGGTAGAATATCCAGTTGTGATCACTGGTTCATTTGATAAACGATTTTTACAGGTACCAGCGGAAGCTTTGATCGCAGCCATGAAGGGTCATCAAAAATATTTTCATATCGTTGACTCAGAAAGAAAATTATTACCATTTTTTATCACCATAAGTAACATTCAAAGTCAACAACCAGACGTAATTCGCGCTGGTAATGAACGAGTAATTCGCCCACGATTAAGCGATGCTGTATTTTTCTGGCAACAAGATTGTTCTCACAGCTTAGATTCTCATATAGAGACTCTAAAAACAGTAATTTTCCAAAAACAACTAGGCAGTTTATATGACAAAAGCGAGCGAGTTGCTGAACTAACAGCAACAATTGCCAAACAAATAGGCGCAGATGAATTACAAGCAGTTCGTGCTGCTATGCTATCTAAGTGTGATTTAATGACGGAAATGGTAGCTGAATTCCCAGAATTACAAGGTATTATGGGAGAATACTATGCTCGTAATGATGAAGAAACAGCGGCAGTCGCAACAGCAATACGTGAACAATACATGCCACGTTTTGCTGGAGACGCGCTACCAACAACTAGTTTAGGGCAAGCATTATCAATCAGCGATAAATTAGATACATTAGTAGGTATATTTGGAATTGGTAAAGTTCCAACTGGAGATAAAGATCCGTTTGGATTACGTCGCGCCAGCATAGGCATATTAAGAATAATAATAGAATGTGAATTAAAAATAGACTTACAAGAACTACTAACACCAAGTCAACCCAAGGTATTTGACTTCATATTAGAACGCTTACGCGCCTACTACCAAGAAAAAGGCTTTGAATTAGAAACCATAGACGCAGTATTAACATGTCGCCCAACATCACCATTAGATATAGACAAACGAATTCGAGGCATAGCCGCCTTCCGCAAATTACCAGAAGCAGAAAGCCTAGCCAGTGCCAACAAACGGATTCATAACATTCTAAAGAAAGCCAAAGAAACATACCCATCAGAACCAGATCAAACCTACTTCACAAACGTAGAAGAACGACACCTATATGACAAACTAGAAATAGTAAACGAAAAAATAGCCCCCTTAATAAAAATCGGAGACTACCAAACTGCCTTAACACACTTAGCTAGCTTAAGAGAAACAATAGATAAGTTTTTTGATAATGTGATGGTAATGGATAAAGATCAAACGGTACGTATAAACCGTTTGGCATTTCTGCAACAAATAAGAAACTTATTTTTGCAAATTGCTGATATTTCAAGATTGTCAGCTTAGCTATAGACTTTCATAAAAATCAAAACTTTCAGACCTGTCAGGTTTTAAAAACCTGACAGGTCTTTAGACCAAAAGATTTATCTATCTGAGTACAATAAATTAACATACTCATTAAATTTCCTCAATAACTTCCGCCTTTTTTCCAACAAATACTATAAGCCAACTTTTTAGATTTTCTAAATTTTTAATTTAATAACAATATATATCTTATAATATAGCAAATAGGCTCTCTTAGTACAACGAATTATGTGGAGAAACGCGCCTTGGTTTGCAAACCCAGCCCAATGCAGATATAATTATCAATAAGTTCAGAAATAGGAATATTTAATGGAAGTTCGTGTATTAAAACCAGAGGCTAATTTAATTGAAAATGAACCTTATCATGTTTGGATAGATGGACCATTGGCGCGAGAAATTGTCGAAGCCAGTACAGATACTACTGTTGTAATTCATCCTTTGACTGATGATCGAGGAGTTTTGCCAATAGATAAGTTAAGCGAATCACTATTTTAATGCAAGTTTTTGCTTTTGGTCTAAATCACAATACAGCACCTGTTGAAATTCGTGAACAAGTGAATTTTTCATCAGAACGCTTAAAACAAGCTTTAAATGCAATTATTGAGCGAGAATTGGCTCAAGAGGTAGTAATTTTATCAACCTGCAATCGCACTGAGTTATATTGTGGAATTGATAATGATAGTTGCGATGAACTTATGAAATTCTTAGCCGCTTTTCATAAGTTATCTTATCAAGAACTTAAACCACATTTATATGTTTATCAACAAGCAGAGGCGATACGTCATTTGTTACGAGTGGCTTGTGGTTTAGATTCTATGATTCTTGGCGAGCCACAAATTTTAGGACAGATAAAAACTGCTTATAATGCTGCGCGTGAAATTAATACTGTTGGTAAATTGTTAGATAAGTTATTTAGTTATAGTTTTTCCGTTGCTAAACAGGTACGTACTGATACTGCTATTGGTTCTAGCCCAGTATCGGTTGCTTTTGCAGCAGTGCGATTGGCGCAACAAATTTTTGGTGATTTAAGCCAAAATACGGCTTTACTAATTGGTGCCGGTGAAACTATTGAATTAGCGGCGCGACATTTACATGAAAATAAATTAGGGCGTATGATTGTTGCTAACCGTACCATTGAACGCGCTCGTCAATTAACTAAAGAATTTGCTGGTTATGCTATTACCTTAGAAGAAATTCCTCGCCATCTTGCTGAAGCTGATATTGTTATATCATCTACTGCTAGTACAACTCATATCCTCACAGCCAATGAGGTGAAGCAAGCAATTAAAACTCGTAAGCATAGCCCTATATTTATGGTAGATATTGCTGTTCCTCGTGATATTGAGCCAGCAGTGGGTGAATTTGAGGATATTTATCTATATAGTGTTGATGATTTAAACGAAGTAATACAAGATAATTTACGTTCCCGTGAACAAGCGGCTAAAAAAGCTGAAGAAATAATAGATACTCAAGTGAGCCACTTTATTGCATGGTGGAATTCTCTGGATGTTGTAGATACTATTTGTCATTTGCGTGATCAGGCACAAGAAAATCGTCAATTTTTAGTTAAAAAGGCTAAACGAATGCTTGATAATGGCAAATCACCTTATGATGTAGTTGATTATATTGCGCATACTTTAACTAATACTTTGATGCACAATCCTTGTGTTAAGTTGCGCCAAGCTGGTTATCAAGGGCGTGATGATTTAGTTACAGCGGCACGGGAATTATTTCAATTAGAAGATGATATATGAAACAATCTATTATTACCAAATTAGAAAATTTAACTGATCGTTTACAAGAACTTGACGCGCTATTGGCTGATTCAAGTATAATAAACGATCAAAATAAATTTCGTGATTTATCTAAAGAATATGCTGAAATTCAACCGATAGTTGATGCTTTTGAGAAATATCGTGAACATTTAACCACTATTGCTACGGCTAAGGAAATGCAGCGCGATGAGGATGCTGAAATACGCGCTTTAGCTGAAGAGGAGTTATTTGAAGCTCAAAAAGAGAAGGGTAATTTAGAAGAAGAATTACAAATTTTATTATTGCCAAAAGATCCTGATGATAATAGGAATATATTTTTAGAAGTTCGCGCTGGTGCTGGTGGTGATGAAGCGGCTTTATTTGCCGGTGATGTAATGAGGATGTATATCCGCTATGCAGAAAAACGTGGTTGGCAAGTTGAGCTTATGAATGAATCTGAGGGCGAGCATGGTGGTTATAAAGAAGTCATTATGCGTATTATTGGCAATGCTGTTTATTCTCAATTAAAATTTGAATCAGGTGGGCATCGTGTACAACGTGTGCCTGAAACTGAATCTCAAGGGCGTATTCATACTTCAGCTTGTACAGTGGCTTTAATGCCGGAGGTTGATGTTGTTGATGAAATTGAAATTAAGAAGTCAGATTTAAGGGAAGATACTTATCGTGCTTCAGGTAAGGGTGGGCAACATGTTAATAAAACTGATTCTGCAATTCGTTTAACTCATTTACCAACAGGTATTGTAGTTGAGTGTCAGGATCAGCGTTCACAACATAAAAATCGCGCTCGTGCCATGTCAGTATTGCAATCTAAGTTGTTAGCGGCTGAGCATGAGCGTCAGGAAAGTGAGCAGGCAGAAGAGCGACGTAATTTGGTTGGAAGTGGTGATCGTTCTCAACGTATTCGTACTTATAATTTTCCTCAAGGGCGAGTAACAGATCATCGTATTGGTTTAAGCTTGTATAAATTAGATGAAATTTTACAAGGCAACCTAAATTATCTAATTGAACCCTTGAGGCATGAACATCAAATGGACTTGTTAGCTAGTTTAGCTGATTAATTTAACGACATTTTCTACTAAAATATGCTCTTTGCCCCCGTGTTAAAGGTTTAACACCTATAGACATTTGTTTTACAAGTCTAGAGCAAGATCTTCCTCTTTTTCGTTTCGCAATTCTTTTACGTTTGGCTGCTTTTTTCTTAGCAGCTTTACGTTTAGCCGCTTTTGCTTTAATAGCCCTTTCTCTTGCCGCTTTACGCCTTTTTGCGGATCTTTCTTTAGCAGCTTTTGCTCTAGCAGCAGCCTTACGTTTAGCCGCTCTTTGATTAGCAGCTTTTGTTCTAGCAGCAGCTTTACGTTTAGCAGCTTTTGTTCTAGCGGCAGCTTTACGTTTAGCAGCTCTTTGATTAGCAGCTTTTGCTCTAGCGGCAGCTTTACGTTTAGCAGCTCTTTGATTAGCAGCTTTTGCTCTAGCAGCAGCCTTACGTTTAGCAACTCTTTGATTAGCAGCTTTTGCTCTAGCAGCAGCCTTACGTTTAGCAACTCTTTGATTAGCAGCTTTTGCTCTAGCAGCAGCCTTACGTTTAGCAGCTCTTTGATTAGCCGCTTTTGCATTAGCAGCTTTACGTTTAGCAACTCTTTCTTTAGCAGCATTTTGTCTAGCGATTTTACGTTTAGCGGCTCTTTGATTAGCAGCCTTTGCTCTAGCAGCAGCCTTACGTTTAGCAGCTCTTTGATTAGCCGCTTTTGCATTAGCAGCTTTACGTTTAGCAACTCTTTCTTTAGCAGCATTTTGTCTAGCGATTTTACGTTTAGCGGCTCTTTGATTAGCAGCATTTTGTCTAGCAATTTTACGTTTAGCCGCTCTTTCTTTAGCAGCCTTTGCATTAGCAGCTTTACGTCTCGCAACTCTTTCTTTAGCAGAATTTTGTCTAGCAATTTTACGTTTAGCCGCTCTTTCTTTAGCAGCATTTTGTCTAGCAATTTTACGTTTAGCCGCTCTTTGATTAGCAGCCTTTGCATTAGCGGCTTTACGTCTAGCCGCTCTTTCTTTAGCAGCATTTTGTCGTCTAGCCAGTTTACGTTTAGCAGCTCTTTCTTTAGCAAGCCTTTCTTTAATAACCTTACGTATAGCAGCTCTTTCTTTAGCAGCATTTTGTCTAGCAATTTTACGTTTAGCCGCTCTTTGATTAGCAGCCTTTGCATTAGCAACTTTACGTTTAGCAACTTTACGTTTAGCGGCATTTTGTCTAGCTAATTTACGTTTAGCAGCTCTTTCTTTTGCAGCCTTTGCATTAGCAGCTTTACGTCTTGCAACTCTTTCTTTAGCAGCATTTTTTCTAGCCAGTTTACGTTTAGCAGCTCTTTCTTTAGCAGCCTTTGCATTAGCAGCCTTTATTTTAGCCACTTTTGCTCTAGCGGCTCTTTCTTTGGAAGCCATTTCTTTAGCCGCTCTTTCTTTGGCAGCTTTATATCTAGCAGATCTTCTTTTAGCTGCCATTTCTTTAGCAGTCTTGAGTCGAGCTTCTCTTTCTTGAATCTCTTTTTCTCTACTGGCTTTTCGCCTTGCTAATCTTGCTGCCTCCTTAGCTTTTGTAGCTTCATTAGCTTGTGCCACTGTTTGCCGCTGTGCCGCATTTAATTTTTCTTGTAAGCCGGTTAAACGCGAAGAATTAGAATTAAACTTTTGTAAAGCCTGTATATAATACTTAACACGACCAAATTTCTTTTTCCTTAAAGCATTATCAGCCCATGAATAATATTTTTTTTCTATATTATTTATACCATCTAATGCTTGATTATTGCTTGGTTCTATGTTCAGAACCTGTCTATAACAAGATAAGGCAGTATGTTTACCACGGGTTAAATAATTCTTATTATAATATCGTTGACACTGAGTCAACAAAGTATCTACTTTTTTATTATTTTTTTCTTCTTTTGCTTTTTCTTCTGCTTTTTCTTCTTTTACCTCTTTAGTTGTAGAAGGAATTGGAATAGCTGTTGGTATAATAATTGGTGTGCTAGAAGAACTTGCAATCTGTGTTGTTGTATCTTCATCATCAACTTCTTCAGGAATTTCTAAAATTTCCCTTAATTTACTTTCATTACTTGGAGTAATTTCTTCATAATTACTAGCAATTAGAGTTAATAACTCATTGAAGTTATATTTCAATATATTATTTTTAACTTTACCTATTTCAAGTACTTGCTGTTGTAAAACAGGATCAGCACTTAATTGATGCAGCCTTTTTGCAATTTGCATTTTATCATTACCTGATAAATCAGCAACAATATTTTCACGTTCACGTCTTAAAAATAAAATATCCTTTAAAACATCTCGTTGCGATGAATTATTAGGTAATAATTTTTCCCAATCTAGCAATATATCGTCAGCATAATCATAGTTTTGATCCTTTAAGGAAAGTCTAACTTCCTTAGCATACATTGCAGGTAAATTAGAATCAATTGGTAATTCATGTTCAATCCCAACAGTTTCAATTGTATCCCTAGCAGCCGCCATACAATGAGTTCTTTCTAATAATGGCATCCAAGTTTTATATAGACAATCCATATATTTTTGAGTGAGAGCGGCTAAGCGTTGTTGTTTTTTTTCCTGAATTTGTTGATATTTATTAAATAATTCAGATTTTTTAGGATAGGCTTTTTTTAATTCACCAAGTAAAGGTAATGCTTTTTTAAATTTATCTTCTTTAATTTCATTATCAATTTGATGATAATAATAATCTCTTAAACGACGATAAACTTGATCATCTTTGAGGATTTCAGATCTTATTGAATGATGATAAGAATCTAATTTATTCCATAAAGGAGGATTTTTCAGATAAAAATCAATTAAAGCAACTTTAACAGCAGTGCCTGAAATGACTTTTTTAGCAAGATTAATATTGGCATTTTCTAAACTGTTAATTGCTTCTGAATTACGATTTAAAATACCAGCTTGTATTTCTTGAGTATTGAATGAATTTTGAGAAAAAAAGATCATAATAGCTACTAAAGAAATTACTCCAACAATTGCTGCAATTATGGGTAATTTTGATCTTTTCTTATCACTTGGTTCTTGATTTCTGAGTGCTGTATAAGCCTCATTAATGTCTTGAAATTTTTGTGCTGCATTGGGTTCAGTGCTAATATCAGGATGATATTTATGAGCTAGTTGATGAAACGCTTGTTTAATTTCATCTTGACTAGCATTTGACTGAACTCCCAATACTTGATAATAATATTTATTGGAAGCCATAATATTTAATAATTAAAGTGACGCGCAATTAATGATGTTAAGTTCAACGCGACGATCAAGGATATCCATCATATCATTAGTGCCAATCCCGATAATATTTTCCTCGTCTCCTTTACCGATTAGAGTTGATCTTTCCATAACCATTGGAAAATTAACCTTCATCATCAGTTGAATTTTTTTCGCTCGTTGTAATGATAATCGCTTAGGATTATCTGTTTCTTCTTTACCAGTATGACCAATTATTTGAAAACAACGTTTATTGTTTTCAAAATATTTAACAATTTCATGTAACCAAAATGAATATTCTTTCCTTAAATCCTTATCATCAGTGAAGCTACTTGATTGAGGTGCAAATAAAAATTTAAATGTTAATTTTTTAGTTTCGATGACGTTCTGAGCTAATAATCGTTGAAAAGCATCAGAAGCCGCTACTTGTTGATTTAAATTACGAGCATTTTGATATAATTCCAAATAAGTTTCTTTTAATGGGCTGTCTTTTCGTTCAGAAACTAAATAAAATAACAATAAAGATTGTTCATAATCTTTATTTGCAGACAATCTTTCTGCTTCTTTAATTAAGCTTTTAGTATCTAAAGATTCATAATATTTTTTCTTGGGTAATGTATCAATTAAATTTGCCGCTAATATTACTAATCCATCAAAGTATTTTTTCTTTAAATACATTGGGCTAGTTTGATAGTTTTCTGCTATTGCCTTGTTTGCACTTGGCTGCTTTTTCACAGTTTTTGTTTTCACTTCAATCTTCTTTGGAGCTTCAATCTTCTTTGGAGCTTCAATCTTTGGAACTTCAATCTTTGGAGCTTCAATCTTTGGAACCTCAATTGTTGGAACCTCAATTGTTGGTGCTTCAAGCATAGCATCGGCTTTCTGATTCAAAGCTTCAGTTGCAACTTGAAGTTTTTCAGCAATTGGTTCTGGTTCTGTAATTAAAATTGGTGGTTTAGGAATTTCAGGCTGTTTAGTAATACGAACTATCTGTTCTTCTGCTGTACATGAACTCAATATAGTCACTACCAATATTAGTTTAATCAACTTCTTATAAGACATTTAAATTTTCCTTTAACGACATCTGGTTTGGAAATAAGATTGTTGCCCGGGAGTTAGAGGTTTAACGCCCATAGATAATTGTTTCAGAATTTCAGAACAAGAATTAGCTCTTAAATTAGTTTGTTCTGCTGCTTTATCTTTCTCTCTAGCCGCCTTCAGTCTTGCTTCTCTAGCCGCCTTCAATCGAGCAGCCATTTTTTCTCTAGCAGCCTTCAATCTAGCTTCTCTAGCCGCTCTCAATCGCTCTGCTCTTTCTCTAGCTTCTCTAGCCGCTCTCAATTGCTCTGCTCTTTCTCTAGCTTCTCTAGCAGCTCTCAATCTAGCAGCTCTTTCTCTAGCTTCTTTAGCTATTCTTCTTCTTTCTCTAAGCTTATTCATCTGAGCTTCTTGAGCCGCCTTTTCTCTAGCAATTGCTTCTTCAGTGGCTTCAAGTTTTTCAATCTTACGTCTAGCTATTTCGGCTGCTTTAGCTTCCTTAATAGCGAGTTGATTATTTTCCTGTGCTGTTTTCAAGTTCCTTTTTAACGCTGCCAACCGCGATGAATTAGAATTCACTTTTTGCAAAGAAACTATATAAGATTTAACACGACTAAATTGTTTTCTTCTTAAAGCACTATCTGCCCATAAATAATATTTATTCTCAATCTTTTTTATACCATCTAAAGCTTGACTGTTATTTGGCTCAATTTGCAAAACATTTCCATAACAAGAGAATGCAGTTTTTCTGCCAGTAGTTAAATAGTTTTTATTAAACAAGTTTTGACATTCATTCAATAAGTTATCCACTTGACTATTATTAGTTAGAGGTGTATTTTCATATTTAGTAGCAGTTGGTATTGGTGCAATTGGTGGTAAAATTGGTGGTACAATTGGTGGTAAAATTGGTATTTCTGCTGTTTGTGGAAGTGGTGGCGGTGTAACAGGTTCTTCTTTTGGAAGAGTTAAAATTCCTTTCAATTTATTTTCATAATCTGAAGCCAGCGAACCATGATTACTAGCAATTATGGTTACTATTTCATTAAAGTTATACTTCAATAAATTATTTTTAACTTTTGGAATTTCAAATATCTCTAATTGTAAAATTGGATCAACACTCAATTGATGAAGTCGTTTTGCAATTTGCATTTGATCATTACTTGATAAATCCGCAACGATGGTATCACGTTCTTGTCTAAGAAATAAAATTTGTTTAAAAGCATTACGTTGTTCAGATTTAGCTGGTAATAATTTTTCCCAATCTAATAATAATTCTTCAGCATGATCATAATTGTTATCTTTTAAAGCCAGTCTAACTTCCTTAGAATACATTCTGGGTAAATTAGAATCAGTAGGCAACTCATGTTCAATTCCCACTACTTCAATTTCATTTCTAGCCGCAGCCATACAATGTGTTCTTTCTAACAATGGCACCCAAGTTTTATATAGACAATCCATATATTTTTGACTTAAATCAGCTAAACGTTGTTGTTTTTTCTCCTGAATTTGTTTATTTTTATAAAATAACTCTGATGCTTTAGGATATTCTTTTTTTAATATACCTAAGTAACTAAGAGCATCTTTAAATTTATCTTTGCTAACTGCATCATCAATTTGCTGATAATAATAATCTCTTAAACGACGATAAACCTTATCATCTTTTAATATTTCAGTTCTGATTGAGTTATGATAAGCATCTAATTTGCTCCATATTGGTGGATTTTTTAGATAAAAATCAACCAATGCAGGTTTCACTTCAGTGCCCGCAATAATTTTTTCAGCGATCTTAATATCCGCTTGTTCTAGGCTTTGTACCGCATTGGAATCACCTTTTAAAATACCCGTTTGTATTTCTTGATAATTTGATGAAAATTTATTAAACCCAATAGCGGCAGCTATTGCCACCAACATCATTCCTATAAGAATGGGTAATCTTGAACTTCTGTTCTTCGAGTTGGCTTTATTCTTAAGTATTTTATAAGCCTCATTAATTTCCTGAAATTTGTGTTCTGAATTAGCTTCATTACTTACATCAGGATGATATTTATAAGCTAATTTATGATAAGCCTTTTTAATTTCATCCTGACTAGCATTGGATTTAACGCCTAATATTTTATAATATTTATTTAATGACATTGTGTTTTTTAAAAAGTTGTTCTGATGTTAGGCTAGGAATAGTAGTAGAAGTAGATATTGGTAATGGTAAAAAAATATCATTTACCACTTTTTCTTCTTCTGCGTTTAAAATTTCCTTTAATTCTTCTTTAATATTTGCTGGAATTTTAATATTATTATCTTTAGCTGATAATAATATTAATGCTTGGTTTAAATGAAATGCTAACAAATTATTTTGAATTTGAGGCATTGCCAGTATTTCTTGTCTTAAAATTGGATCAGTATTTAATTGATTTAATCTTTTTACAATTTTGATTGTATCATTACCCATTAAATCAATAATAATATCCTTTAATTGTCGATGAATAACTAAAATTGCTTTCTGTGCATCGCGTTGTGCAGATGCAGCAGGTAATAATTTTTGCCAATTTAACAATAATGTTTCTGCTTGATAATAATTTTTATTAGTTAAAGCATGTCTAATTTCTTCTGCATACATAGCTGGTAAATTAGCATCTATCGGCAAACTATGTTCAATACCAACTTTTTCAATTTTTGTTCTAGCTTCTGCCATACAATGAGTTCTTTCAAGTAAAGGAGCCAAGCTTTGATCTAAACATTGAATATATTGTTGAGTCAGAACAGCCAAACGTTGCTGTTTCTTGGTTTGAATTTGCTGATATTTTTCTAATAATTCATCAGAAGCAGGATAAATTTTTTTTAAATTGCCTAATAATGACATGGCAATTTTAAATTGATCCAGTTTGATATTATCATCAATTTTCTTATAAAAGTAATCCCTTATATACTTATAAGTATCCACATCTTTTAAAATCTGAATTTTAATTGATTCTTCATAAAAATCCAAGTAGGTTAATAATGGATATTTTTGTTTTTTAAGATAAAACTTAATTAATGCAAGTTTAACACTTTGATCTTTAATAATTTGCTTAGCAGTCTTAATATTAACATTTTCTAAATTTTTAATCGCTTTTTCATCACCAGCTAAAATAGCGGCTTGTATTTTTGTTTGATCTTCTGATTGATAAAATTTAGTTATACTAACATTGATAATGACTGCTGATAATATTAAAAGCAAAACACCAATTAAAATCAACTGTAATTTATTATTTAATTCCATATAAAATATATTGTACTCTTTATAATATTGATTAGTGAAATAATGTAGCAAGAAACATACAAAAGGATATAAACATGAAAACACGTATAAAATATATAGAAAATGTATGTCTAATGGGGGAATCAGAAAGTGGTCATAGTGTTATCATAGACGGTTCACCAGAAATTGGTGGACGTAATTTAGGTGTTCGCCCAATGGAAATGATTTTAATGGGTTTAGGTGGTTGTACCACGATGGATATTCTAACAATTCTTAGAAAAAAGCGACAAAATATTACTGATTGTGTAATAGAAATTGATAGTCAGCGTCAAGATACAATCCCTAAAAGTTTTAGCAAAATTCATCTTAATTTTATCATCACAGGTGATAATTTAAATGAAAAACATGTACAACAAGCAGTAAAATTATCGGTTGAAAAATATTGTTCAGTCTATGCGATGTTAAAAAATAGCGTCGAAATTAGTTATGATTATGAAATTAATGCTTGACTTATTTTTTTTAGATGGTTATAATGGGGGGATTATATTGGCTATGTAGCTCAGCTGGTTAGAGCGCAGCACTCATAATGCTGAGGTCAGTGGTTCAAGTCCACTCATAGCTACCAGATTTTAAAGCCCCCTAACCCCCTAAAGGGGGAAATTAAAGCCCCCTAACCCCCTAAAGGGGGAAATGTATTTGGTAATTCCCCCTTTAGGGGGGCTAGGGGGGCTTATTTACATTTCTCTAGTTTTTACATCTAACAAGTCTCGCAATTTATCCCCTAAAATATTTACTGACAATACCACCAACAATAAAGCTAAACCCGGTGCTAGTACCATATGTGGAGCAACTAACATATAAGAAGTTCCATCATGAATCATACTACCCCATGATGCTGTAGGTGGTTGTACTCCTAAACCTAAAAATGATAAACCGGCTTCAGCTATAACAATACCAGCAATACCAAAAGTTGCTTCAACTATTAAAGGTGCCATTAATAATGGTATTATATGATAGCGTAAAATACGCGGCGTTTTAGCACCTAAAGCCACTGCTGCTCGAACATGTTCGCGATTTTTAATTGATAATGTTTGCGCTCTTGCTAAACGTGCGAAACCTACCCAACCAACAATAGATAAGGCAAACACCACATTTTCAATACCCGGTCCTAAAAGACCTGATAAAGCTATGGCTAATAAAATTCCCGGAAATGCTAAAAACACATCCATTATCCGCACAATTACCAAATCCAGATAACCGCCTAACCAAGCACTTAAAGTACCGATCAAAGTACCAACAGTAACAGAAACAATAATCACCCAAAACGCCACAAAAAACGAAGTTTGCGCTCCCATGATTAGTCGATCTAAAATTGGACGACCTAAATCATCATAACCAAGCCATTCAACAGCAGAGGGTGACTCTAAAATATTAGGCAATATAATATGATTAGGTGATAAAGGCAACCAAGGCCCCAAGATTGCACACATTACCCATAATAATAATATGAATAATGGAATAACTATTTGATATTTAAACACTATAACGTACTCGTGGATCTAACCAAGCATATAAAATATCGGTTAAAGTATTAACCAACACATAACTTAAACTAATTAACAAAATACAAGCTTGCACTACAGGATAATCGCGCCGCTGAATAGATTCTATAGTCAACTGCCCAATCCCGGGCCATGCAAAAATAATTTCAGTAATCACTGCGCCACCTAATAAAGTACCTAATTGTAAACCTAGCACCGTAATTATAGGCAATGAGGCATTACGCAGTGCGTGGTTTAACACCACTCCTGATTCACCTAAACCCTTAGCGCGAGCAGTGCGAATATAATCTTCATTCAACACTTCTAACAAAGTAGATCGAACCATACGCGCTAAAATTGCCGACAAGGCGGTGCCTAAAGTGATAGCCGGTAAAATCAACGATAACCAATTTTCTCTACCACTGACTGGCAACCAGCCTAATGTTAGAGAAAACAATAAGATCAACATAGGACCTAACCAAAAATTAGGAATAGACACTCCTAATAAGGAAAATACCATAGCACCATTATCATAAACAGTATCTTTACGCAATGCCGCGATACTTCCCAAAGGTAAGGCTAATAAAACAGCAACCAATAAACCAAAAAAAGCTAATTCCAAGGTTGCTGGAAAACGTTCTAACAACATATCACTAATAGGTTCTCTAGTATATAAAGATTGACCTAAATTACCATGTGCTAAATTAGTAATATATTGCCACCATTGCGTAAATAGCGGCTGATCTAAACCTAAAGAATGTCGTAAAGCCTCTAAATCAGTAGGAGTAGCAGATTCACCTAGCATAGCCTCTACAGGATCACCGGGCACTAAATGAATAAGCAAAAATACTAAAGTAATAACGCCAAATACCACCACAAGTGTGCTAATAAGGCGAGAAAAAAAAGTAGATAACATATTAATAATATTAATTATTATAATAATGGAAAAATCAACTTTTGAGCTTTATCCTGAGACATTTGCCCAAGATAACGTGAAACAATATAACCATTACGATTAATTATAACCGTAAAAGGTATAGCACCAGAAGAATTACCAAATTTTTCACTAACAGCAATTGCATCTTCGCCTCCCAATATTGGATAATTAATTCCATGTGTTTTAACAAACTTTAATACTTGTTGACGAGAATAATCAACAGTAATACCAATAAATTGTAAACCGCTATCAGCATATTTAGTTTGTAATTTCATAAACATAGGTATTTCTTTAATACAAGGAGAACACCATGTTGCCCAAAAATTGATAACTAATACCTTACCATCCCATTCAGAAATATCACGACTATTTTGATCTAAATCTAACAGACTAAAATCGAAACGACGCTCAGGTAAAATATCATCAGGAACATTATACGCAACAAAACCGCTAATACCAACAACAATAAAAATTGTTAAGAAAAAAAAAGTTCTAATCATGGTTGAATAATTTTTTTCAAATGTTGACGAAATTTCTCAGCAGACACAAAACCAACCACTCGAAACGCCGTTTGTTCTTGCCCATTTTTATCAAAAAATAAAATCGCCGGTGGTCCAAAAATACCAAATTTGTTATATAAAGCCTTGTCTTTTATATCATTTGCTGTGACATCAGCTTTTAATAATACAAAATTCGCTAATAGTTTTTGTACTCCTGAATCACTAAAAGTAAAATGTTCCATTTCTTTACAAGCAACACACCATTCTGCTGAAAAATCCAACATTACTAACTTATTTTTAGCAGCGGCTAATTCAGCATTTAAACCATTAACACCCTTTATAGGAATAAAATTATCAGATTTTTTTATCTGAACATTATTACTGGTAGCACCAATAATCAATAACACACCATAAACTAAAAAAATAATTCCAAAGCCTTTCCACAACTTACGCCAACCAGAAGTTGCTGCATCTAAAGCACCCATATAAACCGCTGACACAATCAACAAACTAGCCCACAATAACATTATTACTTGTCCGGGCAATATCCTATCCAACATCCAAATTGCCATAGCTAACAATATAACCCCAAAAATAGCCTTTACGCTATCCATCCACGCTCCAACCTTTGGCAACCAATGACCTGCTGAAATACCTATAATAATCAATGGAATACCCATGCCTAAACTCATCACAAACAGAGCTAATCCACCAAATAAAGCATCATTAGTTTGACTAATATAAAGCAATGCACCTGCTAAAGGTGGGGCAATACAAGGTCCAACAATCACAGCCGATAAAACGCCCATAATCGCCACACCTATTAAAGTACCACCTTGTTGACTATTACTCCAACTAGTGAATTTAGTTTGTAAACTTTGAGGCAATTGCAATTGATAAAAACCAAACATAGACAAAGACAATACTACAAATACCAAGGCAAAACTTACTAATACTAATGGATCTTGAAAAGCCGCTTGTAAATTTTCGCCCAACAAACCAGTTACAACACCAAGCACAGCATAAGTAACAGCCATAGCCAATACATAAACTAATGACATTACAAAAGCCTTATAAGTAGTTACATCTTTGCCTTGCCCAACAATAATACTCGACAAAATTGGAATCATTGGAAAAACACAGGGCGTTAAAGACAACAACAAACCCAAACCAAAAAATACCAATAAGGCATACCAAATATTAGAATTTGTAAGTAACTTAGCTAAACGATCCTGTTCAGATATTTCACCCAAACTCAAATTAACCAGCTTGGTGATTGGCGGATAACAATACCCAGCAACAGCACAACCTTGATATTGAACTTTTAAATCAAGCTTTTTTAAACCCTGAGTCTTAATAGGTACAATAATCTCAAGTTCAGGCTGTTGATAAATTTCTACATTACCAAAAAAATTATCAGGTTTAACAATAGGCGTTGGAAATTCAGCAACAGCTAATTGCCCATCATTTTCTAATGTAAAATGGAATTTATCCTTATATAAATAATAACCATCAGCAATTTGCCATTTAAGAACCACATAAGAAGGCGAAGCAAACTGAGCTGAAAATATAAAAGCCTCATCTGCTTTAATAAAATTATTTACACTTTTTTGATGACTTAAAGCAACAATACTCACCTTTTCAATAGCTGGATAACACAAACGACCATCAGCACAACCTTGATAACTAACAATCAATTCTAATTGATTGAGATTTTGAATGCTATTAACATGAAATTTGATTTCTAATAAATTTTCATAAACCTCGACACGCCCATACTTAACATCATCTTTAAATTTACCAGCCGGAAATTGAACCTCACCAAGCACACCACCATTCTGAAGCGTGAATTTAAATTGATCACGATATAAATAATAACCCTCAGCAATTTCCCACCTAGCAACTAAAACATTAGAATCATCTTCCATATAAGTGGAAAAAACAAAAGCCTGATCAGGCGGAAGAACCTGAGAATTAAATATATTTGATTGCAAAGGAGAAATATTAAGATTATTATCTAATAATCTATCCTTATCTATAATAGCGTAACAAGACAATGTAAAAAACCATGATATAAAAATCAAAAACAACCTGATTTTTATCATATAAACCCCCATATAAATTAAAATTTTAAATATTCTATAATATCATTATCATGTTTCAACGTTTACTCTTATTATTTATTATCGTTCCTATTTTAGAAATTTATCTATTGATAACAGTAGGTGGTTTTATTGGAGCCTTGCCCACCATTTTAATAATTATTTCAACAGCAATAATTGGAACATATTTATTACGCGCTCAAGGAATAGCAACCATACAAAAAGCCCAAAGTAACCTATTACAAGGGCAACTACCAGCATTTGAATTATTAGAAGGGATGCTAATACTAATAGGTGGGGTATTATTACTTACACCGGGATTTTTTACCGATACTATCGGCTTTATATTCCTAATACCGATACTGCGTAAATATATAATACTGTGGTGGATAAAGAAAAAAGCTTCAGAAATGACACCAAACTCACAGCCACACCAGCCTTCTACTCTTGAAGGCACATATAGGCGTGAGGATGATAGCTAACTAATAATATATTAGCTATTAACATCAAAAATCATCTATAATAGCTAATATGTTAGAGCTTAACTTATACACTCCAAACAAAATACAAAAACTTCTCAGTCAACGTATTAAGCGTTTACGCTTAATTAATGAATGGACTCAAGTTGAATTAGCAGAACGTTCTGGTATTAGTCTCGCCTCTTTAAAACGTTTTGAATCTACTGGTAAAATTTCCCTGGAAAGATTATTACTTTTGGCATGGACTTTTGGACGTTTAGATGAATTTACTTCTTTACTTGAAGAGCCTGAAATTATGACATTGGCTGATGTAAGAAAATTGGAAAAAAAACGTCAACGAGGAAAACGTAGGAATGGAAATCGAGGTTCGTTTTCATGATTATAAAACTGTTGGTCATCTGATTAATTATAAAAAACAAATACTTTTTGAGTATTCTCCTGAGTTTATTAAAACTGGTTTAGCTTTATCCCCTTTTCATTTACCTAATAAAAGCGGTGTGTTTATCGAAAAAGAAGGTCTTTTTTCTGGATTATATGGCTTATTTAATGATTCATTGCCTGATGGTTGGGGATTATTATTGATGGATCGCGCTTTTCGACAATTAGGTACCAGAACTATTACACCATTAGAACGTTTATCCTATATGGGTACACGTACAATGGGAACATTAACTTATCATCCCGCCCAATTTCAACAAAATGATATTTTCTCTGAATTCAAGTTACATTTATTAGCAGAAAAAAGTTTGCAAGTATTACGCGGTACTAGCGAAGAAATTTTTCCAGAATTACAATACCTTGGAAGCTCATCAGGCGGAGCTAGACCAAAAGTTTTAGTGGCTTTAAATAAAAACAATGATGTTATTAGTGGAGTAGATAAACTAGCGGCTGGCTATGAACATTTTTTAGTGAAATTTTCACAAACCGATGATTTAGAAGACGCTGGAGCTATAGAATATGTTTACTCTTTAATGGCAAAATTAGCTGGTATTGATATGCCAGAAACACGTTTAATTACAGCAGAAAATAAGCAAAGATATTTTGCAATTAAACGTTTTGATAGAGACGGTGATAAGCGTATTCATACTCATACATTAGGAGGATTAATTCATGCAGATCATCGTATTCCAGCTTGTGATTATGAAACTTATTTACAAGTAACGAAAGTTTTAACTCAAGATAATAAAGCAATTGAACAAGCATTTAAACGAATGTTATTTAATATTTTTGCTCATAATCGCGATGATCATGTAAAAAATTTTTCCTTTATGTTGACTGAAAAATGGCAACTCACACCGGCTTATGATTTGATGCCAACTCAAGGAATGGCAGGAGAGCATTCGATGAGTATCAATGGCAAAGGCAAAAATCCTAATCTAAAAGACTTACAAATACTAGCAGAACAATATAATATAAGCAATTTAATGGAAATGATAGAACAAGTAAAAGAAGCAGTGTCACAATGGCGAAATTTAGCGCAACAGTATGAAATTAAAAATGTTATTATTGATAATGTAGATGAATATTTATGTCAGAATCAACAAGCGAATTAAAAACTGAACTTAAAGCCACACAAGCCCAATTAGCTGAATCACATGCTCGAAATCAACGCTGGATTGAAAATATATATGAAGTAATGAAGCCGACTTTGTTACAACTAGCATTTGGGCTACAAGATGAGATAATTGATTTATCTACTTATCGATTCACTGTGCCATTACAATTGTTTTCAGCACTATCTGGTGAAGTATATGACATAGTTTCATCTTTTGATAATTTAGAATTTCCTATTCCAGTTACTCGGGGAAAAATCCTGCAATGGTCATTTACTTGGGAAGGTGCGCTAGCAGGAGAAGCACTGTTATTAAAAGTAGGTACTTATTGTCGAGTCAATCATTGTCATCTTAATTTATCAATCATGCCTGATGATGAAGAAGATAATGAGTTGATAGAGGCTCAATTATATGGACAATATCTTAAAGACAATACTTATGCCGTTTTCCCATTAAGTAAACCTTTGAAACCGGGATCTTATAGGTGTAGGTTGACATCACCAGATACTGATAATAGTGATAATTTGCTGGCAATTTGGTTGAGTATTAATGAGACAAAGGTAAGTAATTGTTTAACGCTTCCAGATTCCAGTCACTATCAAAAATGGTATGAACTTAATCGTTGTAATCAAGATCAACTTGAAACGCAACGAAGTGAATCAAAGCTATGGGAAAATAGTCCTCTTATTTCAGTTGTTATTTCTACTTTAAATAATGAATTATTTTTAAGCTTGCATGAACAAAGTTACAGCAACTGGGAATGTGTTATTGTTGAGGATCAAGCCAATTTGGATATTGCCAGACAATGGTGCGAACAAGATACACGGTTTCATTTGGTGCAGAACTTTGCCGCTGAAGGTGAGTATCTATGTTTTATCGATCCTAATGTTCGTTTAGAACCACAAGCATTGTTTGAAATAGCTAAGATAATTATAAAGGAACAGCCGGCTGTTATTTATTCTGATGAAATGCTGGTTGATGAAAATAACGAAATTATTCGTTGTGAATTTAGAGAAGATTTTAATTATCATTTCCTTCTTAGCCATCTCTATATTAATCATTTGACTGTATTCAGTAGTGAAATAATTTCTAAAGTTGGCGGTTTTGCAACAGATTTACAATTACGAGTAGCGGCAATAACACAAGACTTTTATCATATTCCTAAAGTACTTTACCGATGGCGCACTACAGAACAAAGTAATTCATTGGCAGCTATTAATCAACATTTACAAATAATTGGTTTGAATGAAACTGAGGCTTGGGCTGAGGAAGGATTGGCTGCTAATTTCTTTAGAGTACGTAGAAAAATAATGCCTACTAAAGTTTCTATTATTATTCCAACTAAGGATAGAGTTGATTTATTAAGAACTTGTATTGATTCTTTCAAAAAAATAACTCATATTCCTGAAGGAATAGAATTAGAATTTGTGATAGTAGATAATGGTTCTACTTGTCAAAATACTTTAAATTATTTAAATCAATTAGAACAACAAGGTGTCTTAGTAGTTAAACTACCGGGGGAATTCAATTATTCATTATTAAATAATGAAGCAGTCGCAAAAGCTAGTGGCTCAATGTTGTTATTTATGAATAATGATATTGAAATAGTAGAATCAGGATGGCTTGAAGCGATGTTGGAATTGATGGCATGGAATGATGTAGGAGTTGTAGGAAGTAAATTAATATATCCTAATATCAATATGATTCAACATGCTAGTGTTATTACTGGTTTTCATGATATAGCTGGGCATGATCATCAATATTATCCAGAATATGATGAATTCAATAACTTAAATGCTGGGCATAATAATGCTTTATTAGTTATTCGTGAATGTATGGCGGTTACAGCGGCATGTATGTTAGTACGTCGTTCCGTTTTTGAAAAAGTTAATGGATTTGATGAACAACTAGTTGTTGGATTTGGAGATACTGATTTATGTTTAAAAATTCGTGAACAAGGCTACCGTTGTTTATTTACCCCTTATGCACGTCTGATACATCATGAGTCTGCAACTCGTATGCGTCAACAAGGTGATCCACATCCGGTTGATAGTGCCTTATTTAGGCAAAAATGGGAAAAATTATTGAAACAGAAAAATCCTTTTTATAATAGTAATTTAAACAAGCATGGGAAAATGTTTCAACCACAGTTTTAAATTTCCTCGTTACCACGCTGGAGCGTGGGAACGAGAAATATTATGGTTTGCTTAAGCCTTGTTCTTGCAAATATTCCAAAATATATTTAGCTACTAATTGGTTTGATAAGGGAGAATAATGTCCCTTAAATAATTCTCTTATTCCATAAGTATTACCATATTTATCAAAGGCATCCATTATATCAATATAAGGATAATTTTTTTCCTTAAAATGCTGCAAAAGTGGAGTATATATTTTTGTTTTATTGTGACGATAACGAGCAATATCTGCTTCTGAGGGGAATAAAATAATTATCGGTAAGGATTTATGTTTGATCGCGCTTTTTCTAAATTCTTCAAAAATTTTTACCGTTACTTGAAAGGCTTCTGATTCTTGGTTGTATTCATCATATTTTACAATATTATTTTTATTCATCAATTTGTAATTAAAGCCTTTAAGAAGGCGAATTGATGGTAAAAAATTAATTGACAGAGAATCAGCAAAATTTTGTTTAGATTGGGTTTGAAAATAATGATCATAAACACCTAATTTTGGTAAAACTAGTTCCGGTTGCGCTATAAGTTGCTTATATTGGGATAGTTTTTGTATAGGATTTTTTATTAAAACTAATTCGTCATTTTTTATGATAAAACGGGGTTTTGCTAGTGAAAGTCCATCTTGTGGCAGATAAAATGGGCGAAATACATTAACATTACGAAAAATATTTTCTGCCATAAAACCTATGAAAATAATATCTGATTTATAATGTATTCCGTCTTGTTTGTAGCGTAAAAAAGCTTGATCTAATCCAAAAGCACCTACTCCAAAATTAATTACTTCTAAATTTGAATTGGCGCGATTTAATTGCTCTTGCCAAGTTTCTTCATTTTTTACATCGTCACAATGGGTGAACGAATCTCCAAAGGATGAAATACGAATTTTGTTTTTAGCTGGTAATAAGGAATACTCTTTATTGGCTCTGATTCCTTTTGAATTAGCCAAATATCGATCAGAAAAAACACCATTAGGTTTTATTGTCCATCCTAAACTAGAACTATAGATAATGTAATTGGTTTTTCCACTTGTCAAATTATCTAAGCTCTGTTTTTGTTTTTCAGAAAGAGAAGTGCTTGATAGGCTACCTATTCCATAGGAATAGTCAGCCATTCTAGTTTCCTTAAAGAACAATAGTGTTAAAAAGGATGCCCCTTCAAGGAAAAGATAGGGGATTAAGAGTATTACAAGCCAAAAAATTGTCTTTTTCATATTTCTTAGTTAATCTGAATAAATTTTGGAGAATATGTTTGATCTTCTTTTCCATCGAAAATTATGAAATTTTCTTTTGTAGTAGTATTATTACCCCAACTTTCCAATATAAAACCAGATGTTGGCACTGCAATTAATATTACTTGTGTATTTTGTGGAAACTCTGCTGAACAATCTTCAAATAGATCTTTAGAACATAAAATATTTTTATCTTCATGATAAAAAGTATTTAAATTTTTATTATTATAATTAATAATTATTCCATTTGAAGGGGGATCTATTTTAAGATTTACATTCTCAGGCGGCGTTTCTGTTGATTTAAAATCATTATTAACCCAATTTTCAAACATTGGAATATCGGATATAGTATATATTAACAATACATCTTGAAGCTCAATACCACTTCCATAATTATTATTTGTATTAACAAATGCAAAAAATACACAAGAATTAGTGTTTAAAAAAATTTTATTTCGTTTATGAACTACTGTTTGATTTTGTTTATGAAGTACTGAGCTGGAACCTGTTAAAGTTAACCAATTATCAGATGGCTTTGTGATTAAAAAATCAGAATTATCAATTTCCATTGTAGGATCTTCTGGAATTTTACCATCACAATTCATTTCACCATAGTCTCTAAACATAACAGCTCGACTAGCTGCTAAGGATTCAGCATTAATACTAATTGTTAATTCCTCTACACCGGGTGGTATCAGAACCTTCAAGTATCCTGTATGCCCTTTTCTTAGTATCCAAGGAATTGGCAGATTAGGAGGAATTGCAGCCTTATAATATAAAAGACCTTTATTAACAGCATCCGATTTAAAAATTATTTTCTGTATTTGTTCATTAGGTGGTAAGTTATATGTACCGTTCCATGCTTGTGCATTATGTAATACTAACAAGCTAAATATAATATATAGTAATTTATTATTATTCATATTTTATAGTTCTTAAAAAAATAGCCCACCAAAAGATGAGCTATTTTAATTAAAATTAAATTCAGAAATTATAAACCAGAATTTGGAAGGAATTCACTTTGACCAGCTCTAAGTGTCATAGTATTAACTATAGCAGGTACTCCTTTATAATGCTGCCCACAACCTCCAGCTGCTTTCAGTTCAAGAGAATACCATCCTGATCCAAATGACCAATCAGGTAGAAACCATTCTACTTCTGGTGTTATTGCAACAGCAGTGTTTGGACCACCAGATACTGCTATCTTAGCACCTATGACTTCATTTTCTTGATTATCATATTGATTAATTACATAACTCATACTTCCAGTTGGATTAAATGGTGGTGTCCATTCTTGAGTACTACCGCTTCCGCATACATCATAACTATGGTGTTTATATTAATCTTTCTAATACAATAAACTCTTATTTACATATTCCAATTACTTCTAAAGAGATTACAATAAAAGAAATTAAAAATGATAGTGGTTGTAAAAAAGTTATTTTAAAATCTACATCTAAAAATATTTTTGCTTTCTCGCTTGATTATCAACTTCAAAATAAATGTAAAATGTTTCCATTTTTTAATCAATCATTAGGAAATATTACAAAAGTAAATGATGGAATTATTTTTTATAAAAATGGTAATGATATATTTGTTTTATTGATAGAATTTAAATCAAATAATTTAGGAGATTATAAAAAACAGCTACAAGCAGGTAAAAATTTTGTTTTATATTTAACGAATATGCTAAATTTAACTTTTAATAAAAATTATCAAATAGATCTGAATAATATCAGATGTATTGTTTTTAGTACTAGAAAAACTCAAAGAAAGAAAGGAACAAAAAGAGAAAATATTAAATATTCTAATATAAATGGTTTACTGATTTCAGAACAACAATGTAATGAAACTTTCTATATAGAAAAATTTCTTACCTAATTCCATTTTTATTTACAAGCATCAGGAGTGACACCACCATCACAGCCACACCAGCCTTCTACTCTTGAAGGCACATATCGGCGTGAGGATGATTGAAAAATTATGAAAAAATACCGTTGTCTTTATTGTTTAAAAGTAAGTCGTTTTAAGCCAAATCAAGATGTTTTAACCTGTCAAAATTGTGGTAAATCTTTTAGATTACTAGAAAATGAGATTCCAGTATTCATAACTGATAAAGAAAACAAGGACAATTTTTATGGTGCTATGTTTGCTGAACAAGCAATGGAATATGATAGCAAATTTGATATTGATTCAGCTCATGGAGAATGGGTATTAAAGCGTCTGTTAGAATTAGAACCGAAAATAAGCACTTATGCTGGTAAAACCATTTTGGAAATTGGTGCCGGCAGTGGTTTATTGACTCGCAGTTTGGCACCAAATCAATTATTTAAGTATCGTAAATTGTATGTGTCTGATATTTCAGCGGAAATGTTGTTGATCAATTGGCATCAACGAAGTCTAGTTGAACAACAAAACCAAGTAGAATATATGGTGATGAATGTGCTTAACATGCCTTTTGCCGATGCTTCTATTGATATGGTTATCGGGTTTGATATTTTACATCATGTATTCAATTACCCAATGGGATTAAAAGAAATAGCCAGAATACTTAAATCCAATGGAGTCTGCGTCTTGAAAGAGCCTTATCGAGAAGCTTATCTAATGTATAGTTTTTTAGCCAAAATACTATTACGCATGAATTTTCTCTCCTCAAATGAACAAAAAAAACTTCAAGATTGGCAACATTACTTTTTTACTCTCATTAATCATGAGGATAAAGGTAATCATCACGAATTAGCTAATTATGATGACAAATACTTTTTTACTAAAGAATTATTAACTCAACATGCCTTAAGTTCTGGGTTTAGTAAACTGTCAGAATGTAATGTTTTAGAAAGAAAAAGATCACCAGATTTACCTCAAGAAAACTTATATAAAGATATGATAGTTTGCTTTTTTAAAGAACTCGGATTAAGTGAAAAAAGTTTAGAAGTAGTAACAGAACTTGGTAATGATCTTGATGCTACTGTCGGTGAACAGTTTTTAAGAGACTATCCCGTTAATACCTTATTCTTACTTTGGAAATCTAAACCAGCACTTTATCGCTTTTTCTAGTCATCTACACTAGGATATAATATTTATGTCAACATTGGTACAACAGCACAGCCCATTAATTTCTGTTATATTCCGCATTCAAAATAAACCTCATTTATTAGCTAAAGCCTTACAGAGTATTGCAACGCAAACTGAGCCAGCCGTTGAAGTTGTGGTGGTTAATGACGGTGGTGATGATCTTGCCGCTGTGATTACAGAATTTGAATCATTGATCAGTGGTGACGTACAATTAATCGTACATGAACAAATATTTGGACGTTCTGCTGCTATTAATAGTGGTTTAAAAGTAGCGCGTGGTATTTGGATTTCATTTTTTGATGAAGATGCTTTAGAATCTGAAGGTTTGGCGCGTTTAGCTAAGTTTATTGATTGTGTTGATTGCGATAAAGATATTATTTATGGGCAAGTACAACGCGCTAGTCTTAATTCTAATGTAGAATTAGAACTTAAAACCACACAAGCCCAATTAGCTGAATCACATGCTCGAAATCAACGCTGGATTGAAAATATATATGAAGTAATGAAGCCGACTTTGTTACAACTGGCATTTGGGCTAAAGCATGAGCTAATTAATTTATCTAGTTATGGATTTACTGTGCCGTTACGATTGTTTTCGGCACTATCTAGTGAAGTCTATGATGTAGTTTCATCTTTTGACAATTTAGAATTTCCTATTCCAGTTACTCAAGGAAAAATCCTAGAATGGTCATTTACTTGGGAAGGTGCCCTAGCAGGAGAGACACTGTTATTGAAGGTAGGTACTTATTGTCGAGTCAATCATTGTCATCTTAACTTATCAATCATGCCTGATGATGAAGAAGATAATGAGTTAATAGAATCTCAAGTGTATGGACAATTTCTTAAAGATAATACTTATGCTGTTTTCCCATTAAGTAAACCTTTAAAACCGGGATCTTATAGATGTAGGTTGACATCACCAGATACTGATAATAGTGATAATTTGCTGGCAATTTGGTTGAGTATTAATGAGACAAAGGTAAGTAATTGTTTAACGCTTCCAGATTCCAGTCACTATCAAAAATGGTATGAACTTAATCGTTGTAATCAAGATCAACTTGAAACGCAACGAAGTGAATCAAAGCTATGGGAAAATAGTCCTCTTATTTCAGTTGTTATTTCTACTTTAAATAATGAATTATTTTTAAGCTTGCATGAACAAAGTTACAGCAACTGGGAATGTGTTATTGTTGAGGATCAAGCCAATTTGGATATTGCCAGACAATGGTGCGAACAAGATACACGGTTTCATTTGGTGCAGAACTTTGCCGCTGAAGGTGAGTATCTATGTTTTATCGATCCTAATGTTCGTTTAGAACCACAAGCATTGTTTGAAATAGCTAAGATAATTATAAAGGAACAGCCGGCTGTTATTTATTCTGATGAAATGCTGGTTGATGAAAATAACGAAATTATTCGTTGTGAATTTAGAGAAGATTTTAATTATCATTTCCTTCTTAGCCATCTCTATATTAATCATTTGACTGTATTCAGTAGTGAAATAATTTCTAAAGTTGGCGGTTTTGCAACAGATTTACAATTACGAGTAGCGGCAATAACACAAGACTTTTATCATATTCCTAAAGTACTTTACCGATGGCGCACTACAGAACAAAGTAATTCATTGGCAGCTATTAATCAACATTTACAAATAATTGGTTTGAATGAAACTGAGGCTTGGGCTGAGGAAGGATTGGCTGCTAATTTCTTTAGAGTACGTAGAAAAATAATGCCTACTAAAGTTTCTATTATTATTCCAACTAAGGATAGAGTTGATTTATTAAGAACTTGTATTGATTCTTTCAAAAAAATAACTCATATTCCTGAAGGAATAGAATTAGAATTTGTGATAGTAGATAATGGTTCTACTTGTCAAAATACTTTAAATTATTTAAATCAATTAGAACAACAAGGTGTCTTAGTAGTTAAACTACCGGGGGAATTCAATTATTCATTATTAAATAATGAAGCAGTCGCAAAAGCTAGTGGCTCAATGTTGTTATTTATGAATAATGATATTGAAATAGTAGAATCAGGATGGCTTGAAGCGATGTTGGAATTGATGGCATGGAATGATGTAGGAGTTGTAGGAAGTAAATTAATATATCCTAATATCAATATGATTCAACATGCTAGTGTTATTACTGGTTTTCATGATATAGCTGGGCATGATCATCAATATTATCCAGAATATGATGAATTCAATAACTTAAATGCTGGGCATAATAATGCTTTATTAGTTATTCGTGAATGTATGGCGGTTACAGCGGCATGTATGTTAGTACGTCGTTCCGTTTTTGAAAAAGTTAATGGATTTGATGAACAACTAGTTGTTGGATTTGGAGATACTGATTTATGTTTAAAAATTCGTGAACAAGGCTACCGTTGTTTATTTACCCCTTATGCACGTCTGATACATCATGAGTCTGCAACTCGTATGCGTCAACAAGGTGATCCACATCCGGTTGATAGTGCCTTATTTAGGCAAAAATGGGAAAAATTATTGAAACAGAAAAATCCTTTTTATAATAGTAATTTAAACAAGCATGGGAAAATGTTTCAACCACAGTTTTAAATTTCCTCGTTACCACGCTGGAGCGTGGGAACGAGAAATATTATGGTTTGCTTAAGCCTTGTTCTTGCAAATATTCCAAAATATATTTAGCTACTAATTGGTTTGATAAGGGAGAATAATGTCCCTTAAATAATTCTCTTATTCCATAAGTATTACCATATTTATCAAAGGCATCCATTATATCAATATAAGGATAATTTTTTTCCTTAAAATGCTGCAAAAGTGGAGTATATATTTTTGTTTTATTGTGACGATAACGAGCAATATCTGCTTCTGAGGGGAATAAAATAATTATCGGTAAGGATTTATGTTTGATCGCGCTTTTTCTAAATTCTTCAAAAATTTTTACCGTTACTTGAAAGGCTTCTGATTCTTGGTTGTATTCATCATATTTTACAATATTATTTTTATTCATCAATTTGTAATTAAAGCCTTTAAGAAGGCGAATTGATGGTAAAAAATTAATTGACAGAGAATCAGCAAAATTTTGTTTAGATTGGGTTTGAAAATAATGATCATAAACACCTAATTTTGGTAAAACTAGTTCCGGTTGCGCTATAAGTTGCTTATATTGGGATAGTTTTTGTATAGGATTTTTTATTAAAACTAATTCGTCATTTTTTATGATAAAACGGGGTTTTGCTAGTGAAAGTCCATCTTGTGGCAGATAAAATGGGCGAAATACATTAACATTACGAAAAATATTTTCTGCCATAAAACCTATGAAAATAATATCTGATTTATAATGTATTCCGTCTTGTTTGTAGCGTAAAAAAGCTTGATCTAATCCAAAAGCACCTACTCCAAAATTAATTACTTCTAAATTTGAATTGGCGCGATTTAATTGCTCTTGCCAAGTTTCTTCATTTTTTACATCGTCACAATGGGTGAACGAATCTCCAAAGGATGAAATACGAATTTTGTTTTTAGCTGGTAATAAGGAATACTCTTTATTGGCTCTGATTCCTTTTGAATTAGCCAAATATCGATCAGAAAAAACACCATTAGGTTTTATTGTCCATCCTAAACTAGAACTATAGATAATGTAATTGGTTTTTCCACTTGTCAAATTATCTAAGCTCTGTTTTTGTTTTTCAGAAAGAGAAGTGCTTGATAGGCTACCTATTCCATAGGAATAGTCAGCCATTCTAGTTTCCTTAAAGAACAATAGTGTTAAAAAGGATGCCCCTTCAAGGAAAAGATAGGGGATTAAGAGTATTACAAGCCAAAAAATTGTCTTTTTCATATTTCTTAGTTAATCTGAATAAATTTTGGAGAATATGTTTGATCTTCTTTTCCATCGAAAATTATGAAATTTTCTTTTGTAGTAGTATTATTACCCCAACTTTCCAATATAAAACCAGATGTTGGCACTGCAATTAATATTACTTGTGTATTTTGTGGAAACTCTGCTGAACAATCTTCAAATAGATCTTTAGAACATAAAATATTTTTATCTTCATGATAAAAAGTATTTAAATTTTTATTATTATAATTAATAATTATTCCATTTGAAGGGGGATCTATTTTAAGATTTACATTCTCAGGCGGCGTTTCTGTTGATTTAAAATCATTATTAACCCAATTTTCAAACATTGGAATATCGGATATAGTATATATTAACAATACATCTTGAAGCTCAATACCACTTCCATAATTATTATTTGTATTAACAAATGCAAAAAATACACAAGAATTAGTGTTTAAAAAAATTTTATTTCGTTTATGAACTACTGTTTGATTTTGTTTATGAAGTACTGAGCTGGAACCTGTTAAAGTTAACCAATTATCAGATGGCTTTGTGATTAAAAAATCAGAATTATCAATTTCCATTGTAGGATCTTCTGGAATTTTACCATCACAATTCATTTCACCATAGTCTCTAAACATAACAGCTCGACTAGCTGCTAAGGATTCAGCATTAATACTAATTGTTAATTCCTCTACACCGGGTGGTATCAGAACCTTCAAGTATCCTGTATGCCCTTTTCTTAGTATCCAAGGAATTGGCAGATTAGGAGGAATTGCAGCCTTATAATATAAAAGACCTTTATTAACAGCATCCGATTTAAAAATTATTTTCTGTATTTGTTCATTAGGTGGTAAGTTATATGTACCGTTCCATGCTTGTGCATTATGTAATACTAACAAGCTAAATATAATATATAGTAATTTATTATTATTCATATTTTATAGTTCTTAAAAAAATAGCCCACCAAAAGATGAGCTATTTTAATTAAAATTAAATTCAGAAATTATAAACCAGAATTTGGAAGGAATTCACTTTGACCAGCTCTAAGTGTCATAGTATTAACTATAGCAGGTACTCCTTTATAATGCTGCCCACAACCTCCAGCTGCTTTCAGTTCAAGAGAATACCATCCTGATCCAAATGACCAATCAGGTAGAAACCATTCTACTTCTGGTGTTATTGCAACAGCAGTGTTTGGACCACCAGATACTGCTATCTTAGCACCTATGACTTCATTTTCTTGATTATCATATTGATTAATTACATAACTCATACTTCCAGTTGGATTAAATGGTGGTGTCCATTCTTGAGTACTACCGCTTCCGCATACATCATAACTATGGTGTTTATATTTTGTTGGGAAAGTAACAAATATAATACTGTTACCATCACCACCTTGGGCTTCATATTCATAATTAGCTGAATAGTAAGTAGCTGCTAATGCTTTTTCAATCTCTAAAATATTATCACTGCCATTCAGATTAAATCTACTACCTAAATCTACACTTGTTTTGACATAAACATCATAGAAAGGATTTGAGATAACTTTATTGAAGTTTCCGTTTTTATCGTAGGAGGCATCAAGTGCTGTCATAACATAAGAAAAACGTTCATTAAGAACATTAAAAGCTACTTCACCACGTAACTGAACAGTTGAGGGATCATCAGTACGAATCATGCAAGTACCAGTAGCACCGTTTGGGCATGAGGCAGCATTTAAACCAAGTAAAGAATTAGGATCAACTACACCACCCATATCAGTATCAAATATCTTAGCAAGTTCAAATTTACTCATTCCTTGGTGGATAGTTACAGGACCATGTGGTGTTTGTACAGTACCAGTTACACTGTAAGCAGCAATAATTTCAAAATGACCCATTTCATTATTATCATCTGGTTTTAGATTATGATCAAACATCATAACATTCGCAGGAGATATAGATGCAAATGAATCACCATATGGTAAATTACGTACTGAATCATCCTCAGATTTTACATAAGCTTGATCATTAACATTCTCAATTCTACCACGCCAAACATCTCCCGGACTTAGATATAAAAGAAAATCTAAAACTTCAGTTGAGTGTATTTGAGAACGGAAAGCTATACGAGCTTTAACTGCATGAGTTCTGTTGGGATTTGTAACTTTTATATATACTGGGCCATGTTTTTGTCCAACTCCTTCCACTATATAAAAAGGTGCTAAAAGCACTTGACCAGTGTGATCAGCCGCCACTTCGATTGCACTTGCATTACCACTAAAGGTAATAGCAGATACTAAACTAGCTGCCATTAAAGATGACTGTAGTTTCTTATTTAATTTTTTCATTTTTGCTCCTTAATTAGATTTAAGCTATGTCTAAATTAATGCAAAAATGTAACCACTTGAAATATATATAAATAAATTACTTAATTAAATTTATCCCCAAAAAAAAATAGCCCATCAAAAGATGAGCTATTTTAATATAACTATTCCTAAAATAGAGCTATAGATAATGTTGGGGCTCATTTAGTAAATGTAACAGAACACTTTTTATCCTGATCCATTTTTAAAATAACATAACTTTCAGTTTTTTCAAAACTGCAATCTTCACCCCAACTATCTAAACTAAAGCCCATATCAGGCACAGCAACTAAAATTGCTTGATTATTTAGTGAATATGTTGCGCTACATAATTGTTTAAAATCTTCTGTACGATTACTACAAATAAGTTTTAAATCTTCTTTATTATTACCACAAGTAATATCATTACTAAAATAAGTAATTACTATTCCATTATCTGGAGCTGGATCAACTATTAATGTTACTGGTTTTAGCTCAAACAGTGCAGAGCAGGTTTTTGAAGCATCCATTTTTATAATAATGTTATCACCTGTTTGATCTTTACAGTCACCTTCCCAAGCTTGAAAAACATAACCATCATTAGCTTCTGCTTTTAATGTAAGCTCCGTATCTGCTGGATAATCAGTCGGCGTACAGTCATCTGGACAAACTTTTGAATCAGTATTTAGATTATTTGTTATGGTAACTTTACCATTTTCAGAAGAATTAACAGTCAGCTTATTATTGCCTGTTGCCCAGTCTTTATAAACTGATAGATCTGATATCGTATATGTAAATGAAACAGTTTGAAGTTGGACACCGTTTTGATTAAGATTATTCGCGTTAAAAAATCCAAAGAACAAACATGAACTGGTATTGATGGATTCTGTATCTCGTTTATGAGCAGCAGTTCTTGAATCCCCCAAAGCCAGCCATCCTGTTGGTAAATTTACAACTAATTTGCCTTGATCTAAAAATTCTGATATCTGAGGACTAGCAGGTTTTGTAATATTATTACAAGGCATTTCACCAAAATCTTTAAACATGACCAATTGACTAGCCGCTAATGCTTGACCATTAATTCCCATATTCAGCTGTTCTACACCGGGGGGGAGATAAATCAAAAGATATGCACCTTCCCCTCTCATTATTTTCCAAGATATTGGATTTGTAGAAGTAGCTGCTACATAAGTCAATCTATTGTTCGCTATAGTAATTGGGTTAAAAATATCTGACTCACCATTCCACTTACTCTGTTCGGGTAGTTCTACACCATCTTTCCATTCTGCTTGCACAGGATTCAATAAGAGCAAACAAAATATAAAGCTAGTCAGTTGAATTGGACTTAGATTTAAATCATATGAATTTATCATAATTAATACTGAATTTTAAATTGCAAATTATTTTTTAATATAAATAACAACAAAAAAAATAGCCCATCTAAAAAGATGGGCTATTTTTATCAAGTTTGTTAAGTAAAACTCGTTATATTAATGAGCAACATTTTATCGAGGTGAATTTTGGAAAAACTCACTAGAACTATCTCTTAATGTCATGGTATAAACTATAGCCGGCGCACCAGAGTAAGGACATCCAGTTCTCTCATTCATAACTAAAGAATACCATCCAGATGCAAAATTCCATGCTGGTAAAAACCATTCTACTTCAGGTGTAATTGCAGTTCCAGCATCTGGTGTTGCAGCTAAATCACCTGATACAGAAGTAGGCGGCTCAACGGTATTTCCAACACCATGTTCCTGATTATCAAACTGACTAATCGTATAACCCATACTACCTGTGGCATTAAATGGCGGAGTCCATTCACCTTCGATTTTACCTATTTGACATACATCAGATCTTAAATGTCTGTATTTTGTAGGGAAAGTTACAAATACAACACTGGCACCATCGCCATTTTGGTAAGTAGCTCCATAGGATTTGGCTGCCAAAGCAGTCTCAATATCCAAGATATTATCTAGCCCAGCTCCTGGGAAATCACTTCCAATATTGGTACCAAATTTAACTTCCACATCATAGAAAGGATTCGAAATCACATTTCCTTGATCATCTGCATCTAAGGCTGTCATTATATAATTATAACGTTCTCCAAGAAGAAGCATAGACACTTCACCACGTAATTGAACACTGCTTGGCTCATCTGTACGAATCATGCAAGTGCCAGTAGCACCAGCAGGGCAGTCAACATTATTAAGAGCCAGTAGCGAATTTGGTACTGCTGCACTACCTAATGGTGTATCAAAGATTTTTGCCAAATCAAACTTGCTCATTCCCTGTTTGATGATTACCGGACCATTTGGTGTTTGTACTGTATCTTTTACACTATAAGCACCAATAATTTCAAAGTGACCCATTTCATTATTATCATCAGCAGCAAGTGCTACATCAAACATCATAACACTAGCCGGAGTTCCTTCTATAGAAGCAAATGAATCAGCATTTGGTAAATTACGTATTGAATCATCAGTAGATTTTACATATGCTTGACCATTAACATTAACAATCATACCACGCCAAACATCTCGTGGACTTAAATAGAGAATAAAATCCAATACTTCAGTAGAATTAATCTGAGAACGGAAACCAATACGAGCCTTAACCGCATGGTCTGGACTTGTGTTTATTACTCTTATATAAGTAGGACCTTGGGGACTTCCCTTCACATCCACTATATAAACTGGAGCTAAAAGCACTTGACCAGTTCCGTCAGCTGCCACTTCTAATGCACTTGCATTACCACTAAAGGCAACACCAGATGCTAAACTAGCTGCCATTAAAGACGGCAGTAGTTTCTTTTTCAAGGAAAATTTAGCCATAAATTTTCACTCCTTAAAGGATTATTAATTAAATTACAAATTAAAGTAAAATTATACTCATTAGAATACAAAATTAGTTTATCAAAGATAAGTCTTAAGTGTTATATAAATAATCAACCTTAATATTGTTTCTATCAATCAGAGATTACTATACAACAGATTAAGATATAATTGCAACAGTTGTTGTTTAAAAAACAACACATCACCTAATATTATATATCATAATGCTTAGCATATCAAAAACTGAACTAAAATCAAGTCCAAAATAATCTTTTTAAGATACGATAAGCAGGTTTTTCTGGATAAAAAGCCGCCATATCTTGGCTAGCTTGCGTCATTAATGATAAACGACGTTTTTTATTACTAACTAAACTGCTAAGGGCAGTATAACAACTATGGTCAGATGTTGTATCTATCACTATACAATTTTTTTGATCAATCGCGAAACTATTAGTGCCTCCAAATTTAGGAACAATTACGGCTACCCCACACGCCATCGCTTCCATTGCGGTTAAACCCATTGCTTGAAAATTTGAAAAATCAACAAATATATCAGCTTTATTAAATAATCGTGCCAAGTTTTTTGGCAGACATATACCAAGGTTTTTATATTTAAAATCGCGTGGCAAAGCTAGAAACAATGGATCATCATCAGCTGCTCCAAATAAAATTATTTCAACTTTATCGCCATAATTATGTTGAAGTTTACTTAAAACCCGCATCGTGCGTTCTGCGCCACGCCTACTACTAGATGGACGAATCATCGCACATATTTGCACTGTTGTAATATTGCTACGTTCAGAACGCGATATAAATAAGTCAGTATTGCAACTTGATCCTATAACCGTACAAGGTTTTTGGATTTGTGTTTCAATTTCTGTCTTATTCCATAAGGTTTTGGTAAAAAGTATTAGATTTGGAATACCTAAATAAGAAATCCAAGCTTCGCGAAATCCTGCATTAATCCGAAAATAATAAGATGCAAAACGACGGCGTAACCAACTATGTTGCCAAAATAACCTATAACGGGTTGCTTTGTCAATATAAAAATAAGGCTCAAAATCTTGAATATAATAGCCTATAATAGGTGGATTAGGCTGTTTTGCTAGTGGCGCAATCCATTCTACTGAATTATTAGCTGTTGCAATAACCGCATCATATTCCTTGCAAATATCAGGTATTTCAAAATATGCCCCTACATATTTTACAGGAACATCCAATTGAGGATAAGACTTTTCAAATTCTACTTGATGGTGTAAGAAGTTTAAAATACAAACATCAATACCCATACGTAACATGGCTCGTGCTTCATCAATGATAACATTGCCACCTCCACCTATAAGCCAAATAGGTAACACAAATATGACTCGTTTACCGCGCCAATTGTACTGTGCTTCAGTAATTAAATTCCAGCGTGCTATTGAGTGTTTAGCGCGATTACGTATTGTCTTTAACAGGATACTTTGTTGACATTGTTTAACTCCAGCATCAATAAGGGTTTGTCCATGTTTATTTGCTAAAGCAATTCCGGCTTGTTCTGCGAGTTTTTTACGACGCTCATGTGAATAACTTTTAGATTGAGCATGATAAATATAAACGTCATCTGCAACCACTAATTCCCAATTGGCTTGACGGGCGCGAATACAGTAATCATTTTCTTCACCATAACCTTGTCCAAAATGTTTTTCGTCAAAATAACCAATATCTTCAATTAGTTGACGTTTAATTAATAGACAAAAACCATTTAGGAAAGCTAAACGTGGATATAAACGGGCTGAAAATGTGGTAATCCGTGTTGCCATTTGAGTCACTGTTATGTCAGTTGGCAAGGGATTTGTTGCCCAATCACCTTTATCTTCTATTTTGGGAATTGATTGCCATGATGCAGTATTACTCAATGGACCAACAATGCCTATCTTAGTATCTGATTCTGCACAGGTTATTAATCTTTCTAACCAATTAGGAGTAACAATAGTATCACTATTTAAAAGGATAATATATGAGGCTTTTGCAGCTCGCATAGCTTGATTGGCTGCTATGGTATAACCGCGTGCTGTTTCATTTCTTAATAAACTAATGAAGTTTTCATTTGCATAGTCGCGTAAATAATCACGAGTTTCTGTATTACTACCATCATCAACTAAAATTAGTTTATAAGCTGATGTTGTATATTTACCAATTGAATTTAAACAAGCCTTGACATCAGTAAGTGCATTATGCACACATATAATAATATTAACTGATTGCATTATGTATTATTTATTTTTATTAAATAAGCTGCAACTTGCCCTGCATTTTGCTGACGAATTATTTGCCATGATTCAGGTAAGTTGGGTTTGGCAAGACTGGTATCGGTTTCTAAATAGATTAGTGCTTGTTTATTAAGCCATCCACCTTCTTGTAATAATGTACAACAAGGATTCAGTAAATCACTCCCATAAGGTGGATCTAAAAAAACAATATCAAAAGTATCAGTTTTTTTCTTAAGGAATTTTATTGCATCATTAGATAGAATTGTGACATTGTCAGCAGCAAAACTAGTGATTTGTTGTCTTAAACTTTGAACAATATCCCGTTGTTTTTCTATTAATAATACTTGTTTAGCTCCGCGTGATGCTGCTTCGATACCTAATGCACCAGAGCCAGCAAATAAATCTAAACAGCGGCTGCCGGGTAAATCCATAGCTAACCAGTTAAATAGGGTTTCACGTATTCTATCAGGGGTTGGACGTAATCCTATTTTATTAGGAACTTTTAATTTACGCCCACGCCATTGCCCTGCAATAATTCTGACTGTTCCCGTCAAGTGATTTTTTTAACTCCTTGATCAGAACCTAATAATAGTATATCGGCAGGGCGAGCGGCAAATAAACCATTAGTAACAACACCTACAATTTGATTTAGTTCTGTTTCCAGTTTCACTGGTTCCATAATCTGTAAATTATGCACATCTAATATGACATTTCCATTATCAGTAGTAAAACCGTCTCGCCAAATTGGATTACCGCCCATTTTTACGATTTGACGTGCCACATAACTACGTGCCATCGGAATCACTTCAACTGGCAATGGAAATTTACCCATTACATCTACTAATTTACTATCATCTGCAATACAAACAAATTTTTTGCTAACAGCGGCTACAATTTTCTCACGGGTAAGGGCACCACCACCACCTTTTATAAGGTGTAAATATCGATTAGATTCATCAGCACCATCAATATAAACTGAGATTTCATCGACACTATTAAGTTCTAATACTGGAATACCATGAGATTTTAATCGTTCTGCGGTGACATTAGAACTTGCAACTGTGCCTTCGATAGTATGTTTGATACTAGCAAGCGCATCTACAAAGTGATTGGCAGTACTTCCGGTACCAATACCAATAATAGTGTCAGGGACAACATATTCTAAAGCTGCTTTGGCAACTTGTTGTTTTTTTTCATCTGGTGTCAAATTATTCTCCTTTAAGTAATATTATATCCGCAATCAACATAAGTTATTTCGCCGGTTATTCCTGACGCTAAATCAGAACATAAAAACGCAGCAGCATTACCAACTTCTTCAATCGTAACATTACGTCTTAATGGTGCTTTTTCTTGAAAAGAATCTAACATGCTACGAAAGTTTGCAATTCCTGACGCTGCTAAGGTGCGAATTGGTCCAGCGGAAACTGCATTGACACGAGTTCCTTCTGGTCCTAAGCTATAAGCTAGATAACGTACATTGGCTTCTAAACTAGCTTTTGCGACTCCCATAACGTTGTAGTTTGGCATAGCGCGTTCAGCTCCTAAGTAACTTAAGCTTAATAATGCGCCATTACGCCCTTTCATCATCTCACGCCCTGCCTTCGCTAAGGCTCCAAAACTATATGAACTTATGTCATGAGCAGTTTTAAAACCTTCACGAGTTGCATTTTCTAAATAAGCTCCTTCTAATTCTTCGCGAGGCGCAAATGCTACAGAGTGAATGATAATATCTAAGCCATCCCAAGATTTTTTTAATTCTTCAAAAACAGCTTCAATTTGTTCATCGCTACTAACATCACAAGGCAATGTGATATTGGAATCACATTCTGCAGCCATTTTGACAACGCGCTTCTGAAGTTTTTCATTTTGGTAAGTGAAGGCTAATTCTGCACCTTCACGTTGCATAGCTTTTGCTATGCCATAAGCAATTGAACGATTACTTGCTAATCCTACAATTAGCGCACGTTTTCCTGCTAAAAATCCCATGTGAATTTTTCTCCTTGTTTAAGGCTTGATAGGTTTTAATTTTGGATGTCTATGTGCCTGAATAATGGCAATAATTTCTATAGAATCTGTTGTTGTATCTTCACTTTCTAGGCTGATTCTGACTGCATAAGGTAATGATTGTAATTTTTTGGCTGACCATTCTTTTAACCACTGAGTATCATCTTTGAGTTTTTCATCAATATATAAATATTCAAATGAGACATTATAATTTTCAAGGGCAGTTGTGACAGTAGCATATTCTTCTAAACGTTCAGTAGGATCGCCAGCGAAAGCCGGAACAATACGAATTTCTAGTCCATTTGTGTCTTCACTTGGCAGTAGTTGCCATGTAGTTAATCCGGGTTTACGCCCCGGGGATACGGTGGATACCCAAGAAATCTGTTCTTCATCACCTTCAAAAAATATATAATTTTTATTTTCTTCCACATCTCTATATAAATGTGGATAAGCACCTTGTAATGCGCGTTCAATTTGTAGTAATACTAATACTTTCTCAATGCTAGTATCTAAACGATTAGAAGAGCGCGTCCATTCCTTTAATACGATGCTCATACCCATTGACAACATTAACATTACCATTGTTGACAATGTCAGTGCAATTAATAATTCTAATAAAGAAAAACCTTTTGCTTTTGTTCTCACAATTTACTCAGCCTTATCTTGTATTACAAGGCGTACTGTACTAAGGACTTTCCCAGTCTCTTTATCATATATCAGTACTGGTTCTAATGCTAATCGCATTGGTTTAGTTTGACGCTCTGGTATTTCTATTTCTTCATCGCTAGTTTCAATTTCTAAATTACTGCTATAGCGTTCAGGTAATTGTGGATATTCAGGATCTTCCAGTAATTGAGCGGCATTTATGGCTGAACGTAAAAATACTGTTCGTTCAATACCATCTACGCCTTTAAAAGCTAGACGCTTACTTGCAGCTAATAGATTAAAAAGACTTCCTAAAACCATACCAACAATAGCCATTGCAATCAGTACTTCTAAGAGGCTAAATCCCGCCGTTGTCTTCTTCATGATCTAAGATTTCTGATTCAATTTTACCTGTAATTGGGCTGACAGTGATTTTGGCTTTATGGTATTTATAAGTTAAAACTATTGCACCGCCGCTACTTCCGCCTTCAGGATAAAAAATTATTTCAAATGTTTTTGATTCTTCTTCCTCATCCTCACTCAGATAATTGCCACCCCATTGTAAAGTAGCACCATGACTAGTCCACTTTCCCGGTTCGGCTTTACTAGTTTTAGCAGCGTCTTCTTTGCCTTCATAAAAACTTGCAACTTTTTGTTTGGCTTCTACAATGGCAGAGCGGCGTGCATAGTTTAATACTGCCACCGCTTCGCGTACTTGGGCTTTAAGAACGGTGACTTCACTGTTACTTAGACGTGGAATTACCACGGCGACAGCCATACCAATGATGACCATCACTAGAATTAATTCTAATAGACTAAATCCGGCATTATACCGATTAGACATTATTTCCAACTAACAATATCGGCATCTTCTTTGTCACCGCCTTCTTGACCATCGGCACCATAAGAATAAAGGTCAAAATCGCGGTTTTCACGACCGGGCTTGCGATATTGATATTCACGACCCCAAGGATCTTTGGGTAAACCTTTTCTTAAATAAGATCCTTGCCATTTTGAACTGCTAGAAGTATTTGTAATTAAATCTTGCAAGCTATCTGGATATTTAAACATATCTAAACGATATGAATCCAATGCAACTTCCAAATTAGAAATTTGCGTTTTAGCTGTATCACGTTTTGCGCCGCCTAACTTATTCCAAAGAGTTGGACCAACAACTGCTGCTAACATGCCTAGAATAACCATAACAATTAATAGTTCCATCAAGCTAAAACCTTGTTGCAGTTTTAATTTTTTATTAAACATATTTATTTCCAATAATTAATTTTAGTGTATTAGTTTATCATAGTAAACTAAAGACAGTTTTTCAAATTTAGTTTAAAATATTTCACTTCCATTTTATATCATCAGGAAAATTATAATGACAACAAATGTTGGTGGAGTTGATAAGCTAATTCGTATTATACTTGGTTTAGGAATAATTGGTGCTGGTGTTTATTATCAAAGTTGGTGGGGTGCAATTGGTGCTATACCATTATTAACAGCTTTTATAGGATATTGCCCTGCTTATCCATTATTTGGTATTTCAAGTTGTTGTGACAAAAAAGAATAAATAATTAACAGACCTGACAGGTTTTTAAAACCTGTCAGGTCTTAAAACTATCTAAAACGCAAAGGCCCTAAAAACCGTGCTTCTTCAGTAATAGTCAATTCAGGATTGTCTGTTGCAGTTAAGGTAAAATGAATTGCTGTAGTACGTTTCTGTAATTTTTCCTTTGCTACCATTAAACGTATTGCTACTGTACTTATTTCACCAGATTTAGCTTTAATATCAATATTTTTCACTAAAGCTAAATCTTCAATACCAGTAGTATTTAGATTATAACTATGATCTTTATTATCTAAATTCATAATTCTTAAAGAATAAATATTTTCAATCATACCAGCATCTGTTTCTATATATAAACTTTGACGATCACGAATTACATCTAATTCAACTAATGAACGGGTACTAATACTATAAATTGCTCCTATCAATAAAGCGATTAAAATACCAGCATATACAAAAATACGTGGTCTGAAAATACGAGTTTTATTGCCTTTTAAATTATTTTCTGTCGTGTAACGAATTAAGCCTCTGGGATAAGCCATTTTATCCATCACTTCATCACAAGCATCAATACAAGCAGAACAACTAATACATTGGTATTGTAAGCCATCACGAATATCAATTCCCGTTGGACATACTTGTACACAGATGGAACAATCAATGCAATCACCTAAACCTTGGTCTTTATAATTATCCTGACTTTTTTTACGTGAACCGCGTGATTCGCCGCGTTTTTCATCGTAAGCAATAATCATTGTATTGTTATCAAACATCGCGCTTTGGAAACGCGCATAAGGACACATATAAGTACACACTTGTTCACGTAATCTACCAGCATTACCATAAGTAGCGAAACCGTAAAATAAGATCCAGAAAGTTTCCCAGCCACTAAGTTGCCAATTCATAAGTGAATGAGTTAATTCATGAATTGGGGTAAAATAACCAACAAAAGTAAAACCAGTAAATAAAGCAAAGATTATCCATAATGTATGCTTAGTTGTTTTAATACGAAATTTTTTAAAAGACTTTGGTTCATTATCCAGTTTGATTTGTTTTGGTCTATCACCTTCAATTAAACGTTCCATCCATAAAAACGCATCGGTCCAAATTGTTTGGGGGCAAGCAAAGCCACACCATAATCTTCCTGCTAAAGCTGTAAAGAAAAACAGAATCATAGCAGCTAAAATTAATAAAAAAGTAAGATAAATAAAATCTTGAGGCCAAAAAGTCATGCCAAAAATATGAAATTTACGAGCTGGTAGATCAAATAAGATTGCTTGATGCCCATTCCATTGTAACCAAGGTAAACCATAATAAAGACCTAATAATATTAAGCCGCTTAAAGTTTTAAGTTTAGTAAAATAACCTAATACTATACGTGGATAAATTTTTTTACGTTTAGCATAAAGACTGCTGTTTTGAATTTCTTCAATTGGTATTTTTGTAGTATTTTTAGAGGATTTCATAATAAAAAGACCCTCTAAGAACTAGAGGGAATTAGGGGAAGGATATTATTATTTTTTCAGTGAAAAGCTATAAATATAGCTTGCTAATACATGAATTTTATCTGTACCTAAAAATTCACCATGAGCTGGCATATTACCTAGACGACCCTTGGCAATAGTATCTTTAATAGTAGCTTTTGAGCCACCATAAAGCCAAACATCATCAGTTAAATTAGGCGCACCTAACATTTGATTACCTTTACCATCATTGCCATGACAAACAAAACAAACCTTGTTAAAACTTTCTTTTCCTTTAACAGCAGCGGCTTGATCATGTTGTTTGCCACTTAAGCTTACAACATATTCCACTACATTATCTATATCAGCTTCAGTATTAAGATTATTAGTCTCAGCATTAGGCATATTACCTTTACGACCATTCATAATAGTAGTTTTTATCGCTTCTGGAGTACCACCATAGAGCCAATCATGATCGCGTAAATTAGGATAACCGGGTACACCACCTGCATCTGAACCATGACAGACAGTACAATAAGTCATAAATAGACTTTTACCTAATCTAACCGCTTCAGGATTTGTTGCTAATTCAGCAATTGGTTCTTTAGCATATTTAGCATAAATAGGTCCATAGCGATTCTCAGCTGCTTCCATTTCTTGTTCATATTGCTTAATTTCAGTCCAACCTAAAACACCAGCAAAAGAACCTAAACCCGGATAAAGTATTAAATAAATAATAGCAATGAATAAGGTGATATAAAACATATTTAACCACCAACGAGGCAAGGGATTATTATATTCTTCAAGATTTTCATCCCAAACATGCCCCATAGTTTCAACTTTTTTATCTTTAGATTTAGAAGAAGAAGAATCAGCTCCTAACCAAAGGATCAAGGCAAAACAGCCTATAATACCACCTACGGTTCCAGTGATAATAAACCATTCCCAAAATTGACTTGTAAAAAGTCCAGCGTCAAACATTATTGTTTCTCCTTATATTTTTTTTCAACTGAATCATCGTCATCTAATGGTAGGCGAGCCGCTTCGTCAAACTCTGATTTACGCTTGCGACTAAACGCCCACAATAAAACACCAAAAAAGATAACCATGACGACAATAGTCCAAATAGACTGAATCAGTGCCACGATTTCCACATTTTACCTCACAGTTTTAATTGCTTTGCCTAAACCTTGTAGATAAGCAATGATAGCTTCCATCTCAGTTTTACCTTCTACAGCTTTAACAGCATTAGCAATTTCTTCATCAGTGTAAGGATGATCAAACCAATCTTTCAAAGTTTGCATTTTATGTTGAACTTCTTTGCCATCAATAAAATTTTCTGCGAGAGAAGGATAACCGGGCATTACTGATTCCGGTACCACATCGCGTGGATTGATTAAATGAGCATAATGCCATTCATCACTATAACGTCCACCTACACGATGTAAATCTGGACCAGTGCGTTTAGAACCCCATTGGAATGGACGATCATAAACAAATTCTCCAGCAACTGAATAATGTCCATATCGTTCTGTTTCTGCTCTAAAAGGACGAATCATTTGGGAATGACATACCATACAAGATTCACGAACATAAATATCGCGCCCTGCTAATTGTAATGCCGGATATGGTTTTAAACCTTCTACTGGTTCGGTCATTGATTTCATAAAGAATAGCGGTACAATTTGCACTAAACCGCCGATACTAACTACAATTGTAGTTAGAATAATCATTAAACCAATATTAGTTTCAACTTTTTTATGTGCATCAGCCATTATTCAAATTTCTCCTTAATGTGCCAACGCTGGAGTTGGAATAGTATCATTAATTTCAAATGTTTTTGGACTTTTAACTGTTCTGAAAACATTATAAGCCATTACTAACATACCAAATAGGAAGAACATACCACCTAACCAACGAGTTAGATAATAAGGGTGCATAGCTTGTACTGATTCAACAAAACTATAAGTTAAAGTTCCATCTGGATTGACAGCACGCCACATTAAACCTTGCATTATTCCTGATACCCACATTGCAGTAATATAAAGAACTACACCAATTGTAGCAGTCCAAAAATGTAATTCAACGAGTTTTAAGCTATATAATTCACGTCCAAATAAACGTGGTATTAAGTAGTACATACTACCCATAGAAATCATTGCCACCCAACCAAGAGCACCAGAATGAACATGTCCAATAGTCCAATCAGTATAATGTGATAAAGCATTAACAGTTTTTATTGCCATCATAGGACCTTCAAAAGTGGACATACCATAGAAAGAAATTGCTACGATCAAGAAACGTAAAATAGGATCACTACGTAATTTTTCCCATGCTCCTGATAAGGTCATAATTCCATTAATCATACCACCCCAAGAAGGTGCTAATAGAATCAAAGACATAACCATGCCTAAAGTTTGAGTCCAATCAGGTAAAGCTGTATAATGCAGATGATGGGGACCAGCCCAAATATAAGTGAAAATCAATGCCCAAAAGTGAACAATTGATAAACGATAAGAATATACAGGTCGTTGTGCTTGTTTAGGTACAAAATAATACATCATACCTAAAAATCCAGCAGTTAAGAAAAATCCAACAGCATTATGACCATACCACCATTGTATCATTGCATCTTGAACTCCAGCATAAGCTGAGTAAGATTTCCACATACCAACTGGTACTGCCATATTATTAAAAATATGTAATAAAGCAATTGTTATGATAAATGCACCATAAAACCAATTAGCGACATAAATATGTGATATTTTACGCTTAACAATTGTACCAAAGAAGACTATAGCATAAGAGATCCAAATTACTGCTATAAGTAAATCTATAGGCCATTCTAATTCAGCATATTCTTTAGTAGTAGTATAACCTAAAGGTAAAGTAATAGCGGCTAGAACAATAACTAATTGCCAACCCCAAAATGTAAAAGCGGCTAATTTATCAGAAATTAAGCGCACATGACAGGTACGTTGTACCACATAATAAGAAGTAGCAAATAAAGCTGAGCCACCAAAAGCGAAAATTACAGCATTAGTATGTAATGGTCGTAAACGACTAAAAGTAAAATAAGGAACATCTAAAACATTATTAAGCCAAGGCCAAGTTAGTTCGGCGGCAATATATACACCTACCGTCATACCAACTACACCCCAAACAATCGTCATTATAGCAAACTGCCTAACGACCTTATAATTATAGGTCTCTTGACCCGTTAGAAAATTTTCTGCCATATTTTTTCCTCTTTAACATAAAAAAAACATACCAAAATACATGATATAAGCTTTATCTGCAACTGTTATTTATTATTTTTGATTTTTAAATCCTTACCATTAATAATAATTATATTAGTATTTATTAATATAATTATCTATTTTAATAATTATTATATTAGAATAGATAGTTATATTTCAAGAAAAGTCCAACTATTTTAATCAGTTATTAGGATAATAATATTATGAATATTGCTAAATTAATAAGGCAAATTAAAAAGCCTGTCTTGCTACTTTTTATTTTTATGGGCTTAGGGAGTACGGCTTCCTTTGCTTATGAAAATAATGGTCTTACCAAAAAAGCTTTAAAACCTTTTAAACATCTTAGTAAAGAAAGTGCTACTTGTGCATCTTGTCACCGTAATGAACATAGAAGTATTTATCAACAATGGGGACGTTCTAAACACTTTGGCGCCAATGTAGGTTGTTATGAATGTCATAAGGCTGATGCTTCTGATCCTGATGCTATTCGTCATAAAGGCTTTCAGATTGCTGTCATAGTTTCACCTAAAGATTGCGCTCAATGTCATAGTACAGAAGTTGAACAATTTTCTAAAAGTCATCATGCTAAAGCAGCAGAAATCCTCGGTTCACTTGATAATGTGTTAGCGGAAGTTGTTGAAGGTGCTATGGTTTTTCATGGTCAATCACCTGTTGCTGTCAATGGTTGTTGGCAATGTCATGGTTCTGAAGTAAAAGTATTACCAAATGGTGATCTTGATCCAACTACTTGGCCTAATACTGGTATTGGTCGTATAAATCCAGATGGTTCTAAAGGGGCTTGTACAGCTTGTCACCAACGTCATGAGTTTTCTATGAAACAGGCTCGTCGTCCAGAAAGTTGTGGTAAATGTCACTTAGGTCCTGATCATCCACAAAAGGAAATTTATGAAGAATCTAAGCATGGTATTAATTTCTATGCCAATGTTGATAAAATGAATCTTGAATCAGCAAAATGGGTAGCCGGTGAAGATTATGACGCTGCACCTACTTGCGCTACTTGCCATATGTCTGCAACTACTGAGCTACCTATCACTCATGATGTAGGTGATCGTATCAGTTGGACTTTACGCCCAGCCATTTCACAAAAAATTGATGCTAAAGCTATTAAAATGGGTAAAGATGTTAAACCTTGGTTAGAACGACGTAATGATATGAAAACTGTTTGTACTTCTTGCCATAGTTCAAAGATGATAGAAAGTTTCTATGAGCAATTTGATTCTTTAGTAAACTTATATAATAATAAATTTGCAAAACCCGGTGCTAGTATAATTGCTGCACTGAAAGAAGAAAATATGATAACACCAGTTCCTTTTGATGAAGCTATAGAATGGACATGGTTTTTCTTATGGCACCACGAAGGAAGACGTGCCCGTCATGGTGCTGCTATGCAAGCTCCTGATTATGTTCAATGGCATGGTATGTATGAAGTAGCTCATCGCTTCTATATTGAAATGGTTCCTGAAATTAAAGAACTTATTGAAAAAGCTGAGAAAAAAGGTAATCATAAAGGAGCTGAAAGAGTTCATAAATTACTTGATGAAATTCTGAATCGAGATGAACATAAATGGTTCCTTGGTAAAATGGATGACAAAACTGCCGCTAAACGTGCAGCAGCGCGAACAAAGTTCAAGAAACGTTATGTTCAGGAATAGTAACTAAATGAAAAATTCCTATTTGGGATTTTTGCTACTATTGGGATGGCTGTGTTTAAATAGCGCAGTCGTTCATGCAATTGAACCTGAGCTAATAACTTCAGATACAACAAATGCTGATTGTTTAGATTGTCATGGAGTTGAAGGTTTTTCTACTCCTAAAGGCAAATTTGGTGAAAGTCCTAAACGCCCATTGCATGTTAAACCTGAAGTCTTTGCTCATAGTGTACATGCCAAACAAGCTTGTACAGATTGCCATACAGATATTAAGCAAATTCCTCATAAAACTCAGTCAAATCGTACTATTGATTGTGTCAGTTGTCACAAAGAGCAATCTATAGATAAAGCAATGCAAAATGCCGATCATTATTTGGCATCCATTCATGCTCAGCCACGAAAAAATGATCCAAGTAAGCCGAATGCTAATTGCTGGGATTGTCATGGTAAACATAACATCTTTCCAATCAAAGATACTGAAGCTCAAACTTATCGTCTCAATACACCAGAAACTTGTGGTCGTTGTCACGAGAAGCAATTAAAGGATTATACTCAATCAATCCACGGAGCAAAGGTAAAACGAGAAGGTAATCTTGATGCCGCTGTTTGTAGTGATTGTCATACTGCTCATGATATTAATTCATCTAAAGACGGCAAAACTAAATTAACAATTACTAAAAATTGTGGTAGTTGCCATGACAAAGAATACGAAAGCTATCGTCATACATATCATGGTCAAGTTGCTACTCTAGGTTATACTCATACAGCTAAGTGTTTTGATTGCCATAAACATCATAATACTCAAGCAGTTGATAATGTTAATTCTAAGGTTCATATAAATAATCGACTAGAAACTTGTCAAAACTGTCATGAAAATGCTACTAAGGGTTATTTAACCTTCCAACCGCATGGAAATACTCATGATTTTGAAAAATATCCAGAAATATGGATTACTTCAAAGTTTATGATTTTCTTAGTGATATGGGTATTTACATTTTTCTGGATTCATAGTGCCTTTTGGTTTTATAGAGAATATAAAGAACGTAAAACTGGTAAAGCTAAAATACGTTTAGACGAAAATGGTGATCCAGCAAAACGTCAATATATTAGACGATTTACATGGCCTTGGCGTTTAGCACATTTAATTCTTGCTATCGCAGTTATGATATTAGTATTAACTGGAACAGCAGTATTATATGCAGATAGTTTCTGGTCAGCAACCGTAATAAGTTTACTTGGTGGAGCTAAAATATCAGCAATCATCCATCGTGTAGCTGCTACTACTTTTGGGCTAATATTCTTTGGACATATTATCGTTCTTCTATACTATCTATTAGTTACTAAACGTGGAAGCTTTAAATGGTTTGGACCAACCTCGCTATTACCTCGTTGGCAAGATTTTTATGATCTTTGGGCTATGTCTAAATGGTTTGTTGGTAAAGGACCAAGACCAGTATTTGATCATTGGGCTTACTGGGAAAAATTCGATTATTGGGCACCTTTCTGGGGTATGTTTATTATCGGAGTATCAGGATTAATGATGTGGTTCCCTGCTTTCTTTGGAAGCTTTTTACCCGGTTGGGTATTTAATGTAGCGACTATTGTTCATGGTGAAGAAGCGTTTTTAGCTGGTATATTCTTGTTTACGGTTCATTACTTTAATAGTCATTTCAGACCGGATAAATTCCCTCAAGATACTATTATGTTTACTGGTAGTATGACACTAGAGGAATTTAAAGAAGAAAGAACACTGGAATATGAACGACTAGTAAAAGAAGGTAAACTAGAAGAATATATAGTTGGCGCACCTTCTCCAAGAATGGCACGCTATTCGAAAATACTAGGCTTTGTTCTTATCGTTGCTGGATTGATCTTACTATTTTTAGTATTGGCAGGATTTTTACAAGGTTTTTAATTGTCAATAAAGACCTGACAGGTTTTAAAAACCTGTCAGGTCTAATAATGTCTCTAAAGCAGATTTTACTGTCTGCTCACGTATTTCATGCCTACTTCCTTGAAAATAATAGCATTTAGCATAAACTTTCTCAGGAAAAGCATAAGCAATCCAAACAGTACCCACTGGTTTTTCAGGGCTTCCACCTGTTGGTCCAGCAATACCTGTGATTGCGACTCCTACTTGAGCATGACTATTTTTTAATGCTCCTATAACCATTTCTAATGCAGTTTCTTCGCTGACTGCACCATATTTCATTAAAGTTTCTGCTTTAACATTTAATAATTCTTGTTTTGAAGCATTAGAATAAGTAACAAATCCACGTTCAAACCAAGCAGAACTTCCAGCAATTGCTGTAACAGCCTCAGCTATCCAACCTCCAGTACATGATTCCGCGCTTACTAAATAATAATTTCTTTTTAGTAATGCTTTGCCTAATTTTGTAGCTAAATTATTGTTCATAAGTTAGTATTATATATTATTTAAACTAGTAATTAATAATGAAACCAAAACTCAGAAAAACAGCTTTTACCAAAGGTTTAAAACAAGCAATAAAGGATCTAACTAAGCAAATCAAAAAAATTTATTTAGAAGATGATATTCCTTGGGTAATCGGATATAGCGGCGGTAAAGATTCAACCGCCTCTTTACAATTAATTTGGAATGCTATTTCTGAATTGCCGCCTGAAAAACGTTTTAAGGAAATTTATGTAATTAGTACAGATACTTTAGTTGAAAATCCTATAGTATCAAAATGGGTAGAATATTCTTTAGAAGCTATGGTAGAAGAAGCTAAGCGGCAACAATTACCCATTCTGCCTCATCGTTTGACTCCAAAAGTGCAAGATAGATTTTGGGTTAATTTAATTGGACGTGGCTATCCAGCACCACGACCAAAATTTCGTTGGTGTACCAGTCGTCTCAAAATTAATCCTTCTAATCATTTTATTAATAATATGATACGCAAAAATGGCGAAGTGATCTTAGTACTTGGAACTCGCAAAGCCGAAAGTTCAGCTCGTTCCGCTAATATGACTAAATATGAAAAAACTAGCACAAGGGAACATTTGGTAACAAATGCCAGTTTACCCAATAGCTCAATTTATACCCCTATCGCCAATTGGAGTAATGACGATGTTTGGATGTATATTAATCAAGTTGAAAACCCTTGGAATTATAGCAATAAACTACTACTTAGCATGTATCAAGGTGCAACCGCTGATGGCGAATGCCCTTTAGTAGTTGATACAACAACACCTAGTTGTGGAGATAGTCGATTTGGTTGCTATGTTTGTACAATGGTTGAACAAGATAAATCTATGCACGCCATGATTCAAAATGATGAAGAAAAAGAATGGATGTTGCCGCTAATGGATTTCCGTAATAACTGGTTAGACATTAAAGAAGATCGTAAACATCGTGACTTTCGTCGTATGAATGGTCAACTTAAAGTATTTAATGATCGCTTAGTACATGGTCCATATAAACAAAGTTATCGTGAAAAAATGTTAGATGCTTTATTAAAAGCACAATTAGCAGTACAAGCAAATGCACCAGCAAATATTAAACATATAGAATTGATTACTTTTGAAGAATTAGAAGAAATTCGCCGTCTTTGGGTGATGGAAAAGCATGAAATTGAAGATAATCTTCCTAAAATCTATGAAAAGGTAACTGGCGAAGTTTATCCTAGTAAGCAACTGGATGATAGTCAAGTTTTTCAAGCTGATGATGTCAAATTATTAAAAACTATTTGTCAACAACAAGGTGATGAAGAACAAGTTCAATTTGAATTAATTAGAGAATTATTGCATGTAGAACAACGATATAGAACAATGGCACGTCGCGCTGGCTTATATGATGCTTTAGATAAAGCATTAGAACGTCATTCCTTTTCTAATGAAGAAGAAGCTGAAGCTTTTGCCTTAAGACGTGACGCTGCAATTGCAAAATCCAAAGGCAAAGACAAATCTTCTTCAAATACTAAAACTGATAATAGTTTACCATTATTTTCTTAATTCATATATAATTATATACATGTTTAAACCTCTTGCATTTTATATTGGCTTGCGCTATACACGCGCTAAGCGTCGTAACCATTTTATTTCTTTTATTTCATCAAGTTCCATGCTAGGTATCGCATTAGGAGTTACCGCGCTGATCACAGTATTATCGGTAATGAATGGATTTGAAAAAGAATTGCGTCATCGCATGTTAGGCATGTCTTCACATGTTGTAGTTAATACATCTAGTAACTCTTGGTCAAATTGGCAAGATTTAGCCAAAGAATTAAGAAACAAACCTAGAGTTCTAGGTGTTGCACCATTTATACAGGGTCAAGCTATGCTGACATATAACAAAAATGTTAAAGGCAGCTTTTTACAAGGAATTGATCCTGAACTTGAACCTCAAGTTTCTCAAGTAAAAGACAAAATCGTAGCTGGTAGTTTTGATAAACTAGAATCAGGTAAATTTAATTTAGTCTTAGGCTCAGAATTAGCACGATCTTTAGGTGTATGGTTAGGAGATCGAATTACTTTAGTTGTTCCTCATGCTTCAGTTACACCAGTAGGCATATTACCTAGAATGAAACGTTTTACTATTACAGGTATATTTACTGTTGGTATGCACGAATTTGATAGCGGCTTAGTTTTATTACATTATCATGATGTAGCAAAATTATTAAGAATGCCAGTAGGTAGCGTCAATGGTTTGAATATTAAATTAGATGATATGTTTATAGCTAGAAAGTTTAGTCGTGAATTAAAACAAACATTACCTATAGGTTATAGTAGTTACGATTGGACTTATCGCCATAAAAATTTTTTTGAAGCGATTAAAATGGAAAAAACCGTAATGTTTGTAATATTAACATTGATAGTTGCGGTAGCCGCTTTTAATATTGTCTCAACCTTGGTAATGGTAGTAACTGACAAGCAAGCAGATATTGCGATCTTACAAACATTAGGTGCAACTCCTCGTACAATTATGAATATTTTTATTGTGCAAGGTGCATTAATTGGTATCTTTGGTACCTTACTAGGATTAGCAGGAGGAATCGGTTTAGCCTTGAATATTGAAACAATAATACCAGCAATTGAACAAATTTTTGGAGTTCAATTTTTATCATCAGACATATATTATATAAGTGAATTACCATCTGATTTACGATGGTTAGATGTTTATAAAATTGGAGCTTTATCCTTATTAATCAGTTTACTAGCAACTATTTATCCAGCCTTACGTGCATCAAAAACTCAACCAGCTGAGGCATTACGTTATGAATAAAGAAACAGTATTAAATTGTAGCAATGTTTCTAAAAGTTTTACTGAGGGTGGATTTTCTGTTGATGTCTTGCGTGATATTGATTTAAATATCCAAGCCGGAGAACAAATCGCTATTATTGGTAGTTCAGGCTCAGGTAAAAGCACTTTATTGCATTTACTGGGTGGATTAGATAATCCAACTACAGGGCAGATTTGGGTTGCTGGTAAACAAATCAATAAATTAAATTCTGCAAAACGCGCAATTTTGCGCAATCAAAACCTAGGATTTGTATATCAATTCCACCATTTACTACAAGAATTTACTGCCTTAGAAAACGTTGCCATGCCATTATTAATCAGAGGTTGTTCTCCAAAACAGGCAAAACAAAAAGCGGCAGAAATTCTAATCAAAGTAGGTTTAGAGCAACGTTTAGAACATAAACCGGGCGAAATGTCAGGAGGGGAACGACAACGAGCCGCTGTAGCACGAGCATTAGTTACTAATCCAAAATGCTTATTAGCTGATGAACCAACAGGTAATTTAGATCAACGTACTGCTGATAAGGTTTATGAACTGATGTTAGATTTAAATAAAACAATAGGAACCAGCTTAATCTTAGTGACTCATGCACCAGACTTAGCTCAACGCATGGATAAAATCTTACGTTTAGTTAATGGAAAATTAGTAGAAGAATAAACAAAAAAAAGGGGGGGGAAATTGATGGTAGCGAGAGAGGGATTTGAACCCCCGACCTTCGGGTTATGAGCCCGACGAGCTGCCAGACTGCTCCATCTCGCATCAAAGTATTCCGCATACTATACAGACTTTAAATTTTATTTGCAAGCATTTTTAATAATTAATATTTTAATTTTTATATAAATAACACTTATCACTAAAGCTACTTACCCATTTCGGGCGATAAATAACTAATAAAGTCATGATAAAACCGTTAAGAAAGGCTTCTGGAAATAACATTACTATAATAAATAATGGCTCATCACCTAACTCAATTCCACTACTAATTAAAATAGCTAAACCACTTAAACGGCTTAGCAACATACTTAATGCTCCACCAGCAAATGCGATTAGAAAAATATAGATAAAAAAATTTCTAGGCAGCCATAAATAAACTAACCAATACAAACCATACGTTATTCCAATTGGAATAATACCATTACATATAGTATTAATCGCATAACTGATCCAATAAGCATCACCCTCAATACTTAAACCTAATTGGGCAATACTAACCATAATAACAGCAAAAGGCCAGCCAAACATTAAGGTAATCGTAGTAACTAATAATAAATGAAACTCCATGCCCGGAGTCACACCGGCACTATTATGCCAAATTAACCATAAAATCAAACAACTAGCTAATAAAACATGAATATCTTTATTATCCTTAAGATGATGCCAAGGTGCTTTTAATAATGCCGCTATTAATACGGCGGCATATATTAAATTACTAATCCAAATTAAAGGGGTTGACAATAAGTCAGCAGAAAAATTCATTTAATTTTAGGAATAGAAAAATCAACTTCAGGGGGTTCAGTTATTAAACTTTGATCTGCATTCCAGATAATTTCCACTAATTTTGCATCAATTAAAGTTTCACTAGGCTGCTGTTTAAATACATATTGGATACTAGACATATTTGCAAAAGAACATAAATTTAAATTATTTTCTAATTTACAAGTCACTAATTGATTATCCTTAAAAATTTCATTATACTTAAATCCAAGTTTAGCGTTTCCGGGAACTTGTATATTTTTATCTAAAATACGAATACTATTAACTTTAGATGTTAATTTATTGGGAAATACTACCAACATTAACTTATTAAAACGATACAATTCAAAATAACCATCTCGTGCTTTAATATCATAACCATGCAATGCTTGTCTTAAACTTTGTTCATTACAATCACTATTAGGATTTAATAATCCTACACTTTGCGGTGTAATGATTAAAGGTTTAATAGTACTACTAGTCATACGTAATCTTGAACTTTCAGCTTGTTTAGAAAAGAAAAAAATTACACCATCCCAATAACTAAGCATTTCTTGATCATTTACAATAACAAAATCACGTGGCTTAGATAACCAACTTGCTTGTTGACAACTTATGCTAACAACTGGAACTTCTTCAACAGTAACACCTAAACGTTGTGGTTTTACCCCATAACCAATCAAAAAATAGGCTTCAGAATTTTGAATTGTTAGTTGTTGATTAAACTTTGAACATGTTTCAGTATTATTAGCATAACGCAAGATTGCCTGTTGTTCTGATGTAAACTCAAATTTTCTACCAACCCAATTTTTAACTTCAGTATCTGGAATTGCCGGATAAGCAACAACTTGATAACTAATAATTTGCCAGACACCATTAATACTCTGTTGAGCATAAACATTGCTGGCATATAATAAATAAATAAATAAATAAATAAATTTTTTCATAATTAAAAAATTAAAAACACTTCTTTATTAACAACTTGAAATTTTAATTGCCCTAGATGTTTTAAGTACAAAGATATAATCTGGGGCTTTTTATTGTTAGCAGACACATAATACACATGTGGAATATGAATTATTGGATCAGAAGATAAATTAGCGGATTTACATAAACCAATAGTAGGAGAACCAAAATTATAAACCTTAAAAATCATATCTTTTTTATCTATTAAATGTAAATCAGCCCATATTTTTATAGATTTCTTATCAGCAACTGGCTTATAACGAATATTTGGAATATATAAATCCATATTTGCACTTAATACCGCAGGTTCACAAATTTTACTAACAGTGTCTTTAATTTTAATTCTAAATTTTCGTTTACCTAAAAACCTAAAACTTGCTTCTTGACCAAGTTTACCTGTCACTATTATTAATAATGTATTGCTATCCTCATATTTCACAGCTACTTTCATATTAGAATCATAACTATAGCTCAATTTGCCTATTTTAGGATTAGTCTTGGTAGGTGGAATATAAACAGCTATAGCAGAAGTATTTGGTGGAATAGTAATAACATTGGAATTACCGTCTAATTTAAATACTGGTAAATTTAAGTTTTTAGTTCTAAAACGCCATACTAGATTTTCAGGCTTACTTTTATGTATATAATTTACTTCAACCCGATACCATGTATTCCATTCTAAACGTTCCAAAGGAAATAGTGCATATTGTAAAGCGGTTAGCCTTTTATTAGGATCAGTTTCCTTGTTTAATAATCTAGTATTAACTATTTCTATGTTATCAGAATCATTATAAAGCTTAAATGTCTGAATTTTTACATTGTCAAAATGTAGTGGATTAAATTGCAAAGAAATTGGAAATCCAGAAACCTCCAAATCTGGCAATGGATCTGGTGACTCTTCAAAAAAGGCAGGAGCTACATTTTTATCATTATTTGTAGGCCAAACTACAATTTTATTATTACCGCTTTGTACTAATAAATTTTCTCTATCAAAATCAACAGCAGCAATATTCGTCTTGGGCTTGCAAATATTAGAATAATAGCGACTATGATTAGATAAACTAGGTGTTTTACAAAGACGATTAAATGCAGCATTGCCCATATTATATACATAGGCACTATGTTTAGATTTTACATCCTTGGCAATACCAATTCCAATTTCTGTTTTTGTAAAATCTAAAAAAGCAAAACGATGATAAATCGCTGACATTAGACCATCAATAGATCTAATGCCAGTAGTATTACCAGAAGAAACATTTTCTGATATTAATAAACTACGGTAGCCAGTAAAACTAGTTCGATCTTGAGGTGTGATCCCTGTAAATTTAGCAGTTCCTACAGATTCATAATGACCTGTAAGTATATTATATGCTAAATAATTAGCATGATTAAGAGCTGCGGCTTCAAGCCGCAGGTTTTTTGTAAATGTACTCATACCAGCTGTTTTTCTAATTTCATTAAGGTATGAATAAGCTTGTGCTAAATCATTAGGATCAAAAACCCCTGCCTTCACAACTGGCATTATTAATACCAATAATAATGTGAAAAAAGCTTTCATTTTTATTTTCTATTAGATTTGCATAATTAAAAATACCAAGCTAATGTGAACTGTACAAAATCTTCATTACGGAAACCATAAGTTAAATCATTAACTTCTATATTAGAATATATATAAGATTCTAAGCTTAATTTCCAATTTTCACCAAGACGACGACTTGCTTCAAGTAAATATATACTACTATTATTATCAAGGTCAACAATCGTTCCGGCTAATAATTCAGTACTTTGTTCATCGTTTAAAGCTAAACGCATCCCTAACATAAGATCATTAGCAAATGGAGATAGTGCATAATCCTTACGATCATCAAATGAATATTCTGTTAATATTCCAAGATCAGCATTAGAATTAAATATTCCAACAAAACTATATTCAAAACCACCAGTCAAAGCAGTATAATGACCAGCGGCTTCATTACGAGAAATTAGTTCTAATTTCCATAATATAGACTCTTGCGTAAGTTGTAAGTCTAATCCAGTTTGTTGAATTTGTTCATAAAAAGGTATAAATACTCCTTTTTCCATTAAGAAACGTGGGCTACGGTTAGTACCAACAAAATGAGATATACCTATTTCCCAATCTTCAATAGTTTTTTCAAAACGTACAGCCCAATCTACATGATGTTCTTCAGCACTGGATTCATAACGGCTTTGACCAACATCAATGGGAATACCAGCGTTAAGTAAACGCCCTTGTTTACCGGGAAAAGTTCTTTCACGAAAATAAGGTAAGATAAAAAAATCCAGAGTTCCCCAATCACGAATCAATGCTAAATTAATCATGGGTTGCCCTAATTTTTCTTCTCCATCCAGATGTTCTACTAAATCAGTCTGATTAATAACATCAACCAAATGTTGTGATTCAGTAACACCCCAAAATACTTTACGAATACCAGCTCGTAATTCCCATGTTTCTGCCGCTTTAATCCAAGACAATTCCCTAATATCAAAATGACTACGTTTTGAATCATGTTGATCAATTCTAGCAAAACCTATAAAATCAAAAGTTTGCTTACCATCATCCCATTGATGATGATATTCAGGCTTGCTTGATAAAGATAAATTAAAACCATCATATTGATCAATTGATAATGGTGATTCTGAAAAATATCTTACTTCCCCTTCAATATAACCTGATAATTCACCAGCTTGAATTTGTACTGATATAAGAAATATTAAAATATAATATATAAACATATCTAATTTTTAGCAATTTCTTGTGCATCCACAGCAGCTAAAGCACTTAAATTAACAATACCACGAGTTGTAACAACGCGATTTAAAATGTGACAAGATTTACGCATACCTAATAAAATAGGTCCTACTACAGTACCATCACTTAGCTCTTTAAGAGCATTAAAAGTAATATTCGCTGCATCTACATTAGGCATTACTAATAAATTAGCACTACCATTTAAGCGTGATTTCGGATATAATCGTTGACGAATTTCTTCACTTAAAGCGGCATCAGTGCGCATTTCACCATCACATTCTATTTCTGGCATTTTTTCATGGATAAGAGCTAAAGCTTCGCGTAACTTAATACTTGAAGGATTATCAATATTACCAAAATTAGAATGGGATACTAAAGCAACTTTTGGCGTAATACCAAAACGCCTAACTTCATTCGCCGCTAATTGTGTAATTTCCGCTAACTGTTGGGCACTAGGATCATAATTAACATTACTATCTACAATAAAATAAGTACCTTTATCTAAAATCAACAGCTCCATAGAAGCAGGACTAGACACTTTATCACAGAGTCCTATAATATCCAATAGGTGTTTTAAATGTTGTTTAAATGTCCCTACTGGACCTGCAATTAAGGCATCAGCTTTACCGCGTCGTAATAATAATGAGGCTAAAATAGTACTATTATTGCGTACTAAAACTTCTGCTTGAGCTGGCCAAATACCGCGTCTGCCCATAATTTCATGATATTCTTCAGCCAAATCACTTGCTGGTGATTGTGGATCAATTAATTCAAAATCTATATCAGGGCGAATATGCAAGCCTAATTCTTCTATATGCGTTTTTACCACATTCGGTCTGCCAACGATAATTGGTTGGACACAAGCCTCATCTATTAATACTTGCGCCGCTCTTAAGACACGCTTATCTTCTCCTTCAGAATAAATAATACGCTGTTTATTTTCCTTAGCGCGATTAAATACAGTTTTCATCACATTTACAGAACGAAACATATATTCTGCTAATGAGTCTTGATAAACATCAAAATCTTTTAATGGACGAGTTGCAACACCAGTTTCCATTGCCGCTTTTGCAACCGCTGGAGGAATAACTGTAATTAAACGAGGGTCAAATGGTTTAGGGATAATATATTCTGGACCAAAATGAAAACTTTCCCCTTTATAAGCTTGATCTAAAACTTCTGAAGCGTCAGCAGTATTTAAATTGGACTTGGTAGTTTGCACCAAATCAGCAATAGCGCGTACACATGCCAAACGCATTTCTGCATTAATTTTTGTTGCGCCAACGTCTAAAGCCCCTCTAAACAGAAATGGAAAACATAAGACATTATTAACTTGATTAGGATAATCAGAACGACCAGTGGCAATAATAGCCTTTGGACGTATTTTACGCGCCTCTTCAGGCATGATTTCTGGTACTGGATTTGCTAAAGCTAAAATTAGAGGATCTTCAACCATTTTAGCTACCATTTCTGGTTTAAGTAAACCAGCAACTGATACACCTAGAAAAATATCAGCACCTTCAATAGCATCATCCAAGCTACGTAAATCAGTTTCAATCGCATAAGCTTGTTTAGAAACGTCCATATTTGTTGGACGACCCTTATACAATACACCTTTAGAATCAGTAACAATAATATTATCTTTATTAATACCTAAATTAATCAATAATTCTAAACAAGCCATTGCAGCGGCACCAGCACCAGATGTAACTAATTTTACTTTAGATAAATCTTTATTAAGTAAACGTACACCATTAAGTATAGCAGCACTAACACAAATTGCTGTACCATGCTGATCATCATGAAATACCGGAATATTTAAACGTTCTTTTAATTTTTGTTCAATAAAAAAACATTCAGGTGACTTAATATCCTCAAGATTAATACCACCAAAAGTTGGCTCTAAACTAGCAATAATATCTACTAATTTTTCAGGGTCTTTTTCATTAATTTCTATATCAAAAACATCAATTCCAGCAAATTTTTTAAATAAAACCGCTTTACCCTCCATAACAGGCTTAGAAGCTAAAGGACCAATAGCACCTAAGCCTAATACCGCAGTACCATTACTAATAACAGCGACTAAATTACTGCGTGAAGTTAAACTAGCAGCTGCTTGAGGATCCTTAACAATTTCTTCACAAGCGGCTGCAACCCCCGGAGAATAAGCTAAGGCTAAATCATGCTGATTATCAAGTGGCTTAGTTGCTTGTATTGCTAATTTACCGGGCTGTGGCACGCGATGATAGTGAAGAGCCTGTTGTTTTAATTCATCGTCCATTATTTATTACTTATTTTATGATAAAATCAATATTGTAACATTAATAAAAAGGCATGAAACATGAACTATATAAAACCACTCTCAATACTAGGATTATTCCTATCCTCACAAATTAGCTTTGCTGCTGATGATTGCTCTTATAAAGTAATTAAAGTGAAAAGTCCAGATACACTTAAAATTCGTGTAGGACCGGGGAAAAAATATCAAGAAGTAGGTAGTATTTCTGCAACTGGAGATGGCATTAAAATCACTGGACCAGCAATTAAAATTAGAAATTCTAGTTGGGCACCTATAAAATATATGGGTAAAAATGCTTGGGTTAATAGAGGCTTTCTAAAAAAAGACTGTGCAGTTACAAATAAAAATAAACTTTACCATGTTGTCAAATCAGGAGAAGGCTTATATGGTATTGCAAGAAAATACAATTATTCAGTTCAAGAAATTGCAAAATGGAATAATTTAGGTGCAGAAGATGGAATTTTTGTTGGACAACGTTTATGGATTTCTCCAGCCACATCAACAAGCACAAGTACTCTATCTAGTCGCGGCGGCAGTTGTTCATCTTATAAAGTTGCGAATGTGAAAGCGAATGATTACCTTGCTGCACGTTCAGGAGCTGGAGTTAAAAATAAACTTTTATTTGGATTACCCGCAAATGCAAATAAAATTGAAATTACAGGCAATTCAAAAATGCTTGGTAAATCCAAATGGGTACCAATTAAATATTTAAACGTAAAAGCTTGGGTTAATCGCAGCTTTCTGAAAGAAGATTGTTAAATTTTTTAAATCGCAGCAGTTTGTGGATGTTTACGTGATACAGGAGTTAAAAGTTTATTAAGGGCATTTAAATAGGCTTTAGCAGATGCTATAACAATATCAGTATCTGCACCCTGTCCATTTACTACATATCCATTTTGATCCAAGCGCACACTAACATCACCTTGAGCATCACTACCATTAGTAATGTTATTTACTGAATAAAGTAATAAATTACAATCACTATTCACCAAGGTTTCAATCGCCTTAAATGTAGCATCTACTAAACCACTACCCTCAGCAGCTACTGTTTTTTCCACGCCATTTATATTTAAAGTAATCTGTGCATGAGGTTTTTCACCTATTTCTGAAAATACCTTAAGTGCCACTAATTTAATATGTTCCGATTCAGTAGCTAAAGTATCCGTTACTAAAGCCTGTAAATCTTCATCATAAATTTCATGCTTTTTATCTGCTAAATCTTTAAACCGATCAAAAGCCCTATTGAGTTCCTCTTCTGAATTTAACTCAATACCTAAACCCTTAAGATGAGTACGGAAAGCATTACGTCCAGAATGTTTACCTAAAACCATTTTATTCGCGCGCCAACCAACATCTTCAGCTCGCATAATTTCATAAGTTTCACGATGTTTAAGCACACCATCTTGATGAATACCTGATTCATGAGCAAAAGCATTGGCACCAACAATAGCTTTATTAGGCTGTACAGGAAAACCAGTTATATTAGATACTAAGCGTGAACAATTAACAATTTCTTTAGTATTTAAATCTGTATTGCAATCAAAAGCATCTTTTCTGGTACGTACTGCCATGACTATTTCTTCTAAAGCAGCATTACCTGCTCTTTCTCCTAAGCCATTGATAGTACATTCAACTTGACGCGCACCATTCATAACCGCAGACAAGGAATTGGCTACCGCTAAACCTAAATCATTATGGCAATGTACCGAAAAAATCGCTTTATCTGAATTAGGAATACGTTCACGTAACTTATAAATCAACTGTCCAAAATTATCTGGTAAAGTATAACCTACAGTATCAGGAATATTAATGGTATTTGCACCAGCATCAATAGCCGCTTCAATTATACGACATAAGAAATCTATATCTGAACGTCCAGCATCTTCAGCAGAAAATTCTACATTATCAGTATATTGCCTTGCACGTTTTACTGCTTTAACCGCTTGTTCTACTACTTGCTGTGGCGACATTCTTAACTTATGTTCCATATGAATCGCTGAAGTAGCAATAAAAGTATGGATTCGGGAAGAATTTGCACCTTTAAGAGCCTCAGCAGCGCGATCAATATCCTTATCTAAAGCACGCGCCAAGCCACAAACAGTACTATCTTTAATGATATTAGCAACAGCTTGTACTGCCTCAAAATCACCTTGACTAGCAACTGGAAATCCTGCTTCGATTATATTTACACCTAATTTTTCTAGTGCCTTAGCAATACGAACTTTCTCGTCTTTAGTCATAGACGCGCCCGGGCTTTGTTCGCCATCACGCAAAGTAGTATCAAAAATAATTAATTTATCAGTCATGATAAAATTCCATTGAAAAGTTAAAAAAAATGTAGATAGATTTGCCTTATAAAGGCACGCTATGATATATGCCGCCTGCTATGGCAGCAGTCGTAGAATTTTCAGAAGAGAAATAGAAGGGTTTTTTAGACTGATATACATAGTAATAATTATAATTAACTTTAAAAAAAATGCAACATAAAAATTTTAAATGATTGAAAAAAAATGTTCTAAGCTATACAATGGTCATTTCTAATGATATATATTTTATAAGAGGATAAAATGGGTTTATTTGATATGTTTAGTGGCGATAGTGAAGAAATGACACCTCACTTCGCCTTTGCTACTTCATTAATTTATATGATTAGTGTTGATGGAAAAATTGAAAATGAAGAAGTAGGGCAACTACTTGCGGTTTTAGGTGGAGAAGAAAGTGGCGGTAGCATTGGTGTTGGTGCTAATAATCGTCAATTATTAGATCGTGCATTTAAATATAGACAAAAAAATGATGTAGAAAAATTTTTATCAGAAGCAACTCCAATATTAACTGATGCACAAAAAATGTGTATATTAACCAATATACTTGATTCCTCATTATCAGATGGAGATGCAGCACCAGAAGAACAACAATTATTTGGTCAATTCTTACAAGCTTTTGGTATCTCAGAAGAACGCTTTAAACCTTTCTTTGATGTTCTGGCTCTGAAAAATGATCGTTCAGTTTTTACTAAGGAAAATCATCCTAGTAATAAAGCTGGTTATACTGTTAAATTGAAACTTTAATGATCTAAACCTGACAGGTTTTTAAAACCTGTCAGGTTTCTTAGCTCTTTAAAGTATCAGATAAATGTGGTTGAATACTTTGTAATATTCCCTTGAATACTTTGGGGCTACCTGCTACAATATTACCAGTTTTTAGGTAATTTTGCCCGCCGCTAAAATCACTAACTAAACCACCTGCTTCTTGGATTAATAAAACTCCTGCCGCAAAATCCCATTTTTGCAGACCAATTTCCCAAAATCCATCTAAACGCCCTGCTGCAACATAGGCTAAATCTAAAGCGGCTGAACCTGCGCGACGTATATCTGAAACTTGTGGATGTAAAGCTTTAAATGTATTCATATAACATTCAAAATGATGTGGGATTTTAAAGGGGAAACCTGTACCTAGTAATGAGTCTTGCAACCCAGCTAAACCACTTACTCGTATTCTACGATCATTTAGTAAGGCTCCTTTGCCGCGTATTCCTGTATATAATTCATCGCGTAATGGATCATAAATTACAGCTAGTTCTAAACGTTCTTTATATTTCAAGGCAATAGATACTGAAAAATATGGATGACCATGTAAAAAGTTTGTAGTTCCATCTAAAGGATCAATTATCCATTGATAATCACTATCAGTTTTAAATTCTCCACCTTCTTCTGCAAGAATTGCATCATCTGGATAGGCTTTACGTAAAACTTCAATAATTTCAGCTTCAGCTTGTCTATCAACCTCACTGACAAAATCATTTTTGCCTTTTATATCAATTTTTAAATCTTTACGCTGTTCTAAATAACGAAGAATTACAGCACCAGCACGACGAGCGGCGCGAATTGGAATATTAATATTGTGATTCATTAACTATATCTCTAAAAAAATAGAGATATTATATCAATAAACGTCATCATGCGAACCTATATTGACTAAAATTATCTCTTCATCAACTATTTTAAGAGTTAAAACGATTCTATACTCATAAGTCAAAGAACAAGAATGATACTTACTTAAATCCCCTTTTAATTTATGAGTTCTTAGTGAAGAGTGAAAAGGGTCAATTTGAAGTTGTTTTAAAACTTTTGCATATCTTACAAACAAGTCGTTGTGCAGCTTAAAAAACTTCTTTTCATTTCTCTCATATTGAGAAGTTTTAATCAATTGCATTTTTTAACTCTTGAATATATTCATCAACATCATCTATTTTATGAACTCTACCATTTAAAATATCATTTTCAGAATTTTTAATATCTTCTAAAAACTTTTCTTTTTTATCCATAGTTTCAACTTTTACACCATCAAAACTATTTAACAACCACAATATTTTTTCTACCAAATTATCTTGAATTTCTACTTTTAAAGTTTGCATAATAAATCACCTGTTAAAAATCCTTCAATATTTGCCGCTGCAATATTTAATAATCTTTGTCGCGCCGTTTTAGTAGCCCATGCGATATGTGGAGTTATAATGCAATTATCTAATTTAAACAATGGATTATCTGCATTAGGTGGTTCAATATTTAATACATCTAAAGCCGCTCCAGCAATTTGTTTTGCTTCTAAAGCCTTTGTTAAAGCAGCTTCATCAACTAAGCCACCTCGACTAGTATTAATTAGAAAAGCTGATGCTTTCATTAAAGCTAAACTTTGAGTATTGATTAATTGTTGCGTTTCTGAAGTCAGTGGGCAATGCAAACTTATAACATCACTTTGTTTAAATAAAGTTTCTAAATCTACATGTTTCACATCAGCCATTGGCTTCGGATGACGCTGATAAGCTAAAACTGACATTCCAAATGCCGCCGCTAATTTTGCCACAGCGGCTCCAATCGTGCCTAATCCAACTATTCCAATAGTCAAATTTTCTATATCAATAAGCGGCTTATCCCAATAACAAAAATCTGTTTGATTACTCCAACGCCCAATTTTTACAGCTTCTGAATGTAAACCAACATGTTTAGTTAATTCTAATAACAAAGCAAATACCATTTGTGCCACTGAATTAGTACCATAACTAGGTACATTAGTAACAACAATATTTCGTGCTTTAGCCGCCTCAATATCAACAACATTATAACCAGTTGCCAAGACACCTATATATTTTAACTTAGCTAATTGACTAATTTCCTTGCTAGTCAATAAAGTTTTATTAGTTAATATTATGTCGGCATTAGCAGCGCGTTGCACAACTGCGTCTGGAGGAGTGCGATCATAAATTTCACAATTTCCCAAATTATGTAAAACATCCCAGCTTAAATCGCCGGGGTTGAGAGTGTAAGCGTCTAAAATTACGATATTCATTTCATTGCATAGGCACTATCATGTGGACCAACTGTTAGAAATACCACGGTTTTATCCGACAAATCGTTACAAAAACAATAATCACATTCTGGCATTTGACGGCATTCTTCACATATGACAAAGATGAGACGAAAATTTTTGTCAATTCTAGCACTACGGCAACCACGTAAATTTAACTTTCCACTGGCATCGGCTAATGCTTCAGTATTGATATAGGGATTAGATAATATACGGTCAATACGACGCTTAATGCGTTGACGCAGTGAGGTATAGCGACGCAAATTTTGAATAAATTGCTTTTCAAACACGGCTGTATAATTACTCATCCCAAACCTCTTCGTATGAAAAGAGTTCAATTTTGTCCTGCATTTTACGTTGCCAAATTTCCTGCATATCTTCGTATAGTGGCATGGATGGATCCAGAAAAAAAGTCGGGTTCTGGTTAGCAAACTCGGTGAGTTCCTCTCGCACCACACGTCGAATCAGCGGTTCTAAAGTATGGTGTAATTCATCCATAGTTATCACGATTGATGGTGATGTTGGCATAAATATTACCTCAAGTTAAGAGTTTAGCGATGAAAACTAGTTACACCACAATTTGGGCAAGCAGGGATAAAATCAGGTTTTTGAAAATGTAAAGCATGATTACAATTATCACAATATAAAACACCTAAAGCTGTTATTTCACCGCTATTCCATTGTGTAGCTTGACGAGCGCGTTCTTGAAGATTATTTAATTCCAATTGTGTTTGATCAACCATAATACTAAACATTTCTAGCAGACTATTTTCAATTAAATCTATATCAAAATTGATCCAATCAACTAAAGCCTTTTCAGTTTCAACAATAAATGTAGCGGCATCTTGCAAGTCTCGTCTTAAATAATCACCAATACGCTCAGCTTCAACACGACTCAATTCATTCAAATTAATTGCTGTTTCAATTGCAGTATCAATATGCTCTTGTAAACTATTGTGACTGGTTTGTTTTTTAGCATCTTCATCAACCCGTGCCATCATAGCTTGATAGGCTGGTACTAGTTTTTTGTCTGTATTGTCATTCATAATAACTACCTCATTAGTATTTGAAGATAAATCTTAGATGTGACTATAGCATATTTTTTTTAATAGTTATAACTATATTACTGTCCGCTCAAAACGCAGCATTTGTTACTGTTCAAAAATTCCCTTTATAAAGCTGCAATTGAGTACAATAAATATCAACATAAAAATTAGCTTATTCCGTAAATTAGTTGTACTATTGAATTTGATATAATTTTTATTAAGTACAACGAATTTACGGAATAAACGAAATGAAGTCAGCGAAGCTAATTTTGTTGAGAAAGTCAAACAAGTTTAGTACAACGAATATCAATAATGAATTTTAAATTTAAATCCCATACAACACAAACCCCGCCCAATACAATGGTCGTTTATACTTTTCAGATTTCAAAAATTCCCGCTTAGTTGCTGTTAGTGCTTCAATTTGTCCCATTCCTTTTTTCAATTTGCTAAAGAAGCTTATGGTAAAGTCTGCGGTGCTGTGATCTATTACTGACCATAAGGTCATTAGGGTATTTTTGTTGCCGGCTACATATAGGGCATATGGTAAGCCTATTATGCCTTCTCCACGTACTATTTTTCCATTGGCTGTTTGGCAGGCTGATAGTACCATTAGGTCACTTTTTAGGTTGTAGCTTGGCCATTCGCTGGCTGTTATATAGCCATCTGTGTTAGGGGCTTTGTTTTGTTGATCTAGGACTATGGCTGATAGGGCGGGGGTTTCTGTGTTTAGGTAGCCGTGGGCTGATAATAGTATATACTTATAGTTTGTTAATATATTGTTTTTATTAAGGCTTTGTAGTTTGGTTTCGCTGGCTTGTTGGTTTTTTAAGAATAAGGATTTTTCAGTTTTTGTTGTAACGAATAAGGATTTTATTCTTAACCATAAGGATTTATTGTTAAATAGTTTTTCTAATTCTTTCAGTTCTTTTTCGGATCCGAGTAGATTACACCAATTTATATCTAAATTGTTTATGGCGCGTTGGTAGCTTTGTGGATCGTTGCGTGATAGCATGGTTTCAAGATTATAGCTTGGAGCGCGTTTGGCTTTGTTACAATTCTCACTGCTAGTTATTGTTTGACCGGGTAATTCATATCGCGCTGCGCCTATTGCCAATAATGTATCTCGATTTTTGAGACTTTGGTAAACTTTGTCACGTTTTTTGAGTAGTGCTAGAACTGATAATGATTGTACATAGCTAAGGCTGTAATTGGCTATTACTGGTTTATCTTGAAAAATCAAACTTTCAAAGGGAATTAATGCTAATGCTCCATCTGGGGAAATTATCCAGCGTTTTTTGCTTTGAAGATGTGCTTTTAGTGGTTCGAGTAATTTTTGTGCTAAGTAGCGGCTTATTTGTTCTAATTGTCTTATTCGTTTAGGTTTTTTGTTGCGAGCTGGTTTTTTACCAATAATAAAACTGCCATCGGCTATTTGCCAAATAAGTTTTTGACCACAGTTTGTTGTATGCAATTCATTGATTGGGCATTTTTCACCTAAAACTGTGTTATAAGTTTTCAGGGTTTGGTCAAGGTTAGCGATTTCGCCTAAATTATAAGCTTGCAATTTGCCGCTGTTGTCTAAGCTTAAAACAAGAACTTCATTGTCTTTATCAATTAAATAACTGATAAATAAAGCATCATCAGGAATAAGTGATGCGCTAGTTTCCGCGTTGACAATTTGGATGTCATTTAATTGTTTATATATTGGATATTTTTCCATTAAGCTACGATGGAACTCAGCCGCTTGTTTGAGGAATTGAGTTTTTTCCATTTCTAAATTAAGTTTTTTATCTAGCTCTGATGCTTTAGCAATACGCTGATTAAATGCAGATAGTTTTACTTGATTTTGTTGTAATTTTTTCAGGTCAATAGTGCTTAAACCGGCTTTTTGTGCTGCTAATTTAGCAGTCATTGATTCGAGTAAAGTACGTGCTTTTGTCATTTCAGCAGTTTGAAAAGCATCATTTGGACGTTTCTTAATTAGATACAGCTTAGATAACATAAAATAGCCATGTATCCATTTTTTAAATAAAGCTTGACGGGTTTCTGCGGATAAATCACCAGTTTTACGCAAAGCTTCTACACCTTGGAGTGATTGCTCAAAGAGTTTGATAGCTTTATCAATGTCGCCCAATTCTGCGTATGTATAAGCCAAATTATTCATACTTGTCAGAGTGTCCGGGTGCTTGGCTCCTAACACCTCTTTGAAAAGAATATAGCCTTGTTCATACAAAGGCAAGGCTTCATTGAGGCGGCCTACGGCTTGATAAATAAACGCCAAATTATTCAGGCTGGTCAGAGTGGAGGGGTGCTTGGCTCCTAACACCTCTTTGAAAAGAATATAGCCTTGTTCATACAAAGGCAAGGCTTCATTGAGGCGGCCTACGGCTTGATAAATAAACGCC
>JADGDS010000007.1:0-182289 GCA_016744775.1 Candidatus Marithrix sp.
TATATTATATATATAATATAATATATAAATACTATTGTTGAAATGTCATAAAAATTGCTTAAAAATAATAGTTATGGATTAATAAAAAAGTTTATTAATCATATTAAAGCATAAATGTAGGATTAATGGTTGTTAAATGAGATGATATTAGAAATTGGAATATTAGTTACTGCTTATATGGGTGTAAAATTTTCTGAAAAATCTGCACAAAGAAAAAAGCTCCTAGTAGTTAAACGAAAAAAATCCCCTCAAAAAAAATTAAGGAAAGTGGTTGCCAATGATGTTGAAAAACAAAATAAACGCAACATCAAGATAAGTGTTATTTCTATGGGATTGGCTGCTATAAGACAATTTATTTATCCTCCTTTGGCTCTATTAAGTTTGCCCCTTTATTTCTATACAGCTATTCCGTATATAAAAAGGGCAGAAAAAGTTCTTGTTGAAGAACGGAAATTGAATGTAGATGTTTTGTTTGTTTTTGCTGATATGATGGTTATTGCTATAAACCAATATTTTGCTGCCGCTTTCTCTATTTGGTTATTCAATCAAAGTAAATACATCACAGCAAAGATTAAAAAACAATCTGAAGAAGTGCTTGTCAATATATTTCAAAAGCCTAGCAAAGTATGGATTTTACAAGACAGTATTGAAGTAGAAATGCCCCTAGAACAAGTTAAAATGAACGACATTCTAGTTGTCAATACCGGCGAGGTAATTAGTGTAGATGGCACTATTATTGATGGTATGGCAACGATTGATCAACAGGTATTAACCGGCGAATCACAGCCTGTCGAAAAAGATATAGGTGATCAAGTATTTGCTTCTACTTTTGTTATTGCTGGTAGAATTCATGTCAAAGTTGAACAATCAGGGGAAAAGACAACCATTGCTAAAATCGGTCAAATTTTGAAGTCTTCTACCGATTTTAAATCCAGCGTTCAGCTCAAAGGTGAACAATGGGCTAATAAAGCCAGCGTTCCTATATTAGCATTAAGTGGACTTCTTTGGCCAATATTAGGAACTGCGAATACAGTAGTTTTTATATATAGTCATATTGGACATCGTATTAGAATTCTTGCACCCCTTGGAACACTTAATCATATCAGTTTAGCGGCTCATAAAGGTGTCATGATAAAAGATGGACGCGCTCTTGAAACCTTAATGCAAGTCGATACCATACTTTTTGATAAAACCGGCACTTTAACAAATGAACAACCTGAAGTTAGACAAATCTTTGTCTGTGACAACTATAAAGAAGAAGAAATATTAAGCTATGCAGCAGCGGCTGAGCGCAAATTAACTCATCCAATCGCCAAGGCTATTTTGGCAAAAGCTGAAGAAGCAAATATCAGTTTGCCACCTATAGAAGATTCCAAATATGATGTCGGTTATGGTATAACTGTTCGTTTTGATGATAAGATCATTCAAGTGGGTAGTTTACGTTTTATGACCAAGGAAAGTATCATTATTTCTAAAGAACTAGAAGCTGTAGTAGCAGATTCTCAAACAACAGGTAATTCTTTGGTGTTTGTTGCTGTCAATCATCAAGTTATTGGAATTATTGAACTTCAAAGCTCAGTTAGAACTGAAGTCAAACAGATGATTAGTGGTTTAAGGCAACGGGGTATCAAACATATTGCGATTGTATCAGGCGATCATAAGCAGCCTACCCAAAAATTGGCGGAAGAATTGGGCATGGATAGCTATTTTGCTGAAGTTATGCCTCAAAATAAGGCTCAGATTGTTGAACAACTACAAAAAGAAGGTAAATCAGTCTGTTTTGTCGGAGATGGTATTAATGATGCCATAGCGATGAAAAAAGCTAATGTTTCTATTTCCTTAAGTGGTGCATCATCCATTGCGATTGATGTGGCTAACATAGTGTTAATGGACGGCAACTTATCTCATCTTTGTGAGCTTATTGATATTTCAAAAAAATTAAATAGCTATTTGCAACAGAGTCTTGGGCTAGTAATGAGTTCTGGAGCATTCAACATGGTGAGCGCCTTGTTATTACATTTTGGCGTGATGATTACGCTTATAGTAAATGCTGGTATTCTCGGGATTGGTGTAATCAATGCTATGATTCCTTTACAAAAAATTAATAAACTATCTGAAATTAAATAAATGCAAAATATCCAATTCGATAATCTCCAACTAGCAAAGGCGATAGAACATCGCAAAAAATTGGTAAAAGCTGCTATTATTGCGTCAGGTTACCAGTTTGGAAACGACAACACAATAATAGATGCTTTTCATGGAGAGATGCACTATGGTGCTGATTCCAGTGCCGCAATTGCTCTCCACGAAGCATGGAAAGATATCTTTTCAGAAACCCAGAAAAAATATATTCATTATACTAAAAAGCAACCTGAAGATATACAATTATTGGCCATTTCCCGTTTATTTGAGCGTCTCACTAATTTGCAGATGAATGGTATATCTGATCTCAAGATCAATCATAAGGATATTGTGGTCATACCGTATAGCAGCACACGGCTATTAATAGAAGCATTGAGCTGCAGACCAAAAAAGGATCGCGACATTGCTTTATGTCCAGAAGGTTATTATAAAGGTAATGCTAAATTGGCGACCAATTGTGGATTAAGAATAGAAACCTTTCCGGTGGATTTGGCAAATGATGGTGTTATTATTCCAGAAATTCTGGATAACTACCTGACAGTTAATAAAAACCGAATCGCGGTCTTATGGATGACAATGCCCGGTAATCCACTTATAGCGAGATATTCAAAAGAACAACTGGAACAGATTGCGAAGATAGTGGTCAAACATGACATAGATGTTTTTATAGATATGCTTTTTGATAAGATGGTACCAATGGGAGACTATATTCCGTTCCCGAATATACAAATTCACGATGAACAGGGGCAACCTCATCTCATGTATGATCGGACGCTGATAGTCGCAGGCAATTCAAAAAACTTTAATGCCACCGGACCATGGAAAATGGGGGCTGCCATTTCTGGTAATAAATCGTGGTTGGCGGAAACCAGAGAACGAGTGTCTGCTGTTACTTTTCAGCGTGAAACTGCACATTTGATTTATGCCGGAACCGCCAATACCAGCGATGATTATATTAAAAATAATCAACAAGATATGATGAATAAGCAGCAGCTAACTGATAAATTAATTAATAAAATTAACAACAACTTAGGAAAAGAGGCACTGATCTCATACGGCAGACCAAAATATGGTCCATTTCGCGGATTGGGACTGACACGCGAATTTATTGAGAAAGCTGGTATCAAAGATAGTTGGCAGTTTGCCAACTTTTTGCTTGTAGGAGCTGGCATTGAGTCTGTAGAATTTATCGTTGTTGGTATTAGAGAAATTGGTGTACGGATAAATATTGCTTGCCCAAGAATAAGAGGGGATAAAAACCCCGATAACTTATTTACATTATTTGATAGACTGGAGTATTTTGTCAGAGAAATAGATGCTGGGCTAAGGTATGACGATGCGATTAAAAGAATCAATATGAATGAAAAAGTTAATATTAAGAAGTTTTTGTGTTAAAATATCTTTAAACAACAAGGAGTTTTTTTATGTCCCAAAAAATCGCAAGAACAGAACCGTTTTCATTAGAAATTCAGGATTATATAACGCAGATGGATTTTGCTAAAATTGAGACACATTTTGTGGCTATTTTAGGGCATCAGTCAGTTGACAGGAGAATGATTGCCAGTCCTTATCATACTCGTTGTATCCAAGATGGAGAAATTCATGAATTGGTCTATGTAGCTGAGAGTCAGGATGGTTTGATTGATTTGAACGATGTATGGTATTTGGGTTTTATCAGGTTTCCTCAAGGGGGAGTATTGGCTAAAGGAATGACTATTGAGATAAATGGTCAGGCAAAGGGGCAATTGATTGCCTTTGATGAGACCCATGCCCCTAATCATTTGAATATATTAATATCTTCTCAAATTCCTCAGAATGGTCAGGATATGAGCTTGAAACTAAATGATAGTTGTGATTTTGTTTACAACAGGAGTTAGTTTATGCAAAAGAAACCAAAGTTTGCATGTTTTGGAGTGGGAAACTTGGGTTTAGCGCAGGCCGGGCATCTGGCTTTGCAAGGTTATGATGTCAGTTTGTGTAATAGAAATGCTGACAAGCTTCAGCCAATTATAGCAAATGATAATTGTATTCAGCTAAACGGAGTTATATCAGGAACAGGGAAATTGAGCCTTGTCATCGAAAATTACGAAAAGGCGATTGCTGGAAGAGATGTTATTGTTATCACGACTTCTGCTCCGGGACATAAAGCCATTGTGAGCCGCCTTTTACCAGTATTGAAGCCAACACAACATATTATCCTTCATCCCTCTTATATGATGGGTGCAGTGGAAATTCGCCAATTACTGGTAAAACATAATTTAGGCAATATTCCAGTAAGTGAAATAGCAAACGCTATATTTGCATGTAGGGCAGACGGAGTAAATGCCAATATCTTTGCCATTAAGGAAAATCTAGGGTTTGCCACTTTACCAGCCCATCGCACTGATGAATGCTTTGAGTCCTTTAAAGCATTGTATGGCAATTATCTTGAACTTTATGATAATGTTATGGAAACTAGTCTGCTCAATCTTAATTTTATGCAGCATCCCTTTGTTACCATGATGAATGCAGGTGCCATTGACAATGGAAAGCGTTTTCTTTATTATCATTCAGGCGTAACTCCGCATATTGGAAATGTAATCGAAGCCGCAGATGCAGAGCGAATAGCAGTCTGTAACGCATTGGGGATAAGAGCATTTTCAGCCAAAAAACTGATGGAACTCCACTATCCATCTTATGTTGAAAAAACTAGCAATTTCTATGAAGCTTGCACAACAAATACTGCATATCAGAGTCTCTATTCTCCTGAAAAATTATATACACGTCATATTTGGGAAGACATTTCCTATGGTATTATGCCAATAATTTCTATTGCCCAGACACTGAAGGTGAAAACGCCGGTATTGGAAGCTATTTATCATCTGTGTAAAGCAGCCTTTGGTAAGGACTGGACAAATGAAGCACGTACATTGGAAAATCTGGGATTAGAAGGTATAAGCGGTGATGAACTGATGAAATATGTTCGTACTGGTGAGCTTTATTTTTAGGCAGTGACTATGTCTTAGGCGGACGGAAACTGGGGGTTATAGTAACTGGACTTACTACACCCCCTCAGAGTTTCAAATTTCAGCCTGACGTTTAGCTATTAAACTTGTCAACTACATCACCAATTCCCAATAAGTCAATAAAGTCTTTTGCAATCTACTATCATTATCATCAGTTACCATAAAGAAATAATTATCTTTATGGTGTGTTAAACCTTCAAAATTATCTATTTTCCAACCTTTAAAGTTATTAAATACCGCAACTTGCTTAAATTCACTATCATCTCCCTTTGAACAACTACATGTAGAAAGCCATACGCGCCTGACACTAATAATTAGAGGGTTCAAAATGGAATTAAAGGCGCGTTCTAAAATTAGAATCGAACCATCTTTTAAAGTTTCTAATGCTACTATCGCACTGTTTCTAGCTGGATAAGCTGGAATTGTCCATTTCCGCTTGGTTTTCAAAGAATAAATTGTATGTTTTTTGCCAGTGTTTTTTAACGGATATTCTGGTGCGGTTAAAACACCTAAACGTGGATGTATTGTTACTGCTTCTAATGCTTTGTTTTTACTTTGGTAGTTTTTAATCTTAGCTAATTTTTTTGGTAAACGATATTTATAGATTAATCTACCTTTTGGAGTAAATTTAGCAATCTTAGGCTTGCGCTCAAAGGATATTATTAGTTGACCATTCCAAATTGCTAACCCTTCAGAATCTCTGGATTTTAATCTTTTGCCATTTTTCTTTTTTAACTTATAGGTTGATAATAGACGAACTCCAACTAGTGTATTATTTACAATTTTTGGCTTTAAATGATATAAATCACCATCATCTGAGATAGCATATAAAATCTTTTTATCCTTATCCCATGCTAAACCTGATAATTCAGTCATTTTAGTGGTAGTAATTTCCAAAGTGCCTCTTAAACGAATATTCATATATTTTTCACCAGTTTTATACTGCTTTGAAAAATCAACTGGGCGACTAAATGAAGATGCAACACAAGATGCAGTTGGTATAATGAGTAAGATTGTTATGATAATTTTTTTAAAATTCATATTTATAGGTTAATTAATGAAAGCTTCACATCGTATCATAATTTCTGATATTGACAATACTTTATTAGGTGACGCTAAAGCACTTGCTGAATTTATCAATTATTTGGAAAAAAATCGTGATTCAATCAAATTTGGCATAGCTACAGGGCGACACTTAGAAAGCGCGATAGCTGTGTTAGAAAAATGGCAAGTGCCAACACCTGATTTTTTTATCACTTCTGTTGGTAGTCAAATTCACAATGCCGCTAAAGAACCAGATGAAAATTGGTTAAAACATATTAATTACTGTTGGAAACCTGACGAAATACGCGATTATTTATCACAATTTAAAGGGTTAAACTTACAAGCAGATATTAATCAAAGTGAATTTAAAATAAGTTATTTTGCAGATCAAAACTTTGACAAATTAGAACTACCATATGCTGCTAATGTTATTTATTCACATGGTGAATTTTTAGATATATTGCCAGTTAGAGCATCTAAAGGTTTAGCGGTTTGTTACCTTGCTAAAAGCATGGGATTGCCAATGACACAAATTATGGTAGCTGGTGATTCAGGTAATGATAAAGAAATGCTGACCAATGAAGGCATTGGAATTGTAGTTGGTAATTATAGTATTGAATTAGAAAGCTTGAAAAATAAAAAGGGTATTTATTTTGCTAAATCTCCTTATGCCGCTGGTATTTTAGAAGGGATTAAATATTTTGCTTGGTAAATGATATAGATATATGTTTGAATATTAGCATTTTTTAAATTTACAATTCTGGCACAGATTTTTCTTAATTTGTGATTAAGTTTTAATCAAGCTAGGAAAATAAAATGATAGTAGTAAATAATAACAATAATAAAGAACAACAACAAGCATTATCTTTTATCTTTAGATCCTTTACTTCTGAAAGTAAGAAATTTTTTCTGCGTTCAGATATTAGTTATAAATTTGAACAATTTTGTGAACAACAAGATTGCAGCGATTCTGTAGCAAACTTTATTGCCGCAATTCAAGAAGCGGTAGTGGTTGAACCGTGGGTTTATTTATTAGTAAGAGTCGGTGCAGGGCGGTGGGAATATTACCGTTATCATATTGACACCATAGAAGCAGAAACAATTGATGCCAGTCAATTTCTACAAGTCAAAGAACGAATGGTAAATCCTGCTTTGCAAGATGATGATTGGGTTTTAGAAGTAGATCTAGCACCATTTCAACGTGACATTCCTAAGCTAAAAGAACAACATTCAATTGGACGTGGTGTTGAATTTTTGAATAGACATTTATCAAATCGTCTATTTACTGACGCTAAACAAAGTGAAATTTTATTGTTTGATTTTTTGCATCAGCATCAATATGAAGGGCAAGCATTAATGCTTAATAATCGCATTAAAGAAGCCAGTCAACTGATAATTGCTTTACGTGAAGCTAAGGCTTATTTATCATCACAAGCAGCCGATAGAAGTTGGAAAGATATTGCTGATAAAATGCAAGATATGGGTTTTGAACCCGGTTGGGGGCGTACAGTTGCACGAGTAAATAACACTATCAACTTATTAATTGACATTTTAGAAGCCCCCGATTCTAATAATTTAGAACAATTTTTAGCTCGTATTCCAATGAATTTTAAATTGGCGATTATTTCGCCACATGGTTTCTTTGGACAAGCTAATGTCTTTGGTTTGCCTGATACAGGTGGACAAGTTGTTTATATTTTAGACCAAGTCAAAGCTCTTGAGATAGAAATGTCAGAGCGTCTTTATGAACAAGGGCTTGATATTGAACCTCAAATTATCGTAATTACTCGTTTAATTCCAGATGCAGGTAAAACAACATGCAATCAAAGACTTGAGCCAATTATTGGAACTAAAAATGCCAAAATTTTGCGAGTACCATTCCGCGATGCAGCAGGTAAAATAATACCTTATTGGATTTCACGTTTTTGGATTTGGCCATATTTAGAGTCTTTTGCAGTCGAAGTTGAAAAAGAATTAGTTGCTGAATTAAATGGATCACCTGATTTTATCATTGGTAATTATTCTGATGGTAATTTAGTTGCCAGTTTACTTGCTCAAAAATTAGGTGTGACACAATGCACAATTGCTCATGCTTTAGAGAAAGCTAAATATTTATATTCTGATTTATATTGGAAAGCTAACGAGGAACAATATCATTTTTCAACACAATTCACTGCGGATTTACTTGCTATGAATTGTGCTGATTTCATCATTAGTAGTAGTTATCAAGAAATTGCTGGTAATGGTAATAGTGTCGGTCAATATGAAAGTTATGGTTCTTTTACCATGCCCGGACTTTATCGCGTTACTAATGGAATAGATGTTTATGATTCTAAATTTAATATAGTTTCACCGGGTGCTGATGATAGTATTTATTTTCCTGCTAAAGAATCAGAACGCCGTTTGCCAGAGTTGCATCCTGAAATTGAAACTATTATTTATGGTAGTGCATCTGATGAAAGTCGCGGTGAATTGGCGAATCCAGATAAACCGATTATTTTTACAATGGCGCGTTTGGATCGGATTAAAAATTTAACTGGTTTGGTAGAATGGTATGCTCGTAGCCCAGAATTACAAGCAAAAGCTAATCTGTTAGTAATTGCAGGGCATATTCATTCAGAATCTACTGATGACGAAGAACGTGAACAAATTGCCAAAATGCACGAATTGATGTCACAGTATGGCTTAGATGATAAAGTACGTTGGGTAGGCAAGCATTTAGACAAGCCAGTGGTTGGAGAATTATACAGATATATAGCTGATAAACAAGGTATTTTTGTTCAGCCAGCGGTATTTGAAGCTTTTGGATTAACAGTAATTGAAGCGATGGCATCAGGTTTACCAACCTTTGCAACATGTTACGGTGGACCATTAGAAATTATTGAGGATGGTATTTCAGGTTTTCATATTAAGCCAGATTATGCTGAAGAAACTACAAATAAACTTATAGATTTCTTTGACCGTTGCAAAACTGAAGCTGATTATTGGGAAAAAATTTCTGATGGCGGAGTAGAACGTGTACAAACAAGTTATAATTGGCGTTTATATGCAAAACGCTTAATAACATTATCACGGGTATATGGTTTCTGGAAATATGCAACAAATTTAGAATCTGCATCTAAACGACGCTATTTACAAATGTTCTATGGCTTAATGTATCGCCCATTGGCGGAAAATGTTCAGGAAAGGTAATCTAGGGTAAACCTGACAGGTTTTAAAAACCTGTCAGTACCTTTAATTAAAGCCAACTTATTTCTAGATTACGATGAGTTTCTGCACAATCGATTAAGTAAAGATTTATTAAGCTTTGGTAAGAAATGCCTTTTTCTTTAGACATATTTTTGAAATAGCCAATAGTATTTTCATCAAGCTCAATTGTAATTTGTTTTTTTAATCGTTTAGCATATGGATTTTGTATTGACTCTGAAAAATCATAGTTATCTCTCATAGCGAAAATCCTTGTATTGTTTCTGCTCAAACTTGTTAGCCTTTCGAGTTGATATAATTCTGACAGTTTGCCCATCTTCTCTATAACAATGACAAACAAGTAACATTTTTAGTTGTGAACTTAATCCTAAAAGGATAAAACGTTCTTCATCTTCTGAATGATCTTGATCAGGAATTAAGCGAGCATAATCATCAAAAAATACAGTTTGTGCTTCTTCAAAAGAAATACCATGTTTTGTTTGATTGATGGTATTCTTTTTATTATCCCATGTGAATTTAAGTTTATTCATATCATAAGGGTTCAAAATATTGAACCCATAAAAACCTGTCAGGTTTAAAATTCTAACTAATCAGAAATAATGCTTTTACCCGGTGTTCCCGGCAAACGCGGCATAGTCTGTTCAGAAAATTCCCCAGTTAAACTATTCAAAAAGGCGACAATATCTTGTGCTTCTTTGTCTGTTAGCACTTTGCCTAGCTGAGTTTTAGCCATAACGCGCACTGCCTCATCAAGCGTTGCTACCGCACCATTATGAAAATAGGGGGCTGTTAAAGCTATATTGCGTAATGTTGGCACACGCCAGCTATGTTTATCACTTTCATTGCCAGTTACTTGATGTCGCCCGGTATCTTCTAACAGTTTGTACTTGGTATCATACTCACTACCCGGAATACTTGGAAACTTCTGAAAAAAACCAGTGCCCATAGCTAATTGTGGTCCACTGAAATTTGCTCCCATATGACAGGCAAGACATCCTGCTTGTGCAAAAGTATTCATACCCTGTATTTGTTGCTCAGTCAGTGCTGTAATATCTCCTTTCACATAACGATCATAAGGTGAATTAGGAGTTATCAAGGTACGTTCATAAGCTGCGATAGCCTTAACTGTATTGTCGGTTGTAATCGGATTTTCCTCTTTAAAAACCGCCTTAAATAGAGGTTGATATCCGGGAATTGCTTTTAGAGTTTTTACTACAGCATTCCAATCCTTCATACCCATTTCAACTGGATTAGTTACTGGACCTTTGGCTTGTTCTTCAAGTGACGGGGCACGCCCATCCCAAAATTGTACAGATAAAAACGCGCTATTCCATACTGTAGGGGCACTGCGTCCACCGGTTTTGCCATCTACACCTACCGAGACTGGGCGATTATCATCACCACCAGCCATAACATTGTGGCAAGAATTACAAGACACAGTGCCATTGCTGGATAAGCGGGGATCAAAATACAACTTTTTACCAAGTTCTATTTTAGCCGCCGATTGTGGGTTATCCGCTGGTATCGGTGGTGTTTCTGGTAAAGCTTTCTGCCATGTGAGCACAGGCAGCTTTTTATCAAGTTTTACTACTTTATCCGCCGGGATCGGTGGAGTTTCTGGCAAAGCCTCTTGTGATGTGGACACATAGTATGTTACAGCCCCTAATATTCCGGCTCCTACTATCCCACCCATTAATAGTGTGTTAGATAACTTCATTAATTAGCTCCGTAAACTAATAATTAAATTATAATTTTACCATATACTAAAATTATATGCAAGCTAAAAAGCTTTGGTAAGAAATGCCTTTTTCTTTAGACATATTTTAGAAATAGCCAATAGTCAACTTTAGGGTAACCACAAGGAATTACCCCTACAAAATAATTGTGTTAGATCAGCAAGCCAATAAGACTGCACCGCCAAAAAAAATATTATAAAATGCAGCATGGCTAAAATAAACTTAAATATAACAGGAATGATGTGTGCCAATTGTGTGCGCACTGTTGAACGAACCTTATTAAAAAAAACCCCGGGCGTTATTGCCGCTAATGTTAATTATGCTACCGAATCTGCTAGCATTGAATATAATTCTAAGCAAGTTTCTGCTGCTGAAATTACTGCCGCTATTAAACGCGCTGGTTATGGAGTTGTTGTAGAAAAACCAGCAGAAACAAATGATATTGCTAAGAAATTTTGGATTGGCTTGCTTTTTACTTTGCCACTTTTTTTGTTAAGCATGAGTCGCGATTTTAGTTTGATTGGAGAATGGGCACATGCTAGTTGGGTGAATTGGTTGATGTTATTGATGGCATTGCCAGTACAATTCTATGTTGGTTGGGATTTCTATCTTGGTTCTTGGAAATCGCTTAGAAATGGTGCCGCTAATATGGATGTGTTGGTGGCAATGGGTAGTTCTGTTGCCTTTTTTTATAGCTTGTTGGTGATTTTAAATCCAATTTGGGGTGAACATGTCTATTTTGAAACCGCTGCACTTATCATAACTCTAATAAAACTAGGTAAATTATTAGAAGCTAAAGCTAAAAGTAAAACCAGTGCCGCTATTGAAAAATTAATAGGGCTTCAAGCTAAAACTGCTAAAGTTATACGTGATGGAGTTGAACAAGATATTGCTATTGAAAAATTACTGGTAGGTGATCTAATAATTGTACGCCCGGGCGAAAAAATTCCGGTTGATGGCAAAGTCATTGAAGGGCAATCTAGCGTTGATGAAAGTATGATTACTGGTGAAAGTTTAGCAGTCTCAAAACAACAAGGTGATAATGTAATTGGTGCGACACTGAATAAACAAGGATTACTCAAAATCACTGCAACTAAAGTTGGTGCTGATACCGCTTTAGCGAATATTATTCGTCTTGTTCAAGAAGCCCAAGGTAGTAAGCCAGAGATTCAAAATTTAGCTGATAAAGTCGCAAGTATTTTTGTACCAGTCATTATTCTATTATCTATTTTTACTTTGCTAATCTGGTGGTTAGCGTTTGGTGCCGACTTTACTGACAGCATGATTAGAATGGTAACAGTATTAGTAATAGCCTGCCCTTGCGCGTTAGGTTTGGCAACACCAACGGCGATTATGGTTGGCACCGGAAAAGGTGCATTACAAGGAATATTATTTAAAAATAGTCAAGCCTTAGAGCAAGCTCATAAACTAAAAACTATCGTCTTAGACAAAACCGGCACCATCACCAAAGGGCAAGCAATAGTAACAGATCTAACTATAAGCAATGAAACTTTACAATTAGCGGCATCAGCAGAGCGTGGTAGCGAACATCCACTTGGTGAAGCAATTGTGAGATGTGCAAAAGAACGTGGCTTAACATTATTTGAACCAGAAGAATTTAAAGCGATAACTGGGCAAGGAATTACGGCAATAGTATCAGGTAAAAAGGTCGAGATTAATAATAAAGCGAACCATCCAAGCTTACAAGCAGAAGGAAAAACAGTTGTTTCGGTAACAATAAATGATAAAGCTGTCGGTTTAATAGCAATTGCAGATACAGTAAAAAGCAACTCCAAAGCAGCAATAGCCGAAATGCAAAAATTAGGTTTAAAAGTAATAATGCTAACCGGCGATAATAAAACCACAGCAACTGCAATTGCCAAACAAGTTGGAATCACAGAAGTAATAGCAGAAGTATTACCAAAAGATAAAGCTAATACCATCAAAGAATTGCAAAAACAAGGATTAGTTGCAATGGTAGGCGACGGCATAAATGATGCCCCAGCTTTAGCTCAAGCAGATGTAGGAATTGCCATAGGCACAGGAACCGACATTGCGATGGAAACTGCTGATCTTACCATCATGCAAGGCAATTTAAATTCGGTAGTTGATGCAATCAAATTAAGTCATGCAACTATCAGAACTATAAAACAAAACCTATTGTGGGCATTTGGATATAACATCATACTAATACCAATCGCAATGGGAATTTTATATCCATTTACATTACATCCAGCACTAGCCGCCGCTGCAATGGCATTTAGTAGTGTATCTGTGGTTATGAATAGTTTGCGCTTGCGCAGCAGTCACTAAAGTTTTGTAATTTTGTAGGTTGGGTTAGCTTTTTTTACGTAGTAAAAAAACGTAACCCAACAAGAATGTGCCATAAAATGTTGGGTTACTAATCCAACCTACTCTACTTGCTTAATTCATAAAAAAAATTACTAATCAAAGATAAAAATTATGGAGAACGCTTTTTAAATGATTTACGCCAACGTGTTTATTTTGGTGTTGGGGTTTTGGGGAAGGAAATTGAATTTTAGAGATTTCATCCTTACAATATTAGTTGTTATAAAACATTAGTTGTACTAAATTGTATAATTTTTTATAACTAATTGTTTTTAAAATAAGTAAAAAAACTTAATAAAATGCTTGCAAATAAAATATTATGATGTTAATATGTCAGCCAACTAAATAACTAGTAACATCCAATTAGTTATTTTTATTATTTAACTAAATTATTTGAGGAAATAATCGTGAACTTATCACTCTACTATCAAGATCAATCTTGCTGTCCAATTAAATTTTTATATCATAACTACAACTTACAATTATTTTTTGTCTAAAATTGCGTCTAATTTATGGCAAACTATTAATCGCGTCTCACTACTATAGCTGAATAGTGTTATTTGTCATAATTAAATTGTTTGTTTACATTAAATAAACTTATTTATCAGATTTTATTAAATTGAGGAAATAACTATGGAAACTTCAAAATTATCCATTGTTTGTCAGTATAACTGCGCCTTAAAGAAGGAGATGTCTTGTTTATTAATTAATAATTTTAACCACAAAAAGGAGTTCATATTATGAACAATAAATTAAAACCAGCAGTACTTTCTGTCAGTATTTTAGGTTTAGGTATTGGTTATAGTGTAGATGCTTTATCAGCATCAGCAATTTATACGCCAATAACGATTGATAATTTTGGTAATTCAAATACTTATAATAAAGCAGGTGAAATAGATTTCAACAAAGTTATGTTTGAAATTTTTGATCCTCTAACTGATGAACCCACGGGAAAATATGCTGTATTTCATGCTCCACGTATAGGAGAATATAACCAAAACACAGGATACTTTTATCCATCTTCCGAATATAACGATGGTAAATTTACTTTAGATGTTATGCCGGGCTTTAACGATGTTCGTATTTCGCCGGATTCAATGGATGCACTTGGGCATTCAAACACTGTTCATGTAGTTACAATTGTGTCTGATCAAACTAATGGTTGTATGACTTGTAAGAATCAATTAACCATGCCGGTATGTATTGCTGGACAAATTGGCTACAATTTAAGTCCAACATATTACAATCAGGTTCCTGTAAATGACAGAACTAATATTCCAGCATTTTCAATGAAACAGAATAGTTTTTGTCTGCCACGTGTTGAAATAGAAAATTGGGCACTTATTCCGGGGCTGCCTAAACCTGTAAAATTACCATCAGAGTGTTACAAAATGACTCTGGATACTGCAACTACACAAATTGGTATTTTAAAAATTAAAAGTAAACCAGAAGTAAGTTGTAATTAATAATTAACAAATGACGTGGTACATTCCGCGTCATAAAAGATTACACAAAAAAGGAAATATATCATGAAATTTACGCTAAACAATTTTTCAGCTATTATATGTTATGTAACAATTGGTTTCATATATAGTTTAGAAGCTTATGCTCTGTCATTAAGTGCAGGTGATGCGCATAATTGTGCTATTAATAATGATGGTAAAGTAATTTGTTGGGGTGATAATAAGTCTGGTCAATCCACCCCACCCGCTGATGAAACATTTATTCAGATAGATGCTGGAGGAATAAATACTTGTGGAATTAAAGATGATTCCAGTATAGTTTGTTGGGGTCATAATGGCGATGATCGTTCCATAGCTCCAAACGGTCAATTTTCCCAACTTAGTTCCGGCGGCGCACATAGTTGTGCGATTAATGATAATGGAAACATAATTTGCTGGGGCTATAATTATTTTGAACAGGCAACAGCTCCTAGCGGCACATTTATTCAAGTAAGTGCAGGCGGAATGCATAGTTGTGCTATTAAACAAGATGGCAGTTTAATTTGCTGGGGTTGGAATAGAAATAATCAAGCCACACCGCCATCAGGTAAATTTATTCAAGTCAGTGCAGGATGGTATTATAGTTGTGCTATTAGAATAGATGGTAGCGTAGTTTGTTGGGGTAATAATGAAGATTATGAATCATCTTTATCTGATGGTATATTTATTCAAATAAATACAGATTTATCACATTCTTGTGCCGTAAAAGAGGATGGAACAATTAGTTGTTGGGGTTATAATTTGAGTGATCAAGCAACGCCACCTGAAGGTGATACATTTACAGAAGTAGCTGTAGGTAATGCACATAGTTGTGCGAAGAAAAATGATGGTAGTATTGCCTGTTGGGGTTGGAATAAATATGGTCGAGCAACACCACCTTCTTTAAATTAATAAAAACTTTGTAAAAATGTTCGATTGTAAATATAATCCGTGCCTTTTGATAGCAAAATTTATCTGATAGAATTCAAATACGCTGAAGATGGAACTAATATGGATAGTTTGACTAATCAAAGATAAAAATTATGGAGAACGCTTTTTAAATGGTCGGTTATCACCGACCCTACACTTCTCAGCTATACATTAAAATAATTAAATTTTAGGAGCAATGATATTTTTATATTGGAAAGTGGTTTTTGAATTAATAGATGTTGATTTCTCGGTTTCCATATAAGGCAGAGCATCTCCTTTTCCTATATAAAATTTCATATCAGAAGTCAATACGAATTCCGGGGAGAATGCCATCTCACGTTTATAACTAATCATGTGAGTTTCAACACCATTTAATGTTTTGCTTCCTTCTACTTTACAATCAGCGATTTTAATGTCTCCACTCTGAATGCCTTCTATTGCTGATTTATAAATATTACTAGGATCTTCTTCTAATTTTTCCCATTCTTCACCATCCAAACGTGTAAAATACTGTTCATTGATTTTCATTATTTCTTGTTTAGCCTTAGCATTTTCACTAACACGAAGAAACATAGAAGTTTCTATAAGTTTTTCAAATGCTTTAGTGATATTTTTATTACAATCAGTATCTAGTGTAAAAGCAGACTGACTTGATTTATTTGGATTTGTATTACAGGCAGTAATGGATAGTAATAAAGTCAATAAGAAAGAACTAAATAAAAATTTTAACATAAATTTACCTTTGATAATATTATTGTTATTCACTTATAAATTTATAAGGGAAATTGATAAGGGCAAGGATCCAAAATAGGTGATCGTTCTAAAATTATATCTGCCAATAATCGCGCTGAGGCTAAACCTAATACAATACCATTACGAAAATGCCCTGCATTCATATATAATCCTTCAATATCAGGATGTTTGCCAATATAAGGCACACCATTTGGAGAACTAGGGCGTAAACCTGCCCAATGTTTTTCTACTTGGTAATTTGCTAATTTAGGTATTAAATCAAATGCAATTGATGTTAATTCTTCTTTAGCGGCAGTTGTAATATTTTTCTTGAAACCAACATGTTCCAAAGTACTACCTACCAAAACGTAACCATCACGACGTGGAATTACATAATGATCATTAGCCAATACCATGCGTGAAATTAAAGCTGGTGGCGTTTTAAATAAAATCATTTGCCCACATACTGGTTTTACATCAATATTTTTAATAAAATTAGCACTCCAAGCTCCAGTTGCTACAACAACTCGTTTAGCAGCAATAAATCCTTGTTCAGTTTCTACCCCTATAATTTTATTATCTTGTTCTTGTAAAGTTTTTACTTCTTGATGTTCTAATAACTCAATTCCTGATAATATCACAGCTTGTTTCAAAGCTTGAAGTAAACGCGGATTACGTACATTACTTATATCAGGCAAGCATAAAGCTTGTTGATAATTAGGATTTAATTGTGGTTCATATACTTGTGCATTCTCAAGATATTCTAATTGAACTTTATATTGTTCAGCCCAAACACGAGCTTGAGAATAATCTTCAGTATCAAGAACCAATAAGCCAGTATGATGTAATTCAGGATCAATTCCAGTTTTAGCTTTAATATCATCTACAAAACTAGGATAATATTGTTGACTCCAACTAGCCAAAGCAGTAACAGCATCAGAATAACGCCAAGGATAAAGAGGAGAAATAATTCCACCACCAGCCCAAGAAGATTCTTGCCCAATATTTTGCCGTTCAATTACAGTTACTTTCAAACCAGCATCTTGTAATTGTAAAGCTGTCAATAAGCCGCTAATGCCAGCACCAATAATTAAACAATCATTCATGATAAATATCCTTTATTCCTCGTTCCCACGCTCCAGCGTGGTAACGCATGTGTCGGCGCTCCAGCGCCGAGTAAAACCACTATAATTAATTAGCCAGCACAAGAAAAAAACACTTGACGCTGGAGCGTCTGCTCATGCGTTACCACGCTAGAGCGTGGGAACGAGGAAATGGTGGGTTTTACTTCGTTTATAAAATATACTGACTCAAATCTTCATCATTAACAAGCTTAGTTAAATATTTATTAACATAGTCAACATCTATAATTATAGCTTCTCCTTGTTTTTCTGAAGCTTCAAAAGATACTTCTTCTAATAGACGTTCCATCACTGTATGTAAACGACGGGCACCGATGTTTTCGGTTTGTTCATTTACTTGCCATGCCATTTCTGCAATCCGTTTAATGCCATCTTCTGTAAATTCTAGCTTTAAGTCTTCAGTGTTCATTAAAGCAATGTATTGTTCAGTCAATGAAGCATCTGGTTCTGTTAAAATACGAACAAAGTCATCCGCATTGAGTGGAGTTAATTCTACACGAATTGGTAATCTACCTTGTAATTCTGGAATTAAATCAGATGGTTTTGCTAAATGAAATGCTCCAGAAGCAATAAATAAAATATGATCAGTTTTAACCATACCATATTTAGTACTTACAGTTGAACCTTCAACTAGCGGCAATAAATCACGTTGCACTCCTTCACGCGATACATCAGCACCTCTAGTTTCGGAGCGAGTTGTTACCTTATCAATTTCATCTAAAAAGACTATTCCATTTTGCTCTACAAGTTGAATTGCTTGCGTTTTTAAATCTTCTTCATTGACTAAATTAGCAGCTTCTTCTTCTTGAAGCACCTTCATCGCTTCCTTAATTGACATTTTACGACTTTTAGTGCGTTCACCTGACATATTTTGAAACATGTCTTGCAATTGACTAGTCATTTCTTCCATGCCGGGAGGAGCCATAATTTCTACACCAGCACGCGAATCATTTACATCAATTTCAATTTGTTTCTCATCAAGTTTGCCTTCACGCAACATCTTTCTAAACTTTTGTCGCGTTGCAGATGAAGCGTCATTAGCATCAGTGTCACGCGCTGATGGCAATAAAGCATCTAAAACTCGCTCTTCAGCGGCATCTAACGCCTTATCTTTTACATTAATCATCGCCTTTTCGCGATTCATTTTTACTGCCATATCGGTTAAGTCGCGAATAATAGAATCCACTTCACGCCCAACATAACCTACTTCAGTAAATTTAGTAGCTTCTACTTTAATAAAAGGAGCATTAGCTAATTTAGCCAAACGACGGGCAATTTCGGTTTTACCTACGCCTGTTGGTCCAATCATTAAAATATTTTTAGGAGTCACCTCATTGCGTAAATCTTCTTTCAACTGCATACGTCGCCAGCGATTACGTAGCGCAATAGCAACAGCTCGTTTAGCAGCGTCTTGACCAATAATATGCTTATCTAATTCACTAACAATCTGTTTTGGAGTCATTTTATATCTAAAGTTTCAACGGTTAAATTATTATTGGTATAAATACAAATGTTAGCGGCAATATGTAATGCTTTTTCAGCAATTTCTGTTGCTGTTAAATCAGTATTATCAAGTAAAGCTAGTGCTGCCGCTTGTGCAAATGATCCACCAGAACCAATTGCCATTACATTATCTTGAGGTTCTATAACATCACCATTACCAGAAATAACAAAAGAAGCGGTATGATCTGCTACAGCTAATAAGGCTTCTAAGCGGCGTAACATACGATCAGTACGCCAATCCTTAGCTAATTCAACAGCAGCGCGAGTTAAATTACCTTGATGTTTCTCCAGTTTTCCCTCAAAACGTTCAAATAAAGTAAAAGCATCAGCAGTTCCCCCAGCAAATCCTGCCAAAACTTTATTATGATATAAGCGTCTAACTTTACGAGCATTATGTTTCATCACGGTATTACCCATTGAAACTTGCCCATCACCAGCGATAGCTACTTGCCCATCACGGCGCACAGATAAAATCGTGGTACCTCTAAATTGTTCCATATAAAATCCTTCCTAAATTAACGATAATCTCTTAAATAATTCCATTCAAAGAAACGTTTTGCCCAATTAAACAATCTTAATTTTGGCATTAATAGAGTTTTTTTCGGGCTACGATAAACTAACATTCCTTTATCCAGAGTATCGACAATACATATCAGTTCAGTTTTAAATTCATGAGTTTTTTGTTCTGATAATATGTTTTTTGCCGCTGTTTCTGCTTGTAAATCAGCCATATGTGCTTGTTTTGGCATCCAATCTGGACCGGGGAAACTTCCAATATCACCTACTACATAAATGTCTTTAAAGCCGGGTACGCGACATTGAGCGTCACCTTGAATAAATCCACCTTCTGAAAGTGGCAAACCGCTGTTTTGAACCCATTCATTACCAGTCATTCCGGGCATAAACATAGTCAAATCACTTTTAATATCCGCACCTTCAGTATGTACAGCATCCGCGCTAAAGCCCTTCATTTTATGCCCTAAATTAGTCTGTATATTATACTTCTTCATTTCACCCAATAAAGCACCAACAGCCTTTACACCTAAACGTTTACCCGGTTCAGGTGCTGGACTAAAAAATACTAAATCAAACTTATCACGGCGTTTTTGCTTTCTTAATAAGGTATCAATTCCAAATAAAAACTCAAAAATTGGTCCACCGCGCATTGCCCCGGGTTCTTTAGGATTAGTTGCAAAACCAAAGGCTAAGGTTCCACCATCCATTTCTGCAAGCTTATCACTATAAGCCTTAGTAGGAATATAACCTTCACAAGGCGTATAAACATGCTCAATACCCGGTAATTTTTTAATAAAACGCCCACCTGACGCTATGATCAAACTATCAAAAGCTACAGTTGTATCAGTATTAGTTTGTATTTGTCGCGCTTCAGGATCTAAACCTGTAACGCTAGCTGCAATATGTTTTACATTATGACGCTTAAAAAAATTCTCTAAATTAATAGTTAAATCATCTTGAGTGCGTAAACCAGCAGGTACCCAAATTAAACTTGGATAATAAAATAATTCTGGGCGTGGAGAAATTAAAGTTATGCTATCTTTATATCCTTGCTTACGCAGAGTTTTAACCGCAGTTAAACCTCCAAATCCCGCCCCAATAATAACAATATTTGACATAGTTAAAAATAATGTTGAATATAATAGAAGTAGATATTATATAATTAACGTTTACAAAAAACTCAACTTAATAATATGATGAAAAAATACATACTTCTATTAATATTTATTGGAATTGGATTACAAGGATGTAATGAACCTGAAGAAAAGGCTCCAACTAATCCTAATGGCACCATCAGTGACGCTACAAAGTCTGAAGAAGGTCAATTTTTAGTTATTAAACAAACAGCTAAAGATCCAGATTCTTATATTATTGAAGAAAAGCATCCTAGTTCTACTGGAACTCGTGCTATTTTAAAGGATATGGAAGGCAATGAGCGTATGCTCACAGAAGAAGAGCTGAAAAAACTAGCTGAAGCGGAAGCAGCAAAAGTTGAAAATGGTACTTCTAACCTTACACAAACACCAGAAGCAAGTAGCCCGGGCTTAAGCTTAGGAGAAACTATCTTAGCAGGTGCCGCTGCTGGTTTAATCGGTGGTATGATTGCTAGTAAATTAGCTGGTAATTCTAATTACCAACAACACCAACAAGTACAACAACAACAAACATCAGCTTATCAACAACGTCAAGCTACTAGTCGCAAGAGTTTTACACGTAGTACCAGCACAACACCAAGTTCAAGAAGTAATTCTGGTAGCATTTATGGCAATGCGCAATCTACTCCAAGTAGAAAAAGTCAGAAAAGAGGCAAAAGATAGATAGTATATAAACCTGACAGGTTTTAAAAACCTGTCAGGTTTTGTTAATACTGATATTGCAATTGCAAATAAAATGATCTAGGTATTTCATTAGTATAAATTTCACTACCACTAGTTCCAACACCACCAAATTCACTATGTTCACTATCAAACAAATTACGCCCACCTAAACTAATAGCTAAATTTTTGTTAGCTTGCCATCCTAAACGTAAATCAAAACGATTGTATTCTGCTACCTTTTGAGATTCAAGTTCATCAACATAATATAAGGCAGCGTCTAATTCTAAATTATCTGTGATATTCCATAATGAACGTAAACTAAGCTGATTTGTTGGTGAATTATGTTCTAATATTTCAAAACCAGTATAGTTACTATTAGCTGTTACCTCTAAATTAGTATGTAAATAACTATAAGTACCAATTAATTTCCAAGCCTTTGTTACTTGCCAATGAGTCGCTAATTCTAATCCATAACTATATCCAAACATTTCATTATCAAATTTATTAAAAATAGTTGGTATTGGAAACGGCTGAAAGCTAGCTTCTGTTGAACGAAGTTGATCATAATCATTATAAAATAAACTTGCATCTATTAACAAATTCTTTGTGGGATTAAAACGATAACCTAATTCATAAGCTATTAATTCTTCCGAATTTACATTAGGATTACCTAAAATTCGCAACTTAGCACTATTAGGTATAATAATGTTAATTTGTAAATCCTCATCAATACGAGCTGGAGTTCTCACAGCGCGTGATACCGCAGCCCACATACTATGTTTATCATTGATATTCCATAACATACGTATAGTTGGTTGAACTTCAAAACCTGTATAATCATTATGTTCAAATTTTGAACCTACTACTAAGCGTAAATCTTCTGTAATAAGAAATTCACTTTGAACAAAAGCACTAAATAAGTTATCTGTTCTATGATTAGGAATATAAGTTAAGTAGTTTGAACCATTAATTAAACTATCAGTATAACGAAAACCTAAACCCCAAAGAAATTCATGTTTATCACTCAATTCTGAACGATGCTGAAAATCTACATCATAAATATTATAAGTTGACTGCCAATAAGTTTCATCACGTTTTAATCTGTTATAATAGGATTGTAAAATAATCTCGCCGCTATCCATTTTATGTTGCCAACGACTTAATAAATGTAAACCACTGACTATATTTGTAGTATTTATTTGTTCAGCCGGTATAGTAAAACTAGAAGTATTTAATTTTATAGAACCATCATAAATTTCAGCTTGTAAACTCAAGTTATCATTTTCTGATGCTGCCCAATCCATATCAAAACCAGCGCGTTTCATTTGCCAATTATCATTAACAAAACTATCATGCTCATAAAATTTACCATAGACACGATAATGACCATCCTCACCTAGTTTACCGCCATGTCGTATTCCTAGAATGTTCTGTTCTTCACCTTTACCAAAAGAACTAGTAATTAAAGTTCCCTGCGTGTCTTTAGCAGATTTTGTAATAATATTTATAACTCCATTAACAGCATTTGCGCCCCATAAAGAAGCCCCGGGACCCCTAATAACCTCAATACGTTCAATATCTTCTATTAATGTACCTTGAACATCCCAATTCACTTGAGAACGTAAAGGACTATAAACTGTACGTCCATCTATCATAACCAGTAATTTACTAGCAAATTGCTCATTCAAACCTCTGGCATTAATAGCCCATTGACTAGAATGAATCCTTGCCACTTGTAATCCGGGTACCATTCTTAAAGCTTCTGGAATACTAGTAATTCCAGCGCGACGAATATCTTCTTGAGTTAGAACAAATAAAGCTGCTGGTGTTTCGTTTAACTTTTGTACCTTTCGCGCTGCCAAACTTCCACTAGGATTAAAAATTTCGACATCCATTAATTCAATTAAAGACATTTTTTTTAATTGATTAATGATCATAAGATCATCATCATTTGCATAACTAGGAGTTACAATTAATATTAGTAATCCAGCAATGAAATGAAATATAATTTTTTTCCGCATAACATTATTTAATAGTTCTTTTTATAACCTACAAGTTTCGCAATATATAATAAATTCGCACTAATTCTCAATCCAACTGCTTTTGCATTATTAGGTGCAATATAAAAACGCACCCGCCTACCAACATTGTAAAATTCAATCATTCCGCCTTTTATAGCGAAATTATGTATATCACTGACAGTTAAAACTGGATATTTTTGCAGGTAAGTATAAATTTTATCTAAATTATTCTGTTCTGATTTGCTAACAAATAAAATTTGACAGCTCTTAGCATAGAAAATATTTTTTAAACGTATTATTTTGACAATACGTTTATCAACTGTTTCATTTTCTACAGCCATATCAACTTCTTTACCAAAAGGGTCTGTTCCTAAAATGCAAATATTAAAGGTAGCAGTGTTTTTTCCATATGCAATAGGAGGCCATCTAACAAAATATACAAAGTTATATAAAAACACTGCTTTAAGTTGATATTCACGAGCAATATTTGGTCTTGCATAACTGGTATTTATTATAAGTAATGTTAATAAAATGACACCTATAGCTTTTCGTATAAAAGCTTTAAATGAAATGAAATAGTAGATCATATCTTTATGTATGGTTCATTAATGTATGTGATGTTTCATCTATCATATTATTGAGCTAGCATATTAAATACCAGAATTAAATAATAATTGGTACGATAACTGAAGAATTAATATTTCATTAAGATTAATAATAGATATAGAATACAAATATCATGCGTATTTTTGATAATAGTTCACTTAAAAACAAACTTAGAATAATAATTCTATTAACCAGCGGCATAGTATTAGTATTAGCATCAGTAGCTTTTGTCGCTAATGACATATTGACTTTCCGTCGTAATATGCTGACTGATTTATTTGTGCTTGCAGAATTAGTAGGAATCAATAGCAGCGCAGGATTATTGTTTGAAGATGATTTTGCAGTACAAGAAAATATAGTGGCATTAAAAGCAAATAAGCATATTGTGTTTGCAAAAATATTCAATAAAAGAAATAGCTTATTCGTAAGTTATTTTAAAAAAGATGTTGATAAAACGTCATTGCCTAACTCGCAGTTAAAACCTGATGAAATACAAGAAAATTATCTATTTAATTTTAATCAAGATTATGTTGATATTTTTAGGAAGGTTTATACAAACAAAAATAAATTTGTAGGTACAGTTTATATTCGATCAGATTTAGAGGCTTTTTATAAACATCTATTTTGGGCAGCAAATATTATTACTATCATTATGATATTGTCTTTATTATTAGCCCTAATCTTAGCTTTTAAATTTCAAAAGGTTCTTACTGCTCCAATTGATAGCTTATTAGGAACTATGAAAGCGGTATCAAAATCTAAAGATTATTCTTTATCTGCGAGAAAAGTAAATAATGATGAATTAGGAATATTGGTAGAGAGTTTTAATGATATGTTGACTCAGATTAAAAATCATGAAACAGAATTAGCAAAAGCGCGTGATCAAGCTATGGCGGCTAATCAAGCAAAAAGTACTTTTTTGGCTAATATGAGTCATGAACTTCGCACTCCTTTAAATGGTATTTTAGGTTATGCACAAATTTTAAATAAAGATAGACAATTAAATGAACAGCAAAAAACCGGTATAGGAATTATTCAACGCAGCGGGGATTATTTATTAACTCTGATTAGTGATATTTTAGATTTATCTAAAATTGAGGCAGGTAAATTGGAAATTTTCCCAGCAGAATTTCATTTAAAACCTTTTTTAAATAGTTTAGCTGAATTATTCAAAATGCGGGCACAGCAAAAGGAAATTGAATTTATTTATAAATTTGCTGATAATCTGCCTATTGGTGTCAGCGGTGATGAAAAACGTTTACGACAAATTGTGATTAACCTGTTAGGTAATGCAATTAAATTTACTAAACAAGGGCAAGTTAGCTTTAGTGTTGAATTTTACCAAAAAAAATTTATCTTTAAAATTATAGATTCTGGAATTGGAATCGCCAAGGAAGAATTAGAAAATATTTTTTTACCCTTTCAACAGGCTGGTGATAAAAATTCTAAAGAGCAAGGTACTGGTTTAGGTTTATCTATTACTAAGAAGTTGATAGATAGAATGGGTGGCAAATTACATGTTGATAGTCTATTAGGGCAAGGTTCTACTTTTTGGGTAGAATTGGAATTACCAGTTATATCAACTATGGTTGAGGAAGCACAGTCAATTGATACACCACAGGTAATTGGATATAAATCTTCTGAGAAACCCTTACAAATTTTAATAGTTGATGATAACTGGGAAAATCGCGCCATACTGCAAAATATGTTAGAACCATTAGGTTTTAAAACCATGAATGCGGTTAATGGTATTGAAGGAGTTAAATTCGCTGCTGAGCATAAACCTGATTTAATCTTAATGGATTTAGTAATGCCAGAAATGAATGGTTTTGATGCGACTGCTGAAATTAGAAAGACATTAAAAGACATTCCTATTATTGCAGCTTCTGCCAGTGTATTTGAAGAACATCGTCAATTAAGTTTAGATGTTGGCTGTAATCATTTTTTGGATAAGCCGATTCGTGAATCGGAATTATTAGATGTTATAAAACGATTTTTAAATGTAGAATGGGTTTATGAAGAATTGCAAGATATTCATATAGAAGCTACAGAAGAACAGCCGCTAGTAATGCTTTCAACTGAACAAGCAGAAAGCTTAATGACTTTAGCGAAATCTGGTAATATAAAGGGGATTATAAATTTTGCTAAACAATTAGATTCAGAACTTATACCAATGGCTAATAAAATTATCGATTTAGCAAAAAGTTTTGATATTAATGGTTTACGTAATTTAGCACAAGAAATACTAGAAAAATAATTTTTATTCGTTATACTGCTACATTATGAATGTCTATATTAAAAATATATTTTCAATTATAAAATGGTTATTATTATTAATAATACTATTAACAATGATTATACTTGCTAGTAATTTATGGGTGGAATATCAAACTAAAGATCGTCTTTATTCTGATGTTGATACGATTCCTGCCAAAAATGTCGCTTTGCTGTTAGGTACTAGTAAACGTTTACGCTATCGTCGTATTAATCGTTATTTTAAATATCGTATTGATGCAGTGGTTAAACTTTATAAGGCTGGCAAAATTAAGCATATTATAGCTAGCGGTGATAATCGTACTGTTTACCACAATGAACCTGTAGATATGCAAAAGTCTTTGATGGAACAAGGAATTCCTAAAGAGGCAATAAGTTTAGACTATGCTGGTTTTCGTACCTTAGATTCTATTGTACGTTGTAAGGAAATTTTCTCGCAAGATGATATTATAATTGTATCTCAAGCTTTTCATAATAAAAGAGCAATATTTATAAGTGATTATTATGGAATTAAAGCGATTGGTTTTAATGCCAGAGATCTTACATTTAGTGAAGGTAAAAAGATAGTATTGCGTGAATATTTCGCTCGTTTTAAAGCAATTTTAGATTTATATGTTTTAAAAACTAAGCCTAAATTTTTAGGGGAAAAGGTTGAAATACCTAATTCTTAATGTTGTGATAAGCCCCCTAACCCCCTAAAGGGGGAAGATTACCAAATACATTCCCCCCTTTAGGGGGTTAGGGGGGCTTTATTTATAACAATTCATAATTTCTTTCAATTCTCGTAAAATCTTTTGACTTTCAGATGGATTGAATTCTGGAATCTTATCATTTTCTTCTAGTTGTTTGATCACTTGGTTGACATGTTGACATCCTTGTTGACAAATCTTTTCTAAACATAATTCAATTTTTTTATTCATGACACGATTTATTTTTATTACTGGTGGAGTTGTATCTTCATTAGGTAAGGGCATTTCATCTGCTTCTTTGGCGGCAATTCTTGAAGCACGCCAGCTTAAAGTGACTTTAATTAAATTAGATCCTTATATTAATGTTGATCCGGGCACTATGAGTCCATTTCAACATGGTGAAGTTTTTGTTACTGATGATGGCGCAGAAACTGATTTAGATTTAGGCCATTATGAGCGTTTTGTGCGTACAACAATGACGCAAACAAATAATTTTACCACTGGGCGTATTTATGAAAATGTTATTCGTAAGGAGCGACGTGGTGATTATTTAGGCGGCACTGTTCAGGTTATCCCTCATATTACTGATGAAATTAAGCAGTCAATTGTCAATAGTGCTGATGGTTATGATGTCGCTATGATAGAAATTGGCGGAACTGTAGGTGATATTGAATCCTTGCCTTTTTTAGAGGCTATTCGTCAACTTGGTAGGGAGTTGGGGCATGAGCGGGCGTTGTTTATTCATTTAACTTTGTTGCCTTATATTCCATCTGTAGGTGAACTTAAAACTAAGCCTACTCAACATTCTGTTAAAGAATTACGTTCTATTGGTATTCAACCTGATATTTTATTGTGTCGTTCTAGTCGTGAAATACCTAATGGTGAACGCGAGAAAATCGCTTTATTTACTAGTGTTGATAAAGAGGCTGTGATTCCAGTAGTTGATGCAGATTCTATTTATAGAGTTCCTTTATTGTTACATAAGGAGGGTTTGGATCAAATAGTTTGTGATAAATTGAAATTGAATACAGCCCCTGCTGATTTGTCGGAATGGAATTCTGTATTGGCGGCTATGGATCAGGCTAAGGGTAGCGTTAAAATTGGCATGGTAGGAAAATATGTTGAATTAACTGATGCTTATAAGTCAATCAATGAGGCATTAATCCATGCAGGAATACATTTACATACAAAAGTTGAAATTATTTATTTTGATTCAGAACAAATTGAAGAACAAGCTCTGGCAAAAGTTGATGCGATATTAGTGCCCGGTGGTTTTGGTAAGCGCGGTATTGAGGGTAAAATTCATGCAGCGCGATTTGCGCGAGAAAATAAGGTTCCATATTTAGGAATATGTTTAGGGATGCAAGTAGCGGTGATAGAATTTGCCCGTTCAATTGGTTTAACTGATGCGCATAGTACTGAATTTAATCCTAATACTACTAATCCGGTAATTGGATTAATTGCTGAATGGCAAACAGAAACTGGTGAAACCGAGCAGCGGGATGAGCAATCTGATAAAGGTGGAACTATGCGTTTAGGTGGGCAATTTTGTAACTTAGATAGTGAAAGTAAGACTTACAAAATATATGAGAAAGCACAAATCCGTGAACGCCATCGCCATCGTTATGAATTTAATAACAATTATATGAAGCAATTACAAGATTCAGGCTTAATATTTGCCGGAATGTCAGCGGATGGTAAGTTGGCAGAGGTTATAGAACTTAAAGATCATCCTTGGTTTATAGGCTGCCAATTTCATCCTGAATTTACTTCGACGCCTCGTGATGGGCATCCTTTGTTTTTGAGTTTTGTTCAGGCTGCAATGGTTTAAATTTCACATCGTTCCCACGTGGGAACGATAAAACCTGTCAGGTTTGATAGATTAAGCGTCTAAATTAACAACTGACAAGGCATTTTTTTCAATAAAATCACGACGTGGTTCGACTTGATCACCCATTAGAGTTGTGAACACTTCATCACAAGAAACTGCATCTTCAATACGAACTTGTAATAAATTTCTAGTTTCAGCATTCATAGTAGTTTCCCATAATTGGTCAGGGTTCATTTCACCTAAACCTTTATAGCGTTGAATATGTAAACCACGTTTAGCTTCTTTCATCAGCCATTCTATGACTTGATTGAAATTGCTTACAGGCTGTTTTTTCTCACCGCGTTGCACATAAGCATCTGCTTTCAATAAATCCTTAAGTTTTTCCCCTAAATTTACTAAGGAAGTATATTCAGAACTTTTGAAAAAACGCTGAGTTATAGGATAAATAGTTTCAACACTATAGGTAGTTGAAATAATATTTGCAGCAAATTCTTCTTCAGTAGATGTTAATAAATTAACTTTATAAGACTGAGAATCTAATTGTTTTTCTAAATCTTCAAACCATTGTTTAATATCAGAACTTAGCGGCGGCAAATAAATCATAGCTTCTAAAACAGCCGCTGGCACTTGACGCGAAAAGCGTTCAATCATTTTCATGACTTGCAGATATTCTCGAAACAGAGTTTCTAATCCCTCACCTTCTAAAGCTACAGCGTCAGAACTAACAAATAATTGAGAATTTTGCAAAGCCAGAGACATCAAATGATCATTAAGTGCAGCATCATCTTTGACATATCGCGCTTGCTTACCCTTAGCAACTTTATATAAAGGCGGCTGAGCAATATAAACATAACCACGCTCAATAAGTTCAGGCAATTGTCGATAAAAAAAGGTTAAAAGCAAAGTTCTAATATGCTGCCCATCAACATCAGCATCAGTCATAATAATAATATGATGATAACGCAACTTGTCAATATTATATTCCTCATTACCAATTCCACAACCTAAAGCTGTAATAAGGGTACCAACTTCAACAGAAGCCAACATTTTATCAAAACGAGCTTTCTCAACATTTAGAATTTTACCCTTTAAAGGTAAGATGGCTTGGGATTTTCTATCACGCCCTTGCTTGGCACTCCCCCCGGCACTATCCCCTTCAACCAAGAACAATTCCGACAAAGACGGATCTTTTTCTTGGCAATCAGCCAATTTACCCGGTAAGCCTGCAATATCAAGCACACTTTTACGCCGTGTCATTTCACGAGCTTTGCGGGCAGCGTCTCTAGCACGGCTGGCATCAATAATTTTACTAGCTATAGTTTTAGCTTCGCTGGGATTTTCTAATAAAAATTCTTCTATTTTTTCCGCTACTATTGCTTCTACTGCCGATTTTACTTCACTTGAAACTAATTTATGTTTTGATTGAGATGAAAATTTTGGTTCGTACATTTTGACAGATAATACTGCCGTTAAACCTTCACGAACATCATCACCTGATGGTGAAACTTTAGCTTTTTGTAAAAATCCTTCGCGTTCTAAATAATTATTAAAAGTACGAGTTAAGGCACCACGAATTCCAGATAAATGAGTTCCACCATCGCGCTGAGGAATATTATTAGTAAAACAATAAATATGTTCATGATAAGAATCATTCCATTGCATCGCAACTTCAATTTTAATATTATTCTTTTCGCTGTTTATATAGATAATAGATTGATGTAATCCAGTTTTATTGCGATGCAGTAATTCAATAAAAGAACGAATACCACCTTCATTTTCAAAAACTTCATCTTTTTCAGAACGTTCATCAACTAAACGGATTCTGACACCAGCATTTAAAAACGATAATTCACGCAAACGATTAGCGAGAATCTCATAATGAAATTCTATATTAGTAAAAGTTTTAGTGCTGGGTTTAAACCGAATCTCTGTACCGCTATTCTCAGTTTCACCAGTGACAGCTAATGGTGCAAGCGGTTCCCCTTCTTCATAAGACTGTTCATGAATTTTACCTTCTCGACAAATAGTAAGATGCAATTCCTCTGATAAAGCATTTACTACCGAAACCCCAACGCCATGTAAACCACCAGATACTTTATAAGAATTATCATCAAACTTACCACCAGCATGAAGAACAGTCATAATAACTTCAGCGGCTGAACAACCTTCTTCCTTATGAATATCAACAGGAATACCGCGCCCATTATCGCTAACACTCACAGAACCATCAAGATACAGTTGCACTTTAATTTCTGAACAATAGCCAGCTAATGCTTCATCAATAGCATTATCAACGGCTTCAAAAACCATATGATGTAAACCGGTACCATCATCAGTATCACCAATATACATACCCGGTCGTTTTCTAACCGCATCTAAACCTTTTAAAACTTTGATATTACTTGAATCGTAAGTACTTTCAGTCATCATAATTTCCAATGAATTTTAATCAGACTATTTTAGCATTTTTTAGCATAAAAAGGCTTATAATATTGTTGTGGTTTTCAGAGAATTTAAAGGAAGTAAGCTAAGTTAATCTTGTTCTCCTGATAATTTTAAAGCTTCATTGATTAATCTACTATTAATACGCAAACCAACATCCTGTAACTTTATGACTAATGGTTTTAATTGTGCAATTTTTCCCATTTTTTTTGCTAATAGAAGAACTCCTAAAGTGCCTCTAACTTTGATTTTTAAAGTGCAAGCACAGTTTCTAGCGGCTCTATCATCTACAATGGCAATATAATTAGGATGAGTTTTTATATACGAGAATACTTCACTTTCTCCTAAGCCTAAACCCCATACTGATATTGTTGAATGAATTTTGCCAATATCTTGCACCCAGTTTTTGCCTTGATGTTCTAACCAACGTCTAGCGACATCATTTTTTGCACCTTGTAGAATTTCTTGGGCAACACCAGCAGGAATCACCATTTCATCAGATAATTCATGTAATAATTCAACTTGTCCAATTTTGGAAAGTAAAATTAGCGGAGAAGTATCTATCACCCAACATCTAGTCATCTTCTAAAAATTCCGCTGCTAATTCTTTTGGTGTCATCTGAATAGGCGAAACTTGAAAATTTGATAATGAATCAATAAATTCTTGGCGACTAATACCTGCCAATTCTGCTGCTTTAGCTTGAGAAATTTTGCCTATCTCAAACCATTTTACTGCCGCTGCTAGACGCATTTCTTTAATGAAATTATTTGGATTGGTACGCAAAATAGGAAAAACTTCTTCAGGTAAATCTATTGTAAGTTGTATTGACATTTTTAGATACCCTCTTTTAACAATCAGACTATTTTAGCATTTTTTAGCATAAAAAGTTCAATTATAACAGTAATTATTGTATAATTTTAATATGACAACAAAACAATTCAAATTTAATCAATGAACAACAAGCTATTCATACTTATACCAAATTGCACTTAGCTTTCACTTCGATTCATCCTTTTTTCGATGGAAATGGTAGAATGGCTCGCTTGCTAGCAAACATTCCATTACTCAAAAACGGCTTTCTTCCCATAGTCGTAAACAATAAAAACAGAGAAGACTATTTGCAAGCTTTGTCAAAATATGATTTATCAGCACCGATTTTGAATCAAAAAACAACAGAATTAGTTATTGAAAATTCAGCCTTTGAAAGTCTAAAAAACTTTTTTGAACAACAATATGTAAATACCAAAAAGCTGCTAGAGGAAATAATATAACAACTGATATTGAGTACATTTTATAGCTTTCTGTCATCATAACTACATATATGATATATATACTATATTACTATTCTTATAAAAAAAGGTACAACTATGGCAAAAATGTCTTATATTGGCGTTATTGAACGCTATCATGAATTACAAAATGATATTGAAGAATTACTAATTTCAATTATTACTGGCATTGCTGAAACTAAAATCTTTACAGATGAGACTAAATTACCTAAAGTAATTACATCTATTGAACAAAAATATCCTTTTGTTGATGTCATTTATACCTTAGACAATCAAGGTCTTCAAACCAGTGAAAATATTGATAATCAAGGAAAATCTCTGCGTGGTAGAAAAAGTAAAGGTACTGATCGTAGTCTGCGCCCTTACTATCAAATGGCTATTAAGTCAGATGAATCCGCGCTTATTAGTAAACCTTATCTATCAAATGCTAGTCGTAATCTTTGTATTTCCGCCATTGTGCGTTGTACTGGTAAAACAGAGGAATGTTCAGGAGATTATTTAGTAGTAGATTTTGATCTGAATGAAGTTATAGAATTTTTAATGGGAGATAGTCTAAGACTTCGTTTTCATCCATTTTTTAAATTGATTTATACAGTCATTAGCTTTGGACTGTTTGGAGTTGTACTGCTTTTATTATTTTCAGCCTTTCATGAAATTTGGGAAATCATAATTTCTACTAATGAGTCAAATTATCTAAAACCATTTCATGTCATTATATTTTTAACCTTAGCCTTAGCAGTATTTGATCTAGGTAAAACCATTCTGGAAGAAGAAGTGCTGATGCACAAGGATATATTTAGGCATAGTTCAACGCGCCGCACAATAACACGTTTTATAGCGGCAATTCTAATTGCTGTTTCGATTGAAAGTTTACTAACGATGTTTAAAGCGGCTATGAGTGATTCCCATAATGCGATAATTCCTGCTGTCTGGATGATGTTTGCAGCAGTAGGTTTACTTGTGGGATTGGGAATTTATGTATATTTAGGTGCTAAAGCTGAAAGTATATTAAAGCAAAAAGAATAGATTAAAAATCTAGAATGTATAGCTTATACATTCTAGGTACAAGATAATTTTGAAAGCTTTGGTAATTGCAAAATAACCCTAAATTCTTCTCATATCATAATGAAACTCAATTTCTGGAATATTCATTATTTTTAATTACACAGTTCTGGAAACACTTAAATATAAATTTTATTATTTTCTAACATATTTAATAAAATAGTTATTATTTCATTTAATCTATCGGGAACGATATATTTTGTTAAGTCTCTTATAATTATTTTATTTTTTCTATCTAAGATTAGAAATCCCCATTCTGTTCCCATAGTTACAGCACCATACAAGAATTCATTATTATTTTCGATAATTTTATCTAAAGCTATTAGTTCCATTGTTAATTGTTTAAAACCACCAACTTCTAAATCGTTATTTTTAGCTTCAATAATAATAAATTGGGTTTTAGCTTCAATTAAATAGTCGAGTTTTCCCCTTAAATTTTCGCTATAATAAATATTCTCTTCAGAATGAACTTGAATATCTATTAAATAAGATAATTTAAATAAAATAGGTGAAACTATAAATTCTCTTCTTGACATTTCAGTTTCAAATTTTGAAAACTTTGATGCTTGCTTAATGGTTTTTTTTAAGTCTTCTATATCTAAATTTTCATCAAGTTTTAAATTATATTTAACAAATTCTCTTTTATGCTTGTAATCAAATACCTCAATTAAACTCTCTGTATGAATATTTGATTTAAAATAATCACTAAAACTATAATTAGTTATTTCTTTTTCTACTTGCTTTCTGTTTAAAATCATTATTTTATCCTTAAAAATAAACGACATCGTTTGTATTTCAATGATACCATAAATATAAGTAAGTACTCAAGCATAAGTTTTAATGCTTTTTGGAGTTCAAAGCAAAGCTTTGTAAATTGCTTGGTTTTGTGACTGTGTATCACTTTGAACGAATTCTTGATAATTTTTGATTAAGTATTGATAAGTATATTTCATGGTATCATAATAACCATTACTAGTATAAGCTGAGGCTGTACTTATAGTTAAATAACTTGCTAATTACTGAATTATGGCGTAATATGTCCATATTAGCAATATGTTTAATTTCGGCTAATATCTCCATTATTAAGATCAATCTTATACTTTAATTTCAATTGAATAACAATTTTTATTAATTTAGATAAAGAATTAACATATTGAAAATATAATGATGATTAAGCCATATAATCATCAATAGCTTTATATATATTTTATATAATTTAACAGACGTATTCTTTGATTAGCAACCAGTGTTAAAATAAAGGAAAATAATATGAACATGCTCAAAACCATCACACTAGCCTTACTGCTAGTTACATCATCGCTAGTAGGTCTAAGAGCGGAAGAAGTTTCGCCCAATGATATAGATGACGCTACTTTAATACAGTATGCCCTGCAATTACGGGAAACCAAGTCTGAATTATTTGCCGGGGCGCAAGGTGTTTTGGTGTTGGCTATAGCACCAGGCTCTCAAGCTAAGAAAAAAGGATTGCTACGTGGTGATATTATCATTGCCTATAATGGACAACCAGTAAAGTCAGCTGCGCAACTGTTTAGCACAATACAAGCTAATGCTGCTAAACCACAGATAGAATTGCAATTTTTCCGTGCTGAAATTATAAAAGTGGTAGTATTACAAGGGGGGCAAATTGGTATCAACTTAGCAAATATAAAAAAAATTGATCAAATGACTCTTCTAGAACGTTTAGAGAAAGAAATTGAACAAGCATATCACGCTGCCAATTATGTTACAGCATTGAAAAAATTAAAAAATGGTTTACAACAAGCCTCTATATCGAATGATAAATATTACATAAGCCAGTTTCTTATCAATCTTGGTCATGTGTATCAAATTTTTAAGCAATATCAAAAAGCATTGGAACATTATCAGCAAGCACTAGTAATTTTTCGTGAAATTAATGATCAGCGTGGAGAAAGTGCAGTTATTTACAATATTGGTCTTGTATATGAAAACCTTTATCAATACCAAAAATCTTCAGATCATTATCAACAAGCTCTTGCCATTTACCAAAACTTAGGGAACAAAAGTAGACAAGCTTATATACTTAACAGTATTGCTACAAACTATGATCGCGTTGGACAATATGCAAAAGCATTAGAATATTATCAGCAGTCATTAACTCTTTGCCGCACAATAAAAAATAAACAAGAGGAAAGCAATAACCTGACAGATATTGGTGTAGTTTACGGACATATTGGACAATATCAAAAATCAATAAAATATTTTAAACAAGCCTTAACTATTCATCAAAATATTGCTGACAAACATGGGATGGGCTATGATTTCAATAATATTGGTACAGCATATCATAAACTTGGAAAAAGAAAAAAATCCTTAGAATATTATAAGCAAGCCTTAACAATTTTTAATGACATTGGTGATAGATCTGGAGTAGAAAAGACAAATATTAATATTGTTATGGTAAAATTTGAATTAGAACGTTCCCCTAATTTATTTGAGTATGTCGATCAAACAGAAGAAGCATTAAAATCCCTTGAAGAATCTTTAGCTTTTGCAAAAGAAGCCAATGATAAATATCTCATATCAAGAATTCTATTTAAGATGGGTCTTTTTTTTCTGGCTCAAAGTAGATATCGAACCTCTTTAACCTATTTTGAAGAAGCTTTAACAATACAGGGGGAAATCGCTGATAAAATTGGTCAAATTATGACTATGGCTAGGATAGGTTATGTAAAGGCTTTTTTTAAAAAATATGAATCTGCGATTCAACATTATGAACAAGCAATTGATAATTTAGAAAAATTACGTTACAGATTGAAAGAAAAAGAACACCAGCTATATTTTCAACAAAATAAATTACATATCTATGATGAATTTATTGCCCTGTTGCAATCTCTCCACCTCAACGACCCGACAAAAGGCTATGACCGTAAAGCCATAGAAATCTTTGAACGCAAACAAGGGCGCGTGTCTTTAGAAGAAATAGGTCAAAGTGGCGCATGGCGATTTGCAGGTGTACCAAAGGAAACTTCAGAAAAAGATAGATATCTGACGCGACAAATTGCAGAGACTCGCAAAAATTACACAGAAGCTTTGAATCAAGGTAAAGACTCTAAACCACATTACCATAAACTTAAAAATTTGCAAGTTAAACAAGCAATTTTTGAAAAAGAACTACAAAAAAATTATCCTGCTTATTACGCCCTAAAATACCCTAAACCAGTAGCTTTGAAAAGCTTACAAAATGGTGTTTTACAAGCTAATGAATTTTTGCTAATATATAATGTAAGGAAAGAAACCACTGATTTATGGATTATCAACAAACACCAATTTCAAATGTTCACCCTAGAGCTAAGCGAAGAAGAACTTAAAGCCAAAGTCAAGGCTTTCCTAGCCGGTCCTAACAGTTTGATTGAAGCTATTAAAACCTTGCCATATTGGGAAATATCTGATTTAGCAGAAGAGAACTTACCTGCCATACATCAAGCCAGTTATGACTTGTACCGACTACTTATTCCTGAAAAAGCGAAAACCTTACTCAAAGACGCTCGCACCTTATACATCGTACCTACCGGACCACTTTATGGTTTACCGTTTGGTGCTTTGGATACTCATAATCCAGATCAACACAAAAGGCCCCATTATTTTATCCAAGATTATCCCATTGCTTATTTGTCTTCCGCGTCGCTGCTCAAAACCATACGCGATACAGAACGCAAAAAAAGTGATCGTTATCCATTTTTGGCGTTTGCTGATCCAATATATCCTCAAACTTGTTCTTTAAAATCTGCGGATGCCACACAAGCGATTCAAGCCGCACGAACTCAAGCATATTTAAAATTAGCTGGTAGCGAAACTGAAGGCTGTTTTAAAAAATTGCCCGAAACCGGAAAACAAGCCCAAGAAATTCAACAATTGCTCCAAGCACCCTTAAATACTAAACCGTTGCAATTGCGTGACAAGGCTTCTCGCAGTAATGTATTTAAGTTTAGTAACAATAAACGCTTAGACGACTATCAATACGTGTTATTTGCCGCTCATGCGGTATTGCCCAATGAAATAACTCACATCAACCAACCGGCTATAGTGTTATCCAATCCAGACACTGAAGGCTATTTGACAATGGCAGATGCCTTTGCTTTAGACATGAATGCCGACTTCGTGATGTTATCGGCTTGCAACACGGGGCGTGGTAAAAATATCAGAGGCGAAGGTGTACGTGGCTTAACTCGTGCCTTTATGTATGCTGGTACACCCGCAGTCTCCGTATCATTATGGTCAGTAGAATCAAGATCCACCAAAGCATTAAGCATAAATTTATTCAAATATCTCCAAGCCGGCAAATCCTTAGCACAAGCGTTACGGCAAAGTAAGTTGGATTTAATGGCAGATGAAGATAGGGATATGTACCAGCACCCTTACTTTTGGGCACCGTTTGTGGTGTTTGGGGATGGAAATTAAAATTAACATAATTTATCAAGATAAATAAAAATATGTCAAATTTTTTCAAATTAATTATTTTAATATTTCTTTTTGTGTGGGGTTTTAAAAGAATATGGAATTGGATTATGTATCGCATACAGCCAAAAAATATAAGGTTTCTGTGGTTGTATAGCCTAAATAAATTATGGCTTAAGCCCCAAGATTCTTATATTCGCCGTTTCATGATTTATATGCTGGTAGGCTTAGGCATTTTTTTATTAGTATTCTTTTTTCGTAATACAGCTATTTTTAAGGGAATAGAAAATGAAGGCATCGACACATTAATGCAGATTCGGCAGGAAATGATTCCTTCCAATCCAACTATTCCATCTTTTGTGTTGTTAGATATTGATGATAATACCCATCAAGCATGGAATGAGCCTATGTTTACACCACGTGATCGTGTGCTGAATTTAATTACTTCCGCAGTTAATGCTGAAGCGCGTTTAGTGATAGTTGATATTGATTTAAGTAGAAAAACACCTATGGACGGCTTGGAAAAATATACAAAAGGCTTAAAACATCATCCTTATGATCAAGCTTTATTTGATTATTTGAGTGCTTATAAAGCTGCTTGTTTACATAAACCATGTCCACCTATTATTCTAGCTCGAACTTTAAAATCAAGTTCTTCATCTATCCACAACACTCGCCCCAGCTTTTTAGATGAGGCGGTTAACAAATCGAAACCTTATGTACAATGGGCTTCAACATTATTTTTTCGTGATGAAGATACTATACGGCATTGGAGCTTATGGCAACCTGCTTGCTCCGTTCAACAACCGACAGTTATTCCATCTATTCAATTATTAGCAGCCGGATTAATTCGCAATGGTATTAAGCATCAAACAGCCGGTTTGAAACAAGAATTGCAATATTTTCAGCCTCAAGACTGTTTTGGTACAGCAACAAAACACTTGCCACCAGAAAATATTAAGATTGGTAAACTCACTGTAAACACTGGACAGCATGGTATTCAGCAACGAATTATGTTTAGTATTCCGTGGAAAATTCACAATAATAAGAACATAAAATATTCTTTGAAAGATAAAACTGGTAAAACAATTATTAGCATTTTTCCTGCGAAAGAATTTGCAAAATTACCCCTAACTGCTAATTTAGAAGCTCTCAAAAATAGCATTGTTGTTATTGGAGGCAGTTATAGTGGAGGGCATGATATCCATTTAACACCCTTGGATGAAATGCCCGGTGCTCTGATAATTATTAACGCCATTCATACTTTATTAGAATATGGAGAACTTCAACCATTACCTAATTGGTTAAAAATATTAATTTATTTCGCTTTGCTAGTGTTAAGTTGCTTAGTCTTGGCACGGTTTGGTTATGGGAGAGGTCTTATTATTCCATTTATATTAATCTTTGTCGTTTTGATACTTAGTAGCATTTTTTTATTTCATTATGGTATCTGGTTAGATTTTATGTTACCATTATCTGTTCTTATGCAGTTATTACCATTGTAAATGTAGAGACCAATTTTTTGGAGAAAATTATGTCAATATTAAAATATGTTATAGCCTATGTAGTTTTGCTAATTTCAATCGAGGTAAACGCCGCTTATATTGAAACGCTCAATGGTCTTCCTTCTGCGTTTCACATTGAGCGTCAAGCCAAAAAACTTAAAAAGATTGCCCCCTTTATGCCATTACAAGTCGGTGATAAAATCACCATTCGCAAGCCTACTCATAAATTTGAGCAGTTTCGTGACAAGGAAAATTTCATCACCCTAGCCTTAGATGATGGAAACTTTAAAACCCTGAAATACGCCGACACTCAGAAACAAGCATACACCATAACCGCAAGTTATTCCCCTAATATGGTAACTAATATTATGAATAACTTATATAAATGGTTTAATCGCTTGTGGAAAAACGATATTCAAACGGTGGAATTCCATATACAGGGCAACGAAGCCACTACCCGCCCAATATTCATGCGTTTATTTAAACGGAATAATGCCAAATTAATAGCCGGTGAGCGGAGATTACACTTAGCTTGGTATGGTGGTAAACCGCCATATCGAGTACAAGTGTCTAAAATTGGAGCTAAAACTTGGTGGAATGAGAATAATATTGTCAATACAAAAATTACCTTGAAAAAACAATTTATTACAGCAGGATGTTATAAAGTTGTAGTCAGTGATGCGCAAGGTAAAAAAGTCATCGGTAAATTTACTGCCGTTACCGACGTTCCGCCTTTATTCCAACATCCAGAAGCACAAGCCATTGAACGGAGCAATTTATCCGCATTATCTAAAAAAACTTTGCTGGCGGCTTGGTTAGCAAAACAAGGAGGGTGGTATTTTGAGGCGTATCAACGAATTGCTTTGATAACGGAGTATTATCCTGCACGCTTGGTTAAGCAGGGATTAGAAAGAGGAAAACGTCCAAAGTAAATTGATTTTTATAAAAATTGGAGTACAACAAAGCTACGCTTTGTACTCCAATACATTTTTATTATTTAACCAATGTCAACCAAAGTTTATACTTGTCATTACGCCCATGAACTACGTCAAAGTATAAGCTTTGCAGGCGTTCGGTTATTGGTCCTCTTTTTCCATCGCCTATTGTGCGGTTATCTAGTTCTCTAACTGGAGTTACTTCTGCCGCTGTGCCTGTGAAAAATGCTTCGTCTGCTATATATACTTCGTCGCGACTTATGCGTTTTTCACATATAGTTAATCCTAAGTCTTTTGCTAAGTTAAAAATCGTGTCTCTGGTAATTCCATTTAGTGCTGATGTTATTTCTGGTGTATATATAATTCCATCTCGTACTATGAATATATTTTCTCCGCTGCCTTCTGCTACATAGCCTTCTGTGTCTAATAATAGAGCTTCGTCGTAGCCACAACTTGCCGCTTCTTGTACCGCTAATAGCGAGTTCATATAGTTGCCTACTGCTTTGGCTTTACACATGGTTATGTTTACATGGTGGCGTGTATAGGAGGATGTTCGGATGCGAATGCCTTTTTCTAATCCTTCTGCTCCTAAATAACTTCCCCAAGACCAAGCTGCAATGCTTACATGAACCTTTAAAGCATCTGTATGTAAGCCCATACCTTCTGAACCATAAAAACATAGTGGGCGAATATAGCCACTTTCTAAATTATTGTCGCGAATTGATGCAATAATAGCTTCATTGATAGTGTCTTGATCGTAAGGAATAGACATATTTAATATATGTGCTGAATCAAATAGGCGGCGTGTATGTTCTTGTAAACGGAAAATTGCTGCTCCCTGTTCGGTTTCATAAGCGCGAATTCCTTCAAATACTCCCATTCCATAATGTAAGGTATGTGTTAAAACGTGTACTTTTGCATCACGCCAATCTACCATTTTTCCGTCAAACCAAATAACTCCGTCTTGATCTTCCATTCCCATTATTTGTTTCCTCTTAATTTTGCAATATGATATTTGTTTGTTAATACTTTAGCTGCTGCTGAAATTAAATTTTCAGAGCCTGCTATATAAACTTCAAAGTTACTTAAATCTGGATAATCTGTCACTACTTGATTAATTGTTTCTGTAGCCGTATATTTAAAATCATCTAAGGCATCTACCCAAGAGCGGCATAAATTATGTTGATAATGTTCTATTTTTTCCTGACTGATCCAATATAAATGATTGATAATTTCATTGTCTGAGGCGATCACATGTTCAATCAGACTTTTTATTGGTGGAAATCCTTGATCATCAGTAATAAATAATGTTGGGCGTTTTGAATTTTCTTGTAGAACAAAATCACCATGTGGACCTTCTAATTTAACTGTTTGATTAAGATCAAAAAATTTATTATATTTGGAATTTAAATGAAATTCTAAATTACGCCCATCGCAAGGGCAACTTGCAATAAAAGCTTGAATTTCAGTATTATCAAATTGCAATGTTGCATATTGCCCTGCTAAAAAACGTAGAGTATTAGTGCGCGGTGTTTGCAGACGCAATAATAATAATTCATCATTTAATTGTGCAAGCTTTTTGACTTTAGTATCAATTTGTTGTAATGGAATATCTTCAGGATTATGAGCTTCAGCCGCTTCTATGGTTAAATCAGTTATTGCGGTACAACTGCATAATAGCTGATAATTCATCTGTTTTTCTAAATCGGTAAAAACATAATCATAGTTACGAATTGCTTGTACTTCTCCTGAAACTATTCTGGCTTTACAAGCTCCACAATTACCACTTTCACAGCCGTAATTGATAGCTAATCCGGCTCGTAGTGCCGCTTGTAAAATCGAATCTTTACCTTCAACAAAAAATTCATGCCCACTTGGAATTATTTTTACTTGAGCGGCTATTATACCTAATACAGTATCATTGGCTAATAATTGAGCCGCTGGATCTAATTTTGGATGTTGCTGTATTTCAGCTTTTAACCATTGATGTAAACTATCATCCTCTAATTCGGCTAGTTTATTGCTGGTAGTTTTAAGTAATTCATTTTGCCTTTTAAATGCTGATTTTACTTCTATTAATTCTTTACCCAATTTAATTAGGCGAGCTATTAATACATCTGTACTTGGTAAAGCAGATTCATGATCTCGTGGGCGTGTAAATGTAGCAGCGGTTTTAATTTGTTTAACCCGCTCTAACATGTGAGTATCGTCTATTTGAGTTTCTGGATAAGCACGCAATAATTCTGTGACTTTTAATTGCCCCTCAAATGTAGATAATTCACCGTTTTGAATTTTTTTTTGAATCGCGCCGCGCGTCACACCTACTAAACGCGCAGCTCTGGATAAAGTTAAAAGTTGAGGCATTATTTTTCTAATAAACGCGGCATTAATTCTACTAAGTTACAAGGGCGTGTGCGATAATCTAATTGAAATTGAATGATTTTTTCCCAACCAGTTTTGCAAGCTCCAGATGAACCGGGTAAGCAAAATATATAAGTAGCATTTGCTACACCTGCTAAAGCACGAGATTGCAAGGTTGAGGTATTAATTTCCTCATAAGAAATTGCACGAAATAGTTCACCAAAACCTTCAATTTCTTTATCGAATAGCGGCTTCATGGCTTCAGGAGTGCTATCTCTGCCGGTTACACCTGTACCACCAGTAGTAATAATGGCATTAATATCTGGATTAGCAATCCAAGCTGATACTGCTGCTCGCATTTGATAAATATCATCAGGAACTATTAACTTATCAGCGCGATTATGCCCAGCGGCTGTTAAATTTTCAACTAAGGAATTACCTGATTTATCATTATCTTCAGTGCGGCTATCTGAAATGGTCATTACCGCAATATTTAATGGAATAAAATTTCTTTGCATAGTATTATTCTTAATAATAGTTATAATTCTGCTATATAATTCAATATTTCTGGGTGTTGTTCTACTAAGCGCAACAAAGTCACAGCTTGATTGTTTGGTACACTATGCCCTTGTTCCCAGTTTTCCAGAGTATTATTTGAGGTATGAAAATAATTTGCAAATACACCCCTTGACATATTAAAACGTTCTCGAATGCTTACTATTTCATTAGGTGAAATAGACAATTCATTAGGTTTCTTAAACTGAGATGTTTTAAGACTTATTTTACCTTGATCATGTTGACGAGCTTCAGACAATGCTGAGCTTAATTCATCGAATAAATTACGTTTGCTCATTAACCCAAGTCTCCACAAAATAAAATATTGATGATTCAACAAATACTGCTTTCATGTATTATTTTAATAATTTTAAACGAATTGAACCAGCTTTTACTCGAATTCTTTCAGCATATGTAGTTACACTATCACCCATTTTAAAACTACTAGAAGTTGCTAAATAAGCGTCTGCACCCCAAGGCTGCATTTCAACTTTATAACCACCTTTAACTTCTGTTATGATAAATACTTCGATAGGCTTAGAACCCCAATCTTGTTTTAAATATTGCATTAACAAACGTTTTTTGGCTTCACCTTCTAAACTACGAGATTCGCGTGCTGTTCGTTCGGCGGTTTCTAAAACTTTAAATAATTCTTCTTCATTATAAGGTAATTCTTCACCAGAAATATGTGCGATTAATTGTCGCTGCATCACCAAATCTGCAAAGCGGCGTAAAGGCGATGTGAATTGAGTGTACATAGATAAACCTAAACCACTATGTCGCCCAGCTTGTAAGGATAATGAAGAACGCCCTAAGAATTTACGAACCTTATGAAAACCCAAAGGATCAGTCATCATTTCTTTACTAATTGGTTCTAATGGCGGCGCTTGAACACGATATATTAAAGGCACTTGATGCGTATCCGCATATTTAGCCGCTACATGATTAGTTAATACCATCATTTCTGAAACTATGGTGCGACTTGCTGAATCCCGTTCAATCATTGCCACTTTAATTTGGTTATTTTCAACGCTAATTTTATATTCTTGACGCTGTAAATTAAATGCACCATTATCTATACGCTTATTCTGTAACTTTTTAGCACAATCTAACAAATTACGTAAATCATCAGCCATTTGATCTTCAGAATCTGCTATTAATTTATCAGCCTCAGTATAATCTATACGTTTTAATACCTTAGTTGCTTCTCGACTAATTGTACTATTAGTGATTTCAGCTTGATCATCCAACCATACTCTAATTATAATAGATGAACGAACTTCTCCAGCAGTTAAACTAGCAATATCGCAAGAAATAGATGACGGTAACATTAAAATATTTTGCGTAGGCAAATAAACAGTAGTACCACGGCGCATAGCCTCCTTATCTAAGTTATCATCTAGCTTAATAAGGTTTGCTGGATCCGCAATTGCAATAGTAATTTTCCAATTTGAACCATCGCGTTCAATAGCTAAAGCATCATCAACTTCACGAGTATCTTCATCATCAATACTAAATGACACTTCGGTAATTGATTGATCACTAGATGGAAGGGCTGTTTTCAAAGCTTCAGCGGCTGCATTAATAGCACTAGAAAATTCAGGTTTTAAACCAGCTAAGATCACATCACGATCAGCATCTATTGGCAAACGCCCAATCTTTTGTAAGATTTCAAACACTAATTCGCGTTCACTAAGCTTGGCTGTTGCAGCAGTAGGACGAATTAAATCATCGACTTCTTTATCAATATCACCTCGTAACCAAGCTTCTAAACGTTCTACAAACGGCAAAATATCTTCAGATATAGATACTGGTTGAAAATTTTCAGCTTCCTGACTGGATAAATTTAAAAAAATTGGCAATGGAATTCTAACCATTTTTTGTAACCAATCTTTGGCTAAATTTATGGCACGAATTCGCGCTTGTTCACGTTCACGTTGTTGTTTTAACTCTTGAACTTGTTCTGCTGAACGCGGTTCCCAATCTTTACTACGACGTTTAAAATGTAAACGATCTTCGGCAATACAACGCCAAATAGCCATTAAATGTTCAGTAGTAATTTCTCCACCAAAATATAAATCTGCTAAATCTTTAATCTTTGAAATTTCTAATTCTAAGGCGTTTTCCCATAATAATTCAATATCAATTTCCTTACTTAATGAATTGACTTGGGTATGAATTGTATTGATTTTTAGTTGCCAATCTTCGACATCATGTGCTAAACTAGGATGTTGCCATAACAATTTATCTTCAGATAAACGTAAATCGCGCCCTTTCTCATTAATACCTTGAATTTTCTTCTTTATTCGTTTAGTAGTGCAGATAAAATAAACATTATCATTATCTTGAGCCACCCAAATTTGACCTTCAAATTCTGTCACAATGTTACCCTTGTTAGGTTAAATATATGATGATAAGGGCTTATTATACAATTAAATTAAACAAAAATAAGCTTAAACATTAATGATCCGGTATTTTTATTTATATATTTACTTGCAAGCTAATTCCATACTTATAAAGCAGTTAATTGATTTACTTGACATACTCGTATAAAAGATTATAAAATAAGGGATTTATAGTTCCTAAATTTTGCTTGGGAATGCCATCCACAAAATTAGACACAATATTTGCATATTTTGTTTTATTAACATATAGATATAAGTAAGGATCAAAATTAAATTTCTTTTTTTAACTTAAACGAGCCATTAATATGAAATCATCCATTTGTAAAATAGTGCCATTATCACTATTACTATTTTCTTTAACTGCTTGCGAGTCAGAAGACTTGCAAGCCCAACTTGAAAAACTTGAACAAGAAAAAACAAGTCAAGCAGAAACTTTACAAGCCCAACTTGATAAGCTTGAACAAGAAAAAGCAAATCAAGTAGAAGCTTTACAAGCTCAACTTGATAAACTTACAGAAGAGTTAGAAGAAAAACAAAATCAAGTAAAAACACTTGAACAAGCAAATCAAGAAAAGGCAAGTCAAGTAGAAACTTTACAAGCTCAACTTGAAACACTTAAACAAGAAAAAGCAAGTCAAGTAGAAACTTTACAAGCTCAACTTGAAAAACTTGAACAAGAAAAAGCAAGTCAAGCAAAAACTTTACAAGCTCAACTTGAAAAACTTGAACAAGAAAAAGCAAGTCAAGCAAAAACACTTGAACAAGCAAATCAAGAAAAAGCAAGTCAAGCAAAAACTTTACAAGCTCAACTTGAAAAACTTGAACAAGAAAAAGCAACTCAAGTAGAAACTTTACAAGCTCAACTTGAACAAGCAAATCAAGAAAAAGAGGAACAAGTAAAAATACTTGAACAAGCAAATCAAGAAAAAGCAAGTCAAGCAAAAACTTTACAAGCTCAACTTGAAAAACTTGAACAAGAAAAAGCAAGTCAAGTAGAAACTTTACAAGCTCAACTTGAACAAGCAAATCAAGAAAAAGAGGAACAAGTAAAAATACTTGAACACGCAAATCAAGAAAAAGCAATTCAAGTAGAAACTTTACAAGCTCAACTTGAAAAACTTGAACAAGAAAAAGCAACTCAAGCAAAAACTTTACAAGCTCAACTTGAAAAACTTGAACAAGAAAAAGCAAATCAAGCAAAAACACTTGAACAAGCAAATCAAGAAAAAACAAGTAAAGTAGAAACTTTACAAGCTCAACTTGAAAAACTTGAACAAGAAAAAGCAAATCAAGTAGAAGCTTTACAAGCTCAACTTGATAAACTTAGAGAAGAGTTAGAAGAAAAACAAAATCAAGTAAAAACACTTGAACAAACACAACAAGAAAAAGCAAGTCAAGTAGAAACTTTACAAGCTCAACTTGATAAGCTTGAACAAGAAAAAGCAAGTAAAGTAGAAACTTTACAAGCTCAACTTGAACAAGCAAATCAAGAAAAAGCAACTCAAATAGAAACTTTACAAGTTCAACTTGAAAAACTTGAACAAGAAAAAGCAAGTCAAGTAGAAATTTTACAAGCTCAACTTGAACAAGCAAATCAAGAAAAAGCAAGTAAAGTAGAAACTTTACAAGCTCAACTTGAAAAACTTGAACAAGAAAAAGCAAATCAAGCAGAAACACTTGAACAAGCAAATCAAGAAAAAGCAAGTCAAGTAGAAACTTTACAAGCTCAACTTGATAAACTTGAACAAGAAAAAGCAAATCAAGCAGAAACACTTGAACAAGCAAATCAAGAAAAAGCAAGTCAAGTAGAAACTTTACAAGTTCAACTTGATAAACTTGAACAAGAAAAAGCAAATCAAGCAGAAACACTTGAACAAGCAAATCAAGAAAAAGCAAGTCAAGCAGAAACTTTACAAGTTCAACTTGATAAACTTGAAGAAGAATTAAAAGTAAAAGAAAAACAAGTAAAAAACTTACAATCTCTACTTCAAACAGATTTACAAAGTTTATTTAATAAATAACGGCAAATAAGTAGGTTGGGCTGACGAAAGGAAGCCCAACATTTCCACACCATACACGATTCATGTTGGGCTTCCTTTCGTCAGCCCAACCTACAATTTTATAATAATGTACAACACCATCAAAGATCGTTTTCAGAAAATTATCCCCAATGTCGAGTTTTGTTCTTTACGTTATGTAGAGGAACAATCTGAAATACTTTCAGTACGACAAAATATCATTCAAGCTCCTTCTAGTAGTCATGATAGTGGCGTGATGTTTACCATCATGGATAAAGGCGGCTTAGGTTATGCGGCAACTAGTGATTTAACTGAGCAAGGTTTGCGTAATGCGATTAAGTTGGCGCAACAGTGGGCTGAACTTAGTCGTAATAAGTCTTTAATTCATTTTTCTCAAATGCCACATTCACAGGGTGAATATTATTCTACGGTTAAAAAGTCGTGGAATAGTGTTAGCACCGCTGATAAGTTGGATTTGTTATTAGAAGAATCTCGTCAATGTCATCAAAATGATAAAATTGTTGATTCGCAAGCTTATTTATACTCTATCAAAACTAAACAATTATATTTAACTAATGCTGGTGGAGAAATTATACATGAACAAGAATACTTGATTCCTTCCCTACAAGTTACTGCAAATCATGGTATTGATACTCAATATCGTAGCTTTGGTGAATCTGGGCGACAAGGTGGTTTGGAAATATTGGATCATATTGGCTTTGTTGGTAAAGGCACACAATTAGCTGATGAAGCTTTGCAATTATTAGCGGCTCCTAATTGTCCAACTGAAAATATGGATTTAGTTTTAGCTCCTGATCAAATGATGTTGCAAATCCATGAATCTATTGGGCATCCTTTAGAATTAGATCGAATTTTAGGTGATGAGCGCAATTATGCTGGAACTAGTTTTGTTAATTTAGATATGTTTGGTAATTATCAATATGGTTCGCCATTATTAAATGTTACTTATGATCCAACTATAACTGAAGAAATCGCTAGTTATGGCTTTGATGATGAAGGTTCAGCGGCTAAGAAAACAACTATTATTGATAAGGGAATATTAGTCAATCCATTAGGTGGTGAAAATGTAGCTAATTCACGAGCATGTTCTTGGAATCGCCCGCCTATTGATCGTATGGCAAATCTTAATGTTGAAGCAGGCAATAGTAGTTTTAATGATATTATAAGTTCAGTTGAACGCGGCATCTTTATGCAAACCAATTTATCATGGTCAATTGATGATTCACGTAATAAATTTCAATTTGGCTGCGAACGCGCACAATTGATTGAAAATGGCGAATTAACTCAACTAGTTAAAAATCCTAATTATCGTGGAATTTCTGCAAATTTTTGGCGCAATCTAAAAATGGTAGGTAATGCTGATACTTTTAAAGTTCTAGGAGTTGCTAATTGTGGAAAAGGTGAACCTAATCAAGTTATTAGAGTTGGTCATGCTTCACCAGTTTGCTTGTTTTCTAATATTGATGTTTTTGGAGGAGCCGCCTAATGCAAGACTATTTCTATAAATTAGCTGATTTTATTGATCAACAATTGCAAACTAATGAAGTTTATTTATGTGATTTTGCCGCTGAAAAATCAGATTTTGTACGCTTTAATAAAGGTAAAATTCGTCAACCGGGTAGTGTTGAACAGGCTTATATAAATATTGATCTGATTCAGAATCAGCGTCATGCAACTGGAAAAATCGCACTGAGTGGCGATATGGAAACTGATACACCCAGAATAACTAGCTTGTTATCTGCTTTACGTGAGAAATTACCCCATATTCCAGATGATCCTTATTTATTATATGCAACTGAAATTAACTCCAGCGAATCAATTGCAAGCAATCCATTACCAGCAGCTAATGAAGTTATAAATGAAATAACTAGACAAATTCAAGGACATGAATTTGTAGGTATATATGCAGCTGGCGGAATATATAATGGTTTTGCCAACTCCTTTGGGCAACGTAATTGGTATAGTTGTTATAACTTTAATCTTGATTGGAGTTTGTATTATGACAAAGATAAAGCTGTTAAATCAGCTTATGCTGGTTTTGATTGGAATAATGCTAGTTTTGCAACTAAACTTAGTGAAGGTTTAGAACAATTAGAAATTTTAAAACGTAAATCACGCACCATCAAACCGGGAAAATATCGCGTTTACTTATCTCCAGCGGCTTTACATGAAATTTTACAGTTATTAAGTTGGGGAGGTTTTGGTTTAAAATCGCAACAAACCAAAAATAGTGCTTTATTAAGAATGCTAGCAGATCAAAACTTAGATCCAAGCATCACTCTTACTGAAAATACTCAACAAGGAATTGCCCCTAATTTCCAATCAGAAGGGTTTATAAAACCAGCAAAAATAACTTTAATAGAAAAAGGAATTCATAAATCCGCCTTAATATCGCCACGTTCTGCTAAAGAATATAATGTTATTACTAATGGTGCTAATAATGAAGAAGCTCCAGTGTCATTAGACTTAGCCGCTGGTAATTTAGCAAAGGCAGATATTTTAAGCCAATTAGATACTGGAATTTATATCAATAATTTATGGTATTTGAATTATTCAGATAAACCGGCATGTAGAATGACAGGTATGACACGTTTTGCGACTTTTTGGGTAGAAAAAGGTGAAATTGTCGCGCCGCTGAATGTGATGCGTTTTGATGAAACATTATATAGAATCTTAGGCGAACAGTTAATTGGATTAACTCAGGAACGTGATTTTATTATGGATAATGATACTTATTATCAACGTTCAACTAGTAGTGCTAGATTACCCGGGGCTTTGGTTGATGGTTTTACTTTTACGCTTTAATGTTAAAAGGTTAGTTGATTATGAAATATGGAGATTTAACACATAAGATAATTGGTTGTGCAATGGAAGTTCATAAAACGCTAGGAAATGGTTTTCAGGAAGTGATTTACCAGCGATGTTTGGTTATTGAAATGAAATATGCCGGTATTGAATTTGAGAGGGAGAAAGAAATGAAAATTCATTATCGTGGATATGAAGTTGGTAAAAGAAGAGTTGATTTTTTTGTTGAAAATATAATTATGGTAGAGATTAAGGCAGTAATAGAGTTGCAAGATGTGCATTTAGCACAGGCTATGAATTATATTGAAGCTTATAATACGGAAATCGGCTTATTGATTAATTTTGGGGCTAAAAGCTTGCAATTTAAAAGAGTTCATAACAATAAATTACTCAAAAGGCTTGAACCTTGATTTTTAAGGATTAAAGGATTACCTTGATTATTGTTTTAAAAAACTCAAGGTAATCAAGCTAATCAAATAAAATCAAGGTTTAAGTAGTTAAATAATGAATCAAAAAAATAATATAGACGTATTAATAATAGGTAGCGGTGCTGCTGGTTTAAGCCTTGCCTTAGAATTAGCTGACCATCTCAATGTCACTATCTTATCAAAATCATCCCTTCAAGCCAGTTCCACCAAATATGCTCAAGGAGGCATTTCTGCTGTCTTAAGTGAAGAGGATTCGCTAGATTCACATGTAGAAGATACACTAAATGCCGGCGCTGGATTATGTGATCCTGATATTGTCAACTTTACAGTCTCACAAGGTGCTGATCGCATAAATTGGCTAATTAAACAAGGAATGCCTTTTACACAAGTAAATGATTCGCAAGGTAATATTAATTACCACCTAACTCGTGAAGGCGGACATAGTCATCGGCGTGTAATACATGCCGCTGATGCTACTGGAGCCGCTATAGTTTCTACTTTATCACATAAAGTCAATGCTAATTCAAAAATCAACCTATTAGAAAACCATATTGTAATTGATTTAATTCTATCAGAATCCAGATGTGTTGGTGCTTATGTATTAAACAGAAATACCAATAAAATTTCTATTATTCGCGCTCGCTTTGTAGTATTAGCCACTGGTGGAGCTGGTAAAGCCTATTTATATACCAGTAATCCAGATGTTACCACTGGTGATGGAATTGCAATGGCTTGGCGTGCAGGTTGTCGCGTTGCCAATATGGAATTTATTCAATTTCATCCAAGCTGCTTATATCATCCCGACGCTAAATCATTTCTAATAAGTGAAGCAGTCAGAGGTGAAGGTGGAAAATTATGCTTACCAGATGGTAGTAGATTTATGGATAAATTTGATTCACGAGCCGAACTTGCACCTCGCGACATTGTAGCACGAGCCATTGATCATGAAATGAAACGCTTAGGTTGTGATTGTGTATATCTTGATATTACACATAAATCTAAAGATTTTATTATCAAGCATTTTCCTAATATTTATCATCGTTGCCTATCATTAGGCATCAATATGAGTAACCAAGCGATTCCAGTAGTGCCAGCAGCTCATTATACTTGTGGAGGTGTGATGACAGATCGTAATGCACGTACAGATATAAAAGGTTTATATGCTATAGGAGAAGTAGCTTTTACTGGTTTACATGGTGCCAATCGTATGGCAAGCAATTCATTATTAGAATGTTTAGTCTTTGCACATGCCGCTAGCATTGATATTTTAGCCCATATAAATGATACTCCAATGCCACCAAACTTACCTGATTGGGATGAAAGCCGCGTTACAGATTCAGATGAAGAAGTAATTGTATCGCATAACTGGGAAGAACTACGTAGATTTATGTGGGATTATGTAGGTATAGTGAGAACCACTAAACGTCTGCAACGCGCTAAAAATAGAATTGACTTATTACAAAGCGAAATTGAAGAATACTATAGCAATTTCAGAGTAACGAATGACTTACTAGAATTACGTAATCTAGCAGTAGTAGCCGAATTAATAATTCGCTCTGCTCAACTTAGACAAGAAAGCAGAGGATTACACTATATACTTGACTATCCTAATACTAATGAAATTGCAGAAAATACTATTTTGACACCTTAAACTGAGTAGGTAGGGTTACGTGTTTTTACTGCGTAAAAAAAATCTAACCCTAACTACTCAACTAAATACCAGCTCATAATAAACTCCGCGACCATTGCCAATTTTTTTCATAATAGCCTTTTCTACTAAATCAGCTAAATCACGACTAGCAGTAATACGTGTTGTTTTTGTAATTCCTGTATATTTCTGAACCCTCATGCCACCTTCAAAATGATTCGGTAGAGCTAAAAGCATCTTGTTTATCACCTTTTTTTGCCGTTCATTCAGTTTTGTATCTCGATGTTTATCCCAAAATTTAGCTTTTTTCTGAATAGATTCCAGTTTAACTAATGCTTCATCTATAGATGCTTCAAGCATAAATATAAACCATTCCATCCAAAGACTTATATCTAAATCTATCTGCTTACAGACACTATCAAGTACAGTATAATACTGTTTTCGTCTATTATGTATTACAGTAGATATAGAATAAAAATTAGCATTGATCATATTTCCAGATGCCAATACAAAATCAGTGATAGCCCTAGCTATTCGCCCATTGCCATCATCAAAAGGATGAATAAGAACAAACCAAAGGTGTGCTATAGAAGCCTTATAAAAAATATTTTTTTCATTTTTACTATTTAACCATATTAAAAAATTACTCATTAGCTCTTCAACTAGTATTGAAGGAGGAGCTATATAATGAAGTTTTTCTTTCTCCCAAGCTCCAGAAACTATTTTCATATCCTCTTTACCAGTACGATATTCTCCCACTCTAATCTTTCTAAGCCCACTTTGCCCCATAGGAAAAAGTGCTTTATGCCAACCACAAAGTCGTTGCTTGCTCAATGGTTCATTTGCATTCTGTTTAGCATCTATTGTGATTTCAACAATAGCATCACTCTGCACAGTAGAACCATAATCTTCATCTAAGCCAAGTCTTAAAATTTTATTGATAGAAGAATGAACAGAAGAACGTTGCAAAATTTCACCTTCAATAGCTGAAGTTGCTATAGCTTCATTAGAAAGCATATCTATAAATAGTGCCTTAGTATCATCACTACTTATAAACTTTTCAATCATATTTAATTGACCAAATCTATAATAAATATGTTCTAATTCTAATTTTTTGAATACAAAATTTGGAAAAGCCTCACTCTGCCAAATCCAGTTTTTTACTTGATGATATGTTTTCATCAATTAATCGTATCATTTTTTGATATGATTAAACAACTAATTTAAATCTCAATCCTGCCAAAGTGGCAAAAATCCCTTTTTTCTGTGATTGTGCCGCTATAATTGAAATATTATCTCCTTCTGCGCCACCATTTTCTAATGCTTGTTTTACTAGTTGTTGAATTCGTTGTTTTAGTGGTTTGTTGGTTTGTTTTAAAGCTATTGCGAGTTGTTCAGTTGTTATATGTTCCCAAAAACCATCTGTACATAATACTATGCTATCACCGGGGTGTAATTTTGCTTCTCCAAAATCTGCTTGTATGTCTTCATCTTCTCCACCTAAGCCTTTTAATAGGCTACCTTGATCGGGGTGTGTTGCCATTTCTTGTTCTTTTATACGCCCTAATTCATATAATAGTTGTACTATTGAATGATCTTTTGTGCGTTCTAGTAATTTGGTTCCACGAAAATGATATAGGCGGCTGTCTCCTAAATGTGCCCACCAGATGTATTGATCTTTTATATAAGCTAAAACACAGGTGCTTCTCGGTGAAATATTATTTTGTTCACCAATTAGATTAATATTTTCATGTGCTTGTTCAATAATATTTTGTAAAAAATGTGGAATATATTCATCTGTAAATTCTTGCCAAGCTTGTTCAGCGGTTTTAATTACCATTTCTGATGCTAAACTACCGCCTTGATGCCCACCCATACCGTCAGCAGCCACTAATAAATGTTGTTGATTATCAGGTGTTGAAAATGTGGCTATTCGATCTTGTTGTTCTTCTCTTCCACCTATATGATTATCGTATGCTATTTCCCAATTCATTTTGATATAAATTTGCGTAAATTCCGTTGTTTGTAATTAATTGACTATGTGTGCCAATCTCAACAATACGACCATTTTCCATTACAATAATTCTATCTGCATTCACTATAGTTGATAAACGGTGAGCTATAATTAAAGTTGTACGCCCTTGTTTCAGTTGCTCTAATGATTGTTGAACTTGAGATTCTGAATTATTATCTAAAGCGGCTGTTGCTTCATCAAATATTAATATTGCTGCATCTTTTAATAAAGCCCGTGCTATTGCTAGACGCTGACGTTGCCCACCTGATAATTTAACTCCTCTTTCACCAATGACTGTATCTAAGCCTTGTGGCATTTGTTCAATAAATTCCATTGCATAGGCAGATGTTGCAGCTTTTATAATTTTATCGCGCGATGCTCCTGCCATTGCTCCATAAGCAATATTTGCCGCTATACTATCATTGAATAATACTACTTCTTGGCTTACTAGAGCGATATTTTCCCGTAATGTGGCTAAGGATAATTGATTAATATTTATGCCATCTAATAACAAGCTTCCCTTAGTAATATTATAAAATCTAGGGATTAAATTGGCTATTGTAGTTTTACCGCTGCCAGATTTTCCTACAAATGCGATGGTTTCACCGGCTTTAATATCTAAGCTAATTTCTTGTAATGCTGGTATTTTTTGGTCTTCATAGCTGAAAGTAATATTATTAAAACTTAATTGTCCATTAAATTTTTTTGATTCGGTTTCTGCTTTATCTGGTTCTGAAACTTGATCAATTAATGCAAATATACTTTGTGCTGCCGCTAATCCTTGTTGTAATTGTTCATTGATTTTGGTTAAGTGTTTTATAGGAGCAAATAACATTCCCATTGCGGTAAATAGTGATACAAAAGCACCTACGGTTATATTTTCAGATGCTGATTGTACGGCTGCTATATAAATAATAATGCCTAAAACAGAGCCGGTAAGTAGTTGTACTATAAATACACTTAATCCTGAAGTTAGTTGGGTTTTTACTTCTAAATGTTGTACCTGATTAGAGGCTTTATGAAAACGTTGATGTTCATATTTATGCCCGCCAAATACTTTGACTAGTTTATGCCCGATGATAGTTTCTTCTAGCACTCTTGTCATTTGCCCCATCGCGTCTTGCATAGAAGTATTCATATTTCTAAGTCGTTTACTAACAAAACGAATCACTAAAATCATTAGCGGCACAATTGAAAATACAATTAAAGATAATTTCCAATTAAGATAAAACATCCATGCCAATAAACCGATGACAATTAAAGTATCACGTATTAAGATGACTAAAGCATCAGTAGCGGCAGCCATAACTCGATTTACGTCATAAGTAACTTTAGATAATAATACGCCGCTAGAAGTTTTATCAAATTCAGTGCTGGGTAATGTTAAGATTTTTTCAAACATTTCTTGGCGTAAATCCATGACTAAATGCGCCGCTATCCATTTCATACCAACGCTACTAGCCAACATAGCCAAGCCTTTAACTACAATTAATAACATTAATAACAATGGAATTAACTTTATCGTGGCTGGATCCTTTTCAACAAATCCACCATCTAATAATGGTTGAATTAAAGCGGCTAAAATTGGATCAGTCAATGCCATTACAATAATAGCAAAAATTGCTAAAGCAAAAATACGCCAATAGGGTATTACATAATGTAATAGGCGTAAGTATAAGGATTTACTAGTCATCTAATTTTAAAAGGCTACTATTTTTGGTAAATCTTACCATATCACAGCTTAGTAATGGTAGCAACCATGCTACAGTTTTCCTAATTAAAATGTTATGTCTAAAATTATCAAAGATAAATATATTTTATTTACAAATTTAAATATTAAGCTTAAAAAATACTTGCATGATCTATTTAAATGATTTATTATTTTTAGGCGTATATATATTACGTAATTAGTCAAGTTTCAACAAGGAAATATTTTATAACAGACTCATTAATAAACATATTTTAGTAATAGGAAATATATTTTATGAAAAAAGTATTAGTTTTTATTAGTATGATGTTTTGTATATTTAGTAGCTCAGCAATTATAGCTAATTCCATATCTACAGATAATAGATATTATAAAGGGCGTATAGGAAAAATAAATCCAAAATTTACTTCGCATCAAAAAATGATTATTTTCCAAGCTGAGTCTCAACTGACACAGGCTGAACGAATTCTTAGTAGAATTCAGCGCAAGAAACATATCTCTCAAGGAAACATGGAGAGCTTTGAGCAAGCAATGTTTAATTATGCTTCTTCTATGAAAAAAGCTTATGATAATGCTATTAAACAGACAGAAAAGTATAGTAAATCTAAAGGTAAGCAAGCGAGTATAGATGCTTTAAATAGATTCGAGAAAATAGCCCATCTGCATATAAATAAAACCAAAAAGATAGAATATCGTAGCCAAATTATAGAGAAAAAGATACAAACAGCTAAAATAACCTTAGATTCTCAGATAATCAAAAATTTCTCACGACAAGAATTAAAAAATTTCAAGCAGTCTTTGGCACCCGGAGGGTTACAACACTATCAGAAAATACATCCACGCCTTTTTAAACCGCGCAAAGATTTTAAACAGCATAAATATCTGAATCATAGGAGTGCTATTGATATCGAAAGAGAAGAAGAAATTTGCAATACCACACCATTATTAGAACAAGTCAGTAATTTTTTTGTTACTCCAGTAGAAGCAAAGGTAGCTGCTCCTTGTATTTATCCTTGTGCAAGAAAAAAATGGAGAAGTTGCCGTAATTGTGTTATTAAAGCTGGTTCAAAAGCGATAAGAATATGGAATTATTTTGTACGTAGTTGGAATCGTTGTAAGAGAAAATCATGGTGGAAGCGTTGGTGGTGTAAAAGTAAAGCTGTCTCAAGATTAGTATATGAACTTGGATAAGTATCTGCAAAAACAATCTAAATACAGGATATTTTAAATTTATCCTGTATTTATGTGAAAAATACCTAATAGAAATTTAGATAGCACTCATGCTCTTAGGTATTAGATAAACTATTTTCCATCTCTTTGAGGGCTATCATCAAATTCGCCTGAGTCCAAAGTAGTGGTACATGGTTAATCCATTATTAAAAACAGAAAAGAAAAATGTTCCTTTATTTTCAATAAATGACTTTATTTGATGAATGCTGTCTAAAGTGTATTTGGGCTAAATTAGCTATTTCTTGATTATTTATTATGTTCATAGTTTTCAACTACATAGATATTGTGTGTTTGGATACTAATATATCTTTATTAATTCAAATAATTAAGTAGTTAAGCATAAGTTTTAATTATTAAATTATGCAGCTTGGCTATTTATCAATCATCAATATCCACTCCAGTAAAGGCTTGTAAGGCTCGTGAAAGTAATTCGATGCCTAAGTCGGTGAGTATTTCAGTACCAATTTCTGCACCAACTTCTCTTAACAAACTTGGTTCTCGTTCTTGCAACTAAGTCAGCAACGTGTTAGTTCTTTCTAAGACAAGCTTTATAGTTTCATTTGTCCTGTCACAGAACAATTATTCTACATTGTCAAATGATATATTGCCTGCGATCGAAACCACAAAGCATTTATGGTCTCCATAATCAGCGTCTTCTAATTTAATTAGAGCACCATTGCTATATTTATCTTTTATTCCATTAATTAGAAGTTCCGCTAGAGAGTGGGTCAAGTATTGCTGATTGTCTCGAAGGAATCTTCATCCAGATTCTCTAGCATGTTATCAAACATGTCATCTAAGCAGATTGCAACAAAGGCTGAATTTTCATTTCTAGGAATGATGTATGTAAATATAGATGATTCATCGTCAACCTGCGATTCAATCTCAATATAAGAGTTTGTAGTTCTGATCTCTGGTTCTTCATTATTGACGTTACGTCTTTCTGAAATAAAAAAGTACATGATTCAAGTTTCCTTTATAATTGTATAATATTCATTTTATATACATAATAATTGTCAGCTAAATTCATTCGACTTTTGTCGCGTTATATATAAAAATATAATCTCACACTGACAAAATATTTCGAGTTTCTGATGGATGCGCTAAACATATTTTTTTTATGACATAATTAATAATTATTAAACAAATAAAGGAATAATTATCATCTTTACCGAATATATCATAGGGTTGCAACAGAAAGATGAACCCCCTAAGCTGCTCAAAGCTATTGCCGAGGCTTTATGTGATGAAATGCTTAAACAAGGATTATGGCTTTTATCACCGAAATTTCTTGGTTATGATTGGAATAGTTGGTATGAAAGAGTAGATGGAAATCATAATTCACCAGTTTATGTACCAGCAGCTTCAAATAAGGGTAATTGTCTTGACAATAATAGGATCAAAATTGTCACTGATACTCATTCTACTCTGACAACTTCTCTAAATCTGTGCCCTGATGCCTTTAAAGAATTATTATTTGATTGCTATATTAATGTCATTATTCAACAATTAGAATTCTTGCAGGCTCAGATAAAGTTGCATAATAATATTGATCGGTTGGTATTTCAGAACATTCATTTTTTTGTAACCAAGCTGCGGAAAAAAGCGGATCCAGTAGGATATGCCATCGCACAAAATACCAAGAATGCTATTCAAGCTGCCATTGCTCTGAATGTTATTACAGCTAATAAACTTAAAATCAACAATAAAACATTACTCACTTTTTCCTCATTATCTGATTCAACCATACTTTCAAGAAAAAACGCGCTCTCTAAAACACTCCGTAACAATAAAAGGTGGACTAAAGAATTTTTACTCGAACTATCAAAACAAAATAATACAGAAGAAGTTAAAGAACTATTTGTTAATATTATTTGCCAGTTGAAACAATTCGGTATTAGCCGTTTTTATTTTAAGGATTTGGTAGATGCGGTGAAAGAAGATGTGCGTGCAATAGTAAAAGAAGAACTGGCTATTGTAGCACCTGACTATATTGGCGGTACAGCAAGATATGAACAGGATAATGAAGGTGATAATGAAAGAGTTTTATTTATTTTGCCTGATGACATCTATGAGAATTATGAAGTTTTTATTTATTGGTGTGAACAAATCAGGAAAGCTATTGATCAATCGAATTATCAGGATAGAGTTCATAAGCAACTTGAAAGAATGTTCACAGAAATTGAAATGGCAATTGGGGATGGAGATGATCCACCTTCACAATCTGAAATAGCAAGACGCTTACATATTCCCATTGCTACACTTAACGGATATATGAATAAGCTCCGTCAGCTAGTTGATACTGTAAAAGTCGAATGATTTGAAATGTTAAGTATTATATATAATATATGTACAGTTTTGCCCCTATAAAATAGGAGATAAATATGAATAATATTGTAGAAAATTTCCGCCAAAAGAGGGCGGATATAATTACTAAAAAAGAGCAACTTAAAGATGAATTGGTTGAACCTTCTCCGTTTCCGCAAATTGGTGATATTTTTATCCATTCAAAAAGCATGGAACTTCAATGGATGGTAGTTGAAAACTCACAAGATTTATTGATAATACCGGCTGATAATAATCCATTAGTTGGTTCAAATGATGTTAAAGTTGCAGATCGTGCCTTAAGTGCTCCACTGACACTTCGTTGTGGTTATCAGTTATCAATTGCTCAAACACAATTTCAGAAGCATAGCTTGCGCGTGGGTATTTTGGAAAATTGGTATTTACAGCGTGCCCTCGACAAAATTAGACAGATTGAGACTGGAAAATTAAGAAGTTCAGTATTACAACAAGAAACTGATTCAGATCCTGATTATAAGGAATGGATGGAACAAGTAGTTAATCCGGGATTGGAAGCTATTAAAACGGCAAAACCTAGAATAGGGATAAGAACTATCTATAATAAATTAAAAAATGCTGTGTCAAATTTATTTTCAGCAAAGATTCCGCCACTTAGTTGGGCTGTTGCTGCTATTTTGGTGTTGACAGTGAGCTTGACATTTGTATGTTGGATGGTATGTAGGATCCCAGTCTATGAATTATCATATTATTTTGGCAACTAAAATAGCTGATATGCAAGAGGAGCAGTGTTGATAAAATTTGGCAAATATTAGCTCAACAAGGGGCAAACTTGCCAATTACTATTAGCAAAAAAAACTAATTATCCAACGCAGCGGCACCAATATCCTAAAGCGACTTGGAAATTACCAAAGATAAAACTAGGAGCTAGAATAAGATGTGATAAACGAACTAAAATAACACTTAGAAAATGGCAAAAATACTCAAGACGATTGTATAAAATACGCTAAAAAATATACAATTTTTCCTATGGAAATACAGATGTTTTAACATTAAAAGTAAGGCTAAAAATGATAGTATTACAAAAAATTAAGAGTATTAAAATTAATAAGTTAGATGCTTATTGTGGACAAAAATGGCATCAACGTTGTGTAATGAATGGAACAATTTGGACTTGTAAAGATTGGGCCGTTTTGGTGGTTGATGAGAAGGTTAAGGAAGTTTGGGTGGTTAAAAGTCAGTAAGTATTAACTTTAAGTACAACAGATTAACGGAATAAACGGATTCTTAATGATGACTATAAAAAAATCCGTTTATTCCGTTAATCCGTTGTACTATTTGTAAAAATGAAGTCCAAACAGATGTTAATAATTAATTGCAATGTCTCTTATAATTTTTTATTGCTGAACTATATTTAGAATTAGTCGCTTCAAAAAACCATAGGCACGCATCATCTATGCTTTTTTTCACTCCCCAACCATGAAAGTAAAGAACCCCTAACATATTTTCAGCATAAGCATCACCTGATATTGCTGCTTTTTTAAACCAATGAAATGCTTGCTTATAATCTTGACCATTATCGAAATAAAACCTCCAGAACTTAACTTTTAATGGCAATGCGTAACATCACTTAATTAAGTTAGTTAGAACGGGAATGAAAAAATAAAGTATTGTATGCCGTCATAGCTTATGAAAGCAAGACCTCAAGCAATGACAATATCGAATCCTTTGTCTTACTTTATTTGATATAAGACAATTTGTTTGTTGAGATGCTTCTGGTTCTGGTCGCTAATAACGGCATTAACACCATTAACGTTAAGGCTCATGCACCCGCATGTTAGCGAGCTTGGGTATAGCCACCGAAAAATGATCCGGCGGCTTGCCAAAAGTTATCCCAACCCGAAGATTGCAAAAAGGATGAATCCGGACCTAGTTCCTCAATTGCTGGAAACACAATCTCCTCAAAAGAATTAATATGCTCGATAAAGTTTCTTAAGTTATACTTTATAGTGTCCTCGGAGATGCCGCCGCGCGTAAGAATATTCGTTTCAATAACTATGTAATTATTTTCATTTACCACCATAGCGTAAGCAAACGTGCCGTGAGCATCTTTTCTGTTATTATATTGGTTTGCGCAAATCATCCCGGTAACTAAATAGTCTTCAGGAATTTTAAGCGGTAGTATGCAGGTCACTTTTTCATCAGAGTCAATTGTGACCAATATAACTGTATCATCACCATCTTTGTCTTTGTAACCAAAAGAGAGAGTATCATCATCGATACTTACGTTTTTCGCTGCAGAGATGGTTTTTAGCGCGTTCTGTATGACGGTAAGTGAAATTTCTTCGATCATTTTGAGTTCTCCTGTTAATTTTAGTTAGATATTTATTTCGTTGCCAACATTCCTCTACGGAGCTTGTCGGAGCGCAATTCGCATTGCGATGGCAATTGACTGTAAATGTGCGATAGCCCATTCTGGTGCTCTGCCAAAGCCGATTTTCTTTCGACTTGTTTTTTCGCTCTACAGAAGTGCCCAATTTCTCACTAAGATATATAATCTCACACAAACAAAATATTTCGAGTTTTTGATAAATTAAATTATAACTATCTGTATAATAGTGAAATTATGAAAAAACTTGTTTTATCACTTCTCTTACTTTTAAATTTACCCCTAGCAGAGGCGGAACCTTTCATATCAACTCCACCAGCTCAAGCGAATGATGTGCTTTTAATTCAATATGCCTTACAACTGCACAAAATGCAGCCTGCTTTGTTTATGGGTGCAAAAAGTGTATATAATTTTGACATCGTTATTCTCCTTTATCAAAATAAGCCAACATAGCCAGTTTAGGCTTTATAAGCGAAGCGTCATACACCAAAAAATAGAGACATGACGCTTCGCTTATGCACTCTACTAGTAAATTTATTTTATATAGTTTTCCTAAACTTACTTCGCATGTGCGAAGTATATGAACACATCTTCAAATAATTGTTTAAGAAGTTTGTTTTGTTTCCAAGCACCAACGCTTGATGTGACGAAAAGAGGCCAAAGCATGAATAGTGAGATGGTACCGACCACTGCCTTGTCAAGCCATTTACCACCAAAGACTTCAACTTCTAAATCATTATTCTTGATGATAAATTTTACAGTTCCGGTATTTCCTAAGCCGGTTACATTTTTGAAAAAAGTTAGCCATTTTTGGCTAGTTTCATTTTTTACCTGAAATAACTTTCCTTCTATACTAGTATCGACTATATCAAGAACTTGAACTTCATAATCTTGTGTTTGGTATTTTGATGTCATGTAGTCCACAAGCGAATTCAACTCGGATGCTCCATCTTTAAATATTTTCTTGTTTGACATAATGTTCCCCTATTTTCAACATATTTTGTGTATAATATAAAAACACATGCAAATACTAATTCATAGTATTTGGGTGTGATACCCACCCTATTTATTAGACTTGTTCCTGATTAAGGTAAGTGGTTGTTTTATTTAGATCGACATTTTATATAAATCAGTCATTTAGCGTTATTAATAAACAAGTCTATTACTAATATATATAATCTCACACAAACAAAATCTTTCGAGTTTTTGATGGATACGGTAAACATAATTTTTTTATGATAAAATAAATTATTTTTACCGGTTGTGGATTTGTGGATAGGCAAGGTAGCTAATTGTGAAGCAATTTTAAAATTAAGTACAACGGATTAACGGAATAAACGGATTCTTAATCATGACTATAAAAAAATCAGTTTATTCCGTTAATTCGTTGTACTATAAATGAAGTCCAAGCAGAGGTTTGTTAGCGGAATAATTTAATATTGATAGAGTATTATGCGGTGTTTCTTAATACATTAAAATTAATGATAAAACACTTATCAATAAAGACGAGATTCTAAATCTAAAATTCGTTCTTGATAAACTTGTTTACAAGTATAAACAGAACGTAAACACTTTTTATTTCGTATTCTTAACCAACTATGTAATTCTCGTTTTAAGTTTTTTCTTTGTGAAAAATTACTAATATTATATAATTGATTAAAAATATTTACATTTTTCAATTCAAATTCCCACAAAGAAGATTCATTGCAAATGATTTTCTCAGCACGATTCAATTTATTCATACACCAAGAAGGTTGTTGTAAAGTTTGTGATCTTGTTTGATAAGAAAATGGTTTTATTTTATGAGACTGATTACCAATCTCTTGTGAGACTATTTTTCTTGCTTTAGTTTCTGCTTTGAAGCGAGCTTGTTTCTCTTCAATTAAAGCTTGTTCGGTTTGACTTAATTTATAATTGAGACTATCTAGTTCATTTTTTAGTTTTCTAATTTCATTTTCTGGATTAGAATTTATATTCTGATCTTGACCAAAATAATTATATTCAATATAAAGTAAAACGATAGCAATTACTATGGTAATAATTACTTCATTATTATTCATAATAACTCCTTGAAAATAGAGATAAACTTAATTTTTATATAAAATATAGAATACTCATAATTCTATGAAAATAATTTATATATAGGATGGAAATAATGTTTTTATTTTAAATGTCTGGAAACTAAAGCAGTTGTTGTTAAATTTCCAAGGTAAGTTATAAAATAGCCTTTTCATTATGAAATCATAAGTAATGCTGAATTATAGATTTCTATGTTAGAAAAATCTAAATAAATCTAACTCTTTTAATATCAAAATCACTAATATATATAATATTACACAAACAAAATCTTTCGAGTTTTTGATAAATTAAATTATAACTATCTGTATAATAGTGAAATTATGAAAAAACTGGTTTTATCAGTTATCTTACTTTTAAATTTGTTCCTAGTCGGGGCGGAAAAGATGAGTTTCAACAAGCCTTGGCTATTTATCATAGTTTTGGTAATTTTAAAGGGCAAGCTACTGAATTGAATAATATCGGCAGCGTGTACGAAAATTTAGATAAATATTCTAAAGCATTGGCTATCGACAAAATTAATTTTCCTCGTGAGGAGGCTATGGATATTTCTAATATTGGTGTGTTAGAGGATTGACTCGTGCATTTATGTATGCTGGTGCCGCTGCCAGATTTTCCTACAAATCCGATGGTTTCACCGGCTTTAATATCTAAGCTAGATTTTTTCAAACATTTCTTGGCGTAAATCCATGACTAAATGCGCCGCTATCCATTTCATACCAACACTACTAGCCAACATGGCCAAGCCTTTAACTACAATTAATAACATTAATAACAATGGAATTAATTTTATCGTGGCTGGATCCTTTTCAACAAATCCACCATCTAATAAGGGTTGAATTAAAGCGGCTAAAATTGGATCAGTCAATGCCATTACAATAATAGCAAAAATTGCTAAAGCAAAAATACGCCAATAGGGTATTACATAATGTAATAGGCGTAAGTATAAGGATTTACTAGTCATCTAATTTTAAATTATTTATTCTATCACAAAATCGGCAAAAGCCTATGTTACAATGGTTTTTAACTTATTTTACGCAGCAAAAATAAGCCCCCCAACCCCCTAAAGGGGGAGTTTTGTTGATTGCGGGTACAATGTTGTGGCTCCCCCTTTAGGGGGCTAGGGGGGCTTAATTTTTTTATCTATACACTTAATATATTAATATGAATCAAAAAATTTTCGGTTTACATGCAGTTAGACAAATCTTTAGTGCTGACATTAATAATATCCTAGAAATTTGGGTACAACAAAATTCAAAGAGTTTACAAGATTTAATTACAGATGCTAAACAACAAGGCATTCCAATTCAAATTGTAGCTAAAAAAAGTTTAGATAAATTATCAGAAAATGGACATCATCAAGGCATAGTTATTAATTACAAAGTTCCACCAACACCAAGTTTAGAACAAATTCTTAAATCTTTAAAGGTGCCACCATTTTTATTAATACTTGATGAAATACAAGATCCTCATAATTTAGGAGCCTGTTTACGAACTGCTGATGCGGCTGGAGTTCACGCAGTCATAATACCCAAAAATAAAACCTGTAAATTAACACCAATAGTACGTAAAATCGCCAGCGGTGCCGCTGAAAATATACCTTTAATAGAAGTGACAAATCTAGTTAGAACCTTGAATTGGTTACAAAAACAAGGAATATGGATTGTTGGTACTGATGATTATAGTAAAACTAGTATTTTTGAAAGCAAATTAACCGGTCCATTAGCAATTGTAATGGGTGCAGAAGGTGAAGGTTTACGCCGTTTAACAAAAGAAAATTGTGATAGTTTAGTATCTATTCCTATGCTAGGCAAGATTGAAAGTTTAAATGTATCAGTGGCTACTGGAATTTGTTTATATGAAGTGGTACGACAAACCAAAGGCAAGGTTTCAAAGCTTAAAGACCTGACAGGTTTTTAAAACCTGTCAGGTCTAAAATCTTAGACTTACTTAATCCTAATTAGGATTACATAAAGCTAAACCAGTATGAACTATAGGTGAAATATCAGCTTTCGCCGGAAAACCTGCCTCATTAAGTCTATTAGGATCAGTTTTCCAAATTCGATTAATGCTTTGATAACCACGTGAACTTGCTAAAGAATTAACGGCATAAATAATACCATTTACCTTAAAAGTAACCAAGGCAGGAGGTAAACATTCTAATTCACCTTCAGAGACAGTAAAAGGCCATTGATCTCCAAACATATCCTTAGTTATTAATTTAGGCGGCTGTTTTCTCATAGCAACTAAACGTCGCTTATAATTATCTAATTTATTTTTATATTTACGATTATTAGGAAATAAATTCACTAAATGACTATATTCTCTAATATTCGCTTCTAAATAATCATCTGGTATATTACGTAAACGAGCCAATATTTTCTTTTCTTCAACTTTTTTCTGTTTATATTTAGCCTTCTTAATAAGTTTTACTACTTTTTTATCATCTGCCAACACAGATTGACTTCCAAACTGAATTGCTTCTATATACTTACGACGTTTGATTAAAGACTCCATATTTTTAGTAATTGCGCGTTGAATACGTTTCTGCATTCTAGGATGTTTAACATATTCAGAATTCAATATAAAATCAATAGCGTCCTGATATTTACGCTTTTTAATAAAATTATCAGCTGTTTTTAAAGCTTTACGAAAACGCTTACGTTCTGCTTTGCTATCTTCTGATTTTTTGGCTTTATTAACTATTTTTCTGATTCTGCAATCTATTTCAGTATAAGCAGACGCTTTATCAACTATCTGTTTATATTTACCTCTTTGGTACCAAGAACTTAATTTATCTACATCTTTATCCAGTTTTTCTTTAGCCGTAGCAACATAGTTTTGCAATTCAGGTACGTCTACATACAAAGGTTTAGCTAATTGATAAGCTTCCTGATATTGACCAACTCGCATTAATTGTGGAACTTCCTCAAGTGCGGTTTCAATTTGCTGTGTTTTTTGTATTTGTCGTGATTTGTCAACTAATTTTCTAATTTCAGGTTCAAAAGTTATATAAGGAGTTCCGACAAAAATCGTCTCTTGATAAAAACCATTATTATATAATGTTTTAATTTCAATTAACTGTTGTTCGCGTCGTGCTAGATAGGCTTGTTCTACCTGTCTTTGCTTATCTATAGCAATATATTCCTTTAACTTTTTCAGATCTTCCTTTTTATCTTCATCTAACCAAGTTGTTTCAATCAAAAAACCGACTAAAAATCGTGTTTCATCTGATTCATAATTTAATGAAATTATTGAACCAGTTAAGCCTAATAAAATTATTACGACTTTATTACTTGCAGTTATTGCTTTTCCAAAAAAATCATTCATATATGGAGAAATAAATACTGCAATCATAATAAAAATCAAACCTATTTTCAAAAAGCTAACAGTCAGCATTAAGCCAATAACAGCAAAGCCAATAGTAATAAGCCAATTAGTAATTCTAGGTATGCTATTAATAACAACAATTAAAACTTTCTTGCTATAAATTAAACCTAACCATAAATATTTTGGTGCGACAAGTAAACTTCTAAAAAAGAATTGCAACGCAAAAATGCTAAGCGTTAGCATTAAAATAATGCTTTTGCCTATTATTGGAGGAATATTTTCTATTATATTAAGAGTCTTGTGTAGATATAAATATAACCATTTTAGAATGTTAATCGATATATCACGATATTCATTTATTTTATCTTTATTTAAAATACTCATTAGTATTAAATCTCAATTAATAATGTTATAGCTGTTGACAATGATAACAATAATATGTAGCACGTTGTCCAATTTTTTCCATTAATAGCTTTTCTCCACAATTTACACATGGCTCACCGGCACGAGCATAGACAAGCAGCGATTGTTGAAAATAACCCGGATTACCACTAGTATTCATAAAATCACGTAAAGTAGTGCCACCTTTTTCAATGGCAGCTTCTAAAACCTGTTTAATAATTTTAACAAGCTTTTGATAAGCTTTTAAATTAATCTTACTTGCAATACAAGCAGGATGAATGCCGGCTAAAAATAAAGCTTCATTAGCATAAATATTACCGACACCGACAACTACATGTGCATTCATAATATAATTTTTTACCGCCATGCGTCTTCCTTGAGCCTTACTATACAAATATTCACCAGTAAACTCCACATCTAATGGCTCAAGTCCTAATTTTACCAGTAATGGATGATTAAAAATAGCATCATAAGTCCATAATACACAACCAAAACGGCGTGGATCATGATAACGTAAACACAAGCCATTTGATAATACAATATCGACATGATCATGTTTTTTTATGGCAGTGTTAGAATCTAACACACGTAAATGACCTGACATACCTAAATGAATTATGATATATCCGTTTGTACACTTTAATAATAAGTATTTACCACGACGATTAACATCTTCTATTTGTTGACCGGGTAAAATACTAGACAAATCATCATGAATTGGCCAACGTAAGCGTTTTTCACGTATTATGACCTTACTAATCACTTGTTCTTTAATTTGTTTAACGATTCCACGTCGGGTTGTTTCAACTTCGGGTAATTCAGGCATTTTAGTTATGATATAATTTCCAAGATTTATAATTATATAATCAACTATCGGATGAATTAATGCAAGCTATTGATATTCTCATTTATGCCGGCTGGATTATTCCTGTCGAACCAGAAAACGTAGTGTATGAACAACACGCACTAGCCATACATGATGGTAAAATCGTTGCCATATTACCAAGTAGTGAAGCTGTTAGACATTTCTCAGCACGTATTACTTATCGTTTAACTAGTCATTTATTAATACCAGGATTAATAAACTGTCATACTCATGCCGCTATGAATTTATTACGCGGTTTTGCTGATGATATGTCATTAAATGAATGGTTAAATGATCGAATATGGCCAGCGGAACATGTTCATGTCGGTCGAGAATTTGTCGCTGATGGTACTAAATTAGCAATGGCTGAAATGCTACGTGGTGGAGTTACTTGTTTTAATGACATGTACCATTTTCCTGATGTGGTAGGTGAAATAGTAGATAAAGTGGGTATGCGAGCTGCTTTAGGTTTAATTGTCATTGAATTTCCTACTGCTTGGGCTAAAAATCCTGATGAGTATTTAAGCAAAGCTAGAGAAGTTTATGAGACTTATCAGGATCATCCATTGATACAAACTGTTTTGGCTCCTCATGCACCTTATTCTGTATCAGATAAGTCATTTCAAGCAATTAAAGCGATGGCAGATGAATTGAATTTGCCTATTCATATTCATCTACATGAAACTGTAGGGGAAATTGATGACGCTATAGAGAAACAAGGTGAACGACCTTTAAGTCGCCTAAATAATTTAGATTTATTATCTAATAAATTCATGGGTGTACATTTAACCCAATTAAAAAATGAAGAAATAAGCTTGTTAGCTCAAAAAAATGTTAGCGTCATTCATTGTCCAGAATCTAATCTAAAACTAGCTAGTGGAGTATGCCCGGTTCCAAAATTGTTAAATGCAGGTGTTAATGTGGCTTTAGGTACCGATAGTGCAGCTAGTAATAATGATTTAGATATGTTAGGTGAAATGCGAACAGCGGCATTGCTGGGCAAAATATTTACTAGAGAAGCTCATTCGATTCCAGCGGCTACCGCTCTGAGTATGGCAACAATTAATGGTGCCAAAGCATTAGGTATAGATGATGTGACTGGTTCCTTGGTACCGGGAAAATCGGCTGATGTTGTAGCAATTGACATGCTGAATATTGAAACTCAACCAATTTATAATCCTTTATCACAGTTGGTTTATTCGGTTGGGCGTGATAAGGTAACAGATGTGTGGGTAGCAGGAAAACATTTACTTAAATCACGTACTTTAACCTCATTAGATATACACGACATTAAAGCTAAAACTTACTTATGGAGAGATAAGATTCAAGCTACCTTAGATTCACGTCGTGAAAAGTAGTGCATATGATAGACGAAATTGACCAAGAAATTGCCTATCAACACCTAGTAGTGCATAAAACCTGTCAGGTTTAGTTGCAAAAATTACTGAATTTCTAAACTATATGGAACTGGATTAAAAATTAATTTATCAAGACCAGTTGCAGCAACTGGTCTATATCCAATGAAATAATCAAGTTTGACTTTATCACTTATAGCTATATTAAACTGCTCCAATAATTGCGTGAGAACTCCTTGAAATACATTTACCATTACAGTTTGCCCTGATCCGATTGATGACTTATAAGCAGGAAATGGCTCACTTAAAGCTACCATTTGATTATTAGCTATAAACAATAACAATGGTGGAGTATTAGCTTGTGTCAACATAACCGCAGTATAAATATTATAAATTTCTGGAGGTTCATTAGGTATATTTATGGTAAACTTGATATCTACTAGCGCGTTTTTATCTAGCATAATATTTGATTCTACCCTGGATACATTATCTATAGTGATCTCACTACGAACCTCACCCGGTCCAGTCAAGGGAGCTGTTACAACCGCAACTGCTATTCCTTGAGATTGCGATTGTGGATCTGTTACTGTTATATTGTAACTTCCGGGTTGATCAGGAGCTATATATTCTACTTGTGGACCTTTTAAAGTAGAAAGACTGCCAGATTCAGCCATCCAAGTATATTGTGATAGACCATTTACAGCAAAGATTGTTTGTTCACTAGGTTTTAAATAAACAATGGCGGGAGTTACAGGTAAATCACCTGTAATATTAACTTCACAATAAGAAGAATTTCCATGAGCATCACGCACTTCCACTTGATGTTTACCAACTTGATTAAAAGTCATTTGATGAGTTCTTCCTTGATAACCATCTTGCCAAGCATAAGGAGCAAGACCATAAGCAGCCGCTAAATTAACTAATTCTCCAACTTTTACTCTTTTTGGGGAATAACTACAAATTACCGGACCATTAGTCACTTGTACCTGTGCCATACTCATAGTTCCATTCTGATCCATAACAGTAACTGTATCAACTCCCATATTATTATTGGGTGCTGTATAGGTTACATTATCTCCTTCAACAGCCGATAATTGACCTGCTTTAGCAGACCAAGTATAAGGAGCATTTCCACCACTTACTTTTAATGGTATTGATTGATTAATAGATAATACTGCTTTTGCGGGAGTTAGAACTGGTGCTGATACTACATTAATCTCAGCACTACCCTGTTGACTATTTTTATCATGTACAGTAATGATATATTTACCAATTTTAGCAGGAGGATAATAAAGCACGGTAGCACCATTGTTTTTTGAAAAATGTCCCTCAGTAGCTTCCCATATAAAAGGTGCCTCACCCCCACTTATTTTAAATGTGTGTGTTTTTGGTTTGGGCATTATACTAGTAGCTAGTTTAGGAGTTATGTATATTGGAATACACTTACTTATTCTAACTGTTATCTTCTTCATTCTATTAGAAGAATCTTGTACTGAAATAAATTCTATTTTTTTCTTTTTACTTATACTCGGTGGAGTATAAGTAAATTTATAGATACCATCACCATTATCAGTTAGTTCACTGTATTTTCCAGCGGAGACAGTTACAGAATAAGGTGGTTGACCATCTTGTACTGTAACTTCAAGTATTTCACAATCTTTTATTTTTGGTAATGTAGGCGATACCTTTATTATAGAAAATGCTGATTTAGCTACAAATAGCAGAATTATTAAAACAAATAGTCTGATAAAATTCATTTGATGCTCCTATTGAATTTCAACAGTAAAGCTGCTGAACTCGTCCGAAAAAACACTTTCAAAGCTTGTAGCTGCTAAACTATTATGTGGTACCACACGACTATACAAAGTATATTTACCAGCTGGTAATTGAGGTATATTATCCAAAGACAAAACATTTTCATATTTTGCTTCTTTAATCAATGCAGTATTGATGAAATAAGGACTTGCTTCGGCTACGAATGCTGCTTCTGGATTTTGAGTAAAAAATAATATTCCTAAATCATTTGGTAACTTAACTGCAACATAAACATCAACCTTACCTGTACCTAACAGACTGAGATTAATTTTCATATTATCTCCAACGCCGAAATTTCTAGCATTGCAGCTAATAATAGACTTAGGAGTTTTTACAACTTTTATATGAGCTGGTATATATTTATCTTGTGAATCATAAATATTAACATAGTCATATATCTCTTCACCTTCAAAATATAATGGGGCACGATAGCTTATTACATCATCTTTTGTTTCGCCGCTATTAAATACATCTCCTAAATCAGCAGTAAATACATAAGGTTTACTACCACCTATAACTTTAATTGTCGCACTTTCACCCGGTCTTAGAATTTGTGTTCTTGGCGTTATCTTTAAACTAGAAGTGACAAAAAATTCTCCTCTAGCTACATTATCATAAGCATCAATTATATTTATTTTATATTGACCTGCTTCCGCGGGCGCAGTATAACGGTAGATAACTTTGTTAGCCTGAATATGAATTTGTTCTACATTGCCAGCAGTAACAGTAGCTTCATAAGGTGTAACCCCATTAATTCCAGTAATTTCAACCTGTTCACCCGGTGCTAATGTCACCTTTCTTGGTGTAATTCTAAGCTTATTGCTAATAATAACTTGTGTAGAATCTGTTTTAGCTTTACTGTCACTAACTTCAATTATCTCATCAGGTACCATTACGCCCGGTGGTGTATAAGTAACATCTATTCCTGTTTCTGAAGCATTAGCAAATGATGGATTAAAATAGCCATATTTAGCATGAAAAACGTACTTTCCATAACCTCCACTGACATGAAAAACCTTGGAAGCATCGGGTTTATTTTTAATATAGATTATATCTGGTGAGATAGATAATGACTTTGCAATGTCAATTGTAGCTACTGTCTTATTACCTGATTGAGATTGAACATATAAGAAATCAGAACCTGCTATTAACGGTGGACGATATTGTATGGATTTGCCCTTACGACTAATCACTGTTCCCTTTTCAGCCCATACCTTAAACTCATTTTCATCACTAATTATCTGAAATATTTTATTTTTACTGTCACCAAAATCTAAACTGACAATAGAAGGTGTGATACCTAATGTAGTTGGCTGAATTTCAAACAAAATAGTTGTAGTACCACCACGGCTATCTACTATACTCATAGAAAAGTTTTTATCAATTTTAGAAGGCGCGGTTAAAATTATATCACCATTGCTAGTTTCACTAATTATATTTGCTATATCTAAATTAGTGTTATAAGAATAATTACCACTTCCTCCTATAATTTTAAAACGTTTACTTTCTCCGGGATACATTGTTATATTTTTACTTCTGGTTTTACCATCAACTGTTTCCACCTTAATAGGTTGATCTATTTCAATAATAGCTGTAGCTTTAGCACCAGTATTATCTGTTAGATGTAATTCTAAATCAAAATCGCTCTCTTCAACAGAAAAGTTAGTATTCTTGCATTCGTTACAAGACAAACTACCACCACTACTAATAAATGTATATGGTGCTTTTCCGCCTATTGCTTCAAAACTAACAGTTTTTCCTAATGTGAGCCGTGTTTTGCTCGGCGATATTTGAAGTCGTCCGGGAATTTTCACATTTACTAAGGCTTCTTGCAATTCCCCTGTAGCATCTTTAACTATTAAACGATAACTGCCATTTTGAACAGGCGGATCAATCTTAATTTCACGTCCAATTAATTCAACATTACCTTTTTCAACATTAGCCCGAAAAGGAGCGCAACCTTGTTGAATTGAGATGGTTTTAGAGTTATTTTCTTCAGTTATTTCTATTTCATTAGAAGATAGTAACATCCCTTCACCCATACTTAATGTAGTTTCTGCTTGATTTCCTGCACTATCTTTCACCAAAATTGTAGAATCACCTTTTGAAGCTGGTGCTGTTATCCAAGCAGAATTAGCGTCAATATTATCAATTGTAGCTGAACCATTTAAAATGCTAAATTCATAAGATCCTTTTCCTCCACTAGCCTGCATTTTAATTTTTTCTCCAGTTCTCAAACAAGCTTCAGTTGGATAAAGTTTCAAAGCTTCAATGACATGAACCTTAATAATCGCCTTCTTTCCTTTCCTATCTCTTACAATAACATCAAAATTACCGGGATAACTTGGTGCAGTGTACATTACCTCATCTCCGCTGTGAGTATCTAAACTACCATCTTCAGCACTCCAAGTATAAATACCACAATTACCCTTGACATAAAATCTTTTAGATTCTTCTGTTGTAAGTTGAGTCTCAGTGGGAGTAGTAGTCATACCAGCACAAGTTACTACTTTTATATGCAAAGGATTACTCATAGTTCCATCTGGCAAACTAGCAGTAACTGTAGCCTCACCAGATTGATGAGCAATAATAGTCAACTTTGTGTTTCCACTACTATCAGTAGATAAAGCACTAGGCGTAGTGATAATGTCAGGATTTTGATTTTGAATTGTGACATTGGTAACTTCTGGAGGCGTAACGGATATTGTCGCGCTTGAATTAGGATTTTGATCAAAATCAATGCGTAGCTCATCAGGAAGCTTTATTACAGTTGATCCGCCAGAACTAGCATTATTTTCTATCACAATTACATTTGATTCAGCACCATCAGCTATAACTGTTAAAAGAGTACTATTTTGAGTATTACCCGGTTTAATAGTCAGTTTAGCCTTGCCTTTACTGTCAGTAATTAATGTTTCAGGAGAAACATCTACTACAGTAGTATCGACATCTACAATAATTTCTACTCCAGCTTCTGCTGGGCTAACTTTTATAAACAAAGTCTTTTTGTCTGAAGCTTTGCTAAATACCACCCTAGAATCAGGCGTTATTGAAACGGTATCTACTGCTGCTGCGATTTCAGCATAGCAAAATAAAAATAATAACAATATATGTATTGTTATTATTTTTTTTGATTTAATCATAAATTTCTCCTGCAATAAAAAAGCGTTTTTAATACAAGTATTAAAAATAATAATATAAAAAATTGTCACGACTATTTTTACACAAAAGAAAAAATTATGCAATAAAAGAATTGATTTACATTATTTTGAAAATTTACCCTGACCTTTTTGGTTGTAGTTGCATTCTATATATATAAAGAAAGAAAAATTATAAATTTGTAGCTTGTAACGCTGCGCATTAGGTATTGGTTCATCCTAAATTTAAGACACACACTGTTTATAAATTGAAAAAATATTAATTTTAATTTAGAGTAATTTATTAATATTTTAAGTTACATGTTTTAACGCTTATTGTTATAAGTATTATATATCTATATATTCAAAATTTTATTTACCAAAGCCCCCCAGCCCCCTAAAGGGGGAGAATAAAAATAAATCAGTCCATGCAATGCTCCCCCTTTAGGGGGTTGGGGGGCTTAGAGATTTAGTCAGCCCGTCGCTGATGAACTGCCTCAGCCAATTGTTCTAACAGCGGCACCGTATCCTTCCAACCAATACAAGCATCGGTAATACTTTGACCATAAGTTAAAGATTTAGCTTGTCGCCCTTCTACTAAGAAGCTCTCAATCATTACACCCATTATCCGAGAATCTCCACGGCTTATTTGGCTCGCAACATCTTTGCCTACAATCAATTGACGTTCATATTGTTTGCGGCTATTGGCATGACTAAAATCAACCATCATCTGAGGTTTTAAGCCAACTTGTTCCATTTCATCGGCTGCAATATTGATACTTTCGGAATCATAATTAGGACGACTGCCTCCCCGTAAAATTACATGACAATCAGGATTGCCGCTGGTAGAAAAAATCGCAGAACGTCCCTCTTTGGTTACAGATAAAAAATTATGAGGGCGTGATGCAGAGTTAATAGCATCTAAGGAGACACGTAAGCTACCATTAGTGCTGTTTTTAAAGCCAACCGGGCATGAAAGCCCTGAAGCTAATTCGCGATGTGATTGACTTTCAGTAGTTCTGGCACCAATCGCGCCCCAACTAATAAGATCGGCAATGTATTGAGGGCTAATTAAATCTAAATATTCTGTGGCAGCTGGCAATCCTAAATCATTAATATTCAATAGTAATTTTCTAGCTAAACGTAAACCTTTATTTATTTCAAATTGGTTATTTAATGTCGGATCATTGATTAAACCTTTCCAACCTACAGTGGTTCTAGGTTTTTCAAAATAAACTCGCATGATAATTTCTAAATCATCTTTGAGTTGTTCCCGTACAAGCAATAATTTTTCGGCATATTCTAAAGCGGCTTTTTCATCATGCACAGAACATGGACCAACTATTACTAATAAGCGTTTATCTTCTCCAGATATTATTTTTTGTGCCGCTTGACGCGCCTCAAACACAGTTTTAGCAGCAGATTCAGTAATCGGCAATTCATCATGCACTTGTGCAGGGCTAGAGAGTTCTTTAATTGTTTTTATTTTTAAATCGTCTGTTTGATATTTCATGTATAAATTTAAATGATTGAAAAAATCTCATAAATTATACATTAATTAACAGCGTCTAGGTTGTCAGATCTGAGTTTATTAATTTTTTTATACCTTGTAATAAAATATTAAAACTATTGGAATTATTAGTTCCATCTATTTTAAGATGTGGAGCTATAGCTCTTGAGCCGGCAACTTTTTGATATTTATTTTTTGTTAGTTTATAAAGTTCTTCAGAGGGATTTGATAATTTATCGGGTTCTCTAAATTTAGATTTACTTTGAAGTTTTACTAATCCATTTATCTTTAATCCTTTTTCAATAGCAGATAAATCTCCAAGATAAAAACTTTCTAATTCATGACATGCTATTCTTATAACTGAATTTTCAATTTGACCAGTTTTCTTTATTTTATCTATCAAATTATTTTTTATGGCTATACAATCACCAGAATCCTTATCTCGCATCACTAAAAAACAAGAATTAGGCTGTTGCCAAAATTTCAAGCGTTTCTCTATATTTTTTTCTAAATCTTGTTTTCCCTCAAAAACAATATATTTCACAGTTATATAATCATCAATAAATCGTGGTAGAATTCCTTCTAACAGTTCTTTTGCAGAGGGTTCTTCTAATAAACATACTAAATATTTTATCATTGTGGATCAACATCTCCAAAAAATCCTTGTTTCCACAAATATCCCATTTGATCGCCTTCTTTCATATATTCACTGATCTGCTCATCATCTTGAGCCCTTTTTACTTGAGTATAACCATTAGTTTTTTCTAACCAAAAAACCTCTTTTAATTCAGTTGCATTTAAAAAATCAGGTGAATGTGTCGAGACAAAAACTTGCCCGCCCCGATTTGAATATGAACGAAATTCTTCAGCAAGTTCCCATAATAATTTAGGATATAATTGATTTTCAGGTTCTTCAACACAAAGCAATGGATGAGGTGTAGGATCATATAAAAGAATTAGATATGCAAGCATTTTTATAGTTCCATCAGAAACATACCTTGCTAAAAAAGGGTCTTCAAATGCACCATCTTGAAATTTAAGTAAAACACGCCCCTCTTCGGTTGTTTTAGATTCAACTTTTGATATTCCCGGAACTCGTGTTTTTAATAATTCTAATATCTGTGAAAAAGTTTCTTGATGGTTATTGAAAATATATTCTATTACTAATGATAAATTTTCGCCTTCACGAGATAGATGTTCGGCAAATCCTGCTTCCTGTTCTGCACGTGCTTTATTGATATTAAAGTCAGAAATATGCCAATTTTCAATTAAATTCCCAAGTGCAACAATAGCAGGAAATTTTTCAAACTGTGCCAGTCCTTTTATTGCTAAAATATCATTAGACTTTAAAGATTGCTGTTCTCTATTTAAATCTTTTATATTTCTAATATTATCTAATTCATTTGTTACGGCTGTTCCTTTTCCATCTGCAAAATCAAGAAAATGCCAAGGTTGACCTATTTTGCCTCTACGATATTTTAAGATTTCCCGTTCCACAAAAGCCCGTCCATTTTTTTCATTAATTTGTAAAAAATATGTTGTTAATGGATCTGATGTTTTATCTCTAAATTTTAATTCTATAACAATTGGACCGGTAGAATTACGACTGCGAACTTCATTAAAACCACGACTACCTCCTAATCTCGCTAAAGCACTATTAACGGTGCCACTCATTGCATCACGTAAAAAGCCAAAAACATTAAAAATTGTACTTTTACCACTGCCATTAGCACCAACTATTACACAAAAACTAGGAATGTTTTTCATATTTACATCTTTAAATGCTTTAAAATTTTTTAAACTAATGGATTCTATTTTCATATTTGATCTCCAATTATTTTTCCGTATTTGTTGTTAAATTGCAAAGCCTAATACACGATTTTTTGATATTATATCAATAATGACACAATCTAATTTACTAAAAACACTAAATAAAGCACAGCGCGAAGCTGTGACTGCCCCATTAGGGCATCTTATGATTTTAGCAGGGGCTGGTTCAGGAAAAACCAAAGTCCTTACTAATCGTATTGCTTGGTTAATCGAAACTGGGCAGGCTCAATCTAGTCAAATTTTAGCCGTTACTTTTACCAATAAAGCCGCTAATGAAATGCGTGAACGCATTAATTCTTTATTACAAGAAGCTACTCCGGGATTATGGGTAGGTACTTTTCACGGTATAGCGCATCGTCTATTACGCATACATTGGGAAGCGGCTCAGTTACCGCAAAATTTTCAAATTCTCGATAGCGAAGATCAACAACGTTTGCTGAAACAAGTGATTAGAAGTTTGGAAATGGATGAAAAAGTATTAACACCTAGAAAGGCGGCACATTTTATCAATGCTCGTAAAGATCAAGCTTTACGCGCGAAAGATGTTGTAGCAGATGATAATTTTTCAAACAAAATGCTCAAAATTTACTATGCCTATGAAAACGCCTGTCAAACAAGTGGCGTAGTAGATTTTGCTGAATTGCTACTTAGAAGTTATGAATTATTACGCGATAATCCAATATTATTAGAACAATATCAAATACGTTTTAAACATCTACACGTAGATGAATTTCAAGATACTAATACTATTCAATATCAATGGTTAGCCTTATTGCTAGGTAAATCGGGCAAATTATTTGTAGTATTTGATGATGATCAAAGTATATATGGCTGGCGTGGTGCCAAGATTGAAAATATTCAACATCTACAAAATAATTTTGAAAATACCCGTTTAGTGCGTTTAGAACAAAATTATCGCTCTACAGGTAATATATTAAATGCTGCTAATGCTGTAATTGCGCGTAATCAGGATCGTTTAGGTAAAGAGTTATGGACAAAAGATCACGCAGGTGAACCTATTTTCATATTCAAAGCTTACAACGAAACCGATGAAGCTCAATATGTTGCGAATAGAATTCGAGCATGGCGAGGTAAGCGGCAAGATATTGCGATTTTGTATCGAACCACTGCTCAATCGCGGGTATTTGAAGAATCTTTATTACAAAAAGGCATTCCATATCGTATATATGGCGGCTTACGTTTTTATGAACGCCTAGAAATTAAAGACACTTTAGCATATTTACGCTTAGTGCAACACCGTGATGATAATGGAGCTTTTGAACGGGTGCTTAATACACCAAAACGTGGTATCGGTTTAAAAACATTAGGCATGATAAGAGAATTAGCCAATCAACAAGCAATGTCATTATGGCAAGCGGCTACACATTTAATTGCAACTAAACAATTAAAAGCTAGAGCGGCAACAAACCTATTTGCATTTTTAGATTTAATAGAACGACTATCAAAAAAACTAGCTGAATTAAGCTTAGATAAAAAAATAGAAACAGTAAAAATAGCCAGCGGCTTAATCGAACATTATAAAAAAGATACTAAACAAGATGCACAAAGACGCTTAGAAAATTTAGAAGAACTAACTAATGCAGCGCGTCAATTTGAAGAAACCAATAAAAATGAAACAGAGATATTAACAGCTTTTCTCGATCATGCAGCCTTAGAATCTGGCGAACGTCAAAGCGGCAAATCCAATGACAATGTACAACTAATGACCTTACATTCAGCCAAGGGATTAGAATTTAAAGTAGTATTTATATGTGGCTTAGAAGAAGGATTATTCCCACACCAAAACAGCCTAGATGAGTTACAACTAGAAGAAGAACGTCGCTTATGCTATGTAGGAATAACTAGAGCGCGTAATCATCTTCACCTATGCCACAGCGAAACACGCTATCGCTATGGAACACGAGATGTCTGTAAACCTTCAAGATTTTTGAAGGAAATTCCGAAGGAATTGGTTAAATTGGCAAATACTGGTAGATATTAATTCTTAGTTTAAATGATGGAGGGCTATTTATTAAATTTAATGTGTCCACCAATATGACCAATTAAAATTTTCCCATTAGCAATATTCGCTTTGCCTTCATGGAAATAGATGCGGTTAAAGCAATAATGCTTGTCTCCACTATCATCACTTTGTCCTAGTTTTAAATGAGGTTCACAGCAAATTTGCTCTTTAGTATTAGAATCATTAAGAAATTCATAAGTCATTTTAGGTTTATCTTTGGCACTACCTTGTGGTGAAGCCTCAATGTCACAAGCAGATGAAAATATTTTTAATGTTTCGATTCGATTAGACGAATTATAGTATTTATGAAATTCGTCATTTAATAGACTAAGATGATGAATAATGCTTTTTGAAAAATTTTGTAAACCTTTTTCTAAGCTTTTTAAAGTTTCTTCAACTCGTTCATGAAAAAATAATAACGGAAAATATTTTTGGCATTCAGTGAAAAAATGCTTCTCAGAAATAGGATATAGCCCTAAAAAATATCTATGGAAAGCAAACCAATTATGTCGGTTATAAACCAAATACTTGTCTTTAATATAAATAGTGTCCTCATTATGCTTATCTAATAGTTGTAGAATTTCCTCAACCGTGCGAGACGTAGATTCTGAATGATCAATTATTTTTAACAGAAATTTTTTAATGTCTCGATTAAAAATATTTTTGCTATCATATAACAATTCCCACAGTTTTAACTCAGAATATATAAGTGTATCCAAAACCAACATTAATCGGTTTAAACCTATCTCTTGAGGTAGTGGTATTGAGAAATAGTTCCAGTATATTAGTTTCAGAATGAGGAATTTCAACTTTTGCGCCGTCAAAAATATCGTTGAGCCATGCTTCGGTTTGGGTAATTAAAGTTTTAGCGTCTTCTCCAAGATACAGTTTATCATTAACTAAATCATCCTTCTTTTTATAAAGTATGTTGGCTGTCAATTCGCCTTTAGCACCGACATTTGGGAATTTGGTTAAGTTGGATTTAGAATAAAACTCTTGAGGACCAACACGATCAGCAGAAATATAATGGATTTTATTAAAATTATCTTCCATCATTTTATCTATATTAACAGACATGTTATCTATAGGATTTTCCTTTAGGAAATACTTCAGCTTAATTTTTTCTTTATAATCGTATTCAAATATAATGGGTTCATTTTTTGAGGTACGACTATTTCTAATATCATTAAAATTACCCAAATTCACACAACTACCATTCAACAAAATTTGTGTAGTATTTTTATCATGTTCAATTGATTGCCGCATCAACAACAAAGATTGCAACAAGCTTGATTTACCACGCCCATTAATGCCAGTCAGCAAATTTAACTGGCTTAAAGGAAAAGATGTTTCCTCTTTGAAACATTTGAAGTTGGTTAATTTTATTTGTGTCAACATGTTTCACATTCCTGCGCTAAAATTTCTTGTGCAAGTTTAAATCGGTTAATGACGTTGGTTTTGTTGCTAGTAGAAAAACGTACAGCTTCTAAATAGCTTGGATTTTTGAGCAATTTCTTAAAATTTCTTTTAATCCGTTGCTTATTTTTCTTTAAAAATGAATCGCTGTGTAGCGAAAAAAAGTAACAAACCGACTCTAAAATAGCAGTATTGATTTTGCCTCTAGTTTGATTGCTTGGTAAACGGAAATTGTTTTTACCAAAAAAATTAAACGTTAGCGTCATGACTCGTTTTAAATCGGCTTTTAGTTCTGCTATTTCGGTATCAGTCATCAAATTAATTTTTCTCATGGCGTTTTCTACAAACAGACTCATATCATCATGATAATCTGTTGCATAATCAAATATTTTAAAGGATAAATAACGTAATACAACTTCTCTATCTTTCATGCGTTTGGGAGACACGCCATTATCAATGGCTTTTCTAAAATATTCTTGTTCGGATAATTCTTTAAGTAATTCAGTCGCTTTACCAATAAAAATACAATTTCTAACTTCTTGACGGTTAAGCATAGTGCCGCCGGTGTTAATTCGGCTAAAAATATCATAAACCACTTCAATTGGTACGGAAGGCTTTATCAGATACAAACTGAGTTTTTTGTCTTCAATTCTAGTTTGGTAATCCCCAGTCAAAGTTTCCAGTTTGGAAAAATTATAGCCATTGAGTTTAGGTAATGCTTCTAAGCCAGCTAATTTGAATTTATCATTAATAAATTCATGCAAAGTTGAAGTACGCTGTAAACCATCGACAACAATATATTTTCCTTCTTTGGTTTGATTGACATAAAAGGGTGGTAATGGAAAATTCAAAATAATAGATTCAATAAACTTACTTTTTTGCTCTGGTTTCCAAACCAAATTGCGTTGAAAATCGGGATTTATAATTAATTTTCCCTTATCATATTTTCGCATTAATTCAAAAACAGTCTGAGGTTCTTGTCTAATATCAATATCTTCTTGAGTTGGATCATAAGGATATAATCCTCCCTTTTTATTCTCATCTTCAGTATCAGCGTCCGTTTCAATTATGTCATTGTCTGGTTGGTCATTATTCATTTTTTTAATTCCAATAAATGTGTAATGATATAAAAATGTTCAAATTTTATTAAATGCTTCCAAAGCCCTATCCTTAACCTCATCCTTAACAATCGGAAAAGTACCCAAAATATGCTCAAACTCTTCATAAGTCAAGCCATACAAATGCGCCACCATTGCATCCAGTTCCGCCCGAATTTCCGCCCGTTCATCTGGATTAGTCACACCAGATTCTAAACCAACTTCTTTGGCTAAATCATCAAATTCTGGAGTTGTGCAAATGAGTTTAGCTGCGCGAGTGACTATCTGATTAAATATAGAGTCTTTTTTTGTTAAGCGAGGAATTGGGAGTTGATAAACATAAAACATATTACAATGTGCAGTGACTTTTTGACGAATAAAAGTATCTACTACAAAACTATTCAATAAACCAACAATTGCAATTAATTCAGCATTGTTTTGGGGAAACTTAGAAATAATTAATGTGTTACCAGTAAATATTTTAGGCGGCAAAACAGTCGCAATCATAGTTCTTTCATTTGTATTACTAGCTACATCCCTAAATCCTAAACGATACCCTTGATAATCTAACGTTTGTCCATTTTCTTGTCCTTTTTTGCCTAATAAGGCTTTACGAGCCTCTTGTTCATCTAACCAATATTTAGGTTCTTTCCATAGGTGATTAAACTGATGAATCATCTTCCCTTCATAAAGCGGCAACCTACCCTCAGCATTTTCCGTATAAAACAAATGACTATCATTAGTCATATGAAATTCGTTACTAAGCTTTAAATTCCAAACCCCTCAATCTTTTCCCCCAACAACGGAAATCGCAGCATTTTTTCAGCAATACTCACATCCATCTCATTCTTAAATTCCATCACTGAGTGAGAATCGGGCGACAAACGATAAATCATATCCGTTTTCACTCGCAAAGAACTGCTTTTCGGAAACTTAGCCAATTCATTAACATCATGCCGCATAAAAGCCGCTGGAAATTCACTAGTTTTTCCACCTTTTGCAAAACTTAACACCACAAACTTAAAACGACTATCAACACCCTCAAAAATATTTTTCCGATTCTCAAAGCAGAATAAACCAGTTATTTGAGTATTATTAAATAACAAATTCCGCAAACCAGTTGCACCCAAATCAGTATAAATTCCACTTGGAATCACAATACCACATTGTCCATCTTTCCTAAGCAAATTAAAGCATTGTTCTAAAAACAACTTATACAAATTAATATCTGAACCAGTTTTTCTACCATTTACTACAGCGATTTGATGCGGATATTGAGAATTTAAACGAAAATACTTACTCAAATGTGGAAACCTACTTTGATAAGCTAACCAAGCCTCAAGTGTTTCAGACTCTTGGAGCAATTTATTTTTCTCTTTTTCAAATTCCTTAATTGTCATCTTATTTTTGGTGACAATTTCAGAATAATCATTAAAAAATTCCTTAGCTTGCGGTTTAAAAACTTCCCAAGGTGGATTAGTAATAATCGCATCAAAACCACCTTTATTATTCAAAATTTCATCAAATTCATAACCCCAATGAAATAACTGCAACTTATCAAAATCTTTCAATTCCAATGGACGTTTAACCGCTTTACCCAACTTATTCTTATTAAAATCCCAATTCGCTTGCTCGAACTTAATTTTTAAGCGATTAAATTCATCCAACAAAATTTCATCTAAAATTGGTTTAGCTTCTTGTTTATGTGCTTCAATTTCATCACGAAGTTTGCCTAAATCCTCAGCATAAGTAGTAGCATCACGATAAGCGCGAATCTTTGCATTTTTCTCTGCTAAAACTTGTGGATAAGATTTCCTAAATAAGTCATCTTGTTTATTATCAAATTGTTGCGCTTCAACTTGCATTAAACCCAATAAGGAATTACCTGCCAAAATATTAAAATCAATATTCGGCAACGGCTCTAAATCTTCCACAGATTCAGCCGAAGAAACTAAAGCTAAAAATAACCGCAATCTAGCAATTTCAGTGGCTTCTTCCATGATGTCAACGCCAAATATATTATCAGTGATAATTTGCTTTTTGATGAAATAGGATAAATTTGCATGTTCGCTTTTTTTATCTTTTAACCATTTTTTTAGTGCCCTATCTTGCAAAAACGGAATCCGCCCAATAATCGCCCAATAAATATTGATGAGGGTATTCATCATCGCAATCAAAAAAGCCCCCGAACCACAAGCTGGATCAAGTAAACTCAATTTAGGCAATACTTTATCAAGTAATTCATGACACAAGTTAGCATCTAAATTCATCAATAAGTCTGACACTGTATCGAAATGACGCGCTGGCAAACTACCGGGAATTTCGGCATGATTGATTTTTTGCAAAATCAATTTATGTATGGTTTGTTCACAAAGATATTCAGTGATTTTAGTACGGGTATAATAAGCTCCAAATTGCTTTTGATTGATGTATTTTTCAAAGATATAGCCTAAAACATCAGGATTAATTTCATTATCATCGCCACCGAGAGTATCATTTAAATTCCATGAATAACGGGCAAATAATTGAAATAAGTTGTCAAAGGCTTTATCCTGAATTGAAATTTCATATTTACATTCAAGAGAATGCTTTAAAAACAATCCACCGTTTAAGTAGCGAATATCGCCCAATAAGTCATTAGTTTCTGAAGAACGTTGTTCTTTAGGCTTAGCAAAACCCTCAAAAAACAGTTTCGACAAAAATTCTTTATAAAAACTATTTTGGCACTGATTTAATTTATCAGGCAAATAATTCATATTGCCCTTATCCAAAAAGCCCTTTTTTTGTAAAAACCAGATAAACATTAAACGATTAAGTAATATCGAAGCATACCAGCTGCGATTTCGTTCATCATCTATGCCTTCAATTAATTCTAAAAACTTGAGGTGTTGATTTTGAAAATCTTGATAAAATTTCTTGGTAACGGTTTCGAGATCAAGCGCATTCTTGAGTTTTTCAGAGACTTTAACTACAGATAAATCACCGCCACTATCTTCAAGCTCAGCCATATCGACAAATAAGGCAGACAATTTACTGATAAATAAATCGCCGGGTTGCCCTTGAAAATAATAATGTTCACGAGGCTGTTTGCCGCTACGCCAATACCAGATGCTTTTAGTAGGTTTAGGACGTTTATCTATAAAAATCAATAAGTTTTCGTGATGAATGGCTGAAATTTGCTGATGAATGTCAGCCCGAATTTGAGCAGTTGGGAAAGTCTCGCCGCTGATTTCAAACACAACAACACCACCTAATGTGGCAATGGGTTTAATTTGATAATCGCTTATTTGTGGTGCTTGAATTTGGAGCGGATTATTCCAGCCCAGTTCATTAATAAATAATGAATTAAAGTCAAAGGCTTGAATAGCGTCGCGGGTTTGGATTAGGTTTATTTTTGACATGATTTATTTAAAATACGATAATTATAATAATCCCAAAGAACACAAAATCTTCGGTTCCCGTTGCCGTTCATGTTCATGAATAACACATAGTCTATCATCACGATACAAATTTAGCACCATTGCCGCTAAAATATCATCCGCCACCTTACTCCGCAAATGAAAGTTTAATATATCAACCGCAGATTCAGATAATGGATATTTATAAATGGCATCAACTGCTTTTTCTAGTTCTGGTTCTAATAAGCTACCGCGTGTTTTGACATAGTCTTTTAATTGGATATAGCTTCGATAACGCGCACCATTTTTTCTGCCCAATCCACCGCCACTATTGCTTTCAGTTTTCAATAATTGCTTAACCGCTTGGCTGACTATAGCATGGTGTGAATCGCTACGTTCTAAAGCTGGTGTGTCAGGATTACAAGCAGCGGCTTTAAAAATATCATCTAGTGATTCACTAATAATTTCACCCTTTTCATTTACCCATGCCATCGCATCATTACCATCTGGAGTATCCATATAAACTAAAGCTCCCTGACTCGAAAATTCTTTAGTGGAATGAACTACTGGCGGTAAAGCTGGAATGATTTTTTCTAGTTTTGGATTCTTTTTAATGGCTTGACTCCATACCGCATAAGCTTCGGAGACTAAATCGACTTCATTATCAGCATCACCATCCAAAATTCCAGTTTTTTCATTATACAAATCCTGCAAAGTCGTTTGATTGTCATCATCTTCAAAAAAAGCCTCATCAGTGCCAACCACTTCAGCGTTTTGGTGAAGGCGATGTTTTAATCGGGAACGTAAATTAATAATTTTTTCCACCCCTGCGGCGGGTAAAAAGGAATAACAGATAATCTCATCTGCCTTTTGCCCAATTCTATCAACGCGCCCAACTCTTTGAATTAAGCGAATAATTGCCCAAGGTAAATCATAATTAACCACAATCGCAGCGTCTTGTAAGTTTTGCCCTTCTGATAAAACATCGGTGGCAATCAATACCCGAATTTCATCTTTAATCTTTTTATCATTACTAACTGGGCTAAATCGCCATGCTAATTCTGTTGGATTGGAAGATTCTCCAGTCGCCACGGCGATTGGCATGACTCCTCGCGCCATTAATTGCTTATGTAAATAAACTGCCGTATCAGCAAATTGGGTAAAAATAAGTACTTTCTCATTGGGATGGCTTTTTGTCAGCATCTGTTCCAAGGCATTCAATTTAGCATCTTGCGCCGCTTGCCAATTTCCGCAATCGCTTAAAATATCAAACAAGGCTTCTGAATCCATTTGCAAATGTTTGCTTAAAGTCGATGAAAAAAAACTGGCGGCAAGCCATTTAAAGCGTTTTTTCTCTTTACCATTATAAATAGCATAAATTTTCGCAGCTGCTTTTTGAAAATCTTCCAAAGTTTTAAAACGTTCTTCTGACGCTGATTCTTCATCATTATCATTAAAACGACTATCAAAACTTGATAAATATTGAGTACCAATCGGAATTTCTTTATCATTCTGCAAAGCATACAAATAAATACTATTCCGCATAATCAAGCGTTCCAGCGATAAGATAAATACTTCGCCACTACTTTCTAAACGCTTAAATAAATTAGTACGACAAAAACCGATTAAGCGTTTACCACCTCGTGATAAATCTTTGATGATTTGTTGTTCTTTTTTAGAAGTTTCAACTTTCGGGTTGATATATTCTCCTAAACCATAACGAGGTAAACTAAGGGCTGTAATTTTATTAACTACTGCCTCTGAATAAAGTTTGGCATATTGCTCATCAATTTGAAAAGTGGCGGTTTTGGGCAATCTAGCAGGAAAATAGGCACGTTGCCCATTTTCAAGTAACAAATATTTTTGCCAGTTTTCATGATCGGTTTGAGCATAATTTTCCTGAATAAAGCTGCGAGTGCGACGTACCATATATAATCGCATTAATTTTCGCCAATCTTCGGGATATTCGCTTTTTTCATAAGCGGCTAAAGAATGAGCATTGCATTGATTTTTACTGCTAAAAACGTTAATGCCACCAGATTCTGCAATCAATTTTTCTGGGCAAACACCGAGTTTTTTATCTTCTGGAATAAATAACCTGAGTTGATTAGCTAAATCCAGATAAGTTTTATTATAAGGAGTGGCTGAAAGTAACACCACTTTGCAATCATTTCTATCAATATAGTCTCGAATAGCTTTATAACGTTGCCCGTCTCGATTGCGTAAATTATGACTTTCATCAATAATCACCACATGATAGCGTTTTAAATCGGCTAATTTTTTAACCATTGTGACTGGCAACACGGTAGCCATTTTGAGATATTTATCACAATAACCACGTTTCCACATATCCACTAGATTTTTAGGGCAAAGAATAAGAGTTTCGAGTCGATAGATATTTTCAAAGATTTTGGCTAAGGCGGTTGCCATCAAGGTTTTGCCTAAACCCACAACATCACCAATTAATACGCCACCGCGCTGGTTTAGATGTCGCGCCGCTAATCGCACTGCTGCTGATTGATAATCAAACAGTTTGTTACCAAATTCACTTGGTACAGTAAATTCATTCAAACCAGCTCTGGCTTCTTGAGATAGGTGATAAGCCATTTTCAGATAAATATGATAAGGAGGTATTAATTCTTCACGCGCCCAGCTTGCTTGTATAATTTCAATTAATTGTTCTGAAATATCCAAACACCACCGATCTTGCCACCGATCTTCAAACCACGATGATAGTTTTTGACAAGCGTCTCCTTCTACCACATCAACATTAAGTTCACCTTGCCCATTTAATCCAGCATAAGTTAGATTGCTACTGCCTAAATAACCAATTACTGGAGTAAATTTATCCTCACGAAACAATAGATAAAGTTTAGCATGAAGTGGCGATTTTAAAAAAAGTTTAATAATGACTTTTTTATCTTCTAGCTGTTGTGCTAAGCGGCGTAAAGTGGCTTCTTGCTGATTAGTTGGGATAGTTTGTGCTAATTGTTCTCGAAATTCAGCGGCGAATTTTCTTTTTAACTGAATTGCGGTTTGATTATCTATTGGTCTAGTTTCGGATGTTGTCATACCAATTAATAAGCGGCAGCAGTTTCCTTCACCGCCTTTCCAATTATCAATATAAGTGTCTAAGTGTTGCCAACCACTGAGTCTAAAATAGCCGATACAGAAATCGGCGCGATAGGCTACTTTTAGGGTTTCTTGTAGAGTTGGCAATAGCTGTTGTTCTAAGTTGTCGAAGATTTTTGGCATTGATTCTATTTAAATGTTAAATTGCAAAGCGTCATATATAAGTTTAATATATTATATCAATAACGACACAATCTAATTTACTTAACACACTAAATAAGGCACAATATTGCTTGGTTAATAGAAACTGGGCAAGCTCAATCTAGTCAAATTTTAGCCGTCACCTTTACTAATAAAGCCGCTAATGAAATGCGTGAGCGCATTAATGTTTTATTACAAGAACCTACTCCGGGATTATGGGTAGGTACTTTTCACGGTATAGCGCATCGTCTATTACGCATACATTGGGAGGCGGCTCAGTTACCGCAAAATTTTCAAATCCTCGATAGCGAAGATCAACAACGTTTGCTGAAACAAGTGATTAGAAGCTTGGAAATGGATGAAAAAGTATTAACACCTAGAAAGGCGGCACATTTTATCAATGCTCGTAAAGATCAAGCTTTACGCGCGAAAGATGTTGTAGCAGATGATAATTTTTCAAACAAAATGCTCAAAATTTACTATGCCTATGAAAACGCCTGTCAAACAAGTGGCGTAGTAGATTTTGCTGAATTGCTACTTAGAAGTTATGAATTATTACGCGATAATCCAATATTATTAGAACAATATCAAATACGTTTTAAACATCTACACGTAGATGAATTTCAAGATACTAATACTATTCAATATCAATGGTTAGCCTTATTGCTAGGTAAATCGGGCAAATTATTTGTAGTATTTGATGATGATCAAAGTATATATGGCTGGCGTGGTGCCAAGATTGAAAATATTCAACATCTACAAAATAATTTTGAAAATACCCGTTTAGTGCGTTTAGAACAAAATTATCGCTCTACAGGTAATATATTAAATGCTGCTAATGCTGTAATTGCGCGTAATCAGGATCGTTTAGGTAAAGAGTTATGGACAAAAGATCACGCAGGTGAACCTATTTTCATATTCAAAGCTTACAACGAAACCGATGAAGCTCAATATGTTGCGAATAGAATTCGAGCATGGCGAGGTAAGCGGCAAGATATTGCGATTTTGTATCGAACCACTGCTCAATCGCGGGTATTTGAAGAATCTTTATTACAAAAAGGCATTCCATATCGTATATATGGCGGCTTACGTTTTTATGAACGCCTAGAAATTAAAGACACTTTAGCATATTTACGCTTAGTGCAACACCGTGATGATAATGGAGCTTTTGAACGGGTGCTTAATACACCAAAACGTGGTATCGGTTTAAAAACATTAGGCATGATAAGAGAATTAGCCAATCAACAAGCAATGTCATTATGGCAAGCGGCTACACATTTAATTGCAACTAAACAATTAAAAGCTAGAGCGGCAACAAACCTATTTGCATTTTTAGATTTAATAGAACGACTATCAAAAAAACTAGCTGAATTAAGCTTAGATAAAAAAATAGAAACAGTAAAAATAGCCAGCGGCTTAATCGAACATTATAAAAAAGATACTAAACAAGATGCACAAAGACGCTTAGAAAATTTAGAAGAACTAACTAATGCAGCGCGTCAATTTGAAGAAACCAATAAAAATGAAACAGAGATATTAACAGCTTTTCTCGATCATGCAGCCTTAGAATCTGGCGAACGTCAAAGCGGCAAATCCAATGACAATGTACAACTAATGACCTTACATTCAGCCAAGGGATTAGAATTTAAAGTAGTATTTATATGTGGCTTAGAAGAAGGATTATTCCCACACCAAAACAGCCTAGATGAGTTACAACTAGAAGAAGAACGTCGCTTATGCTATGTAGGAATAACTAGAGCGCGTAATCATCTTCACCTATGCCACAGCGAAACACGCTATCGCTATGGAACACGAGATGTCTGTAAACCTTCAAGATTTTTGAGATAAATTCCGAAGGAATTGGTTAAATCGTGGTAATTCTTACTCCTTGTGCTTTTTAGCCTCAACCATTGCCATTAATAGTTCAATTTTTCGGTCTAAATCTTCCAGAGTAAGAGGATGTTTTTCCTCTTCTTCTTTTAATATGGCTTCACGGTGTTCCTCATCTAATACATTAACCACAACACCTATGACCATGTTTAAAAAGGCAAAAGTTGTCAAAAAGATAAAAGATAAATAGTATATCCAGCTTAGAGGATAAACAACCATAGTTTCATACATTATATCCGTCCAACCTTCAAAGGTCATAATTCTAAACAGAGTCAACATTGATATACTTATATTACTCCATAAAACCGGATTAATTGCCTCAAAAAAGATACTACCAATCGCTGCATAAATATAAAAAATAATAAATAGCATTAATATGATATAACCCAACTTTGGCATTACCTTTATTAATGAAGTCAATAATATACGTAATTCAGGAATAAAAGATACCATCCGTAACACACGGAATATACGTATTAAACGTCCTACTACTGCCATTTCACTGTCTTCAATCGGTATTAAACTAATAGTTACAATTAAGGTATCAAAAATATTCCAACCATTTTTAAAAAAGTCTTTTTTATTTTCTTCACTGATAAAACGAATAGTGATTTCTATTAGAAAAAAGATGCTAATTGACCAATCTAGTACCGATATGATTTGTAACATCAAAGGTGAAATGGAATAAGTTTTCAAACCTACCACCAAGGCAGAAAAAATAATGATAGAAATGACAAACAATTCAAAAAATTTGTTCTGGTGGATTCTTTGAAATGTTTCTTGAATAGCAAGGGTTTTCATTGTTATTAGTTATTGTTTATTGTTTACATAATTGAATAGGAAATGCTGCACCAATTATTTTATCAGATTTACGGCGGGGATTGTCAAGAGTAAAAAATTATTTACGCTTATTCCCCAACACAAACCTATCCAAACTCAAAACCTCAATCCCAATCCCCTTATACTCCAACACCTCATTCCTATCATAAGTAATCAAATATCCCTTATTTTTAGCAAATCTATCAGCAAAAAATTTCAAGCTCTCAAACTCTCGCTTTTTAGTTGTCTCATCTTCAATATCATAAGATACCTGATAGAGCTTACCATTCACATAAAAATCACACTCTTTGTTATCACGCAGATAAGTTAATTTCTCTTGGTTTAGAGCTGTAAAGACCATATTTTCTAAAATAGCACCTCTATCTTCGCTCCGTTTAACACCTAAATTCAGAAAACCATTATCCATCAAATAGAGCTTTTTTACCGATTTAATCTGTTGGGTTAATTTATGATGATAGTTAGGTATGGTTTTTATCAAAAAATTATCTTGAAAATAGCCAATATACTCTTTGATTGTTTTTCCATCTATACCTATCTTGTTACCCAATTTAGAGTAATTTAATTGACTAGTAGCATTTGAGACCACATAGAAAAATAGGTCACGAATCGCCTCGCTGTTTTTGATGCTATATCGTGGAACAATATCCTTTAAGATAATATCTTCAGCAATATTTTTTAATATCCCCAATTTTACCTGTTTGTTATGATTTGAAAAGACAGAGTAGTAGCCACCCCACTTAAGATACTCATCAAGGGATTTTTGTATCTCTATTTTGTTTTGTGTTGTTTCTAGTGGAGTCGAATGAGCTATATTTTTATAAATCAAAAACTCTTTAAAGCTAAATGAGCTAAGTTCTAATTTAAGCACTCTGCCTGTCAACAAAGTTGCATAAGAACTTGCCAACAGTGAAGCGTTTGAACCAGTGATAACAAACTTAATATTTGAGCTTTCATATTTTGATTTTATAAAAACTTCCCAAGATTTAAAGATTTGAATCTCATCTATAAAAAAGTATATTTTTTCATTTAGATTTGGGTTTGCCAGTTTTAAATAACTCTCATAAATCTTTTCAAGGTAAATAGGGTTATTTTTATATGGGATAAAAGCAGGTTTTTCCAAATTGATAAAAAAGATATTTTTAGGGTTAAGTTTTTGGAGTAGAACTTTTATGATTAGCTTGGTCAAAGAGCTTTTCCCTACACGCCTAGCACCTATAATCGCCACTATTTCTTTGGCACTCATATAGGCTAATGCTTTTACTAACAACTCTCGATGAGTATAATCATTATAAACTTCATTAGTATTTTTTATCCAGTGAGGATTGTCTTCAAGAAGAATAGAATCCATATTTTTACCTTTTTTATGGAATGTATTCCTTAATTATACTATTTTTTATGGAATGTATTCCTTAAATACTAGTAATAAACTTATCCGCCTCTATAAAAGCCGCTGGTATATTTATTGCTGTGGCATTAAACAATATTTTTACCGTTTCATGAGGAATTTCATTTGAGCAATGATATGACGTTGCTGCAACAAATTAAGGCAGACTGGAGTAACCACGGAAAAGACTGGACCCGTCCGGGTTTTCGCGCTTTGGCTTTTTACCGCTTTGGAGTCTGGCGTATGAAAATCCGTCATAAATTGTTACGCGCACCATTTAGTATGTTATATCGTAGTCTGTATCGTCGTGCTAGAAATCTTTATGGTATCGAAGTGCCATATTCTGCATCGCTTGGCTCTGATGTGATAATTGAACACCAAAGCGGTATTGTTATTCATGGTAACAGTCGTATCGGCAATGCTTGCATTATCCGTCAAGGTGTTACTTTGGGTAATCGGTATATGGATCGTCCATTAGAAGCTCCTGAATTAGGTAATAATGTCAATGTTGGTGCTGGTGCAAAAATTTTAGGTAAGGTCAAAATTGGAGATAATGCCGTTATTGCTGCCAATGCGGTGGTTTTACAGGATGTCCCAGCTTTTCATTTGGCAGCCGGCATTCCAGCAAAAATAAAACCACTTAAATCATCTGTATTAGGGAGTAATCATGATGGATAAGAAACAAACCGCATTAGTCATGATTGGACGCAATGAGGCAAAAAATATTGCTGTTTCATTGCCAGCCATTCAGGGACATTTCAATAAAATCATTTATGTAGATTCTGGTTCTACTGATGGTAGTCAGGAGTTAGCTAAAAGTTATGGCGCAGATGTCATAGGGTTAGATACTGAAAAGCCATTCACAGCAGCTCGCGCACGTAATGCCGGTTTAGAAGCAATATTAAGTAGTGATATAGCCTTCAAATATATTCAATTTATCGACGGTGATTGTGAATTAATCCCTGAATATTTGGATAAGGCTTTGGATTTTTTGGAAAAAAATCCAGATTATGGTATGACATGTGGTCGTAGAGTCGAACGTCATCCAGAAAATTCGATATTTAATGCTTTATGTGATATTGAATGGAATACAGCAGTTGGTGACACAGATTATTGTGGCGGAGATGTAACTGTCCGTGTGGCTGCTATACGTGAGGTTGATGGTTATAATGCTGATTTGATAGCCGGAGAAGATCCAGAACTTTGTGTACGTATGCGTCAGGCAGGATGGAAGCTTTATCGTATTAATGCCGATATGACGCTGCATGATGCTAATATAACCAAAATATCACAGTGGTGGCAACGTAATAAGCGTGCTGGTTATGCCTTTGCTGAAGGGGCTAGTTTGCATGGCAAGACAGAACAACGCCATTGGGTAAAAGAAGCCCGTAGCAATTGGATATGGGGTGGATTTTTGCTATTTGTAATTATTGCCGGATTATTGATTCATCCTGCGCTGTTTGTACTTATACTTATTTATCCTTTACAGGCTTTACGCTTATCATTAAAATCGATTCCAAGCTTAGAGGGACAAGCTTATTCATTAAAATTATTATATGGTTTGGATTGTTATTTTGCCAAACCTGCACAATTTATTGGTCAGCTCAAATTTTTTATTAACAAGTTAAGCAAACGGCGGCAACAAATAATTGAGTATAAATAACTGATGTTTTCTCGTTCCCACGCTCCAGCGTGGGAACGAGAAAAAAAACTTTATAAGAATATTCTACATCAACCATGCTTTTCTACTAAATAAAGCAGCTAATCCCTGCCACAAATAAGAAAAATCTTTAGTGGTGCTACGTTGTCGAGCATAAAAGGCATCGCTCATTAGTTTTTCTTCTATTGGCACATTAGATGGTAAATTTAATTGACTTGGACCAATTAAACCTATTGGAGCTTCATCTCGCACCCGTGCCCAATCTTCTACTCGTTGTTCAGATTGTGTTGGTGTCAATGGCATAACTCCAACTATTCGTAAATCACCTGTCAAGGTTGACCATAAATAAGGTAAATAACGTAATATTGGTATCGATGTATTCCATGTCCATGCCGTAAATACTCTACGTTTACGATTGCCAAAATCATCAAATTGTAAACGATTACCTTCTAACTCATTTTTCTTTAACATATTTTTTTCATTAGAAAACAATGCCGCAATTGGTGCTAATAACCATAAGGGCAATGACAATATCATCAACATCAATCCTAGTAAACGATTTACAGGTTGAGCAATGCTTTTACCAATAGTTTGAGTCTCCAAGTCTGCCAATAAAAATGTATCACTAATATGTAATGTCGTATCTATATCTACACGAATCAAATCATTTGACCAGACAATCGCGTTTTTAATTTCAACGAATTCACCGATATATGTATTTGGTAAAATAACGCTAGATTCTATAATCGCAGCGCGATCAACAATCACATTATCACTAATCACAACCTTATCTAATAATTCTGCTTGTGGATGTACTCGACAATTAGAACCAACAAAAGCAATACCTTGTTTCAAACTTTGCGGTGATATTTGTGACTTACGCCCAATTTTCAAACCCAATGCAAGTTCGCGCCCGGGTACTAGCAATTTATCAAATTTGCCTGCTATTACATCTAAATTAGTTTGATGAAAGCTTTTTAAAGAATCTAACTTATTGATGTATGTTTCTTTTGTCCAACAGAAATCATCTAATTTTGATTTGGGAGTATCTTGATTGCAAACTTTACTAATTATTTCATTAGATAAAATATCGCCGCGTAATACTAAATATTCTTCGTTTTCATTAAATTGTTTGATTATATCATAAGGATGTTCTTCACCTCTACTCAGGATATAATTGAAATTAACTCCCCAACGAGTACCAGTACCAAAAGTTTGTTCTACACTTTCAGCATCTGCTGAAATAACGAAAATTATTTCACGTATGCCTGAATTTACTAAACTTTCAATTGCATATTGCAATACCGGCTTACTGGCAACTGGAAGTAATGCCACACAAGTTTTTTTAGTAAGCGGCAGTAATTCTTTACCTAGTCGATCAGCTAAAACCAAAGCTTTCATCTTAATAAGCCCCTTTACCCATTAAAACTGCTGGAATAGTTTGAAATAATATTTTAATATCAGTCCATAATGATTGAGACTCAATATATTCTACATCCAATTCAACTTGTTCAGGAAATGGAATATCAGAACGCCCGGAAACCTGCCATACACAAGTAATACCCGGAATAACTTCTAAACGACGACGATCAGCTAAGGAATATTGATCCACTTCAGAAGGTACAGGTGGACGTGGTCCAACTAAAGACATATCGCCTTTAAATACATTCCATAATTGTGGCAGTTCATCAATAGATGCTTTACGAATAAAGCGTCCAATTTTGGTAATACGAGGATCTTGTTTCATTTTAAACAAAACTCCGCCACTCATTTCATTTTGTTGCATCAATTGTTTTTTACGCTCTTCTGCATCCATATACATAGAACGAAACTTCCACATGGTAAACAAAGTGCCCCAACGACCAACACGGGTTTGTTTAAATAAAACTGGTCCGGGTGATTCTATATAAATCAAAGCAGCAATCGTTAAAAATAAAGGACTTAATAATAATATTATTATTCCAGAAGCAACTATATCTAATAAACGTTTTAATAAGTAAGCACTACGTATAATCAGATTCCAAGCTAAACGCTTACTATAGAAACGCAATTGGTATATAAAGCTGGTAGCACCAATATGGTCATAACGGTTTAATAGAATTTGCCGTAGTTTATCTTGATGAATTTGTTTTAACATTCTTAAGAATTCATATAGGTTACAGCGGCTGTTTCTTCTTGAAAGATATTAAATATTTGTTGTAAGCGCGTTAGTTCAATTAATGTACGTACTGAAGGAGTTAATCCTAATAATACTACATCACCTTTTTTACCTCGTGCCGCTTTTAAGGCTGATATTAATACAGATAAGCCACTAGAATCCATAAAATTTACCTCAGTAAGATTTAAGATTAAATTACCTTGACCAAGTTTAATGACATCTAATAATTTTTTTCTAGTTTCAGTAACAGCGTCTCCCATTACTAATTTGCCAGATAAATCTACAATATCAATTTTTTCTTTTGTACGATGACTTAATAACATTTTATTTTACTCTCTTTAAAAAAATTTTTTCATTTCTAATGTGTGTATCCCTGCTTCAGTATGATAACTGATGTTATCCATTAACTCTTTAATTAAATAAAGTCCCCATCCACCATTAGGTATTTGATCTATATTAGAAGGATCAATATCAACTACAGCACTTCTATCCATTTCTAATAATTTAGGATCCATCCCAATACCAGAATCTTTAATACTAATAACTAAATGATCATCCTGAAAAGAGACTATCAAATCAATTAAACAATTATATTGTCCCTGATAACTATGAATAATGACATTATTCAATGCTTCTTTAACTGCCTGTCGCACTCCATTAATTTCCACAGGAGGAAGAGTAGTTAAAAAACATAATGCCTTAATACATTCATCGGCTAAATTAACCGTATCTGGATTACTTTCAATGTTTAAGCTTATTTTTTTCATGGTAAAATAGTTTTCGCATAATATATGCCATATAAAATAACTTGAATTTTCAAGTAAAACAGGCAGATTAGCTTGAAAGTCAGTATCATTAAAATGTCAATAACGTCATGTTATCGTCGCGTGGATAATCAAGAGGTGGGGAAAGACATGATAGATTATCAGGTCGTTTTTTATCGTTCCCACGCTCCAGCGCCGAGTTTTACTGAATCTAATTATCCAGTATAAGAAAAAAAACACTTGACGCTGGAGCGTCTGTACATGCGTTACCACGCTGGAGCGTGGGAACGATAGTAATTGTCTATAGATTTTATTTATTAGTCACCTTTAGGTGACTTTAGCTTTGAGCCTTACTCCGCTTCGCTCCGTTACTTCGTATGGAATTTATTCCTAAGCGGTGTTTAAGCTTAATAACACACTAATCAAGCATTTGAAAAATTTCTTCTTTAATAGCAACTAAATTTTTATAAATCGCTGTTAAGTCAGCTATTTTTGTACTATCAAAATTTATAGATATAAAATATTGATATTTATTTTCAGCTAATTTTTCTAAAATTACAAAATTCCAGATCGCTCCAACTATATAAGCTCCTTTCATAATCTTGAAGTTGTTTAATTCAACAGCGGCTATTAATTCAGCTAATAATTGTGGTCTAGGATCATCATTTTTAATTGATTTTTTAAATTCCTCTATGAAGAAATAAGGCTTTTTAGAATATTCTAAACCTCTTGAAACTAAAAAATCAGTTATACCTGTTAATATAAATTTATCTGTTTTATAGCTGATTTTTTCTTCATAGAAATCTCTTATTTCATGGTCTATGTCTGTAAATTTTACTCTATTTAAAATCGGCGCGATAAACTTAACTTTTAATTCTTCCTCTTTATAACTATCTATAAAAATAGCATTTTCATTAATTAAATTATCCAAAATGTTTTGGTCATTGTCACTAACTTGAATATCATTTTCAAACCAATTAGAAAATATACTGTTTGAAACATTTCTTTTAATAACTACAATTTCTTCTAAATCTTTAAAATTAATAGTACCAAAGTTATAAATTGGTACTTGTTGTTGTGGTTCAGTAATCATATTTTTTAAACCTTCAAGATATTTTATCCGTCATAAATTATATAATAATCACAGAATTTTTTATGCTAAAATAGTCTGATTAAAATTAAATAACATGGATTCAATTATGAAACTATATCGCTATTTTTGGCTAATACTATTTTTCTTAGCTACTCCTTTATCTGCTGAAAGTCTCTTATGGCAAATTAATAAAGATTCCTTGAAACCAAGTTATATATTTGGCACTATGCACTCTGAAGATCAACGAGTTCTGGATTTGATTCCTATCATTTCCGAACGTTTTAAACAGGCTGATAATGTTGCATTTGAAGTACTTATGGATATGCCAACCATGACCAAATCAGCCAACGCGATGTTCATCCTAGGAGATCAAACTTTAGATAAACTAATTGATAAACAATTATTTGCTCAGATAGTTACAGCCTTAAAGCCATATAAGATACCAACTAATATAGTAAAATATTTAAAACCTTGGGCAGTTATGATAATACTAAATATGCCTCCATCTAAAACAGGTAAGTTTTTAGATTTACAACTATATAAACAAGCACAAGAATTAAAACTACCAACTCATGGTTTAGAAACAGTAGATGAACAATTAGCAGTTTTTGAAACCACGCCTATTAAAGATCAAATACTGTTATTGAAAGAGAGCTTAACGCAATTAGAACAGGCTCCAATGATGTTGGAAAACATGCTAAAACTCTATTTGAAAGGTGACTTAACTGCGTTACTTAATTTAAGTAATACCATCATTAAAGACTTACGTAAGCGTCTAATAGATGATCGTAATCTAAAAATGTTCAAACGGATGAAAAAATTACTGCAAAAAGGTAATGCTTTTATTGCAATTGGAGCCTTGCATTTACCCGGAGAAAAAGGAGTGTTGCAATTACTAAAACAACAAGCTTATATTGTTAAAGCAATTCCCGTTGCCATGAATCATTAACATGATATTCCAGCGGCTGATAGTCATTTTTATAACGCATTTTTTTACAATCTTCAATCCAATATCCTAAATAAAGCCACTTCAATTCCAATTGTTTGCAGTGTTCTATTTCCCATAACACTGCATAAACACCTAAACTGCGTGAATGATAATCTGGATCAAAAAAAGTATATACTGCCGATAGCCCATTTTGCAATCTATCAACAACAGCAACTCCAATTAATTGTTTTTCAACAAATATTTCAAAAAATATGGTTTTTGACCATGAACTAGTTAAAAAATCTATATAAGCTTCAGGAGTTGGTTTATCCATACCGTCACCCTCATGACGCGCTGTCAAATAACGACAATATAATTCAAAATGTTCAGCTTTAAACACCGGAGTTGCCGCTAAAATTGTTAAATCTTGATTTTTTTTCCAGATACGCCGCTGACGACGATTAGCAATAAATTCTGTTACTGGAACACGCACCGAAATACAAGCCTGACAATTTTTACAAGCCGGAATATATAAATCATCGCCGCTACGTCGAAATCCTTGCTTAGATAAATCATTATACAAATTAAGGTTTTTCGGCATATTAGGATCAACAAATACAGTTGTCGCTAACTTATCCGGTAAATAACTACATTTATGCGGAGGAGTGCCATATAAATTAAAAGACATATTCATTATCAAATTCCCATTTACCGATTTTTCCTTGTTGTTCACATAATTGATCTAATAAATTACGATATTCTATGCGTGGAATTTCTGCTGCACCTAAACTTTCTAAGTGCTTAGTATGTACCTGACAATCAATCAATTCATAACCCCATATTTGTAATTGTTTAACTAAATGAACAAAGGCTACTTTAGAAGCATCAGTCATAAGAGTAAACATAGATTCTCCAAAAAATACCTTACCTAAAGCAATGCCATATAAACCAGCAACTAAACGCCCTTCATAGAAAGCCTCTATTGAATGAGCAAGACGATGTTGATGTAATTTATAATAAGCAGCTTGCATTTCTGAAGTAATCCATGTGCCATCTTGATTATGGCGTGGTGCTGCACAAGCTTCAATGACTTGCTGAAAATGATTATCCATAGTAATACTAAACTTTTGTTTCCTAATGGTTTTAGCTAAACTGCGTGATATTTTTAAATTTTCAGGAAACAAGACTAATCGTTGGCTAGGTGCCCACCATAAAATGGGTTCATCATCGTTATACCAAGGAAAAATACCTTGCAAATAAGCACAAATAATACGGTTTATACTTAGGCTTCCTCCAACAGCTAATAAACCATCTGGATGTTCTAAAGCCTGTTCTAATGGCGGGAAATCGTTTGGAGGTGCATTAAAAGGAATATAATAAGGGCGACGCATATTGAAATAATATTTTAAGTAAATTTTTTGTATATAGCGTAAAATTGTGACTATATTATAGCCTATGCTGCATAAAATTTATGTGTTATTGGCACGAGCTATGAATAGTATAAAGTTTATATAGGCAAATTGAAAATAGGAGAAGAAACAAAACATGATGAATAATGATCATGAGGTGCTTTCTAGCGCAACAATTGAGCAAAGACGACGAGAAATGCAAGATATTGGGGGTATCGTTTGGTTAATTGATTTATTTTTAAGCGAATTGCCTAATTATGAAAATGAATTGAAACAAGCAATTACTACTAAAGATAGTAATGCACTTTATTTAGCCGCCCATAAATTTAGAGGTAGTTGTTCTAATTTAGGAGCAACTGCTATGGTCGAATTATCTAAAGAATTAGAAACATTAGGGCAAAAAGGGGATATGGAACCAGCAACAGTTATAATGGCGAATTCTTTAGATATTGAGATTCAACGCTTAAAAGAAGCTTTGGAACAAGAAAGAGAATAAGCAAATTAAAGGGCAACCATAAAGGGATTGCCCTATTGGAAATAAACATGAATTCTCATACAATATTACTTACAGATGATAGTCGAATTTCTCGAATGCTAGTGCGTGGTATCATTGAACGTGCTAATATAGAAGCTGAAATTATAGAGGCTAGTAACGCTAAAGATGCCCTAAGTCAGCTTAGCGATAGACAAATTAATCTTGCTATTCTAGATCTTAATATGCCCGGCATGGATGGTTTAATGTTAGCAACAGAATTATTAGCGCGATTTCCAATCTTAAAAATTGGATTATTAACCGCTAATGTACAAGACATTGTACGCGATAAAGCTAAATCTCTAGGTGTTACCTTTATCGCTAAACCAATCACCGAGCAAAAAATCTTAACTTTTATTTCACCCATTTAATAAAACTTAGTACAAACTCAGTTTGTATTATGAATAGTATGGCTGTGACAATTGCGGTTAATATTCCTAAACTTAAAAAAATCTCTGCTATAGTAAATCCACTTTGTAATACAGCAACAGTGCTTAAAGCTGATATTACCATGAATAAAGCATTTAAAATATTATTAGCGGCAATAACTCTAGCGCGATGATTTGGTTTACTACGTTTTTGCACCATTGCATTTAAAGGTACAATATAAAACCCTCCAAATAATCCTATTAAGGCTAAATCTAATAATACTCGCCAACTAGTTGCAATATCTAAGAATTGCATTGCATTCATTTGTGCTTCTGGTAGTGATAAAGCGATGAAGTGTAAGCTAGAAAAATAAATGTCAATAGAAAATATAATGATTCCTATTGCACCTAAAGGTACTAAACCGGGTTCAATACGACCATTTGACATTCTTTCACATAGCATGGAACCTAATCCAATTCCAATGGAAAACATACTTAATAATAATGTTACTACTTCATTATTACTGCCAAGTATATATTTACTATAAGCTGGAACTTGTGATAGATAAGTCGCGCCGATAAACCAAAACCATGAAATCGCAATAATTGCAATAAAAACACTTCGATCTTCTAAAGCATAGCGCATCATTTTGATAGTTTCAGTTGCTATATTCCAATTGATTTTTATTTTATCTGTCGAAGCTGCTGCTGGAATATAACGACTAGTTAAAAAACCTAAGATTGCTAGTATTATTACTAAACACCCAATTATTAAGGCTCCATTATGAGGTATAGAGATTAAAATACCACCTAAAATTGTACCTAATAAAATGGCTAAAAAAGTACCCATGCTAATTAAACCATTAGCACCAGTTAATTCTTCTGATGCTAAATGCTGGGGCAATATACTATATTTCAATGGTCCAAATAATGTAGATTGTGTGCCCATTAAAAATAATAATATAATTAACATTAATATATTTTGATTATAAAAAGCTATAATGGCAAATGACATTATAATAATTTCAAGTATTTTAACCCGCCTAATTAATTGTGATTTTTCATAACAATCAGCTAATTGCCCTGCTGTAGCAGAAAATAAAAAAAATGGCAAAATGAAAATTCCAGCACTTAGCGTCACTATCAAATTAGTATCAATACCATATAAGCTACTACCTTGAAAGATAATTAAGATTACTAGGGCATTTTTATAAACATTATCATTAAATGCCCCTAAAAATTGTGTGAAAAATAATGGTGAAAAACGACGAGTTTTTAGTAATTGGAACTGATTCATAATGAAGATATATAAAGTTGGTGGTGCTGTGCGTGATAATTACTTGAGTATATCAAGTAAAGATACCGATTGGGTAGTAGTTGGAGCCACAGTCGATGAATTAGTATCACAAGGATATACTCAAGTTGGGCGCGATTTTCCAGTCTTTTTACATCCTAATACCCATGAAGAATATGCTTTAGCTCGTACAGAACGTAAAATTGGAAAAGGTTATACTGGTTTTACGGTTTATGCAGCTCCTGATGTTAGTTTAGAAGATGATTTATGTCGGCGCGATTTAACTATTAATGCTATGGCAGAGGATTCTGAGGGCAAATTAATTGATCCTTTTAATGGTTTAGCAGATTTACGCGCTGGCATTTTACGACATGTTTCACCCAATTTTGTAGAAGATCCAGTACGAATTCTACGTATAGCAAGATTTGCTGCTAGGTTTGATTTTCGTGTTGCTGATGAAACCTTAGTTTTAATGAAACAAATGGTTGATAATGCTGAAGTAGATAGCTTAGTGCCTGAACGGGTATGGCAAGAAATGGTACGAGCATTAGCTGAACCACAACTGCAATTATTTTTTGATGTATTAGAAAGTTGTGGTGCTTTAGCACGAATTTTTCCAGAAATTGATTATAGTTCATTGCGTTTACAACAACAAAATGATACTCAAGTAGTATTTGCAGTGCTGTGTAAAGCTGTAACATCAATAGAACAGTTGTGCAAACGATACAAAGTGCCTAGTCAATATCGTGATTTAGCTATATTAGTTGCACGTCATCATAGTTTTACAGAATTAACCGCGAATAGCATAGTAGAAACCTTACAAAAACTAGACGCTTTTCGACGACCACAACGATTTGAACAATTTTTATTAGCGGCAGAAACCGATGCTTGTGAGACACTTAATAATGCCCTTCAAATTGTAAGTAAAATAGAAGTTGCAGCAGTATTAGCTGATGGATTTGAAGGCGCGGCAATCGGAAAAGAATTGCAGCGGCGACGAATAGAGGCTTTAAGCTAATTGTTCTGCTGCGACTGGAGGTGTTAATATTTTCTCAGCATCATCAATATCGACAACTTGTTCTTGTATATCTTGTAAGGCTAATTCAGAATCATTCCAACCTTTTAAACCGGTTTTTAATGATTTGACTGATTTATAACCCATTAATTGCATCGTATAAGCGGCTAAAACACTACGATTACCAGAACGACAAATAACAATAACATCTTTACCTCGTGCATTTACCAGCTGTGGTACAGTTTCATGATAACCATATTCGCAACTTTGTTCTAAAATACCACGAGGCACATTAATAGAACCTTTGATATGCAAAGCATTAAATTCATCAGCTTCACGTATATCAAGTAATAATGGAATATTATTAGTTTCTAATTGTTCTTCTAAATCCCAAGGAAAAATTTCCTCAATATTTTTTAGAGTATCGGCAATTAATTCATTGAAAGTTTTCATGTATTAATAATAATGGGTTGTTTAAATCTTAAAACTAGTTAATAATAACAAAACTATTAGCCAGTTCAAGGCGAAATAATTAATTAATTAATATATAATAATATATTTTTATTTAGTTTAAATTATTTTAAGGAGTGTTTTTAAAATGGACCAAACTTATTACGATAACGTCAGTAAAATGGAACAAATGTCAGTAGAGAAAGATTATTTACTTGGCTGGGTTGGTGGTTATTTGCATAATCCAATGCGTGAAGAGCAACGTGTTAATGATGCTTATGAAGCTGGATATGCTGATGGCGAAAGTAACAATTCTGATAATTTTGAACAATGGGTTAAATAAATAAACCTTATAAAGGCGATACACAAGTATCGCCTTTACTAACTATAGGGGAATCTATGGAAACTGTGCGTATGTATAGCACGCAAATTTGTCCCTATTGTGTTAGGGCAGAAAATTTGCTGAATAGAAAAGGTGTAGAAGTAAAAAAAATTCTGGTTGATCATAACCCAGCAGAATTAACAACAATGATTAAATTGAGCGGGCGACGTAGTGTTCCTCAAATTTTTATTGGAGATAAACATGTCGGCGGTTATGATGATCTAGTTGAGCTGGATATGGATGGAGAGCTTGATCCTCTTTTAAAAGCTTGATTCTCTATAGACATATTGCTAAAATTTAATTTTTACGTTTAATTCAGTAAGGGATATCTATATGCTTGATACTCATAAAATTCTACTAGGGGTAGTCGCTGGTACGTTGTTATCTACAACAATGACATCAGTAATGGCTACAAATGAAGACAGTCATTATCTTCTAATGAAAAATCAAGATGATAAAGCTGTTATGACAAAACGGGAAAATGAGTGTGTTCTTACTCCTCAAACTCCTAATACTCCAACTAAATTATTGGAACAATGCGGTGATTCTCTAGATAGGGATGGAGATGGCATACGTGATAATGAAGATAAATGCCCTGATAATACACCTGAAGAAATTTCTAAAGGTGTGTACCAAAGCGGTGATCAAAAAGGTTGCCCATTAGATTCTGATAATGATGGTGTACCAGATTATCGTGATGATTGTCCAAATAATACACCTGAAGAAATTTCTAAAGGCGTTGATGAACGCGGTTGCCCATTAGATTCTGATCAAGATGGCGTAGCTGATTATAAGGATGAATGTCCAGATACTCCATTCGGTATGGCTGTTGACGAGAAGGGTTGTCAAATTATCGATAAAGAAGAGAAATTCGTACTTACCGGCGATGTCAACTTTGCTTATAATAAGGCTGATTTAACTCCACAAGCTAGAATGACATTGGATAATTTTGTTAGAAAAATTAGTAATCCAGCATTTGTTAAACTAGAAGTAGTTGGTCATACTGATAGTAAAGGTTCTGATGATTATAATCAGGGCTTATCAGAAAGACGTGCTATGAGTGTAGCTGAATACTTGATGGATAATGGTGGTATTGCTGGTGAAAATATTACCCAATGGGGTGAAGGTGAAAGAAATCCTGTAGCTTCTAATAACACTAAGGTTGGTCGTGCTAAGAACCGTAGGGTTGAAATTAAAATTATTACTTATAAAAGAAAATAAGTAAATAATAAGTAAAATTAATTTTAAATTATGCGGTGTTCCGAAAGGAACATCGCATTTTTTTTGCAAGTAAGTATTTACTTCATTAACAATTTAAGAGGTTTTAATTTGAAACTTATAGTAACTGGGGGCGCAGGCTTTATTGGTTCTGCTGTTATTCGTCACCTTATCAATGAAACCAATGTCACAGTCATGAATTTGGATAAGTTGACATATGCTGGTAATCTTGAATCCTTAACACTAGTGTCAGATAATCCACGTTATCATTTTGCTCAGGTTGATATTTGTGATACACCGGCATTAGAAAAAGTATTTAATGAGTTTGAGCCTGATGCTGTTATGCACTTAGCCGCTGAATCGCATGTTGATCGTTCTATAGATGCACCAGCAGAATTTATCAATACTAATATTGTTGGTACTTATAATTTGTTAGATGTTTCGCGCCGTTTTTATACTAAAAAACCACAGTTTCGTTTTCATCATGTATCAACAGATGAAGTTTATGGCAGTTTAGGATCAACTGGTTTATTTACAGAATCTACTTGTTATCAACCCAATTCTCCATATTCTGCTAGCAAGGCGGCTTCTGATCATTTGGTTAGAGCTTGGTTGCATACCTTTGATTTACCAGTAGTTACTACTAATTGTTCCAATAATTACGGTCCATATCAATTTCCAGAAAAGCTAATTCCTTTAATGATTCTCAATGCTTTAGAAGGTAAACCATTGCCAGTGTATGGTAAAGGTGACAATGTACGCGATTGGCTTTATGTTGATGATCATGCTCGTGCTTTATGTTTAGTATTAGAGCAGGGTGAAATTGGTGAAACTTATAATATTGGTGGGCATAATGAGAAAACTAATTTAGAGGTTATTGAAACTTTATGCTCATTATTGGATGAAATGTTACCAAATTCAACATATAAACCACATTATGATTTAGTCAATTTTGTCACAGATCGCCCCGGGCATGATTTACGCTATGCTATTGATGCAACTAAGATTCAACAAACTTTAGGCTGGCAACCAGAGGAAACTTTTGAAACTGGATTAGCTAAAACCGTGCAATGGTATTTAGATAATAGTCAATGGTGGCAACGAGTATTAGATGGTAGTTATCGTGGCGAACGTTTAGGAGTATTATCATGAAAGGAATTATTTTAGCAGGTGGCTCAGGTACACGTTTACATCCAGTAACTCAGGTAGTTTCTAAGCAATTATTACCGGTTTACGATAAGCCCATGATATATTATCCATTAACAACTTTAATGTTAGCGGATATTAAGGATATTCTAATAATTTCAACTCCACAAGATACTCCACGTTTTGAGCAACTATTAGCAGATGGTAGCCAATGGGGAATTAACATCAGTTATGCAGTACAAGCATCACCAGACGGTTTAGCACAAGCTTTTATTATAGGAGACTCATTTATTGGTAATGATAATTGTTCCTTAGTACTTGGTGATAATATTTTTTATGGTCATGATTTACAAAAACAAGTACAACAAGCGGCAAACTTAACTAGCGGCGCGACAGTATTCGCTTATCGAGTAAATGATCCTGAACGTTATGGTGTAGTTGAATTTGATGAAAATGCTAAAGCTTTGAGTTTAGAAGAAAAACCTGAAAAACCAAAATCTAATTATGCTGTAACTGGACTATATTTTTACGACAATGAAGTGGTTAATATTGCAAAAAATATTAAACCATCAGCTCGTGGAGAATTAGAAATTACTGATGTAAATAAAGTGTATTTAGAACAAAATAGATTATCAGTAGAAAAAATGGGGCGAGGCATGGCATGGTTAGATACAGGAACTCATGAAGCATTAATGGAAGCGTCATTATTTGTAGAAACTATTGAAAAACGACAAGGGCTAAAAATTGCTTGCCCAGAAGAAATAGCTTGGCGTAAAGGCTATATTAATACTGAACAATTACAAGTATTAGCCCAACCATTAATGAAAAATCATTATGGTCAGTATTTGAGTTCTTTATCTTAAGCTAATAATGAAATGGTGGGTTTCGCTATCGCTCTACCCACCCTACATCATATACATGATAATATTGAATTTTTGTAGGGTGGGTAGAGCGATAGCGAAACCCACCATTTAGTTTAGTTCCAAGCCTTTATAATAGTATCTCGCAATTCATGAAGTTTGCCATGAAAAAAATGACCAGTATCTGGCAACATGACGATTTCTGGTTGATAAGTTTGAGTTGCTAACCATTCAGTTACTGCTTTAGGTGAGACTATTTCATCTTTATCACCTTGAATTACTAGAGTTGGTATTTCAGTTAAGCTTAATCCAGCCATTTCAAAACGATCAATTGATGGTGCAACTAATAATAAACAATTGACTTTCATATCACGAAAAGCTCGTAATACAACATAACTGCCAAATGAGAAACCGGCTAAATATAATTTAGTTGGTGCATATTTTTGATTTAGCCAATTTACAACTACATGTAAATCTTCCGTTTCACCTATGCCCTTATCAAATTTGCCGCTGCTTTTACCAACTCCACGAAAATTAAAACGTACTGTTCCAATACCTAAGCTATTGAAAGTTTTAGCAATAATATAAACTACTTTATTGTCCATAGTGCCACCATATAAAGGATGAGGATGACAAACTACTGCAATAGATGAACAATCATTTGGAATATTAACTAATACTTCCAAATCACCAACTGGACCATTAATTATCAATTTGCAACCGCTCTACTATACGTCCATTTTGTAAATGTTCAGAAATTATTTCATCAATATCTGTTTGATTTTTATAGCTATACCATATAGCTTCTGGATAAACTACTAAAACTGGTCCTTTTGAACAGCGAGCTAAACAACCAGCGGTGCTAGCTCTGACTTTACCAGCTCCAATAATATCTAATTCTTTAGTACGTTTTTTTAAATAATCGCGCATTGCTTGAGCGTCATGATTTTGACAACAAGTTTTTCCTTCAGCGCGTTGATTAGTACAAAAAAATAGATGATAATGATAATAAGAATGATTCATAATTAATATTGAGGAACTCTTGAAAAATAGTAAAAATCAAACCATTTAAACTATTTATTTTTTTTGAAAGTAATTTTATTATGGATGTTTTAGATAGAATTAAAGAGCAAGTTGAAAATAACCCTGTTGTCATTTATATGAAGGGTACGCCACAAATGCCTCAATGTGGTTTTTCTAGTCGTACTGCTCAGGCATTACAAGCTTGTAATATAAAATTTGGTTATATAAACGTATTAGAAGATCCAGAAATTTTTCAAAATCTACCACGCTATGCAAATTGGCCAACTTTTCCTCAAGTCTATGTTGAAGGTGAATTGATTGGTGGTTGTGATATTACTTTAGGTGCGACTTGTTGCTAGTTAAATGAAACTTGAGAAAGTTACATGAGCTAGAGCATTAATATGGATATTAATGTAACTGTTAGAGATGGTATGGTTGAAATCCTAGGACACTAGTTGAGACGTGTCCAAAAGCATTACCCGCTTGGATTATAATGACATTAATCTGGGTGAGCAAGGGTAAAACGCCTGTATAAGGATATTCTGGGCAAGCAAGATAATATGACTACGAGAGAAATTAGTGTTTGAAGCGTCGTAAATATCACGAAAAGGTCAGTAGAATATATTTCTAGGGGTATATTCTAATCAACTCAAGACCTCGGCGTATAGCTAAAGTCTAAGTTATCAGGATACATCTCTAATGGAACGAGGAAAAACGAATGTGCCATGCACTTCATCTTATAATGGAGAGGTTGGTGAGTCAACCGATAACGCAGCATTCGGGTAGGAATCTAGGAAGAATTATAAGGAATAAGATTGCCTAGATGTCATATGGTATATAAATAAGTGATTAACATTTCCCTTGGAATACAGGGTGAATAGACATTAAAATAAATGATAACAGTAGAAACTTTAGATCAAAATTATTTAGACAAAACAGGCCAAAAGGCTCCATCTTGGCTCACCAATGAGTGGGCATGGCAGAATATTGTCTGGAAAAAGGTTGAGAAAATAGTTTTTAATTTGCAAAAGCGTATTTATAAAGCCACCAAAGCTGGACGACTTAAACAAGCTAAAGCTTTACAGAAGTTACTTCTTAGAAGTAGCTGCTCAATTGTATTAAATGTTCGCAGAGTTACACAAGATAATTCTGGCAAGAAAACGGCGGGTATTGATGGAGCTAAATCTCTTGATCCTAAACAGAGAAAAGAATTAGTGAAAGAGATAATGTCGTTAGCCACTGCTTCGTTCAAAAACTATTGTACAAAGCCAATAAGAAGAGTCTGGATTCCTAAAAAGAATGGTAAATTAAGACCTTTAGGTATTCCTACGATCAATGATCGCGTGGTTCAAGGAATAGTCAAAACGGCTATAGAACCACAGTTTGAAGCAACTTTTGAACCTAATAGTTACGGTTTTAAACCTGCATATAGTACTCATGATGCAATCGAGGATATTTTCAAATGCTTATCCCATAAACACAAATGGGTATTAGATGCTGACATAAAAGGCTGCTTCGACAATATTGATCATAATCATTTATTAAATTTAATAGATGGGAAAGTAGCAAAATCTACTATTAAGCAATGGTTAAAAGCTGGGATAATGGAAAATCAGGAATTCCAAGCATCTGATATTGGTACGCCACAAGGTGGTATAATAAGTCCATTGCTAGCTAATATAGCCTTAGACGGTATGGAAACCTATCTCTATAACAAACTTAGAGAAAAAGGATATAAAAACCATGAATTACGTAGAGGTGCTATAAGAATAGTAAGATACGCGGATGACTTTGTGGTAATGCACGAAAACAAAAAGTTGATAGAAGATTCTAAACTAATAATAGCTGAATGGCTAAAAGAACGAGGTTTAGAATTATCTGAAGAAAAAACTAAAATTGTGCATAGCACCGAAGGTTTCGACTTTCTCGGGTTTAATGTTAGACACTACGAAAATGAAACCAAAGGTTATAGAGCTAGAAAATTTGCGAACAAACAAGGTTTTAAATTATTAATAAAACCTAGTAAAAAGTCCATTAAAACACACTCAGATAAAATTAAAGAAGTACTGAGACAAATGAAACCAACACCACAAGAAGAAGTAATAAGAAAACTCAATCCTATTATAAAAGGATGGACAAACTATTACAGAAGTGGTGTAGCAACAGACACATTTGCCATACTAGATCACTTGATGTGGCAAAAACTCTGGAGTTGGGCTAAAAGACGACACCCAAATAAAGGAAAAAAATGGGTCGTTAATAAATATTTCCACACCATTGGAAAAACAAAATGGATGTTCGCCACTAAGAAAGACGGTCAAATTGATCAGGTATTAATTAAACACACTGACACTAAGATAAAAAGACATGTCAAAATTCAAACAGGCAAAAGTTTCTATGATGGTGACGAAATATATTGGGCAAAACGATTGAGTAAAGGTTATGGTGACATATCACCAAGTAAAGCAAAGATGCTTAAGTCTCAAGACGGTAAATGTGCGTATTGCGGTGCAGTATTCAAGAATGGCGACCTCATGGAGACTCACCATAAAACCCATAAAGCCAATGGCGGTATGGATGAGTACGGCAATTTAATACTTATGCACAGGCATTGTCATGATCAATATCATGCTGAACATTTAAGAATACGCGCAGAAAAGAGAAGGCTTAAAGCATTAGAAAAGGCCAGATCAAGAAAGCGAAAAACCAACAGAAAAAGCGGATATTGCAGTTCAGTTAGCGGTGGTGCTGATAAGGGCCATGTGGCGGGAGCCGTAAAAACAAGTTAATAACTTGTGATGAGGTGAAAGTCTCACGTCCGGTTCTGAAGACGAGTTTGCTATGGTGACATAGCAGGCTTAGTTTAACAGTTATACGAGAAAGGTGAGTTAAAGCCTATGCTTGAAAAGGCTATGGAAAAAGCAGCATAGCACAGTCCTGACAGGTTTTTAAAACCTGTCAGGTCTTTAAATTTAAATTATTATTTATTTAATTAATTTCATCAGTAATTTTGTGCCATTATAATGCCAATATTCTTTTGGATTAACTCCTCGCTTTTGACAATCTTTGACTAAACTATCATTTATATATTGTAGTTTCGTCTTAGCATGTTTACCGTTAGATAATTTCTTATCTATTATATTAAATACTCCATATTTTAATTCTTCACAGATTACCCAACCTTGTGGCATATGTTCTGTAATAAATTGTTTGCCTAATATATTCATTTTGTTATCTCCTGCAAAAATTATTAACCTTATACTTAATAAGTATAGCAGTCTTTATGCCAATATCAACTTATTAGCATCAGTGCGTTTAATTTTTTAAAAATTTTTTTCTTATAAAAAACAAGCTACTAATTAATTATTTAAATATATTTGAATATTAGCACTTGCTTATATGCTAATGACTGTGTATAATACGCTCCATCAAATGAAACAAAGGAACTTACAATGAAAAATTTAACTAAAGCAATTACATTGACAGCCATTCTTGGTGGCGCAGTATTAACTATACCAGCTCAAGCATGGTGGGGTACTCCTTGGGGCGGAAATGGTTATAACAATGGTTCTAACAATAGCGTTATGGATAACATGATGGACGGTAACGGTGCTGGTGATATGAGCTTCAATATGTCTATGAGTGGACGTGGTAATGGTCGTGGTTACAATAACTATAATGGTTATAATGGCTATAATGGTTATAATGGTTATAACGGTGCTTATGCTCCTTATGCTCCTTATTATGGCGCACCTTATGGACCATATAATGCCCCTGTAGCTCCTGCTCCAGCACAAAAAGAAGCTGCTAAATAATCAGACTTGATTTTAATAAAATCGACCTTAAATATAATTATATCATTATAATAATGATATTATTAAAATAATTAATAATTTATAATTGGAGACAAATGCAATGAAAAATTTAGTAAAAGCTATTGCTATTTCAGCAATTCTTGGTGGTTCAGTTTTAGCTGCTACATCTGCTCAAGCATGGTGGGGTGGTAATCCTTGGGGTGGTAGTCCTTGGAGTGGTTATAATGGTAACAATGGTTACAATGGTAACAATGGTTACAATGGTTATAACAATAATATGATGGACCAATGGATGAATGGTAACGGTTGGGGTGACATGAACTTTAACTCTAAATTCAATGGTCGTGGTTATGGCCGTGGTAATAACGCTTATAATGGTTATAACCGTTATAACGGTAATTATAACGGTAATGGTTATGGTTATGGCGCTCCTGCTCCTTATGGTTATGGTGCTCCTTATGGTGCCCCTTACGGTTATGGCGCACCTTATGGCGCTCCTCAAGCTGCTCCTCAAGCTAAGAAATAGTTTTTCCCCTAAAATCCTCCCTTCCCTTAATTGGGAAGCGGGGGGTTTTTTATTATAATCGTTTTATTAGTACATATACTGCACCAGTTCCACCATCAGAAGGGCGAGCCGAGCAAAAGGCTAAGATTTCGTCACATTGTTGTAACCAAAAATTTAATTTATTTTTTAATATTGGCTGTTCTGTCTTTGAGCCATAACCTTTCCCATGTATAATCCTCGCACATCGAATGTCACGATCTTGACATTGTCGTAAAAAATTTTTCACTTCTACTTGTGCTACACGCACTATCATTCCGTGTAAATCTAATTCAGCTTTTATAGTAAATTGTCCGCGTCGTAATTTATTAAATATTCTATGTTGTACTCCCGGGCGTGTAAATAACAATTCTTCTTCTGTTTCCACCTCCATTATATGATCTTCAGATAACATCATGTTTTCATGGATATTATCTTCTTTTACATAAGTTTTTTTTTTGGAAAATGTTAAAGGAGGTGGTTTTGTTGGAACTATTTTATCATTATGTAATGGTTTAACATTTTTCATTGCATTTCTAAAAAATGCTAGATCATCATCTTCTTTGTTTGCCACCTCTTCTTTGCTCCTAGTTATTAACTAACTTAACTAGTGCCGCCCCGGGATTAGGTGCTTTCATAAAGGCTTCGCCAACTAAAAATGTATTGACATTTTCTTTACGTAATAGGGCAATATCTGCTGGTGTATTAATTCCACTTTCGCTAACTACAATATATTGTTTTGGTATCTGTTTTAATAATGATATTGTAGTATTTAAGTCGGTATTAAATGTACGTAAGTTACGATTATTAATACCAATTAAAGGTAATTTTAGTGCAAGCCCACGTTCTAATTCTTCTTCATCATGTACTTCTATCAGTACATCCATACCTAAATGAGTAGCTAAACCTGCTAAGTCATTTAGTTGAGCATCACCTAGTGCGGCAACAATTAATAAAATACAGTCTGCTCCAATAGTTCGCGCTTGATAGACTTGATAAGCATCAATAACAAAATCTTTGCGTAATATGGGTAGCTTACAGGCATTATGTACTTGTTGTAAATATTCATCAGCTCCTTGAAAGAAGTGCTTATCGGTTAAGACTGATAAACAAGTTGCGCCATGTTGTTCATAGCTTTTTGCAATTGCAATTGGATCAAAATCTGCTCTTAATATTCCTTTACTGGGAGAGGCTTTTTTGATTTCAGCAATTACGGCTGGTTTTTGTGCTTCTAAGGATTTTTCGATGGCATTTACAAAACCACGTGGTGGAATTTCATTAGTTGCTAAGTTTTTTAGCGGGACTTTTTCTGCTTGTTCTTGAATTTCTTCTGCTTTTTTTTGCAGAATTTGTTTTAAAATATCTGGTGTTTTATTCATAGTTGTTGTGTAAATTCTATCCATTGAGCCAATTTGTTACGCGCACTACCGTTGCTAATTACGGTTTGTGCTTGTTTGATAGCTTGTTCTAAATTGTCGCTTAAGCCGGCTGCATAAATAGCCGCTCCAGCATTTAGAATTACAATATCTCTAGCAGCACTGGCTTTATTATCTAATACGCCTTGTAACATTGAGACACTTTCTGTTATCGAATTTACTTGTATATGGTTTAAATCAGCGCGACTCAAACCAAAATCTTCAGGTGCTATTGTGTAAGTGCTTATTTTGCCATTATGTAGTTCAGCAACTTTGGTAGGCGCGGCAATACTGATTTCATCTAAACCATCTTCTGAATGAACTACTAACACATGTTGACTATTTAGACGCTTTAATACTTCTGCTATTGGTTCTACCCACGTATCACTAAATACGCCAACCACTTGATTAGGGGCACTGGCAGGATTGGTTAATGGTCCTAATAAGTTAAATATAGTACGTACTGCCATTTCTTTACGTGGACCAATTGCATGTTTCATAGCATTATGATGTAGCGGCGCAAACATGAAACCAATGCCAAGCTTATTGACTGATTCTGCGACTTGTTCTGGTTTCAGTTGAATATTAACACCTAATGCTTCTAAGGCATCAGCACTACCAGATTTACTAGATACTGAACGATTACCATGTTTAGCAACTTTACCACCAGCGGCTGCTACAACAATCGAGCTGCAAGTGGAAATATTAAAAGTTTGCATACCATCACCACCAGTACCTACAATATCAACTAGGTTGGAAGTATCTACAGATACCGGTGTGACTAATTCACGCATAATTTGTGTAGCGGCAGTAATTTCTTCGACGCTTTCACCTTTCATGCGCAGCGCGATTAAGAATCCACCAATTTGTGCCGCTGTAGCTTCACCAGTCATAATACTGCGCATTACAGATGACATTTCTGTTATAGTTAAATCATGATTTTCTATAATGGTTTTTAATGCTGATTGTATATCCATTTTATATTCCTGTTAAATAAATTGGATATTGTAACAATACTTGAAACCGTTTTTTATAAAAAATTGATTTTTAATCTAAAATCGATTTAACTCTGGAGTTCAAAGCGATACGCAGTCACGTAGCGAAGCGGAGTAAGCTTTGTAAATACTTGTAAAAACAAAGCTTCGCTTTGAACTCCAGCTATTTGTGATTCTCTTACTAATAATCTATAATTATAACCTCGAAATTAAAGGAGCTTTATTTATAAAAATATTTAGTCTTTTTTAACGTTGTTACTTGTCAGTTGTACCGCACTAATATAAAGCCAGATACTAGGGGTATTTGTGTAGTTAATATTACTGATACTAATGGTTCTAAAGTTTTGTCTTATAGTGGTAGTTATGCTTTGATTATTGGAGAAAGTGATTATACCGCTGGTTGGTCAAAATTAAATAGTATTCCTAGTGAGTTGGATCAGGTGGAGTCTGTTCTTAAGGATCAAAGCTTTGTTGTTAAAAGGTATGCTAATATTGAGTCTAAACATGCTTTGTTTTTGTTTGATAGTTGTTTTTCTGGTACGGTTTTTAAGAGTAAAAATAAACCTAAGATTCCACGGCAAATTACTCAGGCAATGGCTAAACCAGTACGTCAATTTATTACTGCTGGTAGTGCTGATGAAGCTGTTCCGGCTAAAAGTACTTTTACTCCGGCTTTTGTTGATGCTTTACGTTATGCTAAGGCTGATATGTATAAAGATGGTTATGTTACAGCTAAGGAGTTGGGGCTTTATCTGAAGAATATTGTATCAGAATTTACTGAACAAACTCCGCAGTATGGAACAATTAGAGATTATGATTTGTCTCGTGGTGATTTTGTGTTTAAAGTTGGTGGTAAAAATCAATCACAAACTGTTGTGCAAAGCAAAGTCTTTCAAGATCGTTTAAGAGGTGGCGGTTTGGGTCCAAAAATGGTTAGAATCCCGGCTGGTTCTTTTAGAATGGGTGATATTCAAGGTGGTGGTGGTTCTGATGAACAGCCAGTGCATAGAGTTTCGGTTGGGAAGTTTGCTATGGGGATGTATGAAGTTACCTTTGCTGAATATGATAAGTTTGCTGATGCTACTGGTAGAAAAAAGCCTGATGATGAAGGCTGGGGGCGTGGTAATCGTCCAGTGATTAATGTTTCTTGGAATGATGCTACTGCTTATGCAAAATGGCTTAGCAATCAAACTGGTAAAAAATATCGTCTTCCTACTGAAGCTGAATGGGAGTATGCTGCTAGGGCTGGTACGGAGACTAAGTATTGGTGGGGTAATGATATTGGTAAAAATAGAGCTAACTGTGATAGTTGTGGTAGTCAATGGGACAATAAACAAACTGCTCCAGTAGGTTCTTTTTCTGCTAATCAATTTGGTTTATATGATACTGTAGGAAATCTATGGGAGTGGACCTGCTCTGAATATGAAAAAAAATATAATGGCAAGGAAAAACAATGTGTTAGGAATGCTAGCCGTTTGTCCCTTCGCGGCGGCTCGTGGAACTACAACGCGAGGCTTGTGCGCTCGGCTTACCGCATCAACTGGTGGTCGACGTTCCGCCTCCACAACGTGGGCTTCCGGGTCTCCAGGCTAGTAACCCTTTATTATTTTTAACTTTTAAAAACTAGAATCTTGTTTCTTTTTCTGCTTAGTTTTCGCTAATTAGAATTTTTTAGCGTGGAAGCTTTGGAGTTCAAAGCGAAGCTTTGCTTTGGACTCCTGAGTATTAAAATAACTACAAGGATTGTTTATATGCAATCTCTGTAGTTTTTTTTGTGTTGATATTTATTCTTGCCCCTAACCCCCATTTGTTAAAGGGGGGAGAATTAGGATTGTTTATTCATTTATATTGATAATATTTTGGAATTTGTTCCGTTATAGTACCATCTGGTAATTGAAAATATATTTTTTTATTTTTACTATATACATTTGCAATACCTTTTTTTAGACTATCTTTTTGTGCCTCTTTTACTGATTTTGAAGCAATTTTTAATATTTCTAGTACTAATTCACTCATTTTCAATCTCTTCTAAAAAAATCTTAAATAATTCTTCATCAATAACATTACTATCTTCTGCTACCAATTCAAAATTATCATCACCATTAAAAAATAATATCCATTTATCTACTAGATTTTTGTAAACATTCCAAAACAATTTTTTACTTCTATAGTACCTTCTAATTATATCATCTTGTGGAACATTATGACCACCTTTAAGCACTCTATTTTTTACCCTTAAAATATTTTCTATGTCTGTTGCAAGATATAAATAAATTAAAACTATTTTAAAGTTTTGTGTTTTTGCTTTATTTATGACATTTATCAAATATTTTCCTGATAATGTGGTTTCAATAATAAAAGATTCATGATTAGAAGTTAAATACTTTTCTAATCGTTTAAAGAATTCTTTACCAGCTTTTACCTTATATTTTTGAATATCATTTGGATCAAACTCTTTTGCGATTTCATCTGCATTTATAAAATGTAATTTTTTTAAAATTGAATAATTAATTGCAAATGTAGTTTTACCACTTCCATTTGCTCCTGCAATTATATAGAGTGTTTTTTGCATTTTTTGGTTTTTTGATGCTGCTTAATCTTGTTCATAGTAACCCAACATTTATCACTAATTTTCCATTATTGTTATATTAACATAATTTGCAATTATCTAACTCATAATCTATAATTATAACTTTTCTCGTTCCCACGCTCCAGCGTGGTAACGCATGTCTCGGCGCTCCAGCGCCGAGTTTTACTGGATCTAATTATCCAGTATAAGAAAAAAAACACTTGACGCTGGAGCGTCTGTACATGCGTTACCACGCTGGAGCGTGGGAACGAGAGTTCGTAACATCAGTAATGCAGATAGACTTAATTTGTATTGGGCATAAAATGCCTAATTGGATAGACACTGGTTTTAAAGAATATGTAAAACGCTTACCAGCTAACTATTCACTAAACCTAATTGAAATACCGCTACAAAAACCTAACAAAGATCAACGAATGTTAGCCGCAATTAAAAAAGGTGCTTATGTAATAGCACTAGATGAAGGAGGGAAAATGTGGAATAGTGTAAAACTAAGTCAAGAATTAGCTAACTGGATGAATGAATATCATTCAGTAGCTTTACTAATAGGTGGACCAGATGGTTTATCAAGTGATTGTTTGCAACGGGCTAATCAACATTGGTCATTATCTAAATTAACCTTACCTCATACAATAGCACGACTTATGGTAGCCGAACAATTGTATCGAGCATGGAGCTTATTGAATAATCATCCTTATCATCGCGCTTAATTGACATATAATAAAACACTATGAATATCTTATATTTATTAATACCAATATCATTAATATTAATCTTTGTAATTATCTTAATTTTTTTATGGGCTATAAGATCAGGACAATTTGATGATTTGGAGGGTCCAGCTCATAAAATTTTAATGGATGATGATGATCTGCCTTCGCCCTCGTCAAAAGACTAAGCAGATTTTTATAAATATTTATGCAGTTTTTCTGGTATAACGACGTTTGAATTTTTCTACACGCCCAGCAGTATCCATAATTTTTTGTTGCCCGGTATAAAAAGGGTGACAAGCAGAACATACGTCAAGAGTTAATTCTTTATTAGCTGTTGAACGAGTTGTAAATGTATTACCACAACTACATGTAACATTAATATCATTATAGGTAGGATGAATATTAGTTTGCATAATTTTATTATTTATTTGACCAAAAACGGTTAATTTTACTGAAAATTGTAAATAACAGCAAGTCTTCTTATATTTATTTTTAGTTAAGCAGGTATTTAAAGATGGAAATGGAACCACGGCAAATGGCCGAAATCATCGAACAATCTTTACGTGAATTCAATTCAGCTATGCAGCATCGAGAGCAAGCAATAGTCAAAATTGGTAATCAAACGGCTCAAATAATACGAGTTAGTATGATTGGATTAATTTTGGTTTTATGCGCTGTGTTTGCACTGATTGCAATTTTACTGTCAGATATGGGGAATATAACTAAAAGTTTAAAGGATGTAGTACATCATATGGCAAATGTTAATCAGAATATAGTATTAATGACGGAAAATATGAAGAATGTCAAACATTCGGTAGATTTAGTTAGGGTGTCAATTGATGGTGTAGAAAAACATATAAGAGTGATGCCATTAATGCAGGCTTCTGTAGATCATATCAATGATAATATTTTCGCTATGAATGATAGTATTCATGATATTAATACAAGTATTAAGTCATTAAATAATAATATTACCGTAATGGGTGTTGATATGGCAAGAATAAATCAACAGTTTAGCAGTTTAAATTACCAGTTAAATGGTATGGGTTCTAATATCAATAGCATTGCAGCACCTATTAAAATGTTACCATTTCCTAGGTAGCGTTTTCGGGGTTTCAAATAACCCCTAGCAATTTAAACGTTAAATCTAAAGTGCATGACATCTCCATCTTGCACAATATATTCTTTACCTTCTAATCGCCATTTACCTGCTTCTTTGGCTCCCTGTTCTCCTTTATTGGCTACAAAATCATCATAGGCTATGACTTCTGCTCTAATAAAGCCTTTTTCAAAATCAGTATGAATCGCGCTGGCGGCTTTTGGGGCTGTGGCTCCACTAAAAGTTGTCCATGCACGTACTTCTTGAACTCCAGCAGTGAAAAATGTTTGTAGCCCTAATAAACGATAACCAGCGTCAATTACACGATTTAAGCCGGGTTCTGTTAAGCCCATATCTTTTAAAAATTCTTGTCTTTCTTCGGCATCTAAAGAAATTAATTCTGCCTCAGTTGCAGCACATACTGCTACTAGTTCAGCATTTTCTTTAGCCGCTAGTTCGCGCACTTTATCTAAATGTGGATTATTTTCAAAGCCATCTTCAGCGACATTGGCAATATATAAAGTAGGTTTGGCTGTTAATAAATGCAAATCATATAATAAGCTTTGTTGTTCTTCATCCAATGATCTAATTGGCAAGCCGTCATTTAGCATTTTATTAGCTTTTTCATATAGTTCTTTTAGAGCTACAACTTCTTTTTTATTACCACTTTTTAGATTTTTATTTACTTTTTGCATTGCGCGATCAATGGTATCTAAATCTGCCAAAGCTAATTCAGTATTAATTACTTCAATGTCATCTAAAGGGTTAATTTTACCTGCGACATGAATCACATCGTCATCTTCAAAACAACGTACTACATGAGCAATAGCTTGAGTTTCGCGAATATTAGCTAAAAATTTATTGCCTAAACCTTCACCTTTAGATGCACCTGCAACTAATCCAGCAATATCAACAAATTCCATGGTTGTAGGAAGAGTTTTTTTAGGTTTAACAATCTCAGTCAATACATCTAAGCGTTTATCAGGTTTCTGTACAATCCCAACATTAGGATCAATGGTACAGAAAGGATAATTTTCGGCTTGTATATCCGCATTTGTTAAAGCATTAAACAATGTAGATTTACCTACATTAGGTAAGCCTACAATACCACATTTAAATCCCATTATATTATTGTGCCTCAGTTTAAATTATAAATTCATTTTCTTAAATTGAAATTCAGGAATAGATTTAATAATCAACATAATCCATTTCCAAATCCATTTAGTATAAAGCACATTTTTTCCATTCTGTTGTGCTTTATAAATATCTTTTGCCACATCTTCAGGTTTAGCTGTCAACTTCTCAGGTAAATCCATGCCTTCCGTCATCTTGGTGGCTACAAACCCCGGCTTAACTGTCATTACATGCACATTGGCATCATAAAGCCTGTTTCTAAGCCCTGATAAATAAGCAGTTAATGCCGCTTTGGCTGAACCATATATATAATTACTTTTTCTGCCTCTATCACCTGCAACTGAACTAATAGCTACTATAAATCCACTTTTACGTTGTTCAAAATCATCAGCGATGATATTAATTAGATTTACAACGCCAGTATAATTAGTATTAATAGTCTTCTGGGTTTCAGAAACATCACCAAGATAACCAACCGCTGAAATTACACCTAATGGTTTTTCTTCCAGACTATCATAAAAATACTTATGAGATATATAATCTAATATATCCAATTCAAAACATTTAATATTTCTATTAAAGCGTATTTTTATATCATTAGCAAATTCTTCTAACTCGCTTACATTTCTAGCAGCTAAATAAAGATCATATCCATGCTTAGCATACTCTCTCGCAATAGCTTTGGCTATGTCACTTTTCGCGCCTATTATCAGCACATAACTCATCTTATATCACCATATTATTATGTTATAATATATCTTATAACATAATTTGATATATTTGTTATAATATAATTTTATTATAAACAGGAGTAAAAATTATATGAAAAAACTAAAGTTTATTAGTGTCTTTATTGCTCTATTGCTGACAGGCGGTAAAGTAATTGCTGAAGATGATCCAAAAGTAGAAATGGGAATTTCTGAATATAGTCATACAGATCAAGATCATACTCAGAAAACTCAAAAGGAAAGTAAATCTACAACTGATCATTCCAAGCTCAAAGAATTACAAGGTCCATTTTCAAGCGGACCAGAAGTCACCAAAGCCTGTCTTAAATGTCATAATAAGGCTGGGCACCAGTTTATGAAAAATAAACACTGGACTTGGAAACATACACATCCTAAAACAGGTCAAAAGTTAGGAAAAGGTGTGTTGATTAATAATTTCTGTACCAATGCTAAAGGCAATGAAGGCATGTGCGCTCAATGTCATGCTGGTTACAATATGAAAGATTCAAACTTTGACTTTAACAATCAGGAAAATATGGATTGTCTGGTTTGTCATGAATCAACTGGAACTTATTATAAGACTCCAACGACAAAAGGTAATAAATCCTGTTCTGTTATGTTTGAAGGTAAGCCAGCTATTGAATGGACGAAGGTAGCGCAAAGTGTCGCAATGCCTAGTCGCAATAATTGTGGAAAATGTCATTTTTATGGTGGCGGTGGCGATAATGTCAAACATGGTGATTTATCCTCTGTATTGCTTGATCCTCCTAAAGATGTTGATGTTCATATGAGTGCTGATGGTGAAAACTTTAGCTGTGTTACATGTCATGTCGGTGAAGGGCATGAATGGGCTGGTAGTCGTTATGAAATGTTAGTCAATGACAAAATCGGTACTGGTAAACCGGGTATGCCGCGTGAAGTAGCTTCTTGTGAAAGTTGTCACAGTGCTTCACCACATTCCACCAATACAATAACAGGAATTAAACTCAATAATCATACTAAACGGGTGGCTTGTGAAACTTGCCATATTCCAGAAATAGCCAGAGGTGGAGTTGCCACTCAAATTGATTGGGATTGGCGTACTATGGGCAAGCTTAAAAATGGCGAAGGTTTTAAGCTCAAAGAATATACACAAGGCGACGGTCATCATCGTGCTACCTATAAATCAATTAAGGGAACATTCACTTATGCGGAAAACTTCCAACCCATGTATGCTTGGTTCGATGGCACTATGCGCTATACAACTATTGATACTAAATTTGACCCTTCTAAAGGTCCAATAGATATCAATAGTTTTTCTGGTTCTCACGATGATCCAAATTCACGTATCTATCCTTTTAAACGTATGCACACAACTATGCCCTATGATAAAGGTAATAACACCTTGGTTTATATGAACTTGTGGGGCGATGATGGTAATGCTTTGTGGGGAACTTATGATTTTGGCAAAGCGATTGAAACTGGAATGAAAAAAAATGGCATTCCTTATAGTGGAGAATGGGGTTTTGTTAAAACTTATTCTTATTGGCCTATCAATCACATGGTTGCACCAAAAAAAGATGCCTTGGAATGTGCTGAATGTCATTCAAAAGCAGGACGACTTAGCCATCTGAAAGGCTTTTATATGCCGGGAACTGGCAATAAATTACTTGATTTAATTGGTTTACTAGCTATTTTGGGAACACTTGGCGGTGTTTTGGGTCATGCAACTTTACGCAAAATCAGCAGGAGAAAAAAATAATGTCTAAGACAGTAAAACTACGAGTTTTTAAACGTTTTGAAAGATTATGGCACTGGAGTCAGATGGCACTGATTTTTACTCTGATATTCACAGGTTTTGGCGTTTATGGCGTTCATGATTTAATAAGTTTTAGCGATGCAGTGACTATACACACAGGAGCAGCTCTAATCCTTCTATTAATTTGGGCTTTTGCAACCTTCTGGTTATTTACAACCGGGGAATGGCGGCATTATATCCCCACTAGGAAAAATTTTATAAAAGTTGCGCGTTATTATGCTTTTGGAATTTTCAAAGGTGAACACCACCCTTATATAAAAACTTACCGCCGCAAGCATAATCCACTTCAAGCATTAACTTATCTACTAGTCAAGACTGTGATCTTTCCTGCGATTTGGATATCAGGTATTGCTTATCTGCTGATTAGTTTTGGCTTAGGCGATTTCTTAAATGGTATTGATATAGGATGGATAGCAATGATTCATATAATTGCAGCATTTGCTATTGTGATGTTTGTCATTGCCCATGTCTATTTACTCACAACAGGGCATTCTTTTGTAGAACACGTCAAACCAATGATTACTGGTTATGATGACGTGGATTTAACGGATGAAGAACTGGCTTATTTACGGGCTAATGAGCCAAATACAATTAAAGAATAGCTGTAACTGATGTTACGCACTCTCGTTCCCACGCTCCAGCGTCGAGTGTTTTTTTATTATACTTAGTTCATGACAATGGTTTTACTCGACGCTGGAGCGTCTGCTCATGCGTTACCACGCTGGAGCGTGGGAACGAGGGTGCGTAAAATTAGGGGGTTAGGGGGCTTTATATCCCCACTCTTTTTGATTGTAATGAATGAAATTTTTGATCCATCTTATACCTTTTTCTTAACTGCCTAAATTTATCTATATCTTTATAACCAGCTTCAAACGTCTGTTTGCTCACTCGTACATCTTTGCTTAAATAAAACCGCCCATCATATTCCAAGACGATTTTATCCAATTCATTCAATAATTCAAATAAACCGGGTTCTATTTTAAAATCTAAAGCTAGCGTATAACCTTCCATTGGGAAAGAGAGCCAATTTGAATTAGCTTTACCAAACAGTTTCAGAACCGCTAGAAATGAACCTTTACCTGATGCCGCTATTTTGCTAAGGATTTTTTCTAAACCGTCATAACTTTTGTCTAATGGTAATACAAATTGATACTGAGTAAAGCCATTCTTGCCGTATATGCGATTCCAATTAGCAATAGCATCAAGAGGATAGAAAAAACTATCAATACTCACTTTCTGTTCAGATACCGATTTTCTAACTTTAGCATAATAGAGGCTATTAAAGGATTTCACCGTTAGATTGTTTAGCAGAAAAGATGGAAATTGGAACGGAATAGAAGCTTTATTACGATTTATATAATCAAGATTACCATCATCAGCATGTTCACCCACCATCAGCAAACATCTGCCTAAACTATCACCTTTAGCCATACAATCAATCCATGCAACCGAATAAGTATAATCTTTATACTGTTCAAATGCTTTAAAGGTATCTTGCAGATTTTTAGTTTTGATAGTAACTTGATTAATCATAGATGAGTTGATAGCTTCAAGTTTTATTTTAGCATCAATAATAATACCAGTCAAACCCATACCACCACAAGTAGCTTGAAAAAGCTCAGGGTTCACAACATGGGAACAAGTAATTATTTCCCCATTTTCCAACATCATAGTAAATTCAATAATTGAATCACTAAAAGAACCTTTTACATGATGATTTTTTCCATGCACATCACTAGCAATCGCACCACCAACAGTAATCAGCTTAGTTCCCGGAGTCACAGAAACAAACCATCCTCTTGGAATAAAAGTTTCTAATATTTCTGAAAGCAATACACCAGCTTGACAATGCAAAATTCCAGTTTCCTGATCAAAGTCTAAAAAATAGTTATATGATCTAATATCAAGCTGATGCGCACTTAACGCGCTGTCACCATAACTTCGACCATTTCCACGAGCAATAATATTATTATGTGGATCTAAAATATTTTTTAGTGCTTGCTGATGATCAAACTTATAAGCAATTGCATCTATATTTGGATAATTGCCCCAACTTTGTAAAGCCATTTTTCCTTTCCTAATAATAAAATTAACTAATGAATTAATACAAATATTAATTGAGCAAAAATAAAAAATATATGTTCTAATGTAACCTTTTTTTCCCACAAAAAATATTGGTTTCATGAAGATTTCAAACATATCCCCAAAATTAACTAGGTAGGGGTAGTTGGGTAGGTACGACCTCATCTGCCTACCATTTAACCTTACCAGTTGTATTTCCTTTCCCAATTTTCCTAAAAATTTTTCATTATACTATATAATAGTTTACTTATTATTTATATGGAAACTTTATATGCTTTTAAAATTCAAAGATTTACCAGAAATAATTATCATTACTAGTTTAACTACTATTATTGGTATCTTAGCTGGATTTGGAGCTATTTTTACAGAATATTTAGTTGAAATAGTACATTATAGCTTTTTTGAACAGAAATTATGGGGTTTATTAGACTGGGCTGGTGATTATTACCTGATAATTATTCCGGCTATTGGTGGTCTTATCTTTGGTAGCATTATAATAAACTTTGCTCGTGATGCAAGAGGGCATGGTGTATCTGAAGTCTTAGAAGCAGTTGCAGTACGTGGTGGGCGCATCCCTCCAAAAGTCGGCATAGTTAAATCAATATCATCTGCTTTTTGTATTGGTACTGGCGGATCAGTAGGATTAGAGGGTCCAATTGCGCAAATTGGTGCCGCTATTGGTTCCAGCATTGGACAATTGTTTCACCTAACCGAGGAAAGAATTCGTCTTTTTCTAGCCTGTGGTGCAGGTGCCGGTATTGCAGCCACTTTCCATGCACCTATAACAGGATCTATCTTTGCCTTAGAAATAATTTTAGGTCATCTTGAAGCTCGCTATTTCAGCGCAGTGGTAATTTCAGCAGTAATTGCTGACACTATCGCCCAATTCTATAAAACCTCCGTTCTTACAGTGCCTATATATAACTTAGTGAGTTTTTGGGAACTATTTTTATATGCTATTTTAGGTGTAATAATAGCTTTGGGCGCGATGCTTTTTATTAAAGTTTTGCATAGCATGGAAGACTTTTGGGAAAAATTGCCAATTTCTGACTATTTAAAACCAGTTTTAGGTGGAGCCTTATTAGGCATTATTGGAATGATAGTATTTTTTCAAATTGATGGAACTCCACGTTTTTTTGGAATCGGCTATCAAAGTATTAACAACGCGCTAAATGGCGAATTAGTAATTGAACTAATTTTTGCACTATTTGTCATAAAAATTTTTACTACCAGCTTAACTTTAGGTTCTGGCGGCTCAGGAGGAACTTTCACCCCCTCATTATTTATGGGCGCGATGTTAGGTGGTAGTTTTGGACATCTTGTCAATACATGGTTTCCAATGATGACTGCCCCAGTAGGTGCTTATGCTTTAGTAGGAATGGCAGCATTTTTTGCAGGAGCTGCTCATGCCCCCCTAACTTCTATCATATTAGCCGTTGAATTAACTGGTAATTATAATTTAATTTTACCAATTATGTTAGCAACGGTTACTAGTACCTTAGTAACAAGCAGTATCCACCCTCATTCAATGTACACCATGAAATTAGCACAACGTGGGATTAAAATGAGAAGAAGCGCGGCGGGCAATGAATTGGACTTAATGGAAACTATAACTGTTGGTGAAACAATGAGAAAACAAGTTGAAACAGTATCACTAACAATGTCATTAATGAAGTTAATGGAAAAATTCAATCAAAGTAATCATAGAGGATTTCCAGTAGTAAATGAAGATGACGAACTAATGGGAATAGTTAGTATAAAAGATTTAGATCATGCAATAGCATCAGGAAATATAAAAGGGCGAGCAGTATCAGAAATAGCAACTACAAATTTATTAACAGCCTATCCATATGAACCAATGCGAGTAGCATTACAACGTCTTGCACTACGTGATATTAGTCGTTTACCAGTAGTACAAGAAGAAGGATCACGAAAATTAGTAGGAATTCTACTAAGAAAAGATATAATTAAAAGCTATCTTGAGAATAAGTAAAAATTATTAATATTGAGAACAAGTTTTCTGATAAGCCTGATCAGGAAAATAATGATTCCATTCAGTTTGTGTTAGATTTCTGCCAACCTTATCACATGCAATATTTAACCATGATTGCGGATTCAGATTCCAAACTCTAACCCTATTATCCTTACTGCCAACAGCAATGTTATTGTTATCGGGGCTAAAGGCAACACTAAGAGCCGCACTTCTTCCAATTAAAGATTTAGCGGCGGCAGGTAACTGAGTCTTAACATCCCAGAATCTCACAGTTTTATCATAACTAGCACTAGCTAATGTTTTACCATCAGGGCGAAAAGCTACAGCCCTAATCCACTTAGTATGCCCTGTTATTGGTTTTCCTATTGGCTCCCTAGTTTCCGCATCCCATAATATAATAGTCTGATCATCACTAGCACTAGCCAATGTTTTACCATCAGGGCTAAATGCTACATCATTAACATCCTTTGAATGTTGAGTCATAGGATCTCCAATAGGCTGTAGATTTTCTATATCCCAAAGTCTTAAGGTTTTATCAACACTGCCACTAACTAATTTCTTACTATCGGGGCTAAAAGCGAGACTCTTCACAGCTTTCTTATGTTGTGTAAATCTTCCTAATTCAGACATAGTTTCAGCATTCCAAATAATGATATTAGTATCATAACTACCACTAGCTAAATACTTACCATTTGGACTAAAAGCTAAAGCCCAAACTTGAAAATCATGGCTTTTCAATGAAGAACCGATTGATTTAAAAGTTGTTGTATCCCATAACATAATAGTACTATCTTTACCTCCAGTAGCAATTATTTTACCATTGGGGCTAAATGCTACACTTAGAACATCACCACGATGCTGAGTTAATTTTCCAACTTCTGTTTGAGTATTTAAATCCCAAATCCTCACAGTTCCATCTTTACTAGCACTAGCAAGTAAATTGTTATTTGGACTAAATGCAATACTTAAAACTGAGCCTCTATGCCCTGTGAAAGTATGTTCAAGCGGAACTAATTTGTTTAAAACATAATTTAAATTTTGTTGAGTTTTATTTGCATTAAATATATGTACAGATTGTACCGCTAACAATAAAGCTCTTTCTAATTCATCTTTTATACCTGCCTTAGATTTAGCAATTAATACAGCTTGTGAGCTTAATTGAAGAGCCTGTGCATGTTCGCGTAGTTCTTTAGCCTCTTGTTGCCCTTTTGTAGCATCTACTAAACGAGTTTTTAATTCTTTTATTTCTTCACTCAGTTTTGTATTTTCTGCTACTATTGTTGACGTTTCTTGATAGGATCCCAACCATAAACCTAGAATTATTATTAATAATACAAATAAAAATGCCATTCCTTGTTTTGAAGCGCGTAATTTTGAATCCTTAATCTTTAATTCAGCTTGTGCGCGTACATTTAAACTTTTCTTAATAAAAATTCTTTCAGAAGAATTTAATCTATCACCTTCTCTTTTTAAATATTCTTCTGCTGCTGCTAACTTAGGTCCTCGTAATAAACCAGTATTTTTTTTACGTGCTTGTGTCCATGACTCCACTGCTTGTTCTAAAGTTTCGCGCCATAAATAGAAATGACGTTCTTCATCTACCCACTGCTTTAAAATAGTCCAATGATAAATAAGGTTATCATGTATTAATGTAACAGTTGCTTGCCCTATTGATTCCTTATTTTCTATAACTAATAAATTAGCATCAGCTAATGGTTTTACTACTTGTTCCCAATCATCATCACTGATTTTATCACGAGTTAATATTTGACTGGTATTTTCTGTAGTTATACCCGGAATTATTAATTGAATAAAGAGACGACGTACTTTCTTTTGTTGTTCTAAAGTTTCAAAACTATCAAAAATGCTATCAGCATTTTTAGATAAACATTTATTAATACAATTCATTGCCTCATAATTTGCTTGAGTCAATAAATTATCACTTTGCTGATTCCATAACATGGTTAAAGCAAATTCTATTTGCGATAAACCTAGCTTATTTTGCTTGATTTCTTTTACAAGTCTATCAGTGAGTTCTGAAGTAAATTTAACACCTAAGTTATGTGCTGGGGTTTCAATAACTTGCCTTAATTTATATTCCTCAGCTATAGGAGTTAAAATTTTACTTGGATTACGATCAATTTCTAGCGATAAAGGTCCATAATCTAAAGCTTTTTTCAGAAAGTCAGTGCGTATTGAAATTAGCAAAGTGACTGGAATAATAGTTTTATCTATATCCAATAAACTATCAATAAAACGATGTTGTAATTCTGGATTGGAATTTAAATAATATAATTGTTCAAAATCATCAATTATAAGTAATAAACGCTTTTTCTGTTTGATAACACGTTGTACAAGATGAGAAAGTTTTAATGTATTATTTTGAATACCGATAACAAAATTATTAGCTTCCTCAGTTTTATCTTCAAACTCATTAGGATTTAATTGATCAATTAAGGCATATACAAGTTCATTGAATGGATTATGTTGAGGAGAACATTGAACAACTGTTAATGAATCATCTTTACCTAAACGTGGAATTAACCCCGCATTAATTAAAGACGTTTTGCCACAACCGCTAGCGGCAACTAAACTCACAAAACTATTATTTTCTACTGCTGTTAATAATTCTTCAACTTCTTTTTCACGTCCAAAAAAGTTAGCAGCATCTTGTTCACGAAAGGCAGATAAACCTCGGTAAGGATTATCCTTAATATCTTTATTTATCATTATTTATTCCCGAAAAAATTAACACGTATAGTATATAGTATTTATACCTCACCATAATGCAAACTTTCTTTGATCCAACGTCCTATTAAAGCTTGACAATTATCAGGATATTGTTGAAATAATAGCTTTCCTAATTTTAAAATTTCAACTAATAAAGCCTGATCACGTTGTAAATCTGCAACACGTAAATTCATCAAACCTTTTTGCCGGGTGCCTAAAACATCCCCCGGCCCACGTAAATCTAAATCATGTTGTGCAATTACAAATCCATCATTATTATCGCGTATAATCGCTAAACGTGATTTTGCAACTTCAGATAAAGGTAATTGATACAATAAAACACAATAACTTTGTAACATACCCCTACCTACACGCCCTCTTAACTGATGTAATTGTGCTAAACCTAAACGTTCTGGATTTTCAATTATCATCAAACTGGCATTAGGAACATCAACACCTACTTCAATCACAGTGGTTGCAACTAATAATTGAATTTCTTGTGCCTGAAAAGCTGCCATTACGTTTTCTTTTTCTTTCGCTTTCATCCGCCCATGCACTAAAGCAATATTTAAATCAGGTAAAAATGCCTGTAATTGTGCGGCAGTTTCGCTAGCAGCTTGACATTGTCTGCTTTCAGACTCTTCAATTAAAGTACACACCCAATAGGCTTGACGACCTTCAAGTTGACAAACATGCTTAATACGTGCCACTATCTCATCACGACGAGTATTAGGAATAATAACAGTTTTAATTGGATTACGCCCCGGCGGCAATTCATCAATCACCGAAGTTTCCAAATCCGCATAAGCAGTCATAGCCAAAGTACGAGGAATTGGAGTTGCAGTCATAATCAATTGGTGAGGATAAATACCTTTTTCACTACCTTTATTACGTAAAGCCAGACGCTGATGTACACCAAAACGATGTTGCTCATCAACAATAATTAAAGCTAATTTGGCAAATTCAACTTGTTTTTGAAATAAAGCATGTGTACCAACAACTAATGATGCTTTGCCACTACTAATTAATTCTAATGTCTGTTCACGTTTTTTCTTAGTTAAATTACCAGTTAGCCAAGTTACCTCAATATCTAAAGGTATAAACCACTCTGAAAATATGCGTTTATGCTGTTCAGATAATAACTCAGTCGGTGCCATTATTGCTACTTGATAACCAGATTCAATTGCTTGTAAAGCACCTAGTGCTGCAACAATGGTTTTACCTGAACCTACATCACCTTGTAACAAACGTTGCATTGGATAAGTAGCACACAAATCAGTTGCAATTTCTTGCCAAACTTTTTCTTGAGCGGCAGTAAGTTTAAATGCCAATTTAGATAATAAAGCTTTAGCTAATTTACCATTATTTTTTAATCGTGGTGCTTTATGACTACGATTAGTTTTTCTTAATCTATATAGGCTTAAATGATGTGCCAATAATTCTTCAAATGCTATACGCTGTATAGCTGGATGCTCACCAGTCTGTAATTCTTCAATAGAAATATCAGAACTTGGATGATGTAAAATCTGTAAAGCATCTTTTAATGGCAACAAATTGAATTGATTTAATAGTTTTGATGGAATATAATCAACTATTTTTTCAGACTTAAAAATTTGATTAATTAATGTATGGAATAAAGATTGATTTAAATGACTATTACTTCTATATATAGCAGTCAAATGTTTTTCTTGTAAACTATTTGAATTAGAATCAATTTCTTCATACTGCGGATGTACAAGTTCCAAGCCATGATATGCTTGACGCACTTCACCAAAACAACAAAGACGGATACCCGGTTTGAATTTATCTTGTAATCCCGGGTAAACATTAAAAAAACGTAATGTAATCGTATTATCGCCATCACTTAAAATACAAATAAGTGAACGTTTACGACTAATTTTCACCTCAGTAGATTGGATTACAGCTTCAATTAATACATGTTCTCCAACTTTTAAGTCTGATAAAGGCTTAATTTGTGTACGGTCTTCATAGCGTAATGGTAGATGAAATAGCAGATCTTCGACGGTATAAATGTTAAGACGTGCTAATTGTTCAGCTACTAATTCGCTGACACCGTCTAAGTTTGTTATTGGTGTCATCATGATACTTAATTTAAAATTAAAATTGCATCCATTTCCACGTCAGCAGCTTTAGGTAAGGCAGCAACACCAATTGCAGCTCGTGCAGGATAAGGTTGTTGCCAATATTCTGCCATAATTTCATTAACTAATGTAAAATTATTTAAATCAGTTAAAAATATATTAAGCTTAACGATATTATTTAAATCACCACCTGCTGCTTGAGCAACGGCTCGTAGATTGGTAAATACTTGATGTATTTGTGCAGCCATATCGCCGCTATTTAAAGTCATAGTTTCTGGCACTAAAGGAATTTGTCCAGATAAATAAACAGTATTATCTACTTTTACAGCTTGAGAATATGTACCAATAGCTTGTGGTGCATTAGAAGTATTAATAACTTCGTAAGACATAAATTACCCCATATCTAATTAAATTAAATAGTATTATATACTAACTTCCAAAAGAGAGAAACAAACATGGCACGTATCACTGTAGAAGATTGTTTAAATCATGTCGATAACCGTTTTAATTTAGTATTATTAGCGAGTAAACGCGCTCGTCAAATTGCTAATGGTGCTATTCCTTTAGTAGCTCCTGAAAATGATAAACCAACTCTAATTGCCTTAAGAGAAATTGAAGCTGGTAAAATCACACCGGATAATATTGAAAAAATTACTCAAAAACAAATGAATAATTGACATTATGCCTGCTCCCTTACCCCCCGCCTTTCCCTCACGAGTTTTATGGTCAGATCTTGTTGATCTATTAGAAACTTATTTAGAAGTAGAAAACATTAAAGAAGTTGATCGCGCATTTTTTTTTAGCGGATATGCTCATGAAGATCAAAAACGCAAAACGGGTGAACCTTACATCAATCATCCTTTAGGAGTAGCCTATATCTTAGGGCAAATGCAGATGGATACAGCAACTATATCTGCTGCCCTGCTACATGATGTAATTGAAGATACCGACACTACTAAAGAAGAATTAAGCAATGAATTTGGTAAGCTAGTTGCTCAATTAGTCGATGGTGTTAGTAAATTAAAAAGTATTAGCTTTAAAACTCGCGAACAAGCAAATGCTGAAAGTTTTCAAAAATTGATCATGGCGATGACGAGCAATCCTCGTGTGATTATCATAAAACTAGCAGATCGTTTACATAACATGCGAACTATTGGAGCTATGAAACTGGCATCACAAAAACGCATTGCTCGTGAAACCTTAGAAGTTTATATACCAATTGCAAACCGTTTAGGTATGAATGAAGTACGTATTGAACTTGAAGAACTGTGTTTTAAGACGCTTCATCCTTTACGCTATAAAACCTTAGATTTTCATCTAAATACCCTTGCTGAACAACGCGCTAATACTTTTGACAAAATTGAATTCAGGATTAAAGAAGAACTAGATAAAAAAAATATCCAAGCACAGATTATTAAACGTAATAAACATTATTATGGTATCTATTATAAAATGTTAGAGAAAAAGAAAACCAATACCAATAGTAAAATAAAATCCTTTTCTCAAGTTAATAATACCTGCCCATTGCGAATTATTGTGAACAATCAAGACGATTGTTATCGCGTATTTGGAATAGTACAAAATCTTTATAAACCCAAAGGTAACGAATATTTTAAAGATCATATTGCGATTCCAAAAACCAATGGTTATCAATCAATACATACAACTTTACAAGGTTCAGATCAGATTTTGATTGAAATTCAAATCCGCACTGATCAAATGGATCAAAGAGCTGAAAAGGGTATTACTACATATATACGTTCATCTGATCAAATTGATACAGCTATGAATGAATGGGTGCAACAATTATTGGATATGCACCGAAATACTGAGGATTCACTAGAATTTTATCATCACGTAAAAGAAGGATTATATCCAGAAGAAGTCTATGTATTTACACCACAAGGTGAGATTAAAATATTAGCAAAAGGTGCTACAACTATTGATTTTGCTTATGCAATACATTCAAAGGTAGGTAATCACTGTTATAAAGCAAAAGTTAATAATGAATATGTAGCTCTGAATACTCGATTGGAAAGTGGACAAACAGTACAAATATTCACCGAATCATATATATATCCTCAAACTAATTGGTTAGATTTTGTCAAAACTCATAAAGCTCGAACTGAAATTCGTAATTTTATAAAAAATTACCAATATAAAGATGCACTTGATTTAGGTAAAGAAATGTTAGATAAAGAATTATCCGTATATGATTTATCTACAGAACAACTTAATGAACAACAAAAAACCTGTTTACTAAAAACTTTTCATGCTAAAAGTTTAGAATCCTTGCTGGCTGATATTGGTTTAGGCAATAAAATGGCATGGTTAGTTGCATGTCAATTTGATTCTACAGCAACAGCATCATCACATGATGTAGTTCATAAGCAACAAACTTTTCCAATTAAAGGCACAGAAGGTGCCTTAGTAAAATTTGCATCCTGTTGTCATCCAATTCCAGAAGATCATATTACTGGAATTATTAATCAAGGCAAGGGGCTGACAATTCATAGAATGAAATGCAAAAACCTGCATCACAATCATAATAAATTACTACCTGTAGCATGGCAATCTAAAATTGAAAGACAATTTTCATTAGATATTCAAATAGAAGTATATGATCAAAAAGGGGTTTTAGCTATAGTTGCCACTATTCTTGCCGAGATGAATAGCAATATAGAAGATTTCACTAAGAAAGATACTCATGGAAATATAACAGTGATGATATTTACTATATCAGTATCTGATCGTAAACATTTAGCAGATATTATACGTAAACTAAAGCGACTTGACAGTGTTATTCATATTGGGCGTAGATGAAAATTTATCGTTACCCACTACTATGTTGGAAACTTACAGACAATACCATTTGCGCCCGTGTAGTGGGTACAGAATATGGATCAATAGATAAACAGTTAAAGAAATTACAAAATCATTTAGCTGAATATTTGCAACAGGAATATGCTGAATATGGTTATTTACCTGATCCATTGTTAAATCCACGCATGAAAAATATTAATGTTAGTGTTCATCCTTCTTATCATGAAGATGCTGCTATTTTTCCAGTCAAATCGGTTCTTAATATTCCAGTAACCGGGGTTTATGGTGGCACAGATGATGGTTATGATGAATGTTATTTACCAATTTTAGACCAAAATTTTTATTATTATAAACAAGAGCAATTACACGATTTAATGCAATATTTTGCTCGCGATTATTTTAATAATATGCCTCCTGAAGCCTTGCATCGTTATTTAATGTTAGCCGACCCTTGGTTAGAAGAAATTACTGTACGTATTAAAGGCTATAAGGAGCATAGAGTTGAAAATAACCAAGTTTCACCTGAAATATTACAACAAGTTGCAGATCGATTTCCTCGTAAGACTAAAGTAACTAGCATTGCACCAGAAGTAGCATGGGAACGTAGTGAGATAGTAAATACCTTACAAAACAAAATAGATAAAGAAGCTGTTAGCGTGGTTTTAATAGGCGATCAAGGAATTGGCAAAACCACTATTTTATTAGAAGTAGCTAGAAAAATTTTTCGCTCCAATTCAAAACGTTATTTATGGCGTACCACTCCACAACGCATAATTGCAGGTGCGCGTTATTTAGGAGAATGGCAAGAAAACTGCGAAGAATTAATGCAAGAATTGCAAACTACAAATCATATTTTATGGATTAATGACTTTGTACATATGACAATGGTTGGTGGTGATGGAGCAGAAGATTCTATTGCTGCCTTTATGTTGCCTAATCTTCGTCAAGGGCAATTTCAAATTGTTGCGGAATTAACAAAAGCAGAATGGGATCAATTACGTCAACGTCTGCCAGATTTTGCCGCCCATTTTCATGTAATATCAATTCCAAAATTATCACACAAACAAATATTCAAAATCACAGATTTATTTGCTGATTATATAGAAAAACAATTAGATATATCTATAGAAAAGAATGCAATTAACTTAGCTTATCGTTTATTAGAACGATATATTCGTTATGAAGCCTTTCCGGGTAAATTGATTAAATTTTTGACTTCCTGCGTCAATGAGACTTATACTAATAACAAACAACTAATTGATAATGAAAAAGTTTTAAGCAAATTTATTGAAAACTCTGGTTTACCGAAATTTTTATTACGTGACGATATACTTTTAGACAAAACTGCATTAGAAAATTATTTTACACAAAAAATTCTTGGTCAAGAAGCAGCTATTGAGCGTGTTGCAGAATTAGTAATGGTTTTTAAGGCAGGGCTAAATGATCCTAACAAGCCGATTGCTAGCCTATTATTTGCTGGACCAACTGGAGTAGGAAAAACCGCTTGCGCTCGTGCCTTAGCAGAATATTTTTTTGGGCAAGGGCAAAATTTAAATCCACTAATTCGCTTAGACATGAGCGAATTTCAACATCCTGTACAAGTTGAACGCTTATTAGGTAATAATACAAAACCGGGTAAATTAATTCGTGAAGTTAGAGAACGAGCTTTTAGCGTGGTATTATTAGATGAAATTGAAAAAGCTCACCCGATTTTTTTTGATATATTATTGAATCTCATGGATGAAGGCATACTGGTTGACGCTAATGGGCGAGTAACAGATTTTAGAAATGTTATTTTAATTATGACTAGTAATTTAGGTGCTAGACAAAATAAACCAATAACTTTTACCAATAATAATGATAATAATGACATTATTAATGTAGTAAAAAATTTTTTCCGCCCAGAATTTTATAATCGTATTGACCAAATTATTAGTTTCAAGGCTTTAGATGCCGCTACAATGGAAAACATAATCAAAAAAGAACTAGCGGCACTAAATGAACGAGAAGGTTTTAAAGAACGTAAGCTAAACTTAAACTTTACCACTAAACTAATAAAACACTTAACAAAAGTAGGAATTGATCCAGAATATGGTGCCCGCCCTTTACAGCGTATTATTGAACGTTTAGTGGTAGCAAAACTGGCAGACTTTATATTGCAAGATATTGAAATTCATTCGGTTGATTTGAATGTTGATTGGGATGGGGAAGATTTGGCAATATGTAATAAGCTTATGGAGGTAGATTAATGATTGAATTAGCACATTTATATGATACAAATTATACTGAATGGGCAAAGCGAAATGCCGAATTATTAAAAGTTGGAAGTTTTGCCCAAATAGACATTCCTCATTTAATAGACGAGTTATCTGATATGGGCAAAGCCGAATTCAATGAATTGGAAAGTAGATTAATTATTTTGTTAGCACATTTATTGAAATGGCAGTTTCAATATCAACAATTGTCAGACAAATGGAGAGAATTTGACGGTAGAAGTTGGCGATATACCATTATTGAGCAGCGTTTACGACTAAATAGGCGTTTACGTAAATCACCGGGGCTTAAATCACAATTACCTCAAGTCATAGAGGAAGCATATGAAGATGCAGTGCATTTAGCCGCTAAAGAAACTCAATTATCTAAAGATATATTTCCTATAAGTTGCCATTATTCAGTTTCAGAGATTTTGGACGAAGATTTTTATCCTAGACCTGACAGGTTTTAAAAACCTGTCAGGTCTGACCACCATAAACTACAAGGATTGCATATAAGCAAGGATAAAACTACTTACAAGAAAATCCCTGCTAAAATGCAATCCCTGTAGTTATTCTAAATATTATAAAGGGTTATTGCCTGACCATCCGGAACCCGTAGATCACGTCGCGGCCAGCCGGCTCGTTCCTGCTGCGGTTAGCCGAGCGCAGGTTCCTCGGCCCGTTGAGCCACGAGCCGCCACGCAGAACAAAGCTACTTGCATTTGTAACACATTGTTTTTCTTTACCATTATATTTATTTGTATATTCAGAACAGATCCATTCCCATACATTTCCTACAGTATCATATAAACCAAATTTATTAGCAGTATAATTTCCTACTGGTGAAGTTTTACCAAGGTTGTAGCCATAATTTGCTTTACTTTCATCAATATCATTCCCCCACCAATACTTAGTTTCCGTACCAGCCCTAGCCGCATACTGCCATTCAGCCTCCGTAGGAAGACGATATTTTTTACCTGTTTGATTACTAAGCCATTTTGCATAAGCAATAGCATCATTCCAAGAAACATTAATCACCGGACGATTACCACGCCCCCAACCACGATCATTAGGCTTTTCTCTACCAGTAGCCTCAGCAAACTTATCATATTCAGCAAAAGTAACTTCATATACTCCCATAGCAAACTTCCCAACCGAAACTCTATGCACTGGCTGTTCATAATTCCAACCACCACCTTGAATATCACCAATTCTAAAAAAACCAGCAGGAATAACCACCATTTTTGGACCTAAACTGCCATCTTTTAAACGATCTTCAAAGACTTTTCCAGTAGCTGGTAGAGTTGGAATAATAGTTTGTTGTTGTTTACTAGCTCTTAATTGTGCTTCTAAACGAGCAATTTTTTCATCACGTCTAGCTATTTTAGCAGCTTGTTCCTCAGAAACACCACAACGACTAAAACAAAAAATATCTTTCATAGAACCACTTTGCCAAGGAATTTGCCTATTACCAGTTTCACCAGAAACCTTATTAGTAACATAAATCAACATATCCGACACACTCAAATTAGATCTATTTTTCAAAGCCCTAACTAAATATTGAGTATAAACACTATTACGTTCTCTTTTACTACCAAGAGCCGAAGTATTAGGAGCAGTAGCATAAGCAACTAAGCTACCTAATGAACCTTGCATAGCAGCCAAACCTTTTTTAATATAACCCTTTTTTTGTCCCGGCAAATTATCTCGACAAGCATCAAGAATTAATAAATTAAGCCTATTATTAGTTTCAGACATTTTATCTAAAACCCTCTGACTATTAACCGCTTCATATTGAATATCTGCTGAAGTCTTAATATCAGCATCAACAGGAATCAGATAATTATGAGAATTATGATCCTGTAAACCATGCCCAGAAAAATAAAACAAACCAATACCTTTATTTGTTTTCAATCTATGAGTAAATTTATTTACAGCTAGTTTCATAGAACGATGATTAATATCCTTCTTTAAAATCACCTCAAAACCCAAACCTCTTAACACAGAAGCCATATCATCAGCATCATTAAGCGGATTAGCCAACCACGAAGTATTCTGATAATTAGAATTACCAATAACCAAAGCCAAACGAGGCAAATTATCAGTAATACTAAGATTTGTCGAAGAGCCAGAACCAATCAAAGAACTAGCATTACCATTACCTTTAGTTTGATTAGAAATCTCACAGCCACTAATTAATACAATTAATACTACTAAAAAATATTTATTTATCATTTCAAACTCCTATCAGGAGTACAAAGCGCAGCTTTGTTTTTACAAAGCTTTGCTTTGAACTCCAATTATTTATTGCCATATTATTAAATATTCGTTATTATTTTAACTCAAAATTAAACTAAGGAAAATATTATGTTTATAAAAAATAAATTTATATTGACCATTATTTGTATAAGTTTAGCCCCATTAGCTTGGGCTGATAACTATCCAACTACAGCGGCAGAAATCGTAAATGCCTTAAGTTCATCACCTTGGCAAAAAAAAACCTATAACCAAGATAAAAATCTCGGTGGCTTGGCATCAGATATACCTACAGTTATAGCACCAATTGAATTTAAATATAATTCATCTATAATTAAACCGGAATCATTGCCATTATTAAAACAATACGCGAAAGCATTAAAAACTGGATTAAGTGATGCCATAATAGAAATTGGTGGCCATACTGATAGCAAGGGTACTTGGAACTACAACAAATTTTTATCAAAGCGTCGTGCCAATGCAGTAAAACGATTCTTAACCAGCCAACTAGTTAATAGCCGACAATTAAAAGTAGCTGCTTACGGTGAAAGTAAACCAATAGCAACTAATCGTACAAATAGTGGGCGAACTAAAAATCGTCGAGTAGAATTTAAACGATTGAATTAATTTAAACTCTGGAGTACAAAGCGCAGCTTTGATCGTACTAACAAAGCTGCGCTTTGTACTCCAGAACTAAGACTGATTAAAATGAATGAAAAAACGAATTGGAGAAGAGAAATTAACATAGGTATAATTGCTTTACTTGTGACTATAGTAAGTCTTTATATAGACAAAAATTGGCCTGATGACGATCTTCCACTTCCTCAACCGCCACTAAAATTTAAAATCGACTACCTCTATCGCCATAAATACGAATTTGAATTCAAACCACTAACCAACACAGCTACATTAAAAAGTGGCGATCTATATAAAATAATTTTTACACCAATAGAAACAAATTATGTATATATATTTCAAACCGATTCAAAATCCAACAAGCTAATACAACTATTTCCAATCTATAAATTTAAAGATGTAGAATTAAATCACTCCAATCCAGTAATAGCAGAGACAACTTATCACATACCCAAAAAAGGCATATCATTTACCTTAGACAACAACAGTGGCACAACAGAAACAATATACTTCATAGCAGCGCGTGAACCAGATGTTGAATTAGAACAACTATATAAAGAAATAAAAATAGCTCAACAACACGACGAAATAATACAATCCAAACTAGAAACAAGCAAAATTTTACAAAAAATAACCCAAAACAAAACAATTACCGAACAACAATATATGGTAGAACAAGCAACAGCGTCAGGATTTATGGAAATTTGTGATAAATGTATTAAAGTGTTGTCTTTTAAGCATGAATAAAATCTAACAATATGCCAAAACCAGTTCTCTATATATCAAACAATAAAGCACAACTATTCACTATTACTAAAAATAAAATTGAAATTCAAAGCTTTAAAAATACTGAAAAAGGTGAAACCGACTTAATTCGTTGCTTAAATTTAAAAAAACCAATTTTGTTATTACTTAATACTTCTCAAGAAGAATATCAAAGTATAACAATGCCACATATATCAGCTAAGGATCATCGTAATTTAATCAAACATAACATTAAAAAGCTATTTGATAATAATACTTATACACATAGCGTCATACAAGGGCGTGAACACAAAGGGCGACGAGATGATAAAGTCTTATTAATCGCTTTAAACAATCCAGAAATTTTACAACCGTGGTTAAACTTACTTACTACTTATAAAGTACCATTAATTGGCATTTATTCTTTACCACTATTAAGCGAACTACTATTAAAATCCCTTCCAAAACAATCCTCAACATTATTAATTACTCACAACAATGATAATTTACGTCAAAGTTTTTTTACCAATCAAAAATTACAATTAAGTCGTTTAATACCTTTTGACACAAACATAGAAAAATCAAAGTTCATCCTACAACAACTCACTAATATTCAACATTATTTAGTCAATATAATCCAACATAATGACAAATTATCAATAATAATATTAACCGACAATTCATTAATAAATACCTTACATCAAGAAATTAATACTAACACCTCACAAAATATCTATATATTAGACATTAACGATCTAGCAAAAAAGATTGGCTTATATAATAACAATATACAATTACAACACCTAATAGCTTATCAATTGGCACATCATAGAAATATAATTAATCACTATGCTAAAGCCATAGAAATGCGATATTTTTTCTATCGTCGCTTCAGTATTCGATCTTATTTTGCATCTGCTATATTAATATTACTTACTATCATAACTAGCCTAATATACTTACAACATACAAAAACACAAAAACAAAACATAAATCAAATTGCCGAACAAACCTTAAATCGTCGCAATGAACTAATACAACTAGCCAAAATTACACCAAAACTACCATATGATATTGAAATAATACATCAAACAGTTGATACTGGCTGGAATTTAAAACAACAAAATAAACTACCACGCCAAGCATGGGAAAAGCTAAGCTATGTATTAAACCGTCACCCTAAAATATTACTAGAAAATTTAGAATGGATAAATAATCCAACAACAGAATTGATACGTTTAAACGGCAAAATTGCGCGATTTAAAGGCAATTATCAACGCGCATTAAAATATTTTAATAAATTTATTAACAGATTAAAAAAACAACATTGGCAAGTAAATATAATAACTTACCCTTACCCGAATAAAATCTTACAAGGACAAATTGGAATAAAAACTGATAAAATTAGACAAGCATCCTTTGTTATTGAGATAATAGATGATTTTAAACCTTGAGGCTTGACAATATTATTTGATGAGTGTAAACTGATTCCTATGAATATAGAACCAATCTTAACTGTTAATTTTTTCATTACAACTTCAGAAAATGAACCAGTCCGTGACTGGCTGAAAGACATGGATAGGGAAAATAGAAAAATAATCGGTGAAGACATCAAACTTATTCAATTTCGCTGGCCTCTTGGTATGCCACTGGTGAGAAAAATGGAAACTGATCTCTGGGAAGTTCGTAGCAAACTAGAAAATGGAAATATAGCTAGAGTTTTCTTTACCGTCCAAGATAATCAAATGATCTTGTTGCACGGTTTTATTAAAAAATATCAAAAGACACCCATAAAAGAAATTGAGTTAGCTCGTACAAGAAAAAATCAATGGCTTAATGAGGTATAAAACTATGAATCAGCATACAGGTAGTAATTTTGATGACTTTCTGGAACAAGAAGGCATCCTAGAAGAAGTCTCCGCAAAAGCGCACAAACGCCTTCTTGCACTTCAACTAGCGGATATTATGCAAGAAAAAAGCATCACCAAAACTAGTCTAGCAAAAAAGCTTAACACTAGTAGTTCCCAAGTTGATAGGATTCTTGATCCTGATAATACATCAATCACAATTGAAGTGCTGGAACGTGTTGCCCATGCTGTAGGGAAAAAACTTCATATAAAATTCGCCTAAAAATGTTTACTAAAATTGATTGGGCAGCCATATTAGCACCAATTCTAATATTAGCGATTAGTATCATATTCATAATACTAGTAATTTTTGAAATTCAACAATATAATCAATACTTGAATAGTTTAAAGCAGCGGCAAGTTCGTCAATTTAAGACAGTTGACGCTGAATATAAGCACTTAAAACAAATTTCAGACTTAATAAAAAATAATTACTTAAACAAATTTAATGAATTAAGAAACACCGGATTTCTGAAGAAAAAAATAGCTAATATTCAAACACAACGTTTACAACTTTTTAGCAAAATAGAAGCTACTTTAAAAAAACAACCTCTGATAACAGCCCATTACGCTGTTTCAGAAACAAAAGCTGATCCTACTAAAAAATCTATAACCATTTATGAAACACAATTAATTTTAAAGCTAGGAATCTTACATGAAGGCAACCTACTAAAAACAATTGAAGCAATCATGGCTTTACCCATACAAGGGTTATTAAATCTAAACAAATGTAACCTAAAACCCTTAACTGAAAAAATTAATCTAACTAAAACATCAGAAGCCTATTTTGAAGCTAACTGTGTATTTTATTGGTATTTTGCGACATTAAATAAACAATGAAACATCTTCCCAACTTATACTTAATTACTCCAGAACCTTGTAACAAATTTTTATACAAACTTGAATCTTGCTTAGAACAAGGTATTCGCTTAGTACAATTACGCGCTAAAACTATATCAGAATCAGAATATTACTCTTATGCAGAACAAAGTTTAAAACTTTGCCAAAAATATAAAGCACAACTACTTGTAAATGCTAGCTTAGAAATAGCTTTATCAGTTGGCGCACATGGAATACATTTAAATAGCACCCGCTTACATTGTTATAACAAACATTCATTAAAAAAAATAAAGCTTGCCGCTGCTTCCTGTCATAATTTAACAGATATTCAACAAGCAAATAAAATCGGACTAAATTTTATTGTATTAAGCCCAGTCAAAACCACCGCCTCCCATCCAGACGCTAAAACTTTAGGTTGGATGAAATTTTATAACTTAACAAAACAATCAAATTATCCAATATTTGCTTTAGGTGGCATGAAAAGACAAGATACTACCACAGCACACAAATATGGCGCACACGGAATCGCCGCTATTCGAGCATTGTGGAATTAAGCCTTAATCTTCATCTTTATACTTTATTTAAATGAACTATAATATACAATTCAACATGACATATTTAATAGATTTAACTCCTAAACAAGGATACGACAGGCTGCAAAAAAATAAAGAAATTCTATTTTTAGATGTGCGCTCTTATGCGGAATATAAATTTGTCGGTCATCCTGATGGAGCGGTATTATTACCGTGGATAGATGAACCAGATTGGACTGTCAACCCTGAATTTTGTCAATTAGTAGGTGAGCTTGTTGCAAGCAGAAGCAAACCATTAGACACTGAAATTATTTTAATTTGCCGTAGTGGGCAACGCTCTATGGATGCTGGTATTGCTTTAATCAATAAAGGATTTACTAATGCTTCTCATATTGACACAGGCTTTGAAGGTGATTTAGATAAGAACAATCAACGTGGTAACTTAAATGGTTGGCGTTATGATGGCTTGCCTTGGGAACAATGTTAGAATTAAACCGGAATATAAATTTTATCTAACATTTCAGCATATTCATCAGCGGCATCACTATCAATAGTAATGCCGCCACCGCTTTTGTATATTAATTTATTGCCATTTTTTTCAATAAAACGAATCATTACTGCACTATCCAATGTATTACCATCAAAGTAGCCAAATACGCCACTAAAAAATCCTCGATTATAGTTTTCTACGTTTTTAATGATCTCAAGAGTTTTGCGTTTTGGAGTGCCTGATATTGAACCAGCAGGTAATAGTGGTAATAAAATATCTCCTATTTTATGATGCCAATTATTTTCTAATTCTCCAGAAATTTCAGAACTGACTTGTAATAAGTCTTTCTGATTAGTTTTAAGATTTTCAATATATCTAAATTTATTGACTTTTACTTTTTTAGCTATGATAGATAAATCATTTCTCAATAAATCTACTACCATAGTATGTTCAGCCTTTTCCTTTTCTGAACTTAAAATTTTGGCATGAGCGTCAGGAATCTGAGCATCAATAGTTCCCTTCATAGGATAAGTTTTAATAATATTATCTTCTATTCTGATAAATCGTTCAGGCGAAAAACTAATAAATTTATCTTTAAAATACAACTTAAATGGAGCTTGGCTAGCATGAAAAATATCTAATAATGGCATATCAATTTCAATTTCAGTAGGAAAAGTTAAATTGAGTAGATAAGTATTACCAGCCCTCATTTGCTGAATAACCTCATCAAAAGCAGCTTTATATTTTATAAAACTAATCGGTTTTTTTTTAAGCTGATAATTTTGATTAATTTCTTTTTTAGAACAGATATTAGAAAAACTATCTATATGAAAGTAAATGTTAGGATCTAATTGATCAAGCGGCTTGACATAATAATTTTTAAGATCAAAATCAATAATAAATAAAAACGGTATTTTTTGTATTCCTAGTTGATTTAGGGTATTTTTTAAAATGTATGACATGGTAATATAATATGCCTTAGAACCTCAAACGGCTTAAGTATCTGTGATAATTGTGGTAACAGGCATAATTTATTCTAATTCTCATGTTTTTTCATTGAAAACTTCCATTAGTATACTTTTTGTTAGTATATCACATAAATGTCAGTACTTGTTTTTTTTATTACAGAGATTATAATGGGTTAAACCCTTAACAAAACACAGGAACAATTTATGACTCACATCATTATTCAAGATCTACAATGGCGACATACGACAAAAAAATATGACAAAACTAGAAAAATTTCACAGGAAGATCTTGCTATCCTCTTTGAAGCAATGCGTCTAACTCCATCATCCATTAATTCGCAACCATGGAAATTTGTTGTCATTGAAAGCAACGAGGCTAAAGAGCGTATGAGTAATACTTTTATAAATAACTATCAATTTAATCAAACTCATGTATTTGATGGTTCTCATATTATTCTGTTTGCACATAACCCGCATTACACTCGTGAGGATTATGCTGAAGTTGTTCAGAATGGCATTGAAGATAACCGTACAAAACCAGAAGAAAGAGAAGGAGCTTTTGCCCCTTTCTTTTTTGCTGAACTGAATACAGATGAAGTAGGAAATACCAGCAACTGGACAAAAGCCCAAACCTATTTAGCTCTAGGTAATACGCTGCATACTTTAGCTCGACTTAAAATAGACTCCACTCCAATGGAAGGTATTGATACTGAGTTGGTTAATAAAGAGTTTGAAAAAGAACTGGATGGTTATGAATGCGATGTTGCTTTGGCTATAGGCTATCACCACCCAGAAGAAGACTACAATGTGAAATTACCTAAATCTCGTCGGAGATTAGACAGTATTTTCACTCATATATGATACTATAATGTCTTCTGCCAAAAAAGAGGTAGGTCGGGTTACGCTTTGCTAACCCCACCTACTTGGCTAAGATTTGTGATCTATTTTTTATTAATTGATTGACTTGGAAATGATATTTCAAGAATTACAACATCACCATATGCAACAAATGGTCCATGTATTTCATATGGTGGTCTGCTTGCATAGTAACCTGTTTCAAGCCACATATCAAATGCTTCATCATATAATCTACCTGATACTACAAATATCTCTTCAGGATAATCATGACTTTTTGCTCCAAAAGCTTTTGTTGAATATCCATCTTTAAATTTGGTTAATCTTGTGTAATCACCAGTCTCATAATCTTGGGCAATTGTTAATTGTTGAAGATTTCCATTGGTTCCTTCAATATCTTCCCATTTTTCATAATTTTTTATATCCAATGGATTCCAATATGTTTGTGTTGATTTCATAAATATAAGTTAAATAGTTAAATATTTATATATAAATGTCAAAACCTTGTGTATAAGATCAGTCAGTGATGGTAAAAGATAAGCTTGTCCCAACATAGGAGAGATTTTGAACATCAGCGCGAGTATCAAGACTGAATTACGCTTTCTATCAATTCTATATCTTTTTTAAGCCAAACATTAACTATCTCATCCATGCTCTTGTGCTTTTTGAGTGCCATTTGATTAATAAATTTAGCCACTGCCGGTTCCAGATAAATCGGTCGATTATTGCTTACTCTCAATCATCAATGAATAGCATATAAACATGGATAATATATATATTTTACTTTTATTCCTTCTGGCTCAACCTAATAATAATGACATTTTACAAATACAGTTATGGTAAAATCACGAATTTTTGTCAGATACAAAAAAATGCAGTATAATCAAATTGGCTAATGTGATGCGAATTTTGTGATAACTCGGAGAAAAACAATGCCACCAATTGCAACTACTACAAGTACTGTTTCAACACCTATTTCAGCTCAAATACATGAAGTTTTACAACAAGCGGCTGATATTCTGGGGACGACACTGAATCAATTTATGGTACAAGCCTCATTTGAAAAGGCGCAAACAATTATAGAAAATGAGAAAATTATACGTATGAATAAGGCGGAGGCTGAAATATTTTTTAACGCGCTTGATAACCCCCCTCCACCTAATGATAAATTGCGAAAAGCCGTTGCCACTTATAAGGATTATGGGCTATATGATTCAAATAGAAACACTTAGAATTCGCTAAAAAATATCCTCGTATTGCACCTGCCGCAAAATTGGCTCGTCTTGCTGTTTCAAAAGATTGGCAACGGCAAGGTTTTGGGAAATTAATGATGACAGAGGCTATGCAACGTGTGATAAATGTTTCTCAACATGTTGGGCTTATTGGTTTTCTTGTGGATGCAAAGATAGAAAGAGCTTTCAATTAATTTGGTTCATCCATAGTTTTCCTTGTACTGATTAACTGATGTAGGGGCGTTCATTGCACAGTGTGGCTCCCCCTTTAGGGGGCTGGGGGGCTAATTTCAATCTTCATTCCTTATCCTGATTATTTCATCAAAAATACAGCTTATCACAAAATTAAATACAAGGATTTGAAATCCTTTTACTATAAAAACTATGGTTTTATTATTAATTATGACATTTAAGAAACAAAGTTATGGTAAAATAAAGAATTTTGAAACCGTATTTTGATGAGTCTTATATATGGTAACTATTGAAATAGATGGCAAATCATACCAAGCTGAAGCTGGTCAAATGCTTATTGAGCTAACAGATAATAATGGAATTGATATTCCTCGTTTTTGTTATCACAAAAAGTTATCAGTTGCAGCAAAGCATGTGCTACCCCTATTATGGATGGGATGAAAGTTATTGTTGGCATAATATAAATTGCTTTTGCAAGAGCTGACAATTAAAATGTTGTGTACACAGGTTTTTTTTCTAAATATTCAATGGTTAAATTTTCAACTTTAGGGATTCCTACATTTAGATTTGTGGGATATTCTTTAATTTTTCCAACTCTAGTGTATCCTCTTCGTTCATAATATGAAATTAGTTCTTTTCTTTGGGATACTACAACCATAACAAATTTCTCAATTGTAAATTTGTTTATAGCATATTGTTCTGCTAGTTGTAAAACTAGTTTTCCAATACCTTGGGTTTGGTTATTTGGTGTTACTGCAAATAAACCAATATAAGCATCATTATTTATTTTTTCTATACAGATACAAGCAATTATATTGTCTTTATCAAGATAAATTAATAAATGAGCATTTGGATTTAAAATAATAGATTTAATATCATCTGCTGTAGTTCTATTGCCTTGAACTAAATCAGTTTCTTTGGTCCATCCAGTTTTACCTCTGTATGCTTCATTAACCAAATTTGATATTTGATCAATATGCTCTAGTCTTGCTAATTCTAATTTCAAATTTTGTCCTTGATGTTCATTTATCTATTATTCTATTACAGTAGCAAAAGGGGATATTTTCACTTGTTATATGAATAGTGCTGAAATACATAATAAACCAATAAGCAGCTCAAAGATAACACCGCCAATATTTTTGGGTGTCGCAAAACCGAAAAATAAGGTCATTAAACGCACAATAGCAGCACTGAGCCATCCACAACCTAACAGCGCGAATGCCTGAGAGTTTTGTGTTACAATTCCAAAAAAAGAAATGCCTACAAAAAACCCACCGTAGGTTGCTCTAATTTCAGATATGCCTTCTTTACCTATAGTTTTCACAGAGACGAATGTTGCTATATGTGATGGCCAAATTATAGCAATAATGCCTAAAATTAAACTTATTGTCGCTCCAATATTTGATATAATCAGCATAAATTAGTTTCCTTAGCTTTGTAGTTGAAGTTCTGTATATAAATTAATACTTTATTCCCATAATAACTCCTAACGCCAGCGGCGCGAAATAACTATTTAAGTTGAATATATCATAAAAGTTAGATTTTCTAATCTATAATCAAAACCCCATTTTTCATAAAATATATAGTCTGTTAATATTCTTGTTTTTAGGCTAATGGTTAAACTCATAAATCATAAAAGATTCTAACAATTAAAATCTCTGTCGCTCCGTTGCCGTTGGTCGGTTCCGTCTTCTCCACCAATCCTACAGTTCCTACAGATACTGGTTACAAGCCCCAAGACCTGTCAGGTTTTAAAAACCTGACAGGTCTAAAACTCGACAATATCAATTTTCATTTCATCAAAAATACAGCTTATCACAAAATTAAATACAAGCATTTGAAATCCTTTCACTATAAAAAGTATGATATTATTATTAATAATGACATTTAAGAAATACAGTTATGGTAAAATAAAGAATTTTAAAACCGTATTCTGATGAGTCTTATATATGGTAACTATTGAAATAGATGGCAAATCATACCAAGCTGAAGCTGGTCAAATGCTTATTGAGCTAACAGATAATAATGGAATTGACATTCCTCGTTTCTGTTATCACAAAAAGTTATCAGTTGCAGCAAATTGTCGCATGTGTTTGGTTGAAGTAGAGAAAGCTCCTAAACCTTTACCAGCATGTGCAACCCCTATTATGGATGGGATGAAAGTATTCACCCGTTCTGAAAAAGCCCTTATAGCCCAAAAGTCTGTAATGGAATTCTTGCTTATTAATCACCCTTTAGATTGTCCAATTTGTGATCAAGGTGGTGAATGTGAATTGCAAGACGTTGCGGTTGGCTATGGCAAGGATTTATCGCGTTATCAAGAAGGTAAGCGCGTTGTATTTGATAAAAATATCGGTCCATTGATTGCAACTGAAATGACCCGTTGCATTCATTGCACTCGTTGTGTGCGTTTTGGTCAAGAAATTAGTGGTATTCAAGAATTAGGTGCCACTGGGCGCGGTGAACATACCGAAATTGGAACTTATATTGAACAAAGTCTTAGTTCTGAATTATCAGGCAATATAATTGACTTATGTCCAGTAGGTGCATTAACATCTAAACCCTTTAGATTTAAAGCTCGTGCTTGGGAAATGCAACAAGCTGAGACAATTGCACCTCATGATGCTGTGGGTTCTAACCTTTATGTGCATCTACGTAGCAAACAGCTCATGCGTGTAGCACCTAAAGAAAATGAAGCCGTAAATGAAGTGTGGATTTCTGATCGTGATCGTTTTAGTTATGAAGGCTTAACTGCTGATGATCGTTTAACCACTCCAATGATTAAACAAGATGGTAATTGGCAAGAAACAGATTGGGAAACAGCCTTAGCTTTTGCAAGTGAAAATTTGAAAAAGCTTGAAAGTAATAACATTGGAGCTTTAGCCTCAGCTACTGCTACTATAGAAGAATTATATTTATTACAAAAATTTATGCGCGGTATTGGCAGTCAAAATATTGATCATCGTCTGCGTCAAGTAGATTTTAGCGATCAAAATGATGCACCGCTATTCCCTTACTTAGGGCAAGCTATTGCTGATTTAGAAAATTCTGATGCCGCTTTAATTATAGGTTCACATTTACGTAAAGAACAACCGCTATTAAATCATCGCTTACGTAAAGCAAGCTTAAACGGTGCTAAAATAATGCTGTTTAACCCTATAGATTATGATTTTAATTTCAAAATAGCAGAAAAAATCATTACAACTACATGGGTAAAAAATTTAGCTGGAATTGCCAAAGCCTTACTAGAAACAGAAGCAACATTATTACCGGCAAAAATGCAAGAATTATTAGCAGAAGTTGAAATTACTGAACAACAACGCGCTATTGCAACAGTATTATCTGCAACTCAGAAAGGCACGATTTTATTAGGTAATTTAGCAACTGCTCATCCACAATTTGCCGATATTCGTAGCTTAGCCGCTATAATTGCTAAATTAAGTGGTGCTAATTTTGGCTATTGCGGAGAATCCTGTAATACTTCAGGGGCATGGTTAGCCGGCGCGTTGCCACATAGAACTGCTGGTGGTAAACCAGTAGAAAAGGCAGGATTAGATGCCCAAGCTATGCTTACACAAGGATTAAAAGGCTATATTTTATTGGGTCTTGAACCAGAACTAGATAATTGGAATGGTGTCGCTGCCTTAAACAGCCTAAAACAAGCAGAATTTGTAGTTTCATTAACCGCCTATAAAACAGCGGCAATAGAAGAATATGCAAATGTAATATTACCTATAAGCTTATTTGCTGAAACATCAGGAACCTATGTAAATGTAGAAGGTAATTGGCAAAGTTTCAAAGGCATAATACCACCACCCGGTGAAGCACGCCCAGCTTGGAAAATTTTACGAGTTTTAGGCAATTTATTTGAGCTAGAAGACTTTGAATATACAAGTTCTAATGAAGTCTCCGAAGAATTAAGTGAAATAATTGGCGATAAACTAGCAAATAACAAAATGGGTTGGCAAATTCCTGAAAAACTTGAAACACAAGAAGCAGAAGGAATACAACGCATTACAGAAATGCCAATTTACTCAGTAGATGCCTTAGTACGTCGCGCTGATGCCTTACAAAACACCATAGACGCGAAAATTACTAAAACTGCGCATATCAATGCCAAACTGGCAAACCAATTAAATGTAAATGAAACTAGTTATGTCCAAGTTAAACAGGATGAAATTATGTTCACATTAGCAGTTACTATTAATGATCAACTACCTGATAATGCAGTATTAATATATGCTGGGCAAAATGCTACTGCTGGATGGCATGGGCAAGTTGAATTAAGTGCCACCACAGAAGGACAAACTTAATTATGGACACATTAATTTATTTAATTCTTACACTATTAAAAATTGTAGTAATTTTAGTGCCATTATTATTGTCTGTTGCCTACTTGACTTATTTAGAACGTAAAGTCATTGGTTACATGCAAGTACGTATTGGACCAAATCGCGTAGGACCTCGTGGATGGTTACAACCGATTGCTGATTTCGTCAAATTAGCATTCAAAGAAATCATTATTCCTACCAAAGCCAATCGGTTCTTATTTGTAATTGCACCAATGTTAGTTTTGGCACCTGCCTTAGCAGCATGGGCAGTTATACCATTTGCAGATGGCTGGGTATTAGCCAATATTGATGCTGGTTTATTATATATTTTAGCAATGACATCTGTAGGCGTATATGGAGTTCTAATCGCAGGATGGGCTTCAAATTCCAAATATGCTTTGTTAGGAACTCTACGTTCAGCGGCACAAATTATTTCTTATGAAATTGCAATGGGCTTTGCCTTAGTAGGTGTATTAATGGCTGCTGGCAGTTTAAACTTAAGCGCGATAGTATCCGCACAAAGTGGTAGTTTATTAACTTGGTATTGGTTGCCACTACTACCATTATTTATGGTCTATTTAATATCAGGAATAGCAGAAACCAATCGCGCCCCCTTTGACGTTGCAGAAGGTGAATCAGAAATTGTTGCTGGTTTTCATGTTGAATACAGCGGCTTGTTATTTGCCATCTTCTTCCTAGCAGAATATGCCAACATGATATTAATAGCAGCATTAACTGTTATCATGTTTTTAGGTGGTTGGTTATCACCATTTCAAGGCACCTTTTTAGAAGCAGCATTTGCATGGGTACCCGGTATATTTTGGTTTTTACTAAAAATTTCTGTTATTTTATTTTCATTTTTATGGCTTCGAGCTACTTTTCCACGTTACCGTTATGATCAAATCATGCGCTTAGGCTGGAAAGTATTTATTCCTATTACATTAGTATGGATAGTTGTTATTGGTATTGCCATACTAGCTAAACTACCACCTTGGTTTAATTAAAATGAAAGCAATAAAAGATTATATTCAGAGACTATTTCTCTGGGAAATGTTTAAAGGCTTAAACATTACTGGGCGTTATTTATTTAAGAAAAAAATAACCGTCCAATATCCAGAAGAAAAAACTCCACAATCCCATCGTTTTAGAGGACATCACGCACTACGCCGCTATCCAAATGGCGAAGAACGTTGTATTGCTTGTAAACTATGTGAAGCAGTTTGCCCAGCACTAGCAATTACCATTGAAGCAGAACAACGCGCAGATGGTACACGTCGTACAACTCGCTATGACATCGACTTAACCAAATGTATTTTTTGTGGATATTGTGAAGAATCCTGCCCAGTTGATTCTATAGTCGAAACCAGACACTTTGAATATCATGGTGAACAACATGGAGATTTAATAATGACTAAAGAAAAATTATTAGCATTGGGAGACAAATTGGAACCACAACTAGCCGCTGATAGAGCTTATGATGCCAAATATCGTTAAAACACTAACAATACAAATACTATTATTAGTAGTATTTAGCACCGTTCAAGCAGATGAAATTGAAAAAAAATATTACGATAATGGAGCTGTGCAATTTCAATATGAATATAGAAATGGTAAATTGCATGGCAGTATTGAAGAATATTATCAAACTGGCGAATTAAAAGCTGAATACCATTATAATTCAGGTGATTTAATTGGTAAAAAAACTTTTTCTCGGGAAGGTAAGTTAGAACATGAACTTAAAATTAAAAATAATGATAAATATGAAACTCAGTTAGAATATTATCGCTCAGGAGAATTATTTCGTAAACGTAGCCTAATCAATGGCAAACGAGAAGGTTTAGAAATTGAATTCTATCGAAATGGCAATAAAAAAGCTGAACGTAATTATCTCAATGGCAAAAAAAATGGTGTTGCCAGAGGTTATCATTATAATGGTAAAGTACAAGGTGACTGGATATTTAAAAATGCTGAACCAGTTTTGGCAACTATTTATTATAGTTCAGGAGAAAAATGGTTGGTACATAAATTTGATGGTAACGGTCGTTTAAATGGTACCAGTAAAGAATATGATAAAGAAGGCAACTTGATGGCTATGAGATATTATACGGATGATGAAATGGTTAAAAGAAACAAAATTAGACCTTGGTTACGATGGATATATATATTTGATTAGTTGGTAATAAACCCATGATAAAAATTACTTTTTACTTATTTTCACTCATTTTAATTTTTGCCGCTAGTCGCGTCATTACAATTAAAAATCCGGTTCATGCCGCTTTGTTCTTAGTATTAGCGTTTTTTTCCTCGGCTGCAATTTGGCTGATATTGCAAGCGGAATTTCTCGCAATGGTACTAATTTTAGTTTATGTTGGCGCTGTGATGGTGTTGTTTCTATTTGTATTAATGATGTTAAATGTTAATTTTGATACTTTACGCGAAGGTTTTGTACGTCATTTACCACTAGCTGCCTTTGTTGGTGCAGTGATTTTGCTAGAAATGGTTTTGGTAGTTGGTACATGGCATCATGCTCTTCCAACAGAAGTTGCTACTGGTAGCAATACTGCCGCTTTAGGATCAGTCTTATATACTGAATATGTCTATCCTTTTGAAATTGCAGCGGCAATTTTATTGGTTGCAATGATAGCAGCAATTGCTTTAACCATGCGCCCACATACACGATCTAAATACCAAAAACCGGAACAACAGGTTAGAGTACGTCGTGAAGATCGAATCAGAATTATCAAGGATTAATTATGCCTGAATTAAATGAATTTCTAATTGTAGGAGCGGTATTATTCTGTATTAGTGCCGCTGGTATTTTTCTAAATAGGAAAAATCTGCTAATTATACTTATGTGTATTGAGTTGATGTTGTTATCAGTCAATATGAATTTTATTGCATTTTCTTATTTTAATGCTGATTTAGCTGGGCAAGTATTTGTATTTTTTATCCTAACTGTAGCAGCGGCTGAATCTGCTATTGGTTTAGCGATATTAATAATACTATTTCGTAATAAATACAGCATTAATGTCGATGACATTGATACCATGAAAGGATAAAATTAACGATATGCAAAATATTTCTCTTGCGATTGTATTAGTTCCACTATTTGGAGCCATTATTGCGGGATTATTCCCAGTTAGTAGGCGCGTTGCCCATTCGGTAACAATTGGCGGAGTTGGTTTATCCTTTTTTCTATCTATATATGTATTTTATAAGGTAATTTTATTAGGAGAAGGAACTTTTAATCAAACCCTTTATACATGGTTAGAAGTTGGTGCTATAAAGTTTGAAATCGGCTTTATGGTTGATTCTCTTACTGCTATGATGATGTTGGTTGTCACCTTCGTATCATGGATGGTACATATTTATACCGTTGGTTATATGCGCGATGATCCGGGTTATAATCGCTTTTTTAGCTATATTTCCTTATTTACTTTTGCCATGTTGATGTTGGTGATGTCAAATAACTTTATGCAGTTATTTTTTGGCTGGGAAGCGGTAGGTTTAGTCTCTTATTTGTTAATCGGTTTCTGGTTTACTAGAGAATCTGCGATTTATGCGAACTTAAAAGCCTTTTTAGTTAATCGCGTTGGTGATTTTGGCTTTATTTTAGGAATTGCAGCAGTCTTGATGACTTTTAATAGTTTGAATTATGTTGAAGTATTTAATCAAGCTGATCAACATAAAGATGCAGTGATGCAAATCATTCCCGGTTTGGATTGGTCAGTTATGACTGTTATCTGTATTTTACTGTTTATCGGTGCTATGGGTAAATCTGCGCAATTTCCGTTACATGTCTGGTTGCCAGATTCTATGGAAGGTCCTACACCTATTTCAGCCTTAATCCATGCAGCAACAATGGTTACAGCAGGTATATTTATGGTAGCGCGTATGTCGCCATTGTTTGAACTAAGTACAACTGCACTTAGTTTTGTGATGGTAATTGGTGCTATTACAGCCTTATTTATGGGCTTATTAGGCTTGGTACAAAACGACATCAAACGAGTTGTAGCTTACTCTACCTTATCACAATTAGGTTATATGACTGTAGCTTTAGGAGCCTCAGCTTATGCTGCTGGTGTTTTCCATCTCATGACACATGCCTTCTTTAAAGCCTTATTATTCTTAGGTGCAGGATCAGTTATTATTGCTATGCACCATGAACAAGATATGCGTAAAATGGGTGGACTTAAAAAATATCTGCCAATTACCTATTGGACAGCATTAATAGGCTCCTTAGCGTTGATTGGATTCCCCGGCTTCTCTGGATTTTTCTCCAAAGATGCTATTATAGAAGCCACTCATCAAGCTTATGAAGCAGAACGCGCAGGTGCAGGTTTTGCCTATTATTCAGTTTTATTAGGTGTATTCATTACCGCTCTATATAGTTTCCGCATGTTTTTCTTAACCTTCCACGGCAAAGAACGTATGGATGAACATACACGTAGTCACCTACATGAAAGTCCAAAAGTAGTAACCATACCTTTGATTTTATTAGCGATACCATCCGTAATTATAGGAATGTTGACCATAGAACCAATGTTGTTTGGTGAATATTTCAAAGGTGTAATAGCACATAATCCTTTCAATCCAGAAAACTATCATGGCGTAATAGGATTTATTGGGCATGGATTATTACAACCACCATTTTGGTTAGCAATGGCAGGTGTAGGAACAGCCTATTATCTATATATGAAAGCACCTCAAATTCCTGAACAAATAACATATCGTTGTAATATGTTTCATAAAATCCTATTGGATAAATATGGTTTTGATAGATTCAATGATTGGTTCTTTGCTGGTGGTACACGTAAAATTGGTAACGGTTTATGGAAAATAGGTGACATCAAAATCATTGAAGGTATAGTAAACGGTATTGCTAAGATGGTACTTTGGCTATCTAGCGTCATTCGCCATACTCAAACTGGCTTACTATATCATTACGCCTTTGCTATGATTCTAGGGCTGGCGGTATTATTGGGAATTTTCGTCTTTGGAGCTAAGTTATAACTGATATGTTTACTGATTTTTCATTACTAAGTCTATTAATATGGTTGCCAATACTAGGTGGTATTTGGGTAATCATCCTTGGAAACAATCAAGCCTCAATTGCTCGCCCAATTGCCTTGGCAGTATCATTAGTGACATTTTTATTGTCACTAATCCTATATTTTGGATTTGATACCACAACTCATACCATGCAATTCACAGAAAAATTGTCTTGGATACCAGCTTTTAATATAGAATATTCATTAGGCGTAGATGGCATATCTATGCCATTGATTATATTAACAACTTTTACTACAGTATTAGTAATATTAGCTGGTTGGGAAGTGATTCAAGATAAAGCGGCTCATTACATGGCAGCCTTCCTGATTATGAATGGTTTAATGGTTGGTGTATTTGCTGCTTTAGATGCAATTCTGTTTTATGTGCTATGGGAAGCCATGTTGATACCAATGTTTCTCATCATAGGTATTTGGGGTGGACCAAACCGCGTTTATGCAACTATTAAGTTCTTCCTTTATACCTTTTTAGGTTCGGTATTTATGCTAATTGCATTGTTATATTTATATTCACAATCAAATAGCTTTGCACTTCTGGATTATCATAAGTTAGCGATACCGATGGAAGCTCAAATTCTGATCTTCTTAGCATTTTTGATTGCATTTGCTGTTAAGGTTCCAATGTGGCCGGTGCATACTTGGTTGCCAGATGCTCACGTTGAAGCACCAACTGGTGGTTCAGTAATCTTGGCTGCAATCATGTTAAAAATGGGTGGTTATGGTTTCTTACGCTTTAGCTTGCCTATTACTCCTGATGCTAGTCAGGAATTAGCTTGGCTCGTTATAAGCTTATCGCTAATAGCCATTGTTTATATATCATTTGTCGCGCTAGTACAGCAAGACATGAAAAAACTCATTGCTTATTCTTCGATTTCACATATGGGATTTGCGACATTAGGCTTTTTCCTTGGTAGTAGTGTAATGGGAATAGAAGGCGGCATGGTACAAATGATCTCACATGGATTTATTTCAGGAGCCTTATTCCTCTGTGTAGGAATACTTTATGATCGCTTACATAGCCGTCAAATCAAAGACTATGGTGGAGTTGCCAATACAATGCCGAAATTTGCAATGTTTGCAGTACTATTTGCAATGGCAAACAGCGGCTTACCAGCAACATCAGGATTTGTAGGAGAATTCTTAGTAATTCTAGCATCATTTAAAGTAAACTTCTGGATAGCTTTTGCTGCTGCGACTATAATGATCCTTGGAGCCGCTTATACTTTATGGATGGTTAAACGAGTATTCTATGGAGCAGTGGGTAATGAAGGAGTAGCGGCTTTAAAAGATATAAATGGACGCGAAACCTTAATTTTAACCACATTAGCAATAATGGTGTTATTCTTTGGTATTTATCCAGCACCAATGTTGGATGTGATGCACAGCACTGTAGAACATTTGGTTCAACATATTGGTATATCTAAAATACCAAATTAATTGAATTTCCTTTCATTTTGGAGTACAAAGCGCAGCTTTGACAAAGCTTTGCTTTGAACTCCAGTTTTTAAGACAGCAAAAAAAAATGACCCTAACATTAAATACAACATTAATATTACCAGAAATCATAATGCTAACAATGGCTTGTGTCATATTAGCCCTTGATGCTTATTTACCTAAAAACTTAAAAGGTTTAACTTATCAATTAACTCAAGGTACTTTAATCGCTACCGCCATCTTAATTTTTGCTACTTATCCTGAGAAATCAGAATTGGCTATGAATGGCATGTTTATCAACGATGTTATGAGTACTATTTTAAAACTCTTTATTTTATTAATCGTTTTTTTAGCATTTCTTTATTCACGACAATATTTAAGTGATCGTAAGCTTTTAAAAGGTGAATATTTGGTATTAGGTTTATTTGCCACCTTGGGTATGATGATAATGGTATCCGCTAATAGTTTATTAACAATCTATTTAGGTTTAGAACTATTATCTTTGTCATTATACACAATGGTTGCGATGAATCGTGATTCACAACAAGCCTCTGAAGCGGCAATGAAATATTTTGTTTTAGGTGCTTTAGCTTCTGGTATGTTGTTATATGGAATGTCAATTATATATGGCGTTACCGGAACTTTAGATTTAAATGCGATTGCTCAAGCTATCAGCCAAACAACTGAACATAAAACTATTTTAGTATTTGGATTAGTATTTATAGTCATAGGTTTAGCATTTAAATTAGGCGCAGTACCATTTCACGTTTGGATTCCAGATGTCTATCAAGGCGCACCAACAGCAGTTACTTTATTCATAGCAAGTGCCCCGAAAATTGCTGCATTTGCAATGTTAATCCGTTTACTTCATGATGGAATGCAAGATTTACATGGCGATTGGCAAAACATATTGATTTTATTATCAATCCTATCAATGGCAATTGGTAATATTATCGCGATTGCCCAAACTAATATTAAGCGGATGTTAGCTTATTCTACTATTGCTCACGTTGGTTATCTATTGCTTGGAATCTTGACAGGCACAAAAGCAGGCTATGCCGCTTCCATGTTTTATGTATTAGTTTATACACTAATGACAGTTGGTGGATTTGGCATGATATTGTTACTAAGTAAAGCTGGTTTTGAAGCAGAAAGATTAGAAGACTTCAAAGGCTTAAACCAAAGAAACCCTTGGTATGCAGCAATAATGCTAATACTAATGCTATCAATGGCAGGCATACCACCAATGTTAGGCTTCTGGGCAAAATGGGCAGTTTTAACACAAGTAGTACAGGCAGGCTTTGTATGGTTGGCAATCATTGCAGTAATATTTGCGATAATTGGCGTGTTTTACTATTTGCGAGTAATTAAGTTGATGTATTTTGATGATGCAGAAGACTTAACCCCGATTACAGCTAATACAGATATAAAAATAGCACTCAGCGCAAATGCTATACTTATTTTAATGTTGGGATTAATGCCATCTGGCTTGATTTCGCTGTGTTTGGGGGCTTTTGGGGTTAATTAAGAAACCAAACCTGACAGGTTTTTAAAACCTGTCAGGTTTAATGGATACAAAGGATATAAACAATGCTACAAACTATTGAAGTCATGGTTGAGCCATCTAAGCGAGGCTCTGGGGAAGCTGTACTGAAATTTTTGGATCAAAATTCACTAAAACAGGAACACAGGCGTTCAATTGAAGAAATTAACAAATATATTGAACAGGAACGTAATGCGTGGGAATAAATTATCAATTAGCTAAATTTGCTTGACTTGCTCAACAAAATCCGTTTATTCCGTAAACGGATTTTTATTTAAATTAAATCAAGGCTTTGATATTACAAAATGGCATTGACGCTGGCGAGTGGAAATTAGAAAATTTGCTTCACCGTTGCTTCATATAATATAACTGATGTTACGCAGCCTCGTTCCCACGCTCCAGCGTGGTAACGCATGAATAGACGCTCCAGCGTCGAGTGTTTTTTTTTCTTATACTTGCTTCATGACATTGGGTTTACTTGACGCTGGAGCGTCTGTACATGCGTTACCACGCTGGAGCGTGGGAACGAGAGTGTGTAACATCAGTAATATAAAATAAAAATTACTTATTGGAATAATAAATATCATAAAAAATATTACAAACCCTTGAGCAATTGGCTTAGTTGGGTAGTATTAATCTTGATTATAGGAATAAAGTCCAATTATACAAGCGGCAACTGACTGTAGTAACTGAAATTTATGCCAACTTATGGTTCAAAATATAATACTTACTGAGCAATACTATGGACACCACCACAAGCAGTACCAGTATTTTTATTTAGAATCAGTAAAGCGGCGATGTAAACAATTATTACTCATAACTAAATTACCCTTTTTTTGGAACATGATTACAAGGATTTTAATCATGTTCAAACTTCAATTAATTTAGATTGATCCTTCCAATCGCGATATCCGAAAATTTTTATGATATAATCATTGACTATAAGTAAGGTAGTAGGCACAATCCTATTAAATTACTTTACATAGTCTATATAACTATATATGAGGAAAACTATGATAATTAAATATTACAAACCCTTGAGCAATTGGGTCAGTTGGCTAGGATTAGTCTTGATGATGGGAATAAGTCCAAATATGAAGAATAGATTGATAAGATACTTATCTATAGTTATTCTATTGTTGACTACAAATATAGTTAATGCGTCAGAAATTTTTGAAAATGTTTGAGATTTTTGAAACTAAAACATACAGCTTATCAATATCTTCTGCAAATGGAGGTAGCATTTCAGGTTCTACTAAAGATACTTATAATTCTGGCGAAAGGGTAAATTTAACTGCAAATCGAGAACAATGTTACGCCTTTACTGGTTGGGGCGGTGCCTGTAGTGGAACTAGTTCTAATTGCCAATTGACTATGGATACTAATAAATCAGTCAGTGCCAATTTTGAGATTCAATCATTTAAGCTCAATATTAGTTCAGATAATGGTATTGTTGAACGCCAACCTAATAAAACTGTTTATGATTGTGGTGAAACAGTTAAATTAACAGTGAGACCAAATCAAGCTTATAAATTTACAGCTTGGAGTGGTGATGCCAATAGTACCAATGAAAGCATTACCATAAATATGGACACTGATCTTAATATAACAGCCATGTTTACCAAAGTGCAAGATCTAAACATAGAACCAAATTTTGCGGAAATTAATCTGAATGGAAACCAGATATTAACTGTTTCTGGTGGAACAGAACCATATAAATGGTCAAGTTCAAATAGTGGACAACTTACGCCTACAAGCGGCAAGCAAGTAAACTTTTCCGCTCACAGTAGCAACAACCAAGGCTATCATATTACAGTAACAGATAATAACGGTGAAACAGCTTCAGCCATAGTAAAAGTTTATGACCTAAAAGTAACACCATCTGGACCACTAACATTAGGTTTTGGAGAAACTATAAAACTAACCGCATCCGGGGGACGACCCAAATACAATTGGACCGTTACAAATGGACAATTAAGTGCAAAACAAGGTAGTAGCACTACTTATATAGCACCCAATATAGCTGGTGATCATATAATAACCTTAACTGATGATAGGGGAGAAAAACTAGAAGTTAAAGTAACAGTGATCGCGGAATTAATTTGTAGTCCCACCATAGCAACAGTAATTCTAGGTGATCCTAACCCAATTACTTTCAAAGCTGCTGGAGGAGCTGAACCTTATAGTTGGAGTGCTGACAATGGTATAATTAATCCAATAGAAGGTCCAGAAGCCAATTATCAACCACCAGCACAAACTGGTGAATATCATGTCACCTGCAAAGATAATAAAGATAGTTCAATCATGTCTATAGTGCGCGTAGTTCCTAGCGTAACAATTACTCCGACACAAATTGACCTAGCTGCTGGAGCAGTTACCACATTAGAAGTAACTGGAGGACAAAAACCATATATATGGACAATAAAAGGAACTGGTGAGTTAAGCAGCAGCGAAGGTAGCAGAGTCAGTTATACGGCACCTACAAGAAATGGAATTTATACCATTATAGTAATGGATGCCTTACAACAAGAAGCCAAAGCGAGAATACAAGTATTGGGTAATCTAATTATAAGTCCTATAAAAACAGTAGTAGCCATAGGTGAAAATGTACATTTATCAGTAGCTCGTGGTGCCGAACCCTATACTTGGCAAGATGGCAGTACCGGACGTACTTGGAATACTAAATTCAATACAGTGGGAAGAAAAGAAATTGTAGTTACTGACGCTGCTAATGATACAGCTTTAGCCATAGTAGAAATAATTCATGATCAATTAGGATTAACCCCACAAAACGCCTATATCAATCCTAGTGAAGTAATTAATTTCTCTATAAGTGGTGGAACATCACCTTATGTTTGGAATGTTGAAGCTGGAACATTGTCCAGTCTCAAAGGAACACGAGTAGCTTATATAGCTCCGAATCAACCCGGTAAATACAATATAACAGTAACAGATGGGCGCGATGTTCAAGGTCAAGCGAAGGTAATTGTGAAAGCTGATGTCATAGAATTAAAATCTGGCACCGCAAGAAATGATATGGGTTCAATTAACAGCAATATTATTGTTGATGGTGTTGAGCGTCATGAAAATGAAATTTTCGTAGATACAGCTTCTAATATAGAAGCAAGTTTCAGCTTAGAATTGCCTAATGATGGAAAAAATTACAAAACTTATGGTGCTATTCACTGGTTTGGATTAGAAGAACAACCGGTATTATTCTTTAAAACATCAACTCAGCCAGAACTGCTGCGTTTTGATCCAAACCAAGAATTTCCAATTTATAAAACTACTACTGCTGGAGAAAAAGTTGTAGTAAAGAATATATATAATGGTCCATTATCAAATAATAGTGGTCAGAAACTTGTATTTTATCTTGGTTATGCGCCAGTTGGAACCAATGTTTTAGAGACTTTATTGTTTAATGCTACACAACCTTATAATGTATTAGTGAAATAGTAATACCAATGCTATACAACGAATGACGTGGATAAGCTAATAGCCTTGCTGACTGCGTATAGATTACCTTTGATTATTACTTTTCGTTTATCTCTGTAATTCGTTGTACTAAACTCCTACAAGATAGTTTTGTTGACAACTAGGAAGAATAATAAAATTTTATGAACAAACAATTTTTCACACTCTTTTCCCTTACCTTATTACATCTTCCAGCGGCAGCTAAAACCTGCAATTTTCCCTATTCTGAGCCGCTAGAAGGTGAAGTCGCTGTTGTAGGGCAAGCGGTCGATAGCGAACGCGAACGTTTCAAAATACTCAATGCTTTCAAAGGCAAAGAAGTTAGCGTCGGTGGCGGATTGGCTACATTGAGCGCGTCACTGGTGCGGCATTACGATGAAATCTATGAAAAAACCTACCTCAAGCGCGGTGGCAAATTTGGCATTGGTCCTTTTAAGTTCAGCAAATCGCGTGAATTTACGACCACTATCACTAAAAAGAATTACACCGCCACCTTTATGTTAATGTTCGAGGTTAATCTACCTAACGGTAAATGGCAGATTGACACCAGCGGTGGTACACCCTTGACCGATTATGCTCAAACTCTGGTCAATAAACCTTGTGAATTCAAGCGCATTTTTGGCGATTCTTTTATTTTTCAGACTCAGCGCGGGGCGCGGGTGTATGTGGCGATCAATGTATCCTTCAGTTCCGATGAACGCTTGAAAGATTTCAATCGTGGCATGGATGGCAGCTTAGAAGGAAAATTTAACGGCTTTACCAAGAGTTTTTGCGGATCATGTGGAATAGAAAAGGTCTTTAAAATTCCTGCATTTGATTTCAGTGCCTCATTTGATAGCATAAAAAACAACATTAGTAACAGCACCCTGCGTGATGGTAAAATTGAAATAATTGCCATGCAAATCGGTGGTGATGCCTCCCGTTTAGGGCAAATTTTCGGCAGCGGCGGTGATGTTACGCTGACTTCTTGTAGTTTGGATGCGTTGGCGAACTGTGATGATGCCTTCAAAAATGTGCTGGCATATCTGGCACAAGAACAATTTGCTGAAGGCGTGAAAGCCCATCCCGAAGTGATAAGTTATTTACATCGCGGCTATTGGGAAGTTGATCCATCTATTCAATTGGTCAATGAAATCACACCGGAGATTGAAACCGCTCGCAAGCAATTGGCGGAGAACCTGCTGGAACGTGAACAAGATTTGAATGCAGTTAAGACTTCCCTGACAATTTCCTTGTCATACGGGCATCATAAACAATTGAAAAGTTTAAAACTGCAATTAGAACAAGATATTGAAAATTTAAAAATAGCAGGGTTTACTTGTTTTAGTGACTTGGCTAATTGTACGCAAAAAGCCGCGCCAGTTTTGGCAGGATTGAAAGCTTATGACCGGGCGGTGGTGAATCCAAATCCAGCAGATGGCTTGGTCGCTTATTATCCGTTTAATGCGAATGCCTTGGATGAAAGCGGGAATGGCAATGATGGAACAGTTCATGGGGCGACTTTGACTGAAGATAGGTATGGTAATAAAAATAGTGCTTATCTCTTTAACGGTCATACTACCATTTCAATTAATCATAGCGAGACACTAAATATTACAAATAATGGGTTATCAATAGCTGTTTGGATTAAACCAGCAGCAGGACAACGCAATGAATTTCCTACAATATTATCAAAACATACAGGTGGCAGTGCTCAGTACCATTTATCTTTACAAAGCGGCGGTTATGGAGTAAAACTAAGAAATTGTAATCGTAATTGTGGAAGTGTACTTAATACAGAAGAATGGAGTTTTGTTGTACTTAATTACACATATAACAGTACTAATTACATGTATTTAAATGGGAATATAGATACATTAACTAAGTGGAATAAGTACTCTAATAATTCAACTCATTTAACTATAGGCGTAGCACCATATGGAACTTGGAGTTGGCCATATGTTGGTCTAATAGATGATATTCGTTTTTATAACCGCGCCCTAAGCGATACTGAAATAAAACAAATACATACAGCCACCACTAACATTAATCAACCGCCGCTGGCAATGTTCACCACTTCCGCCGTACAAGGCGCACCACTAACCATCAATCTAAATGCCACTGATTCCAGCGATGCCGATGGCAGCATAAGCAACTACAATTGGCTAAGTTCTGCCGGACAAACAGCCAACGGTAAAACTGCCAGCCTAAATTTTACCAATCCCGGAGAATACAATATTACTCTAACAGTTACTGACGACAAGGGCGCGACTTCACAAGCTGTGAAAAACATTAATCTACAAGCTAGTCGTATCATAACCAATCCCTGTAACAATACCACGATTACCGATTGTCGTTCCAACTATTTATCAAATGGCAAACTATGTGCGCCCTGCGTAATTGTACACGGCGCATTAGGCAGTTCGCAAATTTTCGCAGTAGAAATGAATACGCAACCTTTTAGCCAGACTTTCAAAGTCGATCTGCCAAGCCTCAGACAGCACAACTTCCAAGACTCATGTGCTGCGAATTACTCCCCCATAAGCGGCAGTTTAAAATTGCCTTGCGTGTTTGATGGTACCAAAAATTATGCCATGGAAATGCAACAACGTCGGGGTAGCTTGATATTTGATATTACTGGAGTGCGGTGAATCATGCAAAGTGAATTAATTGAAAAAATAAATAATGGCGAAGATAGTTATACCCAATTTAAAGAAATGCCAATCAGATCCCAAAGTCTAGCAAAAGAGATGGTGGCTTTTTCAAATAGCGAAGGGGGTATTATTATATTTGGTGTAGCAGATAACAAAGATATTAAAGGGTTAAATAGCGAAACTCTTGAAAAATTAGGACAACTTATAGCTAATGTCGCAAATGAAAATATACGACCACCTATTCATCCATTAACCGAAATCAAAACTATCAATGGCTTAAAGCTTATGATAGTTACTATACACAAAGGAATAAGCAAACCTTATTCTACAACTAGTGGTGAATACTATATAAAATCCGGTTCTGATAAAAAAATTATTTCTCAACCAGAACTAAAAAGACTATTTGCTCAATCAAGTAACTTATATGCAGATGAAGAAATAGTATTTAATACAAATATAACTGACTTAAATAAAGAACTTTTTTATGAATTTTTAGAAAAAGAAGATTTAAGAATATATGAAGAACTTCAAAACGAACAATTAACCCTTATTTCAATATTAGAAAATCGAGAACTTTTAAGAGATTCCCACTTGACACTAGCAGGAAATCTAATCTTTGGAAAAACTCCACAAAGATTTAACAAATCTTTTTATATAGATTATGTCTATTTTAATGGAAATGATGTCACCGTAAATAACTTTATAGCAAAAGACATAATTAAAGGCACTTTTGGTGAATTATATAAACAAAGCTTACTATTCTTAAAAAGTTCCTTAAAAAAAGTCCAAGTAGAAACTAACTTTAATAGCTTAGGCAAACTAGAAATTAATGAAATTATTTTAAGCGAACTAATTGTAAATGCTTTAGTTCATAGAGATTATTATATAAATTCCTCTATTAAAATTTTTATTTTTGACAATAGAATTGAAATTATAAATCCCGGAAAACTTACAAACTCATTGACAGTTGAAAAAATAAAAAGTGGTATTTCTATACATAGAAATCCTATTTTAAACTCTATTTCAAAATATATATTGCCTTATAGTGGCTATGGAAGCGGCATTAAACGAGTACTTAAATTAGACCCAACTATTCAGTTTATCAATGATATAGAAAAAGAACAATTTAAAGTAATTATCAAAAGATAAAAATGCAAAGCCACCTAAAAAACATCCTAAAACAACAGCAACAAGCAGATCTATATCGCACTCGTAAAATTCATCAAAAAACTTTTCTGAATTTTTCTAGCAATGATTATCTTGGATTAGCTAATCATCCTAGTTTAAAAACAACTTGGCAACAAGCCGCTGATAAATATGGAATAGGTAGCGGCGGTTCACATTTAATTACTGGGCATACTCAAGCCCATCATGAACTTGAAACCACATTAGCTGCTTATACTCAACGCGAAAGAGCCTTGCTTTTTTCGACTGGTTACATGGCAAACTTAGGCGTTATTACCAGCCTCGTAGGCAGACATGACGCGATTTTTTTAGATAAATTGAATCACGCCTCTTTAATTGATGCCGCCTTATTATCACGAGCAAAAATTCACCGCTATGCACATAATAACATCTCAAATTTAGAAAAATTACTAGAAAAATCATCAGCAAAGCATAAATTAATAATCACTGATGGAGTATTTAGCATGGATGGTGACATTGCCTTACTGGCTGATATTGCTCAAATCGCCAACAAATATCAAGCTTGGCTAATGGTAGATGACGCTCATGGCTTAGGAATACTTGGTAATAATGGGCGTGGAAGCCTAGAAATGTATAATTTAGACGCTGAAAATGTACCAATACTAATGGGGACATTAGGCAAAGCCTTTGGAACATTTGGAGCCTTTATAGCAGGAAGCGAATTATTAATTGAAACCTTAATCCAATCAGCACGTAGTTATATTTATACCACCGCCCTACCGCCAGCCCTAGCAGCAACAATTAAAACCAGCATAGAAATCGCCAAACAAGAACCATGGCGACGACAACACCTACATGAATTAATTAAATACTTTCGCACCAATGCTGCAAAATTAAAAATACCATTAACGGACTCAATAACTCCAATACAAGCTATAATTATAGGAGACTCCAAATCAGCAATAGCAGCAAGCGAAGCCTTATATGAACATAGAATTATAGTAACAGCCATCCGCCCACCAACTGTACCTCAAGGCACAGCGCGTTTAAGAATCACCTTATCAGCATTACATGATAAAAAACAAATAGATGAATTGCTCGCCGCTTTGGTAAATGTAATTTAAACAAATTATGTTACGCACAAATAATCTTTTAACTTAACCTATGCTCAACCAAACAATCCCCCGGCACTGCCTGTTGTGCTAGTTCGACTAAACGTGGGTGATGGGTCAAAAATATAATTTGGTTATTTTGGCTTAGTTCTCCTAATATTGATAAAGTCGCTTGTGAGCGTTCATCATCAAAATTTATTAGGATGTCATCTAATATTAATGGTAATCGTGGTTGTTTGTATCGTTCTATGCTTGCTAATCTTAGGGCTAGATATAATTGATCGCGTGTGCCATCACTCATCTGGTTTGTTGTTAAACCTGTATTGTCTGATTCGCGTATTCCCATTAATATTGGTTGATCAGTGTTGCTGCTATAATCTGTTTTTATTCCAGCAAATTGATTTAAAGTTAATCTTTGAAAAATTTCGCTAGCACGTTTTATCACAGGACCTTGATTTTGTTCACGATAACGATCAATAGACTTTCTTAATATTGATGCCGCTAGATGGATTTGAATGTAACGTTCACTTAAATTTTGCATTTCTGCTAAGGCTAATTGAGCCTCATCAGCAGCTTCAGCAGCGGCTGCATTGCCATCCATTTGTTTTAATAGAATACGTAACTCTCCAATCGTTTGGTCAATTTTGGAACCATCTTGTTCTAACTGTTGAATTTGCTCAATCGTAGATTCTATTTGAACCGCTAATTGTTCAATATCTATTTCTGCCGCAGCCTTTTCTAAATCAGATAAAGACAAACCTTCCCCTTGCTTTAATAATTGCTGTTCAACCGTTATCAACTCTGATTGCAAAGCTTTTTTCTGTAAAGAATCTTGTTCAGCTTGTTCTAAATCGGCTAAGTTATCACAATGAGCTTGCTCTAATAAGGCTTCTAAACGAGCTTGAGAAGCCTCAATTTCTTGTTTAGCATTTATATAATGTTGTTGTTCTTTATCTAAACCTTGTTGCAATTGCTCTAAACGAGCTAAATCTTGTTCAGTTTGGCTCAGGCGATTAGATACTTCAGGTACTATTTGCTCTACCGGCTCATTAATTAATTCTGCTGCCAGTTTTTTTACAATTGCACTAACATCAGCCTTAAATATTTTAGCATCTTTTTCCATCAATTTAACTCGACGCTTTAGACTATTAGCTTGATCAATTTTATGTAAAATTTGATCTAAAGTATCAAGAACATCACGAGCAGTTTCTGTTGCAGTATCAGCTGCTAAATCTAAAGGTGCCAGAGCTTGTACCCATTCTTGTTGCCATTTTTCTAAAGCAACATCCGCTTGTATTTTAGCAAGTTCAGTATGAGATTTATCTTTATTTAGATTATTGATCTCTAATTCTAACTGATCAAATTTGCGCTGCAATTGACTAATTAAAATTACACAAGAATTAGCTTGTTCCATTATATTTGCTAATTGTGTAAAAACTTCTCCTTTAATAAAAGCTTTTAAAGGTAATAGCGCATCAGATAACTCATCAGATAACTCCTTAACTAATTCTCGCCCTACTTGTAATTTTTGCCTACGCTCTCTTAAAGCACAACTTTGTTTACGTAAATCTAAACATTCATTTAACCAACCACGCATTTCAGAAGGAGTCCAAGGCTTTATGCCAGTAAGCTTCCAGCTATTTTCCCATTCATTTTGTAAATTAGCTAATACTGTTTCTAATTGATGCCATTTTTTAGTTTGTTGTTCCTGCTCATTAAGCGCACCTTGTTGTTCTGCTAACAACATAGAATATTCTGCAACACGACTAGCTTCACGACGCAGACGATCAGAAAGTTCATCCGCATGATACATAGCTTCTTCAAATGATTTATATACATCTTGCTGCTTAAATGGAGAAACTTGTTCTAATAGAGATAATGTAGAAGCTTTTCTTGATTTTACAACAATTTGTTGCCAAAATTGTTGCCTCAGTTTTCTAACTTCTTCTAAAGTTTTTTCAGTAGGAATTTCTCCTGCCCAAGATAAAGCATTAATTTTTTGACTATAATTTTCAGCGCGTTGCCTAGCATTTAATAGACGCTCTTTAACACGTTGCCGATCATTTTCAACCTCATTAAAACGACGCTCAAAACTATCAATTCTTTCGATTCTAGGTAAAGGAGCTTGTTCTAAAGCCTTTAAACTGCTAGACCAACCTAATTGCTGTAAAGATAAATTTATTTTATCAGTTAATAACTTAATCTCAATTTCATCCTTATCCAAAGACTCTTCTAAATCACGATATTTACATGCCCGTGCTAAACTAGCTTGTAATAGCGTTAAATCAGGTGGCTCAGGTAAAATGTCTAAAGCTTTATTTTGTTGAATTAATTGCTGTTCAATTTCTTCTAAACGTAGAACCAAACTATTTTGTTTCTCGCGTAAAGTAGGATAACTATTAGCGAGCTTTTTAATCTCCTTAGTTTGCAAACTACTAAGCGTATAATTTGATACCTCTGACAAACCAGTATTAGGATAAATACGCTGCAACAAAACCTTAGCCTCCTTTTCCACGGTACGCATTTCAGTACGAACCCCCGGCAAATCACGAGCGGCTTTTTGATGACTACCTAAACGCCCTCGCAAATCATTAATAGTAGGCTTTTGAGCCAATAAGGCTTTAGAAATTTGAACTACTGAAACTTGTTGTTCTAAATCTTTAATAGCTTGTTCAGCCTGTTCCGCTGTAGTTTCAGCAACACGTAAATCCAGATGAGCTTGAATACGTTTAGAACCTACATCTTCTGGCAATAATATAACCTCAGCCAGTTTAGCAAGTTCAGATTTAACTTCTTGATGCCTATACAAAAAAGCCCGGGTACGTTGAATAAGTTCTAAACGATTTTTATCAACACGTAAATTTTGTAATTTTTCAGTAAGTATTTGATGTTGTTGTTGTGCATTCTCTAAATTTTGCGCGTGTTCATTCCATTTTTGTGCTGATAAAGAAACCTCTTCAATACGCAAACAAGCTTCTTTATAAGCTTTAATAGTTTGATTTAATAGTGGTTTAGAACCACGAGCTTTAAATAACTCATCCTTCTCTTTATCCAACTGAGTTAAGACTTCATGAATTCTGACACTACCACTGCCGGCTTCAAATAAACTTTCACCAACATCACCACCAGCTTGCAACAAATCCTCGCCACCTTGCCGCAAACAATCATGATCAAAACAAAACAAAGCGATAAATTTCGCCTCATCCATATCTCCACCAAGATAATCCAACAAATACTTCTCATTCAAAGCTGTATTATCAGCATCAAGCAAAGTATTTTTACGCCCTTTACGCCGATAAAATAACAACTGATCCAAATCATCATTTACGACATTAGCCCCAATACGTAACTTATTATTATCATGAAGATGAGCATCAGAAGTACGCTCAGGAATACCAAAAAACAAATTAATCAAAGCGCGACGTAGCGTACTTTTACCGGCTTCATTTGGACCATAAATCAGATGAAACCCGGGTTGCTTAGCAGAAAAATCTAAAATTTTATTTGTAAATGCCCCAAAGGCAAGTAACTGTAATTGTAATATGTTCATTTTGATGATTTTATCATAGTATGATAAAATCATCAGCGAATTAGGATACAAGGCTTGGGAGCTTCTTTAATCACCACGCCCAATAGCATAATAAACAAACCCACGTTCACGCATTCTCTGTGGCTCATAAAGATTACGCCCATCAAAAATAACAGCCTGCTTCAAACGAGACTTAATAAAATCAAAATCAGGACTTCTAAACAACTTCCACTCAGTAATAATAACCAAAGCATCAACCCCATTCAAAGCAGCTTCAGGACTATCACATAACTCTAAATCAGCGCGATCACCATAAATACGTCGCGCCTCAGACATAGCTTCAGGATCATAAGCTTGCACTATAGCTCCAGCATCCCATAAAGCCTCCATAAGCTTACGACTAGGAGCATCACGCATATCATCAGTATTAGGCTTAAAAGCCAAACCCCACAAAGCAAACCTACGTCCCCGTAAATAAGCATCAAAATGCTTACTAATTTTCCTAAACAAAACCTGCTGTTGCTCCCTATTCACCCTTTCCACAGCCTGCAATATCCCAGCATCCAAACCTATTTGCTGAGAAGTTCTAGTTAAAGCCTGTACGTCCTTGGGAAAACATGAACCCCCATACCCAGCCCCCGGATAAATAAAACTAAACCCAATCCTAGGATCAGAACCAATACCCAAACGAACATTCTCAATATCAGCCCCAACCTGCTCCGCAATTTGCGACATCTCATTCATGAAACTGATTTTAGTAGCCAACATAGAATTAGCAGCATACTTAGTCAATTCAGCCGAACGAATATCCATAATCAGCAACCGATCACGATTACGATTAAATGGAGAATACAACTCCCGCATTAACTCACTAGGGCGAGGATTATCAGTACCAACCACAATACGATCAGGTTTCATAAAATCATCAATAGCAGCCCCCTCCTTTAAAAATTCAGGATTAGAAACCACATCAAAATCATACACCACCCCACGCACATCTAAAGCCGCCTGCACCGTAGCACGCACCTTATCCGCAGTACCAACAGGAACCGTAGATTTATCCATAATCAAACGATAATCCTTCATATGTTTTCCAATAGTATCAGCCACCTGCAAAACATACTGTAAATCAGCAGAACCATCCTCATCAGGCGGTGTTCCTACCGCAATACACTGAATTTCACCATATTCCACTCCCTTAACTACATCAGTTGTAAACTCTAAACGCCCAGCCGCCGCATTTGTTTTTAACAAACTAGCCAAACCCGGCTCATGAATAGGCACCTCGCCCTGTTGCAAACGAGCAATTTTATCCTCATCAACATCAACACATAAAACATGATTACCAACATCTGCCAAACAAGTGCCAGTAACCAAACCAACATAACCAGAACCAAAAATTGTAATACGCATATAAAATTAATTTAATTAAAAGAAATATAAAACTGATAAAATATATGATATATGAATGACAAAGAACTACTACATTACAGCCGTCAAATATTATTACCAGAAATTGGTATAGAAGGGCAACAACGTTTATTAAACGCCAAAGTATTAATTATTGGTTTAGGCGGCTTAGGCTCACCAGCCGCCATGTATCTAGCAGCCGCTGGTGTTGGGCACCTATACATATCCGACTTTGATAAAGTAGAATTATCTAACTTACAACGTCAAATTATTCATGACAACAATGACATTGGAAAATATAAAGTTGACTCAGCCCATAAAAGCCTATTAGCACTAAACCCCTCAATAAAAGTTACCCCAATCTATAAACGACTAAATAATAAAGCATTAATTGAACCAATAAACAAAGTAGATATTGTTTTAGACTGCACAGATAACTTAAATAGCCGTCTCGCAATTAATAAAGCCTGCGTTCAAACAAAAACACCACTAATATCTGGCGCGGCAATCAGAATGGAAGGTCAAATCTCTGTTTTTAACAGCAATTTAGATAACAGCCCTTGTTATAACTGCCTATACCCAAATGATCAAGAGATAATTGAAACCTGTACTGAAACAGGAATATTAGCACCAATGGTAGGAATTATAGGAAGCTTACAAGCCCTAGAAACCATGAAACTAATTATGGGAGTTGGTAATAACCTAATAGGAAAATTATTATTAATTGACGGTATGACAATGGAATTCCAAACGATTAAAATAAATAAAAACCCAAACTGCCCAACATGCACATAAATATATTATATATCAGCATACTACTATTTACAGCCTGTGTTCCAAAACCACAACCAATTGTAAAAACACATATTAACACCAGCCACCTTTCACCCCCACCGCCCATTCTTCCTCAACCCCAACTACCAGTTGAAGCAGAACCACCACCAATTATTTCCCCACCACTAGACTTAGAAACCTACACCATAGTAGTAAATCATGTACCCGTATCTGGATTATTATTTAATTTAGCACGCGATGCCAAACTAAACATTGACATTCATTCCAACATAAAAGGCTATGTAACACTGAATGTAATTGACCAAACCATAATTCAAATTTTAGAACGCCTTACTAAACTAGTAAAACTACGCTATAAATTTGATGGAAAAAATTTAATAGTATTACCAGACGAACCATACATCCATATCTATAAAATATCCTATCTCAATATAAAAAGAAATACCCTAAGTGAAATGGACATTACCACACAAATTATTTCAGGCATGAATGAAAAAACCAATAACAGCAGCAAAAATAACTCAACAACCAAAATTACTAATAAATCAGATTATAACTTTTGGGAAAATCTAAAAACAAATATCTTAACCATATTAAAAACTAATAAACGACAAAATAATAATGTAATTATTAATAAAGAAAGCGGCATAATTGCAATTAATGCTAACCATAAACAACATAAAACAATACAAAAATTTCTAAAAAAACTAAAAACCAATATACAAAGACAAGTATTAATAGAAGCAACAATTATAGAAGTACAACTAAATGACCAATATCAAGCAGGAATAGACTGGCAACTAATCGCAGGAGACTTCAAAATAAATCAAACACTACTTGGAGGCAATTTAGCCAACGCGCCATTTTACTCAATTGAATACAACAACCCCAACAGCCTATTTGGAAATTTTTTTACCAAAATCCGCCTATTACAACAATTTGGAAACGTAAAAGTACTATCCAGCCCTAAAATTATGGCACTAAACAACCAAACCGCCATACTAAAAATTGTAGATAATCACGTTTATTTTACAGTCAGAGCAATTCCAGCTACCCAAGTAAACTTAAAAGGAGACTTAGTAACAGCCTTTAGTTACGCCACAACACCAGAAATCCTACCAGTAGGATTAATCATGAACGTCACCCCCCAAATAAGCGAAAAACAAACAATAATTCTAAATATTAGACCAACAATATCACGTATAATAAGCTTCAAACAAGACCCAAACCCAGACTTAGCCCGCGCAGGTGTAACCAGTAACATTCCTGAAATACAAGTACGCGAAATGGAAACAATGCTCAAAATTAAAAATGGCAATGTCGCCATAATAGGAGGATTAATGCAAGACGCAATAGACCAAAAAACACAAACAATACCCCTCTTATCAAAACTCCCCATTATTGGCAAAATCTTTAACTATCGCAACAACCAATCAATCAAAACAGAACTAATAATTTTTTTACGCCCAATAGTAATCAATGACTAACTTTATAAAGGCACCTTATCCACAGCATCAGCAGCCGTATCAATAACATCATCAATAGCACCACCAACTACAGGAACAGTAGAAATTATAGCACCACCAATACGTGCTGGAACAGTAACAACCTTAGTTAAAAAACACCCACTTAACATAAAACCAATAAATACTAACATTATATATTTTTTTATCATGACAATATACCTAGATTGTAACGCAACTACACCAATAGAAACTCAAGTACAAAAATCCATCATAAAATACATGACAGAAGAATTTGGTAACGCCGCCAGTCGCACCCACGAATATGGCTTAAGAGCAAAAAAAGCAGTACAACAAGCACGTGATCAAATTGCACAACTAGTAAACGCCAAACGCGAAGAAATCATATTCACAAGTGGCGCAACAGAAAGCAACAACATTGCAATATTAGGAATACAAAAATACGGCATCCAACATAACAAACGCCATATCATCAGCACCCAAATTGAACACAAATCCGTACTAGAACCACTAATAGAACTAGAAAAACAAGGCTTTGAAATTAGCCTAATACCACCTAACAAACACGGTTACGTAGAACCCCAAGCTATAAAAAACGCGCTCAGAGAAGACACACTTCTAGTATCAATAATGCACGCCAACAACGAAACAGGAATCCTACAACCAATAAACAAAATAGCAGAACAACTACAACAACACAAAGCATATCTTCACGTAGATGCCGCCCAAGCCTACGGCAAAGACATACCCACACTTCAAAACCAACGCATAGACATGATCAGCGCAAGTGCCCACAAAATATACGGACCAAAAGGCATAGGCACATTAATAATACGCCGTCGCGGCTACCAAAAAACACCACTAACACCACTAATGTATGGAGGAGGGCAAGAACGCGGCTTAAAACCCGGCACATTACCAGTACCCCTAATCGTAGGCTTTGGCATCGCAAGCCAACTAGCACATCAAAACCACCAACAACGCAACAAAACCTGCAAACAATTCAAACAAAAACTAATAACAGCATTAACACCACTAAACCCAACAATTCACGGCAGCCTACAACACAGCCTAACAAACAGCATAAACTTCTCCATCAAAGGAATTGACAGCGAAGCCGCAATATTAGCATTAAAAGGAATAATAGCAATATCAAATGGATCAGCCTGCACCTCATCCAACTACAGCCCCAGCCATGTACTACAAGCAATGCAACTACCAAAACAACAAATACAAGGAGCATTAAGAATTTCTTGGTGCCACCTAACACCCCAAGTAAATTGGCAAATAATCATAGAACATCTAAATCAACTAATTACTTAATCGCTTACCAAAAATACCAGTACCAACCCTGACCAAAGTCGCACCTTCAGCAATAGCCGCCACCATATCATTTGTCATACCCATTGACAAAGTATCCAACACTATTCCTGAATCTTGCAACTCCTTATAAACAAGATACAACTTATGAAAAGCTCGACACTGATCAACAAAATCACTACAACGCGCTGGCAAAGTCATTAAACCTCGCAAACGTAAACGCGGCAACTCCAAAACCTCATTAACCAATGAAGGCAACTCATTTAAACACACCCCAGCCTTCTGCGGCTCCTCACTAATATTAACCTGAATACATACATTTAATGGTGACAAACTAGCTGGACGTTGCCTACTCAAATGTTCAGCATACCTTAAACGATCTAACGACTGAACCCAATCAAAATGACGAGCAATCAAGCGCGTTTTATTACTTTGCAAAGAACCAATAAAATGCCACTCCAAAGAATAAGCCTCTAAAGCCCTAATTTTTTCAATAGATTCCTGCAAATAACTCTCACCAAAACGATACTGACCATACTCCACAGCTGTCAAGATATCAACAATTGGACGAGTTTTACTAACAGCCAATAACTGCACATCACCAGAACAACGACTAAAACGTCTGCTTGCTTCACCAATTTCACGTCTAATACTAACTAAATTATCAGAAATCATATTTTATATATATAAAAACCTCGTATTGTTTACTATAATATATGTAAAATGTCTAAATTTAGACACAACTTTATTCATAACAATACATATGCTAAAAAATAAAATTTTTAAAAATCAAAGATATAATATAATATATGAAATATGGATTAATAATTGCAATTATTATATATAACAATATCATTATCACAGCTCAATATTGACCATAATTCAATTCTGGAGCTGTACTTAATATCTAATTTATTATTCCAAGGATTTTGGTATGCCTAGAAAACCAACTAAAAAATCGGAACAACCACTTATTCAGGAAGAAACTCGTCCATTACGGATATTGTTGGTTGATGACGATCCATTTATTTTAACAATGGTATCAGCTTGGTTAGAAGCAGAAGCTTATGAAGTTAAAACCACAGAAAATGGTAGCGATGCTATTAACAGCTTAGCGGAATTTGATCCTCATTTAGTAATCACAGATCTTCGTATGGAAGGTATGGATGGTATAGCCTTACTAAAAGAAATTCAAAATTACAATTCAATATTACCAGTAATAATGCTCAGTGGTGCCGCTGAAATATCAGATGCAGTATCAGCAACCCACCAAGGCATCTTTGAATTTCTAACCAAACCAATTACACCCGAACCATTATTTAACAGCATTAAAAATGCCTTAAACCATGTAAGTATAGGAGAACAAGAAACTGATTTTGGACCAGAAATTATTCACCAAAGTCAAATAATGGTCAAACTACTAAAACAAGCCCAACGTGTAGCCAAAACTGGTAGCAGCGTCTTTATTGGTGGAGCAACAGGAACAGGAAAAGAATTACTAGCTCGCGCCATTCACAAAGCCAGCCCGCGTCATGATCAAGTCTTTTTAGATATAAATTGCGGTGCATTATCAGAACAACTACTAGAATCAGAATTATTTGGCCATGAAAAAGGCGCGTTTACTGGAGCAGTCAGAAAAAACCTTGGACTATTTCAAGCAGCCAATGGCGGCACACTATTCTTAGACGAAGTCGGCGACATGCCAGCAACATTGCAAGTAAAATTACTAAGAGTATTACAAGAAGGCAAAGTAAAACCAGTTGGAGCAATTGAAAGCGTTGACGTTGACGTAAGAATCATCTCTGCAACCCATCATGATTTAGAATTAGCCGTAAAACGTGGAGAATTTCGTGAAGATCTATTTTATAGACTAAACGTCATACCATTATTTATGCCACCATTAAAAGAGAGAACCAACGATATAGTCCTATTAATAGATCATTTTTTAACAATACAATCTAAAAAAGAAGGCATAGAAGCGGCAAGGTTTTCCCCAGAAGCCTTAGAATATATGAAATCCCTAACATGGCCGGGCAATGTTAGACAATTACAAAACGTAATTGAACAATGTAGCGTACTATCTGCATCACCGGTAATACCAGAAGTACTAGTTCAAAGAGCATTACGAGAAACAGAAAAACAACTACCAACACTAATAGAAGCACGCAAAGAATCAGACTATACCTATATAAATCGTCTGTTACGTATGTTTGAAGGGAATATAATAGAATCGGCCAATGTAGCCGGATGTGAAATTAGAGAATTTGAAGACTTGCTTAACCAACATCATATTGATCCAAAGAAATTCAACAAGTCTCCAGAAGACGAACCCGCGCCCGAAGGCGACGAAATTCGCACTTATTAACTAGCTTGTATAGAATAAATTCTAGCATTCAAACGACTTTTATGACGAGCCGCCTTATTTTTATGAATTAAACCCTTACTTACCATCTTATCAATCACAGGTACAGCGGCTTTATAAGCCGCCTCTGCTTGTTCCTTATTATCAATCGCAATTGCTTTAACCACTTTCTTTAAAAAAGTACGAAAGTTAGAACGTTGAGCAGTATTATGTTGATAATGTTTATTTGCTTGACGAGCACGTTTTCTTGCCTGAGCAGTATTAGCCAAAATATAAATTCCTATAATAAATTATTCGATAACACTATGTTATCCATTCACTATTTTATCAAGATCAGTGAAAAATTGTCATTTTTTTCAAAAAAATTAAAAAAACATGTTGACATATTCTTCAGAATGTTTATAATACGCCTCGTTGTTTACATAACAACTTTTAAAAAAAGAACGAGAACATCAAAACTTTTTTGAAAAAGTTGTTGACAAATGAAACAAACACTGTATAATACAGCAGGATAATTTGAAGCAAAAATTAAATAGAAACAAAATTTAATTCAGCTTAAAAACAATTTGAAAAAGTTGTTGACAAATGAAACAAACACTGTATAATACAGCAGGATAATTTGAAGCAAAAATTAAATAGAAACAAAATTTAATTCAGCTTAAAA
>JADGDS010000007.1:184889-235132 GCA_016744775.1 Candidatus Marithrix sp.
CTAAGTACCTAGAGGAAAAGAAATCAACCGAGATTCCGTTAGTAGCGGCGAGCGAACGCGGAACAGCCCAGTTACATCAAGCTTAATATATCTAGCAAAATGATTTGGAAAATTCAACGATACAGGGTGATAGTCCCGTATGCGAAAGATGTATTAAGTGGGTAACGATGAGTAGGGCGGGACACGTGACATCCTGTCTGAATATGGGGGGACCATCCTCCAAGGCTAAATACTCGTTATCGACCGATAGTGAACCAGTACCGTGAGGGAAAGGCGAAAAGAACCCCTGTTAGGGGAGTGAAATAGAACCTGAAACCGTGTGCGTACAAGCAGTGGGAGCATTATTTAGTAATGTGACTGCGTACCTTTTGTATAATGGGTCAGCGACTTACTTTCAGTGGCAAGCTTAACCGTTTAGGGGAGGCGTAGGGAAACCGAGTCTTAATAGGGCGACAGTCGCTGGGAGTAGACCCGAAACCGAGCGATCTATCCATGGTCAGGGTGAAGATGGGGTAATTCCTATTGGAGGCCCGAACCCACCTATGTTGAAAAATGGGGGGATGAACTGTGGATAGGAGTGAAAGGCTAATCAAGCTCGGAGATAGCTGGTTCTCCTCGAAAGCTATTTAGGTAGCGCCTCATGTATCACTCTCGGGGGTAGAGCACTGTTACGGCTAGGGGGTCATCTCGACTTACCAAACCGTTGCAAACTCCGAATACCGAGAAGTGCAATCATGGGAGACACACGGCGGGTGCTAAGGTCCGTCGTGGAAAGGGAAACAGCCCAGACCGCCAGCTAAGGTCCCAAAATCATGGCTCAGTGGGAAACGATGTGGAAAGGCATAGACAGCCAGGAGGTTGGCTTAGAAGCAGCCATCCTTTAAAGAAAGCGTAATAGCTCACTGGTCGAGTCGGTCTGCGCGGAAGATTTAACGGGGCTCAAGCCATGTACCGAAGCTGCGGATACATATTTATATGTATGGTAGAGGAGCGTTCTGTAAGCCTGCGAAGGTGTGCTGTAAGGCATGCTGGAGGTATCAGAAGTGCGAATGCTGACATGAGTAGCGATAATGAATGTGAAAGACATTCACGCCGAAAGTCCAAGGTTTCCTAGCGCAACGTTAATCGGCGCAGGGTGAGTCGGCCCCTAAGGCGAGGCAGAAATGCGTAGTCGATGGGAAACAGGTTAATATTCCTGTACTTTGTATCATTGCGATGGGGGGACGGAGAAGGCTAAACCATCCAGAGATTGGTTGTTCTGGTTCAAGGTTGTAGGCAGAATACTTAGGTAAATCCGAGTATTTAATGCTGAGGACTGATAACGAAGCTCTCTTTGTAGAGCTGAAGTGGTTGATGCCATACTTCCAAGAAAAGCCTCTAAGCTTCAGATGATATGAAACCGTACCCCAAACCGACACAGGTGGACAGGGTGAGAATCCTAAGGCGCTTGAGAGAACTCGGGTGAAGGAACTAGGCAAAATAGCACCGTAACTTCGGGAGAAGGTGTGCCCTTGGTATGTGAAGAAATTTACTTTCTGAGCAGAAGGGGGTTGCAATAACCAGGTGGCTGCGACTGTTTATTAAAAACATAGCACTCTGCAAACACGAAAGTGGACGTATAGGGTGTGACGCCTGCCCGGTGCCGGAAGGTTAATTGATGATGTTAGGGTAACCGAAGCATTTGATCGAAGCCCCGGTAAACGGCGGCCGTAACTATAACGGTCCTAAGGTAGCGAAATTCCTTGTCGGGTAAGTTCCGACCTGCACGAATGGCGTAACGATGGCCACACTGTCTCCACCCGAGACTCAGTGAAATTGAATTTGCTGTGAAGATGCAGTATACCCGCGGCTAGACGGAAAGACCCCGTGAACCTTTACTACAGCTTTGCACTGGACTTTGAACCTGCTTGTGTAGGATAGGTGGGAGGCTTTGAAACTTTGACGCTAGTTAGAGTGGAGCCACCCTTGAAATACCACCCTGGCATGTTCGGGGTTCTAACCTACTTCCGTAATCCGGAAGAGGGACAGTGTATGGTGGGTAGTTTGACTGGGGCGGTCTCCTCCAAAAGAGTAACGGAGGAGTACGAAGGTGCGCTCAGCGCGGTCGGAAATCGCGCATTGAGTATAATGGCAAAAGCGCGCTTGACTGTGAGACAAACACGTCGAACAGGGTCGAAAGACGGTCATAGTGATCCGGTGGTTCTGTATGGAAGGGCCATCGCTCAACGGATAAAAGGTACTCCGGGGATAACAGGCTGATACCCCCCAAGAGTTCACATCGACGGGGGTGTTTGGCACCTCGATGTCGGCTCATCACATCCTGGGGCTGTAGTCGGTCCCAAGGGTATGGCTGTTCGCCATTTAAAGTGGTACGCGAGCTGGGTTTAGAACGTCGTGAGACAGTTCGGTCCCTATCTGCCGTAGGCGTTGGAAATTTGAGAAGAGCTGCTCCTAGTACGAGAGGACCGGAGTGGACGTACCCCTGGTGTTCCAGTTATCATACCAATGGTATTGCTGGGTAGCTATGTACGGACGGGATAACCGCTGAAAGCATCTAAGCGGGAAGCCTCCTTCAAGATAAGATTTCCCGATCCTTTAAGGATCCTAAAGGTCCGTTGAAGACTACGACGTTGATAGGCTGGGTGTGGAAGTGCAGCAATGTATGAAGCTAACCAGTACTAATTGACCGTGAGGCTTGATTCTATAACACCCAAAGGTTTTGGTGTTATGAAGAATGTGATAAGATCAATATTCCTAATTGTTTTTTAGTTGGTATTTAAACCAACGCACCGTTTTTTCTGGCGGCCATAGCAAGTGTGAACCACCCGATTCCATCTCGAACTCGGTAGTGAAACCACTTAGCGCCGATGATAGTATGGGGTCTCCCCATGTGAAAGTAGGACACTGCCAGAAATTCAAATTCAACCTCCATCAGTATGTACTGATGGAGGTTTTTTATTGCCTGTAGAAAAGTGATAATAAGGAATTCAAAGCTAGGCTTTGAATTCTATTTCTATTAGAGTAATGAGTTAATATTATTCAATAAGGTATGTAAATTTAAAGGCTTAGTTAAATACTGGTTTGCTCCTGCTTCTAAGGTACGTTCTTTGTCACCGGGTATTATAAGTGCTGTCATAGCAATTATTGGTATTGTTTGGTTATACTTTCTAATTTGATGAATGGCTTCTAGCCCATTCATGGCTGGCATTTGAAGATCCATTAAAATAATATCTGCTTGTACTTCTTTTGTTTTTTCAATTGCTTGAATTCCGTTACCTGCAATTATGATATGATCTGTTATTGTTTCGAGAAAGTCAGATAATATCTGAATAATCTTTGGATTATCATCTACTATTAATATAGTAGCATTAGAAATAATTTGTGGTGATTGTTTCATATGATCTGGATTTATTTCTTTCCAAGGTAAAGAAACGGTGAATTTACTGCCTTTATCTATTTGACTTTTTACATATATACTACCACCATGTAATTCAGTTAAACGATATACCAAGGATAAACCTAAGCCAGTTCCTTCATGGGCTCTATTTAAACCACCATCAATTTGTACAAAAGGTTTGAATAGAAATTCCATATCTTTTTCGGCAATTCCCATACCTGTGTCTGAGACAGTAATATTAACAATATTTTGTTCAATATCACCTACAATTTCTAAATTAATTGTTCCTCCTTTAGGAGTAAATTTAACAGCATTACTTAATAAGTTAAGTAAAATTTGCTTTAAATAGCGTTCATCTGCTTGAATTATATTGACTTCATTATCATAGTTTGATAAGGTTTTTAAACGTTTTTTTACTGCCAATTGTCTAATTAGACGTAAACAAAGCTGAGAAATGCTGGGAACTGATACAGGTATTATATCTAGTTTAACCTTGCCTGCTTCAATTTTTGCTAAGTCAAGAATGTCATTAATTAGAGATAATAAATGACGACCACTTTCTTCAATGGTATGAACTGATTTGGTTTGTTTTTCATCAAGATTGCCATAGATACCTTCTTGTAACATTTCGGACATTCCTAAAATTGCATTTAGTGGTGTACGTAATTCGTGACTCATATTTGCAAGAAATTCATCTTTGAGACGAGCAGCACGGGCTAATTCTGCATTGGCTGTTGTTAATTCAGCGGTACGTTCTTTGACTCGTTGTGCTAATGATGCGCGTTCTTTATCTAAGATTTCTAATGTTTCTATTCGTTCTTGTAAACTGTGCTCAATTTCTATAATTACAGGGCGCAGTAGGTATAATCCTATTAGGATTAAAGTGATTAGAATAGCAATAGTTAAAATTAAGGATATGATAGAGCTAATATGTATAACATAGTTTGCTATGGTCAATATGGCTACTAGAAACAGAGAAAGAGTACAGAGCTTTGAAAAGCGGCTCAATAAATGTTTTGATATAGTGGTTGTTTGTCTCATTTTTACCTATTTAGTTTAAAGGAATATTTTATGATTTGCAGTATGACTGCATTTGCACGTTTTGACCAACAAGAAAGTTGGGGTCAGATTTGTTGGGAATTACGTTCAGTTAATCATCGTTATTTGGATATTTGTATTCGTCTTCCTGATGATTGTCGTCGTTTAGAAATTAAAATACGTGAACATATTCAACAATACTTGAAACGTGGTAAAGTAGATTGTACTTTATATTTTCAATCTAATCAAAATGAAAATGTTAAATTACATATTAATCAAACACTAGCACAACAATTATGCCAAGCTACAAAGGAGATTAATAATCTTACTGGTAATGATAGTTTACCTGGTGCCTTAGATATATTAGCTTGGCCCGGGGTATTAGAAACCGAGACGGTGGATGTTGATACTATTTCTGAAACTATAATTATGCTCTTTCAGAAGGCTTTAGAACAGTTAATTGAACATAGAGAACGTGAAGGGGCGCAATTAGGACTGTTTATTGAACAACGTTGTGTGGCAATTTTGGATCAAATAGAGCAAATTCGTAATGAGTTACCCATGATTTTGCAGACTCAACGTGAACGTTTAGAAAAACGTTTAACTGAATTAGTTGAAATAAATAGTGAGCGGCTAGAACAAGAAATGATCGTTTTAGCACAAAAAATGGATGTGGCGGAGGAGTTGGATCGTATAGAAACTCATATTGCAGAAATACGTAAAATTTTAAATGAGAAAAAAGTAGTGGGGCGACGCTTAGATTTTTTAGTGCAAGAATTACATCGTGAGGCTAATACTTTGGGAGCAAAATCTAATCATATTAATACTTCTCATCATGCTATTGAATTAAAGGTGTTGATTGAACAAATGCGTGAGCAGACACAAAATATTGAATAAGGAAAATTTGTGAGTAAAGGTACTTTATATATAATATCTGCACCATCGGGTGCAGGTAAAAGTAGTTTGGTTAAGGCATTAATAGAAAGTATTGATAAGCTTACTGTATCAATATCGCATACTACACGTACAGCGCGTGATGGAGAACAGGATGGAGTGAATTATCATTTTATCGCTGAGAGTGAGTTTAAGCAGATGTTAAAGGATGATTTATTTTTAGAATCTGCTAAGGTTTTTGATAATTATTATGGTACTTCAAAACCAGAGGTGATGAAGAGCTTAAATGATGGTATAGATGTTATTTTAGAGATTGATTGGCAAGGTGCGGAGACTGTTCGCCGCTTAATGCCAGATATGGTTAGTATTTTTATTTTACCGCCTTCAGGAGCTATTTTAGAACAGCGTTTACGTAGCAGGGCTACAGATAGCGATGAAGTAATAGCTAGACGCTTAAGTGGTGCTGCTGAGGAAATCAGTCATTGTCTTGAATTTGATTATTTGGTTATAAATGATGATTTTTCAGTTGCATTAAAAAAATTACAATCTATTATTTTAAGTTCATAAACATGGCATCGCCATAACTGAAAAAGCGATATTGTTTAGACACTGCATGGTTATAAGCGGCTAAAACTTGTTGTTGCCCTGCAAAGGCTGAAACTAACATTAATAGAGTGGATTCTGGAAGATGAAAGTTGGTTAATAGTGCGTCAACGCTTTGAAATTTATAACCGGGCGTTATAAATAAACGTGTTTCTCCTTCATAAGGTTTGATAATGCCATTATCAGTAGCGGTTTCTAAAGCACGAACAGAGGTTGTACCAACGGCAATTACACGCCCACCGCGAGCGCGTGTAGCTTGAATTTGTTCACATACTTGTTGATTTACTTGTAAATATTCGGCGTGCATAGTATGTTGGCTGATGTCATTTACTCGTATTGGTGAGAAAGTTCCTGCTCCTACATGTAAGGTGATAAATGTGGTTTCTATCCCCATATTTTGAATTTGTTTCAACATAGCTGTATCAAAATGTAATCCAGCAGTTGGCGCGGCAACTGCACCTAGCTCAGAGGCATAGATAGTTTGATAGCGTTCTTTGTCTATCGGTGTATCAGTTCTTTTGATATATGGTGGTAAAGGAATATGTCCTATTTCTGGTAAAATTTCATAAACTGAACGTGTGTCATGAAATTCTAGTTTAAAAAAATTGTCTAATTGTTGCAAAACTGTCACTTTAATGTCAGCGTCAAGATATAATTCGCTATTAGGTTTTGGTGTTTTGCTGGCGCGTATTTGTGCTAAAATTTGATTTTTATTGAGTATGCGTTCGAGTAATATTTCAATTTTACCTCCAGAGGCTTTATGTCCAAAGATTCGGGCTGGTATAACGCGAGTATTGTTAAATACTAATAAATCTTTGGAATTTAATAATTGTGGAAATTCAAGAAATGAAAGATCTTTGAATTTGTTTGTATCTGGATCAATGAATAGTAATTTACTACTTGTTCTTGATTTAGGTGGATGTTGAGCAATTAAGTTTTCAGGTAAATAAAATGTAAAATCAGTAGCTTGCATTTTTGAAAAAAGTTTTGATTTTTTGATGAATGATTTGTTATAATAGTTATCTTTAATGCCGGGGTGGCGAAACTGGTAGACGCGCCAGATTCAAAATCTGGTGGTGGCAACACCGTGTCGGTTCGAGTCCGACCCTCGGTAGTAAATTTCCATATACATTTCTGATAATTCCCTTCTTTTAGGACTTGCTAAATAATGGCATAAAATTAGCGTTGTTTAATTATTCATTATTTATAATAAAGTCTTTTTATAGTTATTCTAGGATGACGCAATTCCATATCAATTTTTAGTATGTTTATTGAATATACCTTTACCATGGATGATGGTAAGGTTTTAGAGTATTTTGTTAATTTTGAGAGACCTCGTCAAGCTATTTTAGATAAAAAATTGTATCCAGCTTGGACAACATTAGGTTTTCATCAATGTTCTAATTGTCCTTTAAAACAAGAGGAGTATTCACATTGTCCTGTCGCAATTGATTCTCATGATATTATTTTAGGGTTTAAAGAGATTCTTTCTTGTAAAGAAGTTGATATTCATGTAAGAACTCCAGAGCGTGAATATTTTAAACGTACTGATGCTCAAACTGGTTTGAGAGCTTTAATTGGGTTTGTGATGGCTAGTAGTGCTTGTCCATTGCTGTCTCATTTACGTGGTATGGCGTTTTATCATTTGCCATTTGCGTCGCTTGATGAAACTGTTTATCGTATGGCTTCATCTTATTTGTTAGATCAATATTATATTTATCAAAAGGATGGTGATTTTGATTTAGAATTTGCTGGTTTGAAGCAACGTTTTAAGGAGGTTCAAACTTTGAATTATCATTTTTTAGAACGTATTCGCGCTGCTTGTGATGCTGATTCTAATTTAAATGTGTTGGCAACATTGTTTACTATTTCTTCTATGTTATCTTTGTCTTTAGAGAAACATTTGAAAGATATGGAATATTTATTTAATAAAGGCGTATAGTTGTATTATAGCACGTTCTAAAAATCTTAAACTGATAAAGAATGGTGTTAATTTATAAGGTTTGCTAATATACGTGACTGGTATTTTTGCAATGCAAGCGGCTAAACATCCTGTTAATAAGCGATCATCAAATAACATTATTTTTTGATTGTTTTTACCTGTTAAAGCGATTATTTTGTTTAATCCGTCTGGATAAGGTTTTTTTTTCACTTCGGTTATGAAGTCAATTCCATAAGATTTAAAATAGGCAATACGTTTTTGCATTGGTTTATTTGATAATATAAAAATATTTTTTGCACCAAAAAGTTTTATAGATTCATTTAACCAATTGTCTAATTCTTGGTTGGGATAAGTTTTTCCATGAGCGGCTAATACGCCGTCAAAGTCAAGTGCTAATATTTCAATTCCTTGTTGTTTTAAGGCTGAAGGTGAAATTTGATTTAATTGAACCTTGGATGGGCTGCGACGATAAATATCTAATAAAACAGCGCGATATTTATACGTCATAATTAAAGAAAAGTATATGCGTTTCAGTAATACCATGTTTAATTAATCGCAGAATACCATTTTGAGCCAAATAGTCCGCCTTCTTTAGCTTGCCAGCCGTTGGTTTCCATAATATGTTTGAGTCTTCTTTTTAGTTCTGGTTCTGGCATTTTGCCTTTGGTTAGCTTTTTGAATATTGTGAGCGCGTCTTCAAATTCTTTTTTATCTACTTTGCCGTCGCTTGCAAAGGTTTCTAAGGTGTCTTTAACATGATCTTCAGCTTCTCGTTCTAATACCCATCCTTTTTCTGTTACTACTTGTTGTATTAGCGATAGGCTTTCTTCGACGCTGATTTCATTTTTTATACCCACTTCTACAATACGTTTTTCTTCTTGACGATCAATATATTGATCATCAAAGGCTTGACCTTTAATAAATTCAATGAATTGTTGTTTGATTTCTTCTGAAACAGTCATGTTATGTTCCTAATAAGATTATGAATATTTTGTATTGTATAACAGGTGAAATAATGTTTCAAGTTATATAATTTTATATTGTTCTAAGGTGTTGAAATTTAATTCATTTTACTTTGGTAAATATGTGTTTTTTTACTTGGAAAAAGTCGTGTTTTTTGGTATAATATTGATTATAAATTAGTTAGTTAAAATCGGAAGAAGATATATGGATGACAATAAAAAACAGGCTTTAGCCACAACGCTTAAACAAATAGAAAAACAGTTTGGTAAAGGGGCAGTTATGCGTTTAGATGATGTTGCCGAAAATCTTAAGGATATTGAAACAGTTTCAACTGGTTCTTTGGGTTTAGATATAGCTTTAGGTGTTGGTGGTTTACCAATGGGGCGTGTTATTGAAATATTTGGACCAGAATCTTCTGGTAAAACGACATTAACTTTGCAAGTAGCGGCTGAGGTTCAAAAAAAGGGTGGTTTAGTTGCGTTTATAGATGCTGAACATGCTCTTGATAGTCATTATGCTGAGAAAATTGGTGTACAAGTGACAGATTTATATCTTTCGCAACCTAATAGTGGTGAAGAGGCTTTAGAAATTACTGATACTTTGGTTCGTTCTGGTACTTTTGATTTGGTTATTATTGATTCTGTAGCGGCTCTGACACCTAAAGCGGAAATTGAGGGTGAGATGGGTGATTCTCATATGGGTTTGCAAGCGCGTTTAATGTCACAGGCTTTACGTAAACTGACTGCTAATATAAATCGTACTAATACTTTGGTAATTTTTATTAATCAGATTAGAATGAAAATAGGGGTTATGTTTGGTTCTCCTGAAACTACTACTGGTGGTAATGCTTTAAAGTTTTATTCGAGTGTACGTCTTGATATACGTCGTATTGGGGCGGTTAAGCGTAGTGATGAAATAATTGGTAATGAAACGCGCGTTAAGGTTTTAAAAAATAAGGTGGCTCCTCCTTTTAAAGAGGTGATATTTGATATTTTGTATGGTGAGGGTATTTCTCATGAAAGTGAATTAATTGAGCTAGGTGCTAAGCATGAGATTATTGATAAGGCTGGAGCGTGGTATAGTTATCAGGGTAATAAGATTGGTCAGGGTAAGGAAAATGTGCGTAAGTATTTAAAAGAAAATAAGGATGTTGCACTTACTATTGAACAACAAATCCGTGATAAGTTATTGCCTAAAGAGGATGCTGTAGAAGATAAAAAGCAGGAATCGTCTAAAAAAACTACCGCTAACAGTAGTAAAAAATGAAGATTACGCCTTCTTCGCTGACGCAGGCGCGTTATTGTGCGATGGAGTATTTGGCAAGACGTGAACACGCTAGTTTAGAGTTGAGTAATAAGCTAGCGCGAAAGGGTTTTGATGCGGATGTCATTGATTCTGTGTTGGTTAAGTTACAAGCGGATAATTTGTTAAATGATGAGCGTTTTGTTGAGGCTTATGTACGTCATCGGGCAAATAAGGGTTTTGGTCCATTGCATATTAGGCAGGAGTTGCAGAAGCGCGGTATTAATGGGGATGTAATAAATGTTGATGATCCAAATTGGATTAAATCCGCTTGTAAGGCACGAGAAAAGCGTTTTGGTAATTTATTGCCGAAATTGAAGTCTGATGAGGTTAAGCAATTTCGTTTTTTACAGTATCGTGGTTTTACTTTTTCTCAAATTGAAGCTGTATTTAGAGGTTAATTGAATGGTTAGCAGTGTTTCCGGTTTACGTGAGGCTTTTTTAGATTATTTTAGTTCTAAAGGGCATAAAATTATTTCTAGTAGCCCATTAGTTGCTGCCAATGATCCTAGTTTGTTGTTTGTAAACGCGGGAATGGTGCAGTTTAAGGATACTTTTTTAGGGGTTGAGCAGCGGGATTATAGGCGGGCTACTAGTTGTCAACGTTGTGTGCGAGCTGGTGGTAAGCATAATGATTTAGAAAATGTTGGTTATACAGCGCGTCATCATACTTTTTTTGAGATGTTGGGTAATTTTAGTTTTGGTGATTATTTTAAGCGTGAGGCTATTGGGTATGCTTGGGAGTTTTTAACTGAGGTTTTGAAATTACCGCCTGAGAAGTTGTGGGTAACTGTTTATGAGCAGGATGATGAGGCTGCTGATATTTGGTTAAAGGAATTGAAAGTTGATCCTAGCCGTTTTTCTCGTTGTGGTGAGAAGGATAATTTTTGGTCTATGGGGGATACTGGTCCTTGTGGTCCTTGTTCTGAAATCTTTTATGATCATGGTTCTGAGGTGGCTGGTGGTCCACCGGGCAGTGTTGATGAGGATGGTGATCGTTATATTGAGATTTGGAATTTGGTTTTTATGCAATATAACCGTGATTCAAAGGGTAATTTAAGTCCTTTGCCTAAGCCTTCTGTTGATACTGGTATGGGTTTGGAGCGGTTGGCGGCTGTGATGCAGGGGGTTCATAGTAATTATGAGATTGATTTATTTGATAATTTAATTCGGGCGGTAGCGCGTTTGGCTGCTTGTGATGATTTGGGTAATAAGTCTTTGCGGGTGATTGCTGATCATATTCGTGCTTGTACCTTTTTGGTGGTTGATGGGGTTGTGCCTTCTAATGAGGGGCGAGGTTATGTGTTACGGCGTATTATTCGTCGCGCTATTCGTCATGGACATAAGTTAGGTTTGCGGGAGCCGTTTTTTTATCGTTTAGTTGAGCCGCTTCAAACCGCTTATTCTGAGTTAGGTAATAATAGGGCTTTAGTTGAGCGTATTTTGAAGCAGGAGGAGCAGCGATTTGATGAGACTTTAGATCGTGGTTTGGTTTTGTTGGATCGCGCTATTGCTGATTTGTCTGGTGATATAATTCCGGGTGATTTGGTGTTTAAGTTGTATGATACTTATGGTTTTCCTACTGATTTGACTGCTGATATTGCGCGGGAGCGTAATTTAGAGTTGGATATGGCTGGTTTTGAGCTGGCTATGGCGGGACAGCGTGCGCGTAGTGGTGCTGCTAGTAAGTTTGAGGTGGTTGATACTATTGAACATATTGATTGTAAATCTGAGTTTACTGGTTATGATCAGTTAGTTGATGATGCTGTAGTTAGTGCTTTGTTTGATAAGGGAATTGTGTTAGAACATACACCTTTTTATGCTGAGTCTGGTGGGCAAGTTGGTGATAAGGGTGTTTTAGTACAGGGTGATACTGTTTTTGAGGTGCTAGATACTAAAAAATTGGGACAAGCTCATGTTCATATTGGGGTTTTAAAGTCTGGTGATATTAAAGTTGGTGATAAGTTAGCGGCTAAGGTTGACGCTAATGCTCGTAAAGATACTGCTAGAAATCATTCTGCTACTCATTTATTACATGCGGCTTTACGACAAATTTTGGGTGATCATGTAAAGCAAAAGGGTTCTTTGGTAAATTCTGATCGTTTGCGCTTTGATTTTTCTCATTTTGAGCCTGTTAGTTCTGAGCAGTTGGAAGCGATTGAGCGTTTAGTTAATGAACAAGTTGTGGCTGGTAATTTGGTAGAAACGCGCTTAATGTCATTGGAAGATGCTATGCAAGGCGGCGCGATGGCTTTGTTTGGTGAAAAGTATGATGAACAAGTACGTGTATTGTCTATAGGTGATTTTTCGACTGAGTTGTGCGGTGGTACTCATGTTAGTCATGTGGGTGAAATTGGTTTATTTAAGATTGTTAGTGAAACTGGGGTGGCTGCTGGTGTACGACGGATTGAGGCGGTAACTGCTAATCGCGCTCTTGATTGGCTTGCAGAGTCTGAGAATAAGTTAGAAGAATCTATAGATGTATTAAAATCTAAAAATCGTAGCCTTGAGAAGGAAATTAGCCGTTTACAAGCTAAGTTGGCTAGCCAACAAGGTAGTAATTTAGTTGATCAGGCGGTGGATGTTAATGGTATTAAGGTGTTAGCGGCGAATTTAGAAAATGTTAATGCTAAACAATTGCGCGAGACGCTTGATCAATTAAAAGGTAAATTTGAGAAAGCGGTAATTTTGTTGGCAAGCGTTAATGGGAATAAAATTTCATTGGTTGCTGGTGTGACTAAGAATATCACTGATAAAATTAAAGCGGGTGATTTAGTAAAGCATGTAGCGACACAAGTTGATGGTAAAGGTGGTGGGCGTGCTGATATGGCTCAGGGTGGGGGAAATAATCCTGCTAAGTTGAGTGAGGCTTTGGATAGTGTTCTTGAATGGGTGGTAGGTGCCTAGACATAAGATAAAGCCCCCCATAACCCCCTTTAAGGGGGGATTCCCTAAGCTGACCTACCATGACTAATCAATAAAAATCTTAAGAGATTAAACAATGAAAAAATTACCAATAGGAATATCAACATTAAAAAACATAATAGAAGAAAATTATCTATATATAGATAAAACTAAAATAGCACTGGATTTGATAGAAAATGGTAAATACTATTTCTTATCAAGACCCAGAAGGTTTGGTAAGAGTCTGTTTTTAGATACTTTAAAAGAAATTTTCTTGGGCAATCGTGAACTATTTCAAGATTTGTATATATATGATAAATGGAATTTTAATAAATATCCAGTTATTAAAATCAGTTTTGGTGGAGATTTAAGAAGTGAGGAAGCTATCAAAAATACTATTCTTTCTATATTAGATGACAATCAACAGAGATTAGAAATAGAATCTAAAAATATAGAGAATTTTGCTATATATTTTAAAGATATGATCAAAAATTCATATCAAAAACATAAGCAAAAAGTAGTAGTTTTAATAGATGAATATGATAAACCTATCTTAGATAACTTAGATCAAATAGAAGTAGGACTAAAAGCTAAAGAAATACTAAAAAGCTTTTATACAATATTAAAAGAAAGCGATGAGTATTTGAAATTTGTATTTCTCACAGGAGTTACTAAGTTTTCTAAAGTTTCTATCTTTAGTGGATTAAATAATCTTGAAGATATAACACTTTATAAAAAATATTCTACAATTTGTGGTTATACACAAAATGATTTAGATACTAGTTTTAGTAGTTATTTAGATGGTGCAGACATGCAGAAAGTAAGAGAATGGTATAATGGATATAATTTTAATGGAGAAAGTGTTTATAACCCTTTTGATATACTTCTTTTTATAAAAAATGAGTTTACATTTAAAAATTATTGGTTATCAACAGGAACACCATCATTTTTAATTAAGCTGTTACAACAAAATAGTTACTTTATTCCAAGACTTGAGAATCTAAAAACTGATGAAAGATTAATAGATAGTTTTGATATAGAAAATATAGCTTTAGAGACAATTCTTTTTCAAAGTGGATATTTAACTATTGATAAGATCAAAGTAAATGATTTTGAAGCATTAGATTATTATCTCAAAATACCAAATAAGGAAGTAGCCATATCTTTTAATGATATGATCATTAGATTTTTGACAAATAATAATAATCCTCTACTTATAAAAACAGATATATTTAGAAGTCTAAGAGATGCAAATCTTAAAAAGTTTAAAAAAACTCTTGTTTCACTCTTCGCCTCTATCCCTTATAATAATTATGTAAAAAATAGAATAGCAAACTATGAAGGCTATTATGCAAGTGTAATATATGCTTATATAGCCTCTTCAGGAATAGAAATAATACCTGAAGATATAACAAATATAGGAAGAATAGATTTAACGATAAAACTAGCTCAAAATATTTTTATACTTGAATTTAAAGTTGGAAATGATGACGCTATAAAACAAATAAAAGAGAAAAATTATCATCAAAAGTATTTAAATGAAGATAAAGATATATATCTAATAGGGATTAATTTTGATGAAGAAGAGAGAAATATAAAATATTTTAAGTGGGAAAAAGTACTGAACCATAATTAGTATAACTGTTTTATCATACAAACCACTGTTTTTAATTTTTATAGGTTTAGAGCTTACAAAACCCTCAATTTTGGTTGATATTAGGATGAAGTTCTCAATGTTCTGACATTAAAGGGCGCACGGAGCGCGAACTACACGGAAGCTGCGATTGTAGCTGCGGTAGTCCAAGGTGCCGTTGCCACGGTAGGCAATACGAAGGTACGTCTGGACGGCGTTCCACGATCCACCACGCAACACTCGGTTTTTATCTATTTTATTTGAAATAATCACTTTTTCTTTACCATTATATTTATCTTCATATTCTGAACATGTCCACTCCCTGACATTCCCCAACATATCATACAATCCAAAAGGATTATGGTCATAATTTCCCACTGGAGAAGTCTTACCAAGGTTTTCATTATAATTAGCCTTAGCTTCATCAATATCATTACCCCACCAATAATCAGTTTCCGTACCAGCTCTAGCAGCATATTCCCATTCAGCCTCAGTAGGTAAACGATAGGTTTGATTAGTTTGTTGAGTTAACCATTCTGTATAAGCCACTGCGTCATGCCAAGAAACATTTATAACAGGTCGATTATCACGTCCCCAGCATTCATCATCTGGTTTTTCTCTATTAGTCGCTTCACAAAAAAGGTCATATTCAGCAAAAGTAACCGGAAAAATCCCCATATGAAAGCTTTCCACTGATACTTCATGCACTGGTTGTTCATTATCCCTACCATTACCAGTAATATCTCCCATACGAAAGGTTCCAACAGGTATTAACACCATTTCTGGTCCTTCGCTGTTGTCTTTTAAGCGATCACGGAAAATATCGCTCGGTTTTATTTGTTGATGTTTAAAAATTCTTTCAAATAATCCCCTCTTTTTTTCAACTTTAATTTCTGGAACCAATAATTCATCATATGTACAATCAAACAGCATCGGCAAAGTGCCACGCATTTGCCATCCAATATATTGCATACCTTCATGCTGAAAAACTATTGGAATCATATCAGGATTATTACGAGGCTTAGACAAATTAACTGGACAAATATCATCTAAAACCTCCCAAGGACTTTTTTGCATTGCAGTTTGCATTTTATCAGGCGTTAAAATAATTGCTGAAGATAAAATTTCACTACCAACCACCTTTTGTAGCGGTTCTAAGGATTCTTTAACTTCTCTAAGATCATAAATTTTACGTTGACGATTTATCGTAATATCTTTCACAGTTTCCATATTGGGAGCATACAAAATATGATCTGATAAACGTTCAATACCAGTCGCAATTCTATCCAGATATTCTATATGAGTATTATTTTCTTTGGGTCGAAAAATACCACTAATTTTATTATAGGAATCATGAACAGTATTAGCAGCTCCAAGAAGTGAAATAAATGTTTCTATCATATTAATAGATTCCTTGCTAATTTAAGTTTTTGTTGATGATGATATATACTATTACGTATTCGTGTAGAGTACAACTAATAATAATAAGCTATGTACAGGACATAATCTGGCATTACTTAGTAAAGCATGTAGCGACACAAGGTGGTGAGCGTGCTGATATGGCTCAGGGTGGGGGAAATAATCCTGCTAAGTTGAGTGGGTGGTAAGTCCCCTATAGAAGCGGGACTAATATTTATTAGTTTTATAAACTATAATACATATCAAATTCAACTGGATGAGTTGTCATACGTAAACGTGTTACTTCTTCCATTTTTAGTTCAATATAAGCATCAATTACATCATTAGTAAATACGCCACCAGCTAATAAAAATTCACGATCTTGATCTAATGCCTCTAAAGCTTGATTTAATGAGGAACAGATGGTTGGGATTTGTTTTGCTTCTTCAGCTGGAAGATCATATAGATCTTTATCCATAGCTTCGCCGGGATCAATTTTGTTTTGAATTCCATCTATACCTGCCATCAACATTGCTGTAAATGCAAAATATGGATTTGCTGTTGAATCAGGGAAACGGATTTCAATACGACGCCCTTTAGGATTCGTTACATAAGGAATACGTATTGATGCTGAACGATTACGTGCAGAATATGCTAAAAATGTTGGAGCTTCAAAGCCGGGAACTAAGCGTTTATAGCTATTTGTACTTGCATTAGCAAAGGCGTTGATAGCACGAGCATGTTTTAGAATTCCGCCGATGTAATAAAGAGCGGTTTCTGATAAGTTACCATATTTATCACCAGCAAATAGGTTGGTACCATCTTTAGTTAAAGATTGATGTACGTGCATACCATTACCATTATCACCTACTATTGGTTTAGGCATAAAAGTAGCAGTCTTACCATAGCCATGAGCAACATTAAATATTACATATTTAAGTATTTGAACTTCATCAGCTTTTTTTACTAAGGTATTAAAGTCAACGCCAATTTCACATTGTCCAGCGGTAGCGACTTCATGGTGATGAACTTCAGTTTTGATTCCCATTTCTTCAATGGTGGAACACATTGCAGCACGGATGTCATGTAAGGAATCAACTGGTGGAACTGGGAAATAACCGCCTTTAGTAGATGGACGATGTCCCATATTACCATCATCATAAACTTTTTCAGAATTCCAACCAGCTTCTTCTGAATCAATTTCACAAAATGAACCGCTAATATCTGAACCCCAACGAACATCATCAAAAATGAAAAATTCATTTTCTGGACCAAAATAGGCTGTATCAGCAATGCCTGTTGATTTTAAATAATTTTCTGCGCGTTCTGCTAATGAACGTGGATCGCGTTCATAACCTTGCATGGTATTAGGTTCGATTACAGAACAACGAATATTTAAGGTTGTATCATCAAAGAATGGATCCAAAACAGCAGTTTCTGGATCAGGCATTAAGATCATATCAGATTCATTAATACCTTTCCAACCTGCAATTGAGGAACCATCAAACATTTTGCCTTCAGTAAAAAAGTCTTCATCAACTTGATGTGTAGGTATAGTTACGTGTTGCTCTTTACCTTTAGTATCCGTAAAACGTAGATCAACAAATTTAACTTCTTCGTCTTTGATCATATTTAGTACGTTATCTTTGGACAATTTTATACTCCTATAAATGCAATAATGAAATTAGTTAGTTTTAATATTATCATAATTCTTCAATTATTAAACTCATACATAAATTTATTTAATGATAATAAATATTAATGACAACATTCCAGACACTCATTTGTTATAATCCAGACATTTTCAAAGTCACACTTTCAATATGTCTGGATTAAAAAGAAATATAACTGAATCAATTAACTATTTATTAAACAATTTTCCTTGTGTGGTAATTTTAGGAGCTAGGCAAGTAGGAAAGTCAACATTATTAAAGCAAATTTTGCCTAATGCAAGTTTTTTTGATTTGGAACGAGATGCTGATTTTCAACGCATTAACAATGATCCTGAATTGTTATTACAAGAAACTAATCGACCGATTATATTTGATGAGGCTCAAATTTCAGCGTCTTTATTTAAGGCTTTACGTGTGGAAATTGATAAAAATCGAGATCAGGCTGGACAATTTTTATTAAGCGGCTCTAGTTCACCTCAATTATTAAAGCATATTAGTGAAACTTTAGCTGGTAGAGTAGCTATTGTAGAATTAGATCCATTTCAATGGCAAGAAGCTTTGAAAAAAAACTATCCTGATTTAATAACAGCACTATTAGAAGGAAAATTTAAATCTTTACAGTCAAACTTTAATAAGCGCGAATTATTAGAATTATGTTTATATGGAGGCTATCCAGAACCCTTTTTAAAACGCCATGATGCAAAATTTTTCAGACTTTGGATGGAAAATTATATTAAAACTTATGTAGAAAGAGACATTCGCGCCTTATTTCCAACTTTACAATTAGATGTATATAAACGTTTTGTACAAATGCTAGCTTATGCAAGCGGCGAAATTATCAATAATTCAAATTTTGCTCGTTCACTTGATGTTTCACAACCGACTATAAAAAACTATTTAAACATCATAGAAGGCACGTTTTTATGGAGAAAAATTCCTTCCTACCAAAAAAATCTAACAAAACGCATTATAAAAATGCCCAAAGGATATTTACGCGACACTGGTTTAATAAATTATTTTTTAAGAATTCAGACAGTTAATGATTTAAAATCTCATCCTCAATTTGGAAGAATTTGGGAAATATTTATTTCAGAACAATTAATTCGCCACTTTAAAAACAACATTGAAAATATAGAATATTTCTATTATAGAACACAGAATCAAGCAGAAATTGATTTAATAATTGAAACCCAAACAGGCTTAATACCAATTGAAATAAAATCAGGCTTCTCAAGTTCAAAGCGTCAAATACAAACATTGCAAAGATTTATTGAAGAACACGATTGCCCATTTGGATTATTAATTAATAATGGTGATGAAATTTTTAAATTAAGTCAAAATATTTATCAGTTGCCAGCTATTTATTTATAATTTACTGGCGTTAGATTACAGGTCTTAAAAACTACAGGGATTGCATATAAGCAAGGATAAAAGTAAGGTATATATCTATATTATCCCTGTTTATATGCAATCCCTGTAGTTATAGGTTCCACTTATTAAATTATTTTTCTGTACTTAATAACAATATATTCAATTCTTTATCTGGAACAACAGTAAAAGTTTACATCATTGACGGAAGTATCATCTCCTTTTCCTTTTTTAGGTTCTATTTTAAGAGACATTCCGCAAATTGCACTACCACGAGGACAGTAAACAAAAGGACCCCAACGTCCCCAAGGACCACCATTTGATGGCGTTAAACTTACACCGCTTGAACATATAATATCCATGCTATTAGCCGCAGTATCGTCTCCATCTCCTCGGGGAGATTCAACACGTAGTCTAAAAGCACGAGCATAATCAGCTCGCGATCCACACATAGTCTGACTTCCCCAACGTCCCCAATTTGGAGAACCGCCGGAAACAACTCTGTCCTTAATTTGACCCCTTTGATTGGCACAGAGCAATTTAATATTATTAAGTGCTGTATCATCTCCTTTTCTTCGGGAAGACTCTACTTTTAGTGCAAATCCTCTGACATAGGTTCTAGGACGACAAAATCTTGCTTGTTGCCAGCTACCCCACTTTCCACCAACTTTGGAATTGATTTGGGTAACAACATCGTTTCTATAATTAGTCCAAGCTTGCAAATTGGGTATAAAAGACAAAAGAAAAATATAAAAAAACAATTTCATAAATAGTTTTTTCATGATTTCTACCTTTAATATTATGGATGAACTGCTAATATTATCACATTTCATAAATAATTAAAATTATAGATAAATTGATTTAACTATAATAAATATTAATAGTACTAATAAGATTAGTATGATCAGCCAATTCACTAAAACATTGAGATAAATCTGCCGCTTCTTCAAGGTTTGTTACTATATTTAATGGTAAATAAACATCCACTGTTAATTTACCTGCTATATAATGTAAGGTAATTTGTTCAATATGTTTAGTAACTGCTAAGCCATACCAACATGCTTGCAAATCATTAACAACCTTGCTGCGTAAAGGTAAATTCAAATTCAATTTACACTGATCATCATTTTCAGGATCAATATGTACCATTACGTCGCTGATTTCTTCAAATTTATCAATTAAAGTAGATTTAACTGTTTCAGCAATATAATGACCCTCAGATACACTGATATAAGGATCAACTAAGATATGCACATCAACTAAAGCATTATGTGCCATTTTGCGAGTACGTAATTCATGTAAAGCACATACTCCTTCAACTGATTCAATAGTTTCAGTAATTTGATTGATTTTATTTTGATCTAATCCAGTATCAACTAATTCCTTAAAACTACTCATCATTAATGACCATCCAATATGAGCAATCATGAAACTAACCCCAATTGTAGCTATAGCATCTAGCCAAGAAAAACCAACTAAAGTTCCAGCAATACCAATTAATACAATAAATGAAGATATAGCGTCACTACGGTGATGCCAAGCATTAGCGCGTAACATTGGAGAACGCACTTTTTTGGCAATATAGATTGTATATTGATATAAAATTTCCTTAGTCACCAATACAATGGCGGTTATTACCAAGGTAATTGCTGTGGGTTGTAATAATAATTCAGGAAAAAGTAAGCGTCGTATAGCATCTATAAATATCCCGACTGCAACCAAGAATAATAATAAACCAACAGCAACAGTAGCAACAGTTTCAAAACGAGCATGACCATAGGGATGTTCATCATCAGCATCTTCACTACTAAACTTAGCAGCAACTAACACTAAAGCATCACTAATTAAATCAGACAAAGAATGTAAGGCATCAGCAATTAAAGCTTGAGAATGCCCAATAATTCCAAATATAAATTTTATGATAGTTAATAAAATATTAACTAATACCCCTACAAGGGTAACATTGCGTATTGCGATATAACGGTCGTTTGATGATAGAGTTTTAGACATAATGATATAATAACAAATTATTTATACAAAGTGAGAAGATGTATAAATTACCATTTTTGATAAAATATTTTTCTTTAAATCTAGTGCCCAAGCTGTTGATGCTTCACAAAATAAATTTATAATAACTTTCCAGATGGAAGACGTTTAAGACAATCTGAGTTTCTTGTCTATAAAAAATTTGATTTGGATCTTGTTGAATTGGTAGGTGTCTATAATATTTATAATCTTAACACTGTAATGAGCTTAGTTGCTACTTTACCAGACCAACCAAGTGTTGAGATTAAACTAGATTGGTTCTTTTAATGGAGAATAGCATGATTAAATTAAAAACTGGAAATATATTAAAAGATGAGTCAGAAGCCATTGTGAACACCGTAAACTGCGTGGGAGTTATGGGTAAAGGTTTAGCTTTGCAGTTTAAAAAGGCTTATCCTGATAACTTTAAACAATATAAATCAGCATGTGATAAAGGCTTAGTCAAAATTGGAAAAATGTTTGTAACTAAACATACTGATATGATAAATAATCAATGGATTATGAACTTTCCGACAAAAAATCATTGGAGGGGAAGTTCAAAAATAGATTATATCGATTTGGGGCTAATGGATTTAGTTAATCAAGTTAAAAAACTGAAAATTAAGAGCATTGCAATCCCTCCATTAGGAACTGGGCTTGGAGGGCTAGACTGGAATATTGTCAAAGAAAAAACTATAGAAGCATTTGCTGATCTAAATAGTGTTGAAGCTATAATTTATGAGCCAAAAGGGAATCCTAAAGCTCAAGAATAAAGGCTACGAATGTACAAAAATAGAAGTTCAAAAATTAGCCTATTTTTTACAAGAATCAGGGATTGATCTTAGGCTTAGATATGTAGCTCATAACTTTGGACCATATGCCGATAATTTAAATCATGTTTTTGAAAGAATCGATGGGCATTTTATTACTGGATTTGGTGATCGTGTTAATACTTCAGAGATCAAGTTAGTTAGCTCGTCTATTATTGAAGACCATTGAGCATGGAAGTTTTGGCTACTGTACACTGGGTGTTAAAGCATGAGAACTATCAAAAACAAAACGATGAAGGCATAAAAAAATTTATATATAAATGGAATGAGCATAAAGCTTCTTGGCGAGATTCTTATATTAAAAAATCAATTTCTAGGTTAGAAAAATATTGCTGGGTTTAGAATTAAATGGTTGGCTAAAGATTTTAATTTTCATATAATAACAAATTATTTATACAAAGTGAGAAGATGAATGAGTTCAGAGACGCTAATTTCAGTCAAAAATTTATCGCGTTATTATGGCAGTTTTGGTGCTGTTCAAAATATTAGTTTTGATATTCAGCGTGGAGAAATATTAGGTTTTTTAGGTCCTAATGGGGCGGGTAAAAGTACAACTATGCAAATGATTACTGGTACTTTGGCTCCAACAACTGGACAAATTTCTGTCGGTGGTTATGATTTATTAGATGATCCATTGAAGGCAAAAGCTGCTCTTGGTTATTTGCCTGAACAACCGCCTTTATATCGAGATATGGTAGTAGAAGAATATCTACAATTCTGTGCTAAATTACACCATGTGCCACGCAGAAAAGTCAAGGATGCAGTTGATCGTGCGATTGAACAATGTGGATTAAATACCGTAAATAAGCGTTTAATTGGTAATTTGTCTAAAGGTTATCAACAGCGCGTTGGTATTGCTCAAGCTATTATTCATACTCCGTCAATCGTAATTTTAGATGAACCAACAGTGGGTTTGGATCCTATTCAAATTCGTGAAATTAGAGAATTAATACGTGGTTTGGGTGAGGAGCATAGTGTGATCTTATCTACTCATATTTTACCAGAAGTACAGGCTGTATGTAATAATGTGCAAATTATCAATCATGGTGAGTTAATCTTAACTGATACTATTGATGGTTTGTTTACACAAATGCACAATAATCATCTAAAAGTAGGTTTACGTCGTCCACCTGAAATTGAAATTTTGAAACAAATTGAAGGGGTTGAAGATATTGAAATAAAAGATGAAAATAATTTTTATATTCAATATAGCAATGATAATAATCCTGCTGAAAGATTAGTTGAAAAAGCTGTAGCAGCTAATTGGGGATTATATGAATTGATTCCAGAACAACGTTCATTAGAACAAATTTTTGTGGATTTAACAACTGAGTTATAATATGTTTACTATTGCGAAACGAGAATTTAAAAGTTTATTTTTATCACCACTTGCTTGGGCAATTTTGGGAGTAATGCAAATCATTTTTGGATGGTCTTTTGCAGTATTAGTATATTTATTTATACGACCAGATGTTCAAGCGAATTTAGCAAATGATCCTAGCGCACCGGGTTTAACTTCTATGATAGTTGGTTCTTTATTTGATTGGATTGCGATTGTATTATTGTTAATAACTCCTTTTTTAACAATGCGTTTAATCAGTGAAGAGCGGCGTAATAAAACATTGGCTTTATTAATCTCAGCACCAGTATCTATGACTAGTATTGTTTTAGGCAAGTTTTTAGGCTTAATGGGGTTTTTTATGATTGTTTTAGCTATGTTAGCACTAATGCCATTATCCCTGATGTTTGGTGGCAGCATTGATTTTGGACAATTGAGTGCGGCTTTCTTGGGATTGATTTTATGGCTAGGCGCATTAACAGCATTAGGTTTATATATTTCGACTTTGACAGCTTATCCGACTGTTGCGGCTATTAGTACATTTGGTGTTTTTTTATTACTATGGATGATAGGCTGGGCACAAGATGTAGCAGTATTACAATATTTATCATTTACTGATCATTATCAATCATTATTAAAAGGTTTGATCAATAGTACTGATATAGTTTATTATTTATTGTTTATAGTGTTATTTTTAAGTTTGAGTATTTATCGTTTGGATGCTGAACGTTTGTAGTCTAACATAACTAATTTTATCAAAAATAAATACAATAATGAAAAATATCCATTCCCATAAAATTTTAATTCTTGATTTTGGTTCTCAATATACTCAGTTGATCGCGCGGCGCGTTCGAGAAGCTGGGGTTTATTGTGAAATTCATCCATTTTCTATTGATGAGGCGACAATTCTAAAGTTTGAGCCTAAAGGGATTATTCTGTCAGGTAGCCCTGAGTCTGTAAATGAGGCTGAGATTGATTTTCGCGCTCCAGAGTGTGTTTTTAGTTTAGCTATTCCTGTTTTAGGAATTTGTTATGGTATGCACACTATGGCATTGCAATTGGGTGGTGCAGTTGAAGCTTCAAGTTTACGTGAATTTGGTTATGCGCAGGTTCAGGTATTAGAACAATCACAATTATTTGATCAGTCTGTGTTAGATGTTTGGATGAGTCATGGTGATCATGTTACTAAATTACCTTCTGGTTTTAAAACTATAGCTTCAACCGATAATGCTCCAATTGCCTGTATGGCTGATGAGTCGCGGCATTTTTATGGTGTACAATTTCATCCTGAAGTCACTCATACCGTCGAAGGTGCGGAAATTTTACAGAGTTTTATTCATAATATTTGTGGTTGTGAATCGCTATGGGTGGCAGCTAATATTATTGATGCTAATATTGAGCAAATACGTAATCAGGTTGGAGAAGATAAGGTTTTATTAGGTTTGTCTGGTGGAGTTGATTCTTCAGTGGTTGCCGCTTTATTGCATCGCGCAATTGGTAAACAGTTGATTTGTGTATTTGTAGATAATGGTTTGTTGCGTCTTAATGAAGCTGATCAAGTAATGGCAACTTTTGCGGAACATCTCGGGGTGCGGGTAATCAGAGTAGATGCTGAACAACGCTTTTTAGCTGCCTTAGAAAATAAAACGGATCCTGAGCAAAAACGTAAAATAATTGGTAATTTATTTATTGAAATATTTGAAGAAGAGGCGGCAAAATTAACTGATGTTAAATGGTTAGCTCAAGGTACTATTTATCCTGATGTGATTGAATCAGCAGGAGCTGGAATTAAATCAGCAGTTATAAAATCTCATCATAATGTTGGTGGTTTGCCAGAAAAAATGCAGTTAAAACTGGTAGAGCCGCTACGAGAGTTATTTAAAGATGAGGTACGTAAATTAGGAGTAGAATTAGGCTTGCCGTATGAAATGGTGTATAGACATCCATTTCCAGGACCGGGTTTAGGGGTAAGAATTTTAGGTGAAGTGAAAAAGGAATATGCTGACATTCTACGCCAAGCCGATGCTATTTTTATAGAAGAATTACGTAATAGCGGCTGGTATGATAAGGTAAGCCAAGCCTTTGCGGTATTTTTACCAGTAAAATCAGTAGGAGTAATGGGAGATGCGCGTCATTATGACTATGTAGTAGCTCTCAGAGCGGTAGAAACTATCGATTTTATGACTGCACGCTGGGCACATTTACCTTATGAACTATTAGAAAAGCTATCAAATAGAATAATCAATGAGGTAGCGGGAATATCGCGAGTTAGTTATGATATTTCTAGTAAGCCGCCTGCTACTATTGAGTGGGAATAATGTAATCGGATGCCAAAAATTGTAGAACTTTGGTTTGTCCATAGCTTTTTTAGTCTTGTATAATGTAAATAGAGATGTCATTATCTCATCTATTACTTTTTTTGACAAGTAGCTAATTACAAAAATGCAATACAACAAACTATTCCAATTCAATTCAATAGAGTCAGTCATAGAGTTGCAAGCCGCTAATAATCCTGATCAGGCTCGAAATTTGGTTGCTAGCTATGTTATTTCTAAGCAAATGGCTTTGCGTCTAGTTCAGTTGGTTTTTGTGAGTGATAATAAAGCATTATTAATAGTTGGCAATTATGGCACTGGTAAGTCGCATCTAATGGCTGTTATTTCCAGTATTGCTGAAAATGCTGATTTACTTAAAGATTTAAATAATAACAAAGTAAAAAAAGCAGCTAAAGTCATTGCTGGGAAATTTAAAGTTTTGCGGATTGAGATTGGTGCCACTACTATGTCTTTGCGGGATATTATTTTTTCTGAGTTGGAGCAGTTTTTGGCTAAGTTTGATCTTAGTTTTCAGTTTCCTGCCGCTAGTTCGATTAGTAATAATAAAGCCGCTTTTGAGGAGATGATGTTGGTGTTTGAGCGGCGGTTTCCGGGGCTAGGTTTGTTGGTGGTGGTTGATGAGTTGTTGGAGTTTTTGCGTTCTCGTAGTGATCAGGCTTTGATTTTTGATCTTAATTTTTTGCGGGAAGTTGGTGAGGTTTGTAAAAATTCTCGATTTCGTTTTATCGCTGGTGTGCAGGAGGCTATTTTTGATAATCCTCGGTTTGAGTTTGTTGCTAATGCTTTGCGTAGGGTGAAAGATCGGTTTGAACAATTGTTGATTACTCGTCAGGATATTAAATATGTAGTTTCTCAGCGGTTATTGAAAAAGTCTGCTGTTCAAGCAGATAAAATTCGAGATTATCTCAGCGGTTTTGCTAGCTTTTATGGTAATATCAATGAGCGCATGACTGAGTTTATTGATCTATTTCCGGTGCATCCTGATTATATTGATATTTTTGGACGTATCACTGTAATCGAAAAACGCGAAATCCTCAAAACCATCGAATATAGTGTCAATTCTCTGCTTCAGCAACAAGTTCCTACTGATCATCCCGGCTTAATTACTTATGATAGTTATTGGCAGATTTTACTACAAAATCCTTGTTTTCGCTCTTTGCCAGAAATTCGTGAAGTAATTGAATCCAGTCAAGTTTTAGAAAATAGACTCAATAAAGCTTTTACTCGTCCGATTTATCAAGATATGGCATTGCGCATTATTTATGCTTTGTCGGTGCATCGCTTAACAACCCATGATATTAATACTCCGGTTGGTGTGACGGCGCAAGAGTTAAGGGATAGTTTGTGTTTGTATCATCCAAGTATTGAGGATTTAGGTGGTAATCGAGCTGATGATTTGTTGTCATTGGTTGAATTGGTGTTGCAGGAAATTCTCAAAACTGTTAATCGTCAATTTATTTCTTATAATCCGCTTAATGGTCAATATTATATTGATTTTAAAAATAATGTTGATATTGATGCTATTATTGAAAAACGGGCTGAAAGTTTAGAGCAATCTCAACTGGAGCGTAATTATTATATTGCATTACGACAGGTGATGGAGATAGTTGAAGATGATAATTATGAATTAGAATGGCGTTCTCATAAAGTTACCCGCTTAGGTAGTTTTGCTGAAGCTGAATTGGGTTTTGTTTTGTGTTTTGGCAGAAAAAAGCTTTATTTTCAATTCACAGTAAGAGATGATAAGTTTGATAAACTGCTAGGTTTATATAGTGCCGCTAATGATTTAGTGCTTAGTTCATCTGAACTTTATGAGTTCAAATCACAACAGTATTTAAGTGAATTAGTGCAATATTTACAGGTTCATAAGGCTGATTTTGAGGTGCAAGGTAAAAAATTATCCAATTGGATGCCGGTAGATAATTTCCGTGATTTGGTAGATATTGTTGCAGATAGTTATTTGGATGGTTATTTTTCTGAGTTGGCTCCAGAATATCCTTATTTTTCAACATTGGTTTCCCATGAAAATATAGCAGCAATTGTTCAAGAAACTTTACGTTGTCTTAATATTAGTAGTCGAAGTAAACTAGCTGTTGGTATTTTAGCCGCTTTAAAATTATTAGATGATAAACAGGAACTTGTACCTTATAACAGCAAATATGCTAAAATTATTTTAGAACTTGCATATCAAAAACCATCGGGAAAGGTTTTAACTCAAGGCGAATTATTTTCAGTAATTACTGTGACTCCTTATTGTCTGGAACCGGAATTGGTGATTATTTTAATAGCGGCATTGGTGTATGTTGGCGAACTAAGTTTAGTATTAGCAAAACAAAGCTATGATGCTAGTCAATTTGAATATATTGCTGCTAGACCAGTTAAAGAATTATTAATATTCAAACATTTAGAACGGCATAAAGATTTTAATTTATTCGCGCTGAAGGCATTATTTGAATTGTTAGAATTAGCTAGCGGATTAGGTATAGCGATAACAGAATATGATTTAACAGCAGTAGAAGTTTTACAAGTTAGAGTAAATGAGCGGTTAAATCAAATAGTAAGGGTTCAACATAGTTTAAATAGTGATTTATATTTTTGGGGAAAACCGGTATTAACTGCTGCTGAAAATTCTTATTATCAGGAATCATTAGCTGTAAGCAAGAGCTTTTTAGAGTCATTATCAAATTATACTACGCCAGTAAAGTTTAAGAATTTAAAATTTTCTGCAAGTAAAATAACTGCTCAATGGAGTGGTTTAAAGATTTTAAAGAATATTAATCAATTAATCAGTGTCTTAAATGAACTCAGCCAAACAGTAACTTATTTAAGCGTAGCTGCTACTAATTTGCCTAGAGAGCATGAATGGATAATAGAAATGCAACAGCTGCGTGATTATTTGTGTAATCAAATCCGCGATGTTAGTCAACGTAATGCGAGCGGCTTTAGTTATCATAGCCAACAACAACTAAATGCTTTAAAAAATAAATATATAAAATCTTATATGCTATTACACCGACAAGCGCGTTTAAATCCAGAAACAGAACAAATCAAACAAGACTTATTAAATGATAAGCGTCTAAAAAATCTAAAACAACTCAGCCCAATATCCATTCTACCACATCAAGAATTAACAGCTTTTGAACAAAAACTATTAGAATTTCAAAGCTGTAATGCTTTAACAGCAAAAGATTTAACCGCTATAACCATTTGCCCCCATTGTTACTATAAGGCTGAAGAAACTATTTCGGTAGAATATAGTTTAATGGAGCTTAAATATAAATTAAACAATTTATATCAACAATGGACAAGGATATTATTGCTAGAAATAGAAAAATCGCATACTTACGCAGATTTAGAAGATTTTTTAATCAGCCGCACACTACCAGTTGAGATAAACCGTGAATTTATAAAGGCATTACTAAACAGCTTATCAAAACTAAGCCAAATCAGCATAAATTATGAAGAACTATATCAATTCATAAAACGTGATGGCTTACCAATGACAGCGGCAGAAATAGAAAAACGCTTTCATGATTATATTAAAAGCCAGATTGGGGATGAGGATGTTGAGGTGGTTCGGATTGTGTTGTGAATCAATATTCAGTACTGAATCACAAACACTTTGAACTATTATATGATAAATATACTAAACAAAAGCATAAAAATATATTAACATATAAACTATGTTAATTTTGATTTATGAAAACTATGAAAACAGTAGATGTTTTTAGTATTGGCGAACTAAGACAAGGAAATAATGATCTTATTCGAGATGTTGAATCTGGGGGTTTAGCTTTGATAACTGTAAATGGAAATCCAAAAATGTTAGCTATTCCCTTCAATCAAGAACTTTTAGAGAATGGTGTAAATCGTTCACTTGCACTGCATTTATTTAAAGCAGAACTTTTAACATTGACGCAAGCAGCTAAACTAGCAAACTTAACAGTTTATGATTTTTTAGATTTAATAAAATACACAGATATAAATGTAGTTAATTATTCATCCACCGAATTAGATGAAGAATTGGAAGCGGGGCGATGAATTCAATTGTTGTTGCTGATGCAGGACCCTTAATAGCCTTAGCTAAAATTGAGTATTTAAATATTATACATAATATGTATGGCGATATTTTAATTCCAACAGCAGTATTTAAAGAGCTTGCCATAGAAACTAATAAACCCGGTGTAGCAATATTAAAAACAGCTATATCAGATGGATGGTTAAAAGTTGTGAACCCAGAATTTTCATTAAAAGAAAAATCTTTGCTTCAATTATTATTAGATAAGGGTGAAACTGAAGCAATTTTACTTGCTGAATTAGTAAATTGTCGTTTTCTGTTAATAGATGAACGTAAGGGGCGTGCAGTTGCTAAAAAAAGAGGCATACCTATAGTTGGTATTTGTGGATTACTATTATTAGCGAAAGAAAAAGGCTTTATATCTAAAGTTATGCCGCCACTCAACAATTTACTAAATATTGGTTATCGTATATCACCTAAATTAATTTCGCAAGTGCTTGATCGTGCGCAAGAATAAATACGATGGGAAAACTTAGGTGTTGCTTAGGTACTGTATTTTTGAATTTAAGAATTTAAAATTTTCTGCAAGTAAAATAACTGCTCAATGCCTTAAAAAAGAAATATATAAAAGCTTATATGCTATTACATTTGAATCACACCAACAAGCACGTTATAAAACATATATCAACAATGGACAAGGATATTATTGCTAGAAATAGAAAAATCGCATACTTACGCAGATTTAGAAGATTTTCTAATCAGCCGCACACTACCAGTTGAGATAAGTCGTGAATTTATAAAGGCATTACTAAACAGCTTATCAAAACTAAGCCAAATCAGCATAAATTATGAAGAACTATATCAATTCATAAAACGTGATGGCTTACCAATGACAGCGGCAGAAATAGAAAAACGCTTTCATGATTATATTAAAAGCCAGATTGGTGATCAGGAGATTGAGATGGTTCGGATTGTGTTGTAAATCTAACCCCAAATTCCTTTGGAATTGTTAATGTTTTTATTTGTTTAATATAATCAGTAAAAGATTCAGCATAATTAAAATAGGTATTTATTCCGCCGCGTTCTGCTTTTATTTTGCCAAAGGTGGTATAGCCATCTTTGCCGTCACTTAGGTATGAATTTACTACTACTTTATAGTATTTCTCCGCTTTAATTGTTTGCCATATTCCTTGTTGATTTTTAATTTCAATTTGTGTCACTCGTTTGTTAGCCGGTTTATTTTTTTCTATTGTATATCTAATATGTGATCCATAAGGAAAAGCACCAGTAGAACCATCTTCATCCCAAATATGTGATAGCGCATCTTCTAATACTTGTTTAATTTCAGAACCTTTCATATTTAAAATATATAGGGTATTATCAAATGGTAATAAATTATAGATATTGTCTATTGTAATATTGCCTTTTAATAAATTTGTGCGTACCCCGCCTCCATTTTGAATCGCAAGATCAGGGTGAAAGCCGACTTTCTGTAATTGTTGATAAAAAGATTCTGCTACTAATGGGGCAATATAACTTCCATGTGCTAATTGAACGCCTGTTGGATGTGTGCCGGGTATTCTAATATGCCATAAATTATCCGCCGCTTGTCCAATAATCTGTTGGCGTAAAATTTTTAATTTGGTGCTATATTCGGCTAATTTGGCGGCAACTGCTGGATCTTCTTTTACGACTTCAATGTTGGGATTGTTGGCGATTATGTTATCAATTTTTTTATTTGTAGGGGCTACTAATAGTACTGGATTACCTTGGCATTTAGTAACTTGCCCTTTGTTATTAAATTCTACTTCTAATTTGCCGACGGCATAAGAATATTGCCATGCTTGTACAATACAAACTGATTCTTTTCTAGGTGATAAAACTATTGTTGGATAATCTCCTTCACTTTTTAAGCCTAAACTTTTAACATCACCTAACAGGCTATGAGAGTCTCCACCAACGATTATATCAATACCAGCAACTTGTTTTGCAAGCTTAATTTCTTGAGGGTAACCATAATGACTTAGAACAATAATTTTATTAATGCCTTGTTTTTCAAGTTTTTCTACGAATTTTTGAGCTGTTTCTATTTCATCATGAAAAATCACATTTTTATTAGGATTAGAGCTATTAACTGTTTTTAGTGTTTCAATACCAAGAATAGCTATTTGTTCGCCTTGAATATTTTTAATTAGATAAGGTTTAAATAAGCCGGCTATTTTATTATTTTGAGAGGCATCAATATTGGCTGCAATAACAGGAAAGTTGGCTTGTTTTATAAAATTGGCTAGTACGCTTTCACCATCATCAAATTCATGATTGCCTAATTCAAAAGCGTCAAAGCCGATCATGTTCATTAAGGCTACATCGGCATTGCCTTTATATAAGGTATAAAAAATTGTGCCTTGTAAAGCATCACCGGCATGTAATACTAAAGGATTTTTTAAAGTAGTTCTGAGTTGTTTGATTTTAGTAGCTACTCTTGCTAATCCGCCTAATTCTACTTTGGTTTCGGCACCAGCAATAAGTAATTTATATGTATCTGATTCTAAATGGGAATGGTGATCATTGATATGAATAATATTAACAGTCGTATTGGCAAATACTGAGGAGGATAAGATGGAACAGAGTAATAAATAGGAGGCTAAATATTTCATAATATGTAAGTTTTATAAACCTGACAGGTTTTTAAAACCTGTAAGGTTTTTTTGGAGATTACTTTTTACCAGAAAAAAAAGATATATTTTATAATAATTGATAATATCAAATATTACTTGTGAGCTACCATTGTACTATTTTCTTCTTTTTCATCTTCTTTGTCTTTGTCTAAAGTAACGTCAGACATTTGAATGATTTTAGTGGTTGCTCCAGTTGTGGAGTAGTTTACACCTATTAATATGCCAATAGAAAATATAATTAAATATAAGGAAAGATTGATAATAATTTTCCTACCATCATTTGTTTTTTTATCCAAACGTCTGCCAATCATTGTTGGATATTTTATATGTAATCTTTCTGATAAATTCATAAAAAACGCTCTTAATAGTGAAAATATAATTAGTAAATCGGTTAATTTAACTAATTTAAATCTATTATATTATCTATTTAATTAATTTTCAATTTTAGAATATAAATCATGTTCATCAGCGTCTGTAATAATTACATCTACTAAACTACCGGTTGCTAATTCAATTGTTTTTTCTATAACTATTAATCCGTCTATTTCTGGTGCTTCAGCGGCACTACGTGCGTAAATTTCTGTGTCGGTAATTTCATCTACCATGACAGTCATTTTTTGTCCAATTTTTTGTTGTAGTTTTTTTGCACTAATTTTACTTTGAAGTGTCATGAAACGATTTAGACGCTCTTGTTTTATTTCTTCTGGTATTGGATCGGCTAATTTATTGGCGGTAGCTCCTTCAACTGCTGAGTAGGCGAAGGCGCCGACACGATCTAAATTTGCTTGTTGGATAAATTCCAATAATGTTTCAAATTCTTGTTCGGTTTCACCGGGAAAACCTACTATAAATGTGCTGCGAATTGTAATATCAGGACAAATGTTACGCCAATTGGCTATTCGAGCTAAGACATTTTCACTATTGGCTGGGCGACGCATTGCTTTTAGAATTTTAGGGCTTCCATGTTGTAATGGTATGTCTAAATATGGTAATACTAAGCCTTCTGCCATTAGTTGAACTAGTTGATCTACATGAGGATAAGGGTAAACATAGTGTAAGCGTAACCATACTCCTAAAGTGGCTAAGTTACGTACTAATTCTGTAATACGGGTTTTTAATGGTTTGCCTTGCCAAAAGTCTAGGCGATATTTGGTATCTACTCCATAGGCGGCGGTATCTTGAGATACGATTAATAATTCTCGCACTCCAGCGGTAACTAGTTTTTCTGCTTCATCTAAAATATCGCCAATTGGGCGACTAACTAAACGCCCACGTAGGCTAGGGATAATACAGAAGCTACATTTTTGATTACAGCCTTCTGCAATTTTAAGGTAGGCATAATGACGGGGTGTAAGTTTAATGCCTCCGGGTGGTACTAGATCAATGTATGGGTCATGTTGTGGAGGTAATTCGGCATGAATTGCTGTCATAACTTCATCAACTGAATTTGGACCAGTTACAGCTAATAATTCTGGGTAAGTTTTTTTAACTAGATCACCACGCGCACCTAGGCAGCCGGTAACTATGACTTTGCCATTTTCTGCTAAGGCTTCACCAATAACTTCTAGGGATTCTTCTACTGCTTCATTAATAAAGCCACAGGTATTAATAACTACCAGTTGGGCATCATCATAATTGGGGCTAATGGCATAGCCTTCAGCGCGTAATTGTGTGAGAATACGTTCAGAATCGACGGTTGCTTTAGGGCAACCTAGAGATATAAAGCCAATGTTCATAAAAAAGTGTTAAATTAGAGTAATAGCTTATTATATATGATCTCTCGTTCCCACGCTGGAGCGTGGGAACGAGGAAAAGGAAAATAACAATTATTGCAATAAGTACCAAAATATAATAAGCTTTAATGCTTTGAACTCCAAAATATTTGATTATTTCAGAAAAAATTACTGATTAAATAGAATGTCAATCAAACAATCAACTTTTTATATTTTATTAAAGCGCGATTTAACTTTAGCGGCTCGTCATCGCGCTGAAATCGCTAATCCTTTGTTATTTTTTGTCATTGTTGTAAGTCTTTTTCCTTTGGCTATTTCTCCTGATTCTAAGGATTTGCAGGTTATTGCACCCGGTGTTATTTGGGTTGCTGCTTTGTTGGCGGCAATGCTATCTTTGGATAGTCTATTCCGTTCTGATTTTGAGGATGGTAGTTTGGAGCAATTTGCTTTGTCTTCTCATTCTTTGTCAATATTGGTATTAGCTAAGGTGTTGGCGCATTGGATTATGACTGGTTTACCTTTAATTATATTGGCACCTTTATTAGCAGTGTTGTTATTTTTGCCTGATAATGCTATGTTTACTTTGATAGCTACTTTGGCTTTGGCTACGCCGATTTTAAGTTTAGTCGGTGCAATTGGTGTGGCATTAACTGTAGGTTTACGTCGTGGTGGTGTATTGTTATCTTTATTGGTATTACCGTTATATATTCCAGTGTTAATTTTTGCCGCTAATGCTGTTAATGAGGCTGCAAGGGGTTTTCCTGTAGCTGGGCAGTTATATTTTTTAGGGGCTTTGTTATGTTTGTCTTTAACATTGGCACCTTTGGCAATAGCGGCAGCTTTGCGAATTAGTTTGAGTTAAATTATACAGTTGATGATAAAAGTTTCTTATTATTATGTCAAAACTAAACCATGCTCAAATTATTTCTCAACTTTCCAAACAATCTCAACAAGACTTAGTATATTTAAAATTAGTTGATACGATTGAATCTACTAATACTGATGTGTTAAATCAAGCTGATTATCCAATAGCTTGTTTAGCAGAATATCAAACCGCTGGGCGTGGGCGTTTAGGTAGGCAGTGGTTTTCTCCTCATGGCAGTGGAATTTGTTTGTCTGTTAAGCATTCATATTCTAAACTTAATTTTTCTTTAACTGGATTAAATATCGCTTTAACTGTGACAATAGTGCGTGTTTTACGCGCTTTTGGGGCTATTGATGTCGCAATTAAATGGCCTAATGATATTTTATGGCAGGCTCATAAATTAGCAGGTTTGTTATTAGAAACTCGTTATATTTCTTCGCGTTGTGATGTTGTAATCGGAATTGGTTTAAATGTCAAAAAGACTGAAATTAAGTCTATTGATCAAGCTTGGATAGATTTAGAGTCTATATTAGGGCACAGTATATCACGCAATAGTTTAGCCGCTGCTCTAATTGATCAATGTTTACAAACTCTAATCTCTTATCCAGAAACAGGATTAGCGGCATATCAACAAGATTGGCATCGCTTTGATCTTAGTTATGGCAAAATGGTTACTGTTAAAATACCTGTTGCTGATGGGGAGTATAAATTAATCACCTCTAAAGCTAATGGTATTGATGAGCAAGGCGCGTTAAAAGTAGGTAAGCATAAATATGTATGTGGTGAAGTCAGTTTACGTTTATGAAATTATTAGTAGATATAGGTAATAGTGCTATTAAATGGGCTATTCTAAAATCAAACCAAATTACTCCTCAACAATCTCAATTATATAAACATGACAATTTTAAGACAATATTGACATCTATATGGCTACAAATGGATATTGCTGTTGAAAGTGTTTGGGTTTCTAATGTAGCTGAAGCAAATATTACAGAATGGATAACTCAAAACTGGAAATGTCAAATACACTTTATTCGTAGTAGTTATAAGGAATGTGGGGTGATTAATGCTTATCATAAGCCTGAACAATTAGGTGTTGATCGTTGGTTAGCCTTAATTGCCGCTTATGATTTATTTAAATCTGATCCAATTTGTATTGTTGATTGTGGAACCGCGATTACAATCGACGTATTATCAGGCGATGGCAAACATCAAGGAGGATTAATCATACCGGGCATAAACACTATGCAAGAGTCATTATTAGATAATACTTATGCTTTAAAACAATTGAATGTAGAACTAGCATCAGAGAACAAAAATATCTTATTGGCATATGATACGCATAGAGGTATTAACTTAGGCAGCTTATATGCAGTAATAGGTTTAATAGAATATGTAATCCACGATTTGGAAACTATTAAGCTAATAATGACAGGTGGTGATGCACCAGCTTTGAAGCATTTATTAACAAGACCATATAAATACATTCCTGATTTAGTCTTACAGGGATTAGCTGTAATTGTGAATCAAAGATTATGAGAAGTTTGGCTTTATTCCTAATTTTAATTAATTTAGTTTTTTATGCTTGGCAATTCAAGTTTTTAACATGGCTGCCGTGGCAACCAGAGCAATTTATTCCAAGAAAATGGTCAATTCCATCATATTTCAATGATACACCAATCAATATAGCAGTCACCAAAAAAATAGTTAAAATAGTTAAAATAGAACAAACAAAAAAGTTAATTTCAACATGGATTTATTTGCCACCTTTTAAGAATAAAAAAGCTGCTATAAGGGCTGAATATAGGCTCAAACAAAAAGGTATTGGTGATTTTATGATTATTACAAAAGGTAAATTTAAATATGCAATATCTTTAGGTTTTTTTAGTAAAACTAAATATTTAAACAGACGTATTAAACAATTAAAAGCTAAAGGTGTTAATAACTTCAAACTACAAGAGCGTTATAAAAAAAATTAAAAATATGAAAAATAATATATTAAAACTGGTAGTCGTAGATGATAGCCCTAGTTCAATTTTATTATATAAGGTTAGCACAAAAAAATTACCAGTGAATGTAACTTCATTTAATTTATCTGCCGAGGCTTTTAGTTATTTAAAAAAACATAAACCTGATTTAATCATTTTAGATATAATAATGCCCGGTATGGATGGATTGACATTATTAAAAAAATTACGTGATTTACCTAGTCATAAAACCACACCAGTTATTATTATGACATCAAAGGATTATTTTCAGGATCGTTCTATTGCAAAACAACTTGGTGTAGTAGATTTTCTGGTTAAACCTTTGCGCTTTCATGAAATTAATGAGTTATTAGGTAAATATATAACAAAAAAACCGGTATTAAAGGCGGTAAAAATTTGAATTATTTGAAATTTTGGGGCGTGCGTGGTTCTTATCCTGCACCATTTGGTAGTCATATGCGTATCGGCGGAAATACTGTTTGTGTCGAGTTAAGAGTTGATGATCATGTTTTAATTTGTGATGGTGGTAGCGGTATTATACCGCTTGGTAATTCATTATTAAAACAAGATAATATTAAAGAACTTACCATTCTTTTAACCCATTATCATTGGGATCATATTTCAGGTTTGCCGTTTTTTGTACCAGTATTTATACCGGGATGGAAGCTGAATATTTATGGTCCGGGTAATAGTAAAGAGGAAATTAAGAAACGCATTTCTGGGCAGATGATAGATCCTTATTTTCCAATAGAGGTTGAAACATGGTTGGCTGATATTAATTATTTGATACCTCATAATACTGAATTGGAATATGGACCTTTCAAGGTAGAGACTTTTAATGTTCATCATCCGGGTATTACTTTGGGTTATCGTATTACGGTACATGATAAGACTATTGTTTATGTATCTGATAATGAGCTTCAATTTATAGATCAGGCGATAGAGGCGCGTAAAAATGAGTTTAATTCAGATGAATTAGAGTTGATGGAAACTATAAGATCAGAAGAACAAGATATTGCTTTACAATATATCAAAAATGCTGATTTGTTAATTCATGATGCACAATATACTCCTGAAGATTATAAAATCAAAAAAGGTTGGGGACATTCTTGTTACGTAGATACAATTAATTTTGCAATGGAAGCAAATGTAAAGAATTTATATTTAATTCATTTAGATCCAAATTATGATGATAATCAAGCGGAAGAAATACATCTTGATGCAATAAAAATTCTTGGTGAACATAATTCGCCAATAGTATGTAATATGGCGCGAGAAGGTTTGATTGTTGATATTGATAGTCTATGATTGTTTTTGGACATAAAATTGCATGTAAAATCTATAATTGATTACTCGAAGCACTACATATTTCGGTTAATCATAGTACCCATAATTGAAATTAATTTAAATAGTAAACCGGAGATTATCTCATGTTTAAGACCTCAATTATTTCTAAAAGTGCTGCTTTAATATTTGCAATTAGTTCTATCACTTTCCAAACCACTGCCATTGCCGGGAACAACGCCACAGTAGTACAGAACGGGAGTGTGAATACGAGCCACATAAATCAGCGTGGTTATCGCAATAATGCTAGACTGAATCAAAGAGGTTGTGATAATAATGGCCGAATCAGACAATCTGGCCGCTACAACAATGCTGGGGTAAATCAGAGCAGCACAAGATGCAGAAGAAGTAGAAGAAGAAGATGCTATTAATCCTATGTTCAAGTTTTTTCTTGATTTTTACATCTATATATGATATATATAGATAAATTCAATATCATATAAATTGGATCGAAAATTGCATTTTTTTCACAAGAATTGATTATTCGAAGCACTACATATTTCGGTTAATCATAGTACCCATAATTCAAATGAATTTAAATAGTAAATAGGATTTTATCTCATGTTGAAGACCTCAATTAATAAAACTGCTGCTTTCATATTTGCAATTAGCTCTATCGCTTTCCAAACCAGTGCCCTTGCCGGGAACAACGCCACTGTAGTACAGGGCGGGGGTGTTAATACCAGTAACATGTACCAAGATGGTTATTATAATCGTGGCACTAATGTACAGATTGGTAATGACAACCAATCTACTATGAATCAGACTGGTGTGCATAATAATGCTGAAATTGGACAAGATGGCCGCTACAACGATGCTAGGGTAAACCAGAGAGAAACAAGCAGATGCAGAAGAATGTCCACATGCAGAAGAACACCCACATGCAGAAGAAGATCGCCTTGCGATTAAGATAGCATTGATGCACGGTTACTAGTAATCGTGTTAATTTACACTCTTTTTTTATTTTAATAAGGATACAAGATGAAAAGATTCGCTATTCTAATCACAGTTAGCAGTACTCTGATCGCATACAATGTACACGCTCAACAATATTATCAGTTTCAAGATGGACGTGTTCCCACAGTAAGTATTGATGCAGATGTGCAAGCTGATGATACTAACCAGAAGTCTATTAAACAGGATTCTGACATCAATATCTTCGGTGGTATACAAGCTGGGTCGAAGAACTCCTATAACATACAGCAAAGCGGTGATGTTAATTCGACTCGTATACGTCAACGTCAAACTTCTCCATACCGCCATAGATATGATAATAGATAAAGAACTATATTTTGCTTAGAACCATAAGGAGGAATGTATAAGATGAAAAAGTTTATTATTCTAATCGTTGCGACTAGCACTCTTGTTGCCTGCAATAGTCAACAATCAAGCGAAACAGAAAGCAACACAGAAGTTTACCAAAATCGTAACTCAACCGCAACTATCAGTCAGGATGGTGTGCCGTCCAAAATCATTGTTGAACGCAATGCTGATAGCCAAACCATTATTCGGCAAAGCGGTGGTAATACTGCTGTGATTAAACAGTCAAACTGAACAAGGGTTCCCGTCAATTGACGTATGAGGAGGCATAAGTCAGATGAAAGGGTTTATTATTCTAATTGCTACTGTGGCTAGCAATATTGTTGTCGCAACAGAAAGCTACCGCCATGGTAACTCAACCGCAACTATCACTCAGGACGGGTTCTTGTCCGACTTCTGGATTGAACGCGACTTTGACAGTCAAACCATTATTCGGCGCAGCCGTGATAACAGTGCCGTTATTAGACAGTCAAGAAGAAAGCACAGAATTCCACCAGATACTAGAAGGAGCCCCTGTATTGAATTACATGTTTCGGAAGAGTTCCGCAGGCTATTCTTGGACAGATTCAATCAGAAATATTGTGAGTGACAATCAAACTTAATTGGATAGAAAATTGCCTGTTATGAACTCATTAATTTAAATTACTGAGGTAAAATTAAAAAAATGAGTAAATTAGTACAGATAGGCATGTTATTGTTCTCCTGCACTGTGTGGGGAGAAGATCAAGTAATCAATCAATCAGAACAAAACAATGTTGCTGGTGTGATTCAGTTCGGCCCTTTTGCGAATGTAGATATTATTCAAATAGGTGATTATAATCGCACCGCCGTTGTTCAATTGGGCATAGAACCTATCGGAACAATCACGCAGGAAGGTAATTATAATCGCGCTGTCGTATTTCAAATATCAGATGCCTCTACTCTCAAAATTTTCCAAGATGGTGTTTTCAATTACAATTCTATATCTCAAGATTCCGCCTCGCCGGTAGGTACCTTATCACAATCTTCATTGAATACTCTTGTCAACAATTTCCTCTTCGCGCCAGAGACGGTTGTGTCGCAAACTGAGTTGACAAAAATTAAAGCACTTGGTTTCAACACTAGCCTTTTTTCCCACTTGGATGCCGTCCGTACCGCAGAATGTGCCAGCTGCAAACGATTTACTATATTTGGAGGCGGCAATCTTGTAGAAGGACAGCATTCTGATAGATTAGGTGCTATCGGGTTTGATTACGACATCAGCACAAGAATGATTGGTGGTCAAATACAGCTCTCACCAAATCTACGCTTAGGTCTTGCTTTACAGCGTTCCAAGACTGATGCTGATGTAAACTATGCTTTAGCGAACATTGATGTGGATTCAACTCAGTTTGGTCTTTTTGGCTCTGTCAACCTAGATCATATATTCATGGACTTTGCAGCCGCATATGGAAATAATGATTATCATGTTAATCGACCGGGATTTGTTTCTCCAGTTATTTCCAGTCATGAAGGTTATGATGTTTCCCTGTCGGCTCGTGTTGGATACCTATTTCAGCCTAAAATGACTCACAATTCTTTGAAGTTCGGTCCAGTAGTAGGATTGAGTTACATTAAAACGAATATAGATAACTATCAGGAACTAGGCGATGTTCTGCTCACACAAAGGGTGGATGAACAAAACTATAAAGCTCTTATAGGTGAAGCAGGGGTTCAATTACGCTATGGATCGAATAGGGTTTCTACATTCACTAATTTGACTTTGGAACACGATTTCAAAATAGAAGGATTTCGGGTGATCAATACATCTTATTCTATGTCACCTGACAACAGGGTTTTTACGCCTGTTTATGATTTTAAGAGTAGTAATTCGGTTCGACTTAATAGCGGGCTTGATGTGAAAATAGCTTTTGGGTTGGATGTTTCATTATTTGTCGATTTTCGGTTTGATAATGATGAGACAGATGCTTGGATGCTGGGGGGTAATGTTCATTATTCTTTCTAATTGATAGGGCTTAGTACCATACCAGCGCGTGGTAAAATATTAAAAATTCTCTAGGCAATTCCGAATACCCCATCAAATATTCATCTACAGGCTGCAAATACTTTGTGTATTATCATCATACTTATGAAAGTTTACATATTTTCATGGTGTGTTTTTAATCTGTTGCTATCACTGATAATAGCATCTGCTATCTTTTCGCAGACTTTTGTTGATATAGTTTTCATATCCTTGATAGTTGCACTATACAACTACAGGGATTGTATGTAAGTAGGGATAAAAATACTTAATACAAAAAAATTATTGCTTATATGCAATCCCTGTAGTTAATAGTTCTGAGTATTTATAACTACCTTATTTTTTTTGAAAAACTCAATTCTATCGTGTGATAGACATTCGCATACTCATAGCAAATTCTTCTGGTGTTTGTTTTAACACAGAAAATACGCTTATGGGTATTTCAATTTTTACAGTTTTGTTTATTTCAGGTTTCATCTATCACATAACTCACAGTTAAATTCTTGTATAGTTATTCTTGTTATACTATAAACTAATTGAAGTGTAAACACAAATATTCCCGTTACATGCTGATGCTAAAGCTAGCAGCTTGAACGCGCTTCATTGTATTTAATTAATTTTTGTTTAAAAGATAATGAGATGTAGCGTGTTTAATAGATTTTAATACATAAATAATATTGCGTATTAATTTATGATTGATATATAATAATACTTATTTTGACTTCTTTAGTATGGAGCAAAGCTTTATTTTATGCTTAAAAAACTACGCATTATTACATTACATCACCAAGGTCTTACCACAGTGCGTCCATTTGGTAAAGGTATCCAAGCAACTAAACGTGCAATAGAGCATCTAGGATATATTCAAATTGATACACTTTCTGTTGTTGAGCGTGCCCATCATCATACTCTCTGGACCCGTATCCCTGATTATCAACCCGATTACCTTTCTAAGCTAGTTCGAGAACGAAGTGTCTTTGAATATTGGTTTCACGCCGCTTCTTATTTGCCGATGATAGACTTTCGTTTTGTTTTACCACAGATGTCAGCGATAAAGCGTGGAGAGTCAACTTATTTTGCCAATATAGATGCTAAATACATGCATCATGTACTTGATAGAATTCGCATCGATGGACCACTTAAGGCGAGAAATTTTCAGTCAACAACAAGACGTAATTCAAAATGGTGGGATTGGAAGCCAGCTAAACATGCTCTTGAAAAACTCTTTATGCAAGGTGATCTAATGATAACGGATCGCGATGGAATGGAGAAAGTCTATGATCTGACCGAAAGAGTCCTACCTGATAATATAAATACCAATGAGCCATCTTTGTTAGAATTTGCCGAATACCTAATCAATGTGTCATTGAAGGCAAATGGGTTTACTACTATCAAACAACTGACACACTTAAGATCTGGCAACTCATTACGAAAAGCACTCGATACTATTTTGCACCAGAAAATTGAACAAGGATCACTGATAGAGTACCTCATAGATGGTATGCCAAAGGTATATACTACGCAGGATATTCTTGACACAAAGATAAATCGACCGATTAAAAATGTTAGAATTTTATCGCCATTTGATAACGCAATCATTCATCGAGATAAAGTTCAACAAATATTTGATTTTGAATACAGGCTTGAATGTTACAAACCAAAAGAAAAACGCAAATTTGGCTATTTCTGCTTACCTATTCTCTATAAAGATAGATTAGTTGGTAGAGTGGATTGTAAGGCTCATCGTAAAATAAGACGTTTTGAATTGATTAATTTGCATCTTGAATCTAAAGAAATAAATCTAGATAATTTTATAGCTGATTTTACTAAAGTAGTTAATCGCTTTGCTATATTCAATGATTGCCACTCCATATGCGTATCAAATTGCAACCCCAAAAGGCTGACAAGTACATTTAGAAGAGCTTTAAACTCAATTGAACAAGAATCATAGAAGTTGTTAAGATAAATGCCTAACAATGGTTTAAAAAGTGCTGGTCTAAATTTATCGCCGACATTCAAATTAACAGCAAAAAGTATAATGAATTACCTTGAGTCTAATGAAAATGTTCTAACATGTGCTTCCACCTGAGCCACAAACTTTCGCGCCTTTTGTGGGGGTGTGACCGAAATTTTTTGATCAAAATATTCTCGACATAATCCAGCGATTTCAAAGGCTGTTTCTTGAGATACCATTCTATATACAATCATTGGAATAATCAGCAAGGGAAATACTACAACTCGTATCCATTATTATGAATATACCACTAACTATTCGTTGTTATTTATATTCGTTGTACTCAACTGGCTAATAGTACAACGAATATTAATAACAACGAATAGTTCAAGCAAGGCAAATAGTACAAGTAAAAACAATTCTCAGACTTATTGGAGTTCAAAGCGCAGCTTTGTAAATAGCACCAACAAAGCTGCGCTTTGAACTCCAAAACATCATTAAAATGAATGCTTTGGTACTTACCACGCTAGGCGTGGTAGTAAAATATAAAAAAAATTATCTAGGCAATTCCGAATACCCCATCAGATATTCATCAACAGCCCTTGCAGCTTGTCTGCCTTCTCTTATCGCCCATACTACTAAGGATTGTCCGCGTCGCATGTCGCCTGCTGCAAATACTTTTTCTATTGATGTTTGATAGTTGTTAGTATCTGCTTTGACATTGGATCTTTGGTCTAAGTCTAATCCAAGTTCATTTAACATCCCTTCTTGTACTGGATGCACAAAGCCCATCGCTAGTAGCACTAGTTCTGCTTTTAGTTCAAATTCGCTACCGGGTATTTCTTGCATTTTTGCGTCTAGTCGTACTAAATTTATTTTCTTGATATTGCCAGTTTCATCTGCTTCAATAGATTTAGTTGATACGCTCCAGTCACGTTCGCAGCCTTCTTCTTGGGAAGATGAAGTACGTAGTTTTAGGGGCCAATATGGCCATGTCATAGCTTTATCTTCTTTTTCTGGTGGCTTGGGCATTATTTCTAATTGGGTTATAGATGCCGCTGCTTGACGTATTGATGTTCCAATACAATCTGAGCCGGTATCTCCACCTCCAACTACTACTACATGTTTGTCTTTGGCAGTAATACCATCTGCAACTTCATCTCCTAAAACGCGCTTGGTTTGCTGAGTTAGGAAATCCATTGCAAAGTGTACACCTTTAGAATCACGTCCGGGTACATTTAAGTCACGAGGCTTTTCTGATCCTCCTGTTAGTACTACTGCGTCATATTTCTCTAATAGTTGTTGAGCTGGCATATCAACCCCTATATGAGTATTTGGACGGAATACTACTCCCTCAGTCTGCATTTGGGCTTGACGGCGAGTTATAAGCTGTTTGTCAAATTTGAAGTTTGGAATGCCATAGCATAGTAAACCACCAATACGGTCATTTTTTTCATATACTACTACTTCATGCCCAGCGCGAGCTAATTGTTGTGCGCTAGCTAATCCTGCCGGACCAGATCCCACTATTGCTACTCGTTTGCCGCTACGATGAGTTGGGACTTCTGGTTCTATCCAGCCTTGTTCCCAGCCTTTATCAACTATTGCACATTCTATGCTTTTAATTGTTACTGGCTCTTCATTCAGATTCAGTGTACAAGCAGCTTCGCAAGGTGCTGGACATATACGCCCAGTAAATTCTGGGAAATTATTGGTACTATGTAATACATCCAATGCCGCACGAAAATCATGTTGATATACAAGATCATTCCAATCAGGAATAATATTATTTATCGGGCATCCATTATGACAATAAGGAATACCGCAATCCATGCAACGGGCACCTTGTTGGCTTATTTCATTGTCCGTTAATGGAATTACAAATTCATCATAATGATTGACACGATCAGCAACTGGTTTATAAGTTCTCTCTTGGCGTGAAATATCTAAAAAGCCGGTTGTATTTCCCATATTTTACCCCTTTTGTTGTAATAAGGCTCGTTTATAATCTGTAGGCATGACTTTTATAAAACGTGGCAAATAGTCGTTCCAATTATCTAATATCATTTGAGCGCGACTACTATTGGTATAATGCAAATGTTTTTCAATCAAACCTTTTAGATGCTCTGGTTCATCAATTGCTTCTAATTCGACCATTGACATATTACAACATTTATCAAAATTACCAACTTCATCAAGAACATAAGCTATACCTCCACTCATACCAGCAGCAAAGTTGCGTCCAGTTGAGCCAAGTACTACTACACGTCCACCGGTCATATATTCACAACCATGATCGCCTACACCTTCAACAACAGCAGTTGCTCCAGAGTTTCTAACAGCAAAACGTTCACCAGCAATTCCTCTGAAATAACATTCGCCGCTAATCGCGCCATAAAGTACAGTGTTACCAACTATGATATTTTCTTCTGGAATAATTGGAGATTCTTTAGGAGGATAAATAACTAAACGTCCGCCGCTTAATCCTTTACCAACATAGTCATTACCTTCACCAACCAATTCAATGCTAACACCATGCGCGACAAATGCTCCAAAACTTTGTCCAGCACAACCAGTAGCCTTAATAGAAATCGTATCTTCTGCTAAGCCAGCATGTCCATAACGTTTCGCTACTTCACCTGATAGCATTGCTCCAAAGCTACGATTATAGTTGTGAATTGCTGTTTCAATTTTGACTGGAGTACGATTTTCTAATGCCGCTTGTGCTTGCTGTATTAATTCTTGATCTTTAGCTTTATCTAAACCATGATCTTGAGTTTCACAATTATATTGTGCTACATCATCAGCAACTTTAGGACGATATAAAATACGTGATAAATCAAGTCCTTTAGCTTTCCAATGTGAAATGGCGCGATTCATATCTAGCTTATCAGAACGTCCAATCATTTCATTAAAGCTGCGGAAACCTAGTTTTGCCATCAATTCCCGTACATCTTCAGCTACAAACATGAAATAGTTGACGATATGTTCTGGTTGACCAGTAAATAGTTTGCGTAATTCAGGTCTTTGAGTAGCAATACCAACTGGGCAAGTATTAAGATGACATTTACGCATCATCAAGCAACCTTCCACAATTAAGGCTATGGTAGCAAAACCAATTTCATCTGCACCCAGCAATGCCGCGATTATAACGTCGCGCCCTGTACGTATTCCACCATCAGTTTGTACTGCGGTACGTCCACGTAATTTATTTAAAATTAAGGTTTGATGAGTTTCTGATAAACCAATTTCCCAAGGTGAACCAGCGTGTTTAATAGAAGTAACTGGGCTAGCACCAGTACCACCATCATAACCAGAAATAGTAATATGATCAGCATGAGCTTTGGCTACGCCTGCCGCTACTGTACCAACACCAAGTTCTGAAACCAATTTGACGCTAATTCTAGCTTTAGGATTAACATTTTTTAAATCATGAATCAATTGCGCTAAGTCTTCAATTGAATAAATATCATGATGTGGTGGTGGAGAAATCAATCCTACGCCGGGAGTTGAATGACGTACTTGAGCAATCACTTTATCAACTTTATGCCCCGGTAATTGTCCACCTTCGCCCGGTTTCGCGCCTTGAGAAATTTTAATTTGAATATCATCAGCATTTACTAGATATTCAGCCGTGACACCAAAACGCCCAGAAGCTACCTGTTTAATTGCAGAACGTTTAGAATCTCCATTTTCTAATGGCGTAAAGCGTTCAACTTGTTCACCACCTTCACCGGTATTGGATTTACCACCAATGCGATTCATAGCAATAGCTAAAGTACTATGCGCCTCTTCAGAAATCGAACCAAATGACATAGCACCAGTAGCAAAGCGTTTCACAATTTCTGACGCTGGTTCAACTTCGTCTAATGGTACTGCTTGTGATTCATCAAATTTAAAATCAAACAAGCTACGTAAATTTAAGCCTTGTTCATTGATTTCTTTAGCAAATTCATCATATAGTTTTCTATCATTGCTACGAGTTGCATGTTGCAATTTAGCAATCGTTTCTGGTGTCCAAACATGCTCTTCACCACGCAGACGATAGGCATATTCACCACCAACATCTAAGGCATTGCGATATATTGGATTATCACCAAAAGCTAAACGGTGTTTACGTACAGTTTCTTCAGCTATTTCAGCTAAGCCTACACCTGAAGTTTTACAATTAGTACCAGTGAAATATTGGTCTAAGAATTCATCAGAAAGTCCAATCGCATCAAAAATTTGGGCACCACAATAAGATTGATAAGTAGAAATACCCATTTTGGACATAACTTTTAACATGCCCTTATTAACAGCTTTAATATAGCGTTGTTGAATTTCAGCTTCAGTTAATTGCAGACTATTTCTAATAGCTAACAAACTATCAAATGCCAAATAAGGATTAATCGCTTCTGCACCATAAGCCGCTAATAAGCAAAAATGCTGAACTTCACGAGTTTCACCAGTTTCAACTACTAATCCAGATTCAGTACGCAAACCTTGCTTGATTAAATGATGATGAACCGCTGAAGTAGCCAATAATGAAGGTATTGGAATATAATCGCTATTTACTCCGCGATCAGATAATATTAAAATATTATTACCTGCTAATACAGCCTGTTCAGCTTGATCGCACAAAGCCTTCAGTGCTAATTCCATGCCTTCGGCACCATAACACATACTTAAAGTTTTATTACGAAATGCACCATTAGTACGTGCTTCAATACCTCGTACTTTTTCCAAATCCACATTAGTTAAAATCGGTTGAGCAACCTCTAGCCGCTTTTGTAAAAAGTCACCGTTATTTAAACCCAACAAATTTGGGCGTGGACCAATTAAAGATACTAATGACATAACCAATTCTTCTCGAATTGGATCAATCGCTGGATTAGTAACTTGAGCAAAACTTTGTTTAAAATAATCAAACAATAAACGTGGGCGATCTGATAAAACCGCTAGCGGCGAATCTATTCCCATAGAACCTAAAGGATCTTGTCCACCTACAACCATTGGTATTAAAAAGCATTTTAAATCTTCTTGAGTATAACCAAAGGCTTGTTGACGATCTAACAAGGTTTCTTTATTAGGTGGCATTGCCGCTACTTCAGACGGTAAATTCTCTAACAGAATTTGAGTTTCATTTAACCACTGTTGATAAGGCAGACTATTTGACAATTGTCCTTTTAATTCTGCATCATCAATAATACGCCCTTCTTCAGTATCGATTAAGAACATTTTACCGGGCTGCAAACGCCATTTTTTAATGATTTTATCTTCAGGAATGTTTAAAACACCCATTTCTGATGCCATAACCACAATATCATCATTGGTTATTAAATAACGCGCTGGACGTAAGCCATTTCGATCTAAAGTAGCACCAATTTGACGACCATCGGTAAAAGCAACAGCGGCTGGACCATCCCAAGGCTCCATTAAAGCGGCATGATATTCATAAAAAGCGCGGCGTTTTTCATCCATTAAAGGATTACCAGCCCATGCTTCAGGAATCAATATCATCATAGCCTGCCCTAAAGAATAACCACCAGCAAGCAATAATTCTAAAGCATTATCAAAACAAGCAGAATCTGATTGTCCTTCGGCAATTAAAGGCCATAATTTATCTAAGTCATCACCCAATAACGATGAAGCCATAGAATTACGACGAGCTGCCATCCAATTAATATTACCGCGTACAGTGTTGATTTCACCATTATGAGCAATCATGCGGAAAGGCTGAGCCAAATCCCAAGTTGGAAATGTATTAGTAGAAAAGCGTTGATGTACTAATGCTAAGGAAGTTACCATGCGCTCATCTAACAAGTCAGGAAAATAAGCTCCAACTTGATCTGCCAATAACATTCCTTTATACAACAAAGTACGTGAAGAGAAAGAAGGAATATAAAAATGACTATAATCAAGTTCCAACTCATCACGTACTCTATGCTCAATAACCTTACGAATCACAAACAATTTGCGTTCAAAAGCATCTTGATCGGCACAATTATCACCTTTAGCGATAAAAACCTGTTTAATAACAGGCTCAATAACTTTAACGCTTTCGCCAATAACACTATTATTCGTAGGAACATCGCGCCAAGTTAATAGTTTTTGTCCCTCAACCGCTATAACATAAGCGATTAAAGCCTCACAAATAGCACGTTTTTCCTTATCACGAGGCAAAAAGATCATACCAACCGCATAATCACCTACTGACGGCAGACTAATATCAAGATTAGCACGTAAAAAGGCATCAGGCGTTTGAATAAGGATACCAGCACCATCACCAGCAAGAGGATCAGCACCTACAGCCCCACGATGAGTAATGTTTTTAAGAATTTCCAAACCCTGAATAACAATACTATGATTTTTATGACCTTTGATATGAGCAATAAAGCCAACACCACAAGCATCACGTTCATAACAAGGATCATAGAGACCCTGCTTAGGTGGCAAAGCACTGTGACTCATTATCTAACCTCCAAAAAAAGTGGGTGAAAAAGTCTCTTATTATATTCTAGTTGTGTGGTGGTGTCATCTGTGTTTTAAATAACGCAAGTTATGGAAGGTGAATTATGTAAATATTCTTGATTTAAGCTTGTAGGTTGGGCTGACGAGCTTTGTGCATAACATCAGTTAATCAAAATGGAACAGATTCTTCTGAAGTGTAGTTTTTATTTGGGTCATCAGATTCATAAACAGGGATTTTTTTAATAA
>JADGDS010000001.1:0-99527 GCA_016744775.1 Candidatus Marithrix sp.
GAAACCGTAAGGAAATACATTGAAGAGCAAGGTTAGGCGTGGCAATTCATCCCCTCTGCTAAAGACAAAGGGGTTTTCTTGCCACTACTTTTATAAATTTATTAGTCACCTTTAGGTGACTTAAGCTTTGAGCCTTGGAATTTATTCCTAGGCGGTGTTTGAGCATGTAAAAATGTATGACATCATATTAAGGAATTATCATGAATATCTATGTCAAGCTAAATTACTAACCTAAAATTCATACACTTAGAATTTAAATTATTTTTTTTTGGCAAAATTAATCGAAATGTCCGTCTTATAATATCGTAAGTTTAAAATTTAATTAATTACCAGGAGACATAAACATGTCAACGCGATATTTAAAGAAGAAACGTGACGATAGAATACGATCTATTGTTTTTGTTAGTTTGATGCTGATATTTGCCAGTAATAAAGTCCTTGCAGCGGTAAGTGAATTCTTTGCTGGTACTACAAATGTTCCTAATGCAACTGTGCGGATTAACGAAGCAGTTGGAAAAACCAATAAAGATGGTTCTTTTGAATTTCATGCCAAAAGAGCTGATCAATATACAGTTAGCGTAAGCAAACCGGGTTATGCCTTAGCCTCTAAAATTGAGAAATGGCCTAACAAGAATCTGGTTTTTACTCTTAAAAAAGCAGAACTAATTTCAATTAGCATTGCAGACCATAGTAAAGGAATTACTATAAAAGATTCTCGTAATACTAATATTCAATTACCAGCGAATGCTTTTGGTAAGGTAAATGAGCCTATAAATGCCTATATATATACCTACGACAATTCAAATGAGTCAATGCCGGGTAATATGAGTGCCATCAATAGTGAAGGCAAAGATGTTTACTTATTAAGTGCTGGTGCTTTCTGGGCTGAATTTATAGGTGCCTCTTCAGGGAAAAAGTACGAGTTGGCTACAAATGCTACTATTTCTGTACCAGCTCCAGAAAACAAAGAAAATGAAGTACCAACCCTATGGTCTTTTGATGAAACTACCGGCAAATGGATAGAAGAAGGTTTTGCTAGTATAAATCGTAATGGAAGATTGGAAGGAAAAGTAAAGCATTTTTCAGCATGGAACTTTGACTGGGAAAAGAGGGAACCTGCTTGTGTTAAAATTGAGCTTACAAAGTCACTTTTTGATACTTATAATATTGGTACTTCTCCACAAACTGTTGAAATTCAAGTAGTGGTAACTTCACCATCAGGCATAGTTAATACAAGAACCAACACAGAGAATAATGCAACAAGTTCTCCTTGGTTAGTTGCAATATATAATATACCAGCTAATAGCACAGTGGAAGTTTTTGTTAAAGATCCATCATCTGGCACTTTTGTATCACGCGGTACAGTAAATGCAGGAGCAGCATGGGGTGGTACGGGTATTCCACCTAATCCCTATGATGTTTGTAATGGCAAAATAACCTTAAATCCGCCACAATTATCAGTAACCCTAGACACATTCACAGCCAACGCCGCTGATGGTAAAGTAACCATAAATTGGACCACTGGAACTGAAACCGACAATGCCGGTTTTACCCTTTGGAGAGCTACACCAATAGATGGGCAATGTTCTCTCAATCCTTCTAACTATAAAGATGTTAAACAAGTTCAACCTTTGGTTTATTCTAAATCTCAAGATGGAGTCTTGGGTGCAAGTTATTCTGAACAAGATCAAAATGTTGAAGCCGGTGTAACATATTGTTACGGATTAGAAGATATTGAATATAATGGAAAACGTAAATTCCATGTTGATAAGATTATATCTGCTACTTTGAATTAACCTACAGACCTGACAGGTTTTTAAAACCTGACAGGTCTTATCTAGTTAATATATTGTACGATTAAAACCATATTCCTCACAACCACCTACTTGTTCTGCCATATCGATCAAAAAAACCATCAAAATTTGTGTTAGCAGCGGCTTATTGATACAAGTTCCATAATCCTGCGCTTAGTTTGAAATAATTATAAGCTATGCTATAATGGAAAACAACAAATTGTAATCAACAGAACAATAATTAAATTTTATGGTTAATACTCTCAAATCCCTTTTAAAACAACGTATCCTTATCCTTGATGGTGCCATGGGCACCATGATTCAGAGGCATAAATTAGAAGAAGATGATTATCGAGGTGAACGTTTTAAAAATTGGCATTGTGATTTAAAGGGTAATAATGACTTATTAGTTCTTACTCAACCACATATAATCAAAGAAATCCACACTAAATATCTGGAAGCTGGTGCCGATATCCTTGAAACCAATACCTTTAATGGTACCCGGATTGCGATGGCTGACTATCAGATGGAGGATTTAGTTTATGAAATAAATGTCGCTGCAACCAGATTGGCGCGTGAAGCCGCCGATGAAATGACAGCCAAAACACCAGATTTTCCACGTTTTGTTGCCGGTGTGCTTGGCCCTACTAATCGTACATGTTCTATTTCTCCAGATGTAAATGACCCAAGTTTTCGTAATGTTACCTTTGATGATTTAGTAGCAACTTATTATGAAGCCACCCAAGCCTTAGTCGATGGTGGTGCTGATTTGTTGTTGATTGAAACTATTTTTGATACCTTAAATGCTAAAGCAGCAATTTTTGCGGTAGAAAAATATTTTGATGATCATAACAAATCTTTGCCTATTATGATTTCCGGTACAATTACTGATGCCTCTGGTAGAACTTTATCAGGGCAAACTACTGAAGCTTTTTGGAATTCCTTACGTCATGCCAAACCACTTACAATTGGTTTAAATTGCGCCTTGGGACCAAAAGAGTTACGCCAGTATGTTGCAGAATTATCTAAAATTTCAGAAACTTATGTATCAGCACATCCTAATGCAGGTTTACCTAATGAATTTGGTAGCTATGATGAAACTCCTGATGACATGGCAATCGAAATTGGAGAATGGGCGCAAAGTGGTTTTTTAAATATTATTGGAGGTTGTTGTGGTACAACTCCAGACCATATTCGCGCCATCAAAGCAGCAGTGGAAAAATTTCCTCCGCGCCAATTGCCAGATATTCCCATTGCATGTCGCCTTTCCGGCTTAGAACCTTGTACCATTGAAAAAGACTCATTATTTGTTAATATTGGTGAACGCGCTAATGTTACTGGTTCTATTAGATTTAAGCGTCTTATTAAAGAAGAGAATTATGAAGAAGCCTTAAAAGTTGCACATGAACAGGTGGAAAACGGTGCCCAAATCATTGATGTCAATATGGATGAAGGCTTGCTGGATTCTAAGGAAGTGATGATGAAATTTTTAAATCTGGTTGCAGCGGAGCCTGATATTGCCAAAGTGCCGGTGATGATTGATTCTTCTAAATGGGATATTTTAGAAGCCGGCTTAAAATGTGTTCAAGGTAAACCTATTGTTAATTCTATCAGTATCAAAGAGGGTGAAGATAAGTTTATTGAGCAAGCAAAACTAGTAAGACGTTATGGTGCTGCTGTTATAGTCATGGCATTTGATGAAAAAGGGCAAGCCGATACTAAAGAGCGTAAAGTTGAAATTTGTAAACGATCTTATAAGATTTTGGTAGAACAACTAAATTTTCCGCCTGAAGATATTATTTTTGATCCTAATATATTTGCTGTTGCGACTGGGATTGATGAACATAATAACTATGCGGTTGATTTTATTGAAGGTGTTCGTGAGATAAAACAAACTTTGCCCCACGCGCTTATTTCGGGCGGTGTTTCTAATGTTTCATTTTCATTTCGCGGCAATAATCCGGTGCGTGAAGCGATTCATTCTGTATTTTTATATTATGCTATTAAGGCTGGTATGGATATGGGAATTGTCAACGCTGGGCAATTGGCTATTTATGAAGATTTACCGGCAGAACTTCGTGATCGAGTTGAAGATGTTATTCTGAATCGTAATGATGATGCTACGGAGCAACTGTTAGAAATTGCTGACAAATATAAGGGAGATGGTAGTAAGGCTGAAGATAGTAAAAATCTAGCATGGCGCGATGCACCAGTAAACAAACGTCTAGAACATGCTTTGGTAAAAGGTATTACTGATTATATTGAAGAAGATACCGAAGAATCTAGGCAACAATATGAACGCTCTTTACATGTCATTGAAGGACCATTAATGGATGGCATGAATATTGTGGGTGATTTATTTGGTGCGGGTAAAATGTTTTTACCTCAAGTAGTTAAATCTGCTCGTGTTATGAAAAAAGCTGTTGCCTATTTAATGCCCTATATTGAATCTGAAAAGGCTGTTGGTGATGTCATGAAAAACAACGGCAAAATTTTGTTAGCAACTGTTAAGGGTGATGTGCATGATATTGGTAAAAATATCGTTGGTGTGGTTTTGCAATGTAATAATTTTGAAATTGTTGATCTTGGTGTGATGGTTCCCGCTGAAACTATTTTTAAAGCTGCTCGTGAGCAAAATTGTAATATGATTGGTTTATCAGGGCTGATTACGCCATCATTAGATGAAATGGTGCATGTTGCCAAAGAAATGGAACGTCAAGGTTTTGAACTGCCCTTGCTCATAGGTGGTGCGACTACCTCGAAAGTACATACAGCTGTTAAAATTGCTCATAATTATAGTAATCCGGTTGTTTATGTTCCAGATGCTTCTCGTGCAGTCGGCGTAGCACAAAGTTTACTTTCCACTGAATTAAAAACCAATTTTGCACAGAAAATAAGTAAAGAATATGCAGAAATCCGTGAACAACGCGCTAAAACGCAGCTTAATAAAAAGAAATTTTCACTGCAACAAGCAAGAGCCAATAAATTCACCTTAAACTGGGAAGATTATACTCCAGCTAAACCAACTTTTTTAGGGATAAAAGTATTTGAAGATTATCCACTAGAAGAATTGCGTCACCGTATTGATTGGACACAGTTTTTTAGAACTTGGGAATTGGCAGGGCGTTTTCCTCAAATTCTTGATGATGAAATCGTGGGAACAGAGGCGCGTGCTCTTTATGAAGATGCACAAACAATGTTGGATCAAATTATCAACCAAAAAATGTTAAAAGCTCGCGCAGTAATTGGCTTTTTCCCAGCCAACATGGTGAATGATGATGATATTCAACTCTATACTGATGATAATCGTACTGAAGTAAAAACCGTGCTACATCATCTGCGTCAACAAATGCCTAAAACCAAACTAAATCCTAATTTATGTTTAGCTGATTTTATTAGCCCAAAAGATGATTATATAGGAGGATTTGCCGTCACTGCTGGCATTGGCATAGATGAACATATAGCCCGTTTTGAACAAGACCATGATGATTACAATAGCATACTAATCAAAGCATTAGCAGATCGTTTAGCCGAAGCCTTTGCAGAACGTATGCACGAACGAGTGCGTAAAGAATTTTGGGCTTATGCAGCGGATGAAAACTTTAGTAACGAAGAATTAATAAAAGAAAACTATGATGGCATTCGTCCAGCCCCGGGTTATCCTGCTTGCCCAGAACATACTGAAAAAACCACACTTTGGGAATTGCTTGAACCTGATAAGAATGCAGAAATTACTTTGACAGATAGTTTTGCTATGTTACCAACAGCGGCAGTGTCTGGTTGGTACATTGCACATCCAAAAGCGAGATATTTTGGTATTGGTAAAGTTTATAAAGATCAAGTTGAAGATTATGCTAAACGTAAGGGAATGACAGTGGAAGAAGCGGAACGGTGGCTGGCTCCGAATTTGGGGTATTAATTGAGTACAGATAAATAATTTGACCTGTCAGGTTTTTAAAACCTGACAGGTCTTTAGGATTGTTAAAAATGAATTGCCACTCGACTGCGTAACACAAATGTACTACTATCATCTTTTGAAGCATAGCTAGACCCATTCATGCCATCAAATTGGTTATAGTCTCCATCATCACCATTAAATCCATAGTAAATACCCTCAAGTCCAACAGAAATATTCTTTGTAATCTTTGTATCTATACCAGCACCAATTGCAAAACCAGTTAAATCTTCCTTGTTAAAAACGTCAATAGAGCGGCCTCCAAGACCTCCAGTTCCACCAATACCATCACCACCATTATTGACACTATTACTGCCATTTTCACCATCACCACCATGACCAGCAAAAATAACATTTGCTCCATCTAAGCGTGTAAACGCCACACCACCAGTCACGTAAAAGAGATGAGTATTACTAATCCAGCCTAAACGAGTTCGTAAACTGCTCAAATAATCACGATCCTCGCTGCCAAAACTAGCATCAAATTCAATTCCATAAATCCACTTATCTATTTGCCAATTATAACCAGCTTGTATGCCACCTAAAAGTCCAATATCCTCTTTTTCTAAAAATCCTGTAGTAGCAGCACCACCGCCACCACCGCCTCCACCACCGGCACCATTTATAGCAACACCATTACCACCGTTTCCACCATTTTCGCCATTTCCCAATAGGACAGCATCAATTGTGTCATCAGAGAGACTAAAGAGTACGCCAGCATGTCCACCAACATATGGACCAGACCAATTGCCACCACTGGATGAAAAGCGAATAGCTTGATCAGCTAGATCAAAAGAAACACGACCTCGCAGCAAAAAAAAGTCCGTTTCAAAATTTGACTTTAGCAAGTCATCATTAAACTTATAATATAAACCTTCTATCCCAAGGATCATTTGTGAACTAAGTTGATATTCAGCACCAATTCCTGCAACTAAACCAAACTCAGATTGTCCTTCTCGATACAAGACAGGATTACCAATACCAGCACCACCGCTTCCAGCATTACCAGCAACAAAACCATCACCACCATCACCGCCATTACCACCATTACCACCTACTAAGACAGCACTATTATCACCATCAATAGAGATAAAAGCAGCACCAACAGTCCCATAAATAAAGCTTCGCTTCATTCCTAAGCCCATGCGACCACGCAAAGAACCTAGAATATTGTCAATTGACCCATAACTGTCAATATCAGCCTCAATACCTGTAATTACATTTTGAAACTGCCAATTATAACCCAGATGAAAACCAGCAATCAAATTGCTAATTTCACTATTTTTAATATTGTTATCAGCTTCAGAAAACCCAATATTTCCGCCAAAATACAGCTCAGCATTGGCTAACTGCATTAACCCAAACAATAAAGTTGTGATCAATGATCGAATATAATATAAATTTTTCATGAAGATATTACAGCAATATTCATGTCAACTAATAGCCATTACCACCTTGTCCACCTTGACCTCCCCTACCTCCAGCAATTCCAGCACCGCCGCTTCCACCGCTTCCACCACTGGGACCGCTTCCTGCTCTGCCACCTTGACCTCCTTGACCACCATAGTAGCTTCCACCAGATCTACCATCTCTACCTTGACTTCTTTTAGCACTTTTCAAAAGTTGCCTAGGCGATGTTGAAAATCTTTTACAGTCTAAAGGGGAATAGTTGTTTTGCATATGATCATCAGAATACATATAATCCTTCCATTTTCTTTTAGTTGAAGCCTTTGCTAATCTTAGGCAATACCAATATAAATTATATTCATATTCACGTTGCCATGATTGATCTGGCTGCCTTGGAATAGAGGATGAATTAGGATATCCACCATAACCGCCTTTACCACCCGGTAGTCCCGGAAGGCTACCACCATCACCTCCTTTGCCACCATGTCCCGGTCCTGATCGCCATGGCGGTTGACCGAAACCGGACTGCTCTTTAGGTATATCATCGGATCCTACACAGCCGATTAAACCAATTACCATAAAAATAAAAATTTTTTTCATTAGATTGATCTCTTTTAGCAAAAAAAATTAGTTTAACATAGAAGCTATAACGACTAAAGCCTCCTTACTTATTTCGGAAAGACTTTAGTTCTGTATATTTAAAAATGTCCTGTACTTAACTTTTTGATATATTTAATACGCATTGCCTTACTACCCTCCATTACCCCCATCGCCACCTTTTAAGCCTCCAATGCCAGCGCCACCGCCACCACCTCCGCCGCCAACACTTCCATATCGAGCATTACCACCAGATCCACCGTGACCACCTCTACCGCCTCCAATGCCATCACCACCTTGTCCACCACGACCGCCACGACTACCAGAACCGTAAGCAGAACCACCGCGGCCACCGTGGCCACCATAACCGCCATAAGAACCAGTACCGCCAGCACCACCATGTCCTCCAGTGCTGCCTCCCCAAGAAAAAACTGGGGGAGTCAAAAAAACACTCATGCTGACAATAGATGCCATCATAATAGATGTTCTATTTATTTTCATAATTATTTTCCTAGCTAAAAAAAAAACCAAATCCACAAACAACAAAAGGATTTGGTATTCTTACCACCTATCACAACAACATTTTAGTTGGACTCAATATTTAGTGAGTGGATAATTAAAGAACTCACTAATAGGCAGAACCGCCCTGACCACCTTTACCACCTTTACCGTCATAGAGACCGCTACCACCGTGACCGCCATAACCACCATAACTATCATTACCGTAGGCTGCACCACCACCGCCGCCACCGGCACCGATACCGTTACATCTTCCTTGACCGCCATAACCGCCATAACCACCATAACTATGATAACCGTAGGCCGCACCACCGCCGCCGCCACCGCCGCCGCCCTTGTTACCATTTCCACCATCGTCACCGTCGTTATTATTATCAGCACCAGCACCACCAGTACCACCATACCCTCCTGTGCTGCCGTCACACGACAACGAAAAAACAGGGGGAGTTAAAAAAACGCTAATGCTGACAATAGATGCCACCATAATAGATGTTCTATTTATTTTCATAATTATTCTCCTAGCTAAAAAAAACAAGAGTGCATAATTACAGAGCCAGACTAGAATTATTTAATTCTAGCCCGGACCCTTTAATTCTAATTAAATTGATTTGTGTAAATTAGGATAATCTAACACTTTAACTGACTAATAGGCAGAACCGCCTTGACCACCGTTACCACCAGAACCGCCATAGGAACCGGTACCACCGTGTCCACCATGACCGCCAGAACTACCATAACCTCTGGCTGCACCACCACCGCCGCCACCGCCACCGGCACCACCATAGTATCCTTGCCCACCATGTCCACCATGACCACCATAACTACCATAACCGCTGGCAGTACCACCACCACCACCGCCGCCGCCATGTCCATTACGTACTCCGCTGCCACCGTGGCCACCGTGGCCACCAGAACCGCCCCAAGCACCAGCACCGCCAGATCCACCCTGTCCTCCTGTGCTGCCCCATGCAAAAACAGAGGGAGTCAAAAACACGCTAATGCTGACAATAGATGCCATCATAATAGATGCTCTATTTATTTTCATAATTATTCTCCTAGCTAAAAAGCCAAACTCCAATTATTGAGTCCGGACCCTTTAATTCTAATTAAATTGATTTATGTAAGTTATGATAATATCACAATGATATAGAATAATCTAACACTTTAACTCACTAATGGGCAGAACCGCCCTGACCACCGTTACCACCAGAACCGCCAAAGGAACCGGTACCACCGTGTCCACCATGACCGCCAGAATTACCATAACCGCTGGCGGCACCACCACCGCCGCCACCGCCACCGGCACCGCCATAAATTCCTAGCCCACCATGTCCACCATGACCGCCATAACTACCATAACCGCTGGCGGAACCGCCACCGCCGCCGCCGCCGCCATGTCCATTACGTACTCCGCTGCCACCGTGGCCACCGTGGCCACCAGAACCGCCCCAAGCACCAGCACCGCCAGTTCCACCCTGTCCTCCTGTGCTGCCCGCAAAAACAGAGGAAGTCAAAAACACGCTAATGCTGACAATAGATGCCATCATCATAGATTTTCTATTTATTTTCATAATTATTCTCTTAGCTAAAAAAAATCAACAGTGAACCAACATTTAGCACACCATTTATCCAGAATATGAATATAAGGGTAACTAATGTCTATTAGGAAATAAGCAATGTATATTCCATTTATAACCTACTAGCTGCAATATGAAATACAATGACTTTAAAAGTAATAAAAGAAATAGCTTAAGTGATGCTACATCACTTAAAAGCAAAAAACATTCCTAAAACAGAATATGACTAACATTCAAGACAAAATGAAGATTTAATTGAATTTATGTTAAAATAGACTACTGCAAAAAAGAAATAATAACCTAAATTACCAACATGAGTTATTTGATTAACCTTATTAAATCAATACCAGTTTTATTAATGGTATTGACATTACATGCACTGGTATTATGGCAAGTGATACAACATAAACCTAATAGAAATGTTGTACAAACGCCTAAAACACTGATGGTGCATATAATTACTCCACCACCGATAGTTAAAGTTGCCAAAAAACCGCCATTACCAAAAAAGATAATTAAACCCATAATAAAAAAAAAGGTAAAACTGGCAGTCAAACGAACTACAATAATTGCTGCTAAAAGATTAACGGCTCAAAGATTAGCCGCTCAAAAACGAGCCAAAAGATTAGCCGCTAAAAGATTAGCAGAAAAACGAGTTAAAAAATTAGCGGCTCAAAGATTAGCCGCTCAAAGATTAGCAGTTAAAAGATTAGCAGAAAAACGAGCTAAAAGATTAGCCGCTGAAAGAAAATTAGCAGAAAAACGAGTTAAAAAATTAGCGGCTCAAAGATTAGCCGCTAAAAAATTAGCAGATCAAAAACTAGCTAAAAGACTAGCCGCTGAAAGAAGATTAGCAGATCAAAAACGAGCTAAAAGACTAGCAGCTAAAAGATTAGCAGAAAAACGAGCTAAAAGATTAGCCGCTAAAAGAAAATTAGCAGCAGAAAAACGAGCTAAAAGATTAGCCGCTGAAAGAAAATTAGCAGCAGAAAAACGAGCTAAAAGATTAGCCGCTAAAAGAAGATTAGCAGCAGAAAAACGAGCTAAAAGATTAGCCGCTAAAAGAAAATTAGCAGCAGAAAAACTAGCTAAAATATTAGCCGCTGAAAGAAGATTAGCAACAGAAAAACTAGCTAAAAGATTAGCCGCTCACAGATTGGCTGCTGAAAAACGAGCTAAAAGATTAGCCGCTGAAAGAAGATTAGCAGCAGAAAAACTAGCTAAAAGATTAGCGGTTCAAAGATTGGTTGCTGAAAAAATGGCTAAAAGATTAGCAGCTAAAAGAAGATTAGCAGCTGAAAAACGAGCCAAAAGATTAGCCGCTGAAAGAAAGAGATTAGCAACAGAAAAACTAGCTAAAAGATTAGCCGCTCAAAGAAGACTAGTTGCTAAAAAAAGATTAGCCGAGCGAGCCGCGCGAGCTAAAAAAAGACAATCAGCCAGTATGGGAACATCACAAAAGGCTTCTTTATCCTACAGCCCGTCTTCAAATAGCTACTATCCAAGACTATCAAGGCGGCGCGGTGAACAAGGAAAAGTCTTACTACAAGTTCAAATTAATCCAAATGGCAAAGCAACAGCGATACAAATTCAAAAATCAAGCGGCTCAAAAAGACTAGACAATGCCGCCCGTAAAATAGTTATAAACTCGCGTTTTAGCCCTGCAAAAAAGAACGGAATAACTATAAATAGTAGCATTATTGTACCAATTGTTTTTAAATTAAATTAAAAGGAAAAAATTATGGAATTGACATTTAACTCATTTTTGCAGCATTTGAATGCTATCTCTATTTCAGTTATCATTATACTGCTATTAATGTCAATTATATCGTGGTATATAATTTTCAGGAAAATTCTGCAACTCAAATTCATCAACTGGCAAGCCAAGAGATTATTGAAAAAATTTTGGAATGCAGAATCATTTGATCTGATTATAATAAATTTAAACAATATCAAACTGAATCATCCATTTTCTAATTTAGCACGACAAAGCATTAATGCTTCAATTCACTATGAAGATCAAGCTGAAAAAAACATCACAAATATTTGTACACATAGCGAATTTATAAATCGCAACATGCAGCGTGCCATGACAGAAGATAGAGCCAACCTAGAATCTGGCTTAACCATACTAGCTACGGTGGGCAGCACCGCGCCATTTATTGGATTATTTGGCACCGTTATGGGTATCTATAATGCCCTTATTACCATCGGTGCTAAAGGTACAGCTTCACTAAATACTGTAGCTGCTCCAGTGGGAGAAGCTTTAATTATGACAGCCTTTGGATTAGCAGTAGCAATACCAGCAGTGTTTGCTTATAACATTTTAGTGCGTAGCAATCGTAATTTTTTTAGCAGACTGGAAATTTTTGCCCATGATCTTTATACTTGTTTAAATACTGGAACTTGCATAAATATGAAAAGGAAAATTATATAATGGCTTTTAATGAATTTAATAATGATTGTAACAATCAACCACTTTCAGAAATCAATATGGTTCCATTGATTGATGTTATGTTAGTTTTGTTGATTTTGTTTATTATTACTGCACCCCTATTAACACCTCATGCGGTTAAAATTGACGTACCCCAAGCAACTAGCCAAGCAATACCTTCTGAAGCCAATAATATTGTGTTAGCAATTGATGAACAAGGAATATTATTTTGGAACGATAAGCCTATTAATGAACAAGAATTAACTAACCATTTAAGCGAAGCAGCCCAAAAAAATCCGCAACCAGAACTACATTTACGGGCATCTAAAAAAACACAATATCAAAAATTAGCAGAAATTATGTCAACCGCACAACATGCTGGAATTACTCGTTTAGGTTTTATTACGGAGTCTAAATAGATATTAAAACTGCACTTTTGGTAATTCGCGTAAAGTCTATGTTTGCAATCCAACAACTTGAAGTTCTTCACGGATAACACGACGTAGAGTACTTTCTCCAATAGATAATTCTTTATCAGATTGAATATACTCACGCAATGCCTTGTTAATAATTGTTTGATAATTTCCCCCGCCTGTCTTATTCACTTTTTCTCTTAACCAATCCAGTATATCAGTGTCAATACGGATAGTAATAGCGGTTTGATTAGGATTAGGCGGCACAATTGCACCACGCTTAGCTTGGCTCATATCGTATTCTTCTTTTATTTCAAAATTGCTCATAAGTAATTCATATATTTTATTATAATAGCAAATAGCGAAGTCTCATTCAAGGTTATTCACAACCAAACCGTTTATACAATAAATTAAAGAGGCTTTAGTGAATTTAGTTTATAATTACAGTATTGAAATACACACATTATAACATGTTAGAACTTATTTTAGGCGGAGCGCGTTCTGGCAAAAGTAGTTTTGCTGAACAGCTAGCTCTGGAAAGCGGGTTAGAAGTCATTTATATAGCCACTGCAACCGTGGGTGATTCTGAAATGGCTGCACGTATCGCACATCATCAACAAAGTCGCCCAAAACATTGGCAAACTGTTGAAACTCCAGTTGATTTAGCCAAAACTTTACAAAATTATGCACATCCACAAGCTTGTTTGTTGGTTGATTGTTTGACTTTGTGGTTAAATAACTGTCTGTTTGATCAAACCGTTTGTTGGGAAACACAAAGGCAACTTTTATTGGAACAGATTGGCAATTTGCCGGGGCGACAAATTTTAGTTAGCAATGAAGTCGGGCAAGGTATTGTGCCATTGGGTGCCATATCACGGCAATTTGTCGATGAAAGTGGTCATTTGCATCAAGCCTTGGCAAAGTTGGCTGATCGCGTATTTTTAGTTGTTGCAGGTTTGCCGCAGGTTTTGAAAGGATAATTATGAGGGCTTTACAAGAAAAAATTGACAATAAAACCAAACCTTTGGGTGCATTAGGTGAATTAGAAACATTAGCCTTGCAAATTGGCAGCATTCAAAATACCCTCAATCCTAAATTATCCAATCCGACTATTTTAGTTTTTGCTGGTGATCACGGCATCGAAGGTGTCAGTGCTTATCCTTCGGAAGTCACTGCACAGATGGTACTTAATTTTTTACAAGGTGGTGCTGCGATTAATGTTTTTTGTCAACAACATAATATTGCAATTGAAATTATTGACGCTGGTGTAAATTACGATTTTCAGTCTCAAACTCAATTAATTGATGCCAAAATTGCTAAAGGAACCAAAAATTATTTGCATGAAATGGCAATGACTATGGCTGAGTTAAATCTTTGTTTTGATAAATCCTCAGAGATTGTCGAAACTGTTTTTCAAGGCGGTTGTAATATTATCGGTTTCGGAGAAATGGGTATTGCTAATACCTCATCTGCTAGCTTAATCATGAGCCAATTATCTGGAATTCCTTTAGCACAATGCGTGGGCAGAGGTACAGGATTGAATGATGAACAATTTAAAAGCAAATTAAAAATACTCACAAAAGCCCAAAATAACCATCCAAATTTGACCAAGCCCAAAGAAATTTTAGCCACTTTTGGCGGTTTTGAAATTGCACAAATCTGTGGAGCAATGTTAGCCGCTTATAAGAAAAATATGCTGTTGATGATTGATGGATTTATTGCATCAGCCGCTTTCTTAGTCGCACAACATATTGAACCAAAAATTCAGCAAAATGCGATTTTTTGTCATTTATCTGATGAATCTGGGCATAAATTACTATTGGATTATTTAAAGGCTAAACCTTTGTTACAACTAGGAATGCGTTTAGGTGAAGGTACCGGTTGTGCAGTCGCATATCCGATAATTAACTCCGCAGTCAGTTTTCTTAATAATATGGCGAGCTTTGATAGTGCGGGTGTAAGCAATAAATGCTAAAAACTGAAATTCAGCATTTTGTTGCTGCCTTGATGTTTTATACCAGAATTCCTTGCCCTCATTCGATTGAACATAGCAATAAATCACTTAAGTATTTTCCATTGATAGGTTGGATAATTGGTGGGATTGGCGTAGCTACTTTGTTGATATTTCACAGCATCTTACCTTTATCGGTAAGTATCTTATTATCTATGGCAGCTACGATTTATGCCACTGGTGCTTTTCATGAAGATGGGTTTACTGATAGTTGTGATGCTTTTGGTGGTGGTTGGACAAAAGAGCAAATTCTCAGTATTATGAAAGATAGCCGTATTGGTGCCTATGGCACGGTGGGGATTATTGTTTTATTGGGTTTGAAATGGATAACGCTGTATGAAATTGGTTTATATTCACTACCAATTTTATTAATTACTTATCTCAATGCTCATATTGCCAGCCGATTTATGGCATCTTTGATGGTTCAAAGTCACCAATATGTCCAAGATATTAACAAAAGTAAATCCAAAGCCGCGACTGAATTCAGTTTAGGAGAAATGTGGTACAGTAGCATTTTTGTGCTATTGGCTGGATTGTTTTTTTATTCATATCCTTTATTATTACTTGCTTTTCCAATTGCTTATCTTGCTAAATTGTATTTAGGATATTATTTTAATAAACGCATTGGCGGTTATACAGGTGATTGTTTAGGCGCAACCCAACAAGTAACTGAAATTATGTTTTATCTTGGAATATTGGCATTATGCAAGTTCATTTAATTCGTCATACCACTCCTGATATTGCTGCAGGGATTTGCTATGGACAAAGTGATATAGCACTTGCTAAATCATTTGAGACTGAAAAGAATTTAATAATTAAACAATTAGACTCTAAATATGATGCGGTAATCAGCAGTCCATTATCACGTTGCACCCTATTGGCTCAACAGATTCCTACTCAAGACTATCAAACAGATACACGTTTATTAGAAATGGACTTTGGTGCTTGGGAATTACAAAATTGGAATAATATTCCGCAATTAAATTTATGGACAAATGATTTTGTGAATACGAAGGTAGAAGGAGGCGAAAGTTTTATTCAAATGTATCAACGGGTTGTGGCATTTATTGAACAATTATTAACTCATTCTTATGAAAAAGTTGCAATTGTGACTCATGCTGGAGTCATCCGTATATTTTGGGCTTGGATATTAGAGATTGCCTTGCAAAATGTATTTAGACTTCATGTGGGTTATGGGGATGTTTATAGGCTTAATTTAGATTTACAAAAGGATTATTGTTCTGTTGGTTTAAAGCACCTATTTTGAACATGATTTAAGGATTAAGGGATTGCTAGGATTAAAATCTTGGTAATCCTTTAATCCTTTAATCATGTTCAAAACAGAATACTATCAACATTAATATGCTCATCAATAACATCAGCCAACCGTTCCAAATCAGCTTCACGTTTTGCATGATAATCTGGCGTTGTTGGACTTTCTAATCCAGCCCAACGCAATAAGGCATCACACGCGCTGGGTGATTCAAATAATCCATGCAAATAAGTCCCCCAAATTTGGTCATCTGGAGATCGCGCTCCATCTGTATAATCTTCAAATTGTATTAAAGGTTTATTCAATCCTTTTCCTTTACTAACGCCTGCATGAATTTCATAGCCACTAACAACCGCATTGTCTAAATGACCATATACATTACGTAAAGTTTTTTCTGGTGCTAATGTGGTTTCTATGTCTAATAATCCTAAACCTGCAATGCCTTCTCCTTCCAAACCCAAAGGATCATCAATCCTATGTCCTAGCATTTGAAATCCTCCACAAATGCCTAATACTCGTCCACCATAACGCAAGTGTCGCAAAATAGCTGTTTCCCAACCTGCTTTACGTAAGGCAGTTAAGTCTGCACAAACCGATTTTGAGCCGGGGAGAATAATCAGATCAGCAGGTGGAGGAGTTTCTTCTAATCCAATGAATTGTAGGTTGACTTGTGGATGTAAACGTAATGGGTCAAAATCAGTATGGTTGCTGATTCTAGGCAAAACTGGCACAATAACTTCTAAAGTATCTACTGTTTTATCAACTTGTTGAGTAGTAACTGCATCCTCAGCTTCTAAATGTAAGCCGTGTAAATATGGCAATACTCCCAATACCGGTTTACCAGTTTCTTTTTCTAGCCAATCTAGCCCTGATTGTAATAAGGCAATATCGCCACGAAAACGATTAATCACAAATCCAATAATACGTTGTTGTTCACTGGTTGATAGTAATGCCAGTGTTCCAATTATATGAGCAAATACACCACCTCTATCAATATCTGCCACTAAAATTACGGGACAATCTACCGCTTCAGCAAATCCCATATTGGCAATATCATTTTCTCGCAAGTTAATTTCGGCTGGACTGCCAGCACCTTCAACTAAAATAGTCGTATAGTTTTGGCTTAAACGCGCATGTGATTCAAGCACTGCCTTTTTTGCCACTGATTTATAATCATGATAACGACAAGCATCCATAGTGTCTATGGCATAACCTTGAATAATCACTTGTGCGCCAATATCGGTGTTAGGCTTCAGCAAGACGGGATTCATATCATGACTGGATGGAATATTACAAGCTTGTGCTTGTACTGCCTGTGCGCGACCAATTTCACCACCATCAGCGGCGACAGCACTATTTAATGCCATATTTTGCGGTTTAAAAGGCGCAACCCGTATTCCACGCCGTGCAAAGGAGCGACATAAGCCGGCAACTAAGGTACTTTTACCAGCGTCTGAGGTTGTGCCTTGAATCATTAATGTATTGGTTTGCATGTATATAATGCCCTATCTAATCTATCCCATTGATGTTTTGGCAAACCAAAACGCAGACTGTGTTTAAATGAACGAACTAAAATCCCTTGACGTGCTAAAGTTTCTTGTATGATTTCAGCTTTTGAGGTACGCACCCATTGAAATAATGCGGTTCCACCGTCAGGTTTAAGTCCGTGTATTGACAATAAGTTGGATAAACGCGAACTGGCTTGTTTAAGTTGGATGCGAGTTTGTTGTTGCCATTTTTGATCTTGTAATGCTTGTTTAGCTATCTCGCGTGAGGGTCCAGTCAATGTCCAAGGTCCTAAATATTCACGTAATAAATCTAATATTTTCATTTCTGCTGCGGCAAAACCGACTCTGGCGCCGGCTAATCCAAAGAATTTTCCCAATGAACGTAGAATAATTAACCCGGGCAATGGACTATAAGGCATTAAGCTATTATTGGGTGTTACATCCATAAAAGCTTCATCCACAATTAACCATCCGCCTTTACGACTCAGTTGTTGTTGCCAGTCTAACAAAGTTTCTATTGAATAAGATTGTCCAGTCGGATTATTAGGATTGATAACAATTAATACATCTAATTGTTTAATATCAATATTATCCTTCATGATTTCATGTCCAGCTTTCTGCCAAGCGTAGGCATGTTCGGCATAACCAATATCAGGCACACCAACTCGACAAGTGGCACGTAACCTTGGTAAGGCTTGAATAATGGCTTGCGAGCCAGCACAGGCTAATAAATGTGATGTTGCATAATAGGCTTGTGCGGCTTGTTCTAAACCATCATTTATTTCTGGTAATCTTGCCCAAGCAGTTGCTGAAAGGTAAGGTACTGGCCATCCATTTGGATTAATGCCGGTTGATAAGTCTAGCCAATTTTCTAATGGAATAGCATAATGTGTTGCAGCGGCGTTTAGTTGTCCACCATGTTCAAGCAAGTATCTATTCTCCTAGTTTATCTTAAAGTTTTGGAAACTGGGCATTAGCCCAGAATATGTGAGGCTGAAGCCTTCTTTTTTTATTTAAAATATTGAATTAAAAAAAATTATTTGCTATAATATTCCTTAATTAAATTTCATTTAAGGATATGAATATGAAAGTAATGACAGCTAAAGAAGCTAAAAAATATTTTGGTGTATTTATAGATACAGCTCAACACGAACCAGTTCTTATAATAAAAAGAAAAAGACCAGTCGGTATCTTTATTTCTATTGAAGAAATAAAAAAAATACCGGATTTTAAAAAATCGTTACTTAACTATATGACTAAAGAAGTACATAATCCTCTCTTATCTATGTTGGGAGCAAATAAAAATCATAGAGCTTTTTCTTCTCCTAGCGAAGCTGATAAATTTATACAAGAATTAAGAAACGAATGGAACTAATAAAAGCTCCTGTATATTTTGATACCAATGTATTTATATACATAATAGACGGATATGAAGAATATCAAGAATTATTATCTAGTTTACTACATTATATAGCTAACAATAATATTTTAGTTGTTACAAGTGAGCTGACATTAGCAGAATGTTTAGTTAAACCAATAAAAGACGGAAACCAAGAGGCTATAGAACAGTTCAAGCAACATATACAAACCAGCGATGTTTTAAAAGTAAAACCAGTATCAAGAGAAATACTTATAAATTCTGCAAGTCTAAGAAATGAGTTAAGTTTAAAACTTCCTGATGCTATCCATATGGCAACAGCCATAAATCAAAATTGCAAAACATTTGTTACAAATGATCAAAAATTGAGAGTACCAGAAGGTATGCAAAGGCTTTATTTAAAGGAACTCTTAAATAACGGCAAACTGATCGGGTAAATATACACAAATTTTGTTGGTAAGTAGAGATTACTTCACCCATTTTGAACATGATTAGCTAAGATATATTCGTTGTACTTAACACTATTATGACTGATTTATCTATCTTAAAGTTTTGGAAACTGGGCTTTAGCCCATAATATGTGAGGCTAAAGCCTCACTTCCTATATTTTCTGGTTAGCTGACACTGACTAGAAAAAGTGAAATGCACCGATTAATGATGTATGACGCTACCACTTATATACCTTGCCCACCATGTTCAAGCAAGTCCCCATTATCCTAATAGAATAATAAGTAACAAGTTTTCCGAAGTTTTCCGAAGTTTTCAGAAATTATACTCAACATTAGTGCGCTTGGTTTAGTACAACTAATATTTTATTATCAACTTGTTGTTGGGCAACGATCTAATTGTTATTTAACAATAGATGCCAATTCCCCAATAAATGCTAAGAAACAACCTCCCCCATATTTCATGACAAATTTCACTTTAATGGTATCACCTATTTTTAGATCATACCCTGCCTTTTTATCGTCAAATGTTATTTGAAGGTCTTGTATCCCTATACCATCTATATTTAATGCAGCATTATCAGCTTCTAGTAAGAGAATTTCACCACTCCATGTCATCCAATGGTTCTTGTATTTAGAATTAAAAATATCTGTCTTTTTCTCATCACTATATTTACTATCACATCCTACTTCCTTATTCAACGAATAATGGCTTGTGAACCAGCACAGGCTAATAAATGTGATGTTGCATAATAGGCTTGTGCGGCTTGTTCTAAACCATCATTTATTTCTGGCAATCTTGCCCAAGCGGTTGCTGAAAGGTAAGGTACTGGCCATCCATTTGGATTAATGCCGGTTGATAAGTCTAGCCAATTCTCTAATGGAATAGCATAATGTGTTGCAGCAGCGTTTAGTTGTCCACCATGTTCAAGCAGGTATCTATTCTCCCGATTAACTTGTGCGTTCGGGAAACAGTCCCGGCATCCATCGTGAGGCAAGCTGAGCTGGGAAAGCCAGCTTCAGTGGTGCTTTTGGTGAAGATGACACTAACACTCCAGTTTCAACCAGAGAAGATACAATACGCCGTGCTTGTCGATCTTTCAATCCAAGAAGATTGGCTACTTCACCGCGAGGCAGTTCACCACGATAAAGCACTGCTTCTAAAATATTACCAGCTTTATGTGACTGATTGCCCAATTTAGCTTGCTCCTCTGACCATGTAAGAATACGTGTACGTAATTGTTCTGGTTGCATAAGCTCTTCCATGAAGGTGACTTGATCTAGACACATTTCCAGAAAAAAGCTGGCAAACTTGGCCAACGCCTCCTCACTAAGATTCCCGCGTCCGTCAAGGTCATTCTTACGGGGTAGATCGCAGTTGGCCAAATGGGATTTGTAGGCGGACACATTACGTGCCAACCCGCGTGCTACCGACCAAATACCGCCAGTATCCAACATTTCCAACAGCATAGCATGAGACATCAAGCGAGCAACACGACCATTGCCATCCAAAAACGGATGTATCCACAACAAGCGATGATGTGCTGGTGCCGCTCCAATAATAGCACTCGCCTTGCCAAGCCTAGAATATACTCCTTCAAATCTGTTCATAAACCGCCTTAAACCCCCGGGACTTACAGCAACATGATTGCCAACACTAACATGACTGTCACGCAATTTGCCTGGTTCAATCTGTATCTTTTTGCCAGTGTCAGGCATTTCAACCCAAAGTAACTCATCAGGCAGCAGTTCGCAAAAACGACGATGTATCTCACACAATCCTTCAACTGTAGTAGCACTACCCTTTAATCCACCCTCGTCGATCCATTTCTGAACAACTATATGAGCCTTAGCCTCTAACTGGAGATTGCGCTTACTGACTTCAGCACTGTAATCGTTTTTCAAAGCGCGTTCAATATCCACAGGGTGGGTATCATGTCCTTCAATCAGATTACTGTAATAGCAATTCATAGCACGAACTAAGTCAGCGAGAGCATCATGTACACCAGTTGGTAGGCTGGAACGAAAACGGGTAGCCTTTTGAGTTAATTCAATAGCCAAGTCTGTGAGTCTGGGTTTATGACGAGAAGTTTCTGGGATAAGCATGGGTTCCATCAAAGTGATGCCCTCCCCCCGATCTTGTGCCGGTAAAATGTCCTCTTTAATGTCCATTATTTTTCAAAATTTATATATTATATATCAGCATTATATAATATATAAATAAAAAAAGATACCGCTAAAATGTCCGGTATGAATGCCGGTTGACAAATTAACATTAATTCTTATCTAAATAAGCATCCATTCTCCTAACACTATAATAACCAACCACAACCCCAAAGCTCGATGGATTAATGCAACTGCGCGTCCAATATCGTTTGTGGTTGGTGGTTTGCCGGTACCCAAAATAGGGCGGTTTTTTATTTGTCCATGATAATGGGCTGAGTCGCCTAATGTTACTTGCAATGCTCCGGCTCCGGCTGCCATCACTGGTCCAGCATTTGGGCTGTACCAACTGGATGCTTGTTTATACCAACAGTCAACAGCAGTAGCAAAATTACCTACACAGGCATAGCTCAATGCTGTTAGTCGGGCGGGTATCAGATTTAAAACATCATCTAGTCGTGCCGCTGCCCAACCAAATTGTAGAAAACGCTCATTGCGATAGCCCCATAAGGCATCTAAGGTATTAGTTAGGCGATATAAGACTAATCCGGGTATTCCGGCTAGTAAATACCAGAATATGGCTGCAAAAATGGCATCGTTGCCATTTTCTAATACTGATTCAATCGTGGCGCGTGTCACGCCTTCGGCATCTAAGTTCTGAGTATCACGGCTTACGATAAGACTTACTTTTTGTCGCGCTTCATCTAAATCATTTGCGGATTGCACTGCCCACGCATGTTCTGATAAACTACGTGGGGCAATGGCAAAATACAGTAATACTATTGCGATAATCCAAATTTCAGACAGTAAACATGCAAATAATACAAAAGGCAATACCGCTAATATGACTGCCAGTATTCCTTGCCATCGTTTACCTGTATTTAAACCTTGTTCTAAGTAATTAGCCCAATGTCCAAAACCTACTAATGGATGAAAACGACGCGGTTCACCCAGTACCGCATCTAGTATCACCGCCAAAATACAAATCAAAGTTCAATACCCTTTTGAGCTTTAATTCCAGCCTGAAAAGCATGTTTAATGACATTCATTTCAGTCACAGTATCAGCAACATCAATCAAAGCTTGGGGTGCTGCCCGTCCAGTAATAACAACATGTTGTTGTGGTGGACGTTTGGCGAGAGTTTCCAAGACACGCTCAACTGGTAAATAACCAAGTTTCAGGACAATATTAAGTTCATCTAATAATACCAAGGCAATATCTGGATCGCTTAATAAAGATTCTGCTTGTGTCCATGTCACTTTTGCGGCAGCAATATCTTTATCTTTATCTTGGGTTTCCCAAGTAAAACCGGTTCCCATTACATGGTATTCAACTTCAGGAAAGCGGCGAAAAAAGGCTTCTTCACCAGTGCTAAAACTGCCTTTGATGAATTGCACTACTGCAACTTTAAATCCATGTCCCAAGGCACGAGCAATCATGCCAAAGCCGGAACTAGATTTGCCTTTTCCATTGCCAGTAAGAACTAAAATTATGCCACGATCTTCAGTGGCACGCGCAATACCAGCATCAACCACTTCTTTATGTCGTTGCATACGTTTTTTATGGCGTTGTTTTTCTTCATTCATAAGTACTTAAATCAGTTGTAATAGCTTTTGGAGTTCAAAGCGAAGCTTTGTAAATAGCTTATTAACAAAGCTTCGCTTTGAACTCCAAAAGATTTGATAATTTATGGTTTAGTATTTTTTATGTTTTAATCACGACAGCATTGTGACGTTGTAGCGCGGTTATGAGACCATGTATCAATGCCGCTAATGTGACATATAAAGCTGTGCTACCAAGATAAGATGGATAATATTGGACCACACGGCTAGCAAATTCACTTAAGCTAGGATCAAATTTACCAGAGAACAGGTAATAGCCACCACTGGAAAATAATTCACAAGCGAATGTACCCACTAGTACTGCACTGGCTAATAATAATAAACTAGTGAAACTTAAATTATGCTGTTTGGCATACCAACGTCCAGCCATCCATAATGAGGCATATGCTGGTAATAGCATGGCGTAGGCTGGTGTAAAACAAGAAGCATAAGCTCCACTCCAGTAAGCTGAAAAATCAAGTAAAAAAGTAATGCTAAAAAATGCTGTCAATCCCCAACGAGATTTTATATAAACGCCAGCTAAAAAGAATACAGCCCAACTTGCCCCGGGTAAATGATGCAAATCAGCAAAATGATGACCGCGTGTCAACACTAGTAAAGTGGCTAATAGAATGCCAATAATAAGTGGTTTATTAAGTGATAAAGACATAAACTTTCCTTTAAGGTTGATAATTTAATGTGATAAAAAATTCGCGTCCGGCTTGGTTATAAAATGCCGCTGTTTCATAATCTTGGTCAAATAGATTGCTAATACGTGCTTGTATTTGCCAATCTTTAGTTATTTGATAGCCAGTACGTACATCCATTGTCATGTAAGCATCTAATTCGCGTGTATTCGCGGCATCATCATAGCTTTTTCCAACCGCATGTAGGCTTGTACCAACAGTGAATTGGTTAAAGTTACGATCTAAATTAATATGCAAAGTTTGTTTGGCACGACGCGGTAAAACTTTGTCATTGCCTTGATTTATTGGATCAAGTAATGTCAGATTGGTATTTATATCCCATTGAGCAATGTTAGTATTTAAAACAGCTTCTAAGCCACGAATCCTCGCAGAATCAATATTTCCCGGTGCAAAAATACTGGCATCATAAGAAATAAGGTTATCAATTTCAGTTTGATAAGTATTGATTGCCCAGCTTCCCCAACTTCTTTTTGCTGTTAGTCCAATTTCAAAGCTTTGAGATTCTTCTGGTTTCAAATTGCTATTACCATAATTAGGAAAATACAACTCATTGAAAGTAGGAGCTTTGAATGCTGTACCATAGCTGGCAGTGAAACGTAACTTATCAAAACTATAACCCCAAGCTAAATTGCCAGTTGTGTGTTTGCCAAATTGGGCATTATCGTCACTGCGAAGGCTGAATTGTACATCATGTTGATCAAAATAGCCTAAATATTGTCCAAACACGCCTTTATTGTCACGGGAAGTAACTGGATAAGCTGTTGTTCCGCCTATTTTATCATTTTGATAATCAAGCCCTAATATCAGTAAATTGTTTTCACCTAGTGTGAGATTATTTTGTAACCAAATACTGTCTCGTTCGGTCTCAAAGCGTGTGCTAAAAATTCCATCCTTAAAATTTTCTGATTCATCCCAACTACGTCCAGCTTTCAGTGATATTGTCCAATCATCGGTAGGCAACAGACGTAAACCGGCTCCTAATACTTGTTGCATAATATCGCTTTGGTTTTGAAAACTGCCATCATAGTTGCTTTCACCTTCGCTGCGTAGCCAATGTATGTCAACTTCAGCGCGTTTATTAAATTTATAACCTGCACGTAGTTGTCCTGAGATATTTTGATATCCATCTTTATCAGGTTCATCGGTTAAACAACCACCAACATTGGGTTTGCCGTTACAACTATTAAAGCCTTCGGTATCCATGCCGCTTAGGTTGGCACTAAACCAACTTTTATCGCTTCCGCCTGAAATACCGACTGTGGATTGATAGGTTTTATGACTACCAACTGTCATGCTAAAATGAGGTTTAACTTTGCCTTTACCTTTGCGGGTAAATATTTGGATGACACCACCAATTGCTTCTGAGCCATATAAACTAGAACGTGGTCCACGTACAACTTCAATTCGTTCAATTTGGCTGATTGGAATATGTTCAAAAGAGGTACTACCTAGCGTGGCACTGCCTACTTTAATCCCATCAATCAGTACTAACACATGATCAGATTCGGTTCCACGTAAAAATATGGAAGTATTTTTACCAAAGCCTCCGTTATTTGAAAATGATAAACCGGGTACGCTACGTAATAATTCTGGTAGCGACTGGGCTTGACTTTGTTTGATTTCTTGTGTATCTATGATGCTTACTGAGGCCAAAGATTCTTCAGCGGTTTGTGCGACACGTTCAGCAGTCACGACTATTGTAGGCAATGTAGTCTCAGCATACAATAAACTTGGAAAAGTAAATAAGGATGGTATTAAAAAACGGCTTTGCATTATTTTTCTCAATACATGCACACCCGCATGTATTAGTTGTTGTGAATGAATATTTCAGGCCGGTCTCCGGACTTATGAGTAATATTTTTTACACTCATTTACCGTTGCGGGGGCAGCGTCGGCTTTGCGATAGGCGCACCGACTTCCCGTTTAACCTCTTGGACTAATGTCTTCGAGACACCTCAAATAATATAAATATATTATACCTGTATTTAAGATTTAAGTCAAGTATTAATTTTATATAACTGCTATTATCCTATCCAAGCACGAGCATTCCAAAACATTTGCATCCAAGGTCCTTCTTCGTGTTCCCATGTCTTTGGTAGCCATGAATATTGGCTACTTAGGAATATTCTTTCTGGATGGGGCATCATTATTGTGAAGCGTCCATCTGGGGTTGTTACTCCTGTTATTCCTGATGGGGAACCATTGGGGTTGGCTGGGTAGTTTTCTGTTACTTGTCCCTTGTTGTCTATGTATTGTAAGGCAATGTTGTCTATTTTGTTGTTAAATTGTGCTTTGCCTTCGCCGTGTGATATTACTATTGGTAGTTTTGAGCCGCTCATCTGGTTTAAGAATATTGATGGGCTGTCGGGTATTTCTACCATTGTTAATCGTGCTTCAAATTGTTCTGATTCATTGATGGTAAATGTTGGCCAATTTTCGGCTCCGGGAATTAGGTCGCTTAGTTGTGCCATCATTTGACAGCCATTACATACTCCTAGTGCAAATGTGTCTTGGCGGTGGAAGAATTCTGAAAATTCGTCATAGGCTCGTGGGTTGAAGCGGATGGATTTTGCCCAGCCTCCACCTGCTCCTAGTACGTCTCCATAGGAGAAGCCTCCACATGCTGCTAGCCCTTGAAAGTCTTTTAGGCTTTGGGTGCCATTTATTATGTCGTTGGTATGCACATCTATGCAAGTAAAGCCGGCTTTATCAAATGCGGCTGCCATTTCTAGGTGTCCATTTACGCCTTGTTCTCGTAATATTGCTATACGTGGACGAGAAGTGCCTGTTGGTGCTTGGAATTTGAAGTTGCAATCTACTGATAAGCCAGAATCTACTTCTAGTATCTTATCATATTCTTGTTGGGCGCATTTGGGATTATCACGTAATTTTTGCATGTGATAACTGGTTTCGCTCCAAGCCCGTTGTAATGTTTGTCTTGATTCTGTGAATTGTTGAGAAATGTTTATTTGGTCACTGTTATTTGGTTTGGCTATTACATGACAATGATTTGATAAATCAGTATTTTGGGCTATTTGTGCTTGTATGTAGCTAAGCTCACTAGCTTTGATTTGGATAACCGCGCCTAGTTCTTCATTAAACAGTGTATCATGATTGTCTAATGTAATATCTAAACCTATATGCCCAGCAAATGCCATTTCACATAATGTCACAAATACGCCTCCATCTGAGCGATCATGGTAGGCTAGTATTTTGCCTTGTTGGTTTAGGCTTTGAATTAGTTTGAAGAAGTCTTTTAAATCTTTTGGCTTATCTAAATCTGGAGATTGGTCGCCGATTTGATTATATACTTGTGCTAAAGCTGAGCCGCCTAATCGGTTTTTGCCGCGCCCTAGATCTATTAATAATAATACTGTGTCTCCAGCTTGCAATTCTGGTGTCAGACTACGACGAATATCTGTAACTCTGGCAAAGGCTGAAATTATTAGAGATAATGGAGAAATAACTGATTTATCTTCCCAAGCGGCTTGCATAGAAAGTGAATCTTTTCCAACTGGTATATTTATTCCTAGTTCTGGGCATAATTCCATTCCTACCGCTTTGACTGTTTCAAATAAAGCGGCATCTTCATCATTGCTACCACAAGCTGCCATCCAATTGGCTGATAGTACTATGTCACTCAGTTCTTCTATATTAGCGGCAGCAATATTAGTTATTGCCTCTCCAATTGCCATACGCCCTGATGCTGGTGCGTTTAGTAGAGCAAGGGGAGAACGTTCTCCTATTGCCATTGCTTCGCCGGTTATACTTCCATAAGTTGTTGCTGTTACTCCGCAATCTGCTACTGGAATTTGCCACGGACCAACCATTTGATCGCGTACTACTAAGCCCCCAACTGTACGATCACCTATGGTAATTAAAAAGCTTTTGTTGGCAACTGTTGGTAATTTTAGAATTCTTAATGCTGCTTCTCCAATATCCGAAATTAAACCTGACAGGTTTTTAAAACCTGTCAGGTTTGGTTTAGCAGAAAATTCACGACACATTTTAGGTGCTTTGCCAAATAAGACGGATAATGGCATATCAATAGCAGTATCAAGTAATAATTGTTGTTCTTCTGTAGATTCTCCAACTATTGCATAGGGGCAACGTTCGCGTTCACATATAGCTTTAAATAGTTCTAAATTTTCTGGACTAATACCTAATACATAGCGTTCTTGAGCTTCATTACACCAAAGTTCCATTGGTGATAAACTTGGATCTGCTACAGGTATAGCTTTTAGTTTAAAATTACCACCACAGTCACTATCATGAACTAATTCTGGTAAAGCGTTAGAAAGTCCTCCGGCTCCTACGTCATGTATAGATATAATAGGATTCTCATTTCCTAAACGCGAACAGACATCTATAACTTCTTGACAACGCCGCTGCATTTCAGGATTGCCGCGTTGTACTGAGGCAAAATCTAAATCTTCATGACTGTGTCCGGCTGCCATTGAGGATGCGGCTCCACCTCCTAAACCTATTAACATCGCTGGTCCACCTAATACTATGATTAAGCTTTTGGGAGGTATTTTTTGTTTTTCTATATGGCTTGGACGCATGTTACCTACTCCACCTGCTAACATAATTGGTTTATGATAGCCGCGTCTTTGTCCATCAACTTCCATTTCAAAACTACGGAAATAGCCACAGATAGCTGGACGACCAAATTCATTATTAAATCTACTAGCTCCAATCGGAGCTTCTAACATTATTTGTAAGGCCGTTGCCATGCGTGATGGTGTGCCATATTCAGTTTCCCAAGCTTGAGTAGCATCAGGAATGCGTAAATTAGACACAGAAAATCCAGTTAAACCAGCTTTGGGTTTAGAACCACGCCCAGTTGCACCCTCATCACGAATTTCACCGCCGCTGCCAGTAGCCGCACCCGGAAATGGTGAAATTGCTGTAGGATGATTATGAGTTTCAACCTTCATTAAAATAGCAGTTTGTTCTTTAATACTATGATATTCATGAGTATTTATATCAGGAACAAAAATGCTACTATCAAAACCTTTTATTACGGCAGAATTATCATGATAAGCAGATAAAACATGCCCCGGATGTTGTTGATGAGTATTACGTATCATTTCAAATAATGATTTACTTTGTTTATTGCCATCAATAAACCAAGATGCATTAAAAATTTTATGGCGACAATGCTCAGAATTTGCCTGAGCAAACATCATTAATTCAACATCAGTTGGATTACGCTTTAATTCATTAAAACTATCATATAAATAATCAATTTCATCCTCAGACAAGGCCAAACCTTGCTCTTGATTTGCTAGTATAAGTGCTTGTTTTCCATCATCTAAAATATTAATAGTTCGTAAAGGGCGCATTGATGCCTGACTAAAATCTACTTGATTAATATCAGACAATACAATTTCAGTCATACGATCATGAATTAAATCACCTACAAGCTGAATTTGTGACTGATTAAGCTTAATATCAAAACCCAAATACCAGCCACGTTCTAAACGATTAAGATCTGAAAAACCACAAACATGAGCAATATCAGTAGCTTTAGTCTGCCAAGGAGAAATAGTACCCGGGCGCGGAATTACAACCAAATATTGCTCCTCAACTAAAGACAATGAAGAATCAGAACTACAATCTGGTAATAAATCTGGTAAACTAGGATGCTCAGAATCTACAAAATACAGATATTTAGCCTCAAGTTTGGATAGATTAGGCACAAATTGCTGTGCCTGAACAAGTAATTTATTAAGACGAAATGTTGAAAGTGCTGGACCACCTGTGTAATACATATAAATACCTTTGGATGTTTGTTATGGGGGAAATTATAACATGTTTTGGGGTGGGATTTTTTGTGATGGAATCAGTTTAGGTTAATCAGATTGTTCTTATGTTAGCGTATATTGGATTTAGTACAACGAATTAACGGAATAAACGAATTAAGTCAAGGCTAACAATAAACTAATTCGTTTATTCCGTTAATTCGTTGTACTATTATAATTAGTAGTTAAATCAAACTAATAGATGGTAAGTAATGTAAATATTTGCATATTTATCCAAAATATAATATATATTATAGGGGCAATGTTTGTTGGATGAATTTATAAATTATAAGGTAGATAAAAAAATGAAATCACTTCTCAAAGATTATCTTGATTATTAAAAAGTTTTTTCCAAATATCTGGAAAATTATTTTTGATTAAATATTTCTATGCTTCCGTTTCCGAACGATGCTTTTATAAATCGTCTTTGTGGTATATCAGCAGTATATTAATTTCATAATATTCATTATCTAACAATGTCTTTAATAAACATTCTCTGGTTCCTCTTGAGTAATCAGTTCATAGGGAATCACTTCATTATCTCGTGAAATTTTCCATGGTAACTGTTCATGCGTGAAATCAACAATACTTTCCGTATTGTGCATTGACCATTTGTTAGCAATTTCCCGAATTAATTCAAGTTCTGATTCGCTGAGTAATTCCTTTTCTGGTTCTTCTATTAGAGAGATAAACCAATTTTGCAAGTTTAGTTTTGGTAATTTTTCCATCTTTCATAGCACCATATGCAATACAATGTGCAATGATTTGTTGCAACTTTTTTAAAGCTGGTGTTTTCATTTTTATTGTCTCAATAATGAAGATTTAACGTCTTGACATATTAATTATATTTTAACTGGTAAATTTACATTTGTCTATATTAAAAACCAAATAAAAAATTAAGGTGATTATAACAATATGTATAAAAATAGAATAGATAGAGACAGTTATTTAGATAGTTGATTAGCAGAGATTAAGTAATCTAGGAACTGAAACTGAATGGGTAGAATTTAAAGACTATGATATTCATGAGTATTAATATGAGGAACAAAAATGCTACTATCAAAACCTTTTATTACCGCTGAATTATCATGATAAGCAGATAAAACATGCCCGGGATGTAATTTATGAGTATTGCGTATCATTTGAAATAATGATTTACTTTGCTTATTGCCATCAATAACCCATTCAGCATTAAAGATTTTATGCCGACAATGCTCAGAATTAGCTTGAGCAAACATCATTAATTCAACATCAGTTGGATTACGCTTTAATTCATTAAAACTATCATATAAATAATCAATTTCATCCTCAGACAAAGCCAAACCTTGCTCTTTGTTAGCCTGTATAAGAGCTTGTTTTCCATCAACTAAAATATTGATAGTTCATAAAGGGCGCATTGATTCCTGACTAAAATCTACCTGATTAATATCAGACAATACAATTTCAGTCATACGATCATGAATTAAATCACCTACAAGCTGAATATCAAAACCCAAATACCAACCGCGTTCTAAAGATTAATATCTGACAAACCACAAACATGTGCAATATCAGTAGCTTTAGTCTGCCAAGGATAAATAGTACCCGGGCGCGGAATTACAACCAAATATTGCCCCTCAACTAAAGATAAAGAAGAATCAGAACTACAATCTGGTAATAAATATGGCAAATTAGGATGCTCAGAATCTAAAAAATACAGATACTTAGCCTCAAGCTTAGACAGATTAGGTGCAAATTGCTGTGCCTGAACAAGTAATTTATTAAGACGAAAAGTTGAAAGTGCTGGACCACCTGTGTAATACATAAAAATACCTTGGGAAGTTTTTGTTATGGTGCTACACAACAGCTACTTGAAACCTAGACATAATAACCCAATAAAAGACATTATGTCCAAAACTTTTTTTGCCAATTAATTAAATGTGAAAAAAACTAAAAAAGTTACTAGAATTGCTTACAGCAAAGACTTAAACCAAGCGAAATATAACAAGTTAGTTGAAATAGCTAAACGTTGTGGTTCTGTTAGAACAGAAGTATGGCACTGCTATGGTTCAGTTGGCGGTTTAAGTGCTAAGTTCCGTCCAGTGCGTGATGGATGGATTGCTGATCAAAAAATAAAAAACTTACCACAACGGGTATGGAGAGCTACATTATCCGATAGCTTAAATGATATAAAAGCCAATAGAGAAGCAGCCAAAGAAAAAGTTATTCGTCATATTTTCAGGAATGTGGATGATAAGGATAAATTTAAAGAATTCTTTAAAAAGCTAAAAAAAGATTGGATACATGATTCATATTTGCGCCGATTAATGCGAAAATACTGGAAACATGGAAAAAATCATACTTATAATCAAATAGTTTTAGAACCCGGTAGCTATAAATGTTTTTCACATAACAATACAAATTATATTGAAGTCATAAGTTTAACAAGAGGTAAGCGCATTGCTATTCCTATAGCTACCAATTTTTCTATTGCCGGACAAATAAGATTAATTATACGTGATAAAGCTGTGGAAATTCATTACACAATAGATAATACTGATGGTCGTGTTTGTGGTGATCAAGAGGTTGGTATTGATAAAGGCTATACAGAAGCCTTTGTTGATTCTGAAGGTGATTTTTATGGGAAGGGCTTAGGTGAGGTTTTATCAAAGGAATCTGATTATCTAAAGATAAAATACCAAAGGCGCAATAAGATCAAAGCAGTTTTGGGCAAGATTGAGCAAAAAAATCCCAAAAAGGCTAAAAGAATTAGAAAAAATAACTTGGGTCGAAAAAAGCTTAACAGGCGTTCACAACTACATCAAGCACAGGTAAAAATGATTGTTTTTACAGCAGTTAATCGTGTTGTTGATAAAGCCGAAACAATAGTTTGTGAAGATTTAACAAAAACTTTCAAATCAAAGAATTTAGGTAAAAATACCAATCGTCGTTTAAGCGGTTGGGTTAAAGGTTTAATGGCTAAAGCCATTGATATTGTGGCATCCCGAAGAGGTTCTAGGGTAGTTCAAGTCAATGCTGCATATACTTCTCAAACGTGTTCAAAGTGCGGATGCCTTGGCAAGCGCATTGGGGATAGGTTTAATTGTACCTCTGGGTGCGGGGCGGTTATGCAAGCGGACTTGAATGCAGCGATCAATGTGAAGGCGAGATCAGATGATAAGGAACTTCATCGTTGGCTTCCTTTTCAGAAGGTAAAGCAAATCTTGTTAGAACGTTGTCGCCAATCGGATGAGACAGCCCATCCCGTGGTCTAGTTGCAGCTTATGCTATCAACAGACAGTGAATTATCAAGGAAACTTTCACCTATCTATGATAGATGTCAAGGAATGTCCAAGAAAAAAGAAGCTGGGAAGTATAACATATGCAATTGCGTAGTAACTCTACAAAAACATATAAAATATAGCAATAAACTTGCAAAATAAGTTGTTTTATATATATCGACCAAATTGAATTAAATTAATAATTAATATTATAATATGAAAAATAAATACGAATTAAGAAACACCCTTAGAAAGGGAGAAGGCATTTTTGCAACCAGCGCATTTCAGACAGGAGAAATTGTAATGCGAGGCATTATTAAAAAAATATTGCCTGAAAACGATTCCCATGCTTCACAAATCGGCAAAAATACTTTTGTACGTCATGACGGTTTGATTCCAAAGGTTAATCATTCTTGCAATCCCAGTTGTGGTGTTTCTGTAAATGAAACGGGAGGACATGATTTGGTAGCGAGACGTGATATTTATGTTGATGAGGAAGTCACCTTTGATTATGCTATGAGAAACTATACTGTTAATTTTTTCCCTAACTGTAGGTGTGGTTCAGAGAGCTGTCGTGGTAAGATTACAGGGTGGAAGGATTTACCAACAGAAATGAGAGAAAAGTACAAAGATTTTGTAGCACCTTATCTACTTAATTCAAAATGAAATTAAGCGCAAAGCCTTGTAGGGTCGGTGATAACCGACCCTTTCACTAACAAATTAACAATTTCTAGTCCACATTCTAAGTAAATTACTTATAATATTTCCTAAATATATTAGAAAATCGGTACTCATTTCAGGATGAAAACGTTTAGGATCATGACTAGCCATTGCTAATAAGCCCAATGGCTTATCAACACCTAAAGGTATTAAAACTGCTGAAGCAATTTTACTATTTGGAAATAAATAAGCAAGTTGTTGTGTTTTTAATTGTCCGCAAATAGCCTGTTTATTTTCTAATACTTGATCAAATAAAGTAAAAATTTGGGCATCATATTCGATAAATTCTTTGTGTTTGAAGTTTGAACCTAAAACGTCAAACCAACGAATCACAACTGCATCTGTATTAAGTTCATTAGTTAATGTGTTATATAATATTTTAAAAAATTCGTCTAAATTTTCTGTATTAGTTAAAGCTGTAATTAGGCGTTGAATACGCTGATTTAATTCTTCATTTTGTTGGGCTATTATTATTAATTCATCCAATTGATTCTTTAACTTTTCATTTTCTTGACGTAAAACAGCTACTTCTTGTGATGATAATGTATTCATAGATATTAAATTTTTTAATGTTTGTTATTTAATTCAATTCATGTTTGCAATCTATGTTGTTTGTTTAAAATATTTTGTATATTTTCTAATGCTATTTTTGTAGATTGAGCCTTTATAATAACATTAACACGATTACGTAATACCGCCCAATGTATTGGCTTAGTAATATATTCTATTGCACCTGCTTGAAATGCCTGATTAACTGATTTTTCATCATCCAATGATGTTATCATAATAATAGGTATATCAGTATTTACTTCCAATTCTTTTAATTTGCTACATGCTGTAAATCCATCCATTATTGGCATAGCGGCATCCATCAATACTAAATCAGGCTTACAACGTTGAAATTCTTCAATAGCTTCCATGCCTTCTGCTGCTAAAGTAACGCGATAACCTTCTTTTTTTAAGAGATTTTCTAAAAGATTTTGTATTAAGGGATCATCATCGACGATAAGTATTAAAGGGGATTGTTGTTTAGAGATTAACATAATAGTTCCGCGTAAAAAGTTGATTAAATGCAATATCATGCAAAAATCAGGCTCAAGAAACTATTTTTTTGGGGAATTTTAATAAATAAGAAGAGAAAGGATTTGGGTCGTGTGCGATTTGAACGCACGACCATCGGATTAAAAGTCCGGTGCTCTACCAGCTGAGCTAACGACCCTGAAAACAGAGAGAATTATAATGAAGTTGAATTAAAAAAGCAAGCTTTTTCTTTAAAAAAATTATTTAAATTTATTATAATTAATATAAATTATCGTACTGAGGTGCCTAATCTGCCTTGAATATCTCTATATATATCATTCAACACGGCTTTATCATAACCGATAATCCAAGCATTATCATTATCTGCACGCCATCGCGCTTCTATTTTTAATTTGGCGGTATGCCAAATACGCCCTTGCATTTTGGCAATAACCCGTGTTTGATATTGTTTATCTGTTACTGTCATTTTTTTCCAATCTGTACGAATATAGCCACTTGCCATATCTGACATTATGATGTCATATTTTTCAGAGAGAACATCTATGACTCTACGCCAAACTTCTGGGTTTTTGGGTCGAAATAAACCATAATTATTATGCAGATTAACCGAACGCCAGACACCTTGTTCCTGAGTTTTGATAAAGTTCTGAGGTTTATTGACCCCGCAACTTATGAGTGATGATATAGATATTATAAATATAATTAATACTCTCATTTTACACCTTTTAGGAAGCTTTAGTCTATTTATTATAATATATATCATCATCAATTTCATTGTTTATGGCAATAAATCTTTTAATTGATTACGTACTGCGGTTTCACCATAGCGTTCTTCAATATAATCTCTACCTTGGTGCGATAATTTTTCCCACAGCACTGAGTCTGTTTATAAACTACATACTGCATCTACTAATCCCATTCCTTCTGCGCCAATAGTTGTACTTACCACTGGTAATCCTGATGATAAAGCTTGCCCTAATTTGCCTTTCATACCTGCTCCATAGCGTAAATAAGATACAAATACACCACCATCATTGATAATAATGACTTCATCTGGTAATAGTTTTTGATCTATCAATGTTTGCAAACAACTAGTAAGTAAGTCGGGATGATCTTTGGTACGGATGATTATGGCAATTTGTGTAGATTTATGGCTCATTGTACGGCGACGGGTTTTTAAAGGTTTATGTGACATGTTTAGTTAAAAATAAATAATTTTAATGCCATTGCCAATACTCTTTGATCAGTAATATATGTGATAATTAGGTAGTTTCTTTGGATTTAGCTAATTGCACTCCATAACGATAAATTGGAATTTCAAAATAGCTATTAATAATATAAGCAATTACACAAACAATGCTAAAAACAATTAAAAAGCAAATTAAAAATGCTATATCTACAGGAAGTTGTAGATCATAAATACTTGTTAAGTAAGGTTTTAAAATTGCTATGACTATAGGATGTAAGAGATAAATGGTGTAACTAGCTTCGCCAAGAAATTTTGTAAAACGATTGAATAAAATTTTGCTTTTATATAGCGTGTATATCAATATGCCCAGCAATAAGACATTAAAGAATAATACATCATCAGGTTTGAGAAAAAACTTGTTATGCACTGCATATTTATATAATACAATAGTTATTATAAATACTGCTAATAATAATATTGCAATCTTTCTATTGATTGGGTAGCGATTGGCAATTAAATATAATAAGCCTCCACCTATAAAAACAAACAATTCTCTTGGAAAGCTCATATAACCATAGGAAGTATCAAGATTTAATTGTGCAACTAATTGTGGAATGTCTCTTGATAACAACATTGTAATAATAAACAAAAGCAACCAAAATATGATTTTTTGGGATATTACTAATAAAAATGGAAAAAGGCAATAAAAAGTTACTTCCACACCAATTGTCCAGCCAGCCCAAACAAAACTAGTATGCTGCCCGGGATAAAATTGATAAACTATTAATACATTACTGATAATTTCCGCAAAATTATAGACTTTGTCATACATTATATAATGTAAAATCAGATGCACCACTATCATCAATAAAAACAGCGGATATATTCTGAATATGCGTTTTATAACATAGACAAATAACCAGTTGTTTTGATGAGTTTTAGTATGTGTGGAATGGAATAAGGAAAAGCAACTGAGCATAAAAAATAGTGTAACACCTAAGCCGAAACTATTAACAAAGGATAAATATTCTACTTTAAAAATAGGTTGCATTAGGTGTAAATGGAATAATATAGTCGCAGTTGCGGCAAGTCCACGTAACGCATGTAAGCCCGGTAAAAATAGTTTGCTTTCTATGTACATAAAAAAAATGTTATGCTTTTTGTAAAAATACTATTAGTTGTAATGAATCAACTTTATTATATTCCACTCTCACGATATCTAAACCAATAAAATTGTCCTTGATATATTGCAATGACATTGAAGTGTCACCATAGGTGACTTCACCTTCAATTTTTTCCCGATTGTGGGGGGCAAAAGCAAAGCCTTTTTGTTTGTGGGCAGCTTTTAATTCATCAATGTATGAATGGCTAAAACCATAATTTTCAAGATTGAGGGCAAAGTCCCAGTATTCTATTGGTCTTATGGTGATGGCAAGAATGCCGTTATCGCTGAGGTGGTCACGCAAAGTGTTGGCACAAATTTTTGTCACTTTTTCAGACAGATGGGTGAATACAGAGAAAGCCATGATAAAATCAAACTTTAAACCCTCTGGGGTTGGTAAGGTTCTGGGTAGGTAGTCGGATATGAATAAATGGCCCGGTACCCTAGTTTGTTGACAAATTTCAATTGATTGAGACCACGGATCTACACCATAAATCTTATCTACAGGGACATATTTGCATAGCAGGCGAATAATGCGCCCCCAGCCACAACCAAAGTCTAAGATTGTTCTGCTGCTTATGGGTTTGCTAGTGATTTCGTGGTAAGTGCTGATAATGGTTTTTATGAAGCTTAGTGTTTGGTCCATCAATACATGATTGGCACTGCCTGTCCAATCTATTTGTACATCAGCAGAGGGCATTTCGGGCAGCCATTGCACAATATTAGGATAAGCCGATGGACGTTCAAGTTGCAATTCTGCAAAAATATCCAAGGGAATATAAGCAAAGGCTTGTTGAATTTCTTGTGGGTTTAAATTGGTAATTTTTGCTTCAATGGCGGCTAAGGCGTTCTCAAATTCTTTGTGCATGGTGAGTTTCTTCTAATTGGTCGCTTTCTAGGGTTAAAAATCCATCATTATGGGCACACAGGCTAATAATTCTTTCTAGCCCGTGCATGATTGTTCCATCAATTTGTCCTTGTTCTGGCGGATAATCTTTACGACTGAGATTGAAAGCCAACAGTTGGTAAAGGGCTTGGGGACGAAACCAGAACATTGAGCCAGTTATAAAACGTTCGTATGGCTGTATAGTGGTGGATATTTGTTCTAAAAATAGGTTCATGTAAAATTTATTTTTTTCTGCCAGTTCTTCATTAAAGCCCCAGCAATCAGACAATAATATTAAGTAATTTTTCGGTGAAATAATGCCGGTTTCAGGGTGTTGTTCAAAATGGTCAATAATCTTATTGATTCTTTTACCACTGCCCAATAATTCACGGTAAATATTTTGTCGCCAGCTGTCACCAACATCAGTATGGGTTGATTTTTTAGAATGAAGTTTGCAAATACAGGTATAATATAAGTGTTTTATTTGTTGGAAAATATGTAAAAACGGATAAATATCACGACCACTATTTTCTAAACTATAGAGATGGGCATCAGGATAGGCGGTTAAAATTTGCTTAACATTTTCAATGCTTAAGTGTTCACCTAAAGAAATATATAAATCCCATTTTGGTTTAATATTAGCTAAATAGCTTTTGATTTCATCCCATAAGTCAAAGTAAAAAAGGTGTACGATAACAGCGATTTTATTTTTTGTCTTGTTTTGTACTTGGCTTTGTTGAATTAGTCGTTGTTTTTTGTTGTCAAATTTACTCAAAACCTGATAAGTGGCCTCTAAAAAGGCGTAACCGAATTTATTGTCTGGCTCAAGATATGCCCCTTCGGCCCATTCATTCCAGGCGTTGACAAAAATATATTGTTTGTTTTCGGGTAATTGTTCTTGGGTGTAATGGCACAGGTGGTTTAACCATTGTTTGTAAGTATCGGGTCGGTTGTTGATAAAAGAAGTACCGCGTCCCATGCGTCGCGCTTCATTGTCCCACCCCGGAGTAATGCCACGAAAACGAATAAAATCAGGCGTTTGGTATTGGTAGGCCATGTCGAGCAATTGTGGGTAATTATACACTTTTCCACTATAGTCTTTATTAATTAAATCAACATTATGATTGTATTTATCCATCGGAAATTGATTGGGTGGAAATTCAATACATGCATCATAGCCAATACTTTGGGGATCTACATGGTCGAATGAATGGACATTGCACAAGTAAATTTCGCCGATGCCATGTTCACGACACCAGTTGCGCCAAGTTTTTGCCATGTGTTTTGGTTCTGGCAAGAGATCGGGACGATAAATGATTACTAATGGTTTGTCGTCAATGCGAATATAACGGCTGTCTTGAAGATATACAGCTAAGTCTTGAATAAATTGTATATCATCTTCCGGAGTATATTTTTGTTCTAACAAAATACTTTCTTCTGAACCATCCCAGCGCCGTGACCAGCTTTCATTCGCCCAGCAAAGACAAAAAGGCATATCCCAGTTTTTATTTGCCAGCATTAAATCCACAGGTTTTTCTAAAATTCGCCGACCACTAAACCAATAATAGTAAAAGCAGAAACCGGAAATGCCATAGTTTTTCGCCAAGGCAACTTGTTTTTCGGTTATTTCAGGCATTCGCAAATCATAAAACCCCAGTTCTGCTGGTAATTTAGGTTGATAATGTCCAATAAATTGGGGCACTGCTTTTGTGACATTGCTCCATTCGGTAAAGCCTTTGCCCCACCATTCGTCATTTTCTGGAATGGGATGGAATTGGGGTAGGAAAAAGGCCAACATTTTTATATCCGTTGTCAGCTTATCATGGGATATATAATCACTATATTGCGGATCTTTTTTATCTGGGGCTAATAGGTTTTTGATATAAGGCTGGGATATTCGATTGGCTACGTTGATATTACAATCTGCTTCAATTATCTCATCAGGCTGGGCTTGTTGATCTAATAAATTGAGTATATAGCCTATATAATCAGTAAAATCATACTCTGAGACTACTCTATGTTTGGCTTTTTGGACAATGTTTTGGTAAGTGGTCTTATCTTGCATCAAATCTAAAACATTATCTGCCATAGCTTGCGTGTCTAAAAATGGCACACAGCGACCACAACCATCTGTCAATAACTCTGGAATCCCGCCTGCTTCATAAAAGGCAATAGCGGGTGTACCATTGTCCATAGCCTCCATTACCACTGTGGGAAATGGGTCTTCTCTAGCCGTTAAAACAAAACAATCTGCCCCCGCATAAAACAAAGATGGATCATCAACAAAATCAACATAATGAACATTATTTTCAATCCCCATTTTTTGTTTATCATGGTCAAACCAATTAAGGGCTTCAAATTCATGTCCGCCTAACCAAACAAAATGGTAGTTGATATTTTTTTTGTCTTGGAGAATTTTTTTGGCTAAATCTAAAAATACATCTGGGCCTTTGCGAAAGTAAAGATGCCCACAAGTTAAAATTATAATGGATTGTTGACTTAAAAAAAGTTGTTTTCTCAGTTGTTTTCTGGCTTGTTTTTTCTTCTTTAATGCTTTATTGTGACTGTCTTTATGACTAAACCAAGGGTTGGAAAAATAACAGCCTTGTGCTTTCACCAAAGTTTTTGCAGCATCATAACCATAATTATTAATATAAGAGTTGCGGGTATATTCAGAAGAAAAAACGATTTGCTTACCATAGGTTTTTATTGACTGAACCCCTTGATGAAAATTATAAATATTCACACTCACTGGCAATTCATGAATCAAATTGACAAAATGAAAGTTGTATTCTTTCAACAAGGGAGCCAGCAAGCCGGTTACCACCGTGTTACAAATACATTGGTTGATCCCCCGGCTTAAAAACTGTTGAAATAAATCCCGCACCGCATCAGTAAAAGTAAAGGGTTCGGCATTGCTGGGCATTAGCGGGTAAACTTCATGGCTTATTTTTTCAAATTCAGCACGATAATTGCCGTCTCTAATCGCTACAAAAATAACGTGTTTGTCATAGTGATCACGCAAATTTTTGCCAGTTTGCAGCAAGTTAATTTGTGCGCCCGCGCGATGAAAATCATGTGATATTAAAATAATACTATTATTAGAATTGTTCATTTTACTTGCTTTTGATCGCTAAACGAATCAGTTTTCCTATTGCATGTCGAATAGAAAAATACCATTTATAGCGTAATGAGCCGTCAGGAAACAAGGCAATCAACATTTTTCTCAGTCGATTAACAATACGCCAAGCTAAACTGAGATGAATTTGCTGAATTTCCGTTTCAAAATGATCTGCATTACTTTGTATTTGCTGAATCTCTGTTTCAAGATAATCTACATGACTTTGTAATTTTTGTGCATCTTCTACTTTATGTTCAATTTCAGCCGATTTTTGTATCAACTGTTCAGATAAGTGTGTTACTTCATTAGATAATAGATGAATTTTATCATCATATTGAACTGATAATGCCTGTTTTTCTTTCTGTATTTGCGCTATTTTTCTTTTACATTCACCATTAATCTGTAAATATTCATTAATTAATGCATAATTTTTATCTAGTTCAGTAGCATATTGTTTGTTTAACTTTTCAAATTTAGCTTGATATTGCTGATTAAGCTGATCGACATGCTGTCTAAAATAATCATCTTTTTCCTCGATTATTTTCTTAATTTCAGCTTGATATTTTTCAATTTCAGCTTGATATTTCTCAAATTCAGCTTGAGAGTGCTGATTAAGCTGATCGACGTGCTGTCTAAAATAATCATCTTTTTCTTTGGTTATTTTCTCAAATTCAGCTTGAGAGTGCTGATTAAGCTGATCGACATGCTGTCTAAAATAATCATCTTTTTCCTTGATTATTTTCTCAACATTGGCTTCCATTTCATTAATCAGTTGCTGTCTATCATCAATAATGCCCTGTAATTTATGGCTTTCTTGTTTCAATGATTGAATAGACTGCAACGAAGACAAATGCTCAGACCACAAATTACGTAAAAACACCGCAGGAATATGATCCATATAACGTTTAATAATAAAAGCCTGATTGGTTTGCATAGTTTCAACTTGGCTTAAATTATTAATCTGTAAATCATCACTCCATTTATTATAATGCGCCGTCACCTTATCAATATGAAAAAAAGAGTGTTCAAGCGACAAACGAATTAAAATATCCCAATCTTCATACAATTCTAAATCTACATCTAAACGTTTTTCATCAAAAATACGGACATTGAATAACAGTGCATTAAAAGGAATATAGTTATAAAACAATAGCTCAGTTGCTTGGAAGTCTTTACTATAGGTATTTAATAAATTGCTATGATAATAATTTGTTTTTACATCAAAAGATTTTTTATATTCTTCAACATTGGTATAAGCAATTAAATAATCGCTTTGCTCCAAAAACGTCACAAGTGTGGTCAAATGATCGGTTAAAAGCACATCATCATCATCTAAAAAACCAACATATTGCCCACCAGTATTATCTAAAGCCAAATTAGCTGCCACAGAACGCCCTTGTGACACTTCATTTTTTATATAAAACAAAGACACCGGAAAAAGTAATTGTTCCAACGCAGCAATATCTAAATCACACCCCCCATCATTGACTAAAATAACCTCTATATTGGTGTATGTTTGCGCGGCAATACTGTTCAATGCTTGCTGTAGAAACTTAGGACGGTCTTTAGTACGAACAATCAATGAGACCAAGGGATATTGTGTTGTCATAGTGAATGCTTTAGCCAAGAAAAATTAAAGAAAAATATCCATATATTCCAAATATATATGTAGGTTTATTTTTAATATTATATCACATTAGATTACATAATTCACTACTAATAATTAACTGCTATTAGTAGCCGCCATGAATCTAAAAGCCGCAATTTCAGGAGAAGTTTGTGGAGGAGCAGCAGGGTGGTTTGTTGATAAAACATTCCACCATTTAGCTTGAAATTTTTTCTTATTAATCGCTTGATAAGCTTTATATCCACTGCTTATATCTGTTCCAGCAGTAATACCTTCATGGTGTATGACTTCAGAGTTGTGACAATAAAAGACTTTATAATCAGCATCACGCGCTGCAAAACATAAGTAAGTGTCTTCGTAATAAGCGGGCGCATAACGCATATCAAAACCTCCCAGTTGATGCCACAAGTCTTGTCTAATCATTAAACTTGCGCCTGAGCAATAGTCAAATTCCGCCTGCTTCTTGTAAACGTCCATCTGGATAAATTAGCTTTGAGCCAGTAATTCCAATCTTAGGATCGTCATCTATCAAGTTGATCATATTTAAAAACAAGATAAATTCGCCTTTAGTAATTGCACTTTATTAAATACTGGTATAACAATACTAACTCTAGGTGATGATATTTATGGTAAAATTAGAGGTTTTATAATAACATCACTATTAGGAGTTAAACTAAAACGAATATAAGCATCCTTTGTTAAAGTGATTGCTTGATCACCATAGAAATTAGTCTCACTAATTGTTTGATTATCTTCACCTAATAGCAAAGATGCTGGTAATTTATCTTCAATTAATATGTTCATTAATCCATTATAAAGTAATACTATGCAAAATTCCAATTCAATTATGCTAATATTCTCTTATCGTCATATATATTTGAAAACTTATGAAAGCAAAAGCAGCAGTAGCATGGGAACCTAAAAAACCACTTATCATTGAAGAAGTAGATGTTATGGGTCCAAAATATGGGGAAGTTTTATTAAAAGTTGTCGCTTCGGGTGTTTGTCATACCGATGCTTTTACTCTTTCGGGTGATGATCCTGAAGCTTCTTTTCCTTGTATTCTTGGGCATGAAGGTGGTTGTGAAGTGGTCGAAATTGGTCCGGGTGTTAAGGATCTTAAAGTTGGTGATCATGTCATTCCTCTTTATATTCCTGAATGTGGTGATTGTGATTATTGTAATTCTACTAAAAGTAATTTGTGTCAATCCATAGCCGGAACTGTTTGGACTGGTTATATGCCTGATGGTACGCGGCGATTCTCACAAAATGGTAAGGATATTTACCATTATATGGGTTGTTCGACTTTTGCCGAATACACAGTTGTTCCTGAAATCGCGCTGGCAAAAATTAATAAAGAGGCACCGTTGGATAAGGTTTGCTTGTTAGGATGTGGTGTTACTACTGGTATTGGCGCGGTGTTGAATACTGCTAAAGTAGAACCGGGTTCAACTGTTGCTGTGTTTGGTTTAGGTGGTATTGGTTTATCATGTATTCAAGGCGCAGTAATGGCTGGTGCTGAACGTATTATTGCTATTGATATTAATCCAGACAAGTTTGAATTTGCTAAACAACTTGGTGCAACTGATTTTATTAATCCAAATGAAATAAATGGTTCATTTGTCGAATATATGCAAGACAGCTATAACGGTGGTCCAGATTATTCCTTTGAATGTATTGGTAATGTTCATGTGATGCGCGATGCCTTGGAATGTACACACATGGGTTGGGGTGTTTCTACCGTCATAGGTGTTGCTGGAGCTGGGCAGGAAATAGCTACACGACCGTTTAATTTGGTTGTTGGACGTACTTGGAAAGGTACAGCTTTTGGTGGTGTAAAGGGTAGAACTGAATTACCGGGTTATGTTGATCGTTATATGTCTGGACAAATTGAATTGGATAGTTTGGTAACACATACTATGCCTTTGGAAGATATAAATCGGGCATTTGATTTAATGCACAGTGGCGAAAGCATTCGTTCTGTTATTATCTTTTAAATATGAAAATTATTGAAAGTATTAAAGAGTTTGGTGGTTATTTAAACCGTTACACTCATCAATCTGATGTATGTGATTGTGAAATGACATTTTCAGTTTATTTACCACCACAGGCAGAATCAGGCAAGGTTCCAGCTTTGTATTGGTTATCTGGACTTACATGTACTGATGATAATGTACGTGTGAAAGCGGGGGCACAACGTTATGCTTCTGAACAGGGTATAGCCTTGATTTTCCCGGATACAAGTCCACGTGGCGATGATGTTGCTGATGAAGATCGTTATGATATAGGTACAGGTGCAGGATTCTATGTTAATTCTACACAATCACCTTGGAAAAATAATTATCAGATGTATGATTATGTTACTAAGGAATTACCTGCATTGTTGGAAAGGAATTTACCATTGATAGCAGGCATGAAGTCTATTTCTGGGCATTCAATGGGCGGACATGGTGCATTAATCTGTGCATTGAAAAATCCTGATAGTTATCAGTCAGTTTCTGCATTTGCACCGATTTGTAATCCGATTCATGGCAGTTGGGGCAAAGCTTGTTTGAATACTTACTTAGGTGATGACACCAAGGCTTGGCAAGCCTATGATGCCACCAGTTTGGTTGAAGCAGGTGCAAAAGTTTCGGATATTCTAATTGATCAAGGTACAGCGGATGAGTTTTATGATGAAAAACAGTTATTACCAGAGAATTTCCAAGCTGCTTGCGACAAGGCAAATCAAAGTGTGACCATACGGATGCAGGATGGGTATGATCACAGTTATCATTTTATTGCTAGCTTTATTGGTGAGCATATTGCCTATCATGCAAAGGCATTAAAATCTAAATGACTTCATAAAGCGTTCAGTATCCTTTAAGGTTCCAATAGTTACTCTAAATGTATCTTTAATGCCCGGTGCTATCATTGGGCGTACTAAGATACCTTGTTGTTTTAAATGGTTGACGCTTTCATCTCTATTTTTTGGTTTAACTAACATAAAATTAGCGGCACCGGTATGGTAGTCTATTTTATGTTCCTTCAAAAATTTCTCTAGTAATGGTTTTGATTGCGTCATTACTTCATTTACATATTGTTTCCATGCAGTAGGATGTTCTAGCTGAGCTTCTGCTGCCGCTAGTGCGCAACTATTTACATCAAATGGGGCGCGAATCTTATAAAATTGAGAAATAATATCTTGGTGAGCAAACATGTACCCTAAACGTAAACCCGCCATTGCAAATGCTTTTGAAAATGTCCTAATAATAATTAAGTTGTTATATCGTTCTAATAAAGGTTTGCATGTTAGCCCTGTAAATTCAAAATATGCTTCATCTACCACTACCGGCAATGTGGGATTCTCTGCCAGAATGGTTTCGATTTGTTCCAGTGTTAAAGCAGTACCTGTAGGATTATTAGGGTTTATTAAAATAATTAACTTAGTATTTGGATGTACCGCTTTTAGAAACTGTTCAAAAGGAAAACTCATATCTGAATTATAAGGTACCGTTTGTACTTCGGCACCAATCACTTTAGCAACCTGAGTAAAAATAGGGAATTCAGGTTGAGCAATGAGCATAGCATCACCTTGTGCTAAATATGCTCTTAAAATAATTTCAATTGCTTGATCAGAACCATTAGTAATAATTAAACTTTCTGCTTCTACATCAACATATTGACACAGTTTGGGTAAAAAGCTACTGTAATCTGGGTACATTTGTAAATGTTGATCATCAATCAAATTTTTCAGAGCGGCACTGACACATTCTGGTGGAGCTTGAGTATTTTCGTTTAAGTCTAAACGTAAATATTGTTTTCTATCTAAGTTGCTCCAAGGTGGCGAATAAGCCGACATAGCGGCAATATGTGGTTTGACTAGTGGTAGCATTTTAAATTATCAAGACTCAAAAGCCTATATTCTATATCATAATCATTATAGTTTTTAACTAAATTCACAGATTTTAATATAAGTTTTTGTTTATTTAACTTTTTAGGATTAATTTTTACTTCACATATAAGCAATTTTTTATTTATACTATCAATAGCTACAATATCAATTTCATTTAAATTACCTCTTTCCCAATATGAGCCAATTTCTGTGTATTTGTTTGTCGATTTTAGTATTTCTATATGTAACTTTTCCAAAAGCTTACCACTAAATGTGGAAAAATCCCTATAGACAATAGTTTTTAATGTTTCAAAATTTTCTAACTCTATTAAAGATTGATATTTATAGATAAACCTAAACCAAAATAGTAAAAAATTATCGACAATTTCATATTTTTGCACTTTTGAATTTGGTTTTGCAACTATTGGTTTGATACTTTTTATGATATTGTAATCATTTTCTAATCTATATAAATGCCCTGAAATATTTTTTTGTAATACTGATTCAATCTCTTTTTTTGATGTTTTTGATGAAGCAATTAGAGACAGAATAGAGAAATATATCCCATATTCTTTACCAAATTCTTCAATCAGCCTATTTTTACCCTCATTTAAAAATAGTGAATTAGATGAAAAAATGCTATCAATGATTTTATCAAAATCAAATGCTTCATAAAGTACAAGCAATTCAATATATTTTGCAATACCACCTGTAAAAATATAAAAATCAAGTAAATTTTGATTTGAGTAACTATTATAATCTTCTAAAATTTCTTTTAAAACCTCAACTTTTAATGGTTTTAAATCTATCTTAAAATCAATCCTACCAAATAGTGGTTCATTTTTATCTTCAAATATCTTTTTCATAAGTGAATAGATAGAACCACAAGCTATTAAATGCAGTTTTGCATTATCTTTGTTTATATCCCATAATTTTTGTATTGATGAATATATAGATGGATTGATTTTTAAAAATTCTTGAAACTCATCAATAATAAGTGTAAAGGGGGTAGTTTTTGAAATGTCTAAAAGATATGCAAAAAGTTGTTCAAATTTATTAATAGTTCCAAAGATAGGAATATTTAGTTTTGATTTAATTTCTAAAACAAATTCTTCACAAAGCAGTGCTTCATTTTTTTTAGCGACAAAAAAATAAAGGGTTTTGATATTTTTGGTAGCTTGTAAGGATAAAGCAGTTTTTCCAACTCTTCTTCTACCGATAATCATAGTAAAAATTGCTCTTTTATCTTTGTGAGAATCAGCATTTTTTAATAGTTTTATCTCATTTTTTCTATTGTAGAACTTCATTATAATAACCTCGGTTGTGATAACGTGGGTTATTATAATGAAGTTTTTATAAAAAATTTTGGCAAAATTTAGTCTCGTGTCCGTCTATTATATTTAAGCTTATAAATGTTAATAAAGACTTGTTATTTGTATGTGCTAAGCCCCCCTAACCCCCCTAAAGGGGGGAATGTCATTAAGTTAAGAATTTCCCCCTTTAGGGGGTTAGGGGGCTTCTAGGCATAGAATTTAATTATTTTTGGAGGATTACTATGAAAAAAATCATTGGCAGTATTTTAGGTATTAGTTTGTTTAGTACTTCAATTGTAGGGGCTCACGAGAATGATGATTGGAATTTAACGCCGCTTGGATTGGATGGTATAGTCAAATTCGATAAAGAAGCCACACAATTTACTGGGTTGTTGTATTCTGAACAACATTCTTCTGATACGGTTATTTTGCAAAAAAATATTTTGCCTACTACTGTAGGTGTTGAATGTATTTCTCAGATTAATCCGATTGTAGAATCTGGAACCGTCAAAAAAGAGCCACTGATATTAGCTTTTATAACCGCAGTTTTAGGAGTTATTTATGCACAAAATGGTCAGTTACTTCCTCAAGCCGTTTTAGATACTGTTAGCTATGAACGCATCAAAATTGATGGTAATTTTTTTCAAAAAAAGGATGATTCAAAATTTACAGTTGAAATAAAAGCTTTTGGTTTATCAGTAGTAGCACAATTTTCAATTTTGAAGGCTAATGAATCAAAAGGATTTCCTAAAGTATCCTGTGCATTCCGCAATGATGGAAAAATTAATGACATGGAGCTTGAATCTTTTAAGAAATATTTGACTATACAACAACATGTTAATAATTCCTTAGAACTGATCAAACCATTCATTAGAGAACTTAAAACTGAACTGAAATCTTCTTCAGATACTAGAACTTTAAGAAGTACTAGCGATAATTTTGATGAAATTATGGAAGGGGCATTGATGTTAGCACAGCCGCTGGTGGAAGTTTTAGATTCAACTGCAATAACTTGTTCAGGAACTCCATGTAATTATACTGGTGTTAATAATATGTTTAGAACATGGTCTTCATCTCAGACATGGGTTAGCGGCAGTGATTATCAAAATTTTTTAGGTACTTATACACCTAGTACTAATGTTACATCAGTATCGGTGATTAATGATCCAAATGTACCTGATTTGGAGAATGATACTAACGCTGTACATACTGATACAGTAGTATCAATTCCACTTAAAACTACTATTCTTAAAGTAGATGGTAATGAAATAATAGATAAAAAGAAGGTAAAGAAGGATATTGAAATTAGAATTGTTTCTTATTTAAATACACCAACAAATACACCACCAAGCTTTAATAGATTTAAAATTGTAGTTAAGAAAGATAATACTCGTCGTGCTTATTCAATATGGACTTATATCTTTTATATAAGATGGTGGTAATGGCGTATTCTAATATATCCATAAAATAATAAATAGTACAACGAATTTACGGAATAAACGAATTTTTTTAGTCAAATAACCGTAGCTTGATATGAATTGTAAATAATTCGTTTATTCCGTAAATTAGTTGTACTATTTTATAATTAATTGACTAATGTAGTTGGATTGACAATAATATTAATATGAAAAAATATTTTATTCTAATCATATTAATATTAAATTCTAAACTCTATGCAGAGATTATAACCGACGGCACTATTGGGCAAAGAAGCCATTTAATAGGTCCTGATTTTGTGATTAATGAACAATTAGGTTTACAAGTTGGCAATAATTTATTTCATAGTTTTCAAACCTTTAATATCAAAACTGGACAAACTGCTACTTTTAGTAGTTCTTCTTCCGTAACAAATATTCTGGCGCGAATTACCAGCAATGAATCTTCTTGGATTGATGGAAAAATTAGTTCTGACGCTAATTTATATCTATTAAATCCTAATGGAATTGTATTTGGTAAAAATGCTAGTTTATCTATTAACGGTTCATTTCATGCTAGCACTGCTGATTACTTACGACTAGAAAATACTGGAAAATTTTCAGCTAGTCATCCACAAGAATCTTTATTAACAGTCGCGGCTCCAGAAGCTTTTGGTTTTTTAAAAGCTCCTAGTTCAATCACACTTGAAGGTAGTGTGATGATAGCTTTTCCAAAACAAACTATATCCATAATCGGTGGTGATTTATTTATCAAAGATAGTTTTTTGTTTGCGGAAAGTGGAAGAATTAATCTAGCATCAGTAGCTAGCAGTGGTGAAGTGATTCCAACATCATCTGATTTTATTTTGAACTCATTTGAAAAATTGGGAAAAATAGAATTATCACAATTATCAGAATGGCGTCCAGTTTTAAATGAAATAAATCCAATTGCTAATCTTGATGTTAGTGACAGTGATTCAAAATCTGCTGGAGCAGGGCAAATATTTATACGCGCTGGTAAATTTATATCTGATAAGGCTTGGATATTTGCTGATACTTATGGCAATGAGGATGGATTAGGTATTGATATATTTATAGATGGCAATATGAATTTAACCAATGGGGCTAGAATTACAACTGATAATGGAGGAACAAAGCAAGGAGGAAATATTAAAATTCAAGCAAAGGATTTAACATTAAGTGGTTTCAGTGTCATGAATAGTAATACTTTTGGTGCAGGTGAAGGAGGAAAAATTATTATTAATGCGTCTAACATAGAAATGCAACAAGGTTTAATACAAACTGCGACAGAAGAAAGTGGTAAGGCTGGAAAGATTGATTTAACGCTTAATACTTTAAAATTAGATCAGAGTATTATTAGTTCAGGCACTAAAGGTGATGGTAAGGCTGGCAATATTATTATTAATGCTAATGAAAATATTTCTCTATTTAATGGAGGATTTATAAGTGCCTTATCTAGTGGTAGCGCAGATGCTGGTTCAATAAATATTACTACAAACACTGCTTCATTTTCTAATGATAGCGGCATAACTACTGAATCAGTAACAAGCAATGGAGGCAATATTACATTCACCGTCACAGATAGCTTAGATTTATCTAATAATAGTGCTATTGTCGCAAAAGCTAAAGGCAATGCTGGAAATATAACTATAACTACAAAAACAGCCTCATTTTCTAATAATAGCGGCATCACAACTCAATCATTCAACACCAGTGGAGGCAATATTACATTCACCGTTACAGATCGTTTATATTTATCTGATAATAGCCGTATCACCGCAGAAGCTCATGGCGATGGTGGAAATATAAACATTAGCGGCAAACCAGAATTTGTAATCCTTAATAATAGTCAATTGCGTGCTAATGCTTATGAAGGTAATGGGGGTAATATTAGGATTTTTGCTGAGAATTTTATTGGTTCTGGCAATAGTATTATAACCGCTTCATCAGACAAGGCTATTGATGGTCAAATTGAAATTAACGCGCATGAGTATGAACTTAAAAATAATTTCAGCGTCTTACCTAGAAATTTTTTAACTTCTACTGTTGAATCTACAAAAAAAGTTTGTGGTTCTAAAAAGGCTGATGTTGCAAGCTTGGCAGTTCTTGGTCATCAAATTTTACCTGAATCACCTTATTCTTTAGGAATTCATATTCCAGAAGAATTGTTTACAACATCAACTAATCTGACAGAAATATCAGAAGCTCTAAATCTTAGCTATAATCCTTGTGCGATCACAGAGGCTAAAAGCACTAAAATAATACCCCCACCATAAAAAGGTCCAAGTGTTATAGAAAACATTACATCTTTATAAGGTGATTTTTCAAATCTAGTCGCATTTAAGCTATAGATATGACTATCATCTGTCATACGATTTTTAATTACCCATGTATATAGTTTTCTATACAGTCTCTCTTGTTGTAAGAAGTAAGTGTCTAAAATCCAGAATAACAGTATTGGTATTACCGCAACAAACATTATATCCTTGTTCGATTGTAAGGCAAAAATGAAGCCCATTACGCTAATAGCCCAACCTTTAATTAAAAAGGATGTATGTGCCATTCTATTAATAACTGATTGAATTAAATCAATTTCTTTTACCATAATACTGTGACGATCCGCCATATCTATATTTACCTTTTTAGTATTACAAAATTGTTCATACCCTTGGGTATGTATAACATCGGTGTTTGCTTTCCATTGCTTAACTCCTCTGTGCGCTTAGATATATAATTACTTAACTCATGAAGTTCAATTAAATTATCCTTATTGGTATCCGCATATGGTTTGTTTAAGGTTCTAAGTATGCTATGTGTAAAAATTCCATGACTTAATCGATCTATTTTTTGTGTAATCGTGTCACGATTAGTGGAGCTGATAACTGCAATATTAGCATTTGCCGCATCTTTCAATAAACGTGGATTAAAGCTGTTTTGAATATGATTACTATCAATGAATAATATTCTTCTGCCTCGCGCTTCTGCCAAAGCCTTTTGTACAATTTGCCAATCTAATATTGTAGAAGTCTGCCATTTTTTACTTAATATTTTAGCGTCGCTAGGTAAAATATAAGATTTGCCTTCTTGATTAAGCCCATAACCGGTAAAAAAGAATATAACAGTATCATTGCTACCAGCCTTTTTAAATAATTCTAGCCCATCTGTTATATTGTCTTTAGTAGGATCTTTGACACCATTTGTTAGTAATATGCCATGAACGGTATTATAAGTTTTAGTTTGTTGATCAGTAAAATTTTGGTAGATAGCAACTGCATCGGTTGCCGCTGATTTTAAATAATGTAAATAATCAATATAACTGCCTACACCAATAACTAATAAATATAAATCTCCTTGTTTAGATTTTTGTGATGATTCAATTTGCATATTTTGCGTGGTGCTACCAATATCATTGTTTGCAGTTAATTGTAGATTATTAATGCCTGATTCTTCTACAGGAATAGTTAAAGTTTTTTGATAATCTTCTTGTTCTAAGGCGAGATCATTTAATGATTTGACTAAACGATCATTGACATATACATCCAATGTTTGAACTGGGCTTTCACTAGCATCAAAGGCTAATTCTACTGAAACTTCTTTTCCAGAGTTTGCACTAGATATAATTTGAAATTGCGGTGGTTGCGATTCATTTAATTGGCTGATTTGAAATTCATCATCTTTAACATGGTTCAGAGTGCGAATGGCTTTGCTAACTATATCTGGGCGATACAGATGTTTATATAATTGACTGGCTTCTACATAATCAGCGGCTTTATCTATGCCGTTATTAATCTGCCAACCGATTAATTTATCTCCAGTAGCTGAACTAATATAATGACCAGTTGGTAGCCAAGCTATCCATTCTTTTTCATGATATAGGGTTAAGATATTTTCGTAAGTTTTTAAATTCCAAAGTCGCACCGTACCATCTTCACCGCCTGATACTAAAAAACGACCATCTGCTGAAATTGCAATTGCCCGCACGTTGCCTATATGTCCAATATAATTGCCTAATTTTTTACCGTTGCGATTATAAATCGCAATAACACCATTGGCTCCAGCACTGATAATATTGTTTCCATCTGGGGTAAAACTATAGGCTAGATGACGATAACCATTAGTCATGCCTCGTTTAATGCTTACTTGAGTAATATTGTTATGATTAATATCCAGAATGGAAAAATAACCATATTTTCCGCCCGGGCGGCGATAAAGTGACCAATCAGACCATTTATCTTGGGCTTGAATAAAATCCCAGTTGTCTTTGTTCTTTTTACTAGGTTTAGGAATTTTTCTAGGAATACCGATTGTGGCTTCAGCAGTAAATTTTGGTAGGCTGAGACTATATTCTAAGACTCCACGTTGATTAATATTTTTATGATCAAGTTTTTTACCCCAAGCAATTGCATTATGTTGACTGGAAAAACCGACACTCCAAATATTAGAATTAGCTCCACCTAAGCTTGTTATATGCTTAGCATCAGTTAAATTCCATAGATCAATTGCATATTTATTACCACCAACACTGGCAACTTGTTCGCCATTAGGGCTGATAGCTATTGCTGAAACTTTATTATTATGTCCTTTATAGGTGGCTACATGTCGAAATTTAGAGATTGACCAAACATGACAATGTACAGGCGTAGTTGTTCCTCCTGATACTAAATAATTTCCTTTTTTACTAAAAGCTAAACTACTAACTCCATCATCTAATTTAGCAAAAGTTTTAATAAAACGACCGTTTTTAGCACTCCATAAACGAATAGTTTTATCCAAACTAGCTGAAGCTATGTATTTAGAAGAAATAACCACGGCAGTTATTTTCTCTTTATGCCCTTTTAATATCTTCAGTAATTCTCCATTATCTACTTGCCAGAAACGCATAGTTTTATCATAACCAGCGGTGATTACGCGCTTTGAATCTGATGTAAAAGCAACAGCACTTATATTGCCGGTATGTCCATTTAAAATATGTTGTTTTTCTTTGGTTTCTATATCCCATAGAATTGCTGTTTGATCTGAGCTACCGGAAATCATAAATTCGCTATTAGGAGAAAAGGCTAAAGATTGTATAGTATTTTGATGTCCTGTTAGTAAAGTAATAAGTTCACCACTATCAAAATCATATAGTCGAATAGCCATTTTTTCTTCACTCGTGCCTGTAAATAAACCACCAGTTGCTAACCATTTGCCATCTGGAGATAAGGCTAAGGCATAAATTTCTCCATCTTGCCCCAAACTTATTTGCCCACGCAATGTTCTAATTGTCTTAGCTGTTGAGGCATCCCAAACACGAACTACTTTATCATTACCGGCAGATACTAAATACTTGCCATCTGGTGTAAATGTTAATCCATTTACTATAGCATTATGTTCACCATCATTAATTGTTAATATGCTTTGCGTCTGTTTAATAACCGTATTGGGTGGCGATGTTATGGGTTCTATTGTCTGATTAGAAGAAAATAACCAGATTATAAGCGTTGTTATAATTGTAAAAAAGATCAGGATACGAAATCTAGGCATGATTTAATGTAAAAAGTTAAATAAGTTGAATTGAATAATAATATATAATATTTTAAAGGGTAAATGCTAATTTTATTTAAATGAGGTTAAAAATATGGACATAATTTTTATTAGAGAATTAGAAATAGAAACAGTTATTGGTATTTATGATTGGGAACGTAAAATCAAGCAAACTATAGTGCTTGATTTAGAAATGGCAACTGATATTCGTAAAGCTGCCGCTAGTGATCATATTGATGATACTCTTGATTATAAGGCTGTATCTAAACGTTTGATTGATTTTGTCAATGAAAGTAAATTTTTATTAGTTGAAACAATGGCTGAACGTATTGCAGAAATCGTGCTAAATGAATTTTCTGTGCCTTGGCTACGTTTACAAGTAAATAAACGAGGTGCTTTAAGTGCCTCACGAGATGTTGGTATTATTATTGAACGAGGTGATAAAATTTCATAATGGCACGAGTATATATTAGTATCGGTAGTAATATCGAACCATTACACTATATACGTTCTAGCATTAGAACTTTACGCGAATATTATGATAAACTAATATTATCTTCAGTTTATGAAACTGAAGCGGTAGGTTTTGAGGGTGATAATTTTTATAATTTAGTTGTTGGTTTTGATACTGAAGTGGAACTAGATCAGCTAATTAATCACTTAAAGCAAATTGAAGATGATAATAATCGTCAACGCACTAGTGAACGTTTTTCAGCGCGTACTTTAGATTTAGATATTTTATTATATGATGATTTTATTGTAAAAGATGAAATATTAAAATATGCTTTTGTAATTTACCCATTAGCTGAAATTGCGCCAGAATCAGTACATCCTATCACTAAACAATCTTATAAGTATTTAGCACAAACTTTTGATAGCAGTAAACAAGCTATATGGAGAGTTAATATTGAGATTTAAAAAATGAATATTTCAACTAATGCGCTTGAAAATGATGATAAATTTATTTTTATAGCTATGTTAGCTATGGCAGCAGATGATTTAGATATTTTTTGGAATTTTAATGATCAAAATCCAGATTTAATTTTAGTCGATATTGAGCAAGCTGAAGGTAAGAAATTTTGGTTAAAATATCATATTGATAAACAATTAATTGCATTTGCACATGAAAATCTTGTAGATGCTCCTTGGTTTTTAGAAAAGCCTGTTCAATTAGAAAAACTAAAATCTTTGCTAAAATTGGTTTCTGAAAATTATTCATCTGATGATGAGGTTGAAATTGAAATTGAAATTGAAAAGGAGCCAATTGTTGAGGCAATACCAGTTGTTGAGGCAATACCAGTTGTTGAGGCAATACCAATTGTTGAAACAAACGAAGTCTTTGATCCTTCCTTGTTTTTAACTGGTGTATTACTTAAATCTGAAACTCTATGTATTAAGGTTGCAAACTTTGCTCCTTTATATTTTTTACCTGAACAAAAAAGTTGTTTTAGCACAGTTGATATTAATTTTCGTCATTTAGATTCTGAGCAATTAAAATTTTTTGAAGCAGAAATTTCACAAGTTGAAACCGAAACCTTAGCGGCAGATGATATAGCGACAAGATCAGATTTATATAAATATCCTATAGAAGGTTTTTTATGGGTAACAACTTTATCTAGTTCAAAAGGCCGTTTATTAGACGGTATTTCCGTTGATGAAACTAAAATATTATTAAAGCAATGGCCTGATTTTTCTATATTAGTGCATGAAATTGCTCATATTCGTCTTGCTGCGATTATGGTCAGACGAAGCCTTACTCTTAGAAATCTTGCTGATAGAACACAAATTCCTATAGAAACTGTAGTAAATTTTTTTAATGCTTGCTTTATAACTCAACTTGTTGAAATAGAAAAAAATAATAGTGAAATACTCACTAATAATGAATCTCGTTATTCCTCTGAACAGCATTCTATCTTTAAAAGTATTTTAAATAAACTGACATGAAAGAAATTAAATTAGTTTTTACAGGCAGCATGGGTGCAGGCAAGACAACCGCTATATCTGCTATAAGTGAAATACCAGTTATTAATACTGATGTACGTACAATCGGGGAAGATTCACAACGTAAAAAAACCACAACTGCTGCAATGGATTATGGCGAATTAACTTTAGATGATGGAAACAAACTTAGACTTTATGGAACCCCCGGTCAAGAACGGTTTCAGTATATGTGGCCCATTCTAATTAAAGGTGCTTTGGGTTTAATTATTTTAGTTGATGATGCTAATTCCCACCCTTTAAAAGATTTAGAACTTTTTATTAATTATTTTAGGGATCATATTAATAATATTCCAACAGTAGTAGGTATTACCAGAAGGGATCTTGAACAGGGTCCAAATATTCAAGAATATCATGATTATCTACACAAAGAGGGTTTGCAATTACCTATATTTTCAATAGATGCACGACAACGTGAAAATACAATTTTGATGATACAAGCATTAACTGCTATGGTAGAGTTTAATTAAGAGGTAATAATTCATGTTTTCTCAAGAGATCCTTAGCCAATTTTCTGATGGTTTAAAGCAATTGCTAGAAAATTGTGATCCAGTTCACGCTGCTTTAGTTGCAACAGTAGATGGACATATGGTTACTATGGAACAGCGCGGAAGTTATGAACTAGAACGTTTAGCTACAATGGGCTGTAGTATTATGTCTTTAGGAGATACTATTACCTCTGAATTAAAAATGGGAATTTGTAACAATATTATCTCTGAAAATGAACTTGGAATTGTTATATTTATGCACATAAATGATGATGTTGTGCTAGTTAGTTTAACAACACAAAAAAATGCTTTAGGCATGTTATTGACGCATTCTAAAAAATGCGCTAAAGATTTAAAAAATTTAGTAAATTAATAGGAGAAATAAAAATGGCTAATATTAATGATATTTGCGCTTATGTGGTACAAGAAACTGATTCTAGTTTAGCTTGTGCGGTAGTTGATTTAACTACTGGTTTAGTATTAGGAATGCACCATACAATTCCTTATTTTAGTAATTCTTATTTAGATGCTGTTGCCGCTGCCGCTGTGGAAATGATGCGAGGTAAAAATATTAGAGCAATTGAAGATATGCTTGGTAGTATGCGTGGAGGTGAAAAGCAAACTAATTTAATTGAAGAAGTGCAAATGACAACTAAAGGTACTTATCATTTTATGGCAGTGATACCAGAAAAACCCAATGCTTTAGTAGTATTAGTTACTACTAAAAAAGCTAATTTAGGAATGGGATGGGCTTCTGTACGTAAAGCTTTGCCACAATTAGAACCTCTTTGCCCCTAAAGCAAAGAAATAAACTGAACTTGTTTTAGTTCCTTATCATAAATAGCAAATTGAGCAGCATCTAAAGGTTTAACGCGCGGGATTCCAACTGATCCCGGGCATATTAAGGCATGTTTAAACTGCTTCAATTCAATATTTTTTTCAGTATAATGTTTATCATAACGTGATCCTAATCTTCCATAAACTCCGGGTATATGTGTATGACCATGAAAACAAATCGGAATTTCCTTCTTTTGCAATTCATCTAAATTATCTTCATAAGTCATTTCATAAACATAAGCATTAAAAAATGTTGGATCTATTGGTGCGCCATGTACTGCTAACCAATCTTTATGACGTAACATTGGTGGTAATTCTAATAACCATTTTTTGTTGTCTGTACTAACTTTATCCAGACTCCATTGCAATGCAGCTTGTGCAGTTTTAGAAAAACCTTGTTCAAAGTTTCCTGTTGCTAGTGCATGATCATGATTGCCTTTGAGAATCAAAAAGTTTGTTTGTGCTTTTAATGTTTCAATACAAGCATTTGGATTTTTACCATAGCCAACTATATCACCTAAAACTAGAACTTGAGTAATATTCTTGGTTTCTAAAAAATCTAATACCGTTTCTAATGCAGGTAAGTTAGCATGAATGTCAGCTAACAGTGCTATATAACGGCTTTGATCAATATTAATTGAAGCTAGTTGTTGTTGTGGATTTAAGGCATTAATTAATGAATTTGCTATGATTGCTTGTTGTTCAGATAAAAATACATGACGTAATTGTTCTGCCAATACTGTTAAATATTGTGGATCATTAAAATATTTTAAGATTAATTGATGAATTATTTTCCCAAGTTGGCTGGCTAATTCTGTTGTCAACCAAGATAATGAGCGGATATAGACACCTAGCATTTGACCACAACTAATAAATCTATCCCAGCGATATATATCATCATCTATATAATATAATTCTCCAGTTTCAGTAACTGCAAAATTGGATAATCCTTCATCTAAACGTAATTTAAAATCTTGTGCTATTCTAAAATAAAGTGCAAATACCGCCGTTAAATAATTTAAATTAGTATAAATATGCAAGGCTGTTAAGCGCGGTGTAATATTACCGATGATAATCCGATCATTTATAGTTGCAACAAACCAAGTTTTAGCAGGATGATGAACCTGTAATTTTTGTTCTTGTTCTAAATGACTTGTTGCCCAGCTTATAGATTTTTTTAAATCTAAATTTAGTTTAGAATTTATTTTAATGATATTTTTATCATCACAAAATAAACAAGTATCTGGTTTACCGGTAAAAGTTGTACCATGATTTAATTTAACTTTTGGTGTTTTTAATAATTCAACAATCTCTTGTTCTTTATAAGTTATTGCGCCTTTAACGGCTCCAATTAAGGTGAGATTCATTATTGATGCAAACTACGTCCACCATCAACAGGTATAATTTGTCCAGTAATATATGGAGCATCACTTATTAAAAATAGGGCAATTTTAGCAATATCTTCAGGGCTACCGTGACGTTTAAGTGCTACTTTTGCAATCATTTCTTGTTTACTAGTTTCATCTAGTTGTTCGTCTGGCCATAAAATAGTGCCGGGCGCAATTCCATTTACACGTACATTTGGTGCTAATTCTAAAGCTAATGCTTTGGTTAGCATAATTAATCCAGCTTTGGCACTAGAGTAAACTGGGTATGATGGTTTTGGGCGTTTGCCATGAATATCCACTAAATTTATAATACAACCTTGAGTGTTTTTTAGATGGGGTGCCGCTGCTTGAGATAGAAAAAATGGTGCTTTTAAATTAGTGCCAAATAAATCTTCCCATTCTGATTCTTCAACTTTGCCCATTGATGTAGGATAAAAAGTTGAAGCATTATTGATTAATACATCTAAACGCTCATAAGTATCTATGATTTGTTGTATCATATCACTCAATTTTGCTGTATCAAGCACACTGCCTTGCAATAAAATTACTGAATTTGGACGCTTATTATTTAATTCTGTTTGTAAAGCACGCGCTGCTGTTTCAGATTTGTTATAGTTTATTGCTAGGTTCATACCTGCTGCATGTAATTTATGTGCAAGAGCGGCTCCTATACGTTTCGCGCCACCAGTAATAAATGCTACTTTAGTTTCTAACATATGAAAACATTAAATTCCTATATAAAACAAATAATCAATGAAACAGGAAGTCGAATTTCATTCTATGAATTTATGAACCATGCATTATATACTCCCGGTTTAGGTTATTATAGTGCTGGTAGTCGTAAATTCGGTGTAGAAGGTGATTTTATCACGGCACCAGAAATTTCACCTTTATTTTCGCACTGTATTGCTAGGCAATGTCAACAAATCTTAGCCGCTATAGAAGAAAATGGAATTATTTTAGAATTTGGTGCTGGTTCAGGTATCATGGCAGCCGATATTTTGCAGGAATTGGAAAATCTGGATTCACTACCAAAAAAATACTTAATATTAGAAATCAGTGCCGATTTACAACAGCGGCAACGCGCCACTTTAGAAAAACATGTACCACATTTAATAGATAGAATTGAATGGCTACAACAATTACCAGAAACTAAATTACAAGGCGTGATTTTAGCCAATGAAGTTTTAGACGCTATGCCAGTACATAGATTTCGTCTTGATGAGCAAGATGTTTCAGAATTTTATGTAAGTATTGAAGAATCAGAATTTAAATGGCAAATTTTGCCGACTGAAAATGAAGAATTACGAGAAGCAGTAGAAAAATTACGTCCAAACTTACCGGTAGGCTATATATCAGAAATCAATTTAGCTTTGCCAGCTTGGATTCAGTCATTACCATTAGCGACAGGTTTAATATTATTAATAGACTACGGCTTTCCTAATAATGAATATTACCATCCTCAACGTAATGAAGGCACATTAATGTGTCATTATCGACATCAAACTCATGATAATCCCTTAATAAATGTTGGATTGCAAGATATAACAGCACATGTCAATTTTACGGCAATAGCTGACGCTGCAATAGCAGCAAATTTAAAAGTTGCCTCATATACCAACCAAGCCAACTTTTTATTAGCGGCAGGCTTAGCACCCAATATTGATCCTGATGATACTAAAGCATATTTACAACAAGCGCAACAAATAAAAACTCTAGTCTTGCCAAGCGAAATGGGGGAATTATTTAAAGTAATGGCTTTGACAGCTAACTTTGATAGTCCTTTACTTGGATTTAAATATGCGAGATAAGAAATTATCTATAACTCAAATAATAGTTGTTATATTTCCTCAGACTAGGTAAAATGTAAGATTCTTAAATGTATGGAGCAAAAAAAGTTATGAAAAAACTTATCCTAACAGTAGCCGCACTAGCCATTTTGCCAACCGCCTCCGTTCTAGCCAAACCTAATAATGTTGGTTGTGGTATAGGTTCAATGGTTTTTGAAGGAAAATCTGGAGTAGCACCGCAAATACTAGCAGCTACCACTAATGGCACCTTTGGTAATCAAACTTTTGGTATTACTTTTGGAACATTAGGTTGTGCCAAAAATGGCGTGGTTGGTTTGCCAGTGCCACATAAAATCGCACTATTTACCGATCAAAACCTAGACAAACTCGCACACGACATGGCAGTTGGTAATGGAGAAACCCTTAATTCTTTGGCTGTTCTCATGGAAGTAGAAAATCAAGATAAACTAGCATTTTTCAATGCTACCAAAACCAATTTTACCAAAATATTTTCGCATGAAAATGTCACCACTATAGAAGTCTTACAAAGTTTGAACAATGTAATGGCATCTGAGCCACGACTAAAACGCTATAGTTATAGCTAATTTTACTGCTCGGGTTTTGCAAATCCGAGCTAACATCATGAGAATAATTTTCCCCTTCCTATTATTATTACACTCACCCCTATATGCAGCAGATTTTGCCTATTTACAAACTCTACTTCAACAAGCCCAAAAAAATTTATTGTCTAATCATAGAGAATGGCAAATACTCTTGCATTATCAAGCAGAAGGTAATGGCTATGTCAGCGAAGTTGACGATCCTAAATTTTTCAACGCAGCTAACGGTAAAACCAATCCATCGGCTGAATTAGCAGCTACCCTGCGAGCTTTTTTTGCCCCTAAGCAAAACACCCAACATCCACAATGTAAATTTATTGCTCGTTATGAATGGCTAAAGCAACAACTTGCCTTTAAACCATCGCGCTTACCATCGCAGCCTTGCCCACGTTTTAAAGAATGGTTGAACGAATTAAAGCCATACGGATTAAGCTTAATTTTTCCCGCTGCTTATTTAAATAACCCATCCTCCATGTTTGGTCATACTTTGCTGCGTATTGATCAAGCAAACCAAAATGAACAAAGCCGCTTACTTGCACATGCCCTCAATTATGCCGCTAACACTGAAGAAGAAAACGGTGTCACATTTGCCATCAAAGGTATTTTTGGTGACTATCCCGGACTGTTTTCTATCATGCCTTATTATAAAAAAGTTAAAGAATATAGTAATTTAGAAAATAGAGATGTTTGGGAATATCAACTAAATTTCACTCCAGCCGAAATTCAGCGTTTATTGAAACATGTATGGGAATTGGACAAGATTTATTTTCAATATTATTTTTTTGATGAAAATTGTTCTTATCACTTATTATCACTATTAGAAGTTGCACGTCCAAGTTTAGATTTACGCGATAAATTTTCAGCTTGGGCAATTCCAGCAGAAACAGTACGTGCTATTGTTACCACACCCGGACTATTGAAAAAAGCAATTTTTCGACCATCCAATGTAACCAAATTACGCCACAACCTAGATTTATTATCATCAGCACAACAAGACTGGGTACAAAAACTGGCAAGTGGCAAAATAAATCCAAAAGATAGCCAGTTTGCGGCACTAGATACAATAACACGCACAAAAATCCTAGAAGCTGCTTATGATTATTTACATTATCAACATAAACAAACTGACAAAACCCGCTCACGACGTTTGCGAGCATTATTAATAGCGCGTAGCCATTTACCAACCACAAAAACCTTTTCACCCCCACCTACACCTCCACGCCCTGAAGATGGACATCGCAGTTTTCGCATCACCGCTGGCTCGGGGCGTTATGGGGAACAGTCTTATCATAGCTTGCACTTACGCCCCGCTTACCATGACTTATTAGATTCTGATGCTGGTTATACACAGGGCGCACAAATAAATTTTTTAAACCTCAGCTTGCACCATCCTATTGGCAGCAGTGATTTAAAAGTAGAAGCCCTGAAACTTATTGATATTGTATCATTAGGTGTGCGTGACCGATTTTTTCAACCACTTTCTTGGAAAATCAATACCGGCTGGGAGCGTAGGCAGTTGGACGATAATAAACCTTCATTGGTTTACAACACTAATGGAGGTGTAGGGTTTAGCTATAAACCCATTGCTAAAGTATTAGCTTATGGATTTTTGGAAGCTAACCTAGATATAGGAGGCGCATTGCGACATGATTATGCCGTGGGATTAGGCAGCAGTGTAGGAATGTTTATAGATATAATACCAACTTGGCGTTTACATTTGTATGCTGAAACACAGCGTTTTGTTTTAGGGCACACACAAAGCTTGCACGATTTTGGACTAGAACAGCGCGTAAATCTAAGCCCAAACACAGCCCTGCGTTTACAAATGAAGCGTCACTATTTTGCCGAAGAAAAAGCTATTTCCCAAATTGAATTGAATTGGCAATGGTATTTTTGATATGACTCATGAAGCTAAAGATGATATATTTACACTAATGAAGATGTGGCTTAGCTTTTGCTACAACTAAACTTGGATTTTTATTAACTTAATATTGGAAACAAATGAATGGATATATTACAAGCCATAATAATAGGTATTATTGAAGGTTTTACAGAATTTCTACCCATATCTTCAACTGGTCATATGATTGTTGCAAGTGAGTTTTTAGGTATAGAGCAGAATTCTTTAATAAAAGCATATGAGGTTATCATACAATTTGCAGCTATATTAGCTGTGATGTTACTGTATAGAAATAAGATAAATATCAAAGAAATTGATCTTTGGACAAAAATAATAGTCGCATTTTTACCTCTTGCAATTGTTGGATTTCTATTGAAAGATTGGATAAAAGAGATATTTGTTATCTCAACTGTTGCATGGATGTTTATTATTGGTGGAATAATATTCTTGATTGTGGAGTATTTTCATAAAGAAGATAACTCTACAGCTAAAGATATTGAAGAGGTAACATGGCGTCAATCATTATTGATTGGATTTGGACAAGTTCTATCACTAGTTCCCGGAACCAGTAGAGCTGGTGCCACAATTATCACTGGAATGCTTTCAGGGGTGAACCGTAAAGCATCAACAGAATTCTCTTTTTTATTGGCAATTCCTGTAATGATGGCAGTTAGTGGCTATGATTTGTTAAAGCACTACGATGAGTTTATGGGTGCTGATTTGACTGCATTTATAATCGGTTTTATCGTAGCTTTTGTGGTGGCATATTTAACCATCAAACTATTTATAGTGTTTTTACAACGATTTACATTTGTTGCATTTGGTATTTACAGAATACTATTTGGAACCTTTTTGTTGTTATTTTTTATAAAATAAACGCTTTAAACAATCATGAAACAAACTTTACGTTATAAAACTTTATGGCTGAGCATAGGTATCAGCCTAATTATCACAGTCATAATACTTTCTTTAATGGCACCGCCAACAGATATGATGGATGCCCTACCTAATGACAAATTTGGACATTTTATTGCCTACTTTACATTAATGGGCTGGTTTGCACAGATTTATCATACAAATAAACAACGTTGGTTGTATCTGATAGGATTTTTAATATTAGGATTGTTATTAGAAATATTACAAGGATTAGGTGGGGTAAGACAGGCGGATTGGCTTGATATGCTTGCCAATAGTGCTGGAGTTATATCAGCTTTTTTACTAACTAAAACTAGGTTGGCTTATATTTTAGTATATATTGAAAGTTTCGGGAAGACTCCCGAAACTCTAAATTAATAAACAATTACTTTAAGCGTTTAATACCCATGATTTTGAGAACATATTTTTCATACAAAGGCTCTGAACTACCTTTCTTCATCTTACGTATAAAATATTTCTCAAACGCGATTTTACCTAAATGTACCCACTTACCTTTCTTAGCCCAAGTAACGTTACGTGGTGGAATTTGTGGAATCGCAACAAATGCAGCACCAGTATCACCAAAGTCTGCTAAACAGATAGTACTCCAACTACCTAATGCTTCAGGTTCTTCACCTTTGATGTCATGCTCAATATTATGCACCGCAGCAGTCACCATAGACTCAATCATATAACCAGTTTTTGGTGTACCTGTTGCTACTGGTGTGACTTCAACTGGAGGAATCGCAATACATACACCTACTGCATAAATATTTTTATAAGTAGGATTACGTTGATATTGATCAACCTTCACAAAACCACGTGGATTACACAGATTTTCCATTGCAGCAACTGCATCCACACCCTTAAATGCAGGTAACATCATTGAATAATTAAAAGGCAATTCATGATTTTTAATGACATTACCATCTCTATCACATTCATCAACAAACATTTTGCCAGCTTCAACTTTAGCAACTTTGGCATTAGTAATCCAATTAATATGACGATTACGCATTTCGGATTCTAACATGCCTTTTGAATCACCTACACCACCTAAGCCTAAGTGACCAACATAAGGTTCAGATGTAACAAAAGTCATAGGAACTTTATCACGACGTTTTTTCTTACGTAATGCCGCATCTACAACCATTGCATACTCATAAGCTGGACCATAACAGCTTGCGCCTTGAACCGCACCCATGATCACATGACCGGGATTATCTAATAATTCTTGAAATCCTGTATGGGCTTTTTCAGCATGATCTATAGTACAAATAGAATGAGTATGACCATCAATTGGTCCAGTACCTTCTATTTCATGGAACGCTAATTTAGGTCCAGTTGCTATGATTAAATAATCATAATCAACTGTTTCACCATTTTCTACAGTCAAACGGTTTTTATCTGGTTCAATCTTAGTTACCATTTGAGCAATGAAATTGATTTTTTTCTTTTTTAAAGCAGGCTCAATATCAAAGGTAATATCCTTACGTTTACGCCAACCTACACCAACCCACGGATTAGAAGGCACAAACTGAAAATATTCAGCGGCATTAATAACAGTTACTTCATGTTTTCTACCTAATTCAGCTTTTACTTCATAAGCAGCGGGCATTCCGCCTGTACCTGCACCTAATACGACAACATGTGCCATACCAACTCCTTCCTATAATAAAATGACTAATTCTGTGTGATCTAGGTTAAAATATTAACCTAGGCTATTAGCATATATAAATTCGCTAGAAATTGAAACTACTATAATTATTTTATAATATACTAAAATACTCTACTATTATATATAATAATGTTTAAAAACTTAAAAGAAGATATTAATTGTGTATTTGATCGCGATCCTGCCGCTCGTAATAAATTTGAAATCCTTACAAATTACCCGGGAGTTCACGCGATTTTAATGCACCGTTTTAATCACCGTTTATGGAAAGCAGGCTGGAAATGGTTAGCACGTACATTCTCAACTGTTACTCGTTGGTTTACAGGAATAGAAATTCACCCCGGTGCCACTATTGGACGACGCTTTTTTATTGATCATGGTATGGGTGTTGTAATTGGTGAAACTGCAACAGTTGGTGATGATTGCACACTTTATCATGGTGTAACTTTAGGCGGTACTTCATGGCAACAAGGCAAGCGTCATCCTACATTAGGTAATAATGTAGTTGTTGGCGCAGGCGCAAAAGTATTAGGACCTATTAATATTGCAGATGACACACGTATTGGTTCAAATGCAGTAGTAGTAAAATCTGTATGTGAAAAAGGCGCAACAGTGGTTGGGATTCCCGGACGTATAATTAAAGTTGATAAAAATCATAAAATTTTTGATGCTTATGGAATGCCTCAAGATACCTCAGATATTGATCCTCTGCAATACGCAATAAATAATATGCTTGATGATATTAATAATATTGATGACAAGATGCAAAAAATTTGTCAAATTTTAAAAGAAATTTCTGGAGATAAATTACCACTAGATTTAGAATCTTGCCAAATTCGTAAAATTAAAATCCCCCCTAACCCCCCTTTAATAAAAGGGGGGGACTAGTAGTTTTGATTAAATAGTGGAATTTCCCCCCTTTAACAAAGGGGGGTTAGGGGGGATTTTAAATTAATGCTTAAATAAACGTTCTTTCTCACGTTCCCAATCACGTGTCTTTTCAGTGTCACGTTTATCATAGTCTTTTTTACCTGTAGCAGCAGCAAATTCTAATTTGATATGCCCCTTTTTCCAATACATCGCAGTAGGTACTAATGAATTACCTTTACGTTCTACAATCTCAAACAGCTCTTTTAACTCAGCACGATGTAAAAGTAATTTGCGAGTACGTTGTGGATCAGGATGAATATGTGTAGAAGCAGTAGGCAAAGGGGTAATTACTGCACCTAGAAGCCATGCTTCATTATCTTTCATAAGCACATAGGTATCATTCAATTGCAATTTTCCAGCACGTAAACTTTTTACTTCCCAACCTTGTAAAGCGATACCAGCTTCAAAGCGATCACCTAAAAAATAATCAAAGCGCGATTTTTTATTCAGTCCAATTGTACTACTTGGTACCTTAGATTTTTTTTTCATAATTGTTGTATTTTTGCTAAACTTAATATGATTATATCATTAATTTTAATAGAGCAAATAATATGACAACGAATATAAAGAGTCAATGGTCATCTCAACTTGGCTTTATACTTGCCGCTATTGGTTCAGCAGTTGGTTTAGGTAATATTTGGAAATTTCCTTATTTAACAGGAGAATATGGAGGCGGTGCCTTTGTTATTATTTATTTAGTATGTGTAGTTTTAATGGGTTTACCCATTATGATAGCAGAAGTTCTATTAGGAAAACGCGGTGCTGGTAGCCCAGTTGCTAGTATGCGCAATCTTGCTAAAGAAGCTGGGCAATCTCGATTATGGGCATTATTAGGTTGGTCAGGTGTTATAGCTGGTTTTCTAGTTTTATCATATTATAGCGTCATCGCAGGTTGGACTTTAGATTATGTTTGGAGTTCAGCATCAGGTACATTTTCCACAAATAATACCCCCTCAGCTATAAAATCAATATTTGATAACTTAATTGCTGATCCAACTTATCTTCTAATTCTACATAGCATATTCATGTTTGCTACCATCATAATATTAGCCCGTGGAGTGCAAGGTGGTTTAGAACGCGCTGTTACATTCATGATTCCTGCTTTATTTCTCGTATTAATTGTGTTATTAGCATATGCTATCAGTACTCCAAAATTCATGGATGGTGTGCATTTTATGTTTGATATAAATTTCCATAAGTTTTTTTATCCAGATGGTGAAAATTTCAGTGGAAAAGGCATATTAGTGGCAATGGGGCAAGCCTTTTTTAGCTTGAGTTTAGGTATGGGTGCCATTATGGTTTATGGTGCATATTTACCAAAAGACAGCTCGATTGCTAAAACAACCGCAATAGTTGCAATGGCTGATACTCTAGTTGCAATTTTAGCTGGCTTAATTATATTTCCAATTGTATTTAGTAATGGCTTAGAACCCAATGCTGGAGTTGGATTAGTATTTCAAACTTTACCAATCGCATTTGGACAAATGCCTTTTGGCAATATATTTGGCAGCTTATTTTTTCTGTTATTAACATTAGCGGCATTAAGTTCAGCAATTTCATTAATTGAACCAGCAATCGCATGGCTAGTTGAAACTGGTAAATTTGCTCGTATCAGTGCTACCATTGTAATTGGTATAGCTACTTGGTTGCTTGGATTTGTAACGATATTTTCATTTAATGAATGGAGCGAATTCAAATTATTTTCAATGACAATGTTTGAACTCATAGATTATGTTACCAGTAATATCATGCTGCCATTAGGTGGAATATTTATGGCAATATTTGTTGCTTGGTTGATGAAGTCAGAACATGTTACCAGCGAATTAAAAGTATCAGCACAAAATTGTGGCTATCAAATCTGGAACTTCCTATTACGCTATATCATTCCATTGGCAGTTACTTTAGTATTTTTAAATGCAATTGGAATCTTTTAGTGAAGCATATTAATAAAACGGCTTTAGTGTCGTATAATTGTTCTGAAATGTTTGATTTAGTTAATAATGTCAAAGATTATCCCAATTTTTTACCTTGGTGCAAATCGGTGACATTGGTATCTCAAACAGATTCAGAAATAGTTGCAAGCGTTCAAATGGGGGGAGCTGGATTAGAAAAAAGCTTTACTACCAAAAATATCATTACACCGAATAAAATAATTCAAATGTCTTTAGTAAATGGACCATTTGACCATTTATTGGGTTATTGGAAATTTGATCAATTAGGCAATGAAGGTTGTAAAATCACTTTAGATCTGGAATTTGAAATTAAAAATCGACTGCTAAATATGAGCTTGGGACCAGTTTTTACTAAAATATGTACAAGTTTAGTTGATGGCTTTATAAAAAGAGCTAATGAAATCTATGGAAAATAACACAATTCATATAGAAGTAGCTTATGCGAAACCTGAAGAACAAGTGATTATTCCCTTGGAGGTTCCAATTGGCACCACAGCAGAAGAAGCAATTGAAAAGTCCGATATTTTAAGCAAATTTCCAGAAATTGAACTAAACAAAATCGGTATTTTTAGTAAACTTTGCAAGTTAAATACGCAATTACGAGAATCAGATCGTGTAGAGATTTATCGCCCACTGATTGCTGATCCAAAAGAATTGCGTAAACAACGCGCGGCACAAGGGAAAGTTATGAAAAAGGGTGGTAATGTTTAATGCAATATTCCGGTAAGATTCTTAATCTCTTTGTTTGCCTTATTAATAGTAATAAACGATATTTCAGGGCAATTAATGGATGTGATTATTAGCTACCCATACCGCAGCCTCGACGCGAGTTTTTAAATTCAATTTTTTCAATAGGTGTTTAACATGTACTTTAACCGTAGCCTCTGTAATACCTAATTTGCGGGCAATTAATTTATTACTTTCGCCATCATGAATGTGTATCAGGATTTCTCGTTCGCGATTAGTTAATTCTGATACACTCGGTTGTTTACGTAATGCTCGCCCAAGGCAATCAATAATATTGGAAGATAAAACAAGTTTGCCTGTTGCTACTTCACGAAATTTAACCAGCAATTCTTCTGGATCCATATCTTTAAGTAAATAGCCATCAGCACCATAACGCAAAGCATTCACAACATCTTGTTCTTCATCAGAAACAGTAAGTATGATAACTCGCCTCTCTGGATCAATTTTTTTTATTTTGGCAAGCGTTTCCAGCCCATCCATACCGGGCATGTTTAAATCAAGTAGTGTTAAATCGGGTTTTAGTTCATGGATCATTTCTAAACCATCTATTCCATTACTTGCTTCACCGATAATTTTCAAATCTGGACAAAGATTTATTAATTGAACTAATCCTTTACGTAATAAAGGGTGGTCATCAATAACCACAATTGTTTGTTTTTCTGTGTCAGACATTTATTGTATCCTGTTGCTGGAATTTGAGAGTTACCCTAGTACCACCTTGATCACGATTTTCAATTTGTAAATTGGCGTTGAGAGACTTAGCTCGTTCAAGCATGATTATCAAACCATAGTGATGAGTTCGTTCAATTTTTTGAGATATACCTATGCCATTATCTTCAATAATTACTATGATCTGATCATCTTGTTGTTGTATCTTTATTTGTGCAGAGATTGCATGAGAATGATGTACTACATTACTTAATGCTTCGCGTACTATCTGTAGAATATGAATTTCTTCATTAACACTAAAAGGATAATTTTTGATTTGATTATCCAGTGTTATTTCTATTTTTCCTTTAGCGCGAGTATTAAATTCTGCAACTGTTTCTGATAATGCAGAGGCTAAACCATGCCCATCAATTTGCAAACGGAAAGTAGTAAGTAATTCACGTAGTTGTCGATAAGCACTATCTAAACCTTCTTTTAATTCAGTTAATATCTCATCAACTTGATTATTATCTTTAAGCAAAAACAGGCGAGTCACCTGAATTTTCAGATAGGATAGTGATTGAGCTAAAGAATCATGTAATTCCCTAGCAATAACAGCGCGTTCATCTAATAATGCTAAGCGGCGGTTTTGAATAATGCGACGAGAAACTCCTATTGATAAACCAATATGTTTACCTAATGTTTCTAATACCTGAGTTTGCCAAGCTTGCAACTTCAAAATTTCATCCCGTTGAACTAACAATACTCCATAGTTTTGTTCCTGATCACTTACAGGAATTGAAAATATATTGTTTTCCAACTTATCACCTAAGCAGATTCCACATTTTAGTTCATTACAGATAGAAGAAATAGAACCTACTTGCGCAAGTTTATAATTTTTATATTTGTCATTATCACTTATAAGACATAAACTTATTCCTTTACAACAATGCATTATATTACTTATTTGAGACAATAATTCATTATAAGAACTGTCTGATACTGGAGCTTTAGTTAAATACTGTGAAGCAGTATAAAGAAGTTCTAAAGAGTTATTGCGTAGAGTTAATTCTTTAGTTTTGTGAGCGACTCGTTCTTCTAAGGCATCATACATTTTGGATATTTCTCCAGCCATATGATTAAAAGCTTGACCAAGTCGCCCTAGTTCATCTGTACCAACATTAGCTACTCGTACACTAAAATCTCCATGACTGGCGCGTTCAGCAGAATTAACCAACTCATGTAATGGATTTAGAACATCAGTATGTAATAGATACAAAGTTGCAATGGCTACTATTAAAGTCAAAAGAAGAGTAAATATCTGTATAAGCCCCAATAAATGGATGCTTGATTCAGCATCTTCTTCCAATAGTCGAACCATATGATCTATATCTGCAACAAAATCATTAATCTGAGCATGAAAGACAGAACTTTCGATAAAATCTTTAGCATAATGGTCAATTATTTTGACTATTGAAGAATGCCATTTCTCCTTAATTGTAATATAAGCTTGTTCTAAAGATTGACGATTAGAATGTTCTACAGCTTCACTTAATATAGGATGATCTAGGCGTTGCTCAAATTCCTTGAGTAAGGTATTTATTTTGGTTCCAGCATTAAGCTCAAGTGCAGTAGTTATTCGATAAGATTGCATACGCAAACTACCTGCTAAATTAACAGCTCCAGCTTCTCCATGAGTAGATCTGGCAATATATATGGCACTAACCATACCAATAACTGCTAAAAATGTGACAATTCCCATAGCTAAACCCGCCCGCAGCAATAATGAATCACGGATATATTTAAACATAGCTTTTTAGAGGTACTCCTTTTTTCTTAAAAAAAATATTTAGTCAATTTCTTTCTAAGATAATACCAAAAAACTACTTATAAAACAATTTTTTAAAAGGTGGTAGATATGATACCACTAAAGTAGTATCATATCTATAAAAAACTTAGTTTATCTATGGTTGTTATTATTTTTTTTTTCAAAAAATAATTTATTATGGAATAACTATTTTTTGTAAAGGTGGGTAAATGAATGGCTACTGAAAAAACCAAACAGGTATCTGTATTGGTAATGAATACATTTGCTTTCACGGCATGTTTTGCTGTATGGGTGATGTTTTCTATCATAGGAATTCCAATTAAGGAATTATTAGCATTAAATGAAACTCAATTTGGAATCTTGGTTGCTACTCCAATTTTGACAGGTTCACTAATGCGTTTGCCAGTCGGCATATTAACTGATATATATGGTGGACGTATAGTTTATTTTGTATTAATGCTTGCTACTATATTGCCGCTTTATTTAATTGGTGAAGCTACTCAATATTGGCAGTTTTTGGTTTTAGGACTTTTTGTTGGTGTAGCTGGTGCTTCATTTTCGGTTGGTATAGCTTATACAGCACGCTGGTTTTCTAAAGAAAAACAAGGTTTTGCTATGGGAATTTTTGGTGCTGGTAATGCCGGTGCTGCCTTAACCAAGTTTGTGGCTCCTTCTTTGGTGGTGGCATATGGCTGGCAATCAGTACCGCAAATTTATGCTATTGCTATGTTTGTAGTTGTGGTTTTGTATTGGATGTTTACTTATGAAAATCCAGAACACAAAGTTGGTTCACATGTCACATTAAAAGATCAATTAGCCTTATTAAAAGATCCGCGTATATGGAAATACATGCAATATTATTCTTTAGTATTTGGCGGTTTTGTAGGGCTTTCCTTATGGATGACCAAGTACTATATTTCCGAATATGGCTTTGATCTTACTACAGCAGCTTTGCTGGCTGCTATTTTTATTCTTCCTTCAGGTGTAATTCGTGCTTTGGGTGGTTGGTTTTCTGATCGGTTTGGAGCTTATAAAGTTACATGGTGGGTTATGTGGATTTCTTGGATTTGTTTGTTCATAATGTCTTATCCACAAACAGCTATGACTATCAAAACAATGGACGGAGATGCAACATTTAATATTGGACTTAATGTTTGGGTGTTTACTAGTTTATTATTTGTTGTTGGTATAGCTTGGGGTTTTGGTAAAGCTTCTGTATTTAAATTCCTTTCTGATGAATATTCTGACAACATAGGTGTTGCTTCTGGAATTGTTGGTTTAGCAGGCGGTATGGGCGGATTTTTCTTGCCTATTATGTTTGGCGCACTGATTGATTTAACTCAAATAAACTCTGTGGTATTTATGCTTCTTTATGGCGCAACCTCCGTTTCTTTAATATGGATGCATTATACCTTTGGTAAAGATAAACGACATGAAGAAATACAAAATTTTATAGGAGAAAAAAATGTCTGATATAAAAACTTGGAACCCTGAAGATAACCATTTTTGGGAGTCGGAAGGAAAAAAAATAGCAAATCGGAATTTATGGATATCGATACCCAGCTTATTATGTGGGTTCGCGGTTTGGTTATATTGGGGAATCATTACGGTTCAGATGCTGAATTTGGGATTCCCTTTTGATAAAGCAGAATTATTTACTTTGGCTGCCATTGCCGGTTTAACCGGTGCTACACTACGTATTCCCTCAAGCTTTTTTATACGGATTGCCGGTGGTCGTAATACAATTTTCTTTACTACTGCTCTGTTAATGTTACCAGCTATTGGTACTGGTATTGCTTTGCAAGATAAAGATACTCCATTGTGGATTTTTCAAATATTAGCATTTCTATCTGGTTTTGGTGGCGGTAACTTTGCTTCTTCCATGTCTAATATCAGTTTTTTCTTTCCTAAACGTATGCAAGGTTTAGCACTTGGTCTTAATGCTGGTTTAGGTAATGCTGGTGTTACCACAATGCAGATATTGGTACCGTTAGTTATGACTTTTGGTATTTTTGGTGGGGATCCAATGATTTTGGAAAATACTTCTGGAACTCTCATTGGTAAGATTCCTGCTGGTTCTGAAACTTATATTCATAATGCCGGTTTTGTTTGGTTGCTACTTTTAATTCCTTTAGCTGTTATCAGTTGGTTCGGTCTGAACAATCTTCGTAGTGAAGAAGTTTCTCCAGATATAGGTTCACCTATTGGGGCTATGTCAAAAATTACCGGTATGTTGTTGATAGGTTTTTTTACCGCTGCAATTGGTCTTTATATTATTTTACCAGCTCCAACTGGTTTAGGAGCTCCTAGCTGGGCAAAATGGTTTGTAATTCTCGGAATATTATTCTTTACAGTGATGTTGATGAAAATGATACCCGGTAATATTAAGCCAAATTTACAGCGTCAGTTTAAAATATTTGACAATAAACATACATGGATTATGAGTGTTATTTATACCATGACTTTTGGTAGTTTTATTGGTTATTCAGCAGGTTTTGCTTTGGCAATCAAAGTAGTATTTGGTTATCAGCATATTATGGTAGATGGAGTGATGACTCATAGCACAGTTAATGCTAATGGACCTTCAGCTTTAATGTACGCATGGATGGGACCATTTATTGGCGCACTTATTCGTCCACTAGGTGGTTGGATGGCTGATAAAGTTGGCGGTGCAAAAGTTACTCAGTATGTTTCTATTGTAATGATTGCTTCTGCATTAGGTGTGGCTTATTATCTAAAACAAGCTTATGTTTCCGCAACTCCAGAAGATTTTTTTATTCATTTTTTCGTGTTATTTTTAATATTATTTGCAGCAACTGGTATTGGTAATGGTTCCACTTTCCGTACTATTGCAATGGTGTTTCCTAAAGAACAAGCTGGACCAGCATTAGGCTGGACTTCTGCTGTAGCAGCATACGGTGCTTTTATTATCCCTCAAGTATTTGGTGAGCAAATCAAATTAGCAACTCCTGAGTATGCTCTTTATGGTTTTGCGGTTTTCTACACAATTTGTTTGTTATTGAATTGGTGGTATTACTTAGGACCTAAAGCAGAATTTAATAACCCATAGGAGAATCTGATGAGCCATTTTCTTGATAGACTCAAGTATTTTAATCGTATTAAATCAACTTTTTCTAAAGGTCACGGAATCGTGACCAATGAAGATAGGCAGTGGGAAGATACATATCGTAACCGCTGGCGCCATGATAAAATGGTGCGTTCTACTCACGGTGTAAACTGTACGGGTGGTTGTTCATGGAAAATTTTTGTTAAAAACGGTTTGGTTGCTTATGAAATGCAACAAACCGATTATCCTCGTACCAGAGATGATCTACCTAATCATGAGCCTAGAGGTTGTCAACGTGGTGCATCGTTTTCTTGGTATTTGTACAGCCCGCATCGCGTTAAGTATCCTTTGATTCGTGGTCGTTTGTTAGATTTATATCGTACAGAGCGTAAAAATGGTAAGGATCCAGTAGAAGCTTGGGCGGCGATTCAAGCGGATTCTAAAAAACGTGAAAGTTACGTCGGTGTTCGTGGCTTGGGTGGTTTTGTGCGTAGCACATGGGATGAAGTCGTTGAAATGATAGCGGCTGCTAATGTCTATACCATCAAAAAGTGGGGTCCAGATCGTATTTATGGTTTTTCACCTATTCCAGCAATGTCAATGATTTCATATGCTGCTGGTTCCAGATACTTATCATTGATAGGTGCTGGTGTTGGATCATTCTATGATTGGTATTGTGATTTACCTCCAGCTTCTCCTCAAGTTTGGGGTGAACAGACTGATGTGCCTGAATCAGCCGATTGGTATAATTCAAAATACATCATTGTCTGTGGTGCTAATCTGCCGATGACTCGTACACCGGATGCTCACTTTGCCATTGAGTCACGTTATAACGGCACCAAAGTTGTCTCTATGGCACCTGATTATGCAGAATATGTGAAGTTTGCTGATCTCTGGATGCCAGTTAAACAGGGAACAGATGCCGCTGCATTTATGGGAATGGGACATGTTGCGCTTAAAGAATTCCATGTACAAAAACAGGATCCATATTTTACTGAATATGCTCGCAAGTACACCGATTTTCCTATGCAAGTTATCTTAAATCAACAAGATGATAAGCTTGTTAGCGGTCGTTTTCTCAGAGCGTCTGATTTTGATAACAATATGGGTGAATCTAACAATCCTGAATGGAAGACGGTTGTTTATGATTCAAAGACTAAAGCATTTGTAGTTCCTAATGGTTCCGTTGGTTTCCGTTGGGGAGAAGAAGGTAAATGGAATCTTCTTGAACAAGCAAACTCAAATGATATTGAAGCAGAACTGAGTTGTATTGATGATAAGGATGAGATAGTTGATGTAACTTTCCCTCATTTTACTCCTGAAGAGGGTGATAGCTTAGTTCGCAAGATTCCAGTTCGTAAACTAACACTTGCCTCTGGAGATACTGTTTATGTTACTTCAGTTTTTGATTTGCAGGTTGCTCAATATGGTATTGATCGTGGTCTAGGAGATAATTTAGCAACATCTTATGATGATGAGACTGTTCCTTATACTCCAGCATGGGCAGCAAAAATAACTGGTGTGCCAACAGCAGATATTGAACGTACTGGTCGTGAATTCGCAGATAATGCTTCGAAAACCAAAGGTAAGTCTATGGTTATTCTTGGTGCTGCAATTAACCACTGGTATCATAACGATATGAACTATCGTGGTATCATGAATCTGCTACATATTTGTGGTTGTGTGGGTCAATCAGGTGGTGGTTGGGCACACTATGTTGGACAAGAGAAACTGCGTCCACAAGCCGGATGGGCACCAATTGCATTTGGTTTAGATTGGCATCGTCCACCTCGCCAGATGGCATCTACAACTTACTGGTATTTTCATACTGATCAATGGCGTTATGAAAGAGTTGAGGCTGATGATCTATTGGCCTCAACTGCAAAAGGGCGTTATAAAGGCTATCAGTTGGCTGATTATAATGTCGCTGCACAGCGTATGGGTTGGACTCCATCCATGCCACACTTTGATAAAAACCCGATAGAAATTGTCAAGGAAGCTGAAAAAGCAGGTGCAACTGATGAAGCTGGTGTTTCAAAATATTTGGTTGAGAAGCTGAAAAGTGGTGATATTAACTTTGCCTATGAAGATATTGATGCAGAAGAGAATCATCCTCGTAACCTTTTTGTTTGGCGTGCTAATCTGATTGGTAGTTCAGCGAAGGGACATGAATATTTCCTTAAACATCTGCTTGGTGCGCAAAATGGTGTCATGAGTGAAGGTGTTGAGGGCGAAGCCTGTAAAGAAGTTAAATGGCATGAAAAATCACCAACAGGTAAATTAGACCTAATGGTAGATATTAACTTCCGTCTGAATTCTACAGGTGCTTATTCTGATATTGTATTGCCAACAGCAACATGGTATGAGAAAGCTGATCTTAATACTACAGATATGCACCCATTCATTCATCCATTGTCTAAGGCAGTAGATCCAGCATGGGAATCCCGTTCAGATTGGCAAATCTTCCAGACTATAGCCAAAAAATTCTCAGAATTGTCTGAAAAGCATTTAGGAACTCAGAAGGATGTAGTTTCATTACCTATGCAGCATGATACACCAATGGCACTAGCTCAACCATTTGGTGAAGTTAAAGATTGGAAGAAAGGTGATTGTGAACCTATACCCGGAAAAACAGCACCAATCTTTAAGGTGGTAGAGAGAGATTTTCCAAATACCTATGCTAAGTACATAGCATTGGGACCATTGATGAAGAAACTGGGTAATAATATCAAGGGACTAGATTGGAATACTGATCATGAGATTGAGCAACTAGCATCACTAAATGGTGTTATTAAAGAAGGAATAAGTAAAGGAATGCCTTCACTTGCTGAAGATATTCATGTTTGTGATGCAGTTATGAGAATGGCACCTGAGACTAATGGTGAAGTAGCGCATAAATCATGGTCGGCTCAAACCAAAAAAACCGGAATTGATCATAGTCATCTCTATGAGGGTCGTCATGAGGAGAAAATTACTTATCATGATATTGTTGCTCAACCACGCAAGATTATTACTGCACCGACTTGGTCAGGAATTGAATCTGAGAAGGTTAGTTATAACGCATGTTATACCAATATTCATGAGCATATTCCGTTACGTACATTGACTGGACGTGCCCAGTTCTATCTTGATCACGAATGGATGCTTGATTTTGGTGAGGGATTATGTGCTTTCAAACCACCAGTTGATTTACAAACACATAAGAATGTTCCAGCTAACATTAAAGATAAGCCATATTTGGTCTTAAACTGGATTACACCGCATTCTAAATGGGGAATTCATTCTACTTATCAGGATAGCAACAGAATGTTGACCCTATTCCGTGGTGGTCCTTACTTCTGGGTATCAGAAGAAGATGCGAAATCAATCGGACTTAAAGATAACGATTGGGTTGAAGCGGTGAATGATAACGGTGCAACAGTTGCACGAGTTGTGGTCTCACAACGGGTACCAAATGGTATGGCGATTATGTATCATGCACAAGAGAAAAATGTTAATGTTCCCGGTTCCAATACAACTGGAAAACGTGGCGGTATTCTCAATAGTGTGACCCGTACAGTAATAAAACCAACTCATATGATTGGTGGTTACGCTCAACTATCTTATGCATTTAATTATTACGGTACTGTCGGATCTAATCGTGATGAACATGTAATTGTTCACAAAATTGAGGATAAGGATATTGATTGGTTAGAACGTCCATTGACACCAGAACGTGAAGGCAAGAAAAATCCTTCTGGCATAAATAATTAGGATACTACTGGAGAAAATAAACATGAAAGTTCGTGCTCAAATTGCAATGGTACTGAATTTGGACAAATGTATAGGTTGTCATACTTGTTCAGTAACTTGTAAAAATATCTGGAGTAATCGTAAAGGTGTTGAGTATGCTTGGTTTAATAATGTAGAATCTAAGCCCGGCATAGGTTATCCTAAACAATGGGAAGATCAAGATAAATGGAATGGTGGTTGGGAAAAAAAGAATGGCAAATTAGAATTAAAGGCAGGTGGACGTGCTAGCAAACTGGTAAATCTGTTTGCCAATCCTGACATGCCAGAAATTGATGACTACTATGAGCCATTCGATTTTGATTATCCTAAGTTGCAGAACAAGAGTTTATCTGAAGCTTGTCCAACAGCGCGACCAGTTTCCCAGATTACTGGTAAGCCGATGGAGAAGATTCATTGGGGTCCAAATTGGGAAGATGATTTAGCCGGTGAATTTGAAGCTCGCGCTAAAGATAAAAACTTTGAAGGTATTGAAAAACAGATGTATAAGGATTTTGAAAATACCTTCCATATGTATTTACCTCGTCTTTGTAATCACTGCTTAAATCCTTCTTGTGTAGCTAGTTGTCCTTCTGGAGCTATGTATAAAAGAGAAGAAGATGGTGCAGTATTAATTGACCAAGACAAATGTCGAGGTTGGCGCATGTGTGTAAGTGCTTGCCCTTATAAAAAGATTTACTACAATTGGGAATCCGGTAAATCAGAAAAATGTATCATGTGTTATCCACGGATAGAATCTGGTATGCCAATGGCTTGCGCGGAATCTTGTGTTGGACGTATTCGTTATGTTGGAGTAATATTATATGATGCTGATCGTATAAGTGATGCTGCTGGCCCTGATGATGAACAAGATCTTTATCAGAGTCAAATGGATATTTTCCTTGATCCAAATGACCCTGAAGTAATCAAACAAGCATTAGCTGATGAAGTTCCACAAAGCTGGATTGATGCTGCACAGAAATCACCTGTTTATAAGATGGCAATAGACTGGAAAATAGCTTTTCCAATTCATCCAGAATTTCGTACATTACCTATGATGTGGTATGTGCCACCATTGTCACCAGTACAAAGTCAAATAGATCAAGGTAATTTGCCAACAGAGGCTGATGGAGTAATTCCAAAATCAGAAGCTTTGCGCTTCCCAGTGAAATATTTGGCTAATTTGCTTACTGCTGGAGATGAAGCACCAATTCTCAGTGCTTTAAATAGGATGTTGGCGATGCGTTCTAATCAACGTACAATAGCTCTTGAGGGTCACACAAATAAAGAAGTACTCGATCAAGTAGGGCTAAGTGAAGAAGAAGCAGAAGAAATGTACCAAATGTTAGGTATAGCAAATTATGAAGATAGATTTGTAATTCCAACTTCTCATGAAGAGTTACGTCAGGAAGATCCTTATGCTTTTCAGGGACAAAATGGATTTGCTGCTGGTAATACCAGTTCAAATGGCTATGATGCGAGCAGTGGTTTTACTTTATTTCCATCTTCTCGCAAGAAAACAGTTATTCCTATTAGTATAGTTCCACCCAAAAAATGAAATTATTTAATCTCTTAGCAAAACTTCTCGATTACCCAGATGAGGAGTTAATGAAACATTTGGGTGAAATTACAGAAGAAGTCAGTAAAGATCCAGATATTTCTGAACAAGAGACAAACTCTATTCAAGAATTTATTTCTTGGATGAGTGAACATAATACTCTTGCTATGCAAGAGATTTATGTTGATACATTTGACACCACTCCAGAACATGATTTACACCTAACTCATCATTTATTTGGAGATGATAATAGAGATCGAGGTCCAGCATTAATAGATCTATCTGAACATTATAAACAGGCAGGGCTAGAGGTCAAGCAAGGAGAACTTCCTGATTATTTGCCTCTGATGTTGGAATATCTTTCTAGTTTGAGTGATATAGAAGTGAGAATCTTTCTCGGTGATGTCATGAAAATATTGAAAGTATTGGCAGAAAACTTAGAAAAAGCTAAAAGTCCATATGCGTTACTGATCCGTATTGTGGAAAATCGCGGCTATTTAGCCAAAGCAGCTGAAGGAGAATAACTATGACTTTACATAATTTTATTTTTGGGGCTTATCCTTATTTAGCAGGAACTATTTTTATTTTAGGTAGTTGGATTCGTTTTGATCGTGAACAGTACACTTGGAAGGCTGATTCTAGTCAATTGCTTAGTAATAAAAATATGAGGATGGCAAGTAATTTATTTCATGTCGGAATTTTAGGCATCTTTTTTGGACATATGTTTGGTATGTTGTTACCACATGCTTGGTGGCAAATGATAGCCACAGATGTGCAGCATCAATGGATTGCAATATATGCAGGTGGCGTATTTGGTATAATGTGTTTGATTGGAGCCATAATGTTATTTTGGCGTAGGATCAGTAATCCTAGGGTAAAAGCAGTTAGTCGTACACGTGATACTTTTATTATTGGCTGGTTATTGGTTACAGTGACTTTAGGTTTGAGTACAATTTTTGTGTCATCAGGACATGCAGCTCATGGAGATGTATCAAGCATGATTGCTCTGACCGAATGGGTAAAAAGTGTAGCAACTTTGAGTGTTAATCCTAATTTGATTCAAGATGTATCGTTAATATTTAAAATCCATATATTTTTTGGTATGACAGTGTTTTTGGTTTTTCCATTTACTCGTTTGGTTCATGTTTGGAGTATTCCTTTAAGTTATATAACACGCCCTTACCAAATTGTTCGGACTAAACATGTACGTATGAATTAATTATGCAAACAAATCCTTATGCTACAGAAGTTATTTACATGGATGTTGATGGTCAACAAATAGCAACAGATCAAGAAGGCTACATTCAAAACATGGAAGATTGGTCAGAGGGTTTTGTCAATGCTCTGGCTAAAAAAGAAGAACTGGAACTGACAGAAGATCATTGGGATGTGATTCATTTTATTCGTAAATATTATGAAGAACATCAGGTACAAGGACAAGTTCGTGATATGATCAAGTTTTTCAGACAAAGTTGGGGCAAAGAACGCGGTAATAATCATTATTTGCATGATCTTTTTCCTAAAGGTGGACCCCAAAAACAAGGTAATCGTTTGGCGGGGATTCGTCGTACTAAAGGCGAACATTGATAAGGTCAAAAGACCTGACAGGTTTTTCAAACCTGTCAGGTCTAAAAACCTACAATTTTTAGTATTGTAGGGTCAGTTGTAATTTATTTAGGATAAAAACTTTCCAAGAAAATTTCTTCAATACTATAAGGACATTCTTTTGGAAAAGTCTTTTGTGGTAAATTGGTTTCTTTTTCAGCTTTTAAAACTGCTTTGCTATATGCTTTACTTAATTTTGTTTCTAACTTATGTTTCAAACTAGGATTATCTTCGAGTAAATCTTGAATTTCTCGACGCTGTTCTATTAGAATTAATTCCCAACTACGTGAACGAATACCGGGTTGATATTGCCACTTTAGTAAGTGCATTAATAATACTGCCAAACGATTAATTAATTCTCTTCGTTCACTTGCCCCCATATTTTCTAACTCCAAAGCTACAGCTTGCATATCAACATCAGCATAATGCCCCATTCGCAGAGCTTCAGCAGTTTCCATTGACCAACGATAAAAATCAGTTTCTTGCAAATTCATATCTATATCATATTATAATTTCAGTAGCTAGGTATTGCATGGAAATGAATAGTCCAATAACCATATTAATGACAAGATGAAAAATAATATAATTATAACTACTTTTATTAAACTACGCATTATTACTGATCAGATAACTTGGTATTTAAAAAAAATTTTCACAGTATTTGTAAATAGTATATCATAGATATATACTTTTATCTATTATACTGAAGCAGTAGGGATAACAAATGAATATCACGCCTTCAGGGGTAGTTAAATAAAATTTTTAAATATTTATCATTAGGCAGTTTATTAGGTATTTCATGGGACAAGAGATTAACAATAGTCATTTCAAAAAACATGATTTTCACATCTTCAACTCCAGTTTACGGGAGGAGACAGCACTGGTTAAGCGTTGGTTTAAGGAAGCAAGTTTTGCCATAACTCCAACTAATATTGCAGGTTTAGAGTTGGAAGCTTGGTTAGTAGATAATAAGCTACAAGCAGCACCTATAAATAAAATTTTTTTAGATCATCTTAATAATCCATTAGTAGTTCCAGAACTATCTGTATTCAATGTGGAATTCAATGTCAACCCAGTGGCATTGCATGGTGATGCGCTATCCCGTCTGCATACTGCTTTAGAACAAGTCTGGACTTCAAGCAATAAAACCGCCAGCGAACTGGATGCCTCACTGTTGATGATTGGTATTTTGCCTACTTTACAAGAGCAAGAGTTAAATATGGATAATATGTCACGAATGACTCGTTATCATGCTCTTAATGAACAAGTACTGAGACAACGTCACGGGCATCCTTTAGTTTTTGATATTGAAGGTAAAGAATGCTTGCATACTAAACACCAAAATGTAATGTTGGAAGCTGCTGCAACATCTTTACAGATTCACCTGCAACTAAATCCAACTAAAGCCACACAATATTTCAACTCTGCACTGATACTATCGGCTCCAACGGTAGCTATAGCTAGCAATTCACCATTTTTATTTGGACATTCTCTTTGGAAAGAAACACGAATTCCAGTTTTTGAACAAGCAATAGCAGTGAATAAGCCAAGCTTGCCTCGTGTCACTTTTGGTACTGGTTATGTAGAGCAATCTTTATTAGAATTATTTGTAGATAATTTAGAATCCTACCCAGTTTTGTTACCTATGATTTTAGATGAACCATTGGAAAGTGTTAATCACTTGCGCTTACAAAATGGCACCATCTGGCGTTGGAATAGACCATTGATCGGCTTTGAGGCAGATGGAACTCCACACTTACGTCTCGAACACCGAGTGATGGCAGCTGGACCAAGTGTTATAGATAGCATTGCTAATATGGCATTCTTTTATGGTCTGATACATATTTATGGGGAACAAGAAGAATCTCCAGCACAAAAATTACCATTTGAACACTGCCGAGAAAACTTCTATAATGCCGCACGGGAAGGCTTATCTGCAAAAATATACTGGCTGAATGGCAAAACTGTCGTATTGCGCCAATTACTATTGGAAGAACTATTACCATTAGCAAAACGTGGTTTAGAAAAACTTGATATTAATCCTGATGACATTCAAACATATTTAGGCGTAATTGAAGCACGAATAAGAACTGGTCGTACTGGTGCCGATTGGCAACTTGATTTCGTTGCACGTCATGGTCATGATATGAATAATCTCACCAGAGCTTACTCAAAATGGCAACAACAAGGTACACCAGTACATGAATGGAATCTAACATGTTAAACATCATAAATCATTTACCACCGGAGCTATTAGAAGTTGGTCCGCAAGATCTTTATAAGGTCTTGAATGGACCAACTTTAATCCATTTAAAAGGTCGGCGCGAAACACCATTGTTTATTTCAGTGCTACTACATGGCAATGAAATCACTGGTTTTTATGCGCTTCAATCTATCTTACAAAAGTATGCGAAACAACAATTACCACGTTCGCTTTCCATATTTATTGGCAACATAAGTGCCGCCCGTTTTGGCTACCGACGTTTTGAGAATCAACCAGATTATAATCGTATTTGGAAAGCTGGAAATACTCCAGAACATGCAATGGCGCAACAAGTTTTAACCGAAATGCGTCAACATGGAGTATTCGCAAGTATTGATATACATAATAATACCGGTTTTAACCCTCATTATGCCTGTGTCACTAGCCTTGATCATAAATCTCTACATCTTGCTAGTTACTTCAGTCGTATTGTAGTATATTTTCGCCGCCCTGATAGTGTATTATCAAGAGTATTTGCAAGTTTATCCCCATCAGTAACAGTGGAATGTGGTCAACCCGGTAGTGAATATGGTATTTCCCATGCCGCTGAATTCATTGATGCCTGCTTACACTTATCAGAATTCCCCAATAATCCTGTGCCAAAAGAGGATATTAATGTCTATCACACAGTAGCGACAGTACGAGTACCGGCTAATCTAAGTTTTGGTTTTAAAGATTGCAAGCGCGATATTTGCTTTATAGACATGTTAGACCATTTAAACTTCCAAGAATTACCAACTAATACATTATTAGGCAAACTCAATATTCAATCTAAGCAGTATCTGGATGTAGTTGATGAAGCTGGCAATAATGTAACTAACAAATATTTTAAGATAGATAAAGCTGAAATTCGCACTGCTTGCCCAGTAATACCAGCTATGTTTTCTATGGACGAAATTGTTATACGCCAAGATTGCCTTGGTTATTTGATGGAAGCTTTGGATCATTGTTAAATATGTATATCTTCGCAATAGTTTTGATCGTGAACAATATACTTGGAAGGCTGATTCTAGTTAATTGCTTTAACTGATGTTACACATAAAGGATAAAAGCCCCCCAAACGAAGTAACATCAATTACTTAATAATATTATCCACAATAACTTCAAAACTTTTGGCAACATCATTAACTTTTACAGTATAAAATCCAGCCTTTAATCCTTTGGTATTAATAGGAATTATTTCTTCAAAGTTCTGTTTCTTTTTGATGCAATTATGACCAGCTTGACGAGTTGTCACAAGTTCAAATTGTAATTCTGAATCTTGTCGTGATTCCATAATATCGGAAATAGAAACACAATTATTAGCTAAATATCCTTTTACCATTATATTACTTTTTACTGGAAAAGAGTTATAAGTTAAAATATTAAGCTGTTCTATATGAGCTGTATTATCTTCTTCTGGCTCTTTCCTTGTTACAACTGGTAACTGGGTAGTTACAGCTGCTACTGGTGTTGTTATAGGTGCAACTGCTTGTTTATTTTCCTGTGAACAAGAGCTTATCCATAATAACGTTATTGTTAATAAAATATATTTCATAAAGATTCCATAATGGTAAAAATTTTTTATACACATTTTAATTCTCCTCTTTCTATTGAACAGTGGCAAATATATTTTTGCCAATTACCTAAAAATATTCAACAAAAAATTAGTAACTTTAAACGATGGCAGGATCAACATGCCGCTTTATTTAGTAAATTGCTACTACAACATGCTTTAGAGCAAGCAGGTTACAATAGTGATTGTCTAAATCAATTAAAATATGAGTCATATAATAGACCATATATTGATAATAAAATTGATTTTAATATTTCACATGCCGGCGAATATGTCGTATGTGCTATTTCTGATCAAGGGCGGCTTGGAATAGATATTGAGTTAATCAAAGCAATTAATATATCAGATTTTAATCAATATATGGAAACAGAACCATTATCATATGAAGAATTTTATGAAATATGGACGATTAAAGAGGCTGTTATAAAAGCCGATGGTAGAGGCTTGTCTATTCCATTATTAGACATTAAACTGCAAACCGATAAAGCATATTTATATGAAACACAATGGTTTATATCAAAAATAGATATTGATATAAATTATGTTTGTCATATAGTTACTAGTTGGCAAAATACTGATATTAATCTTAAGGAAGTTAAATTTTAAGCTTTTCTAATTTACGATATAAAGTTCGTTCACTAATACCCAGTTTTTTAGCTAATTCTGCCTTATCTCCGTCAAAAGATTTTATTGCCCATTGTAAATATTCTATTTCTACCATTTCTAATGGCATTATCGCTGCTGAAACTGGTAAATCTTCTAGCTTTTTACTATAATTGTTACATTCTTCAGGTAAATGTTCAGGCAAAATTATATTTTTATCAGCTAATAAACAAGCGCGTTCTAAAATGTTGCGTAATTCCCTAATATTACCAGGAAATTCATAATTTAATAATATGGATAATGTTTTTTTATGTAAGGATAATTGACGTTTTGGAGCAATAGTTTGTAATTGGTTTTTAATGAATAAGACTAAATCTTCACGTCGTTCACGTAATGGAGGCAAATTAATAGGGAAAGTGCTAATTCTATAATACAAATCTTGACGAAATTGCCCTTGTTTAACCATTTTTTTTAAATCACGATGTGTAGCACAAATAACTCTAAATTTTGCTTCTTGCGGTTCTATGCTACCAACACGCCGATAAATACCTGTTTCTAATAAACGCAATAATTTAACTTGAAGACTTAAAGGAATATCTCCAATCTCATCAAGAAATAAAGTTCCACCTTTTGCCGCTTCAACTAAACCTTGCTTACTATTATATGCTCCAGTAAACGCGCCTTTTTGATGCCCAAATAATTCACTTTCAAATAAATGTTCAGATAAACCTGAACATTCAACAGGTATAAATGCTTCTTGCGCTCTAGCACTTGTACCGTGTATAGCTTGAGCAACTACTTCCTTGCCTGTACCAGATTCACCTAATAATAAAACCGTAGCATTACTAACAGCCACTCTTGTAATTAAATCTAATATTTTCCTAAAAGCTGCGCTATTACCCAATAAACCTTTAGTTTTGGCATTAGGGGTAGCAACTTTAGTACAACGCATAATTTCAAGCAAATAAATGATTTCATCATCATCATTGTACATAGGTAAGGTTTCTACTTCCACATGAGTTTCTCCATGCGGAGTGTGGTGTAAATGTAAGACACGTTGTGGTTTTTTAGATATTAAGGTTTCTTTTAATGGGCAAGTTTCTCCTGATTGATCGCAAGGTTTATCATATTGATGGGAAATTTCATAACAATGACTATGTTTTAATAAAATATCCTTACCATATAGACGCTTATAAGCATCATTGGCGGCTAAAATTTGATAATTGGTGCTGAGTAAAGTGGCTGGTTCTGAAAAATACTGCAATAGTGTCAGAACTTCCCCAGAAATAATAGGTAACACGACATAACTCCTGACAATATTGTCATTAAATGACAATATTATATGTCATAATTGACAAACTCACAAATTATTTATAGTATGATATTTTGTGATTTTTAACTAAAAACTTGATTAAAAACCTATGTTAATGATAGATATTTCACTAGCTGGCATAAATATTGTCAATATATATTATTTGCGTCTAATATAGGAAACAATATGTATAAGTTTTTTCAAAGACCATTAATACGTGAATTAATAATTGTGTTAGCAATTAAATTATTAATTCTTTATTTTTTAAAAATAACTTTTTTTAGTAATCCTGTGGCCATTTCATGGCAAGCACCTGATATTGATAAAGTTTTATTAAGTGGAGAAAATTTATGATTGATGAAAACGTGGTTGACTTGTCACGTCTTCAATTTGCCATTACGGCAATGTATCACTTCTTATTTGTACCCCTAACTTTAGGGTTGTCATTTTTAATGGCGATTATGGAATCTGTTTATGTAATGACCAATAAACAGATCTATAGAGATATGACCATGTTTTGGGGTAAATTATTCGCAATTAACTTCGCGCTTGGTGTTACTACTGGTTTGACAATGGAATTCCAATTTGGAACTAATTGGGCTTATTATTCTCATTATGTTGGTGATATTTTTGGCGCACCTTTAGCCATTGAAGGTATGATGGCTTTCTTTTTAGAATCCACTATGATTGGTCTGTTTTTCTTCGGTTGGGATCGTTTAAGTAAGCGTAAACATTTAATGGTGACATGGTTAGTTGCTTTTGGTTCTAATATGTCGGCATTATGGATTTTGATTGCAAACGGTTGGATGCAAAACCCAGTGGGTGCTGAATTTAATTATGAAACCATGCGTATGGAATTAACTAGCTTTGCTGAGGTTATTTTTAATCCTGTCGCTCAAGTTAAATTTGTTCACACTGTAGCTGCTGGATATGTAACTGGTTCTATTTTTGTTTTAGGTATCAGTGCTTATTATATGTTGCAAAAACGAGATTTAGCCTTTGCTACCCGCTCCTTTGCAGTAGCTTCTGGTTTTGGTTTAGCTTCTATACTTTCTGTGATTCTATTAGGTGATGAAAGTGGTTATACTGCTGGTGAAGTTCAAAAGGTAAAATTAGCTGCTATAGAAGCTGAATGGGAAACAGAAGAAGCTCCTGCTGCATTTACTGCCTTTGGATTTCCGAATCAAGAAACACAACATACTGATTATGCAATAAAAATACCATATGTTATGGGTATTATTGCAACTCGTTCTTTGCATGAAGAAGTCTTAGGAATTAAAGATTTAATTAAGATTGGTGAACAACATATTCGTGAAGGTATGATTGCTTACGGTTTATTTAAACAGCTACGTAAAGAGCTTAAAGAAGAAGGCAAAGTGCGTGAAGAAACTAAAGCTGAGTTTGAAAAATATAAAAAATACTTAGGTTATGGTTTATTACTGAAAAAATATACAGTAAATGTAGTTGACGCAACTGAAGAGCAAATTAAGAAAGCGGCACTTGATACTATTCCACCAGTTGCACCTTTATTTTGGGCATTTCGTATTATGGTGGCATCTGGTTTCTTAATATTGTTAGTTTTATTATTATCATTCTACTTTACAGCAACACGTACTATTGTTAATCAACGTTGGTTATTATGGGGTGCATTATTTGCCATACCTTTACCTTGGATTGCCTGTGAGATGGGTTGGGTTGTAGCAGAAGTTGGCAGACAACCTTGGACTATTGGTGGAATATTACCTACACATTTAAGTGTTTCAACCCGCACTGCTGGCGAGTTATATTTTAGTATAGCTGGTTTTATTGTTTTTTATACTGTGTTATTAGTAGTTGAAATGTATTTGATGTTTAAGTATGCTCGACTTGGTCCAAGTAGTTTACATACTGGACGTTATCATTTTGAAAAGGAAACAGTTAAATGATATTTGATTATGAAACTTTAAAACTTATTACATGGCTACTTGTTGGTGTATTGCTAATCGGCTTTGCACTGATGGATGGTTTTGATATGGGTATCGGTGCTTTATTACCTTTTCTAGGAAAGACTGATGAGGAACGTCGTGTTATTATTAATTCTATCGGCGCGACTTGGGAAGGTAATCAAGTATGGTTTGTTACCGCTGCTGGAGCCATCTTTGCTGCATGGCCCATTGTTTATGCGGTCTCATTTTCGGGCTTTTATTTAGCATTGTTATTAACATTATTTGCTTTATTTTTCCGTCCAGTTGGTTTTGATTATCGTAGTAAGTTAAAGGATCCCCGTTGGAGATCAACATGGGATTGGGGCTTGTTTGTAGGCGGTTTCGTTCCTGCACTGATATTTGGGATTGCTTTTGGTAACTTGTTACAAGGGGTGCCATTCCATTTTGATGATGAATTACGTGCATTTTATACAGGTAGTTTTTTGGCATTATTAAATCCATTTGCTTTATTAGCAGGTGTTGTGAGTTTGAGTATGTTAGTCATGCACGGTGCTGTTTATTTGCAAATACGTACTACTGATGTGATTCATGAACGTTGTAAAAAGGCAGTCAAACTATTTGGTGTAATATTTATAGTTAGCTTTGCTATAGCAGGTGTATGGATAGCTTATGGTATTGATGGTTTTAAAGTTATTTCAATGCCTGCGCTTGATGCTTTACCAAATCCTTTAGCAAAAACTGTTGAAATTGCTCCCGGCGCATGGATGAGTAATTATGAAACATATTCTTGGTCAATGTTATTGCCAGCATTAGCATTTGTAGGTGCAATTATAGCTATATTTTGGTCAATGTTTAATGCACCAGTATTAGCATTTATTGCAAGTAGCATGAGCATAGTTGGTGTTATTATGACTGTCGGCATGGCGATGTTTCCATTTGTAATGCCATCTAGCACTAATCCTAGTCATAGTTTGATTGTTTGGGATTCTGCTTCTAGTTATCTGACTTTGACAATTATATTTTGGGCTAGCGTAATATTTATCCCTATAATAATATTTTATACTAGTTGGGTATATAGTGTTTTACGTGGTAAGATTACAGTAGAACATATTCGTGATAACGAACACACATCATACTAAGAGGAATTAATAATTATGTGGTATTTTGCTTGGATATTAGGAGTATTATTAGCCTGTTCGATAGGTATCATTAATCTATTATGGTTAGAAGCTGAAGAAAATTTTGAAAAAAACTCTGATTAATTACTAGTCTAAAGATCTGTCAGGTTTTCAAAACCTGACAGGTCTGATAATTTATATATGAAAAACACTAAGTCATTTAATTACATAGAAAAAGCAGGCGATGTATTAGTAGAAGTTTTCCATATCATTGGATTATTTGTGGTTGGAGGAACTGTAGTTTGGTCAGCAATTCATGCTTATATAGATATAATGCAACAAACACATGCTGGGTTAGATGATATTCTACTATTATTCATCTACCTAGAATTAGGTGCAATGATCGGCATTTATTTTAAGACTCACCGTTTACCAGTAAGCTTCTTAATTTACATAGCAATTACAGCTTTAACTAGACTGCTTGCAATTGATATAAAAACTCTGCCAAACGAAACAATTATAACGCTGACATTTGCTATATTTATTCTTACATTAGCAGAATTAGTGTTACGATTTGGTATTATAAGATTTAGCAAGGAAAATGAAGATGGGAATTGTTAAAGGCAACCGTTGGATTGCCCCTAGTTTATGTTTTTGGAGTATTTTTAGCTATTTTGGTATATTCTGGCTTACCTAAATCAATCACATTTACACCTAAATCAGCTAATAATTTATTTTTTTGTTGTTCTATAGCTACCATTTCTTCTATAGAATAAGTTTGTTTTCCTTGTAAAATCAATCCTATAACAAAAAATAATCCACCTAATAATTCAATCATTGCTGATGTCAGCAGCAATAAACGATACTTCACAATAGGTGCTGGTGTATTTAGTAAAGTTCCCATTCCAATAAATAATGGGTGCATATATGAATTAGGATTTATGCCTCCATATCCGGCATTACCTAAATCTTGTACCATATTATTTTTATGTTTTATTGCTGACAGATAAGCGGCATGATTATCTATGATCTGTTGATAAGGTTTGATCCTAGTCTGAACTGCTAATATTTCAGGGCAATATTTTTTATGATACCATGTTGTACCGGGGCATATTCCACCTAATTTTGAACGCACAGTTTTGCCAGTACGTTGCCCTAAACTATTTACTGCTATTGTATCCCATAAGGTATTTACTTCTGCTTCAATATCGTTAATTTTAGATTGAGCTTGATTTGTGATATTTTCATCAGCATATTGAGATAAACGTTTCACTTCATTATTAGCATCATCAACACCAGCTTCTAATGCACGAATTTGTGAATTTTGTTGGAATGCTTTAGTTTCATAGTTTTGAGTTACAATTAGTGTAAATCCCCATCCTGCTGCCCAGCTTATGAGAGATAAGATTATATAAAATGCTAATGAGACAAATCCTGCTATAATAAAAGTACTCTCTCCTTGTTTGATTAAGTAAGTTCCTAAAATTAAACAAATTATCTTAGATACATCTAATCCTACACCGATAATTCCATAACTATATTGATATAAAGCTCCATTACCAGCTAAACTGGTATATAGTTGGAAATTTAAAAAAATCCCCAAACATATAAAAAATAAACCCATTCCTATAAGGGATGTTCGTAATCCTTTGCCCATAATTTACCTTTCTATAACTATAAGTTACAATCATGATTATTAATATTGGTATTGTGATGGATTCCATCGAAAAAATAAATATAAGGAAAGATAGCAGTTTTGCAATGTTATTAGCAGCACAAGCACGAGGCTGGCATTTATGGTATATGGAAATTAATGATTTATCTTTAAAAGATGGAGAAGCTTATGCCACCATGCGCCCATTACAAGTACGTGATGAAGCTGATAATTGGTTCAGCTTAGCACCAGCACAAGTTGCACCTTTAGATAATTTATCTGTTATCTTAATGCGTAAAGATCCTCCTTTTGATATTGAATATATAGTTTCCACATACGTATTAGAACAAGCAGAGGCAAAAGGCACTCTGGTAGTTAATAAGCCTCAAAGTCTGCGTGATGCTAATGAAAAATTATATACTGCTTGGTTTCCACAATGTTGCGCACCTAACCTAGTAACACGTTCTATACCACAATTACGCGAATTTTTAAAGCAATATAAAGATATTATTGTTAAGCCTTTAGATGGTATGGGCGGTAAATCAATTTTCCGAGTATCTGATAAAGATGTAAATACATCTGTAATTTTTGAAACAATAACTCAGAATGAACAATGTTTTGTAATGGCACAAGATTTTATTCCTGAAATTTCACAAGGTGATAAGCGGATATTATTAATAAATGGTGAGCCTATACCTTATGCTTTAGCGCGAATTCCGGCTGATGGAGAATTGAGGGGTAATTTAGCCGCTGGTGGTAAAGCTAAAGGTGTGGCTTTAACCGCGCGTGATAAATGGATTTGTAGTCAAGTTGGACCAAAATTACGTGATAAAGGCTTAATATTTGTAGGCTTAGATGTCATAGGTGATTATTTAACTGAAATTAATGTGACTAGCCCGACTTGTATTCGTGAATTAGATAAATTATATGACTTAGATATTGCAGGTCAATTAATGGATGTGATTGAACAAACTATTTTATAATGCTGAATCTATAAAATATTGTTAAAATATAGCTATGAATATACATGAATATCAAGCTAAAAAATTATTTGCTAAATACAATATCCCTATTCCAAAGGGTTTTTCTGCTTCTAATGCGGATGAGGCTAAGGAGCTGGCTCAAAATCTAGGTGGTGATGCTTGGATGGTAAAAGCTCAAGTTCATGCCGGTGGGCGCGGTAAGGCTGGCGGTGTTAAACGCGCTGCTAGTTTAGATGATGTTATGACTATTACTCAGGATTTAATCGGTACTAATTTAGTTACACATCAAACATCTGCTAATGGTCAGCCTATCAATCAGGTTCTTATTGAAACTGTTAGTGCTATCAAGCATGAGCTTTATTTAAGTTTCATCATTGATCGTGTTACAGCGCGTATTACTATAATAGCTTCACGTGCTGGTGGAATGGATATTGAGGAGGTTGCGGCTAAAACTCCTGAAAAAATTTTTAATCAGGCTATTGATCCAGTTGTAGGTATTCAGGCTTATCAATGTCGTGAGCTTGCTTTTGCTTTAGGCTTAGAAGGTAATCAAATTAAGCAATTAACCACTATATTGTTTAGTTTATATCGTCTTTTTGTACATAAAGATTTGAGTTTGGTGGAAATTAATCCGCTTATTATTACAGATAATGGCGACTTATTAGCTTTAGATGCCAAAATCAATATTGATGATAATGCTTTATATAGACAAAAAGATTTAGCGGCTTTATATGATCCTAGTCAAGAAGATGAAAAAGAATATAAGGCTCGTAAGTTTGATCTGAATTATATTGCTTTAGATGGTGATATTGCTTGTATGGTTAATGGTGCCGGTTTGGCTATGGCTACTATGGATATTATCAATATGCACGGCGGTGAACCTGCTAATTTTCTTGATGTTGGAGGAGGTACAACGGCTGAAAAAGTCACTGAAGCTTTTAAGATTATTTTATCAGATCAAAAAGTCAAAGCTATATTAATTAATATTTTTGGTGGTATTGTTAGATGTGACTTAATTGCTGAAGGTGTTATTCATGCAATTAAAGAAACAGGAACTCAATTACCAGTAATTGTGCGCTTAGAAGGTACTAATGTTGAGGCAGGAAAAACATTGTTAAAACAAAGTGGATTATCTGTTATTGCTGTTGATAATTTAGATCAAGCAGCTAAGAAAGCAGTTCAAGCGGCAAAAGGAGCGTAATATGAGTATATTAATTGATATAGATACAAAAGTAATTTGTCAAGGTTTTACTGGTAAACAAGGAAGTTTTCATTCTGAACAATGTTTGGCTTATGGAACTCAATTAGTAGGTGGAGTTACTCCGGGGCGTGGTGGTCAAACACATTTAGGTTTGCCAGTCTTTAATACTGTACGTGAGGCTTTCGCGGAAACGGCTGCAACTGCTACTATGATTTATGTGCCAGCACCTTTTGCCGCAGATGCAATCTTGGAAGCTGCTGAAGCTGGTATTGAAGTTATAACTTGTATTACTGAAGGCATTCCTGTTTTAGACATGCTAAAAATTAAAACCACATTAAAAAATAATTATCCAGAAGTACATTTAATTGGTCCAAATTGTCCGGGTATTATTACTCCGGGTGCTTGTAAAATGGGTATTATGCCCGGTTTTATTCATAAACCGGGGCGTATTGGTATTATTTCACGTTCTGGCACTTTGACTTATGAAGCAGTGGCACAAACCACTGAAAATGGTTTAGGGCAAAGTACTTGTATTGGTATTGGCGGTGATCCAATTCAGGGTATGAATTTTGTGGATTGTCTAAAATTATTTCAAAAGGATCCTGATACTGATGGTATTGTTTTAGTCGGAGAAATTGGAGGTACTGCGGAAGAAGATGCAGCGGCATATATAAAGGCGGAAGTAACTAAACCAGTAGTTGCATATATTGCCGGAGTCACTGCTCCTAAAGGCAAAAGAATGGGTCATGCTGGGGCAATTATTTCCGGCGGAAAGGGTACGGCAGATGATAAATATGCGGCTTTAGAAGCGGCAGGTGTGACTTTGGCAAGGAATCCAACTGACATTGGTAGTTGTATGTTAAATTGTATTAATAAGGTTGGTTAGTAATGTCTTCATCTATATTATTAATAGAAGATGAAGTTTCTATTCATGAAATGTTAGAACTGGCTTTCACAAAAGCTGGTTTTACATTGGAACATGCAATTGATGTTACTGAAGCTAAAAATATAATTTTTAATCGTCTTCCTGAACTAATTTTACTTGATTGGATGTTACCGGGAATCAGTGGAATTGAGTTTGCTAAACAGTTAAAAAAAGATAAGTCAACACAAGAAATACCTATTATTATGTTGACTGCTCGCGGTGAAGAAACTGATAAAATTCGTGGCTTAGAAGTTGGCGCAGATGATTATGTTACTAAACCATTTTCACCACGTGAACTTATTGCTAGGATTAAAGCAGTTTTACGACGCGCTTCTAAAGTCAATGAACGTGTGCAAATTCAGAATTTAATTCTTGATTTAATTGAACATCGTATTATTGTAGATGATAAGGAACTTAAAATGGGAACTACTGAATTCCGTTTATTACAGTTTTTTATGCAACATCCTGAAAGGGTATATAGTCGTTCCCAAATATTAGATCATGTCTGGGGAACTAATGTTTATATTGATGAACGCACAGTTGATGTGCATATTCTACGTTTACGTAAAGTACTTGCTCCTTATAATCATGATAAATTAGTACAAACAGTACGCGGAGTAGGCTATCGCTTTAGTGAAAAAAACTGAGAACTAATTAATATGTCTCCAATATGGTTGCAAGAATTTTGGCGTTTGTTCATTTTTATCTTGAGCATGAGTTTTATTGGCTTTTTAATTGGACAAACTTTATTATTATTATTAATAACCACTATAATTTATATAGTTTGGCATTTATATAATATATATCGTTTAGAAAACTGGTTTCTCAAGAATAATCAATTACCTGAAGCTGCTGGTATTTGGGGAGAAATTTTTTATCAATTATATCGCCGACAACAGCGTCATCGCAAACGTAAACGCAGATTAAGTCTCATACTAAAACGTTTTCGACGTTCTACTGCCGCTATGCCAGATGCGGCTGTAGTATTAGATAATAAATTTGAGATTGAATGGTTTAATATAGCAGCTAAAAAATTACTTGGTCTAAAATCGCCTCAAGATCGTGGCAAACTAATCACAAATTTAATTCGTAATCCTGCTTTTGCTACATATATCAAGATAATTGATGATTATGAAAAAGGAATTAAATTAGTTGCACCTAATAATCCTCAAATGATACTTAATTTCTGTATGATACCTTATGCAGGCAATCAATATTTATTGATAGCTCATGATATTAGCCAACTTCATAATTTAGAACAAATACGTCGTGATTTTATTGCTAATATTTCCCATGAGCTGCGTACACCATTAACAGTAATTCAGGGTTTTATTGAAACAATGCGTGATAATGAGGATGTTGCAATGAAACAATGGCAACGTCCATTATTACTTATGGATCAACAAAGCAATAGGATGCGAAATATTATTGAGGATTTATTATTTTTGTCGCGCCTTGAATGTGAAGGCGTACAAAAAAATATTGAGAAATCAATTAATATAGCCGAAATAGTGACAAGCATTTATGAAGAAGCACAATTATTAAGCACGGAACATAATTTTACTTTGGAAGTAGATAAAAATTTAACTTTAAATGGTCATGCGAAAGAATTACGTAGTGCATTTTCTAATTTGGTGTTTAATGCGATTCGTTATACGCCGGCTGGTGGTGAAATTAAGATACGATGGTATCAAGATATGGAAGTTAAACACTTTGCGGTACATGATACAGGTGAAGGCATAGCTCCGGAACATTTGCCACGTATAACAGAGCGTTTTTATCGGGTAGATGTAGGGCGTTCACGTGATAAAGGTGGAACCGGTTTAGGTTTGGCTATAGTGAAGCATGTGGTAAATCATCATAATGGCAAATTGAGAATAGAAAGTATTGTTGAAAAGGGGAGTGTGTTTTATTGTGATTTTAGCTGGTGATGTTGGTGGTACGAAAACTCATTTAGGAATTTTCAAACCAGAAAATGATAAAGTAATATCTCTTATAGAGAAAAAATATGCAAGCCAACAGTATGATAGTCTTGAAAGTTTGATAAATGAGTTTTTAGCTCATGTAAACGCAGACATTGATGCCGCTTGTTTTGGCATAGCAGGACCTATAGGAACAGATCAAGAAGGAAAACGCTATTGTCAAATGACTAATATTAAACAGTGGCCACTGATTACAGAAACTAACCTGAGCAAGTTAATTAAGGACAAGCCAGTATCCTTTCTAAATGATATGGAAGCTATAGCTTATGGTATTTCTCAACTTGGTGAACAAGACTTAGAAATTCTTAATCAGGGCAAACTTTTAGAAGGTAATCGCGCTGTTATTGCCGCTGGTACTGGATTGGGAAAAGTAAAGTTGCTTTGGAAAGATAATGAACATTATCCATCTGCTTCTGAAGGTGGACATGCCAACTTTGCACCTAGCTATGATAAATTACAAGGAAAATTATTAGCTTATTTACAAGAAAAAATTCAAGGCAATGTTGGTATTGAACAGATTTTGTCAGGAAATGGGCTGATAAATATTTATCAATTTCTTAAAGCTGAAAAATACAGTCAAGAATCCGTTGAACTGAGAGAACGTATTAAGCAAGCATATGATGTTGCTCAAGTTATTAGTGAATCAGCTAAAGAAGATGCTTTGTGTAAAAAAGCATTAGACCTATTTGTGTCAATTTATGGATCAGTTGCTGGTGATTTAGCGTTAGATGACAAGACAGTAGGTGGTATTTATATTGGAGGTGGTATTGCACCGAAAATATTAGAAAAGATGCGTGATGGTAGCTTTATGCGTTGTTTTACAGCCAAAGAAGCTAAGCTTCCTGAATTTTCTCAATTCAATGCCGATATACCAGTTAAAATCATTATGAATGATAAGATAGGATTATTGGGATCCGCGTGGTATGCTGCAAAAAGTTTATAAATTTATTATGATATAATACTTAGAAGTTGGAGTTAAAATGTGTATGATGATAAAAGATAAATATATAGATCCATTTACAGATTTTGGATTTAAACGAATATTTGGATCTGAAGAAAATAAACGTTTTTTAATTAGTTTTTTAAATGATTTGTTAAATGACAGTGATGAATATCTGGAACAAGTAAAATTAAAAAATAAAAAAAATACAGTTTTTTACGATAAGCTCACCTATTATTATATTCAAATACCCAAGTTTCAAAAACAAGAACAAGAATTATCAAATCACCTCGAATATTGGTTATATTATTTAAGTCATTTAGCCAAATGCCAATCTATACCTAAGACATTAGAAAAAGATGAGTTAATAAAAGATGCTTTTAATGTCGCTGAGTTTTTAGCTTTGAGTAAAGATGAACAATTTGCTTATCAATTAGATTTGAAGGCAAAATTGGATTATAAAAATGTAGTTGATTATGCTAAAGAAGAAGCAGAAAAAATAGGTCTTGAAAAAGGGATTAAAGAGGTTGCAAAAAGTTTGTTAGATATTTTGGATGTTGAAATAATTGCCTTGAAAACTGGTTTAAGTGTAACAGAAGTACAAAGATTAA
>JADGDS010000001.1:99627-491541 GCA_016744775.1 Candidatus Marithrix sp.
ATCTATACCTAAGACATTAGAAAAAGATGAGTTAATAAAAGATGCTTTTAATGTCGCTGAGTTTTTAGCTTTGAGTAAAGATGAACAATTTGCTTATCAGTTAGATTTGAAGGCAAAATTGGATTATAAAAATGTAGTTGATTATGCTAAAGAAGAGGCAGAAAAAAAGGGAATGGAAAAAGGCTTTGAACAAGGCATTAAACAACGAAACCTAGAAATTGCAAAAAGTTTGTTAGATATTTTGGATGTTGAAATCATTGCTTTGAAAACTGGTTTAAGTGTCACAGAGGTTCAAAGATTAAAGGATAATAAATAAACCTGACAGGTTTTAAAAACCTGTCAGGTTTGACTATAAAATAAAAACCTATCTTTGAGCAGTATTTAAATAATTACGACCATAGCGATGAATGCTATTCACAATCTTATCTTCAATCTTATCTGCTTTCCAACCACCACATCGGTTGTTATTTAAAAATATTGCATATCCAAATACCTTGCCTGCTGGAGTAGCTACATAACCTGCTAAGGTGCTTACTCCTCTTAAAGTTCCAGTTTTTGCTCTAACTTTTCCCTTGGCAGGTGATTTTTTTAAGCGGCTAGATAATACTCCATAAGCTCCCATTACACGTAATACTGACATAAAATCTGGACCAATATCAAAACGAGAATACATTCTAGTCAATAAATCTGTTATTGCACGAGTTGTCATCCTATTTTTACGTGATAAACCAGAACCATCAGCTAATGTTACTCCTCGCAAATCGACACGACTTAGAGTTAAAAATTGTCTAGTTAATCTTAGTGCTTCTGCATGAGTTCCCGGTGTACCATAGCGTACAGCAGCAATAGTTTTGAGAACTTGTTCTGCTGTTAAATTATTAGAAAAAGTATTTAACTCTTTTAAAATCAAAGATAAGGGTGGTGATAAATGTGTATAAATTACCTTGCCTGCAACAGGTCTATAGACAACTTTGGTTGTCCCTTTAATTCTGATTCCGGCTTTTTTCAATAAATAATTAAAAGTTTCACTTGCATAGCGCATTGGTTCTAACACATTTAGACGAATAAGTTTTTCTCTACTTTTAATAGGTAACTTACCTCTAAGTTGCATGTTTATATAACCTGAAGCATTTTCGCTTTTTTTTATGGAAACTGTATTACGCCCACGTTTAATAGTTTGAGCGGTATTAGATAAACGCATATAAGGAACAGAAGGTTCTACCCAAGCATTAACTTTATCTCCTGCATAAGCTCCCGGTTGAACATGTACTGCAATACTATTAAAATTTAAGGATAAAGCACCGATTTTTGCATCATAAGCCCAATCACTTCGGTTCACTTCCCATGCCGGTGCCCGATTATAACTATCAAAAAAATGCAGATCAATAAGCAAATCTCCTGTTACTTCATAAATACCACTGGCTTTCAGTTGTGTTGCTATTTTCCATAAATCTTTAGTTGATAAGAAGGGATCACCTCCTCCACGTATTACTAAATGTCCATTTATGGTGCCTTTACTTTTTTTTCCAGTATGTAAAATACTTGTTTTAAAACGATATTCAGGGCTTAAATAATGTAAAGCTGAGGCAGTGGTAACTAATTTCATTACTGATGCTGGCAATAATGATTTTAAACTATTGTAATCATAAACTATATGTCCGCTTGGCATTTCAACAACTCTGACAGATGTTTGATTGCTATCTAAACAAGCATTTTTTAATGCTCCATCAATATTTTTATTTAGTATATTTTCTGAATAAGCATAAGCACTTATACACATTAATAATAATATATTTATATATTTATACATAAAAACCTCATTCCCCCTAAAAGGGGGATATTAATTTAAGTTTTCTGATCGTGATCAGATTTATCTTGTTGATATTGACTAACTAAATCAGTTTTTAATTCCACACTACGTCTGTCTGTAGTATTTCGTTTTGAACGTCTTGAAGTTGTTGTTACAACGTCTTCTTCTTCACTTTCAGTTGAAGGCGGTGTTGGATCTGCTGCTGGTGGAGCCGCCGCTGGCGGCGGAGGTGGTGATTTTTTATTAGAAAATCCGCTGAATATTAAAATAAATATCGCACGAATCCCGTAAAAAATCATCTTGAATATTCCTAATATTTTTTGGAATGGCGTAAGAATAAACAGAAAAACTGACATAACTGCCATCCAAAGGCGTAACCATAATGGTAAACCGGCATTAGGATTCATTGGTTCTATTGGAGGTGCATCATTACCTGCTGCACTGGCTCCAACTAATCTATCTGGTCCAATACTAATACAGCCTAAAGGAATAACTATCAAAGTTAATACAGTTGAAACTAATACTCCAAATAATAAAGATATAGCCATACCTTGGAAAATAGGATCTAAAATAATAACACTAGAACCTCCAACTAAAGCAAAAGCTGTAATCATAATTGGACGAGTACGAGTTTTACAGGCTAATATCACAGCATCTTGTATAGATGAACCTAAATGTATTTGAGCAATAGAATAATCTACCAACAAAATTGAGTTACGTACAATAATACCTGCTAAAGCAATCCAACCAATCATTGATGTAGCTGTAAATTCAGCATCTAATAACCAATGACCCGGAATTATACCTAATAAAGTTAGAGGAATAGGTGCCATAATAATAGCTGGAACAATAAAATTACCAAACAACCAAACCACTAATATATAAATTAACACCATTGCTACCGCAAATGCAATACCCATATCACGGAAAGTTTCATAAGTAACAGTCCATTCACCAGTCCATTCAAAACCTGATTTACCAATTTCTGGTGGTCCAAGATAGCGATCACATAAAGACATTACATAAAGATCGGTACAATTTGCTGAATCTACTAAATTGACACCGTCAGGTGTTTTATAATCCTTTAACATTCTCTCAACATCAAACATGCCATAAATAGTAGAACTTTCACTATAGCTATGAGTTTGTTTGTTAAAGATACCTACCGGTTCACCTACCACATATTCAACTGGACGTAAATCTTTCTGGAAAATAATAGGATCTTGCCAGTCTTGTTCAAAACTGCCAAGTTCTGCTAAAGGTATAGTGGTGCCTTTTTGTGAAGGTATAGGTAAATCATACAAACGGCTTAATTGCGCTCTATCTACTAAAGGTACTTGAATCACAATATAAGTTGGCTCCAGCATAGTACCTTGTTTTATATCACCTAATTTAAAACCACCTAATGCCATAGATAAGTTATTGTTGATCGTATCAACAGAAATACCGCGTTCTACTGCCTTAGCTGTATCAACCTTAAACCTCCATATCTTATGTGGTTTCGCAATTAAATTATCAACATCATCTAAAATTTCTGATTTTTCAAAAACCTGAGTCAAATGTTTAGCCACGGCTTTACGAGTTTCATCATCTGGACCATAAACTTCAGCTACTACAGGCTGTAATACAGGTGGTCCGGGTGGCATTTCTACAATTGTTAGATGAGCTTGACTATTAAGTTCTTTAAGCAATTTTTTTAATGCTAAACGTGCTTCAACAGCAACTTTATGACTTGGTCTCTGATTTTTTACTAATTGTACATGAATATCTGCTTGCCAAGGTTTATTACGTAAATAATAATGACGAACCATTCCATTGAAATCAAATGGTTGTGAAGTACCTACATAAGTTTGTAAAGCTATTACTTCAGGAAAATTTTCTTGATCACGTAATTTTTGAGCTAATTGATATGTCAAATTAGCTGTTACTGGTAAAGGAGTACCTTCTGGCATATCAATAAAAACATTAAATTCAGGTTTTTTATCTAAAGGTAACATTTTTACTTCAACAGCTTTAAAATAAAACATTGAACAAGCAGCAACAAATAAAAATATCAATCCAAATAAAAATCCTAAACCCAGAATTCTACTACTAAATAAAGGTGGTAAAATGGTACGGAATATTTTTTCCCACATTTCACTAGATTTATGTTCCTTATGTTCAGCTTTTTGAAGTACTGCCATTGATGGCTTGAGACGCATTGCTAACCAAGGAGTAAAAGCAAAAGCAGCAAATAAAGAAAATATCATTGCTACTGAACCTAAAACTGGAATTGGCATCATATATGGTCCCATCATGCCAGATACAAAACCCATAGGTAATAAAGCTGCAACTACAGTAAAGGTAGCTAAAATCGTAGGATTACCAACTTCGCGCACTGCATCTACGGCAGTAGCAGTATCGGTTTCACTTTGAAGCAGCCATCGCCGATAAATATTTTCCATCACCACAATAGCATCATCAACTAAAATACCTATAGAAAAAATTAAGGCAAATAAACTAACTCTATCAATTGACATACCTAATAGCCATGCTGCAAATACTGTTACTAAAATAACTACAGGAATAACTAAAGTTACAACTAGAGCTGGTCTCCAACCCAAGCTAAATAACACAAGTATTGTTACGGCACCAGTCGCAATAAATAATTTTTTAATTAAACTATTAACTTTCTCATCAGCACTTTCACCATAGTTACGAGTAACTTCTACATGAACATTGTCATAAATAACATTACCTTTAAGTGCTTCTACTCGATCTAAGATAGCATTAGCAACAGCCACTCCATTAGTTAAAACTTTTTTAGAAATAGCAATAGTTACCGCAGATGCTCCATTAACATCTATATTCTTATGATAAGCTGGACCGGAATAATAATTAACCATTTGATAAGCTTCTTTTTCTGGACCCTGTGTCACTTCCGCTACATCACGTACATATACAGGAGATCCTTGATAACTACCTACCACTAATTGTGCTACTTCCGTAGCATTAGTTAAAAATTTACCTGTATAAACAGACATATACTGATTATTAGATTCTACTTGTCCAGCAGATTTTTCACTATTAGCTGTTTGTATGGTTTGGGCTACTTGTCCAATACTAATGCCGTAACCTGATAAACGTTCAGGTTTAACTTCAATTAGAACTTGCTCTGAGCGTCCACCTACGACAAAACTTTGCCCAGTATTAGGAATACCTTTAAGATTTTGCATCACATCTAGTGCTAGCGTCCGTAATGCACCATCATCTACATCTTCAGACCACAATGTTAGTGTTACAACTGGCACATCATCAATACCCTTGGGTTTAACTAATGGTTGTTTGACTCCGGGGGGTATTTTATCCATATTGGATTGCAATTTATCATAGACTTTAAACACAGAATTTTCTAGTTCTTGACCTACTTTAAACTGCACAGTTACCATGCCCTGCCCGCGTTCAGCAACAGCATATACATGTTTAACACCGGGAATTTCACTCATAATCCGTTGTAGCGGATCAAGTGCCATTGTTGATACTTGTAGTGAAGATGCTCCGGGATATTGAACAAATATATCCACCATTGGAACAGATATTTGCGGATCTTCTTGACGAGGTGTTAAAATTAAACCCATAATTCCCATAAATAACATTGCAAAAAACAATAAGGGAGAAATAGGTGAATGAATAAAAGCTTTAGCGGTTTTACCAGCTAAACCTAATGATTTATCTGTTGATTCTTCACTCATTAACGGCTACCACAATTCAATATAATTTGATCACCAGCATTTAAGCCACTTAAGACCGTAACAAAATCACCCAGAGATTGATCAAGATCATTGATAATCTTAGGATTGATTTTTTGACCAAGTCTGATTAAACGCATTGCTGATTTATTATTTCTTTTTAAAACACAAACTCCGGGCAAACTACCCCGTTTTTTTACTGCTTTCATCGGTATTAATAATACTTTTTGTTTACCAAAACTGAGCTCTGGTATATCAACCTTAGCATATTGACCGGGAGCTACATATTGACTATCAGTATCTATAGATATATCTAGCTTGACTTTAATAGTATGGCGTTGTTTATTAGCAGTAGGAAAAATTTGTGCTACTGTTGCAACAATACGCTTATCTAATACATCTAATGATGCAGAAAGTCGTTGTCCGACTTTTAAACCTCGAATTAAACGAGCTGGTATATTTAATTCAATTTGTAAATTAGAAATATCAGCAAATTGTAATAAAGGCTTGCCGGGTTGTACGGTATCACCAACTTCTATCCATTTTTGAGTTATAACACCATCAAAAGGCGTAATGCTTTTTGCATCTTGCAATTTATCATCTATTTGTTCAATTTGAGCTTTAGCTTGTAATAAGGTATTACGTGCTTGTTCAATTTGCACACTGTAAGTATTAAGTTGAGCCTGACGATCAATTCCTTGATTACTTTGACCGATAAAACTACTTAGCGGCTTGCTAAAAACTTGATCAAATATATTTGGCAGACCCATACCACCGGGGGCTTTGCTAGGTGAATCTGGAGACAATAATTCACGCGAATATTGCATACCTGCATTACGTAAAGTAGCGTTTGCACTTCTCCAAGCGGCAATGGCAGCACGTCGTTTTGCTAACAATTCTGTATCATCTAAAATCACTAAAACAGTTTGAGCATCAAATTCATCACCTTCTTTACCAGCAAGCATTTCTACTCGCCCGGGTAATTGGGCTGTAAAAGTGACTTCTTTTTTTGCTACTACAGTTCCACTTAAGGTTACTGAGGAAGTCATATTATGAGCGCGTACTTGATAATAAGTTTCTGCCGCTACATTAATATTGATTCCAATAAATATTAATCCTGATATTAAAATATTTTTATACATAAATTTAATCCTATGAAAAAAGGCTTGTTATATAACAAGCCTTTAAAAAAATTATCACATAGTCATGATGTAATTTTTATTTAATTTGTCCCATGACAGTAAAGCTTTTAAGAAAAGGACCCATCATGCTTGGGTTTTTCATCATAGCTGAATAATTACCTACTTGAAATTTTAAACCACCCAACCAAGCTGGTTTAAATAAATCAAGTTTACTAGGACCATTTTCAGCCGCTAACCATTTGTCCCATGTTTCTTTAGGAGCGCGTAAATCCCAATTGAGTTCTTCATCATTATAGGCACCAGCACTGGTTACAATACCTTTTTCAACCTTTATAACACCTAATGGTTTATCATCACCTTTAAACCCATAAGCAATGGTGGAATTAAAATCAATCTTGGCAAGAGTTTCAGTTATTTCTGAATTCTTATTCCAAGCATCTTTAAAGCTATTCATCCATTCTGCTGAAAATAAATCAGCAGCTTGGCTTAAACTCATTGAAAATAATAAACCAGTAAATGCAGTAATTTTAACTAATTGTTTTAACATAATAATTTTCCTATTTTTTGTTTAAATGTAATTAAGCTGTAACACGTCCCATAACTGTAAAGGTTTTGATAAATGGACCCGCCATACGTGGGTCTTTTACCATTGCTTTATAGTCACCACTTTTGAATTTTAACTTACCACCAACATAAGCTAGGCCTAAACTAGTGATACCAAGACCCTTGGTCATCCATTTATCCCAATTATCTTGAGAAGCACGTAAATCCCAATTTAATTCTTCGCCATTATAAGCACCAGCAGATGTCACTTTACCATTTTCAACTACTACAACACCTCTTGCTTGATCTTCATCAAGCAAACCATAGCCAATATTAGAACTGAAGTTGATTTTAGACAAAGCATCAGCTAAATCTGGTTCTTTATTCCATTCTTCCATGAAACTTTTCATCCAAGCGTCTGAAAAAAATTCAGCCATTATTATTACTCCTGATTATGTAAATGTAAAATTTTAAAGCTTATAGTTTATCAAAACTGTTATTATTTAAGCTGGTTTATTTTACCTTATAACTAAGTTAGGAACATAGTATTATGAGTTTTATCACTATTGGTAACGCTTTAGGTTGTACCATAAACTCTCATCGTAGTGATTGGGATGGTAGCATTTGTAAAAATGCTGAAACATGGAATTGTTCTGCCAAACAACAATTTCGTACTGATTATTGTCAGCAAGGTGATCCACGTTGTTACCATATTCATATCTTTGAACAAGAAAACCCTTATTGTTTAATTGATGATTTAGGCATCGGTTGGCTTTTAGACCCATATCCAGAAGCCTTAAATAATCAAATTCTACTGTTTTGGGGTAAACGGTTTCAAGAACCACGCGGTATTAGTGATATAAATACTAGACCTAAAGATTATGTTTTCGGTGCTTATCGTGTCCGCAGTGTATCCCCACAAAAAATAAATGAATTTAAAACATTGTGGAAAATAGAACCTTATCCTGACGGATGGACACGTTTTCAACAGCCTTATACATTAACAGTATATTATAAAAGTATAATAGGTGGGGTTTATCTTAAAGAAGTCAATCGTGTAGCAGTAGAAAATATGTTTGAAAAGGCTGCTGAACAGGCACGTAGCCCTCATCCTAATTGGGCAAATACTGAAGATGCTGAACGTTTTGCACATTTTCATGCGAATTTACATAATTGGTTTGAAGTTGCACGAAATAATGTAGAATTATTACAACAACAAAATATTACACGTTCGGTGAGTTATCGAAGCACCCCGTCAGCTAATATCAACAAAAGTCCTTTTGATGGTCTGAAAAATTTAGACATTAAAAAAACTCCGCCATTACCAATTAAAACTCAAGCAAGTACAAAAAATGCTACAGCAATTTATCCATTAATAGAAAAAGAAAGTATTAAAGAAAAAATTAAAAAAAATTATAGTAAAGAAAATTTATATGCCTTAATGGCGGTTTCACTGACAAAAAATATTCTTATTATTACTGGACATCCCGGTGTAGGTAAAAGTAGTTTAGCAATTGATTTAATAGATGATTCAGAACGTCAATTAATAGTTCCGGTTGGTTCTACTTGGCGTGGGCGCGAAGATTTATTAGGTTATTTAAATCCAATTAGTAATGAGTTTGAAGCTACTGAGTTTACTCGTTTTTTAATCAAAGCTGAGTCTGCTTGGCGTAAAAACGATAAACGTACTTATATGGTTATTTTTGAAGAATTTAATTTAAGTCAACCTGAATATTGGTTTGCCGATATATTGGTACGATCACAGTATTCTGATGATGCTGAACAAGCACGTATGATTGAGTTAGGTGGTAAAAGTATTCGAGGAATTACGACTAATGGCAGTAAAATATTTATTTCACCTGCACTACGTTTTATAGCAACAATAAATAATGATCATACAACTTTGTCATTATCGCCTCGTGTTTTAGATCGCGCTTCAATTATAGAACTTAATTTGGAGCCAAGGGCTACTTTAGAGCGTGCTAAATTATTAGAATTAGAGGAACAGCAAATTATGTCAATTGAAGAACTTGATCTTTTATTAAAATATAAGAATGCTATGTTTTCATTGCGTGCCGCTGAATCTTTAAAACGTTGTTTAGAAAATTTAGATTTATTAAATATGAATAGTGCATGGGATGCTTTAGATATAGTTTTATTACAACAGGTTTTGACTAAGGTAAAATTAATGGTTGGCGATCCTGCAAATGATAGTTTAATGCAGGGATTAGAAGATTGGAGTGAAAATTATGGTAAATATCTACGTAAATGCGCTAGTCTTATAAATAGTTGGGCTGAAGCATTAAAAGATGGACGAGATGTAATACAAGCATAAATCATATAATTTTAAAAAAGCTACTTGTCATAAGTAGCTTTTTCTAATAGAATAATATTTCTATTAGAAAAATTATATGATATATAATATGGGTTTATATAAATTTAAAATATTAGTAATAACTATAATAATATTATTACAATCCTCATTAAGCTACGCAAAACAACCTACCATACGTGAATACCAAATAAAAGCGGTTTATTTATACAATTTTACTTATTTTGTAAGATGGCCTTCAACCGCCTTTAAAAGTCCAATTTCTCCCTTCAATATTTGTGTTTTAGGTAAAGATCCATTTCGTGGTTTGCTGAAATTAGCTGTGAAAAATGAAAAAGTTGATGAACATTCTGTTGAAGTACAAGTTCATAGTTCTGTTAAAAGCACAAGTTCTTGTCACATAATTTTTATAAGCCGCTCTGAAGTAACAAATCTAAGCAAAATATTAAAATTTCTAAAACAACGTGCCATTCTGACTGTGAGTGATATTAAAAATTTTGCTCGTGATGGTGGCATGATTCAATTTGTCAATCAAGGTAAACATATAAGATTTTATATGAATCGTCGTGCTGCAATAAAAGCGAATGTAAGAATTAGTGCAAATTTATTGTATATAGCCAGAAAACTTTTTCAATAGCCTATATTTTGCATCTATTATGAATAATATAACTAATTTTAATGAAAAATGTAAAATGAGGCACAATATGTATATAAAACTATTTATTATCTTAATAAATTTAACAATCATAAGTTTTCCAAGCTATGCAGAAGATGAAACGACGGAAGAAGATCGTAAAGCGATAGAATATTTAAAAGGTTTAAAACTAGAAGAATTACCTGATATAGAAATTACACTAGATCATGTTTTTAATATATTTGATGGGCTAATAAAAGCAAAAAAAGTAACAATTGCTACCGGTCAAGAACAAACAACAGATCGCGCCCCTTCAGTTACTAGCGTGATAACAGCACAAGACATTGAAGCAACCGGAGCAACTGATTTAGATGAAGTATTGAAAATGGTACCCGGGCTGCATGTAGCAAGAGATCGTGTTTATGCTCCTATTTACACTATTAGAGGGATGTATTCAAATTTTAACCCACAAGTTTTAATGTTAGTTAATGGTATTCCTATTAATAGATTGTATCTAGGTAATAGTGGATGGGTATCGGGAGGTATGCCGGTGGCGGCGATTGCTCGTATAGAAGTTATCCGGGGTCCGGGTTCTGCTGTTTTTGGAGCTAATGCCTTTGCTGGAGTGATTAATATAATTACTAAAACTAAAAAAGATATTGATGGCACTGAAATTGGTACGCGGATAGGCAGCTTTAATACTCAGGATGCTTACATATTACATGGTGGAACTTGGGCAGGTTTTGATATTGCGTCTTCTTTAGAATACCGCACTACTGATGGACAAAATGAAATTATTGATATAGATGCTCAAAGCAATTTTGATAAAAAATTTGGTACCAGTGCTTCTCTTGCGCCGGGAGGCGTAAATATGCAAAGACGTAATCTTGATGCACGAATAGATATTTCTAAAGACAATTGGCAATTCCGTAGTGGTTATCAAGGACGACGTGACATTGGAACTGGTGCTGGGAGCGGAGAAGCATTAGATCCTATTGGTAATTTTACTGATGATCGTTTTAACGCAGATCTTACTTATCATAATAGTACATTTACCGAGAATTGGGATGTTACTGCACAAATAAGTTACTACCAAACTAGGTATAATACTAATAATCAAACTCTTTTTCCACCCAGTTCTTTTGGTGGTATTTATCCAAATGGAATGATGATTGATACATCAATTTCTGAAACTAACAACCGACTGAATTTATCAGGATTTTATACCGGTTTTAAGAAACATACTATTCGTTTAGGTACTGGCTATCATTATGGTGATATGTATAAAGTTAAACATTATACTAATACCAATCCAACAACAGGACTTCCCATTCAAAGTCTAATGGATATTAGCGATACATCATATAGTTTTATTCCAGAAGGTTCTCGTAAGAATGTTCATGTTTTCTTACAGGATGTTTGGAATTTTGCTCCAAATTGGGAATGGACTACTGGATTAAGGTATGATCATTATTCTGATTTTAAATCAACTCTAAATCCACGTTTAGCAATAAGTTGGCAACCTTTTTCTGAGTTTACTACTAAACTGATGTATGCTAGTGCGTTTCGTGCCCCCACTTTTTCAGAGTTATATATTACTAGCAATCCTACACACATGGGTAATTTTAATCTGGATCCTGAAACTATTGATACTTGGGAATTGGCATTTAACTATCGTGTCAGAAATAATCTGCATCTAGCAACAAATTTATTTAGTTATAAATGGTCAGATGGCATTCGCTATGTACCCGGTGCATCAGAAGGTATTTTAATCGCAAAAAATGTTGGTATTCAAAAAGCTTATGGTTTAGAATTTGAAGCGCGTTGGAAAATGACAAAAAAATCTAGCTTATTGGCGAATTATGCTTTTGTTAAAGCTAACGATGAAAATAATAATCATGATGCTGGTAATTATCCCCAACATTCCGCTTATGTACGCACTGATTGGCTACTAATGCCTAACTTGTTTTTTGATACCCAAATCAATTGGGTTTCGGAAAGACAAAGAAGTTTTGGTGATCCAAGATCTGCTGTTGACGATTACACCACTGTAGATTTTACCTTACGCCGCAAAGATATTAAAAAAGGACATTGGAATTTTGCAGTCAGTGTCAGAAACCTATTTGATGTTGATGCCCGTGAACCTAGTCAGGGACCAGATTCCAATGGGGTTATTAACATTCCATATGATTTACCTTTGGCCGGGCGACATTATTGGTTAGAATTGCGTTATCATTTTTAGATGGTGGCTCTATGAAGCCTATTCTAATTAAATAGGACAAATATGTATCAATTAATTGTTCATTCATTGGTGGACAATTAATTGAGCTATTTGCTAATCCATTTAATGTGTTTTGACAATCAACATCTGGTGTATTTTGATACCATTCCATTCTAGTAATATTTCCATTTATTTTTTCAGTTAATAGTGGTAATAAAGGGAATAAAGGATTTTGAGGATTTTTTACACTATTATTAATAATAATATCTGTCCATTGTTTATATGGAAGTTTATTTAATTTATAACCATATAAGGATATTAATTGAAAAAAATCAATTAAACTAATATTTTTAGAAGTTAAAGGTACGATATGAAAAGCTTTACCTAAAGATTCTTTCTGTTGTGATAAATGGATAATTGCTTGACTAGCATAATCAACTGGAATTAATTCATCTTTTTTATTAATTAAATTCGGAAAACTATTACTGTGTATACACCATTTAATTAACCTAAATATATATTGGTTTGTATAAGCATGTCCAGTTTTACTATGACCTAAAATATTACCAGTTCTGAAAATTGTCACTGGTATTCCTCTTGATTTAGCAGTCCATACTAGTTTTTCTGCTACCCATTTACTTTGTACATAACCAACATCAGCAGAAATAAAGTCTTTACTATTATTAATATCGTCATATTCCGTGATCACCTTTGGTCGATTTGAACATCCTAGAATACTCATCACTGCAATAGTGGATATATAATGCACAGGTTTTAATTTTTTGCCACAACATGCTAATCTTAATACTTCTTGAGTACCTAAAACATTTGCTGATTTTACTATGGAATATGGTTTAGCAAAATTAACTTCAGCACCTGAATGATAAATCATATCAATTTGATCGGCTAACTTTTCAAATTGTGGAACAGATAATCCTAGGAATGCTTGTTCTAAATCACCACATATAGCTATTATTCTGTTGCTAACATTTGGGTTCCATAAAGCATATTTTTCAAGATTTTTCCGCAATTTTTTGATACCATTGTGTTCATTAGAAGCACGAACAAGACAATATATTTTTGCATCAGTTTTTTGAAGTAATTCATCAAGTAAATAAGCACCTAGAAACCCTGTTGCTCCAGTTATAAAAATATAATGAGGATTTATCAAAGAACTTTTTAAAAAATTTTTTCTTGGATAAATATTTTTATCAAGTACTGCTTCTCCATTGAAATCAATAGATTTTTTTAAAACTGAATTACCATTTTTTTGCACAGCATCAACTGTAATTGTTAGTTCTGCTATAGTAGGACTTTCAAAAATACATGTTAGAGGTATTTCTACGAATACAGTATTTTTCAATTCAGTCAAAACCTGAACGGCTCTTAGAGAACTTCCTCCTAAATCAAAAAAATTATCATAAATTCCTACTTGATCCACTTTCAGAAATTTAGCCCATATTCTAGCAAGATGTGCTTCTATAGGATTACGCGGTGCTACAAATCTTTCTTTTAATTTAGGACGAATACCTTCAGGTGTAGGTAATTTTTTATGATCTATTTTGCCATTAGGAGTTAATGGTAATGTGTCCAGTAATATAAAAGCTGATGGTAGCATGTAGTTTGGTAGTTTTTTGATTATAAAAGAGCGTAATTCATCGGTAGATGGTACATGTTGTTTATTAGTAGTAATATAAGCTATTAATCGTTTATTACCCATATATTCTTCGGTTGTAACGATGACTTCTTTGATTGCTGAATGTTGATTGATTATAGCTTCAATTTCTCCTAATTCAATACGGAAACCGCTAATTTTAACCTGATTATCAATACGTTCTAAGAATTCCAACTGACCATCAGATAAATATCTGACGAAATCACCGCTTTTATATAACCGATCATTGTTTTTTTTAGTAAATGGATTGGATATGAATTTTTCAGTAGTGAATTTAGGATTCTTAATATAGCCACGTGCAAGACCAATACCACCAATATATAATTCACCCGGAACGCCTAATGGGACTTGTTGTAAATTATGATCTAATACATATGTTTGTATATTAGCTATTGGTTTTCCAATAGCTGGCTTATTACTGCTGTCTGTACATTTCGCTATTGTGGCACATATAGTTGTTTCTGTAGGACCATACGCATTAAATACATTATATTTGGGTATCAAGTTTGCCACTAATTTAGCAGAACAGGCTTCTCCTGCAATGATAATTGTTCGTAAAGTTGTTAATTGATTAATAGATAAAGTAGCCAATACAGATGGTGGAAATGTTATAGTATTGATATTATAATCATTTATTATCTTTATTAAAGATGGACCCGGTAATAATGCTTTTCGTTTTGCTAAATATAGAGTAGAACCTGATATGAAGGTCATAAATATTTCTGATATAGAAGCATCAAAGCTAAAAGAAGCAAATTGGAGTATTCTACTTTTATGATGTATATCAAAACTATAAATTTGTGCCTTAGCTAAATTACACAATCCTCGGTGTTCAATCATAACCCCTTTGGGTTTTCCAGTCGAACCAGATGTATAAATAATATAAACCAAGTTTTCTGGTCTGGTATTATTTACTGGATTTTCTGTACTTTCTTGCGCGATTTTTTCCCAATGACTATCTAAGTTTATTTGTGATTCTGTTAGTAATTTGTTTTCTAAATGTTGTTGGGTCAATAATATTTGTACTTTGGCATCTTCTAACATGAAGTTTAAACGTTCTTGTGGATAAGTTGGATCCAAAGGTACATAGGCTCCACCAGCTTTGAGGATGCCTAATATTCCTATTATCATTTCTAATGAACGTTCTACGCAAATACCTACTAATGTTTCTGGTTTTACGCCTAGTTTTCTTAGATAGTGTGCTAGTTGGTTGGCGCGTTGATTTAGTTGTTGGTAAGTTAGTTGTTGGTCTTCAAAAACAAGGGCTATTGCTTCTGGTGTATGTTCAACTTGTTGTTCAAATAGTTGATGGATACATTGTTTGTCTGGTAAAACTTGTGAGGTGTTATTCCATTCTCTGAATTGTTGTTGTTCTGCTTCTGTTAATAGAGTTAAGTGTGAGATAGATTGTTGAGGATTCGCTATTATGCTTTCTAATAGAGTCTGATAATGACCTATCATACGGATAATACGTGATTGATCAAATAGATCGGTGTTGTATTCAATGCGACCAATAATACCTTCTGGTCTTTCATCTAATTCTACAGTTAAGTCAAATTTTGAAGTAGCTGTATGAATATCAAGTTGACTTGGAGTCCAACCAGATTCAAGATTCAAGATTGTAGGTTCCATAATAAAGGATACTTGAAATAGTGGATTGGTTCCTAAATTACGGTCTGTTTGTAATTCATTCACTACTTTTTCAAATGCTAAATCTTCATGAGCGTAAGCTTCTAAAGTTACTTCTCGTACCCGTTTTAGTAGTTGTTGAAAACTTGGTTGTTTTGATAGATCAGTACGTAAAACTAGGGTGTTCAGAAAAAATCCAAAAATTTGTTCTAATTCAGGTTTATTACGACCAGCGGTTACTGTTCCTACCGGAATATCTTCTTGCCCAGTATAACGATATAATAGCACATTAAATGCTGCGAATAGGGTCATAAATAAGCTTACGCCCTCTTTTTGACTGAGTTCTTTTAAGGATTCAGTTAGTTGTTTAGATAATGCTAAACATTGTCTCGCGCCATTATAGCTTTGTTGTGCTGTTTTTGGATGATCTGTAGGTAGTTGTAGGCTTGGTAAATCTGCTAGTTGTTGTTTCCAATATTTTAGTTGATCTTCTAAATCTGATTGTTGTCGTTGCCAAATTGCATAGTCTGCGTATTGAAGATGAGGTGTTTCCAGTTGAGGAATTGCGCCCTTAGAAAAAGCTTTGTAAATCTGTTCTAATTCTGGTAAGAAGATGTTATATATAGAAATACCATCTAAAATAATATGATGCCAAGTTAGAAATAAGCGATAGTCTTGATCATCTAATTTAATTAGAGTGGCACGAAATAATGGACCAGTTAGCAAATCAAATGCTTTGATTGCTTCTTTGGTGGCAATTTTTAAACTTTCAGTTTCTCGTTCATTTGCTGGCAAGTTAGTCAAATCTATTAGCGGCAATGTGAATGAAATGGATGGAGAAATAATCTGAACTGGTTTGCCTTCTACTATTTTAAATGTGGTTCGGAAGGCTTCGTGACGTTGTATAATTTCTTTGATGCTTTGTTCTAAAATAGCAGCATTAATAGATCCTCCGAGATGAATGGTAGTTGGCTCATTATAGACTGGCATCGATTCAGGTATCAGTTGCTGAACTAGCCATAATTGTTGTTGAGCAAAGGATAATGGAATATCATTGTTTCGTAGTGCTGGTTTGATATTGTTTTGTGAATCCTGTTTAGGATTAGTTTCTATCTGCTTAGATAATTCTGCAATTGTGGAAGTTTCAAATAAACAATATAAGGGTAAGTTAATTTGTAATTCATTATTGATCCGAGAAATAATACGAGTTGCTAATAATGAATTTCCACCTAATGCTAAAAAGTTGTCATGAATACCAATGACTTTTTGTGGTAGGAATTCAGACCAAATTTGTATGATTTTTTCTTGAATTAAAGAATAAGTTTGAAATGATTCAGCGGCGGGTAGTGCTTGACGATCAATTTTTCCATTTGCTGTAAGCGGTAAACTATCAAGTATCACAAAATGTGATGGTATCATGTAGTTTGGTAATGATTTTCCCAAAAAGTCGCGTAGATGTTCAACTATAGTGTTTTGTAAGGCATTCAATAAACCTTTTTTTTCTAATAAAAATTTTATGCTATGATTTATTGTATTTTGTTGATTTGGTGTTAAGTCAAATTCAATTCCTGCTCGTTGTTTGTAAATCCATGCAATTTTGCCTTTTAGCCATAAGTCATTATCTGTTTCCGGCAACCATAGTTGTAGGTGAAGTTGTTGACCGATTTTGTAATCATCTGGCATTCCTAATAAGTCAACTCCACAAGGGGATATTTCTTCTGTTGTTAATTCTATTTGATGTTGATTATCAAATTCTACTATACACGCACTGTGCATAGGTACTCGTTCTAAAGCTGCTTGATATACAATATAAGCAACTAGTTGTTTATCATTAAGTTTATCTTTTTGAGCAACAACTACTGTATTTTCTATACCGGGATGTTTTTGTAATTTTGCTTCAATTTCTTCTAGTTCTATACGAAAACCACGAATTTTAACTTGATGATCAATTCTGCCTAAAAATTCTAGTTTGCCATCTGAACGATAACGCGCTAAGTCACCAGTTTTGTATAATCTTCCATTTGGAGTATTAATAAATTTTTCGCTGGTAAGTTCAGGACGATTGAGATAAGCTCTTGCTAAGCCAACACTGCCTATATAAAGTTCTCCCGCAACACCAATTTCCACCTGTTGCATTTGCTTGTCTAAGACATAAATTTGGGTATTAGCTATAGGAGTACCAATGGGAGGGCTATGATTATTATTGGTGCATTTTTCTATAGTGGCACATACTGTTGCTTCTGTTGGTCCATAAGCATTGTAAAAGTTACGACCGGGTGCCCAACGGGTTATAAGTTCGCTAGAACAACTTTCTCCAGCTACGATAATAGTTTGTAGCTTAATTAAATTTTCTTCTACTGGTAAAGATGCTAGTACAGATGGTGGTAAGGTAACAGTAGTAATTTCTTGTGTACGCAGAAATTTTATTAAAGGAGTACCGGGTAGTAATGTATTTCGTGTTCCCAAATAGAGGTTAGCACCTGCTATTAGTGCCATAAAAATCTCTGATGTTGAAGCATCAAAACTAATAGAAGCAAATTGGAGTACACGATCATCAGCTTTTATATTAAATGCTTTAATTTGTGCAGTAGCTAAATTACATAAGCCACGGTGTTCAAGTAGTACGCCTTTTGGTTCACCAGTTGATCCTGATGTATATATGCAATATGCTAAGTTGTCTGGCTTGGTTTTGTTAATTGGGTTTTCAGTAGTTTCTTGAGATATGTTGTGCCAATCTTTATCTATTGATACTATTTTAGCTTTATTTTGTGGTAGGATAGTGGATAATTGATCTTGGGTTACTATTACTGATATTTGAGAATCTTTTAGCATAAATGCTAAACGTTCTTTTGGATAAGATGGATCTAAAGGTAGATAAGCTCCACCAGCTTTGAGAATGCCTAGTAAGCCTACTATCATTTCTATTGAACGTTCAATAGAAATTCCTACTAATATTTCTCGTCTTATGCCTAATTTTCTGAGATAATGGGCGAGTTGGTTGGCTTGATTGTTCAGTTGTCGATAAGTAAGTTGTTTATCTTCAAAAACAATTGCAATTGCCTCTGGAGTGCGTTCTACTTGTTGTTCAAACAGTTGGTGAATGCACACACTATCTGGATAAGGTGTATAAGTATTATTCCATTCAACTGGTGGTATCATAATTTATGATCCTCTTTAATTTTAATGTCTGTTATTTATATAGCTCGTAAGATTTTTATTATTTTTGTAAGCTAAATACATGCAATTTATAGACCTGTTATGAATAAGTTTTCTTTTCCGAATTTACGTATGCGTAGAATGCGTCGTGATGATTTTTCTCGACGTTTGATGCGTGAGAATGTTTTAACTGTTGATGATTTAATTTATCCTTTGTTTGTGGTTGAGGGTGATAAGCAGCGCGTTGCTATCAATTCTATGCCAGATCAATGCCGATTTAGTATTGATGAATTAATTAAGGAAGCGGCTGAGTTGGTTCAGTTGGGTATTCCTGCAATCGCACTGTTTCCTGTTGTAGCTGATGATAGGAAATCGTTGGATGCGGCTGAGGCTTATAATTCTGATGGATTGGCGCAACGAGCAGTGCGGGCTTTGAAGGCTGAGTTTCCTGAGTTGGGCGTTATTACTGATGTGGCTTTGGATCCTTTTACTACTCATGGGCAGGATGGTTTGATTGATGATAGTAATTATGTGATGAATGATGAGACGGTTGAGGTGTTGGTTAAACAGGCTTTGTCTCATGCTGAAGCTGGAGCTGATGTTGTTGCACCTTCTGATATGATGGATGGGCGTATTGGTAGTATTCGTAATGCGCTTGAGGGCACTCCTTATATTAATACTAGAATTTTGGCTTATTCTGCTAAATATGCTTCTAGTTTTTATGGTCCATTTCGTGATGCTGTTGGTTCTGCTGGTGCTTTAGGTGGTGGTAATAAATATAGTTATCAAATGGATCCTGCGAATAGTGATGAGGCTTTGCGTGAGGTAGCTTTGGATTTGCAAGAAGGGGCTGATATGGTGATGGTTAAGCCGGGAATGCCTTATTTGGATATTGTACAGCGGATAAAACAAGAATTTGGTGCGCCAACTTTTGTTTATCAAGTTAGTGGTGAATATGCTATGTTGATGGCAGCGGCGCAGAATGGTTGGTTGGATGAACAGGCGGTTATGATGGAGTCTTTGTTGAGTATTAAGCGTGCTGGGGCTGATGGTATTTTGACTTATTTTGCTAAAAAGGCGGCTCAAGTTTTGATGATAAACGCTGAAAATAGTTTTCAAAAAATATGGGATAATCCTGAAGATGCTGATTATGACAAGTTATAATTTTGGCGATATTATTTTAGTACCATTTCCTTTCACGGATCAAACAAGACAGAAAAAACGACCGGCTGTGGTAATCAATTCAATTGCTTATGATGAGAGTAAACTTGATGTTATTTTAATGGCAATTATTTAAGGATTATAAATTCATGAACAAAAAGACCTCATTCAGACAGCTGGTTACAGAACACAATAACTGGCATTCACAGAAAATTGAATTGGTATTGGAGAAGCTAGAGATTAGTTATAAGGGCTTGTCTATGGAAGAAGCGCGTCACCGACTTTCTGAGTATGGACCAAACCGTCTGCCAGAAGTGAAGCCGCGCGGACCATTCCTGCGTTTTTTTTCTCAGTTTCATAATGTATTGATTTATGTACTACTAGTCGCTTGCGCGATTACCACAATGTTGGGTCACTGGTTAGATGCTAGTGTAATCTTCGGTGTGGTTGTTGTCAACGCTATAATTGGCTTCGTGCAGGAAGGCAAGGCAGAGAATGCTTTAAAAGCAATACGTCAAATGTTGTCGCCGCAAGCGATGGTGCTGCGGCAGGGCAGGCGTACCACTGTGCCAGCCAGTGATCTAGTGAATGGTGATGTAGTGCTGTTGCAATCGGGGGATAAGGTGCCTGCCGATCTGCGTCTGTTTCATGTTAAGAATCTACAAATTCAGGAATCGGTATTGACGGGTGAGTCAGTGGCAGTGGAAAAAGGAATTGAACCAGTGAAACTAGATAGTGCGCTTGGTGATCGCTACTGTATGGCTTATTCAGGTACTTTAGTCACATCTGGACAAGGAATGGGTGTGGTGGTAGAAACTGGCGTTGGTACTGAAATAGGCCGTATTAGTTCCCTTGTAGCGGGGGTGGAAAAACTAACTACTCCACTTCTGCGCCAGATGTCTCAATTCGGTAACTGGCTGACAGTAGCCATTATCGGCATTTCAATAGCCACTTTTGCATTCGGTGTGCTGGTCAGGGATTACATGGCTGTCAATATGTTTCTAGCGGCTGTGGGTCTAGCAGTGGCTGCAATCCCTGAAGGATTGCCGGCAATTATGACTATTACTCTAGCTATCGGTGTACAGCGCATGGCCGCTAGAAATGCTATTATCAGGCGTTTATTTGCTGTCGAAACTTTGGGTTCAGTAAGTGTCATTTGTACAGATAAAACTGGTACTCTGACTTACAATGAAATGACCGTGCGTAGCATTACCACTACTAGTGGTCAATTCAATCTAAGTGGCTCCGGCTATGATCCGCATGGTGGAATATCATTGGGGAAAAAGGATATTTTTGCGGAAGAATATCCTCTATTGCTGGATGTGATCCGAGCAATAGTACTGTGTAATGATGCCAGCTTGAATCAAGATAATGGTAATTGGCAAGTGCATGGTGATCCTATGGAGGGTGCTCTTTTGATTGCTGGTCTTAAGGCAGGCTTAGATATGGAAGCTGAAATCAAAACTTATCCGCGTACTGATATTATTCCCTTTGAGTCTGAACACCGTTTCATGGCTACCCTGCACCACAATCATATAGGTGATGCCTTCATTTTTCTTAAAGGGGCACCAGAGCGAGTTTTGGATATATGCACTTTGCAGCGCACAGCTAACGGAGATCAACCACTTGACCGTGCTTGGTGGGAGACACATATTGAGGAACAGGCAGCGCAAGGCCAACGAATGTTAGCAGTGGCTTTCAAATCTGCTCCCAGTCATCAGATGGAACTTGACTTCAGTGATGTTGAGAATGATTTGATTTTATTTGGCCTGTTAGGTCTGATAGATCCGCCTCGGGTAGAGGCAATTGCAGCGGTTCGTCAATGCCAAGCGGCTGGTGTTCGCGTAAAAATGATCACAGGCGATCATGCTGCCACAGCTCGTGCCATCGCTGGACAATTGCAACTCAGTAATGTTAATGATGTTTTGACTGGCCACGACTTAGAACAAATGAGAGAAGAGGAACTGCGCCAACGGGTATTGAATGTGGATGTATATGCCCGTGTTAGTCCTGACCACAAATTGTTACTGGTCCAGCAACTACAGGAACATTGCCTAGTAACTGCCATGACCGGTGATGGAGTAAATGATGCGCCAGCTTTGAAACGTGCAGATGTGGGCATTGCTATGGGCTATAAAGGCACTGAGGTGGCCAAGGAAGCATCTGAAATCGTGCTGATAGATGACAATTTTGTATCCATTGCCCATGCCATAGAAGAAGGGCGTACAGTCTATGACAACATCAAGAAAGCTCTGATGTTCATTCTGCCCACCAATGGTGGACAAGCTCTTACTATCATAGCTGCTATAATTTTCGGCTTTCAACAATTGCCACTAACAGCAGTACAAATACTCTGGGTGAACATGATTACAGCAGTAACATTAGCACTAGCACTAGCCTTCGAACCACCAGAAGCGATGGTAATGCAACGACAACCGCGAAACCCTCAACAACCGATGCTGACAATGCTATTCCTGTGGAGAATAGCTTTTGTATCCATAATATTAGTCAGTGGCACCTTCGGTTTATTTCTGTGGCAAATAGAACAAGGCGCCACTATAGAATATGCACGCACAGTCGCAGTGAATACACTGGTAATGTTTGAAATATTTTACATATTCAATTCCCGCTACCTGACAGCTCCAGTACTTAACCGCGCAGGTTTATTAGGAAACCGATACATACTGCTGGCAATTGCCATATTAATAATATTTCAACTTGGCTTTACCTACTTAGAACCGATGCAAACCTTGTTTGGTACTGCTGCGATCAAGCCTGCTGTTTGGGGATATATAGTTTTGGTTGCCTCATCAGTATTGCTACTAGTTGAATTGGAAAAGACTGTTATCCGGCGCATGACTATTAAAGATAACTAGTAGTAGTAGGTTGGGTTAGCGAAGCGTAATCCAACAGAATATTGGCTTAGAAAAAAATTTTTTTATCAAGTTTCTTTTTAGCTTCTACAATCGCACAAACAGGAGCAGTTCCAAATGATAAACGCTGAAAATTATTACGACAACTTACATTAAGCCTTTTTCAGCAAGTGATACGCAGTATCCATCTCCAATTACAAAGTGGTCTAGTATTCTTACGTCTATTAATTTTAGGGTTTCTATTAGGCGGTGAGTGATTGCAATGTCGGCTTGGCTGGGTTCGGCAACGCCTGATGGGTGGTTGTGGGCTAGGATTATTGCGGCTGCATTTAGTTGTAAGGCTCGTTTTACTACTTCGCGTGGATATACGCTGGCTGCATCTATGGTGCCATAAAATAATTCTTGGAATTTTATTACACGATTTTTATTGTCTAAAAATAGGCAGCCAAAAACTTCGTAGCTGCGCCCACTTAGTTCTGACATTAGGTAGTTGCGTGTGTCGTCGGGATTGGTTATGGCATCGCCGCGTTCTAAGCATTCTTTTAGGTAGCGGCGACTTATTTCTACACAGGCTCGAAGTTGTACATATTTGGCATCGCCTAAGCCTTTGGCTTCACAAAAGTGATCGCGATCTGCGGCTAATAGGCTACGTAAGTCTCCAAAGTGATCTAGTAAGTCTTTGGCTAAGTCTAAGGCACTTTTACCTTGTACTCCTGTGCGTAAGAATATTGCTAATAATTCGACGTTGGTTAATATTTCTGCGCCGCGTTTTAGTAGTTTTTCGCGAGGGCGATCTTCTAGCGGCATGTCTGTGATCTTCATTGTCGCTTTTTTTGGTTTGTCGTCGTTGTCTGACATTATTTTTCTTAATTTATTATTGATAAACCACATCAGTTTATCTTACAATGATAATTCATTTCAATTAAATCTGGAGTAAAATATGAGGTGGATTTATCTTCCTTTTTTAACTATTAGCATAATTTCGTCATCAGCGATTGCTGTTGAAGATGATATTTTTTGTGGTAAGCCTGATAAAGTTTGTCGTCAAAAAGGCACTTTTTTGCCTTTACGCGCATTACCTAGACCATTCTCAAATCTTTATAATAGCCCTAATAATACAAATATATTATTTTCAAATGTAAAAGCATTTTACCCACTCTATGTATTTGATAGAAAAAATGTTGATTATTCAAATCCTGCCAATCCAACTGGATGGTATAAAGTTGGTGCAAGTGTTCATGATCCATTAGCTTGGATGCAGGCTAAGGATTTAATGGAATGGAAACAGGCTCTAGTTGTATCTTATACCCATCCCGGCATCGGTGAAAATCGTCGTAATCCTGTGTTGATGTATGATAATCTTAATGATCTTAAGAAGTTAATAGAATCATCTAATTTAGCAGCTCAAGCAAAAAATGCTTATCAAGGTTTAGAAAAAACACCGATTGAAGTACCTCAAGGTGTTATTAGTATGGAAACAAAGCGTTTTGTTGATATTGAAACTAAAAAAGGTTTTTATATACTTCCGGTTCTGAAATATAAACAATTAGATATTTTTGATGATGCAACTCGTTATTTACAAATAGCGGCTGCTATTCCTCGTGAAAGAGCAGAAACTGCTGATACATTGAAAAATCAAGAATATGTTACACAAGCAACAGAAAGTGAAACCATTGTTGGAACACAAGCACAGAGTCTTGGTGTAGATATTAAGTTTGTAATGGATATTACTGGCAGTATGTCTCCTTATCTGAAGGCAACTAAGGAAGCTATTAAAAAACTTGCAACTCAAGTAGTTGCTAAAATTGATACTAGCGTGAATTTTGGCTTAATTGGTTACAATGACAATACAACAAATTTTATACCTAAGCTATCTGATGCCGATTACTTTGTGAAAATTATTTCAACTATTGAAGCATCAGGTGGTGGTGATTATCAAGAGGAAGTTTTTGCTGGTGTTAAGCAAGCAATTGAGTCTCATTGGAATGAAAACACTATTAAAGTAATTGTTATTATAGGTGATGCGAGTTCACATAAAAAAGGGCATCCTAAAAATCTTACAAATATGAATGCCGAAGAATTAAACCAATTAGCAAGCGCGAATAAAATTGCTGTTATGGCAGTTCATTTAAAAGCTAAGGGAGCCAAAAAAGATCATCCTATTGCTAAACAACAATTTACTGCTTTAGCTAAAGCTAATCAATTAGATAATTATATACCTTTGGATGCAAATAATGTTGAGGCTTTTGAGGCAACAATAAAAAGTTTATCTGAACAATTATCTTTAGTAGTTGCAGATGTTAGATCAGCCAAAGCGGAAGATAAAATTGATGCAATTGAGGCTACTGTTGAGCCAATATTAGTAGATGAAACTATTACAACAGTAGATAAAGCTGAAAAAGTAGCCGCTGGTTTTGCTAAAAATATTGCCGCTACTGCTTTAGTTGAATATCTTGGTAGTGCCGCTAAACCACCTAGAGATGTAACTGTATGGGTTTTAGATCGAGATATGATTGATCCAACTAAACGTTCTCTTGATGTACGGCTTTTGATTAAAAAATCCCAACTAAATGATTTAATTACTGCTTTAGAACAAATTTTAATGGCGATTAAACGTTCAGAACTAACAGCTATGCAATTTTTTGATGCACTACAAGGGGTTGTAACCAGCGCGGGTAAAGGTGAAACAATAAGTTTCAAAAAAGCTAAAAAGCTAAAAGCGGCAGGATTATTACCATCTTGGATAGCTAGCTTACCTTATAAAAGTGAGATTTTAGAAATGGATAATGACAGCTTTGAAGCACTGTCACCAGATGAAAGAGGAGCATTAGAAGATAGCATAGATGCAAAATTACAATTATATAGAGAAATAAATGAGTCAGACTTATGGATCAGCTTAGATGATAGACATCGTAGTGATGAACATGTTTATCCTTTAAGTTTGGATTTATTGCCTTAAAATTTAGCCTAAAGATTAGTCAGGTTTCCAAAACCTGACTGCTCTATTCCAACAACCATTTCCATAATGGTTTAATAAAAATTGTTTGCCCTTCAATATTTAACGTTTGTTCTTCATCTTGAGTAATCAAAATAGCTTCGTTATATTTGAAATATTTCATCGCTTCTTGTAATGCTGTAATTTCTCTGCTTTTGGTTTTAGCATCACTTATATCATAACTAATATTAATTAGTTGTGGTTTATCTAATTTGCAATAAAAATCAACTTCTTGCTGCTGTTTAAAATAATATATTTCTCTAGTTTTACGTCTTAAATGTAGAAAGGCGAGATTTTCATATAATTTGCTGTAATCTGCTGATATGGATGTATCAAATAATGCCTTAAAACCAGTATCTATTGCATATATTTTACGCGGATGGCGTTGTTCTTCGCGTACAGAGTTTCTAAAAATTGGTATCACAAATAAAGCATAAGCATCTTCTAAATATGTCAAATAGTTATAAATACTATCTTTACTAATTTTATAGCCAAGAGATTTATATTCATTATATAGTTTATTAAAACTTACTAAAGTGCTGATATTAGAAAATGTATATTTGACTAAATGTTTTAAAAACGCTCTATTTTTAATGTTATAACGATCAATCAAATCTCTATAAATTATTAAGTCCAAATAATCATGTAGTATTTTTTTTTGTATATCAGTTTTTTCGTCAAATGTTTCAAAAAAACCTCCTTGTCGTAAATAGCTGGCAAAAGTATTTTTGATTAAACTTAAACTTTTAGATGAATAGAAATTGATTTCTACATTTTTATAAGCTAAATATTCTTTAAATGAGAAAGGAAATATTTCAAAACTCAAAGTTCTGCCACGCAAACTGGTAGCAATTTCTTGACTAAGTAACTTAGATGAGGAGCCAGTAACAAAAATTTGTAAATTTAAAGTATCATAAATCCTGCGTACAAATCTTTCCCATTCAGGAACATTCTGAACTTCATCTAAAAACAGATAAACTTTTTGTTCTCTGTTGTGAGGATAAAGTTCAAAATAAGCTTCTATTAAATCATCCAGATCTTGTAATTTTAAGCCATAAAGTCTATCGTCTTCAAAATTAATATACAATATATTATGCGGTTCAACTTGTTTACATAATTGTTCTATCAGTCCATATAGTAAAAACGTTTTGCCGCTTCTTCTAACGCCTATTAATGAAATTATTTTACGACTATTTAGTGGAATATTATATTCACGTTTAATAATATGTTTAGGAGTTGACTGGTGAAAATCGGTGATTAAACGTTTAAATAGTGCTTTCATTTTTTATCCTTGTTAAGAAGGATAAATATATAGGATTTTATCCTTCTTAACAAGGATAAACAAAAAAATATTGTTTATTTGAATTGATATGCTATTATTAATAATATGACCACAAAATATGAAGATAAATTTATTTTTGATCCAGACTTTTGTCATAATGAAAGAGAAGTTGAAAGCAAACTGATTATCAGTTATCTATTACCTGCCCTAGGTTATTCTACTAACGAATGGCGACAAGAGGTAAAATTTAACCGCTTTCGTTTAGATTTTTTAGCGGAGTCTAGTGACAACGAAAAAGGTGTTGTTATAGAAGCCAAGCATCCCGATCAAAATTTAAACGATCATTTGGTGCAACTAACAAACTATATGATAGATTTAGATTTGACTTATGGGCTTTTAACTAATGGCAAAGAAATTAGGATTTATAAACAAGCCGGCAATAGTATAGATTTGATTTTTAATGAATTTGCTTATGGCATTGAAAATAAAATTGATGATATTAGAGCATTGATAGGTAGAGAAACACTTGCCAATAGTTCAAACACAAATGTAAAAATGAAAATTACTAATGTAATTAAGGCATTTATAAACAAAGATTCAAACAAAGATGATGTAAATATGAAAATTATTGCTATTTATCATAACAAAGGTGGCGTAGGTAAAACGACAACCGTAGTCAACCTAGCTGCCACTTTTAGTAAAGCTGGAAAAAAAGTCTTGATTATTGACTTGGATAGTCAGGCTAACACCACTTTTGCAACCGGATTAGTCAATTTCGGAGATGAAGACAAAGATAATTTGAAAGATAATTATATTTATCATTTGTTGAAGTCAAGAAAAGCATTTTCTATTTCAGATGTGGCAAGAAGTTCTAACTTTTGTAGCCACCCAATTGATGTGATACCTTCTCATATTATGTTGATGAAACATGAGAAAGAACTCAATGAATATAAATACGTTCAGGGTATTCTGGTTAAAAAATTGCAAGAGGTTAAAGATCAATATGATATTGTTCTGATAGATACACCTCCTTCCTTAAATTTATACGCAGGGCTGGCATTGATAACGGCAGATTATTTGCTCATTCCCTCTGATTTAAAAGCATTTTCCAATGAAGGTTTAAATAATGTCCGTGAATTTATTGAAGAAAATAATGAATTTAGAGAAATGACTAATCGCCCTGCTATTGAAGTTTTGGGTGTTTTACCTACCAAAATATCGACAAATGCCAAATTTATCCAAGGCACTTTGCAAAAACGTATAGCGTCAATTAAGCAACGTTATAATTTTGAGGTTATGAACAGTATCATTTTTGAAAGAGAAGATATAGCCAAGTGTACGGAACAAACCTTAGAATTAGGTGATCAAGAAGTAGCCGCTCCCAGATCAATAGTTGATTTTAAATCAAATTCTAAGTCAGCGAATGAGTTTCAAAGCTTGGCTGAAGAAATTATGCAAAAAATTGGATTATCTTAATGAAAAAAATATCACACGCTATTGTGTTAGTTGAAGACATTCAATCATCATTGCCTCGTAGCAAATTTTCAGAGACTGATTTGGATGAAGCAGCTAAGTTATTATTAAAAATAGAAGGTGTCATCACACCACCAATTTTATTACAAAGTGGGCTAGATTCCTATAAAGTTATTGAGGGACATTTTGAATATTATGCGGCTCTAAGAGCGGAAGAAATAGATCCTTTAAAAGGTGAAACTATCAACGCTTATCTTGTTGAAGATGAAAAAGATCTTTCGGTTTATAAAAAACAAATAGAAGTTTTTAGGCAAGGAAAAGCTTTGCCGCCTACGGATAATCATTCCAGTGATATGAGCAGTATTGAAGCGCGTCTTGCAGCTATAGAAGATATGTTGCATAAAATTATAAGCGAACAACAAATAAAAACATTACAGCCTATTTCTCCGCCGGTACAAACGCCAACTATAATAGCCTCTAATCAAGCAGAAGATAAATTATTAAAAGAGATCAATACATTAGATCTTGTTAAACTGAATTATAAATTGGAACAGATAAAAGCAAGTAAAAAGGTTCGAGAAAATATTCTGAAGGCAAGACAAAATCCATCCTTTCAGCCTTTTCAATCGCATCATGAACTAATTAAACGGATTGCAGGTTTAGGTGAAAAAAGCTTTAATACACTGTTAGATAACTATAATAATTTGGCAAATTTATAGTTTGCACGCGCCATACGCTGGCGCGTTGTGAATGGCTTAGTTCTCCAACAATCATTTCCACAATGGTTTAATATTTTTTTTTCTCGTTCCCACGCTGGAGCGTCAATGGCAGTGACGCTGGAGCGTGGGAACGAGAAAATTTGTCTTCTGATTTTAACATAGCTGATTTGTCTAATAAAGATTGGCGTAATTCTGAGATACGAAGTGTTTTGATAATTGGTTTAATTATTAATTCATGTTACGCATAGATCTTCTATCCGTGATATATTCTGTAGGTTGGGCTGACGAAAGGAAGCCCAACGAATCATGGAATAATGATGTTGTGTTGGGCTTCCTTTCGTCAGCCCAACCTACAATGCGTAACATCAGTTATTAAACTAATATTAGCAGCATGTAATTGATACGAAGATTGATAATAAAATCCAGCCCCTATTTTAATATTTTATCAGAAGTCATGCTAAACGCTGCCACTGTTAGTGCTTTCTTCAGACTAACCTTGTTACCTATATCATCGGTTACAGTTAAGGTGATGCTATAGGTTCCAAGTTTATTGAAACTGAATTTGGCTGTGCTATCTGTAGCCGTTTGTCCATCAGATGTTGACCAGTTGTAAGTTTTAATTTTACCATCTCTACCAATTGAGTCGCTTGCGTCTAAACTAATAGTTAGTGGCAGATTGGCATTCTCTGGAGTCATGGTAAAATTTGCCTCTGGTTTGCCATCATATTCCCAATCCGCCCACAAGTCATTCGCTTTTGCAAATGGATCAATACTACATTTACCGGATCTACAAGTTCTTACTTCAAAATGTAAATGAGGACCGCTGCTATGTCCGCTATTACCTGATTTTCCTAATAATTTACCTTTTTTTACTCTTTGTTTTTTTGAGACGTTGACACTATTCAGATGTCCATAATATGTTATATAGCCATTACTATGAGATAATCTAACATATTTGCCAAATCCTCGACGAGGGTTTGAACTTTGCCAACCTGCATGTTCAACTATTCCATCCGCTGAGGCATATACATCCGTTCCCATAGGAACTACATAGTCAATTCCTCTATGCCTATTATAACAAAGATATTTATTTTTCTTAGTTACCCCTAGATATTTCACTCCCGGAAGATTTATGGCTTTTCCTCTCGAAGTTTTGTAACATGTGCTATTCTTAGCCCTTTTACCATAAATTTTCTTTCCTATAGTGCCATCAAATGCTATAATATTTGGACCTCTACTATGGTCAAAAACTGATGATATTCCTATATTTTTATGTGTGCCATTTAGTGGAAAATGTAAAAAATTAGTGGCACTGAGTGTGGTTGTTGTTGCATTATCGCTTGGAGGATTTTTTCTTAAGCGATTTAATACTTTATATAGCTTTTTCTTTGTCTTTTGTCCAACAATTCCATCTGCAATTAAGCCATAATATCTTTGAAAGTGTTTTACTGCATTTTTGGTTTTAGAACCCAATTTGCCATCTTCTTTCAGCTTTTCTTTGAAATTCAGTTTGTTATCATTATTTACTATAATTTGAATATATCTAATACCGGTATTAGTAGTTGTAATATTTCCATAACTTGTAAAATAACCATCAGATATAATTGATAAGCTTGTATTCTCATTAGACTTTGGTAATTCAGATTTTTCGGAAGGAATTTGCCTCATAGTAATTACATACTTCTCATTTTCAGCAAAAAAATTGGCACTATTCCATGATTTTTCCAATATATCTTTAACTATAAATTGACTAGGATTAGTATTAGGTACTAATAGCATATCTACAAAATAAGATTCTAATAAATCGCCTTGGTTATTAAGATTATCTAAGCATGGTATATGCAAAATTTGTTTTTCTGGTAAATAAGTGGCTTGACAATTATTATAATCATCATTAGAAGCCATACTAATTATTGGAATTATTGCTAACAAATCTAATAATAATATTTTTGTAAAAAACTGCCTCATTTTTTTGATCCTAGATTTTGAGATTTTTTTTAGTAGATTTATGCAAAAATATAGCCTTAATATGTATTAATATTTTAGGTGTTATCTAAAGCAAATGAAAATTATTAATTTAGATAAATATTTCACTATTGTTTGAAACTTTAAATGCCAGAGAAATCTATATCACTGTTATGCGCGAATTTGATAGGAAGAATTATATGTTAAAAAATTTTTTAGACACCAAAACAATTTCATTTAATGAATTATTAGGCAATGGCAAAATATACAAAATTCCTGATTTTCAAAGAGATTATTCTTGGAGCGAACAACATTGGGAAGATTTATGGAATGATATTATTGAGCTAACTGAAACTGATATTCCCCATTATATGGGTAATATAGTTTTGCAGACTACAACAGATGATGATGTTTTTATAATTGTTGATGGGCAACAACGGATTACTACGTTATCTATTTTGGTGCTAGCAGTGATAGGATTTTTAAAACAATTGGTAGATCAACAAATCGAGATTGAAAATAATGAAACTAGAATTGAGATTTTTAGAAATCAATTTCTTGGTAAAAAAACCGCTTCATCATTATTTTATTCTAGTAAATTATCCTTAAATGAAAATAACGATAATTTTTATCAATCTCGTATTCTGCTATTAAAAGAACCGATTAATTATAGAAAGTTAAGAGATTCTGAAAAATTATTATATGATGCCTATCAATATTTTTATAAAAAACTTAATCAAAAATTTAATCAAGATAATGGTGTAAAAATTAGTAGTTTTTTAGAATCTATTGTAGCCAAAAGATTGATATTTATTCAAATTACCGTTGATGATGATTTAAATGCTTATACAGTATTTGAAACCTTAAATGCCAGAGGAGTTGAATTAACCACAACAGATTTATTAAAGAATTATCTATTTTCTTTAGCGGCTAAGGATTCCCAAGAATTAAATATTCTAAAACAAAGATGGAAAACTATTATTGATACTGTTGGATTACAAAAGTTTCCGATTTTTTTATATTATTACCTAAATGCGCAATATTCCTTTCTAAGAAAGGAACGACTATTTCAGGAAATAAAAAAACAAATAAGCAAATCTGAAAAAGTATTTGATTTATTAGAAGAATTAGAGAAAAAGGCTTATTTGTTTGCCGCGTTACAAACGCCGCATGATGAATTTTGGAATGATTATTCACAAAAAAATGAAATTGTAAAATCCTTAGAAGAGTTAAAATTATTCAAGGTTTCTCAACATATACCTCTTTTATTTTCAGTTTATGACAAACTAAGAAAATATTTTCCAACTATTCTGAAAATGTGCGTAATTATATCTTTTCGATATAATGTAATTGGAAAATTAAATCCAAATAATATGGAAAAACTCTACAATGAGGCTGCTAATGGAGTTTTTAATGCAAAATTAACCACCGCAAAAGAAATTTTCCATGCAGTTAAAGACATTTATATCAATGACGAAGAATTCAGCAATAATTTTAGCACTAAAATCATTTCAACCAAACAAAATAAAAAAATAGTTAAATACATTTTAACCAAAATAGAAAATCAGCTTAGTGAAAAAGACAATGATTTTAATGATGCTAATTTTACGATAGAACATATTTTGCCAGAAAATTTTGATGAAAATTGGAATCAACAATTTAATTCAGATGCAGAAAATTTTGTATATCGTTTAGGCAATTATACTTTATTAGAAAGGAAAAAGAATAACCAATGCGCAAATAAGACATTTGCTGAAAAAACTAATATCTACCAAAACAGCCAATATAAATTAACCAAAAATCACTTGCAATATGATGAATGGAATATAACAGCTCTAAATCAGTATCAAACACAATTAGCAAAATATGCTAAAACAATTTGGAAAATCACTGTATAAAAAGATGCTTTGTTAATTGGCTTAATCATTATGTCTTCAGATGTAACATCAAATTAAGGTAATACTCAATGTTTAATTATTCACAATGGCTAATCCGCCTATTTTTCCAACCAAGTCTATGGCGCGATCATTTAGCCACTAATTTTAATTTATCTGAAGATTTTAGCATAGCTGATTTGTCTAATAAACAGTGGCGTAATTCTGAGATACAAACTGTTTTGATAATTGGCTTAATCATTGTGCCTTTGTTGTTGAGTATTGTAGTTGGATTAGTGGCTTTATTGTTGCTAGTCAGGTTGCGGTGGGATTTGCTTTGGTATCTGCTCCACTTAGTGGCTTAGTGCTTGGCTTGGCACAGGGTGAGATGGGTGGTTTAGTTAGTATTTTAGGGGCTATTTTTGTTAGTAGTCTTGCTGGAACTTTAGCCGCTGTTTGGGCTGGTATTTTAACTAGTGGCGGAATGTATAAATGATCAATTCTGCAAAACAACAACGCGATTTATCTTTACCTGAATTGACAAAACAAGATTTAAAGCAAAATCCTATAATGCGTTTTTCAGAATGGTTAGAAGAAATTGAACAAGATTCATATACAATGCTATTAATGTTAGATGAATTTGTTGAACTTGAACAGGCTTTTGAAGAACAAAGATTAGAAAAAACTGCAGGTTGAATTGATACGAAGATTAATAATAAAGTAGAAAAATATGACAACAACAAAAAAACCCAAAGGCTTAGTAGCTACTTTAGCCATTTTAGATTTACGCCATGAATGGATTTTAACCTTGTGTATGGTTTTGGCAATTGCTGCTGTATTAGCACCTTTGCTAATTCTATTAGGTTTGAAATATGGCACTATTGAAACTATGCGCGAGCGGTTAATTGAGGATCCTGTTAATCGTGAAATTAAACCTGCTCGCACTTTGCAATTAAGTTCAGCTTGGTTTGATGATTTTTCTAAGCGTGATGATGTAGCTTTTATTGTTCCTACTATTTTGCGTGGTTCTTCGATTGTACGTATTATTAAAAAAGATCATAAGTATGGAAATGCTGTTGATCTTGTGCCTACTGCGCCTAATGATCCTTTGATTTTGGAAAATGGTGCAATTGTGCCACAAGCTGGTGAGTGTGTTTTAAGTTATTCGGCTTCAGAGGAATTAGGAATCAAAACTGGTGATGTTGTAACAGCGCGTATCACCAGAACACGGCGCGGTAGAAGAGAATATGTTGAAACGCCTTTAAAAGTTACAGCTATACTAAATCCACGTGCTGATGGTTTACCACGTATTTATGCGCCGCTGCAATTTGTCACTGATGTTGAATTATATCGAGAAGGGCAAGCAGTGGCAGCACGTAATTGGTCAGGTTCTCAACCACGCCCTTTTTTAAGTTTTGATGGAGCATTTGTTATTCATCCAGCGCGTTTAAGTCGTATCAAAATGCGAATGTTGACTATTAATACTGGTTTGGCTCAAATAGAAGAAATCAATTCTGAGCAATTTCAACAAGCAATGGGATTTGCACTTCCTAGCACTTACAGTATTTATAAATTAATCGCCAAAGGCAATACTATACAAACCACTAATATCAAACGCCTAAAAAATAAATTACGTGGACAATCAGCAATAGTTCTGCCCTTTGTAGAAAATCTATCCTTAAAACTGAATCAAGAAATTAAAATTATTGGCTTATCAATAACTGCGGCAGAGGCAAAACAACTTGATATTCCAGCTTTAAGGTGGGAAAAAAATTCTATTTTATTACCAGATAATATAAAATATACCAGCGGCAAAGCTAGTGCTTTGAATGGAAACATAGAATTTCCAATTACTAATGTAGGTAAATCATTTAGTAAATATGCAATAGTGCCAATTGAATTAATTGGAAGCTTAAAAACTGGAGAAAAGCGGAATATTATCTATGATGAAAAACAAAATAGCTTTTTACTAGCCAGAGCAGGCTATAGAGGATTTCGTCTCTATGCACGAAGTATTGATGACATTCCCGCACTTTATAGGCATTTTATTGAAAATAAAATTGAAGTCATAACAAAAGTTCAATCAATTGAAAAAGTTAAAATATTAGATCGCGGTTTAACTCGTATATTTTGGTTAGTTGCGATTATTGGAATAATTGGCGGAATTGCTGCACTTATTGCAAGTTTATATGCTGCTGTTGAAAGGAAAAAGCGTGATATTGGTATTTTAAGATTAATGGGCTTATCCAGAAGCGAGGTATTTAGATTTCCAATTTACCAAGGAATTAGCATCGCGATAATCAGCGTCATAGTTGCGATTATTGGATATGCAAGCCTATCTTATATAATAAATTTTGTATTTGCTGCCGATTTAAGATTAGGAGAAAAAATTTGCTTTCTACCTAATGAATATTTTATGATTGCTTTTATTGCTACTACTAGCGCAGCGGCGATGAGTTCATTACTAGCGGCTTGGAAAACTACTGAAATTGAACCGGCGGAGGCAATTCGTGAAGAATAAGATATAATATTGATAAACACCGCCTAGGAATAAATTATTCCGCTGCGCTCCATTACTTCGTTTCCAAGGCTCAAAGCTTAAGTCTGCTAAAGCAGACTAACAGAATAAAAGAGCTAACTGGAATAGTCACCTTTAGGTGACTTAAGCTTTGAGCCTAGGAAACGAAGTAATGGAGCGCAGCGGAATAATTTATCCCTAGGCGGTGTTGGGTTTATGGCAGTGACTATAAATTAAGATTTTGAATAAGGAGACATTTATGGCATTATGGCGGCTTTATTACCATTTAATCTGGGCAACCAAAAATCGTTTACCATTAATTACAAGTGATATTGAACCAAAAATTTATAATTACATGATAGGTAAAGCAGATTCTATCAATTGTATTATTCATGCCATTGGAGGCATTGAAAATCATATACATATAGTAGTTTCTATTCCGCCTAAGTTATCTATTATGGCTTTTGTACAAAATCTAAAAGGTAGTAGTTCATATCATATTAACCATAAAATAAAAAATAATCACACAATATTTGCATGGCAACGTGGTTATGGTGTATTTTCATTAGGCGAGAATAAGTTAGAACTAGCCATTAATTATGTCATGAATCAAAAACAACATCATAGTGAAGGAACTTTAATAAGATTATTAGAAACAGATAGTGAAGAAGATGATGCGCCTAATAAATATTTACTAATCAATAAGTAACAAAAATAAAGCAGACGAACAGAATAAAAGAACAAAGTGGAATAGTCACCTTTAGGTGACTTAAGCTTTGAGACTAGGGATTTATCCCTAGGCGGTGTTTGGCTATGTCAAAATGTTTTTATTAAATATATAAGTCGCAGAACTAAGCCAAGCAAGGCTAATAGCTCGGGAATGAACTAAATATGATATTGAATAAAAACATTTTGACAGGCTCAAACACCGCCTAGGAATAAATTCCAAGGCTCAAAGCTTAAGTCTGCTAAAGCAGACTAACAGAATAAAAGTAACATCAGTTAGTTAAATAAGTCCAAAATGAAAACAGAATATGAAAATTGAACCAACGGAGGCAATTCGTGAAGAAAAAAAATTTATGTATCATATTATTATTAATAAACTTTCCAGTATTAGCATCAGAAGATAAATGTACTACTAATTTAGATGTTTCATGTACTTACAATCCAAAACAAGATCTTGAAGATTTTATTTTACCTATGCCTCATCTCAAAGATATGGGCGAGATAAATATGGTGTTTCGTAAATTGAAAGTTTCTGGTTCAGAATTTTGGGGTAATCCACAACGCTTAATTTCTATTGGTGAAAATGCTTCTAAATTTAAAAGTATGATTTCAGGAGCTTTTTATGATAGAGAACAGGAAAACTGGTTTTATTATCTTGGTAAATATGAAGTTAGCATTGCTCAATACATTACTGTAATGGGCTTGAAGCATTTTTATGAAAAATGTGGTAATAAAAAGCAAATTACAAAAATTAAAACCGTTATTGGTAAAGGCTTAATTCGAGAATTAGCTAAACCAATGGCATGGATTACATGGTGGGATTATCAAGAATTTATTCGTCAATATAATTTATGGTGTTATAGCAATACAGAGTGTCTGGATAAATTGCCTAGAATTTCAAAAACTAACTGGAAACATGAAATTAATAAAGACATAGATCCACCGGGTTTTTTTAGATTACCTACTGAATTAGAATGGGAATATGCTGCTAGAGGTGGATATGAGGCTGGTTTAGAATTTGAAAATCCTCTACCTTTTGTTGCAGAGAAAATAAAAAAATATGCTTGGGCTAAACCTCATAGTAAAAATGGAGCTACTAGAATTGGGCGTTGGCAAGATAGTTATGGGTTTTATGATCTATTTGGTAATGTACAAGAATTAACTAATTCTTTATTTGTAGCTGAAATTATTCAAGGAAAAGTTGGTGGTTTGACAACCCGAGGTGGCAGTTTTCAAGATCAAGCTAAAACACTAAATTCTGCTTTTAGAAGAGAGATTGAACTTTATAAAGCCAAAGAAGATAGTGAAGGCAAAATCACTGAAATCACAGAATCACTTTCTCCAACAACTGGAATTCGTCTAGCTATTGGAACATTATTCAGCCCATCACCTCGTTTCAGTGAACAAATTGAAGCAGAATATAAAACATATACGAAAACATTTCGTGAACAAACAGCGGCTGGAAAATCTATTGCTGAAACAAGTGAAAAAGGAGGTGGGATTTGGGAAAATATGTTTAAAAGATTTAATTTAGAACTTAAAAAATCAGAATTAAAAGCCGTAGCTGCAATTGAAGAGTTAAAAGAAAGAGCTAAAAACAGAAATACTACACTAAGTAACAAATTAAAAGTTGAACAAATGCAAAATCAGGAGTTAAATGCAAAAAATGAAAAACTAGAAAGAATAATAACAAAAACAAATATTCAAAGCAAAAAGGATAAAATAAAAATTGCTGAGCTTGAAGCAAAGTTAATAAAATTCACAGAACCTTCAAACCCAATGTTAATTATGACTGCTGCCAGTGTTCTATTACGCAAAAATCTAAGTTCAAGAAAGAAAATAGCCAGATTAATCATTGGTACAATTATCACTAAATTAGATCATTCCACTGACGAAAAATGGTATCAAATTCAAACACCAGATGGTAAAATAGGTTGGGTAGCTGCTAAATATACCATGCCAGTATATTTAAAATATAAAGAACAAGCATATATTAAAGTAGCAAAACGAAAATTAAATCATAAAACAGCCAGTTTTGGTGATTTTGTTGAATTATTTAATTTCTTAAAAGACATAATACCTACAATAACAAACAGAGAAAATAAAGCTGAATTGCAATTATCATATTTACTTGTTTTACAAAAAAGCTTAGATAAATTATCGCGTAATAAAAAAAACTGGCTTAAAAAACAAAAAGATAAGATTATATATGATAAATCATCTGCTAAATGGTTAGTTAAAAGAAAATTGTTTCAACAATTGCATGATAAATATAGTGATTTAGCTATTGCAGATAGAATTATGCGAGCCGCACCTTGAGGAATGAATATGTTCAAAATGATATTTATAATCAGCCTATTATTAAGTAATATAACTTGTTCAAAAATAAATAAACCATTGCCTCAATTGCCTACTAAGATAACAACATACCAAGCAGCAGGTATATATAAAGTAGCAGCTTCTTTAGCTGAGCTAGGTTATTTTAGCTATTCTCTCAGACAAGCCGATATTGAATCAGTAACAGCCGCTGTAAAATTATTTCAACAAGATATTAAAGTTAAACCTACTGGTTTATTAGATGATATTACTTGGGAAAAATTACAAAAAGTTAAATTAAGTAAAAATAGACGAGTAGTATTTGTAATCGACAAAATTGAATGTAAAAGTTCTCATGAAGCATTTGTTTTATTTTATCAAGGAGAATTAGAAAAAGCTGATAAAGTTAATATAAATAAACGCTATGCCTTATGGTATGATACGAAAGCTAAAGGAATTAATAGAAAAGATTGGTGGTGTATTCCAAAAAAACGTTTTTGTTCCTCAGAGATTAATTTTACTGATTGGCGCGGCAAATTAAAACCCGGTGATATATTTCAAACTAAACTGATTACAAGAAGTCGTTCAAACTTAGAATCCTTAGTAGCTACTACTTTCAAAGATTCATGTAACAAGGATTAAAGCTATGATCTTAGAAATGAAAAATGTCATCAAGCGTCGTCAACAAGGAGGCGTTACTTTTGAACTACAAATACCAGAAATAGGTTTATTAAAAGGGCAATTTGTAGCTATAGTTGGTAATAGCGGTTGTGGCAAAAGCACATTATTAGATATGTTAGCCTTAGTATCTCGCCCAAATAGTTGTGAAAGTTTCAAATCCAATAATTTTGATATTAATCAATTATGGCAACAAGACAAGGAACAAACACTTGCCGCTATACGTTGCGAAAAATTAGGTTATGTACTCCAAACTGGAGGCTTATTAGCATTTCTAACAGTCTGGCAAAACATAGAATTACCATTAAAATTAAATGGTTTAAATGATACTAGCTATATCAAAAAATTGGCACAACGTCTTGAAATAGATGGCTTATTAAATAAGAAACCACAGTTTTTATCAGGCGGGCAACGACAAAGAGTAGCGGTATTACGCGCTTTAAGTCATCGCCCAGCTATAATTTTAGCAGACGAACCAACAGCGGCAGTAGATGAGGAACGTGCAAAAGCGATTGTTCAAGATTTCTATGAGCTAGCAAAAGAAACTGGAACAACCATAGTTATGGTAACTCATAACAAAGATTTGGTAATGCCATTGGCGGATAAAATTTATAGTTTTAAAGTGGAAGATGTGTCTAAAAATTTGATTAGTTCTACTTGTTATGAGAATAAAATAGTGGCGTAATAATTGTAAAAGATGCTAGTACTAACTAGCTAAGGATATAAATCATAAATCTATGAAAAAATTAATTTTAATCTTCACTTTATTAACTATAGCATTAATCTGGAAAACTAGCCTTGATCTAAGATCGCCGCCTAATAGTTTGTCTATTACTAATTCTAGCATTAAAAAAGTTCAAGTTTTGGATCGTTATGCTACGCCGCTAACTATCACTTATCAAAATGATTGGAATATTCATTATTATGTGCCTTTACATGATATACCTGAATTATTGCCAAAGCTTTTTCTTTTGGCTGAGGATAAACGCTTTTTTGAACATGGTGGTTCTGATTGGATAGCGCGATTCTACGCTATGTGGCAAAATATTCAGGCATTACGAGTTGTACGAGGTGCTAGTACTATTAGTGAACAAACTGTACGTATTTTATATCCACGTAAACGTACTTTTTGGTCACATTGGTTGGAAGGGATTGAAGCTACCAGACTAGAAAAACGTGTCTCTAAAGCGGATATTTTGGAATTTTATTTAAATCAAGTACCTTACGCCAGTCAAAGGCGAGGAGTATTACAAGCAGCGCGTTATTATTTTGATCGCGATTTAGATACCCTGAGCTTAAAAGAAATGATGGCTTTAGCAGTTTTGATTCGTGCCCCTAGCCGCTTAGATTTACGCAAAGGTGTTATTAAAATTGAAGCTCCTATTGCTCGTTTAGCCAAGTTAGCTTTAAAAGCAAATGTGATTACTGAAGTTGATTATGAAGCTATTTTGAAAACGCCGCTACAAATACGAGCTTCTCATTTGCCGATTGAAGCTACTCATTTTGTCAATTATGTTTCACAAACCAATCAGGCATTAGAGCAAAGTTCAGGGCGTTTACATACAACTTTGGATGGTAACATTCAACAAAAAGTGCAAACAATCCTTGATCAACGGGTGCAGGATTTAAAGCATAAAAAGCTTCATAACGGTGCGGTGTTAGTTGTAGATAATAAGACACGTGAAATTTTAGCATGGGTTAATGCTGGCAAATTTTCTTCCAATCAAATTGACGCTGTTACTACACCACGTCAACCCGGTTCGACGTTGAAACCATTTTTATATGCTTTGGCATTAAAAAATTCTTGGACAGCCGCATCTTTAATTGATGATAGTCCATTATCTCAAGCAGTTGGTACTGGTTTACATACTTTTCGTAATTATAGTCGTCATCATTATGGTCCAATTCGTATGCGTGATGCGCTTGGTAATTCTTTGAATATTCCAGCAATTCGCGCGATTAAATTTCTTGGAGTTGCGAACTTTTTGCAAACTTTACATGGTTTAGGTTTTACTAGTTTAACTGCTCATTATGATTATTATGGTGAAGGTTTGGCTTTGGGTAACGGAGCTGTAACTTTGTTTGAATTAGTGCAAGCATATACTAGTTTAGCTAATCAAGGTAGTTTTTCTGCTTTAAAAGTATTAGCAAATACTCGAACTTCTAAAACTAGACATGTATTTAGCCCAGAAATAACTTCGATAATTGCAGATATTTTATCTGATTCAGATGCTCGCCGTTTAGAATTTGGTTTAAGTGCTTTATTACGCTTACCGGTTCAAACTGCTGTGAAAACAGGTACTTCTAATGATTATCGAGACGCTTGGGCGGTTGGTTTTAATTCTAATTATACAGTAGGCGTATGGTTAGGTAATTTAGATCAACAACCGATGTTGCAAGTTTCTGGATCATCGGGTTCAGCTTTGGTTTTACGAGCTGTATTTAATGAATTAAATCGTTATAATGAAACACGAGCATTATATTTAAGTCCAAAATTAGTTCAAATGCAGATTTGTCGTAAAACTGGACAAATTGCCACTGGAAATTGTCCAAGTCGTATGGAATGGTTTATGCCGGGCACAGAACCAGCGGCAGTAATTGAAGATAAATCCATAAAAAAGATATATTTAACTCAACCAAGCCCGGGCTTACAAATAGCAATGGATCCGCGAATACCTGATGAAAATGAAGCATTTGCCTTACGTTTATCTGAGATTCCATTAAAAGCTAGAAAGATAGAATGGTTAATGGATGGTAAAGTGATAGCTACAAGCTCAGCTAAACAAGGGCAATTCTTATGGAACTTAGAACTGGGAACACATGTGGCTCAAGCTAAGATTTGGAATGACTCTGATGCGCCATTGACTACTGCTAGTGTTCGGTTTTATGTTAAATGAATTATTAATTATGAAAATAGAATTTGATTCTTGAATTCGGTTTCTACTTCTTCTTTTGTCCATTGAGAAAATGGTTTCATAATCAGACAATATTTGTAATATTTGTGTATAATCACAGCAAAATAGTTTATTTTACCATTAAATAGTCAAACTGAATGCGACAAAATAGCAGCAAAATAAACCAGCTCATCAAAATATGGCCCCAAAAAACCATCGCTGTTCAGTCATGGTTAAGTCAAATGGGTTTTGAACGTCAACTGGTGGCGGCTTATGAAAAAACAACTTGGCTCAATCGTATTGGGCGAGGTGCTTTTGTGCGAGCGGACGATCAAAACATTGATTGGACAGGCGGGCTTTATGCGCTCCAAAAATTAAAGACTCTTCCTATTCATGCTGGTGGCAAAACCGCTCTTGCCCTGCACGGCTATGCTCATTTTTTACCATTAGGCAACGGTGCGCCAGTCACTCTTTTTGGAGTTCCTAATGTTAAACTCCCAGCTTGGTTTCTTCAATACGATTGGGGCGTATTGATACGCTATTTTACCACTAAATTATTTTCTCAAGACAGTGTTTTGGGATTAACTACAAAAGAACTATTAACTTACAGCATCACACTTTCGTCTCCAGAAAGAGCTATATTGGAACTTCTTTATTTGATTCCTCAAACCGAATCTTTTGAAGAAGCTAAACTTTTGATGGAAGGCTTGACAACACTTCGCCCTGATTTAGTGCAATCACTCTTAAAAGTTTGTGATTCAGTCAAAGTTAAGCGACTATTTATGCTACTTGCAGAAAGCTGCGATCACGCTTGGCTTGATCAATTAGATTTATCGCAGGTTAATTTTGGGAAGGGTAAACGTGTGATTGGTGAAGGCGGACATTTTAATTCAAAATATCAAATTTCGGTTCCTGATAGGCAGGCAATATATGAAAGCGAGTCATTTTTTTAAATCAGCAGAATTGGTGCTAGGTGTTCTTCCTCATGTTGCCAAAGAATTAGATTTTGCGCTCAAAGGTGGCAGTGCGATCAATTTGTTTGTGCAAGATTTGCCAAGGCTATCGGTGGATATTGATCTTACTTATTTGCCAATTAAACCACGTAATGATTCTTTGACTCATATTGGGGCGGCACTTGGGCGGATTGCTGAGTCTATTAAACGTGCTATGCCCGGTGTCAAGATTCAGGAAACTAAATATGAGTCAAGATATGTGGTCAAACTTTTTATTGATTATCAAGAAATACGGATAAAAATTGAGCCAAATATTGTTATTCGAGGAACGGTATTCCCTTCTGAAGTACGTGAATTAGTCCCTCATGCCAAAACGCTTTTTGAACTTGGAGCAAGAATTCAAACACTTTCAGTAGCTGATATTTATGGCGGTAAATTGTGCGCTGCGCTTGATCGTCAACATCCGAGAGACATTTTTGATGTTAAGGTTTTAATGGAAAATGAGGGTATAACAGATGATATTCGCCGGGCTTTTGTGATTTATCTGGTTGGGCATCCTCGCCCAATGAGTGAGTTGCTTGATCCAAAATTGCAGGATATTCGTGGGGCTTATAATGGAGAGTTTCGGGGTTTGAGTAGAATCGAGGTTTCTTTTGAAGAATTGGTGACGGTTCGGGAAGAGTTAATTGCTTTGTTGAATCGGGCGTTGAATGATGAAGAACGTCAGTTTTTGTTGTCAATTAAGTTGGGTGAGCCTCGGTGGGAATTGATGGGGATTGATGGAATAGAGAACTTGCCGGCTATTCGGTGGAAATTGTTGAATGTTGAAAAAATGGGTAAGAAAAAGCATTTGGAGGCGGTAGGGAAGTTGAAGGCTGTGTTGGGGTTGTAGTTAAGTAAGTTGGAGATCATGGCAAAGTGTCACAAGTGGCAAAGCACGCACGTTGTTATTAATTTTACTCTGACCCCAACAATTATTCTTACTGTGTTTCCAACTGCTCTATCATTAACGAGGCTTAATACTACTCATATCTACATCAAAGCTCATTTTTCCGGCTTGTTGTTGCATTTGAATATCATAAACGTTTGTGCCACCAAGCGCATTAGACACTGAGAGACAAGGAATATGGATTTTGCCTTCAACTGTATAGGTAGCCATGCAATCACCATTGGCTGGAGTTGTTGTGCCGCTAGGAGCAGGAACATCCGATCCACCTTTTATTTTTAGGCTATGCACTATATAATGCTCATTAATATTTATGATCCTCAAATTAGTGTATGTAAGACCTTGTTTATCTTTATCTACAGTAATTTTTTGGACAAAAACATCATTAACGTAAACTTTGGCTATGCCAGCCTTAACGACAAACCTTGCGCTGTTTTTGGCATTCTCTTGCCACACAGATACTTTTTTTAGTGAATCTTCAATCCAAGTATAAGCATCTCCGTTCATACCAAATTTGAATTGCATTTCATCAGCAATTAAAAACATAGTCCAACCCTTTGCGCGCCAGTAACCATGAATTTCAAAGGTAATTTCAAATGAGTCACTTGGTAAGTTCACCGGAAAATTCATCCGTCCGGATGTTCCTTTTGCAGCCTTTAACCACTTTTCACCAGTTTTTTCGTCTTGGACAACAACCATATTCTCACCATAAGGCACTCGCGTGCCTTCAGCATAAGTTGCCAAATTAAGTAAATCAGTTTCTGCACTGGCTAGAGTCTGTCCAAATACAAACACCAAGGAACACAACAACTGTATAGCTGTTTTTATTAACATATCGTTCTCCATTATGATAAAATAATTTTAATTTATTATTCTAACAAACAAGTTTATTACTGAGCCACCAAGTAATACTGGTGATTCCACCAAGTGAGAATGTGTATGATGAAAGTACATGAAAAAATTCGATCTATGCGGTTGTCAAAAGGTTTATCGCAAGAAGATATGGCTGATAAATTATATATGTCTGTCAATGGCTATGCGAATATTGAGCGAGGCGAAACCGATGTGCCAGTGTCTCGGCTTGAAAAAATTGCTGCGGCTTTTGAAATTGAATTATTGGAATTGTTTAGCTTTGGTGAAAAAAATGTTTTTTATTTGGTAGCAGCAGCAGCTAATAATTATAATAGTTTTAACAATTGTGAAAATAATTTACAATCCACTGATTCTTCACATGAAAAAAATGAACTTGAACATGAATTAGAAAAAGCGCGTCTGCTATTGCAACAAAAAGATAAAGAAATTGCCTATTTAAAGGAAATTAATAATCTTATGAAAAATTAAAAGATTATTAATATATATTTCAAGGTAAATTCGTTTATTCCGTTAATTCGTTGTACTTAACAAAAAAATAGTACAACGAATTAACGGAATAAACGGATTTAACGGCTATTACGAATCGCCAAGCTAAGAATTTTCTTGATTTGCATAATGCGAGATCACCAGAAGCAAGAGCGCGTTTACAACGTAAATGTTTAGTAGATAAAAATTACTCAATCAAAGACAAAAATTTTGATGTGCCATTAACAACTGCTAGTGTTCGGTTTTATGTTAAATGATATAATAAATGATGATAACTGATAAAATGGATATCAAATATGAAAGCATTAGCAATTAAACAGTTCAATAAAAATCCTGAACAGTTAAGTCAAAGCTTAGAACAAGATGAATTTTTATTAATAACGCAACAAGAACAGCCCTTGGGTATGATAATACCCTTTTCATCTAACTTGATAGATCCAAGTTTGGCTCACTGCTTGATTGATTATATTACAAGACACGAGAACCAATCACCATCATTACTAATACCAGATGTGTTTAAATTATTGCTTAATTTAGAACAACAACGTTTGGATGGAAATGCAGCAGTTACTGAATTAGAAAAAGCCTATCGTGATGCTGCTCAAGAATTTGATACTCATTGGGAAATAACCGCTTCGGACGGACTAACTAATGAAACGTGGTGAAATATATTACGCCGATTTAAATCCAAGTATAGGAGATGAAATAAAAAATATTCGACCAGTGCTTATAGTAAGTAATAATATTAATAATAAAATGGGTAATACAGTGACAGTATTACCCATAACGAAAAATGTTGCTCGTGTCTATCCATTTGAAATATTCCTTCCAAAACAAAAAACTGGACTAGTTCACGATTCCAAAGCACAAGCACATCAAGTACGAACTATCTCAAAACAACAAATTAATAGTGGTGTTAAAGGTCGGGTAGATGTATCTACCATGCAAGTTGTAGAGAGAGCATTGCAATTGCATTTAGATTTAAGGTGAAGCAATAATTCAAAGCTTCGCTTTGAACTCCAAAATGTCTTAATATCAAAATAAAAAAAAATATTATGGAAATAAATGCTTGGCTAGCTCATAATTTTGCAGTCTTGGTTTCTAGTTATAGGCAAATTATTCATACTCCTTTGTCTAGTGTAATGACTACTACTGTTATTGGAATCGCGCTGGCTTTACCCGCTGGTTTGTATGTATTATTAGATAATGTACAAAATATTAGTGGTGAATGGGGTGGTGTTGCACAAATTTCTTTGTTTCTTAAGCAGGATGTTAATGAGAGGCAAGTTCATAATTTAGCTGATAAATTATTGAATAATAGTGAGATTGCTAGTGTGCAAGTTATTATGCCTGATGAGGCTTTGGCTGAATATAAGAAATTATCAGGCTTTGGTGAGGCTTTAACCGCTCTTGAAACTAATCCTTTACCAGTTGTATTAGTGATTCAAGCTACTAATAATGATACTACTACCACTGAAAATTTATTAGAATATTTAAGTAAATTACCTCAAGTAGATATTGCTCAATTCGATATGTTGTGGTTAAAGCGGCTATTTGCTATAGTCAAAATAGTGCAACGTGGAGTGTTGTTATTAGCAATTTTACTTTGTTTAGCAGTTTTGTTAGTAATAGGCAATACTATTCGCTTAGCTATTGATAATCGTCATGATGAAATAGAAATCATCAAGTTAGTTGGCGGCACTGATGCTTTTATTCGTCGCCCTTTTTTATATACTGGTTTTTGGTATGGTTTATTAGGAAGCTTAATTGCATGGTTATTAATTCAATTGTCTTTTTGGTTATTACAATCTCCAGTTCAACAATTAACTGCTTTATATTATAGTGATTTTGAAATGATCACTTTAAGTTTCTCTTCAAGCCTAACATTAATGATTAGCGGCTCTAGTTTAGGCTTTTTAGGGGCTTGGTTAGCAGTTGGAAAACATTTAAAACAAATACAACCACATTAATAATATGACAGCAAAAATATTAGATGGTAAAGCAATCGCAGCACAACAACGTCAACTTGTTAAAGCGCAAATTGAGAAGCTTGAACGCGCACCGGGTTTAGCAGTTATACGTGTTGGTGATAATCCGGCTTCAGAGGTTTATGTACGTAATAAACGCAATGCTTGTGCTGAAGTTGGTATTAATTCACAAGCTTTTGAATTGCCAGCAAATACGTCTGAAGATGATTTATTAGAATTGCTTGATAAATTAAATAATGATGATGATATGGATGGCATTTTAGTGCAATTACCCTTGCCGGATCATATAAATAGTGATTTGGTCTTAGAACGTATTTTGCCAGAAAAAGATATTGATGGTTTTCATCCTTATAATATTGGACGTTTGGCTTTGCGTATGCCGCTATTACGTTCATGTACGCCTAAAGGTATAATGACTTTATTGGCACATACCGGTATTGATTTAACTGGTTTAGATGCTGTTATTATTGGACAATCCAATATAGTTGGTCGCCCAATGGCATTAGAATTATTAGCGGCTCGTTGCACAATCACAGTTTGTCATAGCCGTACTCGCAACTTACAAGAAAAAATTAGTAATGCTGATATTGTAGTTGCCGCTGTAGGTAAACCTAATTTTGTTAAAGGTGAATGGATAAAACCGGGCGCAATTGTGATTGATGTAGGAATTAATAGACTAGAAAATGGAAAATTAGTTGGTGACGTAGAATTTGAAGCAGCTTGCCAACGCGCAAGTTGGATAACCCCGGTTCCCGGCGGAGTTGGTCCAATGACTGTGGCAACTTTATTGGAAAATACTTTACAGGCAGCTCTGTTTTCAAATTAATGCTAATTTTAAGCCCCCCAGCCCCCTAAAGGGGGAGCCGCTCGATGGTTAAAAAACTATATTATTGAATAATATCAAACATACTGTGATAGTATAATATTTTTATCAACTATAACAGTCTATGGAAAATATTAACGCGCTCATTAATGAAACTAGTCCCTATTTATTACAACATGCCAATAATCCAGTAAATTGGTATCCTTGGGGCGAAGAAGCTCTGAATCTAGCTAAACAACTAGATAAACCCATCTTATTATCTATTGGTTATTCAGCTTGTCATTGGTGTCATGTGATGGCGCATGAATCTTTTGAGAATGATAAAACCGCTGCTTTAATGAATGATTTATTTATCAATATTAAAGTTGATCGTGAGGAACGCCCAGATTTAGATAAAATCTATCAAATGGCGCATCATTTACTTACTCAACGTCATGGCGGTTGGCCATTGACCATGTTTTTGACTCCTTATGATCAAATTCCATTCTTTGGCGGTACTTATTTTCCACCTGAACCACGTTATGGTATGCCGGCTTTTCCAGACTTATTGCAAAAAATAGCGGGTTTTTATAAGCAAAATAAAACTAAAATTACAGAACAAAACAGTTCCCTTGCTCAAGCTTTACAGCCTAAATCTTATTATGATATTGAAACTAATATCAATTCTAAGCCATTAAATGCCGCTCGTGATGAATTAGCTCAGCAATTTGATCAACATATGGGTGGTTTTGGCGGCTCACCTAAGTTTCCTCATTTGACTAATATTGAACGTTTATTACGTCATTATGTGAAGACTAATGATGATACTGATGGTTTAAATATGGCATTGAAAAGCCTGAAAAAAATGGCTTTGGGCGGTATTTATGATCATCTAGGTGGAGGATTTTGTCGTTATTCTGTAGATGATTTATGGATGATTCCTCATTTTGAAAAAATGTTGTATGACAATGGACCATTTTTGACTATTTACAGTCAAGCTTGGCAATTAGATAATCAAAGCTTATTTAAGCGCGTAGTATTAGAAACTGCCGCTTGGGTAATGCGCGAAATGCAATCACCAGAAGGTGGATTTTATTCAACATTAGATGCTGATTCTGAAGGTGAAGAAGGTAAATTCTATATTTGGAACCCAAAACAAGTAGAAGAATTATTGGCTGATGATTATCCAATGTTTGCCTATCATTTTGGCTTAGACAAAAAAGCTAATTTTGAAGGCAATTGGCATTTACATGTTTATCATGAGCGTCAGGAATTGACTAACAAATATGGTTTAACTATAGAACAAGTTGATTCTAGTTTAGAAACAGCGCGTGAAATTTTATTCGATGAACGTAAAAAGCGTATTCACCCCGGGCGTGATGAAAAAATATTAACCTCATGGAATGCCTTAATGATAAAAGGCATGGTAACAGCAGGGCGAATATTTGAACAAAGCGATTATATTACAGCGGCAGAAAAATCCCTGAAATTTATTAAAGAAAAATTATGGGTAAATGGACGCTTATTAGCAACATATAAAGATGGCAAAGCCCATTTAAATGCCTATTTAGATGATTATGCTTTTTTATTAGACGCTGTTTTAAATTTATTACAAGCGCGATGGAATGATGAAGATATGAAATTTGCCATATCATTAGCAGAAGTATTATTAGAAGAATTTGCTGATGATAGTCAAGGTGGTTTTTATTTCACTGGCAATCAACATGAAACCTTAATTAGCCGTTCAAAATCATTTGGAGATGAAGCAATACCTAGTGGCAATGCAGTAGCGGCTGTAGCTTTAGGGCATTTAGGGCATTTATTAGGAGAAACTCGTTATTTGCAAGCGGCAGAAAAAACCATAAAAGCAGCTTGGTCATACCTAATTCAAATGGCTTCACCTCATTCAACAATGTTATTAGCAGTAGAAGATTATTTATTTCCGCCAGAAATAATCATTTTACGGGGAGAAACTGAAAGCTTAAAAACATGGCAAGCAGCCTGTCAAAAAGACTATGCGCCACAACGCCTATGCTTTGCAATTCCAAATGATGCACAAGATTTACCTGCTAGTTTAGCTGAGAAAAAGCCAAGGGAAATAGTGGCTTATATTTGTAAGGGCTATCAATGTAGTGCGCCTATTACTCGTTTTGAGGAATTGGTTGCTAGTATTTAATGTTAAATTCGTTTATTCCGTAAATTAGTTGTACTATTGATTTTATATATATGAAGTACAACGAATTGACGGAATAAACGGATTTTATTTTATCTATTCGTTGTTGGATTTCCTGTGAAGTAAGTTTATCTAAATAAATATCCTTATTTGGTATGGAAATGGTTAGATAATTACGGTTACGAATTGCACTAAAACTAGCAAATTGTTGTTTTTTTTCAAACAAATATTATTTATTTGATTAAACATAATCAAAGAATTATACAGCAATTAAGTGCAAGCGGCAGAAAAACCCATAAAAGCAGCCTGTCAAAAAGACTATGCACCACAACGCCTATGCTTTGCAATTCCAAATGATGCACAAGATTTACCTGCTAGTTTAGCTGAGAAAAAACCTAGGGAAATAGTGGCTTATATTTGTAAGGGCTATCAATGTAGTGCGCCTATTACTAGTTTTGAGGATTTGCTGGCTAATATTATAAAATATGTTTTTAACTTTTTGGTATAAAAATGCAACTCACAATAGATTTACCTAATCTTTGGGCTAGTGAAAAAAAAACTGCTGAGTTAATTAACAGAATTGAGCAAATTTTTCTCAAGGAAAATGTATCTTTTGAAATTAAAACAGCATTACCCACAGAAGCTGATTCATGGGATATGCTTGATATTGAAGAAATTTCAGTTGATACTGATATTAAAGATTTTGCTCAAAATCATGATCATTGAATTACATTGAAATAGATGATGTGATTTTCAAAAAAGGATTTCAATTGTATAAAAAAATGGAAGATAAAGGATGGGGATTGGTTGATTGCACCAGTATAGTTTTGGCAAAAGAGATGGGAATTAATGAAATATTTACGACTGATCATCATTTTGAACAAGCTGGATTTACCATTTTATTAAAGCCAATGTAGGTTGTATAATCAAAGCATCATACACTGATTAGGTTTTATCTCATAATAACTACAGGGATTGCATATAATCAGGGATAATATAGACATAGATATTACTATTATCCTTGCTTATATGCAATCCCTGTAGTTTTTAAATACCAATGTAGGGTGTAGTCGCACTGGTAGGTTATCACCGACTCTACAAGTAGAAATAATCATTTTACGAGGACAAAATTTACCTGCTAGTTTATAACTAAAACCTCATACACTGAAACATGCTATGTATCACAATACATAAAATTATGTATAATCTTTGTAGTCCACTACAAAGATATACATATGGAAATTTTTGATAAATTATTTTTTTATTCAATTACTTTTTATAATTCTCCAAAACCTGATTATCAACGCGCTATCCTTCAGCAAATTGATTTTTCACAAAAAATGATTGCCTTGATAGGTGCTAAAGGTGTTGGAAAAACCACGCTTTTACATCAATATATGGCTGATTTGAATTTGAGCTTAAAAGAAGTTCTATATATTTCTCTGGATCATCCTATTATTAATGGTCATAAATTGCTTGATATTGCAGAAGTTTTTTATCAACGCGGTGGCAAAATATTATTAGTTGATGAAATTCATTATCAAGCCGATTTTGAACGAGATTTAAAAACTATTTATGATTTTTTTGATCTGAAAGTGGTTTTTTCAGGTTCTTCAGCTATTGCTTTAGATAAAGCAGATTTATCAAGGCGAGCTGTTATCTATAGAGTGCCGATATTGTCTTTTCGTGAATTTTTAGAATTAAAATGTCAGCAATCTTTTCAATCCTATGTCATAACAGATATTTTAGAGAACCATTTTGAAATAGCGGCTGGTATTTTACCCCATATTAAACCACTGCAATATTTTGCAGATTATTTGCGTTATGGTGCTTATCCATTCTTTATTGAGGGAAAAGGAGTGTTTATTCTCAAACTCAATGAGGCTATTAATAAAGTAATTGAAACAGACTTGCCTTTGATTCATCATATAGACACCAAAAACATTACAATATTAAAAAAACTATTGGTAAAACTATGCGAATCACCGCCCGGTGAGGTGAATATGAGTTCTTTATCAAGAGATACCGGTATTAACATTAGAACACTTTATCATTATATTCATGCCCTAGATGCGGGTGAATTGATTCGTATTATTGGCGCAAAAACAAAAGCTAGCATGAACAAACCTGACAAGATTCTGCTAAACAATCCAAATTTATTTCAAGCACTGTGCCTATCTTCTAATAAGGGAACACTGAGAGAATCATTTTTTACTTCTATGCTGGCAAAGCATCGCATGAATTATGCGAAATCGGGGGATTATTTAATTGATGATAAGTATTTATTTGAAATAGGTGGTAAAAATAAAGACTTTTCTCAAATAAAAAATATACCAAACAGCTATTTAGTCATAGATGATATTGAACTAGGTGGTGAGAGAAAAATACCTTTATGGTTGTTAGGTTTTTTATATTAAGTCGGTGTAAAAGAGCTTTTCGGTAGATATTCTGTCTTGATAATTGACATTATGTCACTATAAAATGCTAAGTTTAATTAAATCAGGAATTATAATTAAATTTTGTCAAAAATATTAATATTATTAATACGAGCTTATCAATTATTCATTAGCCCTTGGCTTGGTCAACATTGTAGATTTTATCCAAGTTGCTCTGAATATGCATTAATTGCAATCAAAACACATGGTGTTTTATATGGTCTTGTGTTAAGCATTAAACGAATATTGCGATGTAATCCGTGGCACGCAGGCGGATTAGATCCTGTACCTAAATCAAATAATAAACATAAACATGGATAATTTTAGACTTATTTTGATCATCGGTTTAGCGATGGTATCACTGATGATCTACCAAGCTTGGGAACAAGATTATGGAGCAACAGTTAGCAGCAGTAAACCAAATTCCACGCTCTTAGATTCGGCTGGAACAGAAACAACAGTAGGAAACTCATCATTAGATATTGAATTACCTCAGACACCGAACTCAGTAAAAATGAGTTCAGTCGATTTACCAAATGCACAACAAAAAATATTAACCAGTGATTCACGTATCTATGTAGAAACTGATACTTTAAAAGTTGAGATTGATACTAAAGGTGGTGATGTCAGAACAGTAAATTTAGTTAAATATCCAGTTGATGTTAATAAACCAGAAAATCCTTTTCGTTTGATGAATGATGAATTACCTAACTTATTTGTCGCACAATCAGGTTTATTACCAAAAGAGAATGCCCCTACTCATCAAACTATTTATACTAGTACACAAAAAAATTATCGCCTTGATGATGGTTCCAAGAAATTAGAAGTCATATTAAAATGGCAAAATGATCAAGGTATTGAAGTTAATAAAATTTATACCTTTAAACGCGATAGTTATGTTATTAACGTAGATTATGTGGTTAAAAACAACAGTGATAAAGCTTGGCAAGGACGTTTATATGGGCAATTTCAACGTAGCCCTGCTGATTTAGGCGGATCACGTTTTCTTTACACCTATACTGGCGGCGCGATTTCTACTCCCGATCAACTTTATGAAAAAATTTCTTTTGATGACATCAAAGATGGTAGCTTTACTAAAGAAAATCGTGAAGGCTGGGCAAATGGTTGGGCAGCGATGTTACAACATTACTTTGTTAGTGCATGGATACCTGAACGTGACACTGTCTATAATTACTATACCAAAGTATTACCAACCGGTAATCGCCATGTTTTAGGCTTATATGGACCACAACAAACTGTTGCAGCTCATGAACAACATACATTTAAAATCCAATTCTACACAGGACCCAAGGAACAAAATAAACTAGCAGAATTAGCACCGGGCTTAGAATTAACTGTTGATTATGGTTTCTTATGGTTTATAGCCCAACCTTTATTTTGGTTATTAGACCATATACATGATTTAGTTGGTAATTGGGGCTGGGCAATTATCCTTTTAACCATACTAATTAAATTAGCATTTTTCCATTTATCAGCGACTAGTTACAAATCAATGGCAAATATGCGTCGTTTACAACCACGTTTGGTGTCACTGAAGGAACGTTATGCTGATGATAAAACGCGCTTAAATCAGGCGATGATGGATTTATATAAAAAGGAAAAAATAAATCCATTAGGAGGATGTTTACCAATATTAGTACAAATACCAGTATTTATTGCTCTTTATTGGGTATTATTAGAAAGTGTTGAATTACGTCAAGCACCATTTATATTATGGTTAAACAACTTATCAGAGCCGGATCCATTTTTTGTACTACCTATAGTAATGGGAGCAACGATGTTAATACAACATCATCTAAATCCAGCTCCAGTTGATCCGATTCAACAAAAAGTAATGTTAATGTTACCAATTGTATTTACAGTATTTTTTGCATTTTTCCCAGCGGGATTAGTGTTATATTGGACAGTTAATAATATTTTATCTATTAGTCAACAATGGGTAATTACTAAAAAGATTGCTGGTAATACTTAATTTTTTAGGGGCAACCACAAGGGATTGCCCCTACTTACACCCAGATCTATAAATAACTCTTGTAACTTCTTTCTTCGTAAGTTGATAAATTTTTCTTAGACTAGAATATGGGTATTTGCTCAGATATTTAACAAATATAGATGTAAATAAACCTCCATCACGTAATTCCCAAGCCATTTGATCTTCTTTAGCCGCTGCATATAAAATTCCTTTTATACGTTTCGATTTTCTTGTCACCTTGCATACTTTATGTTTTTGCTTAGTGCTTTTTAAAAATTTTGACTTTGTATGTTGGCAAGTTCCTCTCAGTAAGCCGCTTGCAAAACAGGTATCAATCACAGTTAGAATTTTCTTGGTTTTTAACTTATTTACTAAATAAACAAAAGCATCATCACTTAAAAATTCAATCCCTTTGCCTGAATAATGAACAGTCACAAAAGCTTCGTCATAACAGTCTCTTTCGTCGCCGCTATGATCAACTAATTTGGCTCCATGCCCTGAAAAGTATATAAATACTTGATCTTGTTGATGTGCTAATTTTGCTAATTTTTGTAAAAGATATTTAAATTCCCATCGTTTAACGTTCTTAAGCACACAAATATTAGGTGATGGAATACCAAAACGTTTTTTTATGCCTTTAGCAAAGGATTGTGCATCAAAATTACTCATTTTCAAGCCTTTAGTATTGGCTCCCATTGCTAACACAAAAGATGTAGGTATTTTAGTAGGCTTTATGGTTTTCCAACAATTTACCGCTGACGCACTGAGATTGTTGGTTTGGAATATTAGTATTATTACTAAAAAATATTTTTTCATAAATATAATTCTACTCGCCTATTAAGCGCGTTAATTTGTTCAGGTGTATATATTGTAGCATGAGCTAATTGCAGTGGTTGTCTTTTTCCTTTACATTTTATATTGATATTTGCTGTTACGCCAAGTTGTTGTAAATATTTTTGTACTGTTAAGGCGCGTTGTTTTGAAATTTTATCATTAATAGCATGATTACCCTTAGTATCAGTATGTCCAATTAAGGTGAGTTTTGTTATATTTTGTTGTTTAATATAATTAGCTAATTGTTGAACTAATTTTTTAGCTTCATTATCAAGCGTGGTTTTACCAAAAGTAAACTGTATAGGTATCTTTTCTGGTGTCACACCACGTATTTTTCCAAAAATAGTTTGACTGCCTGTGGTTAAAACTTGTGTTTCATAGGCTAATTTTAACAATTTTCTAATAGAAGATGCTGCTGGTGCTTGTGGTGTTGCTTGTTTATCTCTAATTAAATCAATAGCCTGATTATAGAATCTAGCCGCTAATTGCCATTGATGACGATAAACGGCAATATCCCCATAGACTGCCTGAGTTCCCCAAGTCGTTATAGGGGCACGTTTTAACCATGTTTTAGCTGTTTTTATTCGTTTTTGCTGAGTTAATTCATCTGCTCGTGCAGCGGCAATTTGCGCCATACTGCGTTTGACATTATCTATATAAAAGATTGAACAATCAGCTTGTCTATTTAATTTATATAATAATGTTTCTAAGTTATCTAAGTCAGATTGTTTAATTGCTTGTTGCACTGAAGATTGGTAGTCAGTGCAACTGCTAGATATTTTAACAGAACGTGTTAGTTTTTCTTTTTTAATTGTCGTACAACTACTAGTAAGAACCAGTATTATTATAAGTATATTTTTCATTATTTATTACCACTAAAAAACGCATATTGCCCAACTTGACAAGTATTACCGCTTAAATATTGGCTTATTTGCTTTGGAGTTGGAAGATTTGGTTGAACCTCAATTAATAATTTATGCAAATTAGTTACCGCTTGTTTGCATAATATCGCAACTAAATTATCCCCTCCAAAAGGAGAAGCTATTTGCATAGCTGGCATATGATAAGGAAAATCTTTAATTAATAATGGATCATTATAATTAGCTAATGGATACATTAATTGTAATTCTCCATTTCCAGCAAGATTAAAGATAGTTAGTGCATCTAAACCTTCTCTAAGATCACCCGGGGCAATAGTAAAATGTAATACTTCTCCTTGTTGATGTAATTCATCGCCTTCACGCAAACGAATATCTATTGGTTTATATTTTTTATTAAACCATGATTCTAAAAATTTTAGCAAACGCGCTTTATCTATTAAAGCTTGCCAATTATTGTGTTTGTTTGAAAACTGGGTGATTTGATCACCTGTATAGTTAAAGACTTTTATTTGCTTATTGTCTTGTTGAAATAACAAATCAAAGTCGGAACCAGCTTTAACTGAACGAAAATTATTTAAATTACTAGGTATGTTAGTATTTTCAGTTTTAATTTTAATAGAAATTGCAGTTGGAGAAGGTGGTAATGGTTCAGGTGCTGATGCAAGCACCTGAGTATCATCTGCACGCGGTAATAATTTGGGTTTTTGTAGGTTATTGGTTTTTTGACTGACTTTTTTTCTTAAAAAATGATGAAGCTCACTACGGCTTAAACGGTGATCAAAGTTATAATCTGCATATCCGAGTAATGCTTGAGCAAAATACCAACTTAATGCACCATGTTGTTTAGCTTCAAATGTAACTTCGCTGACTTTTAATATTTCTTCATCAACTGCCATAATATGAGTTACATGTTTCAAAGTTTGATGTTCATCACCTTGTATAGGTGTAGGAATATTGGTTTTAATTGTCCAATTACCAGCAGTACGCATTTTTCCTAAAGTTGATCGTTTTGCACCACGCACCATGCCTCTGGAATGACAAGCATCTATAACAACTACAATCTTATAATCACTAGCTTTTTGAAATAAACTATAGAGTTCATCATCAGTAATAAAACCTTGTTTGCCATTAAAATCATGAAAAATAATAGCTTCATCTTGCCCATCTAGTTCATCTAAAGGTAATGTATCTGAATTGAGTTGAATTCCATGCCCAGAAAAAGTCAAAATTATTATGTCACCTTTATTGGCTTTTTTTAACATATTTTCCCAAGCGCGATCAAAACCGACACGAGTGGCTTGTTGATCCAATAAAACTTGTGTGTTTACATTAGCTTGTTTAAAAGCATTTTGTAATATATGAGCATCATTTACAGCACCATCTAATTGCCAATCACTTTTTAAAAAAGGATATTTATTAATGCCTATTACTAATGCGTGCTGAGATGGTAATTCAACAATCTTTGGTGGTTTTGTTCTTGGAACAAGTTCTGGTGAGGTACAAGCTTGGAATCCACCAGATAATAATAAAACTATATATAATAGATGCTTATATTTGTTCATAGTGGTGAAATTCATTTTTTTTGGATCCGTTTATTGCTGAATAGCTAGTACAACGAATTAACGGAATAAACGAATTTTATTGTAATCAAACGACAATAATTCGTTTATTCCGTTAATTCGTTGTACTTAATATGAAAAACCCCTACCAATTACCCTTATACCCAACAGTAAGCATAAACCATCTTCCCGCTTGCGGATATGGATGAGTTACACTTCCGCCTTGGTAATAGTCTTCGTCAAGTAAATTATACACTCGCGCATCTAGGAAGAAATCTTTCCATAACTTATTCCAACGAAAACCAGTGTTAAATAATACTACATCATCAACTTCATTATTTGGTTCATAAAAGCTGGTGCCGTTAGAAAATTGAATGTTTATTGGTGATAATTGCTCACCAATGTATCTGGCTGTTAGGTTCAACCATAAGTCTTGAGAAACAGTTTCATTGGTAAAATTAAATAATTTAAAAGGATTGACATTTAAAACTAAATTAGCTGTAAAATTGGGCACATTCCAAATTTGATCATCTGATACGCCATAGTATTCTGCGCCATCTGCTACTTGGTAAGTTAGATTAAATGCAAGATTGTAAGAATTTTGATTATAACTAGTTTCATTTTCAATTCCCCATTGGTTCAAAAAACCATAATTTTGAATTGTGTTTTGTCCATCTTCCGGTTGATTATTTCTCACAATAACATTAGAAAATTTATTATAAAAAATGTTAAAACTACTAGTAATTTTCCCTTGTGCCAATTTGAAGGTGGGTGTAAGTTGATAGGATTCCATATATTCAGGTTTTAGTGCTAGCTGATTGTTGGGATTAGGATAATAATTGTAGTATTGATATACATAAGGCGCATCCACAAAAGCTTTTGCATAAGAAATTTTTAAATTAAACTTATCATACGGTTTCCATATTAATGCTAATCTAGGTGACATTGCATCAATACTTTCTCCTTTATGACGATCCTTTTTATCAAAACGCACACCAAAATTACCCAATAAAGTATCAGTAAAATTATGTTTTATTTGAGTAAATAGCGAATTTATTCGTTCTGTTCCGGGATCAAGTACATTCTTTTGTCTATTATCCATAAATTGTAACCATTCACCAGCTTGACCATATATGGCATTACTATCATAGAGTTCCATGGTATTAATTTGAGTTCCTATCATCCATCTACCAGCACCAAAAAAATTATAAGGTTTACTTAATTGGGCAATAAATCCATAGCCTCTATCATAGGCTGTTAAGAAAATAGCATTTTTTTGAATTTGATTACCAACATACATCTCATTATATTCATATTCATCATAATAAACTTGAAATTGTAATTTCAAATTATTATCAAATTCATTAACATAATCCATACCTAAATGTGAAAATGTAGCAGCTTGACCGGGACCCACTCCATTTAATTTCCGATAATCAGAATAGTTATAAGATTCTCCACCACCAGATAATGAAGCACCAAAGTCTGACATCAGGGAAAAAGGACTGATATATCTAGCACGTCTTTGGCTAGCCAATAGTGTGAAATCACCAAATTCATAAGTTAGTCCAATATCATAGGAACCGGGATCCTTAACTCCATCCAAGATGGCATAAGAATCTTTTGGTTCTCTGGAATAATCTTCATTAGCAGGCACATTAGCAATTTCACCTTCATTTGTATAAAAACTACCCCATAATAAAAGATCACTTTTTCCATTATCAAATTCATTACCAAAAAGAAAGCTTAATTTTCTTTGCCCATAGTTACCTACACCTACACTCACTTCTGTACCATTTATATCAGTGCCTTTTTTGGTTATTAGGTTAATTACTGCTGTTAAAGCTACATTGCCGTACAAAGATGAACCGGGCGCACGTAATACTTCTATACATGCAAGTTTATCCAAACTAATACTAAAATCTGGATTAGCATTTGAATAAGCCTGTGAATTTAGACGATGACCATTTAATAAAATTAATATTTTTTGTTGAGAACTGCCATAAATGCCCCGTTGTGCAACATTCATATCACTATGACTTTGCACATTAGTCATTCCGGGCACATAGGTAATTAGTACATCTTTAAGAGTTCTAGCACCAATGTTTGTCATCATATCACTGTTAATGACTGTTACTGGTGCTGGCACTTCACTTAATGGTTCAGCTTGGCCAGATGCTACTTCAACTTCTTGCAACCAGCCTAGTTCGTCATCATAAACTGAACCACAGGAACCTGAAAAAGCATTCGATGAATAGATTGTTAATAGTGTAATAAAAATTGTATTAATTATTTTTGTTTGCATAATTTTTGTCTAAAAACCTGACAGGTCTGATAGACTTTACTTTTCTGAGAGTTTATTTTGAACTAGATTTGGATGATTAAATTTATTGTTATTATTTAATTTAGAACCACGTCCACGTAGCCAAATAGATAATTTATCCCCACCCCTACTAGAAGCTACAAATATACCTGTATCAGGAATAACTGTCAGCCATTCTTGATCCTTAAAAACTACTAAACGGGCTATATTTTTCTTAGTTTTTATATTCCATAAAAATATTCCATCATTTCCAGCAGAAATAATTCGACTTGAATCTGAAGTGAATTTTACTGAATAAACATCATCTTCATGTTTAAAACTATGTATTAGTCTGCCGCTATAAGCATTCCAAAGTTTTACCGTATTGTCGCGACTACCTGATACAATTTTGCTACCATCTGGAGACACATCTACAGAAAACACCGAACCACTATGTCCCCAAAAGCGGCGTAACATTTTGCCGCTATTGACATTCCAAACTCGTAAAGTATTATCAGTATGTCCAGAAACCACACGATTAGGATTAGGAAAAAAAGCTACTGACATAAAATAGGAAGAAGATCTAAAGCTACGTTGCAATTTACCAGTATCTAAATTCCATAAACGCATTGTTCTATCCCTATGACCAGATAAAGCAAAACTTCGTGAAATATCCATTGATAATACCCAATTGCCTCTCTTAAATCTACGTATCAATCTTGCATTGCGCCGATCCCAAAACTGCAATGTTTTGTCATAACTACCAGATAACACATAACGACCATCAGAAGAAAAATTCACAGAACTAACAAAACCATTATGACCTCTATAAGTATCTAATAATCTGCCAGTACTGACATTCCAAATTCGCACAGTTCTATCTCGACTGCCAGATATGGCGTATTGACTATTTGAAGAAAAAGCGACTGAACTAATAATATCCGAATGACCAACAAAAGTTTTGACAAGTTTGCCGCTTTTAAGATTCCATAACCAAAGTTTTCTATCTTTTCCACCTGATAACAAATAGCGTCCATTTGGTGAAAATGCTACTGAACTTAGTTTGGTGATAGATGTTTTATCTATTTGTATTTTTTCAATTTTAGGAAATGACTTTTTATCCTTCTTTGGAAAAGAAATTTGAATTTTATTCAGCGGCAAATACAATGGTTTTCTTAAAGAAATTTGGCGATAAGGCCATTGATAACCATAAGCTCTTACTGCCTTATTGACTTTATCAAATGTTGTTTTGATTCGTTGCCGTTTAGTTTTTTTAAGTTCTTTTAGCAAAAGTTTGACGTATAAACTATTGCGTTGATTGTTGGTTTTCCTTATGGTTTTATTTTTATAAGCACTATAAGCAATTAATGAATAACCAGTATTCCGAATACTAGCTAAGCCACCCCTACCTCCCGGATAAGGATTTTTACGACTAGCATCTAATATAATTATATTACCTTCATTCTTCACATCTTTTAATCGCGCTAATAACTTATTAACCGCAAAAGCGTTTTGTCTTACATCTGTTTGATCTATAATATTGTTATTATTTATAGGTATCAGATAATTTTCTTTTTTCCAACCAGACTCTACTTGTGTACCATGCCCACTAAAATAAAATAATCCAATACCGCGTGATTTTTTCAAACAGTCTGTAAACTCAATGCTTGCTTGATTGATTTCTTGATTAGAAAGGTTGGTTTTCAGGATGATTTGAAATCCCAACTTTTTAAGAGCTTTAGCTAAATCAGTGGCATCATTGACAGACTGTGTCAGCCTGCCATTTTCATATTGACTATTACCAATCAATAAGGCACAATTAGCATAAGCTGTATCAAATAAAAATAATAAGAAAAATAAATAATAATGACGGTTCATAGTTATTTCCTAACTGATGTTAAGCACTCTCGTTCCCACGCTCCAGCGTGGTAACGCATGTACAGACGCTCCAGCGTCAAGTGTTTTTTTTCTTATACTGGATAATTAGATCCAGTAAAACTCGGCGCTGGAGCGCCGATACATGCGTTACCACGCTGGAGCGTGGGAACGAGAATGCGTAACATCAGCTCCTAAAATTAATTAGAATCACAACCATCAAGACAATATTCATCTTCTAATGTAGAAACATACCAAGGATGTTGCTGATTTTGACTTTCCTTAACAACTGGGTCATATACTTCCATAAATACTTGATCTATTGGTTTATTTTTATTTTCACGCATTTTCTTAAGCAAATATGTTGTGTATAAACCATTAGTTCCATCGCCATCATCAGCAGTTTCACCTTCATCAGCAGCAAAAGCAATAACAGCTCCACCACCCTTAGAAGATGTTTCCATACGCTTTAAACCACGTTTTAAACTTTTTCCACTGCCTTCATATGGATTATCACGACAAGCGTCAGCAATAATAATATTGACACCACCAGAATTAACTTTTTCCATTGGATCTTTAATTTCTGTTCTAATACTAAAGGCTTTATGTCTTAAATCATATTCTCGTTTAATATTTGCATTATTAATGGGAATTATATAATTTTCATCCCTATTTGATCTCGCACCATGCCCAGAAAAATAAAATAATGCTACTTTTTGATTATTAGACTGTGGTATGTTTCCAACGTCTTTACGAAAGTCTTCAATCAGCTTTTTCATGTTTTGCTGATTTAAATCGATTGCACGAGTAACATAAAAACCCATATCTACTAAAGTATTCGCCATATCAATAGCATCATTAGTAGAATTATTTAATGCTTGATGAGCATATTGACTATTGCCTATTACCAAAGCTCTTTTTGAGCTATTCGGATCATTACCTAGTAATTTTACCTGTTCATAAGCATTGGTTATGTGATGATCATGAACTTTAGTCTCGTTACAGGCACTAATAAACAACACGGTAATTAAAAGTGGATAAATTTTTTGCATAATGACATTTCCGTTTAATACATAAATTGCTAATATATCATTTAGATGAATAAATTAGCAAAAATTTGAATTGGATTAATAACTATCCCCAATTTAATTTAGCACGTAAAGTAGCATAATGATCATAACCTTGCGGATGAATTAAACTTATATCTTGATGCTTTTCAATTACTATACGATCTCCCTGCTGTAATTCATGATATAAAATACCATCACAATTTAATTGCGCTAATTCTCTCTGCTGAGGATCAATAATAATTTCTATATCACTATTACCATCAACCACAAGTGGACGACTACTCAATGTATGAGGACATATTGTTACTAATAACAAAGCATTTAAAGAAGGATGTATTAAAGGACCACCGGCTGATAAAGCGTAAGCCGTTGAACCTGTAGGAGTTGATACCACTAAACCATCAGCACGTTGCTTATTAACAAAATGTCCATCAATTGATGTATCAAATGTTAATAAATGTGGCATATTACCACGATGAATTACAATATCATTAAAAGCATTACACTCACAAAGGTAATTATTATCACGATAAACTTTAGCCTTAATTAAAAAGCGTTTTTCCTCAATAAATTTTCCAGCCAAGATTTCATCAAGATATTTTTCAATTTCTGTAGGTGAAATATCAGTTAAAAATCCTAAACGTCCTAAATTTATACCCAATAAATACACATTATATTGTGCCAATAAACGCGCCGCTTGTAATAAGGTGCCATCGCCACCAATCACAATGACTAAATCACAATCACCACCTAATTCTTCAATCTCAACCCTTGAATTTAAATTAAAAATTTTTAATTCTCGTTTATGCAAAAAACTTAATACTTTGCATAAATATTCATTAATATGAATGTGATCACGTTTAGCGATAATTCCTATACTTTTAAACATAATTTATATTTAACAAAACTTGAACGATTGTAAAATTATCCCCATTCATCAGCTTCAATCTTATCATTATATTACGCTATGACTGAAGAAAATAAAGCAACAGAAGAAGAAAAACAACAAGAAACTACAGAAACAGTTGAAAAGCAAGAAACAACTGAAGAATTAACTAAAAAATTAGATGAAGCAGAACAAAAAGCAGAACAGAATTGGGATAGTTTGCTTCGTAAACAAGCCGAATATGACAATTTAGAAAAACGTACTAAACGTGATTTAGAAAATGCACATAAATATGCAGTAGAAAAATTTGCAATCGAACTACTTAGCATTAAAGATACAATGGAATTAGGCTTAGAAGCCGCGCAAAAACCAGAAACCCCACTCAATAGTGTCTGTGATGGTATGGATTTAACTATAAAAATGCTGATTGATGCAATGTCAAAATTTAATATAGTCGAACTAGATCCTATCAACGAAAAATTTGATCCTCAACAACATGAAGCAATGTCAATGCAAACGCTACCAGATGTTGAAGACGGCACAATATTACACGTACATCAAAAAGGTTATAAGCTCCACGATAGATTATTGCGCCCAGCAAGAGTGATTGTTGCTAAAGCTATTGACAATCAAGGATAAGACCTTATATAACCGCGAGTTATTTAATAAAATTAAAATCAATAAGTTAAAAGGAGTATAAATATGGCTAAAATAATAGGTATAGATTTAGGGACAACTAATTCTTGCGTCGCAGTAATGGAAGGTAAAACTACTCGCGTGATTGAAAATAGTGAAGGTGGACGTACTACACCATCAATTATTGCTTATACAAATGATAATGATGAAGTTTTAGTAGGACAATCCGCTAAACGTCAAGCAGTTACTAATCCACATAATACATTATTTGCAATTAAACGTTTAATTGGACGTAAATTTGATGATAAGGTTGTTCAACGTGATCTTGACATAGTACCTTATAATATAGTCAAAGCAGATAATGGCGATGCTTGGGTTGAAGTTAATGGCAAAAAAATGGCAGCCCCTGAAATTTCAGCTCGCATTTTGATGAAAATGAAAAAAACTGCTGAAGATTATTTAGGTGAAGAAGTCACTCAAGCAGTTGTTACTGTACCCGCTTATTTTAATGATTCACAACGTCAAGCTACTAAAGACGCTGGTCGTATTGCTGGTTTAGATGTAAAACGTATCATCAATGAACCAACAGCGGCTGCCTTAGCATATGGCATGGATAAACAACGTGGTGACTCTAAAGTTGTTGTTTACGATTTAGGTGGTGGTACATTTGATATATCAATCATAGAAATTGCTGAAATCGATGGTGAACATCAATTTGAAGTATTATCAACAAATGGTGATACTTTCTTAGGTGGTGAAGATTTTGATTTACAGATTATTAATTATTTAGTAGATGAATTTAAAAAAGAATCTGCAATTGATTTAAAAAACGATCCTTTAGCTTTACAACGTCTAAAAGAAGCCGCTGAAAAAGCTAAAATAGAATTATCTTCTAGTCAACAAACAGATATTAATCTACCATATGTAACCGCAGATGCTAGTGGTCCAAAACATCTTAATATCAAACTAACTCGTGCCAAACTTGAATCTTTAGTTGAAGATTTAATTGACCGCAGTTTAGAACCATGCCGTATTGCATTAAAAGATGCTGGTTTAGCAGCTAATGAAATTGATGACATCATATTAGTTGGTGGTCAAAGTCGTATGCCTAAAGTGCAAGAAGCAGTTCAAAATCTGTTTGGAAAAGAACCACGTAAAGATGTTAATCCGGATGAAGCAGTTGCTATTGGCGCAGCAATTCAAGGTGGAGTTTTAGCTGGTGATGTTACAGATGTATTATTGTTAGATGTTACACCATTGTCTTTAGGTATTGAAACAATGGGTGGCGTTATGACAAAACTTATTACTAAAAATACCACTATCCCAACTAAACATTCACAAGTATTTTCAACCGCTGAAGATAATCAAACTGCTGTTACTGTGCATGTATTACAAGGTGAACGTGAACTAGCATCAGCTAATAAATCATTAGAAAAATTTGATTTAACCGATATACCACCTTCACCACGCGGTATTCCTCAAGTTGAAGTTACTTTTGATATTGATGCTAATGGTATTCTGCATGTATCTGCAAAAGATAAAGCCACTGGTAAAGAACAATCTATTTCCATTAAAGCTGCTAGCGGCTTATCTGATGAAGAAGTAGAAAAAATGGTTCAAGATGCAGAAGCACATGCTAGTGAAGATAAGAAATTCCATGAACTAGTTGAAGCTCGTAATGTTGCCGATAATTTAATTCATGCAACCAGCAAATCCTTAACAGATTTAGTTGATAAAGTTGATGCTAATGATAAAACTGCTGTTGAAGCCGCTATTGAAGATTTAAAACAAGCAGTTAAAGGTGATGATAAAGACGCAATTGAGGCTAAAACTAAAACTTTAACTGAACTCTCTGGTAAAATAGCACAACAAGCTTATGCTGAACAAGGCGGAGCAGATGCTGGTGTTGACATGGGTGGTTTTACTGATGCAGCTAAAAAAGCGGAAAAGACACCTAAAGATGATGTTGTAGATGCTGAATTTGAAGAAGTTAAAGATAAAAAATAATAGCTAAGCACGGTACAAGAGTTCAGATATGGTTCTGAACTCATAAAACAAATTAAAAAATATGTCAAAACGTGATTATTATCAAGTTCTTGGTGTCGAAAAGAATGCTTCTGAAGCCGAACTAAAAAAAGCATACCGTCGCTTAGCGATGAAATATCATCCAGATCGAAATCCAGATAGTCAAGAAGCAGAAGAAAAATTTAAAGAAGTTAAAGAAGCTTATGAAATTTTAACTGATTCGCAAAAACGAGCTGCTTATGATCAATTTGGTCATGCTGGTGTAGATCCTTCAATGGCAGCAGGTGGTGCAGGTGCTGGTTTTGGTGGCGGCGGCTTTGGCGATATAGGCGATATTTTTGACACTTTCTTTGGTGGCGGTGCTGGGCGAGGAGGTGGTGCAGATCGTGTATATCGTGGCTCTGATTTACGTTATGATCTTAACTTATCACTTGAAGAAGTTGTATCAGGCACCGAAGTTAAAATTCGCGTACCAACACAAGTAAGCTGTAAAACTTGTGATGGTAGTGGAGCCAAACCGGGTACTAATCCAGAAACTTGTTCTACCTGTCAAGGTCAAGGTCAAGTACGTGTTTCACAAGGATTTTTTTCAGTTCAACAAACTTGTCCTAACTGTAGGGGTACAGGTAAACTTATCCCTAATCCTTGCAAAACTTGTCATGGTGCTGGTATTGTTCAAGAAAATAAAACTTTATCAGTTAAAGTACCTGCTGGTGTAGATAATGGTGATAGAATTCGCCTAAGCGGTGAAGGTGAAGCTGGAGTAAATGGTGGACCATCGGGTGATTTATATGTACAAATAAATGTTCGCCCTCATAGCATTTTTGTACGCGAAGATAATCATTTATTTTGTGAAGTTCCTATCAGTATAGTAACAGCCGCATTAGGTGGTGAATTAGAAGCACCTACATTAAATGGACGTGTAAGTTTAAAAATACCAGCAGAAACACAAACTGGTAAACTATTTCGCATTCGTGGCAAAGGCGTAAAACCAGTACGAGGTGGAACAGCCGGTGATTTACACTGTCGTGTAATTGTTGAAACTCCTATCAATTTAACATCTCATCAAAAAGAGTTACTCCAAGAATTTGAAAAGAGTATGTCAGAAAAGAAACATCATAGCCCCAAACAAAGTTCATGGTTAGACGGTGTTAAAAAATTCTTTGAGGAAATGAAATCATGACAACGAGGATTGCAATAGCTGGTGCTGGTGGGCGAATGGGAAGGCGATTAATAGAAGCCTGTGATATTTCAAATGATGCCAACTTAAGTGTAGCCTTTGAACGTCCAGAAAGTTCACTAGTTGGTAGTGATGCTGGAGAATTAGCAGGTATTGGTAAAAATAACATCTCAATAATTAATGATTTAAATCAAGAAATAGATCAATTTGATTGTTTGATAGATTTTACTAGCCCTGAAGCCACACTCAAACATTTAGCTAGTTGCCAAGCAGCTAAAAAACGTATAGTGATTGGAACTACCGGTTTTTCAGCTGAACAAATTGAAATCATTAAAAAAGCAGCGGAAGATATTGCAATTGTATTTGCCCCTAATATGAGTGTTGGCGTAAATCTTACATTTAAATTATTAGAAATTGCTGCTAAAGTATTAGGCAATGAAGTTGATATTGAAGTCATTGAAGCCCATCACCGTCATAAGGTTGATTCACCTTCAGGTACAGCCTTACGGATGGGAGAGATAGTCGCAGAAACGTTAGGGCGTGACTTATCAAACTGTGCAGTTTATGGGCGACAAGGGCAAGTTGGTGAGCGTCAGCCTCAAACAATTGGCTTTGAAACTATTCGTGCAGGTGATATTGTTGGTGAACATACTGTTATGTTTGCAGATATAGGTGAGCGAGTTGAAATTACTCATAAAGCATCTAGTCGTATGACATTTGCGAATGGCGCAGTCAGAGCGGCTCACTGGATAACGCAAAAGAATAAGGGTTTATTTGATATGCAGGATGTATTAGGCTTACGCGTGTGACTTGGTAACACTAATATCCTTATTAAGCCATATTGATCATAGTTTTATAAAGCCAAATATTTTTAATGATAATATTAATAAGGATCTTGTGATGCGATCTAATCCACAAGCACGCCGTAGTAATCGTAGAATTCATTCATCGAATAATAATAATAATAATAATAACAATAATAGAAATAAACCTATTAAACATGGTTTACGAGAGATAGTATTAATCTTTTTTTGTTTTGTAGGTTTGTACTTTTTTGTATCTTTAGTCACTTATAACGGCGGAGATCCCGGCTGGTCACATAATGGCCCTATAGAAGAAATTCATAATAAAGGCGGCATAGCAGGGGCAGTATTTGCTGATATATTTTTTTATTTATTTGGTTATTTTGCCTACTTATTCCCTCTTATGGTGGGATATACTGGTTGGATAATTTATCAAGGCAAACATTATGATCTTTTAGCAGAACCTAAAAGTTTAATAGTGCCCGGCATAGGTTTTATATTAACCTTGAGTGCAGGATGCGGTTTAGCTATTGTACATTTTATGGCTGAAAGTGCCTTATTACCTACTCATGCTGGCGGTATTCTAGGCTTATGGATTGGTAATGGTTTAGTATCCATTGTAAATCGTTTAGGTGCAACTTTAATTTTATTAGCCTTATTTTTTACAGGAGTAACATTATTAACCGGGCTATCATGGCTTAAGTTAATGGATTTATTAGGCTATCATACTTTAATTTGGCTACCAAAAATTAGAAAATATATGGATAAAGAATTCTTACCTTGGCTGTTTACATATGCTAAGCAAGGATCAAAACTAGGTAATCAATGGTTAAAAGTATTTTTTAAAAATAGCCACAAATGGTCAAAAACCGCCTATACCCGTTGGAAGGAACGTCGTTCACAATGGCAACAGGAACGTGAACGATACGATATAGATGATCATGTAGATAATAATTATGATCTTTATGAAAAAAAATCTAATGAAGTAACTAATGAAATTCCAGCAGCTACTGTGGATTTGAATCAGCCATATTCTGCACAATTACCTGCATTAAATCTATTAGAACCAGTGCCACATTTGATTCAATCACCTAATGCCAAAATGTTATCGCAACGGATGAAGAATGCTTTTGCCAATTTAACAATTGAAGCAGAAATTAATGCGGTGCATATTGGTCCAGTATTGACTAATTTTGAAGTTAATACTATCACACATATTAACACCAATCATCTTCATGAATTAGCAGAAGCTTTAGTTAAAGTCTTAAATATTAAAACCATTGATGTGGCAGCAACACAAGCAAATACGCTGAATGTTGAAATGCTCAATTCAAAACGTCAAATCGTTTATTTCAGCGAATTACTTAACAGTTCTGAGTATCAAGATAATTCATCTCCATTAACGGTAGCTTTAGGTAAAGATGTTGCTGGGCAAGCAGTTGTTATTGATTTAAGCCGTATTCCACATATCTTGATTGCCGGTAATGATCAACAAGAAAATATAACCGCGATTCATACTTTAGTTTTAAGTATTTTATATAAATCTACACCCGATCTAGTTCGTTTTTTATTTATAGATAATAAATATTTATCTATTTATCAAGATTTACCACATTTATTAACACCTATAATTAATGATGTAGAACAAATACCTGATGTATTAAGATGGAATGTTCAAGAAATGGAACGTCGTTATCGTTTGATGGCAGATATGGGTGTTAGAAATATTCATGACTATAATCAAGCTTTAGAAAATCAAGAAGAGAAGTTGTATTATATTGTTATGATTATTAGTGAATTGGCTGACTTTATGACAGCCAATGTAGAAAAACAAGTTGAATTTGATATTACTCGCTTAACTCAAAAAGCACGAGCGGCAGGTATTCATATAATTTTAGCTACTCAACATCCAAAAGTTAGTGTTATAACTGGCTTAATAAAAGCTAATATTCCAACTCGTATTGCATTTAAAGTTGATAATGAAGCTGAATCCAGAAATTTATTAGGTCAAATTGGTGCCGAAAATTTATTGGGTGACGGAGATATGTTATATATGACGGCTGGCACAGGCAGCCCAGTACGTGTACATGGTGGTATTATCTCTGAACAGGAAATTGATAATGTCATTAATGATTTACTTGCTCATGAAGCCCCGGAATATGTAGAATTAGATGTTAGCAAAGATTAATAACTTAAGAGATCAAAACATTTTTTCTGATCTCGATATTCAATTCCTAAAATTTATCATTAGCCTCTCTAATGATACTAATGAAGGCTTATTATTAGGTGCTGCGCTGACTAGCTATTTTACTAGCAATGGTTCCTCTTGTGTTGATTTAAGCCAATTAGCTGGACAATATTTTCCATTGGAATCGGTAGAGACAGAAAGGATTTTATGCCCTAATCTTGTGGAATGGCAACAGGATTTAAAAAACTGTTCTATAATTGGACAAGCTGGCGATTATAAACCTTTAATTCTTGATAAACAGCGTTTATATTTATATCGTTATTGGAATTATGAACAACAATTAGCCGCCAATATCAACAGTCGTCGCACAATGCAGCGTACAGATATAAACCATGCCTTATTAGAAAATGGTTTATTACGTCTATTTTCCAAAACCAGCGAAGAACAAAAACAAGCGGCACAAGCAGCGGTATTAAATAATTTTTGCCTAATTTCCGGCGCACCGGGTACTGGTAAAACCTCAACTATTGTTAAGATTTTAATTCTATTATTAGAACAAAATTCCAACTTAAACATTGCTTTAGCAGCACCAACTGGTAAAGCAACTGTGCGTTTACAAGAAACAATTAGAAAAATTTTACCAGACTTAGCTTGTAGTAAGGAAATCAAAGATTTGATTCCTAAAGAATCTTATACTATACACCGTTTACTTGGTCATGAATTACCTTATGATGTAATTATTATTGATGAAGCCTCAATGATAGATTTAGCCTTAATGGCAAAAATGGCACCAATGATTTCAAAATCAGCGCGTTGGATATTACTTGGTGACAAAGATCAATTAGCATCAATTGCAACTGGCACCGTCTTCGCTGATTTATGTAAAACTGAAGATACAGTATATTTAACGAAAAATTATCGCTTTAGAGAAAATAGCGGCATTTGGCAATTAGCACAAGCAATTAAACAAGGTGAAGCTAGTAAAGCTTTAAAACTTTTAGGTTCTAAATCAGATCTAAGTTGGTATGACTTAGATTCAAACTTAATAGAACAAATAAGCGACAATTTATCAATCTGTTTTCTTGAACAAGTACCTGCAAAAATATTAGAAACTTATAACAAAATTGGAGTGTTATGCGCAAATCGTTATGGATTATATGGAATGGAATCCATCAATCAGCGGCTAGAAGAAGAATTTAGAAGAAAAGGCTTAATACAAGCAAGAAATAATTGGTATAATGCCCGCCCAATAATGATAACTCATAACGACTACCGTTTAAAACTATTTAACGGAGACATGGGTACCATACTAAATAACAATGCCTTTTTCCCAGATGCAAAAGGAGAACTTCGCGCTTTTTCACCCTCATGCTTGCCCAAACATGAAACCGCATATGCGATGACAATTCATAAAAGCCAAGGCTCAGAATTTGAACAAGTAATAATTTTATTACCAGACAAACTATCCCCCTTACTAACACGAGAATTACTTTATACAGGAATAAGTCGTGCGCGTTCCCATGTTAGCATTTGGGGCAACAAAGATATATTTTTAGAAGCGATTTCACAACAAAATTGCCGCTTTTCAGGATTAGGAGATTTGATATGAGCAGTTGTACAGGTAAAGACCCAATAGCATTACAAGTGCTAGGTGATAGTATGGAACCAGAATTCATGGATGGACATATTATTGTTATAGAACCAGATGGAGTAGTAGAAAATGGTTCCTATGTATTTGCAATGCACGAAGAAGAATATATTTTTAGACAATTAGCGATTGAAGATGACAAATACTATTTAAAACCATTAAATGAAAAATACCCAACAATAAATGTTTCAGGTTTGGATGCAATTCATGGAGTGATAACACAACGAGCAGGCAAACGTCGTAAAGAACATAAATCTTATGTCTAACTTTTTTTCTCGTTCCCACGCTGGAGCGTGGGAACGAGAAATATTCTATCACACTATGTCAAATTCAAAAAAAATAATAGTAGGCATCTCCGGTGGCGTAGATTCTTCCGTCGTAGCTTTACTCCTAAAACAACAAGGCTATGATGTCGAAGCCTTATTTATGAAAAATTGGGAAGAAGATGATGATGATAACTATTGCAGTGCCGCTGAAGATTTAAAAGATGCACAAGCTGTATGTGATATTTTAGATATACCATTACATACAGTCAATTTTGCCACTGAATATTGGGAAAATGTATTCGCTCATTGCCTAACCGAATATCAAGCAGGGCGTACACCTAATCCTGATATTTGGTGCAACCGCGAAATTAAATTTAAAGTATTCTTAGAATACGCGCTAAATTTAGGTGCCACAGCAATTGCAACTGGACATTATGCGCGTATAACTAACAACAATGGCAATTATCAACTACTAAAAGGCTTAGACCCAAAAAAAGACCAAAGTTATTTCTTATATACATTAGGGCAACAACAATTATCACGTAGCTTATTTCCAATTGGAGAATTAGAAAAAACCACAGTACGCAACCTAGCAGCACAAGCAAATTTAATTACTCAAACTAAAAAAGATAGTACAGGAATTTGTTTCATTGGCGAACGCCCATTTAAAGAATTTCTATCACGCTTTTTGCCAGCACAACCCGGTAACATTGAAACACCAGAAGGGCAAGTTTTAGGGCGACATGATGGACTAATGTATTATACACTTGGGCAGCGTCAAGGCTTAAACATAGGTGGGCAAACTCATGGCAATGGTCAAGCATGGTACGTAGTAGCCAAAGACATAGCAAAAAACTTACTAATTGTAGGTCAAGGGCATGATCACCCATTATTATTTAGTAATAGCTTAACAGCTAATCAAATACACTGGATATCTGGAATTGCGCCACAAGTTGTTCCATTTCAATGTCGTGCTAAAACCCGCTATCGTCAAGCAGATCAAGACTGTACAATTATCAGTTTAGAAAATGATACTTGTAAAGTTATTTTCAAACAAGCCCAAAGAGCAGTAACCCCCGGGCAATCCATTGTCTTTTATAATGAGGATGAATGTTTAGGCGGAGGCATTATAAATAAGCTTGAGCAATCTTAACCATTTTTTTTCGTGAAAAAATCAAATGCAAACGATTACCACCCATTTGTCGCCATAATACCCCTGAACGAATACCGGCGAATAATAACGCCCTAATTTTCTCAGCATTATTTGGATTTTCTAAAAACCGTCGTTCCCCATTGACTTTAATACGAAAATTAAATTTGCTTAAAGTATCAACATACAAATTAGCCAAATCTTTAATAATTTCAGGATCAGATAAAGCAAGAGTATCAGTTTTTGCTTTAGTAGCCTCAATACCGGTTTGTATTTTATCTAGCATCTCATTTTTTTTCATGAGCTTACGTTCCAAAATCATCATACCCAGCACATAATGCGTAATTTCTAAAGTGCGCTGAGTTCCACTTCCTAATTGCTGAGACAAAGTGTACAAACCTGTTTTTAAACCAGATAATTGACCATAAACATCTTCAATTGAAGAAGCATCAATTTTTAAAATACTATTTAAACTAGCCTCAAATGGTTCCTGATCTATCAAACCTTTTCGAGCAATATCTCGAACCAATTTCGCGCTTTGATACATTCCAGCTAAGGCAAATGTACTATTTTCTATACTCATAAAGATTATAATAACTAGAATTAGAATTAGAAATATGATTTATTATGGTGGAATGATAAGAATGCAAGGATTAGAACAGATTTACATCTGTTCTATATATTTGAATGGTGGAGACGGCGGGACAGTTACCCCATCATTTTCATGGTGGACTGGACTATTCCTTCATCTGGAGATATAGTATATTCTACTATACCCAACCAGAGGAGAGCGTTTATGGAAGATGATATTTATACTGCTGGTTTATTTGATGGCGAAGGTACTGTAACCTTAGCAAAATCAAATAACACATTTCGTTATCCAGTAGTATCAGTTTCAAGTACTACCATACATTTACTAGAGTTTCTTAAAACTCACTATGGTGGTCATATTAGTAAACATAAAATCTATAAAGACCATCATAAACAATCTTGGAGTTGGAAATTAACTCATAATGCAGCACTGATTTTTTTAGAAAAGATATTACCTTATCTTAAAGAACCCGAAAAACAACGCCGCGCTTTACTTCTAACTCAAAATTACAAAAAAGTCACTCGTAGAAATGGTAAATACTCTAAACAACAACTACAAGCCAAACTGGCTTTTGAACAACAATTCTTCCATCCTAGTAGTTCATAAATATAATATTCTTAGAACCCTATAAGTCTCTAGCGAGCTTACTTGTTTCCAATTCACTCGACGGCGTTAGCATATCTATCCATCCATTTAGACTTAGCCTTCACCGTTTGAGCTCTCTTTTCCTTTAGACATCACTGTCTAAGGCGACCTTTGATCGAACCCGCGTCCGCAAGTCCTCCGCCCTTAGCTCATTTACATGTTTAGCCTAATCTTTAATTTAACCATTATTTATCCGATAGGCAGGATAAATTAACGGTGAGCCCAGTTAAATTTAATAGAAAAACCCTGAACATATTTTTCTACGATCTTGTTAAATTTGACCCCTGAATGTCTAAAAACAACTTAAACTCTGAGCGTACAAGCACAATCTCAGTCAGAGGCTAGCTACCTAAGCAGCTAGAGCGTAGATATCGTCGTTGGCGATTATCATTGTTTTGCGACTGTATTTACGAGGTATGTCGCTCCTCGACATGCACTTCAGGTTTTGTAACCCGCGTCGAAACCTTGACGTCCCCTGCAAGGATTTACAACCTAACTACTCATTATACCATCACAATATAAATATATCAAGCTATAAAACCATTTTTATTTTTTCATGTTGATTAAGTTCCGCATATAAAGCCTCTAATTGATTACGACTTTCAGCAGTAAAAGTCACTGTAACTGACATATATGTTCCACCACTACTAGTGCGTGTATGAACACAGCCTTCTGTTAAATCTTGGCAATGGCGACGCACAATTTCCACAACTAACAGATCAAAATCTGCTGATACCATTCCCATGACTTTAACCGGAAATTCACAAGGATATAATTCATCATTATTTTTATCCATTATTTGTATATAATCCCTCTTTTACTTTTTTTGGAAATTTAAATGAAACTTATTATTAGTATATCTTTATTTTTATTATTAAGCATTCAAAACAGCTATGCTGCAAATACTAAAGTCAACATGAAGACCAATTTTGGTTCGATTATTATCGAATTAAATGATGAAAAGGCACCTAAGACTGTTGCGAATTTTTTACGTTATGTAAAAGAAGGTTTTTATGACGGTATGATATTTCATCGCGTTATTGGTAATTTTATGATTCAAGGCGGTGGTTTTACAACTGATTTTACAAAAAAGACTACACACGAAACAATTCGTAATGAAGCAAATAATGGGCTAAAAAATCTTAGAGGCACAATTGCAATGGCACGCACTTCTGATCCACATTCAGCTACTGCGCAATTTTTTATTAATGTCAAAAACAATAAGTTTCTGAATTATAGAACCTCTGATATTTGGGGATGGGGTTATGCGGTATTTGGTAAAGTAACTAAAGAAAGCATGAAGGTTGTTAATAAAATTAAACGGTTAAAAACAGGAAATCGTGGCAGATACCAAAATGTACCATTACAAAATGTAATTATAGAAAAAATTACAATTATGTAAATCGGTAGGGGCAATCCTTTATGGTTGCCCTTTTAAAACTATAAAGATGCTAAATCTAATGAATTTAAACTAGGTTGATATTTTAATACCAAAGAATTCATTTCTTTGATAAATTTTTTAAAACCTACCATCATCTTAGTATTTTGACATAAAAGATTACCCGGAATTGTAAAACTATTTTCTTCTTTTGTATTTGATTTCACATAAAATCTAACATTATTACGATTACAAGTTTTATTTGATTGAGCTGATGGTAATTCTTTCTGGTTTTGTAAAAAAATTTTTAATCCATGACTATAACGATTAAGATATTTTAAATCTGATACAGAAAATTCTTTTTTCCAAGATTTTTCTATTTTTTTAAACGCGCTTTCTCCCCATATTTTTTTTACATCATCAACCTTATATGATGCCACTACAATTTTTTTTGTATATGATATATATGGTTTTTTTTCATTAGTTATACTTATAATAGTATGAATTGGAAATCGCTTAGTTTGATCTAATTCTATCATTGTAATTTCACTTAGATTTAGATAATTATTATGACTACTTCTACTATTCAAGTTTGATTCAGGCGTAGTACATGCCGTTACTAAGGTTAATATAATTAGTGAGTTAAATATTTTCATTTTTTATTCTCCGTTACTAATAGGAATATCACCACGATATTCAAAAGGAATTTTAAATTCTGAATTAACGACATTCATGTTACCCAATAGACGATAATTCAATTGACGATTAAAAACAGAGCTTATATCATGCCACTCACCTATAATTTTCATTAAATTACTTACCACATTAATTTCAATGGTTTGTTCACCTAATGCTGCAATGGTAAGAGGCTGATTAGTGCTGCCCTGTGTAAATTCCTTATCATTTAAAAGTAATTTATAATCCATACCAATTAATGGTAATGGAAAAGGATTGGGATTGTTTAGGCTTAGCTTCAGTTTATAACTTTGTTCAGTTAAACCTAATTTCATAACTCTAAAATCTGTTAAACGAACTTTTGGGGTAAGTTGTTGTAAAGGCATATTGGCACAAGCAATTAATACACTTATAAATACTGATATTATGCCAACTTTATATAATTTATATTTCATAATAAATATTCAATTAATATATTTCTGGATATGTATATTAAAATATCGTCAAAATAATTTTTCTGATATTGGTCATATACATAGGTTTTCTTTAAAAGATTGGAATTATCATCATCTGCAATTCCATTACTACCAACTGAAAAAATTATAGCGGCAACACGAGAATCACCAGATTTGACAGTTAAATAATTGCCCTGCTTATCTCTAACTCTTAAACCGCTGCCACCGCCTATTATGCCAAAAATTTTTTTAAAATCCAATGGCATTTTAGAATATTCTGTTTCTACTCGATAACGAAAATAATTACCCCACTGATCATAGCTGTTTACTCCTAAATCTGCCCAAGCTAAATAAGCTTCTTTACCATTGAGCTTTTTATCTTGTATTCCAGTTTCTGGATTTGAGGCAGGATAGGGTAAATGCCCATGAATAGCAGCAAAACCTAAAAGTGCGTCTTCAATTTCAATTAAAGTAGTTTTGGTATCTTGAATCTTTTCCCATTCTTTTTGTGCAGAAATTAAGCTTAATATGTTAGTCATTAATAAACTTATAACAAATAATACTACTACTACTTCAATTAAACTAAAGCCTTTCTGCACTATTAACTACGCTGAAATTGAGTAATTGGTACTACTTTAGGCTGTTCATCACTAAAATGTGGGCGTTCTTTTGCCAAACCCTTATCTTCAGCTAATTCTTGTTCACGCGCTGTTATTAAGGCTAAACACATGCGTACATCTTTCACAGTAGCTTCTGTTAAAGGATACACTGTACCGGGTTCTGGTGTAATTTCCCGAATTATATTACTTAATGTCTTACGCATAGAAACCATAATTTGTTGTTCTTTTGATAAATCACTGAAACTCATATACACATACCTTTATTTAAAATCTTATAGCCTACCATATGATAAACTCTTGACTCAAATTTTTATCAACTAAAATAATATGATGTCATTAGAAAACTTTGGTGAGGAACAGATTTATAATTTTGAACGCATTGGTAGCTTTGGTAGGTTTTATAGCGGCGCATCTTTTCCTATTGAATATATTATGACCACTTTTTCCGCCGCTGAATTATCAGAATTAAGCTTTGCCAGAGATATTCACCCCGAAAAAATTGATTTTGAACTATTGATGCAGCGTGATATTGACGAAGAAAGAATTCGTCTTGAAATGGAACCCTATTTAAATCCAGATATTAATAAATTAACAGCTACAGAAATTCGCGCACGCTCAGTTTTCTTTCCACCATTACTTGCCGCTATTGTACCTAGTAAAGGCAAAACTATGGATGCTTATTATACTGATGAACAAATAATCCCTGATGACGATAAACATATTATTAGAGAATGGAAAGGTTTATTTAAACTGACTTATTTTGTAAGTAATAACCCACATGCTTACAAACTATCAGAAACTATGAGTGTTCAATCTGAACCAGTTAAATTGGAAATTAGAATTTCTAAAGGTAATGAATATGGTGGAAAATTAGTTGTTATTGATGGGCAACATCGACTTTTTACTTTGAACAAAGTTTATGATAATCATCCTGAACTCTTAGAAAATATTGGTATTCCTGTTTGTATATTATTTGCTCCTAATGCTACCGCAAAAAAAAATAAGGAATCTGCTCCTTATAGAATTCCTACTGTGCCTGAAGTTTTTCGTCATCTATTCGTGGATGTTAATAATACAGCTAAACAAGTAGGTGGACATTTTAATATTCTATTATCAGATGATACCATTGCTACGATTGCTTGTCGTAAATTTTGTGATTTTATTCTGAATAAACGTGGCATAGATGCTTTAGCTGTTATTGAATGGAATAGTAAATCTAAAAAAGATTGTACCAAAATAGCCCGCTTTTATTCTATAAGCAATATCGGTATCATCAATAAAGCTTTAGATGACAGTTTTACTAATCGCAAATTATTAAGCAAATACCTTTTAAATCTTGATAGCGTCAAAGATGAACTTTATCCAAATGGAGAAGAAGATGATGAAATCATGTTGGATTATCCGCTTGTTCAATGGAATAAATTTTCTATTACTCAAAAAAATATTCTTGAAAATCAAGTTCAAAAGTATTTAATTCCTTGTTTAGAAAAAATATTTTTTGAAACTAATGAATTTAAAACTGCCTTTGAAATTTTTAATAAAGCTTTAAAGAAACTAAAAAAATTAGCCGCTAGTGAACAAGCCGATGCTATTGAAGCACGGCAAGTGCTGAATCAAATTTTAGATTATATGCCGATTAGTGAAGGTAAATCATTTGAAAGTGCGCGTTTAGTATATAGAAATTTTGAAAGTAGTGTGAAATTAAAAAAAGATGAACAGGTTTCTACAATATTACAATATGCCTTATTTCAAAGGGCAATTATTGAGACATGGGCACAAATATTAGATATTGCTCGCACTTATGTTGCTAATCCACGCGATGTCACTCAAGGCTTTGTGAAATTATTAGATATAGCATTAGCAGAACAAGGTAAATTTTTTAGTTTTGATCAACTTTATATGCAAAATACTGTTTTTATCGGTTCACAAATCATAGTTAGGCAAGATACCCGTAAAGTTTTAACTCAGTTATTAATGACTCATTTGGCTATTGCTTTTAATAGTCAACAAGTAGCGGCTGAAATGGATGTAGCAGATGATAAATTTCAAAAGCTAGTAGAAAAATTATTGAAAAAAGGGCGAACAGTGGTTGCAGAATTTCCTAAATATTATGAAATGGCTCGCAAACGAATTTTTAAAACTAATTATCGAGTCTATATTTCAATTAGTGGTGAAGAACGCGCTGAATTAGCAAAAGCTGAAGCAGAACAAAAACATCATTTGCAAGAAGTTAAAGAAAAAAGACGCGCCAAAAAAGATGTATCAGATCATTTTGATATATTAATACATGAACATATAAAAACAGATATAGAATTTGCTAATTTAGCCCTTAAAAATGTGCTGGAAGCAAATGATACGATTAATATTGCATCGCAGATTAAAGAATCTATGACTGTTTATAATGTTAAATATAGGTAAATAATTGAATGAAATTTTATAATAATGATACTTAAATAAATTATTACAACGAATATTGTGAAGAAGTAGTTAGATTTTATAACTGTGGTTATCGCCAACCCTACAAGGCTTAATTGTCTGAATCATAATTTACAGGATTTTAGGATTTACAGAATGATATTTTTCATGTTCACTTAACACATTCTGTTAATTCTTAAATTCTGTAAATCCTGATTCAGACAATTAGATTTTATATTTTATTATTAATCAGCAGCAAAAATGAATAATCTAAAAAACAAACAAATCCTTTTAGGCATTACCGGCGGCATTGCCGCTTATAAATCCGCTGATTTAGTACGACGCTTAATTGAGCAAGATGCTGAAGTACAGGTAGTTATGACTGAAACCGCTACTAAGTTTATTAGTACTTTGACTTTAGAAGCTCTATCTGGAAAATCTGTCTATGTTGTACACGATGCAATGGCACATATTGATTTAGCGCGTTGGGCTGATATGGTTTTAATTGCCCCTGCTACCGCTAATTTTTTAGCTAACTTGACTTATGGTCATGCTAATGATTTACTTAGTACACTCTGTTTAGCCACAGCCGCACCGATTGGCATAGCCCCAGCTATGAATCAACAAATGTGGCACGCTGCTATTACTCAGGAAAATTGTCAGAAATTACAACAAAGAGGGGTTACAATTTTTGGACCAGCTATTGGTTCACAAGCTTGTGGTGATGTGGGAGCGGGTAGAATGTTAGAATCGGTTGACTTAGTTGACGCTTTACAATTATTCTTTCAGCCAAAAGTTTTAAAAGCCAAAAAAATATTAATAACCGCTGGACCAACTCGTGAACATATTGATCCTGTTAGATTTATTAGCAATCGTAGCTCAGGTAAAATGGGTTATGCGATTGCAGAAGCAGCATCAGCCGCTGGAGCTGATGTAACTTTAATAAGTGGTCCAGTATGTTTATCTCCACCAGCAGGAATAGAAACCATTTCTATCAACAGTGCCCAAGACATGTATGAAGCTGTAATGGCACACATTAAAAATACATATTTTTTTATTTCAACTGCCGCTGTATCCGACTACCGCCCAATTGAACAGGCAAAACAAAAAATCAAAAAAACAGCTACTACATTACAAATAAATTTAGAACCAACACCCGACATTCTAGCCAGTGTCAGCAAATTAGAGAAACCACCATTTACAGTAGGCTTTGCCGCTGAAACCAACAATTTAGTAGAATATGCCAAGAAAAAATTAGCGGCAAAAAAACTAGACATGATAGCCGCCAACCAAGTTGGTATTGAAGGCTTAGGTTTTGACAGCGAAGAAAATGCCCTATCCATATTTTGGAAAGACGGAGGGTTAGAATTAGCCCGTGCAAATAAAAAGATTTTAGCTCGACAATTAATTGAAGTGATTACTGAACGTTTTAATTCTTAATATAGAGATTTCAAATCAGCCTCAGTTGGAGTATTGATAATAGTAATTTTTATAACAAATTGAAATTTATATTAATGTTGCATTTATCAATTGCAACATTAAGGTGATTTTACCACAATAAAAATTAAGGAGAATTATCTAAAATGACTTTCAAAGAAATAATCATAACAATTATAATTACCTTGGTAACTGGCATATTTTTAATCCATTATCAATATAATCTTGATAATGCAACAATAACTACAAAGCCAGAAATCACGCTATCAGCAGATTCAACAGACAAAAACAATCCAATTATATATTATCAAGTAAACAACATAACCAGCACCGATTTGATTTATTTTAGCCTATTTAATATCTCATCAAGCGGCAAAAAATTATATTTGGTTCAAAATAAACTGATAAAACCCAATAACCGATATTCATGGGAAACAGAAATACAACACAATCAATATGGTACAGTAATTAAGCAGCTTTCATTAGAAGCTGAAGAGGAATATTTTAAGGCTATTGTGATGGATAAGGATAACAATATTTTGGCAAATGCTGAATTGAGGATTTAACAAAATTTTGTTTATTAATATTTTTTGTAAAAAAACAAAGACTATGGTAAAAAAATCTAAAAAAAATTATGTTAAGCTAGTAGATGAAAAATACACTCTTCCTATAAAAAGAGGAGGTGGCATAATTAAAATTGAAGCATGGGAAGACCATAATAGAAAGGTAGTTAAATATAGTATAGCCTATATAAATCATATCCTGTATCAGAATGATAACGGAAGAGTTATTGGTTATGATAATGCTCATGATTATCATCACAAACATCATTTTGGAGAAATCTCACCAGTTGAAGATTTTACAAGTTATGAAGAAATCGTTGAACGGTTTGAAAATGAAATTAAAGAGTATATAAAATGAGTATTGAAATCAAATCAGGCACTTTATCTGATTTTTTTGCTTCTGCAAAAGAAACTGCTAGAGAAATAGATAAAGGAAAAAAATTCACAAAAAAAAATATAATTTGGGTTGATCCAGAAGATCTTATACTTTTACTTAAGCCAGAAAGAACAAATCTAGTCAGATATTTAAGAAAAGAAAAAAAAGTTGTTTTTTCTGAGCTTATGCAGGTGTTAAATAGATCACATGCAAGTTTAAATAATGATTTAAAAATATTATCAAAATATGACTTAATTCGTATTTCTACAGAAAATAAGCATGGAATTCATAAAGTCATTGAGTCTAGCTTTGGAAATGAAAAAATTGAATTTCGTGTTGAAATCTAAGTATGAATTATTCATAGAACTCAACATACTCCAAAAAAAACTACATAGATTGCATATAAACACGGATGTAATAGCGGCTAATAATGATATTATATAACTGATGTTACGTACTCAACTTCCCGCTCCCCTGAAAGGGGGTAACATACCAGCCCAGGGCAACGCCCTGGGATTATGTGATTATGTGATTATGGGATTATGTGATTATGTGATTATGTGATTATGTGATTATGTGATTTTGAGTTATGAAAGGGCGATACATTATGTCACGCCCTTTCAGGGCTTAACATCACACCTAATTCCTAGGGCGTTGCCCTAGGCTGGTATGTTATCCCCTTTCAGGGGAGGAAGTTCAATGCGTAACATCAGTTATATAAATTCCAGCAATAAAAATTAAGGAGAATTATCATGAAAAAAATAATCCTACTCATAATGTTAATAACGCCTAACATTTTAATCGCTAATCCTTGTGATCAGGCTAATTCTTTAGTTAAACGTTCTTATTTTTTGCAGCCGCTGCAAGAGAAAACTTTATTGAAATATGCTTTGGATCTTTGCCCTAGTCATGCTATTGCTCATAATAATTATGCCAATTTATTAGAAAATGATTCTCAATATGAATTAGCACTATCTCATTATCGTCAAGCTCTAAAATTTAAGCCACAATTATTTCAAGCTTGGATTGGTATTGCTGATATTTTTTATCTTCAAAAGCAATATGCTCTTAGTTTGGAGGCATATTTACAAGTTTGTACTAAGCATTTTCATGCTCGTAAACGTGTAACTAAACTATTAGAGGATAATCGTTATCGTAATGTGGAACAAGGGGAAATTATAACCACAGAAAATTTAGCTTTACTCTATAACAAGCAACGATTAGAAAAAATGGCTAAGTTAACAAAACAATGTCAAAGCAAATTTAAATCAATAAGCACGTCAGGCGCAACCAAAGCTATTTTAACAACTGTCATAACTTTTAGAAATCTGCAATTTGAAACTGGTAAGTCTGATTTAAGTTTAATATCAAGTAAACAATTGAATTATATTGCTAGCACTTTAATTATTGAAGATGTGAAGAAAATTGCAATTTATGGGCATTCAGATAATCAACTTTTTACTGGTAGAAGCACAGAGGAAAGTAAACATTTAAATTGGCAATTATCAGTAAATCGCGCTAAGTCAATTAAACAAGCATTAGCTTTAGGTGGTGTTGAGATTAGTCGTATGAAAACTGCTGGTTATGGAAACACTCGCCCAGTAGCGGTTGGTGAATTTGATGCCGCTTATGCTAAAAATCGGCGAGTGGAAATTAAGCTTGGTGATTAAATAGCACTAACTATTCGTTGTACTTAACATAGAATCTTGAGTACAAGGAATAACCCCAAAAAAACTACATAGATTGCATATAAGCAAGGATAAAACATATTTATAGCATGGAGATACAAAATAAAAATCGCCCTGCCGGGGGCTTCCATGCTAATAAATTCTGATTAGCCCAAACTAATCAGAATAATTTAAAATTTAAAAGGTAAAAAAAGGGAAAAGGGCACAAGGGCAAAAGGGCAAAGGGCTAATATGTCCACGCAGCACGCAGCACGACGAGACGGAAGCCGTAGTAGTCGACGCGGAGGTCCGGGGTGTACCAGTTGCGGTTGGCAGTACGAAGGATCGCCGGGTCGTAGAGCCACGAGCCACCACGCAACACTCGGTATTTATTGCTATTTTTACTTACACATACTTTTTCTTTACTATTATATTTATTTTCATATTCAGAACAAGTCCACTCCCATACATTTCCTGAAGTATCATATAAACCAAATTGATTAGCAGAAAATGAACCTACTGGAGCAGTAGATTTATCATCCCATTTACTACCACAACCATCACAGTTAGCCTTATTTTTACCAATATCATTACCCCACCAATACTTAGTTTCCGTACCAGCCCTAGCTGCATATTCCCATTCAGCCTCAGTAGGCAAACGATATTCTTTACCTGTTTGATTACTAAGCAATTTTGCATAAGCTCTAGCATCATTCCAACTCACACAAACAACCGGATGATTATCATTTTGAGAAAACTTAGTATTACGCCAATTTGCACCTTTTACATCTTTCCAACCATTATCATATGTGTAACAACTACCTTGTTTTTCAGCATCAGTCTTATAATTTGCATCATTAACAAACTTCCTAAATTCACCAACAGTCACCTCATATTTCCCCATAGCAAACCTATCAACCGAAACATCATCTACAGGCTTTTCATCAGAATGACCACCACCTTGAATATCACCCATCTTAAAAGAACCAGCCGGGATTCTAACCATCTCTGGAGCAAAACCACCAACTTTTAAAGGATCCTGAAAGACTTTACTCTTTGCTTTCTTAACAACAGGAGTTGGAACAATTAAATTATCTATTTTACTTTCCAATTCAGACATTCTTTTCAAAAGCTCAGAAGAATTATCAACAACTTTAGGCTTTACTGCTTGAGGATTAAAAGAAAAAGGATCATACAACTGAGTATAAAAACCCGGTTCCTGCTGCATCGTAGTCTCCCTTATAACAGCCGCACCAACCTTCTTAAACATAGCCTCAACAGACAAATTAGGCTCCTGTATAAACCTCATTAAATGCTTAACATAAGGACTATTACGCTCACCAACACCACTCAAAGCAGCCTTACCCGGAGCAGCCGCATAAGCAATCAAAAATCCATTAACCAAATCAGGAACCTTCAAACCATCAGGAATAGCCTTCATACCCTTATCACCAGAAGAACTAAGCTTAATTTTCCGCGCCTTACGACAAGCATCCAAAACCAAAAAATTCATATGATTACCAGCCTTCTGCATCTCATTCAACACATAACTAACAGCAATAGTCTCAGCAGTCTCATCAACATCATAAGAAACCTCAATCTTATTACCCAAAGGAATCAAATGATTCTTACCAGCATAATCAACACCATGCCCAGAAAAATAAAACAACCCCACCCCCTGATTAATAAGCAACTTATCACGAAAACCACGAATAGCCCTATTAATCTGCTGACGATTAGCATCAAACAACTCAATAACCTCAAATCCCAACTGACGCAAAACCACCGCCAAATCCTTAGCATCATTAACAGGATTCTCCAAACTAGGAAAAAGATGATTAGAATAATCAGAATTACCAATAACCAAAGCCGTGCGCTTATGCGACAATTCAGGCGAAGAAAAATCAACAACTGGCGAACTAACACCAGCCATACTCTTAGTTTTAGCACCATCATCATGATTATAAACACCAACAATAGTGCCTATAATGATAACAGAGAAAATTACTATAAATGTAGGGTTTTTTGACATATTTAAAGCTCCTATTTTGAATTTTACATCAATCCCATATCAACAACATCTAAACTTAAATACGAATTATAATAAGGATCACCCTTTCTAAGCCATGTATTCCATTTACTAGTCGCTACAAAACGAGCAATTGACCGTTTTTTTTATTTTCTAGGTAAATTACTTACTTTTACATCTGGTAAACATTGTTTATTACTATTAATACTGCAAACCAGAACTTTAGAAGTTAGCCATTTAAGTTTTTGTTTTAATGTGTTGCGATTTACTGATTTTATAGTTCTTTGTTCATTAAAGATATGTTTTGGAAAATCTTGTTCTAACCATAAAATAACTCTTATGTCTTTTTTCTGATTACATAGAAATTTTGCATACGGAAGCAAATTATCAGCTTTGTTTGATGTTTGAGAACTTGCAATGATACAAGCTATAGAATCTCGTACTTTTTGAGCTATTTCTATAAGTAATTCACCTTTTGAAATCCTGTCTTTATTTTTAATTCTATCTCCACGAAAATCTTTGACTTCAATAAAATATAATGTTTTTTCATTAAAGATACCTACAAAATCAACACCCTTTGTTCCATTAACTATATCACTTATTTTTTTATAATCTGGATGTTCATCAAATTTAAAAACACGCCATTTGTCACCAAACTCAAAGAGTAAATAACCTTCTTCAATGCGTGTCATTGATATTATCCTCATTATAAAACAATTCTGCTTCACGATCATCATGATCAGCAAATTCTTCTAAAATAGGATTATGTGAAATATCAACTAAACTATCTCCTTCTTCAATTATTACATTTTCATGATTATATAAGGAAAAGAATTTAATTGTAGTTGGATTTGCAGAAGGATATTCAGCTAATAAAGATAGTTCATGACTCAGTAGATAATCATGAGTAGCAATAAAAATTTGCATTCCAGAATCAGCCAGTGCTTGTAATACTTTTGCAACTTTTGCAATCAATTTAGGATTTAGATTTGTTTCTGGTTCATCCCAAAATAAAATACTATTTGTAGTTAAAGAACCATTGCGTAATAAATAAAATAAAGTGCCTAATTTTCGGTAGCCATCAGCAACTATATTTACATCTAACTTATTACCATTTAAGTTAAAATAAAAATGTTCTGATTCTTTGACAACCACATCTTGTTCTTGAGATTTAGAATCTGTGATTATTTCTTGTAAATTCTTGAGTATTGGCTCAACTGATTGATAATCAGCATGAGTCTTTCTTAAAATAGCAGCATTTAAAGCTAATGCTAAGTCATAACAGGTTTTATCGTAAGGAATTTCTTTTCTTTCATAAGTAGCAAAAAAGTGATCATAAATTGAAAGCATTTCAACGGTAGGTAGATAGATAGCTGAGCTTACTGATTCATAATCACTGATATTAATTTCAGCATTCAGAATATCATTTTGATTCTCAGAATCATGAAAACGAATATAAAACTCTTCTTGCATACTGTTACTGCTTAAATCAACAATACTAGTTGTATTTACTCCATTATTATTTCTAATTAATATATTAGAATTATGAATATTAAATAGGCTTTCTAAATTACTTATTTTAGATTTTGTAGTATTTAATACTGCATATATAGCTTTCATTGCATGAGTTTTCCCCATACCATTTGTACCAATCAATACATTAATTCCATCACAAAAATTAAATTTTGCTTGTTCAAATGCGGTAAAGTTTTGTAGGGATAAATTTTTAATTTTCATTTTTTCATAATACTCTGATATTCTGTCAAATAATAGCTATTTCTAAATATAGTTTTTCAGATAAAGATTTTGGTCTAAAGACCTGACAGGTATGAAAATTTTTATTTAACCTTGTCTTTTACATCAATCCCATATCAACAACATCTAAACTTAAATATGGATTATAATACGGATCACCATTTCTAAGCCATGTATCCCATTTTTCCACAAAAACCTGTCTATCTTGTTCCAGCCATTCCACCTGTTGCCATTCACTAGTCGCTACAAATCTAGCAAATGGTGTATAAACTATACGTTTGCCGCTAGTTAAAGCTCGTAAAGCAAAATCTAAGATTGCATAAGCACCAGTATAATCCGTATTTAAGCCACCTAATTGTTGCCACAAAGAGCGTTTGATTACACAACAACTTGGATGCGGTATGCTTACATTACGTACAATTGCGGTAATCGCCATATAAGCTGGAGTATCTTCTGCAAAGCCTTCATATAAAGCTAAAGGTATTCCATTATGACGCTGTACTAATCCTGCATGTATAAATTTTCCTTGTTGATTAACAATTTTTCCTGTTACAATACCAACATCTTCAATTTCTAACCAAGATATTAATTCTGTTATAGATTCTTGATCATAATCAACTTGCCCTAAAATTACCAAATAATCAGCTTCACAAGTTTGATTAATCTGATTCAACTCTAATATTTGATAAGATTTAGATTCTGATACCTGCAAACGTACTCGATAATGTCCTCTCCATAACTCTTTGTTTTCACTAACATCAGCCGCTAAAGATCGTCGTTCCAAAGCTTCTTGTAATGCAGCAATTCCAGCCTGATAAGCATAATCCTTGGCATTATGTTCCAATGCCACTGATTGTTCATGTTGTCGCCAATGATATAATACCTTAGCAAGATGTCTTACTTCTGGTTGCAATTCAGCGGCACGTAAAATCAAATCATAATCTTGTGAACCCTCTTTACCAACGCGCACGCCTCCCAATTTTTCCAATAAATCGCGCCGATAAACCAACAAATGAAATAAATAATTACCAGACAATAAAGTTTCAGGAGACCAATCTGGCTTAAATAAGTGCATAAAGCGTCTGTTATTAGGAGACAACATATCACGATCAGAATAAACAATATCAGTACTTGGATACTCGCGTAATAATTTTACAACTTCATACAAAGCATCAGGCGCAAGACGATCATCATGATCCAAAAAAACCACATACGATCCACGCGCCATAGCTAAAGCCTGATTAGTCGCATGACAAATACCTTGATTCTCAGACAAACGATGTAAATGCAAACGCGGATCATCCTGAACAAGCTGCTCTAAACATGCAATAGTAGCAGGATTATCACTACCATCATCAACCAAACACATTTCCCAATTAGGATAAGCCTGAGTTTGCACAGAATAAATACACTCAGCCAAATAATCAGGAGCAGTATTAAAAACCGGAGTAACAATACTTAATAAAGGGCGTTGTTTCCAACATTGAGCTTGATCACGCAAAAGTTGCCAATCATATAAAGTTAAAAAGCCATGATGAAACAACCATGCTTGATACTCAATCCACTCACCATAAGCCCAAGATTTCAAATCAGCCTCAGTTGGAGTGTCAATAATAGGTATTGATTTTTTAAAAAACATAATGTTAGGCTATGTATAAAGCTGACGTTTACCAAGATCAATGATGGCATTAGTCTCAATTAAGAAATCAATACCAAGAATACCTTGAATGTTAAAACCATAATCAATTTGACCAATTTCAATCATAAAATTTTCAACCTTTAAATCACCCAGTTCAATGCTATCAATCCATTAATAAGTTTAATATTCATGAAGCTGCCCGAATTCCTATCCAATTACGTTCAGAAATCTTGAGATGCTTTTTATCTGTATGAACTACCAAGTAGTCACGTTCTGGTGCTTGTTTATGTAGCTGTTTGTATATATTAAGTGCTTTAGAAACATCAATATATGTATCAACAACTGTAAGTTGTTCGACTAGCCATTGATTACCTTCGCTATGGGCTTTGATTGCCTCAGCAATAACCCATTTGTGTGGATATTGTTCTCTTACTTGTTGCCAATTCATAATTTTCACCTAAAAGCCATTTTTAAAACTGCCAAAATTGAAGCAAGCGCGATAGTTATAAAGAAAAACTTGATAGAAATTATCATAAATAGCTTCATATAATGACTATGCACATAATCTTCTATCACTTCCTGTAAACCAATTACAGTATGATAAAATAAATTAATCAGTAGCAAAATTAACAATGTGCTATTCCAAGAAGAAGTCATCCAAGAAACTAAAGCGGCATGATCAGCCTTATGAATATAAAATATAATTGAACTTACAAACCAAAGCAGTAAAGGAATTAAAGCCAAAGCAGTAACACGTTGCGCAATAAACTTAGTAGTTCCATCCTTAGCAGAACCTAAAAGACGTACACGAGATAATGGAGTTCTTAAATTATTCATAAAGCCAACCACCATGCTAAAACAGTTAAAGCAAAACTGGCTACTAATACCAATTTACCACTCAGGTAAACCATCGGAATATCCATACCCAAACCAATATCCCAAAACAAATGACGAATACCATTACATAAATGATAAAACAAAGCAAAAGACCATCCAAATAACAACAATAATCCTAACCAAGAACTTAATAAATCTTGTGCCTGTTGATAAGATTCAGCACCAGAAGCAGCAGCAATTAACCAACAGGCTAAAACCACAGAACCTAATGATAAAAACACACCACTTAAACGATGCAAAATTGACATTAAGGAAGTTAATTGAGGTTGATAAATTTGTAAATGAGGTGATAGAGGACGTTTATTTGTCATAGTAAATCCATTATATTATCTAATAAATAATGCTTATTTTACTATGAATTTATCAATAAATCATTGTATAATACCACGCTGCTCTTCATGCGCACGGTTTAACTTTTGCATCATTCGGATATATTTGCTACTATCACAAGCAGTATGAAAATTTTTTTTAAAAAAATATTACCATCAGTATCAAAAATAAAACATCATCCAAAGCTTAAATTGTTTGGAAAACTTTTACATGATCCAAATTTATGGCAGTTAAATAGAAGATCATTATCAGGTGGAACTGCTGTAGGCTTATTTGTCGCCTTTATACCATTACCATTACAAACCTTAATTGCCGCCGCAATTGCCATTATTTTTCGTGTTAATTTGCCTTTATCAGTTAGTTTAGTATTTATAACTAACCCTATTACCATGCCACTATTCTTCTACTTTGCTTATAGAATAGGCGCGTTTTTATTAGGTATGGATACAATATCAATGCAAGTACTTCTATCAATGGAAGGATTTCTAAATTCTATAAATGATATTTTATTACCATTATCAGTGGGATGTTTTGTGGTAGGTAGTATTACTGCTTTGACTGGTTTTTTTTTAGTAAACTTGCTATGGCGTTTACATATAAAAAATCTATTGCATAAACGAGCTAAAAAAAAAGTTCCATCAATTTTAAGGGCAAACACATAGGTTTGCCGCTACATATTTAATCTTTTTTATCTTCTATTTGAACTTTTTCCTGTTGAATCCTCTTATAGATTTCTTCACGGTGAACCGCAATAGTTTTCGGAGCATTCACTCCAATACGTACCTGATTACCTTTAACACCCAATACTGTTACGGTAATATCATCACCTATAATTAAGGATTCACCAACACGCCTTGTCAAAATCAACATAGATTTTCTCCTTGTTTTTGTTCCAAATTAAAAGCCGTATGTAAGGCTCTTACCCCTAATTCCAGATATTTTTCATCTACTACTACTGAAATTTTAATTTCAGAAGTGGAAATCATTTGAATATTAATACTTTCGTCAGACAATGCCTTAAACATTTTACTAGCAATACCCGCATGTGAACGCATTCCTACACCTACTAAGGAAATTTTTGCAATCCGCGTATCGCCAGTTACATCTTTTGCATTTAATGATTTTGCACAATTTTCTAAAACTGAAAACGCATTCTGATAATCATTATGATGTACTGTAAAAGTAAAATCAGCAGTGCTACTATCAGCACCAATATTTTGGATAATCATATCCACTTCAATATTAGCATCCGCAATAGCGGCTAATATTTGCGATGCAATACCCGGCTCATTAGGTATTCCTAATACTGTTAATTTAGCTTCATCGCGATTAAACGCAATACCTGAAATTAAGGCTTGTTCCATTTTTTCATCCTCTGGCGCAATCAATGTGCCCGTTCCTTCAACAAAAGACGATAGCACACGTAATGGTACATTATATTTACTGGCAAATTCTACTGCACGAATTTGTAAGACTTTAGAACCCAAACTCGCCATTTCCAACATTTCTTCAAAGCAAATTTTATCAAGACGACGTGCATCTGATACCACACGAGGATCAGTTGTATAAACACCATCTACATCAGTATAAATTTGACATTCATCCGCTTTTAAAGCAGCGGCTAATGCAACCGCAGTTGTATCTGAACCGCCTCTACCTAAAGTAGTAATATTTCCATGCTCATCTACGCCTTGGAAACCTGCTACTACTACAACCTTGCCTGTTGCTAAATCAGCACGTATAGCCTGATTATCAATATCAAGAATACGAGCTTTAGTATGGGCACTATCTGTCAATATCTGTACTTGTGCCCCCGTATAAGAACGCGCTGGACAACCTCCAGAATGCAATGCCATACTTAATAAACTAATCGTAACCTGTTCACCAGTAGCTAATAACACATCAAATTCACGATCTTTTGGTCGATCAGTAATATTTTTAGCAAGATCAATTAAACGATTAGTATCTCCACTCATAGCAGAAACTACTACTACAACATCATGCCCATCAGCGCGTATCGCCATGACTTTTTCGGCGACAGCGATAATCCTTTCTGTTGAACCTACAGAGGTACCACCATATTTTTGTACAATTAATGCCATTAATTAAATTATAATCCTTTACTTTTCAAAACTGGATTTCCAATCATAACATTTCTGATATGTTTTCTAAACAAATCTACCGGAATTAATATCAAGGCAAACATTAATATGTATAACCATTCCATTGTTTGTAATGGAACTGTGCGTAAAATTTCACCACCAATATAGATAAAGCTTATTTGAACAGTAAATATGATTAATATTACAATTAAAAACAACTTATTTTCAATAAGATGTTCAAATAAATTCAAACTTTGTGTACGAGCATTAAATGTATTGAAAGTGTGCATAAATACAAAAAAGCTAAAAAATGCTGTTAAATGTACATCCACACTTCGTGAAAATAATTCTTTAATTGGAGGATAAGTTAAAAATAGAATACTCATTACAGCAGCAATACTACTATTGAGTAATATGCTTGACCACATATCCCCATTAATCAAAGGCTCATCTTTAGAAATTGGCTTCTCTAACATATAACGTGATAACGCCGCTTCTCCAGCAAAAGCCAAAGCTGCCAAAGTATCCATAATGATATTAATCCACAACAATTGTGTCATAGTCAGCGGTAAATCAAAACCAAAAAATGGTCCCAAAAATGCTACTAAAATGGCTGATAAATTAACAGTTAATTGAAATACAAGGAATTTACGTATAGATTTAAATAATGTTCGCCCATACAAGGTAGCTTTATTAACAGAAGCTAAATTATCATCTAAAATAACAATATCACTAGATTCCTTAGTCATTTCAGTGCCGCTACCCATAGCAAAACCAACATCAGCATTTTTTACCGCCGGTGCATCATTAACACCATCACCAGTCATGCCCACTACCCAATTTAACTGTTTTGCAAGTTTAACCAAGCGGCTTTTATCAGTTGGCAATACTCTTGCTACAACATTCAGATGTGGTAACATTTGTTTAACTTCATCATCAGACATTGAAGCCAATTGTTTTGATGTAATAATATTATTATCCAAACCTACATCAATAGCAATTGCTTTTGCTGTTTCAGCAGAATCACCAGTAATCATAATCGTATGAATACCAGCCTGTTTTGCAGTTTGAACCGAATTACAAGCACTAGCGCGTAAAGGATCACGCAATGCAAACACGCCTAATAAAGTTAAATTCTTATTTAAATTATTGTCTTCATTAATTGACTCTTCAGTTATCGCCACCGCCAATAATCGCATAGCGCGTTTTGATAACTCATGTATGCTTTTTTCTAAACTAACATCAAGAGCACAATTAGCCAAGATAATTTCTGGTGCCCCTTTAATTAAAGTTAAATTTTTATCACCTTCAACTTGAGTCGCAGAAAATTTTCGAGTGCTATTAAAAGGAATAGTTTCAATAGTTGTGACATTATCAGTTTCTTTTGAGCTTAAAAAACTTAAAATAGCCTGCTCAGTTTTATCAGCACCGAGCATTTGAAGAGTATTATGACGAATTGCAAAGGCAACTTGCTCAGCTAATGCCGCTGGAATAGCATCAAATTTATAATAAGGAATATTATCACTGCTTAAAAATAACTCAACTGTTTGCTTACCTTCAGTTAAAGTACCAGTTTTATCAGTAAATAAAACAGTTAAACTACCAGCCGTTTCTATACCTAATAATTTGCGTACCAACACATTTACTGATAACAATTTGCGCATATTTAAAGCTAATACCATTGCAATCATCATAGGCAAACCTTCAGGCACTGCTACCACAATTATAATAATGGCTAAAATCATTGCGGTGACAATATGCGCGATAATTTGACCAAAATCTTGAGCCAAATAAACTGATAATCCACCATCAGTTTGCAAGAAAATATGATTCAACATAAATGCGACAAAAATAAAAATCGCACCGATATAAGCAAAAATACTTATATGTTTACCTAATACGTTTAGCTTTTCTTGTAATGGTGATAAGCGATCTTCTGCACTTATAAGTTCCAGCATGGTTTTGCCATAACGAGTATTTTCACCAACAGCAGTTGCTTTCATAACTGCTTCACCATCATCAATTAATGAAGCTCTAAATACCAGATTATCATCATTCAAACTTTTAATGACTGGCTCCGATTCACCAGTCAAGGAAGCTTCATTAACATTTAAATGGCCATCAATTAACACACCATCAATATGGATAATATCCCCGGGTTTTAATAAAATATGATCACCAACAACTAATTCATCTATATTTATTTCAACTAAATTATTGTTTCTAAAAACTTTAACTTTTATTCTAGCGGCATCTTCTAATAACTGTTGAAATTTATTCTCATTACTATATTCAGACCAAGTTGCGACAAAAGTAGCGATAAAAACAGCCATTGCAATTCCAACACTTTCATACCACTGAGTATAGCCAAAAACCATCAATAGCATGGTAATAGCCAAGGCTACCATTAAGATAATAATTATAGGATCTTTAAAATTAATCCATAATTTATTCCAGAAAGTTTCTCGTTTTAAAGAAGAAATGGTATTACTACCATATTGATTACGCGCAAGTTCAACTTCTTGAGCAGTTAAACCGGGGAAATTAAATTTCATTTATGTAAAATCCCCCTTTGAGAAAAGGGGAAAAAAGGAGGGGGGGAAGTTTAAATTTAAAGGCTACCTTCAACTTTTTCAACTACTGTTTTGATATATGCTATTACACGTCGATTCATTTGATAATCTAAATCAGTAAGTTCAGGGCTAACTAAAAGACGAGATTCACCATAACCAACTGAACTCAAACGTGAAGGATTAATATTAAATTGACTGACTAAAACCTCACGTACAGCATCAGCTCGACGTTGAGATAAATCTTGATTATAAGCATCACTGCCACGACTATCAGTATGTCCTTGTATTTCAGTATGAGTACTAGGGTATTTTGCCATGAAATGAGCAACTCTTTGAATTTCACTGAAATACTGTTCTTTTACAACAGCTTTATCATAATCAAATAAAACTTCCAATTTAATTTCAACTGGTACTTCTAAAATACGACAACCGGTAACTTCAATTCTTGAGTTTGCAGGAGTTCCAACACATTTATCTTCACAATTATTGACACCATCGCCATCATCATCTAATGAGCAAGGATCAATTGGTTCTGGAATTGTTGGTGGAATCACAACAGGAATTATAGGAGCAGGTTTTTCAGCACCAAAACGATAGACTAAAGCAGCATTAACAGCATAATCAGTATCTTCATTATCAAAATTATGAAAAGTACGAGCTTCTGCTCTAATAGCAAGAGCTGGTGTGATTTTACGTTTTACACCCAAAGCAGCACTCATCATATCATCATCATCACCAAACTGTGGGCTTTGTTCTAAACGAGTATAACCTACAGCAACATAAGGTGCCCAATCACTATTTAAATCTAAACTAAAAATCGCATCCAGACGATACATATCAGCATTGACGTTTTCATCATCAAGTCTCCAAATACCATCCTGATCAAGTGCTTCATCCTTAACTTCAGAATTTAGTCTAGCGTAATTACCTTCAATAGCAAAATTCTTATTTACTTGATAACCTGCTCCAAGACCATAAAATACACCATCATCAGCATTATTATTATTATCTCGATCAAAGAAATAATACCCTACTGATGGTGCTACAATATATGGACCAGACTCAGTTTCCTCTGCAAAAGCAGGATTAATAGTATTAGCTAATGCTAATACACTAAATATTAATATTTTATTGTTTTTCATCATTTAATAATTCCTCATAATTTTATTGTTTATCAAATGATGAAAATGCAATTAATATTCCAAAAAAAAACGCCCTCTATTTAGAGGGCGTTTTATATAAATAAAATTAATAATGATTAATTTTATTGACCTTCAACTTCTTTAACAACTGTTTCGATACGTGCAATCACACGTCTATTCATTTGATAATCTTCTTCAGTAACTTCTGGATCTACTAGAAGTTGAGATTCACCATAACCTACGGCACGAATACGTGATGGATCAATTTGATATTCATTAATCAAGACATCATGTACAGCTTCTGCACGTCGTTGAGATAATCCTTCATTATAAGAATCACTACCGCGACTATCTGTATGCCCTTGAATTTCAGTAGAAGTACTTGGGTATTTAGCCATAAAATCAGCTACTTGTTTAATTTCTTCATAGTATTCAGATTTTACTATTGCTTTATCATAATCAAACAGTACCTTTAATTCAATTTCTTTTGGCACTTCTAAGATACGACAACCAGTAGTTTCAACGTTAGAACCAGCAGGGCTATCCTTACATTGATCTTCACAATTATTGACACCATCGCCATCATCATCTAAGGTGCAAGGATCAGCCACAGTAGTTTCTATAACTGGATCTTCTATTACTGGTGCTGGTGCTTTAGCCCCAAATGCGTAAAATACACCTAGATTCGCAGCATAATCAACTTCTTCATTATCGAAATTATAAAATGCACGAGCATCAGCTCTTAATGAAATAGCAGGAGTTAAGGCACGTCTAATACCTAAACCTGCATTAATCATATCATCATCATCACCGAATTGAGGATCTTGTTCAAATCTAGCATAACCTACTGCCAAATATGGAGCCCAACCACTAGCAAAGTCTAAATTAAAGATACCATCCACACGGAACATATCTAAATCTAAATCTTGACCTACAGCTCTGGGTAAACCTTCAATATCAGTTAACATATTACCGTTATTTAACGGATTGATAATTTCAGAACCAAGTCTAGCATAATTAAGTTCAATAGCAAAATTTTTGCTGATTTGATAACCTAAACCTAAACCATAATAAACACCATCATCAGCTTTATTACTAGTTTCATCATCAAAGAAAAAATATCCAACAGTTGGACCCACGTAAAGACCAGTGGGTGTTGCAGCATTAGCAGTTACACTTCCTGCTAATAAAGTTGCGCCAAGCGCAATAGATGTCATCTTATGTTTCATAATTCTATTCTCCTTATAATATATAACATTATAATCATAGCAAAAAATTCACTATATAAAAACAACAATTAGTGAGTATGTCAATCAATTATATTGACAAATCATCTTGTTATGTGGTTTTAAATATATTTACATATAGGAATGTAGCTAATATAGCGTTGTAAAATTGTCCATTTATAATTTTTCATTATTACAACAATGTTGTCATAAATACAACAAATATAAATATACTTCATTATCAAATATATATACAAAAAAATATAAAAAATTATATTTTTTGCTTGACGAAAATAAACTATGTGAGTATAATGGCGGCTGTTTATATCTACGGGGTATAGCGCAGTCTGGTAGCGCACTTGGTTTGGGACCAAGGTGTCGGGGGTTCGAATCCCTCTACCCCGACCAATTTTTTTGAGCGCTCGTAGCTCATCCGGATAGAGCATCAGCCTTCTAAGCTGAGGGTAGCAGGTTCGAGTCCTGCCGAGCGCGAGTGATTATATCTATATAATGGTGAACGTAGCTCAGTTGGTAGAGCCCCGGATTGTGATTCCGGTGGTCGTGGGTTCAAGCCCCATCGTTCACCCCATTCAATTCATCCCTTCTAATCTTAATGTCAACTTACGCAATCGGTGATATACAAGGTTGTTATCACGATTTACAAGCATTACTCCAATTAATAAAATTCGATCCAATTCAAGATACTTTATGGTTTGCCGGTGATTTAGTAAATCGAGGCCCTAATTCCTTACAGGTTTTACGCTTTATTAAAAGTTTAAATGAACGGGCTATTGTGGTATTAGGTAATCATGATATACATTTATTAGCAGTTGCTGAAAATAATCTTCAATATTTAAAACCACAAGACACGTTAGGCTCTATATTATCAGCCTATGATAGAGAAGAATTATTACATTGGTTACGCAATCGCCCTTTATTGCATCATGATAGTAAACTTGGATTTACCATGATTCATGCCGGCTTACCACCACAATGGAATTTAGAACAAGCCCGTCAATATGCCAATGAAGTGGAACAAGCTTTAAGTGGTACACAATATAAAGACTATTTAGAAAATGTGTATGGCAATAAACCTAAAAAATGGTCTGAAGAACTTGAGGGTTGGGAACGATTACGCTTTATTACTAATTGTTTTACACGTTTGCGTTATTGTAGTGCTGATGGCAAATTAAATTTGAAAAAAAAGGATAGCCCATTGCTTGAATGGAATGAAGATAAATATCAAGCATGGTTTTTATGGTCAAATCGGGCTAGTCGTGAACAAAACATTATATTTGGACATTGGTCAACTTTAGGCTATCATGCTGATAATGGAGTATATGCTCTTGATACCGGCTGTTTATGGGGTGGAAATTTAACCGCATTGCGTTTAGAAGACAAACAAGTTTTTAGTTTGCCTTGTGTTGGCGCATGTGATCCTAGTGATTTTCAATAATTTCACATTGAATTTTTCTATGTTGCAAAACAGGAAAACTATGTCTTAAATTCGATTGTTTTTTAATATCAATTTCAGTGCAAATTACTCCAGATCCTTGATTTAAACTACTTAAAATTACTCCCCAAGGATCTACAATCATACTATTACCATAGGTTTCTCTACCATTAACATGATAACCGCCTTGATTAGGTGCAATAACATAAGAAAGGTTTTCTATGGCACGAGAGCGTACTAAAATTTCCCAATGGGCTTTACCAGTTATTGCTGTAAATGCTGAGACTACACTAATTATTTCTACCCCTTTTGTTTGCATTTGACGAAATAATTCAGGAAAACGTAAGTCGTAACAAACAGCCATGCCTAAACGCCCATAAGGTGTATCAACTACTACAACTTGATTGCCAGCTTCAATAGTCTGAGATTCGCAATAGTGTTCGTTTTCAGTTACAGATACATCGAATAAGTGCATTTTATCATAACGATTTACACATTCACCGGTATTATCAAATAATAAACAAGCAGCGCGATATTTTTTACTCTCTGGTGTTTTAATTGGTATTGTTCCACCTACTAACCAAATTCCTAATTTAGCGGCTTGTTGAGATAAAAAATCTTGAATTAAACCACTTGCTTGTGTTTCACAAATTTCAAAATAATCATTAGGATGACTTGCCATTAAAGCAAAATTTTCTGGTAAAACTATTAATTTTGCGCCCATCTGAGCCGCTTCATTTATTAGACGAGCGGCTTCATTTAGATTAGCGGTAACATTGGAACCAGAAGCCATTTGTATGGCGGCAACAGCTTGTTTATTCATTTATTTTACAGTTTGTTTACTACTCAATGATTTAGCTAAATTTACTAGTTTTATAAATTCAGCGCGATAGCCGAATGGATCTTTGCCTCGTGCTTGTCGTGCTAGATTTAAAATATCATCATAGGAAAATTGTTGCAGATATTTTCCACCTCGCAATTGTTGCCCAAAAGCGGCGACAGCGGCTGCAAAACGAAAATTTTCACTAGTATTAGTCGTTTTAATCTCTGTTTTGCTTAGTGGCTTTTCTAGCAATATACTACTATTAGCATTTGGTGCTTTATAACGTAAACGCAAAAATGCTAATTCATTAGTTTTCATTGAATTAGTTGTTTTTTTGTCGCTATAACGTAGCTTTTCTAAGCGTTCTCCGCCGCTGCCTACTAAAGCAATTTCATATAAAGCGGTTACTGAATGCCCTGCTCCAATTTCTCCGGCATCGACTTTATCATTTTTAAAATCTTCACGTTTTAATACTCGATTTTCATAGCCTATTAAGCGATATTCAGCCACAACAGTTGGATTAAATTCAACCTGAATTTTTACATCTTTAGCTATAGTTTGTAGAGTAGATGACATTTCATCTACTAATACTTTTTGCGCTTCATTAAGTGTATCTATATAACTATAGTTTCCATTACCAGCGTCGGCTAATTGTTCCATTAAATGATCATTATAATTACCGGTGCCAAAGCCAAGCGTGGTTAAAGAAATTCCAGTTTTACGTTTTTCTTCTACTAGATTTTTCAGGGCTTCAAAATTGACGGTGCCAACATTAAAATCACCATCAGTTGCTAACAAAATACGATTAATTCCGCCTTTGATAAAGGCTTGTTCTGCGGTTGCATAGGCTAATTTAATGCCTGCTCCACCATTGGTAGAACCGCCAGCAGTGAGTTTCTCTAAAGCCGCACTGATTTTACTAGTTTCATTAGCCGCTGTTGGTTCCAAGACTAAACCTGATGCAGCTGCATAAACAACTAATGATATTTTATCGCGTGCAGACAGTTGTTTACTTAATAATTTTAATGATGATTTTAATAATCCTAATTTATCATCGCTATTCATTGAACCTGAAACATCAACTAAAAAGACTAAATTTGCTGCTGGCAAGTTGGTTTTAGGAATATCATAGCCTTTAATGCCGATATGTAATAAATGAGTTTTTGAATTCCAAGGTGTAGTTGCAATTTCGGTGCTAACTTTAAAAGGCGGCTGCTTAGTAGCTGGTTGTGGATAATTATAAGTAAAATAATTAATCATTTCCTCAACTCGTACAGCGTCGTTTTGTGGTAAATTACCAGCATTTAACATGCGTCGTACATTAGAATATGCACCAGTATCAACATCAATACTAAAAGTAGAAACTGCCTGTTCAGTTACATTTTTAATGGGGTTATCTTTAAAATTGGCATAATTTTCACGGTTTACTTCTGGAGGTGGTGGTGGTTCTAGGGAAAAATCCATCATTGGAGACACTGCTACCGCATTTAATTCTAGATTTTTATTCTGACTACTATGAGTACGATCACCGCAAGCATTTAGCGATAGAATACTTGATAAAATAAATATTATAGATATTTTTATATACATGGATCTAATCCTTTTAAAGATTTAATGACTTTATATTATACTAAATTAGGAAAAATATGGCTCAATACATTTATACAATGAATCGCGTTGGAAAAACCGTTCCTCCAAAGCGACAAATACTTAAAGACATTTCATTATCCTTTTTTCCGGGCGCGAAAATTGGCGTTTTAGGCTTAAACGGCTCAGGTAAATCTACCTTGTTACGCATTATGGCTGGCATCGATAAAGAATATAGCGGTGAAGCACGCCCACAAACCGGTATTCGTATTGGTTATTTATCTCAAGAGCCGCAATTAGATCCTGATAAAGATGTGCGTGGCAATGTTGAAGAGGGTGTTGCTGAAACTAAAGCTATCATAGATAGATTTAATGAAATCAGTATGAAATTTGCTGAACCAATGAGCGATGATGAAATGAATAGCTTATTGGAAGAACAAGGCACATTACAAGATGCGATTGATGCCGCTGATGCTTGGGAATTAGATCGACAATTAGAAATTGCCGCTGATGCACTACGTTTACCAGCTTGGGATGCTGATGTTACTAAATTATCTGGTGGTGAAAAGCGTCGGGTGGCATTATGTAAATTATTATTATCCGCGCCTGATATGTTGTTATTAGATGAACCAACTAACCATTTAGACGCTGAATCAGTAGCATGGTTAGAAAGATTCTTACAAGATTATAGCGGCACCATTGTCGCTGTTACTCATGATCGTTACTTCTTAGATAATGTTGCTGGTTGGATTTTAGAATTAGATCGAGGCTATGGAATACCTTGGGAAGGTAATTATTCTTCATGGTTAGAACAAAAAGAACAACGCTTAGCTCTTGAAGAAAAACAAGAATCATCACGACAACGAACTATTAAACAAGAATTAGAATGGGTAAGAAGTAATCCCAAGGGTCGTCATGCCAAAAGTAAAGCTCGTCTGGCTCGGTTTGAAGAATTGAATAATCAAGATGTACAACAACGTAATGCTACCCAAGCACTTTATATTCCACCCGGACCAAGACTAGGTGATTTAGTCGTAGAAGCAGAAAATCTTAGTAAGAGTTTTGGCGATGAGGTATTAGTAGAAAACCTTAATTTCAATTTACCTAAAGGTGGTATTGTAGGTATTATTGGTCCCAATGGTGCTGGTAAAACCACCCTGTTTCGTATGATTGTTGGGCAAGAAAAACCAAATAGCGGCGACTTACGCCTTGGCTCGACTGTTGAACTTGCCTATGTAGATCAATCGCGCGATTCACTTGATGATAATAAAACTGTATGGGAAGTTATATCAGATGGTCATGATAATATTATTGTAGGTAAATATGAAACTCCTTCACGAGCTTATGTTAGCCGCTTTAATTTTAAAGGCACTGATCAACAAAAATTAGTTAAAGATTTATCAGGTGGAGAACGTAATCGGGTTCATTTAGCTAAATTATTGAAAAGTGGTGGTAATTTATTATTGTTAGATGAACCAACCAACGATTTAGACGTAGAAACTCTACGCGCCCTTGAAGAAGCATTATTAAACTTTCCCGGCTGTGCCGTAGTAATTTCCCATGATCGCTGGTTTTTAGATCGTATTGCAACTCATATTTTAGCCTTTGAGGGTGACAGCAAAGTTACATGGTTTGAAGGTAATTATGCAGACTATGAAGCAGATCGTCATCGCCGCTTAGGAACAGACGCTGATAATCCACATCGTATTAAATATAAGAAATTGAAGTAATAAACATTAAATTTTCTCGTTCCCACGCTCCAGCGTGGTAACGCATGTATCGGCGCTCCAGCGCCGAGTAAAACTGAGTCTAATTATCCAGTACAAGAAAAAAAACACTTGACGCTGGAGCGTCTGCACATGCGTTACCACGCTGGAGCGTGGGAACGAGGATGCGTCATATCAGGTACTAAATTAAAAGAAAAATTATGTTCAGGTTAATTAAATTTCTTAGTATTTATATACTAATTGTTCATTGGCAAACATTTGTCTTCGCTGAAGAGAAGCTGTATTACCGTATTGCCGGTGGCTTAGCAACTGATACTGATTTACAAAAAATTGTGCGCGGTGATCTAGAAATTGATGATCGTCATACAGGTATTCTTGGCTTTGAAATAGGTAAACCTTTGGTAGAAGATGTTTATGGTTTACCAGTAGATTTAGTAGCTAAGGTTGGTTTGATACGTCATTTTGAACGCGGCTTACAAGATGACTTTAATCAATATACTTTGTCAATTAAAGCCTATTATAAGAAATTTCCTTGGTCAATTGGCACACGTTTAGGATTTGCCAATGGTTTATCTTATGCTGATCAAATACCCTTTGTAGAACGTGAAAGCCTTGAAGGTAGAAACCGAAATACTTCACATTTACTCCATCACATGGATTTAAGCTTTGATATGAATTTAGGTGATATTTTTAACAGCAAAAAATTAAAGGATTGTTTTTTTGGAGTTGCTATTTCACATCGCTCTGGCATTTTTGGCGAAGTTAAATTTTATGGTGATGTTGATGGAGGTTCTAATTATAATATGTTTTTAATTGAATGTTTGAAATAGAAGATATTAAAGCCAAACCTGTCAGGTTTAATATCTTAATCAACCTTACATTTTCTACGACGTTCCCGCCGTTTGATCTGCCGAACTTGCTTTCTTTCTGCTCCTGAAAGACGTGGATTTTTTGTAGAACAATCTGAATTGTCAAATATTCTACTAGCTAAGTCTGAACTAAAACAATAACCATGCGCATCAAAAATGGCATTTCTTTTATGCCAAAGATCGTAGCAACTTTCAGCAGCCTGTGTTTGTGTGACAGGAATGACTGTCAAAGCTAAGGCAATTGCTAAGGCTGATTTGTTTTTCATTATAAAAAATCCTTTAAACATAAAAAATAATATTTTTACATATATTTTCGCAGATTGCAAGCCTTAAATTTAGGTGATATTGTTTAAGAGCAAGAAATTAAAGGATTGTTTTTTTGGAGTAGCGATTTCGCATCGCTCTGACATTTTTGGTAAAGTTAAATTTTATGGGATCTAATTATAATATGTTTTTAATTGAATGTTTGAAATAACAATATGGAATTTACACCAGAAGATAATCTTCGTCTAAACGTATTACTAGCCAATAATCTACAAGCTATTCGTATTGATGAATCTAAAATGATCATTTATGGCTTATCTGATAAAGGTGAGGCTAAAATACAATTACATCCAAATTGTCGTGATGAAATTTATTTACGTCAAATACGTGAATTTATTTCTGGTCATATATTAGGTTCCCCGGGTGGTTATCCAGTTTATTTAAAACACTGGAATCGCATGGGGCATACTAAAAATGATAATTTAGATCAATTATTGATGTTAGGAGAGCCTGAAGCTGTAGTAGCTGTCGTACATGCTCCTAGCTTAACTCCTGAATTAGCGCGTCGTGCATGGTGGGCAATGCCAGATGCTGAAAATGCTCGTAGTTTATTGCAAAATTCAAAGATAGTTAATAGTGAATTAGCTAAAGAATTAGCGGCATATTTAGTTGAATATTTACCATTTGAAACAGAAAGTTTTAATATTATTCAATCGGTTTATTTGGTTTTACAAGCGGATTTAATTGATGAAACAACGCGACAAAAACTTTGGAATCGCAAGAAAAATGCTTATTTAGTTGGATTTTTAATCGCCCAAGCAGATGATTTACCAGATCCTCTAGCAGCTCGCGCCAATTATGATGAACTTAAATCGACATTAGCACCATTAATAGCAGATGGTAATCAAGTTGCTAAGCAATTACTAAAAATAAGTTCCTCGTCAGGACAAACTTTTTTAACAATATGTGAGCGCGTTTTACGTAAACCTGCCAATCAAGATATAGTAAATTTATTATTTGATGTGATTGCGCAATATTTTAAATCAATATGCCCAGATGATTATAATGATGAAATGAATATTTCAATATTAACTGAACAAGCAAATAATTTTGAATCAATTGAAATACAACAGGTTTTGGCAACTATACCAGCTTTAAGCGATTCAATTCGCGCGATGTTGATATTAGCAGGTTTACGTTATTCAATAGTACGCCCAGTGTTTTCACGCACAACAGCTATTGGTAGCTTAATGCGTAAAAAATTGGCACCGGTATTGGAACCTTTGTTTGAGCAATTTGTTGTTTTACGGAATTGATAATAGATGCCAAGCTATAACATAACAACAATTGATTTAAGCATAATAGCAATTTATATCATATTTATAATAGGATTAGGAATAAAACTTTCCAAGAAGCATCAAAACGCCGCTGATTATTTTTTAGCTGGGCGTTCAATGACGTGGTTTTTCATCGGTATTTCTCTTTTTGCTTCTAATATTTCTAGTACCAATTTAGTTGGATTGGCTGGCAATGCTTATGCTAGCGGCATTTCTGTTTATAATTATGAATGGATGGCAGTAGTAGTATTGGTGATTTTTAGCTTTTTTTTATTACCATTTTATTTACGCGCTAAAATTTATACTGTTCCTGAATTTTTAGAAAAACGCTTTGATGTTAGATCACGTTATTATTTTTCTACTCTGACTTTATTTCTTAATATTGTTGTAGATACCGCTGGTAGTTTATATGCCGGTGGTTTAATTATGACGCTGATATTTCCTGAAATACCACTGTGGATAAGTATTAGTTTATTAGCATTTATAGCTGGTATTTATACTATTGCTGGAGGTTTAGCGGCTGTTATTTATACTGATGCTGTTCAAGCTGTATTGTTATTGTTGGGATCAGTAATTGTAACTGTATTAGCTTTATCAGAAGTAGGTGGATGGAGTGCAGTATTAGCTGTGACACCACCTGAAGATCTTAGTTTAATTCGCCCTTTAGGTGATCCTAATATGCCTTGGTTAGGTTTAGTTACAGGTGTTTTTTTATTAGGTTTCTACTTTTGGGCAACCAATCAATTTATTACTCAGCGCGTTTTAAGTGCTAAAAATCTTAATCATGGCAGATGGGGAGTTTTATTTGCTGGTTTGTTAAAGCTACCTGTGTTATTTATAATGGTATTTCCGGGATTAATCGCACGTGCTTTATTCCCTGATTTACCAAATCAAGATTTAGTTTATCCCACTTTGCTCTTTAGCTTATTACCGATTGGTATTTTAGGTTTAGTATTAGCGGGCTTAATAGCGGCTTTAATGTCTAGTATTGATTCTACTCTAAATTCTGCTGCAAGCTTAGTGACTATGGATTTTATTCATAAAATGCGCCCAGAAATTAATAATAAACAATTAATGTCGATAGGGAGATTAGTTACATTTATATTTATGTTGCTTGCAGTAATCTGGGCACCACAAATAGCAAATTTTAATTCACTATTTAATTACTTACAACAAATTTTAGCTTATACAGTATCACCTGTAGTTGCGATTTTTATTTTAGGGCTTTTTTGGCGAGGAGCTAATGCTAATGGAGCATTTATAGCACTTATCAGTTCTAGTATTATTGGAATAATATTGTTTCTGGTAAATGTAGTATTTGAATGGACAACAATTCATTTTCTTTATGTTGCACCAATTTTGTTTATTATAAGCTTAATAACTGCTATAATAGTAAGTTTAATGAGCAAAACACCGAGTATAGAAACAGATCTAATTTGGACAAAAGAGTTTTATGATGCTGAAACACGCGACTTACAAAACTTAGCTTGGTATCAGAATTATCGGGTGTTGTCAGTATTGCTTTTGAGTTTGACTACTTGGGTGGTGGTTTCATTTTGGTGAAATGGGAGAAAAAATTATAAAATTATCATTCATTTTAAAAAAAATAAGATTTAGTGATAAGTATAAACTATAGGCACAGGATTTGTAATAATTATATATAATTATATTCATGGCAGTGATCCTACGCTCGCTACAACACACAATTGTGTAATTCAGGAGGAATTCCTTGGCAAATATTATTCTTTGTACTCATAACAGTGGTGGAGTTGGTAAAACCACTTTAGCTACTCATATTACTGGTATTTTAGCTAGTAGAATTGGAAAAACATTATTGATAGACTGTGATGATCAAGCTGATTCATGGCAATTTTATGCGAAAAAAATTCCAAGTAAAGATAATATGTTTTATGAAGTTAGCAATGATTTGACCATATATGAAAATAAAGCCAAAGATAAAATCACTCAAAATCGGTTAAAAGAATACGATAACATTATTCTTGATATTGATAGTCCATTAGCTAATACCGTTCAGTTAATTGTGAATAATCCTCCTAATGTTATTTTTATTCCAATCAATGTTTCACAACAACATAAGGCGTTACACAGCTTAGATAAACCACTTAGTGTTGTGAATGAACTGGCAAAAAAAGCCAATGGTTCTAAAATTAAAGTAGTTATTGTCCCTTTGGGGATAGAACGAGATATTGTATTAGAACGTCTGCAAACCATTGAAGAAAAACCTCAAAATTGTCATGTTGCTCCAGCAATGAAAAAAGTTCAAGCTGAAATGTCGCTGGCAGTTTATGAGGATAGAAAATATTTGTGGGAATATGATGATTTTTCTGATATAAAAGATTATTTCGCTTCACTTGTAGATGAATATATGGGGTAAAATATGGCTAACTATGCTGAACAACTTGTCGCAAAGACAAAGGAACAAACACAGGAACAAAAAGTTGTTATTAAATTCACTAGCTCTCAAGTAGAGCAAATCAAGAAAATTACTAATGCTTTGGGATTAGCTTATGCAGTTGCTATTAATTCTGCAATTAAATATGCTGTTTATTATGCGAATAATATAGTATCTACACCCGTAAATAAACTGAAAGAATTTCCTACTACTCAAGGCAAAAGTATCGATTCATTTAAGTTAGAAATCACCCCTGAAACTTGGTTAAAATTAGAACAAGCAGGGATGGAAAAATATTGGTTGGAATGTGCTATTGCTGGAATTCAGTTATTTTATGAAAAATTGATGGATAACTCACAACCAATCGTTACACAAGATATACCTAAACAATCTTTTGACAGCAATTTTGGCAAGAATTGTATTAAGCAACTAGGGTTAGAGGTAAAAAATAGTCATCACAGTGGTAGTATTGATAGTATTGGTTCTATTAATGGGAACTCAGTATTTTTTTATGCGAATTTTAGAAAAAGACCTTTAGATAAACAGCTTACCGTTTCTTTGGGTAATAAAATTCAACAAGCTAAAATAGCTATAATTTTGGCAACTAAATATACCAAGGTATTTGAAAAGCAATTGCGGCAAAAACTTGATAAGAAGTTAAAACTACATTTATTAACCACAGAAGATTTTGCAAACAATACCACTATTTTTCAGAAAGCAGTAAATGATCTACCAAAATTAGCTGAATTAAGGGGAATTCAATAGTGAATCATTTAGTCAGTAGAGCCTTAATTGAAGGAATCCTTAAAGCCGATAATTCTACTAAAGCCGAATTAGGTCAAAAATGTGCAAAACACCTTGGACTTAACCCAGGACCTTTAGGCGGAGATGGTGGAATTGACGGCGAAGGTATTTATAATGGAAAAAGGATTTATTTTCAGTCCAAGTTATTAAAAAAAATTATAGATGCTTCATTTGCTGACTATTTATATGGAATCATAACTCGCCATAAATCTGAAATTGTTATTATTTTGGATGGAATTGGTTATTCTGATGGATTTAAAGCCAGATTACAAGAATTTCCTGACATTAACAAATTTAAAATTCATCTGTTGACTCTGAGTGATTATTTCAATGAAACTGAAGAATTTAAAGCGGCAGTAAAAGACTTGCCACCGTTACAATATTTGAGTTTGGAAACGTAACATCACTGCTATTACAATAATTACTATTCATAGAGTTACATAAAATAACAATGTAAAATCAGTGTATTTTTTGGTTATGTTAAAATTAATTAATTTAATGACGGGCGCAAACATAAACAGCAAGTGATAGCCTGAGTCCTGCGCTGGATTTGGGAACCCCAATCATTATCCTACATGTACTTTAGGGACTTGGGGTTGGTAGAATTATCAGCATGAAGGATGAATGAAGAATAGTGCCCTGGTACGTGATCCGTATGCTGGGTGGTGTGGAAGAAGGGGCATCGTGAGGTGCCTCCCTATCCCGATTATGCACCATGTGGCATTGTGATCTATGTAGAATGAAAGATTCATATCTAATGGTATAAAACTGTTGTAAATAAATTATAGGAAAACTCAGATGGCAAAGAAAAAAGTATTCGTCAGTTTCGATTATGAAAATGATAAAAAATATAAATTTCTATTAGAAGCATGGGACGCAAACCCTGACTTTGACTTTAGATTTAATGATCATTCGTCACAATAAATTAACAGTTGGAATGTATCTACCGTAAAGGGAGAGTTAACCAAGAAAATTAATGCAGCTACGCATACTTTAGTAATCGTAGGTAAAGAAGCAAATAAAAAACATAAAGATTCCAAATTAATTGGTTATAAAAACTGGTTAAATTTTTAAATTGCAATAAGTAAAGCTAATAAGAACAAACTTATAGCTGTAAAATTATCAAGCACGAATAAAAGCCCGAATGAACTTTTTTACTCTGGTGCTTCATGGGCAATGAGCTTTACGAAAGAAGCAATTTTAAAAGCATTGAAGAACGCGTAATGGAAGAAGCAAAGTTTAATAATCTTTGCTCACACTATAAAGATACATTTGATATACATCGAGCAACCATAAAGCAGAGAGATACTTTGTTTTATGGTTTGCTCGTTATATTGGCAGTGTTTACATTGCAATTATCTTCGACTGAAATTGTCGCGAATATTGTTAATGAATATGTGAGCAAGTCAACGGGTATAAAATTAGGTAAAAATGCAGATTTTATATCAACATTATTATGGTTTTTGCTTCTGGGTTTCTCCACAAGATATTTTCAAATTGTAATAGAAATTGAAAGGCAATATGGCTACCTACATAAATTGGAAGAAAATATAAATAAAATTTATAATGATGAGTTCTCATTTACTCGTGAAGGGAAAAATTATTCAAGCAAATATCCAATTTTTTCCAACTGGGTGTGGTTGCTGTATACTTTGTTTTTTCCATGCTTAATTTTATTTTGTTCTATAGCAAGAATTCAAAACCAGATCCAAGAGATGGATACAATAGATGTTAATCAAATAATTGACTTTGTTTGTTATCTAATTATAGGTACAAGTACAATTTTATATACATATCGGTTACATGAAAAAAGTATTGAAGATTTGGTGATATTTTTAACATCAAAATGTAAATGACATCCTGAAGATCTTAGTTTAATTCGCCCTTTAGGTGATCCTAATATGCCTTGGTTAGGTTTAGTTACAGGTGTTTTTTTATTAGGTTTCTACTTTTGGGCAACCAATCAATTTATTACTCAGCGCGTTTTAAGTGCTAAAAATCTTAATCATGGCAGATGGGGAGTTTTATTTGCTGGTTTGTTAAAGCTACCTGTGTTATTTATAATGGTATTTCCGGGATTAATCGCACGTGCTTTATTCCCTGATTTACCAAATCAAGATTTAGTTTATCCCACTTTGCTCTTTAGCTTATTACCGATTGGTATTTTAGGTTTAGTATTAGCGGGCTTAATAGCGGCTTTAATGTCTAGTATTGATTCTACTCTAAATTCTGCTGCAAGCTTAGTGACTATGGATTTTATTCATAAAATGCGCCCAGAAATTAATAATAAACAATTAATGTCGATAGGGAGATTAGTTACATTTATATTTATGTTGCTTGCAGTAATCTGGGCACCACAAATAGCAAATTTTAATTCACTATTTAATTACTTACAACAAATTTTAGCTTATACAGTATCACCTGTAGTTGCGATTTTTATTTTAGGGCTTTTTTGGCGAGGAGCTAATGCTAATGGAGCATTTATAGCACTTATCAGTTCTAGTATTATTGGAATAATATTGTTTCTGGTAAATGTAGTATTTGAATGGACAACAATTCATTTTCTTTATGTTGCACCAATTTTGTTTATTATAAGCTTAATAACTGCTATAATAGTAAGTTTAATGAGCAAAACACCGAGTATAGAAACAGATCTAATTTGGACAAAAGAGTTTTATGATGCTGAAACACGCGACTTACAAAACTTAGCTTGGTATCAGAATTATCGGGTGTTGTCAGTATTGCTTTTGAGTTTGACTACTTGGGTGGTGGTTTCATTTTGGTGAAATGGGAGCAAGCATAAATATGACTACAAAACTAATTAAATTAAGGCTTGAAAACATTGGTGGTTTTCATAATTTTGAATTAAATTTCCATGAAAAATTAACTGTTTTAATTGGTAAAAATGGTGCAGGGAAAACCACGATATTAAGAAGTATTGCTTTATTATTTGATATGGCTTTAGATACGCTTCTTGAATTTTCTTCTAAATTACCAAAACATGAAGCTGATTCTTATATAAGTATAGACTTATCTATTGATGGAAAAACTGTCTCATTAAACTCTGACAATACAAGCAGTGATTCTTTTTATAAAAGAATACAAGAATTACATAACACTCAACAACATTTGCCTTTATTTGTATATTATCCTGCCTATAATGCACCGGTTGGAAATATAGAGTTTTCTGATTTAAAATTAGAAAATAATATTTTTGCTGCTTATATATCTGCGTGTAAAAAAAGCGTTTTTGATTTTAATCGTTTTTTTGCTTGGTTTAAATGGCAAGAAAATATTAATAGGGAAGTTGGAAATAATAAGAAATATGAAATTGTTCGTCAAACTATACATAAAGTGATAAGTGATGAACAAAATTCTTTCAATAATTTACATATTACTTGGCAAAATAACCCTGATGGGGATTTATGTATAGAGAAAAATGGTACTTTATTAAATATTAATCAACTTTCTGCTGGTGAAAAAATGTTAATGATATTAGTTGCTGATTTAGCACGCAGATTAATAATTGCTAATCCTAGCAATGATAATCCTTTACAACAAGATGGAGTAATATTAATTGATGAAATTGATTTACATCTTCATCCTAGTTGGCAAAGAGCTATTGTACCTAATTTGATGAATATTTTCCCAAATTGTCAATTTATTCTAACTACACATTCTCCTCAAATTATTAGTCATGTAAAACCAGAAAGTATATTTATTCTTAAAGAAAATAGTATTTCACACCCAGAAGAATCTTACGGTAAAAATACAGATCGTATTTTAGAAGATTTGATGGATACAGATGCACGCCCTTCAAAAGAAAAGCAACGATTACATAATCTGTTCGTATTAATTCAAGAGAAAAAATTAGCAGAAGCAAAAGATTTAATAGAAGAATTACAAACCGAAATTGGTATTGATGCTGAATTAGAGAAAGCAAAGGTTTTGCTCAAACGACCAAATCAAGAAAGGAGAACCACATCATTGCGGTAACTTGAAAGCACTTATGATGGTTATATTGAACCAGTTGAAGAAAAAGCAAAAACAACAATTGAAACACTAGGTTTAGATATAGATAAACTCAATGCGCTGAGAAAAGAAGTAATAGAACCATTCATAGATGAGAACTTGACAGAAGATGAATTAATGAAATTTGTATCTGGATACCTCAAGAAAGTTGATGGTAAATATCAGCCTTTTTATACAACAATTAAATTTTTGTTTGAGGAAGCATAGCTGAAGTTGTCAGTATTACTCTTGAGTTTGACTACTTTGGTGGTTGTTTCATATTGGTGATACAGGAGAAAAAAATGAAAAAAACTATTCAGCCTTTATTAAAAGAAATCAAAGATTTTTTTGTAGATGAAGACTTTCCAAAAATTTTTAAAAAAATCGTGATTTTTCTTGTGCTTGTATTTTCTTCAATTAAACTTTACTATTGGGTTTGTGATAATTTGAAAACAATATGCAAACAATCTAATTCAAATGAATGGTATTGTGTTTGCCATGAGTCAACTATGACTGAACAATTAGCAGAAATAGAAAATTCTGAACAAGTTGCACCTTGGAAACTTACATTAGATCACATTCAAACTGGTAATCAAGTTAAAATTATACCTAAAATTGAATTAGCTGATAAGGCTTATTTATCCTTATTTAAGATAAATGTATCATCTGATGTTATTATTATAAAAGCTGATAATTATCTTCTTGATATTTCATCAAATGATAAATTTGATCTGGCTTGGAATGTAGATTTAGACGCTGGTAAAAATTTTTTTAAAGTTATTATGACTCCTCACGCTATTGATTGGACAACAATTTTATCTAATAAAAAGGTTGAATTGATAGAATCATTAAAAAAGCGTGTGAATTTTTGGACAAGTGATTCATTAATTATATATAGAAAGTAATACAGGAAAATGATATTATGAAAAAAAGCATATTAATTGCATGTGTTTTATTGTTAAACATAAACTTTGTTCAAGCTTGTTCAACAGAGGAAAAGCGTATTGCTTTAGTTATTGGTAATTCTAATTACGGAAATACACTAGCAGATTTAAAAAAGCCAAAAAATGATGCTAGTGGTTTAGCACAAGCATTAAAAACATTAGGTTTTTATGTCTTTGAAGAATATGATTTGACAAAGACAGATATGGAAACTGTAATTCAAAAATTTGGAAATTGTTTAAAAGCAAGTAAAGACATAGGCTTATTTTATTATTCAGGGCATGGTATGCAGTTTCGTGGAGAAAATTATTTAATTCCCGCAGATGGCAGCGATGCTTTAGATAGCAAGGAAGAAGATTTTTTAACACATAATATTGTTTCTGCTGAAAAAATCTTAAAAGTAATGGAAAATGCTAAAAATGATGCTAACATTATTATTATTGATGCTTGCCGTAATAATCCTTATAAATCAAAAGGTAAGCCCATACTTTATAAAGATGGTTTAGCTGAAACAAAATCTAAAGTTGAAGGATCAATTATTGCTTATGCAGCTGCTCCTGGAGAAGTTGCTTATGATGGTGGCGATTATGCTAAACATCTGATTAAAGAAATAACTAAACCATCTGTCTCAATTACAGATGTTTTTTTTGAGGTACGTAAAGGCGTTAAAAGGGATACTGATGATAAACAAAAACCTCAATATTTATCATTATTAGATGATAAAATTTATTTAAATGGTAAGCCAATTGCCAAGCCAATTGCCAAGCCAATTGAATTTACTATTAAAGAATGTCACAGATTAAAAAGAATATTACCACCACGCCAAGCTATAGATATTCTTAATATCTCTACAGAAGGCAATAGCATTAATTATTGGAAATTTCCTTGGCAAAAACAATGGAAATCACCAAGCCAAAATATGTTTAATGACTTTATCAAAAGTGTCAGTTCAGATAAAACATCATTGAACCCTAAAGATTTTCTTGAAATTGCTATTAAAAATGATAATTATCAATATAAATTTACTAAAAAAAGTTGTTTCTAAATATTAATAAGGAGCTGATCTTATGTATATTAAAATAATCTTGTATAGTTTAATAATGGTATTTGTAATTTCTTGTAATGAGAATACCACAGATTCAAAACTGATTGAGTATAACAATAAAGCAGTTAAGTTAGAACAAAAAGGAAAGTATTCTGAAGCTTTGAAATATTACAAAAAAGCTCTTAAGATTGATCCAAAACATTCCACAGTTTGGTTAGGTGTTGGTGACGTTTACTATAAACAAAAGCAACTTCCACTTAGTTTTGAAGCTTATTTACATGCTTGTAAAGCTGATCAAGATGCTTTTAAGAGAGTGAAAGAATTGTATCATGAGGATCGTTATAAAACTATTGATGATAAAAATCAATTTAATGAAGAAAGTTTGAGTTTATTATTAAATGCAGAACGCATGAAAACAATAGACACAATACTTAAAGATTGTTTAGGACATACAAAATCAACTATTATTGTTAGTGAAACTAAACCAGAAATTATTTTCCGCAATATTCATTTTGAGAAAGGAAAATCAACCTTCAAAGATAAGCAAGCAATTGAATCGTTACGAAAATTAGTTGCTGTATGGAATAAACATAATCCAAGACATATAATCCTAATTAAAGGGCATACTGATAGCCAACAATATCCAAATGATAGAAAAAATTGGAAATTATCAGTTGATCGCGCTTTTACTGTTAGTGATTCTTTAATAGAATTAAAAGTTCCAAGAACTTGTATAGGCATAGCTGGTTATGGTTATAGCATACCGGCAAAAGATTCTAATATAAATGATTTTTATAAAAATCGACGTGTAGAAATTGAAATACTTTCTCGGAAATGTATTGTTTAATAACAAAAAAACCTGTCAGGTTTACGTACTATCTAGTTATTTTCACTATTTTCATTTGAAGACTCTATACCTCCAAGCCTCCTTTGCCATCTTTCATATAGATTTATTAAATGAACATATCTTTGGGGATATATTTCTCTAATGTCATCAATGAATTCTTTAAAAGCATTATGATATAATTTAACTTGATTAGCTACCATAGAAAATGCTACATCTTCATCAGCTACACCATTATCAATAGCTAATGCCATATTTTCCCAATGTCCTAAAACAGCTTGAATATAAGTTTCAATATTAGGATCCTTTTCACTCTTTTCCTTAATGGTTGTTAGAGGTAATCTTCCTTGATCTTTTAGATTGCCAAATGCTTTATCCAATCTAATCTTCGTAGTGCGGAGGCTATCATTTTTAAATAAAGAATATGCTAATGCTCCTGAACGCTTATTCCAAAGACACTGTTCTTTTACGGTTTTTTGTAATTCTTCTACTTGACCATCTAAAGTCTTAAGACATTTGAAATTTTCATTAGCTGTTGTGAATTGATCATGAATTTGTTCATTAGCAGTTTTGAATTGTTCATTAGCTGTTGTGAATTGATCATGAATTTGTTCATTAGCAGTTTTGAATTGTTCATTAGCTGTTGTGAATTGATCATGAATTTGTTCATTAGCAGTTTTGAATTGTTTATGAATTTGTTCATTAGCAGTTTTGAATTGTTCATTAGCAATTTTTATTTGTTCCTTAACAATCCACAAGCCTAAACCTAATATTACCACTACAGATATTTGTAATATTAATTCAATAAAAAAAATTAATTCCATATTTTTAGTCCATTTATTAAATATAATGAAATAGCATTATAAAATATATTGTTATAATTTACAATCAATATTGAATTATTCAACATCAATGCCCAAATTTAGCCATTCATAATAAAATTTATTTTAGGATATTATTTAATGACTGATCTTTCAAAATCACAAATTTAAACAGCTTAGTATATGCTAAAGCAGTAAAAGATGTCACAGTAAATTTAAAATTTTGTTTTCCGACTAAAGGTTACAATGACACTATAAGCAAACAATTAAGCGAAAAAATTGGTGGCTTAGATATTTTTTGACAATGCTTCTAAACTATTCATCCATTTATTAAATAAATGACATTTTTTCCTAATTACAGCTAAACCTATTAATTCTGCTGCATCACATCCGTGAGTTATTTTTTCATATCCTTTATATAAATTTAATAATCTTTTCGAGGGTGCTGTGCTAGGATTATTATTAATTTCTTCTGGTGAAGAATATGCTTGTATTATTTCATTTAATTCTTTGTACTTTGATTTAAAAGAATATATCTGCATTGTCTCATCAAGTGTTGATATATCACTATATAATAATGCTTCAAATTCATGTATTTGAATGTAAGGAATTAGTTTATTATTATTAATATCTTTAGAAAGTGATTCTTCTAAACAAGTTACAGATTGCTCTATAGTTGTTTTTGAAAGGGCTTGTTTATAACCGGGAAAGTCGTTAGTAAGTCCATAAAAATCAAAAAAAGTTGTTAAATAGGCTTGCTTATCTTCACTTAACCAGCCAATTATATCATTTCTGAGTTTATGGTAACTAGGCATACCTCCACGGAATACACGACCTTTTTTTCTACCAGTTGTCACACATCTTACACTGACACTTATAGAATAAGTAGCCAGATGAGGTGTTATGATTCGATTGACAAAAGTTTCTTCTGTTTGACCCTCAACAATAAAATTTAACCTAGTCCAATCACTCATTATGAAGGTCTTCCTTTAAGATAATTTTTTTCCCATAGTTCACTTAGTGAATAATCTTCAAGCCATTTTTCTAAATCTGCCTGTTTTAGTCGATTAAATAAAGATATTTGATTTATTCTTTGTGTTACAATCACATCATCTGCTTCAAATTGATCAAGCAAACTCACTGATTGTGTTGATAAAATTATTTGTTTTGATTTAGATATGCTGCGTATTAAACCTCCTAAGATATTAATGGCAAAAGGGTGTAATCCTAATTCAGGTTCATCAAGAATAAGACATGTTGGTGCTTGTACTTGAAGCAATACTGTCGCTAGACATAAGAATCGAAGCGTACCGTCGGAAAGATGATGTGCTGTAAATGGATAGTCTGATCCTTTTTCATGCCATTTTAATTCAATAGATGAACTGTCTTCTAATGTTGGCTGCAAAATAAAATCACCAAAAAATGGTGCTACTTTTTGTATTGTCAGACAAATAGATTTATATTGTTTTTCATGTTTCAGTTTAAGTTTATAGAGAAAAGCGGCTAAGTTACTGGCATCTTCCCTTAAATAGGCATTATCATGAATGGAGCCAATTTGTTTTACTTTTGCAGTTCTACCGGTATCATGAAAATGATAAACTTGCCAAGGTTTGATTATTGGCATTAGATGTTTAGCTATTTCATTATTTTCATGATAAAATTTGGGAAGATTGCTTTCTGAATGTCCTACTCCTAAATTAATTCGTTTTTGTTTACCATTTTGTTGAGAAATTAAGCTTTCATTGGTAAATATAAATCTATTGTCATAGGTGGGTTCTAGTCTGAATTGATAACCATATGCACCGAATTCTAGTTGGGCTTCTATTGCCTCAGTATGCTTTCTTCCATAATATAAAAATGAATCGGCAAAACCATTTTTAGGCACAAAAATACTCAATTGTTCATTAACAATGGCATTTAGTAATTTAAAAAAGGATATGAAATTGGACTTTCCAGCACCATTGGCACCAATAAATACATTTAACTGATGTAAATCAATTTCGGTGTTGTTGTGTGATTTATAACCTTTTAAAATTAATTTTTTAAGTAACATTATAATAAGGATGATAACTGTCTAAGTGGTAAGAATTTTATTAGAAATTTTTATCTGCTCATTAATAATCCACAAGCCTAAGCCTAATATTACAACTACAGATATTTGTAATAGTAATTCAATAATAAAAATAAAATTTAATTCCATATCTTCAACCTCTTTATTAAAAGTTATAAAATAGCATTATAAAATATATTGTTATAATTTACAATTAATATTGAATTATGCAACCGCAATACCCAAATTTAGCCTTTCAGAATAATTACATTACTAGGATATTATTTAATGACTGATCTTTCAACATCACAAATTGAAACAGCACTTTCAGAGTATATTGATCCATATTTACAAAAAGATTTAGTATCAGCTAAAGTAGTAAAAGATATTCAAATTGATGGTAATAATGTTACAGTAAATTTAAAACTTGGCTTTCCTTCTAAAGGCTATAACGAGACTCTAAGCAAAGAATTAAACCTAAAAATTGCTGCCTTAGATGGTGTCAAAGATGTCACTATTCAGATTGAGAATCAAATTGTTTCTCATGCGGCTCAAAAGGGTGTTGATCCAATTAAAGGTGTAAAAAATATCATCGCGGTTGCATCTGGAAAAGGTGGAGTTGGTAAATCTACTACCGCTGTTAATCTTGCCTTAGCACTTTCTGCAGAAGGCGCAACTGTTGGTATTTTAGATGCTGATATTTATGGTCCAAGTCAACCACGTATGCTTGGTCTTAGTAAACAACAGCCTGAATCCAGTGATGGAACTAGTCTTGAACCTGTTATGAATTATGATATTCAGTCTATGTCTATTGGTTATCTTGTAGAAGAAGATAACCCAATGATTTGGCGTGGTCCTATGGTAACACAGGCTTTAGAGCAATTATTGAAAGATACTCTATGGCGCGAAGTTGATTATTTAGTTATTGATTTACCACCGGGCACTGGTGATACTCAATTAACTTTAGCTCAAAAAATACCTGTCAGTGGTGCAGTGATTATTACTACTCCTCAAGATATTGCTTTACTTGATGCACGTAAAGGATTGAAAATGTTTGAAAAAGTAAATGTGCCAGTACTTGGTGTAGTTGAAAACATGAGTATTCATATCTGTAGTAAATGTGGTCATGAAGAGCCAATCTTTGGAGAAGGTGGTGGATTACGCATGGCTGAAGAAAGTAAAGTCGATTTGCTAGGTTCATTGCCTTTAGATATTAGTATTCGTAAAGATGTTGATGATGGTAATCCTACTGTGGTATCTAAACCAGATGGACGTATTGCACAAATCTATCGTGAAATTGCTCGCCGTGTATCAGCTAAATTATCTTTACAAGCAAAAGATTACAGCACTAAGTTCCCAACCATTAAAGTTGTAAATAATTAATCAGCAGAATAGTGAGTATTAAATCTGATAAATGGATCCGCCGTTTGGCGGATTCTTACAGCATGATAGATCCCTTTGAAGCACAACAAGTAAAACAAAATGCAAAGGGAAAATTAATTTCTTATGGTACATCTAGCTACGGTTACGATGTCCGTTGTGCTAATGAGTTTAAGGTATTTACCAATATAAATGCGAGTATTGTAGATCCAAAAAATTTTGATACACAAAGCTTTGTAGATATTGTAGCGGATGAATGTATTATTCCTCCTAATTCTTTTGCTTTGGCACGTACTGTTGAATATTTTAGAATTCCTCGTGATATTTTGGCGATTGTATCAGGTAAAAGTACCTATGCAAGAATGGGAATTGTAGTTAGCAATACTGTGATAGAGCCAGAATGGGAAGGGCATATAACTTTAGAATTTTCCAACACAACTCCATTACCTGCGAAAATTTATGCTAATGAAGGTGTTGCTCAAGTACTATTTTTAGGAGCAGATGAAGTCTGTGAAACTTCCTATAAAGATAGGAATGGTAAATATCAAGGGCAAACTGGAGTCACGTTGCCAAAGGCTTGATTATTAATTTAGGAATTGAGACTAAAGTCTCATTTCCTAAATTTTTGATCTTAATCAATATTACGCAGAAAATCACCGGTTTTAAAGAAACTTTGTTGTAATTCTTTTTGCAAAGAATCATCTAAGCCAACATCTTGCATTGCTTTAAACATACAATGTAACCATTGATCACGCTCTTTAACTCCAATCGGAAAGTCAACATGTCGCTGACGAAGCCGAGGATGTCCATGTTTTTCAACATATAATTGTGGACCACCGAACCATCCAGAAAGAAATTCAAATAATCTCTCGCGTGCCATTTTTAAATCTGGTGAATGTATATCACGAACTTCTTGCACCTCTGGTATGGTATCCATTAAATCATAAAAGCGATTGACTAATTTCAATACAGTTTCTTCACCACCCATACGTTCATATGGTGTTGTTACCATTAAATGACTCCTTTTATTGATCTAATTCAAGAGTAACAGAAGTTGAATGTTGAAGATTTTCTGAGACTGGACAACGAAGATCAATTTCTTCTAAAAATGCTTTCTTTTCTTCTATAGACATATCAGCATCAATTTTAGTTAGAACTTTAAAACCAGCAAAGCCACTACGAAGTTCTTTATTTTTTCCCATATAGACATCAGGATCTAATTCACTGATCACAGTTGCTTCAAAATTTCTCAACGTGATTCTTTTTTGTTTCGCAATAATTTGTCCAATACTTAGTACACAAGCAGCAAGCGAGAAACAATTATATTCCAATGGACTTGGACCCTCATTATTTCCACCAGCTAACTTTGGTTGATCAACAATTAAATGATGATCACGTATTTGACCTTCTATTTTAAAATTGTCAACTAACTTCGCGCTTATTTTAAATTGTTTTGTAGCCATATTATCTCCTTAATGTTACAGTAATATATTATTATATTCTAATATAACAAGTCATGTACTGGAAATTTTTTTTTTAAATTCTCGTTCCCACGCTCCAGCGTGGTAACGCATGTATCGGCGCTCCAGCGCCGAGTAAAATCACTGAAATTACCCAGTACAAAAAAACACTTGACGCTGGAGCGTCTGTACATGCGTTACCACGCTGGAGCGTGGGAACGAGAAAATTATACCCGGTATTAAATAATTTTCCTCATAAGTTTTAGATAATTTTATCAACAACGAATATAATTAAAGATAATCATGTAAGGATCTACTACTGTTGTTAGCATACAAATGCTTGATATTATATAACTTAATAACCGTTCCTATTTTAGCTTGCAAAATACCATTAAAAAGTGTTTCTAATTGAACTTGATGATGGAAACGCACCATACTATAGCGTTGTTTAATAAACTGTTCTCGTTGTTTTTCTAGTTTTTTGTCATAGTATTGATGGTTATCATAACCGTTACATTCCAAAACTAGCATTAGCTTTTCAATAAAGAAATCAGCTTTGTATTTGCCGATTGGATAATTGCATTGCAAACCAAATCCAGAAAAAACTTTAGTCAAAACTTGCCGCCATTCGATTTCACCTTTAGTCTCTGGTTTAGCTAAAGAGCTAATTTCTCCAAAAACTCGCTGTTTTAACTCAATTCCAATTAGCGTATCCATGCCAACAGCTATTTTACCAACATCTTCTAAATGATAACCGTTCATACGTGGAGCTTTATAACCGATTGAACGGATAGTTGAATAATCCAACTTAATTGGTTGAATTTCATTTTTATGTTTTCTAAGAAAACTATTTAAGGTACTTTCAGGAACGTCAAGGAATTTGGTGATGTCTTTTTTTATCGCAATTTCCTCATTAACCGAACAATTAAAACCAAATTCTTTGAGTAATTTAGCGGCATCTTGATAATGCTGCTGAGCAGTTTTTTGAATGTCAATAGATAAGCCAGCGGCTTGTTTTATAGCGGTATCTAGGGCGGTACGAACTAATGCTGATTGTAAAAGTACACATCTTCGTCCAATGTGCATCTGATTTTTTTGGAGAACATTATTTCCAACTGCCATAGCATAAGCACGCATTATAGATTCTATAAAATTACTCTTATAAACAGTCATTTTTCTGTTCTTATGTGGGCTATTTTTAGCAGTCACTTTTACCAAAGTAGTCGCCACGTTCAAACCCACGTCAATAAACGGTTTAAGCGTTTTTGGGACTCCAGTAGTCGCCACGTTTTGTAAAGCTTTATGGTTCATTCCCAACAAGTCAGCAGTACCACGTTCACTCATAACCGCTGTGCCATCATTTAGAACATATCCATCACAAATTATACCGGGTATTAATTCTACTTTTCCATAATGTATAGCTTCTTGCATAAATAATTTTCCTTTATAAAAAACTTTTATTATAAAGGAAAAGTTTGTGAATTAAAATTGAAGAATAATAATTTCTAGTTATTTAACTACTTCAACAATAACCATGTCAACCATATATACTTTTGAAGCCAAATCTAATAGCCATGAAGGGGCGAAATAATGAGTTTTATGTTTTAATACGTCCCTTCAAGGCGAGATCATTACAATGTAAAGTTTTTTTCTTAATACGATGTTGGAAATTGGGAACAAAATCTGTTATAATCAAAAATTATTATTCACAGGAAATTTAAAAATGACCAAGCAATTAACTATATATCTAAAAAGTCTTTTGTTCCTGATCTTAGTTGGATTACCCGGACTAGCCTCAAGTGTATTCGCAAGTACTCAGATCCTCACCCCAACCAAGCTCAAAAGCCAAAAAGGCAGTCACAGTGACCAATCACTGGAAGTTTTGACCCAATTTGAGCAAACCAATTCCGATAATGACTGGAATACCTACATTGAGTTCAATCCATCGAAAAAATATGTTGGCTTTTTTACTTTTAAGCTGCCCAGCAATACAAAGGCAGTTGACCTTAAGACTCTCTCCTTAGAGCTTAACTACCTTGGTCCCACCAAAGCTGAACAACGTTGGGTTTGGCATATGCGAAACTTTTGCACCAACAAATTGGTTTTAGTAGGCGACAATAAAAATGCCAGCGATTGGCTATGGACTAAAATGAGTTTTGATATTAACAATCCCAGTTGTTATGTAAATGATAAGGGTAATCTGAAACTACGTTACTACAGTAATACCAACAAGGATATGAGCAATATAGACTACCTAGTCCTCAGCTACACCACCAATCAGAAACCTCCTAGCAATTGGTGGCAACCGAAACCGGGTACCAGTTGGCAATGGCAAATCACTGGAAATATAGACACCTCCTTTAACGTAGATATGTACGATATTGATCTTTTCGATACACCCGTAGCCACCATTAATAAACTTCACAACGATGGACGTATAGTGATCTGCTACTTCAGTGCTGGTAGCTGGGAAAATTGGCGTGATGATGCAAATGATTTTCCTACCTCTGTACTAGGTAAGACTCTTGACGGTTGGGAAGACGAAAAATACTTGGACATACGTGATATAGATTCCTTGGCTCCGATTATGGAAGCCCGCCTTGATGAAGCGGTTAATAAAGGTTGTGATGGTGTAGAGCCGGATAACATAGATAGTTATGCCAATGATTCTGGCTTTCGATTAACTTATCAAGACCAATTAAATTACAATATTTGGCTAGCAAATGCAGCACACAAGCGTAATTTGTCTATAGGTATCAAAAACGATTTGGGGCAAATAGCTGATTTGATACACCATTTTGACTGGGCCTTAAATGAGCAATGCTTTGAATATAATGAGTGCGAGTTGCTGTTTCCATTTATACAAGCTGGCAAGGCAGTCTTTGGAGTCGAGTATAATCGTAATACGAATAGCTTCTGCCCGCAAGCCAACGTCATGGAATTTGATTGGCTGAAGAAGAATCTTGATTTAGATGCGTGGCGAGTTAGTTGTCGCTGAGTTTATGGTGGGTTGAAAATAATGTAGTCAACTTTTAGATAAACCTGACAGGTTTTTAAAACCTGTCAGGTTTTGTTGCGCATTTTATTTCATGCACGTTCCTAATCTAAGAAGTCACCACATGCTTATCAAACAAATGCAAAGCTCGCGCAACCGCTTGATCCATATTATAATATTGATATTCCGCTAAACGCCCAGCAAATAATACTTCTCCTTTCAGTTTTTCTGCTTCTTGCTGATACTTTTTATATAATGCCTTATATTCATCTTTTGGAATCGGATAATAAGGAGTATTTTCTCCACGTTTATAGGCTTGTGGATATTCCTCTATATAGCTACTGCCATAACTACGTTGACCAGTTAAGTGTTTAAATTCTGTGATTCTAGTATAATTATATTCATTCGGATAATTAACTGTTCCAACCGCTTGCATTTGATCTTGTTCTGTATAATGGAACTTAAAATCTAAGCTACGATAAGGCAATTCTCCATGTGTATGTTCAAAAAATTCGTCAATTGGTCCAGTGAAAATCATGCGTTTATATTGAATATCTTTCATGATTTCTTGGTATGATGTGTTTAATAACACTTTGATATTAGGATGATTTAGCATGTTCCTAAATAAGCTGGTATAACCATGTTTAGGTAAACCTTGATAGCTATCTTGAAAATAACGATTATCGCGACTAATATAAATTGGCACACGCGCTGTTACTGATGGTGCTAATTCTTCTGGTTTTAATTCCCATTGTTTTAATGTATATTTATGAAAAACATTATCATAAATATAATCAGCTAAAAATTTTAAGTCATTATTTTTAGCTGTTTCACGAATTTTCAAAATAGGCACTTTAACATTAAAGCCATATTCTTCAATTAATTGTTGTGATAATTTATCAGCATAATGGCTTGGAAATAAAGCAGATAAAGTATTTAAATTAAAAGGAATTGGTACCTCTTTACCATCAATAACTCCTAAAACCTGATGATAATAACTTCGCCATTCGGTAAATTGAGCTAAATAATCCCAAATATACTGTGCATTAGCATGAAAAATATGGGGTCCATATTTATGTACCAATATACCTTGTTTATCATAATAATCATAAGCATTACCAGCAATATGATCTCGTTGTTCAACAATTAAAACTTTTTGATTCAATTGAGAAGCAATACGCTCTGCTAATACGCTTCCAGTAAAACCAGCTCCTACAATCAGCCAATCAAATTTCATTTATTTCTCCAATATTAAAGATAATCATGTAAGGAATTTTCTCGTTCCCACGCTCCAGCGTGGTAACGCATGTATCGGCGCTCCAGCGCCGAGTAAAACCACTGAAATTACCCAGTACAAAAAAACACTTGACGCTGGAGCGTCTGTACATGCGTTACCACGCTGGAGCGTGGGAACGAGAAATAATGTATAGCTTCTTGCATAAATAATTTTCCTCATAATTATGATTTAATTACAAATATTCTGTAGGTTGGGCTGACCAACGGAAGCCCAACAATTCCAAAGTAGTCTTCATGCTCAAACCCTTATCAATAAAGGGATTAATCGTTTTTCAAGGCAAAATAGTCTTCATGCGGTTTAACGCTTCCCAACCAGTCAGTAGTTCAAATTATAACATTATTAGCTAATAAAAATATTTTGTGCATGAAAATAGCATAAACATTTATGCTATAATTGATTAGTTACGCCAAATTAAAATAAATATTATGTCTAATACCTTACTTTTTACCTCTGAATCAGTGTCAGAGGGTCATCCAGATAAATTATCTGATCAAATTTCTGATGCTATCTTAGATGCTTTATTAGCACAAGATGCTAATTCGCGCGTTGCTTGCGAAACTTTAGTTAAAACCGGTATGGTAGTCGTAGCCGGAGAAGTTAGAACTAATGCTCAAATTGAAGTTGAAGAAATTGTTCGTGAAACCGTAAAAAATGTCGGTTATAACAGTTCAGATGTTGGTTTTGATGCCGCATCTTGCGCAGTATTATCTGCTCTGGGTAAGCAATCAGATGATATTGCTATGGGTGTAGATGAAACTAACGATCATGAACAAGGTGCTGGTGATCAAGGTTTAATGTTTGGTTATGCTAGTAATGAAACTGATGTTTTAATGCCTGCTCCAATTACTTATGCACACCGTTTAGTAAAACGCCAATCTGAAGTGCGTAAAAATGGTACTTTAACTTGGTTACGCCCAGATGCTAAAAGTCAGGTGACATTCCGTTATGTTGATGATAAACCAGTAGGTATTGATGCTATAGTATTATCAACTCAACATAATCCTGAAATTGATAATAAAGTTCTGCGTGAAGCAGTGATGGATGAAATTATTAAACCTGTATTGCCAGAACAATGGATTGATAAAGATACAAGCATTTATATTAATCCAACTGGACGTTTTGTAATTGGTGGACCAGTAGGCGATTGCGGTCTAACAGGGCGTAAAATTATTGTCGATACTTATGGTGGTATGGCGCGACATGGTGGTGGAGCGTTTTCTGGTAAAGATCCTTCTAAAGTTGATAGATCAGCCGCTTATGCTTGCCGCTATGTTGCAAAAAACATTGTTGCCGCTGGTTTAGCAGAACGTTGTGAAATTCAAGTTTCTTATGCTATTGGGGTTGCTGAGCCAACATCTATTCGTGTTGAAACTTTTGGTACTGGTATCATTGATGAAATTCGTATGACTGAATTAGTACGTGAACATTTTGATTTACGCCCACGTGGTTTAATCGCAATGTTAGATTTATTACATCCAATTTATGCTGATACTGCTGCCTATGGTCATTTTGGACGTGAAGAATCTCAATTTACATGGGAACGTACTGATAAAGCTGACATTTTACGCGAAGCTGCTAAAGCTTAATTTTTTAATTTACTAAAAAAAATATATATATGAGTACACAACCTATAATAAATGTAGAACCTGATTATAAAATTGCTGATATTAATTTAGCTAAATGGGGGCATCAAGAAATTAGAATTGCAGAAACCGAAATGCCCGGTTTAATGCAATTAAGAACAGAATATGGTGATGAAAAACCACTAAAAGATGCTCGCATTGCTGGTTGTTTACATATGACTGTACAAACAGCAGTTTTAATTGAAACTTTAATAGCATTAGGAGCCGAAGTACGTTGGTCATCATGCAATATCTTTTCAACTCAGGATCATGCAGCAGCAGCTATCGCTGATCAAGATATTCCAGTCTTTGCTTGGAAAGGTGAAACTGATGAAGAATTTTGGTGGTGCATAGAACAAACAATTTTTGGACCAAATGATTGGCGTCCAAATATGATTTTAGATGATGGCGGTGATTTAACTCAAATCATGCACGATAAATATCCTGATTTATTAGAAAATATTAAGGGTTTATCTGAAGAAACTACTACTGGTGTACATCGTTTGTATGAAATGATGAAAGATGGTTCACTAAAAGTTCCTGCATTTAATGTTAATGATTCTGTAACCAAATCTAAATTTGATAATTTATATGGTTGTCGTGAATCCTTAATGGATGGTATTAAACGCGCCACAGATGTAATGATAGCTGGTAAAACTGGCGTAGTTTTAGGTTATGGTGATGTTGGTAAAGGTTGCGCTCAAGCATTTCGCGGTTTAGGTGCTACTGTGTGGGTTACAGAAATTGATCCTATTTGTGCTTTACAAGCGGCTATGGAAGGTTATCGCGTTGTAACTATGGAAGAAGCGGCTGCTTTAGGTGATATTTTTGTTACTACAACTGGTAATATAAATGTCATCACCCATGAACACATGAAGCAAATGAAAGATCAAGCGATTGTGTGTAATATTGGACATTTTGATTCAGAAATTGAAGTTGCAGCTTTACGTGAATATGAATGGGAAAACATTAAACCGCAAGTTGATCATATCATTTTCCCAGATGGTAAACGCATAATTTTATTAGCAGAAGGGCGTTTAGTAAACTTAGGATGCGCTACAGGACATCCTAGCTTTGTAATGTCAAATTCTTTTACTAATCAAGTGCTTGCGCAAATAGAAATATGGCATAATGCTGATAAATATGAAAATAAGGTTTATGTATTACCTAAGCATCTGGATGAAAAAGTAGCACATATGCACTTAGAACGCTTAAATGCACATTTAACTGCATTAACTCCAGAACAAGCGGAATATTTAAATATATCCATAGATGGACCTTATAAACCCGAGCATTATCGCTATTAAGTAAAATTCCCCCGATTAGGGGGATTTAGGCAGTAATTAAAATGAAACTTGTAATTGTAACTGGTTTGTCAGGATCAGGTAAAACAATAGTTTTAAATAGTCTGGAAGATATGGGTATCAGTTGTGTTGACAACTTACCAGTAGGTTTATTACCAGCTTTTATTGAACATATTAATAAGCAACAAAACCAATCAAACAGTTTTGCTGTAGGAGTAGATGCACGTACTATTACAGAAGAATATGATGTCAAAGTACTATTAAAAACTCTCAGCGTCACCACAATTTCCTATCAAATATTATTTATTGAAGCTGATCATCGCGAATTACTAAAGCGTTTTAGTGAAACACGCCGTAAACATCCATTAACTCGCAAAGATTTATCCTTAGAAGAAGCGGTTAAATATGAACGTCAATTAATTCAACCATTAGCTGATATAGCTGATCTTCGTATTAATACTAGTCACACTCATATTCATCAATTACGTAATACAATTCATAAAGCCATTGAATTACGTCCCAAACAAGGATTATCTTTACTAGTTCGCTCATTTGGTTTTAAACATGGAATACCATTTGATACCGATTTTGTGTTTGATGTACGTTGTTTACCCAACCCTCATTGGGAAAAAGATTTAAAGAAATTTACTGGGCGTGATAATAATGTAATTGAATTTTTACAACAATATCCAAAAGTGGATAAAATGTATCAACATATCTTAACTTTTTTAGAAACATGGATTCCAGAATTTGTTTCTGATAATAGAAGTTATTTAACAGTAGCAATAGGTTGTACAGGTGGGCAACATCGCTCAGTATATTTAGCAGAACAATTGGCACAACATTTTAGTAAACAACAGAAATATGGTGTATTAGTACGACATCGAGAACTTGGAATTCAAGAAATTAGGAATTAAACTAGTAGGTTGGGCTGACGATAGGAAGCCCAACACAACACAATTATTCCACGATTCGTTGGGCTTCCTATCGTCAGCCCAACCTACTAGTTAATCAATTACTCTGATCAGGATTTACAGCCTTAATATCTTTATGAGGAATAAACAAACCACAACCCATTTTTCTACCTTCACCTATACCTTGTTGTTGCAAACGAATTGAATCATTCGCTTCCATATCTGCAATCATTAAGCTACGAGTAAATAATTCTGTTTCTGCTAATTTCACAATATTAGTTTTGCCACATAATGCCTTACGACATTCAATATCCATATTTTTTAACTCAGCAACCACAGATTCTATAAAAGCATCCTCATCTTGCTCAGGATTGGCAATTATATGTCGTGCAAATAATACTGGCATTTGTATTAATGGTTTTTGTTTAGCGGCACCAATTGTTAAAGAATAGCCACTAATATCTAATGTCATGCCAGTTAATACTTGTGCATCAGCAATGCGATGTTCAGGAACACGTAGCGTCAATTTAGTACGACGCGATAAATATAAAATACTATCAGCTGGGCGATACCAACCATTACCTGATTCAGCTCCATGAATTAAATGTAAACCCACATCTGCCTCATTGTTAAACCACGGTAATGCTTGAATAATTGCTTCAGACAAAGCATAAGCATGATCTAATGACAGACAAGTACAATTAATATCAAATACTAAATCTACAATATTTGTAGATATAATTTTATCTACTTCAGAATTTTCTTCTTGCCACAACATAATCTAATCACCATTAATAAAAAGCAGCTTCTAAACGATCTTCCCAATTTTCGGGTGTATCTGGATAACTTGGGCGTACATCCATACGAAAAAAACGCTCACCACTGGTTTCAGCCTTTTGTTTAATTACTTTGACTAAGTCTTCAAAATTATTTAGTTCATGATGTTCCATCATAACTTCACTAAGATTTAACATATTTATAATTCCTTATGATTGAAAATTTGTTACAATTTTATATATTTTACTTTAAACACAACTATGAATACAAAAAATTTAACTACTGCAATTTTATTTGCAATGATCTTAGGTGCCATTTTAGGTGGTATTTTTAATCAGTTTTTTATGGATCATTCATTTGTCAGTGAATTTTTAGTTGGCAATGTGTTCCATGTTATTGGTGCAATTTTTGTAAGTTCACTGAAAATGTTGGTTGTACCACTGGTATTTGTCTCATTAGTATGTGGTGTTGCCGCTTTAGGTGATATTAATAAATTAGGTCGTTTAGGCGGTAAAGCTTTATTATTCTATTTAGCTACCACAGCTATTGCAATTACTATTGCATTAAGTATAGCAACAATAGCTGCCCCCGGTCAAGGTTTTGAAATTTCTTCAACTAATATTCAAACTTTTATTCCAAAAGAAAGCCCTTCTCTTGCTGATACCATCATTAATTTAGTTCCTACCAATCCTATTGAAGCAATGGCAAAAGGCGAAATGTTACCTTTGATCCTATTTTCCTTGTTGCTTGGAATTGCGATTGTCATGGCAGGTGATGCTGGTAAACGTATTGAACAACAATTCAATGACTATAACGATATTATCATGCAATTGGTAATGATTTTAATGAAGTTAGCCCCTATAGGAATATTTAGCTTAATTGCAAAAACTTTTGCTTTGCAGGGATTTGACGTAATAAAACCCTTATTATCTTATTTTATGGTTGTAGTTTCAGCATTAATAATACATGCCTTAATTGTTTATCCACTGTTATTAAAATCATTATCAGGTTTAAGCATTAGCACTTTTTTAAGAAAAATGCGCAGCGTACAAATATTTGCCTTTAGTACCGCTAGTAGCAATGCTACAATTCCATTTAATATTCAAAACACTGAAAAAAAATTAGGAGTAGATAATTCAGTAGCATCATTTACCATTCCGCTTGGAGCAACTATCAACATGGATGGTACAGCGATTATGCAAGGGGTTGCTACAGTATTTATTGCCAATGTCTATGGTATAGATTTAGCAATCAGTGATTATTTGCTAGTAATTTTAACAGCCACTTTAGCCTCAATAGGAACCGCAGGAGTACCCGGTGTTGGATTAATTATGTTAGCAATGGTACTAAATCAAGTTGGATTACCTGTAGAAGGAATTGCTTTAATTATTGGGGTTGATCGTTTATTAGACATGATACGTACAGCAGTCAATGTAACAGGTGATGCAACTGCAACCGTGGTAATTGCTAAAAGCGAAGGGGCTTTAGATACAAAGATCTATAATAATTAAATATGAAGCTGTTTAAAAAGAAAAAACAATCATTTAAAAAGCAATGGAAAAAATCTGATTACTGTAAATTCAATTTAATTATACATAATAATAAATTATTAATTGGTAAACGTAATCAGTCCATAATTAAATCAGATGACTCTATAGTTAAATTAACGCCAATAGAAATTGCAACTGCTGCACGACGCTTATTACCTTCAAGAGCAAAAAGGCAGCACATTGCTTTAACATTACCTAGTTCAGAATTTGTAGCAACTAGTTTAAATTTACCGGCAATAGCGGCTCAAAATCTTGAAAATGTCGTTAATTTACAAAGGGAAACTTTATTGCCCGGAGTCACTGAACCACTATTGTTAGCAGTACAAGCTCCTTTAGAGGGAGAGCGAACTATTGCTTTATGGTTGCCACTAAAACGCGCCGAAGAATTATGGCAAGCTTTTAAACAGGTAGGCTTGTTTCTGCGTTGCATAATACCCCGCCCTTTAATTGCTTTTCCTCCGAAGAAATCAACGCCATATTTTGTTTATGATGAAGATAATAATAATATAACAGGCGTAGAATGGTCATCTGGTGTCATTAAAAATTGGTTACATGTACCTAAGATAGATCGTGAAAATCAGAATTTTGAGGAGCAGTTTGAAGAAGCTCTATTAACATTTCGTGACATACAACAAAACTGGAAAACCAATTTAAAAGATTGGAACAAATTAACTAAATTACCGCCAAAAGCTTATGATTATGCCTTTACACCACCTAGTGCATCAGCTTTTTTAAGTAATAAAGTTAAGAAAAAGAACACTACTAGGATTAGTTTACTAATTTTATTAGTAGTGGCAAGCTTAGGCGGAGGTGCGAGTTATGCTATAGATTATAAAAAGGGCTTAGAAGAACAATTAGTTAAACTAAAAAAACGTACATTAAACATTAGTAGATTACGAGCAGAAGTTGGTGAAATAAAGGAAAATATTGGGGCAATTACAAATTTTCCAAATCAACCTCTAATCATCATCTTAAATAGTTTAAATCAAATGATTCCAGAAGATAGCTGGCTAGTTGGTTTTAGAATTGAAGGTGGTAAAATTAAATTTGAAGGTTATAGCCAGAATCCAACAGCTCTGATTGAGATATTAAATAAAATACCTCAAATTTATCAAATTGAACAAAACCGTGGCACTACAACTGAACTTGGCAGAAAAGAATTAAGATTTGGTATTAGTTTCAAGCTCAAAGGGTATGATTTAGCTAGTTATTGGACGGAATATTTTCCTAAGAAACGCTAAGTTTTAAATTTCCCCGTTAGGGGAAATTTAGTATAGGTACTTCGGACAAGCTAACTAAGTTAATTAAACATCTCATCAGTAATATTATTAAACCAACTATGAGCATAAGCCACTTCATATTTTCTGGTTTGTGCTGAAGCATCTAAAGGTGAAATGCCACCAGAATCTTTAACTGATACTATCTTACCATTTTCCAAGCGATAAACAGCCGCTACCGAAATACCAAAATCATCTCCTACAACACTATAACAGGTATTAACATAAGATGGTGTTGCCATTTCTCGCCCTTGCAATTCAGATAAAATGGCTTCAGCACATACTTTTGCTTGAGTATTAGCCGCATAAGCTGATTTAGGCATCGGACCAGCTATACAAGCATCACCAATAACATAAATATCTTTATGCAAGCTTGATTCAAATGTCTTCTGATTCACTGGGCACCAACCACTATCATTTGTTAAACCACTATCAATAGCAATTTTAGCTGCGGTTTGTGGAGGAATTATATTTAGAACATCTGCTGAATATTCATCTTCAAATTCACCAGCAATAACTGCATTTGCCTTAACATTGACTCCGACGACTTCACCTTCTTCATGAGAAGGAATCCATTCGATCATACTATTATCGGTGCCATATCCATACATCTTTTCCCATCCTTGAGTAAACAAACCTTGTTTAGAAAAAGCTTGATTGGCATCAAACAGCAATATCTTTGATTTTGGCTTATGATGTTTAAAATAATTAGCTATCTGACTAGCACGTTCATAGGGTCCGGGGGGACAACGAAATGGCTTAGGTGGTGCAGAAATAATTACCGTACCACCATCTTTCATCTCTTCTAACTGTTTTCTTAAAGTAACAGTTTGTGATCCAGCCTTCCAAGCATGAGGTATTTTTTCTGCAACCTCAGCATTATAACCATCAATAGCATCCCACTTAAACTCAACACCCGGTGACACAATTAATTTATCAAAAGCAACTTCTTCTCCACCAGCAAGACGAATCGTTTTAGCTACAGGATCAATATTAATTGCTCTACTATAAATAAAATTGATGCCGTATTTGTTTAAACCTTTATAGCTAAACTTAATAGAATCTATTGTGCGTTCACCGCTTAAGACTTCATTACTCATAAAACAAGTATGGTAATACTTATTTTGTTCAATCAGCGTCACATCAATAGTCGGATCCGCCATACGAATATATTTAGCGGCAATAACACCACCTGAACCACCACCAATTACAACCACTTTTTGATTAGCACCTCGTGCTATAAATGGAAAACTTACCATAGCAGCAGCAGCTACACTACCTGCCGCTATAGTTACAAATTGTCTTCTACTTAGATTTGACATATTTTATTCCTTATTGTTCTTTTTGACTAGCGTAAAAGTGAACCAATTCATCAATACTATCTTTGCCATAACTTTCAGCTATGAATTCTAAACGTTTATTCATCTTAGTAGGAGCAGGGCGATCAGATAAAAATTCTAATAAGCTAATTTTCAGGTAAGGCATCCATTGTCCAGCAAGAATACCGGAATTATGTTCATCTTTTCGACCATTATCTCTATGACAACTTTCACAATAATATTTATGAAGTCTTGCACCTTTCTTAGCTTTTTCGGCATTTACTTGTTGCGGATAAACTACAAGTTTTTGTTCAGAAAAGAAATCAGCCATAGTTTCAATATCTTCATCCGTATAACCGCGTGCTAAACGTCCCATAATAGTAGTTGGACGTTCATTACGTTTTGCTTCCTGCATTGCTTGAATAAAAGCAAATTTAGACATTCCAGCAATAGACGGTGTTGCTGGACCCAAACTAGATCCATTAGGACCATGACAACCTACACAAGTATTAACTAACATCAATGTATTTATATCTACCGCCATAACTGGAAGGCTGAAAATCAGCCCAATTATAGAAAATAATATATACCTTAGTATTTGACTCAACATATTGTTACCTTCTTTTTATATATAAAATAATACTTAATTAAGATAAATCTATCAGTTTGCTAGTTTAATCAACTTTATCAAAAACTGCAATAAAAATTATAATCATATTTTTATCTCACAATATTAGAATATTATAATATCAATAGATAATCATTTAATTAAATATATATGTAATTTCAATATGTTATATTTCCAGTAATTAATATTAATAATAATTATTATCATTAATTAAACAATTACTAATTAATGGTTTTTATTACTTTTTAAAAAGTATAATAGATTGAAAAATAAATATTTTTTTATAAAAAAGTAAAAAAAATTGCTAAAATATATTTTTATTGTTATGATAGTAAGCTAATAAATATTTCACTATTCATATAGGAGGACGATTTGTGATCATCCGAAAATACATTAAAAATATAGGTATAATATTCGTAGGTTTACTAATATTATTTTCAGGAATGGCAAATGCAGCTCGCCCAGCTGGTAAAATTGGAGTAGATTGGGGTAAGAAGGAAGGACAATTTTGTATAAATTGTCACATGACAGAAACACCGGGTATTTATCACCAATGGAATAATAGTCAACATGGTCAAAGTGGTGTAAATTGTCTTGATTGCCATCAAGCAGAAAAGACTGAGAAAGATGCTTTTTTACATGAAGGTCAATATGTAGCTGTGATTGTCAGTCCAAAAGACTGTTCTAAATGTCATCAAGCTGAATCGAAGGAATTTCAACGTTCTCATCATTCCAGTGCTGCTGAAATTTTAGCGTCTTTAGATAATTTATTAGGCGAAGTTCTTGGTGGACCAGAAGCTGTAACAGTAGGATGTAAGCAATGTCATGGTAATAAAATTGAGATTGATGAAAAAGGTAAGCCCACACTTGATACATGGCCAAATACCGGTATTGGTCGCATAAATACAGATGGTTCACGTGGAGCTTGTACCGCATGTCATGGTCGTCATAAGTTTTCTCGCGCTCAAGCCCGTACTCCTGATACTTGTGGTAAATGTCACTTAGGTCCTGATCATCCACAAAAAGAAATTTATGAAGAATCTAAGCATGGTATTATTTATAAAGCCAGTATTGCTGAAATGAATCTTGGTTCTGATAAATGGGTAGCAGGTGTTGATTATAGTGCCGCTCCTACTTGTGCTACTTGCCATATGAGTGCAGCACCTTTATTACCAAAAACTCATGATGTCGGTGAACGTATATCTTGGAATTTACGTACTCCTATTTCTAAAAAAATTAATTTGGTACGTTTAGATAATGATCATCAATATGATGTACCTGAAGGCAAGCCTTTACCTAAAGTAGGTGATAAACCTAATCATCCTGACGCTAAAGGTGGTACAGTTATAGAAATTATGACTTGGAAAGATCGACGTGAAAATATGGAAATGGTATGTAATGCTTGTCATACCAGCGGCGTAATCAAAGGGCATTATAAACAATTTGATGATTTAGTTAATTTATATAATAATAAATTTGCTAAACCAATTGCAGCGATTATGGCAGAACTGAAAAAGACTGGTAAAATCACTCCATCACCTTTTGATGAAACAATTGAATGGGTTTGGTGGGAAATTTGGCATCATGAAGGTCGTCGCGCTCGTCACGGTGCTGCTATGATGGGTCCTGATTACGCTTGGTGGCATGGTATGTATGAAGTAGCAAAACATACTTACTTTGAATTTATTCCTGAGCTAAAAGAATTAGTCGGCGACAAAGAAGCAGAACATTTACTTGAAAAATACTTTAAACCAATTAAAGGTCATGCTTGGTTCTTTGATGGCTTAAATAAAGATGCAATTGATCAGGTTCGTAAAGGCTATGAAGCTCGTTACGGTAAAGGTTCAATGAAATAAAAGTTACTTAATATTCAGGGTTTATTTAAGCCTTGAATATTGGAAATATTATGCGAAAAATTATTATTTTAATTTTTATTACGATACCAATATTTGCACAAGCAACTAATATAGATACACTCATTTTAGATGGTAATAAATATTGGAAAGCTGGTAAAATGAAACAGGCAGAACAAAGTTATCTGCAAGCATTAAAACTAAATGACAAATCCTTAGCTATTCATTTAAAACTGGGAGCATTGTATTTAAATCAACATCGCTTAAAAGAAAGTATTTCCTATTTTCAACGCGCTTTGAGTTTAGATACTAATAATGCTAAACTATTTACTATTCTTGGTATAGCTTATTGGCATAATGGAGCTTATTCTTTAGCGCAAGCTACTTTCCAACAAGCATTAAAGATAGATGCAAATCAACCAGAAGCTAAGAAATTACTAAAAAGAATTAATAAAAAGCTTAATCACCACAGTAAATAAGGAGATTAATAGATGAGTTTATCACGTAGAACGATTTTAAAAAGCGTTAGTGGAATACTAGCCTTGGCATTACCATCAGCAGTAATGGCAAAATGGCCACAAATAGCCTTTGAATCTAAAAATGTTGACGCTGTTTTAAATAAATTATATTCTGATTCAGAAGCAATAGAAAGTTCTGATATAACCATTAAAGTTCCAGCTACTGCTGAAAATGGTAGATTTGTTCGCATTGAAATTGAAACAACTTTAGCTAAAGTAGAATCAATTAGCATTATATCAGAAACTAATCCAGTACCATTACTTGGTGAATTTAAATTTGCTGATAATGTTCTACCTTGGATTAAAACTCGTGTAAAAATTAGTAAAACTGGTAATGTAATTGTAATGGTCAAAACAAATAATCAATTATATACTGCACGTAAACAAGTAACAGTAAATCTTAGTGGCTGTGTATAGGAGTATAAGATGGCAAGAATTAGAACACGTATTCTATCTATGGTAAAAGGTGATGTTACTACAGTGAAAGCAGTAGTGAAACATCCAATGACAAGAACACATTTTATTAAAGAAATAACTTTTGAACATAATGGTAAAGTTGTAATGTCAGCTAATTGGGGAATGGGTATATCTTCTAACCCTTATTTTTCTTTTAAATTTAAAGGTGGCAAAATAGGTGAACCTGTAAAATTGAGTTGGAAAGATAGTCAAGGTGAGACAGGTGAAATTGTGAAAAAGATTAAATAATTAATAACGGCTAGAGATTGAAAACTCAATCTCTACATTTTCGCTATTTTACGGCTTCTTTCTCATAAATGTAATTTAAACTTCTTAAAGGTATAGATTCATTAGCAAGCGATAGTTCTTCTAACATATCATCCATAGTATCTATATCATAACCCATACTCTTTAAAAACAATTCATCTTCTGATGATAATTCATCGTCTGTTATCAACTGACTTTCTAAATTCAATAAATTATCCAAAGATACTTCACTATCTTCTGCTACTAATTCTAACGGATAATTATTATCAAAATCTGAAAAATAGCATTCTTCACTCAAAGATAATGGTTCTTCATCTGCTTCAAATAGTTCCTCTTCTACTACAATAATTTCCTTATTAGCATCTAATAATTCTTCTTCTAAAGATAAAGTTGATTCTCCTTTTAAATACTTTTCTAATTCATCAGTAATTCCAGTTGACAAATCATCATTATCATCAGACTGATCCTCATTTCTAAAATCATTTGCCGCTAATTGATAATTTATTGTGGATTCACTATCACTGGAACGCATTATTTTAATAATGAAAAATATTAGCAATAATAACAATGTCATCGCACCAATACTTAACCAAGCTAGAGGTGAATTCAGCCATTCTGTTGTTACTTCTATAAAATTATTTTTATTCTCCTGTTGCTGTTTATTTAGTATATTATTTATATCTATCTGTTTATTTAATTGGACTTGCAATTCTGATAATTGTTGATTTTGCAGTACAACCATCCGATTCATGTCATCCAACTGTTTCTTCATAGCTACTAACAATTCATGATTTTTTGATAATTTTTGCTTTAAATAACCATTTTCAGATTCAATACTAGTATTTTTTTCTATCAGTTGATTAACTTGATCACGTAATTTTGTTAATTTTTGTGTCTGAATTTCAGCATCATTAACTATTTTTTCATCAGCTTTAGGCGTAGTAATATGCAATCGTGGTGATGAATCTACCGGGGGCATTACTACTTTTTGTTTTACTTGAATTGTTTCTGGTGCGGTTTCTATATTTTCAGTTAAACTTGCACGATCAGTTATATATGTTGATTCGATATTTTTCCAATCTGGAATTTTTAATATTGCGCCAACCCTAAGCAAGTTCATATTTTTTCTAACAAAAGCATTTTTATTTTTCTGAAATATATCCAACATTTGCTGTCTTACAGTTTTTCCCTTGCCACGGGTTTTATCTGCTATTTTCCATAAACTATCATCCTGAGTAACCTGATAGGAATTCTCATTTTTTTTCTTCTTATATAATGGTGGATCTAATAATAGTGCATATTCACGTAAAATTCTCCCACCTGTCCAATTTAGTTGAATTAAAAAATTTAATACCCGTTCCTTAACGATTTCCTTACTCTTAATTTTTATTAAAGCAGAAGTATTATCAGTATTTTCAATAGCAAATTGTAGTTTTTCTAAAAATGCGACTGGTTTAATACCGGCTCTATTAAAATTACTAGTTGATGCAAGTTGAACTTTAAGACTAGAAATACTGTTCTTCGGAATAGATAAAACCTTTATTTCAGCATTTAAGGCTTCATTTAATTTAGAATTTAATGTAATATGACTTAATTCTAAAGCATAACTATTTGCAATAAAAAAGCTGGTTATTATTACATAGACTATATGTATCATCAATTTGGTTCCTTCTAAAAAATAAGCCCCCCTAACCCCCTAAAGGGGGGATATATTCCCCCCCCCTTTAGGGGGGGTTAGGGGGGCTTTATTAATTAAGCTAAATAGTCTTGTATTAAAATTTCTGCAATTTGCACACTATTTAGTGCTGCACCTTTACGAATATTATCAGAAACTACCCATAAATTTAATCCACGTGGATGTGAAATATCCTCACGAATACGCCCCACAAAAACCGGATCTGTACCAGCTCCTTCAGTTACTGCGGTAGGATATTCATCCACAACAACTACACCGGGAGCATTTTGTAACACTTCACGCGCATGTTCGACGCTAATTTTCTCACGAGTTTCAATATGCACCGCTTCAGAATGCCCATAAAATACCGGAATACGAACCGCAGTAGGATTTACTAAAATTTTATCATCCTCAAAAATCTTTTGCGTTTCCCACACCATTTTCATTTCTTCCTTGGTATAACCATTTTCCATGAAAACATCAATATGTGGTAAAGCATTAAACGCTATTTGTTTTGGATAAACTTTCGCAGTAATCGGTTTAGCATTTAATAAATCAGCAGTTTGCTTAGCAAGCTCTTCAAGCGCATCTTTACCAGTGCCTGAAACTGATTGGTAAGTTGCAACATTAATTCGTTCAATTCCTACTGCATCATAAATTGGCTTTAATGCTACCAACATTTGAATTGTAGAACAATTAGGATTTGCAATAATATTGCGTGGTTTATAGTTAGCGATAGCATGAGGATTAACTTCTGGCACCACCAAGGGAATCTCAGGATCACGGCGAAATTGTGAAGTATTATCTATAACGACACAACCAGCTTCACCAGCACGCGGTGCATAAATTGCTGAAACTGAGGCACCGGGTGAAAACAAAGCAATTTGTGCCTTAGAAAAATCAAATTTAGCTAAATCACCAACAACTACAGATTTACCTTTAAACTGAATACGCTTACCAGCAGAACGCTCACTAGCTAAAGGATATAAATTATCCACTGGAAAATCGCGCTCTTCCAAAATGGAAATCATGGTTTCACCAACTGCACCAGTAGCACCTACTACTGCAACATTAAACTTTTTAGTCATTTATTTTCCTTAACTGCTGCAACTACAGCATCACCCATTTCACTAGTAGTTACTAATTTTGTGTTTTCACTTACAATATCTTGAGTGCGTAAACCATCTTGTAAAACCTTACTGACAGCATTTTCAATTCGTTCAGCAAATGTCTCTTGATTAAAACTATAACGTAATAACATCGCAACTGATAAAATTGTAGCCAAAGGATTAGCAAGATTTTTTCCAGCAATATCAGGAGCTGAACCATGTATTGGTTCATACATACCTTTATTATTAGCATCTAAAGACGCAGAAGGTAACATCCCAATCGAACCAGTTAATTGAGAAGCAAGATCAGACAAAATATCACCAAACATATTAGTTGTGACTATCACATCAAATTGTTTAGGTTCACGTACCAATTGCATAGCAGCATTATCAACATACATATGACTAAGTTCCACATCTGGATAATCCTTACTCACAGTTGTTACCACTTCACGCCATAACTCAGTAGATTCTAATACATTAGCTTTATCTACAGAACAAAGGCGTTTATCTCGCTTATTAGCACTATCAAAAGCTACTCGCGCAATTCGTTCAATTTCAGTTTCACTATAAACTAAAGTATTAAAACCTTGTCTTTCACCACTATCGAGAGTACGAACACCTCGTGGTTGCCCAAAATAAATACCACCAGTTAATTCACGTACTATTAGTAGATCTAAATTCTCTACCACTTCAGCTTTTAAAGTTGACGCTGAAGCTAATTCAGGAAATAACAAAGCTGGTCTTAAATTAGCAAATAGTTCAAGTTCTGAACGCAAACCTAATAAACCCTTTTCAGGGCGAATAGCAATATCTAACTGTTCCCATTTATATCCACCTACCGCGCCTAATAAAACCGCATCAGCTTGTTTTGCTAAAGCCAAAGTTTCGGCTGGTAAAGGCTGCCCAGTAGCATCAATAGCAGCACCGCCTACCAAAGCTTGTTCTAACTCTACATCTAAACCATCTTGTTGTAAAACTTCTAATACCTTAATAGCCTCAGCTATTATCTCTGGACCAATTCCATCACCGGGTAAAATTGCAATCGTTTTCATTTATTAAATATCCAAGGTTCCGTTTGTTTACGCCGCTGTTCATAGGCTGTAATTTCATTAGTATATTGTAAAGTTATTCCTATATCATCTAAACCATTAATCAAACAATGCTTTCTAAAAGCATCAACTGTAAAATTAAAAACTTCCCCATTTGGAGTAGTTATAGTTTGCGTTTCTAAGTCAATAGTAAGTTTATAATCTGGAGTCGATTCAACCGCCTTAAACAAACCATCAAGCTGATTTTCATCTAAAATAATTGGCAAAATACCATTTTTAAAACAATTATTATAAAAAATATCAGCAAAACTAGGAGCGATAACCGCCTGAAAACCATAATCTAACAAAGCCCAAGGCGCATGTTCACGACTTGAACCACAACCAAAATTACGACGCGCTAATAAAATTTCCGCGCCCTGATAACGAGGCAGATTAAGTATAAAATCAGTATTTAAAGGGCGATTAGTACAATCTTGCCCCGGCTCACCATGATCTAAATACCGCCACTCATCAAATAAATTTGGACCAAAACCACTACGATGAATGGACTTTAAAAACTGTTTAGGAATAATAGCATCAGTATCGACATTTGCTCGATCCAAAGGTGCTACTAAACCTGTTAAAATTGTAAATTTTTGCATTAATTATTATTACTTCTCACTCACCGAAACCCGTGCAAAGCGACGTTTTCCGACTTGATAAACATGTTCTGAATTACTAGGAATTTTCAAATTACGATCACTAACCCGCTCACCATCAATTCTAACCGCACCTTGCTTAATCATACGCATTGCATCTGATGTGCTTGGAGTTAAGCCAGCGTCTTTGAGTAAATTAGCAATCGGTATTTGTTGTGCTACTAAAGTAATTTCTGGCATATCTGCTGGCATTTGCCCTTTTTTAAACCTAGCTACAAATTGTTCATAAGCATCTTTTGCCGCTGCACGACTATGAAAACGTTCAACAATTTCCTGAGCAAATTGTACCTTAATATCACGTGGATTTGCACCATCATCTACCGATTGTTTCCAATTTCTAATTTCTACCGGCGTTTTAAAACTCAATAAATCTATATAACGCCACATCAATGTATCAGAAATTGACATTAATTTACCAAACATCTCATTTGCTGGCTCATCAATACCAATATAATTATTTAAAGATTTAGACATTTTTTGTACACCATCTAAGCCTTCTAAAATCGGCATCATTAAAACGACTTGTGGAGTTTGCCCCTCACTTTTTTGCAATTCACGCCCAACCAATAAATTAAATTTCTGATCAGTGCCGCCTAATTCAACATCAGCTTTTAACATTACTGAATCATAGCCTTGAATTAATGGATATAAAAACTCATGAATAGCAATAGCCTGCCCATTAGTATAACGCTTATGAAAATCATCGCGCTCTAACATCCGTGCAACAGTATGTTTAGCCGCTAGCTGAATTAAATCGCTAGCTGACATTTTATTCATCCACTCAGAATTAAAACAAATCTGAGTTGTATCTGGATCAAGAATCTTATAAATTTGTTCTTGATAGCTGCGAGCATTTTCTATGACTTGCTCAGGTGATAAAGCTTGACGAGTGACATTTTTGCCGGTTGGATCACCAATCATGCCAGTAAAATCACCAATTAAAAATAAAATTTTATGACCTAATTGTTGAAAAGTTCGTAGTTTATTTAATAATACCGTATGTCCTAAATGTAGATCAGGAGCAGTAGGATCAAAACCAGCCTTAATACGTAAAGGCTTATCCGCTGCTAATTTAGTACGTAATTCGTCTTCAACTAATATTTCAGAACAACCTTGTTTGATTTGTTCTAATTTTTCTGTTATATTTAACATAATAAATTATTAATATATTTTAAATGCTTATTTTAACATAAGTAAAATTATGAAAAATTTCAGATATTCTGGCATTGAGGTGGATCCACTTACTGGTTTTAAAAAAAAAACTCTCAAGTGTATCTTTAACTCAGAGCCTAAAAATGGAAAACCATTTAAAATAGTAAATGATGATAATAGTTTTTTTGACTATACTTTTATTAAACTATTTTATCATCGTTTACTTTTTAAGATAAAAGTACATCCCAATTATCATCGTTACAAATTTATAATACAAGCTAAGAAATTAAAAATAAGAACCAAAATTTCGCGCCTATTAAAGGGGGGTTAGGGGGGATTTTTTATGATACAGCGATTAAAGCTGACAAGTTTTAAAAACCTGTCAGATTTATATTAATTTTGAGCTAATTCCGCTGTTTTTACATTTTCTTCAAACACAAAATGTAATTTATTATCAAGTTCATGGACTTTTACATGTCCACCATTTTCCAATTTACCAAATAGCAGTTCTTCGGCTAATGGCTTTTTGATCCTTTCTTGGATTATACGCGCCATTGGTCTAGCTCCCATTTTAGGATCATAACCTCGCTTGGCTAACCAACGTCGTGCTGCTTCATCGATTTCAATTGTTACTTGTTTTGCTTCTAATTGACTTTCTAATTCAATTATGAATTTATCAACTACATGCGCTATATGTTCAGGGCTTAATGCTTTAAATTGTACAATTGTATCTAAACGATTGCGGAATTCAGGAGAAAATGTGCGCTTAATTACTTCCATTGCATCAGTCGAATGATCTTGACTTTTAAATCCTATTGATGCTCGGCTAGCCTGTTCAGCACCGGCATTAGTTGTCATGATAATAATTACCTGACGGAAATCGGTTTTACGTCCATTAGTATCCGTCAATGCACCATGATCCATTACTTGTAATAATAGATTAAAAACATCAGGATGGGCTTTTTCGATTTCATCTAATAATAAAACTGCATGAGGATTTTTATTAACAGCTTCAGTCAGTAAACCACCTTGATCAAAACCAACATAACCCGGAGGCGCACCAATTAAACGAGATACAGTATGCCGCTCCATATATTCTGACATATCAAAGCGAATTAATTCGATGCCCATCATACGTGCTAATTGGCGTGTGACTTCAGTTTTACCTACTCCCGTGGGTCCTGCAAATAAAAATGAACCTACTGGTTTTTCCTCATTACCTATACCAGAACGTGACATTTTTATAGCGGTGGTTAAGCCTTTAATTGCATCATCTTGACCATATACCACCATTTTTAAATCGCGTTCCAGATTTCTAAGAGTTTCCTTATCTGATAACGATACATTTTTAGCTGGAATTCGAGCAATTTTGGCTATCAGATTTTCAATCTCAGTAACACCAATGACGCTTTTAGGTTTTAACTTTAAACGTTGAGTTGCTCCGGCTTCATCAATTACATCAATTGCTTTATCAGGTAAATGTTTATCATTTATATATTTTGCAGATAATTCAGCGGCAGCAGATAAGGAACTTGGAGAATATTTGATATGATGGTGCTTTTCATAGCGTGACTTTAAGCCTTTTAAAATTTCTATGGTTTCTTCAACCGAAGGCTCATTGATGTCGATTTTTTGAAAGCGGCGTGATAAAGCTCGATCTTTTTCAAAAATTCCACGAAATTCTTGGTAAGTAGTTGATCCTATACATTTCAATTCACCAGATGCCAATCCCGGTTTAATTAAATTTGAAGCATCTACCGCGCTACCAGACGCTGAACCAGCTCCAATTATAGTATGAATTTCATCAATAAATAAAACAGCACCTTCTTGTTGTTTTAATTGAGATAAAACACCTTTTAAACGTTTTTCAAAATCACCACGATATTTAGTACCAGCTAATAATGCACCTACATCTAAGGAATAGATTATATTATCGGCTAAAATTGTTGGAACTTGTTTATCTACAATTAACTTTGCTAAACCTTCAGCAACTGCGGTTTTACCTACACCTGCCTCACCAACATATAAAGGATTATTTTTACGCCTACGACATAAAATTTGTAGAGTTCGTTCAATCTCTTTGTCTCGCCCTATTAATGGATCTATTTTTCCTGCTTTAGCTTGTTCATTGAGATTAATAGCATAAGTATCTAATGGACTTTTTTTGGGTTTTTCTTCAAATTCTTCATCCTCTTCTTCGTAAAAAGGATTTTCTTCATTATCATTGAGTTTTGAAATACCATGAGAAATGAAATTGACTGCATCGAGGCGGGTAATATTTTGTGTATCGAGAAAATAGACTGCCTGTGATTCACGTTCTGAAAATATTGCTACTAATACATTGGCACCGCTAACTTCTTTTTTACCAGATGATTGTATATTAAAAAGAGCCCTTTGCATGACTCGTTGAAAACCGATTGTGGTTTGTATATCTTCTTGCCTATCTATCGGAAGTTTCGGAATCATTTGTTCTAAAAATTGAGATAAATCTTGTTTAAGTAAATCCATCTCCACGCCACACGCATTTAAAACTTTAACAGCCGAACTATTTTCTAATAATGATAATAATAAATGTTCAACTGTGATAAATTCATGTCGTTGTTGACGCGCTATGTTATAGACACTGTTTAAGTTTTGTTCAAGTTCTTTATTTAACATATTTAAAGCCTCACTTATACTTCTTCCATTATAGACATAAGAGGATGCTCATTTTCACGAGCATAATTATTAATTTGAACAACTTTAGTTTCAGCAATATCACGACTATAAGTGCCACAAATACCTTTGCCTTGACTATGTACTTGTAACATCACATTAGTGGCTTTTTCTTGATTCATATTAAAAAATATTTTTAATATATGAACCACAAATTCCATTGGTGTATAGTCATCGTTTAATAAGATAACCTTATATAATTTTGGTCGTTTAAGTTTTGGTTGTGCTTTTTCAACAACAGTATCGTTATCACTATTATCAGATAAATATGCCATTTTATTATATCATTTCTTAATGTAAAAATGAAAATCCTTTAATTATGTTAGTAGAAAAAATTTCTAAAATTAGTTTGTTACGCCGTTTTATTGCAATAATATATGACACTTTATTATTATTTTCAATATTATTTTTTGCTGCTGCTCTGGTGATGCCAATTACTAATGGAAAAATTAGCGTTTTATATCAATTATATTTGTTTATAGTATGTTTTTTCTATTTTTCAATATCTTGGAAACGTGGTGGACAAACTGTGGGTATGAAAGCATGGCGAATTAAGTTACAATCAACTAATGAACAAGCGGTTACTTGGCAACAAGTGACTATACGTTTTTTCATGGCAATAATCTCATGGATTACAGTAGTGGGATTTTTTTGGGCTTGGCATGATTCGGTCTCAAATACACAGTTAATATTATTACCTCATAAAAAAAAGAAATAATTTATGGAATTGTTAAGCGAATATATTAAAGCACTGAATGCTATTGTTTGGGGCACTCCAATGTTGGTACTTATTTTAGGTACTGGTATTTATTTAATGTTAGGTTTACGATTGATACCCTTTCGTAAATTAATCTATGGTTTTGTCATGCTATGGCGTGGTCGTAAGCATAGTGGTGAGGGTGATATTAGTCCTTTTAATGCTTTGATGACTTCATTAGCGGCAACTATTGGTACAGGTAATATTGCCGGTGTAGCCACAGCAATTTTTCTAGGTGGGCCGGGAGCCTTATTTTGGATGTGGTTTACCGCCTTCTTAGGTATGGCAACTAAATATGCTGAAGCTGTATGTGCTGTACATTATCGCGAAACTGATAAAGCTGGTAATCATATTGGTGGTCCAATGTATTATATTAAAAATGGTTTAAAGAGTCATTGGGCTTGGTTGGGTACCACATTTGCCATTTTTGGTATGATTGCAGGTTTTGGTATTGGTAATACAGTACAAGCAAATTCAGTTGCTGATGTCTTAAATTCTTCATTTAATATTCCTCATTGGCTAACTGGTGTAACATTGGCTGTGTTAGTAGGAGCGGTATTAATTGGTGGTATTCGTAGGATTGCAGACATAGCAGGTAAATTGGTACCTTTTATGGCTGTTGCTTATGTAGGCGGTAGTTTAAGTATTTTATTCATTCATTCAGCAGAAATTCCTGCCGCTTTAGAGTTAATTATTACTAGTGCTTTTACACCAGTTGCTGCTACTGGCGGATTTGTAGGAGCAACTGTTTGGGCTGCGATTCGTTTTGGGGTTGCACGGGGTATTTTTTCTAATGAAGCTGGTTTGGGTAGCGCACCAATTGCTCAAGCCGCAGCGGCAACTAATAGTCCTGTAAAACAAGGTGTTATTGCCATGTTAGAAACATTCATTGATACGCTTATTGTGTGTACTGTTACTGGTTTAGTAATTATTATTTCAGGTGTTTGGACAACTGGTATTACTGGCGCATCCTTATCTGCTGCTGCATTTGAACATGCTTTGCCTAATTTTGGAGGCTATATTGTAACATTTGGTTTAACTGTATTTGCATTTACAACTTTATTAGGTTGGAGTTTTTATGGTGAAAAATGTGTGCAGTATTTATTTGGATTTGATTCTATAAAATTTTTTAGAATCTTATGGATCATAGTGATACCAATTGGCGCAGTTGGTCAATTAGAATTTATCTGGTTGGTTGCGGATACGCTGAATGCTTTAATGGCGATTCCTAATTTAATTGCATTGCTGTTACTCAGCCCTGTGGTTTTTAAACTAACTCGTGATTATTTTGCGGCTGCACATTAAGAATTAGCGTCAATGCTGGTAATCTAAATATCATTTTGCCTTTAAAGGGGGAAATACTTTTTTTTAGAGTATTTCCTCGTTCCCATGTCGAGTATAATAAAACCTAATAAATTTATTTAAAATTCGTTGTACTCATCAATAAACCCTCTCTTTAGGAGGAATAACTTCAACATCATTAGTCAAGGTAAACATATGAACTGCACGATAATCAATCTCAACTTTGCCTTCTGCATTTAGCCATGCTAAACTGTGTTTTAGCCAATTTTCATCATCGCGCTTTGGATAATCTTCACGGGCATGGCTGCCTCTACTTTCGGTGCGATTTAGAGCAGAGTTCATCGCTACTACTGCTTGCCCACGTAAATTGTCTAGTTCTAAGGTTTCAATTAAGTCTGAGTTCCAAATTAGTGATCTATCTGTTACTTTTACATCAGAAAAGCTGTTATATACTTGTTCAATTTTTTCTGCTCCTTGTTCCAAACTCTCTTGAGTTCTAAATACCGAAGCATGGTTTTGCATTACTTGTTGCATATTCTGGCGAATTGCAGCAGTATTTTGATTGCCATTAGCATAGCGTAATTTATCTAAGCGTTCTAAAGATTGTTCACCAGCATTTTTTGCTAATGGTTTATGTGGAGCTTTGCGTGTCATTATTTGGGCACAACGTATTGCTGCCGCTCTTCCAAATACAACTATGTCGAGTAAAGAATTAGAACCTAAGCGGTTGGCTCCATGAACTGAGACGCAAGCACATTCTCCAATTGCCATTAATCCCGGAACAACTCGTTCAGGATTGCCATCTTTCAGCGTCACAACTTCGCCATAATGATTAGTAGGAATGCCGCCCATATTGTAATGAACTGTAGGTAAAACTGGAATTGGTTGCTTAGTAACATCAACGCCTGCGAAAATTTTGGCTAATTCTGCAATTCCGGGTAAACGTTCATTAATTATGTCTGAACTTAGATGTTCTAAGTGTAAATGAATATAATCTTTATTTTTGCCAAAACCACGCCCTGCACGTAATTCCATAGTAATAGCGCGACTTACAACATCACGTGAAGCTAAATCTTTAGCATGAGGAGCATAGCGTTCCATAAATCGCTCACCTTCAGAATTCATCAAAAATCCGCCCTCTCCACGCACACCTTCACTAATCAAACATCCAGAACCATAAATACCTGTAGGGTGAAATTGTATAAATTCCATATCTTGTAATGGCAAACCGGCACGAAGTGCCATTCCATTACCATCACCAGTACAAATATGAGCAGAGGTACAAGACAAATAGGTGCGCCCATAACCACCAGTTGCTAACACTACCATATGGGCACTAAAACGGTGAATAGTTCCATCAGCCATATTTAAAGCCATGACTCCGCGACAACTACCATCATCATCCATGATTAAATCAAGTACAAAATACTCAATAAAAAATTCGGCGTGATGTTTCAATGATTGCTGATAAAGAGTATGTAAAATAGCATGACCAGTTCTATCAGCGGCAGCGCAAGTGCGTTGAGCAGTACCCTCGCCATAATTAGTAGTCATACCACCAAATGGACGCTGATAAATTTTACCATCCTCAGTACGTGAAAATGGAACACCATAATGTTCCAACTCAATAACTGCTGGAACAGCTTCACGACACATATATTCAATAGCATCCTGATCACCCAACCAATCAGAACCTTTAACCGTATCATACATATGCCAACGCCAATCGTCTTCACCCATATTACCCAATGAAGCACTAATACCCCCTTGAGCGGCAACCGTATGACTACGAGTAGGAAAAACTTTGGTAATACAAGCAGTTATTAAACCCTTTTCTGCCATACCTAAAGTAGCTCTTAAGCCGGCACCACCAGCACCGACAATAACTACATCATAACGATGATCTATAATTTTATAAGACATAGCGACCAATTAAATTAATTTATGCTGATAAACATTAATTATAGCATAAAGCCTCATCAATCAACTGTTGCCGCTGCTGGCGATGAAGTTGCAAATAACCCACTGCCGGTGACGCTGATGCAGCACGTCCAACATATTCAAGTGCATGACTATGCCCAAGATTTAAATGGTGCGCACGTATATATTCCCATGCCCCTTGATTACGCGGTTCTTCTTGTACCCAAACCCGATCCGTAACATCTTCATAACGCGCTAACACTGTTGCCATCGCCTGTTCTGGAAACGGATATAATTGCTCTAAACGAATTATACCGATATGTTTTAATTCATGTTGTTGACGCGCTTCTAACAAATCATAATAAACCTTACCACTACAAAATAGTAACCGCTTAATTTCTTTTGGCTCTACAATATCATCAATCACCGTTTGAAAACCTTGCTCAGTAAACTCATCAAACTGAGAAACAGCAAGTTTATGACGTAATAAACTCTTAGGAGTCATTATAATCAAAGGTTTACGATATTTCCTTAACATTTGCCGTCTTAACAAATGGAAAAATTGTGCCGGTGTTGTAGGAATACATACCTGAATATTATCTTCTGCACATAACCATAAAAAACGCTCTAATCGCGCTGAAGAATGCTCAGGCCCCTGTCCATCATAACCATGTGGTAAAAACAATACCAAACCACAATAACGTTGCCATTTAGCCTCAGATGAACTTAAAAATTGATCTATCACAACTTGAGCATTATTAACAAAATCACCAAATTGTGCTTCCCAAATAACTAGAGTTTTAGGAGTAGAAGAACTATAACCATACTCAAATCCAAGCACGGCTGCCTCAGACAGTAAAGAATTAATAACTAAAAAATTTGCTTGTTTATCAGATAGATGTTGCAATGGAATATATGTATCACCATTATTTTGATCATGTAACACCGCATGACGATGAGCAAAAGTACCACGTGCGCTATCCTGCCCAGATAAACGTATTGGATAACCATCTTCTAACAATGAAGCATAAGCCAAAGTTTCAGCACAACCCCAATCTATAGGCAGAGTACCCATAGCCATTTGTTGACGAGCTTTTATCAACTTAGCAACAACATGATTCAGTTGAAATCCATCAGGTATAGTAGTTAATTTTTTAATTAAACTTTGTAATTGTTCAAGACTAATTTGAGTATTTGTTTTTGCAATCCAATTAATTCCAATATACTGTTTCCAATTCACTGCTTCTTTAAAAGAGTGATGTTGCGCTATAGAAACAATATCCTTAGTCTTTAAATCAGCGCGATGCTGATCTAATAAACGCCCAGCTTCATCAGTATCAATAATACCTTGCTCTAATAAACTCTGCGCATAAAGAGATTGTGTGGTTGGATGTTCAGCAATTTTTTTATACATCATAGGCTGAGTCACAAAAGGATTATCAGCCTCATTATGTCCCTGACGACGATAACATATCAGATCAATTACCACATCTTTCTTAAAATTCATGCGATAATCTAATGCTAATTTAGTAACAAACAATACCGCTTCAGGATCATCAGCATTAACATGAAAAATCGGTGCTTGCACCATTTTAACTACATCAGTACAATATAAAGTTGAACGCGAATCAAATGGCTCACTAGTAGTAAAACCAATTTGATTATTAATAATAATATGTACAGTGCCCCCAGTGCCATAACCATGCGTTTGTGATAAATTCAAAGTTTCCATAATCACACCTTGCCCAGCAAAAGCGGCATCTCCATGAATCAATAGCGGCAATACCATATTACGTTCCGTATCACCACGTCGCTCTTGACGGGCACGCACTGATCCTTCTATCACAGGATTAATAATTTCCAAATGAGAAGGATTAAAGCCCATAACCAAATGCACAAGCCCACCAGAAGTCATGATATTAGAAGAATATCCTAAATGATATTTAACATCACCCGAACCAAGTTGCTGATTATCAACCTTACCCTCAAATTCAGAAAATAAATCTTTAGTACGTTTACCTAATAAATTGACTAATACATTTAAACGCCCACGATGCGCCATACCAAGAACAATTTCTTTAACACCTAAATGACCTGAATGTTGAATAAATTCATCTAATAACGGTATTAAAGTTTCTCCACCTTCAAGGGAAAAACGTTTTTGTCCAATATATTTAGTATGTAAAAACTCTTCCAAACCCTGTGCAGCACTTAAGGCTCTTAAAATATGTAATTTCTTTTCAACACTAAAATAAGCTTTAGCAAGTGAACCTTCTAAACGTTGTTGAATCCAACGCTTTTGTTTAGTATCAGTGATGTGCATATATTCAGCACCAATACTGCCACAATAAATTGTTTCTAAGCGCGTCAGAATCTCAGACAATGTAGCTTTTTCAATACCATATAAAGAACCAACATTAAACACAGTCTGCATATCAGTTTTAGTAAAACCATAATATTCAGGATACAATTCCTCAATATTAGCAGTAGGATGTAAATTTAATGGATCTAAATTAGCTTGTTGATGCCCTCGAAAACGATAAGCATGAATTAATTGTAAAACTGCACTTTGTTTTGTAAGAGTAGCAGTCTTTAATACTGTTGCTGTTGGTTTTTTTTGTTCTAACTGCTCAAAATAACTACGCCATTCCGCGCTAACATTCATTGGATTGACTAAATAACTGTCATATAATGTCTCAATAAAAGTAGCGTTATAAATATCTGATTGTTCTTTCATTTTTTTGTAAAATCATCAAATGACTAAAAAAGCCGTTATATTACTATCAGGTGGATTAGATTCTGCCACTACCTTAGCCATTGCTAAATCACAATCTTATGATTGTTACGCCCTCAGCTTTGATTATGGGCAACGTCATCGCGTTGAACTAGAAGCAGCTACTAAAGTAGCAAATACATTAGGTGTTATTGAACATAAATTCATTCATCTAAACTTAAATGATATTGGTGGTTCTGCTTTAACAGATAATAACATTAAAGTACCTATTGAGGGTATAACTGATGACATACCAGTTACCTATGTACCAGCTCGTAACACCGTATTTCTAAGCTTAGCACTAGGATGGGCAGAAGTATTATCAGCTAATAATATATTTATAGGCGTAAATGCTATTGACTATTCAGGCTATCCAGACTGCCGCCCAGAATTTATAAAAGCCTTTGAAACAATGGCAAACTTAGCCACAAAAGCAGGAGTTGAAGGGAAAAACTTTAAGATACATACACCATTGATTAACTTAACTAAAGCTGAAATAATAAAAACAGGAATAGAATTAGGAATAGACTATAGCATGACAATATCATGCTATCAACCAAACTCAAAAGGAGAAGCTTGCGGAATCTGTGACTCTTGCCGCTTGCGGGCAAATGGCTTTCAGGAACTGGGGCTTTAGCCCCATTGCCCCTATTTTCCTAATAATCTTTGAATAACAGCTTCTGTAAACGGATTAGTTCCCTCACGAAGCTGATTTAACCATTGTTCTCGTTGTACTAGCTTATGCTGCAATTTTGCATGTTTAATATAAAATTCAAAATCTGAGATTGCGCCTTTAAAATCGCCTATTAATGCTCTTGCTAAACCTCGACTATCTCGATAAGATTCGTTTTCTGGTTGCAACTCAACTATTTTATTACAAGCATTCATCACTAAAGCAGCATTTCTATATAAACTGCCATACCAACAGAGGCTACTCCAAAACTTTTCAAAATATAAACCTTTTGGATCAAGAACATGTGATTTAATATTCACAATTAATGCTTGTTTTATATTAGCTTGCCGTAAGGATTGTATTCCTTTCCTTATTAAAGGCTTAATTGCAATGTTTCTTAATTTTTCATCAGGATCAAACTTTAAATTAGCATTAATTGTTCTTGCTGTTTGAAACTTTATTAAAGCAGTTTCAACTTCTCCCGCTTCCGCTAATTTTTCACCTTGTTTAATTAATTCATCAGCAGCAAGTCGTCGTGTTTCTTTATCTGGATTAATTCTAAACTTTGAATAAATCTGCATGGCTTTTCTAAATTTCGCCCTAGCCGCTTTCATTTTTATTTGTTCAGCTAATTTTTCTGCTTTATAAATTTGAGCCTGTGCAGCAATCCAACGCGCCTTATCTTCTGGATTAAACTTTAAACAGTGATCAAGTTTACTTGCTTGTTTAAATTTTTTTATGGCTGCTTTAATCCTACCTGCCCGTGCCTGTTTATCTCCTGATTCCATTAATATCTGGCTTTTTAATTTAGGCAAAGCAAATCTCTCACGTTGCTCTGGAGTTAGACTGCAACGTGGAATAATTTCTCTGGCGTAATCAATTAATTGTTGACTAGATAATTTCAATAATAATTCACTAGTTTTATCATATAATGCTTCATCAAATTCTAAAGCTGGCAGATCTAAATTTGATTTAACAAAATATTGCAATTTTTTTATTAATGGGGGAACAAAATTACCTTGTAATAATTTATATTCTATAAGACTTTGCGCTTGTTTTAATATAATTTCAGCATATTCAGATTCTCTACCACCACCATAAATTTTAGCTCCCTGATCATGACTGGGATAAAACTTATATTTGTGCCCAACACTAAAACAAATTCTCCCACCCTGTGGAAAAAATTTTCTGATACTTTTAAATAAAATAAAAGCTAACTGCAATTGTTCAGCTTCATTGTGAATCCATTTAGCATGTTTTGGATTAGTAGCAAATAAAGATTCCAATAAAACTGCTGGCATTTTTAAATATTTTAAATTACCATTGCCACGCCCATCATAACCACCAACTAATATTCCTTTACCTAAATATTGACGAACACTAAATGTTTTTGCAATATTTTTAACATACCACTTTGCCCATTTTCTAACTTTTTTAGATGACTCATATGAGACGATTACCATACTATAACCATCGCGCTTACTTGCGGAAGCATTAAAATGTTGTTCCACATAAGCCGCACAATGGGCTTTATTTGCTAATGCTTGTCGCCATCTATAATTACCAGTATAAAAACTAACTTCATATTTGTTTTCAGAATCTAGCGCAGTTGAGAAAAAATCAAAATTTTCATAATATTCATGTAATTGTAATAGCCCATTCAATAATGCAATTTCAGCCTCAACTACATATGGTTTATCTGGTTTATATATATTTTTAGGTAATGCTTCTAAAGCTAATAAAATTCCATTAGTAGCATTACCTGCTAATATTTCTTGTTCTGCTAATTCAGTTAAACGTAAAGATTCATTTGCATTTGCATTTGCATTAATAGATAAAATTATGATTATAAATAGATATTTCATTGTAATATTGAATCAACACCTTTATTTGCTAAACCATCAACCATTTCATTTTCAGTATGCCCACTATGCCCTTTTACCCATTTCCATTCAACCTGATGTTTTTGAGTAGCGGCATATAAACGTTGCCATAAATCGACATTTTTAACCGGCTTTTTACTTGCTGTTTTCCAATCGCGTTTGATCCAATTTTGAATCCATTCAGTGATACCCTTTCTCACATATTGAGAATCAGTAGTTAAACAAACATTACAGGAACGTTTTAAATTTTCTAATGCCATAATAGCTGCTAATAATTCCATACGATTATTAGTTGTATCAAGTTCGCCGCCATATAATTGTTTTTCATTGTTTTTATAACGTAATAAGACACCCCAACCTCCAGCTCCGGGGTTGCCTCGACAAGCACCATCAGTAAATGCTTCAACAATTGTGTCATTCATTTTGTTCAAAATCCATTTAGGCTGTATAGGAGTTAAATTTGCGACACGTTTTTTGGCAAGCACTACATATACTTTTCCTAGATTTTCTTGTTGTATTACTTCAAAACCTAGTAAAGCTAGCCAATCTTTTAAACGTAATAAGGAGATAAAATTTCCACACCAAGGTGCTGTTTTAGTTGGTAATTTAGATCTTAATCCCCAAATACTAAATGGATTAAATCCTAATATCACAACATAAGCTTCAGGAATTAAAACACGTTCAACTTCACGTAGAACATCATGTGGATTTTCTGCAAATTCTAAGACATGTGGTAATAAGACTACATCAAGACTATCTTGAGCAAAAGGTAAAGAGTCTGCTAAACCATAGACATTGGAAAATTTCTTAATTGGATGATCAATTAAGTCATTTAATATACAAGAGTGTCTAATCAGACTGCTTTCAAATAAACACCCATGCCCTACACTGCCTATTTGTAATAAATGATATCCAAATAAATTGGGTAAAAATTTTTTTAATACGGCAGTTTCTTCATTTAATAAACATTGCCCTAACGGAGTATTAAACCATCTATTTCTTCGTATTAGACAAAGTTTATTCATAATATTAAAATGGTAATTTCATACCTTCAGGAAGCCCCATTCCCGATAATTGTTCTTGACTGGTTTTTTCGACTTTACGCACCGCATCATTAATAGCGGCTGCTACTAAATCTTCTAACATTTCCTTATCTTCAGTCATTAATTCTTTATCAATTTCAACACGTCGTACATCATGTCGCCCAGTCATGGTAATTTTCACCATTCCACCACCGGATTCGCCATTTATTTCCATTTGAGCTAATTCTTGTTGTGCTGTTTCAAAGTTAGCTTTCATTTGTTGAGCTTGCTTCATCAAGCCGCCAATTCCACCCTTCATTATTATATCTATCCTTTATTGACTAAGTTTTTGAGTAAGTATTGCAAATTCCTGTTTCATTTGCTTATTTTCAAATATCAGTAAATCTGGTACCTGAATATTCAATAATATTTCAAATGATTTATTACTAGAACGTAATAAATTAATTAATTCGCCGCCAATTCTAACAGTTTTATAGGTATTTTGCGCAATCTGTAAATCTTGACGGGTTTTTTTTATGGCTTTTACAATTTTATAACTTTGTTTGATTAAGTGTTTTTTATATAATTCTGCTGTTTGCAAAGTTAAATTTTGAGCTTGCAGATTAGCAAATAAATGTTTACGATGAGTTTTATCGTGTATAGAACGTAATAAATTACCAGTTGTAACGTTAATATTTTTAACTTCTATAATGATATTAGCGATTTTGGGTAAATATTGATTTTCAATTTTATTAATGAAATTTTGTTGCATATGCAACAATATTTTTAATAGCACTGTGTACATACCATAATAGCGTTGACTAATATTAATATCTTCACCACTTTTTTCTGTCAAAATCATTAGTTGTTGACTTATTTGTTTAATATTATTATACACAATACTACTTTGAATAATATCATCTCCAACTACGCTTGATAATAAGACTTCTAATTGTTCTGTTGAAATTGATAAGCCTTTATTGGAGAGTTCTTGCGCAAATTCTGCTTTTAACTTGCTTATATGAGTATTGCTTTGTTCAATTGATTCAGTAAGTTGCTTAATTTTAACCTCATAATCAGCAATAGTGGTTTTCCAAGTTGAATTAACTGGAGCGGTAATTTGAGCTTGATGATATTTAGCAATATCTTGTTTCATTTCGCGAATTCTTTCTTCTTCAGCGCGAATAGCTTCTCGAATATTATTGGTATTAGAAATACTTAAAATTTCTACAGCTTCATCAAGCAACTGATTGATTTCTTGATTAAGATCTTCTTTGTCGGTGCCTAAACCTAACCAGACGCTATCTGGTGTAGTTTCAGCTTGTTGTTCAAGTTCTAATACTTCATTTAGTTTTGGAGTGACATTTTCCCAGACTTCTGCAAATTCTGTAGTGCTAGTAGTATTCCATAAATTTACAACTGCTTTAGTAGAACTATCCCACCAATTTTCTTCATTAGCATAACTATAATTGATTATCGTAAAACTTAGTAATATTAACCATAATTTATTCATAATAATACCTCACTACAATACTAGATAACTTCTATATTTGATATACGCGCTCCACATTTTTCCTTAAAAAACACTACAAAAGGATCTTCATTAATAGCCGTTGTTACATATTGTGTATGATTTTCTTTAACGCGCTGTTCTTGTGTTGCTGCTGTTTCTGTCTTAATTTGCCCTAAACGAATATTGACAATTTGTGATTCACCATATTTTGCTTTTATTTTATCTTCTAATTTGTTTCTTCTACTTAATAGATGTTTATGATCAGATGATAATATTAAGTTCCAAGTATTACCTTCACGTTGTAATTCACATTGTAAAGCCAGTTGTCTTATTAAACCTTCTAAGTCTAATTCATGGATTATATTATGCCATTCATTACCAATCTTAGATGGTGTTGGTGTTGGTGTTGGTGTTGGTGTTGGTGTTGGTGTTGGTTTTGGTGTTGGTTTAACACTAATTGTATTAGGGCGAAATGCTAACATTCGCAACATCAACATTTCAAAACCACCACGTTGATCTGGAGCTAATGGTAAATCACGTCGTCCTAATAAGGCTATTTGATAAAATAATTGTACATCTTCTGCTGATAATTGTTTTGCTAATTGTAAAATTGCTTCATTATCAGTATTAGGCTTTTGCTGCACTAACTGTGCCAATGCCACTGATTGTAATAAGGATAATATATCAGCTAAAACCATTACAAAATCTGGATTTTGTTCTGATAAATTAGCAACTTGTTCTAATACAGCATTAGCATCAAACTGTGCAAGTCTTTTGACTAATTCTAAAACCAGATTTTTATCCATCGTACCTAACATACTACTAACATCATCATTTAATAGTTTGCCGGCACCATAAGCAATTGCTTGATCTAACAAACTTAAAGCATCGCGCATACTACCATCAGCCGCTTGTGCTAATTGATTTAATGCAGTTACTTCAGATGGAATATTTTCTTTTTCTAGGATTGTTTGTAAATGTTGTTGAATTTGTTCAATTGGCAGACGTTTGAGATTAAATTGCAGACAACGGGATAAAATGGTTGGTGGTAATTTTTGAGGATCGGTGGTTGCTAATATAAACTTGACATGTGATGGTGGTTCTTCTAAAGTTTTCAACAAAGCATTGAAACTATGAGTAGATAACATATGTACTTCATCAATTAAATATACTTTATAACGTCCGCGCGTTGGAGCATATTGTACATTATCTAATAAATCACGAGTATCTTCGACTTTAGTGCGTGACGCTGCATCAACTTCGATTAAATCAACAAAACGTCCTTCATTAACCTCACAACAAGTAGAACATTTACCACAAGGATAAGCACTAACACCAGTTTCACAATTTAAAGACTTTGCAAAAATGCGTGCAATTGTAGTTTTACCTACACCGCGTGTACCGGTAAATAAATAAGCATGATGAAGACGGTCATTGTCTAGTGCGTTTGTCAAGGCTCGAACGACATGGGTTTGCCCAACCATTTCTGGAAAGTAGCGGGGTCGCCATTTACGGGCTAATACTTGATAAGCCATGAGAAAATTTGAATAGAAGATAGGGCGGCAGCCAGCACCAGCCACACCCCGGCACATGTATTTATTGCTGCCGCTGCTTCCTTCCGGATCTGACGGGATTCACAATAAAGCCATTGCGAGGGGACCAATACCAACCACCATATTGTTGGCGGAGAGAGAGGGATTCGAACCCTCGATACCTGTTAAGGTATACACGCTTTCCAGGCGTGCTCCTTCAGCCGCTCGGACACCTCTCCAACTTGTTACTCAGAATATTATAACAAGTATTGAAGAGTAATTCAATTAATTAATTGTTAAAATCGGTGAAGATGATAAATTTCCTAATGATAAAAACATATTATTCAAGCGATTAACAAATTCTGCTGGATCTTCTAATTGCCCACCTTCACTTAATAAAGCTTGGTCAAATAAAATATTTGACCAATCATTAAAGCGATTTTCATCTTCTTCATCTTTTAAAGCTTGGATAATTGGATGTTGAGGATTTATTTCTATAATTGGGTTACTAGTAGGCATACTTTGCCCAGCAGATTTTAATAATCGTTCTAAACTTGCATCCATTGCATGTTCATCTGCTACTAAACATGCAGGTGAATTAGTTAAACGATATGTTACTCGAACATCTTTAACTTTATCAGTGAGAACATTTTTAATACGTTCTAATATTGGTTTTAATTCATCAGTAGCCTTTTCAGCTTCTTTTTTCTCTGCTTCATCTTCTAAATCACCTAAATCTAGTTGACCTTTAGTGATTGATTGTAAAATTTTACCATCAAATTCAGTTAGATGAGTTCCTAACCATTCATCAATTTGATCTGACAATAATAAAACTTCAATACCTTTCTTACGGAAAATTTCTAAATGCGGGCTATTTTTAGCAGCGGCAAAACTTTCGGCAGTTATAAAATAAATTTTATTTTGCCCATCTTTCATACGCCCTATATAGTCTTCTAATGAAATAACAGGAGTAGGGTTATCATCATGGGTAGTTGAAAAACGCAATAATTTAGCAATACGCTCTTTATTAGTAGTGTCATCAATCACACCTTCTTTAAAGACTTTACCAAATTCCTTCCAAAAAGTAGCGTATTTATCAGTTTTCGCCATACTTTCTAAACTACTAAGTATTTTCTTAACTATACCAGCACGAATAGAATCGATTTGCTTATTATGCTGTAAAATTTCCCGTGAAACATTTAGGGGTAAATCATTAGTATCTATGACACCACGCACAAAACGTAAATAAGATGGTAATAAGTGTTCATTATCATCCATAATAAAAACACGTCGAACATAAAGTTTTAAACCATGACGCTGATTACGATCCCATAAATCAAAAGGCGCACGACTTGGAATAAACAATAAACTTGTATATTCCATTTTACCTTCGACTTTATTATGAATATGTGCTAATGGTGCTTCAAAGTCATGGGAAATATGCTTATAAAATTCAGTATATTCTTCATCAGATATTTCTGATTTAGATAATGTCCATAATGCTGTAGCTGTATTTACTACTTCATCTTCAATAGTAGTTTCATCTTTTTCCTCATCAGTTGTAACTTTTGACATTACAATTGGAAAGGTAATATGATCAGAATATTTTTTAATGGTGTCACGCAAACGATAATCTGACAAAAATTCATCAGCATCATCTTTTAGGTGTAATATAATTTCTGTTCCACGTTGTTTACGATCTATATTTTCAAGACTGTAAGTTCCTTCGCCTTCTGATTCCCATTGTACTGCTTCTGATGGGTCTAAGCCTGCACGACGAGTAATTAATGTTACTTTATCAGCCACAATAAATGAGGAATAAAAACCTACCCCAAATTGACCAATTAACTGACTATCCTTTTCTTGATCACCAGTTAAGGATTTGAAAAATTGTTGTGTGCCTGATTTAGCAATTGTACCAACATTTTCAATTACTTCTTCACGTGACATGCCGATACCATTATCACGTAAGCTTATAGTCTTGGCATCTTTATCAAAGTCGATCCAAATTTTTAATTCAGCGTCGCCTTCAAATAAAGAATCATTTGATAATGCTTCAAATCGTAATTTTTCAGCGGCGTCTGAAGCATTAGAAATTAATTCGCGTAGAAAGATTTCCTTGTTACTATACAAGGAATGTATCATTAAATTTAATAATTGTTTTATTTCTGTTTGAAAACCAAGTGTTTCTTTTTGAGTCTCAACCGTCATTATAATGTTCTCTTTGGCGTGAAAATTGACATGCCCAGATACATAAGGTTATTAACAGAAGTTTCAATATGTAAAAAAAATTTTTAATTAACTATTAAATCTATGTGTTTTCTCAAACCCCATAGATTTTTCAAACGGTAGGCTTTTGAACTCAAATTAGGTTGCAATGAAATCATATGATTGAATTTATTAATATTTTCACCTTTCAAGATGGCTTATGGTTATTTACAGTTATTCTTGATTTATTTCTGACATTATTACTTTATAAACTGTTTGGTAAAAAAGGTTTATATGCTATTATAATTTTTAATATCATGTTAAGTAACTTGCAAGGTCCTAAATTAACAGTTATTTTTGGTATGGAAACCAGTTTAGGGGTTATACTTTATTCTAGTATTTATTTTGCAACTGATTTATTAAGCGAAAAATATGGTCGTAAAGAAGCACAAGGGGCAATATTACTAGGATTTTTTATAAGTATAATTATGGTTCTGATGATTTTTATCAGTCTATTATTTTTACCATCGCAAACGGTATATTCTCACAATGTTCATAATGCCATGAACGTCTTATTCAGTTTTACCCCTATTTTTGTGTTTGGTTCTCTATTTGTATATTTAATTACACAAAGTGTTGATATTTGGATATTTGATACGATTAAGAAAAAAACTAATGGTCGTCATTTATGGTTAAGAAATAATGCATCAACAATTTTATCTCAAGGATTGGATACTGTATTATACGCACTTATTGTGTGGGCACCAATTGTGGGTTTTTGGAAAGCAATTGCTCTTGCGATGAGTAAATATGTAATTAAAATTTTGATAGCATTAATTGATACAGTATTTCTTTATTGGGCAATCGGATGGAAAGAATCCACGTCTTGGAAAAAAAGACTGCAATTAGATTAACTATTATCAAATAAGAGCTTTTGATAAAGCGAATAATATTCCTCAGCGCGTTTGTGCCAACTAAAATCACGACTCATAGCGTTTACTTGTAAACCAGTCCATTTTTTCTTGTCACTAAATAATTTTAATGCGCGTTGAATACACAGCAGTAGTGCATCAGGAGAGGTTTCATCAAATACAAAACCAGTTGCTGTTTTATTTGTAATGTTTGCGAGGCTAGCATCTATGACTGTATCTGCTAAACCGCCTGTGCGTCTCACTATTGGTATAGTGCCATAGCGCATACTATAAATTTGATTTAATCCACAAGGTTCAAATTTTGATGGCATTAGAAACATATCAGCTGCCGCTTCAATTTGATGTGCAAGTTTTTCATCATAGCCAATGTTGACGCTAATTTGTTTTGGATAAGTGTTTGCTAAATTTTGCAGACTACTTTCTAAACCTTTATCTCCACTACCTAGTATTACTATTTGCGCACCAGATTTAATAATCTTTGGAATTATAGGTATTAATAAATCTATACCTTTTTGTTCTGCCAGACGAGTAATGATACCAAGTAATGGTGCTGTAGTTGGGGCTAGATTTAGTTCTGTACGTAAAGTTTGAGTATTACGTATCTTATTTACTATTTTTTTGACGCTATAGTGGTTTTTGATGCAAGGATCAGTTTCTGGATTCCAAGCCATAGTATCAATACCATTTAGAATTCCAGATAATTTATTTTGACGCTGGCTTAATAAGCCCTCTAAACCACAACCATATTCTGGAGTTTGAATTTCTTTAGCATAAGTAGGGCTGACTGTTGATATCCAATCAGAATAATATAAACCTGCTTTTAGAAAGGATACTTGTCCATAATATTCTAATCCTGACATATGAAAACTTTCAGGCGGCAAACCAAATAAGGGTACGATTTCTGGTCCAAAAACGCCTTGATAAGCCATATTATGTATGCTCATCAAGGTTTTAGCTTGTCGTTTAGAATCAAAATTTAAAAAAGCAGGTGTCAAGCCAGTTTGCCAATCATTACAATGAATTAATTGTGGTTTAAACAAGAAATGATGTTGTCCAAACTTAGCTGCAATTTTAGAAAGTATTCCAAAACGTAATGGATTATCATACCAACTTTTACCATTAGTATCTTGATATGGACCACCTTCGCGTTCATATAATGTTGGAGCTTCAACTACATAAACAGGCGTAATTCCATCAGGCATTATACCGGCTAATAAACGCACAGGCTCTTGCAAAGGAAAGACCCTAATATTTTCATGTACTTCTATAAGAGACAACTGTTCAAGTACAACTGGATAACCGGGCAATAATAAGCGAACATCAATACCCATATTTCTTAAAGCGTTAGGTAATGCAGCACTGACATCTGCTAAACCACCAGTTTTAACAAGTGGATATGCTTCTGATGTGGCGAATAGTACGGATAACTTTGAATCTCTCATAATTTTTTATTCCTATCTAGTTTTGATTTGACCAGTTGTGATTTTATGGATCATATGAGAAATATAGGTTTGATAAGGCATACCCTCATTGAGTGCAATCGCTTTTAAGCGATCTATGTCATTTTCAAGTAATCTAATAGTAATTGATTTTCTTTTTGATAATTTTTCAATAGTATTTTTAGCTGCTGTTTGAAAAGATTGCTTTAGCTCTTCAAATTCATTACCCGTTATCGATTCAAACCGTTCTTCTTCAACATCATTGATAATATTTAATTCTTCTTCAGATTCAATTAGTTTTTTACTCATAACTATTCCTTTAAATATTTTTTTGTCATTTTTCTGCTTGGATAAATTGTTTTTAAGAAAAAATTTTCACCATTCTTAACAAATGGCACTACATAAGCATAATTTCCTATATCAATTATCATGCAATATTGATTATTATAATTTAAACTGGGATTTTTAACAAAATCTAAAAGTTTTCCATTATGAATACTTACAACAACATCTTCAAAACAAATATTTCGCGTTTGTTTTAATAAAAAATTTTTTTCATCGTTCCATTCAAAAATCATTTCAAACTCAAATAATTTAATTAATTTAACATTGATTGTACATCAATTGTATTAATTATGCAATACACATATATATAACATGATAAATATTCAATTAGAAATGCGTAAATCTCATCTTTTCAGTGCTTTTGATGATAAACAGTTTAAGCAAATACTAGCTTATACGAGTATAAAAACATTAGAAACAGCAGAAGTTTTATTTTCTCAAGGGGAAGAATTCAAGCAAATTTTCTTATTAATATCTGGCAATATAAAACTAACTAACGTAGCTTCTAATGGACAAGAAAAAATATTTACTATATTTAATGCGGGAGAGAGTTTTGCGGAAGCAATAATGCTGATGGGAAAAAAAACATATCCAATCAGCGCGGTTGCCCTAAATTCTGTAACAATAGTTGCTATTGATGCAAAGCATTATAAAAAAATGTTATCTGAATCTATAGATGTTTGTTTTCAATTAATGACTGCAATGAGTCAAAGAATACATTGGTTAGTTAATGAAGTCAATAGACTATCATTGCATGATGCAACATATCGTTTAGTTACATTTTTATTAGATAAAAAACCTAACACTTCTAATATTATTCATTGTAAAGTTCCAAAAAATGTAATTGCATCTCGATTATCTATCAAACCAGAAACATTATCTCGTCTTTTGAAAAAGTTATCTGATAAAAAATTAATCAAAATTCATAATAATAAGATTGAAATATTAGACGCGGAAAAGTTAGAAAATCTTATTTTATAATTAACGACACAAAACATCATTTCGAGTGCCTTCAAGAATTTTGCCGGCTTCTTCGATAATATCTTCAGGCACCTTTAAATCTCGCAATGCTTTTACTAAGTTTTCTACTGTAGCGTCAAAATGCAGATCCGACAAACCTTTCTGATCAACAAGAGGTTGATGTGCGGCACGCATATCTTTGCCACTATAACCGCCATCAGCACCTAAAGCATAGGAAATGAAATCTTTTTGATGTTGACGTTGTTTATCCATATTGACATCTGTGAAAAAGTCTTTCACACGTTCATCTGAAAGCATATATTCATAAAAACGATCAACGGCTGCATCAACTGCTTCTTTTCCACCGATTTTTTTATAGACACTTCTCATAATAATTTCCATGTTTTAAACATCAAAAATTAAATTATATTGTATTTTTTAATATTATGCTTTGACTTAGATCAAGTTTTCAATTGGTTTACGACTAAAAATAATTAACCAGCCATTATCCAAACTCTGTTTCTTCACCAATTAAGATTGATTGAATGATTCTTTCTACTCTTGGTTCTGTTAATTTGTCTGCTAACTGATCTAAATGCGTATCTCGACGCTTAATTAAAATTTCAGCGGTATTTTTTACATTTCGATAATCACGAATGTCACGTAAACCTATCATACATAAAGCATGAGGAAAAGCACGTGGTCGTCTAGTATAACCATTTCGTAATTGTCGCAACTGTGCGTTAATCAAAATAGAAATTAAAACCGAGTGTTGCGTGGACCTGAGCACTTTGCCCTTAAAAGACCGCGAAGCTGTCGATTTTTTTTGTACTAATTTAACTTATTATGATTATGTTATATAATTGAATTTAGGGAAGGATTGGAGTTCAAAGCTACGCTTTGAACTCCATATTAATATTTTTGGATTTAGTACAACGAATATTAAAATGATAATTTATTTACTAGTCAACTAACAGTTATTATATCGTGGATATATTATAATACAACATAGAACTGATTTTTTTCTTTTAGAAGAGAATAAACAATATGACTGAATTAAATAGCTTATATGATAAGAATTATACAGAATGGGCGCATAAAAACGCAGTTTTACTCAAAGCTAGACGTTTTGCCGAATTGGATATTGCACATTTATTAGAGGAACTAGAGGATATGGGAAAAAGTGACCATAGAGAATTAGCAAGTCGGTTGCGAATTTTATTGGCACATTTACTAAAATGGCAATTTCAGTATCAGCAATTATCTGATAAATGGCGAGAATTTGATGGACGAAGTTGGAAATCAACAATTATCGAACAACGTATATCTATTCATATCTTGTTACGCAAAAAACCGGGCTTAAAATCTTTTGTTATAGATGCTATAAATGATGCTTATCCTGAAGCTGTCGAATTGGCAACACATGAAACCGGTTTGCCCATTGAAGAATTTCCAAATACTTGCCCTTATACACAAGGACAAATTTTGGATAAAGAATTTTATCCTTCTCCCCAACGAGCCAATAAATCATGTTCAACAGATAAATGATCTAAAATCCGCGCGACAATAAAATCTATAATTTCACTGATTTTTTCAGGATTATGATAAAATCCGGGGTTTGCAGGCAAAATTAATGCACCGATTTTTGCAAGTTTTAACATGTTTTCTAAATTAATTACTGATAATGGTGTTTCTCTATGCACTAAAATTAATTTACGTTGTTCTTTTAATATTACATCAGCGGCTCGTTCAATTAAATTGTGACTTAAACCATTAGCAATGGCTGATAATGTGCCGCTAGTACAAGGGCATATTACCATTGCGCTAGTTACTGAGCTACCACTTGCAATAGGTGCCATCCACTGTTCACGCCCAAATACCTGCAATTGCCCCGGTTTTGCATTATAATATTCAGTTAATATAGCTTGTATTTCAGCAGGGCTTGAAGGTATTTTCAAACTAGTCTCCATATTAATAACGATTTGTGCAGGTTTAGATATTAATAAATAAACCTTTTTTTTCGCAATAATTAATTGTTCTAATAAGCGTAAGCCATAAGCGGCTCCAGAAGCTCCAGTCATAGCTAAAGTAATAGCTGATTCACTCATAAATTTTCTCAAAATAGGAATAGAAAGATGATTTTAACAACACTTGAAGGTGTACCCGGTAAAACCATTGTTGAACATTATGGCATAGTACAAGGTAGTACCATACGTGCTAAACATATTGGTAAAGATATTATGGCAAGTTTTAAAAATCTAATTGGTGGAGAATTAAAAGGTTATACCGAATTATTACAAGAAGCGCGTGCAGAAGCCATTGAACGTATGCAACAACAAGCCACAGAATTAGATGCTAATGCAATATTAAATATTCGTTTTGCTACATCCTCAGTAGCCCAAGGAGCCGCAGAATTATTTGCTTATGGTACAGCCGTGAAGGTAGAATAATCATGGATATTGTATTTCAAATTTCCCTGTTTCTATTTTTATTGATTTTAGGATATGCTATAGGTAGTTATCTTGAAAAGCAACATTATAAATCAATTCAACAACGTGAACATGAAACTCTTCATGTACCTGTTATCACCATTGGTGTTAAACAAGCAATGCCAAATGCAGAACAAGCACAATTATTTGTTGGAACAGTTGTAATTTCCATTGATTATTTTAAACGATTCTCAGCCGCTTTAAGAAATTTAGTTGGTGGGCGCATTACAGTTTATGAAACTTTATTAGATCGTGGGCGTAGAGAAGCATTGTTACGTATGAAAACAGATGCAATTGAATGGGGAGCAGATAAGGTTATGAATGTCCGTATAGAAACTGCTACAATTGGTGGACGTTCAGGTGACAATAATAGCTTAGGTTCAATTGAAGTGATTGCCTATGGCACTGGAATCAAGTGATGAAATTTATCCCTAAAAAAATACCAGAAGACATTAATATTACTAAGCGTCATCCACTTAGTAATTTAGCCCACTTATTAGGAATGGTGATAATAATCGGCGTTATAGGTTTTATGTTACTAGGTGTAGCTGCTAATCTAGCAAGTCGTTGGATAAGCCCAGAAATGGAAAATAAAATCGGTAATAGATTATTTGATATGGTTGCTGAAAATGAAATTAAAGATGAGAAACGTATTAAGTATCTAACAGAACTCATATATAGTTTGCCAAAAAAAGATGAACAAATTCGCTTACCACTGAAATTGCATTTAATTAAAAGTGATGTAATCAATGCCTTTGTAATAACGGGTGGGCATATTTTTATTCATACTGGCTTATTAGATGCTGTTGAATCAGAAAATGAACTAGCTTTTGTACTAGCGCATGAATTAGGACATTTTCAAGCACGCCATCCTATAAATGCTATGGGACGATCATTAATTTTTATGATAGCGACAAATATACTAAACTTTGGCACAAATGTTAGTGTACCTGACATTCTATCTCTAGGCTCAAATTTATATTTTCTCAATTACAGCAGAAAGCAAGAAACAGCGGCGGATTTATACGCTTTAGAAAGAGTAGTTAATCGCTACGGGCATGGCGGGCATACAATGGATTTCTTTAAACGGCTAGAAAAAGATGAAGCAGAAGGAAGCTTAGTAAAAGTTTCAGAATACTTTTCAACTCATCCACTAAGTAAGGAAAGAATTGACAGGCTAATGTTAGAAGCAGAAAAACAGAGTTGGAAAATGCAAGGTGATGCTACTTCTGTTTCTAATATTTGATAACAATGTTTATCTAGTTCCCACGCTGGAGCGTGGGAACTAGATAAAGTGATTCTTCAACTAATGTTAGCCATTATTTTTTTTATTCAAGCCATAATAATTAGAAAGAAAATAGCTAATAACACTACAAAAAGCCTCGTATTGACCATTGACATCGCGTTGTTGGTAGCTCTTGATTAGTTTTATAGCTTCATCTTGAGTTAAGTCATCTAAACCTTCTAGTGCTTCCTCACGCATTTTTATAAGTATGGCATGATTTAACTTACAATGATTGATGGTTGCTTCGGCAGCTTTTGATTCAGGTGCTGCATAATTAGGACGTATTTCACCTATTGCTGTGTATTGAAAATATTTTTCACAGTCAGGATTCAAAGGAGAAACCATAAGTTTTTCATCAAACCAATTAGCCTTGCTAGCACCACAATGTTCTTGTGGATCAGTGCTTTTTCCTTGTTTCCATCCGGGGCAAGAACATAAGAAATTGTTATAAATTAAAGTTAAATCAGGATAAGTTTCTCTAGGTCTAAAATGTTCTATATGACTGGTTGTTTTATTTAGGCGTTGTTCACAATAGCAGCAAATATAGCCTTGTTCATTAAGTAGTGCTTGATGAACAATCACCTTTTCCGGTTTTTGAAAATTATTCCAATCAGCTTGCCAGTCTTTATTTGATAATGCTTTCCATTCAATAAACTCTACAGGTTCTAGCCCTTTTTGAATGTATTTCATACCCCTAGAATTTCTTTACGGTGAATAAGTACATAAGCCTTGGTAAGTTTAGGTTCCTGAGTGCCAATTTTTTTCTCTAAGTGTCGCAATAAGTTACGTGCATCATTGAGTTGATTATCATCAATGAAACGAAATAGTTGTATGATTTCTTCTTTAACCTCAGCCGGGCGTTCTGGCGTTTCCATCAGCCCTTCCAGAATAAAATTACTATCTTTACCATAAGCATCTGTCACTAAATTGGCAACAATACCTTCGTCTGTGACGCGCAAGAAATAAACATTTCTACCCGGTTGTTTAACTTCGCTAATGATTTGCGGTGAATGCGAAGATATAATGAATTGACAATTAGGAAACGTTTGTTCTAGTTTAGAAATAATAGTTCGTTGCCATTGTGGATGTATATGTAATTCAATTTCATCAATTAAAACAATAGCCGCTCCTTCCAGTGGATTTGGTAACTCTGGATTAGCAATAGCTAAGCGTCTTACCAAATCACCAGTTAAAGCCAGTACACATTTTTCACCTTCAGATAATTGCTTGATTATTAATTCTTGCTTTTGTTTGTTTAAAGTCATACGCAAGGGTGAACGACGCACTCGCAAATTAGTATAACCGGGCATCAGTGTTTGAATGGCTTGTCTTATGGCTTCAAGTTGTCTATCACGATAATTGGCATTATTATCAAGCCTTTTTTCATTTTCAATATCTTCTCGATTACGGAACCATTCAAAAAAAGACTGGAAATCAATCTTTTTTTCTAGTGCTAAATCTAAGGCAGTCAATTGATTAAAATCAGGTTGTTGTGTTATATTTAAGGCAATATCCACATCTAATACTGCCCTATTAACTGGGTAATAGACAACCAAAGGAATACCAGCTTTTGAAATTTCTTCAAGAGAAGACGAAATATGTATGCCATTTTTACGAAGAATACTTGTCCATGTGACTTCACGCCCATCTATTGAAATTGTTATTTTATTTTGTGTCTCGCTTGCGCCATTATAAATATCTGAGTCTTTATAAAGGCGTTCTTTTATACCAGTTATTTGGTTCATTAGATGAGATAACAAAATTGCTAAACAATCCAGTATCGCAGTTTTTCCAACACCATTAATCCCCACAAATACGTTAGTACGTGGAGATAATTCTAATTCAAGGTGTTTGATGCCACGAAAAGCATTTATTTGTAATGAATTTACTTTTATTGAACTTGACATCGTTTTCTAAGCCACTAACTAGCTTCTTCAATCCAAGCCATTTGAATAGCTTCCAGAATTTTCTCGCCGCTGCGTTCTGGATCATCATCAAATTCTTCTAATTCACAAATCCATTTATGTAAATCAGTAAAGTTGACATATTGTGGATCTGTATCTGGATATTTTTCATAGAGTTCAATTGCAATCTCTATTGTGTCTGTCCATTTTAACTCCATGAGTTTCTCCTTTAATGGTTTTCAGATACCATGTTAATTGTGTATTTTGGTATTGCTATTACTAAATTTTTATCTGCCACTAATGCTTGGCAACTTAAACGTGATTCTGGTTCTAATCCCCATGCTTTGTCAAGCAAATCTTCTTCTATTTCAGATGCTTCTTCTAAAGAATCAAAACCTTCAGTAATCACTATGTGACAGGTAGTACAAGCGGCTGATTTTTCACAGGCATGTTCGATTTCAATTCCATTTTTTAATGCCGCATCACAAATAGTGATTCCTTGTTCTACTTCAATTTCGGCACCTTGTGGGCAAATTTCATCATGAGGTAAGAATGTTAGTTTTGGCATGTATTTAATTTTCCATAAATTCGTTGACAGTATGCCCTTTCATAGCTTTACTAATGCTGGCATCCATTCTTTTAGCTGCAAATTCTGTTGTAACTTCATCAAGCTTTTCGATGCTATGTTTAATTGCGTGAGCATCTGTACCATCTTTTAATTTTAATAAGTTATTTAGGGCTGTATTGATAGTTAAGAATTCTTCTTGTTTGAGTAAACTTTGCCCATCAATTTTCAATGCTGCTCGTAAAGCATTAATTACACGATCAGCTTCTACTTGTTGTTCGCGCAAAGTTCTAGCAGCTACGTCATCTTTCGCATGTTCTAATGAGTCTTTTAACATGCGTTCAATTTCTTGATCTTCTAAGCCATAAGATGGTTTAACAGTAATTTCACTGCGTATTCCAGTAGTTTCTTCTGTTGCGGAAACACTAAGTAGTCCATCTGCATCTACCTGATAAGTAACTAGAATTCGCGCTGCTCCGGCAACCATAGCTGGAATTCCACGTAGTTCAAAACGAGCCAGTGAGCGGCAATCAGTAACTAATTCACGTTCTCCTTGCACCACATGAACAGCCATTGCTATTTGCCCATCTTTAAAAGTAGTGAATTCTTGTGCCTTTGCTACTGGTATAGTAGTATTGCGGGGAATAATTTTTTCTACTAAACCACCCATAGTTTCAATACCTAATGATAATGGAGTTACATCTAATAATAACATTTCATCATCAGGTTTATTGCCAGCTAAAATATCTGCTTGAATAGCGGCACCAATAGCAACAACTTTATCAGGGTCAATATCAATATGTGGTTCACATTGGAAAAATTCACTAACTTTTTCACGTACACGCGGCATTCTAGTTGAGCCGCCAACCATTACAACATCATTGATGTCATCAATTGTTAATCCAGCGTCGCGCAGTGCCCGCCTACAGGGCATAATGGTTTTTTGAATTAATGGATCAATTAATTGCTTAAATTGTTGTTGATTTAATTCACCTTGCCATCCAATGAACTTAATATTTAACAATGCAGAATCTTCAGTGCTTAAAGTTTCTTTTGCGGTTCGCGCTATTTCCAATAATTGACGAATATGCTGATGTTCAGCATCATCAGCAATTCCAGCTTGTTGCATAATCCATTGAGCAATCAAACGATCAAAATCATCGCCACCCAAAGCTGAATCGCCAGCAGTTGCCATGACTTCAAATACGCCTTTTTCCAAACGTAAAATTGAAATATCAAAAGTACCACCACCTAAATCATAAATAGCATGAATACCCTCAGCACTTTTATCTAAGCCATAAGCAACAGCGGCTGCTGTGGGTTCATTAAGCAGACGTAATACTTTTAAACCTGCTAAAGTCGCAGCATCTTTAGTAGCTTGACGCTGTGCATCGTCAAAATAAGCGGGTACAGTAATAACTACACCAGTTAAGTCACCACCTAAACTTTCCTCTGCTCGTTGCTTAAGACTCTTAAGAATATCTGCCGATATTTGCGGCGGGCTAAGTTCACCTGCCGCTGTTTTTATCATCGGCATTGCCCCATCGCTTTCGACAAAGTCATAAGGCAAGCGTGTGCCAGTAGTTTTAATATCCTCTAATCCACGCCCCATAAGCCGCTTAACAGAAGCAATAGTATTAAGAGGATCGCTATTAGCTAATTTTTGGGCAGCATAACCAACTAGCGGCTCATCTGCATAATGTACAATGGAGGGTAATAAATGATAACCATCATTATCGGGAAGAGTCTCTGCGATGCCGCTACGCACGGTAGCAACTAAAGAATTAGTAGTTCCTAAATCTATGCCAGCGGCAAGACGGTGTTGATGTGGAGCAGTAGATTGCCCCGGTTCGCTGATTTGTAACAACGCCATATTTTAAATAAGTTCTTCTTCAAGTTGAAGAGCTTGCTCATGTAAACGATTAAAAAATTGAAATTGACGCACTGAGTCATGAGCTTGTTGCCAATTCTCTTCAGCAAATTGTTGGCTCAATTTATTGCGTAAATCGTGTTGATATTTTTCAATACGACTTAAAAATTCATTGAGTTGCTCTAATTGCGTAATTTCAGCCAATTGCTCACGCAATTCCATTTGCATCATTAAAAATTCACCATCCATCATGGTATGATGTTCATCATTGGTGTTAATGCCTTGCAATTGCAATATATACAGTGCGCGTGTTAGGGGATTTTTTAAGGTTTGAAAAGCTTCATTAATTTGCGCCGCTTTTTGCATCGCTAAGCGACGCTCTCTTTCTGGCGCGTTGGCGTATTTATCAGGATGAATAGTACGTTGTAAATTGCGGTAACTTTCAGCAAGTTTTTTTGTATCTATCTCAAAACTAACCGCTAATTGAAAAACTTCAAAATGATTAAAAGATAAAGACATAATTAGACGGTGAAACTTTCACCACAACCACATTCATCTTTAACATTAGGGTTATTAAATTTAAAACCTTCATTTAAACCTTCTCGCGTAAAATCAAGTTCAGTACCATCAATATAAATCATACTCTTAGGATCAATAACAAGTTTAATATTGTTGGATTCAAAGACTTGATCTTGATCATCGAGTTTATCAACAAATTCCATAACATAAGCCATACCAGAACAACCAGTAGTTTTTACGCCAAGACGTAAACCTATGCCTTTACCTCGACTATTAAGACTTTTTTGAATGTGTTTAGCTGCGGTTTGAGTGAGTGTGAGTGCCATATTTTTATCCTATAAGGAAATCCCCCCTAACCCCCCTTTAACAAAGGGGGGGATCTAAAGACATAGATAGATAGATAGATAAAAAGTCCCCCCCTTTGAAAAAGGGGGGCTAGGGGGGATTTAAAATTAATTAAGCAATTTTTTGTTTTGATTGATAATCAGAAACAGCGGATTTGACAGCACTTTCTGCTAATACACTACAGTGAATTTTAACCGGTGGAAGTGCTAATTCTTCTGCGATTTCAGAATTTTTGATTGCTGCGGCTTCATCTAAAGTTTTGCCTTTTACCCATTCAGTTAATAATGAGCTTGAAGCTATGGCACTACCACAACCATAAGTTTTAAACTTAGCTTCTTCAATAATACCCTCATCACTTACCTTAATCTGCAAGCGCATTACGTCTCCACAAGCAGGTGCGCCAACCATACCAGTACCTACTGATGGATCGTCTTTATCCAATACTCCCACATTACGTGGATTATCATAATGATCTAAAACTGCGTCGCTATAAGCCATAATTATTACTCCTATTTAGTATAAATTAATGAGCATCCCACTCAATCGTACTTAAATCTATTCCTTCTTTATACATATCCCATAATGGGGATAATGCGCGTAATTTTTCAATTTTAGAGCGAATAAGAGGAATGGCGTAATCAATATCTTCTTCAGTAGTAAAACGACCAAAGCTAAAACGAATCGAGCTATGCGCTAGTTCATCATTACGCCCTATGGCTCGCAACACATAAGATGGCTCTAAACTAGCGGAAGTACAGGCTGAACCACTTGACACAGCTAAATCTTTTAATGCCATTATTAATGATTCACCTTCAACAAAGTTGAAGCTCAAATTCAAATTACCGGTAATACGATGATCAAAATCACCATTTATATAAATTTCTTCCATATCTTTTAAGCCTTCCCATAAACGATTACGTAACTGACTAATACGTTCATTATCAATTGCCATTTCTTCTTTAGCAATACGGAAGGCTTCACCTATACCAACAATTTGATGAGTTGGCAAAGTTCCTGATCGCATACCCCGTTCATGCCCACCACCGTGCATTTGCGCTTCTATACGAACACGTGGTTTACGACGCACATAAAGGGCACCAATGCCTTTAGGTCCATAAATTTTATGGGCTGAAAAAGACATTAAATCTACTTTCATTTTCTGTAAATCAATAGGTACCTTACCGGCACTTTGGGCAGCATCTACATGAAATAATATTTTACGAGCACGAGTAATTTCGCCGATTTCGGCAATATCTGTAATCACGCCAATTTCATTATTAACGTGCATAAGGCTTACCAAAATTGTGTCTTCACGAATAGCGGCTTCAAGCTTTTTCAGATCAATCAAGCCATTAGCTTCAGGATCTAAGTAGGTCACCTCAAATCCTTCACGTTCTAATTGACGACATGTATCTAATACAGCCTTATGTTCGGTTTTACTAGTAATAATGTGTTTGCCCTTTTTTTTATAAAAGTGAGCAACACCTTTAATAGCTAGATTATCTGATTCTGTGGCACCTGATGTCCAAACAATTTCTTTAGGATCTGCATTTATTAATGCAGCTACTTGTGCCCTTGCTTCATCTACTGCTTTTTCAGCATCCCAGCCAAATTTATGTGAACGCGATGCAGGATTACCAAACTGACCTTGTTGAGTCAAATATTGCATCATTTTTTCTGCCACACGGGGATCAACTGGTGTGGTTGCCGAATAATCAAGGTAAATTGGTAAATTCATACTCTTCTCTATAATTTATTTATAATAAATATTGGTATTGTTAAGCATAGCAAAGTCAAATGGCTTCCTGCATGATGTAAATTTCAATTTTAAGCAGCGGCTACTTGTACTTTTTTAGCTGATTTTGTTTCTTCTTGTCGTGTAAGTTCTTCAGAAACTTCATTAGGACGCTTTTTGAGTACTTCAGCTAAACTAATGCTGCCTAAAAAATCTTGAATCTGACCGCTTAAATCACTCCATAATTGATGGGTTAAACAAGCGCGACTATCATCACCGCAATTTTTTAAACCTTTGCATTTAGTGGCATCCACACTTTCATCAACTGCTGAAATAACTTCAGCAACTGCAATTGCTTCAGCGGCACGACTAAGGCGATAACCACCACCCGGACCACGGGTACTATCGACTAAACCCCTTTTACGTAAACGGGAAAACAATTGTTCTAAGTAAGATAAGGAAATACCTTGTCTTTGTGAAATATCAGACAATGTTATAGGGCCATGATCACGATTAATTGCTAAATCTAACATTGCGGTGACGGCATAGCGTCCTTTAGTAGTGAGTTTCATTATTTTATATCCTTTATGGTTATTAAGGTACTTTAGTAAATTAATCAAGTATTTTTTAGAAAAAAAATTGATTAAGAAAAAATCTTCACCAATAGAAAATAAGAGATAACAATATATAGAATAGATAGTTATCTCTATTTAAATAATATTTAGGGAAGAAATCTTTAGAAAATTCGTGTTTATCTAGGTAATACTAACTACGAATTTTGAATTTTGATGTTTAGATATTTCATGAGTGAAATAAAAACCATAGTCATTATACTTATATATAATAATAAGTCAAGTAATAAATTACCAAGGGCGTGGCGGTGATGTACGCCCGCCTTCAGTATCAACCCATGCTTGTTTTAATAATTTGTGTACTGTTGTAAATAGAACAGCTTTGTTTTTTCTTTCAGTTTGTTTGCTTAAAGAATTTTTCAAAATACGTAATTTAAACCATAATCGTTTCATATGCAACCATAACCATGCCGATGATTTACCATAATGTTTACGATAAAATAACAAGGCACTACGCATTTCCCATAGATAAATTTGTTTGCCAGTATCAGACATGCTAAATTGTGTTAAGGTTTTAGAAGATTCACCTCCTAAATGAGTGACTATTACATCTGGCCAATACCATACTTTATATCCAGCCGCCTTAATTCGTTTACACAATTCAACTTCTTCATAATAAAGAAAAAAATCTTCATTAAAATAGCCAACTTCTTCAAGTATCTTACGTGGAATAATCGAGAATGCACCGGGTACCCAATCTACCATAGCGGCTTGATCTGGATCTGCCCAAGTTCGATCGACACGACCAAAAAACCGTGATTTAGGATATTTATCTCCTAATCCTGATGTGGTAATAAACTCATTTAATAAGCTTGGAAACATACGAGCTGACGGTTGCCATTCTTCTTTTGGACCAACTAAGCGTGCGCCACCAAGCCCGATAGTAGAATCAGCTTGCATATAGGCTAAGGCTTTTTCTAATGCCATAGGTTTTAAAAAAGCGTCTGAATTTAGTAATACTACATATTCTCCTCGCGCTTTAGCAAAACCAAGATTATTAGCGGCACCAAAACCTAAGTTAATTTCACTACGAATTAATGTTATTTCTGGAAATTCGCATTCTACCATATCAGCCGAGCCATCTTTTGAGCCATTATCAATTATTATGGTTTCATAATTAACATTACCGGCTTCTTTGGCTAAGGATTGTAGGCAATCACGCAACAAATCAATTGTATTAAATGATACTATTATAATAGATATATCTGGCTTATTCATGTGTTAATTCTCGATTGCTCGTCGTTTTTTGAAAAATTTCTTTTTTCCATTCTTTGCTAAACAAGATAAATAGAGAGAAACTGCCTAATATATATCTTTTCCACATTCTTCTTGGTTCTGTTAATAGTCTATGCAGCCATTCTAATCCTAGTTTTTGTAAATACATTGGTGCTCGTTTTTTAATTCCTAAATAAAATTCCGCAGATGCACCTAAGCATAAAATTAGTGGTGATTGAATATTTTGTTGTTTTAATGTTTTATGAATAAATAAACCTAACCATTCTTGTTTAGGAAAACCTACGCCTATAAACAGATATTTAGGTTGAAATTCTTTAACTTTATTTAGAATTTCTTGATAAGTTTGAGTAAAACTTGCTGTGTCTAGTTCAAACATAGGCGGCACATAATATTCAATATTTTGGTAATCTTGTTTTAGTTTTTTACCTAAAGTTTCATTACTGACAACTATAAATATTTTTTCTTGTTTTTCTTTAGCGCGTTGCCATACTTGAGGAAATAAGTCACTACCAGCTAATCTAGCTTGTAAAGGTTTACGAACTAATTTGCTAAACCAAATTATAGGTTGCCCATCAGGTAGAATGAATGAGGCTTTGCTTAGTTTTTTCTTTAAAACCTGATGCTCAACTTTATCTAATTTTACTATTTGATCAGCATTTGGTGTAATGAGGAATGGAATTTTTTCCTCATTATCGGCAAAACTTTTAGCATTTATAATTTGATCCAGAATTTTTGTCTGATTTGGAGCAGAAATAAAATCAAGATCAAAGAGCTTAATGGTTTTATTCATATTTAACACTTTATGTAATTTATAATTTTATCTATTGTTAAATATGGGAGTCAATATTTATGCCAACACTATCTAAAAGGGCATTGAACTACCACCACCACTGAATCCTTCACCTTCAAATTCTAACATTCCATCTTCAAACATTTGTTGCAATTGTTTAAGGGGAATTCGTTCGTGACGAGTATCTGGTAAAACCCCATAAGGATTCACCTTATATATAATAGGTAGTTGATTTACCCCTTTAGGTTGTATTGTTACCATGTAGGCAGATTGTTTTTCTGATGTTGATGCTGGAAGTTGAAATGGATCTTCAATTTCTTGTTCTAATTCATTAACTTCTTCAATTTCTTGTTCTTGCTCTTCATCCTTTTTGGCTTCAATAGCTGCTATTTCTTCAGGTGATTTGGCTTGTATGGCAATTGTATAAAAATTACTTGTCGAAAAATTTACCCATGGTTTAAATAATGCCAATTGCTCTGGCTCGATTAAAAAGCTAAAATCAGAAACTGATTTAATTTCTTTGACTCGTCTTATTGTTAGAATACGATCAATAATACTGTCATCCATGCCCGGCAATAAGGTTAAGGCTTCACGAGTGGCAAAATTAGGATTGACACCGGCACCTCCGCCATAGACTGTAAAGACATTTTCCATATCTATATCTTTGAAAACTTCATCAAATCCTTTTATTAATAATACTTCTGCTACTGTTTCTATTGGTGCATTACGCGGTTCATAGGGTGGGGTTAAGCTTTCATAATAATCTTTTTCAGCTCCATCTAAACGCGGCATATCATCTTTATCTACCCAATCTTCCCACGCATTTTCTAATGTTGTAAGTTTTTCAAGATCTTCTGTGCCAACAAATTTTTCTAATAATTCGCGTACTTTGGCTTTAGGTAATTTTTGAATATTAATTTTGCCAGCATTATTATAAATACGTACTTTTACAGTTTCTGGTATTGGATAGGCAAGTTCTAAGGCTTCGCCATTAAAACGAAACTTGTTATCACGACGCAGGCTTAAATCAATTTCTTCCTCTGTTCCCGGTGGATCAGGCATTTTATTGATTACTAATTCCATTTCAGCGGCGCGTAAGGCGGCAAGAGTATCATTCCATGTTTGTAATCCCATTTTGTTATAAAACACTATTTTGGTTGATAAACGTGTTTCACTAGATAAAGTAGCTACCATGACGGTGACTATAACGATGAACCATAAGACAACGATTAAAATGGCTCCGTTTTGTTGAGAATTAGACATAATTACCTCATTATAAAATATATGACAAAAAATCTTTTTGATGCTGCTTATCAATGTATTATAGCAACTGATCCTCGTGAAAAACTAGAATTAACACAATCTGTGGTAAAAGCATGGCAATTAGGGAAATTAAACCTTAATAGCAGTAGTTCAATTAAAACTATTTTAATGCCCGGCTTACCAAAAAAGCTAGTTTTAGTACCTCCAACTAAAGTGCCGCGCCGTAAATTTTCTACTATTGAAGGGCAAGCGGCTTTATTACATGCAATATCTCATATTGAATTTAATGCTATTAATTTGGCATGGGATGCAGTTTATCGTTTTCGTGATTTGCCTAAGAAGTTTTATGAAGATTGGATTAAAGTTGCTTATGAGGAGGCTTATCATTTTAGCTTGTTAAATGAACAGTTAGAAAAACTTGAATATAGTTATGGTGATTTTGCTGCTCATAATGGTTTATGGGAAATGGCTGTGAAAACAGAACATGATGTTTTGATAAGAATGGCTTTAGTGCCTAGAGTTTTAGAAGCGCGAGGTTTAGATGCAACTCCACCAATTATTGCTAAATTAAAATCACAAGGCTTATCTCATTTAGTAAAAATATTAGAAATAATTTTAGCTGATGAAATTGGACATGTTGCTATAGGTTCATATTGGTTTAAGTATTTTTGTGAACAAGCTGGTTTAGAATCTGAAACTACTTTTAAAAAGTTGATGAGTGAATATTTTACTGGTAGTGTTAGATTACCTAATATTGAGGCGCGATTAGCGGCTGGATTTAGTGAGGCTGAGATTGAATTAATGAATTGATGTTATGATTCCTGTCAATTTTATCACTTGCCCCTTTCAGGGGGTTCTCGCCCAACAAATAAGTTAGGTTCACCGATTTTTTCGGCTAGGGGGTATTGGATTAGGTTCATAATAATATTAGTTTATTTTAAAGCAAACAAAAACTACTTGCCCGGTTTAAGCATATTTATCATCTCTCTTAAATCATTAATTTGTTGTGTTAATTGATTATTTAATAGTTTTAAATAATCAATTTCTTTTTGTTGTTGTTCAATAATTAATTGTGTTTTTTCCTGTTCGTATTTAATATCCATCTGTTCGATAGATGTATTATTATTACATGTTAAATAATGAGTATTATTATCACCAATTAAGTTAAATACTTTTTTGTCATCCATACTAAATAAATCTTCTAACTGAATTCCCATAATTTTAGCAATTTGTTGCAATCGAGAATACTTAACATCTGTCTCTCCGCGTTCAATCTTAGCATACGAATAAGTAGATATTCCTAATTTTTCTGCTACTGTTTCTTGAGTGAAATTTCTTAGTTTGCGTATGCTTTTAATTTTTTTAGATAATTCCATTAATAGATACTCTCAGTGGTGTAATTAACAACTTAGGCTTGCTATATTAAGTTGCTATTTAAAATAAAAAATTATGTAAATTACAACTTTTAGTTGCTGGATTAGTAGCGTCTTATTAGACATAATATATCAAATAATATAATTTTATTATCATCACAATAGGAAAATAAAAATGAAGAAAACACTTTTGTTATTTGTATTGCTTGTTATAAGCACAACTTCTTATGCTGGAGAAGCCGGAGGCTATCGTACATGGGGTAGTTTAAGTGATGGTGGAATGAAGTCTAAGGTTCCTTATCCAAAAGACTTTGGATTCCACGCTCGAACACATAAAGTTAATCCAAGTTCTTATGGTAAATATCTTGGGTTTTCTATTTGGATTAAAACGACAAATGTTAATAACTATGTAGCTCTATATATAAGACTAAACAATAAAGCAGAAAAACTAATAAAATTCAAATATAGCAAAAATATCAAAGGAACAAAAAGTTGGAAGAGATATTATACTCCTCATATATATGTTCCATTACATACGGAATCCGTTGGTGTAGGTGTTAAACTTAAAGGAGCAGGTAAAGTGGAATATTATGACGATCAACTCAAAGAATATAGTTATAAGTAATCATTAGATTATTTATGATCTAGCTCGTAGGTTGGGCTGACGACAGGAAGCCCAACAGAATAATGGCAAAATGTTGGGCTTCCTTTCGTCAGCCCAACCTACAACAATTCAATATCCTCAGCCATTCCAATTCCAAGCATCTAAGATTTTTTATTAATGTTTTCTATAAACGCTTCCCCTATGCCCTACTTCAACGATCAACACCAATAGAATATTGTCATCTATCTCATAGATAATGCGATAATCACCTACTCACCACCCTAATTTTTTATCTAATTGTTCTGAAGATATTGTACCTTTTTCTTCAGCTTCTTTTAGAGCTTCTTTTATAGCTTTCTTGTCAATAATATCTTCTATTTATTCAATTAAATAATCTTATTCTATTGGAATAGCAGCCAAAAAAATTTTGTTTTTGTATGTTAATGTTATACGTTCTTTGTCAGCAGTGGCGCGATCAAGTAACTCTATCAAAGTCGGCGAAGCTTCAATACCTTCTATATTAAAAAATACACCAGATTGATTGCTATTGGCGTGTTCTTCTATGTAGCTCATATTTTTATCTCCTATATGTTGCAACCTATTTATATATTATAGTAATTTAAGCTGAATTGCTAAAATATATTTGTTTTTTTTAGATTATTCAACAATACATATGGCAAAATTATGAATGTATATAAACTTATAATCAGCTTATTAGTCTATTTATGATAGCTAATATTTGAGCACAGGTTTTATGTCAACGCTAACTATAGATGTTTCTCCTCAAGTTTACAAAAATTTTCATTAACTAATTTTAATTTGCCAAAAACTTGTAGTTTCATTTCATGGTTTCCAGTTTTGTTGAGAATTATACATAATTACCTCATTATAAATATATTACAAAAAATGAACAATTAGAAAAACTGAAATATAGCTACGGAGATTGAATAATGGCTTTTTTTGGAGTTACAAAAGAAACTATTGCATCCACTTTTCCTATTGAAAATGCAGATGCCATTGAAGGTGCCACTTTGGAAGGATCTACCTTTGAATTTGTTATAAAAAAAGGACAATTCAAAAAAGGAGATATTGTATTATATTTTCCTATTGATTCTCTTATACCAGAATGGGTACTAGAAAAACTAGGCTTAGTTGGTAGATTAAGCGGCAAAAATAAAAATAGAGTAAAAACTGTTAGGCTCCGAGAACAAATTTCTCAAGGCATAGTTGCAAATCTTACATTATTAGAAAATATGCCTGCAAATACTGCTGATGAAAAAATTACCGAATTTCTCGGCGTTGAAAAATATGATATACCACCCATTCCTTGTCAAAATGCTCAACTAATCCAACTACCTATTGGATTATCTGCTTATGATATTGAAGGCGCAGATAGATATGTTGAAGTAGCCGAAGTATTAATGCCACAACTGGTAGAAATTACCGAAAAACTTGAAGGGCAAAACTTTTCAGTGACATACGCAAGCTCGGAAGATAAAATATATGTAAACCAACGCAATTTTTCCATTCAATCTACAGAAGGAGAACTACATGAATTTTGGAACGTTGCAGAAAAAAAAGGCATAATTAAATTTGTAGAAAGTTTGAAACAAACCTATCCGGGCAAAAACATCACTGTTTATGGAGAATTCATAGGATCACGGGTTCAATCCAACATTTACAAATTAAAGGGTTTTGAAGTTAAACTGTTTGATATAAAAATCAACCATGAATGGCTAAGCCCAGACATTCGCCAAACTACCATCGAAAAATACTTTGGGAATCTGGAAAACCACGTACCAATTTTAGCCACAAATATCATATTAAAAGAATGGCTGAATGGTAAAAGTATAGTTGAAGCCTCTAACGGCATATCCAAACTACATAAAACACCTAGAGAAGGAATAGTTATAAAACCAATGACAGAAGTTAGACATAACAAAGTTGGTAGATTAGTTATCAAACAACGCGATCCAATTTACCTATCGAAGACTAATAATTAAAACAATTGTTCTTGTAGGTGTTCGTCATCAAGGAATAGCTAAAGTGGAATATTATGACGATCAACTCAAAGAATATAGTTATAAGCTCGTAGGTTGGGCTGACTTCGTATCCTTTCGTCAGCCCAACCTACAATTTCCTCTATGCCCTCAATAGAATAGCATCATTCCATGTTTCTAACCCAGTTTTGTTGAGAATTAGACATAATTACCTCATTATAAAATATATGACAAAAAATCTTTTTGATGCTGCTTATCAATGTATTATAGCAACTGATCCTCGTGAAAAACTAGAATTAACACAATCTGTGGTAAAAGCATGGCAATTAGGGCAGTTAAATCTGAATCTTACAGTAAACTCTAATACATTGTCAATAAACTAAACCTTGTCACAAGCCCCAAGACCTGTCAGGTTTTAAAAACCTGACAGGTCTAAAGTTGAAGAAGTGCTAGGTTATATTAATCTCGGGTATTAGACCCGACAGGTCTTGAGACTTGTAACAAGGTTTAGTTTATTGACAGTGTGTCGAATTGATTACGGTGGACAAATTGAAATTGGTATTTATAATTATAAATAGTTTATAAATTTCTGCTAAGAAGATAAGCGGTAATTTCAAGTTGTCAGCAAAACATCAAGTGTTATACAATCCTGAAAGATGGCGTTGTCACACCACAGCACCCGAAATGTTGGGCTTCCTTTCGTCAGCCCAACCTACTTATTTTGACAATATATACATTTAGCGTAGCAATGGTTCCCCTTTCAAAGCCTGCAATGCTAACAATGTTTGTTCCCCAATCACTCCATCAGCTTTTAAATTATGTTCAGCTTGAAAAGCAATCACTTTTCTTCTTAAAGAATAATTAAAAAAGGTTGATCTGGATTTAATATTTAATTGCTTTCTGATCCACCTAACTGCTTTATGAGTAATTCCAACTTTTAATACAGGCATTGGTAACATTGGAGGTTTCCATAAGATTAGAAATTGCCCTAGCCATAATTTGTTAATTTTATTAATTGGTATCTCAAAGTTTCTATCAGCAACAGCTAAACTAGCAATATTATCTTGTAAATGTTTGACTACTATATGATATTGCATTCCTTCTGAAGTTACTAACTCAATTATAGCCGGACGATTCAAATAGCGTAAATCATCCCATGTACCTATTTTTAAATAACAAGCTAATCCTTGCTTAGCAGCACGTTCACAAGCTTTCTCTCCAGCTAATTCTAAATAATCAGCTCCCCATAATTTAAATAGAGTTCTAAAAGCTGTTTCTGTACTCGTTACATTTAATAAATATTCTAAATTTGATACTGGTTTATTATCAATAGCAGTTGGCAGTATGGGAGAAACTATAGGTTCAGAACTAGAAACAGTAGATAGCTCTTGATTACTAAAATCAAGAGTTGGTTTTAATAACCAAATAATAAAAGAACTTAAGACTAAAACACTAATAAATAAATATATTTTAGGATTAAATATTCTAATAGCTTTGCCACTAATCTCTTCTATAGCTTGACGGATAATCTCTGCATTTATTTGATTTTTATTATTTACATAACCACCTAATAAAGCGCGATCACAAAGAATATTAATTAAGCGGGGTACACCAGCAGAATAACGGTAAATTAATTTAAGAGCAGAATCGGAAAATAATGAACGTGAGACTAATCCACTAATAGCTAAACGATGATTAATATAAGCTTTAGTATCTTTTGCAGATAAAGGTAAAATATGATAACGCGCTGTAATACGCTGTGATAATTGACGTAGATTATTACCCTTTAATAACTTATTAAGTTCTGGTTGCCCAACTAAAATTATTTGTAATAATTTATGATCACCAGTTTCTAAATTAGTTAATAACCTAATTTGTTCTAATGCTTCTGCACTCAGATTTTGCGCTTCATCAATTATAAATACTGTACGATGACCAACCCTATCAGCCGTCAACAAATAACTAGTAAGTTTATCAATAAAATCTTTATGCTGATATTGTTCCAGACTATAACTAATTCTTAATTCATCAAATAAGGATGCCAATAATTCTATTGGAGATAGACAAGGATTGAGTAATAAGGCAACATCAAAATTGTGAGGTAATTGTTCAATTAGACTACGACATAAAGTCGTTTTACCAGTACCAACTTCACCGGTTAATAAGATAAAACCCGGACCTTCATTGACACCATATATAAGATGTGCTAAAGCCTCACTATGTCCTGTGCTTGAATAAAAATAATGTGGATCGGGAGTTATAGAAAAAGGTGCTGCATTCAGCCCAAAATGTGCTGTGTACATATAGGAATGGTACCTGGGACCGGACTCGAACCGGTACAGTGTTTCCACCGAGGGATTTTAAGTCCCTTGCGTCTACCAATTTCGCCACCCAGGCATTGGCATTATAGGCTGAAACCGGAATTGAACCGATGTACACGGTTTTGCAAACCGCTGCATAACCACTCTGCCATTCAGCCATTGAAATCTGGAGCGGGAAACGAGACTCGAACTCGCGACCCCAACCTTGGCAAGGTTGTGCTCTACCAACTGAGCTATTCCCGCGTTTTGAAATAATTGCGACATTCTACCATCAGAAATTTATTTGTCAAGCATTTTTTTTATTTCATGAATTAATTTTGGTCCATTATATATTAATCCAGTATAAATTTGAACTAAACTGGCTCCAGCTTGAAATTTTTCTTTAGCATCAGCGGCAGTCATGATACCGCCTACAGCTATTATTGGAATTTTGCCTTTTAGGATTGCATTTAATTGTTTTATGATGTCAGTACTTTTTGTTGATAAAGGTGATCCACTTAAACCACCAGTTTCATTTATATAAGCTTCAGAGATTAAATTGTCTCGCGATAGCGTAGTATTAGTAGCAATAACCCCATCTATTTTAGATGCTAATAATGTATTAGCAATATCCTTAACTTCTTCCTGAGTTAAATCTGGAGCTATTTTAACCACTAATGGCACATATTTATTATGTTTACTAGCCAATTCCTGTTGAGCTGTTTTTAAAGCCTTCAGCATAGAATCTAATTGATCAGCTTGTTGTAATTGACGTAATCCCGGAGTATTAGGAGATGAAATATTTATTGTAATATAATCTGCAAATGGATATGCTTTTTCTAAGCCTATTAAATAATCATCTATTGCTTCTTCTAAGGGAGTATTAAAATTTTTACCAATATTAATACCTAAAATACCCTTAAATTTTGCCGCTTTGACATTTTTTAATAATTGATCAATGCCATGATTATTAAATCCCATACGATTAATAATAGCTTGATTTTTTCTTAAACGAAAAAGACGTGGTTTAGGATTACCGGGCTGAGCTTCAGGTGTAATTGTACCTACTTCAATAAATCCAAAACCCAAACTTGCTAAACAATCAATATATTCAGCATTTTTATCCAAACCAGCGGCTAATCCAACTGGATTTGGAAACTTTAAACCCATCACTGTGCAAGGTTTATATGATGGAATTTTTTTATTAAATTTAAATTTATGAAGAAATTTTAAACTATTTAAAGCTAAAGAATGAGCTGTTTCTGGGGGTAATAAAAGTAATAAGTTCATATTTTTGTTAGAATATAATTTTGCAATTCTTGCCACAATTTTGGGAAACGTGCTTGCACATCTTGCGAAGTAATCAACGCCAGATCCGCATATTCAAATCCGGGAGAAACGGCTTCACTGATTATACCAAATTCGCCCTCTTCCAAAATAGCGGTTTTCCAACAACCACCCTTCACCAACAATTGCAATTGTTCACCGGCTGCGGGATTGTTGCCAAGCCGTACCCGTTGTAACTGCCCATCAGGATGCACAATCAAATAAGTCAGTGATGAACCGGTATGAAAATAGTGGATAATGTCAGCAGAATTTACATGCAAATAATCAGTTGGGCTATCATCAGTCAGCATATAAAAAATAGAAGTCATCAAATAGCGTGGAGTTTTTGCATAAGGAATCGCCTCATGCGTATAATCAGATTGATAGGTGCGTCGAAAATAACCGCCTTCTACATGCGGTTCTAATTGTAATTGCGTTATCCATTGGGTTTTGTTCATAAGAAAATATCAGGTTAGGATTAATGATTGTGAATATATTCTATATTATCATGTAATCTAACATCAATAGATGACCAAAAGGATTTTTAAAATATGTACCAAAAATTATTTAAAAACTTTGAAAATGTAAAAAACTTAGGTGGTAAAGCGTGGGAACATGCAATAGCTGTTGATTTTTTTAATACCAGTAATATAGAAGACTGTTCTATTCATTGCTTTCATTATCAACAAATGCTGGAATGTTTTTTTAAACATATTTTAGAAACTAAAAGTCCTATTGGTTCTTATTCTAAAACACATAAGCTCAACAAATTATTAGAAGAACTTATTTTCTTAACGGCATTTAAAACTGATAAATCTAAATATCGCGCTGATTTACTTGCTATTACGGTTTGTGCAGCCGAATATAGGTATAATTTTGATTTATATTGTAAAGCTTATTTTGAAAGCGTGGTTGTTTGTGATGAATTACTTACAGAACTTATTAAATTTGAAGCTGACGAAAACTCGTAACAGGTGAACATTTTCATATATTGTCGAGTTCCAAGATCTGATAGGTCTTGGAACTTGTAACCAGAGTTTTAGATTAATAACTTTTTAATTGTTCCGCAGTCAATAAAAAAACCCCTTCTCCTCCACGTTGAAAGTCTAACCACATAAATGGCAATTCATGTTCCATCAAATATTTTTGACTTAAACCAACTTCAACTATTAATATACCATTAGCTGTTAAATGTTTAGCTGCTTGGCGTAAAATTAGTTCCACTAATAATAAGCCATTGTCACCAGCCTCTAAGCCTAAGCGCGGTTCATGATGATACTCTTTGGGCATGGTTGCTAATTCTTCAGCGTCAACATAAGGTGGATTACAAACTATTAAATCATAGACTTTGCCATCTAAATTAGAAAACAAATCTGATTGTATTGCATTTACTCGTTCATTTAATCCATAAGTTTCAATATTTTGTTGTGCAACCTCAAGTGCATCTGCTGAAATATCAACAACATCAATTTTTGCATTTGGAAATAACATTGCGCTAGCAATAGCGATACAGCCACTACCAGTACATAAATCTAACATATAATTAACTTGATCAGCCTCAACCCAAGGCTCAAAACCTTGTTCGATTAATTCTGCAATTGGAGAACGCGGAATTAATACACGTGAATCTACATAAAAGTCTAAATTACTAAACCAAGCTTCATTAGTTAAATAAGGTGTAGGAATAGCTTCTTTAATTCGTCTTTGTAATATATTATATACTTGTTGTTTTTCTGAACTTGTTAAACGACTATGCCATAAAATATTAGGAATTTTTTCATTAGCTAAATTGAGTGTATGTAAAACTAGTACAGCGGCATCATCTATAGCATTATCAGTTCCATGCCCAAAAAATAATTCAGCTTTATTAAATTCACTTGCTCCCCAACGTATAAAATCACCTATAGTATGTAATTGTTTAATAATTTGTTCCATATGCTTTCCTATGTTAAGATATAAAAATGAGTGATTATCCCTACCCCGGTTTACGCCCATTTCAACGCAGCGAAACAGATATATTTTTTGGACGTGAAGAACATACTGACCAATTATTAGAAAAATTGGGAGAAACCCATTTTCTTGCCGTGATTGGACCCTCTGGTTGTGGTAAATCTTCACTAGTGCGAACAGGGCTATTGGCAGGTTTAGAATCTGGTTTTCTTGCTACGGCAGGGCAACATTGGCGGATCGCAGATTTTCGCCCCGGTAATCGTCCTTTCTTTCGTCTTGCTAAAGCTTTATTAGTTGATAAAGCTTTAGGCCCTGAATATACTAAGCCATTTTCTAGTGCAACGGAAAGTTTAGCTTTTTTACAGGCTCAACTACGCCGTGGTCCTCTTAGCATCCATGAAATTTTAGCAGAAACACCATTACCAAAACAAACTAATTTATTATTATTAGTTGATCAATTTGAAGAAATATTCCGCTATTATCAATATGAATCAGCCGATGAAGCAGTATCTTTTATAGCATTATTATTAGCCTGTAGTCAACATAATGCAATTTATATTGTCATAACAATGCGTTCTGATTTTATTGGTGATAGCAGCTTATTTTACGATTTACCTGAAAAAATTGGTCAAGGGCTTTTTCTAACTCCTCGCCTAACTCGTGAACAAATACATGATGCCATTACTGAACCAGCTCTAGTCTTTGGTGCTAGCATCGAAGCAACTTTAGTCAATCGTTTGCTAAATGAAATTGGTAATGATCCAGATCAATTACCACTTTTACAGCATAGTTTAATGAGAATGTGGGATTTATCGAATCGTAATGATAATCCTACAATTAATTTAAGTCATTATGAACAAATTGGTGGATTAAGCAAAGCTTTATCTAAACACGCTGATGAAGCTTATGCCGAAATTACTGATAAAAAAATTGTCAGAATATTATTTTGTAATTTAACTGAACGGGGAAAAGGGCATCGTGATATTCGTCGCCCAGTTAAATTACAAGATGTAGCAGATCAAGCAGAAGTATCTTGGCAACAAGTTGCTGAAGTAGTTGAAACTTTTAGAAAATATAGTTTTTTAACCCCAGATAAAGCACAAGAATTAGACGCTAATAGTATTATAGATATAAGTCATGAAAGTCTAATTCGTCAATGGCAACGTTTAACAGAATGGCTTCAACAAGAAGCAGAATCAGTTGATTTTTATAAGCGTTTAGAAGATAGTGCCTATCGTTGGAATAATAAACAAGCTGATTTATTATCAGGTATTGAATTAGATATAGCCTTAGCATGGCGTAATCGTACTCAAGCAAATCAAGCATGGGCAAAACGTTATGGCATACAAGAAGGTAAATATTTTGACCTAACTATAAAATTTTTAAAAACTAGCGAAAATAAAAGGCTAACACAAGAATATAAAAAACGCTTAAAGGCAGCAGCAACAAGACAACATGAATTAAAAGAAGCGCGAAAACAAACTGCCTTAATATGGGCAATATCAGGATTTATAGTTGCTATTGGACTTGCCTTTTGGGGAATTTCAGAACGTCATCAAGCCTTATTCGCACAACAACAAACTGCACAATTAGAACAAGATCGCAGACTAAGTTTATTTAATTCGCAGCTGACACATGCCGCTTTATTAGCCCGCGATGAGGAATACCTCACAGCTAAGCAGGTTTTAAATAAAACATATAAAATTGATAAGGATATTCCAGCACAATATCACCATTCTCGTAATTTACTCGCTTGGTTTAATCAATTAATGGGTGCAAAACCTGTACAAATTTATAAGGGCGCAAATACCCAATTATTAACGCTTGCCATTAGCCCTGACGGTAATACCTTAGCAACAGCAGGTGAAAGCGGTACTATTGTATTATTTGATGTTAAAACAGCTAAACTGATTAAACGTTTAAAAAAACACAGTCAAAATATTCAAGCCTTAGTTTTTCACTCTGATTTTTTAATTAGTGCTGGTGATGATAAACAAATTATATTTTGGTCATTAGCAACTGCTAAACCTAAAATGATATGGAAAGCCCCTGCCGAAGTTAATGCTTTAGCCATTAGTCCCAATGGGGATATTCTAGCCAGTGGTGGTGAAGATAATAATATCACCTTATGGAATATCAATACAGGTCAAGTACTTACAGTTTTAAAAGGTCATAAACAAGCTATATCTACAAATGGTTTAGCATTTGCATCTAATGCTTATATCTTAGGTAGCACTTCTAATGATCATACAGCCCGTCTTTGGAATGTCACACCTGACACTCAAATAACAGATCAAAATGTAAGTTTATTAGGACATACAGATATATTACAAGGAATAACTTTTAGCCCGGATGGAAATAAAGTAGCTACTAGTAGTGCTGATGGTAGTGTGCGTTTATGGGATGTCAAGACAGGTAAAGCCTTACGTGTTCTTATTGGGCATAAAAATACCGTATTTGGAGTGCGTTTTCTTGCAAATGGTACTGATTTAATTACAGCCAGTCAAGATCGAACTTTACGATTATGGGATATTGAAACCGGTATTACCAAGCGTGTATTACAGGGGCATACTGGCGGTGTAACAGATGTCGTAGCTAAATCTGGGCAAATTTTTAGTGCTAGCCATGATGGTAAAATTATGCGTTGGAATGCAAACATAGCTGATCAACGCATACTGAATTTAGCCAGTGAACCAGCCTCTGCCGCAATTTCTCCAGATGGAAAATATATCGCTGTAGGCTTTGCTAATGGCGCACTTCATTTATATTCCTTGGCTGATATGACTTTATTATGGCAAGATAACATTGCTCATAGTGATGATATACAACGAATTGTATTTAGTTCAGATTCAAGTCTGCTAGCCACTGCCAGCTTTGATAAAACCGCTAAATTATGGCAACTTAGTAATGATAGATTGTATGAAAAACAAATATTTACCGGCCATAAAAAACCTATAAATTCTCTGGCATTGTCTCCTGATAATAGTACTTTAGCTACTGCTAGTTACGATGGTAAAATTGGTTTATTTAGGATTGCTAGTGAAGAAAAACATTTTCAACAAATATATACAAAACGTGTGTATTCAGTTGAATTCAATAAAGATGGAAAACAGTTACTTACAAGCGGTAGAGATGCTAATATTCAAAGAACTTATACACGTTTATGGCAAATAAACGATAGTTTATCATTAAAATTAATAAGAAAATTTCCCAAAATCTCAGATAGAATTTTATGGAGCAGTTTTAGCCCAAATAATCAATGGGTTGCAAGCGTAGGACGTGATTGGATTGTTCATATTTTTTCCAACAATAACAAGCACATACATAAGCGTTTAATTGGACATCAAAACTCAATTTTACGAGCAATTTTTAGCCCAGATAACAAGCAAATTGCCACTGTTAGCGGTGATGCTACTGTGCGTTTTTGGGATTTAAACAATGATGAAGAATTATTCAAGCTACGTTTACCAACTCAAATAGATCATGGAGCAGTTTTGTGGGATTTTTATTTTCGTTGTACATCAAAGAGTTGTTCACTAGTAGTACCGCTTACCAATGGTAAATTAGTCCTTTATAATTTAGGGAAAATTTACTAAAGCCTATCCTTGGAATGAATTTTGCCAAATAGCTTTTCAACATAAACGAGGATAGCTAAAAGGGCTGTATGATGAACAAAAAACACACTCATTCAATTTTATCTGCATTAATAGTAACAGGCGTATTATTGTCAAGCTTAATGTTTGCGCCAATTAGTCAGGCAAAAATAAAAGAATCACAGTCTGAAAAAGAATATCAATCCCTATCAGTACATTATCTTCCTTAAATAATAATTTAATTGATTGGCAAAATTATTGCATTATTAAAAATTAACTAAGTTAAAAGAAGTATTTGAAGGATATATATGTATTAAACATAATTATATGTCTAAACTTTTTATCAAAAAAAATGGCCCCTTCCCTCCCTCAAGGGAAAGAGCCTCTCCCGTCGAGTCGATCTAGGGGAACCTGATAAAAAGTTTATTCTATAACTACGTAAAATATAAATATATTCATTAACTTGGTTTTTTATTTTCAATTCTATTTAAGGAAAAATTATCATGTATAATATAACAAATATTATTACAAAAAGCAAGAGTTTTATAATATTATTATTATCAACAATATTCGTTTTGGCACCTATTATAGGTCAAGCTAGTATGAGAGAATCTCAAACTAAGAAGTACCAACTAAAATTACTTTATTCTCAAAATAATACATATAATTCATATTCTTACAAAGGGAATAAACGTTTTGCAGCTCGTAAAAATAAATCAAATAAGTCTAACAAAACTCGCCGCTAAACAAGATGAAAAATTTCATAACAATAAAAATATTTAGAGCGGGTTCATAACCCGTTTTTTTTTTCCATTCTTAAATCCCCTTCAGCATTAAGTAGATCATCATGATATAATTCATATATTATTATATACCTTGATAAATTATTAGCTATGACCAACCATAATATATGGATTAGTTAATTAATTAATTTGCTATTATTTTGTCATAATAACTGACATATCACATGTTATTTTTTATAATTGATATTATACCAAGCCATATTAATTAATATTAAGTAATATTAATTATAATGATATTACTCTCATTTTTTATAAAAAATAGAATCATTCATGCCAGTCTATGTACCTAATTGCAAGCACGATATCTTTGTGAGCTATGCCCATGTTGATAATGAGCCGCTCATTGGTGCCGATCAAGGCTGGGTGACTACCTTAGTCAATAGTTTGAAAATTCTTTTAAGTAAAAAACTAGGTAGTGCTGATGCCTTTTCCTTCTGGATGGATCATAAATTACAAGGAAATAGTACTGTAACCGCAGACATTGTTAAACAATTAGAAGGAGCGGCTACATTATTATTAATTTTATCGCCTGCTTATATTGAGTCACAAAAGTGTATGCTGGAATTGAATATATTTTTGGCTCAATTTAAAGAAGTTAATAACCGTGTGTTTGTAGTCGAACATGATGTAGTAGATGAAAAACCTTCGGGATTAAATGATTTGCTTGGTTATAAATTTTGGCTCTTAGATGATTTTGGTAATCCACGTATTTTAGCATTTCCAAAACCTAATCCAGAAGAATACCAATACTATCAAAAGCTTGATGATTTATCGCGTCAGCTTGCTGCTCAACTAAAAAATTTAAAACAAGAATATGAAAATGCTAGCCCTACAATTACACCTATTAACAATACTGTCAATTCAAAACAAACCATTTTTTTGGCAGAGGTAACACAAGATTTAGAAGAACAGCGTCAAGAAGTTAAACGTTATCTTGAACAACAAGGTTTAGAAATATTACCTAATAAACAATATTCATTTGCTAATATTCAACAAGATTTAGACCAAGATTTAGCAAAATCTTGCTTATTTGTGCAACTACTGAGTGGTCAAAATACTCATGCTTATCCTCAGTTTCAATATGAACGCGCAAAAACGGCTGATTTACCAATGCTTCAATGGCGTAGCCCAACATTAGATCTAAGTAAAATTGTTGATGATCCTAACTATTATCAGCTTTTAGAAAGTAGTTCTGTAATAGCCATAGGTTTTGTAGAATTTCAAGCGATGATCATTAAAAAATTGCAACCAACAAAGGAAAAATCGAAGTTCATTGGAACTATTAGCGATAGTTTGGTATTTATTAATGCAGCACTAGAAGATATAGAACTAGCTAATAAAATTAAAGATTTTTTAGACCAACAAGGTGTTGGTTATTGTATGCCGCTTGAAGATTTAACAGGTGTTAAGGCTTCAGAAATACGTCAATATTTGGAACAAAATTTACTTTCTTGTGATGCGGTATTGTTGCTTTATGATAATACTTCAGTATATTGGGTAAATGAACAGTTATTATATTGCCGCCGTATGCAAGGGCGACGCGATCAACCTTTAAAATTAATCGCGGTATATGATGTTCCATCATCAGAAAAGCCAAATTTAAGCGTTAAATTACCCAATATGCAGATATTCAATTGTCCATCAAATGATATTGAAACTTGTGTATCCCAATTTTTGCAAAATTTACAACAAAAATGAGCGATTTTCCTTATCCGGGCTTACGCCCGTTTCAACGCGATGAAACTGACATTTTTTTTGGACGTGAAGAGCATACTGATCAATTAATAGAAAAACTTGGAAAGACACAGTTTATTGCAGTAATTGGACCTTCAGGATATGGTAAATCTTCATTAGTACGAACTGGTTTATTGGCAGGTTTAGAATCTGGTTTTCTTTCAGAGGCTGGAGTTCATTGGCGTATTGCTGAATGTCGCCCGGGCAATCGTCCGTTTCTAAATTTAGCTCAAGCCTTATTAGTTCCAAAGGCTGTACCAGAATATGCTGCTCCTTTCACAAGCCATAGCGAAAGTTTGGCTTTTTTACAAGCTGACTTACGTCGTGGACCATTAAGTTTACAAGAATTAGTATTACCTAATAATACTAATTTATTAGTTTTAGTAGATCAGTTTGAAGAAATTTTTCGTTATTATCATCAAGGTGCAGCCGATGAAGCTGCTGCATTTGTAGCATTATTATTAGCTAGTTGTAAAAATAATATATATGTAGTAATTACATTACGATCTGATTTTTTAGCAGATTGTGCTATGTTTTATGATTTACCAGAGGCTCTCAATCAAGGTTTATTTTTAACACCCCGTCTAACTCGCCAACAATTACATGAAGCTATCGAAATTCCTGCTAAGGTATTTGGTGGAAATGTTGATGAGCATTTAGTAAATAGTTTACTTAATGATATAGGTAATAATCCTGATCAATTGCCATTGCTACAACATGCTTTGATGCGAATGTGGAATTTGGCTAATGCGGAAAATTCAGAATCTGTAATTTTAACTATTACTCATTATGAGAAGATTGGACGTTTAAATACTGTATTATCTAAACATGCTGAAGAAGCTTATCAGGAACTTAATCCTAATCAGCAAAAAATTGCCGAAATATTGTTTTGCAATCTGACTGAACGTGAAGATGGACATCGTGATACACGTCGCCCAGTTAAATTGCATGAAATTGCTGAACAAGCAAATGTATCATTGGAACAAGTAACTAATGTCGTAAATATATTTAGACAAAAAGGTCGTAGTTTTATTATTCTAACGCCAGATAGTTTCTTAGATATTAGTCATGAAAGCTTAATTCGTCAATGGCAACGTTTAAAGCAATGGATAGAGAAAGAAGCAGAATTTGCAGAATTATATAAACGTTTAGAAGATAGTGCTTATCGTTGGGAAATACAACAAGCTGAATTATGGTCAGGAATTGAGTTAGAAATGGCTTTAGCATGGTATCATCAGATGATGCCTACTGCGGCTTGGGCAAAACGTTATAGTAAACAAGGCATTGAGTCTTTTGATTTGGCTATGCGTTTTTTAGATGAAAGTGAGAAAAGACAACAACAAATTCGCCAAAATGAGTTAGAACAAGTACGTCAAAAAGCTGCTATAGAACAAAAGGCTATTGTGGCACATAAAACTGCAATCAGAGCTTTAATAGCTTTTATGGTAGCCATGGCTTTAGCAGCGTGGGGTTATTGGGAACGTAACCAAGCTGTAATCGCCGAAAAATCCGCTGTGTCAGCACAACAACATGCTGAAAAAGTAGAACAAAATCGTACTAATAGTTTATTTAAATCTCTTTTAATTCATGCGGCGCTGTTAGCTAGGGATGAAGATTATGCAAATGCTAAACAAATTTTAAATCAAACTCGTGAATTAGATCCTGATATTGCTATAGAACATCGTCATAGTCGTGATTTATTAACATGGTTTAGTAAATTGATGGGTGAAGCACCGCTGCAAATATATCATGGTGCTGATGCACAATTATTAGCTGTAACAGTCAGTGATGATGGCAAAACTATAGCCGCTGCTGGCGAAAGAGGCACTTTAGTTTTATTTGATACTGAAAAAGGTAAATTATTAAAACGTTTACAAGGACATACTGAAAATGTACAGGCGATTGTATTTGTAGCTGATACTAAAGTTTTAATAAGTGCTGGGAATGATAAACGTATTATTGCATGGTCATTAGAAACCGGTTTACCGCTGTTAGAATGGGAAGCTCCAGAAATTGTTAGTTCTTTAGCAATCAGCCCCGATGGAAAATTATTGGCTAGTGGCGGTGAAGATAATAATATTACTTTATGGAATGCAGAAACCGGTGAACAATTAAAAGTTTTAACCGGGCATAAACAAGCAATATCTACTAATAGTTTAGCTTTTAGCCCAAATGGTAAAATATTAGGTAGTGCTTCTTATGATAATACTGCTCGTTTATGGTTTTTAGAACAAAATAGATCAGTGACTTTAAAAGGGCATACTGATAAATTACAAGGTATTGTATTTAGCCCGGATGGTTTAACAGTGGCAACTTGTAGTGTTGATGCTAGTGTACGTTTATGGAATATAAGAACCGCAAAAACATCTAGTGTTTTATTGGGGCATAAAAATAAGGTCTTTGGATTATATTTTATTGATAATGGTAAATATTTGGTTACCGCAAGCCAAGATCGTACATTAAGAATCTGGGATACTGAAAGTGGTATCACTAAACGGGTTTTACAGGGTCATACAGCCGGAGTCACTGATATTCTTGCTAAAACAGGACAAATATTTAGTAGTAGTAATGATGGTAAAGTGATGCGTTGGCAATCAGCATTACCTTATCAATACATTATAGATTTACCTAGTGAACCTGCATCAGTAGCCATTTCACCAAATGGTAAGCGTTTGATAGTAGGTTTTGCTGATGGTACATTACGTTGGTATTCTCAGCCGGGATTAAAATTATTATGGGAAGATATAGCTCATTTAGCGGATGTACAGCGTTTAGCTTTTAATACAAATGGTAGTTTATTAGTTTCAGTAAGTTTAGATGGTAGCGCGAAATTATGGAAAGTCAAAGATGATAATTTAGAAATGAAAAAATTGTATTTAGATCATAAGGAAGCAATTAATGCTGTAACTTTTTCTCCTGATAGTAAAAAGATTGTAACCGCTAGTTATGATGATAATATTGGAATCTTTGATCTAAATAGTAACACTGTTAAGTTTTATCCATCGGATCAAGATGAGGATTTTAATTCGGTATCTTTTGATAAAACTGGTAGAAAATTACTAACTGCTAGTGATCACCATATGCGTCTTTGGTCAATTAATGGAAGTTTGCTTACACTATTACAAGCATTTCCTAAAATGCCTGATATGATTATGTGGGCCGCATTAAGTCCAAATGGAAAATTAGCAGCCAGTGTTGGGCGAGATTGGCTAGTGAATGTTTATTCTACTAGTAATAGTCAATTTTATAACTTATTTGTTGGGCATGAACAGACTATACATCGTGCCATTTTCACTCCTGATAGCCATCAATTAATCACAGCCAGTGGTGATGCAACTATACGTTTTTGGCATTTTATCAATGATGGAGAATTATTTTCTTTACGACTTCCAAGTCAAGTGGAAGAAGGCGCACCTTTATGGGATTTTAATTTTCGCTGTACACCAACTGGTTGTTGGTTAGCCGTGCCGCTAACTCGCGGTAAATTAGTATTATATGAATTGGGGGATATTTATAAACAATGAATTACAAAAACGATATTTTCATAAGCTATGCCCATGTAGATAATGAACCTTTTCCGGGTGCGGATAAAGGATGGGTAACAACATTTGTCAATGGATTAAAAACTGAATTAGGCAGACAATTAGGCAGATCTGACGCTTATTCATTATGGATGGATTATGATTTACGCGGTAATCAACCAGTTACCGCTGATATTGATAATCAATTAAATAGTTGTGCGACTTTAGTCTTAATTTTGTCGCGCGGTTATTTGGCTTCATCATGGTGTTTATTAGAATTAAATACCTTTTTAGCTCAGGTGGGTAATGGTTCAGGGCGAATTTTTGTGGTTGAACATGATTTTATACCGCATGAAGAACGTCCACCAGAATTTAACGATTTATTAGGTTATCCTTTTTGGGTGAAAAATCCAGATACTGGCAGAATCCGTACCTTGGCAATTCCTAAACCTAACCCTGATCGAGAACCGGAATATTATCAAATATTAAACGAATTAGGGCGAGAATTAACTACCACGCTAAATAAATTAAAAAACGAAGCTGATAAAAAACCAGACGCTGGTGGTTTAGCAGCGATGAAGCAAAAGCGTCTGCAAAATGAAAAGCAACGTATTGAAGGAGAATTAAAGCTCAAAAATAAAGAATATGAATCAGTTTTAACTTCTATGAGTAATCCACGTATTCCTCAGACAACGAAAACTAATTTGAATAATAAGTTAGATCAACTGGAAACTGAAATTGGAGCTTTAGAATCGGAATTGGAACAAATTAACAGTCAATTGAATAAGTTTAGTTAGCAAAATTTTAAAAAAAATATTATAATAAAGAGTTATTAAAAAAAAACATTTAACTCAATCAGCATGACTAGTAGTTTTATTGATCCAGATACCGAAAGATTCACAGTGGCTATATTTGTTGCAGCTATTATACATGCTATAATTATTTATTTAGTTGGTTTTGAAATGCCAAAATCAGCTAAACATTTGACAACTACCACTATGGAAGTAATATTAATTCAGAAACGTACTGAAGATTCACCAGCAAAAGCCGATTATTTAGCACAAGTATCTCATAAAGGTGGTGGTAATCAACCTGAAGAATTACGCCCTGTTACTCCTACAATTGCTCCTTTTCCAGCAAGTTCTGCTGCAATTGTATTCAATTCTCCATTACCACAATTGCCAAAGACTAAAAAATCTCAAATTACAGCTTTAACTACTACAAAACAATCTATACATAAAATAATACAAAAAAATGATTCTTCACCAAATTTATTGAATACTAAAGATAACTTATCATTGTTAAATGCAAGTGTTGCTAATATTGCCAGTATTCAAGCAGAATTAAATAATAAATTTGAAGAATATAGTAAGCGTCCACTTCATAAATTTATTAGTTCTAGTACTAAAACATATAAATATGCAAAATATATGGATACTTGGCGTAGAAAAGTTGAAGATATTGGTAATTTAAATTATCCTGATAAAGCGCGTCGCAAAAAATTATCAGGTTATTTAATTTTAGATGTTGCACTTAATTCTAATGGTACAATATACAAAGTTGAAATTAAACAAGCGTCACCGTATAAAATATTAGATGAGGCAGCATTACGTATTGTGCATTTTGCTGCACCATTTGAAGCTTTTCCAGAAAATATACAAAAAGACACTGATATTTTACATATAACCCGTACTTGGGAATTTCGTTACAATAATTTAACGAGTAGATAAGACTATATCATTATGATAGAAACTAGTGATTTCACTAATCAATTTTTAATTGCTATGCCTAATTTAGCTGATCCTAATTTTTTTCAAACAGTCACTTATATTTGTCAGCATAATCAAGAAGGTGCAATGGGTATTGTTATTAATCGTCCATTAGATATTGATTTAGATATAGTTTTTCAAAATATGGATATTGAAAGCGATGATATATTAATCAATAATACTGCTGTGTTTGAAGGTGGACCAGTGCAACCAGAACGTGGCTTTGTTATTCATCAACCTGATAAAAAATGGGATGTTATGATGAATATAAATGATGACTTTTGTTTAACTACTTCACGCGATATTGTCAATGCTATGGCGAATGGTAATGGACCAAAAAAATCTTTAATTGCACTTGGTTATTCTGGTTGGGGTGCTGGTCAATTAGAGGAAGAATTAGTAAATAATATTTGGTTGACTACTCCAGCTAATCAAAATATTATTTTTAATACTCCACCAGAAGAACGTTGGCACGCTGCCGCTGCTTCTATTGGCATAGATATAAATCTATTATCAAGTGAAGTAGGACATAGTTAATTATGTATATCATGAGTTTTGATTATGGTAGTAAACGAATTGGAATCGCAATAGGTCAAAATATTACGGCTACTGCTAGCCCTTTAGAAATAGTGACAACTAAAAACAATAAAATTAATTGGTCACGTATTGATTTTATAATTAAAGAATGGCAACCAAAAGAATTTGTGATTGGCTTGCCAAAATATGCTGATGGTTCAGATAATACTATAACAGTAGCAGTTAAGAGTTTTATTAAACAATTATCAGCCCGTTATCAATTACCAGTTCATAGCATTGATGAAACTCTATCTTCAGTTGCTGCTGCTGAAAGAACTAAAAGTAATGAACTTTTAGATGCAGTTGCTGCTCAAATTATCCTTGAAACTTGGTTTAGCGAATGTCAATAAATCATATTGAAATGCTGCTTTTTAGCATGGCGAACGAATTAAAACAACGACACATAAATCGTGATGAATTATTAATGGTAGGCATACAGACAGGCGGTGTCTGGGTAGCAGAACGTCTGCATAAATTATTAGATTTATCACAACCATTAGGGAAATTAAATATTGCTTTTTACAGAGATGATTTTAGTCGTATTGGTTTACATCCTTATGTAAATGCAACCACCTTACCACTTGAAGTAGATGACCGTCATATTATTTTAGTTGATGATGTCTTGCATACTGGACGTACAATACGAGCTGCTCTTAATGAAATTTTTGATTATGGTCGCCCTGCCAGCGTGACGCTTGTGATATTGATCGATCGTAATGGACGAGAATTACCTATTCAACCAGATGTTCTAGGTTGTTCAATATCTTTAGAACAAGGAAAGCATATAAAATTATGTGGTCCCGATCCATTATCTTTAGAGATTCGTTCAAACTCATGAATTCCATTCAATTAAACAATCAAGGTCGTCTTAAACATTTTTTAGATATTGAAGGTTTAAATCGTAAGTTACTAATTAATATATTAGATATTGCAGATTCATTTCTTAATATCGACACTAAAGCAGTAAAAAAAGTTCCATTACTACGTGGTAAAACAGTAGTTAATTTATTTTTTGAACCAAGTACTCGCACCCGCACTACTTTTGAATTAGCAGGTAAACGTCTGTCAGCAGATGTCTTAAATTTTAATATTAATAATTCTTCGACCAGTAAAGGCGAAGCTTTAATTGATATGTTGCGTAATTTGGAAGCTATGCATTGTGATATGTTTGTTATTCGTCATAATGCAGGTGGAGCTGCAACTTTTATGGCGCAACATGTTGCACCTCACATTAGCATTATTAACGCCGGTGATGGTCAACATGCTCATCCAACTCAGGCAATGTTAGATATGTTTACTATTCGTCAAAATAAAGGAGATTTTGCGCCGCTGTCAGTTGCTATTGTTGGTGACATTCTTCATTCACGAGTAGCACGTTCTAATATTCACGCTTTAAATATTTTAGGTGTTTCTGAAGTGCGTGTAGTTGCACCAAAAACTTTAATACCTACTGGTATAGAAACTTTGGGTGTAAAAGTGTTTAATGATTTAAAAAAGGGATTAGATGGTGTAGATGTGATTATTATGTTACGTCTGCAACGAGAACGTATGAAAAGTGCCTTATTACCTAGTGCCTATGAATATTTTCAATCTTATGGATTAACAGAATCAGCATTAAAAGTAGCTCATCCTGATGCAATTGTAATGCACCCGGGTCCTATTAATCGTGGAGTTGAAATTGATTCTAGCGTCGCAGATGGTCCACGTTCTGTAATTTTACAACAGGTTAATAATGGTGTAGCAATTAGGATGGCTGTTATGGCAATTAGCTTAGGTGCGGTATCCGAACAGGATAGTAATTAAATGGATACTATAAGTATTATTGAAGGGCGGGTAATTGATCCCGCCACTAACTTGGATTTAGTCACAGATTTACACATTGCTGATGGTAAAATAATTGCTATCGGCAATGCTCCTGCTGATTTTACAGCAGCTAAAGAAATTAATGCGAAAAATAAAATTGTATGCCCCGGTTTCATAGATTTAAGCGTCCGATTACGAGAACCCGGAGCAGAATATAAAGCTACTATTAGAAGTGAAACAGAGGCTGCTGCTAAGAATGGAATTACCACAGTTTGTTGCCCTCCAGATACTGATCCAGTTATAGATTCACCAGCTATAGCTGAATTATTACAACAACGATCTGCAAAAGCAGGTATGGCAAAAGTTTTACCCTTAGCAGCTTTAACCAAAGGTTTAAAAGGTGAACATTTAGCCGAAATGGGTATTTTAAAACAAGCTGGTTGTATTGCTGTCAGCGATGTACGACCAATTGTTAATACTAATGTATTACGTCATGCTTTGGAATATGCAGCTACTTGTGATTTAACAGTATTTTTACATCCTATTGATCCTTGGTTAGGAAATTCAGGTTGCGCTCATGAGGGTGTTGTCAGTACTCGTTTAGGCTTAACAGCTATTCCTGAACAGACTGAAACTATTGCTGTAGCTCGTGATTTATTGTTAGTGGAAAACTCAGGTGTAAGGGCACATTTTTGCCGTTTATCTAGTGGCAAATCGGTAGAAATGATACAGCAAGCCCAAGATAAGGGTTTAGCTGTAACGGCTGATGTTAGTATCCATCATTTATTGTTATCAGATATAGATATTCATCTCTATGATAGTCAATGTAAAGTTTGTCCACCTTTACGTAGTTCTTTGGATAAACAAGCTTTAGGTGATGGTTTAAAAAATAATATTATTAATGCTATTTGTTCTGATCATCAACCTCATGAAGCTGAAGCCAAATTAAATCCATTTTCGATGGCAGCGGCTGGTATTTCAGGTTTAGATACCTTATTACCACAATGTTTACGTTTTGCAGAACAAATGGGTATGGATTTAATTACTATCCTTAGTTATTTAACTGAGAAACCGGCTGCAATTTTAGGTATAGATGCCGGTACTTTGCAAGTAGGTAAGGTAGCTGATATATGTATTTTTGATCCTAATAAAAATTGGACGTTAAATCAAGATACTATGTATAGTATGGGCAAAAATTCACCATTTTTCGGTCAAGAATTAAAGGCTAAGGTATATTTTACTATTATTAATGGAAAAGTAGTTTATGAGTATTTATAGACAAGCTCAATATTTATTAAATGCCCATAAATTATCTCAATTGCCTGAAGATCAAGGAATTGAAGTAGCATTCGCGGGGCGTTCTAATGCTGGAAAATCTAGTGCTATTAATGCTATTACTGGACAACGCAGCTTAGCACGTACTAGTAAAACTCCCGGAAGAACTCAGCATATTGTACTGTTTACCCTCGATGAAGATCGACGTTTAGTTGATTTACCCGGCTATGGTTATGCTAAGGTACCTTTAGCAATGAAATTACATTGGCAAAAAACTTTAGAACGTTATTTGCATACACGTAAATGTTTACGTGGTTTAATATTGATGATGGATATACGTCATCCTTTAACCGAGTTTGATCAACATATGTTGAATTGGTGTAACCAATCAAATATGCAAGTACATATACTGCTAACTAAAGCAGATAAACTTAGTTATGGTAAAGCCTCCATGGTATTACAACAAGTACGTAAAAGCATAGCAGAAAATAATACTATTCAATTATTCTCTGCTATGAAACGTACTGGGATTGAAGAAGTACATACGCGCTTAGATGAATTTTTTAATTAAAAAATTACGGAGTTTATTTTGAAACATGCTGCTTTATTAGCCCTTGCAGATGGTAGTTTATTTTATGGCGAATCAATAGGTATTGCCGGACAAAGTGTTGCTGAAGTCGTATTTAATACGGCTATGACAGGTTATCAAGAAATTTTAACAGATCCATCTTATGCTCAACAAATTGTTACTTTAACTTATCCACATATTGGTAATGTTGGTGTTAATCCTGAAGATGAAGAATCGCAAGGAGTATTTGCTGCTGGTTTAGTCATTCGCGATTTACCAATATTAGAAAGTAATTGGCGTTCTACAGAAACTTTAGAAAATTATTTGATACGTAATCAAGTAGTTAGTATTGCTGGTATTGATACCCGACGCTTAACACGCTTATTACGTGAAAAAGGCGCACTAAATGGATGTTTAGTCGCTGGTGAAAATATTGATGCTGAAGCTGCAATTCAAGCCGCTAAAGACTTTGCTGGCTTACAAGGCATGGATTTAGCCAAACAGGTTTCTACTAAAGAAACTTATGTTTGGCAATCAGATGCTACTAAATATCATGTTATCGCTTATGACTTTGGAGTCAAGCGTAATATTTTAAAAATGTTAGCAGAGCGTGGTTGTCGTGTAACAGTCGTACCAGCTCAAACCCCAGCTTCTGAGGTTTTAAAGCAAAATCCAGATGGTGTCTTTTTATCAAATGGCCCCGGTGATCCTGAACCTTGTGATTATGCTATCGCCGCAATTCAACAAATATTAGCCGCCAATATTCCAGTTTTTGGCATATGCTTAGGTCATCAATTATTAGGTTTGGCTAATGGTGCCAAAACTACAAAAATGAAATTTGGTCATCATGGTGCTAATCACCCAGTACAGGATTTAGCCTCTGCTTCTGTCCTAATTACCAGCCAAAATCATGGCTTTGCAATTGATGAATCTAGTTTGCCTTCTAACTTAAAAGCTACTCATCGTTCTTTATTTGATGGTTCTTTACAAGGTATTAAACTTGTTGATAAACCTGCTTTTAGTTTTCAAGGTCATCCTGAAGCTAGCCCCGGTCCGCATGATGTCGCACCTTTATTTGATCAATTTGTGGAGCTAATGAAATGAAACGTACTGATTTAAAATCAATTTTAATTATTGGTGCCGGACCAATTGTCATTGGTCAAGCTTGTGAGTTTGATTATTCTGGGGCACAAGCTTGTAAGGCTTTACGTGAAGAAGGTTATCGTGTCATCTTAGTCAATTCAAATCCAGCTACTATTATGACTGATCCTCAGATGGCTGATGCTACTTATATAGAGCCTATTCTGTGGCAAACTGTTGCTAAGGTTATTGAACAAGAACGTCCTGATGCTATTTTACCTACTATGGGTGGGCAAACCGCTTTAAATTGCGCCTTGGATTTGGAACGTGAAGGTATATTAGCCAAATACAATGTAGAAATGATCGGTGCTTCTAGTGAGGCTATCGAAAAAGCGGAAAATCGGGATAAATTCCGTACTGCGATGCTGAATATTGGCTTAGAAATGCCATTTGCTATGATTGCACACAATATGGATCAGGCTTTTGAGGCGCAAAATAAAATTGGTTTTCCACTGGTAATTCGTCCTTCTTTTACTTTAGGTGGTAGCGGTGGTGGTATTGCTTATAATCGTGAAGAGTTTGTTGCTATTTGTGAACAAGGTTTGGAGTTGTCGCCTACCAATGAATTATTGATTGAAGAATCAATAGCTGGATGGAAAGAATTTGAAATGGAAGTGGTGCGTGATTGTAAGGATAATTGCATCATTGTTTGTTCCATCGAAAACCTTGATCCTATGGGTATTCATACTGGTGATTCTATCACCGTAGCTCCAATTCAGACTCTGACTGATAAGGAATATCAAATTATGCGTAATGCCTCGATTGCGGTATTGCGTGAAATTGGTGTTGATACTGGTGGTTCTAATGTCCAATTTGCGGTTAATCCTACAGATGGCAGGATGATTATTATTGAAATGAATCCGCGAGTTTCGCGTTCATCAGCTCTAGCTTCTAAAGCCACTGGTTTTCCAATTGCTAAGATAGCGGCTAAATTAGCTGTAGGTTATAGCTTGGATGAGCTGACGAATGATATTACTGGTGGTGCTACTCCGGCTTCTTTTGAACCTAGTATTGATTATGTGGTAACAAAGATACCGCGCTTTGCTTTTGAAAAATTTCCACAAGCTGAAGCGATTTTATCTACACAGATGAAATCGGTTGGTGAAGTTATGGCTATTGGACGAACTTTTCAAGAGTCATTACAAAAGGCTTTGCGTGGTTTAGAAGTCGGTGTTTATGGTTTAGATTCTCATACTGATTCTGAAATTGATTTACGCGATAAGTTGCAAAGGGTTGGACCTGAGCGTTTGTGGTATGTAGCAGATGCTTTTAGATTGGGATGGTCTTTGGAACAAGTTCAAGAATTAACCGCAATTGATCCGTGGTTTTTAGTTCAAATACTCAACTTGGTAGATGAGGAACAAAGTTTATGTATTGGTTGTTTTGATAAATTAGACGCAGACCGTATGCGTAATTTAAAACGTAAAGGTTTTTCTGATCATCGCTTAGCTGAGTTATTCGGTGTAGAAGAACAAACTTTTAGAAATTTACGCCATAAGTTAAATATTCGTCCAGTATTTAAGCGGGTTGATTCTTGCGCTGCTGAATTTGCAGCTAGTACTGCTTATATGTATTCTACTTATGAGGAGGAATGCGAGGCTAATCCAACTGATCGCAATAAAATTATAATACTTGGTGGTGGTCCTAATCGTATTGGTCAAGGGATTGAGTTTGATTATTGTTGTGTTCAAGCCGCACTTGCATTACGAGAAGATGGTTATGAAACCATTATGATCAATTGTAATCCTGAAACGGTTTCTACTGATTATGATACTTCTGATAGGTTATATTTTGAGGCTTTAACCTTGGAAGATGTGTTGGAAATCATTGATCTTGAAAAACCTAAAGGGGTTATTGTTCAATATGGTGGGCAAACTCCGTTAAAATTAGCAAGAGCATTAGAAGCTGCTGGTGCGCCAATTATTGGAACTAGCCCAGATTCGATTGATTTGGCTGAAGATCGTGAACGTTTTCAAAAACTGATTAATGAGCTTGGTTTACGACAACCACCTAATAGAATTGCTCGTAATGCTGAACAGGCTGTTGATTTAGCGAACGAAATAGGCTATCCTTTAGTGGTACGTCCATCCTATGTTCTAGGTGGACGCGCGATGGAAATCGTATATAATCAACAAGAATTAAAGATATATATGCGTGATGCGGTTGCTGTATCTAATGATTCACCGGTATTATTAGATCACTTTTTAGAAGATGCGATTGAAGTTGATGTTGATGCAGTATGTGATGGTAAACAAGTTTTAATCGGTGGCTTAATGGAACATATTGAACAAGCTGGTGTACATTCTGGTGATTCAGCATGTTCTTTACCTCCTTACGGATTATCAGCTATGATACAAGATCAATTGCGTGAGCAAATGACTCGTATGACAACTGCATTAAATGTGGTAGGATTAGCAAATGCACAATTTGCTATTCAAAATAAAACCATTTATGTTTTAGAAGTAAATCCACGAGCATCGCGCACCGTACCATTTGTATCAAAAGCTACTAGCTTATCTTTAGCACAAATAGCGGCACGTTGTATGGCTGGATCTAGCTTAGTAGAACAGGGTATAACTGAGCAATATGTGCCTAATTATTATTCTGTAAAAGAAGCAGTATTTCCGTTTGCGAAATTTGCTGGAGTTGATCCATTATTAAGTCCAGAAATGAAATCAACTGGAGAAGTAATGGGTATTGGTCGTACTTTTGGTGAAGCCTTTGCTAAATCACAATTAGCCGCAGGTAGTAATTTACCAAATACGGGTTTAGCATTATTAAGTGTACGTGATGCTGATAAACCTGCCGCTGTTGATATTGCAAAAGATTTACTTAATTTAGGCTTTGAGCTTTTAGCAACACGAGGAACTGCAGAAGCACTTCAGTTAGCAGACATTCCTTGCAGTGTTGTTAAAAAAGTTAATGAAGGCAGACCCCATATAGTTGATCGTATAAAAAATAATGAAATTAGTTTTATTGTAAATACTACAGCAGGTAAACAAGCAATAGCAGATTCTTATGCTATTCGTCGCACTACGCTACAGCATCAAGTAACTTATACTACTACTATTGCTGGTGCTAGAGCTACGGTTTTGGCATTAAAAACTTTAAATGCTACTGATGTTAATAGTTTACAAAATTTACATAAAGAATTAAAAGGAATCGCGACAATATGAGAAAATCACCGATGACGATTACAGGCGCACAAAAGTTGCGTGGTGAATTACATGAATTAAAAACTGTAGCACGCCCTAAAGTCATTCAAGCAATTGCCGAAGCACGTGAACTTGGAGACTTGAAAGAAAATGCTGAATATCATGCAGCGCGTGAACAACAAAGCTTTATTGAAGGGCGTATTGTTGAAATAGAAAGTAAATTATCCAATGCAGAAATTATTGATATTGCTAACATTAATGCAGGAGATAAGGTAGTTTTTGGTGCCACTGTAGAATTAGCTAATCTTGATACTGATGCAGAAGTTAAATATCAAATTGTAGGCGATGATGAAGCCGATATTAAAGCTAATATGATTTCTATTAGTTCACCAATTGCACGTGCTTTAATTGGTAAATTCGTAGATGATATTGTTGTGGTACAAGCGCCTAGCGGTAAAACAGAATACGAAATTTTAGCAGTTAATTATAAATAGAACAACTAGGGAATTACATGGAATTTAATGTTAAGAGTGGTCATCCAGAAAAGCAACGTACAGCTTGTATTGTAGTAGGAGTTTATGAACCACGCCGCTTATCTGACGTTGCAAGACGGATTGATGAAGTCAGTAATGGACAATTATCTGCTATTTTACGCAGAGGAGATTTAGAAGGTAAAGCCGGTCAAACTTTATTATTACATAATATTGAAGGCACTATGGCTGATCGTGTCTTATTGGTAGGATGCGGGCGTGAACGTGAATTAGGCGATAATCAATATCGTCAAATTATTCGTCAGGCTATACAGACTTTACATGAAACTGGTTCAATGGAAGCTGTTTGTCATTTAACTGAATTAAATGTACGTGGACGTGATACAGCATGGCGTATTCGACAAGCCATTGAAGCTGCACAATCAGCATTATATACTTTTGACCAGTTAAAAAGTCAACAAGAAACAACACGACGACCATTGCGTAAAATTGTCTTTAGTGTCGCCTCACGTCGTGAATTACAACTAGCTGAACAAGCCAGTTTTGAAGCACAGAAAATTGCTGATGGTGTAAAATTAGCAAAAGATTTAGCAAATTTACCATCTAATCATTGCACACCGACTTTTTTAGCTGATAAGGCAAAAAGTTTATGTAGTCTGCATGATAATTTGTCTTGCAAAATTCTAACTGAAACTCATATGCAAAAGCAAGGCATGGGTGCTTTATTAGCTGTAGCTAAAGGTAGCAAACAAAAACCACGTTTCATTGTTTTAGAATATAAAAATAATAAGAACAAAGATCCTATTGTGTTAGTAGGTAAAGGTGTAACCTTTGACTCTGGCGGAATTTCTCTTAAACCAGCAAAAGATATGGACGAGATGAAATATGATATGTGTGGTGCTGCCTCAGTATTTGGAACCATCTCTGCCGTTGCTGAATTACAATTACCGTTAAATGTCATTGGAATTATTCCTGCTGTTGAAAATATGCCCGGCAGTCAGGCTGTTAAACCCGGAGATATTGTCACTAGTTTATCCGGACAAACTATTGAAATTTTAAATACTGACGCTGAAGGGCGACTTATTTTATGTGACGCTTTAACTTATGCTGAAAGTTATAAGCCAGATGTTGTGATTGATATAGCGACACTAACTGGGGCATGTGTAGTTGCTTTAGGTAAGCATCCTCACGGATTAATGAGTAATCACAACCCATTAACGAATGATTTATTATCCGCTGGTAAATTTAGTGGCGATAGAGCTTGGGAATTACCATTGTGGGATGATTATCAATGTCAAATTGATAGCCCATTTGCTGATATTGCCAATATAGGTGGACGAGATGCTGGTACAATTACTGCAGCTTGTTTCTTATCACGTTTTACAAGAAAGTATAATTGGGCACACTTAGATATTGCAGGCACAGCTTGGACATCAGGCAAAAAGGACAAAGGAGCAACTGGTCGTCCAGTACCATTATTAACACAATACCTAATTAATCGCAGTAGCGATGATAGCTCCAGTTAATTTTTATATTTTACATACAACTAATTGGCAAGCAAAAGATCGTCTAGCTTGCCAATTGGTTGAAAAAGCTTGGCAACAAGGCAATCGTATTTATATACATACAGGATCTTTAGCTGCTGCACAACATATTGATATGTTGCTATGGACATATAAAGAAGAAAGCTTTTTGCCACACAGCATATCATCAACAGATCCAATATGTATTGGTTATACCGAACAAGTTCCTGAAAATATGGACGTTTTAATTAATTTAAATGAAACAATACCAGCTTTTATCAGCAAATTTAAACGTATTGCAGATATTGTTGATGATATAGAACCAGCGCGTGAAGCTGGAAGGCGACGTTATCGTTTTTATAAACAACAAGGGCATGAATTAAATGTTCATCAAATTAATCGTTAGCGATGGTTTTTATGGAAACAAATAATCTTTATGAGCGTGATTTTTATGCTTGGATTATGCATAATGTTAAGTTACTTAAATTCGGTAAATTATCAGAAATTAATACCGATATTTTGATTGATGAATTAGAAAGTATGGCGAAACGGGACAAACGAGAATTAATCAGTCATTTAATTATTCTACTAGCACATTTATTAAAGTGGCAACTTCAATTAAAAACTTTTTCTGAAATATATAGGAATTTTCATAGAACTAGTTGGAACAATACAATTGCTGAACAACGTATGCAAATTATAGAACAATTAGAAATGAGTCCTAGCTTAAAAGCTTATTTATCCGAAGCCTTAGAAAAAGCCTATCCTAAAGCAGTCCAATTAGCACATAAAGAAACTAAATTATCTAAAGAAAGTTTTCCGACAAATTGTCCTTACTCGTTAGAACAAATATTAGATGATGATTTTTATCCATCTATTTAATTCTTATTATTGTTTATGCCCTATAGGTGAATTAATCTTGATTGATGATCATAAATTTTTTTAAAAAAATATTAAATTGGTTAAAATCAAAGCTACCATACTTTATCGTGACTTTACTAATATTACTATTAATATTAGTATTTTTTTATAAACGTGTTGTTATCACTATCCAATCAGGTGAAGCAGGCGTTTTATATATGCGCTTTTTGGGTGGAACCGTTACTGATTATGTATATCCAGAAGGCATTCATCTCATAGCTCCTTGGGATAAGATGCAAATTTATAATGTCAGAATTCAGACTCAATTCCATGATTTTGAAGTGCTAACCAATCGTGGTTTACCAATTCAATTGAGTTTAGCTATTCGTTTTCATCCAGAATATGAAATGCTAGCTGTTCTCCATCAGCAAGTAGGTCCTGATTATATTAATACTATTATCATTCCTGCAATTGAATCTATTTTACGTAAAGAAATTGGTCATTATAATCCAGAAGATATTTATATCAACAAAGACAATTTTCTAACCGAAATTATTATGAAAGCCTTAGATGAATTGGGGCAAAAATTTGTGAAAATTAATGACGTTGTCATTCGCGCAGTTACCTTGCCAGATTCTATCAAAAAAGCCATTGAAAACAAATTAGTTAAAGAACAACAGTATCAAGCTTATCATTTTCAACTCAAAATAGCAGAAGAAGAAGCAAAACGAAAACGTATTGAAGCACAGGGTATTAGCGACTATCAGAAAATTATTTCTGAGACACTTAATCAAAAAATTATGAAGTGGCATGGTATTCAAGCCACCTTAGAATTGTCCAAATCTGAAAATGCTAAAGTTATTGTTATTGGTGCTGGTAAAGATGGATTACCCATTATTGGCAATATCCCTCTTGAGCAGGCTATAAAAAATGGAAAAAAGTAAATTATCAATAATTATCAAAATTATAGGTATGATTACTATTTTACTAATTCATGCCTGTAAATATTCTGATGATGATGATGATGATCCGAAAAAAGAAAGAATAAAAATAGCCAATAATCCTGATACAATTCAACCAATTGTAATTGGTATTTCATGGTCTGATGAAGATAGTAATTTTGTGAAAGGAGCTAAATTAGCTGTAATAGAAATCAATAATAAGAAGGGCAAAATATTAAATAGAGAACTTCAACTTATTGTCAATGATAAAGAAAAAGCTGTTAATTCACTGAAGCTCAGACCATCACAACATCTTGCGGTTAATGTTGCCAATGAATTTGCAAGCAATCCTCAAGTAGTTGCAGTTATTGGACATAGATCTTCTAAACTTGCGTTTCCGGCTTCTATTGTTTATCAGTCTAATGGTATTGTTTTCCTAGCACCCACTTCTACAAACCTCAATTTGACCACTCACAATTTTAATTATGTTTTTCGGCTCAGCCCACATAACGAAGAAATAGGAAAACAGTTAGCCGCTTATACTCATAAAGCCGGTTACAAAAAAATAATTGTCCTAAATGATCGAGGTAGTTATGCGATTGAATTATCCAATTCATTTATTTATAATGCAGTTGAAAAATATAATATCGAGATTATTTTGCGTCGCTCCTTTTTTAGTAGTAGAAACGATTTCACTAAAATATTAGTTGAGTTAAAACGAAGTGGAGAATTTGATGCTATTTTTGTCTCTACTGGTGCGAATATAGCGGCACAAATTTATCAACAAAGCCGTGATATGAATATTATGGAACCCTTTATTGGTGGAGATGCCTTAGAGTCAGAGATATTTTTGAACGCGGTTAAAGAATGGGAAAGTTTCGATGGTTCTGAAATATTTACCAAAAAGTCAGTTGTACCAACAGTATTTAACCCAAATAGCTTAGCCAAAACCACACAATCATTTATCAAAAATTTTGAACAAAAATATCAAGGAGAACAAGCTAATCGTATGGCAGCATTGGGCTATGATGCTGTTAAGTTGCTAGAACATGCAATAAAAAGATCCCAATCAAGCGTTCCAATCAAGATTGCAGAGACACTGCGATATATGCAACATTGCCAAGGTGTAGCTGGACAATATCAGTTTCAAACCAATGGTGATGTAATTAATAAACAATTATATTTTAAATATTTCAAAGGTCAGCAATTTGAATATGAGACTTTAAAATCAGAAAAGTTTAGTTCATTGGAAGAAGAATGTGGAAATATTGATCACGATAAAGACAATATTCCTAATAACCTAGATCGTTGTCCCAATAATAACACCGCCGAAATTTCAAAGGGCGTTTATCAAAAGGGAGCATTAAGAGGTTGCCCAATTGATAGTGATAGAGATAAAATTGAAGATTATCGTGATAATTGTCCAAACAATCTTAGCAATGAAATTAGTAAAGGGGTTAATTCAGATGGTTGTCCAATAGATAGAGATAATGATACAGTGCCTGATTATCGTGATGATTGTCCAAATAATCTCAGTCATGATATTAGTAAAGGTATAGATTTAAAAGGTTGTCCGCTCGATACTGATACTGATACCGTGCCTGATTATCGTGACAATTGTCCAAATAATATCACTAATGAAATTAGTAAAGGTGTAAATTTAAAAGGTTGTCCGCTTGATACTGATACTGATACCGTGCCTGATTATCGTGATAATTGTCCAAATAATCTTACTAATCAAATTAGTAAAGGCGTAGATTTAAAAGGTTGTCCGGTTGATCATGACCAAGATGGTGTACTAGATTATAAAGATTTATGTGAAGGAACACCAATAACAATCGCCATTGAACTAAATGGTTGCCCAGTTATAGTAGAAAAAGAAAAACATATTCTATCCGGTAAAGCCAGTTTTGCCTCTGGCAAAGAAAAATTAAGCAAACAAGCACAAATTTTTCTTAAATCTATGGCTCAAAGGCTAGATTTGGAATTTTTGATAAAAGTATATATTATAGGTCATACTGACAGTGTTGGCTCTATTCTCTTTAATCAAAAATTATCGAAAAAACGGGCAAATAATATTGCGAAATATTTGATCATTCAAGGTATTGATAGTGACAAAATAGAAGCAATAGGTATGGGTGAATCTGAACCAATAGCCTCTAACGAAACTTCAGATGGTCGGGATAAAAATCGTAGGATTGAAATTAGGGTTACATATTTTAAAAAAAAAGGATTGACTAATGCCAACTAAAGCATATATAATAGACTATGCACGGTAAACTGCCTGAATATAGCTCTATGTGGTATCATGCCGTGAGAACAAAACCTAAGATTTATTGTTTAACTATACTTTAAAATTAAAAAGGAACTATAAAATGGCAACAGAAACAGTACTTGCTAATACCGCAGCAACACATCCTATAGCAGCTCTTGGCGCGACTAAGGCATTTCTTATAGCTCATCCAATTGGAGTGGCCGTAGTTGGTGCTAGTCTAATCGGTGCCGGCACTTATTGGGCAATGAATAAATTCATGGGTGAAAAGGAAGAAGCAGCAGCAGCTGAGGCGGCTTAATTGCTAACACATAAATATACATAACTTTTTAAAGACTTGTCAGGTTTTTAAACATCTGATAGGTCTGCCCTTATTTTTAACTCACTAGAATTACCAACTCTAATATAAATTTTATATAAATAATTGCTTTATATTTAATATAAGCGCCCTGGAATATCTTAGATAATCAAATATAAAAAAAACTAAAGCTTAGTTTGACTAATTGCAATTGATCAAAATAGATATTATCTATATAAAAATAATTTATTAAGTAGGCTGAACTTAGACCACAAACAACTAATTTTTTTTGTGCAATACAGTCAGCTTGACCAGAACTTATGAGAATATATATAAGTTTATAAAAGCGGATTGTATATTTATACTCATAAAGGATAAATAAATGCAAGATCCCATCATCTATCCCCATGGCACTTTTTGCTGGGCAGATTTAGGAACAACCAACGTTGAATCAACCAAAACATTCTATGCTGAACTTTTTGGCTGGGAAATTGATGAAACAATTGTTGGATCATGGACTTATATAAAATATACTATAGACAATAAAGAGGTAGCAGCTCTATACAACATAATTGAAGAACAAATAGAAAAAGGCTATCCTGTAGCTTGGATTGCTTATATAGCAGTAGATAATGTAGATAATCATGTCAAAAAAATAAAAGCATTGGGTGGGAAAATACTTCGTGGACCATTTGATGTATCCGACCAAGGACGCACAATTTCCTTGCAAGATCCGACCGGAGCAACTTTTTATCTATGGCAAGCTGCGAAACATAAGGGAGCAGGGCAAGTCAATAAACCTGGAACAGTTACTTGGTATGAATTGGCAACTAATGATGTAGTAAAAGCGCGTACATTTTACACTCAATTGTTAGGCTGGGAAGCAGAAACTCAAACAATTAATGGAGAGCTTTACACCATATTTACAAGCAATGGACGAAAAGTTGCTGGTATGGTTAAATTAACTGAACCTAGTACCAAACCACATTGGCGTATCTATTTTTCCGTTGAAGATTGCGATGTCACTATTCGTAAAGCTATTGCTCTGGGAGGTGAAGTTAGTGTTACAACAACCAGTATTTCAAATATGGGTGACTTTGCAGTGCTGCGTGATCCACAAGGAATTGGATTTGGTATTACTACTAGTTTTTTTATTGATTAAAGAGAAATATTAAAAATGTTTTTGATTGGCATTGCAGCCCTAACAGGTACTCTTACGTTTTTTGGTGTCAAAAAACTCGATAAAAAAAAAGAAAAGCTCCTAGCGGAGATAAGCCAACGATCAAATACTGATAGTGAAACCAATAAGGCACTTGTCCCAAATACTATCAGTGAACTTGATAATCTGTGGCAGAAATTCATGATAGAAAAAATTGATCCGCAATTAGGAAAAAAACGCGATCAACAAAAAAAAGAACTGATAGCAAGCGAAGAAGAACTAAAAATTAGTGTTTCTGAAAAACGGCTGAATCGCAATCTTGGGCTATCAATAGCAGCACTAGGAACTGCAACTGTAGGATATTTATTTTATCCTCCCTTAATTATTGCCAGTGTCTTAGGCATAATTTCCCTCACTATACCAATCTATAAAAGTGCATATAAATCACTTACCAAAGAAGGTCGTGTGAAATTAGACCTTACTGGTGCGCTCTACATAACTGGAACTTGGCTCAGTGGCCATGTCATAATTGGCGCATTGGGTGAAATCATTTATTACATGAATGAAAAACTTATTTTTATCACCCAAGACCGCTCCCACAATGCTTTAATCAATGTATTTGGTCAACAGCCAAGTTTCGTTTGGCTTCTTGTAAATGGGACAGAAATTGAAACACCAATCGAAGAAATAAAAGTTGGCGATACTATTGTAGTGAACACTGGTCAAACAATTCCCCTAGATGGCTATATAATTGATGGCATAGCTTCCATTGACCAACATAAATTAACAGGTGAATCACAGCCAGCCGAAAAAGTTAATGACGACCCAGTATTTGCATCCACAGTTGTGCTAGCGGGCAGAATCTATGTTAAAGTTGAAAAAACTGGATTGGAAACCACCACTGCCCAAATCAGCGAAATCCTTAATAAAACTACTAGTTACCAAGCTGATATAGAATCTAAAGGTCTCCAAATTGCCCATAAATCAGCACTCCCCACGCTACTGCTAAGTGGTTTAGCTTGGCCCACTGTTGGTGCCAACGGTGCTGTTGCCATTGTTATGAGTAATTTTGGACTAAACATTAAAATGACAGCTCCCATCACCATGTTAAATTTTCTCAAAGTTGCCTCTGAAAAAGGTATTCTAATAAAAGATGGGCGTTCCTTAGAATTGCTAAACGAGGTTAATACTGTTATCTTTGATAAGACAGGCACATTGACGCTAGAACAACCCAAAGTGGCTCGAATTTTTAGCTGCTATTCATCTATTGATGAGGATCAGCTTTTAACCTACGCAGCTGCTGCTGAATGTAAACATTCACATCCCATAGCTAAATCTATTCTGGCAGCTGCAAATGAGCGTCAATTAAACTTGCCAGAAATTGAAGATGCTAAATATGAAGTTGGCTATGGTATCAAGGTGAAAATATCAAACAAATTGATTCTAGTGGGCAGTCACCGTTTCATGGTGTTAGAAGACATTTCCATTCCTGATGAAATACAGAAGTTACAAATAGATTGTCATGAACAAGGCCATTCAATAGTTATGCTAGCAATAGATGATAGACTGGTTGGTGCAATTGAACTTCAACCTACAATACGTCCTGAAGCTAAACATATTATTCATGAGCTACAGCAACGCAATCTATCATTGTATATTATCTCAGGTGATCAAGAACAACCAACTCGAAAACTGGCTCAAGAACTTGGAATTGAGAACTACTTTGCTAACACACTACCAGAAAACAAAGCAGCCTTAGTTGAACAACTGCAACAAGAGGGTCGGTCAGTATGCTTTGTTGGTGATGGAATTAATGATGCCATTGCTCTGAAAAAAGCTAATGTTTCTGTTTCCCTTAGTGGAGCAACAACAGCAGCCACAGATGCAGCACAAGTTGTCTTTATGGATGGAAGTATTCATCAAATTCCTGAACTATTCAGCTTAGCTCAGGAATTTGACACAAATATGAAAACAGGTTTTGCAGCAGCTATCATTCCAAGTACTACAGTCATTGGTGGCGTTTTTTTATTTCACTTTGGCCTAGCAAGTGCCCTTGCGGTACATACACTCGGTTTGATTACCAATATGAGCATTGCTATGAAGCCGTTAAATAAAAAACATGATCTACAGACAGCAAAAATAGAACAAAATAAATCCAATAATGAATAATAAGAAAACAAAATTTAATACTTGGGTGACAGGTAATAATTTTAATCCTAGAGCACGTTTACGCTTATTTTGTTTTCCATATGCTGGTGGAGGTGCATCTCTTTTTCATGCTTGGGCAAAAATGTTGCCAGATGATGTAGAGGTTTGTCCAATTCAACTTCCCGGTAGGGAAAACAGGTTAAAGGAATCTCTGTTCACTCAATGGCCAGAACTGTTGCAACATTTAAAGATAGTGCTTCAGCCTATGCTAGATAAACCCTTTGCATTTTTTGGTCACAGCATGGGAGCACTGATTAGTTTTGAATTAGCTAGACTACTTCGCCCTCAATATAATATTACGCACTTATTTGTTTCAGGATGCCCAGCACCTCAATTGCGTTATTTTAAATCTCCTATTCATCAACTTCCTGATGCTGAGTTCATAGAAGCTTTGCAGCAGCGTTATCAAAATATTCCACAAGCAGTGTTGCAGGAAAAGGAAATGATGGCACTATTTCTACATACCCTTCGAGCGGATTTAACACTAGTTGAAACATACAACTATGTTGCTAGTGAACCACTTGATTGTCCTATCTCCGCATTTGGTGGATTACAAGATAAAACTACTAGTCGAGATCAGCTTGCAGCTTGGAGTGAACAAACATCTAATACTTTTACTCAGCATATGCTGCTGGGGGACCATTTTTTCTTGAAAAGTGCTAAGAATTATTTGTTACAACTTGTTTCTCAATGTTTGCAGTCAGTCAACTACCCCTGAGCTAAATAATGGGCTTGAATCGTGAGATTCGAGATAGGTCTTAGGACTGAATAGGTGATTAGGCTAAGTGTTAACTCACTACGTTGTTTAAGTTATGACACCCGTGGATGCCTCCCAAGTCTATGGCTCTGTCTCCAAGTATTAAAAGATCTCAACTGGTCGGTGTGCTTGGACTGACAAGCTTTTACAACATTGCCGATGGGAATCTACCTCGAAAGAGGAATAGTTCAATTTTAACGATTAACATAAAGGTTTTAAAATGGAAGTTTTTGTAATGAATCAGCATGGCGAAGCGTTGATGCCGTGTACTCCAAGAAAAGCAAGACTATTGCTTAAAAGCGGCAAGGCTAAGGTCGTTCGCCGTAATCCATTCACTATCCAGCTTAAGTATGGCTCAACAGGCTATAAGCAGGATTTGACCTTGGGTGTTGATACAGGTCATTCGGAGGTAGGGTTATCTGTTGTGTCAGAAACCAAGGAGGTGTTTTCAGCAGTTGCCAAAATGCGTAATGACATCTCTGAAAAAATGGATACAAGACGCATGTACAGAAGGCAGAAAAGAAACAGGCTTAGATACCGAAAGCCACGTTTTAATAACCGTTCAGCAAGTACCATAAAAGGACGTTTAGCACCCTCTGTCCAATGGATTGTAGATGCTCACACAAGGATGATTAACCAGTTTAAATCCTTGCTACCTATTACAAAGCTTGTTTTAGAAACAGGTTTATTCGATATGGCAAAGATGAAGAATCCAGAGATAAGAAACAAACAATATCAAAAAGGTGTTCAATATGGTTTTGAAAACACGAAAGCCTATATTTTAAGTCGGGATAGCCATCAGTGCCAAAGCAAAAAGAAGGGTTGTAGCAACAAATTAGAAGTCCATCATATCAAATATCGTTCACAAGGCGGTTCTGATGCGCCTAACAATCTTATCACGCTTTGCCAAAAGCATCACAAGGCATTGCATGGAGATAAGTTGAAGCTAAATATCAAGTCTCATAAAAGCCTTAAATCAGCCACCACAATGAACGTTATCAGGAAAAGACTATTAAAAATATTTCCCGATGCGATTGAAACGTTTGGATACATCACCAAGGCAAATCGTTACCAGCACGGCATAGAGAAAACCCATTCAAATGATGCCTTCATTATTGCTGGTGGGACAATTCAAAAAAGAGCAAAAGAAAGAACAATCGGCTTTAAACGAAAAAATAACCGTTGTTTGCAGAAGAATCGAAATGGATACGCTCCAGCTATTCGACGACAAAGATACAAGATTCAACCAAAAGATTTAGTTAAATTTGAAGGCAAACAATATCATGCAGTGGGCATACAAAACAAAGGGGGTTATTTAAAAATGACTGATGGCGTGAAAACCATGGTTAAATCAGTAAAAAAGGTGAAAATAATCTTTTCTCAAAAAGGTTTGGTTTATGTATGAAGCAAGAAACCAATTTCTGTTGCTCTATCGTCAACTACCCCTGAGCTAAAGACACAGGGGCTTGAATCGTGAGATTCGAGATAGGTCTTAGGACTGAATAGGTGATTAGGCTAAGTGTTAACTCACTACGTTGTTTAAGTTATGACACCCGTGGATGCCTCCCAAGTCTACGGCTCTGTCTCCAAGTATTAAAAGACCTCAACTGGTCGGTGTGCTTGAACTGACAAGCTTTTACAACATTGCCGATGGGAATCTACCTCGAAAGAGGAATAGTTCAATTTTAACGATTAAATTTTAAAGATTTGAAAATGGAAGTTTTTGTAATTAATCAGCATGGCAAAGCGTTGATGCCGTGTACTCCAAGAAAAGCAAGACTATTGCTTAAAAGCAGCAAAGCTAAGGTCGTTCGCCGTAATCCATTCACTATCCAGCTTAAGTATGGCTCAACAGGCTATAAGCAGGATTTGACCTTGGGTGTTGATACAGGTCATTCGGAAGTAGGGTTATCTGTTGTGTCAGAAACCAAAGAGGTGTTTTCAGCAGTTGCCAAAATGCGTAATGACATCTCTGAAAAAATGGATACAAGACGCATGTACAGAAGGCAAAAAAGAAACAGGCTTAGATACCGAAAGCCACGTTTTAATAACCGTTCAGCAAGTACCATAAAATAAATATATAGTTTTTCAAACATTTTTTATTAGTATAAAGTATAAAAAATTTTATTAGTATAAAAAAGGATAATGTAGTATGATAAAACTTGCTTGGTTTGAGATTCCAGTCATCAATCTGGATCGAGCAGTGAAATTCTATAATCATATTTTCAATATTGAGATTCCTATTTTGGATAAACGTGCTAACTATGGTAGCATGGTTGGGTTATTGGTTAACCAGAATGGCATAATAGGTACCTTGACACAAAATAACCGTAATCCTTATATCCCTAGCCAAAGAGAAGGAAGCATTCTATATCTCAATGTTGGTGATGAAGACCTTAATGTTATATTGAGTAGGGTGGAAAAAGCTAACGGTAAAATTCTTTTACCAACCACCCCAATTGAACCATCAGGAAATAAGGGGTATGTAGCTTGGATTATGGACAGTGAAGGAAATAGAATTGGTTTACATACAAAAAATTCTAAAAGGAAAATACACTTATGAGTAACAAAATTCTTGTTATTGGTGCAATGAGTAATGTAGGGCGCCCTTTGATAAAATTTTTAACAAACAAAGGAGAATATATCAAAGCTGCAACTCGTAATCCAAGTCTATATCCAGCTACTCTTGGGGTAGAAGCTATAACTTTTGACTTTGATAAACCTGAAACCTACATGCCTGCCTTAGAAGGGACTAATCGACTAGTTTTGATGCCTAGAGGCTTGGATACAGAGCCTGAAACAACAGCCATTCCATTGATTGATCAAGCCATAAAAATGGGAATACATTATATTGTTCTTATATCAGGCATAGCTATTGAAGAAATGGAAAAAGAGGGCTATGGCTTATTATCGTTAGAAAAATATTTAATTAGTTCAGGTATAGATTATACTATTTTACGTCCAAGTTGGTTTATGTCACTATTCATCAGGGGATTTATCAATCCTAAACAAAAGGATCGGATTTGTCTTCCTGTTGAATATGCCAAGATAAGCTTTATTGATCCATATGATGTTGCTGCAGTTACTGCTTCTACATTAATAGAAACTGGACATCAAGGAAAGACATACACTTTAACAGGTAGCGAAGCTTTAAGTTTACAAGAGTGCGCTGATATTATATCCCAAGGAGTAGAATACAATATTCCATATATTCCCATAACAGAAGATGAAATGCGTCATGAATACAAAACATGGGGCCAAATGTCTTCAAAACAGATAGAATATATGATGTGGTTTTTCAAAGGAGTACGGGAAGGATGGTACACAGATATTTATTCTTCAGTTTCAGAAATTATTAAGCGTGAACCAATCACATTTAAACAATTTGTTGAAAAAAATGCGGATATTTGGAAATAAATAGGAACAAACAAAAATGAATGATAAAATTCTTGTACTTGGCGCGACAGGTAATGTAGGTACTTCTCTTGTTCAGTACCTAGTAGAAAAAGGCGAAAGCGTCAAAGCAGCTATCTATCCACCTGAATTGGAAAAATATAATACACCAACTAGAGTAGAAGCAGTTCCTTATGACTATTATAAGTCAGAAACACACGCACCAGCCTTACAAGATGTGGATCGTATCTATATCATTAGTAAGGACACAGATATTGAACCAGATAAAGTGCTTAACCCATTCATAGATAAAGCCAAGGCTGTTGGGGTAAAACAGATCGTTCTCATGACAGGAATGGGGGTTGAACGGGCCAGTGATAAACTTGGCTATCGGCGGTTGGAAAAATATGTGATAGCTTCTGGAATTGATTATACCATTTTACGGCCCAATTGGTTTATGCAAATTTTTAAGGCACCATTTATTTTGGCCACTATCAAGCGTCATGGTAGCATATCTTTACCTGCTGGTCATGGTAAACTCAGTTTTATTGATGCACATGATATTGCGGCTATGGCAGCAGAAGCTCTAACTGAAGAAAAGCATAGGGGCAAAGAGTACACATTGACTGGTGGAGAAGCCTTAAGCTTTGCCGAAGGGGCAGAAATTATTTCCAAAGTTACCAAACGCACAATTAATTATTGTGAATCATCTATTGATGAACTACACAAAGTTATCTCTGAAATGGGTGGATATCCTGGGCCCATTGATCAGATAGAACGAATGTTTTATACTGTACGAGAAGGCATGGTTGCATCTATTGATATGAGCGTTCATGAAGTTTTGGCACGGCCTCCGATCAGCTTTGAGCAATTTGTTCAGAATAATGCTCATGTTTGGCAGGAGCTATAATGTATGGATAATAAATGTTTGGTGATTGGTGCAACTGGCAGTATTGGTTCACCTTTAGTGCAATCTCTAGTTGAAAAAGGCGAAAGCATCAAGGCTGCTACACGCAATCCTGATAACTATATAGCCCAAACTAATGTTGAGCCTGTGTACTTTGATTATGATAAGCCAGAAACATTGACATCAGCTTTAGAAAAGGTAAATAGGGTATTCATGATAACTAAACCGAACGATCATGAACCTGATAGAACGCTTAATCCATTTATAGAAAAAGCACAGTTAGCTGGCGTTAGGCATATTGTTTTGGTTACAGCCTTGGGTGTTGAACAGGCAGGAGATGAACTTGGCTACCGTAGAGTTGAAAAACATTTAATGGCTTCAGGAATAGATTATACTATTTTACGTCCCGGTTGGTTTATGCAGTCCTTCATATCAGGTTTGATTTTATCAACAATAAAACAACACCATAGGATCTATTTGCCTGTCGCTGATGCTAAAATAAGTTTGATTGATAGTCGCGATATTGCTGCAGTAGGGGCAGTTGCCTTGACTGAAGCTGGGCATAAAGGAAAAGAATACACCTTAACTGGTGGCACAGCATTAAATTTTGTTGAAATTGCTGAAATTTTATCCCAAGTTACTCAGAGTACCATTGAATATGTTAATGTATCCACGAAAGAATTAAGCAAAATTATTTCTGAAGTAGGCGGATATCCGGGTCCACTTGAACTGATGGAACGTTTTTTTCAGTCAGTACAAAAAGGTAACTTTGCCTTGATTTCCCCAGCTGTTTCCGAAGTGTTAGGGCGTGATCCTATAAGTTTTAAACAGTTTGCCAGAGAAAACACAACTTTTTGGAAATAAAATCAATTAATAGTTTTTAAAGAAATTATTTTTTGATAAGGTATTATCCAACTAAGACTCATATAAATAGAATAGTTAAAATACCTGATTCACTTAGTAGCTATTTATTATAGAGTTCATTTAGATATATAAATGATCTAAACCTATGCTCAGTCTAGCTAAAGCTACATTTATCTTTAGATAAACAATTCACTTCATTTAGCAGTATTACTGCGTATAAGTATTACTTTTTCAATAAGTATATCACAAGATTATATCTTTATATATCTATCTAAAAGATATAATATAAATTATAAAAAAATAAATGCGGGAAGGGGAGTACAAGCACAATGTCCTCCTCAAGCAATTATACTGGAGAAATTTAATATTTTGGCACATTGGCAAAAACACATCAACAATGAATATCAGTTGCTAAATCTACCAACAGATTACCCAAGATCGGGGGAACTTTCACCAGATTTAAGTTCCTATAGTTTTACATTAAGTGATCACACAGCATTACAACTAGAAAAATTAGCACATTCAGAGGGAACAACACTTTATACAATCCTCTTGGCGGCTTTTCAGGTATTACTTTATCGCTACAGTAGTCAGGAACAATTTTTTGTAGGTTCTCCATCACAGGGACAGTGTATTTCCAATACCACGCTGGATCGCAGTTGGATTATTTTATTAGCAGAACTTTCTAAGCCACAAACTTTTCGGTCATTTTTGACCCAAATGCAACAACAGGTTGATACTGCCTTTGAATATAAAATAGATTCATTCGGAAAATTAATCGCAAATTCTCCAGAGGAAGCAAATGCTAGCAATACACAGTTCTTTCAGTCTGTGTTTGCTCTACACAGTTCTAATATTTTGCCTAAAGATGCTTCTAGCATATGGGAAAAAATAAACTATGACTTAAAGGCAAGATTTGATCTGATCTTGATAGTTACTAAGGCCAACGGGGAACTACATGTTTCATTGATATACAGTTCAGAGTTATTTGAAGTGGCAACTATTGTCCGTATGGCAGGTCATTATCAGACCCTGTTACAAGGAATAGGGGCTAATCCAGAACTGAGCATTTCACAGTTACCATTGCTCACTGAAGCTGAACAACATAAGATGTTAGTGATTTGGAACAATACCCAAGTTACATACCCTCAAGATAAATGCGTTCATCAGTTATTTGAAGAACAGGTAAACAAAAACCCTGATGCAGTGGCACTGGTTTTTGATGAGCAACAAATAAGCTATCGGGAACTCAATGCCCGTGCTAATAAACTAGCACATTATTTGCTAAAATTAGGTCTTGGAACAGAAGAATTGGTTGGGCTATGTGTTGAGCGCTCGTTTGAGATGATAATTGGTCTGTTAGGGATTCTAAAAGCTGGTGGAGCCTATGTCCCGATTGATCCTACTTATCCGAAAGAGCGTTTGACTTTTATCTTACAAGACAGCCATGTTTCGGTTTTGCTGACTCAAGATAAATTTGCTAGCAAATGGAACCAAGGAATCATACCTGATATTTATAACATTATAAATAATGTTGTTTGCTTGGACAGCGACTGGGCTACCATATTCCAAGAAAGTGAACAAAATATCGGCTGCCTGACCAAAATTGATCATTTGGCATATGTAATTTACACATCAGGAACAACAGGTAAACCTAAGGGTGTTTTAATACCTCACAAAGGATTGCTAAATTTAGTTTTCTGGCATCAAAACACCTTTAAAGTCACCTCAAGTGATCGTGCAACCCAATTGGCAAATATTGCCTTTGATGCCTCAGCTTGGGAAATATGGCCCTATTTAACTGCTGGTGCTAGCCTTTATCTTGTTAGGCAGGAAATTATGATTTCACCAACATATTTGCGGGACAGCTTGGTTTCAAATGGCATTACAATTAGTTTTTTGCCCACACCACTGGCTGAAACAATTTTATCTTTGGAATGGCCCAAAGAATTAGCTTTGCGATATATGTTGACAGGTGGTGATCGACTGCGCGAATTTTTGCCATCATCGCTTCCCTTTCAATTGGTCAATAACTATGGACCTACTGAGAATAGTGTTGTTACCACTTTTGGATTTATGGGTAGTGATAAATTTAAGCGGCCATCAATTGGTCGTCCAATTGATAATAACCTAGTATATATTTTAGATGATCATTTACAACCAGTACCCATTGGGGTTCCGGGTGAGTTATATGTTGGTGGTGCTGGTCTTGCTCGGGAATATTTAAATAGACCTGATTTAACTAAAGAGAAATTCCTTCCAAATCCATTTGATAAGGGGCTAATTTATCGAACTGGCGATTTGGTTAGCTACAGACCTGACGGCAACATAGAATTTCTAGGACGTATTGACCATCAGGTAAAAATTCGTGGTTACCGCATTGAATTGGCAGAAATAGAATCATTGCTCTGTCAACATGCCCTTGTACAGGATGCTGTTGTTTTGGCAAGGGAGGATATCCTGGGTGATAAATATTTAGCAGCTTACGTTGTGCCTGTCAACTTAAGCGTTTTTCAGGAACGTGATTTACATAATTATCTATCTAGCCAATTGCCCAATTATATGGTGCCTACAGCATGGGTTATTATGCCTGAATTGCCATTAAATTCTAACGGTAAACTAGATCGTCATGCACTTCCAGTGCCCCAAAAAAACCGCTCTACATTGGAAGAAAACTTTATTATGCCTCAAACTGAAGCTGAACAACATATTGCCACAATTTTACAGAATGTGCTTCAGTTAAACCAAGTCGGAATTAATGATAATTTTATGGATTTGGGGGCCAATTCTATTATATTAGGCAAAGTACACAGCCAACTGGTCAAGTACTTTGGGGACAAATTATTATTGATTGATTTGTTTAAGTATCCAACAACCTATCTTTTAGCCCAATATTTAAGCAAGTTTCAGCAAGTAAGCAAACAGCCTCAAACCAAAATTAGAAAACGCAGCAATCGAACTGCATTAAAACAACAAAAACACCTGCGACGCCAAGCTCGTACATCCAAAAAAACCTTAACATAAAGTGTATGAACAAAATGTTAGCTTTAGAAGAAATTCAAGATTCAGATATTGCCATTATTGGAATGGCGTGCAGTTTTCCGGGTGCTAGAGATATAGATACATTTTGGCAAAATATGTGCCAAGGTGTGGAAACGATAAATGTCTTTGCAGATAATGAAATTGCTAAAAGTGACCGTGCTTTTTTGAACCAAACCAATTATGTGAAAGCTGGCTCTATTTTGTCTGGTATAGAAAATTTTGATGCTGCTTTTTTTGGTTATAGCCCTAAAGAAGCAGAAACTATGGATCCCCAACACCGCGTTTTTCTCGAATGTGCATGGGAAGCTTTGGAAAGTGCTGGGTACAATTCAGATAGCTACCAAGGGGCAGTGGGCATTTATGCGGGTTCAGGACCTAATACTTACTTTCTTAATAATGTTTTTCCGGGTCGTGAGTTCGCAAACTGTCGTTCATTTTTTGAACCAATGAATGATCTTCATCTGACACTGGGCAATGAAAAGGATTTTTTGACCACTCGCGTCTCTTACAAACTTAATTTAAAGGGACCAAGTTTCAATGTGCAAACAGCCTGTTCAACATCACTTGTGGCAGTTCATCTCGCTTGTCAAGCTTTGATGAGTGGTGAATGTGACATTGCTTTGGCTGGTGGTGTTTCAATCCGTGTTCCTCAGCAAGTAGGCTACTTGTATCAAGAAGGCATGATTTTCTCACCTGATGGTCACAACCGGACATTTGATGCCAAAGCTCAAGGAACAGTCTTTGGCAATGGAGCTGGTGTTGTGGTGTTGAAATCATTAAATGAGGCAATTGCTGATGGTGACAATATCTACGCTGTTATCAAAGGTTCTGCTATAAACAATGATGGTGCTGATAAAATTGGTTATACAGCTCCAAGTGTAGATGGGCAAAAAGATGTTATATCAGAAGCATTAGCAGCTGCTGATATTGATGCAGAAACAATTAGTTATATAGAAGCACATGGAACTGGAACTTCTATAGGAGATCCTATAGAGATTGATGCCTTGACTCAAGTTTTTCGCGAATATACTAGCAAAAAAGGATTCTGTGCTGTAGGAACAGTAAAAACAAATGTTGGACATCTAATGATGGCAGCTGGGATATCTGGCTTGATTAAGACTATTTTATCACTTAAGTATAAGCAAATTCCACCTAGTCTGCATTTTAATGAACCCAATCCGCAGATTGATTTTGCCAACAGTCCATTCTATGTTAATACTCAGTTATCTGAATGGGAAACCAATGGTATTCCACGCAGGGCTGGTGTGAGTTCTTTTGGTATGGGAGGTACTAATGCCCATATTGTTTTAGAAGAAGCACCAAAAATACCAGAAGTTGTAAATGATCTAGATCGCGACTTTCATCTACTAACATTATCTGCTAAAAGTCAGCTTGCTTTACACGCGCTTGCTCAGCGTTATGATGATTACTTGAACGATCATCCAGAGCTATCTTTGGCGAACATATGTTTTACTGCCAATGTTGGACGCAAGCATTTTAATCATCGTCTCGCTTTGGTTGGGCAATCAGTTCAGCAAATTCGTGAGCAGTTGAATAATGTTGTCAAACAAGATGCCACATTGGAAAATAATTATCAAAAAACTGGCACCAAACAAATTGCTTTTTTATTTACAGGGCAAGGTTCTCAGTATGAGGATATGGGACTCAGACTTTACGAAACCCAACCCACTTTCCGCAAAGTTATTGACCAATGTGATGAGATTCTACGCTCTTATTTGGATATACCACTACTTGAAGTTTTATATGTAGGTGATAAATCATCTACTGCTAGTGACAATGTGCGATTAAATCAGACTGCCTACACCCAACCTGCGCTTTTCGCACTAGAATATGCGCTGGCTGAGTTGTGGAAATCGTGGGGGATTGAACCTGATATTGTTATGGGTCATAGCGTAGGGGAATATGTTGCTGCCTGTGTGGCTGGTGTCTTCAATTTGGAAGATGGTTTAAAGTTGATTGCCGAGCGTGCTCGCCTAATGCAAAGTCTCCCTCAAAATGGTGAAATGGTTGTGGTTATGGCAAACTATGAATTAGTAAAAGATGCCATAGAACCTTATAAACAACAAGTTTCAATTGCTGCAATCAATGGCCCAGATAATATTGTTATTTCTGGTGAGCAACAGTGCATTCAGTCTATACTGGCAAATCTTAGAGGATTTAAAACCAAAAAGTTACCTGTTTCTCACGCCTTCCATTCACCATTGATGGCCACAATGTTGGCAGATTTTGAGCTTCAAGCACAAACAGTTGCTTTTTCGCCACCACAAATTAAACTCATTTCAAACGTGACTGGAAAATTGATTGGTGATGAAGTAGCAACATCAACTTACTGGTGTCAGCATGTTTGCAGCTCCGTTAAATTTGCAAATAGCATGGTAAGCTTAAACCAGCTAAATATTGATGTGTTGATTGAAATTGGTCCTAATCCAATCTTATTGGGTATGGGCAGACAATGTTTACCTGAACATGATGGACTATGGTTACCAAGTTTACGTTCAGGGCAAGCCGATTGGCAACAACTTTTAAGTAGTCTTGGCCAACTATACACTGCTGGTGTCAGGGTTGATTGGGAAGGTTTTAATCAAGATTATACACACCAGCGTGTAGAACTACCAACCTATCCATTTCAAAGACAACGTCACTGGCTTGATGATATCAGTGAGATTCCATCTCAATACTCTTTAAATAAACAAAATGATAGCAAAAATCATCCCTTACTTGGTCAACAATTATATTTAGCTGGCAGTGATGATTTATACTTTGAGTCTCGCATCAACCCAAATTGGAAGCATTTAACTTATCTGGCAGATCATAAAGTTGCTGATATAGTGCTAATGCCCTTAACTGCATACTTAGAAATGGCTTGGGCGGCTGGTATAGCAGTTTTCAATTATGATAATTTTGCAGTGGAAAATGTTTTTGTCCATCAAGCTTTAATTTTACCAGAAGATGAACTCAAATCTCTGCAATTAATTTTGAAAAAAACTGAAAATGCGAGCGTTTATCTTTTTGAAATTTATTGTTCCTTAGTGGATACCTCAGTTGATCCTAGTTGGACTCAACTTGTTTCTGGACAATTAACTAACAATTTCTCTGAAATATCATTCCCTAATAATAATCATAAAGAAAAGTTAGCAGAAATTAACTTTGAGGAATTGCAAGCCCGTTGTACTGAACAAATATCTCCTACAGATTTTTACACTAGCTATTACATGGACTATGGTCCCAGCTTTAAATTAGTCCAGCAATTCTGGAAAAATGACAATGAAGTGCTGGCACAACTCGAAGTTCCGTCAGTATTATTAGACAATTATTACCTACATCCAGCCATATTGGATGCTGCTGGTCATATTTTAGGTGAACTTTTACCCCGCGATAGTTATCTTCCCATGGTGGTAGAACAATTACGGATTTATAGTCAGCCTAACACAATTTTGTGGAGCTATGGCAAAATTCGACATGATCCATCTGGTAATATGGACACTATAGCTGGTGATGTGTGGTTATTTGATGAACAGGGTAATATCATTGCCAGTATGTTAGGAACAACTGTTAAACGAGCTGATCCTACACTTCTACAAAAGACTGAAAATATCAAAGACTATTTGTATAATGAGAGTTGGCAAATAAAAGCTGCGACAACAATCAACTTGGATAAAAATACACAAGGCAAATGGTTAATCTTTGCCGATCAACTTGGTATTGCTACTGAGCTAGCAGCTAGTTTATCACAATCAGGACATTCACCAGTTTTAGTTTATCATGGGGAGGTTTATGAGCAGCTAAGTAAAACCCATTATTGTCTGAATCCCGGTGAACCTAGTGATTTCCAACAATTAATTAAAACATTACAATCTGATGTGCTTTATCAGGGTATAGTTCACTTGTGGAGTTTAGATGAACTATCTAACGATTATGATGTATCAAATTTATTATCCTGTGGAAGTATTTTACATTTAGTCCAAGCATTATCCCAAACTAATATATCTTCTCATCTATGGTTAGTCACCCAAGGTGCACAACCTGTTGGTGAGCCAACGAAATTACAAATTCAACAAGCACCTGTATGGGGACTGAGTCAGGTTATCAACTTAGAGTATCCAGAATTTCATTGTGCATCATTGGATTTAGAAAATAGAACACCAGCCAAAGCAGCAGCTCAGCACTTAATAACAGAATTATTATCTTCTGATCGTGAAACACGCATCGCCTACCGTCATGGAGTCCGCCATGTAGCACGGTTACAGCCATTTACTGCCAATAACGAAATGTTTCAGGTAAGGATGGAGAATTATGGTCTCCTCGAAAATCTTCAATTAAAACCCATGACGCGCTGCCAACCTGGTCCAAATAAAGTAGAAATTCAGGTTCGGGCGGCTGGTTTGAACTTTCGGGATATCCTCAATGTTTTAGGAATGCTGAAGACATATTATGCAGAACAGCTAGGAATTCACAATGCCAGTGATATACCGTTGGGATTTGAGTGTGCCGGAACAATTGTTGCGGTTGGTGCTGAAGTAACAAATTATAAAGTAGGTGACAATGTCATTGCATTGGCTGATGGCAGTCTTGCTAGTTTTGTGATTGTGCCAGTGGAAAATATTGCACACAAACCAGAAAAACTAAGTTTTGAAGAAGCTGCCACAATTCCAGTTGCCTTTTCCACTGCTTATTATGCACTGCACCATCTAGCCAATATCAAAGCCACAGACCGAGTACTAATTCATGCTGCAGCCGGTGGTGTCGGTCAAGCTGCTGTACAATTGGCTAAACGTGCTGGTGCTGAGATTTTTGGTACTGCTAGCCAGCCAAAATGGGACTATCTAAAATCAATGGGGGTATCTCATGTAATGAACTCTCGCACTACTGAGTTTGCTGATAATATTAATAATTTGACAAATGGACTAGGAGTTGATATTGTTGTAAACAGTTTAAGTGGAGAATTCATTGAGAAAAGTTTTGATATAATAGCTGAAAATGGACGTTTTATTGAGTTGGGAAAAATGGATATATGGGATGATCAACAGGTTCAAGCACATAGTCCCGGTGTTAGTTATTTTCCCTTTGATTTTAGAGATGAATATTTGGCTGATCCTGATCTGGTGCCTACAATTTGGGATAAATTAGTAATAGCTTTTAATGAAGGGTCATTGAAACCTTTGCCACATACTATTTTTCCCATTCAGGATGTGGTCGAAGCTTTTCGTTTTATGCAGCAAGCAAAACATGTGGGTAAGATAGTCCTTTCTATGCCTGAGGTGAATTCAAATAAAACTGAGATACACCAAGATGGGAGCTATTTGATTACTGGTGGTCTTGGAGGCTTAGGGCTTAAAGTTGCAAATTGGTTAATTGACCAAGGGGCACAACATTTGATATTGACTGGACGACAGGGAACAAATTCAACACAAGCTCAGACTGCTGTTCAAGAAATGAGACAACGTGGTGCCAATGTTTTAGTAGTTAAGGCTGATGTTTCTAAGCTAGATGATGTGACACATCTATTAGAAAAATGTCCAAACTCCTTGCGCGGCATTTTTCACGCTGCGGGTGTTTTAGATGATGGCATACTTGAACAACAATCATTGGCACGATTTGAACAGGTAATGGCACCAAAGGCAGCCGGAGCATGGTATTTGCATAACTTGACCCAGCATTACCCTCTGGATTTATTTGTTTGTTTCTCTTCTACCACCGCTATATTAGGCTCACCGGGACAAGGAAATTATGCTGCCGCTAACGCCTTTTTAGATGCATTAGTCCATCATCGTCGTGCTTTGGGTTTGCCGGGGCTTTCGATCAATTGGGGGGGGTGGGCAGAAGTTGGCATGGCTGCTAGATTGAGCGAGCGCGTTCGACAACGTTTTATCAGTCAAGGTATGAATTTCATAGCCCCTGAATTAGGTTTACAAATCTTGGGGGAATTAATTAGCAAAAATGCAACTCAGGCAGTTGTCATGTCACTAGATTGGTCCAAGTGGCTACGGCAAATTCCAAAAATTACACCATTTTATGATCATTTTGCTCGTGCTGGAATGTCTGAAAAGACAGTTGAGGCTGATACTTCACCACAAGATTTCCGGGGAAAAATAGAGGATGCACCACAAAACCAACGTCGTAATATGTTGCTAGCACTTGTTCAGGAACTGGTGAACAAAGTGTTAGGTAAAGGACCTTCAGGAGAACCATTGGGATTGCAACAAGGCTTTTTTGAATATGGTATGGATTCGCTGACATCTATCGAGTTGCGAAATTATCTCCAGACAAGTTTTGGTTGTTCTTTATCCTCAACTTTGGTTTTCAACTATTCAACCATTGAAACTTTGGTGGATTATCTAGCTACTGAAGTTTTGGCATTAGATGAATCTATATCTGAAGAGACACAACCAGAAGAAAAAGATGATGTTCTAGCAACAGAGGTTAAACAGCTTTCAGAAGAAGAAGCTGAAGCTTTGTTGATTGATGAATTAGAAAAAATTTAATCTTTTTTTATGATATACAAATAGACATGAACAATTCAGAACAATCAAAGAAAATATCCCCTACAAAGCAGGCACTATTAGCTTTGAAAAAGTTGCAAGCTAAGGTTGATGCTTTGGAATATGCTAGAACTGAACCTATCGCCATTATAGCTATGGGCTGCCGTTTCCCCGGTGGAGTTAATAATCCAGAACAATTTTGGGAATTATTACGTAACGGGATAGACGCGATCACTGAAGTCCCAAAAGAACGATGGGATATTGATGCTTTTTATGATCCAGATCCAGAAGCATCAGGTAAAATGTACACACGATATGGTGGCTTTTTAGACAAAATTGATCAATTTGATCCCCAATTTTTTGGTATTGCCCCTCGCGAGGCTGTAATGCTTGATCCGCAACAGCGTATCTGGCTGGAGGTTTGTTGGGAAGCCTTGGAGCGGGCAAATATTCCCCAAAAAAGTATTATTGGAAGCAATACTGGTATTTTTGTTGGGACTGAACATCATGATTATTTGGACCAAGTAACACATTCTACTAATCAAACTGATATGCATACTGCAACTGGCAATATGCTTAGTATTGTTTCTGGTAGATTAGCTTATTTTCTAGGCACAGAGGGTCCAACAATGACCATTGATACCGCTTGTTCTGCCTCCTTAGTTGCTATTCACTTGGCATGTCAAAATTTACGAGCTGGTGAATGTGAGCTAGCATTGGCTGGTGGTGTTAATTTAATCTTGAGTCCACTGATGAGCCTTTTAGGTTCTCGTGCGCGTGCTTTGTCCCCTGATGGTCGTTGCAAAGCCTTTGCAGCATCTGGTGATGGTTATGGACGTGGGGAAGGTTGTGGTGTTCTTGTACTTAAACGTGTTTCAGATGCCATATCTGATGGAGATAACATTCTGGCTGTTATCACTGGCTCAGCTGTTACTCATGATGGACAGAGTAGTGGCTTAACAGTTCCTAATGGTCTTAGCCAGCAACGTGTGATACGCAATGCGTTGGAAAATGCGGGTATTAAGCCTAATGAAGTCCAATATGTGGAAGCTCATGGAACGGGAACATCTTTAGGTGATCCTATTGAAGTAGAAGCCTTGGGTACTGTTTTTGGTGAGCGAAAAGAACCCCTAGTAATAGGTTCAGTCAAAACCAATTTAGCTCACCTAGAAGCTGCTGCTGGTGTTGCTGGTGTTATCAAAACTGTGTTAGCCATTCAGCACGGAGAGATTCCGCCACATTTACATTTTGACAAACCAAGCCCACACATTGATTGGGATAAGTTATCAGTAGAAATACCTACAACTGTTCGTTCTTGGCCAACAAATGGCAATAAGCGTACTGCTGGTGTGAGTTCATTTAGTCTCAATGGAACCAATGTACATGCAATTTTACAGCAGCCACCATCTCTGGAGGTGCAGTCATCAGTAAATATAGAACGTCCCTTACACTTGTTGACCATTAGTGCTCAAACTGAAAAAGCACTAGTTGCACTTAGTCAACGCTATGAGAAATACTTTGAAGCTACGCTAAATCAACCCAATGATATTAAACCAACTTTGGCTGATATATGTTTTTCTACTAATGTAGGTAGAACCCATTTTAAACACCGCTTAAGTTTTGTCGCAAGCTCATTAGTACAAGCTCATGAAACCATAGCGGCTTTTAATAATGGAGAAAAGCAGGGAATTGTATTTAAAACACCAACTAAAGTACGGGGTATTGGCGAACAAGCGAAAGTGGCTTTTCTTTTTACTGGACAAGGAAGTCAGTATGTTAATATGGGTCGCCAACTTTACTATACTCATCCCACCTTTCGTCAAGCGATTGAGCAATGTGACAATATTCTACGTACTTATTTGGAAATACCACTAGTTGAAGTGTTATATATAGGCGATAAATCGCCATTATTAAATCAGACAGTCTATACTCAACCAGTACTTTTTGCCTTAGAATATGCCCTTGTAAAATTGTGGAAAAGTTGGGGTATTGAACCAGATGTAGTAATGGGTCATAGTGTTGGTGAATATGTAGCCGCGTGTGTGGCTGGCGTGTTCAGTTTGGAAGATGGCTTAAAATTAATTGCAGAACGTGGCAAACTAATACAAGCCCTCCCCCAAGATGGTGAAATGGTTGTTGTTGAAACCAACGAAGCCGAAGTCCGTAATATCATTCGTCCCCATGCTCAATATGTTTCAATCGCAGCCCTCAATGGTCCTCAAAACACTGTTATTTCAGGTATGCGTAATATTGTTCAAACAGTGGTTGAAACCTTCAAAGCTGCCGGAATTAAGACAAAAAAACTAACTGTTTCTCACGCTTTCCATTCACCTTTGATGGAACCAATGATATCCGAATTTGAGCGTGTTGCCTGTGAAGTTAGCTACTATTCACCACAGATACCACTAGTTTCTAACCTAACTGGAGAAATAGCTTCAGTAGATATTGCATCACCTGAGTATTGGTGCCGTCACATTCGACAACCAGTTCGTTTTGCGGATGGAATGCATATTTTACATAATCAAGAATATGATATTTTTATAGAAATTGGACCAAAACCTGTTTTGTTAGGCATGGGACAGCAGTGCTTACCCGGCAATACAGCAGTTTGGCTGCCAAGTTTACGCCAAGGAGAAGATGATTGGCAACAAATGTTAAACACTTTAGGACAATTATATGTGCATGGTGTTGCGGTGGATTGGTCCGAATTTAACAATGGCTACTGCTATCGTAAAGTGGTTTTACCAACTTACCCTTTTCAACGCAAACAGTATTGGATTAAGGAACAGATCAGTGGTGCTGATGAGTTAACTAAAACACCCATTGTTGATATGCTTTATCAAGGGGATGCCAAACAGTTGACTCATTTAATTGATAAAACTGATTCTTTATCTCAAGAAGAGAAAAAATTATTACCAAAGATCATGCAGCAGTTGGTTGAACAACACCAACAACAATTATCTCAGGCTAAGCACCAAGAAGAAAATAAGGATAATTTCTTGTATGAAATCACTTGGCAACCCAAGCCGCGTCAAGATATACCAATAGCAGCCCTTGAGACAGGGAGTTGGTTGATTTTGGCAGATCAAACTAAGGTTGGACAAACACTGGCTGAATTACTGATAGAACAAGGACAAACTGTTTTTTTAGTTTATGCAAATGAAGTATATATCAACAATGATAGTGTTTGGCAATTAAATCCTGCTAGTCCTACTGATTTTGAACGTTTATTTAAGGAAATTTCTTTAACAAAGCCTTTGCAGGGTATTGTTCACTTGTGGAGTATAGATGTTGGATTCTCTGAAGATTTTACAACTGCTTCCCTTGATAACACTCAACTTTTGACTTGTGGTAGCAGTTTACACTTGATACAAGCAATTATCAAGCAGAGCTTAAAACCCAAACTGTGGTTTGTGACACAAGGGGCAGTATCTATTGGTGACCATCCTGTGTCAGTAGCGCAAGCTTCTTTGTGGGGATTAGGTAAAGTGATTGCACTGGAATATCCACAATTATGGGGTGGTATGCTGGATTTGCCACTTCCATCAGATCAAACAACCACAGATGATTGGGCAGTAACGATACTTACCGAAATATGGGATGCTCAGAGAGAAGATAAGTTAGCTTTCCGAGCTGGGCAGCGCTATGTTGCTCGTATAGGATCTTTTGAAGATGACAGAAAGAATGATGTTATATTGCCAAGATTGCACTCAGATGCAAGTTATTTAATTACTGGTGGTTTGGGGGATTTGGGTATGCATGTTGCGAGGTGGCTGATCAAGCAGGGAGTAAAACATTTAATTTTGACAGGACGAGGTGGGGCAACTGGCAAAGAGGGTGTGGTTGATCAATTAACTCAAATGGGTGCTGAAGTTAAGGTTGTAAAAGCTGATGTTGCAAATGCAGAAGATGTGACAAAGATGATGATCGAAATTGAAACATCAATGCCTCCACTACGCGGTATTGTTCATGCAGCTGGCCTACTTGATGATGGTATTTTGCTCCAACAAAGTTGGGAACGCTTTAAAAAAGTTATGGACCCAAAAATTGCAGGGAGTTGGCATTTATATACCCAAACTAAAACATCTCCTCTTGATTTTTTTGTCTTATTTTCTTCTGCAACCTCATTGCTTGGTACTGCAGGTCAAGGAAGTTATGCAGCTGCTAATGCATTTATGGATGCCTTGGCTCAACATGGTAAGGTGCAAGGAAAACCATTCTTAAGTATTTGTTGGGCTGGCTGGGATGCAGGTATGGCAGCACGTTTGGATAAACACCATATGCATAGGGGAGCTAATAAAGGTATTAATTTAATTTATCCTAAAGATGGATTGCAAGTATTTGGAAAATTATTGAATTTACTTCCATCAAGTGTAATTGGTGTATTGCCTATAGATTGGGCTGATTTTGCTGATAACCCATTGGCACAACAACCATTATTTTCAAATTTTATCGAAACTAGTCAAACAGAACAGATTAATATTATTTCCCTATTGGAGAAAGCACTTCCATATGAACGTGTAGAAATATTAAAGAATTACTTGAAAACTGCAGTGGCTAAAGCATTAGGAACAGATGAGTTACCAGATGCCCAACAAGGCTTTTTTGACATGGGAATGGATTCGCTCATAGCAGTTGAATTAAGTAATAAATTGCAAAAGAATTTAAATATTAATTTTCCCTCTACTATAATTTTTGAATATCCAAGTGTTAACGCTTTGAATGAATACCTACTGAATGAGGTGCTTTCCTTAACTGAACCAGAAGTTAGCACTGTTTCATCACAAAAAAACGATTTATCTGAAAAAAATTTATCCCAATCTGAGTTGGTAAATTTAATTGAACAAGAATTAGCAGAAATTATGGAGATGGATAAATGAGCCAAACCTCTGAAGACTTATCTGCTCTACAACGAGCACTTTTATCGTTAAGGGAAATGCGAGCTAAACTTCAAGCACTTGAAAATGCAAAAAACGATTCAATTGCCATTATCGGAATGAGTTGCCGTTTTCCCTCTGATGTTGAGACTCCAGAGGAGTTCTGGGATATGCTGTGTAATGGTATTGATGCTGTTAGAGAAGTACCCAAAGAGCGATGGGATATTGATGCTTATTATGATCCACATCCAGAAGTCCCGGGTAAAATGTATACCCGCTATGGATCTTTTTTATCACAAGTTGATCAATTTGACCCGCTGTTTTTTGGCATTTCGCCTCGCGAAGCCATTAGTATGGATCCACAACAACGGTTGCTTTTGGAACTTAGTTGGGAAGCTTTAGAACGAGCTGGTTATGCGCCAACCAAGCTTCCAATCCAAACTGGTGTTTTCATTGGTATGAGCGAAAACGATTATATGACTCTACCAATGCCAAAGGATACACCAGTAACTGTTTATGATGGTAGTGGTAATGATCTTTGTTTTGCCTCTGGGCGACTTTCTTATATTTTAGGAATTCAAGGTCCTAACCTAGCATTAGATACAGCCTGTTCTTCTTCATCAGTGGCTATTCATCTAGCAGTGCAGAGTTTACATAATGATGAATGTGAATTAGCACTTGCAGGTGGAGTCCACCTCAATCTATCTCCAGAAACAACTGTTTTATTATCCCAATCTGGAGCACTTTCGCCAGATGGACGTTGTAAAACTTTTGATGCCTCTGCTGATGGTTATGGACGTGGTGAAGGTGGTGGCATCTTCATCTTAAAACGTCTATCTAAAGCAGTGGCAGATGGTGATAACATTTTAGCTATCATTCGTGGTACAGCTACTAACCATGATGGGCGTAGTAGTGGTTTAACTGTGCCTAACAAAATAGCTCAAGAATCCTTAATTAGGCAAGCTCTAAAAAATGCACAAGTAGAACCCAATAAGGTTAGTTTTGTGGAGGCACATGGCACAGGCACATCTCTGGGAGACCCTATTGAAATCAGAGCATTAGATGCTGTGTTTGGTAAAGAACGCATAAATCCTCTGATGGTTGGTTCTGTCAAGACTAATATTGGTCATTTAGAAGGTGCTTCTGGTGTTGCTAGCCTTATGAAAGTCATATTAGCTTTACAACATGGAGAAATACCAGCCAATCTACATTTTAAGCAGCCTAATCCTCATATTAACTGGGATATGTTTTATCTCACTGTGCCTACAAAACGCACATCTTGGTCAGCTGAAAATCAGTTGGCTGGCATGAGTTCTTTTGGTTTGAGTGGTACTAATGTTCATATGGTTATAGAAGCAGCCCCCAATGTGGACAAGGATAATGTACAATCCCCAGAACGCCCATTGAATTTATTGACACTATCAGCCAAAACAAAAAAAGCTCTAGTAGATTTGGCAAAACTATATACTGAACACTTGGCGACTAATCCGAGCTTGCCCAATGTCTGTTTTACAGCTAACACTGGCAGAGCGCACTTTGAACATCGGCTAAGTATTGTAGCAGATTCAAATACAGATCTTATAAATCATCTATCTGCTTTCAGCCAAGGTGTTGAAACCGCAGTTTCAGTGCCCAGTGACGAGAGACCTAAAATTGCATTTCTATTCACTGGACAAGGCGCACAATATGTGAACATGGGTCGCCAACTCTATGAAACTCAACCTAGTTTTCGTAAAACGCTGAATCACTGTAGTGAAATTCTACAAGCTTATCTGGATCAACCTCTGTTTGATGTTTTGTTTCCAACAGCACAAAATAATCAATCACTAATAAACCAGACTGCCTATGCTCAACCAGCCTTATTTGCTTTAGAATATGCACTTGCTGAGTTGTGGAAATCTTGGGGAATTGAACCTTCAATTGTTATGGGACACAGTGTGGGTGAATATCTAGCGGCTTGTGTGGCAGGCGTTTTCAGTCTAGAAGATGGCTTGAAATTGATTGCAGAACGTGGACGGTTAATGCAGAGCTTGCCACAAGACGGCGAAATGGTGGCAGTACATGCCAACGAGGCACAAGTACGTTCGGCAATTCAAACATATGATACAGTTTCTATAGCGGCCTTAAATGGCCCATTGAATGTGGTTATTTCTGGTGAACGTGAAGCCATACAAAAAATTGTTACCAAGCTAGATGCCGAAGGGTTCAAAACGAAAAAGCTAGTTGTTTCTCATGCTTTCCATTCTCAACTTATGAGACCAATCTTGGCTGAGTTTGAACAGATTGCCAAACAGGTTAGTTATGCCTCTCCAAAAATTGGGCTAATTTCAAATTTAACAGGGGAATTAAATAATGCTGATGTTGCTACGGCTGATTACTGGTGTCAGCATGTGCTACAACCTGTCCGTTTTGCAGATGGAATGGCAACTTTACAGCAAAGGAATGTAGATATTTTTGTGGAAATTGGTCCTCAACCCATTTTGTTAGGGATGGGCAGACAATGTTTTCCTGATGATAACAGGCTTTGGTTGCCTAGCTTGCGTCAGGTAGATGATGATTGGCAGCAAATGTTGAGCAGTTTGAAAACCTTATACCTTCAAGGGGTAGATGTAGATTGGTTTGGATTTGACCGTGATTATGCTCGCAGTAGGGTGGTATTACCTACTTATCCCTTTCAACGAGAAAGATACTGGTTACGCCAAACTCCATCAGCTGATTTATTTGAAGGTAAGCAAGATTGGCTTTATAAAGTTATTTGGCAATATCAAGAGCTTGATATGCCTGCTATTTCTTCAGAAGAAGCTGGCAGTTGGCTAATTTTTACTGACAAGGATGGAGTGGGTGAACAGTTAGCGAACAAACTTAAAGCACAAGGACAATTCTGTAGTTTGATAGCTAATGATGGATCCAATAGCTTGCAGCATGTGTTGTCAGAACCGCTAGCTTATAAAGGCATTATTTATCTGTGGGCTGTAGATGAATTGCAAAATAGTGAAAAATATGAAACTGCACAATTTCATTGTGTTAAGATTTTGCATTTACTTCATGCCATGAACAAGGTTGGAAAAAGTTCTCATTTGTGGCTGGTGACGCGAGGTAGTCAAGCAGTTGAAGGATATGAGGCTGTCCTTGGAGTGGAACAAGCTCCGTTGTGGGGATTGGCCCAAACTATTATGTTGGAATATCCAGAATTACAATGTGTTTGTACCGACTTGCCAGCAGTTGCTCATCAAATGGATGAAGCTCAGGTACTGTTCAATCAAATTTTATCTAATGATAATGAAGATCAAGTTGCCTTTCGCCAAAGTAAGCGGTATGTTGCTAGATTGGTAAGAGAACCTGTCAATAATGTACAAGCAACACAACAAATTATTCAATCAAATAACAGTTACCTTATTACAGGTGGACTTGGAGGTATTGGGCTTCAGATCGCCCATCATTTGGTCGAACAAGGAGCACAATATTTAACTCTTACTAGTCGAAAAGGTGCAGTTTCTCCTGTGGCACAAAAGGCGGTCCGTGAATTGGAACAAATGGGTGCCAAAATACTGGTAATCAAAGCTGATGTCGCTAATCCAGAAGATATGGCAATGGCACTTGTTCAAACACGGGCTGTTGCACCTTTGCGTGGAGTTATTCATGCTGCTGGCATTGTAGATGATGGCATTCTGCTCCAGCAATCAGAAAAACGATTTGAGCGAGTAATGTTGCCAAAAATTCAGGGTGGATGGAATCTGCATATATTAACGCAAGATGATAAACTAGATTTTTTTGTCTTATTTTCATCTATTGCTTCATTATTTGGTTCATCTGGTCAAGGCAATTATGCTGCTGCAAATGCTTTTTTGGATGCACTTGCTCACTATAGACATGGTCTTGGTTTGCCCGCTTTGAGCATTAACTGGGGTCCTTGGGCAAAAGTTGGCATGGCAGCCCGACTTGGAACAAAGGCTGAAATTAATAATGAAGGGATGAATTTCATAAATCCAAAACAAGGTTCTGCTATCTTTACTGATTTATTAAATGTACAGCCTACAGTGCAGATAACGGTTATGCCAGTTGATCTGCCAAAGTTTCAAGAACATTTTTCTCAATCTTTATTGTGTTCACGTTTGGTTCCTCAAAAGTCAACTGATCAGTTAGTCGAGACTTTTGAGAAAAAATTTGTGGAACGTATTGCTACTCTATCAGTTGAAGAAGCGTGGGAATGTATGATTACCGAAATTGGACAGGTAGTCATAGAAACATTGCGTTTGGGTTCATCCCATAACTTTGATCCTAAACAAAGATTATTTGAACTGGGAATGGACTCCTTAATGGCAATTGAGCTGAGAAGTAGACTACAATCCATACTGGGACAACCGCTGTCAGCTACAGTGGTGTTTGATTACCCATCAGTAGATGAATTAGCCCGCTATGTGAGTGAGGAAATATTGTGCCTTAAAAACACACAGGTTAGCATGGATAATGACATTTACCTAAAAGAAATTGATGACTTAGAAAAATTATCAGAAGATGAATTGGAAGCCCTTCTTATAGAGAAAATTGCTACATTTGATTAACAAAAAATTAAGCTCGTAGTAGGAAATATATTAAAGATAGGATATTTGTTTATGAAACAATTCAAGAATAAAGTTGCTGTGATTACAGGAGCTGCGAGCGGGATTGGGCGTGCAATTGCTGAGCTTTGTGTGCAAGAGGGAATGAAAGTGATTCTAGCTGACATTGAAAAAGGTGTATTAGCTGAAACAGAAAAGGCTTTGCAGGCACAAGGGGGAATTGTTATAGCTGTGCAGACGGATGTCTCAAAAGCAGAGGATATAGAAAAATTGGCACAGAAAACACTTAATGCGTTTGGTGCTGTGCATCTGCTTTTTAACAATGCAGGAGTTGTGCCAAATGGTGGTAGCACTGTCTGGAAAAGCCAGTATGCAGATTGGGAATGGGTTCTAGGTGTCAATCTCTATGGAGTTATCCATGGGCTACAGACATTTGTTCCTATTATGTTAGAACAAGATACTGAGTGTCATATTGTTAATACTGCTTCGATGGCAGGATTAGTATCATATGAGTGTTTGGTGACTTATCATGTAAGTAAACATGCTATTGTGGCACTTTCTGAGAATTTATATCATTCGCTTGCACAGCAAAAAGCAAAGGTGAAAGCCTCGGTACTCTGCCCGGGTTGGGTAAAAACTAATTTTTTAAATGCAGAACGCAATTGCCCTCCAGCACTAAGTGTTCAGAGGAACATGACACCAGTCAGTATTAGAAATATACAAGAGGCACAGAACAGTATGGCTGAAAATGGCTTATCACCACACAAGATTGCAGATATGGTTTTTGCCGCCATCCGGGAAGAGAAGTTTTATATTATCACCCATCCAGAATTAAAGGATATGGTACGACAACGGATGGAGGACATTTTAGAAGAACGCAATCCAACACCAATTGAGCAGCTTTAACACAGAGATTATTTATGAGTGAGACCAAGGATACATCTAAACATCAAGCATTGTTGCAAGCTTACCAAGCTATCAGGAAATTAGAAGCTAAACTGAAAGCAATTGAACAAAATAAACCAGAACCTATTGCCATTATTGGTATGGGCTGTCGTTTTCCGGGTGGAGATAATCCAGATAATTTTTGGCAAACATTACAAAATGGGGTGGATACCACTACTGAACATCCTACAGAACGCTGGAATATTGAACCATACTACGATCCTACACCGGGTTTGCCGGGTAAGATATATGTGCGCAGGGGTGCTTATATTAATAATGTAGATCAATTTGATCCCAATTTTTTTGGTATTTCTCCCCACGAAGCAGAAAATATGGATCCCCAACAGCGTCTTGTATTGGAAGTTACTTGGGAAGCCCTTGAGAACGCCAATATCCCCCCAGATCAACTACAAGGATCTCGCACTGGAGCCTATGTAGGGGTATCAAACACAGACTATTTATTATTGGCTGCTAACAAAATTGGTTTTGATCAATATCTTGGTCTGGGAGTAGATCCAAGTCTCTTGGCAGGCAGATTATCCTACATTTTAGGACTACAAGGGCCCAGTATGACAATTGCTACAGTTTGCTCATCATCCTTGGTAGCTATTCATCTTGGGTGCAGTGCTTTGAATGCCAAAGAATGTGATATAGCCCTTGCGGGCGGAGTGCATTTGAACCTAGCTCCTCAATCTACTATGTATGTTTCCATGATGCAGGCTCTTGCATCTGATGGCCGTTGCAAAACTTTTGATGAGAGTGCTGATGGTTATGGTCGTGGCGAAGGATGTGGCATGATTGTTATGAAGCGTTTGTCCACTGCCTTAGCAGATGGTGATAATATTTATGCTGTGATTCCTGGTTCTGCTGTGAATCACGATGGCCCTAGTGCTGGTTTGACTGTGCCGAATGGCCCCGCTCAGGAAAAGGTTTTGCATCAAGCCCTAAATGTGGCTGGAGTATCACCAACAGCAATCAATTATATAGAAGCCCATGGTACTGGTACTCCCTTAGGAGATCCAATTGAAGTTGGTGCTTTGAACCGTGTCATGTGCAAAGGCAGAGCACAAAATAATCCGCTCATAATTGGTTCGGTTAAAACTAATATTGGTCACTTAGAAGCAGCAGGAGGCATTGCTGGATTGATAAAAATTGTTTTATCTTTGCAACATAAAGAAATTCCACCTCATCTTCATTTTAACCAACCTAATAAGCATATTGATTGGGATGAATTGCCAATAGTTGTACCTACAGTAAGCAGACCATGGTCAAATGAAGAACGCCTAGCAGGGATTAGTGCTTTTGGAATGTCTGGCACTAATGCTCATATAATTGTTGGAGAAGCACCAACCAGCGAACAAGCACCTGTCACCATAGAACGTTCACGGCATTTATTTACATTGAGTGCTAAGACTCCAGAAGCATTGACTGCATTAGCAAAACGCTACACTCAGCATTTGATTGCACATCCTTCACTTTCTTTGGGGGATGTTTGTTTTACAGCAAATATTGGACGAACACATCATAATTATCGTTTAAGTGTAGTGGCTAAATCTTCAGCAGAATTATCTCAAAAACTAAGTGATTTTAGTGAGGGTTCAACAAATGGGGTATTGCAGGGCAACTTATCATCCAATTGGAATAAGCCTAAAATCGCTTTTCTGTTTACTGGGCAAGGTTCTCAGTATGTCAACATGGGTAAAGAACTCTACAATACTCAACCAACATTTCGTAATGCTTTTGATCGTTGTAATGAAATTTTGCGCTCTTATTTGGAATATTCCCTCTTTGATATACTGTATCAACAGGAAAGCAATATAGATAATACAGTTTATGCTCAACCTGCTATATTTGCTATCGAATATTCATTGGCTGAGCTTTGGAAATCGTGGGGAATTGAACCTTCAATTGTGATGGGTCACAGTGTTGGGGAATATGTGGCAGCCTGTGTGGCAGGTGTTTTCAGCTTGGAAGATGGCTTAAAATTAATTAGCGCACGCGGGAAATTGATGGGTGCTTTGCCCCAAGATGGTGCTATGTTTGCCATTGCAGCAGATGAGAAGCAGGTAGCTATGGCAATTAAACCATATTCTAATCAGGTTTCAATTGCTGCTGTTAATGGCCCACAGAATGTGGTTATTTCTGGCCAATCAAGTGCCATTCAAATAATTATAGCAAAGTTACAGCATGATGGCATCAAAACAACCCCACTTTCAGTTTCACATGCTTTCCATTCTCCATTAATGGATCCCATGTTGGAAAACTTTAAACAGATTGCTAGTATGGTAAAGTATGCACCACCTCGCATTAAGATAGTTTCTAATCTAACTGGAAATTTGGCAACCACTGAGATAACTACTTCGGAATATTGGTGTGAGCATGTGCGGCAGACAGTAAAGTTTGCACTTGGTATGAACACTTTGTACCAACAAGGTATAAAATATTTTGTAGAACTTGGTCCTAAACCAACTCTATTGGGGATGGCTCAGCAGTGTTTAGAGTCAGTAACTGATAATATATCTACTTTTAATTTGTTGCCTAGCTTGCGTTCAAATCAATCAGATTGGCAGACCTTGTTAACCAGTCTAGGGACATTATATGTTCATGGTGCAAAGGTTGATTTGAGTGGCTTTGACCATGATTATATTCGACATAAAGTAACATTGCCTACATATCCTTTTCAGCGCCAGCGATATTGGCTAACTCATTCTGAAAGGGGTTTTAATACTCCTCAGCTTAGTCCTTTAATTGACCAGATGGTGCGTTCCCCTTTACTTTCTGAGATATTGTTTGAGGCAAGTTTTAGCCTTCAATTGCGACCTTTTTTAACTGATCATCAAATTTATGACAGGGTGGTAGTTCCAGCAGCGGCTTATATTTCATTTGTGTTGAGTGCAGTAGAATTGGCTTTTGGAACTCAGGCTTGTCAGTTAGAAGATATTGTGTTTCCAGAACCTATGGTTATTTCTGAAGATCATACTCGGACTGTGCAATTGGTTTTTATTCCTGATGAAAGCACCATGCTAGATGACTCTGAAGAGAATAAACTATTTTCCTTTAAGTTGATTAGTTTTACTGATAAAGATAAAAAGGTTCACGCAACTGGGCAACTTAGTCTTTTATATGATCAATCTATTCAAAGAAATGTTTCAATTCAAGAATGGCAGGATGCTTGTCAACATGCTATATATGGACAAGAATTTTATGCTGAAAAAGGCGATTTATATCGTGGTCCTAGCTTTCGATGGATAGACAGTTGTTGGTATGGAGAAAAAGCACAATCATTAGGATTTATGCGCCAGCCAGAAGGTGTGGCATGGGCTGTTCATCCCGGCTTAATTGATAGCTGTTTTCAATTGGTTGGAATTGAAGAAAATCAACGCGCTTTTATTCCTTTTGCTATCACTAATTTTAAAATGTATAAAATGCCCAGCTCGCAACCTTTGTGGTGCCATGTAGAATCTGCCGGCGATTTGCGTTGGAATCTTCAATTAGTTGAGGAAAGTGGTGACCTAATTGCCGAAATAGTTGGCTATGAGATTGTAAAAGTTCAAGCAGAAGCATTTGAATACACTAATGTTTGGCAAGATTGGTTGTATAAACTAGCTTGGCAGCCATCATCCCCTAATGAAGCTATAATTCCAAAAGATGCAACAGGAAGTTGGCTAATTTTTACAGACAAAAATGGGGTTGGAAACCAGTTAGCTACATTACTAGAAGCACAAGGACAGCAAACTGTGTTGGTGTCAACTTATCAAGAATATTTCAAGCAATTGCTTCAAAAGTATTTTACTAATGATCAAACACCTTATAGGGGAGTTATTTATCTATGGGCTGCTAATGAGCAGGATAATGAAGATATTAATCCAGACACTACTGCACAGTTTCACTGTGTAAATGTTCTGCATTTGGTTCAAGTTATAGCTGAGGTAGGTACTCGTTTGTGGTTGGTTACTCGAAATACCCAGCCTATTAATAATAAGCAGACCGTTCTTGGTACTGCCTCCTTATGGGGTTTAGGACGTACTATTGCTTTGGAACATCCCGATTTGCAATGTGTGTGTATTGATTTGGGAACCAATACAGTAGTGGATGAAGCCCAAGCTGTGTTCAACACACTTTGGGAACAGGATGGGGAAACACAAATTGTTTTTCGACAAGATAAACGCTATGTTGCCCGTTTAATACGTCATATATCCACTGTAAATAATCCTATGATTGTTGATGAAAATGGTAGCTATCTCATCACTGGTGGTCTTGGTGGCTTGGGGCTAAAAGTTGCCGCATTTATGGCTGAGCGTGGAGCACGCAATTTGGTGCTATGTGGACGTAGCAGTGCCTCAGCAAAGATTAAAACAGTTATTGACTCATTAGAACAAGATGGTGTAAATGTTTTGGTGGTTCAAGCTGATGTTTCAAAGGAAAAAGATGTGATCCGCTTGTTAGCTGCTTGTCCACAACCCCTACGCGGAATTGTTCATGCTGCTGGTTTAGTTGATGATGGTGTGTTGCTACAGCAGTCAGCTGCTCAATTTGAAAATGTGATGAGTCCCAAGGTGAAAGGTGCTTGGCATTTGCATAAGCTCACTCTGAATATAGACCTTGATTTTTTTGTTTGTTTTTCTTCTAATGCTTCATTAATGGGCTCACCCGGGCAAGGAAACTATGCAGCTGCCAATGCTTTCTTGGATGCACTGGCACATTATAGACAGGAATTGGGATTGCCAGCGTTAACAGTTAATTGGGGATCATGGGACAAAGTCGGCATGACTGCTAGATTGTTAAATAAAATAAGCCTAGAGGCACGAGGTGAAAGTTTAATTTCACCAGATATTGGTTTACAAGTGTTAGCTACTTTACTAAGTAATAGTCAGGCGCAGGTGGGAGTCGTCGCTATTGACTGGCGTAAATTTACTCAGCATTTTTCTACAGGGCAGTCACCTAAATTTTTTGCAAATTTTATCCAGCAGGCTCAATCTCAAAAACAAGCCAGCCATGGTTTACGCGAGCAATTGGCTGAAATAGACTCAGGCAAACATCATGCCCATTTGCTTATTTACTTGAAAAAATTGCTCGCCCAAATCCTAGGTCAAAACCCAGATGAACTGGATGCTGAACAACCCTTGAATTTAATGGGGTTAGATTCTCTAATGGCAATTGATATTCGTGCCAAAATAAAAAAAGAACTGGATATTGATTTGCCTATTGTAAAATTATTGGAAGGGATAAGTATTACTGATATAGCTACACTTTTAGATAATGAACTGAGAAAAATTAACAGCTTCACTTCAGTTTCTAAAACTGAATCTGAAACGGTAGTTTTTGATTTGCTGGATACCCCCATTACTGGCATGGAGTCAGTAGAAGGAGAATTATGATGATTGTGAAACAATTTTTAAAATCGCTGGCTACACAAGGAATAACACTATGGGCAGAAGGGGATAAGCTACGTTATCGTGCGCCTAAAAATGTTGTGACACCAGCCTTGCTTACCGAACTGAAAGCTCATAAACTAGAAAACCTTAATTTTTTGAAGGAAAATGGAAGTTATGCACCACTTTCTTATGGTCAGCAAGCACTGTGGTTTATCTATCAAAGTGAACCAGATAGTGTCGCCTACAACATTCCAGTGCCATTACGGCTCCATGTTGAATGTTTGGATGTGTCACATTTAAAGCACAGTCTCCAAGCAGTGGTTGATCGTCATGCAATGTTACGCACTGTGTTTACCACCCATGAGGGCAAGCCGCTTCAATATATTCGATGCCAGCATAAGCTTGATTGGGAGGAAATTGATGCGTTAGGGTGGTCAGACAATGAGCTAATCAATCAGGTGAATGAACGCTATCACCATCCCTTTGATTTAGAAAATGGCCCCGTTTTGCGGGTTAGCTTGTTTAATAGTGCTACACCAGTCCTTTTTTTATGTGTTCATCATATTGTCTGTGATGACTGGTCAACGCAGGTTATGATTGATGAGCTGAGTTCTTTGTATTGCGATTCTGAGCTGCTACCAGCGCGTTCATACTTGGATTATGTTTATTGGCAAAGTGATCTTCTTAGCCAAGAAGGGCCAAAATTGGCAGATTATTGGCAAAAACAACTTCGGGATGAGTTGCCAGTGCTAGAACTGCCTACAGATTATCAGCGTCAGCCAGTACTTCGTTTGCGTGGAGCATCTCATAGCTTTGAGCTAAGTTCAGAACTTTCACATCAATTAAAGACATTGGCACGTGCTGAAGGCGTTACACTGTACAATCTCCTTTTGGCTGCATTTCAAGTGCTACTGTATCGCTACACTGCGCAGGAAGATATTTTAGTAGGCTCACCTACATCAGCTAGTCGAAGCGAAGATGATTTTGTTGGTACAGTTGGTTATTTTATCAACCAGATTGTTTTACATGCTGATTTATCAGGTAATCCAACTTTCAAAGCCTTTATGAGCCAAGTACGCCAGACTGTTTTAGGGGGGATGGCACATCAAGATTATCCTTTTCCTTTGCTGGTTAAACAATTGCAGCCACAGCGTGATCCTAGTCGTTCGCCTTTATTCCAGACATTTTTTGTTTTTCAAAATATGCGTTTTAAGGGGACCACTTCTACAGAAGCATTTGAAGTTTTTGACATAGGGCAAATGGAGGGGCAATTTGAGTTGATCTTGGTTATGGAGGAAAAAGAAACGGCTCAAGCACCACTGGTTGGTACTTTTAAATACAACACTGATTTGTTTAAAGAAGAAACCATTGTTAGGATGGTGGAACATTTTAAAGTATTGTTAACCAGTATTGTTATGAATCCTACAGAGCATATTTCAGCATTGTCTATATTGTCTGAAACTGAGCAGCAGCAGATGCTCGTGACTTGGAACAACACTCAACATGCATTTCCTGAAGATAAATGTATTCACCAATTATTTGAAAATAGAGTTAAAGATACCCCTGATGCTGTGGCATTGGTATTTAAATCAAATGTTGATCAAACTGTGTCGCTAACTTACCGCGAGTTAAATACTCGCTCCAATCAGTTAGCCCATTATCTAATGACAATGGGGGTTTGTCCAGAATTTTTGGTTGGGCTATTATTAGATCGTTCGCTGGAAATGGTGATTGGTTTGTTAGCAATTCTCAAGGCCGGTGGGGTTTATGTGCCGCTAGATCCTAAATATCCTCAAGCACGTTTGCGTTTTATATTGGAAAATGCACAAATCAAGTTGTTGTTAACTACTCAAACTAGCCTATCTGATCAGTTAAAATTGGATGGTGTATCTCTAATTTATTTGGATGAAGAACAGACACTGATTGAGCTGGGAAACAAGGAAAATCCTGTTAGTGGAGTCAAGCCTGAAAATTTAGCTTATATTATATATACTTCTGGTTCGACAGGGCAACCTAAAGGTGTTATGATTGCCCATAGCGGTGTGTGTAATCTGGCTGAAGCCCAAATTAGAGCCTTTGCTGTAACTCCTGAAAGTAGGGTACTGCAATTTGCATCATTGAACTTTGATGCGTCTATTTCAGAAATCATGATGGCACTTTGTGCTGGTGCCAGTCTTTATCTGGCTAGCTCTGAATATTTACTGCCCGGTCCTACTTTGAAGCAATTATTGCAAGAACAGGCTATTAGCCATGTAACTTTAACTCCGTCTGCGTTAGCAGTTTTATCCCCTAATGGGTTATCAAGCTTACAATCGCTTATTGTTGCAGGCGAAGCCTGTTCAGCAGAACTAGTTATGCAGTGGTCAAAGGGCCGAAGATTGTTCAACGCATATGGCCCAACAGAAAACACTGTTTGTGCCACTATTATCAAATTAACTGGCACTACAAACCTCAATCAACCACCTCCCATAGGAAAAACTATAGATAATGTCCAAATTTACATTTTGGACCGTTATTTACAACCAGTTCCGATTGGTGTAGCAGGCGAATTGTATATCGGTGGTGTTGGTCTTGCCCGGGGATATCTAAACCATCCAGATTTGACCAAGGAAAAGTTCATTCATACAAAATTTACAGATTCTAGGTTGTATAAAACAGGTGATCTTGCTCGGTATTTACCTGATGGTAACATTGAATTTTTAGGGCGAATAGATAATCAAGTCAAGCTTAGAGGTTATCGTATAGAATTGGGAGAAATCGAGGCACATCTAAAAAAACATCCATTTGTTCAAAATGCTATTGTGATTGCTCGGGAGGGAGATGCTTCAAAACAGTTAGTAGCCTACTGGGTTTCTAAGGAAAATATAAAGGCAGATGATCTGTGGCACTATCTTGCTGATAAATTGCCTGAGTATATGATTCCAGCAGCTTTTATACCTCTGAAAACTATACCAATAACACCAAACGGCAAGGTAGATTATCGCGCTTTGCCTGCACCAAATGTAGAACAACTATCAAACGCTGAATTTGTGGCTCCGCGTGACCCTTTGGAAGCGCAAATGGTGGAAATATGGGAATCAGTTTTAAATGTTCATCCAATTGGTATCAGAGATGATTTTTTTAAATTAGGGGGACATTCATTATTAGCTGTACGTTTGCTCAGTAAGATTGAACAGCAATTGGAGGCAAAACTGCCATTGACTGCACTTTTGCAAGGCACAACTATTGAACAGTTCACACATTTGCTACCTCAATATTCAGAAACTTGGTCACCATTGGTAGCCATTCAGCCAGCTGGCAATTTGACACCATTTTTTTGTATCCATCCCATTGGAGGTAATGTGCTTTGTTATCGGGATTTAGCCAGTTGTTTAGGGGAAAATCAACCATTTTATGCTTTGCAAGCACAGGGACTGGATGGTGAGCAAGAGATATTAACACAAATTGAGCTAATGGCAAAAAGCTATATTGAAGCCATTAAAACGGTTCAACCCCAAGGACCTTATTATTTAGGGGGTTGGTCTTTGGGTGGCTTGATTGCTTTTGAAATAGCTCAACAATTTTACGCGCAAGGTGAGTCAGTAGCTTTATTGGCTTTAATTGAAACTTATCCTTATGATGGCCAAAAGTATTTTGATGAAGCTATGTTGTTGTCTGATTTTGTGAATGATCTTAGTGGTTTGTCTGATAATAGCTTGCCGGATGTAAGCAATGATCAACATAGTTCTGATGAACAATTGAAACATATTTTAAAACAAGCTATAATGGCAGACATATTACCAGCAGATGTTGAATTACAACAACTACATCGTCTTTGGCAAGTATTTAAAGCAAATTTTCAAGCTATGTCCCACTATATTCCTCAAGCTTATGCTGAGCAAATTGTTTTGTTCCGAGCCAGTGAGTATCAAAGCGAGGCAAGTGGTTGGGAAGATTTAGCAAAAGGTGGGTTAGAAATACAGTGGATTCAGGGTGATCATTATTCCCTAATTCAGGAGCCATCAGTGCATTTTTTGGCTAAACATTTAATAGCTTACCTATCAAAAAACAATAAGCAATAAGAAAATATGCATAATTTAGAAAATTTAGAAACTGCGCTGAGAGCCTGGCGCGAGATACTTGGTCCAGATAATGTATTAACAGATAATGCAACACGCGAGACAGCGCAAACCGCAACTTTTGCTACAACACAAAATGTTCCGGCTATTATTCGACCTAGCAATAGTACTGAAGTCCAAGAATGCGTGAAAATAGCTAATCAATATAAAACCCCCATTTTTCCTGTAAGCAAGGGAAAGAATTGGGGATATGGCTCACAGGTTCCAGTTCAAAATGGCAATATTATTATGGAATTAGGGCGAATGAATCGAATTCTTGATTATAATGAGAAGTTAGCCTATGTTACTGTGGAACCCGGCGTTACTCAGCGTCAACTGTTTGAGTTTCTTCGCGAAAAAAACTCAAATTTATTTATGAGTGTTACAGGTGGTCCTCCAGATGCCAGCTTGGTTGGAAATGCCTTAGAAAGAGGCATTGGAAAGGGACCTTATGGAGACAAATTCAGCCACGTTTGTGGACTTGAAGTGATTTTACCAACCGGTGAATGCGTTCACACTGGGTTTGAACGCTTTGCTGATGCTAAAGCAGCCAAGGTTAATCGTTGGGGAGTAGGCCCTTATTTGGATGGCTTATTTAGTCAGTCAAACCTTGGTATAGTGACTCAAATGACTATGTGGCTATTGCCATCTCCCAATTATGTTCAAACTTTTTTCTATTCTCTCAATGACGATTCCCGTCTTGAAGAACTCATTGATACTTTGCGATATCTGAAATTAGTAGGGCTTATTAGAGGTACTTTTGTTATAGCCAATGACCATAGGATTTTATCCTTTGACCAACAGTATCCTTGGGGTGAAGCTGATGGGAAAACTCCTCTTTCGTCACATTTAATGCATAAATTAAGAAAAAAATTAGGAGGTGCCGTCTGGTTTGGGGAGGGTGCTTTATATTCTGTAAATCGGAAACAGGGTAAGATAGAACGACAGTTAATTAAACAGGCATTAAAGAAAACTGTCAATAAATTGACTTTCTTTGATGCTAAAACCGCACGGATAATCCCAATTTTTTATCCTATCTATAAATGGATAACTGGTATTGATTTAGAAGATGATTCATTAGACATTTTGTATCATAAAAACCCTCATCGTGGTATTCCAATGGAACAAAGTATTGCCATGACTTACTGGAAAAAGCGTTCACCAGTGCCTTCAGATATGGATCCTGATCGAGATGGTTGTGGGCTGATTTGGTGTGTACCTGCTATACCCTTTGAAGGGCAGCAGGTGAGAAAAGCATTAAAAATCATTGAAGATACAGCAAAGATATATCAATTTGATGTCAATGTAGGATTGAACTGTGTAACAGAAAGATGCCTAGATATCACAGTATCTATTGTTTATGATAGGGATATAGCAGGAGAAGATGAACGTGCTATGGCGTATCATGACTTAATGCTTCAAAAGTTGAATGAAGCAGGTTATATTCCTTATCGTTTGGGTATTCACTCAATGAATTCTTTACCACCAGTGCGAGATGATTACGGAAAATTACTCAGTGAACTAAAGAAAACATTGGATCCAAATGATATACTTGCGCCGGGTAGATATGATTTCCGAAACGAGTGGTTGTAACATAATCACTTTTAAAGAAAACGTACCAAGCCACTATTACCATTTATTTCAATCATTTGACCATCCTGAATTGTAGTAGTTGCTGTTCCTGTGCCAACAACAGCCGGAATTCCATATTCACGTGCAACAATCGCACTATGGCTAAGAGAGCCACCACTATTTGTCACAATGGCTGCAACACTAACAAATAGGGATGTCCAAGAAGGCGTGGTGGTTTTTGTTACCAAAATATCGCCGGGCTGTAGTTTATCTGCTTCATCCAATGTATGGATAATTCTTGCTGTTCCCTGCACGATACCGGGTGAACCGGCATATCCTTTCAGTTCCTGCTTTTCTTTGCCAGTTGTAGTAGCCATAACTCCAAAGAACTTTTCAAGTGCTCGATAAAAGGGATCATCAAACATTTCTTCTGGAAATGGTTTGCCTAAAAAAGGAGGAGGTGTGCAGGTGGAAAAATTTTTTTCTGTTGCCCTACGTTCATTAACCAGCCTATGTAGGGACACAGTTGTGGTAGATACTTGTTTTATTTCTTCTAAAGATAGGTAAAAAACATCATCTTGATTTTCAATTACACCAGACTCACTTAAACGACGACCAAATTCTAAGCTAACTTGGCGTGCATAGTAGCTAACTTTGCAATCTATCCAAAAGTGATGATCTTCACTTAGAACATAACTTACTTGAGCGGCTTTGAGAAATTTTTCAAATTTATTTTGTACTGGTTGTGGGTAACATTCTAGTGCTTCAGATGCTCTCGTTATCTGTTGTTCCCGCAGAAGAGTAGCCTTTTCCATCTCGCCTACTACATCTCGATCCGGTTGAGTTATGTAGTTTTGTAGATTTTTAATTACTGGGACTGGGTTTTCTAACCAAGATGGGCTACTTAATAGGGGTTTGTCACTTTGTTTACCATATTCTTGGAAATAGCGGTTCAAGTCAGTTAAAAAAGTTTGCCCTTCAACTGATTCAGCTAGTTTATTAGTCACATCAGTGGCAATGTTTTTAGTTAGCACTTCTTGAACAATAGGAGAAGCTAGTGCCTTTCGGCTTAATTGCCAGATCATTTGATTGCCTTCTATGGTTTTGTTTGTAAAGCCACTCAGCAATTCATATGCCTGAAATTGATCGTTGTCCCCGAAAATATCCTGATACATCTCTTCAAAATAATTCAGAACCAACATCATTGGCCAGAAAAGCAAGAAATGAATTTCCCACATACGCTGTAAACGTTTCTCGGTTTCAGACAAATATTCTAAGAGAATTGGCATAGTCACTTGACTTGGATTGAATTCTTCCCAGTAACTTATGTGTTCTTTTATTTCAGGCAACCATTGTTCTTTCCACAGCTGGTCTAAATTCGCAATCGCAGTGTCTAATTTTTGTTGAGAACTAGCAGTACGGGCAGTCATTTCTTCGGGTGAGCTGTTATCTAGTTCTGGAGCATCATAAATATAGGTATTTATAAAACGGTAGTGATCCTTAAAACCCATTTCATAAATCTGGGCTGCTTGGTTAATTCCCTTTTCCATAGTATTGATCAAAAAATGAAAATCTAAGGGAGTAACTTGATTTGGGAAATGGACCATATCAAAAAACCATGACAAATTAGCTTCTGCTGGTTCATTCCAAACTACTGGGAATTCAGTTTCTTGTTTCATTTTTATAGGGAGATTAAATGGTTTTTAGTATTAAACACTGGTTATGGGCCGAGACTGCAAAATGTATATTTTATCATTATACATAGCCCATTCAATATCTTGTGGGCAACCAAATTGGGCTTGCAATTTTAATCCAAGTTTAGTTAAACTAAACAATTGTGATTCATCTAACACAAAATTTTGCTGAAAGTAGCGAAAATTTGGCTTTTTTTCCAGTTGTTTTTGTTTTTTATTCCAAAATAAAGCCTCATTCTTACTACCCAACTTTTTAGTGACAACTTCAAACTCAGAGGTTTTGCCTTGAGCTGTGTCAATAACAAAGTGATCAGGCACTACTTGACCGCTCACAATTAGTTCCCCTAGTCCCCAACTAGCTTCTATGACACATTCAGTTATTTTTTGTGTGACGGGATTACTAGTAAACATAACACCTGATATATCAGCTGGAATAAATTCTTGGATAACCACTGCCATACTTGCTTGGTTGGCATCATTTTGCTGGTCTCGGTATTTTACTGATCGTTCAGACCATAAAGAAGCCCAACATTGTTTTACATTACAAATAGCTGTTTTTACATCATTTACACCAAGAAAGGTATCAAATTGACCGGCGTGTGATGCCGCTATAGAATCTTCTACAGTAGCGGAAGAGCGAACACTTAAAGCATTTGAAGCAGAGTTTTGCAGCAAGTCAAGGATAGCATTTTCAAGTGCTAACTGAATATTTCTTGGAAGTGGTGTCTCAATGATCTGCTGATACCTATCATTGTAATTCTGTTTTAATGAAGAGATATCTTTTAAAAATTGCTCAAACATGCTAGTTGATATACAGAACCACTCTGGTACTGGCTGTTGTAAGTAAGTTAAATTAGCTAATTGTAGTCCCTTTCCCCCAATAAGTTTGGCTGAAGGTGTTTCAGAAATATCATTAATTTTGAAGAGCATTATTTATCAGTGTTATTAAATTATGGTATTTAATATAAGTAGTAGGATAATGATATCCGACTTAAGAAGTCGGATGTAAATTTGTGACTACAAGTTGCAATTATTACAACTATTTTCCAGCTTTGGCGATTTGATCAATCATAACTTGGCGTATGGTTGTTTCAAAGGTTTTGATGAATTTACCATCATTAAAAGCTATGATCATCTTGGCTGATAGAAGGCCATCAGCAAGGGCTTTCCTAACACCTACTGAGTATGTGCTATTTGTATTAATAGGTTTATTGTTGAGCAGCCAAGTACCAGCTTTGTTGCGGGTAACATTATCTGTGTACAACAGAAATGAGCCTCCTCCATGCATTGCATATCCGTCATCTAATAGGCTTTTTAGTACACTACCCTGCATTTTTACAGAAGCAAGCTGGTCGTTGCTGGGTAACGCGCGGATTACATCATATTCGGTGACTTCACCACCCACCGGAATCAAGTCATCAAGACGGATAAAACCGCTGTACAATAAACTAAGGTCAGCATTCACTACATTATTCATGCCATTGAGAATGAGCTGGGTAAACTTAGTTTGCCGATTGCGTATGCTGCTAGCAAAACCATCCAGAGGAAATGGAGTTTGAGCTATTATACGTTCTGGTTGAATATCCTGTTCTCGCAAAGCATCAAAACCAATTTTGAGCCACTTATTCACTTCAGCTAATACTTTTGGATCATCAGCAATAGCATCAGTTATTGGTTGTACATGGTCTTCTAAGCGTAATTTACCAGTAGAAGTATCATAGTAAAGATCAATGATATAGTTGTTGCGAGCATTGGAATCTGACTTGTATATGGGGGCTAACCCAGCTTTCAGCTCTACTTTCATATGTTCGTGGTCATCACCACCTAAAATTAGATCAATTTGCGGAAATTTAGCTGCTATCTTTTTATCTGTATCAACCTCAAAATGTGTCATGGCAATCAGGATATCTACTGGATTCTTACCACCAGTCAACTCAGCAACTTGTTCAGTAATAGCAGATTCCCAGTCAGTGTAGGTAACTTTTAAATCAGAACGGCGGAATGGTTCAGTAACACCAAAAACACCTACCCGCACACAGGCAGTACCTGCTGGGTTTGTAACAGTAAAAATGGTATTTTTGAGTATATCAATGCTAGCACCATTGGCATCAGATTGTTGAAAAGGTTTGCCTGTAGCATCAGCATAATTACTTGATATGATAGGGAATGTAGTTTCTTTAAACCTTTGCAACACTTGTTGTGCTGAGAATTGGTCGAATTCATGGTCACCAAAAGTAAAAAAGTCTATTCCAACAGTATTCAATACTGCTACCATATGTTTACCTGCAAGCGGTTCATTATTAATAATAGCAGAATTTGACAGTCCAGAAGGTCCATAAATATCGCCGGATAAAGTGATATATGTGTTGGTATTTTTCGCTAACAGTTGTTTTTTTAAGGTTGCTACACGTGCTATACCTCCTTGCGTCCCACCACTGACTGGCGTGATTTCATAGACATCGTTCAGATGAAGAATTGTGAGATGTACTTCATCTTCCTCGCCAGCTTTTACTTTTTGCAAAGCTACTGAGAGGGCTAAAAATGCTAAAAACACAGTAGCTTTGTTTAGAATAGGGTTTCTTGCTTTTAAAAGTTTTTTTATTTGCATATAGAATATCTCTTAAAAAAATTATTGTTATTTATGGATTAATGGTAATCTTAATAAATTAATTACAGTATATCATGGGTTAAACAAAAAAACCAATCTATTTTGTAAATGCAATTCTAATTTTACACTCAACTTAATAAATTTTGTTTATATGTTATGTCAGTAGCATGATAAACTATCCAAACTTGATTTACCAACTCTAATATAAATTCTCTCTGACAGCACAATCGTTGCTGCAAATACTTGGTCCCCAACAGTTTTTTGTAAAGTTTGATGCTCACTGGTAAAAATATATTGATCGATTAAGGTAGTACCATTAACAATAACTCCATCTACCGGTATGATTTCATTGGCATTGATTACAATAGTATCACCAACATTTAACTCTTCACACGGCACTTCGATCTCAACCCCATCTTTTAGTAACCAAGTCACTTTTGGTATTTTTTCATAAATTTGTGTTGCGCGGATGATTTGTTCTATATATTTAACTTGATAAGCAAATCTTTTGCTTAAGTAATATATCCAATTAACTAAAGCTAAGATAAAATAATGTCTAGTAATAAGAAGCAAAAGAAAGAGAAGAGAATCAAAAACTGCCATATCAAATTTAGGTTTTTTTAAACAATGAATCGCATTTTTCCAAATAGGAATCGTGGTATATACAACTCCGGCTATGCTTATGAAAATCAAGCTAGGAAAAAATAAACTGCCCAGAGTTACTAAAGTTAGTGATGTTGACGCGATTGCATAACGTTTATGAATTGTTGCTTCAACATTAGCCATGTATTGCTTATGTTCATCATATGATGAATTTGAATTTTTTTCATTGGAAAAATTTTCTCTATTTGACGATGAAGTTGAACTGACTTCCGTTTTAATATCATCATATAACTTGATACCTATGTAAGTAATTACTCCAATAAATGCTAGTAGATAGTGCATAATTTTTCCTATTTATAATATATTAACTGACCATATTGCATCTTCAATATTCTATCTGCAATATGAAAATATTTATCATCATGCGTCACCGCAATAATGGTTTTACCTTGTTGTTTTAAATCTGGTAATATCACTTCATAAAAATACTTTCTAAATTGAGGATCTTGATCCGCAGCTAATTCGTCAAAAATATAAATGGATCTATTTTCTAAGATAGCGGTTACAAAAGCCAATCTTTTCTTTTGCCCTGTAGATAAGTCAAGCTGAGTGAATTTTCCCTGCCGATATTTGGTTTTCTGCTCCAATTGCATTAAGCGCAATAAGTCTTTGACTTGCTTGTCATCAATATTTGATAAACCATACAGTTTATCAAACAAGTGAAAATCAGTAAAGATAATTGCAAATAATTCGCGGTAACTTGCATATTGAGTTTTCTCAATTTGGTCACAATTCAAATTCAGAGAACCGGTGCTTGGATAATACAAGCCTGTCAATAATTTTAACAAAGTTGATTTGCCACTACCATTACCACCCACAATAAACACCATTTCCCCTTTTTTAATCTCCAGATTAATCGGACCTATAGAAAATAAAGGTTTACCATACTGATTTGGATAAGAGAAAGTCGCTTTGTCAAGCTGAATTTCCTTGAAATTAGACGTAATAGCTTGTTGTTGAGAATAAATTTCAATAATAACATCATCCAGTTGTGCTTCGAGTTCACTTAAATTTTCTAAAACCACATTGCTTTGAGATAAGCTTGGTAAAGATGACACCAACATGCCTATTGGTCCAATAATGAATAAAATCGTCGTCGATATTTTGTAAATTTCATCGGCATGAGTGGCGTGTAACGAAGGTATAATAAAAACCACTATTGCCAATAACAGATAAAAAGATATACGAGAAAACATCAAAGTAGTGATTTGTTGTAAGCCCACCTTGACTTTAAGTTTTTCTGTTTCTTCAGAAAGCATGTCGATATGATCAAATAAGTCATCACTTTTTTTACGGTTCATTTTAAGTTCTTTAAAACCGTTTAAAATATGACTGAAATATTCAAAAAATTGCGCCTCTTTTTGAGTAGCAATATGCAGTTGTTTAGAAATTTGTTTCTCATAAAACCAGTAGATAGATACAGAAATGCTAATAAATACGATAGTGATCAAAAAACTGATGGGAGATAACCAAGCCAGATACAGAAAACTAAAAACCAGCACCATTCCAGATTGAGCAGCGGCTATAAGAAGCAGTCCAGATTGAGAAATAATGTTACTATCTTGAGTGAGCTGAGTGTACATTTCACCCCGTTTGCTATGTTCAATGAAATGCAATTCTGCCGAGCGAATTTTATCTGCAATTCTAACTCGGACTTTGCGAATGAACTTTTCAATCGCAACCACCGTTTGAGAAAGCGCGTACCTTTGCGTATAAACATATAAAATAAAAGCAATAATGTATAGCAAAAAATATTGTGTTTGTAAGTTATTATTTGAAACCATTTCAGCCGCATTATTGATGATAACTAATATCATCGCATTAGCCATACCTGATAAGGCAGTCATAAATCCAATTTGAGCAATTGGCACGTCATATTCTTCAAGATAGCTGAGTATTTTCATAAAAATCCAAAGACCTGTCAGGTCTGAATACAATAAAATTAATAAATGTAGGAGGAGATTACTTCCATAGGAGTAATTGGCGTTTTGTTTGTGTTATTTGATTCAGTTATCATATTTATTTTTCCTTACTTTGTAAAACTTGCTAATTAAGTAGCTATGACAAATTTTAACATAAAAAAAATCTTGATGATATAATCATAAAAATTCAGATCAATTTTTCAGGACAAAAATATGTTAGTTATTGGCGGGCTAATTATTGGTGGTTTACTATATACTGGCATTAGGTCACGCAAAGTTAGCAATGATAAAAAAATAAATTCTAGAAAAAAAACACCAAGTGAAAAAAATTTATCTATTGCTACTACTTCATTAGGCTGTATCGTATCTGGACCTATTTTTTTTGCCCCGCTTACATTGCTAGGAGTGGGGGGACTCGTTTACCTTGTTTTGCCCACTTGGAAACAGGGCTATAATGATTTGATCCAGAAACGACGTTTTACTCGCATGGTATTAGAATCTATGGTTCTGCCGGGTACGATTTTAACTGGTCACTTTTTTGCAGCAGCAATTGCCTACTGGTTCTTGTATTTTGCCCTCAACATAGTATCCAAAGCCAAAGGGCTGACTACTAAAAATCTGGCGGATGTTTTTATTACCCCATCAAACCGTGTTGTATATCTTATGCGTGAAGGAGTGGAGCTTGAATTTACATTGAAGGATGTGCAAGCAGGTGACGTTCTTGTAGTCGAGGCAGGAGAAATTATTCCCGTAGATGGCACAATAGTCGAAGGCAATGCTGCCATAGATCAACGCATGTTGACAGGTGAATCACAACTTGTTGAAAAACATGTGGGTGATTTTGTCTTTGCTTCCACTATGATGCTTACAGGACGAATTCTGATCGAAGTCGAAAAAGCGGGTGAAGAAACTATTTCCAACCAGACTCAGCAGATCCTTAATGAAATGACATCATTTACTGCCACTCTTGAACTACGAAGTATTGACATGGCAGATCGCTTGGCATTGCCTTATTTCATGTTTGGTTCTGCGGCAAGCGTGTTAAAAGGAGCAAGCAGTGGATTAGCCATTTTCTGGTCTCCATTAGACGATGCTCTCTACGCTGCGGGACCATTGAGTGTATTAAGTTATCTTAACATTGCTTTGCAACGTGGCATCTTGGTCAAAGATGGACGCGCCTTGGAAATACTACGTAAAGTTGATACCATTGTTTTTGACAAAACAGGTACACTTACTGAAGAAATCCCAAAAGTTGCCAAAATTCATGCTTGCGGTGAAGTAAGCGAAAGTAAGATTTTACGCTATGCTGGGGCAGCTGAACGTAAACATACTCATCCTGTCGCTCAGGCCATCCTTGAAGAAGTCTTGACACAAAATATAAAGCTGCCTTCTATTCAAGAAGCCGCTTACGAGACTGGCTATGGTATCAAAGTCATGATTGGTGAACAGATGGTGCTAGTTGGCAGCTTTCGTTTTATGGAACAACAATCACTGTCTCTTCCTGAACAATTAGAAGCTGTGCAAATTGAATCTCAAGAACTGGGTGAATCACTAGTTTATGTGGCTATTGATGAAGCGATTGTTGGGGCAATAGAACTCCATGCAAGAATTCGCCCTAACACAGTAGAAGTAATAACTAAACTTAAGACGCTCGGTTACAATATCTGCATCATTTCAGGTGATCATGAAAAGCCAACTCAACATTTAGCTAAACAATTGGGAATTGAACATTACTTTGCCGAAACTCTGCCAGAGGAAAAGGCTAATTTGATCAAAAAGATGCAACAAGAAGGCAAGGTTGTTTGTTACATGGGTGATGGCATCAACGATACAATCGCCCTTAAACAGGCAGAAGTATCGGTTTCCTTACGCGGTGCATCAAGCATTGCTACTGATACTGCTCAGGTTGTTTTGATGAACGGGCAGTTAGATCAGCTTATTGAACTGATTGAATTGGCAAAACAGCTTGATGTCAACCTCAAGAACACTTTTTTAGTAAGCGTTATTCCAACTGCTGCTATTGTCGGAGGGGTCTTAATCTTCAATTTAAGTTTAACGGCTGCCATCATTGTTTATATGGTAAGTATGGGGCTTAGTGTCACCAATGCAGTATTTCCATTATTAAAGGAAAAATAATTATCTGATATGATTACAAAATCAAAGTTGGAGCTTGGTCAATATTTTTTGACAAATTCTCCTGTAAGTTTGCATAATTACCATGCAGCTATGGATGCAGCACAAACGGTTATTATCGAAAAATTTGCTATACTTGAACAAGCTTATTCTGGTAAATCCATTGCTGCCTTACAGAGTGAACTGAAAGCCAGTTATGAATTTATGGAAGCTCAGTCATTACCTGATGTGATTGAACAGATTGGTGAACAGATTGTTGAAAACTTAATTAATGTCAATAATCCCCATTGTATTGCGCATTTGCACTGCCCACCGCTTATTGCTTCTATTGCAGCAGAAGTAATTATCAGTGCTACCAACCAATCTATGGACTCATGGGATCAAAGTGCAGCCGCCACATTGGTTGAGCAGTATGTAGTTGATTGGTTCTGCAAGCAGTACAGTTTTGGAGAACAGGCTGATGGCGTTTTTACTAGCGGAGGAACGCAATCCAATTTTATGGGTTTACTTTTGGCCAGAGATTATGCCGCACAACAACATTTTAATTGGTCAATTTCGGAACTAGGATTACCACCCGAAGCTAATAAATTTCGTATTATCTGTTCACAAGACAGCCATTTTAGCATTCGTAAAACTGCCCGTTTATTGGGTTTAGGTGATCAAGCAGTGGTTTCTTTGCCCCTTGACGAACATCACCATCTGTTGCCCAGTGTTGTTAGACAATGTTTTAAAACATTGACAGGTGAAGGACTTTTACCTATTGCTTTGGTTTCAACTGCTGGCACAACTGACTTCGGAACTATTTCGCCGTTAGAGGCTTTGGGCATTTGTGCGCAGGAACTTGGATTGTGGTTTCATGTAGATGCGGCTGTTGGTGGTGCCCTGATGTTTAGTGAGCAGCATAGGTACAGGTTGGCTGGTATTGAACTGGTCGATTCCTTGACTATAGATTTTCACAAACTGTTTTATCAGTCAATCAGTTGCAGTATGTTCCTAGTAAAGAACCGCGCTCATTTTAATCTCATGAAATTGAATGCAGATTATCTCAACCCAGAGTCAAATGCTGCAAATGGCCTTCCCGATTTGGTCTCCAAGTCTGTGCAAACCACTCGTCGTTTTGATGCTCTAAAGGTCTATATGACCCTGCAAGCTTATGGTAAAACAGTATTGGGTAATATTATAGATAGTGTTGTGGAATTAACTCAGCAATCTGCCCAACTAATTGAGGCAACAACAGACTTTGAACTCGCCTTAGCACCATCTATCAATACCATAGTTTTTCGCTACCGACCTTCCACTACACCTGCTGGTAAGGACGAAGACCTTTGGTCTGATACTGTTAATGATCGAATTCGCCTAGTATTATTGCAAACGGGGCAAGCGGTGATTGGCTACACAAAATTCAATGGACGTTCCTACTTAAAATTCACTCTAATGAATCCTATGACACGTTTAAATGATATTGAATCTTTATTGGTAAGAATGCGAGAAATATCATTACTATGAGTACAGAAATCTTTACCGAAATAGAATCAAATGTACGCTCCTATTGCCGGACATTTCCAGTTGTATTTACAAAAGCCAAAGAAGCAATTTTGTATGCTGAATCTGGAGAACACTATATCGACTTTTTCGCGGGAGCAGGTGCGCTGAACTATGGACATAATAATGATTATTTAAAGCAAAAACTAATTGAGTATTTGAGTGCAGATTTCATTACGCATGGCCTTGATATGTACACTTCTGCCAAGCGTGAGTTCCTGATAGATTTCAACAAATATATCTTAAAACCGCGTAAGCTCGATTACAAAGTGCATTTTTGTGGTCCCACTGGCACTAATGCGGTAGAGGCAGCCTTTAAATTAGCTAGGAAAGTCAAGAAACGTTCAGGTATATTTGCTTTTATGGGAGGATTTCATGGCATGACACTTGGCAGTCTGGCGGCAACTGGTAATAAATATAATCGTGCAGCGGCTGGTGTGCCTCTGAACAATATTACCTTTATGCCCTATCCACATGGTTTTATGACTTCCTTTGATACTATTGAGTATATCAGTAATGTCCTAAACGACCCCAACTCTGGCATTGAAAAACCGGCAGCCATTATTCTCGAAACAATCCAAGCAGAAGGTGGTGTTATTGTTGCTTCCAGCGAATGGTTACGTCGCCTTAAAACCCTGTGTGAACAACATGATATTTTGCTGATTTGTGATGATATTCAAACAGGTTGTGGGCGTACTGGTACATTTTTTTCTTTTGAACGCGCAGGGATTACACCAGACATAGTATTATTATCGAAATCTATCAGTGGCTATGGTATCCCATTTTCACTAGCACTTTACAAACCAGAACTGGATGTATGGGAACCAGCAGAACATAATGGTACCTTCCGTGGCAATCAACTTGCCTTCGTAACTGGCGCGGCGGCATTAGAACATTATTGGTCTAATAATAAGTTAGTGGATGAAGTCAAACAAAAAGAAAGTTATCTGCGTATTTTTATGGAAAACGAAATTCAGTCGCTATGCCCAAAAATTGAGATACGTGGTCTTGGTTTAATCTGGGGTATTGATATGTCAAGATTGGACAAGCCTAATTTGGCACAGACTGTAACGGAACGTTGCTTTGCTTCAGGACTTGTCATAGAACGCTGCGGTAGAAACGATCAGGTGATTAAGCTCTTACCGCCACTTATTATTAATCAAAAATTACTAGTTAAAGGATGCCAGATACTAAAACAGGCACTTATGGAAACCATAGAAAGCAATCTAGTAATTTAGGCAAAAAACACTTTGAAAAATATGAAAGTTTCTCTTGAAGAATTAATTCAATTAAGATGGCAAGCACGAAGTTTAAGTTTTTCCAGTCGTAAAAAAGCTATGGCAATCATGGGTGGTTCTCATCATTCAGGATTCCGTGGTCATGGAATGGACTTTTTAGAAACACGTCGCTATTTGCCCGGCGACGATGTACGTGCTATAGATTGGCGAGTAACAGCTCGTTTAAAAAAAACACATACTAAAGTATTTACTGAAGAGCGAGAGCGTCCGATTTTTATTTTAGTAGATTATAGTTCTAGTATGTTTTTTGGTACACGCAAGACTTTTAAGTCTGTAATTGCTGCCAAAGCGGCAGCTTTATTAGCATGGGCTGCTGTTGAACAGGGTGATAGAGTTGGCGGATTAGTATTTTCCAGTGATAAATCTTATCAATTACGCCCACAAGGTGGAAGGCATGGAGTATTACGTTTATTAAACGCCTTAATTCAACCTATTTCAGTTTCTAATGATGATAAATCTAATTTAACTAATGCCTTAGTACAATTACGACGAGTTACTCATCCCGGCAGCCTAATTTTTATTATTAGTGATTTTCAATCAATGGATAAACAAGCAGAAAAACATTTAACTAAATTAGCACGTCATAATCATATTATGGGTTTATTTATCTATGATCAAATGGAAAAAACTCTGCCTCCACCGGGAACTTATGATATAACTAATGGTCAACAATACGGAATAATTAATAGTAATTCTAAGCAATTACAAGAAAATTATCAGCAACAATTTGAACAACGCGATTCTGATTTAAAAACATTCTTTCAACAACGACAATTGCAATTTGTATCTTTAGCCACAGATCAGGAAATAGTTGAAAGTATTAAAGTTATACTGGCTTAAAGACCATCCAATAAAGATTTGCCAGCGGAATCTAAAGCTCTTTTTTTAATCTACTAAGTGATTGTGGTGTGATACCCAGATAAGTAGCAATATGATATTGTGGTACTTTATCTAATAAATAAGGTGTTTGATTTCTAAAATCCTCAAATCTCTCTTTAGCTGTTTTTGTTAATCTATTAATCGCTGCATTATGGGTATGAGAGTATGCTAATTCTGCCATTAATCTTCCAAATTTTTCACCTTTTTTTGAATTATTGTACAAAAATTGTAGATCATTATAAGTTAGCGATAATAATTCGCAATCTTCTAAAACTTCAAAGCTGATTTTTGATTCATTTTGATTTATAAAACTATCATAATCTACAGCATATACATTGGTCATTTTTGAATTGGTATCATTAAAACAAATATTCCAAGTATAATCTTTGCCATTTTCATCTATAATATAAGCTCTTATAATACCATTATTAATAAACATTAATTTGGTGCAAACATCTCCAGCATAATGGATTATTTCACCTTTTTTATACTGAAACTTTTTTAATTTGGATTTAAATAATGTCCACTCAATCATATTAAGAGATACATATTTATCCATAAACTTTTTATATTTTGTAAACATGAATATCATAGATTTATTGAAAGATAGTGTAGCTAATGGTATTTCTGATGTACATTTATCAGCAGGAATGCCACCTATGGTGCGTCTTGACGGTGATTTAACAAGATTAGATACCACTATTCTTGATAATAGTCAAGTGGGCGATATGATTCATCAGATTATGGATGATAAGCAGCGTCAACGCTATGCACAAGGTTTAGAATCTGATTTTGCTTTTTCTATAGATAAGCTGGCACGATTTCGTGTCAATGCTTATTATCATAATCGCGGTGTAGGAGCGGCAATTCGTATTTTGCCAGTAGAAATTCCAAGTTTAGAACATGCGCCATCTATTTTTAAAGAATTTGCCCTGATGGATAAAGGTTTGATTATAGTGACTGGAAGTACTGGTTCTGGTAAATCAACGACTTTAGCAGCAATCTTAAATGAGCGTAATGAAAAACATAAAGGGCATATTTTAACACTTGAAGATCCGATTGAATTTATTCATCATAGCAAAACTAGCTTAGTTACACAACGTGAGATAGAACGCGATACAAATAGCTTTGCAACCGCATTAAGGGCGGCTTTGCGTCAGGATCCAGATGTTATTTTAGTAGGGGAATTGCGTGATTTAGAAACTATCCGTTTAGCCTTATCAGCGGCAGAAACTGGACATTTAGTATTAGCAACTTTGCATAGTAATTCAGCAATAAAAACTATTGATCGTATTATAGAAGTATTTCCAGCGGCTGAGAAAGATATGATTCGTAATATGTTATCAGAATCTTTACAAGCAGTTATTGCACAAAACTTATTGAAAAAAGGAAAGGGAGAAGCAGGGCGTATTGCCGTTTATGAAATTCTAGTTGCCACACCAGCAGTACGTAATTTAATTAGAGAACATAAAATAGCTCAAATCTATTCAGCAATGCAAACCGGCAAAAAATTTGGAATGCAAACTATGGATCAACAATTAGGCTATAATTGAAATTTTAATTTAATGGAAAAACAAATGAAAAAATCTTTAATTTTTATTGCAAGTGCTTTATTAATCAGCGGATGTGACTCTGAACATGAGTCTAAACATTGGGGATATTCAGGAGATGAAAGCCCTAAACATTGGGGCGAATTACATAAGGATTATGGCTTATGTTCTAGTGGCAAAAATCAATCGCCAATTGATCTAAAAAGTTTTATTGAATCTGATTTGGCAGCCATTGAATTTAATTATAGTACTTTAGTTAGCGACATAGTTAATAATGGGCATACTGTTCAAGCCAATTATGCGGCTGGAAGTAGTATTACATTGAATGGGCATAACTTTGAATTAAAACAATTTCACTTTCACACTCCTAGTGAAAACCATATTAATGGTAAATCATATCCTATGGAAGCACATTTAGTTCATGCTGATAAAACTGGTAATTTAGCAGTTGTGGCTGTGATGTTTGAACAAAGTGTTGCTAATTCTGCAATGGCTGATTTGTGGAAACAAATACCGAAAAAGGCTGGAGATAAAGATTCATTATCATCAAAAGTGAATGTTAGCAATTTATTACCAGAAAATAAGGATTATTACCGTTTTAATGGTTCTTTAACAACACCCCCTTGTACAGAAGGTGTTGTATGGTTAGTGATGAAAAATTCAGTTTCTGTATCTAAACAACAGATTGAAACATTTTCTAATGTAATGCACCATGCAAATAATCGCCCTGTTCAAGCAATGAATGCACGCCCTGTGTTGGAATAGTAAATTATAGAGGGGGCAACCATAAAGGATTGCCCCTGCATAACATTATTTCATCTCTGGAAAGTTACCAAATTCCACATTAGGGATGTTATTTTGGATTTTATTTATCAGTAAATGGATTTTTTTGGTATTCAGGATAATTACCAAACTTAATATCAGGGAATGCATGACTACCTTGTTCATTTTTATCAACAGCTTCAATACCGAATTGTGTTGAAGCTGGTCCAAAAAGATCTTTATAAGAGATAGCTGTACCTGCTCCTAATGCCCCCCTTGGATAAGTAAGGGTAATCTTATAGACTTGATCTCCATTATCTAATTCTCCAATATAGAGCATTATCTTATGAAAAACATCTTCACCTATAGCATTTGATTTCGCAATTACTCTTTTTATAGGTAGTTTTCCCTGTCTAACAATCGCTATTACGTCAAATTCAGTATCACCAAAATCCAATTTGGCAGGGGAATAACCAGCCATAATAACTTGCGGATCATTACGTCGCGTATTATCATAGTTTATAGAAGTAGCAGATTGCTTATTTACAGTTTGAGAAGGATAGTTACCAACCATTAAATATGGATATATATGAGAATATTGTTGAAGATTATCAATTGCCTCAATATTAAATTGTCCCGGTTGTGAACCCCATGTCGTTGAGATTGTTGTATTACCAATACTGCGATCATAAGCATAGGATACTTTATAAACTTCATCCCCATTAGGCAATATTCCTGCTCGTGACATTTTTATACCAATATCCGCTAGATTTATATTATCATTACTACTCATATCCGCATCCTGAAATCTAACTGTATGTATAGGATTAACCCCCCGTCTTACAATAGCTACAACATCATATCTATCATCTGTATTTAAATTTATTTGGCTGGGGCTGATACCAGCTGCAATAATTTGTGGACTAACACGAGCTGTATCATTATAAGGTTTTACAATTTCAATTGTTTGGCTCACTATGTTAGTTTCACCTCGATTATCAGTTACTTGAAGTTCAATGTTATATCTACCTTCTTTTAAAGACAGATTCGCGTTTTCACCTAATGTTTCTCTATTACCACCAACAAACCACTCATATTCTCTAATATTACCATCTTCATCCATAGATTCACTTGCATCAAGTTTAACTTTTATTGGTTGACCAAACATTATACTATAGGAAAATTTGGCAGTTGGAGAACAATTTACTTCAATATATTTTTTCGCAGAACCATATACTTTTCCATTATTTTCAATATTTAATGTAATTGTATATGGTTTTTCACTACATTTATCGAATCTTATACTTGCTTCTTTTCCTGTAGCTGTTTGCCCATCAGATGTTTTCCATTTATAGTTATCATTTGAAAGTGAATTACCGAATGGATCCTGAGTATTAATCGCTGTTACAGTTACAGTTAATGGAACATTTCCTTTTGAAGAAGATAGATTAAATCCTTCTACTTTATAATGTCCAAGTTGTGTCACAGTAACTTTTTTACCAGCAATTGTCAAAACTGCTTCACGAGCTAAGTTTTTAGGATTAGTTTCTACCCAATAATTGACTATACCACCTCTAGAATGCTTAGGAGTACTTCTAATATCAACCCATTTATTATTTTCATCATTTACAGCATTCCATTCACAACCTTTATTAGTTGTAACTTTTAAACTATAACCATCCTCTTCATACGAATGTGGATTATTTTTTTGTTCGACAGTATATTGACAAGTATCAAATTTAGCTTTTATTGTTTCATCTTGAGTTATTTCAAATCTACAACTACCAAGGCTGTGACAATCAGCAGCTTCCCAACCTTTAAATAAAGAACCTGCATCTGCTTTAGCAAATAAGTTTACTTTCGTAGTTTCAATATAGTTTTCTGAACAATCAGAACCACAATTAATACCCATATCTGTGGGTAGTTCCTGATCATTTTCTAATTCTTTATCAGTAATAATTCCATTACCAGTTCCTTCCTTATTGATTGTAATAGTATAACTCTTACCAACTAATACTTCTATATCTTTAGTATTATTATTGCTTTTTGCACCATCATTATCAGTTACTTCTAAACTTATCTTATAAGTTCCTGATTTTTTAAATGTCATATTAGCATATGGGCTAGAACTAGAAACAGTTTGACCATTAGAGACATACCAATCGTATTTTGATATACGACCATCATCATCTGTTGAACAACTACCATCTAAACTCACTTCTAATCCCGGTTCACCTTTTTTAGGTGTTACTTCTTTAATACATGCAGTAGGTAGTGTAGTATAATTGACGCTTGCTGTTAAACCATCATTATCTGTAACTGTTAATTTTATTACATCTTTAATACTATTAACAGTAGCACTAGCTTTTTGACCATTTATAATATTTCCATTTACTAACCACTGATAATCAATAATTGAACCATCAGGATCATTAGATTTACTTCCATCTAATTGCACAGTTAGAGGAAATGTATCCCATTCATCTTTAGGAGGATCTACTTCGATTTGAGCTATAGGCTTAGCTTTAACTGTTAAAGTTTTTATTAATTGGGAAATGGCAGTATTACTGTCTTTCACTCTGAGTTTAACATTAAACGTTCCATGTTCTTTAAAGGTATAAGAAGTTGGATTACCAAAAAATGGAGTTCCATTATTTACAGACCATTCATAATCAACAATTGGATTATTTCCTACTCTAGATTCACTAGCATCTAATTCTACGGTTAAAGGAGCAACACCATCTGCAAAAGTCATTGTAAATTTTGCTTGTAGATCAAGATCTATAATTTGTAACAAAATTGGTGATGAAGTTGCTACTGCACCACCAGTAGCATTTTGCAATATTAAGCTAAAGCTTTCATTACCTTCACTGAGTTCATCTTCATTGATTTGTACTGTGAAAGTTTTAGAACTGTTGTCTCCATCACCCCAAGTTAAAGTACCTGATACAGGAGTATAATCATTGTTTCCGGCAGAGCCTTCCTTGCTAGCATAATCTACAGATATTTCACCACTATTACCACTTAGACGCTTAACTTCAATTGTAATTGGACTATTATTAGATTCATTAAAACTATTAGAATCAAGCCTGCTAAAGCGCAACACACCAGATTCATAATATTCATAAGCACCAATATCACCTTCATTCTGTAATCTCGGATTTCCATCAATATCTGTAGATGGAACGCTATTAGCCTGATTAATTACTGGAGAGCCCGCTTGTAATTGTAAATCGCTATTAAATAATGGATCAATATCCATATTACCATCTTCAGTATAACCACCATTTTGAATATTAGAATAGCTAACTACTGGTGTAGCTCCAGTTTCATTAGTAATAGATGTGCCACTATTCCAAATAATAGTATTAGTTATATTTGGTGAAGAATGAGAATCATTATAAATTCCACCACTATTGTTAGCAAAACTACAATTAGTAATTGTTGGAGAAGATGCTTGATTATAAATCCCTCCACCGTTACTAGATTTATTTTTAATAAAACTACAATTAGTAATTGTTGGATTTGAATTATGATTATAAATAGCTCCTCCTCTATTACCTGCATTATTATTTATAAACTTACAATTAGTAATTGTTGGAGAAGCATTATAATTATAAATTGCGCCATCATAATTTGCCGCTTCTCCATTAGTAATAGTTAAGCCATCTATCGTAGCATCAGCAGAAATATAAAATATTCTAACAGAATGGTTTCCACTGATTGTAGTAGTATTAGAATACCAATCTCTCTTATTTATATCAGTTTCTAAACCTGAGAAACCACCATATATTGCAACTGCTTTATTGACTTGAATTCGTGATGATAATGAATAAGTTCCTAACTTCAACCAAATTTCATCATTATCAGTTGCAGCATCTACACCTTCTTGAATTGTTTTAAAAGCATCAGACCAAGATGTACCGTCGCCTGAATTTGAAGTATCAGCATCAATATACCATACTGATGCAAACCCCCAACTAGGTATAAAATATAATAAAAATATTAGTTGTCTAAATAGTTTCATCTTTAAATATCCTCTATTAGGAGCTGAAATCAGCCCCTAAAAATTATTGTTTCAATTCAGGAAAGTTTCCAAATTCAATATCAGGAAATTGATGACTACGAATTTCAGCTTTATCAATTACTTGAATACCAAACTGTATAGCATTAGGACCCCAAAGGTCTTTATAACTTATAGTTCCATCTCCCGCTGCGCCTAAACCTCCTCTTGGATAGGTAAATGTGAACTTATAGATTTTATCTCCATTATCTAATTCACCAGCGAAATTCATAAGTTGTTTAAAACCTAAAGTGTCATTTTGCTTTATGGTAACTTGTTTAATCTCTAATTTACCTTGTCTAATAATCGCAATTATATCAAATTCATCATCACCATAGTCTAAAATAGCTGGACTATAACCACCCATAATTACTTGTGGTGCAAATCTAGCTCTAGTATCATAATTTAGAGACTGAGGAGATTGAGTTGTATTAGTTAAAGGTGGAAAGTTACCAACCATTAAATATGGATATGTATGCGAATAATTTTGCATTTCATCTGTTGCAACAATGTTAAATTGCCCGGGTTTTGATCCCCATTGAGTTGAAAATACTTCATCGCCTTTACTACCACGATCATAAGCAAAGGTTAATTTATAAATCTCGTCACCATTACTCAGTACACCAGCTAGAGTCATTTTCATTGACAAGAATCCACCAGTATCATTAAATGATACATTGCGTATTGGTGATACACCCGGTCTAATCAATGCAACAACGTCATATTGACTATCTGTCAAGTCTAATTTAGTTGGTGATATACCAGCAGCTATGACTTGTGGATAGGCACGAGCAGTAGCGTTATAATTAACAGCCCAAGCAGGCTGTGTAATTAAAAAAAATAATGATAATGCTATATATATTTTATTCATAGCAATTATTTCATCTCTGGAAAGTTACCAAATTCCACATTAGGGAATTTATGACTACGCTGTTCAGCTTGATCAATTACTTCAATACCAAATTGACTAGCATCTGGACCCCAAAGATCTTTGTAATCAATAGGTTCATTTTTACCTAATGCACCCCTTGGATAAGTAAAAGTCATCTTATAGATTTTATCACCATTACTTAGTTCCCCAGCTTGCTCCATCTTAGAATCAAATGCCCCTGAATTATTTTTTAATTTAACTTGTTTGATAGGCAATTCTCCAGCTCTCACTACTGCAATAATATCAAACTCTTCATCACTATAATCTAGCTTAGCTGGGCTATAACCAGCCATTATCATCTGTGGTCCAAAACGTTTAGTTTTGTTGTAATTTACAGGTTTTTCTGATTGAGTTTTAGCTTTCTGTATGGGATAGTTACCAACCATTAAATATGGGTAAGTATGAGATTTATTTTGGGCGCGATCCTTAGCTACAATGTTAAATTGACCTATTTTAGAACCCCATGTTGTTTCTAATACAAAATCTTTGAATTGACCACGTTCAAATAAATAAGTGAATTTATATATTTCATCACCATTAGCTAATACTCCAGCTAGTGTCATTGTTTGTTTCAAACCACCAAAAAGTGATTGTGTTTTTTCTACTCTCTCAAATGAAACATTTTTAATCTCTAATACACCGGGTCTAACTATTGCAACTACATCAAATTCGCTATCATCAAAAGCATCTATTACACTAGGAGAAACACCAGCGGCAATAACTTGAGGATAAGCACGAGCTTTTGAATTATATATAAATTCAGGCACCCAACTTTCTAAGTTTAGAATTTGTGTACTTTCAGCAGTAGCGTCTTGATCATCTGTAACTGTTAAACTGATTGTATATTCACCTTCTGTTGGAAAAATCAATTCAGCTTGTTCGCCTGATGCTGTTTGACCATCTGATGATTTCCACTCATAACTTGTAATTCCATCATCATCAGTAGAATTGCTAGCATCTAAACTCACAATGAAAGGTATTGGACCTTTTTCTGGTGTGATTGTATAACTAAAGTCAGCTACAGGTGGTGTATTTTCTTTCAACACTATTACAGTTTCAGTAGCTGTATCTGCATTTCCTTCGGCATCAATAACTACTAGTTGTATTTCATGATCACCAATAGTTTCAAAAGTCATTTTTGACTTCTTCCCTGTTGCTTCTTGGTCATCAGAAGACCACTTATATTCCTCAATATCACCTGTAGAATCACTAGCGTCTAATTTTACTTCCAATGGTGCCGAACCTTTTTTTGGATCTGCTGTAAACTTAGCCTTTAAAGTTTCATCAGCGGATAAATTACCCACTAACAATAGAGTAACAATACTTGAGAAACACAAGTATTTTAAGTGTTGGTTTAGAGTCATATCAAATATATCCTAGAATTTATGTAAAAAGTAATTGACAATCTTTTTATAAAGATCTATTATAATGGTTAATTAAATTAATTTCAAGCAATTAATTTTGATAAAATAACTTCACTTAATAACTTATGTTACGCACTGATGTTCAAAGCCCATAATTTGTCATTCCGAGTCCTGAGCGAAGCGAGGGATCTTGAGGAATCTTGATTCATGTTCATAAGATTCATCGCTCACGCTCGGAATGACAAACACTATAAAATCTTTATGCGTAACATCACTTAATAAAATACTATTGTCTATAAGGGTCAACTACCCCTGAGCTAAAGACACAGGGGCTTGAATCGTGAGATTAGAGATAGGTCTTAGGACTGAATAGGTGATTAGGCTAAGTGTTAACTCACTACGTTGTTTAAGTTATGACACCCATGGATGCCTCCCAAGTCTACGGCTCTGTCTCCAAGTATTAAAAGACCTCAACTGGTCGGTGTGCTTGGACTGACAAGCTTTTACAACATTGCCGATGGGAATCTACCTCGAAAGAGGAATAGTTCAATTTTAACGATTAACATAAAGGTTTTAAAATGGAAGTTTTTGTAATTAATCAGCATAGCGAAGCCTTGATGCCGTGTACTCCAAGAAAAGCAAGACTATTGCTTAAAAGCGGCAAGGCTAAGGTAGTTCGCCGTAATCCATTCACTATCCAGCTTAAGTATGGCTCAACAGGCTATAAGCAGGATTTGACCTTGGGTGTTGATACAGGTCATAATGAGGTAGGGTTATCTGTTGTGTCAGAAACCAAGGAGGTGTTTTCAGCTGTTGCCAAAATGCGTAATGACATCTCTGAAAAAATGGATACAAGACGCATGTACAGAAGGCAGAAAAGAAACAGGCTTAGATACCGAAAGCCACGTTTTAATAACCGTTCAGCAAGTACCATAAAAGGACGTTTAGCACCCTCTGTCCAATGGATTGTAGATGCTCACACAAGGATGATTAACCAGTTTAAATCCTTGCTACCTATTACAAAGCTTGTTTTAGAAACAGGTTTATTCGATATGGCAAAGATGAAGAATCCAGAGATAAGAAACAAACAATATCAAAAAGGTGTTCAATATGGTTTTGAAAACACGAAAGCCTATATTTTAAGTCGGGATAGCCATCAGTGCCAAAGCAAAAAGAAGGGTTGTAGCAACAAATTAGAAATCCATCATATCAAATATCGTTCACAAGGCGGTTCTGATGCACCTAATAATCTTATCACGCTTTGCCAGAAACATCACAAAGCATTACATGCTGGCAAGCTAAAGCTAACGATCAAGCACCACAAAAGTCTCAGATCAGCCACAACAATGAATATCATCAGACAACGATTATTAAGTATTTACCCTGATGCTGTAGAAACATTCGGCTATGTCACCAAGGCAAACCGCTACAAGCACAATATTGTGAAAACACATGCAAATGATGCTTTTGTTATTGCAGGTGGATTTAATCAGAAAAGAACTGAAGAAAGAGCAATCAAGTTTAAGCGGAAAAACAATCGCTCACTGCAAAAAAACAGAAATGGCTACGCTCCTACGATTCGCAGACAGCGATATGCAATTCAGCCAAAAGACTTGGTTGCGTTTGAGGGCAAACAATATAAGGCAGTTGGCATTCAAAACAAAGGAGCTTATCTAAAAATGACTGATGGCGTGAAAACTATGGTTAAATCAGTAAAAAAGGTGAAAATAATCTTTTATCAAAAAGGTTTGGTTTATGTATGAAGCAAGAAATTGAAACAGTGAGGAAATACATTGAAGAACAAGGTTAGAAGTGGCAATTCATCCCCTCAGCTAAAGACAGAGGGGTTTTCTTGCCACCATTTTTATAAAAATTGCAAGTAATATGAAATATAAAATTTTAAGTGGTATATTGATATATATTATATATATATCAAATCCGGTATGGGGTATAGGGTTTGATAATCAAACTCAATCTAAAGTGGAAATAAAATTGTCTAGTGACACTGTTTGGAATAACAAAGCAGGAGCTGAGACAATTATTGATTTACAATTGAAAAATTTAGTTGATGAAAATCATACTGGCGAATTACGTTTGCTGATTTTAGCACTAAATGGTCGTATTGATTTTAATGCAGTGACTATCACTGTTTTAGATAAACCTGATTCTGTGACTACCGATAACAAGTATTCAGGTTTTTTTGTAAAAAAGGGTATTAAGTTGCTTGCTAAAAGCACTCAAACTTGGCGTTTTAAAATGATTTTACCCGCTGGTAGTCGTAAACCAAATATGGCATTGCAATTATTCAGTTTATATCGAAATCAATCTGTTATTGCCAGAAATAGTGTCTATATTTACTGAGGAAATTTTTATGAAAAAAATATTGTTACAATTATGTAGTATTAGTTTACTAATGAGCTTGTCTTTTATAAGTCAAGCAGTCAGCGTCAAAATTAACAGTCCAGCAAATGGTGCAGTTATTCAAAGTGATAATACCGTTGTTACAGGAATTGCTAGTGCAGTGGGAACTCCCGGTCAGAATCAAGGAATTGATTTAGTGCTGGTGTTAGATGATTCTGGTAGTTTAGGTACTACTGATCCTACTCGTGAACGTTTTAATGCTGTACAACAATTGATGACCAGTTTTGGTCCGAATGCAGATGTACATGTGGGACTAATATTTTTTAGAAGCAGTGCATCTGTAGCAGTGTCTTTACAACAAGTAAATACAGCGCGTCCAGCTATCAATGGAGCAATAAACAATAACCAAACACCGGGAGGTGGTACTGCAATTGATAGCGGGATTCAATTAGCTAGTAATGAGTTAGCTAGTAAGGGACGTGCAAATGCTTCTAAAGCTATTTTAGTGTTTACTGATGGTGGAAACAATAGTGGTTATGAACCTGTAAAACAGGCAGCCGCTGCCGCATTTAGTCAAAGTCAAGCAGTCTCTTTTATAGGTTTATTTCCTAGTAATGGAACTAATCCTTCTGATTTAGCAACATTACAACAAGCTGCACAAGCAGGTGGTGGTAAGTTTTATCGAGCTACAGATCCTGTACATTTAGCTCCACTATTTCGTGCTGCGAAAATTGTCTCTATTGATAATGTTAGAATAACTAATGTAACTACTGGAAGAGCTTCTGCTAGTGTGAATTTAACTGCTGGTAATTTTACTGGAAATGTTGATTTAGTGGTAGGACAAAATGTTCTACAAGCTGTAGCAACAGATACCGGTGGCGCACAAGCAACAGATTCTATTACTGTTACAGTTCAGCCAATTTGTCCAGATGATACTAATCCAGTCTGCCCATGTCCTAATCCTAGTAATCCTAGTTGCCCTGCTGTGCCCGTGAAAAAAACTAGTCAAGTTATTATGGGTGGTTTTGATCCGATGCTAATTGATTTTGCTCAAAGAGAAATGAGTTATAAAATTATGGCTGTAGTACGAGAAGGTTCAGCTCCAATTAGATCTGTATCAGTTAAAAAGAATGAAGAAGCCTTTAATGCCTTATCTAATAAAATGAATTTAGAAGGTCAATTAAATAATGGTGATAAGGTTTATTCTTTAAGCTTAGTTATGGATAGAGAATATGCTTTTGCACATAAAGGTGAACCATTAGCAAATTTATTTGGTAGTAGAGTTGGTGAATATAATATTACGGTTGTGGATGAATCTCAAGAAGTTCATTCTTTCCCTGATTTAAATATTGGTAATCACCCTCATGTTATGATTCACGCGCTAACTCAAGTACAGCCTTATACAACTAAAGGTATTCGTCGTTTTAGACCTCAAGTATTAATGGCAGGATTAGATCCAATGTTGTTAGATTATGGTGATGATTCTTTTAAAATGAGAGCCATTGTACGATCCGGTAGAACCGGTATTCAAAATGTTACACTAAGAAATAATGGCAGTAGTTTTAAGATTGCTATGAATAGAGAAGGTGATATTGGTAATGGCGATATTATGTATAGTAGTGAATATACATTTCCTAGAGGAGCTTTTCCAGCAGGATCATTACGTGATTTGTTTGGAGATGGAGATTTAGCTAGTGAATTTATAGTAGAAGTAATTGACGCAGCTCAGAACAAACATGCTTACCCAGCATTGGAAATCTGCGGTGGTCGTGGTTGTCCTGAATATAAACCTTAGAAAAACCCCCCGAACCCCGCCGGGGCTAGGGGGCTTATTTATTCAGAATAAGTTTTAATTAAAACCCATACATCAAATTATTAATCTTACCTTTAAGTTCTAAGTTATTAACTTCTAACTCAGAATTTTTAGTTGCCAACTGTTTTTGTAAATTATGTACTCTTAAATGAGTTTCAACTCTTACTAAAAGTTCTTCATTGTGAAATGGTTTGGTTATATAATCCACTGCTCCTAATTCAAAACCTTTTACTTTATCTATAGTGTCTGATAATGCAGTCATAAAAATAATCGGAATATCTTCAGTTTTTGGATTCGCTTTTAGTTGCCTACAAGTTTCAAAACCATCAATACCGGGCATCATAACATCTAATAAAATTAAATTAGGTGGATTTTGTTTCACTTTTTCTAAAGCTTGTTCTCCATTAGTAGCAATTGAAACTTGAAAATTATGACTTTTTAAAACACGAGATAATATTTCACTGTTAAAAACAGTATCATCAACTATTAAGATATGGGGAATTTTTAAACTGGTAATACTTAAAATCTTTTCGCAGTTGTTTAGATAAATTTGCGCTATTAAATCATTTTCATTTTCTGTTAAAACGTTTTTAAAATAGTCATTTGCAGCTTTAAATTGTTCTTGATGAAAAGATTTTACTCCTAGCTCAAAATTTTTTAAGGTTTTTAATTTTAGTTTTAGGCATTGCAGAGGATTAGCGTCAAAAACTTCATAAATCGTAACTGCTTTGGTTTTTCCTTTAACAGTTACATGATCAATAATTCTTATTTTATATTTATTCTTATTAATTAACTTATTATAAACTTGTTCGGTAATTAATAGAGGTGTTTTATAAGTTTTGGTTAAACCTTCTACTCTTGAAGCTAAATTCACCGCATCTGAAATTACAGTGCCATCCATACGGTTTTGACCACCTACAGTGCCAAGCATCAATGGTCCATAATGAATACCTATACCAATTGTAATTGTATTATTAACTAATTGCTTTAACATTCCAATAGCGGCTTTCACCGCATCATCAGCACTATTAGGAAATAAAGCCATTATTTCATCACCAATGTATTTATCAATAAAACCATTATTATTATCAATAATTGGATCCATTTGGCTCAGATAATCATTAATAAAATTAAAATTTTCTTGTGGAGTCATGGTTTCCGATAAAGTCGTAAAATTTCTAATATCGGCAAACATAATGCTCATGGTTTTTTCAACACATTCAGCCAGTTTAATTTGATTAATATCTTTTATATTTAAAAGTTTTAAAAATTGATCTGGTACAAATTTATAAAAAGTTTTTGCCTGCTTTTCTAACTGATTGCTTTTAGCTGTTAGCTGTTGTTCTTTCCTATAACTTTTAATCGCTTCTGACACAGTTAAAATTAAATCAGTTTTCCTCCAAGGTTTTGATATGTATCTATATAATTTTGCCTTATTGATAGTTTTAGTAACTGCGCCAATATCTGCTTGCCCTGTCAACATAACATTACGAGTTTGTGGTGATAGAAGATGAATATGCTGTAATAATTCATCCCCTTTCATATTCGGCATCATATAATCAGTAATCACTAGAGGAATTTCACAGTTTTCCTTCTGTAATTCTGTTATTATTTCTAATGCCTCTTTGCCGCTGCTAGCTGTTTCTATGAAAAATTGATGACCAAATACATTTTTCAGCTCTATTTTTAGAGCATGAAGTATCATTTGTTCATCATCAATACAGAGAATAACTTGTTTTGTCACTATGTTGCTAAACCTGATTTAATAGTTTCAATAAGTTCAGTCTTATCCCAAGGTTTACGTAAACAGCTATGTAAATTTGCTTGTTGTTGAGCGCGTTCAACAGCTTCTTCATCAGCTTGCCCTGTCAACATTACTTTTGTAATATCTGGATATTGATCATGAACCTTAATTAATAATTCATCTCCCTTCATGCCGGGCATTAACCAATCAGATACTAGAAGTAAAATTTCTATATTATCTTCTTCTAACTCTTCTATAATTTCTAATGCTTCATCAGCACTTTCAGCGACTTCATAAAAATATTTATTGCCAAATTCTTTTTTGAGTTGAATTTTTAAACTATCTAAGATGACAGCTTCATCATCTACTAATAAAATTACTGGTTTAGACATTGATGGCTTCCTCTGTTAAATAAATGGGAATATATACAGTGAATGTAGTTTTTCCAAGTTGGCTTTGAAATTCAATTTTACCTTTATGTTTTTCAATAATTTTTTTCACAATATCTAAACCTAAACCACTACCTTCACCGGCAGGTTTGGTGGTGAAAAATGGATCAAATATTTTGTTTTGAATCTCATCAGGAATACCAATTCCGCTATCAGTAATATTCACTACTGCACATTGATCTTGTTTTACTAATTGAATTGTTAAAGTACCTTTATTATCCATTGCTTGTAAGGCATTATGAATTAAATTTGTCCAAACTTGATTTAATTCATCCGGATAACACCATACAGATGGTAATTGTTCATAATGTTTAACTACATTAATACCGTATTTCAATTTATTATGATAGAGTGTTAAAACAGTTTCAATTGTATCAACTAAATTGGCTGGCACTTTTTCTCCTGCATTGTCATAACGTGCAAAACTTTTCAAGGCAAAAACGGTTTTAGCGGCACGTTCAGATGCTATGCTAATAGTGTTAGTACTTTTATGTAAGGTAGAAAGTCGATAAGCATTGTATAAAAATTGTTCACTTTTAGCGTCTTTTAATAAAGGTAAAAACTGTTCAATATTGTCATAAATTCCCATTTCTACCAAGTTATCTGCAATGATGTCACTATTTTCAATATCTTCAATATCTAATGTGCGTGTTAAGGCACGTCGATATTTGCGTTTTTCTTTACTAGTAATTATAACTTGATCAATTCTCTGTAACAAACTAAAAAATTCTAATTGACTTTTAGGAGATAATGATTGTAAGAAATTAGCTAATTTAGTCATATCTTCTGTTAAAAAGGCACTAATATTTTCTACCGATGAACGAATGGCACCTAATGGCGTATTAATTTCATGAGCAATTCCTGCCACTAATTGCCCTAAAGCAGCCATTTTTTCTGATTGAATTAATTCTTGTTGAGTCAGTTTCAAATTTTCTAGTGCGTCTGATAATTCACGAGTTCGATCTTCAACTTTGATTTCTAAAGTATTATTAGCTTCTTCCAAGTTTTTGAATAGTCTTTGCAAATGAATAATCATGGTATTAAAGTTTTGTGATAATTCACAAACTTCATCAATATCAGATTGCAATTTATGAGTTTTAACATAATCAATATTTTTGATCATATCTGAACTTGTATCAGCCAGATTAATTATAGGTGCTGAAATTTTGTTAGATAATTTATTAGATTTTTTAAGCAAGTAAAAAAAGAATCCTATATAAAATATGATCATAAACGCTATCATTGCAAAACCAATGTTATTAGTTAATGCTTGTAATTTTAACACCGGTTTAAATACCATATTTTTATCAACTAGAAATAATAATCTCCAACCAGTTTCAGGAATAACTTCTTGCGCTATTAAAAAATCCTTATTTTTAATATTAAATTCTCTTAATTTGACATTTTTAGTAAATAATTCGTCATAGTTATGATTTTTTAGTTCTTTTAAACCAAATAAATTTTCGATAGCTTTAGGCATAGCTAAAATCATGCCGTCATTATTTACCAAAAAGGCATTGGCTTGCCAAGGTAATTCTAAACCTAAAATATTATTCACAATGTTTTTGATGGTAATATCAATACCTGATACTCCTTCTAAAAAATCATTTCGATAAATCGGCACAATACAGGAAAGCATCCAACCTTGCCCCGCAGGATCTAAATACGCATTTGTCCATACAGGTTTACCTTCTGGATTATGCTTAGCGTCGGCTTCATAATAGAAATTAAAATCTTCCATTTTTATATTTTTACCAAATTGTGTAGCAACATTATCTATAAATGGATACAGCCGATTCATATCATCATAACTATTAAAATAAACTTGGACAACATTAGAATTATTTATAACTATATTCTTAAATAGTGGATCAAAAGTTTCTGTACGTCGCGCTTTTTCAGATTCCTTTTTGCTTATTTTAGTTTTTGATGAATAATATAAACTTGAACCACCATTATTATTTTGTTTATAAAACACTCCATTTTCTGCAACAGCAAACTTAGGTTCTCCATAAGGTAGTTCAAAAATATCTGGATTGTTAAAAAATCTTTGATTTTCATTTTGAACAAATTTAGCCAAAGTAGAAATTTCTGCTAATTGTTGATTAATTTTTTGTGCTTCTCGTGTTGAGATTTCAGTAATATTTTGTTTAGCTTCTTTTAATAATAAATCCATACCTTCATTAGTGAGAAAGCTACTCACACCAAAATATAGGCTTAATAGTACTAATTCAACTGCAATTACTGTGGTTAATGTGGCAGTTAAATAATGTCGTTTTATAATTGTTTTAAGTTTTGTCATAATATTTTAGATTAGCAAAAAATACACCGAAGCATTAAATGCTAGGAAATTCAACAATAAAAGTAGCTCCTTTAGTTTTTTCAGTATCACACCAAACTTTACCACGCATAGTTTCAACTAATTGTTTGACGATAAATAATCCTAAACCTGTTGCAGGTTCGTCAGCGGTGGGCTGAGGGCTTAAACGAGCAAATTGACCAAATAATTTTTTTTGATCTTCCTTACTTAATCCCGGACCCTCGTCTTGTATTTCACATCGTATATGAGTTTCTGTTGATAATAAACGAATATAAATAGATTTATCATATGGTGAATATTTGATAGCATTAGAAATTAAATTTTCTAAGACACTTAATATCATTTTTTCATCAAGCATTGCTTGATAAGATTTATGATCAGTTTTAAAGTATAGACTAATATCCTTAGCTTTAGCAAGAATTCTGTAATGTTTAATTAAGTCATCTAATATAATTTCTATATCAATCAGTTTTGGTCTGACTTTTAATTTATCTGATTCAATTTGATTAACATCAAGTAAGTCGGTAATTAATTCAAACATATTTTTGGTGCTGCTAAAAATATAACTGTTAAATTCCAATAATTGTTTTTTATCACTGTTATCAAAATGATTAGTTATCATTTCAGATGATGTTTGAATTATTGACAGTGGATTTTTAAGGTCATGTACTGCCATATTTAAATATTTATTTTTTCTTTCAAGTTCAAGAGTGCGTTCAGCAACTTTTTTTTCTAAGCCTTTATAAAATTCAGATAACTCTTTTTTATGAAAATAACTACGTACCGCTTCAGTAACAGTAAGCTTTAGATCGGTAGGATCCCAAGGTTTAGCTATATAACGATATAAATTCGCGTTATTGACAGTTCTTGCTATTGCTGATACATCAGCATGTCCAGTTAATAGAATTTTTAAAGTTTCAGGAAGCTTGTTATGAATTCGTGTTAATAACTCATCACCTAACATGCCGGGCATTACTTGGTCTGAAATCACTAATGGTAATTCGATATTATTGGCTAATAATTCATCAATTATTTCTATGCCTTCTTCACCATTTTCTGCTGTTTCAATATAATATTGATTACCAAAGTTTTCTTTGAGTTGTAATTTTAAGGCAAATAGTAATATTGGTTCGTCATCAACACATAAAATGACTGGTTTATTCATATTTTTAAATTGGCTTAATACTAAAATTTATATAAATTCCTGCGATAGCAATGCCACAATTGTATTAATTTTAATTATGACTGACATAATAGTGCTATCGAACTGATAGTTAGAAATTTGCTAAAATGGTAATCTATTATTACATTAATTAATCTTAAGGAGAATTAAACGACGATGTCATCTATACCTATGGAACTGTGGCTGAGCTTGCTGTGTGCGGTAGGGGCTGTTATATATGGTCTTATATCTATTAAATGGGTTTTAGCAAAACCTACTGGTAATGAGAAAATGCAAGAAATTGCATCAGCAATTCAGCAAGGTGCTCAAGCTTATTTAAATAGACAATACGGTACTATTTTTATAGCAGGTATAATTATTTTATTAGTAATTGGTTTTGCTTTGGATTGGGCAACTGCAATAGGTTTTGCTATTGGTGCTGTTAGTTCTGCTGCTGCTGGTTATATTGGTATGTATATTTCTGTACGCGCTAATGTTCGTACTACTCAAGCCTGTTATGATGGTTTAGAAAGCGGCTTGTCAGTTGCATTTCGTAGTGGTGCTATTACTGGTTTATTAGTAGTTGGTTTAGGCTTGCTTGGTGTTGCAGGTTATTATGCTGTATTACAAGCTATGTTACCAGAGGGTCAAACTACTGTTGATTTGGCTCCGCTAGTTGGTTTGGCTTTTGGTGGTTCTTTAATTTCTATCTTTGCTCGTTTAGGTGGTGGTATTTTTACTAAGGGTGCTGATGTTGGTGCTGATTTAGTCGGTAAAGTTGAAGCCGGTATTCCTGAAGATGATCCCCGTAATCCAGCGGTTATTGCTGATAATGTTGGTGATAATGTTGGTGACTGTGCTGGTATGGCAGCAGATTTATTTGAAACTTATGCTGTTACTATTATCGCAACTATGTTAATTGCCGGTTTAGTATTTCAAGGCAATAGTGATGCTGTGTTACTACCTTTAGTTTTAGGTGGTGTTTCTATTATTGCATCTATAATTGGTACTTTTTTTGTTAAAGTTACTGATGGTAAAATCATGTGGGCTTTATATAAAGGTGTGATTGTCTCAGCAGTTTTAGCAGCAATTGCTTTTTACCCAATCATTGCTTATATGATGCCAGATAACGCATTAAATATTTATGGTGCTGCTTTAATTGGTTTAGTATTAACTGGTGTAATAATGGTGATTACTGAATATTACACTGCTACTGAATATAAGCCAGTGCGACACATTGCTGAAGCTTCAACCACAGGGCATGGAACTAATGTTATTGCTGGTTTAGGCGTATCTATGAAATCTACTGCTTTACCTGTATTAGCAGTTTGTGCCAGTATTTGGGGTTCTTATGAATTAGCTGGTTTATATGGTATTGCGATTGCTGCTACTTCAATGTTATCTTTGACTGGTATTATGGTTGCTTTAGACGCATATGGTCCAGTTACTGATAACGCTGGTGGTATTGCGGAAATGGCTGAATTAGATGAAAAAGTTCGTAATGTTACTGATCCATTAGATGCGGTTGGTAATACTACTAAAGCTATTACTAAAGGATATGCAATTGGTTCTGCTGGTTTAGCCGCGTTAGTATTATTTGCTGATTATCAACATAAGGTGTCAGAACATACTAATGGTGCTATAACTGCCTTTGATTTATCAGATCCAATGGTTATTATTGGTTTATTTATCGGTGGTTTAATCCCTTATCTATTTGGCGCGATGGCAATGGAAGCTGTTGGTAGAGCTGCTGGTAGTGTGGTTATAGAAGTACGTCGTCAGTTTAAGGAAATTCCGGGCATTATGGATAAAACCGCTAAGCCTGATTATTCTAAAGCTGTTGATATGTTGACTAAATCAGCAATCAAGGAAATGATTTTACCTTCTTTATTACCAATTATTATTCCAATTGCAGTAGGGTTATTATTAGGCCCTCAAGCTTTAGGTGGTTTATTGCTTGGTACTATCATAACCGGTTTATTTCTAGCTATTTCTATGACTACCGGTGGTGGTGCATGGGATAATGCTAAAAAATATATTGAAGATGGTAATCATGGTGGTAAAGGTTCAGAAGCTCATAAAGCGGCAGTTACTGGTGATACTGTAGGTGATCCTTACAAAGATACAGCGGGTCCAGCTATTAATCCATTGATTAAAATTATTAATATTGTTGCATTATTAATTGTACCTTTATTATAAATCTTCTCTCCCCTTTTAAGGGGGATAAATAATAATTATGTTAATTTATCCTGAAATTGACCCTGTTATTTTCCAACTTGGACCATTAAAAGTACATTGGTATGGGGTCATGTATTTAATTGCCTTTAGTTTAGCATGGTGGTTAGGTACGCAACGAGCAAAACGCGCTGATTCTATTTTAACGCAAGAACAAGTAGGTGATTTAATTTTTTATGGTGCTTTGGGTGTAGTATTAGGCGGGCGTTTTGGTTATGTTTTATTTTATGATTTTCCAGCCTATATGGCTAATCCATTAGCTATCTTTAAAGTTTGGCAAGGTGGTATGTCATTTCATGGTGGATTAATTGGTGTTTTAATCGCAATGTGGTTATATGCACGTAAAATTAATCAGCGGTTTTTTGCATTAACTGATTTTATTGCTCCATTAGTACCTCTGGGTTTAGGTGCAGGGCGTATTGGTAATTTTATTAATGGTGAATTGTGGGGGCGTGTAACTGATGCACCTTGGGGTATGGTATTTCCACATGCTGGTAATATGCCTCGTCATCCATCACAACTTTATCAAATGGCATTAGAAGGTTTTGCCTTATTTATTCTTTTATGGTGGTTTTCTAAACGCCCACGCCCAATGATGGCGGTTTCAGGATTATTTTTAATTGGCTATGGCTGTTTCCGTTTTATAGTAGAATTCGTTCGTACCCCTGATGCTCACTTAGGTTTTATCGCCTTTGAGTGGATGACAATGGGTCAATTATTGAGTTTGCCAATGATTTTATTTGGTATTATTTTGATGGGTTGGGCTTATTTATTCTCTAAGAAGACTTAAAGGATTTAGCTTAATTGAAATGGCGATAGTATTCGCCATAATCAGTTTATTGATGGGTGGTTTATTATTACCATTATCAGTACAAATAGATCAACAAAAATTTCAAAAAACTAAGCACGACTTAGCAAATATCAAAGAAAGTTTAATTGGTTTTGCCATAATTAATGATCACTTTCCCTGCCCTGATATTAATAATGATGGAATTGAAGATACAGATTGTGATATTGAAGGCAACTTGCCTTGGGCAAGCTTAGCACTATATTTTGCGAGACATGACGCTTGGGGAAACCCATATCGTTATCAAGTTGACAAAGCCTATTCTACCCCACCATTTCCAAAACCTCCAAAAACATCCAGCGGCTTAATGCTACCAAATTTAGTTAGCTTAGAAAAAGATGGCACATCTCGTATATTAGCTATAATATATTCATCTAATAATGATCATCTCATTTGGATTTCTAATAATTTATTTATTAGTCGGCTGGTTCAGGCTGGAAAATGGTAATATTAAGTAAAATCCCCCCTAACCCCCCTTTAACAAAGGGGGGAATTCCATAAATTAATAGTTTCCCCTTTAACAAAGGGGGGGGTTCCATAAATTAATAGTTTCCCCTTTAACAAAGGGGGTTAAGGGGGATTCCATAAATTAATAGTTCCCCCCCTTTAACAAAGGGGGGTTAGGGGGGATTTATATGAAAATCAGCGGTTTTACTTTTATTCGTAACGGTACTCAATTAGCTTATCCTTATATTGAAAGCTTATATTCTTTATTGTCATTGTGTGATGAAGTTATTGTTGCAGTTGGTGCTGGAAATGATGATACTTTGGCGCGTATTCAGACAATTGCTGATCCTAAATTGCGTGTGATTGAGACTGTTTGGAATGAATCCATGCAAGATCGTGGTTATGTTTATGCTCAACAAAAAATGATTGCCCATTTTAATTGTACTGGTGATTGGGCGTTTTATTTGGAAGGCGATGAAGTTTTACATGAACAAGATATTCCTATTATTAAATCCAATTTAGAAAAACATCTGCATAATCCTAAAGTTGAAGCTTTAGTATTTGATTATTATCATTTTTATGGAAGCCCACAAACATTGGCGGTTAGCCCGGGTTGGTATCGTCGCGCACCGCGTATAATACGTAATAGTATTCGTAGCTATTCTCCAGATGGTTTATTTTTTGTAGTGATGGATAAAAATAAACGTGGGCGTTATCCTTATGCGGCTTTAGCTGAAGTGCCAATTTATCATTATGGGCATGTACGTGCTATTGCGAATATGCAACAAAAAATTGAACAAGTCAGTCAATATTGGGGGCATTCACCACCCAAATTTGTGGGTTATGGTAATATTGATCCACAAGCTTTAGCCGCTTTTGATGGTAGCCATCCAGCAATTATGGAAACTTGGTTAGCACAACAAGCTGAACATCATTTACAACTACATCCAGAATATCAACCAACACGACGTGAAATGCGCCATCGTTGGATGATGCGTTTTGAACGGTGGTTTAACTTGGAACTTAGTAAAAAACATTATTTTTTGGTAAAAACATAAATACATATCATTCAATTATGAATAAGACAAATTTTGAATGGGATGAAAACAAAAATCATGAAAATCAAAATAAACATAGAGTTTCATTTGAAACAGCACAATATGCTTTTGCTGATCAAAATCGCGTTTTAGCAGAAGATATTAATCATAGTAAAAATGAAAAACGTTATTATTGTTTTGGAAAAGTTGAAGGAAAAATATTAACAGTTAGATTTACATATCGAAATAAGATTATTCGTATTTTTGGGGCTGGTTATTGGAGAAAAGGAAAAAATATTTATGAACAAACTAATTAAATATACTGATGAACCATTAGGTGAATTAAATATTGTGCCAGATTTTTTACCTCCTCCTAAAGAATTAGTGTTTAAAGAAGAAAATGTGGAAGTAACTGTTTCTTTAAACAAAGCAAGTCTTGAATTTTTTAAGCAAGAAGCTAATAAGCGTCATATTCAATATCAAGAAATTATTCGATATTTATTAGATAAATATGTCGCACAACATAATCATTAAAAACATGAACCTTGATACCACACGACGTATTTTAGCAATTCTTATTGGTTTTGCTATTCCAATTTCTACCGCTTTAACTAATATTTTATGCCCATTGGCTATTTTATTGTTAATTATAGAGGGGCAATATAAGCAACAATTTAAATTTTTAAGAGTGCATCCAGTTGCTATGTTTGCACTCTTATTTGTTGGCTTTATGTTATTAGGTTTGCTTTATACACCAGTACCTTTTACTGAAGCTGGGTTAATATTGGATAAATATAGAGAATTTTTGTATATTCCTATTTTTATTTTGTTTTTTCGCGATCCTATTAGTCGTAAATTGGGGCTTTATGCGTTTATCAGCGCGATGTTGCTTACATTAGTTGTTTCTTATTTGATGGCATTTACTGGTTGGGAAATTGGTAAAGGTTCTGCTCAAAATCCTGAAGCTCCATATATTTTTAAAAATTATATCACTCAAAGTTTATTATTAGCTTTAGTGGCATATTTTATTGCGGTGCAAGCTTGGCAAGAAAGACGTTGGATATTGCCGCGTGTTATTGCGGTGTTATTAATTATTTATAATATCATGTTTTTAAGTGAAGGCCGTACCGGTTATCTGGTATTATTTTGTTTAATTTTATTATTTTGTTATCAAACTTATCGTTTACGTGGTGCAATAATTGGTAGCATTTTTTTAGTCTTCTTAACAGTTTTGGTTTATCAATCCTCAGAAGTATTAAAAGATAGAATTGATAATATGTCTGAAGGCGTTCAGGCTTATAAGCAAACTGAAACCGATACTTCCATCAAAATGCGGCTGGAATTTTATGAAAATAGTTTAAATTTACTCACAGAAAAACCGATATTTGGTCATGGCACAGGTAGTTTTTCTTATGAATATCAAAAACTAGCACAAGATAAAGAAATTAACCCTACCAAGAATCCACATAATGAATATTTAATGATAGGGGTACAATGGGGTGTAATTGGTATAGCCTTATTTATTGCTTTATTGTATATAATGTGGTTAAAAGCAACTATGATGGCGCAAGGTTTAATTGTTACAATAGCGGTTGGATGCTTGTTTAATTCATTTTGGCTAGATTCTACCGAGGGGCATCTATTTGCCTATTTAATAGGTATATTTTATGGTGGAATTAAGCTTACAAATACTAAGAAATCAATTATAGAGATGAAATCATATTTAAAATCATTTGTTCTTATTCTAATATTCGGTATATTATCTATAGCTACAGTTCGTGTTTTTATGGCACCGCCTGTGACTATTGATAGTCAATTAGCAAAAATAATGATGAAAATTATTAATGAACAGTCGACGCCAAAAGATTCTGCTATTAGTCTTGGTGTTAAAGGCAATAGTTTTCCAGTAGAAACTAAATTTGAAGCTCAGATTAAAACTGATAAAGGAATTGTCACTGATCATAAATCATTAACCACTAATACTGTTGTAAATATATCAAGCCAAATTAAAGTTGCACCCTATCATATAGATAGAGCGGCTCATATTATTATAGTAACTAGCTATCAAGCACCAGATGCAAAACAAGCCGTATTTTTTCAACGTTATGGAAATGCTGTTTGGGAAAGCTTAGATATTACTAAATTAAAACCAGCAGAATCTTATGATAAATTACCAGAAACTATAGATTTATCTATTTATAAGGGTCCATTAGTTGTTGGAAAATTTAAGGTTTATATTGCCTATGTACTGACTGAAAATCAACGTTTAATTGTTAATACTCGCCCTATTGAATTTTTTGTTGAATAACTGTCATGAATAACAAATATTTAGAAAAAATTAAGTGGAATGAGCAAGGTTTGGTTCCTGTTATTGCTCAAGATGTTGATACGGCGAAGATTTTAATGTTGGCGTGGATGAATCGTGAGGCTTTAGAATTAACTGTGCAAGAAAAACGCGCTGTATATTGGTCACGTTCTCGTTCTAAACTGTGGTTTAAAGGCGAAGAGTCTGGAAATGTGCAACATGTTAGAGATATTCGTCTTGATTGTGATAATGATGTAGTATTATTAATGGTTGAACAAATTGGTGGTATCGCTTGTCACACCGGGAGACATAATTGTTTTTTTCAACAATTACAATCTGATGAATGGGTGAAAGTGGAACCAGTTTTAAAAGATCCTGCTATTTTATATAAAAAATAATGTGCAAAATTATTTTTTTTGTTGGTTTGGTTAGTATTCTGAATGCTTGTACCCATACTGAGGCAGTAAAAATTGATAATATTTATCAACAATTAACTCGATTGATAGATGCTTTTGAATTGATTGCAGATGAAAAAATACCTCCAGCATTACTGAGAAACTCAGAAGCCATTATAATTTCAGACATCACTAGAGGCGGTTTGTTTTTAGGTTTTGAAAGTGGTAAAGGTATTTTAACAATACGTAATCAGCAAAAATGGAGCAATCCTATATTTATAAATATGCTTAATATGAGTTTCGGCTTGCAAGCTGGTATAGGAGTACAAAAATTAGTTTTAGTATTTACTAATCGCAAAGAAGCAGAACAATTCGCAACTGGTAGTTCAAAAATTTGTTTAAGTTTGAATGTCACAATTGGTCCACTTACTAATGAAATTAGTACGAATACCATTTTTGATCAGAATGTCTATTCTTATACTAGTGGTATTGGCATGTTTGGAGGTATGTCTTTGAAAACAAACTCATTAACATTAGATATTGCGGCAAATAGATATTTATATGGCAAAACAGTTCGTTTTAGTGATCTTTTAAATGGGAATACTAAAAAATCAGCAATTATTATAGGTTTGCAAAATATTTTACAAGAGAAAACTAGTGAGTGATATATTACAAGCATTAACAGAAGTGTTAGAACAACGTAAGAATGCTGATCCAGAATCATCTTATGTTGCTAGTTTATATGCAAAAGGCATTGATCATATTTTAAAAAAGCTTGGTGAAGAAGCAACTGAAACTGTGATTGCCGCTAAAAACGATGATGTTGATCAATTGATTTATGAAACCGCAGATTTATGGTTTCATAGTTTAGTTATGTTAGTAGATAAAGATATAAAACCAGATTTAGTTTTAAAAGAACTTGAACGCCGCTTTGGCTTATCCGGAATTGAAGAAAAAACTCAACGTAATGAATGAAAATTGTTTATTTTGTAAAATAATTACTGGTGAAGTGCCTTCAACACCAGTATATACTGATGAATATGTAATTGTATTTTGGGATATTAATCCACAAGCACCTGTTCACTTGTTAATCGTACCTCGTGAACATATCATCAGTCTTAATGAAGTTGAAGAAAAACATGATAAGTTAATGGCGCATATAATGCGCTTATTACCAAAACTGGCACATGAACAAGGATTAGATAAGGGTTTTCGTACTGTTATTAATACCGGTTCTGGCGGTGGTCAGGAAGTTTTTCATTTACATGTACATTTGTTAGGTGGTTTTTAATGGGTATTAGTATTTGGCAATTATTAATTGTCTTGATTATTGTAATTGTTTTATTTGGTACAAAAAAGTTAAGAAATTTAGGTGGTGACTTAGGTAGCGCGATTAAAAATTTCCGTCAATCTATGAATACTGGAGAATCTGAAGAACAAGAGAAAAAAGACACAACTAAAGTGACTGAAGATGAAAAAGGCAAAATTATTGAAGGGCAAATAACTGAAAAAGTTAAAAGTTAATCATGTTTGATATAGGTTTTTGGGAACTTTGTTTAATCTGCGTAGTTGCTTTGTTAATTTTTGGACCAGAAAGATTGCCCGGTGTTGCTAGATCTGTAGGTTTATGGGTTGGTCGTGCCCGTCGTATGTTTAATTCTGTTAAACAGGAAATTGATCAAGAATTACGTCTTCAAGAAGCACAAGAAGCTATTAAAAAAAGTCAAGAACTGAGCCTTCATGATATTGTTGAAGAGCCTGAGAAAAAACGCACATGACAGAAATGCCTTTTGTTCAACATTTATTAGAAATCAGAGATCGCATATTAAAAATGTTATTAGCGGTTTTGGTGTTTCTATTAGTGTTGACTCCTTTTGCAAGTGATTTATTTGTTCATTTAGCTAAGCCTTTACTTGCTTTAATGCCAGAAGGTACACAAATGATCGCTATTGATGTAGCGTCACCATTTTTTACTCCATTTAAATTGACTTTTATGTTATCAATTTTTTTGGCTATGCCGGTGATTCTTTATCATTTATGGGCTTTTATTGCGCCGGGTTTATATGAACATGAAAAAACCTTGGTTACTCCTTTATTGTTTTCAAGTGTGTTTTTGTTCTATTTAGGAATTGCCTTTGCTTATTATGTAGTATTCCCCTTAGTCTTCGGTTTTATGCTTAGCATGACTCCAACAGGGGTAGAAATGATGACTGATATTAGCCGCTATTTAGATTTTGTATTGAAGATCTTTTTTGCTTTTGGAATTGCTTTTCAAGTACCTATAGTTACAATTGTGTTGGTACGTACAGGAGTTGTAACTCCAGATTCTTTAGCAGAAAAACGTCCACATATTATTGTAGCGGCATTTGTTATTGGCATGTTAATGACTCCTCCTGATGTTATTTCTCAGACTTTATTAGCTGTGCCTATTTGGTTATTATTTGAATTAGGTTTAGTATTTTCACGTGTTATACAAAAAAAATCAGATTCTGATTAGACAATTAAATCTAGTTGCTTTTGAACCAACTTATCAGGCAATGCAGCAGTTCACCAATACTCGTGATGCTGATACTCCTGATGAATTATGGCTACTAGAACATCCTCCAGTTTATACTTTAGGGCAAGCTGGTAAACCTGAACATTTATTAAATACTAATAATATTCCTATATATAAAATTGATCGCGGAGGGCAAGTTACTTATCATGCTCCCGGTCAATTGATAGTATATATTTTGATGGATGTAAAGCGGCGTAAATGGGGTGTCAAACAATTAGTAGGAGCTATGGAGCAAGCTGTGATTGATTATCTTGCGTCTAAAAATATTCAAGCAACGCGCCGCGATAAAGCGCCGGGGGTTTATGTTGATGAATACAAAATAGCCGCTTTAGGGCTTAAAATTCGACGCGGTTGCAGTTATCATGGTTTAAGTTTAAATGTAGATATGGATTTAAGCCCTTTTAAGGGTATAAATCCATGTGGTTATGAAGGCTTACAAGTTACACAATTGCGAGATTTGGGTATTACTGAAGAATTTTCTCAAGTTTCCGCAGAGTTTTTAGACTATTTAACTACTACTCTTTTCACTTCAGCTATACCTTGATGATTAGGGTAATTTAATTGTAAAACTTGAATTGCATCATTAGATAACTTATTTAAACCTAATATTTTATAAGCTTTTGCTAAAACGACTAATGCCTCTGCTACTGTAGGCGTGCCTTGATAAGATTCAACTACTGTTTTTGCGCGATTTATAGCGGCAACATAAGCTTGTCGTGTCATATAAAATTTTGCGACATGTAATTCATATTGAGCTAACATGTTACGCAAATAAATCATACGTTGTTTTGCATCTGGATTATACTTACTCTTAGGAAACCGCTTAATTAATTCAGAAAAAGCGTCAAAAGCACGTACTGCCGCTCTTTGATCACGTTGTGAACGATCTAAAGGTAAAAATCGTTCTAAACTACCTTGATTTAACTGAAAATTAATTAATCCTTTTAAATAATATACATAATCAACTTTTTTATGACGCGGATATAATTTGATAAAATGATTAGCTGAAATAATAGCGGATTCAGGTTCTCCATATTTATAATAAGAATAAATAGTATTTAATTGTGCCTGTTGTGCGTATGTTTCAAAAGGATAACGTGCTTGTAACATATCATAATATTTAATAGCGGTTTTATAATCACCAACATCTTGTGCTGCTTTGGCTTCCTTAAATAAGCGTTGAGCATTCCAATCTGAAGCATAATCTTTTGGATCCTTGAAAATTCCACAACTAGATAAGCTGAATATTAAAAATAAACTAACAATAAAATTGATTTTTTTCATAATATAATATAATATAATATACTCGATTAAGTGACAAAAAATATTAATATAACAATTCCGCCTGAAATGGCTGGTTATCGTCTTGATAAAGCCTTGGCAGAATTATGTCCATCTTATTCACGAGGACGTTTACAACAATGGATCCGTGATGGATATGTTCTCGTAAATAAGACCACATCGCGTGCCAAGAATAAAGTACAAGGTGGCGAAGAGATAGAAATTGCCACACAAATTACAAAAGAAGTTGTTTGGCAGGCTCAAAAATTACCTCTTAATATACTATATGAAGATGGAGACATACTAATAATTAATAAACCAGCAGGAGTAGTTGTACATCCCGGTGCTGGTAATTCTAGTAATACGTTAGTAAATGCTTTACTTCATCATGCACCTGAATTAGAACAAGTTCCTCGTGCTGGTATTATACATAGGATTGATAAAGATACGAGTGGGTTATTAGTTGTTGCGCGTTCCTTAACGGCTCATACAAATTTAGTGCGAAAATTACAAAAGCGTAAATTTTTAAGGGAATATCAAGCTATTGTTAATGGTGTCATGATCGCTGGTAATACTGTAGAAGCTCCAATTGGACGACATAGAATTCAACGTCTTCGTATGGCAGTGGTTGAAAATGGCAAGCCAGCAATTACGCATTATCGTATAATAGAGCGTTATCGCAGTCATACACATATTCGTGTAAAGTTAGAAACTGGGCGCACACATCAAATTCGGGTTCATATGGCATATAAGCGTTATCCTTTATTAGGTGATCCTGTTTATGGTGGACGTTTACATATGCCTCCAGCCGCAAGTGAATCTTTTAAAAATAGTTTAAAAGATTTTAAACGTCAAGCATTACATGCAGCAAGCTTAGGGTTTGATCATCCAAATAGCGGCGAGTTTATGCAATGGACAGCAGAATTACCAGATGATATGTTGACTTTATTAGAAGAATTAAAACAAGATAAACAAGAACATGCTTAAATGTATTACACCAGATTGGCCTGCTCCTCCGCAAGTCAAATCATGCACTACAACTCGTAACTTTGGTAGTTTAGTTGAAGAAGTAAATCGTAAAGCATTGATTGAAGAACTAAATTTACCATCAAAACCTATATGGCTAAAACAAGTACATGGTATTACGAATGTTCGGTCTGAACCAGATAATTTAAATTGTGAAGCAGATGCTAGCTTTAGCAATCAGTGTGGTTCTGTCTGTGTAATTATGACAGCAGATTGTTTGCCGGTATTATTTTGTGATAAGGCTGGCAAGCAAATTGCCGCCGCTCATGCCGGATGGCGTGGACTTGCTGCTGGAGTATTGGAAGAAACATTAAAAAAGTTTAATGTTGCCTCTCCTGAAGATATTTTGGTATGGTTAGGACCTGCTATTGGTCCAGAAAAATTTGAAGTAGGCGATGAAGTTCGTAATGCCTTTATACAGCATTTACCAGAAGCAAAACAAGCGTTTAAAGCAGGTAATGATGACCATTACTTCGCTGATTTGTATTTATTAGCACGTCAACGTTTAGCAGCACAAGGTGTTAATAATGTTTATGGTGGAAAATTTTGTACTTATACTGACAGCGACCGTTTTTATTCATTTCGACGCAATAAAATCACAGGTAGAATGGCAAGTCTCATCTGGTTGGTTTAAAAAACAATCCCTCATATATTAAAAAAATAGGTAATAATATTATTGGACTATATTTTTAATGGAATGTTTTATGCTTAAAATAGCTAAATTCATTCAAAAAATTAAGATTAAAATATTATTATTTCAATCATTTATAAATTATTTACAAGGATAACTCCTGCTCCATGAAAGGAAAACACTAATGAAATTGACAGAACCCGTAATTGCAACTATTAAAAATGCTGCTAAAAAATTAACTGGTCCAAAAAGACGTAGATTTATGGCAGAAACGACTTTAGAATTATTGGATGCTAGTCCCACAAAAGCCGAAAGGACATTTGGTTGGGGTAGAGAAACAGTAAGAAAAGGACTGAAAGAATTAGAAACTGGAATTATTTGTATTGATAACTATAGAGGGCGTGGGAATAAAAAAACAGAAGATAAAATTCCTAATTTGAAGGCAGATATTAGAAAAGTTCTGAATCCTCATTCTCAAATAGTGGATGCTGATGCTAATCCACCAGTAATAGAGGTTAAATTAACTGTTAAAATGATTCGTCAAACATTAATTAAACAAAAGTCTTATACCGATAAGCAGTTACCAGCGGAAAGAACTTTTTTAGATATTTTAAAACGTTTAGGTTATCGTCTAAAAAAGAGTTGAAAAATAATTTAACTGCTCATGTTATAATATGTCAATAGAAATTAAAAATGATGATAAACATGAGCGATTATCCTTATCCCGGTTTACGTCCATTTGAACGTCATGAAACTTACATTTTTTTTGGGCGTGAGGAACATACAGACCAATTAATAGAAAAATTAGGTAATAGTCATTTTCTCGCAGTAGTAGGACCTTCAGGTTGTGGTAAATCTTCTTTAGTACGTACAGGATTATTAGCTGGTTTACAAACCGGCTTTCTTAGCAGTGCAAGTGGACATTGGCGTGTGGCAGAATTTCGCCCCGGTAATCGTCCATTTTTGCGTTTAGCCGAGGCTTTATTGGTAGAAAAAGCTTTAGGTGTAGAATATACTGCTCCTTTTGGTGGAGAAATAGATAGTTTTGCGTTTTTACAGGCACAGTTACGTCGTGGACCATATAGCCTTCATGAAATTTTAACTGAAACACCTCTGCCTGAAAATACTAATTTATTGCTGTTAGTTGATCAATTTGAAGAAATATTCCGTTATTATCAGCAGGGGGCTGCTGATCAGGCGGCTGCGTTTGTTAATTTACTATTAAATAGTAGTAAACATTCTAATATTTATATTGTTTTAACAATGCGTTCCGATTTTATCGGTGATTGTGCATTGTTTTATGATTTACCTGAAGCCATTGATAATGGTTTATTTTTAACTCCTCGTTTAACTCGTGATCAAGTACGTGCGGCTATTGAAGAACCGGCATTAGTGTTTGGTGGTGAAGTTGATCCTACTTTAGTCAATAAGTTGCTTAATGACATGAGTAGTGATCCTGATCAATTACCACTGTTACAACATGCTTTAATGCGCATGTGGACGCTTGCTAGTCTTGATAACACGATGTGTATCACATTAGAACATTATAAAAAGATAGGTGGTTTAACTAAAGCTCTGTCTTTACATGCTGATGAGGCTTATGCAGAATTAACTCCAGAACAACAAACAAACGCAGAATTTTTATTTCGTAGTCTCTGTGAACGTGGTAGTGATAGTCGTGATACTCGTCGTCCAGTTAAATTAAAAGAAGTCGCAACTTTAGCACATGCTTCAATTCAAGATATTATTGATATTGTTGAAGTATTTCGTCAATCAGGACGCACTTTTTTGACACCTTCTTTAGGAACACCTTTAGAAGCTGAAACTGTGCTTGATATAAGTCACGAAAGCTTGATTCGTCAATGGCAACGTTTAAAAATATGGACACGTAAAGAAGCTGAATCTGCTGAATTATATCAACGTTTACAAGACGCTGCAATTCGTTGGCAACAACAACTGGCTGATTTATGGTCTGGTATTGAACTAGAACTAGCTTTGAAATGGCGTAGTGAGGAGCAGCCTACGCCGATTTGGGCAAAACGTTATGGCAAAAACCAAGATTTTGATCTTGCTATGCGTTTTTTGGATGCTAGTGCCTTACAGCAACAAGCAAAACAACGACGATTAGAAGAAACTAGGCTTAATCAATTAAAATTAGCACGGAAACGTGTGGTTTGGGCATTTTTGGGATTATTGTTTGCATTAGGATTAGCTTTTTGGGGATTTTGGGAACGTAATAATGCTGTTGACGCTCAAACAATAGCCGAAACTGCGCGACACAAGGCTGAGTGGACAGAAAAATCCCGCACCATTAGTTTATTTGAATCAGAATTAACTCATGCCTCTTTGTTAGCAGCTAGTGAAGATTATGCCGCTGCTACAGAAATATTAACAGAATCTCGTGAATTAGATTTACAAATTCCATTTCAGCGGCGTAATGCTCGTAATTTATTAGCTTGGTATAGCAAACTTAAGGGTGATAGCCCACAACAACGTTATCAAGTTGGTGTACCTTTATCTGTAGTTGCTATTAGTCATAACGGTCGTCTTTTAGCTACAGGCGGAGAAAATGGTACTTTAGCACTATTTAATCGTAAAAGTGGTCAATTATTACAATTTTTACGTAAACATGATGCTGATATTTCAGCTCTTGTGTTTTTACCAAAAAGTCAATGGCTGGTTAGTGCTGGTGGAGAGGATCAAAAGATAATTTTTTGGTCATTATTTAGTGGTCAAGCAGTTACTGAGTGGAAAACTCCAGCACCTGTATGGGCATTAGCCACTAGTTCAGATGGCAAATATTTAGCTAGCGGTGGTGATGATAAAAATATCACTGTATGGGAAGTTGCAACTGGTAAAAAATTTAAGACTTTTGTAGGGCATAAAGAAAGAATATCCAGTTTGGCTTTTAGCCCCGATGATAAGCTGTTAGCAAGTTCTGCTTATGATAATAATGCGGCTATTTGGGATTGGAAAACCGGTAAAATGTTACATAAATTACGCGGTCATTCTAATCATGTGCAAAAAGTTGCTTGGCATCCAAATGGAAAGCTAGTTGCAACAGCAAGTAGCGATAAAAGTGTTCGTTTATGGAATGTTAAATCGGGTAAAAATGTGCGGATGTTACTTGGTCATATCAATAAGGTATTTGGAATACGTTTTATTGACAATGGACGTTATTTAGTTTCCGCTAGTGATGATCGTAGTTTGCGTATTTGGCATACCAATAGCGGTGTTACAGTACGTATCTTACAAGGTCATACTTCAGGTGTAATTAATGTCGATAGTTATGCTGATAATATTTTTAGTGCCAGTACAGATGGTTTGGTAATAGCTTGGAATTCAGATTTAGCTCCTCAAAAAATGCTGAATTTCGCTGATAAACCTAGTTCAACTGCTATTGCACCAAATGGTGACAGTGTTGCAGTAGGTTTTGCTAATGGTAAATTAGCTTTGTATAGTCTGCCTGAGACTAAGTTATTATGGGAAAATAGCAGCGCACATGCCAAAAAAGTTAAACGTCTTTCTTTTAGTGCTGATAGTCGTTGGTTAGCTTCTGCTAGTTTTGATAAAACTGTTAAATTATGGGAAGTTAAAACTGGTAAACAACAGCATACTTTTCTACATAAAGGTGCGGTTAATGCTGTAACATTTGCCTCTCAAAGTAGCAGTAAGTTTGCAAGTGCTAGTTATTCTGGGGAAGTGGGTTTATTTGATGTTAATGGCAAATCACGTTTTTTTGATGCTCAAGAAGGATATGACATTAATGCTGTTTCTTATAATAGTGACGGCACGCGCATATTAACTACTGGTGACAGGGATATACGCCTATGGGCAATCAATAAGAATTCGCAAAAGCTATTACAAGAATATCCGCAAGCTAATGATTGGTTAATGTGGTCAGAATTAAGCCCAAATGGTCAACAAATAGCTACTGTTGGACGTGAACAAATAGTTAATATTTATTCTACTCAAAATAAATCAACTAAATATCGTTTAGTTGGACATGAAAGTACAATTTATCGTGTAATTTATAGTCCAGATGGTCAACAAGCTGCTACTGTTAGTGATGATGGTAGTTTACGTGTTTGGGATTTATATAATGGTAGTGAATTATTTAAGTTACGTTTACCTACGATTCGTAATGGTGATTTTGTGCCTGTTTGGGATTTTGATTTTCGTTGTTCTCCACGAGATTGTTGGATTTCTGTGCCGCTTACAAGTGGTAAATTAATGTTATACAATTTAGGTAAAATTGAAAAACCTATTGTAGCGGCTAAAACAATTGTAGCCACTAATGACAATAATGAACAATTTATTCCTATTCCTATATATCGTACTGGAAGTTATGGTGCTGTAGGTGAAATCATTTTTGGCGGTTTCATGGATTATATGACTATGCTCAATGAAAGAGATGGTGGTATAAATGGAGTCAAATTAACTTGGGAACAATGTGAAACTGGCTATCGGGTTGAACGCGCTATGGAATGTTATCAAAAACTTAAAACCAAACCTAATGCGGCTATGTTCAATTTCCTTAGTACTTCTGCTACCAATGCGGCGATGAAATATACGGAACAAGATAAGATACCAATAGTGTCAATTGGTTATGGTGATTCTAAAACTGCTGATGGTCGTGTATTTCCATATATGTTTCCTTTAATGATTAGTTATTGGGATCAAAATACGGCAAAAATTAGGTTTATTGCACAACAAGAAGGTGGTGTAGAAAAACTGAAAGGTAAAACCATTGCTAATGTTTATTATCATCGTGGTTCTGGTAAGGAAACTATACATATTCTGGAAGCTCAAGCTAAGAAATATGGTTTTAAACTGAAACATTTTCCTATACGTCGTAAACTTGGACAAAAAGCAACTTGGGAACAAATAAAACGTTTAAATCCAGATTGGATATTGTTACGTGGCTGGGGAATGATAATTCCAACTGCATTAAAAGAGGCGCAGCGTATAGATTTTCCTATTAATCATATTATTGGTTTATCATGGAATGATTCTGAAACTGAGATAATTCCAGCAGGTAAAGCGGCTAATGGTTTTATTACAGCGGCATATTATCCTGATGGTGATAATTTTAAATCTATACAAGATGTACGACAGTATGTTTATAGTAAAAAGAAAGGATCTGTATCTCAAAAGGTAATAGGATCAATTAATTATAATTTAGGCATTATTCATGGAATATTAAATACTGAAGCAATTCGTAGCGCACAAGCTCAATTTGGTAATAAAGCACTGACAGGAGAACAAATACGTTGGGGCTTAGAACATCTAAATATTACTGAAGAGCGAATTAAAGAATTAGGTGCAGAAGGTTTAATATTTCCAATGCAAACATCCTGTGCTAACCATGAAGGCGGCGGTAAGGTAAGATTCCAACAATGGGATGGTAAACAATGGCAAGTTATCAGCGACTGGATAACACCAGATTATGAATTAACTCGTAAAATGGTTGAAGAAGCCGCTGAAAAATACGCGCTTGAAACTGGTACTAGCTTGCGTGATTGTGCTGGTGAGTAAGGAATGTGTAACTAAACCTGTCAGGTTTGTCTTTGTTGGTAGCAGATAAGTCTATTAGGATAATGCTTTAACCATTTCCAAACTTAAGCCAGTCACACTGGCTATTTGTTCGTCTGTTAAGACAGAAAGCTGTTTCAATTTACGAGCTGATTCTTCTTTAGCCTGTGCTGCGTCTTCTTTTATCTGCTTGATTTGCTTTTCAACTTCTTTCAAGAATTTTTCTTGTTTGACTTGTTCTTCACCATATTCATCAAACATCCGCGCACGTTCTTCGGGTGTCACTTGATCTTTTTGAATCATATTGAAAATCTGTTGGATTTCTGGCTGAGTATAATGAGATTCATCAACTTGTTCATCTAGGCTATCTTCTATCGCTTCCAACCATTCATGGTATCGCTTAGGTGTCACTTTTTTATCTAAATATTTGGGACAAATATACACAACCTTATGATCAATTTCTCCAAAAGCTTGACCTTGCAAATCTTTTGGATCAAAATCAATGATGCCAATATCCTTTTTATGCTTATCACCTGAAGTTAAAACTACAATCGTAAAGACTTTGAATTTAGGACGAAATAAAGCAGCACAATGGTAATGTAAAAAGCGATGATAGTGATCTGGATAGCGTACATGTTGTATATCGACAATTATCCGATTTTTCTTATCTTCAGCATAAAGATCAAATTTGGTAGCTACACTACCAATCGGTGGATCATAGGCTTTATCTTTTTCTACGGTGTCAATTTCAAGTTCAATGCCTAGCAAGTCACGAACAAAAGCGGTGAAAATCTCTGGCACACCAAAAGCTTTTTTGAAAATGACATCGTAACGTAATGATGCGACTTCTTTCATAATTTCATATTTTTGATTTTAAATTAGCGGGTGTTTCTAATAAACAGTTTGTTAATGAATCTGTTAGATTATTTAATAAATCAAAATATGATCCATAACCTAATGGGTCTAATATGCCATGTTTTACTGAAGTATCTTCTGTGAGAATTCTGACTAATGGTGACTTAAACTGAGGTTCACTGAAAATACAACGGATATTTTGGCGTTTTATCTGCCTACGTAATTTATATACACGTCTCACACTTAGACGAGCTTCTGGTGATAATTTAATACTTTCTACAGCGGCTAATTTATAATGATGTTCAAAATATTTATAAGCATCATGAAAAACTAAATATGGTAAATCTTGTATTGGAGCTAATTTAAGTTTTAATTGTTCATCTAATGCTTTAATTTTTATAACTAAATTATTAGCATTGTTTACATAAGTCTGAGCATGAATTGAATCAATCTTAGCTAAAGTGCTGGCTATTGCTTGTACCATGATTTGCGCATTATTTGGATCAAGCCAAATATGTGGATCAGTATTTAATAAGTTCAAATTTGGCAAATCAATGAGCTGTATTTTAGGCGCATTAATTATGTTTAAACTTTTCTCTAAAAAACTTTCCAGATTTGGACTAACCCATATAATTAGATCAGCAACATGTAATCGCCGTACTTTTGATGGTCTTAAACTATAATTATGTGGCGACTCACCGGGCTTTAATAATAAATATGGTTTAGCTACTCCCTTCATGACTTCTGTCACCAGACTATGAATAGGTGCTATAGTTACAATAACGTTTGGTTCTTTGGCTTGTGTATTAAAAGCTAATATAGCTAATATAGTAATATATTTTAATTTTTTTATCATTATTTGGTCTTTTAAGTATTAGCGTGATTAGCAATATAACTTTTCAGTATTTCATCAATATGTGTCTGCCAACCCTTACCACTAGCTTTAAAATAGTCAACAACTTCAGGGGATAGTTGGATTGATAAGGGTATCTTTGTTGCTGCTTTTTGTGGAGCATGAACATAAGGTGGCATATCGGAATGTCGTAAGCGCATGGGCATCGCGTTTTTTAAATCAAGTTCAGTTAATTCCCGCGCTTCACCGTCATTGTCAATTAATGGCTTTTGCATAGATTTTTTTCTCTGTTGAAATAATATTATCAATTTTTTTCTCCAGCACTTATCAATTCCATAATAAATTGATTTGTATTCAATACTTTAAATTTCGCCCAATATAAGTTAGAGTTGTTGCTGGTTTTAATGCAAGGAATTTCTATTTCGGCTTTATTGGCTTTGTAGATCACTTCACATCCTCTTGCTATTAAGTTTATTGTTGCTTTTTCATTTTCTTCAAGTTTGAATTGAATCGGTTTCGTTTGAGATAATATCGTTTGATATTGAATCTCATTTATATGAACGCATGGAATTTTTAATTCTTTGCCATTATAATTCGCTGTGCAAAGATAAGGATTTGATGTACGTAGTAGTTTGTATGATGGTACATGGCAACTTTTATCTTCCCATACTCCATTGTTTGATAAGCACTCTTTTTCTGTAAAACATTGATCTAAATGTAAGTTATCGCATTTGTTTTTATCAGTTAAATGGATAATTGCAATATCTGTTTCTAAACTAGATAATTTGTTTGCTTTAATCGTATCTTCAGTGATCGAAAATACATAATCATCCATAAAAATAGAACGTTTTACATAAGTATTTGATTGTGTCCACCAATTATAACAATATCCTTGGTATTTATTATGGCTTTCAGGGGCGACATGAGGCACTGTTCTAACTAATTCAAAGCCAGTTTCAGTGTCGATTTTATAAACCAATAAGCCAGCAAACGTCATTATATCATTCTGCTCACCCTTTTCACAAATATTCATTGGAAGTGCAAGTAATTTCTTTGAACCGAAATAGTTGAAAGCTAAATGATTTGTTGCCGCTTCAGAACTTGAACCACGTGAACCAATTATTTCTTTATGAACTAAACTAGGTTTATTCATATTTGAAATATCGAAAATTTGCAACATAATACCTTGAAACAATGCAAAATCGCCTTTGTCTATGGAATCATAGCCAATTGTCAGCAAGTGCTTATCATCAAGTGGGTGCATATAGGTTGAAAAACCGGGAATTTTTAATTCTCCCGCAATTTCTGGTTGCTTAGGATTAGATAAGTCTAATACAAATAAGGGATCAGTTTTTTTGAAAGTAACAATATAGCCTTTATCACCAATAAATCGTGCTGAACGTATATCCTCTGTAGGCGCGATATTATCAATTTTTCCAACAGTAACTAATTCATTATCTTGTTGTTCTAAAATAGAAATAGTGCTATGTGTTTTAGGATCGGGTAAATAGCCAGTAGTTGTTGCAATACGGAAAAAACTTTTAAATTCATCCATTGAAAACTGATTTAGCACTCGCCCTTTTACTGTGCCGCTACCGCTATATTTAATAGTTGGTAAAGCAAATTTATTAATTATCGTGGTTTTCTCAAGCCTAGAAGCGATATATAATGCAGAATTAGAAGCATAAACAGCCCCTGATTTACCAAAAATAGTTGTAGCATTTAATGGAGTTTCGGTATTTATATCTGCGGATAAAATTGATACGAAGCTATTACCTTCTTTGCCAATATAAAAATTATCGCATTGCTCAAATGGACTGTCATTATTTAGAGAATCTTTAACTGTAGGCAAGAATTTATCTACCTCAGCTGATTCAATTAGGGCTTTATTTTTAACTTTTAATTGATTAAAAAGTTCTGTCATATCAGCGGTAGGTTGAGGTTTTTCGCAAAATTGACTGTTATGAATTTCTTCAGGAAAATATTTAATATCTTCAATTATTGGCTCTGGAAATACAACAACTGAATATATTGCATTATCAATCCGCCTAGAATTTAAATAAGCTCCAGAGAAATTGATTTCTCTGACTAAACTTGGTTGTTCGACATTAGAAATATCAAGCACAGTAATTTTTAATTCACGCCCATCACCAGTAAATTCACAATCATAACCATAAGTACATTCTTTCTGAATATTGCTAGATTTTGATAAATAAATATCTGGTGGTGTTGATACAATTTGCTCTAAAGAAGAATAAATAAAAGCGCGTTTATTATGAATATACATTTTTTTAGGAATGCCTTCAATTTTAAAACTGGAAATTTCAGCCGCTGTTTCAGGTTTCCATGCTTTTATAATTTTAAATTTACCATGCGCTAAAATATAAATATAAGTACCATCGTTTTTGACAAAATCAGCTTCATCAACACCAACTACTTGCACATTAGTTTCAGAATATTCAGTTGCTGTATCACCACTACTAGTAGATTTTTCGGGTTCAGAATTTAAAATATATATTGGATAACACCAATCGCGATTAAGAACCATTTCAAGATTGCGATCTAATCTTTGTTCCATTTTCTTAATAGCGGCTTGCTTAAATTGTGCTACCAGAGCCGAACAACTTTCTACGGCTTGTAAAGCATGGCTTTCGCTAATAAACAATAAATTAAATATAATAGTCAATAACAATATCTGTTTCATAATACATCTCACAAATTTAGAATATATAATATATTATAGATTATTTTTGTTTAAATGCAAGATTGTCTATGTGTATTAGAAAGGTTGTCATTTAGTTTACCTAAACATAGCTTGAGTTATGCGTCAATATTGCCAAAATATTCTAATTATTTGTATGATATAGGTGAACACCTACGCGCTTTTTATTTAGTACCAAAATTAATAGATGAATTATTCAAAAAAAATCATTTGCCCAATTGTATAAATTGCCTGAAAATCCTTAAATCCGGTAAATTCTGATTCAGACAATTAAACCTTGTTACAAGCCCCAAGACCTGTCAGGTTTTAAAAACCTGACAGGTCTAAAACCCGACAGTTTTAAAGTTGACGAAGTACTATGGATATTTTCGCCCTCCTGCACTAGTTCATCTAAACTATCCACTAAAATGACAAACAAACATTTCAAATTTCTAAAAGGTTTAACAGCAACTAAGCAGCGATAATTACTTCAAAGATTAATTTACCAAGTTTACTTTTTACTTGAATTTTTTTGTTAAGGTATCATTCATCTACCTTATCCCCTTCTTTGACATTGTCTCTTTCCTCTACCTTGTCCTCTACCTTGTCCCGTTCCTCTACCTTGTCCCGTTCCTCTACCTTGTCCCTTTCCTCTACCTTGTCCCTTTCCTCTACCTTGTCTCTTTCCTTGACATTGTCCTGTTCCTCTACTTTGTCCCCTTGCTTTAACTTGTATTATTCCTTGAGACTCTTGCACAAAGCTGCCTTGCTGTGTGCCTACTTCTGGTGTTTGTGCTGAAGTGCCAATGCTTGCTAAAATTATAGCCATGACAGATGAAATAGTGATGGTTTTTTGAATATATTTCATAAGTGATTTCCTTTATTATAGAATTTTTATTTACGAACTTCATAATATAAGCCAAAAATGTAAACTGTGTGTATCTGAAATCTACTTTTTTGTAATATTATTTATCTAATAACCATTTGTTTACATTAGCTTACAATATTTTTCCTTTAAACTGATTCATCAAGCTGATATATTGCTAAACCAATCAACACTATAAAAGTTCCTAACCAAATGCTTATATGAATAGCTTTACCATTTAAATTTTGTCCTAACATAAGTGCTATAACTGGTGTTATTAAGGTGATTATAGCTTATGTTATAGACAATTAGCTTAAAACCACTAAATCTTGATTCCTTAGTCTGGATTTATCCTAATATAAATATAAACAGTATATTATAGTAATATACTAATGTTTAAGGTAGTTTGGTTATAATATGCGTTTTAATACACTAAATGAAAACCTAACAATATGTACAAAAATGGAATAGATAGAGATAGTTATCTACAAAGTTTATTAACAGAATTACGTAATCTAACAACTGATACTGAATGGGTAGAATTTAAAGAAAATTATAAAGATTATGAAGAACTGGGCGAATATATTGCCGCTTTAGCAAATAGTGCCGCTTTATCTGGTAAAATATATGCTTATCTTGTATGGGGTATTCATGATCAAACTCATGAAATTGTTGGAACCGACTTTAAATACCGTTGTGTTAAAAAAGGTAATGAAGAACTTCGTATCGGAAGTTATAAAAAACGACTGAAAGATTATCCAGAAAAAGAACGTAAATTATGGCGTTTATTTGATAAAACCCCTTTTGAACATCAAATTGCCCTTAATAATCTAAACTCCGATCAAATCTTAACTTGTTTGGATTATCCAGCTTATTTTGATTTAACAGCTCAAAATTTACCTAGTAATAAAAACGGTATTCTGCAACAGTTGCAAGCCGAAAAAATGATTAGAAAAAATCAAGCAGGGAAGTGGGATATTTATAATTTAGGCGCGATTTTATTTGCCAAAGATTTGGCATATAAAAGGCACTTCACCAATGGTAGAAATTTTTGATCATCGTATAGAAATGACCAATACTGGTAAACCATTAGTTGATCCTCAACGTTTTTTAGACACTCCGCCTCAATCGCGCAATGAAGCATTAGCGGCTTTTTTGCGGCGCATTAAAGTTTGTGAAGAACGTGGCAGTGGTATTGATAAAATAATGCAAGCGATTGAAACACATCATTATCCATTACCAGAACCACAGTTTGATATAAATAAAAGCTATATGACAAGAGCATCTTTGCGCCAACGTTTGCATTGTAGTGATAACGCCGCTAAACAAGTCATTGGACAAACTTGTGAAAAATCTCTACTTCGCCTAGCCAATCCTGAAGCTAAGCGAAATTTTCAATATTTGCCTTATTGGGCATAAAAAACTAGAACCAAGCTCGAACACCAATCACAAGTTGCGTATCTTGAATGTCACCATCAGTCATATATTGTTTTAGCCAATTTATTCCAATATATGGTGCAAATTCTCGGCGAATTTCATAGCGTAATCTTAAGCCAGTTGATATATCGGATAATCCTGATTCAATACCTAGTTCTGGATCATCTTTTCCATAGAAGTTCATTTCTATTTCTGGGCTAAGTATCAAACGTTGAGTGAATAGCATTTCATATTCAGCACTTAAACGCGCTGCTGTACTTCCTGATTGACCTATAAAGAATGAGGCATCTACTTCAAAGAAGTATGGTGCTAGCCCTTTCAGGCTGATGGCTGCCCAATTACGATTAGGTGTCGGTTGCATATCTCCACGCCAACCTAGTTGTAAATCCCAATAGGGCGAAATGGCACGACTGTAAAGTAATTGTAATTCAGCTTCTTCGGTTTCGCCTTTTAGCAGTTCACCTTCAGTTTTAAGCCATAGCTTATTAAGATCTTTACCTAACCATGCTTCAGCTTCCCATGCTAGTGGATTGCCCTCATCTGCTTCACTAATTTCTAGTTTATCAATCATGATCTTAGACAATAAAGGATCAGCTTCCATGTCAGCAAAAGCTGGTTTTAAGCATACTAAACTTAGTATTAACAATAGATAGAATCTCATTTTACTAGCACCTCGCGAAACATACCTGACATATGGTAAAGTAAATGGCAATGATAAGCCCAACGCCCTTTGGCATCCACAGTTACACGATAACTGATTTTAGAACCCGGTTGTACGATAACTGTATGTTTACGTGGAATATGTTGATTGTCACCAGTTTCCAAATCACTCCATAAGCCATGCAAATGAATTGGATGATTCATCATGGTGTCGTTGACTAAAGTAATACGTAAGCGTTCACCATATTTCATAACTAATGGTTCAGCATCCGCAAATTTGACACCGTTGATTGACCACATATAGCGACTCATATTACCAGTTAAGTGTAATTCAATTTCGCGTTCAGGTTCGCGAAGATCAGGTGTAGTATATAGATGACGTAAATCGGCATAAGTTAATACCCGTCGTCCATTATGACGTAAACCAACACCGGGATCATTTAAGCGATATTGTGGATTCTTAGCCCGCATATCTACATGTGGACCATATTCCGTGGGGGCATGATGAGTCATCATAGGCATAGAATGTTTCTTCATAGGCATATGATGCCCAGCATGATGGGCATTATGTTTCTTCATAGGCATCTTATGCCCTGAATGTGATCCCATACCCATATCTGCATGACTTAAAACTGGAACAGGATCCAATTTTGGTATCGGAGCTGTCATGTTCATATCAGGAGTCAGCGTACCTCTAGCATAACCTGAACGATCTATTGCTTGTGCGAAAATAGTGTAAGCACTATCATCTTTTGGCTCGACAATCACATCATAAGTTTCTGCTACACCAATACGGAATTCATCAATAGAAATTGGTTCAACATACTGCCCATCCGCAGCTACAACTGTCATTTTCAAACCCGGAATACGCACATCAAAAAAAGTCATAGCTGAAGCATTAATAATGCGTAAACGAACTTTATCACCACGCTTAAATAGCCCTTTCCAACCATCAGCAGGAGTATTACCATTCATTAAATATGTGTAACTATAACCAGTTACATCAGAAATATCCGTATCACTCATACGCATATGATTCCACATTTTACGCTCATTCCAAGCTTGGAAAATGCCTTTTTCGCGAATATCTTGCCATAAATCACCAACAGTACGCTCATTGAAATTGTAGTAATGACTAGCTTTTTTCAATTTAGCGTAAACTGCGTGTGGATTTTCATCAGTCCAATCTGACAACAACACCACATAATCGCGATCATAAACAAAAGGTTCAGGTGTTTTAGGCTCAATAACAATCGCGCCATGCAGCCCAGTTTGTTCCTGAAAACCAGAATGGCTGTGATACCAATAAGTGCCGCTTTGCTGTACCTTAAAACGATAAGTAAAACTTTCACCGGGTTTAATTCCATCAAAAGTCATTCCGGGCACACCATCCATAGCATTAGGTAAAATGATACCATGCCAATGAATAGAACTAGTTTCAGCCAGCCTATTAGTGACTTTCAGCCTCACCTCCTCACCCTCACGCCAACGTAATATAGGTGCAGGCAAAGAACCATTAACAGTGGTTGCTAGACGTGGCGTACCAGTAAAATTCACAGCTTGTGAACCAATGTTTAATTGAAACTTCTTAGCTCGAAGGCTATTTTGAGCCGCTGTAACAGGTAAACCAAATGCAGTCAGGGCACCACCCATAGCTAATCCAAGCACAAAGCGGCGGCGACTCAGACATATTTCTTGTTCTGAAAGTAAATTCATTTATATAATCCTCAATTAAATTAATGATGTAAAAAATAAGTAGAGATTAAATGAATTTAGGAGGTTTCAGTTCAAGATTAAGAAATATAAGAAAAAAAACTATTTTGAAGGGTAGATAAATATTGAGTAATTTATCATTGAAGAATTGGAAACTAGCAGCTAATAACGCATAAAATATGCAACAATGCCCAAATGATTGTTCAGCATCAAATACATCATCAATAGCAGAATGGCAAGGCATAGTCATCTTATCAGTAATGGGCATCTCCATAAATGGTTTTGCCCATCCTGCTATTAGTAGTGAACTTATTAGTATAGATAAGATGACTTTTTTTGACATAGTGGATGAGATAATATCATAGCAATGAGTAAAAATCAAATGTTTTTAATAGACTAAATCAAAAGCTGGCAATATGTACAAAAATGGAAGAGTTGATATACTTGACATTATATAATATAATTATAATGTCAAGTATAAACTATAACTCGATATTAAACATTTATAAATAAAGGAAAATTATGAAAAAACTATTATTAGTTGGCTTACTTAGCCTGCTATTGAATCCACTGATTGTACAAGCTAACTGGCAAGTCAATATTACTATTTCTGGAGATTCCATCAAAACAATAAATGATAACTTCAGTTTGCGCTTAAGCACGATGGCAACAAATAGCGAGAATGCTGATATTTATCTAGCATTACAATTACCTAATACAAAATTACTATTTTTACAAACACAGAATAATTTGACACCTGAAGTACGTCCTTATGTTAGCAATCAATTACCAAACAACATAGCTTTTGATATTACTACCCAATTACCGTCTAATTCTCAACTTGGTAACTACAATATCTATGCAGTGGCAACTAAAACTGGAGTAGATGTATTTGATCAAAGCCAATGGCTTAGTCCCTTAGCACATAGTAGTTTATTTTTTGCACACAATACCAATAAGTTGCCTATTCCACCCCAGTTGACTGGCAATCTTAATGATAAGGGAGAAAAAGTATTTGAGTTAAATTTGCAAAAAGCTGAAAAAAGCTTTTTACCGGGTACTAAGACTGCTACTTTAGGTATTAACGGCGATTATTTAGGACCTACTATTCGAGTTTCTAATGGTGATCAAGTATTATTTAATGTCCATAATAATATAGGAGAAACAACCACAATCCACTGGCACGGCGCACATGTTCCAGCAAAAATGGATGGTGGACCCCATCAGAAGATCGAAAACAATGCCACTTGGCAATCTTTTTTTACTATAAAACAATTAGCTACAACAATCTGGTATCATCCACATTTAAAAGGTAAGACGGCAGAACATGTGTATAAAGGATTGGCAGGGCTTTTCATCATAGATGATGCTGTCAGCGATAAGTTAGCTTTGCCTCGTAATTATGGTGTGGATGATATTCCGCTGGTGGTGCAAGATCGTCGTATTGCAGCAGATGGTAATATGACTAGTCAGCTTAAAGACACGGTTGATATTATGGGTTTACGAGGAAAGTATATTTTAGTCAATGGCGCACTGAATCCTAGCTTGGAAACTCGCGCTCAAGTAATCCGTTTGCGTTTGCTAAACGGTTCTAATGCTCGAATTTATAATTTTGGCTTTGCTGATAATCGTGAATTTTATCAAATAGCCAGCGATGGTGGTTTGTTGGAAGCTCCAGTTGCCATGCAAAGATTACGTCTTTCACCCGGAGAACGTGCGGAAATTTTATTGGATTTACGTACTGAGAGTGGCAAATCTCTATTATTACAAAGCTATTCCGCAGAAATCACCCCCACCACCATAACAAGCAGTATGATGCGTGATGCACTTGATATGCAAACCTTTGATATTATGAATATTCGTGTAGGTGAAGCTGGTGATAATGGTTTATCTATTCCCACAAAATTGACCACAATTGAACGTTTGAATCCAAAAGATGCTACTGTTACCCGTCCATTTTTTCTTAAAGTACAGATGAGGGGTGCTGGTATGGGTAGTATCAATGGTTTAATAGGTATAAACAATGCCGAAACCTTTGCCAATTTAAGCAATCGCGGAATGTTTACCATTAATGACAAAGTGATGGACATGAATCGAATTGACGAAACTGTGCGCTTAGGTGATACTGAAATTTGGACAATCACCAATAATGCCGTGATGGCGCATCCTTTCCATATTCATGATATTCAATTCCTAATTTTGGATAGAAACGGACAAGCACCCAGTGCTGGAGAATCAGGCTGGAAAGATACAGTGTTGGTATTACCCAATGAAACCGTAAGAGTAATAAGCCGCTTTGATGATTTTGCTGATCCAGATATACCTTATATGTACCATTGTCATATTCTAGAACATGAAGATGCAGGTATGATGGGTCAGTTTGTTGTTATAAAATGATGTTAGGCAACTTTTTCTTTTAGCTCTTGTTGGATTAGGTTTTGAACTTTATCACCACGCTTAAATAGCCCTTTCCAACCATCAGCAGGAGTATTACCATTCATTAAATATGTGTAACTATAACCAGTTACATCAGAAATATCCGTATCACTCATACGCATATGATTCCACATTTTACGCTCATTCCAAGCTTGGAAAATGCCTTTTTCGCGAATATCTTGCCATAAATCACCAACAGTACGCTCATTGAAATTGTAGTAATGACTAGCTTTTTTCAATTTAGCGTAAACTGCGTGTGGATTTTCATCAGTCCAATCTGACAACAACACCACATAATCGCGATCATAAACAAAAGGTTCAGGTGTTTTAGGCTCAATAACAATCGCGCCATGCAGCCCAGTTTGTTCCTGAAAACCAGAATGGCTGTGATACCAATAAGTGCCGCTTTGCTGTACCTTAAAACGATAAGTAAAACTTTCACCGGGTTTAATTCCATCAAAAGTCATTCCGGGCACACCATCCATAGCATTAGGTAAAATGATACCATGCCAATGAATAGAACTAGTTTCAGCCAGCCTATTAGTGACTTTCAGCCTCACCTCCTCACCCTCACGCCAACGTAATATAGGTGCAGGCAAAGAACCATTAACAGTGGTTGCTAGACGTGGCGTACCAGTAAAATTCACAGCTTGTGAACCAATGTTTAGTTGAAACTTCTTAGCTCGAAGGCTATTTTGAGCCGCTGTAACAGGTAAACCAAATGCAGTCAGGGCACCACCCATCGCTAATCCAAGCACAAAGCGGCGGCGACTCAGACATATTTCTTGTTCTGAAAGTAAATTCATTTATATAGTCATCAATTAAATTAATGACTTAAAAAATAAGTAGAGATTAAATGAATTTAGGAGGTTTCAGCTCAAGATTAAGAAAAATAAGAAAAAAAACTATTTTGAAGGCTAGATAAATATTGACTAAATTATCATGAAAGAATTGGAAAATGGCAGATAATAACGCATAAAATATGCAACAATGCCCAAATGATTGTTCAGCATCAAATACATCATCAATAGTAGAATGGCAAGGCATAGTCATCTTATCAGTAATGGGCATATCCATAAATGGCTTTGCCCATCCTGCTATTAAGACAGAAATTATTAATATAAATAAGATAAATTTTTTAAAAAAAATCAATTATGACACCACAACAATACATTATATACGCAACATTAGCTATTATTGGACTTTATTTAGCATATATAGTTTCTACAAGTATTATAAACTTATTTTGGTATTTAATTCAAATTATTATATATGGAGGCTTATTAGGCGGCATATTATGGTATTTACGTAAAGAAGGCTTTTTTGATTTATTTAAGAAATAGAGTTAATACGCCACTATAAGCATATATACGTTGATAAAAAATTTCACCATTGGCAAAAAAACCAACTAATGGAAAATCACCTAAAAATTGTTGGATAACTTTTAACTCCTTAGAATCATAACCAAATAAATTTTCACCACGCCCCATACATGAATAATATAAACCACCTTTAATTGTTCTGCCTTTTAAACTAGCCTTAATCTGATTAAGCATTTGAACCATATTTTTATAAGCATCATTAGCATCACGGCGAACAAATAGAATTGACATACCAAGATCAATCCTATCGCCAATTGCTAATAAATTATGTTCTGGATCAATACCAGTTATATTTCTAACCATATAATCTTCAGTATCTGAACCCTTTACAGCTATCGCCGCAAAGATATTTCCTGCCACCTTATTCAGATCCTCACTAAATTCTGATCCAATATCTTGTTTAAAAACATCAAATGCTGGCTCATCATCAAGGCGAATAATAATATTATTGTTACATTCACTAACTCTATGATAAGAACCAATAGCTGAACAGCTTTGAGTTAAACGAGTTGAAACCTCGACTTCATTAGAAAAAATAACACCAGATAAACCACCTTCAGTGACATCATCAGCTATTTGTAACAGATCATGACGCGAACTAGTAAGCCCTCCAACTAAAAAACCTTCATCTAATTGTGTACTAATTCTAACGGTTTCTCTATCAATTTGTTGATGACGTGGATCACCATGAACTATAGTAAATAAAGCTTGACTATTAGCAGCAAATTTACTGATATTTTCATCTTCTTTAAAAACATGAAAAGAATTTTCTGGAAAATTTCCTAACATTACTGCTATAGCAGGAATATTAAAATATTGTTTTCCTGAAGCACAAATTCCGCTTCCAACACTACCAACCCAATGTGTAACAGGAGTATTGGCTTTAAAAAATTCAAGAATATCTGCAAGTTCCGCAGCAATTAAATCAGTTACATATAAAAAACCTAGATTATCGGAGCTACTTAAATCATCTAATTGACTAAGACAGGATTCTGCTGCATCTTGCCAAGTGCTTGCACTAGCATGACCAAATTTAAAATTTTCCATAAATTGTATTTTATAGCAAACCTGACAGGTTTTAAAAACCTGTCAGGTTTATAATCTATCTACTGCTGCTCTTGTTGCTCAGCACCTTCTTTTTGAACTGGCATTAAATCAGCTTTACTGATTCCCAAAGCTAAAGTACTAGCACTAGCTATATAAATTGAAGAATAAGTACCAACAATTACACCAAAGAGTAAAGCAATTGAAAATCCATGAATTAATTGCCCACCCACAAAGAATAATACTATTAATACCAATGCAGTAGTAACTGAAGTCATCACAGTTCGCCCTAACATTTGATTAATAGAAATATTCATCACCTTGATTGAATCTTGTTTGCGTAATTTGACAAAATTTTCTCGTATTCTATCAAATACCACAATAGTATCATTCAATGAATAACCAATAACTGCAAGAATAGCCGCTAATACAGTCAAGTCAAATTCTAATTGTAATACTGAAAATAAGCCTACTGTTATTACAGTATCATGAATTAAAGCGGCGATGGCACCTAAAGCAAAACGATATTCAAATCGAAATCCAACATAAATCAAGATAGCAAATAAAGTATATAAAACAGCAAGCCCACCTTTTTCTACTAATTCCTTACCAATTTGTGGACCAACATATTCTACTCTGCGCATATCTACATCTTTATTTTCAGCCTGCAAAATACGCAAAATTTGACTACTTAAAGGATCATCTTTTGATTCTTCATGCTTACCAATACGAATTAATACATCTTGGCTAGTGCCAAAATTTTGCACTGTCGCTTCTGCAAAACCATTCTCTTTTAGATCTCTCCTAATATTATCAAGCTTTGCAGCTTCTTTATAACCAACTTCAACTAAGGTACCACCAGTAAAATCCAAACCTAAGTTTAAACCTTGTGTAAAGATCGAATATATAGAAATTGCCATTAATAAAACGGATAACGCCATTGCAATACTGCGTTTACCCATAAAATCAATCTTATAATCAAAACGATTTAAAAACATTTATAGTTATTCTCTTTTTATACTTAAACAGGAAGTTTGGTTAAATTACGACCACCATAGGAAAAATTAATCACACCACGAGTCAACATTATCGCTGTAAACATAGAAGTGACAATACCTAATGATAAAGTGATAGCAAAACCTTTAATTGGTCCAGTTCCAAAGCTAAATAACATCACCGCTGCAATTAATGTTGTGATATTAGCATCAAAAATGGTATGGAAAGCCTTTTCATAACCAACATGAATACTTGATTGTGGACTATTGCCATTGGCAATTTCTTCACGTATCTTTTCAAAAATCAATACGTTAGCATCAACAGCCATACCTAATGTCAGCACAATACCAGCCATACCGGGCAAGGTTAAAGTAGCTTGTAACAAAGATAATAAAGCTATTAAAATAATGACATTAGCTAATAAAGCTAAATTAGCAACCATGCCAAAACTTTTATAACGCATCAACATAAATAACATAACTGCAACAAAACCTAAAACGATAGACAACAAGCCCATATCAATATTTTCTTTACCTAAACTTGGTCCAATTGTGCGCTCTTCAATTATTTCCATTGGAGCTTTTAATGCACCAGCGCGTAATAATAGAGCCAGATTGCTAGCTTCACGAGAAGTTAAACCAGTTATTTGAAAATTATTGCCAAATTCCTCTTGTATAGTCGCAACATTGATAACTTCTTCAGTTTTACTACGACTAACTACCTTCTTACCATCTACATATTTAGTTTCAATTTTATATTCAATAAAGACAACCGCCATCGGTTTACCAACATTCTTCCGAGTAGTCTGCAACATTCTTTTACCACCTTGACTGCTTAATCGCACAACAGCAGCAGGGCTTCCAGAACGTTGATCAATAGTGGCAGCGGCATCATTGATTTGATCACCAGTTACAATTAAACGACGTTTTAGTTTAACCGGCTGACCATTACGACGCTTATATAAACGTGATCCAAATTCATCATCATCGTTCGCTAACATACGAAATTCTAAAGTAGCAGTAGCACCTAAAATTTCTTTAGCCCGCGCTGTATCTTGCACACCGGGTAATTGAACTACAATACGATCTTCGCCTTGACGTTGAATTATAGGTTCAGAAACACCTAATTCATTAACACGATTACGCAGAGTGGTAATATTTTGCTCTATGGCTTTTTCTTTATTCTCTTTTAAAGCCTTTTCAGTAAAGTTTAAATGTAAATTATATTCATCACCTTGAATATTTAAATCATTATATTGTTTTTCAATCAGTTGTTTGGCTTCAGTGGTTACTTTAGGATCACTGAAAGTAACCATAATGCCACCGTTGCCATCAACTACACGATGAATACCTTTATAACGCAACTTTTTTTCACGAAAGCGACTACGTAATTCAGAAATATAAGTTTCTTCATCTTGACGAATAGCAGTTTCCATATCGACTTGCATTAAGAAATGCACACCGCCACGTAAATCCAAGCCTAAATACATAGGTTGCCCACCTAAACTGCGCAACCATTCAGGTGTAGCCGGTGCTAAATTTTGTGCTACCACATATTCAGATAAAGCATCTTTTAAAATAGTATAAGCTTTTAATTGAGTATCGGTATCTTTAAAGCGCACTAATAATTGACGTGGAGTGAAAGCAATACTAGTATAACTAATATTGACTTCCTTGAGTTTCGCTTCAACTCTATTTTGCACTTCCTCATTAATTTTCATATCTCGTGCATAAGCAGGAGATATTTGCACAGAAGGATCTTCTCCAAATAAATTTGGGAGTGCATACAAGCTACAAATAAAGATTACACTAGCAATCAGTACATATTTCCAAGCAGGATATTGATTCATAAAGTTTTCATTGTTCCTTTAGGCAATACAGTAGCAACAGCTTGACGCTGTATTTTAACTTCTGAGCTACCAAGATCAATAGCAATAAAACTATCACCAAGTTCAACAATTTTGCCTAATAAACCACCATTTGTAATGATTTCATCACCTTTTTGTAAAGCTTCAACCATTTGTTTATGTTCCTTAGCGCGTTTAGTTTGAGGGCGTATTAATAAAAAATAAAACACCAGAAATAAAACAACTAACATAATAAGGTTAAATAAGCCACCATCTGCTACTGGGGCATCTGCTGCCAAAGCGTTTTGAATAAAAAAATTCATCTTGTCTCCTTTATTAAAATTAAACCAACTAGTATGCCATAAATTATGGATTAAGACTAACTAAGTCTTGACGTTTTTTCATTAAATAATCAACCTTATATTTACTTAATTCATACACCCAATCTTTAACTGTATTTAATTTTGCATAGTATTGACCATCCTTTTTCATTGTTGTCATTATGATTTCTTTATCATCAAAAGTAGTAAATACCGCAGTCGTAGTATCAGAAAATTCAATTTCAGTTGCGACTAAAACATCATCAAATTCTAAATTACTTAAGGTGGTTGCAATACTTCTAAATATATATGGAGATTTAGGCTTTTCATTTTCAGCCAAATTTTCCAGTTTATATTCTTCATCATCAGGCTTTTCCTTAGAAAAGCTAAAACCATCACCATCAGGATGTTTAATTGTCACTTTACGAATTTTGTCATCTTCAATATTAACAATTTTTTGGTTTAACCAATCTGTAATATTTCTTTCAATCGGCAACTGCCCTACAACTAACCAACTTTGTTTGTCTGCTGGCAGGCGTAGATAAATTTCTTTTAAGTTGGAATCAACTTTTGCAGGTTTTTCTTTTCCAATTATGACGCTAATAATTGTTTCAGCTTTTGCATTTTTGAATGTTAATAAAGCAGATTCAGAATTTTCCTCAGTAATATTTTCAACTCCAATTTTAGAGTAAAATTTCAATTTACTGGTTTTTGCTTCGATAGTGCGCAAATTCATCGCGCCTAATAACAACTTATTAACTTTAGCCATATCGACTGGATAATTATGCTTATCTTTAGCTAGCCATTGCTTATCATTACGTACTAATGTAATAGTATTATCCTTAGTTTGAACATTGATTTCAGTCACCTCATTGATGACGCTGGCTAAATTAGGAAAGAACTTTTTCTGTTCATGGCTAATATCATTTGGCTGGGTTAAAACGAATGCCGCAATGACTATAATAATTGTAAATATTGCTAATATTGTGATATTTTTGGTGTTCATTTTTACCTTTCTTTTTGTTTGACTTAATTTTATAGTAGGGTGGGTAGAGCGACAGCGAAACCCACCATTGAGCTATATTGGTGGGTTTCACTGTCGCTCTACCCACCCTACAAAAAGATTTTTTGTGTTCATTTTAATACTGTTTGTTGCTTTTCAAGTAATTGAATTATACCATTTTTTCCTAGACTTAACATTGCTTGCAATTCGGTTTCACTAAAAGGATCAGCTTCAGCCGTACCTTGAATTTCAACATAGGCTAAGTTGTCATTCATTACAAGATTCATATCTGTTTCAGCTTCAGAATCTTCTTGATAGTCTAAATCTAAAATTGCTACACCTTTATAAATACCTACAGATACAGCGGCTATAGCTCCTTTAATAGGATTTGTTGTAATTTTATTATTTTTAAGTAAGAATTCTACAGCGTCAACTAATGCTACATAAGCACCAGTAATTGCAGTAGTGCGTGTACCACCATCAGCTTGAATTACATCACAATCTATGGTAATAGTACGTTCACCTAAAGCTTTTAAATCTACTACGGCTCGTAAGGAACGCCCAATTAGGCGTTGAATTTCCAAAGTACGCCCACCTTGTTTACCACGATGAGCTTCACGTGCCATACGATCATTAGTAGAACGCGGTAACATACCATATTCAGCAGTAAGCCAACCACTTTTTTTATCTTTCAGAAATCTAGGTACACGCTCTTCAATACTAGCAGTACAAATAACTTTAGTATCTCCAAATTCAGCTAAGACAGAACCTTCTGCATGTTTAGTATAATTACGAGTAAGTTTAACTTCTCTAAGTTGATTAGCAGTTCTACCACTTGGGCGCATGAAATATCCTTGTTTGTTTAAATTTGATGATAAGCACTCTGCTTTATGAGGCGTATCAGGCGTTTTTCAAATTTTTTGGGGGCTGCTATATTAGTTATTTTGATTGTTTCTTTGCCTTTAATTCCCTTTATTTTAATGCTACCAAATAAAAAAAGTTTGCCTAATATACCTTGTTTAATTGTAAAGTCTTCAAAATCTTCATAAGTTATTTCAATCGTTTTTTTAGAAATCAAGCCGCTTTTAGCAATAACGCGATTCGATGTTAGTATTAGGCTGGTTGTTAGTTGTTGTATTAAAGTTTTTATAAAAATCATAATAGCCATTGCAAAAATTATATATATAATATATAAATTATATTTTATGGTATATAAATATACTGAACTAATTATAAGCAATAAAGCGAAAAAATATCCAAACCAATGGATGTTGGCTTTATATATAAAGGTTTCTTTGGCTAGTGGGGTTGATAGTGAAACATCATCACTATGATGTTCTAGTGTAATAGGTTTATTTCGTTTGGCTAATTCGGAGTCGTAAGCGGCTCGTTTATTAGGGTTTGAAAGGATGTTATAAACTAATTTTATTTTATCAATACGCGCGGCTATATTTGGATTATCCTTGATAGGATAATATTGTTTTATTAACGCATTAGCTGCTTTTTTGAGTTCTTCAGTATTAGCTTGCGGATTTACGCCTAAAAAATCGTAAAGTGTTTTTTTCATATTTTTTGCTGTTTTTAGGTAAAAAAAATTTTAAAATAATTATACTATTTTTCAGATACTTATTTTTTTAAATAATTTTTTTTTAAAAAAACTTCAAATTTACCCTGACCTTTTTGATCGTAGTTGCATTCTATATATATAGGATGGTGTTTATTTTTATTTATTAAAAATAAAATACTCAAAAAATAAATTGACAACAACAATTATATGGAGTAATCTATATCGCACTTGGATTCATTAATTCAAGGATGATAATTTTCTATTAAGTTGGAGAACGTGCATGAAAAAAGCATCAAAAAGCCTATTGGGCTTAGGATTAGCAGCAGGTTTGTCCTTATCCGCTGGAATAGCGGCTGCGGCTGGCAATATTGCTGTGTTGGTAAATGATACTAATGTTAAATCTGGTGAGGAAATTGGTATCAAAGTTGTCTTAAATGGCGATGGAGTATATGACGCTTATATGTGGATAGAAGGTGGCGTATTAGGCGGTGCTAAGCTTGGAATTGATGCCGCTGGTCAATTTGTAGCTTGGAATGATCAAGCACCACCAAAATTACGTAATGGTATTGATTTAGGTGCTTTATCAGTTAAAGATAAAATTGTTAATGTATTACCAAAGGTTCCTGCTACAGGCTTAACTGGCACTTATAGTTTAAATGCCGCTTTAAGTGTAGCTGGTACATTAGATTTTAACCCTACTGATAACGTACAAGTTATTATTGAATAAGGAGGAGTAAATCATGAAAAAAACTATATATGCTTTAGGGCTTTTATTGAGCCTTTTGATTGTACCCGGTTTTGCAACGGCGGCACCAATAATATTAGTAAAAAATTTAATTATAGTTGTTATTTCTCCAACACCCGGAGTTGCTAAACGGATAGCAGTTACCCCGTCTATTGTAACTATTCCTGTTAATGGAACTAAAACATTTAAATTAACAGGTGGAAATGGTAATCTTCAATGGAGTGCAGAAAAAGGTTCCTTATCTGCTACCTCTGGTGCTGAGGTTATTTATACTGCACCTGATATTGCAGGAAATGATGTTGTTATTCTCACTGATGGTAGAAATCAAAAAGCAACAATAAATGTGAGAGTTACATCAGCTATAGGTACATTGTCTATCACTCCTTCTCAAGTTAATTTAGCACCCGGTGAAACACAATTATTTACTGTAAATAATGCTTTAGAAGAAGTTAAATGGTCAGCAGAAAGCGGTACTATTGTATCTCAAACTCCTACTCAAGCTGAGTACACAGCACCTAAAAGTTCTGGTACTTATACTATAACTGGTACTGATTATCAAACTGGTCGTACCGTAGAAGCTATTGTCACTGTTGCTAGTAAATTAACCGTTACTCCAACAGAATCTCAAATTGGAGCCGCTACAAGTCAAACCTTTAGTGTTCAAGGTGGTGAAGAACCTTATACTTGGCAAGTTCTTGGTAAAGGTTCATTAGATATTGATTCTGGTAATACAGTTGAATATACCGCTGCAAAAAGTACTGGTGATGATAAGTTAGTAGTGATGGATAATAAAGGTATTACTGCTGAAGTTGCTATCACTATAAATAGCACATTATTAATCACACCTGCAAATGCTGTATTAGCTCCTAATGCTACAAAAATATTTTCAGTATCTGGTGGAGTAGGTACAACTAGATTTATTGCGACTCAAGGTATTATCACACCATCTGGTGAATATACAGCACCTGCTGAGCTTGGTAGTTATACAATTACTGCAACAGATGAAGCTGAAAATACTGCTACTGTAACAGTTAGCGTTAATAATTCACCTGTAATTACTCCTGCTCAAGCTTGGGTTGATCGAGATGGTAGTATCAAATTAGATGTAGTTGGTGGCAGACCACCTTTTGCTTGGCATACTACTGCTGGTACAATTAGTGTTAGTGGTACTAATGTTGAATTTAAAGCTCCTTCAGAATCAATTACAGCTAATGTCACAGTAACAGATAATGTCGGTCAAACTTCTAAAGCTGAAGTTTTTGTAGATATTCCATTACGTGCTGATAAACAAGAAGTTTATGCCGCTGCCGGTGAAAAAATACGTGTTGCAGTTAATGGTGGTTTACCTCCATTTGATTGGCAAGCTGGCAAAGGTGAAATGCAAGATGTAAATACAAACAATGCTGGCTATAACTACTATACTGCACCTAAGATAATGGGTGAAGATGTAATTAGCGTTCGTGATCGTAAAAATAATACCACTGAAGTTAAGGTATATGTTACTGAACCTATTAAAGTAACACCAAATGTACGTTATATGAAACGTGGCGAAACTAAGAGTTTCACAGTTGTAAGCGGTGTGCCTCCATATACAGCAATTGTAGTAGATAATGATGGTACTTTATCTCCTGATACTCAAAGTGATGATGGCAGATTTACCTATACTGCTGGTAATGTTGCAGATAAAGATATTATCATTGAATTCTCAGATAATTCTGGACAAACTGTGCAAGCACATGTTTATGTAGAAAGAGAAATTCGTTTAACTAGTGGTACATTATATGTAGATAAAAACACTACTGGTAAGTTCAAAGTATATGGTGGTACTGGTGGTTATGTGGTTGAAGCTAGCAGTGGTTTTGCTGAAGTTGATGAAAAAACAGGTGTTGGTACTTATGAATCACCAAATCGTTATGGCGAATATACTTTAACTGTAATTGATTCTTCAGATCAAACCAAAGAATTTGTTGCTAAAGTAGAACGTATGGTACCTGTAATTTCACCAGTAGCAGTAACAATTGCAGCCGGTGAAACTAAGACATTTATGGTAACAAGAGGCGTTGGAAACTATGAATGGACTTTTGAAGGTGGTTTATTTGAAGCTCAAAATGAGAATAAATCAGTTATTGAAGTTGCAGCACCTGAAACTGCTGGTACTTATAAACTTAATGTAGAAGATGGCGCAGGTAACAAAACAGAAGCTACTGTAAATGTATTCCAACCATTATTATTATCACCTAGTTCACATCCAGTCTATGTAGGCGAAAATGTGAAAGTTCGTTTTGATAAATTAGGTGGTGCTGGTAAATGTGATTGGGTAGTAACTGATTTGCAAGAAATCAAGCAAGCTGATAATTACATAGTAGTACAGCCACGTACTGATGTTGAACTAGGTACTACTTATAGTATAACTTGCCGTGATCAAAATGGTGAAATGACACAAGCTGATATTATTGTAGGCAACTTACCTGCTGATACTGATATTAATGGTTTGATTAGTGGTGAAGAACTACAAATTGCCATTGATAGCTATTTCGGTGAACTACCATTAAATGGTGTTCAGCTTGATGATAGTGATTTATATTTAACTATTGAAGCTAGCCTTATACCATAAGTTATATTAAATCCAGTACCACTCTTTTATTAAGAGAGAGGTTTTCTGATAAATAAAAGAGCAGAATTGAGTATTTCATTACTTGATTCTGCTTTTTTTTTCTATTAAATTTAGAGAGAACAAATCATGAATAGAATTAATACTCTCGTTCCCACGCTCCAGCGTGGTAACGCATGTATCGGCGCTCCAGCGCCGAGTCAAGAAAAAATACTTGACGCTGGAGCGTCTGTACATGCATTCCCACGCTGGAGCGCACACCTTTATACAGAGTTATTTAACTATTTTATTTACTATGTTTTTTTAATTTTTTGTAGGGTGGGTAGAGTGAAGCGAAACCCACCATTTTTACGTGATCGGTGGGTTTCGCTTACGCTCTACCCACCCTACAAAAAACTTGTGTATAAAGGAGTGCGCTGGAGCGTGGGAACGAGAGTTATTAAGTATTTCTTTATATCATTTTTATTTATGAGTACTGCCGCTCAATCTTTTACTGTCACACCCAAAAACATCATTAGCAAACCTAATCAAACTCATATATTTAAAGTTATAGGTGGTTTACCGCCAATTTATTGGCAAAGTAGGGCTGGTGAAGTAGAACGAGGCTCTGAGGCTAATAGCTTTATTTATCGCGCACCACGACGTTATATGCAAGATTATGTCCGTTTTTTTGATCGCGTTGATCAATCTGTGCAAGTCGATATTGAAATATTACGCCCATTAAGGGCTTCTCCAAGTCGGCGTAATATTCCAATAAATGGTAAAACTCGCTTTAGAATTATGGGTGCTAGTGGTAATTGGAAAGTAAAACCAGATAAAAATTTGAAATTTACTCAGCATAATAAGATATTATATGTAAAAGCTACCACTGTAGTAGGATTAAGGAAAATCGAAGTTTATGATGAAGTTACCAAGGAAGAAATTGAACTTGAAGTTAGAGTTTATGCACCATTAGAGTTGTTAAATTAATAGTAACTAAATCCCCTCTAATCGCCCTTTAACGAGGGCCAAAGACCTGACAGGTTTTTAAAACCTGTCAGGTCTAAAACCCGACACTTGAAAATTGACGAAGTACTAGGGGGGAATTAAAAATTGGAGAAATAAAATGAAATTAGACTTTAAATATTATCTAAGTGCAATATTTGCACTGCTGGTAATGACAATAAATACTTCAGCTGAAGTATTAAGTAGTAACGAGCGGCATAATTGCGCTATTAAAAATGATAGCACTATGGTGTGCTGGGGCAGTACAAAAGCACCACCTAATGGTAGTGATTTTGTGAAAATTAGTGCTGGTAAATCTCATAATTGTGCATTAAAAGAAGATGGTGCGATGGTTTGCTGGGGTTTAGGTAATGCTGGCAAAGCACAAGAAGGTCAATTTTCTCAAATAAGTGCCGCTAAAACTCATAATTGCGCAATCAAGTTTGATGGCAGTGTAATTTGTTGGGGTATTGATGGAAGTACTGGAAAAACTCAGCCACCTAGTGGTCAGTTTTCACAAATCAGTGCTGGCTATGATCATAGTTGCGGTATAACTACTGATAAGAATATTCAGTGTTGGGGTAAAGATAGAAATGGCGAAACAACTGTTCCAAGCGGCACATATTCTCAAGTAAGTGCAGGAGATCAATTTACTTGCGGCATCAAAACCGACGGAACATTGGCTTGTTGGGGTAAAAATAATGAAGATCAAACTTCAGCACCAAGCGGTCAATTTTCCAAATTAAGTGTTGGTAAAAATCATGTTTGTGCTATTAACAAGACTAATAATAGTATTATATGTTGGGGTAAAACTGGTAAAGAAGCAGCACCCACTGGAACATTTAGCGAAATCAGCGTAGGCTCAGATCATAGTTGTGCAGTCAAAATTGATCGTAGCGTCGAATGCTGGGGTAATAATTCATTCAAACGCATTGAAGTACCAGCAGGGCTGATAGTTCGTGAACCACCAATACCATGCACTGATATTTACACATTAACAACTAATGCCACAGGTGGTAGAATCATAAGATCAGCCGCTGAACCTTATAGATGTAATACAAAAGTCACATTAGAAGCAATAGCAGATGAGACTTATAGCTTTTTACGTTGGGAAGTAAATGGAGTAATTGGTGGTTTTGAGAATCAAATGACTATTACTATGAATAAAAACCAAACAGTAACTGCTGTTTTTGTAAATTATAGTTATAAACTCACTATTAATCCTGCTCTAAAGGGTGGTAGTATTTTAGCGAATAACAGTACTCTTACAAAGAAAGAGACTATTTTTCCAATTAATCAAGAAGTAAATTTAGAAGCCAAACCAGAACGTTGTTATACTTTTGAAGGTTGGAGCGGAGCATGTAGCGGCACTGATCCTAGTTGCAAACTAGTGATGGATACTAATAAAACCATTTCAGCTAATTTTGTTGAAGCTAAGTTTAGTTTAAAACTAATTGCAGAAAATGGTCAAATAACTTCTGCCCCAGCTAAATCTAGTTATGATTGTGATGAAGAGGTTACATTAACTGCTAAACCTGATACAGGTTATGTATTTGTGAAATGGGATGGTGATATTAGTGGCAGTAGTAATCCTTTTAATAATCTCAAGATGGATAGTAATAAAGAGATTAAAGCAATTTTTGAACCAATACCAGTTGAATTGTCAGTATCTTCTAGTGGTAATGGAACCGTATCTGGTAAACCTACAACTACATTATATAATCAAGAAGTTACTTTAACTGCTGAGGCTCAAAGTTGTAATAAATTTAAACAATGGAATGGTGCATGTAACGGTAATATGCCAACTTGCATAATTACATTAAATGGAAATACCAATGTTATTGCAGAATTTGAACCTGAAACTTTCAGCCTAACAACCAATGCCAGAAATGGTCAAATTATTCGTAATCCTGATAATGATATTTATGATTGTGGCAGCACGGTTAAATTAACTGCGGTAGCAAATGAAGGTTTTAAATTTCTCAATTGGAAAGGTGATACCAGCGGTTCTGGTGCAAATATCAACATTGAAATGACTGAAGAGAAAAATGTCACAGCTGAATTTGTAGCTGATGGAATAATTAATATTAACCCAGAAATAAGTCAAATTTATACTGAAGAAAAAGTTAGATTAACTGCTTTGAGTGGAGTAGCACCATATACTTGGTCAAGTACAGGTGGGCAATTACCTGTTAATACTGGTGAAAAAGTAGATTTTTTTGCTAATGCACCGGGCAACTATCAAATAACTGTAACAGATAAAAATGGTAAAACTGCTCAAGCTTCTGTTGAAGTGACTCCAAGGCTAAGTTTATCTCCACAATATGTTCCTGATTTACCCGTTAATGAAATACAGTCATTCAGTATTACAGGCGGTAAGCCACCATATCTAGTAACAACCAGCCTTGGTGATTCTCAATCAATTAACTCTAACAGTTATAATTTTACTGCACCTGAGAATCCCGGTACCGTCACATTAACAGTGAAAGATGCAATTTCAGGTGAATTATCAGCTCAAATTATTGTAGTTCCTGATACAAAACTAACAGTTACACCATCAGGTACAGTGGAAAATCCATTAATTTTATCTTTAGGAGAAGCTATTAGCTTAAATGTTAAAGGTGGTGTGCCTCCTTATAATTGGACAACAACAGGTGGAACTTTAAGTTCAACTCAAGGTAAAACAAACACTTATATTGCTCCAAAAGCATCTGGAGAACAAACAATCACAGTGACTGACAACAAAGGCAATAAAGTTGAAGTACCAGTTAAAGTGATTAATGAGCTAGTTTGTAGCCCTCACTTAACTACAATGATTTTAGGTGATAAAACTCCAATAACATTTCGTGCAATGGGTGGTGCTGAACCTTATCGTTGGCAAGTAGAAGCTGGAACCATTGATCCACCTGAAGGTGCCGAAGTCAATTATCAACCACCAGTTCAAGAAGGTGAATTTACTGTAACTTGTAAGGATGCTCAAGATAAATCAGTAACTCCTTTAATACGAATCATAAAAGGTTTGAATGTTTCACCAACTGAAAAAATATTAGCTATTGGAGAAAGTACTAATTTACAAGTTTCAGGTGGTCAAGCACCTTTTACTTGGGTTGCAGAATGTGGTGATTTAACCGCTACCTCTGGTACTTTAGTTGGATATACCGCGCCTAAACGTAATGGTGTTTGCGAAGTAACAGTGACAGATGCGCTATCACAAGCGGCTAAAGCTAGAATGCAAGTCATAGGTAATTTAATTATTACACCTATTAAAACGGTGGTAGCAATTGGTGAAACTGTAAAAATATCTGCCGCTAGAGGAACTGATTCTTATACTTGGTCAGGTGATAAAACTGGGCGTACTTGGAGTGGTAAATTTAATACAGTTGGTCGTCATGAAGTGGTAGTTACAGATGCGGCTGGTGATACTGGTTTAGCAATAGTTGATGTAATTCATAATAACTTAGGCTTAACACCAGAACGCGCATTTTTATCTCGCAATGCAATTCAAAATATAACAGTCAGTGGTGGCACTTCACCTTATGCTTGGAATGCTGAAGCTGGAACTTTATCCAGCGTCAAAGGAACGCGAGTAGCTTATATAGCACCAGATCAACCCGGTAGTTACAATATTACGGTAAGTGATGGGCGCGATGTTCAAGGGCAAGTGAAGGTAATTGTCAAAGCTGATGTAATTGAGTTAGAAACTGGCAAACCAAGAAATGATATGGGTTCAATTAATAGCAATATTATTGTTGATGGTGTTGAACGTCATGAAAAAGAAATTTTGGTAGATGCGGCTTCTAATATAGAAGCTAGTTTCAGCTTAGAAATGCCTAATGATGGTCAACAATATAAGGTTTATGCTGCCCTTTATTGGTATGGATTAGAAGAAAATCCAGTATTGTTCTTTAAAACAACTCAGCCAAACTTGCTACGTTATGATCCAAATCAGGAATTTCCTGTTTATAAAACGGCTGCTGCTGGTGAAACTGTTGTAGTAAAGGATGTATATAATGGTCCATTATCAGAATATAGTGGTCATCAATTAGTGTTTTATGTTGGATATGCGGCTGTTGGAACTGATGTGTTAAAAGGTTTATTGTTTAATGCTACACAGCCTTATAATGTTTTAGTTAAATAAGGTAAAAAGACCTGACAGGTTTTTAAAACCTGTCAGGTCTAAAAAGTTTATGAAAAAATATCTCCTCTCTTTCTTATTGGTGTTTTCCACCATTTATTCGTTACCTGTTAATAGTCTAACTATCAGCCCCACCTCAATTTCGGTTAAACCCGGAAAATCTGTTGCATTCTCTGTTACTGGCAATACTGGTAATGATTTACGTTGGCTGGCTGTAAAAGGCAATGTGCGCGAACTTCCCGGTGTAGTTATGGATAAAAACTTAGAAATTCATGAAGGTGGAACTAGTGTTAGTTATATTGCTCCTTTTGAAGCTGGTAGTTATAGTCTTGCTGTAACTGACGGCAAGGCAATGGCAATAGCACAGATTTTGGTTAATGATTTACAAAATGCTATTATGACCATGGAAATTTTGGGTGGTAATCGCGATTTATCTGTTGGGGCACAATTAGCCTTATCTTTACAAGTTGTATTAGCTGATTTAACTCAGCAAGATAAAACTAAAGCTGCTAAATGGAAAACTAGTGATGATTCTATAGTTGCAGTTGATAATGAAGGTGTTATTACTGCTAAAGCGGCTGGTAAGGCTAAGATCACTGCTACTATTGGAGATCAATCTGCTGAAATAGAAATCACAGTGCAAGCAGAAAATGCCACTGGTTTGGCAGTGGAACCTGCAACTGTTTATCTGACTACTGGTAGTAAACAAACAATTTCCATTAGTAAGATTTTTAAGTCTGGTAATAAACAAGAAGTTGATGCTGCTGCTTGTGAATTAACTAGTTCTTCTGATGCAGTGACTGTTAATAAAACTGAATTAGAGGCTGTCAGTCAAGGCTATGCTTCAATTAAAGTCAAGTGTGATGATTTACAATCTCAAGTGGTTGTATTTGTTAATTCTGCTTTAGCTTTAGAAACTTCACCAGAAAGTTTGACTTTAAGAGCTGGAGCTTCTGATAATTTTAGTATCAGCGGCGGTGTAGCACCTTATACAGTAACGGCTGATAAAGGGCGCGTTAATGGTAATTCTGGGCATTGGAATTATATAGCGGCAGCTAATGCTAATAATGATACTATCACTGTAACTGATCAAGATGGAACTACAGTGACGCTTAGTGTGAAAATTAGTCAAGGATTAATATTATCACCACAAAGCATTGATTTAGCTGCTAATACAACTGAAAACTTTACAGTTGCGAGTGGTTTAGCTCCTTATACATGGCAAGTAACAGCAGGTATATTGAATAAAATGCAAGGCACAGAAGTAATTTACACTGCTCCACAAACAAAAGGTGTTTATGAAATTAGTGTTGTTGATCAACAAGGGGATGTGAAAAGAGCAGTTATTAATGTTGGTGGTGATTTGATTGCTTCACCTCAGCAGTTAATTTTAAATCCTGATGAAGAGCAAAAGTTTTATATTACTGGTGGAACCAAACCTTATAAAATATCAGCTAGTTCTGGCACATACGCTGAAGATGATGATGGTAATTTTTATTATACAGCACCATCAGTAGCAGGTGATTACAATTTAACTATTAAAGACAAAGAAAATAAGAGTACTAATATTAATGTTAGCGTTCAATCAAAATTAGCAGTAACGCCGCTAGAATTATTTTTAAAACGCAATGAAGAGGCTGAACTAAATATTAGCGGCGGTTATGGTAAATATACAGTAACTGCTAAAACTGGGGATGTTAAAGAAAATAAAAGTACTTACAAGGCAGCCAATGTAGCTGGACGTGATCTTATTAGTATTACTGATCAAGCTGGTGCTGTGGTACAAGTTGAAGTGTTGGTAAGTTTAGATGGTTTTTACGTTTCTCCGGGCGAAAGTTATATTTTACCGGGTGAAAAAGTGAAACTACGTGGATTAGGTGGTACAGCACCATATACTTGGACGGTTAAAGGTGAAGGTGATTTATCTAAAAATGAAGGTGAGCGCGTAACTTTTACAGCTCCAAAAGTTGCTGGAAAATATACCATTGTAATTAAGGATAATAGTGGTAAAGAAACTGAAGCAACTGTAGTTGTTTATCAAGGAGAATTGAAATTAAGTCCAGAAATATTGGTGATCGCTCCGGGCAAAACAGCAGAATTAACAGCCTTATTGGGTGTACCTGATTATGTTTGGAGTAATGATCAAGTTGGAGCTTTATCTGCTACTAAAGGCAAAACAGTAACTTATACCGCTTCAGACAAGCAAAGTGAAGATATAATTCAATTAGAAGATGCTACTGGTAAATTAAAAACTTTACGTGTAGTGATTCAAAAAGGGAAATTAAATATGCTTGACTTAATAGCGGGTGCAGATGGAAAAGTAGATGATGCTGAAATGGGTAATGCACTTGGAGATTTTTTTGATCCTGAGAAACAAGGTTGGATTGATAGAAGTGATTTGTTTTTGGTGGTAGAACGGTTTTTAAAAGCTGAATAGGTAGTTTAAACTTGACATATATATTAAATTCTTAACATGGAAATAAACTATGAGTACAATATCTTATAACCAGCAGGCAAGCATTAACCTAAAAATGAATCCAGAATTTAAAGAAGTTATTGTTCGAGCCGCGCAATTAAATATGATGTCGGTTAATGCTTACCTTATTAATCTTGCTTATGATAATGCCAAACAAGTAATTTTAGAATATGAAAACTTGAAGCTATCCAATGAAGAACGTGATAGTTTTATAGCACTGCTCGACAACCCACCCGAACCAACTGAAAAGGCGAAAATAGCTATGCGTAAATATCTGAAAGAGTAAAATTAACTATGATAAATTGTGAGTGGATACTAGAAACGATTAACAAAAAGCATCATCGTTCTAGCTTTGATTGCGGAGAAGCAGATTTAAACAACTACCTCAAAAGGTTTGCGCGTCAGAATGCAAAAAATAATATCAGCCAAACTTTTGTGGTAGTCTCCCATAAGGATGATAAGAAAATTCTAGGATTTTATAGTTTTAGTGTGGGAAGCATAGAATTTCATTCATTGCCACAAGATATTTATAAAAGATTACCAAAATATCCGATTCCAATCGCACGATTAAGTAGACTTGCAGTTGATAAAACTGCGCAGGGAAAAGGATTAGGGGAATGGCTTGTTATGGATGCTTTTAAACGTTGTGTCAATATTTCTAAAGAAATTGGTATATTTGGTTTGGTAGTTGATGCTAAACATGAGAGAGCAAAAAAATTTTACTTTCAATACGGTTTTCATGAATTAACAGCCCAATCTATCACACTTTTCATTCCGACAAAAACAATAACTGATATGATTACTTAATGACACTGTGATTGAAGTGAAGATATAATTCAATTGGAAGATGCTACTGGTAAATTAAAAACTTTACGTGTAGCAATTCAAAAGGGAAAATTAAACATGGCGGATTTAAGAGCGGGTGCTGATGGAAAAATAGATGATGCTGAAATGGACAATGCAATTGGAGATTTTTTTAATCCAGAAAAACAAGGCTGGATTGATAGAAGTGATTTGTTTTTGGTGATCGAACGGTTTTTAGGAAAATAAGGATATAAATGTTAAATATTTTAATCCTTTAAGAGAAATTTAAATTTGTAGGTTGGGCTGACGACAGGAAGCCCAACGAACGAACGTGTGTGGTTGAATTGTTGGGCTTCCTATCGTCAGCCCAACCTACAACATAAATTGCCATTTACACAAAATATTTATTTATATAACTATAGGATATATTAATTATGTCAAAAACATTTTATAAACTCATAATATTTATGACGCTGTTCTGGCTACAAAATGCCTTTGCAGCTAGTAAAGACTAAATGTATATATTTCAACTATAACAGAGGAGATTTATTTATGAATAACTATAAAAATAGTATGTTAAGGGTTTCGTTATTACTTATACCGCTGCTATTTGCCAATAACTGGGCATTTGCTAATAGTGGACCCACTTATATAAGTGGTTCTGCTAATCCTGCTGCTATTAATGCAGGTGAATCTATTCACTTTAAAAGTACTTGGAATGATCCTGATGATGATGAAATTTTCGCAGTTCGGGTTAAATATTGTAAGCAAGGCAGTTCCTTGTGTGTCACAGAATATTTAGATCCTATTGAAAATGTGTCACAGACACAAAATTATCACTTTGGGCGATATATTCCAATTACTAATGGGGGCACTTATGAATATCAATTTATTGCCCTTGATAGAATGCAACCTCCTTATGATTCGGATGATCCTTTACATAGTGAGGAAGAGTTAGGTTGGCATGGTGGCGGCACTTTTACTGTTATAGGTGATATCAGTCAAACAAAAACTACCCGCGCTACGAAGCTTAGAATGTATTCAACACGAAGTAGTGTAAATCTATCAGTTGACGCTGAGCGATTCCCCTTGATTAACTTAGGCTTAGACTGCCCGGGTACACCATTGTTGACCGAAAATGATGTGTCAGTATTTGAAGATGACAGACAACAAAATATTTTTGATTTTATACCACCAAGTGGTACTAGTGCTAGAATAGCAGATATAGTGTTTGTACATGATGACTCTGGCAGTTTGGGAGACGAAGCAGCACAAGTCAAGGCAAACATTCAAACATTTATTGCAAATTTGGCAGCTCAAAATATTGATTTCCGTGTTAGTTTAGTACCATATGGAGGCGGTGGTAGTTTCAGTCCACCTGAAGGCAAAATTTTGCATAATGGTATTTCACATGACAATGCAGCTGATTTTATCAATGATGTAAACGGAATGATGTTTGACGGTGGAACTGAGAGAGCATTTGCTGCTATGAAGCTTGCTGTTACTAACACAGTTTGGCGAACTACTACTAATAAGATATTAATCTTAGTCACTGATGAGGATAATGATTATTCAACTGGTGATCCTAGTGAAACTGAATTGATTCAGCTACTAAAAGATCAGAATGTCACTATGTATGGTTTAACAGCTGGGGATAGTGAATTTAATAACATTGCCACTGCAACAGGAGGTCAGGTTTTTAATATTACTGATCCATTTAGTTCTATCCTAAATGATATTGGACAGTTAGTGTCTTCAAGATATCTGATTCAATATCTAACAGATAATGCAGCTTTTGATGGACAAAATAGAGTTGTCAGAGTGAATTCTAGGCTTTGTGACGCTACAGGCAGTTACACACCGGAGTATCAGCTTGATATAAGTCTAACAGCAGAGACTGAGGCTTTGATTAAAACAGACCAACCTGAGAATGTGTCACTGAAGATTAGTGCTAATATTGCACGCGAAGGCTCAAATGCGAATATAACTGCTAGTCTGTTCTATCAAAATAATACACTCGGTACATTTCAGATGTTGCCTATGATAAATAAAGGTAATAACATCTACGAAGGTGTCATACCTGATTCCAGTGTTCTTGAACCGTTTGTTAATTTTTATATCTCAGCCACTGATGGTAACATTACTAGGACATTTCCTTCGCTTGATCCTAATCAAAATCCATTTTCTATTGCAATACTACCAAATCAACGTCCGCTTATTACTCACACCCCGGTTACTTCTGCAAAATTAGATCAGCCTATTGTCATTAATGCAGAGGTAACTGATACTACGAGAGAAATCAGTGTAGTGAGGTTATATTACCGGAAATATGGGCAAGTTGTTTATCAGTTTCTTGAGGTAAATCCGAATAAAACCGCAGACTCGTTCAGCGGAACTATTCCGGCTAGCTTTGTGACTCAGAATGGAGTTGAATATTACCTTTATGCAAAAGATAATTTTGGAGCAACAACTACTGTTGGTACACTAGATAATCCTTTTCAAATAAATAACCCTACAGCTAATCATAATCCAATATTAGATGCTATTGCAACTCCACAGACAGTTACAGTTGGTAATCTTTTAACTTTTAGTGCTACTGCTACTGATCCAGATGGTGATAAATTAGAATTTAGTTTAAAAAATAACGAACCATCTGGTGCTAATATTAAAAATATTAATGATAACAGTGCGGTTTTTGAATGGATACCAAGTGATCCAGGTAATTTTAGTGCTACAGTTGAAGTTACTGATTATGGTTCACCTCGACTAAATGATACACAAACTGTCAAGATCACAGTTCTTCAAATTTATCAACCTCCAGTTCAGCAAAATATTCCACCTACACTAGAACCAATCTCCAATAAAACTATAGATACAGATGATACTTTGCAGATAGAATTAAATGCTATTGATCCAAATGATGGTGATATTCTTAGCTTTAGTCTGGTAGATGCTCCAGATGGTGCTAGTATTAATGATGGTGTTTTAACTTGGAAAGCTGATCAAGCAGGTGTTTTTAATTTTACAGTTCAAGTTACTGATAATGGTACACCAGCACTCAGTGATCAAAAAACCTTTGAAGTTACTGTTAATAAACCTCCACTTTATGTCAAACCCATTTCTAATCAAACTATTGAATTCGGAGAAACTTTAGAAGTAACATTAACTGTGATTGATAAAGATGGTAATATTGTGAATGATCATAATGGTTTTACTCTAGTCAAAGCTCCAGAGGGTGCTGAGATTAAGGATGGAGTTTTAACTTGGAAAGCTGATCAAGTAGGTGTTTTTGAGTTTACTGTGAAAGTTACTGATAATGATAATAGCATAACTTTTGAAGTTACAGTTAAGGAACCTCAGTTTAATTTAACTACTGAAATTTCACCAATTAATGCAGGAACAATTCAAATTTATCCTAATAAAACTAGTTATAATCTTGATGATCCAATAAACTTAACAGCCACTGTTAAAGATTCAGAATGTTATGAATTTAGCCATTGGGAAGGTGATTGTAGTGGTAGTGAATGTAGCCTGATAATGGATTCTGATAAGAAAGTGATCGCTAATTTTATAGGCAAAGAAATTAAATTAAACATTACAGCTAAAAATGGAAAAGTTGAACCAGAAAAATCTGACTATTTATGTGGAGAAAAAGTAGAATTAACTGCCACACCCAATGCAAATTATCAGTTTTTAGGTTGGACAGGTTATATTTCTACCAAGAAAAATCCTATTTCTTTAGTATTAAAAGAAAAAGAAAATAATCTATCCGCTATATTTGGTCCAACAACAAATTTACGCATTAGTCCGGCTAAAGTTCATGCAAAAGTTGGAGATGAATTAACTTTCACAGCTAGCGGCAGTATTAATGGCAATTACTTTTGGGAAAATTATCAAGGTGAAACTCTTAAATATAAGGTAACTGAAGAAGGTATATTTTATATATGGGTTACTGATGGTAAAGGCTTTGCGTGGAGCCTAGTAGATAGCACCTCATTAGAAAATGCAATAATTTTAATACGTTTTGCAGCAACAAACTTAAACTTATCTGTAGGTGATAAGCAAATTATTGCACTCAAAGCTTATGATGGTAATGGCAATGCAAAAAATATTCTTGGAGATGTCATACTAGAAAGCGAAAATCCTGATATTGCTCAAGTCATGCAAAACGGTCAAGTGACAGCGCGTGGTGTTGGAACAACTAATATTATAGCTAGTTATCAAGATAAACAAGCAAAACTGCCAGTAACAATAACAGCGCAAAGCCGTGTATTACAAGTGCAACCTAAAAATATTATTTTAGCCGAAGGTGATAGTCAGACTGTAAAAGCCTATGAAATAAATCAATCTGGAACTAAAAGTTTATTTAAAGATGCTATTTTAAATATTCGTAATACTCAAATTGCCTCAGTGAAAAATAATCTAGTAACAGGGGTGAAAAAAGGATCAACTTGGTTAGATATTGTTGCTGGAAACTTGAATTTATCAGTACCAATAATAGTAAGTTTTCGCCAAGCATTAGCAATCACACCATCTACCGCCACGATTATAAAAGGCAAAACAGCAGCATTTTCAGTCTCAGGCGGCAAACCACCTTATAAATTGATACCAAGCAATGGCATAATACTAAGCGGAGCCAGTGATACCAGCTTCATTTACCAATCTAATAATGTCGGCAGCGGCAAAGTTAGCGTAACAGATAGCTCAAATGAAACAGTAACAGCTAATATTGACATACTATCTCTTTTAGATGTTACTCCAAAAAAAGCCAAGCTAACAAGTCAAGAAACTGTAACTTTACAAGCTATTGGAGGCGAAGGTAATTATTTTTGGACAGCCACAAAAGGAGAATTAAGCTCTCTTACTGATAGACGAGTTGAATATACCGCACCCAAAAAAACTGGAACTTATACAGTCACCGTCAGGGATGGATTAGGAAATACTACAGATGTTATAATCTTAGTCGGAGAAGACTTATTGCTAAGCCAACAACAACTATTCCTAGAACCAGATGAAAGTGTAGAATTAAATATCTTAGGTGGTGAATCACCATATACAGTTGAAGTAGATGCTGGAAATGCTGAAATAATTGATGATAAACTGAAGTATAAAGCACCTAAAGTAGCGGGTAACTATACACTAACAGTCAGCGATAATAGAAGCAAGAAAGTTAGTGCTGAGATTAAAATTGCCTTAGATTTAATCATAACGCCACTTTCCAGTCGTATTGACGCTGGTGAAGAATTAATTTTACATGCAGCAGGTGGTTTTGGAACCAAACGTTGGATAGCCAGTAAAGGAGCTTTAGATAAATTTGAAGGAGAAACAGTAACATGGACAGCTCCCAAGAATTTTGGACCATCTGCTGTTTATGTAACAGATGATGCTGGTGCCACTGCTTCAGCCAAATTAGAAGTAGCATCTAGCGGTTTTGCAGTTACTCCTTCAGTACGACACGTGTTCCCAAATAAAAATGCCAATTTCACAGCAATAGGAGGCGCAACTCCTTATACTTGGACAGTTGAACAAGGTGATTTTAATGCTATTGACGCTGAAACTATAAACTACCAAGCTGATAATATCAGAGGCAGTTATAAAGTTGAAGTAACAGACAACAGCGGCAAAAAAGCCCAAGCTCAAGTCAATGTCTATTCCACAAAACTATTTGCCTCACCAAAAATATTGTATATAAATAAAGGCGAAACTTTGCCAATAACAATAGGTGGTGGTACAGGTGATTATACTGTAAGAAGCACATTAACTGAACTAGCCCAGACATTAAAACTTGAAAAAGATGAGCGTAGTATCACTACTGAATACACAGCTCCAAAAAATTTTGAAGGGCGAGATACTATTCATATTTTAGATACAGCGGGCAACTTAGCAAGCATCAAAGTAGAAATAGCGAAAAAAGATGATATTATTGATATTTATGCTGGTGCAGATGGAAAAGTTGACGAAGCAGAAATGAACTTAGCCATTGATGACTTTTTTGCCGGGCAGGCTTGGTTAGATCGAACCATTATGTTTAAAATTGCTGAACAGTTTGTTGATTAACAAGTAGTTTAAACCTGACAGGTTTTTAAAACCTGTCAGGTTTGTTCTTGTTTGATCTCTTGGTTTGGGAACGTCACTACAGATACTGAGAAGTTGTAATAAAATCCACAATTTTTTCCGGTTGATTTAGAGGCAATAAAGGTAATTTTGTTGCTTCTACAGGTTTTTCATCACAAGCTATTGCAATAACATTAGGATCCGTAGGAAAAAAGGCTAGTTTACCTAAATTAGGGCGATGCACTTCAATTTTTGGTATCGCTTCATGCTTAAAACCTTCTACTAAAATCAAATCTAAGTTTTCTTGATCTAATTTAGATATTAATTGTTCTAAATTAGGCTCTTCAAGATTCTGATCTTCTAATTCCACCATTAATGCCCAATGCCGACGGGATGCAATTAACATTTGATCAGCACCAGCATGTCGAAGACGATAACTGTCTTTTCCGGGATGATCAATATCAAAGTTATGATGGCTATGTTTTATTATAGCAATTTTTAATCCCTTAGCTTTTAATAGCGGAATTAGTTTTAATAATAAGCTAGTTTTACCGGTGCCGCTGTTGGCAATAAAACCTAAAATTTTTGGAATATTCATTTTATGCGTTTAAAATTATTTTTATTGTTTCTAATTTTGTTATGGTTTGTATGGCATGTGAATAATATTTATTCACATACTTTGCCTAAAGAACTAGAGGGGCAAACTATTACTCTTAATGGTACTATTATTGGTATTCCTAAAAAAGTCGAATCTAAGCAAAGATTTTGTAGTTGGCGTTTTACTTTTGCTCCAAAAGATTGGCATAACTATATTAGTTTAAGTTGGTCTAGTCAACCCCCCACCACATTACAACCCGGGCAAAAATGGCAATTCGCTGTGCGTTTAAAGCGCGTTCATGCGATGCAAAATCCCGGTGTTAGTAATTATTCTATGCTTTTGTTTCAAAAAGGAATTATTGGAACTGGTTCGATACAAGATGAGGCTAAACTTTTAAGTCAGCCTTCAAAGTTTAATATAGATTATTGGCGTTATAAAATTATTAATGCAATACGGCAAGCCATCGGTGATCAGCCAAGTATGGGTATTTTAATTGGTTTAGCGGTGGGGGAACGACAATGGATTAGTAAGGAGCAGCGGCAAGTTTTGGCAAAAACTGGTACCGCTCATTTAATCGCAATTTCTGGTTTGCATGTAGGTTTAATTGCGGCTCTGACTTTTATGTTGTTTTGGATTCTGCATCGTGTATTTAGATTGTATCCAAATTTTCTCACACGATTCATTCCTGCGCCGCTGTTTGCAGTGGTTTTAAGTTTGTTTGCTGCTACTTGTTATGCTCTGTTAGCAGGTTTTACTTTGCCAACTCAACGCGCTTTAATTATGCTGACTATTGCTGCATCGGCAATTTTATTGGCTCGTAATATTGCGATTTCACGTATTTTAGTTTTAACCTTGCTTATAGTATTAATATGGGATCCATTATCAATATTGTCAGCCGGATTTTGGTTATCATTTGGCGCAGTCGCGGTTATTTTATATGCTTTAAGTAATAGAAATGAAGCAAGATTATCAAAATTAAGTCGTTGGGGATTAAATAGTTGGCGCACTCAATGGGCAGTTACTTTGGGTTTAATTCCGATTGTATTGGCAATATTTGGCTATGTGTCTTTAACCAGTTTAGTAGCTAATGCTATTGCAATTCCTTGGGTAAGTTTTGTGATTGTGCCGCTGACTTTATTAGGTACTATTTTGATTTTAGTTGAACCGACGCTTGGTGGATTGTTATTAGAATTAGCGGCTAATATTTTTGATGCTTTATGGATTTCTATCAGTTGGCTAGCAGATTTGCCAATTTGGCAACAACATACTCCGCCGCTATGGAGCGTTATAGTAGCAATGGTGGGTGTTGCTATTTTACTATTACCGCGTGGTTTTCCAGCGCGTTGGATAGGTATATTTTGGTTATTGCCATTATTTCTTATACCGCCAGCTCAGCCAAAACATGGAGAAGTTTGGTTGGATTTATTAGATGTAGGACAAGGATTAGCGGCTGTAATACGTACAAAAAATTCTGTATTAGTATATGACACTGGACCAAAATTTTGTAGCGGCTTTAATACTGGAGAAGCTGTGATTGTGCCATTTTTACGCGCTCAAGGCATCAAAAAAATTGACAAATTAGTGATTAGTCATGGAGATAATGATCATATTGGTGGAATGGCAAGCGTGTTAGAAAATTTAGCAGTTACTGAAAGGTTAATTGGGAAAAATTGTCAAAAGGGTCAAAATTGGCAAATAGATGGAGTACATTTTGAAATTTTACATCCACCAGCCAATTATGCCGCTAAAAAAACCAATGATCATAGCTGCGTCTTAAAAGTGAGCGCGACAGGCGGAACCATATTATTGCCGGGAGATATTGAAAAACGATCAGAAAAATACCTAGTGAAACATGCTAACAAACAACTAAACTCAGACATACTAATAGTGCCACATCATGGTAGCAAAACCTCCTCAACAGAAGCATTTTTAAATGCAGTAAATCCTAAAATTGCATTATTTTCTGTTGGTTATAGGAATAGATTTGGACATCCTAAACCCAAGGTTTTAGAAGCTTATCGTAAACGTAATGTTAGGATATGGCAAACTGTAGAAAAAGGGGCTATTAGCTTTAGATTATTAAATGATGGTATTTCAGAGGCGGGTTTTGCTCGTTGATTAATTTTCTCGTTCCCACGCTGGAGCGTGGGAACGAGAAAATCCTAAGCCTAATTTAGTAGTAAAAATTTAGAATGACATAGAAATACCAATATTATAAGCTTTTGGAGCAGTATTATAGCCTGCTATGATACCAAATCTATTTATCTCATACATTACTTCCATATTAAAATTAAGCTGAGAATTTTCTTCTAAAGTTTTAATATCTTCCGACTCATCCAGACAGTTCCAACAATCAGAATCATTAAATATTAATGGTTTTTCATTCAATTCATCCCAACTATATCCAACTCCTGCTAAAAAAGTTAGTTGTTTAGTTGGAGAAAAAGTCAATCCTGCATTTATTAGCGTATAATCATAATATAATTTTGGGTTCTCATTTGCAAATTCGTTTACTGTTGCATCAAAGCCTATATATATTCCAATTTTTTCACTAATAAAATTTTTTATACCACCATATACTCCTAACATATCAGAAGAATCAAGAGTTTTATCTTTTATTTCACTACTAATGTTAGGTGTAAAACTAATAGCTATAAATCTATTGTTATTCGTATCAGCAAATACTACAGGGGTTATATTCGCAACTATTAAACTTAATAAAAAAAATTTTTTTAGTTTTTTCATATCTTACTGATTCTTGATGAAATCAATGTTATTTTTTATAGCGGAATTTATTAGAAGCTGGATAAATCCAACCCGAAATCAATCCGCCGTTGATATTTTTATTATCTGTCGTACCTACATCCAATAATCGGTAGCCTCCGCCAATATTAAACAGACGGATTTGTCGCGCAAATTTTTCAGGATTATCCCAAGCCAGATTGTTATAATTCTGCTCAGCTAAAGATACTGTCCCTTTTTCTAAATCGACATCTACAACAACGGCGACATGCCCATGTCGCCACTTCGGATCATCCATATTTGGATAATAGATAATCAAATCTCCGCGCTGAGGCGCACGTTTAGCGGAACCATTAATAGAACGCGCTAACGGAAAATTAATATTAGTATAAATCTCTTTCCCTTCTGTTAAATAGATAATTTCATGAGCACTATCAATATCGCCGAAGGTAATACCCTGATTTTTCATCCACCAGCGTCTTGCATACTCTACACATTGATATATTAAGCCAATGTAATGTAAATCTTGATTATTAGGGTTGGTTTTGTGAATAGAAACATCCTTATTATTAAGATTCAAAAATGAGTATTTGAATTGTATGCAAGTAGATTTACAATTGGAAAATGCTTTCACATCATCAACCAGCCCTAATATTGTACCAACAGGGGTGACACAATCCGATTGACAAGATAGCTGACTTTCCTCCTTTGAAGGAGGAGGCGGCGGGGGCTTTGGTAGCAAACCATATCCATCAGTATTAGGGATGATTACTACATCATCTTTTGCTAATGTCTGAACACTAGTTAATATCATGATGATGTAAAGGAAGATACTGTAATTGTGTTTAATGTTCATAATTTCACCTTAAGTAGAAATAATGTTTTTCATAGTTTATTGAAAATTACTCAATTTTGTAATATTGTAATTTACTTTTCCATCTTCCATAATCTCCACAATTGATTGATTTATTAACTCTTTAAATACATGTTCTGCAACTGACGGCATACCTTTAAATTTACTATGAATAGTATTCATTAAGCTATCCTTTTTCGCAGGTTTGCCTACAATATTTATTAAATATTTACAATAAGTAGTCAATGAATCATTATTTATATTTGATAGGGTGTTATTCTTTTTTTTCACACTCCCAATGCGTTCTGCGGAACGCCCTTCACTTTTCAATAATTCAATAGTATGATCTAAGTCATTATCATTAGAGACAATTATAAAGTGTGTTTCTTTAGGTAAACGCTCCATTAACATGCCAGAAAAAAAACAAATTCCAAAATCTGCTGAATTTTTGGTTGCAGTTTTCATTTTGATTATTTTTAATCTATTCTCATTAATAGCGATTGCTAAAGTATTTAACCAATCTAGTGGAATTTTGGGGCAGTTATTTTGTGCATAACAAATAAAAACTTGACTAAAATTTATTAAATTGCTTTGCAGTTGTTTAATTTGAGTTGGACAATTTTCAATGTCAATTAATAATACGGTATTTTGATGTGATATAGTTGTTTCAGATACAGATTCTTCTAATTCAGGTGCTTTAAATTCTTCAATATACATAACAAATTATTAATTATAGCTTATGTAGTGCCTGTCTGCACCTTTTGATATTTCGATCATAAGCACCGGTTTCTTACAATATAGGAAAAATCTTTATTTTCATCAAATAAATAGTCAAAACCACTGGTTAAAATAATTTCTATGTTATTATCAATTAATAAATATCTATCGTGATAATTATTATAAATATTTTTACTATCTTGTTGAATTTTCCAATCCTTACATTCTTTTTTTAAGTTACTTATTTGTATTTGAGATAATTGCCCATCTTTATAAATTATATTCAGTTTCTTTTGAGGCAATATCTTAGATATTTTTTGAATAACTTTATCATTCATATGTTTATCATAGATAAAAATATATTTAGCATTTCTACATAAGGCTTTTATATGTTTAATAGTTTTCTCACGGCTTTCATTTTTATTATAGGTAGCGGTAAAATTTCTTTCTATTCTATCAGCATTAATATTTATATAAGGGTAATCATTTCTTTCAGTGTTTAAAATTAATTTGTATTTAGTTTTTTCGCAAAGTTCTTCTAATGTTTGAGTTTTATATCCAGCTTTGGCTAAAGTACTTGCTAATCTTGTATCATTTAGTTTTATTCGTTGTAATTGTGCAGTATTCGTTAATTGACCTCCCGTATAATAATTGAATAGTTTTTCTATAATCTTTTTATTAAAATCAGCAGAACGTTTAAATTTATAGAATTCTTTTAATAATTCATCACTTAAAACGATTTTATATTGCATATATTATCCAATTTGTAAAAGTTCTTCTAATGTAGAATCAAAAAAACTTGTTGGAAAATTAATGACTTCATTATCTTCATTAATAAAATGTCCATTTTTATTAATTTCTATTTTTTCAAAAGGTTTTTGTGAATCCTGCTTGTAATAAATTATTACATCTGTATTATTAATACGATTTTCATGTATTTCATAAGTAACTCTATTGATTAAATTTTCACAATGTGTTTCCAGCACAACTTGAATACTGTTACTTGCAATAAAGGCAAAAAATTCCCCAAGTTTAGCTTGAGCTTTAGGATATAAATGAATTTCCGGATTTTCAAGAAGTAAAACATTAGTTTTTTTAGCTAGTAAACAAACAATTAAAATTTTAACTAAATAGCTAGTTCCAGCACCCAAACTATCAGGTGATATTTGTTCAAGTCCATTAAATTTATAACTGACTTTGACATGATTATAACCAACTTTTTCTGTAATTAGTTCCATTTCCACATCTAAAATATAACTTAACCAATAATCAATATTAGTTTGTAATGTATCTGAAAATTCACTTTTCCTGAGAAATGTTTCAATAACATTGCTTTTATTTTGTTCATAATAACTAAAAATAAATTCACCATTTTTACCTATTTTATTTTCACTGCTATAGATAGCAAATTCTTCAGGTCCTAATCTATTAGCACTTATATAAAAAATATCTTGTTCATTAGTAAAATTTAGTAAGGTTCCTAGTTTATTTATGCCATCAATATTTTTAGTTAAACTAATACCATTTATATCAATTGAAAATTCTTTTGCATTTAGGTATTTATTTCTATTATTAGTAAAATCCAGCATATTTTCTAATAAGAATTTTTTCTCACCAAAATAATGAGACATTAATAAAATGCTTTGAATAACAGAAGATTTACCCGCAGAATTTAAACCTGTTAAAATGGTTAAATTCTTAAAAGTAAAAGATTCATCACCAATACATTTGAATCGTTTAATTTTTAAGTTATTTATCATGATAATAATTTTTCTCTTAATTCTTTAATTTTCTTAAAACGGTAGGCAACATTAGTTGAACTGTCTATTCTGCTCAAGAAAGTTCCGCTTTGTTCAAATTCTGATTTTAGATGTTCTACTTCTTTTTTAACTAAATCTTTATCAAGATTTCCAATATCTTTATAGCTAAATAAATATGCCATTATTTCAAATAATGCCATAGTAATCGGTTTAGTAGATTTAGCTGTTTTGGCGAATCTAAACCCATTTTCACCAATAAATTTATAACTATTAAACATTGCAGTTTCAAATACATGTTCTATTTTTTCAATTCTGTCGTCATTTAACTTATTAATAAATTTCATTGTCTTAGCTAGAAAATCATCAATATCACTTTTATATTCAATATTGTCTAGCCAATTTTCATATAACATATAAAAAGATAAAAACCTTAAAACGATATATTTATCTTTCATTCTTTTGTTGTTTATGCCATTACCGGTAGCCTGTTTAAAACAGTCAAATTCAACTAAATTATCTAATAATTTTGTTGCTTTACCTTGATATAAAGCATTTCGCATTTCTTGATGATTTAATTGAGTGCCACCACGATTAACTCGATCAAAAATATCAAATTTTACTTTTTCTGGTGTAGGTGGTTGAATTACATAAACAAGCAATTGATAATCTTCCATCATACCTTGAAGAAGCGGTTCTAAATCTTGAAAATATTTAGCATTTTGCTCTTCTAAAATCTTTAGATTGTTTAATTTAAAATCACCATCAATAAAACTAAAAAAAGTACTTAATCTTTGACGACCATCCACAACTTGTCTTTTACCATCCTGATCCTCAAAAAAATACAGAATTGGAATAGGAATACCCATTAAAACTGATTCAATTAATTCACTTTTTTGCTTAGTATTCCAAACATCATTTCTCTGAAAATTCGGTTCTATAATGATCTTTTGACGTTTATCATATTGTCTTTTTAAATCATAAATACTAAATTGCTCTTTAGATATTTTAACTGTCGCGTTGGGATAAATATCAGTTTGTTCTTCAGTCATATATTTAAATACTGTAGTGGGTTTGTTAAGGTGGGTTTAGCTACCCACCCTACATGAAAAATTAACATCATACAATGTAACGCTAGTAAATTATGATGTTATCGCTTTCATATTTTAGCCTGACTAACCGCATTCCCAATATAACTACTAGGTGTCATTTCCAACAAGCGGGTTTTTTCTTCTTCAGGAATCGGCAAATTACCAATAAATGCCTGTAAGCTTTCCTGATCAATTCCACGCCCACGAGTCAATTCTTTTAATTTTTCATAGGCTTGTTCGACAGCATAACGACGCATTACTGTTTGTATAGGTTCTGCTAGCACTTCCCATGTTTTATTTAAATCAGCTTCTATTACTGCTTGATTTACTTGTAATTTGCTAATTCCTTTCAGGGCTGATTCATAAGCAATCAAACTCTGCGCCATACCAACACCAAGATTACGTAACACTGTAGAATCAGTTAAGTCTCTTTGCCAACGGGAAATTGGTAATTTTGCCGCTAAGTGATTAAATAAAGCATTTGCAATTCCTAAATTACCTTCTGCATTTTCAAAGTCAATCGGATTTACCTTATGAGGCATTGTTGATGAGCCTACTTCGCCTTTTACAGTTTTTTGTTTGAAATAAGCTAAGGAAATATAACTCCAAGTATCACGGCAATAGTCAATTAAAATTGTATTAAAACGCGCCATACCATCAAATAATTCTGCGATATAATCATGTGGTTCAATTTGAGTTGTGTATGGATTGAAGTCTAAACCAAGTTGCGTCACAAATTTTTCTGCAATTGCTGGCCAATCTAAATTAGGATAAGCCGATAAGTGAGCATTATAGTTTCCAACCGCACCATTAAATTTACCCATTAATGAGACTTTTGCAACTTGATCACGTTGCCGCTGTAAACGATATACTACATTTGCGACTTCTTTACCCAAAGTTGTAGGTGAGGCTGGTTGCCCATGTGTTCTTGACAACATTGGAATTTCAGCATATTCTGCTGTTAAATCGGTCAATGCTGTAATTAAAGTGTCCATTTTTGGTAAAATAACCGTCTTACGCCCCTCATTCAACATTAAAGCATGAGCTAAATTATTAATATCTTCAGAAGTACAGGCAAAATGAATAAATTCACTAACAGCGGCTAAACTGGCGACATCAGCAATTTTTTCCTTAATAAAATATTCAACAGCTTTAACATCATGATTAGTGGTACGTTCAATTGCTTTAACTCGCTGAGCATCCTCAACCGAGAAATTTTCAATAAGATCATTTAAGAAATTTGTGGTATCAGCATCAAATTCTGGTACTTCAACAATATCAGAATGTGCAGACAAAAATTGCAACCAACGAATTTCAACCAAGACTCGATAACGAATTAAACCAAATTCACTAAAAATAGAACGTAAAATTTTGGTTTTACTGGCATAACGTCCATCAATGGGAGAAATAGCTGTTAAAGAAGAAAGTTCCATAAATAAAATATCCAAATCATTAATTATAGCTTATGTAGTGCCAGTCTGCACAAATTGTGGATATGTAATACAATGTAATGTACAATTGTACATTTAACTTAAAAAAACATGAATATTACAATAGATACTTCTGCTCTCATTGCTGTTATTATAAATGAACCAGAAAAAAAGAAAATCATAGAAATTACTACTGGTTGCCGTTTAATTTTTTGTCCAAATTCAGTTTACTGGGAAATTGGAAATGCCTTTTCGGCAATGTTAAAACGCAAACGAATAACATTAGAACAAGTAAAACTTGCGACTGATGAATTTAGAAAGATTCCAATTCAATTTATTGATGTTAATCTTAATTCAACGATGGAGCTTGTAAATAAATTTCATATTTATGCATATGACGCTTATCTTATAAGATGTGCTCAGCAAAGCAATACTCCATTATTAACTTTAGATAAAAAACTAATTGATGTCGCAAAATCTGCTGGTATCGAAGTTTTAGAGGTGAATTAATTATGAGAACTTATACTTTTTCCGAGGCTAGGCAAAATTTTGCTTTGATTCTTGATCAAGCACAACAGGAAGGTAGTATTCAAATTAATAGAAGAGATGGGCAAGCATTTATTCTTAAACCTACTCCAATACTTGGTTCTCCATTAGATATTAAAGGTATAAGTCTGAATATTACTACTGATGAAATAATTGATTTTGTTAGAGAAAGCAGAGAAAGAATATAAAAAATATGTTTATCAAAACAATCAATCAATTCACAGAACTAACAGGGCGTTTAGTCGCTTGGTTAGTTTTATTTATGACTTTAATCATTGTATATGATGTTACTACAAGATACCTATTTTCTATAGGTTCTGTAGGATTGCAAGAATTGCAATGGCATTTGTTTAGTCTAATTTTTTTACTTGGTGCCGCTTATACTTTAAAACATGATGGGCATGTACGAGTAGATATAATTTATCAAGGGCGTTGGATGAATGATGAATCACGCGCTTGGGTTAATATTATAGGTGGATTACTATTTTTAGTGCCATTTTGTTTATTGATCATAAATGCTTCATGGCAGTTTGTTTATAATGCCTTTCTGTTTCAAGAAACATCTCCTGATGCTGGGGGTTTAGCTTACCGTTTTTTAATTAAAGCGGCAATTCCTATTGGTTTTAGTTTATTATTATTACAAGGTATTGCTAATATTATTACTAATATAATCTATTTAGTTGAGTCTCAAGGAGAATAGTATGGAAGTATGGGCATTAATAATGTTGGCTGTAGTAATATTTGCTTTATTATTAGGCTATCCTGTCGCCTTTACTTTGGGTGGTGTCGCGCTGTTATTTGGAACTATCTTTCTTGGTTTGCCGTTTTTTGATTTATTGCCATTGAGAATATGGGGAATAATGAATAATTTTACCTTATTAGCAGTGCCGCTATTTATATTTATGGGCATCATTTTAGAAAAGTCAGGGCTGGCTGAAGAATTAATAGAGGTAATGGGTTTATTATTTGGACGTTTAGGCGGCGGTTTAGCTATTTCTATTGTTATAGTTGGTGGCATGTTAGCAGCTACTACAGGTGTAGTTGGTGCATCTGTAGTAACAATGGGTATTATTGCGTTACCAACTCTATTAAAAAATAATTATTCTCCAACTCTTGCAACCGGCGTGATTGCAGCCTCCGGCACCTTGGGGCAAATTATTCCACCTAGCATAGTATTAATACTATTAGCTGATATTATCGGTGTTCCAGCAGGCAGTTTATTTATTGGTTCAATTATACCCGGTATCATGTTAATAACTATATATATATTATATATAATGTTTAGAGCATGGCATAATCCAGAAGTAGCACCTAAATTAGTTCGTGATACTTCTGATAACAAATTTGTGATTCGTTTTATTAATAGTGTAATTCCTACATTATTAATAATAATGATTGTATTAGGCAGTATCATTTTCGGAATTGCCACTCCAACTGAATCGGCTGCATTTGGTGCAATAGCTGCCTTGTTACTAGGGATATTACATAAACGTTTAACACTAGAAAACTTCACTAAATCCATGCAACATACTACCCGTTTAACTAGCATGGTATTTCTAATATTGATTGGTGCAACTACTTTCGGCCTAGTGTTTCGAGGTATGGGTGGTGATCATTTAGTACATGAAATTTTAACACAATTACCCGGTGGTCAATGGGGATTTATTGTTGTTAGTTTATTGTTAATCTTTATACTAGGTTTTTTTCTCGATTTTCTGGAAATTTGTTTTATAGTTGTACCAATACTGGCACCAATTGCCCAATTTTTTGAAATTAACTTGCTTTGGTTTGCGATTTTAATAGCAGTTAATTTACAAACCTCATTTCTAACCCCTCCTTTTGGCTTCTCTTTATTTTATTTAAAGGCAGTAGCACCCCCATCAATATCCATTGGTATAATTTATCGAGGCATAATACCATTTGTAATTTTACAATTGATAGTTTTGACACTATTGACGATATATCCACAGATTATCTTGTGGTTGCCTAATTTAATTGATCATTGGTTAAATTTTTCAGTATAATTAGTAATTTTTTACTATCAACAACAGGAGTAACACTCTCGCATGGCTATTGAACGTACCTTATCTATTATTAAACCAGATGCTATCGCCAAAAATGTAATTGGTGAAATTTATTCACGTTTTGAAAAAGGTGGATTAAAAATTATAGCGGCAAAAATGCTACATTTAAGTCGTGAACAAGCTGAAGGTTTTTATGCTGTACATAAAGAACGCCCATTTTTCAATGACTTAGTAGAATTCATGATTTCTGGACCAGTGATGGTACAAGCCTTAGAAGGAGAAAATGCCATAAGTGTTCACCGTCAATTAATGGGAGCAACCAATCCTAAAGACGCAGCAGCAGGCACAATACGCGCTGATTTTGCCGAAACTGTCGATGAAAATGCAGTACATGGTTCTGATGCACCTGAAACTGCAAAAACAGAAATTGAATATTTTTTCACTGCTGAAGAAGTTTGCCCACGTACACGCTAATCAATGATTAATTTGTTGGATTTGGATTTAAATGGACTACAAGCCTTTTTTACTAGCATAGGTGAAAAACCATTTCGTGCGACTCAAATCATGAAATGGATTCATCAGCAAGGTATTGTAGATTTTGATGCAATGACTAATTTAAGCAAAGCCTTGCGGCTGCGATTAAAAGAAGTTGCTTGTATCACTACTCCCGAAGTAGAAGTCATGCAAACCTCGCAAGATGGTACACGCAAATGGCTATTAAAATTAGATAGCGGCAATAGTATTGAAACTGTTTTTATTCCTGAAGATGATCGTGGCACCTTATGTATTTCTTCACAAGTCGGTTGTGCCCTTGATTGTAGTTTTTGTGCCACAGCACAACAAGGTTTTAATCGTAATTTAACAGTTGCAGAGATAATTGGTCAATTATGGTTAGCAGAACATACGCTACGTTCTCAAATGGAAAAAGATGAACGAGTAATTAGTAATGTTGTAATGATGGGTATGGGAGAACCTTTAACCAATTTTAATAACGTCGTTCAAGCCATGAGCTTGATGATGAATGATTTCGGTTATGGTTTATCTCGACGACGTGTTACCCTAAGCACTGCTGGTGTTGTTCCAGCCTTATTACGTTTAAAAGAACAATCACCAGTTAGTCTAGCAATATCATTACATGCACCAAATGACTCATTACGTGACCAATTGGTGCCAATTAATAAAAAATATCCATTAAATCAATTAATTGCTGCTTGTCGTGAATATGTAGAAGATGATAATCGCCGTCACATTACCTTTGAATATGTAATGTTAAAAGATGTAAATGATAATCCAAATCATGCTCGTGATTTAATAAAACTATTAAAAGGTATTCCGGCGAAAATTAATCTAATTCCATTTAATCCTTTTCCACAAAGCCATTATCAACGATCAACACCTGAAGCCATTGAACGATTTCGTGATATTTTGATCAAAGCAGGTTTAGTCACAATTACACGAAAAACTCGCGGTGATGATATTGATGCAGCTTGTGGGCAATTAGCTGGTAAAGTTATTAATCGACGACAGCTTAATAGGTGACACTATGAAACTAACAAGTTATGTTTTAATAATCTTGTTATTGAATGCTTGTGGAGCAAATATTGAAACCAAGCGTATTGCTGCTAATAATGCCGCTATCAATAATTTGCAATTAGGCATTGCATATATGCTGCGCGGGCAAAATGACAAGGCGCTTGAACCACTGCAAAAAGCTTTAAACATAAATCCAAACTATGCTGATGCATATAATGCTATTGCAGTATTATATGAGCGTTTAGGCAAAAATGATGAAGCTAAAAAGCATTATGAAAAATCATTAGAAATTAAACCAAATTATTATGATGCCCATAATAATTATGGACAATTTCTATGTAAAAATGATGAATTTGCACAAGCTAATATACATTTCCTAAAAGCTATAGAAAATCCGATGTATAAAACACCGGAAGTTGCTTATACTAATGCAGGCATATGTGCTGTACGTTACAAAAAACTCACAGATGCTGAAACTTATATACGCAAAGCCTTGCAAAGTAACTCTAAATTTCCACGAGCATTATTTCAAATGGCTTCAATAAGTTTTGATCAAGAACGTTATAAGCAGGCACGTGATTATTTGCAACGTTATTCAAATGTTGCTAAACATACATCAAAAACATTATGGTTCGGCTTTAATATTGAACGTAAACTCAATAATAAAGAAGCTCAAGTATATTACGCACGATTACTACGTAATCAATTTCCAGATGCTTTAGAAACTCAAAAACTCAATCAATTGGAACAAAATTGAATATGAACGCGAATACAGTACTAAATGAAGAACATGATACTACTGAAAAAACTACTGATATTGAAGAAATTCCTGAAACAAAAGAAGCTACAAAACCAGAAATAACTCCGGGTAGTATTTTAAGTCAAGCCCGTGAAGAGAATAATTTATCTATTGGGCATGTTGCGGATAGATTATGTTTAGATATTAGAGTTATCGAAGGGCTTGAAAATGACAATTATGAAAAATTACCTTCAACTATGTTTATTCGAGGTTATTTACGTAACTATGCTAAATTATTAGAAGTTCCTGAAGAACCTATTATAGAAGGTTTTGATCGTATTAATAAATCACAAAAACCAAAAACAATAATAGCTACTCCTAAAATAACAGCACAAAAACAAACAACTAGCCTAGATTTATGGCCGAAACTGGTTAGTATTCTACTAGTTATAAGTCTAATAATCCTAATGGTTGTATGGCAATTTTATTCTAATACAGCTGAGGAGACAGAAAATTCTGTTGCTCAAGTAGATCCAACAACTACCGAGCCGTGGGCTAATCAAAATGTTGGAACCCCAGTTCCAACTGAAAATAACATTAATAATGGCACTAATAATGCTACAGCTACTCAAATAGTATCTCAAGATACTACACAAACAGGAACAATAACAGAAGCTACATCTAATTCCCAAACAATCACAAAGGAAATAGAAGAAACTTCTCCTGTAGAACTAGATCATACCTTAACAGTACATTTTAACAGACGAGTATGGATGAGAATTAAAGATAGTGATGGAAAACAACTGTATGAAGGTATAGGCAATAAAGATCAAGTTTTACCAGTAAAAGGTACTCCTCCTTATAAGATTAAGGTTGGTAATAATAGAATCGATATTGAATATCTTAGTGAAACTAAAAATATAAGACAGTTTTCAAGAGATGATGGCTATTATATTATTGGAAAAAAAGAAGAATAAAACTATTAAATGAAACGCCGTTTATCTAAACAAATTAATGTTGGCAATGTAGCAGTAGGTGGAGATGCACCTATTTCTGTACAAAGTATGACAAATACAGAAACTTGCGATGTGACAGCCACAGTAGCACAAATTAATGCCCTGCAAAATGCAGGTGCTGATATTGTGCGAGTATCTGTGCCTTCCCTCGAAGCTGCTGATGCTTTTGGTAAAATAAAACAAGCAACTAATATTCCATTAGTCGCTGACATTCATTTTGATTATAAAATTGCCCTGAAAGTAGCTGAATTAGGCGTGGATTGTCTGCGAATTAATCCGGGAAATATTGGACGCGAAGATCGTATCAGAGCTGTGGTAGAAAGCGCGAAAGATAACGGTATTCCAATTCGTATCGGTGTCAATGCCGGTTCCTTGGAAAAAGATTTGCAAAAAAAATATGGTGAACCAACAGCAGAAGCTTTAGTTGAATCAGCTTTTCGCCATATTGAGATATTAGAGAAACTCAATTTCTCTAATTTCAAAGTTAGTCTCAAAGCATCAGAAATATTTATGACGGTAGCAGCATATAAACAGCTAGCTTCACAAATAGAACAGCCGCTGCATTTAGGCATTACTGAAGCTGGAGGTTTTCGCGCTGGAGCTGTTAAATCAGCTATTGGTTTAGGCATGTTATTAGCTGAAGGTATTGGTGATACCATTCGAGTTTCATTAGCCGCAGATCCAGTAGAAGAAATCAAGGTTGGCTTTGATATTTTAAAAAGTCTGCATATCCGTCAAAAAGGTATTAACCTAATTGCTTGTCCATCTTGCTCACGTCAAAATTTTGATGTTATAAAAACAGTTAATGCTTTAGAGCAGCGTCTTGAAAATGTGTTAGAACCACTAGATGTAGCTGTTATAGGTTGTGTGGTAAATGGACCGGGAGAAGCGCGAGAAGCACATATTGGATTAGCAGGTGGTAGCCCCAATAATTTATTATATATTGATGGTAAAGCTGATTATAAAGTCAAAAATGAAGACTTAGTCGATGAATTAGAGCGCGTAATTAGAGCGCGTATTGATAAAAATGCCAATTCGCAATTATAAAAACCAAACACCAAAAATTGCCGCTAGTGCTTATATAGATCCTATGGCTTTAGTCATAGGAGATGTGACAATTGGAGAACATGCCTCTTTATGGCCAATGGTAGTAGCCCGAGGTGATATTAATAGTATTAACATTGGCGCACGTACCAATATTCAAGATAATAGCGTTTTACATGTTAGCCATGATAGCCAATATTGTCCGGGAGGACAAGCCTTAGTTATTGGTGAAGCTGTTACAGTTGGACACCAAGTTAATTTACATGCCTGTACCATAGAACACCATTGTTTAATTGGTATTGGATCTATTGTATTAGATGGTGCAATATTAAAAGCTTATACTTTATTGGGTGCTGGTAGCCTAGTGCCTCCGGGTAAAGAATTAGAAGGTGGCTATTTATGGCTAGGTAATCCAGTAAAAAAAATACGCCCATTAACTACTAAAGAAATGGAATATTTTGAATATTCAGCAACACATTATGCTGATTTAGCACAACAATATTAAAAATGAGAAGATAAAAATGCCGGGTAAAATCAAAGACATGATTGACACAATCATTGAACAGAGGGCGCAAGGCAGTCATATTATCGCTAGCACAATTAAAATTAAATTAATTTTAAAAGGAATTAATCCTGATAAATATACTTCTGAATCACCTGATAATATCAATGTAATTAACAAATTGGACAAATTAGCAGAAGAATTAGGATTGAAATTATAATGAATGTGATCACAGCCTACAGTAATCAAGAAAATCTTGATGAAATTACTCAAGATTTAAAACAACAAATCGGTGAATTTGATGCGAAAATGGTGCTTTTTTTTGCATCATCAACATTTGATCCTGATCAAACAGCGGCACAAATGCAAACAGCCTTTCAAAATATACCAGTATTTGGTTGTACCACTGCTGGTGAAATTGTTACAGGTAAAATGTTAAAAAATTCAATAGTCGCAATGGCATTTAATGCCAATATAATTGAAGATATTGATATTCAAATAGTTGAAAATATCTCGAATGGAGAAACTGAAGGCGTTGATCACGCATTTGCTAAATTTAAACAGCACTTTAATCAAGAAGTTCTAACAATGGATATTAACCAATATGTTGGTATTATTCTAATTGATGGGCTTAGCGGTGCTGAAGAAAGAATTATGGATAGGGTAGGTGATCTAACTAATCTATTATTTGTTGGTGGCTCTGCTGGCGATGATCTTAAATTTGAAAAAACTTATGTTTATGCTAATGGCAAGGCTTATTCTGATGCAGCCTTGTTAGCATTAATGAAACCAAAAGTTAAATTTGACATACTTAAAACACAAAGTTTTTGTGAATTAGATAAAAAATTGATTGCTACTAAAGTTAATGAGTCAGAAAGAACAATTATTGAATTTAATAATAAACCAGCCACTGTAGCTTATGCCGAAGCTGTTGGTTGTTCAGTAGAAGATGCTGCAAATAATTTTATGCTGAATCCAGTAGGTTTAATGGTAGGAGATGAACCTTATGTGCGCAGCCCACAACAAATTCAAGATCAAAATATTGTATTCTATTGTAATGTTTTAGAAGATACAGAACTATCATTGCTAAAAGCTCAAGATATGATTGCTGATACCAAACAAGCACTTGAAAATAAACAAAAAGAAATGGGTTCAATATCAGTTATAATTAACTTCCATTGCATCTTAAGAACATTAGAATTAGAAGCAAAAAATTTAATGGAAGACTATGGGCAAATTTTTGCTGATATTCCCACCATAGGTTTGAGTACCTATGGAGAATCATATATAGGGCATATCAATCAAACAGCTACTATGTTAGTGTTTAACTGATTTTAACAACAACCGCTTACTCTGCTCATCAAGTTCTACATATTTACCTACACGCAAACGTGGAGGTAAAGAAATTGCTCCAAAACGAATTCTAATCAAACGGCTGACAGTAACATCTTGAGATTCCCATAAACGGCGAACTTCACGGTTACGCCCCTCAGTTAATATCACATGATACCAATGATTAGCCCCACTACCACCAGCTTCTTTAATACTTTTAAATTTCGCCATACCATCCTCTAATTGAACCCCCTCAGTTAAACGTTTTATCATATCAAGATTAACTTCACCTAATATTCTTACTGCATATTCACGTTCAATATTAGAAGAAGGGTGCATTAAACGATTTGCTAATTCACCATCAGTTGTTAATAACAACAAACCAGAAGTATTAAAATCTAAACGCCCAACATTAATCCAACGCGCCCTTTTCAGCGGCGGTAAATTATCAAAAATAGTCTTACGTTTTTCAGGATCATTGCGAGTACAAACTTCACCCGCTGGTTTGTGATAACATAAAATCTTTTGAGGTGCATCTTTTATATTTAAAATATTTATTTGACGATTATCAACACTAATCTTATCTTTTAAATTAACTCGTTCTCCAATATGAGCTATATCTTTATTAACTTTTATACGCCCATCTCGAATCCATTGTTCAATTTCACGTCTTGAGCCTAAGCCAGCGCGAGCCAATACTTTTTGTAATTTTTCACTAGAATCTGTTTTCATATTTAATGCGTATTTTAATAATTAAAACTTCTTCATTAGGGGATGTTATCCATACTTTACCAGCCATAACTGATGCACAACAACATTATCCTGATTTAGAAGTTGATTGGGTAGTAGAAGAAGCCTTTGCTGAAATTCCAACATGGCATCCAGCGGTTAAACAAGTTATACCTATAGCACTACGGCGATGGCGCAAACAAATTTGGCAAACATTATCAACTGGTATTTGGCATAATTTTATCCTAAAATTACAACAACAAAAATATGATAAAATTATTGACGCACAAGGCTTATTAAAAAGTGCATTTATAACTTATAAGGCACAAGGTATTCGTTGTGGATTTGATTTTAAATCAGCGCGTGAAGGTTTAGCCGCTTTAGTATATCAGCAAAGTTATAATATTCCTAAAAATCAACATGCAGTAACCAGATTAAGACAATTATTTGCAGCGGCTTTAGATTATACTCCACCGAAAGACCAGCCTAATTATGGTATAATTCAACATTTTCAAGCCATATCACCAAAGTCAAAAATTATATTTTTGCATGGAACAACTTGGCAAAGCAAACATTGGCCCTATGAATATTGGGTTAAATTGGCACATAAGATGATAGAGCATGGTTTTGAGATTGCTGTACCTTGGGGAAATGTTCAAGAATATAAACGCGCTCAAAAACTTGCAGCAATAAATTCAAATATTCATATAATAGCTAAAAGTACTTTATATAATATTGCTAAAGAATTAACACAAGCTAAAGCTGTAATTGGAGTAGATACTGGCTTAGCCCATCTTGCCGCTGCCTTGAATATACCATCAGTAACATTATATGGAGCAACAGCACCATCATTAACAGGTACTTACGGTTTAAAACAAATACATTTACAAACAGATTTTGCCTGCGCTCCTTGTTTTAATAAAAAATGTACTTATCGCGGCGCGACTAGCGTCTCGCCGAGTTGTTATCAAACTTTACCACCAGAAAAAGTAATAGAAAATATTAATAGGGTTATTATTAAATGATTTTAGTAGTAATGTATTCATTTTTATTTATTATTTATAATAGTAAAAGATTAAAAGAATTTGAACAGAAATCAAGCGAGGAACTTGCGAATTTTCAAAAAAATCAAGCGGCTCAATTAACAAAATTCCACAAAGATAACAAAGATAAATTAACAAAATTAAAAACTGAGCAAAACACCAAAGCCAAAGATGCAACAGTAGAAACTACAAAAAAACAAAAAGATTTTGAAGCAAATCAAATAAAGCAATTAGAAAATAAGGAAAAACAAATTGAACGTGAGAAACAAGAAATTCAAAAAGATATTGCCAATGGAAGAGAAATAGGATGGATGCAAGCTACAGCATTTTGGGCAATATTTTTCATATTTTATATGATAATAATCAATGGTTTTGAAGTCAATTGGAGTTTTGGTCAAACATATAGTTTGACAGTAAAAACTAAACCTACTAATAGTGATGTTAAAATCATGAATATTAAACCTAGATATAAAGATGGTATTCGTCTAAAACCCGGAAAATATGTGATTAAAGCTCAACATCCTAATTATAAAAATAAATATCAATGCGTCATTATTAAGGATAAAAATGTTGGTATTGATATGAAATTAATAAAAAAATGAATTGCTCAAAGCTTACGTGCAACATAGCAAGTTCTAGTCAACTTTGCAGGAAAAGTTGTTACTGGAATTGAGACAAGTTCAAATCCATTTAATTTTATTAATTTTTCTATCTCTGAAAGTGGCATTATTGGATATTTATATTTCTTTGATACCATTTTGCCGAAAAAACCTTCATTCATTTCAATATTGATAAAATATCCATTTGGTTTTACCAAACTTAGTAAATCTTCTATTGTCTGCTTTTGATTTTGTGAATATCCAATAACAGCACCTGTTGCAACTATATCAAATGTAGCATCTTTTAAAATAATTGAATTTGTTGAAGTTATTTTTTTAGGAGTTGTTATATCAGATATTCCAAAAAATAATCTTTTCGCTTCAATCTTTTTTTTCTCAGCATTATTTCTGGCTTGATTAAGCAAATTTTTATTTATATCAGTGAATAAAATTGAAGAATTCGTATATCTTTCAGCCAAACTTAAACCAATGACACCAGTGCCACAGCCAACATCTAAAATATTTTTATAATTTTCATTAGCTATATTAATTTCTTTTAAAAATTTAGAAATACTCGCATCAAATCCTAAATTTTTCATTATAAATGAATATGATTTATACAAATTTTAATTCCTATGCTTTTAAACCTGACAGGTTTTTAAAACCTGTCAGGTTTGTTGGAACTTATGATGAGCTAACATCCAAATTTAACCCAATAACTCCTACAACTATCAATGCTATTGATATGATTTTAATCGTAGTTGCTGTTTCTTTAAACCATAAAAAGCCAATAATTGCGATTAAAGCAGTGCCTAAACCTGACCATATAGCATATGCTATACTAATATCTATAGTTTTAATAACATATGCTAATAGACTTAAACCAACAGCATAAAATCCTAACATCGCTATAATTGGTCCAATTTTAGTAAAACCATCTGATAATTTCATTGAAATAGTACCAAGTACTTCTAAAATTATAGCTACAATTAATAAGATCCAAGTTATAGCAGTTACTTCGTGATTCATATTTTTTATTCCCCTGTTTCTTCTTCTGTTTCTGTTTCTTCTTCTTCTTCTATTTCTAACTCTAAGATTTTACATAAACCGACTAATTGTTCTTTTTTGCTTAAAGTAATCAAGTTTACTCCTTGGGTATTACGACTTACTACTGAAATACCTTCAACTTTAGTACGGACTAAAGTACCACGATCACTTATTAACATAATGTCATCATTATCTTCAACTTGCAAGGCACCTACCACTTCACCATTACGTTCTGAGGTTTTGATAGCTATTACGCCTTTGCCGCCACGCCCTTTTGTTGGGTAATCATCCACAGGTGTGCGTTTGCCAAAACCATTAACCGTAGAAGTTAATACAGTACCGCCAGTGTGTGTAATAATTAACGACATTACTTGATCTTCATCCGCTAATCTAATACCACGTACACCACGCCCTGTTCGCCCAATTGCACGTACTTTTTCTTCTTTAAAACGTACTGCTTTGCCGCGTTTACTAAATAACATTACATCTTGTTGCCCATCTGTTATATCTACTCCAATTAATTGATCATTATCATCTAAATTAATTGCGATAATTCCATTAGAACGAGGGCGTGAAAAGTTTATAAGAGCAGTCTTCTTAACTGTGCCTTTAGAAGTTGCCATAAAGACAAATTTATCTTCAGTAAATTCACGTACAGGCAAAATTGTATTTATACGTTCATTTTCATCCAAGGCTAATAAATTAATAATCGGTTTACCGCGTGAATTACGACTGGCTAATGGTAATTGATGAACTTTTAACCAATAAACTTGCCCAAAGCTACTAAAACATAAAATTGTATCATGAGTATTAGCAATAAATAGTTTATCAATTACATCTTCTTGTTTAATTTTAGTTGCTGATTTACCTTTACCACCGCGTTTTTGAGAAGTATAAGTATTAACTGCTTGGGTTTTAATATAACCTTCCAGAGACAAGGTAACAACTACATCTTCTTCAGTAATTAAATCTTCTATACTTAAATTAATACTATCTATTAGTATTTCAGTTTGTCGCTTATCAGCATATTCATCATGCACTGCAATTAATTCTGCACGTATGACTTTCATCAAGCGTTCATTGTTATCCAGAATATCTAATAAGTCGGTAATCCGAATAGATAAATTTTTAATTTCTTCAATAATTTTGTCTTGTTCTAATCCAGTTATTCGGTGTAAGCGTAAATCTAAAATAGCTTGTATTTGAACTTTTGATAAGGTATAGCTGCCAGACAATTGTTCCCGTGCTATTTGTGGCGTTTTAGCTGCTTTAATAATTTTAATGACTGAGTCTATATTTTTTAAAGCTATAGCTAAACCTTCTAAAATATGCGCCCTTTCTCTAGCTTTCTTTAATTCAAACAGAGTGCGTCGTGTAACGATTTCGCGTCGATGGCGAATAAAATATTCTATTAATTGCTTTAAAGATAATAAACGCGGTTCTCCATCAACTAGAGCAACCATATTAATACCAAACACGTTTTGCATTTGAGTATATTTAAATAAATTATTTAATACTACATCTGCAATTTCACCACGTCGTATTTCAATGACTATACGAATTCCATCTTTATCAGACTCATCGCGTAAAGCACTAATGCCTTCAATTTTTTTATCTTTAATTAATTCTGCTATTTTTTCAAGCAGACGCGCTTTATTAACTTGATAAGGTAATTCTGTGACTATAATTTTTTGATGACCATTATCATCTTCTTCAGTGTGACTGCGAGCGCGAAGATAAATTTTACCTCGCCCAGTATGATAGGCTTCAGTAATACCATTGGCACCATTAATTATAGCAGCAGTAGGGAAATCTGGACCGGGTATATATTGCATTAATGCTTCAATAGATAAATCAGAATCATCAATTAAAGCAATACAAGCGTTAATAACTTCGCCTAAATTATGCGGCGGAATATTAGTTGCCATACCCACGGCAATACCGCTGGTGCCATTAATTAATAAATTAGGAATTCTGGCAGGAAAAACTGTTGGTTCAAATTCTGATTCATCATAATTTGGATTAAAATCAACAGTTTCTTTATCAATATCAGTTAGCAACTCATGAGCAATTTTAGCCATTCTAACTTCGGTATAACGCATACTAGCAGCATTATCACCATCAATAGAACCGAAATTTCCTTGCCCATCTACTAGGCAATAACGCAAGGAAAATGGCTGTGCCATACGCACAATAGTGTCATACACAGAAGAATCACCATGAGGGTGAAAACGCCCTAATGTATCACCTACAACACGCGCAGATTTTTTATAAGGTTTATTCCAAACATTACCCAATTCGTGCATTGCATATAATGAACGTCGATGCACGGGTTTTAGCCCATCACGTACATCTGGTAATGCTCTACCAACGATTACACTCATCGCATAATCGAGGTAGGATTGTTTCATTTCGTCTTCAATATTGACGGGATGGATTTCTTTGGCGAAGTCAAGCATTGATTTCTTTACTTATAGATTAACAGTTAATTTTACTGTTAATTATACCACATTTCGCGCTATAAATTCATTTTGAATCATAGCAACTAATGACACCTACCTTAATATATTCCACTACTTGCATATAGTTTTCTTCATTTTCCTCATTATCCTCAGTTGGTGCTATATGTGATACAGAAATAATATCATCAATAAAATCCTTGGTATTATCTGATAAATCATCTAATTCATTTTTAGTTAAACTAAAACCAAATAAAAACCCTTCACACCATCCACCTAAAGCTTGAGTACGTTCTAATAATGAAATCTCATCATCAGGTAGTAAAGGCATAAATTCATAATTTGGGGATTCCAATTGTTCTATGGTATAATTTTTCACAAGTTGTAATTGTTGCTGGCATTTAAAGGCTAAACCATCTTCTATAGCAGTTTCTCCAAGAACATGTTTTATCCAAATATTTTCGGAAGCAGATTGAGATACACATAATAATCCGCATAAAATACCATGAGTTTCAGCGGCATCCATTAAAGAACCAACATGTTTTAATGATTGATTTAATGGTTCATAAATTTCCATCTTAATTTCTCCAATATGGGGGTTAAATTGAAGTATAATAAATTAAACTTATTATTATTGTTAATGCCATTATCATTAATGGCGGCAGAAATGCCTGTATCAGTACCATTAGACATAGAAAATATTGCTACTATAACACCTTGGAAACGTAATAATACATGGTCACAAATTGATTGGAGTAACTATAATAATTTGCAACACACTGTAAAAAAACCGGTTCCAGTTATCCAGCCGATAACATCTAGCATCAAAGCTAATCCTGCTAATGGTAAAAAATTAGTAGCAAATAGAAAAAAAGGTAATTGTGTTGCTTGTCATATTTTACCTGATGTTTCTCAACCGGGTAATATCGGTATTAATTTATCATTTATTGGATCATGGCATTTACCCGATCAATTCTTGTTCAATTATATTTATGATCCTAGAATCTATAATCCTAATACTGTCATGCCACCTTGGGGTGCGCATAATATTTTAACTACAGATGAAATTAAGGATATTGTATCCTATCTAAAAACACTTACAATCCCAGTACAATTTAAAAAACGTCCAATACCGAAGAACAATGTGGACAATTTAGATGAATTTGAAAATCCTGCAATGTTTGAGTTGGAAACAGGCACAGATTTATTTATTGAAAATTGTCAAAAATGCCATCAAAATCCTAAAGCTAGTTTTGCAAAATGGGCGGTTACAATGCCTAAGTTTGAAACACGTTTAAACAAAATAATTGGCATAGAAGAATTTATTACTCGTCATGCTCGCGCCACCACAGGGGTTAAATATTTGCTACAAAGCGGAGAAAATATAGCTCTAGCCATCTATTTACGTAATCTCGCCAATGGGCAAAAAATTGCTGTTGATACCAGTGATGTTAATAGCAGTCTTGCTTTAAAACGAGGAGAAACTCTAACACAAACTAAAATTGGACAACTTAATTTTGCTTGTACTGATTGTCATAAAAAAAATAGCGGTAAATGGATCCGTGGGCAATATATAAAAAGTTTTACTGGTATGATAGATCACTATCCGACTTATCGTTCAGGTAGAGATGCAATTTGGGATTTTAGTACACGAATTCAGTGGTGTAATTTAGCGGCTCGTGCGAATGATTTACCGCCAGACGCAGCAGAATATGCTGATATTGAATTATATTTAACTGTTCAAAGTAATGGTCGTAAATTCAGCGTTCCCGGTTTTGGTCCATAATTAAATTAAATTAACATGAAAATCAACATACTAAAATGTCATGGCTCTGGAAATGATTTTATTTTAATTGATGAATATCATAAGATCTTATTTTCTGAAGAACAAAGGAAAAACTTATCCAATGTACTTTGTGATAGAAATGGTATCTTAGGAGCAGATGGCATACTATTTTTTCAAAATAGTGATAAGGCTGATGGAATTATGAGGATGTTTAATCCAGATGGTTCAGAAGCTGAAATGTGTGGCAATGGTTTAAGATGTATTGGTAGGTTTGCTTGTGAATTTTTAGAAAAAGATAGTGTTTCAATCGAAACACTGAAAGCTGTTTCTCAAGTAGAAAAAGATCATAATATACATCCAGATGTAGCAACTTATAAAGCTAAATTAACCGGCGTTTCATTAAATACAGAATGTATTAATCAAGTATTACCGGCACTATCAGAAAATTTAAAATTTACTGAAGTACATATGCCTAACCCTCATATTGTTGCAATTGTTGATAAAATTTCAGATTATGAGCTTGAAGATATAGGAACAAAAGCAAATCAACATCCAGAACTGTTTCCTAATGGAACCAATATTAATTTTTGTCAAATATTAGATGATGGCGCGATATTCGTTAGAACTTATGAAAGAGGAGTTGGTTTAACTAATTCGTGTGGTAGCGGCATGTCAGCCAGTTCGCTAATATATTGTTTATTAGGACATTATCAATTTGATAAAAGCATAGATGTTTATAATAGAGGTGGCTTAGTTCGTTGCCAAGCTACTAATCAGGATGGCTATTCAGTGTATTTATCAGGTAATGCTACTTTTATGTTTAACAGCATTATAAGTTTCTCAAATATGAACGATATAACTCACTATTTTGGAGAAGTGTTTGTAGATGAATTGCAAAATTATGGTAAATTGCTTGAAATGTCTAAAATGAGTAAACCCTTATGAAAAATAATTACCCTTTTGCATTACAAGATGTTGAACCAGCATTAGAAGAATTTTTATTTAACGCTCCAACACCAGATGAAGGTATAACGGTTTTATTAAAAAATCCACATTTAATTACTAGTTTTATCGAAGAAATATTTGATGATCTGATTCAAGATGCTGATCATGATGGCGATAATCTTTTAAAAGATTTTTATAGAAGCCGTCGTCAATTATTACATACAGTTAGATTAAATTTATCTAACAATGACATTATTTTACTACATACGGCTAAGCAATTAGCTAAGCAAGTCTTAATTGAAAATGATTTCAAAGAAATATTTTCAAATATTTTGAAATGGTTACAGGCACCAACCTTAGAAACACGTGTTCAAATTTTACAAAAAACCCCAGAGTTATTAACAGATAAAACTGAAGCATTTTTTATGCTTTTAATTGAACGAGCTAACACTTCTGGTGAGCTAATATCGGTTAAAATACTTCGTAGTATTAATCAAATTTTCCGAATGTTAAGATTAGATTTAAACCACAAAACTGATAATATTGAAGATATTAAAAAAGCAATAAAATTGTCGCTAGACAAAACTGATTTTTCTATATTTACAGAAGGTTATCAGTTTGTCTATTTTTTAGCTTAGCCTCGACGCTGTTTAAAAAAATTTGTCAGGCATCTGCTGCAATCTTCAGCCAAGATGCCGCTGATACATTCAAGATGATGATTATGACGGGTGTCTCTTAAAATATCAAAGCGGCTACCAGCGGCTCCTGCTTTATTGTCATAAGCTCCAAATATTATACGTTTAATTCGCGCTTGTATAATTGCACCAGCACACATGGTGCAAGGTTCAAGAGTAACATATAAAGTTGCATCAACTAAACGGTAATTTTTATTATGTTGTGCCGCTTTGCGTAAGGCGACAATTTCAGCGTGAGCTGTAGGATCATTAGACATAATAGCTTGATTCCAACCTTCTGCAATACAGATATTATCTTGAACTATCACGGCTCCTACTGGAATTTCACCTTGAGCGGCGGCAAGTTCTGCTAATTGCAGAGCATGACGCATCCATTTGTTGTCATTATTATTTGATAAAATCATCTTTGATATTTAGGATAGTGTTTTAATCCTTTCCAAACTTAAGCCAGTCACATTGGCTATTTTAATTTTACTGAATCCAAGTAGAGCGTATCAGGGCAAATATCCTGCTCATTAGGCCATACCACTGTGCCATCAACTACTCTTACTTGAGTAAAATAATGTTTGTTTTTTAGTTCTTTGAACACGCCAAAACCAAGAAGCTTAGAACAATCATAAACTCTTTGTTCACCATTACTAAATAAAAGATTTAATTGATAATTGTTGGTGGTTGAAACTTTGATTACTCTTGGATTCATTATTTCACCTCAATGGTTCTATTTTATATGGTTGTTCTCCAGATACTGCTAATTCCCAATCAGCCACAAGTTCATCTTTATGTATTTCCATCCAAGCCTGAACCAGTTTATGTCTAATAAGTAATTTAAATATTACGTGTTTTTTGTAATTATACATCATTTGTTTATATGAATCAACATCAACAAGCCAAAAAAGGTTAATAATCCATTAATAATCAACAGTTCAAATCCAAATTTAAATCCAAACCATTGTTCGGCATTTACATTCAATATATAACAAATTAGTGGCGCAAGTATAGCGATAATTGGTACATAACTATCTCTCACTTGCCATTTGGTAAATAAACCAAAAGCATATAATCCTAATAATGGACCATAAGTATAACCTGCTACGGTAAATAACATACTTATTATACTTTGATCATTAATTGCTTTAAATACTAAAATCACTATTATTAATAGCACTGAAAATCCAAAATGCACTAATTGGCGGAGTTTTACTTGGTTTTCATTTAGTTTTAGAAAATCAATACTAAAAGAAGTTGTTAATGCCGTTAATGCAGAATCTGCGCTGGAATAAGCGGCTGCAATTAAACCTAAAATAAATAATAAGCTTACAACTATACCTAATTCTCCATTGATAGCAATCATTGGATATAAATTATCGCCTGTTGCAGTTATACCTTTTAGATTTGCATATTGATATAATAAAGCTCCAAGTGCTAGAAATACAAAATTTACAAATACTAGTATGATGCTAAACCAAAACATATTTTTTTGCGCCGCTTTAAGATTTTTGCAACTGAGATTTTTTTGCATCATATCTTGATCAAGCCCTGTCATAACAATCGCCATAAAAGCTCCTGCCAGAAATTGCCTTAAAAAATATTTAGGATCGCGCCAATCATCAAAGAAAAAAATCTGTGAATATTCATTATCATATAAATCTTTAACAGTTAAATTCATATTATTTACAATCAAGATAATAGTCATTATAACCGCTAACAACATAAATAATGTTTGCAGAGTATCAGTCCAAATTATTGTTTTAATTCCACCTTTAAATGTATAAAGCCAAATTAACAGAATTGTTATAATAACTGTAACAAAAAAAGGTACATGCCACGCATCAAAAAGGATAAATTGCAGAACAATTGCAACCAAATATAAACGAAAAGCGGCACCAACGGTTCGAGATAATAAGAAAAAGAAAGCACCAGTTTTATATGACCAAAAACCGAAACGTTGTTCTAAATAACTGTAAATAGAAATTAAATTCAAGCGATAATATAGAGGCATTAATACGGTAGCAATAACTAAATAACCAAATAAATAGCCAAATACCATTTGCATATAGGAAAATTGACTACTGTCAACCCAACCGGGCACTGAGATAAAAGTGACTCCAGAAAGACTGGTACCAATCATCCCAAAGGCAACTACAAACCAAGGAGATTGTTTGTTGCCTAAGAAAAAAGTTTTATTATCATCGTGTTTTCCAGTTAAAAAGGAAATTAAGATTAATAGAGAAAAATAACTAATTATTGTTAGAATTATATATGTGTTTTGCATAATTAGGATTTTATCATATTCGTGGCAATGACAAAATAGCCTCAAGCCCTCCGTTAATACGATTACGTAAAATTATTTCTCCACCATGTGAGCGGGCAATGTTTCTTGCTATACTTAATCCTAAACCGGTTCCTCCTGTGCTACGACTGCGAGATGTTTCTAGGCGATAAAATGGTTCAAATACTGTTTCTAAAGCTGTTTCTGGAATACCCGCACCTCGGTCTGCAATGGTAATTTGTAATTGTTCAGGTTGATTTTTGAGGCTTACTGTTACTTGTTGTCCGTATTTATGAGCATTGTCAATTAGATTTACTAGACAACGTTTGAGAGATAAGGGGCGTGCTGGATAAGGTTTAGGAATATCGCCTTGAATTGTAAATGGTTTTGCCATTTCTTCATAATCGGCTTGCAAGCTTTCCAATAATGCACAAATATCTAAAGTTTGAACTTGTTCTGTATTTTCTAAACCTCGCATAAAATCTAAAGTTGCTGTTGTCATGCTTTGCATATCATCTAAATCTCTTATAAAACTGTTACGCAACTTGTCATCTTCTAATTGTTCAACTCGTAAACGTAAACGTGTAATAGGAGTTTTTAAATCATGAGAAACTGCAATTAGAATACGAGCGCGATCTTCTAAATAGCGACTTAATCGTGCTTGCATAGTATTAAAAGCGTAAGCAGCGCGACGTACTTCTATAGGTCCATTTTCTGATAATGGCGGCTGATGAATATCTCTACCTAAATGTTCAGCGGCTTCAGCTAAAATAGCTAATGGGCGTGTCAGCCATCGTACCGCTAATAAGGATAAAATAAGTACTGTTATTAATAAGATTACTAGAATTGTTAATAATCTCCACGGAGGTGGTATTGTTTCTTTTATTGGATGAATATGTTTAAAACCAACCCAACTACCGTCTTGTAATTGTATTTTTACCAGAAAAGGTGGATGACTAGCTGGTTTTTCAAATTCAATCAGACATAAAGATCGATCAATAGTTTCTAAGAAACTTTGTGTTACTGGCAGACAATCCTTGGGCTTAGGAGCTGATAAGTTTAAAATTACTCGTAATCGTAATGTATCAAATAACTTGATAAATTGCATTCTATCTTTGCTTGCTAAAGAATCTAAAACTTGTAAAGTTCCAGAAATACGTTGACTTAAATGCTTCTGTTGAATTTTAGAAATTTGCTGTTGCCTAGCTTTGAAAAGAATAATGCTACTAAGCAATTGAGATAATAATAAGCCAATGAATAATACTAATACTAAGCGGCCAAATAAAGAAGATGGTAATAATTGCATGGTTTAATTATTTTAAGTTTTGTACATCAGCGGCTAAAATATATCCAGCACCTCGTGCTGTTTGAATAATACGTGGTTCTCTAGCATTTTCCCCTAAGTGGCGACGTAAACGCCCTACTAATACATCAATACTACGATCAAATGCTTGAGCTTCTCGCCCTTGACTTAGTTCTAATAATTGATCTCGTGTTAATACTCGCTTGGCATGTTCTAAAAATACTCGCAATAATCTAAATTCACCACCACTTAAAGGGATAACAACTTTTTCTGGTGATATTAAGTGACGAGTCGTTAAATCTAGTGTCCAATTTGCAAATACTAATTGTGATACTATTTCTGTATCATCGCGCCCGGGTAAGGTTCTGCTACGACGTAATATTACCTTAATTCGCGCTAACAATTCGCGAGGATTAAAAGGTTTAGCCAGATAATCATCTGCGCCCATTTCTAAGCCAATGATACGATCAGTTTCTTCTCCTAAAGCACTGAGAATGATAATGGGTATATTTAAACGAGCGCGTAAGTTGCGACATAATTCTAAACCATCCTCTCCCGGTAACATTAAATCTAATACTATCAAATCTATATGTTTTTCATCAAGCATTCGCCATAAGGCTTTGCCATTATTTACGGTTGTTGCTCGCAAACCGTTTTTTTCTAAATATTCTCGTAATAAATTACAAATTTCAGGGTCATCATCGAGAATGACAATGTGATCAAGTTGGTTTTTCATAAATTGTAAGCTAATGTAAACAAGCGGCGATTAGACAAATTTTCTAACAATAAAAGCGATTTCAGACATAAGCAGTTTACATTTTTTTGTTTTAATGATCATCAATCAAAATGTAAAGGAAAGTAGTTATGAAAAGTTTAATAGCGATGATTTTAATCACTATGCCACTAATAAGCAACAGTGTTCCGCTTTTAGAAGTAAACACTGAAATTAAATTATCTGAAGCTGAGATAGAGGCCCTATCTTTTATGCGTGAAGAAGAAAAACTGGCTAGAGATGTTTATATTAGCCTTTATGATGTTTGGCAAATCGCGGTATTTCAGAATATTTCCAAAGCTGAACAACAACATATGGATCAAATTAAATTTTTAATGGATAGTTATGGTTTATCTGATCCAGTGCAAGAACCAGTAGGTGTTTTTACTAATTCTGATATTCAAAATTTATATGATACTCTTGTAACACGTGGTAAGACTTCACAAATAGAAGCATTACATGTAGGTGCTTTAGTCGAAGAAGTTGATATAAAAGATTTGCAACAAGCTCTAGCTGAAACTAATAATCCAGCATTAGAAATTGTTTATACAAATTTAATGAATGGTTCTTATAATCATTTAAAGGCTTTTGTACGTAATATTGAATCTTTAGGTGATACCTATAAAGCTCAGCATTTATTAGAATATGAAGTAGATTATATTCTGAATTATAGTGTTACTAATAATTCCAAATTCAAAGCTTCACTTAACAATGGTGATATTCTGTCTCAAAACGATGAAGCAACCATTGCTGTTACTTTTCAAACAGAGACAAGTCATGTAGGGCAAACTGCTGAATTATTTATTATTGTAGCTTGGACATCAATTGATAGTAAACAAAGTTTAATGTTAATGCGTGATGAAGCTGGTAATTGGAAAAATTGGGATGGTAGTTTTAATAACATTTCTGCTGCTCAAGCACCACTAGAATTAAGTAAAGCTCAAACACTTGATGTGTATAAAGGTAATTTACCAGCAGGTAGATACCAATTATCAGTTGGTTATCGTTTATCAGATGGTAGGATTATTTTAAATGGGCAAATTGTTGATTTTTCAGTCGAATAAATAAAAGGAAATAACATTATGAAACGCAATAATACAATAATTAGTCTTTCTGCTGCTATGGGTATAGCTTTAGCAGCACCTGCTTGTTCTGCACAAAATGGCTATGGTTATGGGCAAGGTATGGGTTATGGTCAAGGTATGGGTAGAGGAGGCATGAGACATAATCCAGAAGAAGTACTAACTAAGTTCAAATATCAAGAATTAAGTAAAGAAGAAGCAGAAAATCTGATTCATATGCGTGGTGAAGAGAAACTGGCTAGGGATGTTTATATAACTTTATATGAAACATGGTCACTTCGACCATTTAGTAATATTTCTAGCAGTGAGCAAAGGCATATGGATGCTATTAAAGCTTTGCTTAAAAAATACAATATTGAAGATCCTTATGTAGATGATACTGTTGGTGTTTTCGCTGATCCTCAATTTACTAACCTTTATAATGACTTAGTTGCAAAAGGGCGTAACTCCTTAGTAGATGCTTTAACAGTTGGAGCTACTATTGAAGATTTAGATATTTTTGATTTAGAACAAAGTTTAACTCAAACTGATAATGATGATATTAAATATGTATTTCAAAATCTGACTAGAGGCTCAAGAAACCATTTACGAGCTTTTACTCGTTTATTGCGAAGAAATGGTGCAGATTATGAACCACGTTATATTGATGTTAATAGTTATCAAAATATCATAAATTCTCCTAGAGAGAGATGTAACCGATAATAAGAAAGGGCAACCATAAAGGATTGCCCCTACTTTATCAAAATTTCCACTTTCTTTTCTGTTATCCCGGCAATTTCAGCAATCATTTTAATATCTAATCCCTTCTTCACCATATTCATCAAACATTCTCGCACGTTCTTCAGGAGTAACTTGATCTTTTTCAATTATTTTGAATACACTTTGAATTGCAGGTAAATAATATGTTTGCATAGTTTAATAATATCATATATAATAGGATTAGGCAATTTATTATGGAAATTTAAAATATGTCAGGCAATAGTTTCGGAAAATTATTTACTGTTACTACTTTTGGTGAAAGTCATGGTGCCGCTATCGGTGGGATTGTTGATGGTTGCCCTTCGGGTTTGGATTTAACTGCGGAAGATTTGCAAGTTGATTTAGATCGTCGTAAACCGGGTACTTCTAGACATACTACTCAGCGGCGTGAGGATGATGTCGTTAAAATTCTTTCTGGTACTTTTGAGGGTAAAACTACTGGTTGTCCAATTGGATTATTAATCGAAAATACTGATCAACGTTCTAAAGATTATAGTAAAATCAAGGATCAATTCAGACCCGGTCATGCTGATTATGCTTATCATAAAAAATATGGTATTCGCGATTATCGCGGTGGAGGAAGATCTTCTGCACGTGAAACTGCGGTACGTGTTGCAGCAGGTGCTATAGCAAAAAAATATTTACAGGTTCATTATGGATGTCAGATACGTGGTTATTTATCGCAATTAGGTCCAATTGTTCCTGAACAGTTTGATTGGAATGAAGTAAGTAATAATTCGTTTTTTTGTCCAGACGTTAATAAAGTTTCTGAATTAGAAACTTATATGGATGCCTTACGTAAAGAAGGTAATTCCATTGGTGCGCGTGTTACTGTGGTTGCTAATAATGTACCGGTAGGTTTAGGAGAGCCTATATTTGATCGCTTAGATGCTGAGATTGCTCATGCTCTTATGAGTATTAATGCTGTCAAAGGTGTTGAAATTGGAGATGGTTTTGCCAGCGTCGAGCAAAAAGGTACGGAACATAGAGATGAAATGACACCAGAAGGATTTTTAAGTAATCATGCTGGTGGTATTTTGGGTGGAATTTCTACTGGGCAAGATATTATTGCTCATATTGCTTTAAAACCAACTTCTAGTCTGCGTATTCCCGGAAAGAGCATTGATATACATGGCAATCCAATCGAAGTAATTACCACTGGTCGTCATGATCCTTGTGTGGGAATTCGCGCTACCCCAATCGCAGAAGCAATGTTGGCAATTGTGTTGCTGGATCATTTGTTACGTAATCGCGCTTATACACCCTACTAGTTTTTGATCATATAGCTTTTCAGAAAACTCAAAACTATCAGACCTGTCAGGTTTTAAAAACCTGACAGGTCTTTAGGCCAAGGTATTTATCTATTGATACCTTATCTATAAAATTAAATCTCTTGCAACAGAAACATTGTATAATACAATGTTATAATTCCTTAACTAGTGGCGAGTAAGACATGAAAACAGTACATAAAATTTTTTTAAGTCTAATTGTTGTGAATATGACTTTTACACCTGAGATTAATAGTGAATTGAAAGATAAAACTGCTGATTCTTCTTCTAAGATGTTAGGAATATATACTGGGCATAAAAGTACAAACATATGAACAAATTTCCAGAATATGAACAATATGATGCTTTAGCCTTAGCAGAGTTGGTAAGAAAGGGAGAAGTATCTGCTAAAGAACTATTAGCTGAGGCAAATGAACGCTTATCAAAAATTAATCACAAGTATAATGCTGTTATCTATCAGGATAATTCTTTCGCAGAAACACTTATCAATAATTTAGATAAAAATAGTCTTTTTTGCGGTGTTCCATTTTTAGTAAAAGATTTAATGCTTGCATTTAAAGGTATGCCAATGTCAAATGGCACCAATGCTATGAAGTCATATGTTCCAAATGACAATAACAGAATGGCAGATCAGCTTAATTCTGCTGGATTAATTACATTCGGAAAAACAACCACATCAGAATTCGGTAATTCACCTATAACAAAAACCACGGCTTTTGGTGCTACCCTAAACCCTTGGGATATATCAAAAAATTCAGGTGGATCAAGTGGTGGTAGCTCAGTAGTTGTCGCTTCAAGAGTTGTTCCAATGGCTTATTCTAGTGATGGTGGTGGTTCTATCAGGCTTCCTGCATCATATTGTGGAATTTTTGGATTCAAACCTTCACAAGGGCTAAATCAATATGAAGATATGACTAAGGCTTGGGCTGGTGCTGTAGTTAGTCATGTTTCTACAATTTCAGTTCGAGATAGTGCTGCTTATCTTGATATGGTTGCAGGAAACCTAGGAAATGATTATTCAGTATTAAATCCCAAACAAAATAGCTATTTATTTTCAGCTACATGTGAGGAAAAAAAATTAAAAATTGGATTGATTACAGAATCACCAATAAAAACTAAAGTTCATGCTGAATGTATTAAAAGTGCAGAATTAGCAGCAAAATATTGTGAAGATTTAGGTCATGATGTGGAAACAACGCAATGGAACTTTGATGGAAGAGAATTAATGCGTGCATTTATAACAATCGTTATTAATTGTACACATGGTAATATAACTGATATGGCAACTTTATTCAAAATTAAAGAAAATGAATTGGATATTGAATTCAATACAAAATTTATGTCCATTGCAGGAAGTGGCATTAGTCAGGATCAAGTTAATCAAGCATTGAAAATATGGAAAACTGCATCTCAAAAAATGTCAATACTACATCAAAAATATGATGTTATTTTAACTCCTACTGTTGCAACTTTACCCCTAAGAAGCAATGATCTTGACTTTAATGTTTTTGAAAAATTGCTACTGAAATTTATGATTGTGACAGGATTAGCTAAAAAGGCTATTAATAAAAATACGTTAGAGATTCTCATTGAGAAATTATTGTATCACATGCCTTTCACACCAATAGCGAATATTACAGGGCAACCAGCCATGTCAGTTCCACTATACTGGGATCAAAATGGTTTGCCTCATGGAGCACATTTTATGGCAGAAGTTGGAAATGATAAGATATTATTTATGTTGGCAAAACAATTAGAATCAGAACATCCTTGGCGGAATAAAATTCCAAATTCGTCTATTTGCATTACTTAACTGCTCCACATATTGTTGGAAAGTACCTAGAAAATAAAGATAAAACCATATATAAAGCAGTAGGCTGGATGTTAAGATAAATTGGCAACAGAAACTTATTGAAAGAAACTGAATTCTTAAAATTACACTACAAAACAATGCCAAGAACCATGTTAAGATATGCAATTGAAAAATTTAGCAAGGAACAACGGCAAAAATATCTAAAAGGCTTGATATAAGTCCATTTCAATGAAAATCAAAAAATGAACAAGTTATACAAAATTACTTTGACTGTAGCTGATCATAAATAATCTAGAAAAGGTAATATAATATGAAAAAATGGTATGAAGAATTATTTGAAAATTATGCTGATAAATATGACAATGAAAGTTTTACCCAAGGTACAATCGGAGAATGTGATTTTATAGAAAAGGAAATCAATTTTAATAAAGCATTAACAATACTAGATATTGGTTGTGGAACAGGAAGACATGCAATCGAACTATCAAAAAGAGGTTATTCTGTCACAGGGATTGATTTATCCGAATCTCAGTTGAAACAGGCAAAACTCAAAGCATCTAGGGAAAATATGAACATTGTTTTTCAAAAACAGGATGCCAGAAATCTTCACTTTTCTAATGAATTTGACTTAGCAATTATGCTTTGTGAAGGTGGATTCTCGCTGATGGAAACAGATGAGATGAATTTTCAAATTCTGCAAAATGCTGCAAATGCTTTAAAACCCAATGGTAAATTGATATTTACAACATTGAATGGACTGTTTCCTTTATTTCATTCTGTAAAAGAATTTATGGATTCAAAGACAGAAGAAGACGCTGCAACATATAATAATCATTCATTTGATTTAATGACATTTCGAGATCATAACATTACACATATTGTAGATGATTTTGGCAACAAAAAACAACTAGCATGTAACGAAAGATATTATGTGCCATCCGAAATAACTTGGCTTTTAAAATCGCTCAATTTTAAGACTATTGATATCTTTGGTGCAAAACTTGGTAGTTTCAGTCGAAGTGAGAAATTAACTACTGAAGATTTTGAGATGTTGGTAATCGCAGAAAAATAGTTAGAATACAATAAATAATATGAAATATCGAAAACTTGGTCGTACAAATTTAAACATTAGTCTAATTGGTTTAGGCACAATGACGTGGGGATTACAAAATACTCAAGACCAAGGTTTTGAGCAGATGGATTATGCGCTTAATCAGGGAATTAATTTTTTTGATACCGCTGAAATGTATGCCATCCCTCCCAGTGATAAAACTTATGGTACTACCGAGACCATTATCGGTAATTGGTTCGCCTCACGCAAAACCCGTGACAAAGTGATTCTTGCCACAAAAATAGCAGGACCGGGCTTATCTTGGATCAGAAATGGTGAGATGATTAACAAAAAAAACCTGCTATTAGCACTTGAAGGCAGCTTAAAAAGATTGCAAACAGATTATATCGATTTATATCAATTGCATTGGCCTAATCGGGACTCCTATCACTTTGGCAAAACGTGGAATTATGCGCCACGATTTGATATAAAACAACAAACAGAGAATTTTCTTGAAGTACTCCAGACACTGCAAACACTGGTTCAAGATGGAAAAATCCGTTATTTTGGACTCTCTAACGAAACAGCTTGGGGGATTAGCAAATGGCTACAATTAGCGCAACAACATGATTTGCCAAGAGTTGTATCAATACAAAATGAATATTCCTTGCTTTGCCGCCATTTTGAATCTGACTTAAGTGAAATTGCTTTAAATGAGGACTGTGGATTACTTGCTTGGTCACCACTATGTCGCGGCATGATCAGTGGAAAATACTTAAATGGTGCGCGACCAGAGGGGGCAAGATTAACCATTGAAACACGAAAAGAACATCGTATCCAAGCCATGAGCGATGCAGCCATTGTACAATATATTAAGCTGGCTAAAAAACATGAGTTAGATGTCAATCAAATGGCCATTGCCTTCGTCAATAGCCAGCCATTTGTGACCTCAACGCTTATTGGTGCGACCAATATGACACAACTTAAAACCAATATTGATGCCATTGATTTGCATTTATCAGATGACATTAAAACCGAAATAGAGACTATTCGTCGAGACTATCCGGCACCGTTTTAGCTTTGCGGTGTTAGCATTTTCAAATTAACTACTGAAGATTTATAAGCTAATTTGAGCCTCAAAATGATTATTATTTTGATTTAACCAATGATGAGCAAGATATGAAAAAACTAAATACAATTTTATTTTTAGCTTTAATAGTTGCTAATATTAATTCTGTAGTATTTGCAGATATTAATAAAAATAAAGATAAAAATTTCTTTATTGGTGTTACTTATACGCCTAAAATTAGTAGTGATTTAACATATGAAGCTGTTGATTATTCTTCTTATATCTTGGGACTATATGCTGGTCATAAAAAATTGATTAGTGAAAAATTTGGGATGTATATAGGGCTTGAAGGAACATTAGATCAACCTTATCCAACTTGGGAACCACAAGTATATCATGATTATTCAATCATAAATCTAGGAATAACTTATTCTCCTATTAAAAAACTAACTTTTTTAGCTGGTGTTGGATATAGTCAGGATAGTGTCAATGAATCAATATTAATTGATAGTTATTATGACTATGATGGTTTGGTCGATATCGAAGAAATTGTAACTTTGGAAGAAAATAGTGATATTAATTTTAATATGGAAGTAATGTATCAAGTGAAATTTGGTCTAGGTATCATCGCAGGGTATAATTCTGTTCCAAATGCTTTTAATATTGGTCTTTCGATTTCATTCTAAATAACAAAGGTATTTTCATGAGATACCAAGAAATAATTGACCATTTACAAAGTTTATCAAATCCAGAAATAGCCAAACATTCTCAGCATTTTTTTAAAACTGCAAAGGGTGAATATGGAGAAGGTGATAAATTTCTAGGTATTCGAGTTCCAATTATTCGTCAGACAGTCAAAAAGTATAAAAATATCTCATTAGACGTTACAAAAAAACTTTTAGAATCCAGCTATCATGAAATTCGTCTATTTGCATTACTTGTTTTAGTTGAGCAATTTTCTAAAGCTAATCCTGATGAACAGAAGAAAATTTATCAAATATATTTGGCTAACACACAGTATATAAATAACTGGGATTTAGTTGATACAACTGCTCCATATATAATTGGAAAATACCTAGAGAATAAAGATAAAACCATATTATATGAACTATCTCAGTCAAGTTCCCTATGGGAACGACGAATAGCAATTATGTCCACATTTCATTTCATTAGAAACAATGAATTTGAGGATACATTACAAATTGCCAAACTATTATTAAATGATCAACAAGACTTAATTCATAAAGCGGTAGGCTGGATGTTAAGAGAAATTGGCAACAGAAACTTATTGAAAGAAACTGCTTTCTTAAAATTACACTACAAAACAATGCCAAGAACCATGTTAAGATATGCAATTGAAAAATTTAGCAAAGAACAACGGCAAAAATATCTAAAAGGCTTGATGCGAGTCAGCTACTAGCTTAAAACATAATCAAAAACATAGAGATACCTAATAATTCAAAGCCACTAATCACGATTAACATATAAGCAATCCGTCGCGCTGATGGTTTCATTGTTTGCCAGACACGGCGCATATACCATCGGTATAGCGGAAACCATTTCCAGCGTTGCCAACTTTGCAAGTATTTATATATCGCGTTTCCCCAAGGTATTAGACTTTTGTCAACTTCAGCTAAGTCTGCTTCGGAGCTGCCGCTATAATCATCAGTAATTATTAAGGCATTGTCTTCAATCTTTAAAAAAGTTGCCGTTTTTATGCCGCTTTCATAGTTAATTTTTAAGCCATCTACTGATATTGTGGTTTTAATTTCTTGATTATTGCTGAGGTTTTTGAGATGTATATGATACTTGTTAGTATCAATTTGCCGCCATTCTATAAATTCTAGCAGTGGATTTATACGATACAATCGTTCTAAATCACTGCAAAATTCATGTAATTTCTTATTTGATAATGGGGTTGCTATACGTACCCATGCTTTATCTTCACTAGACATTTGGGATAATCAGTAAGGGAATGGATAAGTTAGCCAATAACTTTTTACAATCCATGCGTGAATTTAATCCAGTTTGAGATTTGGGGCGAGTCGAGCCTATTACAATTAAATCAAAACTGTTTGAATTTGCTACTTTTAATAAACATTCTGCTGGTTTTCCCTGTAGCAATTCAAGATTATAATTAATATTGCGTTCTGCTGCTGCGGCACTTACGCGCTGAATATTTATATCAACTTCTTGTTTTAATTCAGCTTCTAAATAATCACCATAATCAACTTGAGTGATAGCATTATTTAACCAATCATCTCCCATCATACCCTGCCAAAAATCTGGTATAACAATGAGATGAACCAAGTTAGTTTGACATAAATTTAAAGCGGCAACTTCTGCCGCACAAGCACCCTGTGTACCATGACTGGCTAGTAAAATCTTATTATAAGACATTAATCAACCAACAAATATACGCCTAATGCAATTAATAAAGAAAAGGCTAATGCCATCCAATCTTCATTACGATCAGTTTTAAAAATTGTTAAAGCGGAACCACGTTTAAATTTAATTTCTTCTTTAGACATTTTTATATTTCCATAAAATTAGTAATGAATGAACTTATATCATTTATTTCTTCTGTGTGAACTGTATGTTCCATATGATATTGATGCCATTCAATATCATAATTGAGTTTTTTCAATCTTTCCCTACTTAATTCAGCATAATTTAAGGAAATTACATTATCAAGTATTCCATGTGCCATAAATATTGGAATATTATGATTAGCGGCATCAATTTCATTTTCTACTGTATGGTTTAATGGCAAATAAGTAGAAAGTGCTATAATTCCGCCAAGCGGTTGCGAATAGCGTAATCCTGTATGTAAAGCAATCGCTCCTCCTTGAGAAAATCCAGCTAAAAATATTTTTTCTGAACTAATACCCTTATTAATTTCTGTTTCAATCAACTCACAAATGATTTTATCAGCTTCATATATCCCTTTAGCATCTTGAGGAGCAGTTTTGTCTAATCCTAAAATATCATACCATCCTCGCATGACCATATTGCCATTAATAGTAATTCTACGTTCAGGAGCATGAGGAAAAATAAAACGTGTTCTATCGCTTATCGTTGTAGCTAATTGACTAACTATAGGTGTAAAACCATGCCCATCATCACCTAAGCCATGTAACCAAATAATACTAGCATTAGCTGGTTTGGGTGGTTCTATAATAATTTCTTGCATAATCATATTTCTTTAACGACTAATAGCATTCAAAGGTACTATCTGCGCAGCTCGCCAAGCTGGGTAGAAGCTTGCTACTAAACCTAAACTAATAATTAATATATTAACTGTTAATATATCTGATAAATTTAATACTGGATAAATCAAGCTACTTAAACCTATCATTTCATAACCGGCTGCATATTGGGAAAAATCTAATCCATCCGCTGTTGCCATTACAGTCAGCCAACCTATAAAATTACCTATAATTAAACCAATCACTAATAAAAACAAGGATTCAAATAAAATTTGTCCAATTATTGAAGCTGGTTTCATACCCAAGGCTTGCAATAATCCAATTTCACGAGTGCGTTCAAATATTGCCATTAACAATGTATTAATCAACCCAAACGCCATTGCAATAAATACAACTATATACCAAATTAATAAAAATCCTTCATTAATCTTAATTGATACTTGCAAAATTGGTGTAATCGTTTGCCATGTTTGCACATCTAATTTTGGTGCCAATGATCTTAATTTTGCTAATAAACTATCCAATTCTTCACGATCAGAACTTAGAATTTCTAATTCAGAAATTTTGTCGCCCATTTCTAACATATTTTGAGCTGTTTGACGCTTAATAAAAACAAATTGCATTTCAATATCTTCTGTTTTAGCATCATAAATTCCTGCTACACGAAAACCACGTTCTACTATTTCATTATCCTCAGTTTGACTCATTAAAACTACACGTTTACCTAAGCGCGTTTCCAAATAATCAGCTAACTTTCTACCTAAAATAATGTCATGATCATCAATTATATACTGATTACCGATAAAGGATAATCCCTGTTCTTGTGCTGGATCAATTCCTAGTAAACTAACTCCAATAGTTTCGCGCTCACTACTTACAACACCGGGAACTCGCACTCGTGTAGCCCAATGAGTTATTTCTGAAGAATTATTGAGAAAACTTAATAAGTTAGCTTGAGGCGGTGACATACTGTAATTAATAACTGGATCATCACGATAACTGGGAGAATGAATCTGAATATGCCCAATAAAATTTTGAATAGCATTATTAACTTGTTGCTCTATTATGCCACGCATCAAAGCCGAAATGTTTAACATTGACCAAATGCCGATTGTAATAGCAATAATAATAATACTAGTACGACGCGGATAACGCCATAAATTACGCCATGCTAAAGTAATTAATAATTTCATTTTTTCTCTCTTATTAGCGAATTCGTTTTTTTAGGAAGTAAATGACTATTTGACAAAAAGGGCTATATTTTCCGTTTTTTTTGCTTTCATATTTCTGAATATTGGTTTTAATATCTGAATCAGACCATTTCTCTTTTTTACCTTTAATGTTAATTAGTTCTTGTTTCACTTTATCTATTATTTCTTTTCTGTAATTAACCAATTCATATGTGTTTAAATTCAGAATGTCATCTAATTCCTTATTAATAATTGGATCATCAGAGTATATTCTACCATTACTTTTGTATTTTATTAATGTTTCACAATTTTTTGATTTATCTGCCGGATTAATTGTGATTTCTTTTTCTCCTTTACTGGTATCGCAATGGCGTGGTAAATGTTTTGCTCTACCGTCATTGCCCTTACAAGAAGCCAGTATATTTTGATAATCTAACTGCAATTTAGGATATTTTTTTTGAGCTTGACGATGTTCAATTTTCATTTTTTCTGCATTTGGACTAATACGCTGCATACAATAGCAACAAATATAGCCCTGTTCCTGCACCAAAGAATCACGCAAATCATCTTTTTCGGAATAATTGTCATAATTAGCATGACTATTTTTACGGTGTGCTAGTAATGAAGCTGGTTCCTTATCCTTCTTAATTTGTTTCATCATCAATATCCATAAAATCTAAACTGACATTAGCTTGAACAATAGCAACATCATTTTCACCTAAATCTTTAGACAGCTCCTTCAATAAAGTTCGTGCTTCATCTTTTTTTTCCTCATCAATCAAGTCGTAAACTTTATCAAGCTGTTGTTGTATTGCCTCGGGGCGTTGTTTAACCCCCATTAAGTCGTATAAAATTGAATTATTATCTCTACCAAAAGTGTGTGGAGTTATCTTTACTGATTGAAAGTCTTCCAAAATAATCACATTTTTGTGTGGTACACTGCTTAATACTAGCGATGAATGAGTGGTCACAATAAATTGACAATTGGGGAAGGTTTTTTGTAATTGAGGAACTACCTTCCTTTGCCAGCGAGGGTGCAGGTGTAAATCAACTTCATCAATTAATACGACTCCATTACCCATTAATGGATTTTCTCTATGAGGATTGGCAATGGCTAAACGACGCGCTAAATCTGCTACCAAGGCTAATAATGTTTTTTCCCCTGATGAAAGTTGATTAATATTTAAAGGAGTGTTACCTTTATTAATTATCATTTCACCATTAGGATTGTTGAGCCAATTAATAGATAGCTTATCAAATTGTTTATCTTCATCACTCAATATGTTATAAATGGCATCGCGCACGGCATCAAGAATTTTATTTTCACCTATTTGCCTTTCAATGTTTTCTTGCCATTTATACCAATCAAAAAAGTTGACAAAATCGAAGGATTTTTTATCTAAAGCACCTTCATAGGCGTTAAAAATATCGTTTGTAAAGTTATTATTGGTATTTTTGAAATCAATGGTGTTTACTGGCGCATTGTTGGCAGGATAATAAACAGCCAATGGGATATTAGCGAGATTATTGATAATAATATCATGAAGTTTATAAATTGCATTAGGTAATTGCTTGTTATTATTTAGCTGAGAACTAAAATTAAAATCTATTGTTTCACCATCTAAAATAAGTGAAATACTATTATTTGTGCTAGAGCAATTTTGTTTAATGTCTAGTGAATTATACTTAAATTGTCCAAAAAATACATTATCATGTTGTATATATTCTTTAAAAAGCCTCAATAACAAAGCTAAACAATCTAAAACCGCAGTTTTTCCTGCGCCATTTTCTCCAATCAAAACTGTTAAGTCTGGTTGAAACTCCAGTTTCAGATTTTCAAAGCCCCGAAAATTTTCTATGGAAACTTGTTTTATCTTAATTTCAGGCTCAAATATTTCAGGTTTTATTGTATTCATTTTGATATATTAATAGCTAAAAGATAAATATATTCTATACTACATTGCAATTCAATAAATATGAAAAACATAATTTCCCTATTACTGATTTTAAACATCACCCCAGCCTTTGCTGATCAGCAGGCTCGTCAGATTGTTAAAGATGCTATTGATTATTGGCGCGATCAGTCTTCTTATTCGCTTGTAGATATGACTATTCATCGTACTAGTTGGCAACGTACTATGACTTTGAAGGTATGGACAAAAGGTATGAAACATTCTTTAGTGCGAGTTATTGCTCCTAAAAAGGATAAAGGTAATGCCAATTTAGTGAAGAAAAAGAATATGTGGAGTTTTTCTCCTAAAATTAATCGTTTAATCAGAATACCATCTAGTATGATGAATCAAGCTTGGATGGGTTCTGATTTTTCTAATAATGATGTTGCTAAAGCTGATAATATTTTGAAGTATTATACACATAAAGTTATAGCTACTAGTACTCATCAAGGAAAACAATTATTTACAATTGAGGCTATACCTCATTATTATGCTCCTGTTGTTTGGGGTAAAGAAATTTTAAAAATTCGTGCTGATCATATCATGTTGGAACATTCATTCTATGATCAAGATAATAAACTAGTAAAAACTATGGTGACAAAGAATCTTCAACACATGGGCGGTAAACTAATTGCAACTCAACAACGGATGCAAAAAGCTGATAAGCCATATGAATGGACTGAAATAGTTGTGAAGCAAGCGCGATTTAAATTAAATATACCAAATCGTATGTTTACTCTGTCTAATTTACGCAATCCAAGATATTAAAATGATTCTACGTTTAGCTTGGCGAAATCTTTGGCGACATTCACGTCGTAGTTGGCTAACTATTGCTGCAATTGCCTTTGCAACTTTGTTATTAATATTTATGATAACTTTGCAATTAGGTAGTTATGATATGATGATTAATAATAATCTACAAGTATTTACTGGTCATTTTCAAGTGCAAGCTCCCGGTTATTTAAAAAAACCTCAAATGCGTAACACTTTAAATCAACCGCAACAACTAGCGGCACAAATACGACCAATCAATGGAATTGTGGATATTGCAATACGCGCTAAAGGCTTTGCTCTAATAGCTTCAGAACAACGAACTTATGGTGCTGAAGTTGTTGGAGTTGAAACTGCTCATGAAAACAAACTATCCAATATACCAAACTTAATTAAAACTGGACGTTTTTTAAGTGATGATAATGCTCAAGAATTAATTATTGGCGAAGTCTTAGCTCGCAATCTGAAAGTCACAGTTGGAGACGAATTAACTTTATTAGGTAGTGGGCGTGATGGTTCTATAGCAGCGGCAGTATTACCGATTGTTGGAATTTTTAAAAGCGGTGATTCGGGCTTAGATAGAAATCTGATAGAAATACCGCTAAAAAGTTTTCAAGAAATTTTCAGTATGCAAAACAAAGCTCATATAATAGTAGGCATAGTAGAAAATTTAGAAAATTTAGAAACAATCCTCACACAAATTAGAACCAAATTAACAGACAAAGAAATAGTATTGAATTGGGATACTTTAGTTCCCGGATTAATGCAACTAATTGAAGCAGATATGATAACTAGTTGGTTTTTCTACATTTGTCTAATATTAATTGTAACTTTTAGTATTTTAAATACATTTTTAATGGCAGTATTAGAACGTACTCGTGAATTTGGAGTGATGTTAGCATTAGGTGCAAAACCGTTTTTAATAGCCAAACTAGTAATATTAGAATCATTACTACTAACACTATTAGGATTAGCAATTGGTATAATTATAGGAATAACGATAGTATTATATTTTTATATACATGGTTTTAGTTATCCCGGCATGGAAGAACTAGGAGCAGAATTTGGTCTAACAGGTAAAGTAACTCCTGAACTATCCTTATTAGCTATAAGTTTAGGGCCACTTGTTATTTTGACATTTACTATGCTAGCTTCAATATATCCGGCATTAGGTATTCGGTTGTTAAAGCCGGTTGATGCTATGAAATCTGTGTAAAGAATTTAAATTATTTACTGATGTTACGCATCCTCGTTCCCACGCTCTAGCGTGGGAA
>JADGDS010000001.1:491641-729407 GCA_016744775.1 Candidatus Marithrix sp.
TTCGGTTGTTAAAGCCGGTTGATGCTATGAAATCTGTGTAAAGAATTTAAATTATTTACTGATGTTACGCATCCTCGTTCCCACGCTCTAGCGTGGGAACGAGAGTAACTTATGCAAAAACACCCCGTAATATGTAGAAAAGTAAGTAAAATTTTTCAACAAGGTGAAGTTAAAATTCCCGCTTTAGTTGATGTCGATTTAGAAATCCCTAAAGGTGATTTTGTATGTTTATCTGGTCCATCTGGTTCCGGTAAAAGTACTTTACTTAATCTAATTAGTGGTTTAGATAATCCTACTAGTGGTGAAATTGAGCTTGATGGTCAACGGATTGATCAAATGAATCAATCTTCGTTGGCTGAGATACGATTATATAAAATCGGTTTTGTGTTTCAATCTTATAATTTAATTCCTGTTTTAACTGCACAAGAAAATGTTGAATTTGTCATGCAATTACAAGGAATTGATAGTAAGGTACGAGCAAACAAAGCGCGACATGTTTTAAAAGAAGTTGGTTTAGAAGGATTAGAAAAACGTCGCCCCGGTGACTTATCAGGTGGGCAACAACAAAGGGTTGCAATAGCACGTGCTATTGTGTCTGAGCCTAGTTTAATTTTAGCTGATGAACCAACCGCAAATTTAGATTCTAATACTGCTGAGTCTTTAATGGAATTATTACAGTCTATGAATTCAGAACATGGTATCACTTTGCTGTTTTCTACTCATGATCAATTGGTAATGAGTTATTCTAAACGATTGATTAAGTTGCATGATGGTCGTATAGTAAGTGATGAAAAGCTTTAATATTCATTATATTATATTGTTATATTTGCTAAATATAACTAATGTGATTGCCAATGAAGATTGGTTTTTTGCTGGGCATTCAAAATATCATGTTATAAAAAGTGATAATGCAGAAGATCATTTTCTTGATTTGCGTCTTAAGGCTGAAAAACGTTGGGATACATGGCAAACTAATATTCATTATGAAGTATTAGGTTTTAAAGGTGATACTCCAATTAATTTATTACCTAATGATAATCGCCGCTTATTTAAGTTGACAGATGAACTTGGTTCAGATGCTGTACAGCGTTTAGATCGTTTATTTGTTGGTTATAATGGAGAACAATTAGTAGTTAGATTTGGTCGTCAAGCGATTAGTTGGGGTAATGGATTAGTATTTCAGCCGCTTGATATTTTTAGTCCATTTTCACCCACCGAGATTGATAAAGAATATAAAACTGGTGATGATATGTTATATGGGCAATGGCTATTTGAGAATGGTGATGATTTGCAATTAATTTTATTACCACGTCGTAATATTCTCAATAATAAGCTTGAAACTGCCGAAAGTAGTTTTGCCCTAAAATATCGTGGTACTTATCAAGATCAATGGAATTTTGACTTAATAGCAGCGCGTCATTTTGATGAAAATGTATTTGGATTAGGCTTAAATAAAAACATATTAGAAGCCATGTGGCGTTTCGATATGAGCCTAACTCAATTAAAAGATGGTGACACTGCAATTTCCTTAGTGACTAATATAAATTACTCTTGGGTATGGTTTGAGAAAAATTTTTCTGGATTTATTGAATATTATCATAATGGTATAGATGGTATAGCCTTACAAAATCGTTTAGAACGCGGAGAACTTTATACTCAAGGTAGCGATTATCTAAGTCAAGGAATTCAAATAGAATTACATCCTTTATTTAACATACATACAACTTGGATTAATAATTTAGAAGATAATAACGGCATCTTCCAAATACGTGGTATTTATGATTGGGCAGAAAATTTACAACTAGTGGCTTGGCTAGACGAAACTTATGGGGATACAGCTGAGTTTGCTATTGATAGGCAGGCTTATATGCGGGTAATTTATTATTTTTAAAATTGATACATTAGAAGATGTATTTAACTGATTTACGTAATATGAAAGATTCCTTATAATAAGTACAACGAATTACGTGGATAAACGAATTTTTTATCAAAAAAGTTTGGTGATACTTATTTAGCTTATAAAGCTCATGTACAAAATTGGATTTAAAGTTAAGCAAAAAGGGCAATCATAAAGCATTGCCCTTTTATTATCTTCTTATGGAGAAGGTTTTGGTGATTCTGGAGTTTTACATTTTTCTTTCATTCTTGTTAAGGTGATATTTAAATGCCAATATGGATAATATTTTTCAGGAACCCATATTCTTAAATGACCACCTCCTTCGTCTAGGGAAGTTATTTCCCATTCTGCACCAAAATCTAATCTATATAAACTACCATGCATAAAGACTTGATCTCCTTCTTGACTTGCATAACCATTCCCTCCAGCATTAGGGGATACCCAAGCATATTGTTGATGCGTTCCATTTGTAATTGGTTGAGAAAAACATATATTTACCTCAGCCGGAATTACAAGATGAGTCGGTTGTTGATCAATATAAATTTCCATTTTCCAAAGATTGTTAGGTTCAAACAAGTCTGGCTGATGTGATGGTATTGCAAAAGCTATTTTGGAAAATAAAGCCAAAACGCTTATTGATATCAATGTTGCAAAGCTGGTTTGTATATTTTTATTAAACATTTTCATACCCTCATTTAGTTTCTAATTTATCATCTGTCTTTTTAATGATGATCTCTTTTACACCACATGCTGTTTTGACAAGAATAGGCATTGGAGTAATATCTACTACTGCTTTTTCTCTAAATTGTTCACATTTTTCATTTGTACTAACTCTGACAAGCTTCACGTTTGCAAAAATAATCGTGGTTCCTAAAGAGCCAGCTTTAGTATTTTGCCAATCAACACAATGACCAAAACCTTTGGTTTGATGATTTGTAGCTTTAAGGCTAGATTGGGTAACAATTTCCCATTGGAGACTAGTATGTCCATTATTTTTACTATAATCCCCATGCATAAAAATTTGATCACCCTCTTGTCGAGCCTTTCCACTCCAATCCTGAAAGTTGGAATACCAGTCATAAACCCAATGGGTACCGTCGATAGTTGGAACAGTAAAACAAATTTGTTGTACTATTTTTTGCTGCTGATGCGTTAGGGATTTATCCAAATAACTTGTCATTTCCCATACATTCATTGGCGTGTTAGCATCAAGATAATACAAGTTTGGATTATGTGGTGGAACCGCAGAGGCTAGCTGAGGATAAATTAAGAACCACGCATTAGCAAATGTTATTGAACTAGCTATTAAAGCAAGTCTTATTTGTTTTTTAAACATAATTTATTCCTTATAAATAAGCTGGGTTATAGTATTTGTTGGTAAAAAGTGAAAGTTATTGAGAAAGTTTAATGTAGATAGGGACGCATTTTTGCGTCCCTTGAATTTAATTCAAAGTAGCAGATATAATCTGATCAATATGGAAAATACGTTTTCCATCATAATCAATATCTTCTAAACCATAACAATATGTTATACCAGATTCAACATTATTATCTTCTTCAGAATAAGAAGCACCTAAAACTCCATCTTTAGCTTTAGAATAAACCAAAGGCTTAACTTGTCTTACATCCTTATAATTAGAAGGATTGGTAGAACATTGTCCATTTATGGGTGTAGCTCTCCAAAGGATAAAACCGGCATTGTTGGTTTCGGTGCCAGTGGTCCAATTTATGGTTATTTTGCCATCAGCGGCGTTGGCTGTGAATTTGTCTAGGGTAACAGATAGTGGTTCAGGCTTACATTTGCCATGTTTATCCGCAAACCATAGAGCTTTAACTTCTTCAGCTGTCAGTACACGCTTAAATATTTCCACTTCATCAATATTCCCTTGAAAGTTAGAACTAACAATCTCATTGGTATTGCGACCTATTGTTAAGGGTTTATCGTTGCTAAGATCACCGATACGAAGTATTGGATTAAAAGTACCGTCTAACTGACCATTAACATAAAAAGTACCAAGCGGCGCATTACTTCTATTTATTGTTACAGCAACATGATACCAGTTACCATCTCCGAGATTTATACCTGAAGAGCCTGAAGATATGTAATTTGTACAAGAATGATTAGCTGTATTACCACAGCCCCATGTACCATTGCCAGTTGCTAGCTGAACGCCTAATTTTCCATTGCTTAGAAAAAAAGTATAGCCTTTGGTATTTTTTTTGCCATCTTCATAGCGTTTATCGACAATAGTTTGAATGCTACCACCTTTACCTTTGGTTCGGATCCAAGCATCTATTGAAAAATCCTTATTTTCTCCAAAGTCTAATATATAATTATCAGGCACTTCGATATAATCATCCACACCATCAAAAATCAACGCACCAGCAACCTTTGCAGATACTGGATTCGGATTACCATGATGTGTACCATCATTATTATTGATAATTTCATTAGCGTTTGTGCCAGATGTTTCATCAAGTGGCCACCAAGCTACCATACCTGATGGAGGTTCAATACAAGTACATTGATATTTTACAGTTAATTTAAGAGATTCAATTGTAGTATCATCTTCTACCAAAAAATCAAGAAAACCATGAGTATTTAACTCATTAATAATACTACCTCCGCTATTAGGAAGACTGTCTAAATCTAAATTGAAAGTATGACTATTTTGATAAAATATAATTATCCACTGATTTGAAAGTAAACCGGGATTAGAGTTACCTGAACCAAAGTAAGTATCCCACCCAGAAGCTAAACTACTGCCACCAGCACCGAAAAATTTCAATTTAAGAGTATCATTCGTTGATGCTGAAGATTTAGTAGGTTGAGCTTTAATTTCTAGTTTTGCTCCAACAATAGTCTTGCCCGGTATGTTTAGATTAGTAAAACTGTGACCAAAAAATTTATCATATGCAGTATCGCCAAATGCCTTAAAAGTTTTGTCAGGATATGCAGCTTGCATGTTATCACTAGGAATAGCCGCTGTAGGTTCATAAACTTTTACTTCATCTTGGCAAGGATCTTCTGCATAAGCGGCAGGAATTATTAAACTCAATGCCACTACACTAATATTGGCTAGTTTTAATAGCCTCTGTTTTTTTAGATATGATTTCATCACTATAACTCCAAGTAATTAAATTTCCAACTTACGATATTATAAGAGGGACATTTCAATAAATTTTGCCAAAAACATACAATACGATTATTATGATAAAGAAAATTTACTAAAAAAAACAGACATTATCACTATAGATAACACGCATTAATACTATATATTATGAAAATAAATGATAAAATTAGATTCTTTAGAGGGCTAAAAGGATGGTCTCAGGAAGAAATGGCAGAAAAATTAAATATGTCTCTTGGCGGTTATTCTAATATTGAACGAGGAGAAACAAATGTACAATTTTCTAGGTTGGAACAAATCTCTAAAGTATTAGATGTAAAATTATCAGATTTAACTGATTTAGATGAAACAAGTTTTAGAATATTTTTAGCAGGTAATAATAATGTAGAAAATCAAGTCACAATTTCATCCTCAGATGAACAATTACGAGATAAAATAGAACAACAACAAAAAGAAATCATTTATTTAAAACAAGAAGTAAATTATTTAAAGGAAATTATGACTTTTAAAGAAAGATTAAAAAGATAATTCTACGTATTCAAGAGTATTTGCTGCATTTTGTGTGATTTTATAACTAACAACATCACCAATTGGATACATTTTGCTGCTATATTTCGCTATATAATATAAGATATTTAAGGATTGTATCAAGGTAGCCGGTGCTAAAAATGCGTCTTCGCAGCCATAACCACTGATACATAATTCAGGTAGGCATAAAATACTGACTTTATCAACACGAACAGTACGACGTTGGGCTTCCTTTCGTCAGCCCAACCTACAACACATAATAAAATATCATCTACTTAGCTTTATTTCATAAATCTATCCTTCATCTCTTCCAATTCCTTCTTATATCCCCCAGAAAGAATCGGAAAGCGGCACCATGTTTTCGGATCAAGGTTTTGTTCGTCTAAATGGAAACTTGGTGCAAAGCGTTCTCGTTTCCATTGGTTACGACTCCATAGAGTAAAGAAGCGTTCTATCCATGTAATTAGTTGTTGTTCTTCATATTCTTCTTTTAATAAACAAAAAATTTCAGAAGGTGTTTGACGATCTCTTATAGCTGCTTGTTCTATCCGATTTAATACAGCATATGGCATTAAATCTGCCTCATCTGTTTGTGTCATCGCCGCTGGGCGTAATTCGGCTGTTGGTGATTGTTGATTTACTAATTTTAATGCTGGTATTGATTTTTCTAACCAACGTAGCCAATGTCGTAAAAAGTCTTTGTCAATTCCAGCTAATGGGCTTAAACCTCCACTAGTATCTCCATCCATTGTCGCATATCCAAGTGCAACTTCTGAACGATTACTAGTTGCTAATAATAAAGCATTACGAATATTAGCTATTAACCATACGCTTGGTGAACGAACACGTGCTTGAATGTTTTGTAAGGCTAAATCGTCTGTTTCCCAACTTAATTTTTTATTTAATGCTTCAGAAATTAATTCTACGTATTCAATATAAATATTATTGATATTTAGATTCAAATAATCGGCACCAAGGCTGGTGGCAAGAGTATTGGCTGCATTTTGTGTGGTTTCGCTAGAATTTTCTGTGGCTTGATAAACACATGTCAATAGGTCAGTTATTGTAATAGTCGGCAAATTTATATGATTTAATTTTTCTCTAAAGCCCTTAATACCTAATTCAGCCACTGCGAATTTTACCATTAAATAAACTAAACAAACGATTGCTGATGAATCTGCACCGCCGCTTAATGATACTACAAAACCTTGGGCGCGACTTTTTCTAAGATAATCAAACAAGCCTAAACTAACTGCATGACTAAATTCTTCTTCCTTTGAAAGTTCTGGTGGAGCAGTGATAATTTTTTGACATGGTGAAATAACTGGATATTCAAAAGCAATATTAATACAATTATCAATTTTATTAGACCATACGCTGGTGCGTGCTTGAGCCATACGAGTTAAATCAACATCAATACACGCGCTAATTGATTGATAATTATCAAAACTAAAACGCGAACTGCTAGCTAAAATTTTATTATTACTAGCAATCATAGCGTCACCATCATAAATAACACGCCCAGCTTCATTACCCAATAAGTTGGTGTAAATATAGCTAACACTAAATGAGCGCGAACCCTCTAATACAAAACGTTCACGCACGCGATGTTTATCAAAAGCAAAATGACTAGCACTAGGATTAAGAATAATATCAACACCTTGCTCAGCTAATTTGATACCCGGGCGATTGGCAACCCAAGCTTCTTCACAAATTTCAAAGCCAATTCGCACACCGCCACAATTAAAATGAATATCACCAATTGGATACATATGCCCATTAATTTCAATATCAGCATCAACACCAATAGCCCAATTATGAAACCAACGAGACTCATAATGAATACCATCATTTGGCAAAAAGCGTTTTGCTACAAAACCAGCAATTTTTCCATCAACTAATAAACAAACCGTATTATAAACACGGTTTTGGTACAATAATGGTAAACCAACAGCAACAATTATATTTGTGCTATATTTAGCAATATCATGTAAGATATTTAAAGATTGTGTCAAAGTACCCGGTGCTAAAAATGCGTCTTCGCAGCCATAACCACTGATACATAATTCAGGTAGGCATAAAATACTTGTATTGTCAATACGAGCAGTATCAATAGCGGCGAGAATATTATTTTTATTAGATAGCCAGTCTAATGGTGTTTGGTTAAGGGCTGTTGCGCCAACTTTTATATATTTCATATTTGATATAATAAAGAAATTTTGTTAATGAAACAAACTAGTATTTTTATGGTTACATGTACTAAGTACCAGATTATTTATGTTTGAAAGAGAGTCATACAATGAAATTTAGAAAAAAAACTATATTAACATTAAGTTGTTTATTCACTGCTAATTTAGCTTATGCTGCACCTAGTGAAGAATGGACATATCACAAAACTGCTGATGGGCAACACCCTAATGATTCAGAACAAATGATTGTTTGGCTTATGAATAGAGCGCGACAAGATCCTGCTGCTGAGGGTGTTTGGTTAGCTACTTCTAGTGAAGATGATGTTGCTGGTGGGCGTGATTATTTTAAAGTTGATACTACGCAATTACAAAATGAATTTCATGGATATACAGCAAAACCGCCGGCTGCATTTGATGTACGTTTATATAATGCAGCTTATGAACATTCTGTAGATTTAATTGCTAGAAATGCTCAAGATCATAATGGACAATTTGAGCGAGTTACAAATGCGGGATTTCAGTATAGTAATATTCGTGGTAATGTATTTGCCTATGCAGATAATGCTCTTAATGCTCACGCAGCTTGGAATATTGATTGGGGCGGTAATGATGGCGGTATGCAAGCAACACGAGGGCATCGTAAAGCTGTTATGGCTTTAGATGCTAATTATGCTAATGTTGGTATTGCCGCTGTAGCTAATAATACTGAGTTAGTAACAACTGGTAATTATGCTGTAGCTCAAACTTCTAGTTCAAATCATTTTAATCGCTTTATTGTTGGCACTGTTTGGAAAGATATTAATAATAATGCACGTTATGATGTTGGTGAAGCCAGTGCAAATGTGACTGTTATGCCGAATAAGGGTAAATATTATGCTATCACTTCTGTTGGAGGTGGATACGCAATCCCTGTAACAGAAGAAGGTGAATATCAAGTTAGCTTTTCTGGTGGCGATTTGCAAGCAGAAGTAGTTAAAACTATTACGGTGAGTTCAGATAGCGTTTTGTTGGATTATAAGGAAGGTGATACTAGCAACAACAATAATTCCAACGAAACCAATGAAACTACTGTTTCTGAATTGACATTTGAAGATAAATCAAATGCTATTTTTGATAGACTTGAACAAGATTATTCTGACTTATTCTCTCCACATACCGCCACACAAACTCAAGGTTCAGGAAATGAACTAATTTATTATCGTATTTATAATAATCAATATCAAACAGGGCTAGCTATGCAAAATGGTCAACTTTTTTATGCTATAAATCTTGAGTGGAATCACTTTGGTACGCTTGATCAAGGAAATCAGGCTCTTTGTAATAGTCAATGTTGGTAAAATTTATTAATGAATAATTTCAAAGCATGAATATCACCAATTGGATAAATATGCCTATTAATTTCAATATCAGCATCACTAGCCCAACTATAAAACCAACGAAGCTCATAATGAATACCATTACTTTAGTTATTTACATCAACGATGATACGCCCACGAATACCGCCTTGCAATAATATATTTGCTTTACTGATCACATCAGACAAAGGTATTTCAGTGACAATGGTTTCCAAAATTTCTGGGGCTAAATTTTTTGCAAGACTATTCCATGCAATTTGACGTTTTTCAATAGATGTATAGACGCTATCAATACCACTGAGAGTGATGTTACGTAATATAAAAGGAGCTACTGTCATTGGTAAATCCATCCCTTGAGCCAAGCCGCAGCTTACAACTATACCTCCATATTTTGTTGTTGCACAGGCGTTAGCCAAGGTGTGGCTACCAAGGCAATCGACAACACCCGCCCAGCGTTCTTTACCTAATGGCTTTCCTTGCTTTGATAGTTCATTGCGATCAATTATAGATGCTGCGCCAAGTGCTGATAAATATTCTACTTGTTTAGGTCGTCCTGTTGAAGCAACTATATTATAGCCAAGCTTAGAAAGAACAGCGATAGATATACTACCAACACCACCATTAGCTCCAGTTACCAAAATTTCACCATCTTCAGGAAAGATGCCATGACTTTCAAGTGCCATAACACAAAGCATTGCAGTATAGCCAGCGGTTCCAATCATCATAGCTTGACGTGAAGTGAATTCTATAGGTAAAGCAACTAACCAGTCTCCTTTCACCTTAGCTTTTTGTGCCAAACCGCCCCAGTGAGTCTCGCCAACTCCCCAACCGTTTAGGAGTACTTTATCACCTGTTTTCCATTTAGGGTGTAAGCTTTCTACGACAGTTCCCGCAAAGTCAATACCCGGAATCATTGGATATTTCCTCACAACTGGTGCTTTCCCTGTGATTGCCAAGGCATCTTTATAATTTAGAGTTGAATAATCAATATCAATGATAACATCACCCTCGGGCAATTGAGTATTATCAATAACTTGATAGTTGGCTTCTATACCGGTATCGTTTTTCTCTACGATTAATGCGTGAAATGACATAGTATTGTTATATATTATAAGGAAGACGAACAAGAAATTAAAAATTTATGGTATAATTATTTTAGTCTAACTTTACAACTGAATTGGAGTTCAAAGCGAAGCTTTGAACTCCAGAGTTAAATCAAATATCCAAAACCAATTCCCCATCCACATCAACATCAATCTTAAAATGCCCAGCACAGCCTTCATCAGGCGCAACTGCTTCTCCATCAGCTAAATTTATACGCCAATTATGTAGTGGGCAAGTTACTGTATGTCCATGTACTATGCCTTGTGATAAGGGTCCATCTTTATGTGGGCATTTGTCTGCTAATGCAAATACTTTATCGTCAGAAGTTCTAAATAAATTCCTTGACTTGGATCTTGAAAGATTTACAAAAGCTTGTTCCTAAACAACCGCACTCTCATAAAACCACTGATTCTCAACTTTCAAAAACCGACTCTTCTCCACCATATCACCAGAGCTAAGTTTAGCTTTAAACATAACAAAAGCTTCCTTTTCACCATCAATAAATTTCAATATCTCCAGCCCTAAAAATTGAGTATGTTTAGAAAAAGCATTAATACTGTCTTTCCAGCTTTTGCTATCAGCAATATAGTCAGGGTTATTAGGATGGGTAGTTTTAATAATATACTTGCTATTTCCCGCTGCATAGGCTGAGTAGCGTGACTTCATCAAAAGCAGTGCATTTTTAGATAAAGCACCTTTATGATAGATAGCACAGCACTTTTTATACTTTTGGTTACTGCCACAAGGGCAAGGGGCATTTGGGCTTAGTTTTTTCATAAGGAAATTATACTATATTTATTGTTTAATTTATATGTTTTGAACTGTGATTTATGTGATTTGTATGATTGTGAATTTAAGTCAAATAGCTAACGATAATAAAATTCTCGAAATAAAAGTTGGTTCTCATTTATATGGGGCAAATACACCAACATCTGATGTAGATTATTCTGGAGTATTTTTACCAACTAAAGAATTGGTATTTGGGTTTCAACGAGCTGAAGAAGTTGATTTGTCTATTATTGATAAAGACAACGAAGCTGGGCGAGCATTGTTAGCAGAACGACATAAATTTCCTCATCAAGGGCTGTTACAAAAATTTAAAAGTTATGCCTTTTCTCAAAAACACAAAATGATAATTCGTACTGAGAAATTCCACGAACTAGAAAATGCCTTGAATTATTTAAAAGATTATACAGATCAAAAAGCCATTTTGGTGGAACTCAAAAATAAATTTCTGCCCTTTATGAAATTTAATCATGATTATTGTGTGATTGGTGATTTAAATTTGCAAAAAAGCATTTTTGTGAAAAAAGCTGTTGCTATGATTGAAGAACGGTTAAGCAAGGTTGGTAATCGAAAAAGTCTAATTACCAAATATGGCTATGATGCCAAATTTGCATCTCACCTAATTCGACTGTTGCTGGAAGGTAAAGAATTAATTAGCACTGGAGAAATTATCTTTCCATTATCTTACCGACAAACGATTTTAGATATTAAACAAGGCAAATGGACAATAAAAGAAGTGCTTGATTATGCTGATTTCTTAGAAGCAGAAAATGATAAAGCCGCTGAAAAATCTGAGCTTCCTAAAAAACCTAGATTTGAGGAGATAGAAAAATTCACTATAAATTTATTGTGATTCTTGTATTGTATGTTTTGAACAAAATGCAAATTCTAAATATCCAAAAACAATTCCCACGCGCCAGCGCACATCCTTATGAATTGGTTAGCTATTGATTGCAAAGCAACTGAGATTCAGTGAATTCTTTGAGACCTGACAGGTTTTAAAAACCTGTCAGGTCTCAATTAAATATCCAAAACCAATTCACCCTCAGCATCAACATCAACCTTAAAATGCCCAGCACAGCCTTCATCTGGTGCCACTGCTTCTCCATCAGCTAAATTTATACGCCAATTATGTAGAGGGCAGGTTACAGTATGACCATGTACTATGCCTTGCGATAAGGGTCCATTTTTATGAGGACATTTGTCTGCTAATGCAAATACTTTATCGTCAGAAGTTCTAAATATCGCAATATCACCTTGTTCTGTTTTGACAACTCTTGCACCTAAACGCGGTATGTCTTTTATATTTCCTATATTCATGATAGTTCCTTTAAAAATGTGAATTCATGTTGATCTACACCTTCAGTAGCGCGTTGTTGCCAAGGGTCAATTTGTGCATGTTTTTGTGCTTCTGCAAAGCGTTGTGCAAGTATTTTACGATTTTCAGCGTCTTCAACCATATGCTTTTGAACATGATTTAATCCTACTCGTTCTATCCAAGGCGCGGTACGTTCCAAATAATGAGCTTCTTCACGATACAATTGTAAGAAAGCGGCACAGTATTCTAAAACCTCTTCTTCAGTTTCTACTTTGCATAGTAAGTCAGTAACACGTACCTTAATTCCTCCATTGCCACCAACATGCAATTCCCATCCTGAATCTACTGCTACGACTCCAAAATCTTTAATTGTAGCTTCAGCACAATTACGTGGGCAACCTGAAACGGCTAGTTTAAACTTGTGAGGTGTCCATGATCCCCATGTTAATTTTTCTAATTTAATTCCCATTGTTGTAGAATCTTGAGTACCAAAACGGCACCAAGTGCTACCCACACATGTTTTTACGGTACGCATTGCCTTGCCATAAGCATGTCCTGAAACTAAACCAGCCTTATTAAGTTCAGCCCAAATTCCCGGTAAGTCTTGTTTTTCTACTCCTAATAAATCAAGTCTTTGCCCACCAGTAAATTTCACTTCAGGTACATTAAACTTATCCGCTGCATCAGCAATTGCACGTAATTCTTGAGGAGTTGTAACACCACCCCAAATTCGTGGAATAACTGAATATGTACCATCTTTTTGAATATTAGCATGAGCGCGTTCATTAATAAAACGGGATTGGTAATTGTCTTTAAATTCTCCCGGAAAGGCAGCAATTAAATAATAATTCAGTGCAGGGCGACAAACATGACAGCCATCAGGATTTTTCCAGTTCATGAATTCCATGACAGCTTCTATGCTGGTTAAATGTTGTTCTCTGATAACGTGCTGTATATCATCATGAGAATGTTCAGTACAGGAACATAAAGGTTTAGTCTTAGGAGAATCAGAATAATCACTACCTAAAGTAGAAGCAAGTAGCTGTTCCACTAATGCAGTACAGGAACCACAAGAACTTGAAGCCTTGGTATGAGAACGAATATCGTCTAAAGTAAATAGTTTTTTCTCTACAATAGCATTAACAATATCAGACTTACAAATACCATTACAACCACAAATTTCAGTATCATCACTCATCAAAGCAACGCCTTGATTTGCACCATGCCCACTATCACCTAAATGCGCTTGCCCAAATAATAAACGATCTCGTTGCCCGCTAATATCAACATCATCGCGCATCATTTGAAAATACCATGCACCATCTATAGTATCACCATATAACACTGCGCCTTTTATACGGTTATCCTCAATAACTAATTTTTTATACATCCCTTGACTTGGATCTTGAAAAATTAATTCTTCAGTATTTTGATTACCATTAAAATTACCAGCAGAAAATAAGTCGATACCAGTAACTTTCAACTTAGTTGAAGTAACAGAACCTTCATAACGAGAATAACCTAATTGTGCAATATGATTAGCACAAACCTTAGCTTGTTCAAACAATGGAGCTACTAAGCCATAAACCTTGCTGCGATGTTGTACACATTCACCAACTGCATAGATGCGAGGATCATAAGTTTGTAATGTATCATTGACTACAACACCTCGTTCACAATACAAGCCGATTTCTTTAGCTAAGCTGATATTTGGACGAATACCTACCGCCATAACAATCAAATCCGCCGGAATTTCACTACCATCTTTAAAACGTATCCCAGTAACTTTAGACTCTCCTAAAATTTCACTGGTTTGAGCTTCCATTAAAAATGTTAAACCGCGTTGCTCCAAAGAACTTTTTAATAAAGCGGCAGCGGCTTGATCTAACTGTTGTTCCATTAAACTATCTAATAAATGTACAACAGTAACTTCCATGCCTTGTTTATGTAAACCATTAGCGGCTTCCAAACCTAACAATCCACCACCAATAACTACAGCATGTTTTCCTTGCTGAGCCGCTTCAAGCATAGCATCTACATCTTGAATATCTCGAAAAGCGACAACACCGGGCAAAGTATGCCCGGGCACTGGAATGATAAAAGGATTAGAACCGGTGGCAAATAATAAACGATCATAATTAATGCTAACACCTTGATCGCTAACAACTTGCCGTTTATATCGATCTATAGAAACAACGATCTGACCCTTGTGCAAAGTGATGTTATTATCTTGATACCATTGCTCCTCATTAAGCATAATATCATCAATGGTTTTCTCACCAGCTAAAACTGGAGACAAGAAAATTCGATTATAATTACCATAATTTTCTGCGCCAAAAACCGTAATATCATACTGATCAGGGGCGATTTTTAATAACTCTTCTATGGTACGCATACCAGCCATGCCATTGCCGATACAAACTAATTTTTCTTTCATCTAAAGCTAACTCCTAATATAATATTTATTATATTAGCAAGTACTGCACCATTACAAAATAGTATTATTTATCAAAATTATATAAATATAAACGATAAATTTAATGTAATAAAAAAGACACACTAGGGCTTATTTTGTAATCAAACAGACAATAAATCATTTAAAGATTGCAAATCATCAACTGTTTCCTTTAAAAGTTGCCAATTTGTATCATGAACTACATGCTCAGCATCTTCTAACCAAGAAATATTTAATCTATCATCATGTTGAGCCAAATATTCACGACTAAAGCAACGCCAACGTCCATTTTCACCTTCATCTTGACGCGCTGCTAAACCATAAGGATCATCACCATACAACATTTCAAAATCTGTCAAATCTTGTCCAAATGTTGGAAAATTATTACGAGCATCATAAAACCAAACATTTTCAGTTACATAATTGCTGCTTTTATTAAAAAATAGTACATGGGCATCTATTTCATGTGGATAAAGAATATCATGTGGCAAACTTAATACCGTATGTAAGACACAGCTATCGAGTAAACTTTTACGAATATCCTGTGCTGGTCCATTGTCAGCTAAAATTTTATCTTGCACTATTACAGCGGCACGTCCATTAGCATTTAAAATTTGATATATATGTTGTAACAAGGCTAAAGTAGTTTCATCACTAGATATTAATGTACTTAAAACTATATCAGCAGGCGGCCAAATTTGTCGATTTGATAATAAACTATCACCCCAACGTACTGGAACATGTTGAGGATGCTCAATTTTATGTAACAAACAATTCATCAAACCCAAACGCTGACGTATTAAATCAGGTTCTATAGCAATAAAATCTTTTGCTTGAATAGATTCCGATAAATCATCACTTATAACCTCAACATATTCCTCAGCCGCAACGATAAAATTGCCAATACCTGCATAAGGATCCTGAATTAATTCACCTGATTCTGGCTGTGTTAATCTCACTATCATATCAATTAAGGCACGTGGAGCAATATATAAATGACTATCATTTTCTTCACATTTTGCCAAAAAATCTTCATAAATCTCTCCTAATTCATCACTTGAACAAACATCAATTGCATCTAATGCCGTTATAAGAATTTCTAATTGTTCAGGTTTTTTTAATACAGTGCTAGCATGTGTGTATATTCCAGCCACATTAGGATCAATGACTTTAGCCAAAGCGGCTAAAATTTGTTTATAAAAATCATATTGTTCTATACCATCTTTTTGAATTAAATTTTGCCAATTAAATTCATCAAATACATAATTAATTTCATCTAAATCTGGGGCAATTTTTAGAAATAGTAACCAAGTAAATTCTGTTATATAAGCAGAACAATTAATACCATCTTGGGCTAATTCTTTAGCTGGTGCAAATAATTGTTGTGTGATCTCATCCATATTATTTATAGCGTTTTTTACGAAATTCTAAATTGATTTGTTTTATAATATCTGATTTGGAATATTTTAGAATAATTATGAATAGAGCTTGGTATTTAGAACCTTATGTTTGGTTAATAATTTTATTTCCTGCTAGTGCTGTAATTGCTGGTATAGTTACACTTAATCTAGCCATAGAATCAGATTCTGGTTTGGTTGTTGATGATTATTATAAGCAAGGCTTGGAAATTAATCGTACTTTAGAACGTGACAAAGCGGCGGTTAGTTATGGCTTAGATGCGAATCTGCAATTTAATGCAGATGCAAAATTGATTAGATTATATTTAAAAGCAAATTCGGGTTATCAGTTACCTGACACCATAAATCTTTCATTTTATCATCATACCCGTGCTGGTTTTGATCAAAAGATGTTATTAAAAAAGATTGATGATGGAATTTATCAGGCTGTATTACCAAAGTTAGTTGTAGGTACTTTTACTGTAGAACTAGAAGCGGATAATTGGAGATTATTGACATCAGCTGATACGCCTATGACTACATTGGAAATTACAAATGATGCAGATTAAAAAATATACGTAAGATACCAGATTCAAAGGTCGGTTATCACCGACCCTACAAGACTCATGTTACTAACTGCTCTACAACTTTATAAACATGTGTTCCAACTTTATTCAGCCATCTTGCTTTCGGATGATTATCTAATTGTTTGGCATTTTGCACAGCTTGTTTAACATAAGGTTTAAAATAGTCAGTATTTAGTTTGGCTTTATTATAGCCACAGTTATGAACCTTTTTTAATTCTTGACTTAATTGTTCAGTGATTTTTTGGCAAGTGCTTGTTGTGATGGTAGGTAAAATATAATGACAAAGTAACCAAGTTTCAAAACAAGGGTTACTGACAGCCGTGTCAGTGCCATATAAAAGGAATTCCCCCAAATCGCCCTTGAAGATAAGCCTTTTGAATGTTTAAGTCTGAATTCATTTTGAGATTAATTAATGAATAAAGTTGGGGTAACAAATAACCATTCTTCAAGCACTCGTTGGTTATTAATAATAAATCCGTAATGATAGCGAATATTTTGATAATAAATAATAAATTCAAAGTGACTGGGTTGAGTTCGTAATATTTTATCCAGACGAAATGGTTCCACTGGAATGGATTTAGTGCCTTGAATTCCATTAACAATAAGCTGTTTGGCAAACCCTATAGCTTCAACCAATTTGGTTTTACCATGTGCATTAGCACCGTATAAAACACTGGTTCTGAGTAAATCAGTTTCCGAGTGTGTGTGAATTAAATGATTTTTATGTTGTTCAAGCTTTGCATTGGCTACCATAGAAAATATGGTTTCTTCGGCAAAGCACATAAAATTTTTTACAATAAATTGGAGTAACATAATTACAATTTCTCAAGCACTTGTTCCGGTGTTATATCACGCAAACATTTCAAATGTTTTTTAGGGCAAGTACGCTGATAACAAGGGCTACAATCTAGCTCTAATGATATTATATGAGCTTTATCACTTAGTGGTGGTGTCATCTTTGGGCTTGATGATCCATATATTGCAATCATTGGTTTGTCTAATGCTGCCGCTATGTGCATTAATCCTGAATCATTAGTAATAACCAGACTAGTTAATGCTAATAAATCAACTGCTTCCGATAAGGAAGTTTGTCCACATAAATTTCTAACACCATCTCCAACTAAGTTTTTAATTTTAGCTCCAGCGGCATAATCTTTATTAGAGCCAAATATCCAAACTTGCCAACCTTCAGCGCGTTTTTGCTTAGCAACTGTTGCATAGTATTCTAAAGGCCAACATTTGGCTGGTCCATATTCCGCGCCGGGGCATAAGGCTAATATCGGTTGATTTTCAACTTTTAAAGGTTTTGGGTTTAAACTAGGATTGGGTGCTATAGCAGATAAGCCTAAAGCAGCAAATTGATCAACTGTTCTGTTTAAAGCTTTTTTAGAACGAATATCATTTAACAAACCATAACGCATTTCACCTTTAAAACCAGTACGTTGTGGTATATTAGCAAAATAGGGAATTAATGCTGATTTCCATGAATTTGGTAGCACAATAGCTTGTTCATAGGCGCGAGAACGTAATTGTTGACCAATTTTACGACGTTCTCGCCATCCTAATGTGCCATGTGCTATAGTATGAGGAATGATATGACGCACTTCATCCATTCGTTGTAATAAACCTTCACTCCATGTAGGTGCCAATACATCAATATTGACATCTGCTTGCTTGATTTTTAAAACTTTAAATAAACTCTGCGCCATCATCATATCACCCACCCATGATGGACCAACTATTAAAATAGAAGACACTGTTACTGTTTTAATTTATATTCGGCACTACAATAAGGGCATATAATATGATGATCTGTAGCGTCTTCAATTGGTAAAAACACTTTTGGATGAGAATCCCATAATGTCATATTAGGCATAGGGCAATGAAGAGGTAAATCTTTTGCGGTGATTTCATATTGTTTTTTATCATTAGCTGTGTTTTTATTCATTCTATATCTCACTCTTTAACTATTTTATAATGACTAAGAAAAATTTTTTTATCGTATTTGGCAGTTTATTAAGTCTTATCTTATTAATTTATATACTAAATGGTCTGGATTGGCAAGCTTTTTTTCAAGCTATCAAAACCATTAGTTTACCAGAAGTTTTCTTGGGCGGAGTGATAATTATGATTAATATCGCTATACGTTCATTACGTTGGAATTTAGTTGCGTCTGTAGGATTGGAGAAATTTAAGTATTTTTGGCAAGCGGCTAATATTGGTTATTTGGCTAATATTATTTATCCAGCTCGCACTGGTGAAGTCTTAAAGGTAATTGCAATTAATAAATTTGCACCTTTAGTATTTGGACGCGCTGTTACTAGTGCAGTAATTGATCGTATGTTAGATATGATTATTGTTGGTATATTTACCTTGATAGTTATTTGGATTCATGGCAATCGCATTGATCCTAATATTGGTAGAAGCGTTATTGCGGTTTTTATTTTAGCGACGCTGCTACTTAGTTTATCAGTTATATTTGTTGACGCTATAAAAAAGCGCGTTGAAATTTGGCAATTTAAGGCTAAATGGCAGCAGAAATTGCATGAATTATTTGTTCATGGCTTAGAAGGAATTCAAGTTTTCCGTCAAAGTAAAAATATATTAATAGTATTAATTTTAACCATTAGTGTATTTTTACTAGATTATTTTTGGATGTGGAAAATTATGGGAGCTTTTGGTTGGAATCTACCATTTGAAGCTGGTTTAACAGTTGGAGTATTTCTACTTATAAGTATTTCTATACCATCAGCTCCCGGTTTTATAGGTGTTTATCAAATAGCTTGTGTTTTAGCATTAGGCTTATATGGCATTGATCAAACACTAGCTGTTGCTTATTCAATTGTATTACAATTAATTACATTTACAATTATGGGAATCCAAGGAATGCTAGTTACTGCCTATTGTGGCTTTAGCTTATCATCAACCAAAAACTAAATTATTATTAATTAGGAGTTTTACTTGGAAAATAAAAAAATAGGTTTTATCGAAGCATTTAGTATTGGTGTTGGTGGAATGGTTGGTGGAGGTATATTTGCTGTATTGGGGCTGACTATTGAGCTTTCAAAAGGTGCCGCTCCAATAGCTTTTTTAATAGCTGGATTGATTGCACTTATAACTGCTTATTCTTATGTCAAACTATCTTTAAGATACCCAAGTGAAGGCGGAACTATCGAATTTATAGTTCAAGCTTTTGGCAATAGGCTTTTTTCTTCATTTATAAATACTTTGATGCTTATTAGTTATGTAATTATGTTAGCTTTATATGCTTATGCTTTTGGAAGTTATGGTTCTGCTTTGATTTTAGGAAGTGATGTTGAATGGTTACATAAAGTTCTTGCTGTTGCTGTTATAGTTGTTTTTACGCTAATTAATCTTTTGGGTGCATTCCTAACAGGTAAAGCTGAAGATATTATGGTATTTGTGAAATTGGCAATTTTATTGATTTTTTCTGCTGTTGGATTTTTCACAATTAATTGGACACAACTTGAACCAACTACTTGGATGCCTATGCCATCTGTTATAACTGGTGGGCTTATGATATTTTTAGCATATGAAGGATTTGAACTAATTGCCAATACAGCAAAGGATATTAAGAATCCAGAAAGAAATCTTCCTTTAGCATATTATAGTTCAGTTATATTTGTGATTATTCTTTATGTGTTGATAGCTATAGTTGCTGTTGGTAATGTAAGCTTTGAAGAAGCTCAAAAATCAAAAGACTATATCCTAGCAATTGCAGCAGAACCTTTCTTTGGTCATGCTGGATTTGTTATAATAGCATTAGCTGCACTTATTTCAACTGCCTCGGCAATAAATGCTACTATTTATGGCAGCGGAAGAACTGCATATTTAATCGCCAAATTTGGTGAAATACCCGAAAGTTTTGAAAAAAAGATAAAACAAGGTTTTGAAGGAATGATTATCATAGCTTTGCTTGGGATAATATTTGCGATTTCTTTTAATCTTGAAAATATCTCAGTTGCTGGAAGCTTAGGATTTTTAATCATATTTTCTTTGGTAAATTTAGCAAATGTTAAATTATATAAAGAGACTAAAGCAAATAGATTGATTGCTGGTTTTGGATTTGTATCATCTTTAGGTGCTACAATTGTTTTAATAAGTTACAACTATATTCATTCACCAACATCACTTATCACAAGTTTAGTTGTAATTGGAACCGTTGCTATTTTTTCTTTTACTTATAATTTTTTTAGAAAAAAATCTAAAAACCAAAAACCAAATTAGGCAAAAATAAACTAACAGCAGGTATATAAGTAATAATCATTAAAAATACCAATAGGATTAATAACCAAGGCAATACTGCTTTTATTACCGTTACCAGGTTCATATCAGTAATACCTGTTAGCACAAAAATATTTAATCCTACTGGTGGAGTAATCATTCCAATTTCCATATTTACTACCATAATTATGCCTAAATGAATTGGATCAATTCCTAATTTAACTGCCACTGGAAACAAAATTGGTGCCGCTATTAATAATAATCCCGCTGGTTCCATAAAGCTTCCAGCTATTAATAGCAATACATTAATCATAATTAAAAATAGCCAAGGTTCCATACCAGCATTGTTAATAAATTCAGCAATTTGTTGAGGAATTTGTTCTGTAGTTAAAACATGGGCAAATAGCATTGCATTGCTAATTATAAACATTAATACAATTGTAACCTTAGCAGCATCTCTAACTACATTTGGTACCTCAACCCATTTCAAATCGCGATAAACGAACATTGCAATGATAAAAGCATAAACTGCTGCCACTGCCGCCGCTTCTGTTGGAGTAAATTTACCGCTATAAATACCACCTAGTACAATAAATACTAATAATAAACCGCCGCTAGCCTTCAAACCAGAACTTAAGATTTCACCCCATGATGCTGCTTGCATTTTAGGTAAATTGCGTTTACGTGCCAACAAATAAACGCCAGCCATTAACATCAAACCAGCTAAAATACCCGGAATAATGCCGGCTATAAATAAACGCCCAACAGAAACTTCAGTAATAGCGGCATATATTACCATTACGATAGATGGTGGTATCAAAATACCTAAACTTCCCGCGCTGCCAACCATTCCAACAGCAAACTCTTTGCTATAACCGCTTGCCACCATACCAGTAATCACAATTGAACCAATAGCAACTACAGTGGCTGGTGATGATCCAGATATAGCAGCAAATAACATACAAGCTAAAATAGATGCGATAGCCATACCACCACGTAAAGAACCAACACAAGCAATAGCAAAATTAGTCATACGCAGTGCGACTCCACCAGTAGATAAAAAACCAGCAGAAAGGATAAAAAAAGGAATAGCAAGTAAAGTATAATGCTCCATACTTTGAAATAACTTCAAAGATAAAGAAGCCAAAGAATCATTAGAAAAGAATAAAATAGTTAAGATGCTAGACAACCCTAGAGAAATGGCTACAGGCACACCAACAATTAAAAATAAAAACAGCAAACTGAATAGAAAAATAGTTGTCATAGTAGATTTATCCGTAAATAAATTCATTTTCTAGTTTAACATTAGGAGTATATTTTGAGGTTATCAGATTTTTATCAAGAAACTATAAAATCAACCGGATTAGAAATTTTTGGTAATGACACCAAAATTTATCTATTTGGTAGCCGCGCCGATAATACTAAAAGGGGCGGTGATATAGATTTATATATAGATGTAATTAATAAAAATGATCCATTGTTGTTTGATAAAAAAATCAAATTTTTAACAAGGCTACAAAAAACTTTAGGCGATCAAAAAATTGATGTGCTTATTTCAAAGGATAAAAATAGACCAATTGAACAGGTTGCTTTAAGAGATGGTGTGCAATTATGAATTCTGAGATCGAAAGATTAAAAAAAATTCTTTATGAATGTCAAAAACATATTCAGAGAATTGATAGTTCTTCAATGAAAATGGCAATTTTTATGCCGCTCAATCAATCGCGTTATGATAGCTTAAATGAAGATGAAATAGAACATCTTGATCAGTTTTTATTTAGATTCTTAAAATTACAGGATGCGATTGGGCAAAAACTATTTAAAACAATTTTATTTGTCTTAAAAGAAGATATTGAAAATAAAGCCTTTATTGACATACTAAATCGCTTAGATAAACTTGAATTAATTCAAGATATAGACGCTTGGATGGAACTTAGAAATATTAGAAATTCATTGGCTCATGAATATGAAGATGATAGCGAAGAAATTAGTCGTATAATCAATAAAATTTATGAAAAAAGAGAAGTGTTAAAATCTTTTTTTTATCAAATTTATGATTTTGTTATAGAAAAGAAAATCATTGATTGATTGGAAGTGGGGCTTTAGCCCCAACTATTTCATTTTGAAATTATTTTCACCGGCTTACTACGAAACCGATAAACTGCTATTTCTCCTAATAAATTAGGCATAAAACGCATTAACCAACTACTATGATGTTTAGTATCCACCACTGCCCGCTGTAACACTTCAATATCTAAAGTATTACAAAGTTTTTCAAAATCATGCAATGTGCATAAACGAATATTTTCACTAATATACCAATCTTCTGGCAATGCCCTAGTTTTTGGCATTAAACCACCTAAAAACAATGACATTCTAACTTTCCAATGTCCAAAATTAGGAAAAGTAACAATCCCTTGTTTCCCCACCCGCAACATTTCCATCAATAACAAATCAGGGCGATGAATCGTTTGTAAAGCCTGCGTCATTACCACATAATCAAAACTATCATCATTAAAATCCGACAAACCTTGATTTAAATCAGTATCAATAACATTGACACCTTTCTCAATACACAATTCAAGATTATCATCATCAATTTCTAAACCATAACCAGTAATGTTGCGACACTCACCTAAATGAGTCAACAAAGTTCCATCACCACAACCTAAATCTAAAACATGTGAGTCTTCAGTAATCCATTCACTCATCAATGCTAAATCAGTACGTAATTCCATGCTTACTCCTCCGCCACTCGCTGCATATAAGTCTTAAACACTCGCATATAATGAGGAATAGGCATTAAAAAAGCATCATGCCCTTGATCGGCTGTAATCTGAGCATAACTAACTTGTTTCTTATTATCTAATAAAGCCTTTACAATTTCACGCGAACGAGCAGGAGAAAATCGCCAATCACTAGTAAAAGAAATCACTAAAAATTTTGCTAACACTTTGGCTAATGCCGCTGATAGATTATTGTTATGCTCACTAGCTGGATCAAAATAATCCAAAGTTTTTGTCATTAATAAATAAGTATTTGCATCAAACCTATCTACAAAAGATCGCCCCTGATAACGTAAATAACTTTCAACCTGAAATTCCACATCAAAGCCAAAATTTAATTTACCTTCGCGTAATTCTCGCCCAAATTTATTCCGCATTGCATCGTCAGATAAATAAGTAATATGCCCCAACATTCTGGCTAACATTAAACCTTGACGAGGCACTGCATCATATTGATAATAATGACCTTCATGAAAATCAGGATCATTCAAAATTGCTTGACGTGCAACTTCATTAAATGCAATATTTTGTGCAGTTAATTTTGGAGCAGCGGCAATTACAATGCAATGACGTAAATGTTTAGGATAATCAATTGCCCATTGCAAAGCTTGCATACCGCCTAAACTACCGCCTATCACCGCTGCCCACTGTGAAATACCTAATACATCAGCAAGACGCGCTTGAGTTTTAACCCAATCACGCACAGTTAAAATGGGAAATTCAGGACCATAAGGCTTAGAAGTTTCAGGGTTAATAGTATTAGGACCAGTTGATCCTTTACAACCACCCAAATTATTTAATGAAACCACAAAAAACCTATTAGTATCAATAGGTTTTCCCGGTCCTATACAAGAATCCCACCATCCCGGCTTTTTATCTTGCATACTATAATAACCCGCTGCATGATGATCGCCGCTTAAAGCATGACAAATCAACACAGCATTAGAAGCGTGTTTATTTAATTCACCATAAGTTTCATATACTAATTCATAACTTGGCAAAGTACGCCCACAATCTAATGCTAATGGTGTTGTAAACTTCTCGGTTTGTACTGTAACTAATCCTACATTATCAGGTGCTAACATATCAGGCATGATATTAATAACGTCGTCTTTGTCTTTGCATCATTTCTTGTTCGCTAATCATTTTATAACCCATTGGCAAATTAAAGATATTAGCTGGCACCTTGACATGAGTTTTAACCTTAACAATCTCATGTAAAACCTTGTTGCCCATTTTACCCATCATAATCTGCATTTTCATAGATATACCTAATGCCTTCATTTCTTTTTTCAACTTGTCATGCCCTCTAACACAAGGAGGCATAGGCATTCCTTGAACTTTTCTTGAAGCTTCCATCTTAGACATGGTATCAATATACCTTCTAAAATCAGTTACTTTTTCTAAGTTTTTAGAAAAATAATATTTAGAACAAGTTCTACCATCAACTTTAAGAACATGTTTAGTAGTGGAATAACCAGCAATTAATTTATTACTACGTTTTTTCACTAATTTAGCTGTTATAGGATTTTGTGCCCGAAAATTATGGCTTGAAACTTCAGGCGGTTTACCAATAATATCCATCTTTATAATCCGTCTGTTACTAGCATCAACTACATACATTTTTCCTTTATCCATATCTATCACACTATAATGATTAGAATCACCAGAATTTATGCGAACCATTGAACCATCAATAATAATAGTTTCAATCTTAGCTTCGATATTACGACGCTCAACCTTAGTTGCTGCTAAACTAGCACTACAAATACCAACACTGCTAACACCAATTATTATCAAGTTTTGTAATTTAGTCATTTACTATCCTCCTATGTTGTATAAGAAATATCAAATTTTACTCTTTCAGCAGAAATTTATCTATAGTTTATGGATTGTTTTTCGCATAGTCAGTTTTATTTTCATTACCAATAAATAGCAATGATCCGAATTCACGCATTAAAATTAGTATTTATTTTTTCTTGTTATCTGATTGATACTCCAGTTGTATATGCAAAATGTAATTTTAAATATCTAACTAAAATTACTCCAGCTATATCAATAAAAGGCAAAACACAAAGAATAGCCACTGTTGCAGTTTCACCAGATGGCAATTATCTGCTGTCGGCGGGGAAAGATAAGATGATTTGGTTATGGGATATGCAAACTGGAAAACTTATCAGAACCTTTTTCGGGCATCGCGATATTATTAGTTCTGTTAATTTTTCATCAGATGGTAAATATGCCATTTCAGGCAGTCGTGATAGAACCATACGCTTATGGAATGTGAATACTGGTAAATTATTAAAAACTTATACTGGACATTATGGTTTTGTAAGCTCAGTTCAGTTTTTTTCTTATGATCGTTATATTCTTTCAAGTGCTTATGATAAAACCATAGGCTTGTGGAATAAGCGTAGTAAAAAAATGATATATAAATTCAAAAAAGGTAGTTGGGTATTATCCTTAGATATTTCTCCAGATGAACGTTTTATGATTGCTGGTAATCGAGATCGAAAAATGCGTTTATGGAATTTAAAAACGGCTAAGGTTCAACGTACCTTTAAAGCCTATTCTTATTTCATTTCTGTAGCCTTTTCTCCTAACGGCAAATATATTGTTTCTGGGCATTCAAATCGTAGCGTCAGATTGTGGAATGTTAAAACTGGCAAAATGTTACATAATTTTCATGGACATCAAGATTCGGTTTTTTCAGTAGATATTTCTCCTGACAATAGTAAGATTGTTTCTGGTAGTTGGGATACTACAGTGCGTTTGTGGGATCTTAAAAGTCGTAGATTGTTAAAAATTTTTAGAGGGCATGTGGGCGATGTTTATTCTGTTAAGTTTAGTTCAGATGGAAAACGGATTATTTCCGCTGGAGATGATGGAATATTTATATGGAATACTATAACTGGTTCTCAAATTGCTCATTTGATAGTCTTTAAAGATGGTGAATGGATCACAGTCACTTCTAATGGAGCTTTTACGGCTTCTAGCAAAGGAACAAAAAATATTTTAATAGGCAATCGTCCAGTACGTAATGATAATTATTATCATTGTTCTGAAATAGTAAAAAAAGCACTTACTGAGGAATGAATGTCAAATTATGAAAATAAGTCATATATTAATAGTAGTTATAAATTTAATTATTTATTCTAATCGTTCTGCTGCATGTAATGCTAGTTATGATAATGAATTAGGTTGGTTGCAAGAAGTTGAAGTAGCCTCTGGATATAATGAACCATTAACAGAAGTACCTGTACCGGTAACAGTGATTAATAGTAAAATGATAACAAATATTGGTGCAAAAACTCTGAAGGATGTGTTAGTAACTTATGTGCCCGGTATTACTTTTGTGCAAGATCAAAATGAAGTCAATGTTGCTGGGAGAGGGGTTTACGGTTCTTCACAACAAAAGATGTTAGTTTTATTAAATGGTCATCGTCTTAATTCACGCGCCTACTCAATGGCTAATCCAGATTATAGTATCAGTTTAGATAAAGTAAAATGTATTGAAGTGCTTAGAGCGCCGGGATCATCTTTATATGGTAATGTTGCTTTAAGCGCGGTTATTAATATTGTCACTAAAAAAGGTAGTGATGTTAATGGGGTGCAATTTAGTGCTGGCTTTGGTAATTATGGGCAAAAAAAATTCAGTTTTCTTCTAGGCGAAGAGTTTGAAAATGATGATAGTGATTTGCTTTTATGGGGTAATTGGTATCAGAGTGATGGAGAACAAAAGGATTCTGCTATTTTAGATGGATTTAAAGATGGCGGAGCTTATGATGTTGGTATTAATTTAAAATTAGCTAATTTTAATTTCTTAGCAACTCAACGCTATGCTAAATATATAGAACCATTTTCAGGTGGAGGAAAAACTGGTGAAGTTTATAATTATGATGATTACAATGAATTACATGGAACTGGACCCGGTTTAGGATCAAAATCATCACATATAGGTATAGATTATAATAATGACTATTTCAAATTACAACTTTATTATGATGAAAATGATGTGAACGGACATACAATCATAAATCCACAATTACAAAAACATACCTTAGCAGCTTGGTCAGAACGTTCTTCAGGAATTATTGCACAAATAAATAAATCATATAATATATTGGGTAAAGAAGGTACATGGATGATAGGTATTCAAGAAGATAGAATGGAATTATATGATAGTGAGCTTGTTAGTGGAATTGGAGGTGGATGGTTTCCAACAACACGTCCATTATTAGAAGCTGGAAAAGAAAACATATCTTCTGTATTTACTCAAATAAAACATAAATTTAGTGAACAATTAATAGGTAATTTTGGAGTACGCTTTGATAAAAAACAGCGTTATAAAGATAATGATCTAAATGCAATCTCTCCTCGCTTAGCCTTGGTATATATACCAAATAATAATTTTGATATAAAATTATCTTATTCAAAAGCCTTTGTAGATGCACCATATTGGTATAGATATAATATACTAGCTAGTTATAACGGCGCACAATCTTTACAGCCAGAACATATGGAATCTTATCAATTTACACCTTCTTTGAAATTCGCTGGTGGCAAAGTTCTAACTCGTTTAAATCTATTTTATAATAAATTCACAGATTTTATTTGGAGAAATAATGATGCTGTTGCTAATGAAGCTATATATCAAAATGCTGGATTTTTAAAAGTGTGGGGTATAGAAAATGAGACTCGTTATCAAGAAAGATATTATAATATAGCATTTAATTTTACTTACCAAGCTGCTCATGAAGCTAAAAATTATAGTACATTGGATAAAAAAATTGCAAATATCCCAAATTGGACAGCGAATTTAGTCTTTAATATTAATCCATTAAAATTAACTAATTTCAATCAAGATAGTTTTTCTTCTGATTTATGGTTTAATTTTACAGCAAGATATATTGGTGAACAATTCTCATCAAAAGATAATCAAGTTGATGATGTGTTATTATTTAATAGCGGCTTTCGTTGGCAATGGCAAGATATATTTTTAGATGCACGAGTCTATAATTTATTAGATGAAGATTATTATCAAGGTGGAAGTGTGATACATCCATATCCTCAAGCCGGGCGGTGGTTTATGTTTACTGTTGGCTATCAGGGGGAATTTTTATGATATTTAACGAATGAGTGGCATGGTGGGTTTAGCTATCGCTGACTTCGTATCGCTAAACCCACCATTTAGTACATAAGGATAAAATAAATTATGTCCAATTATCCTCGTTTTCGTATTGAAGCCGGATGTTATTTTTTTACTGTTGTTGTTGCTAATCGGCAATCTAATTTATTGGTTGAAAATATCCAATATTTACGACAAGCTTTTCGTGAAGTGATGATAGCGCATCCTTTTAATATTGATGCTATTGTTATTTTACCTGATCATCTCCATTGCATTTTCACTTTACCAATTAATGATGACAATTACTCAATGCGTTGGCGACAAATTAAATCAGCATTTTCTCGTAAATTACCATCTATCGAACCACGTTCTGCCAGTCGTATAAAACATGGTGAACGAGGTATTTGGCAGCGACGTTTTTGGGAACATGTGATTCGTGATGAACAAGATTATTGTCAACATGTGGATTATATCCATTATAATCCTGTAAAACATGGTTATGCTCAACAGGTTAGAGATTGGAAATATTCATCTTTTCACCGTGCTGTTAGTTGTGGAATTTATCCATACAATTGGGGTGGTGAAGGAATTAATGAAAAAATTAATGGTGAATATTTGGAATAAGCAAGAGTAGTATGGTGGGTTTTGTGGCATGGTGGGTTTCGCTATCGCTCTACCCACCCTACGCTTGTAAGTTTTGTAGGGTGGGTAGAGCGATAGCGAAACCCACCATTTCGACGTTACGGTTTTTTTGTTTTATGTTTTCTAATAACATATTAGTTAAAGTACAGAATATTTCTGTAAAAATTCAAGGAAATGATATTTTAGATAATATTTCTCTTGATGTTGAACGTGGTAGAATTGTTACTCTAATTGGTCCAAATGGTGCCGGTAAATCGACGCTGGTTCGGATCGTTTTAGGTTTAGTAAAGCCAAATTATGGTAGTGTATTTCGGCAAACAGGAATACGTATTGGTTATATGCCGCAGAATTTGAGCATTGATCCGATTTTGCCTATCACTGTAATAGGTTTTCTGCGTTTAAGCAGGGTTAAAACTGATATTCAGCAAGTGGTTGCTGAGGTAGGAATTAGTCATTTGTTAGATCGTCCAATTCAAAAAATTTCTGGTGGCGAAATGCAACGGGTATTATTAGCACGCGCTTTGTTACGTGAACCAGATTTGTTAGTATTAGATGAGCCAATTCAAGGGGTTGATATTACTGGGCAATCTGAATTATATGAATTAATTAGTAAAATTCGTCAGGAACGGGGTTGTGGAATTTTAATGGTTTCACATGATTTACATTTGGTAATGGCGGCTACTGATTATGTAGTTTGTTTAAATAAACATCTTTGTTGTTCTGGGCATCCAGAGGCTGTTACTAAGGATCCTGCTTATTTAAAATTATTTGGTACAGCTATTTATACACATAAACATAAGAGTTAATTATGGATGATTTTTTGTGGCGAGCCTTGTTAGCTGGTGTAGGTATCGCCTTGATTGCTGGACCATTAGGTTGTTTTATTGTTTGGCGACGTATGGCTTATTTTGGTGATACTTTAGCCCATTCTGCTTTATTAGGAATCGCGCTTGGGTTCTTAATTAATCTGAATTTAATGTTCAGCACTTTAATCGTTTGTGTGGTGATTGCTTTGTTATTAGTGATATTAAAATCACAAAAAGGCTTAGCAAATGATACTTTATTAGGAATTTTAGCACATAGCACTTTATCTTTGGGCTTAGTAGCATTAGCATTTTTACAAAACGATGGTTTAAGGATTGATTTATATGGTTATTTATTTGGTGACTTGTTAGCTGTAACACGTTCAGATTTATATTGGATTTATGGTGGTGGTAGTCTTATATTACTTGGCTTGATCAGAGTTTGGCAATCTTTGTTATCAATCACTTTGCATGAAGAATTAGCTCAAGTAGAAGCTGTACCTGTTGTTTGGATTCATTTGTTATTTATGTTAATGGTTGCTTTAGTAATAGCAATTGCTATGAAGATAGTAGGTATTTTATTGATAACATCATTATTAATTATTCCAGCGGCTGCTGCTCGTAATTTTGCTCGTACTCCTGAGCAAATGGCATTTTTAGCTAGTTTAATTGGTAGTTTAGCAGTTGTAGTGGGTTTATATATGTCATGGCACTGGGATATTCCTACAGGTCCATCAGTTGTGTTGGCGGCTAGTTGCTTGTTTATTTTGAGTTTAATTCGCGCAAGATAAGGATAATGTAGGAACGGAGTTCAAAGCGCAGCTTTGTTTGGCTATTTACAAAGCTGCGCTTTGAACTCCAAATATTAAGGATTTTATTGATTAGTTTGCTTTAGTTTTCCTAATTCATAGGTATAAACTGCGCTAGGCTTAAACTTTACTGTAACATCATCAATAATACGCTCATCAGAAATAGTTTTAGTTGTAACAAGGGCATTATTCAAGTTATTCTTCTTTGTATATTCTATAAGGCTTTTCAATTTCCTTGAATCAGAATATGGAAGATCTGACCATTTCACTTCGACACACCAAACTGGTTTCTGTTCAGCTATATCTAAACAAACAATATCAACTTCGCCGCTTTTCCATCTGGCATAATGCAAATTATCTATATTCTGACTATCAAACCATTGACTAAAAATAGCTGTCTCAGTTAAGCTTCCCATGGCTTCATGATCAGCCGAAATCGGACCAAATAAAGCTGCTCGTATTGACGGATTTGTTAAGTAAACTTTAAAAGATGTTGCTCTTTTAAATCTTCTTGATGTTAAATCTATACGGTTTACTACTTTTATTAAAAATGCCGCTTCTAAATATTCAATATATTTTTTAATAGTATTTTTAGATACACCAGAAGATTTTGCTAAAGATTCTAATGTAATCTCATTACCAGTGTTATAGGCAATAGTAGTAAATAACTTGTTTAATTCTTGAACATCACTTATTCCATAAAGACTAGGTAAATCTCTTAATAACACTTTATCAATTATGTCACTTTTTATATACCTAGAACTATCATCTCGTATTAGACTGGAAAATACCGCTTCAGGATAGCCTCCATAATTCAAATAATTAATAAATTCACTATTTAATTTATTAATATCCTTAGCGTCAGCAGAAATAAAATATATATATTCAGCAAAAGTTAATGGAGGTAAAAGAAAATCGGTAAAACGTCCAGCACCAGATTCTCGACTTTTAAGTTTTAAAGATCCTGTAGCGATATATTTATAAGATGGATAAGAATCAACTAAAGACTTTAAATGAACTTCCCATTCTGACAAATATTGTATTTCATCAAATATTATAAAGAGTTTAGCATCTCTATCATGCTCAAACTCGGCTTGAAAAATATTTACGATCTTTTCCAAGGCAAGATCAGTATATATAGGTGTATCTATAGAAAGATATAAAATATTTGTTGGTGAAATACCTTCACTTAATAGCTTTTCTACTGCATGATAAACCATCACGGTTTTTCCAACGCGCCTTGGACCCATTAATACTACTGCTCTATTGATAGATGATTCTTTGATAAGACCATAAAATGAATCAAAATAAAAACGTTTTGGATAATTTTGATAGCGTTTTTCAATCTCAGAAGTTTTCCACCAAGGATTGTCAAAATAAAAACGGTTTAGAATTTCTGTTTGGGATATAGATAACATGAAAATAATAGAGGTTTTTAGACCAAAATGAATAAATATTCTAGTATAATGTCCGAAAATAAAAATTTCTACTTCAATACTATTTAGTCAATCATGCTACACATTCACACCAGTAATCGCCTAGAACACTTATCTTTAGCACTGGCTGAAGTTATTAAACATCCTCTATCAAATCCCTTTGCACAAGAAACTGTTGTTGTGCAAAGTCGAGGTATGGAAAGATGGATTTCTATGGAATTAGCTCAACATTTAGGTGTTTGGGCTAATGGTTCATTTCCTTTCCCTAATCTGATGTTGTGGCGTTTATTTACGCGCTTTTCTGATACTTCTCCATTTGATCCTACGGTTATGTTATGGAGTTTAATGGAAATTTTACCTAAATATTTGTCACAGCCAGAATTTGCTGAAGTTAAAGCTTATTTAGATGCTGATACACATCATATCAAACAATTTCAATTGGCTTGGCGTATCGCTGATATTTTTGATCAATATTTGGTTTATCGCCCAGAATGGATTGCCGCTTGGGAAGATTATGCTCAACCTGTAAAGTTACTTAAAAATTCACAGGCAGTTTGGCAAGCTATTTTATGGCGCGAATTAGTAGCCCGTCATGGTAACAAACATCGCGCTAATTTAAGAGGGCGTTTTTTTGAAAGTTTAAAGCATTCTGAGAATGTTTATAGATTACCACAAAGATTCTCAGTCTTTGGTATTCCAGCATTACCGCCTTTTCATTTAGAAGTATTTGCAAAAGTTGCGCAGATTATTGATGTGCATATATTTTTATTAAATCCTTCTCAAGAATATTGGGGCGATATTGTCTCTGATAGAGATATTGCTCATAAATCAATAGAAGAACAAGAGCATTTGCAAAAAGGGCAAACCTTATTAGCTTCTATGGGTAAAATGGGGCGTGATTTTATGGATATGTTAATTGACTATCCGGATGAACCACATGAATATTTTGAGGAACCTACTAAAAAGACTTTGTTACGTTGTATTCAATCTGATATATTACACTTACATGACACTACAAAATATCCTCTTGATAATTCCATTCAGATTCATGTTTGTCATAGCCCTATGCGGCAAGTAGAAGTTTTACATGATCAATTGCTCGCGCTATTTCAAGAGAATCCATCTTTATTGCCTAAAGATGTTGTGGTAATGATGCCAGAGATTGAAACTTATGCCCCTTTCATTGAAGCAGTGTTCAATACAATTCCAGATCAAGCTCAAAAAATACCTTTTAGTATTGCAGATCGTAGTTTACGCGCTGAATCTACTTTAGTAGATGCCTTTTTTGCGATTTTAGAATTAGGGCAAAGTCGTTTTTCAGTAACTCAAGTTTTAACCGTGTTAGAAACTGAAGCTATACAACAAAGATTTGATTTTGCAGCCTCAGATTTAGAACTTATTAGGCATTGGATTAAGCAAACAGAAATACGTTGGGGTATAGATAAACAACATAAAACCAATATGCAGTTACCAGCCTTTGAAGAAAATACATGGCGAGCTGGTTTAAAAAGATTATTGTTAGGTTATGCTTTACCAAGTGATTCTATGTTTGAAGGTATTTTACCATTTAATGATATTGAAGGAGATGATGCTCTTATATTAGGTAAACTAGTTGCGGTAATTGATAAATTATTTGACTTAGTTCAAACTTTAAAACAAGAACGTAGTATTGATAAATGGGTAAAATTTCTAATGCAAATGTTAGAAGACTTTCTTCATACTACTGGCGATAATGAGACGCAAGCACAATATATACGCAATTTATTCAATAAATTACTTGAAAATTCCAAGCTGGCACAATTTGAACAAGCAATCAATTTTGATGTAATACGATCTTATTTACAATACTATTTAACTAGTGAACCTCAACCGATATACTTTATGACAGGAGGAGTTTCATTTTGTACATTATCGCATAATCAACGAATACCATTTAAAGTTGTCTGCCTATTAGGAATGGATGATCAAGCTTATCCACGCCCCAATCCGCGTCTAGGCTTTGATTTAATAGCCAAACATCCGCGCAAAGGAGATCGTTCACGCCGTCAAAATGATCGCTATTTATTCTTAGAAGCACTATTATCAGCGCGTGATTATTTCTATATTAGCTATGTTGGAAGAAGCATTCATGATGATGCCATGATGCCACCATCAGTATTAGTAAGTGAATTATTAGAAAGTATAGAAAATGGAGAAAAATTAGTAACAGAACATCCATTACAAGCTTTTAGCCCTCGTTATTTCAATAAAAGAGACAACAAATTATTTAGTTTTTCCACATCATATTGTGAGGCTAGCAAGGCATTAATGAAACAAGCTCGAAGCTATGAAAAGTTCATCAGCCACGATTTACCTGAACCTGAAATAGCGACATGTAAAAGCATTAATTTAGAACGTTTTAGCAATTTTTTCAGACATCCAACCGAATTTTTATTAAGACAACGCTTAGGAATTGGATTAAAAAACCAAAAAAATCTCCTAAACGAAACTGAACCATTTGAAATGCAAGGTTTAGATCATTACCAGCTCAGTAATATTTTAGTAGAAAAAAGTTTAGCCGGAGTAGATTTAGAACAATATAAAATCATAGCCAAAGCCAGCGGGCAATTACCACATGGTAAAATTGGAGAACATGTTTATAATCAAGTAGTAGAACAAATAAAACCCTTTGTGGAATCAGTGCAAGCGGCACTAAATCAAGATAAAAGGCAAGCGATAAAGCTAAATTTAAAACTAAGCCATTTAGAATTGACAGGATATTTAGGCAAACTCTGGCGTTACAACTTAATACATTATCGTTATGCAGAACTAAAAGCAAAAGATCATATTCAAATATGGATTCACCATTTAATATTAAACGCAATAAGTAGCAAAAACTTACCGCGTAATAGTATATTAATAGGCAAAAATGGAAGATGGGATTATGAAAAAATACATAGAAAAAAAGCTCTAAAAATTTTAAATGACTTAAGTCAAAATTATTGGCAAGGCTTAATAGAACCATTACATTTTTTTCCAGAAACCTCTTTAAAATTTGTAGAATATTTAAAAAAAGAAGGCAATGAAGAAAAAGCCCTTGAAGAAGCAAAAAAACAATGGTTAGGCAGCGACTTCAAACGAGGCGAAGCTAAAGATGAATATCATCAATTATGTTTCGGAAAAGGCGATATGCCATTGGAACAATTTGAAAGGTTAGCGAAACAATTTTTTGAACCTTTGTTGGAATATGCTAGTTTTCAACAGTAGGGTTATTATTTATATAATATCTCCCAAAATAATGACAATTATGATATAATAATACTTATCATTTTATTAAGTTCAAAACATTTTTGTCATGGGAAGCTCATAATATGAATATAACCCATTCTGATCCAGAAGATATTCAAGCAGCATTTGCAAAATTACGCGCTGATTATCAGCTTCAATCAGCTAAGCTAGCTACCAAAGAAGATCTGGCAGCACGCCAACAAGATAAAATATTGGTTGATCAAGCTGCTGATTATACAGCCGATAATATTTTCCAATCCTTAGCTAAATTGCAAGCCAATTTTAGTCAATCCAATCAAGGATTGACTAAAGATATGACCACCGAAGTGGAAAAATTAACACAGATTTCCAAAGCTATTAAAGTAGAAAATCAGCGTTTAACTACTTTGCATAAGGTCAAAATTGCGGCTGAAGCCTTAAATATTTTGCAACAAGAACATCAACAAACATTAGAAACCCTCGATAAGGATTATCAACGCAGGCATGAGTCTTTAGAAACCAAAATGACTCAACAACACGAAATTTGGCAACAACAACAGCAACAGTTTGAGAATAACAAAACCAAACAACATAGTCAGCAAAATCAAGATCGGCATGATAAAAAAGAGGAATATGAATATAAGTTAGAGCGTCAACACACAGAAGCCGCTAATGATTATGAAAAACAGAAACGGGCTTTAGAACGTCAATTAGCTGAAACTGAGAACTTGAAAGAGAAAGATTGGGCTACACGTAAACAATTTATAGAACAAAATCAAGCTAAATTTGCCGAATATCAAACTAAGGTTGAATTCATACCTAAAGAAATTGAAGAAGCTACTAAGAAAGCTCGTGAGCAAGCTATTAAAAAGACCACTAAAGATGCTGAAACCCAAGCCACTCTTTTGGAAGCTGAACAAGTATCCCAACGTAAAAGCTTTGAATTCAAGATTGCATCTCTTAAACAGGTAGTTGCCGAGCAAAAAACGCAAATTGATCAGCTCAGCGAACAATTAACTGCTGCCGCACAACAAGTACAGCAATTGGCTATGACAGCAGTATCCAATACTAGTTCATCTATCTAAAAACAGGACTTTTACGCATGGTTAAAACAGTATCTTTAAAAAATACTAAAGCTGATATTATCAAAGCTTATCAACAATTAGCAACTGCCTATAAGGATTTAGAAAAGGCAAAAAAAACTACTACACCAGTAGTTAAAGCATCTCCCCAAAAACCAGTTCCCATGACGGCTGTCATTCAATCATTAGGTCAATTGAGTGAACAATTTAATACAGCCTTAAGCCAATTATCCAGTAACTTGCTGATAGAAGTCTCACAGTTGACCGAAGTTTCTACTAAAGTTAAAACTGAAACTAGTCATTTAGAAACTTTATACGATTTGCAAATTGCAGATGAAACCTTAAATGACTTGCTAACACAATATACGGTAAATGCTGATAAATATCAACAAACACAGCAACAACAAGCTGAAACTTTAGAAAAAGCTTGGACAAAAAAAAACGAAGTTTGGGAAATCGAAACTGAAGCTACCGAGCAACAGTTACAAGAAGAAGAAACTACTTATCAGAAACAGAAACAACGCAATGAACTAGAATATCACTATGACTTAAACTTACAACGAAGCATTAGCGATGAAGAATATAGCCAACAACAGCAGCAATTACAAGAAATTATTGCGGAAATAGAAGAAAATCGTCAGCAAGCGTGGGAAAAATGTGAAACCGAACTAGCAGAACGTGAGAAGCAATTTAAAGAACACCAAACTAAAGTAGAAAGTTTTCCGAAAGATTTAGAAGCTGCGATTAAAAAAGCCAAAGATGAAGGTACTGGTATTGCACGTAATCAAACCAAAATTAAAGCAGATTTAGCTGCTAAAGAGTTTGTTGGAGAGGAACAGGTTTATCAATTACAAATAGGGGCATTAGAATCTCAAGTAACAGAACAAGCTGCCCAATTGAAGAAACTATCTCAACAACTAGAAGCCACTCAGAAACAAGCTCAAGAATTAGCAGTGAAAGCTATCGAAGGTGCCTCTGGACAAACTTCTTTTCATGCCTTAAAGGAAATTGCCTTAGAACAGGCTAAAAATCACCCTAAAGCCAAGTAACTGAAAAGCAAGCCTTCAAAAAAATAATGGATTACTTCTATCAAACCTTTTATAGAAATTAAAAATGCACCCAATTACAATTATAGGCACCGGCTTAGCCGGTTATGCCGTTGCGCGTGAATTACGCAAAATTGATAAGGATTCCCCATTAAAATTAATTACTAATGATGATGGCAATTTTTATTCTAAACCAATGTTATCTAATGCTTTTGCTAAAAATAAAACTGCTGAAGCTTTAATAACAACTCCAGTGGCTAAAATGGCTGAGCAATTAAATGCAGAAATTTTAACTCACACTGAAGTCACAGATATAAAGAGTTTAAATTATAGTAAATTAGTATTAGCTTTAGGAGCTAAGCCAATATCTTTATCAGATAAAATTCTATCTGTTAATGACTTAACAGATTACGCTAATTTTCGTAATGTTTTAAAAGATGCAAAAACAGTAGCAATTATAGGTGCTGGATTAATTGGTTGTGAATTTGCCAATGATTTACAACAATATGGTAATTTTCAAGTTAGTTTAATTGATCCAATTTCACATCCTTTAGGAACATTAGTACCTCCAGAAGTAGGACAAAGTTTAAAAGCAGCATTAGAAAATATAGGGGTTAAATTTTATCTTGAAAAAGCAATTAAACATATAGATAGCGGCTATAAATTAACACTTACAGATAATACAGTCTTAGAAGCTGATGTGGTATTATCAGCCATCGGTTTACGCCCACGTATAGACTTAGCGGCTGATTTAGCAGTTAAACAAGGCATTATAGTTGATAAATACTTAAAAACCAGTGCTGATAACATATATGCCCTAGGTGATTGTGCAGAAGTTGAAGGTATATTCTTACCATATGTCATGCCATTAATGAATTCTGCTCGTGCATTAGCAAAAACCCTAGCTGGGCAAACAACTGCGGTAAATTATCCAGCGATGCCAGTAGTAGTAAAAACACCTGCATATCCTATAGTTGTTTCACCACCAGCGGCTGGAATTAAAGGAAAATGGAAAATTGAAGCTGATAAAGAAAATATTAGGGCTTTATTTTATACAGAACAGCAACAATTAAGTGGCTTTGTACTTACAGGTACCAAAGTTGCTGAAAAAGCCTCTTTAACTAAACAACTACCATCAATATTATAAATAGGAATTTATATGTATAAAAAATATAAATGTACAGTATGTGATTGGATTTATGATCAAGAAAAAGGCTTACCAGAAGAAGGTATAGCACCGGGAACAGCTTGGGAAGATGTACCAGATGATTGGGTATGCCCAGATTGTGGTGCTGGCAAATCTGATTTTGAAATGGAAGAAATTTAAATAATGTCCGTTATAAACCTGACAGGTTTTTAAAACCTGTCAGGTTTTTTTCGAGGATTAATTAAGTTTATATTTATCCATCATACCACGCAATACAATATCTGAATAACCAACAATACCAATTACCTCATTATGTTCTATAACTGGAACACGTAATACCTTAAACTGATCAAAGAAACGCGCACAATATCGAATATCCATATCTGGTGCCACACTTAATACAGGCTTCACCATAATTTCATAAACATTAACTCGTTCAGGGGCACGATCTTTTGCCAAAATATGACGAGCAATATCCTTAAAAAACAACATACCAAATTCATCATCTTCATGACGTTTATTTACTACTAAGGCTCTCACCTCTGGATACTGCATATTATGCAAAGCATTGGCAACAGTTGTGATACCATCTACGCGATCAAATTCGGTTTTCATAACATCGCGCACTCGTATCAATTTCTTCTCACTCATATTTGTTCCTCTATTACTGCTGTTAATTCTTTAACTTGATGAGAAACACCAACTGCATCTTCAACATCAATTTGAAACGCAATTCCAGCTCCCATATCCTCTTCAAAACCGGCTACATCAGCTATTTTTTCTAAAATAGTGCGAGACAAATGTTCTTCAACCACTAATAACAAAACATCACGTTGATTTTCTAAGGTTAAACCAAAAAAAGTTTTAGAAGGCGCACAACCTTCTCCTCTAGCATGATTTATGACTGTTGCGCCTGTTGCACCGGCTTTACGAGCAGCAGTAAGTACTCTATTCGTAGTATCGTCATTGACAAACGCAATGATTAATTTAAAATGCACAATGAATTCCTATTCTATACTGTAGTTTCAAAGACATCACCTTCGCCTTTGAGTTTAATATTTTTTAAATCTGAAAACACGATATAATTGCCGCCTCTATTATTTTGTTTGCTCCATTCACGAAAGTCAGCATTTCTAACTTTTGTTCCTCTAAAAAAATTTTTGCCACCATAACTTTTAGTTATGTCCCAATAACCTAAATGTTGAGGACCATTAAAATCAAATGAATCGCGACTATAAACACCCAATTCTTGAATAAAGATTGCATGTCCAGTTGGTATTGGTTTTACAACACCCTTGATTGCAATTCTTAAAGTTAATCTACCAAGTGATGCAAAAAGATCATCAGTAGGATCCCAAATACTACCAACGGCTCTATATTGTATATAATCATCATTGATTAATGGCACTGGTTTAGTAAAATCTCCAAACTCAGTTTCAATATCAGTTAATTTACCATGTTGTTGTAACATTTTAACTATAACTGCTTGTGCTTTATGATTTAACCAAATTTTTTGTGATAACATTTGTTCATAAACGCGCCTAACTCGTCGGAATTGTAAAACCCAGTCATCCATTTTAACGGTGGTAGTATCAGGAGGTAAATTATCATTAGCAGGGTTATTAAACCATTGTTTCATCAATTTTGCAGCAATTACCCAATTATTGGTTCGCATAACATGCGGTATTTGGGTAATATCAACAGATGTTCTTGGTCTTATAAACATATAATTTAAACATTAAAGTCATAAAAAAAAGGATATATGATTACATTAATAATAATTGCAATATTAATTGCACTTTTTTGGTGGACAAGACGTATAATATTAGAGGCTAATAAAACTGATTGGCATGTAAGATGGTTAAATTATTTAGAAGGATTAAATCAATTATTTTGTAAATATTATCATCGTTTAGAATATTCTAAACCGATTGATTTACCAAAAAATGGACCAGCAATAGTAGTATCTAATCATCTATCAGGTATAGATGGCAATTTATTAATTGCTGCTAGTCGTCGCCAACTACGTTTTTTAATTGCTCGTGAAGAGTATGAACGTTTTGGTTTACAATGGTTGTTTCGTGCGATTGGTTGTATTCCGGTGGATCGTAGTCATCATGCTGAAATTGCTTTACGTACTGCTTTAGCAGCATTAAAAGCAGGTGAAGTCATTGCCATATTTCCACAATCGACTTTTGTATTACCGGGTACATCACGTAGATTAAAACGTGGTAGTATATGGCTGGCACAGCAAACTAATTGTCCAATTTATCCAGTTCATTTATCAGGCATTAAGGGAGCTGGACATGTGGTACGTGGTGTTTTATTGCGTAGTAAAGCAAAATTAGTCACTTATCCACCACTGAATTTAGATGATGAAAATCATTTGCAATATTTACAATCTTTATTAGAAGGATAAATTTTAATATGAAAATAAAATCTGTTGTTATTACAATATTCCTGTTTTTTAGTATGAATACTGCATTTGCAGGACCTCATTTTGAAGTATGGTTATCAAAATATAAAAATTACGCTCAGAAAAAGGGTATTTCTCGTCGTACTATTGAAGCCGCTTTTGCTGGTGTCACACCTGATCCTGAAGTTTTAAAGTTAAATGCTAAACAATCTGAATTTGTTAAACCGTTATCGGAATATTTGGATAGGGCTGTTTCTAAAACCAGAATTTCTAATGGTAAGAAACGATATAAGCAATATTCGAGTTTATTAAATCGCATTTCCAAAAGATATGGTGTACCGGGAAAATATATTGTTGCTATTTGGGGCATTGAAACTAATTATGGTAGCTATTTTGGTAAACGTAATGTGATTCGTTCTTTAGCAACACTCGCCTATACTGGGCGCAGACAGAAATTTGGACGCTCTCAATTAATGGCAGCATTACGTATTTTAGATCGAGGAGATATTTCAGTTTCTCAAATGGAAGGTTCATGGGCAGGTGCGATGGGAAATACACAATTTATTCCTACAACTTATGAAGCTTATGCTGTTGATTTTGATGGTGATGGTCGTCGTGACTTGTGGAATAGTATTCCAGATGCTTTAGCATCAACTGCTAATTATTTAGCTAAATCTGGATGGAAACGTTATAGAAAATGGGGAATGGAAGTTAAATTACCTTACAATATCCAATCAATATCTGGTAAAAAATCTTTATACAGTTGGAATAATTTAGGTGTAAAAAAAGCTGATGGTTCAGTATTACCAAGATCATCTGATATAGCATCTTTATTGCTACCTGTAGGTTATAAAGGTCCAGCTTTTTTAGTGCAAAAAAACTTTAGAGTTATCAAACGATATAATAATGCCAATAGTTATGCTTTAGCGGTTGCTTATTTAGGGGATCAAATTAGAGGTGGTAGCGGAGTCATAACAAGTTGGCCTAAAGGCGATCGTCCATTATATTCTCGTGAGAAAAAAGAAGTGCAACGATTACTAACATCAAAAGGATTTAATACTTATGGTGTTGATGGGATGCTTGGACCAAATAGTAAGCGTGCTATTCGCGCATACCAAAGCAAAATAGGAGAACGTCCTGACGGATATGCAGGACTTAAATTGTTACAACAACTAAGAAAACCATTCTAATAGTAGGTTGGGCTGACCTAAGAAAGCCCAACAAGATTTCAAAAAATGATCAACCCTCAAATTTAATCAATTCTTCTAATAATTGATCGCAGATTGTGACACTTTGTTTATATCCTTCACAGTCTATTAAAAAATTATATCTATATTCTTCTGCACAGACTGTAATTACTTGTAATGCCATAAAATATTTAGTTTTATCGGTTCTAAATGTTGTGTTTGCAATCAATTCTTCTAATAATTTTTGCAATTTATCGCTTTTACTATATGAACCAAATTTAGTTTTTGTTTCTAATAGATGCTTAAAAAACATTTCCATCATTTGCTGGTAATGAAAACATTCTATTGAACAATCTGTAATATCTGTTGTTGCTAACACATCTATTGCAACAGCATGTTCCCAAGCTTTACCAGCCAAATTTTCAAGATTTTTAAAATTTTTTAATTTATCTTGATACATTCAACGCCTTATTATAAGCATCATCTGAGATAGCATTCCAAGCACGATTATCCTTTTGAAATTGCTTATATGCCTCATAGACTTTTTTAAAGTTTGCGTTTTTAGCCGCTTCTTCATCTAAAGTTTCAACTGTTAATTGTTTCAGCTTGTTTATTACCTCTGGTGGAAATTCCAATACTTTAACATGATATTTGTCTTGTAATTCTCGTAATGCTTTGATATTTAAAGCTTCAAACTCAGCAAACATTTTTTGATTCAGCGCAGTAGCCGCTGTTTCAACTATTTTCTGTAAATCTTCAGGCAGGCTTTGCCAAGCTGTACGATTGATAATTAATTCTAAAGTCGTACCCGGTTCATGCCAGCCCGGATAATAGTAATATTTAGCGGCGCGATATAAGCCTAAACGCTTATCATGATATGGTCCAGCCCATTCTGTAGCGTCAATAATTCCACGTTCTAAAGCAGTATAAAGCTCTCCGCCTGATAATAAAATCGGAGTTCCACCTGCCTTAGCTAATACTTTGCCACCTAAACCGGGAATACGCATTTTTAAACCTTTTAAATCGGCAACGCTTTCAATTTTCTTTTTAAACCAACCTCCCATTTGTACACCTGAATTGCCAGTTGGAAACGGAATTAGATTAAAAGGTTCATACATTTCACGCCATAACTCTAAGCCACCGCCATAATATAACCATGCGTTCATAGCCTTAGCAGTCATACCAAATGGTACAGCACTCATAAATTGAACTGCTGGAACTTTACCTGCCCAATAATAGCTCGCACCATGCCCCATTTGAACAGTTCCTTGAGAAACTGCATCAAATGCTTGTAAAGCTGGTACTAATTCTCCACCTGCAAAGACTTGTATTTTTAAGCCTCCATTGCTCATTAATTCTATATCTTTTGCGAATTTTTCTATTCCAGTTTGAAAAATCGGGAAATTAGGTGGCCATGTAGTGACTAGTTTCCAATTAAATGTTTGCTTACTAGTAGTATTTGTAGTACTTGAGGATTGCGAAGTATTGAGTGCATAACCCAAAAAAAAGGCTAATATAAATAATATTAGCCCAAGAAAAACTATTGTTTTTTTCATTATTATGGATTGTGTTTAATCTTCGCCCATTAAACCAAATATTTGCAGTAAACTTATAAATAAATTAAATATACTGACATATAAAGTTACTGTTGCCATAATATAGTTAGTTTCACGCCCATTTACCATGTCACTAGTTTGATATAAAATTAAACCTGACATTAATAGAACAAATACGGCTGATACAGCTAAAGATAATGCTGGTATCTGAAATACTATCGCGCCAATACCTGCTAAAAAGGCAACTAAAATACCTACAGCTAAAAATCCACCTAAGAAACTAAAATCCTTACGAGTAGTTAAAGCATAACCAGATAAGCCTAAAAATATAGCTGCTGTGGAAGCAAATGCCATCATGATTAATTCAGAACCATTACTAAATTTAGTTAAATACATGCTCAAAATTGGTCCCAAGGTTAAACCCATAAAACCAGTCAAGGCAAAAACAGACGCTAAGCCCCAAATACTATTTTGTAATTTGCTAGTTAAAAATAGCAAACCAAAATAACCAACTAAGGTAACTATCAAACCTAATGGTGGCATTTTCATCACCATTGCAATACCAGCAGTGATTGCGGTGAAAAATAATGTCATTGACAATAATGTATAAGTATTGCGAATTAACTTATTCGCTTCAGCACTTGACAATGCTTGTTGTTCAAAAGCATCCTGATTACTATACCCAACAGTTTGAGTATTTTTATTCATGTTATCAAACAAACCCATAATGATTACCTCGATATATAATTAAAGAAAGTACAACCTATATAATAACAACTAATGAGATTACAAGCAACTAGGACGATTTATAATCACTTTAAACTGATTACCGTCTCTATCATCAATTAAATCCATAGCTTTCCAAGCTCTATAGGCTCTACGAATACCACTACCTAAACCTCTATATGGCAGTAAATGAATTGCATGAGATACTAAGATAGGATTACGTATATTGGAAATTCCATTTTTAATGTTATTTATAGTTAAGTTATTAGTTAAGTGTCCGGGGCTAATAATTTCTATACGATTATCAAATATGAATATTCTGATAGGAGCAGAAATAAAATAATTGCGGTGCATTAAAGCATTCACAAGCATTTCTTCAATTACCATTTTGGGTATTTCTAATTTTCCCAATGAATTGACACTTTGTCCTTGCTGAAGTCGCCGAAGGTTTCTGGTAATAAAAGCTAAGCTTTGCTCAAAGATATTTTTTAAATTGCCGGTAATATCTTGGCTCTCAAGATAATGTTCTATATCAATATCATTTCCAGGCCATACAACTGCTTTTACCATAAAAACTGGTTTACGCATTTGCGGATTTTTGCCAAATAATAATAATCCTGTTAAATTCAGTTGTGTCTGGTGATATAAATTCAGATTTTCAAGCAAACGTTCTAATGGCAGAGCTGATTCTTCTATGGTTTCTTCATAACGAGTTTCATAATAATTTCTAAATAGAAATTCATCTAGTTCTTTTATCGAACTGTTAGGAACAGGAACCTCATCAGCATAGACAAGTCCTTCTGATTGAAACATATGCTGTAATTCTTCTCTAGCAGTTACTTTTCGTTTGTCTGAACCACTTTTAACCCAAATAATACCTTGATTATCCATATAAGGTTTACTGATCCCAGCAGGGATATTAATTATCATAACCATCTCTTCATCAAAACGGAACTGTTCTGTTATTGGATTAACAGGAGGATGTACCGATTGAGATGCAGTGTTGGATATTAGTTGATTTAAACGCCTAATATCAATCGCGTTCAAGCCTGATATTCCACCATCATCATTAACTCCTACTAGAATAGTACCTCCATTTGAATTAGCAAAAGCTACTATTTCAGCGGCTAACTGGTTAGGACTTTTGAAATCAGCTTTAAATTGAACGTGGCTATTTTCACCTGATGCGATAATGTCAATAAGTTTATTTTTATCCATATTATTAATCAAACATTGACCAACGTGCATATGCTTTAAAAGCCAATGCTTCTGATTGATTATTTAATAATCGTAATGCACCTGCATAAGCAATCATAGCACCATTATCTGTACAAAAAATCGGACGCGGATAATATATATTAATATTTAATTTTTCGTTAAAACTGGATCGTAGTCTTTTATTAGCGGCAACTCCACCGGCAATTACTAAAGTTTTTAATTTAGTTTGCTTAATTGCACGACGACATTTTATAACTAAAGTATCTATAACAGCATCTTCAAAAGCGCGAGCTATATCAGCCCGTGTTTGTTCATCTTGTTGTTCTTGTTTATTCCAAGTTGTTAAAACATGAGTTTTTAAGCCGCTGAAACTAAAATCTAAACCCGGACGTTGTGTCATTGGGCGAGGAAAATCAAATCTATTAGGATTTCCGCGTAAAGCTAATTCAGCTAAAGCTGGACCACCGGGATAGCCTAATCCTAATAATTTGGCAGTTTTATCAAATGCTTCACCAGCAGCATCATCAAGTGATTCCCCTAATATCTTATATTTACCCCAAGCAGCCACTTCTATCAATTGAGTATGACCACCTGACACTAATAAAGCTAAAAACGGAAAATTAGGTGCCGCTTCTTCAAGCATAGGAGCAAGCAAATGCCCCTCTATATGATGAACACCGATTGCAGGCACTTGCCAAGTCCATGCTAAACTTCTACCAACAGACACGCCAACCAATAAAGCACCAATTAAACCCGGACCCGCTGTATAAGCTACAGCGTCAACTTTATTAGTTTCACTTTCAGCCAAAACTTGTTTTATTAATGGAATTAATTTACGCACATGATCACGAGAAGCCAATTCTGGTACCACGCCACCATATTGAGCATGTAAATCTACTTGACTATAAAGTGTATGTGCTAATAAACCTTGTTCAGTATCATATACTGCCACTCCAGTTTCATCGCACGATGTTTCTATACCTAATACACGCATGAATGTTTAATCTTTTGTATTCATTAATGGAAGCAAAAGTTCTACAACAAAACCATTTTTATCTTCACGATTAAAGGCACGACACTTTCCTCCAATATTCCAAACTAATGATGAAACCATTGATAATCCTAAACCCATACCCGGCAGTTGCCCAGTAAAATCTTTTTCTGCTTGATAATAAGAAATCCAAATCTTAGCCAATTGATCAGGCGATAAATGTATACCATCATCCATTACTTGCACACAAATATTATCATCTAATTTACTGATGTGAAGTTCTAAAATAGGTGAATGTTGTGGATGAAATTTTTTCGCATTTGAGAAAAGTTCTGTTAAAATTAATTCCACAGCGCGACGAGATATAAAAATATCAGTTTTATTAAATTCCTCACTTACTTGATTTTGTAATTTTACTGACTCTATTTCTAAAGATTCTGCAATGCTAGTAACCATAGATCTAATATTACTTAGATTACAATTATCCCAACCTAACTTATCTACCTGTGAAATATTTAAAAACTTCAGGATTTCTTCAATTTCAGACTGTAAGCGAACTGAACCTTGGTGCATCACATCTAAAAATTCTTTCAGTTGTGGTTCTGATAATTGTTCAACATTGTTTTTTAAATATTCTAAGCCACTGGTGATGGGCATTAATGGTGATCTTAATTTATGATTTATTTGCCCTTGAAATGTCCAACGAACTCTTTCAGATGAAATGTTTTGAGTGACATCACGTAAACGGATTAAATATTTTTCTTCTGAATCATTGCCCATTTCCATTACATCAACTTGTAACCAAAAGGCATGAGATCTAGCAGATTCTGGGCGTACTAAATAACGAGGCTTAAATGATTCATTTATATAAATTAAACCATTTGCCCAACCATCCTGTGGCTCGCAATGATATTGTTGACCAACTAATTCTAAAAATTTAGTTGTTGGTTTTATTTCAGTTGTTGATAAATAAAGACGTGCTTGTGGATTAGAATAGATTACTTGTTCATCTTTATCAAGAATTAAGAAAGCATCATCAGTTTTGTCAATTACCCATTCAAATTTAATTTGTTCATTAAGTAAACGACGATAACGATTAAGTTTAGTTATGGTTTTTAAACGTGCCCGTAATTCAAAACGATCATAAGGTTTAGAAATAAAATCATCAGCTCCAGATTCAATACCTTGCAAACGAGAATCGCGATCATCCAAAGCGGTAACCATTAATACCGGCACCCCTGCAAGTGTAGGATCAGCGCGAAGACGTTCACAAACTTCAAAACCGTCCATTTCTGGCATCATTACATCTAATAAAATTACATCTGGTATTAATTCAGCCGCTAATTTTAAGGCTTCAGCTCCATTACTAGCGGAAGCTAATTCATAGCCTTGATTAGCTAATAACATTTCTAACATGTCGCGGGCTGTGGGTTCATCATCAACGATGAGAATCGTAGTAGTTTGTTTCATTAACAAAATCCTTTATTATATAAAATAGTCTATTTTAGCACCGAATAGCTTGACACAACTCCTAAATATAACAGCATTTTCAAGGTTCGCGCTCATTTAGTGTTAGCTATATTTACACCAACTTTGAAGTATGGCTCAAGCAGGCGTGCAGTTAATGCTCTGATAAAATCAATAATTGTATTAATATTGATTTTGAATATCCAGTCATTTCGCCATGTCAGAAAATTGTCACTACTCCATCATAAATTTTAAGGTTATATAAAAAATGAGACAAGCTTAAAGATATATGATATTTTTTATTTTTTTATAGAGAGAAATTTGATGAAATATTTTTTAATAAGCCTTATTCTTTTAACTCAATTATCCTGTTCAAAAACAGATAATCAGGAAGCAGAAAAGAAACAACAATATCGTAAAGCAGTCACAGAACTACATCATGGTTTAAAATCAGAACTAGTTAAAGGCATGAAAGCCGGTGGTCCAACTGCCGCTTTAGCTATTTGTAATACTAAAGCACCCATTATTGCAGCAGAAATTTCAAAAAAATTAAATATTGAAATCTCTCGCACTAGTCTCAAACCGCGCAATCCAAATAACGCCCCCGACGAATGGGAAACCAAAGTACTTCAACAATTTGAACAACGTCTTGCCAAAGGTGAAGATCCTAAAACCATGGAATACATTGAACAGGTAAAACATCAATGGCGTTACATGAAAGCGATTCCTACTGCTCCAGTTTGTTTAACTTGTCATGGTCAAAATATTAAACCTGAAATAGTTGCTAGCATTAAAACATTATATCCTGATGATAAAGCAACAGGCTTTAAAGTCGGAGATTTACGTGGTGCCTTTAGCATTACAGAATAATTACTGTTTTTCATAAGGGGCTAAAGTCAATACTTCAGCCCCATTGTCTGTAACTAAAATAGTATGTTCCCATTGTGCAGACAATTTATGATCTTTAGTCACAACTGTCCATTTATCAGGTAATAATTTAACATGTCGTTTACCTAAATTAATCATAGGTTCAATAGTAAAAGTCATGCCCGGATTTAAAATAACATCATCTTCTTTAGCACTATAATAATGTAAAACTTGAGGTTTTTCATGAAATTCACGACCAATTCCATGTCCACAATATTCATGTACTACTGAACATTTTTTCGATGTCGCATAATTTTCAATAGCACGCCCTATTTCGCTTAAATAAACACCAGATTTTACCTGATTAATGCCAATCCATAAACATTCATAACTAATATCTATAATCCGTTTAGCGCGAACATTAGATTTACCAACTACAAACATTCTACTGCTATCACCATGATAACCATCCTTAATGACAGTAACATCAATATTAATAATATCACCATCCTTTAATTTCTTATTGCTAGGAATACCATGACAAACTTGATAATTTACAGAAGTACAAATAGATTTTGGAAAACCCTTATAATTTAAAGGTGCAGGAATAGCCTGTTGCACATTCACAATGTAATCATGGCACAAACGATCTAATTCATCAGTTGTCACTCCAACCTTTACGTGATCTGTGATCATGTCCAATACTTCAGATGTTAAACGCCCAGCAACGCGCATTTTTTCAATTTCTTCAGGTGTTTTTATAAAAATAGTCATTATTAATATCTTGTTGTAAAAAAGCTTTTATGGTACAATAATTCACGCCTTTTTTATTAAAGGCAAAAAAAATATTTTTGGAGTAAGAGTAAATATAACATCATGTCAGACATATCAATGCGTAAAATGCTGGAAGCAGGGGTACATTTTGGTCACCAGACTCGTTACTGGAACCCAGAAATGGCTCCGTATATTTTTGGAGAGCGTAATAAAATTCATATTATTAACCTCGAACATAGTCTGCCTATGTACAATGAGGCAGCAAACTTTTTAGGAAAATTAGCCGCTAGAAAAGCACAAATATTATTTGTTGGCACCAAACGTTCCGCACAAGAGCCTCTTAAAGAAGCTGCAACACGTTGTGGTATGCCATATGTCAACCATCGTTGGTTAGGTGGTATGCTTACTAATTATAAGACTGTTAAAGCATCTATCAAGCGTCTTAAAGAATTAGAAACGATTAAAGAAGATGGCACATTACAACGTTTAACAAAAAAAGAAGCCCTATCACTTAATCGTGAACTTGAAAAATTAGAGCGTAGCCTAGGCGGAATTAAAGACATGAATGGTCTGCCTGACGCATTATTTGTTATTGATGTTGGCTATGAAAAAATTGCTGTTAAAGAAGCAGCTAAATTAGGCATTCCAATTGTAGCAGTAGTAGATACTAATGCTCGTCCAACAAATGTGGATTATATTATCCCCGGTAATGACGATGCTATTCGTGCTATAAAATTATATGTTGATGGTATTGCAGATTCAGTAATTGATGCCCGTCAATCTACTTTAGAAGTGTTAGCAGAAGAAGATGACTTTGTAGAAGAAGTTCAAGAAACTAAAGAAGAAAAAGTTTCTACCAATACTGAAATCCCAACAACATAAAAGGTTAATAGAATGAAAATTACAGCAGCATTAGTTAAAGAGCTGCGCGAGCGCACTGGCGCTGGCATGATGGAATGTAAAAAGGCATTAACAGAAAATGCTGGTGATATTGAAGCTGCAATTGAAGCCATGCGTAAATCTGGTCAAGCAAAAGCTGCTAAAAAAGCTGGACGTATCGCTGCCGAAGGTTTAGTTATCATACAGCAAAATGATAAAAATGCTGCAATGGTAGAAGTTAATTGTGAAACTGATTTTGTTACCAAAGGTGATGACTTTAAAGCATTTTGTGAATATGTAGCAAATACAATATTACGTCAAACACCTACTAACTTAGAAGCACTACAAAACAGCGTTGAAGAAGCACGTAAAGAATTAGTAGCAAAGATTGGTGAAAATATCAATGTAAGACGTTTTGCTTTAATGGAAGCAAATACCAATAAATTAGGTGTTTACTTACATGGAACTAGAATTGGCGTATTAGTAGATATACAAGGAGCAGAGCCAGCTTTAGTAAAAGATATTGCAATGCATATTGCAGCTAGCCGTCCATTATGTATTTCTGAAGATCAGGTACCTGCTGACAAACTTGAAAAAGAAAAAGAAATTTTTACAGTACAAGCTGCGAACAGCGGTAAGCCTGCAAATATCATTGAAAAAATGGTCGTGGGTCGTATTAAAAAGTATTTAGCAGAAGTTACCTTATTAGGTCAAGGATTTATTAAAGATCCTGAGAAATCAGTTGGAGACTTACTTAAATCTTCAAATGCAACTATCAAGCATTTTGAACGATTTGAAGTTGGTGAAGGTATTGAAAAGAAAGTAGAAAATTTTGCAGATGAAGTAATGCAACAAGCGCAACAATAGGCAACTAAATCTGACAGGTTTTAAAAACCTGTCAGTTTTCTCATTAATGGTATATTTAATATATGTCTAATATTTCCTTAACTTATCCTCGTGTATTATTAAAACTGAGTGGTGAAGCATTGATGGGAAATACCAAGTTTGGTATTGATCCAGATACTTTATCTAATACAGTTACTAACTTATCCGAAATTGTCAAATTAGGAGTTCAATTAGGAATTGTAATTGGTGGAGGTAATATTTTTCGCGGCGTTGGTTTAACAGCCAATGGTATTAATAGAGTTACTGCTGATTCTATGGGTATGTTAGCAACAGTAATGAATGGTTTAGCCTTACAAGATGCTTTAGCAAAAGTGGATATTACAGCCCATGTAATGTCTGCTATTCAAATATCAAATATCTGTGAACATTATTCACAACGCAATGCTATTAAACATTTAGAAAATGGACATTTAGTAATTTTTGTGGCAGGTACCGGTAATCCATTTTTTACTACTGATACAGCAGCCAGTTTAAGAGCAATTGAAATTGGTGCTAATCTAATGATTAAAGCCACTAAAGTAGATGGTGTTTATAGTGCAGATCCAATGACTGATCCAACAGCTACACGTTTTTCAAAACTCACTTATAATAAAGTTATAGAAAACAGATTAGGAGTGATGGATACCACCGCCGTCGTTTTATGTCAAGATAACAACATGCCATTGCAAGTACTTAATATGAACAAAAATGGTGCCCTAGTTCGTGCAATTAAAGGTTTGGATGAAGGAACATTAATTAATAATGAATGAAATGATTGACATCATACAAAAAGATGCTAGTTCTCGTATGGAAAAAAGCGTAGCCGCTTTAAAAAACGAGTTACTTAAAATTAGAACTGGGCGTGCCAATACCAGTTTACTTGATCATGTTCTTGTACCTTATTATGGTAGTGATGTACCAGTAAACCAAGTAGCAAGTATAAACGTCTTAGATCCACGTACACTTGGAGTTACAGCCTTTGAAAAAGGTATGGTTTCTGTAGTAGAAAAAGCCATTAGAGATTCAGATTTAGGGCTAAATCCGACTAATGTAGGAGATTTAGTACGTGTACCTTTGCCACCAATGACAGAAGATAGACGACGTGACTTAATTAAAGTCGTGCGTAATGAAACTGAAACTACACGAGTTGCAATTCGTAATATACGTCGTGACGCGAATAAGGATTTCAAAGATGCGGAGCTTTCAAAAGATGAAGCACATGATGGTGAAGGCTTAATTCAAAATTTAACAAATAAATTTATTGCTCAAGTAGATGAAATTTTAACAAATAAGGAAACAGAATTAATGGATTTTTAAATATCTGCATAAGTTTTGCATTAGGATTTAATCCATTTAATCCTCGTAGTTATTTATAATCTCTTATGGCAACTAAAAATATTTCATCTAATCAGCCACGTCACATTGCCATTATCATGGATGGTAATGGTCGTTGGGCAAAAAGAAAACTTCTACCACGCTATGCCGGACATCAAGCTGGTCTTGAAACAGTACGTAGAACTATTAAGTTATGTATGGAGCAAGGTGTTGAAGTATTAACTCTATTTGCTTTTAGTAGCGAAAATTGGAAACGCCCTCCACAAGAAGTAAATTTACTCATGAAATTATTCATGACAGCCCTACAACGAGAAGTAAAAAAACTCCATAAAAATAATATTAGATTACGTCTGATTGGTAGTCGTGAAGCTTTTTCTGAGAAGTTACAAACATTGATTGCTGATGCCGAAGATTTGACAAAAAATAATACTAAATTTACACTAGTTATTGCAGCTAACTATGGTGGACGTTGGGATATTGTTGACACAGCAAAACGTCTAGCTTTACAAGTACAACAAAATTCATTAAAAGCTGAAGATATTGATGAAGAATTATTTAATTCTCAAATTAATTTAAGTGATTTAACAGAACCAGACTTATTTATCCGTACTGCTGGAGAACAAAGAATTAGTAATTTTTTATTATGGCAATTAGCCTATACTGAAATGTATTTTACTAATACCTTATGGCCAGATTTTAATGAAGAAATTTTTATGGAAGCATTAAAATCATTTTCATCTCGTGAACGTCGTTTTGGGCGTACTAGTGAACAAATAAAAAATGCTTAAACAACGTATATTCACAGCTATAGTTCTAATTCCCATAATATTATGGATATTAACTTTATCTTCGCAAACCTTAGCGTGGGTAATGGCTATATTCGTCCTAATTGGAGCATGGGAATGGGCAGGTTTATCTAATTTGATACGCAGTATCTATAGCTTGCTATTTGGTTTAAGTCTCTTTATAATTTATTATTTCTGGTCTTATATTAATATTGATTATATATTGTATATTGCATGTTTATGGTGGCTAATAGCATTATATTGGATCTTAGCTTATCAACAAAATCATAATCATCTACCAACTTCACCACTAATTAAGGCTGTTTTAGGTTTTTTTATATTAATACCACCTTGGATAGCATTATTAAGTCTTCATCATGAAGATCGACAGTGGGTAATTTTTTTATTAGTTTTAATTTGGTCTGCTGATATAGGGGCTTATTTTACTGGTAAAAAATGGGGACAAACCAAATTAGCTGATAAAATCAGCCCGGGGAAAAGCTGGGAAGGTGTTGCAGGCGCATTATTCATAAGCTTATTAGTTGCATTAAGTTATGCCATCTTTAATTCAATGCCATTAATGACATTGCTAGGTTTTATGCTATTATGTTTAATTACGGTAATCGCTTCAATTATAGGTGATTTATTAGAAAGTTTATTTAAACGTCAGGTGGGCATGAAAGATAGTAGTCAAATATTACCCGGTCATGGTGGGGTATTAGATCGTATTGATAGTTTAACATCAGCGGCACCGATTTTTGTTTTAGGATTAATAATAGGAAAACTGCTTTGACTGGTATAACTATATTGGGAGCTACTGGTAGCATTGGTCTTAATACTCTTAATGTTATCAAACAACATCCACAAAAATTTGAAGTAATCGCGCTAACAGCAAATTTACAAGTTTCTCGTTTAGAACAATTATGTTTAGAATGGTCTCCTCGCTATGCAGTGATGGCAGATACTGATGCCGCTGAACAACTAGAACAACGTTTAAAACAACTAAATTCTCCAGTTAAAGTTTTAAGCGGCATAGATGGACTTACTTTTGTAGCCAGTTTATCCGAAGTCAGTGTAGTTATGGCAGCTATAGTTGGTAGCGCCGGCTTATTACCTACTTTAGCAGCGGCTAAAGCAGGAAAACGAATTTTATTGGCAAATAAAGAAGCATTAGTCATGTCAGGGCAATTATTTATGGATGCCGTGCGTGAAAATGGTGCCGAATTATTACCAATTGATAGTGAACATAACGCGATTTTCCAATGTATGCCTGCATTGAAAATGCAGGGTGTTATTCGTATTTTATTAACTGCTTCAGGTGGACCTTTTCGCACTACACCTATTGAACAATTAGATACTGTGACACCTGAACAAGCTGTTGCTCATCCTAATTGGAGCATGGGTAGTAAAATATCAGTAGATTCAGCTACTATGATGAATAAAGGTTTAGAAGTCATAGAAGCAGGCTGGTTATTTACCGCTAAGCCTGAACAAATTGAAGTAGTCATACATCCTCAAAGTATAATTCACTCACTAGTTGAATATCTTGATGGTTCAGTACTAGCACAACTAGGTAATCCTGATATGCGTACCCCAATAGCTCATGGTTTAGCATGGCCTGCACGTATTAGTTCTGGTGTTTCTCGCCTAAATTTATTTGACATTGCCCGTTTAGATTTTGAAAAAGTTGACTTTCAGAAATTCCCTTGTTTACAATTAGCCTATGATGCGATGTTAGCAGGTGGCACTAGTAGCACCATTTTAAATGCCGCTAATGAAATTGCAGTACAAGCATTTTTAGATGGTAATTTAGCTTTTACTAAGATTCCTAAGATCATTGAAGATACTTTATCTAAGCTAACTGCACGTCTAGCAACATCATTAGATATTATTCTTGAAGATGATAAACAAGCTCGTAATTTAGCCATACAAATAGTAAATCAAAATATATAAACATGTTATTTATACAAGCATTACTCGCTTTTATTGTAGTGATCGGCATTTTAGTAACCGTACACGAATTTGGTCATTATTGGGTTGCACGACGCTTAGGTGTCAAAATATTAAAATTTTCAATAGGTTTTGGTCCATCACTATGGTCACGTACTCTTGGTAAAGATAAAACAGAATTTGCAATTGCTGCCATTCCATTAGGCGGCTATGTAAAAATGCTCGACGAACGTGAAGGTGAAGTCGCAGCTGAAGAATTAGATCGTGCTTTTAATCAACAATCTTTAAAAGTACGTAGCGCAATTGTATTCGCTGGTCCATTATTTAACTTCTTATTTGCAATTATTGCTTATACTATGATGTATATGGTTGGAGTTTCAGGCATGAAAGCAATAGTTGGTGAAGTTAGCCCTGAAAGTTTAGCAGAACAAGCAGGATTTGTTTCTGGCTACCAAATTGTTGCTGTTAATGAACAACCTGCTACTCGCTGGGATAGCGTAATGGAAACATCTTTAAAAGAATTACTGGACAATAAACAACAACTAGTTTATTCAATAAAAGATCATTATGATTTAACTATACCAGTTAATAACATTAGTATTGATGATATTGCCGAAGGACAATTCTTTGAAAAAATAGGTTTTCAACCATATCGTCCACCATGGCCAGCAATTATTGGTGAAATAATGCCAAATAGTGCCGCTGAAAAAGCAGGTTTAAAATATGGCGATAAAATCATTAGCATGGATAACAAGCCAGTTAAAGATTGGCAAAGTTGGGCTAAATATATCACTGAAAATCCAGATAAGAATATCTCTACAATAATTGAACGCGATCAACAACAAATAGATTTAACTCTAAAGCCTGATAATATTAATGGTAAAGGACGAATGGGGGTTTATGCACCTTATTATGTCACCGAAAGTTATAGTTTATGGCCAGCATTTATTAATGGTATAAATAAAACATGGGACATGAGTGTATTAACCTTAAACCTGATGGCTAAAATGTTGACGCTACAAGTATCATATGAACATATTAGTGGACCAATAAGCATTGCTCAATATGCAGGACAATCAGCTCAATTAGGTTTTAATGTATTCTTATCCTTTTTAGCCATAGTAAGTATAAGTTTAGGTGTCATTAATCTATTGCCAATTCCTGTACTTGATGGGGGTCATTTATTTTTATATTTTATAGAATTTATTAAAGGTAGCCCGGTTACAGAAACAACTGAAATGTTGTTACAACAAATTGGTCTGGTGCTATTACTAAGTTTAATGGGATTAGCAATATTTAATGATTTGCAAAGAATATTATGAAATATAAACCTTTAATATTTTTGAGTCTGATTTTATTAAATAACCTTAGTTTTGCATTTGAGACATTTATTGTTAAAGATATTAATATCAAAGGATTAACGCGGATTTCAAAAGAAACGGTATTTAATTATCTAAGGATTAAACCCGGAGATAAATTTTCTCCTAATCAAGCTAGTAGTATGATTTCTACTTTATTTAAAGCTGGTTTATTTAAAGATATACGTTTAGAAAGAAACAATAATATCTTAATTGTGCGCGTTAAAGAACGTCCTGCTATTGCAAAAATTACCTTTACAGGTAATAAGGATATTGAAACTGAAGATTTACTAAAAAGTTTAAAATCTGCAAATTTTGTAGAAGGCAGACTATTTAATCGTTCATTACTAGATAAAATTAAATTAGACTTGCAACGTCAATATTTTAATACAGGTAAATATGCGGTACGTTTAAAATCCACAGTGACACCATTGGCTCGTAATAGAGTTGCAATTAAAGTTGACATTTCAGAAGGTGTAGTAGCACGTATTCATCAAATTAATTTTGTTGGTAATAAAGTAATTAGTGATGATGATTTACTTTATGAAATGAAATTAAGTACAGGGGGCTGGTTTTCTTTTATTACCAAAGATGATCAATATTCATCACTAAAATTAAGAGCAGATTTAGAAAAATTACGTTCTTATTATTTAGATCGTGGATATTTAAACTTTAATGTCGATTCAACTCAAGTATCTATTACACCAAGTAAAAAAGATATTTATATTACAGTTAATCTAACTGAAGGAGATAAATATACTGTATCTAAAATCAAATTAACTGGTAATTTTATTGTAGATCAAAAGGAATTATTTGATAAAATTACAATTAAAACTGGTGATATATTTTCTCGCAAGAAACTCACTCAAAGCCAAGAAAAAATGATAGAACGTATTGGTGATGAAGGTTATGCTTTTGCTGATATTAATGCAGTGCCTGAAATTGACTCCAAAAATAAAACCGTAGCCTTAAATTTCTTTGTTGATCCCGGTAAAAGGGTCTATGTTCGACGAATTAACTTTAAAGGCAACTTGAAAACTCGTGATGAAGTATTACGTAGAGAAATGCGTCAAATGGAAGGTGGTTTTTTAAGTCAGAAAAAAATTAAACGTTCAAAAACTCGTTTAGAACGTTTAAGTTTTTTTGAAACAGTCAAAATTGAAACACCGCGTGTAGCTAATAGTAATGATCAAGTTGACGTGAATTTCAATGTTGTAGAAAGACCATCAGGAAATTTAATGGCAGGAGTTGGTTATTCACAAATACAAGGTATAATCTTTAATGCTAGTATATTACAAGATAACTTTTTAGGTTCAGGTAAACGTGTTGGAGTGACTTTTAATAACAGTCGTGTAAACACAATGTATCGTTTAAGTTATTTTAATCCTTATACAACTATAGATGGCGTAAGTCGTGGTTTTGATGTATTTTACCGTACCATGGATGCTCAATTTGCAAATTTAAGTCGCTATGCTTCAGATGCCTATGGTACTAGACTAAATTATGGTTTTCCTATTAGTGAATATCACTATATTAGTATGGGAGCAGAAATTGATAATACCACAATTAAAACCACTACTTTTAGTGCTGATGAAGTCTTTAAATTTCTAGAACGTAATGGTAATAACTATACATCTTATCGTGTTACTGCTAATTGGAGACATGATACTCGTAATAGGGCATTGTTTCCTGATAAAGGCATGTTACAATCTTTAAATGCAGAAGTTGCATTACCAGTCAGTGATCTCAGTTTTTATAAGCTGACTTATCGTCATCAATGGTTGCATCCATTGGTAAAAGATTATATTCTGGTATTAAAAGGACAAGTTGCATACGGTGAAGCATACGGTGATTCAACAGAATATCCGTTTTTTGAAAATTTTACCGCTGGTGGACCACGTACAGTGCGTGGTTTTCGTGGCAATACTTTGGGACCTTTAGATTCTCAAAGTTTACCTTTAGGTGGTAATTTAAGAGTGGTGGGTAATGCTGAGGTTATTTTACCAATACCATTTACTAAAAAACTACGTTCATTTAGACTTTCTGCTTTTGTAGATGTAGGTAATGTTTATGGTGTTGAAGAAGATTTTAATGCTGATCAGCTGCGTTACTCCACCGGTTTGTCTGCAATATGGTTATCTCCATTAGGAGTTTTAAGTTTTAGTTTAGCTAAACCTTTGAATGAAAAACCCGGGGATCAGATTGAAACATTTCAATTCACAATTGGTACAACCTTTAATTGGTAATTATGAAGAAAAATTATATATTTATATGTTTATTTGTTAGTATTTTATTTTCTACTCCAGCAAGCGCAGCACTAAAAATTGGTTTTGTCAATGCAATAAAAGTAATGGAACAAGCTCCTCAAGTTGGAAAAGCTAATCTTCGTTTAGAACGAGAATTTGCACCTAGACAAAGAAAATTAGTGGCTGCTAGTAAAAGTATTAAAAATATGGAATCACGTTTAAAAAGAAGTGGTTCTACTATGAGTCAAGTACAAGCTCGTAGGTTAGAACGTAATATTAGAGATAAAAAACGTGAATTTCGTCGCCAACAAGAAGAGTTTAGAGAAGATTACAATATTCGTCGCAACGAAGAATTAGAAAAAATTCAAAAGATTATTACTAAAGTAATTCAACAATTAGCCAAAAGAGAAAGATATGATTTTATTCTCAGTGATGGAGTGGTATGGGCTAGTAAACGTGTTGATATAACTAAAACAGTTTTAAATAAATTACGTAGGCAAAGATGATTCCTTTGATAGATTTGGCAAATAAAATTGGGGCTAGATTAGAAAATGCTGCCTCAGAAAACTTGCCAATTACAGGAATTGCATCATTAAAAGGTGCAAATAAAGATACAATTAGTTTTATTTCTGATAGCCGCTATCGTGACGATTTAATAAAATCTAAAGCTGCTGCTATTATTTTAAAAGATTCAGATAAAGCCTTTTGCAAACAAGCAATGTTAGTCATGGATAACCCTTATTTGGGTTATGCAAGGGCAGCACAATTATTTTATCCACTGCTTCATACTCCGGGCATACATAGTATGGCTTCAGTTGAAGCAGATGTTAAAATAGGAAAAAATGTTTTTATTGGAGCTGGTTGTGTTGTAGAAAGCGGTGTTGAAATCGGTGATCATTGCCAATTGATAGCCAATGTAACTTTATGTGCTGGAACTCGTTTAGGAAAAAATGTCATTATTCATCCGGGCGCAGTAATTGGTTCAGATGGTTTTGGTAATGCTAATGATGCAGGTAAATGGGTAAAAGTACCACAATTAGGCGGCGTTTTAATAGCTGATGATGTAGAAATTGGCGCAAATACAACAATAGATAAAGGTTCCCTAGAAGATACTGTGATTGGTAAGGGAACCAAATTGGATAATCAAATCCAAATTGGACATAATGTTCACATTGGAGAACATACAGCAGTTGCGGGTTGTGTTGGAATAGCTGGCAGCACCCATATTGGTAGCTATTGTATGATAGCCGGAGGAGTAGGTATTTCTGGACATCTAAATCTGGTGGATTATGTACATGTAACTGCTGGTTCTATTGTTCTCCAATCCATAAAAAAACCCGGTGTTTATTCTTCAGGTACTCCTTTAGAAACTAATAAACAATGGCATAGAAATTATCATAGATTCAAATCTATAGATCAAATGGCAAAACGTTTAAAAAAGTTAGAATTATGAATAGTATGGATATCCATCAGGTGCTTAAACACCTTCATCATCGTTATCCATTTTTATTAATTGATAGAGTACTGGATTATACAGTAGGTGACTCTTTGACGGCGATCAAAAATGTCACCTATAATGAGCCATTTTTTCAAGGTCATTTTCCATTAAGACCAATAATGCCCGGTGTATTATTAATTGAAGCAATGGCTCAAGCAACAGGTATCTTATCATTTAAGACGGCTGAGGCTGAACCTGAAGATGATTCTTTATATTATCTAGTAGGAGTAGATAAAGCTCGTTTTAAACAACCAGTAGAACCCGGTGATCAATTATTGATTGAAGTGAAGTTAATACGCCGAACTCGTGGAATTTGGAAATATTCTGCCACTACTAAAGTTGATGATAAAGTAGTTGCTAGTGCAGAGCTTATGTGTATGAAAAGAGAGATTGAATCTTGATTGATACACGCGCTGTAATTGATCCTAAAGCTGAATTAGCTGATGATGTTTCTGTCGGTGCTTATTCAATTATCGGAGCTGATGTAGAAATAGAATCCGGTACTTGGATCGCTCCACATGTGGTATTAAAAGGTCCTATGAAAATAGGGCATAATAATAAAATTTATCAGTTTTCTTCTTTAGGAGAAAATCCTCAAGATAAAAAATATAATGGTGAAGCTAATACCTACTTAGAAATAGGTAATAATAATGAAATCCGTGAATATTGCACCATAAATAGAGGCACTATACAAGGCGGTGGAGTAACTCGTATTGGTGATAATAATTGGATTATGGCATATTGCCATATTGCTCATGATTGTATTGTACATAATAATACCATTTTTGCTAATGGCGCCTCATTAGCAGGGCATGTAGAAATTGAAGATTTTGTTATTTTAGGTGGTTTTGCTTTAATACATCAATTTTGCATTATGGGAACTCATAGTTTTGCTGCACCTACTTCATTGATTTTTAAAGATGTTCTACCATATGTAATGGTATGTGGAAATCGTGCGGCAGCGAATGGTTTAAATAAAGAAGGTTTAAAACGTCACGGCTTGAGTAATGATACTATTCGTGCTTTGTACCAAGCTTATAAAATCATATATAAACAAAATATGATTAAAGATGAAGCAATTGCAGCACTTGAAGATTTAAGCCAACAATATAGTCAAGTGCGAAACATGCAACAATTTTTGCAAAATTCTAAACGAGGTATTGTGCGTTAAATCAATGCGTATTGGTATAGTTGCTGGTGAGTTATCAGGAGATTTATTGGGAGCTGGGCTGATTTATGCACTAAAAGCCAAATACCCGAATGCTGTAATTGAAGGCATTGGTGGTTCAAAAATGTTAGCGGCAGGTTTTCATAGCCACTTTCCTTTAGAAACTTTATCGGTAATGGGTTTAGTGGAAGTATTGAAACACTATTTTGAGATCAAAAAATGTCATGATAGTTTAGCCGATTATTTTTTAAAACAACCACCAGATGTCTTTATTGGTATTGATGCACCAGATTTTAATCTGAGTTTAGAATATAAGCTTAAAAAAGCAGGTATTCCGACAGTACATTATGTTAGCCCATCAGTTTGGGCATGGCGAGAATATCGTTTAGCTAAAATTGCTCGTGCTTGCGATTTAATGTTGACACTGTTTCCGTTTGAAGCTGATTATTATCATCAACATAATATTCCAGTTAAATTTGTAGGACATCCTTTAGCAGATGAAATACCTTTAGATACAGATAAAAAAGTTGCTAGAAAAAAATTAGGATTAAATACAAATGGGAAATTGATTGCATTATTACCCGGTAGTCGATTTAATGAAGTAACTCAATTGACTAATCCTTTTTTAAAAACCGCCAATTGGTTATTAAAACAACAGCCTGATTTAGCTTTTATAGTACCCTTGGCTAATCCTAAATTAAGACAATATTTTGTTCAACAAGTGCCTAATGATTTACCGATTCATTTATTAGATGGGCAATCACATGATGTAATAGCAGCCGCTGATGTTGTATTAATGGCTTCAGGTACAGCTACCCTAGAAGCAATGTTATTAAAACGCCCAATGGTGGTAGCTTATCGTATGGCAAATATTACTTATTGGCTGGCTAAATTACTTGTGCATACTCCTTATTTTTCTTTACCCAATCTCCTTGCTAAAACACATTTAGTAGCAGAATTTATTCAAAATCAAGTTATTACAGAAAATTTAGGTCCTGCTGTATTAGAATGCCTAAACAATCCTAAACAAGTAGAAATATTGCAAAATAGTTTTACTGAATTACATTATAATTTGAGACAATCTGCTAATAAAGAAGCAGCGCAAGCCATATTATCATTGATAACTTAATGAATCCTTTTCTGCAAAAATTAATAGATGATCTAAAAGAATTTTCCTCTGACTTAATATTACCCGGTTTACATGGAACACAACAAGTATCCACAGGTATGAGTACAGTAGCAAGTACTACTGCTTTATTAAAATCTATTGACTTTTTAACCGGCTTAATACCTAAGTTACTTTCTGAGTTAGAAACTACTGATGCTACTCGTAAAGTAACTTTACATTATAGCGCATCACCGAAATATGCTAGATTTTCCCGACGTAGTTGTGATTATCAATTAGATAATAAACAAAGATTATTGCCAGCACATTGGCTTAGTGTGTTACCAATCACAGAAATTGATAGTCGCCCATTACGTTGGTTGGTGCATTTATTAGATTTACAATCTAATGCTTTACAACAAGTACAAAATCGAACTATTAAATACATAGATGATTCTTTATTAACTCAGCAAGGAGAATCAACTTATGCGCAAAATGATCGAGCAACATTATTAAATATGCGTTCACGTTTAGATGAAGCACAAGCTAAACTAGAACATGCTCGTGTAACTTTACAACGTAAAATAAAATTTAAATTAGTTGCTTCATTATGTCTGCCTAATCCTTATCCTAGTTCGCCTGCTTGGTCTCATTTAAGACGTTTTGCACAACAATTAATACAACCAAAAGAATATTTACCTAGCTTTTTGCATAACCTTTTAAATGGAACAGTAGAAATTGCCGATACACCTTATTTATATCAACGCTGGTGTGGCATGAAATTATTATCAGCATTTGAATCCTTAAATTGGATTATATACGATGATCCAACTGGGGCATTATTTTTAGGAGGAGAAGTGCGACTTTATAAAGCCGATGTTGAAGTAAGTCTTTGGATAGAACCTAGATTTTCTAAAAACACTATACATCCTAGTGGATTTATGTGTAAAGCGGTACATGAAACTCATCCAGATTATATGATAGTAACTCCCGGACCTAGCGGAATAGATGCTTTTATATTAGATCCTACCACAACCGCTAATCCAGAAATTCGTCAAGCGAAGGGTAAATATTTAGACACAATAGAAGCAATTGGAATGTCAACAGTAGCTGGTATTCCTGTGGTACATACTCCACTTCGAGCATGGTCATCAGCACCGTTACATACTCCTCATTGTGAAATTGAGGATTCTGAAGGTCGTACTGGCACTATTCCAATGCATCCATTACATTGGTTATCCCAGCCATTACTTGACTGGGTTAAAGATATTAATAATTATGCTCTCGCATGGAACGATTAGGACTTATTAACTCTACGGATTTGTGCCCCTAATTGAGTTAATTTTTCTTCAATCCGTTCATATCCTCGATCAATATGGTAAATACGATCTACTAAAGTTTCACCCTTAGCAACTAAAGCCGCTAACACCAAACCCGCTGAAGCACGTAAATCTGTAGCCATAACAGGTGCTGCTTCTAAATGATCAACTCCATTGACAATAGCAGTATTACCTTCTAAACGTATATCAGCTCCCATACGTTGTAATTCTAAAACGTGCATGAAACGATTTTCAAAGATATTTTCTGTCAACATGCTAACCCCTTCGGCGACAGAATTCATTGCCGTAAATTGAGCCTGCATATCGGTTGGGAAAGCTGGATGAGGAGCAGTATTTATATCAACAGCCTTAAGTTTGCGCCCTTGCATATCTAATTCGATCCAATCTTCACCATTGGTAATTGTTGCGCCAGCTTCACGTAATTTGACTAAAACCGATTCTAGCAGACTAGCATCGGTATTTTTTACTTTAACTCGCCCACCAGTCATGGCAGCCCCAACTAAAAAAGTACCAGTTTCAATACGATCAGGTAAAACACTATATTTACTACCAGATAGTTTTTCTACACCTTCAATTGTTATTATATCTGTGCCAGCACCTTCAATTTTAGCACCCATACTAATTAAATAATTAGCTAGATCAACTATTTCAGGTTCACGCGCTGCATTTTCAATAATAGTTACACCTTCGGCTAGAGTCGCAGCCATCATTATATTTTCGGTGCCTGTAACTGTCACAGTATCCATATATAAAGTTGTACCACGTAAGCGTTTAGCCTCTGCGATAATATAACCTGCTTCAACATGAATATCAGCACCCATTGCGGCTAAAGCTTGAATATGTAAATTAACAGGACGCGCTCCAATTGCACAACCGCCCGGTAATGAAACATGCGCCTTTCCAAAACGCGCTAATAATGGACCTAAAACTAAAATTGAAGCACGCATAGTTTTCACCATTTCATATGGTGCAGTAAAAGTATGGATTTTACTACTATCAGCTTCAATATTTAATTTATCATCCATGACAAATTCAACACCTAAACGTCCTAATAACCTCATCATAGTTATAATATCCTGTAAATGAGGGACATTACTAATATATGAAGGAGTTTCAGCCAATAAAGTTGCCGCTAATATAGGTAGGGCAGCATTTTTAGCACCAGAAATATTTATTTCGCCATTTAGCGTATTACCGCCAGTGATTAATAACTTATCCATGTATTTAAGAAACCTGTTGATTACTAGACTGATCCCATTCTTGTGGGGTATAAGTTTGAAGAGAAATAGCGTGTATTTCATTAGATTGTATGCTGTCACCTAAACAAGCATAAATCATTTGATGTCGTTTTATAGTACTTTGATTTATAAAACTTTCGGATACAACCACAACATTAAAATGGCTACCATCATCGCTTTTTACCTGCACTTGTGCGCCGGTTAAGCCAGTTTCTATCATTTTTTGAACTTGATTAGTTTGCATATTAAAGCTCCAGAAATTAAACAAACATGGATTATAACTGGCTGAGAATTTTAAGCAAGATGGAAGTGATATTGAAAGGTAATATTTAAGTGAAAATTTCGGAGCGGCGAGATTTGAACTCGCGACCCCTACCACCCCATGATAGTGCGCTACCAAGCTGCGCCACGCTCCGAGAAGTGAGTGAAAATATGTTGGAATTTATTTTAAATAAGGGTAGGAGATAATTTGGCTCCCCGGGTCGGACTCGAACCGACGACACCGTGATTAACAGTCACGTGCTACTACCAACTGAGCTACCAGGGAAAATTGTTGAGATCCTCTCTCAAAAATCAGATGGTATAATACACATTCTTTTATAAAATTGCAATCAATAATTTTAAAAAAAATTTTATAGCTAAATTAATTTAGTTGCTATTTCTACAGCATAACGCAAACTATTGCTAGAAGCCTTGCCAGTAGCAGCTAAGTTTAAAGCTGTACCATGATCTACTGAAGTTCGTATTATTGGTAATCCAAGCGTGACATTTACTGCTTCACCAAAACCTTGCGATTTTAATACTGGTAAACCTTGATCATGATACATTGTTAGAACTACGTCTATTCCAGATAATGATTTAGCAGTAAAGGCAGTATCAGCCGATACTGGACCTGTTAAATGGATTCCTTGTTCACGTAATTTGTTTAGGGTTGGAATTATTGTAATAATTTCTTCATTACCTAAATGTCCACCTTCACCGGCGTGTGGATTTAAACCACATACTAAAATATGTGGATTTTGTAACTCACTATGTAATATCCGTATGACACTTTCTAAGCGCGTTGCTGTAATTGCAGTACTAATTTCTGATAACGGTAAATGTGTAGTAACAAGTGCCACTCTTAATTTTGGAGTGGCTAACATCATCACAACTTGTTTAACATTTAATAAATCTGCTAGAAATTCGGTATGACCACTAAAATTTATGCCAGCGTCATTAATAACCCCTTTATGTACAGGGGCAGTGACTAAGGCATCACATTGTTTATTTAAACATGCAAGCCCTGCTTGTTTTAAGGTTTCTATTACATAACTTGCATTTGCGGGATTCAATTTACCCGGTGTTACTGGCTGTGATAAAGGTATTGGCACAACATTATCTAAGTTAATAGATAAACCTAATTGTTCAGCGCGTTGTTGTAATAAATCAGGATCAGCAAATATAATGAAATTAGCAGCTATATCTTGTTGCAATAACTTCAATGTAATATCTGGTCCAATACCCGCTGGTTCACCGGGGGTTATAGCAATATTTGGTAACATAGTATATAAATAGAGTATTAACTTTAAATTAACAAGGAGTATCAATTGAAATTGATTCTAAATATCTTAATATTAGTTGTTATAATTGGATGTAGCCAAGATAATAATGTACAACGGAGTATAACAATGGAAAATTTAAAACAAGCCACTTTTGCTGGTGGTTGTTTTTGGTGTGTCGAAGCGGGTTTTGAAAAACTTGATGGTGTAGCCCAAGTAATTTCTGGTTATGCAGGTGGTAATACTGTAAATCCAACTTATGAAGAAGTATCTTCTGGTAAAGGTGGACACTTGGAAGTAGTACAAGTTCATTACGATCCTAATATTATTAGTTATGAAACTTTATTAGAATCTTTTTGGCGACAAATTGACCCTACTGATAATGCTGGACAATTTGTAGATCGAGGTCCACAATATCGCCCAGCTATTTTTTATCATGATGATAGACAAAAGTTAATAGCTGAAAAATCACGTGCTAATTTAGCATCATCTGGACCTTTTAAAAAACCTATTCAAACAGAAATTATAGCCTTAACCAAATTTTATCCTGCTGAAGAATACCATCAAGATTATTATAAAAAGAATCCGATTCGATATAAATATTATCGTCATAATTCTGGACGTGATCAGTTTTTAGAACAAAAATGGAGTCCAGTTTCACAAACATTTAAAAAACCGTCAGATGAAGTTTTAAGATCACGATTAACAGAATTACAATATAAAGTCACACAAAAAGATGGAACAGAAAGGGCATTTGATAATCAATACTTTGACAATAAAAAAGAAGGTATTTATGTAGATATTGTTAGCGGCGAACCGCTATTTTCCTCTTTAGATAAATATGATTCTGGAACCGGTTGGCCTAGTTTTACTAAACCAATCAATACTAATCAAATTGTTGAACGTAAAGATTTTAAACTATTTACAACACGTATTGAATTACGTAGCAAAGATGCTGATTCTCATTTAGGACATGTATTTTCAGATGGTCCAACACCTACTGGGCAACGTTATTGTATAAATTCAGCCGCATTAAAATTTATTCCAAAAGATCAATTAGTTGCAAATGGTTATGAACAATTTGTAAGTTTATTTAATAACTACGATTTATAGAAAATTCAGCTAAGGCATATAAGGCATCAGTATAAGGCGATGATGGTAATGCTGTTAAAGCAGCAGTTGCCATATCTGCTTCTTGACGAGCTACTTTTGTTGTATAATCAATTGCCTTAGTATAATTTATAATTGATATAACTTCATTTATATTGTCTTTTTTACCATTCTTTATTGAATCGCGTAAAAGTTCTTGTTGTTCTATTGTTCCATGTTGCAGCGCATAAATCACCGGCAAAGTTGGTTTACCTTCTGCTAAATCATCACCAATATTTTTGCCAATTTCTTCACTATTAGAACTATAATCTAAAACATCATCAATTAATTGAAATGCGGTACCTAAGTGCATACCGTATGTAGCGATTGCTTGTTCATTGCTGGCTGATTGTCCACTAATTACGGCTCCTAATTGCGTTCCAGCTTCAAATAATTTTGCGGTTTTTGAACGTATTACACGTAAATAATCAGCTTCACTAGTATCGGGTTCATAACAATTTAATAATTGCAATACTTCCCCTTCAGCAATAATATTAGTTGCAGTTGACAATATTTCCATTACACGCATATTTTTGAGTTCAGCCATCAATTGAAATGCACGTGAATATAAAAAATCTCCAACTAAAACACTAGCTTCATTACCCCAAATACTATTAGCAGTTTGTTGCCCACGTCGTAATTCAGACGCATCTACAACATCATCATGTAATAAAGTTGCTGTATGAATAAATTCAATAATTGCAGCCAACTTAATATGATCGTTTCCTTGGTAGTTAAAAGCATTGGCACTTAATAATACCAACATCGGGCGTAAACGTTTTCCGCCGCTGTTAATAATATAATGTCCTACACTATTAACTAATTCAACCTCAGAATGTAAGCGTTTATGAATCATAGCATTAACTGCTTTCATATCATGATTCATTAAATTTTGGATAGCAAGAATATCCATCATTTTTATATAATCTAAATCCTATTAGCTATGCTAAATTATAAGATTATACCTTAATTTCTGTATTTATTCCACACTGCTAAATCGTTATTAGCTTTAAGAGAAGTTAATTCAATATGTTATAATACTAACTTTGAGGTAATATATGCGTAACAAAATACTAACCCCCCTTCTAAGCTTGTTATTATTAACAAGCTGTGACACTTGGAATAATCCTTATCCAAGTTCTTTAAATGGCAAAAATATTTTGTTTGCTTCCTTTTCTGAACGCCCTAAACATCTTGATCCTGTGCGTTCTTATAGTTCCAACGAATATACTTTCATCGCGCAGATTTATGAGCCGCCTTTGCAGTATCATTATTTAAAACGCCCTTATACTCTCACGCCTCTAAGCGCAACTTCGGTGCCTAAACCACAATATTTTGATAAAGATGGTAATCAGTTAGCTGATGATGTTGCTGTTGATAAAATTGATCATAGCGTCTATGAGATCAAAATTAAAAAAGGTATTCAATATCAACCACATCCTTGTTTTGTTCCTGAATATCAGGAGCTGTCTGAGTCTCAATTATCAAATATTCATCAATTATCCGACTTTGAAAAAACTGCTAGTCGTGAATTAGTAGCTAGTGATTTTGTCTATCAAATTAAGCGTCTAGCTCATCCAAAGCTTCATTCTCCTATTTATGGTTTAATGAGTGAATATATTATTGGTTTAAAAGATTTAAGAGAGCAACTTAAAAAAGCAAAAGATATTGATTTGACTAAACATTCATTATCAGGAGTCGAAATTGTAGATAAATATACCTATAGAATTAAAATTAAAGGTAAATATCCCCAATTTATTTATTGGTTAGCAATGCCGTTTTTTGCGGCTATGCCACCTGAAGCTATTAAGTTTTATGCGCAAGAGGGTTTGATTAAGCGCAATATTAGTCTTGATTGGTATCCAGTAGGCACTGGTGCTTATATGTTGAGTGTTAATAATCCTAACTATCAGATGGTATTAGAAAAAAATCCTAATTTTCATGGTGAAACTTATCCTTCAGAAAGTGGTGAAGCATTGCCTTTTATTGATAAAGCCATTTATAGCCTAGAAAAAGAATCTATTCCTTATTGGAATAAATTTTTACAAGGTTATTATGACGCTTCTGGTATTTCCTCAGAGAATTTTGATCAAGTTGTAAGTATAAATAATGGTAATGCCACATTGAGTGAGGATATGAAACAAAAAGGCATTAAATTAGTTACCAGTGTTCGTGCTAGCACATATTATTTAGGATTTAATATGTTAGATCCAGTTTTGGGTAATAAAGGTGGTGAATCAGCGCGTAAACTTAGACAAGCAATTTCTATTGCTATAAATGTAGAAGAATATATTTCTATATTCCTAAATGATCGTGGTATAGCGGCTCAAAGCCCTTTGCCACCGGGTATTTACGGTTATCGCGATGGTGAAAATGGAATAAATCCTTATGTTTATGATTGGAAAAATGGTAAAGCTGAACGTAAGTCAATTGAAGTAGCACGTAGCTTAGTTGCTGAAGCTGGTTATCCAAATGGAATTGATGCAAAAACTGGCAAACCATTGGTATTGTATTTTGATTCTATGAGCGGAGGTGCTGATGATAAATCACTACTTAATTGGTATCGCAAGCAATTTAAGAAATTGAAAATTCAGTTAATTGTAAGGGCTACAGATTACAATCGTTTTCAAGACAAAATGCAAACTGGTAGTGCGCAAATATTTGGTTGGGGTTGGAATGCAGATTATCCTGATCCAGAAAATTTCCTATTTTTGCTTTATGGTAAGAATGGAAAAACTAAATTTGGAGGAGAAAATGCGGCTAATTATCAAAATCCACGCTTTGATGCCTTGTTTGAACAAATGAAAAATATGGATAATGGTGAAGCGCGATTAAAGATAATTGATGAGATGACTGAAATACTTCGTTATGATGCGCCTTGGGTTTGGAATTATCATCCATTGGATTATAGTCTGCTACATGAATATCTGACAAATTTTAAACCTAATGTGATGGCGAATAATACTTTAAAATATAAGCGTCTTGATCCTGCAAAACGTGAACAATATCGTCAACAATATAATAGACCAATTGTCTTTCCTTTATGGTTATTATTGATTTTTATGGTTATTATTATAATTCCAGCCGCTTTATCATATAGAAAATATGAACGTAAGGTGGTTAGTTAAAAAACGGTAAATTTGAACATGATTACAAGGATTTCAGGATTACCATGATTTATTTATTAACCAGTATTAAAATCATGTTAATCTATTAATCCTTATAATCATGTTCAAAAAAAGGATGAATTATTATTGTTATTATGATAAATAACTGGTTATAAAATTAAAAATTAACACGTTTATAAATCTTAGATAAACTCAATTCAGCATCTAAACAAGGCAGATGAATAGATTCATTTTCCTTAATATAAGTAGTTGCAAACCATTCTCCATCATCATTCTTACTGACAACAATAACAGAAGTTCTATCTTGTGCAACCATAATGTAAGATTTAAGACTAGATATTGTTTGATAAGCTAATAGCTTTTCAATACGATCTTTATCCTGAGTTGAATCAGATAACACTTCAAAAATTATACAAGGATTATTTTTATAATAAGGATCTTCATTATCGGTATCATCGCAGCTCAGGATAACATCTGGATAATAAAAACTTTTACGAGATTTAATGCCTACCTTAATATCAGAAGTAAATACCTCACAATTTCCTCCCTTAGCGTCAGCTTCATTATAAATAAAATTCGCGATATTCATAGCTATTCTATTATGTTGAACACTAGAACCAGCCATAGCAAATATTTCTCCATCAATATATTCATGACGAATCTCACTTATTTTTTCACCATCAAGATATTCACATTCTGATATATAATTATCAGCTATTTTTATAGCACTCATGTTAAACTCCTAATTTGCATTTTACTCTTGAAACATTTTAACATGTAAATCTAGTATCCTATGCTATTTAAATAAAATATGAACGTAAGGTGCTGGTTGCAAATGGAGATAAAACTTAATGTTTAATTACATTCTAAGAAGATTAGCTTATAGTATTCCTATACTTTTAGGAGTCAATATAATAACTTTTGTCTTGTTTTTTATGGTGAATACGCCTGATGATATGGCGCGTGTTCATTTAGGTGATAAGAATGTTACCGAAGAGCAAGTTGAACAATGGAAACATGAACGCGGTTATGATTTACCTTTATTTTTCAATACTGATATGACTGAAACTATTTTTTATCAAAAATCAGTACCTCTGTTTTTGTTCCAATTTGGAAATTCTGATCAAGGTCGTAATATTAACCATGATATTAGTCAGCGTATGTGGCCAAGCTTGGCTTTAGCAGTGCCTACTATGATTGTTGGTTTATTGGTAAATATTAGTTTAGCACTGTTATTGATCTTTTTTCGTGGTACTTATCTTGATACCAGCGGTGTTATTATTGCGGTTATGTTGATGTCTATTTCTGGTATGTTTTATATTATCGGTGGACAATTTTTGATGAGTAAGTTATGGCATTTAGTACCAATTTCTGGTTATGCTTATAGTTTTGATGCGTGGCGATTTTTGATCTTGCCAGTTGTAATTGGTGTAATTAGTGGTATTGGTACAGGTACTCGTTGGTATCGCAGCATTTTCTTTGAAGAAATCAATAAAGATTATGTCAGAACAGCACGTGCTAAAGGCTTATCAGAATTCAAAGTATTATTTACTCATGTATTACACAATGCCATGATTCCAATATTAACAGGTGTAGTAGTTGTGATTCCAACACTGTTTATGGGTAGCTTGATTATGGAAACATTTTTCGCGATACCCGGGCTTGGTAGTTATACAATAGATGCAATTCAAGCACAAGATTTTGCAATAGTTCGTTCAATGGTATTTTTAGGTTCAGTATTATATATAATTGGATTAATTTTAACTGATATATCCTATACATGGGTTGATCCAAGAGTGAGACTGTCATAATGAATAATATTTATCTCGTTCCCACGCTCCAGCGTGGTAACGCATGTATGGACGCTCCAGCGTCCAGTAGCAAAAAGCTAAATAGCAGTGACTTGACGCTGGAGCGTCAGCACACGCATTCCCACGCTGGAGCGTGGGAACGAGAAAAAAGAGTGAGATTGTTATAATGGCTGATATTAAAATAGTTGTACTTTGGACAGATAGTTTATTGTTCCTTTTGCTTGGTTTGGCACTATTTAGTGTGTTTCACATTTTAAAAAACCCTTATTTAAGAAGTACTTGGCGCGAAGTATTTCGCAGCAAAATCAGTATGTCAGCTTTTGTGATATTGATTTTTTATATTGCAGTGGGTTTTTTAGATTCTTTGCATTATAGAACTGCTTTGTCTTCATCAACACCCTCATCTGAAACTCATTATTCAGTTGAAGTTTCTAGTGTCTTAGATTTAATTTTTAGTTCTGTTCGTGAAAATCAAGAAAAAACTTATTCAGCTCCCTTTGCCGCTACTCAGTTGAGTAAGGAAAGTATTGAACAGCCAGATGGTACTTTTAAGCGTGAATATCCGCGTTTGGAATATGGCGGTAGTCATTTAAAAGCTGATCTTAGTGATAAAACTTCAGATATTCTATATCGTAGTTTCATTGCAATTTTATGGGCATTTTTAATTTGGGGCATTATTTTTATTTTTGTCAGAACTAAGGTAAATAAAAATAGTGATATTCCTTGGAATGTCGCCTTAATTACTACTGGTATTTTGATATTATGTATTAGTTGGCTGCTACAAATGTCAAACGGCTACCACGTGTTTGGTACTGATAAAGTTGGTCATGATGTTTTATATCAAGTAGTTAAAAGTATTAGAACCGGTTTAATTATAGGTACTGTTACAACGTTTATTATGCTACCTTTAGCGATAATGCTTGGTATTATGGCTGGTTATTTTCGCGGTTGGGTTGATGATATTATTCAATATTTATATACCACTTTAAACTCAATACCCAGCATCTTATTAATAGCTGCCGCTATTTTAACTTTAAATGTTTATATAGACAATCATGCTGATTTATTCCAGACTGAAGCTCAACGGGCTGATATGAGATTATTATTTCTTTGTATTATTTTAGGAATAACTAGTTGGACAGGTTTATGTCGCTTATTACGAGCTGAAACTTTAAAATTGCGTGAATTAGGTTATGTTCAAGCTGCACAAGTATTTGGTGTTAGTAAGTTACAAATTATTAAACGCCATTTGTTGCCCAACTTAATGCACATAGTACTAATAACAATAGTGATTGATTTTAGTATGTTAGTGTTAGCAGAAGCAGTTCTGTCATATTTAGGTATAGGTGTTGATCCAAGTACTTCTAGTTGGGGTAATATGATCAATGCTGCAAGACTAGAATTGGCGCGTGAACCGGTGGTATGGTGGTCACTTGCGGCTGCTTTTATTTTTATGTTTGTTTTAGTTTTAGCGGCTAATTTATTTTCTGACGCTGTTCGCAAAGCTTTTGATCCAAGAGGCAATTCATGACAACAAATTTAATTAATGTTGAAAATTTATCTGTTCGTTTTGGTGATGAACAAATCGTTAAAAATATCAATTTTCATATCAATCAAGCTGAAGTTTTTGCTCTGGTTGGAGAATCTGGTAGCGGTAAATCTGTCTCAGCCTTGTCAATTTTAAGATTATTGCCAGAAGCGGCAGTAATTGATTCTGGTAATGTCTATTTTGGTAAACAAAATATTTTTGCTTTATCAGAACGAGAAATGAGAGATATTCGTGGTTTAGGTATTTCAATGATATTTCAAGAACCTATGACCAGTTTAAACCCGGTTCATACTGTTGAACAACAAATCATTGAAGTGTTAAAATTACATACCAATTTATCAAAGCAAGCAGCTAAAGATCGTGTAATTGAATTGCTAGAATTGGTAGAATTACGTCCAAAGCTTGTAAGCCAATATCCACATCAACTTTCCGGTGGTATGAAGCAACGGATAATGATTGCAATGGCTTTAGCTTGCAATCCTAAATTATTGATAGCCGATGAACCAACAACTGCACTTGATGTAACAGTTCAAATGCAAATTCTAAGCTTATTAAAGAACTTACAACAACAGCAAAACTTAGCCATCCTGTTGATTACTCATGATTTAAGCGTTGTAGCCAAAATGGCTGATCGAGTTGCGGTGATGCGCAATGGGGAAATTTTAGAACAAGCAACAGCGGCTGAATTTTTTAAAGCACCTAAGCATGAATACAGCCAAACTTTGCTGAACGCTGTTTTAACCAAGCGCAAACAAGTAGAACCTGATCCAAATTCAGCCGCTTTATTGAAAGTCAAAAACTTAAAAGTCTATTTTCCAATACATAAAGGGCTGTTTCGCCGTGTAGTCGATCATATTAAAGCGGTTGATGATATTTCATTAGAAATTGAAGCCGGTAAAACTTTAGCAGTAGTTGGAGAATCAGGCAGCGGCAAGACAACGGTAGCACATGCGATTGTAAAATTATTAAAATCAACAGATGGTCAAATAATATTTGATGGTAAAGATCGTCGAGATATACAAATAATTTTTCAAGATCCTTATGCCTCCTTAAATCCACGCATGAGAATTGGCGATATTATTGAAGAAGGTATGCAAGCCTTAAAAGTTGGTAAAAATAAAATTGAGCGGCAACAACAAATAAATGAACTACTAAAAAAAGTAGGTTTAACGCCTGAAATGAAAGCGCGTTTTCCGCATGAATTTTCTGGTGGGCAACGTCAACGTATAGCAATAGCACGAGCTTTAGCAGTAAAACCAAAGCTAATAATCTGCGACGAACCAACAAGTGCATTAGATGTATCAGTGCGTTCCCAAATACTAGACTTATTGACACAACTACAACGCGACGAAGGCTTAACATACTTAGTAATTACCCATGACATGTCAGTAGTTGGCAACTTTGCGGATAGAGTTGCCGTAATGTACCAAGGCAAAATCGTTGAACATGGAACAGTTACAGAAGTATTTGATAATCCTAAAGAGAAATATACACAGACATTGTTGAGTTCAGTTTTGACTATGCCATAGCCGTAAATATTATTATTAGATTTTTATCTAAACATAATAGTAAAATACCATTTTTAATATTGAGGCAAAAATATGATTTATACAAAAAAACATCCAGCCCTATTAATCATGGGTTTTATTATGCTAACAATAGCGGTGTTGGTAGATTTTAGTTTGATTGATGGAGTTATTAACTATCTTCAGATAAAAAAACATCTGAGTGAAATGACTTATTTATCTTATTTATTTGGAACTATTGCCTTTGTTATAGGATTATGGAATTACTTTGGCAGACATAAAGAGGGTCATTTAGACTATTATTTATCTACTGTGGCTGGAGCTACTTTTATTTTATTTATTGCGATGATCATTCGTTGGTTTGTCGCACCCTTTGTAGCAGTTTTAAGTAAACAAATGGGTCCAATAATGGGAGCTAAATATTTACACGAAGTTTTAGGTTTAAATTATATTGTATTAGGTATATTAACCGGTATTATTGTGGTCAACTTCTTTAAAGTTCCAGAATGGGCAAAAAATGGCATACGCTTATCACGCTTAGGCTTAAAAACTGGTGTAGTATTACTAGGAACCTTATATAGTTTAGCAGAATTACAACAACTAGGCTTTTTATCAGTAGTAATGGTAGGAATATTTGTATTAGGTTCAGTTGGTATTGTATTATGGATGGGAACGCGACTAAATATTCCTAACTCAATGGGTGGTGTATTATCGGCTGGAATGGGAGTTTGTGGAGTCTCAGCCACAGTAGCCTCAGCCCCAGTAGTACAAGCTAAATCAGTAGAAATTGCTTATACTATCGGTACGATTCTACTTTGGGGTGTAGGATGTATGTTCTTATTTCCTATAATTGGTCATTTACTTGATTTAGGATATGTACAATTTGGAGCATGGGCAGGTACAGGAATTTTGAATTCAGCACAAGTTGCCGGAGCCGCTTTAGCTTATCAACCTGATGGTATCGAAACCTTAAAAGTTGCAGAAATTTTTAATATTACTCGCGTGCTAATCTTACCAATTATTGTTATATGGTTAGCAATCTGGTATGTAAAACGTGAAGAAAATGCACCAAACGTCAATGTTGCTCAGGTTGCATTCAAGAAATTTCCAATTTTTGTATTAGGCTTTATAGTAATGTTTGCTCTTTCCTCTACAGGTATTTTTGCACCAGCAAATCATTATAAGGGTAAATACTTTGATAATGAAACTGCAAGCTTATTAACAGAAGCCAATCTCTCTATTTTGAAAACAGAACAAGCTAAAGTAGAAAGAGAAGATTATAAAGCAGCATTAACAAAATTGATTGAAAATAGAAAAGTAATGTCAATTGATGATGACAATAGCTTACGAGGATTAGTAAATGCAAATATCTTATCAGAAGCAGCGAATAAAATTTTAAAATCAGCACACAAAGCAGTTCGCCATACAGCTAACAAAATCAATAAATTCCGTCAATTTATAACATGGTTATTTGCCTTTGGATTAGTCGGCTTAGGAATGCAAATTACCTTTGCATCAATTAAGCAGGCAGGAGGCGAACCATTAATCATTGGTGGAATAGTTGGAACACTGAAGGCAGTATTGTCTTTAATTGTGGTATTGTTATTTGTTGAAGATACTATCTAGTCGAAAGACCTGACAGGTTTTTAAAACCTGTCAGGTCGGTTGACTATTTAGCACATCTCTCAACTGCCGCTAATACATCCTTAAGCACCGGCTTTTTGACAAATGTCAAAACTTCACCAGCAGAATTTTTTTCAAAGACTTCTTTTGCAATATTGACGCTTTCATAAACCAACAAAATTAAATCACTCCGTTGTGCCTCACGAATTTTTTGGATTTTTTTGAATAAATATTTTGGATGCCAAAAGCCTATAATTTCAATTAAAGCACGTCTTCCATCTTTATTGTTGGTAATAGAAAAATCTGGTATCATTACCGTGTCACCTAATGCAATAACTTCATCTTCACGCACTAATAGCCATTCTTGTTTTTTTCCACCATATTTCGCTTCAAATTCAGCGGCAAAATCTGCCTCCATTTTACTATCAAATAAATTTGAAGCTTTAAAGTGACTTTTTAATTCACTAGTATTATCTAAACTATAATGCAAATTACGTCCAGTTTCAGGAGGTTGTACAGAGGCATCCATACGCCATGTTTCACATAAAAATAAAGCAGGTAGAAATTTTGCAAATTGTAAACCATAACGTATAGTTGATTTGACAAAGGGAGAAATAGGACCATATAAAACAATATTATATCCATGTCCGGGTATAGGATATATGGTGTGCATTAATTTAAATAACTTCATGTATTTAAACACAGTTTTATATCCATCACGAATGATAATATCAACCTCATGCGCCCAATATAACAAACCACGCGCTACTTCTAAATTATAACGAGCAATTAAATCCTTGGGTGTGATCATCTCACCAGAACTTAACAAAATACGTTCTTCAAGCAAATCAGAAAATAATGCTTGTTCAACTTGCTCATTAGTCAACTGAAACTCAGCCGCTGTATTTGCAATCAATTCTGGGCGTTGACTTTGATTAATAATTGGTCCTTGACTAAACAAAAACTGACGTAAATCAATAGGATCAACCAACAATTCATGACTCCATATACAACGACCGATTAAAACATTAGCCAAACCACGAATGATACGATAATCTAAACTATCAGCCTCATAATCCTTTAAACTATTGGCGAAATAACCTTGACTACAGCCAACATGAGCTTTAACAAGTTCTATTAAATCAGTAGCTATTTTCAAATAATGATAATCAGCAGCTAGGGCAAGCGGAGTTATGGTATCGCCACGTTTTTTTAGGCGAGGTAGGATTAGTTCGGATTTTAGCATGATTTTATATCATTGCTGGAAATGCTTCAATAGGAATACGTAATTCTTTTATAGGTTTTTTTCCTTGAACATAGATACGGTTAAATTCCTCTTCAATTTGCCTTAAAATTTTTCCTTCAAAATATTGTTCTCCACAAAATTCGCACTGCTCGCAAGGAACATCATCCATAATTAAAAATTTATCATTATGTTTATATATATATTGTACTTTAGTTTCTTTAAAGTTCTTATTTCCGCAAAAATGACATTTGGTGTTCATATTTATCCCCGTTCATATGGATTTTTGAATTTTGGTGGTAGTGGAATATAAACGGTAATAACAATTACTTTATCATTCCGTTCACCGCACACAATATGTACTGGTTTTCCATTATTAGTAAAACCTACCACTAGACAGCTTTCACCTCTTCCAGTATCTGCATATTGTTCTAAAACTATACCATTTAATAAAGCTTCTTTTATTTCTATATGAGTAAGATTATCATTTTGTCTTTCTTGATCGGCATGTATGGAAAAATAATCTTCATCATTCTTGATCTTATTTTTTATCCATTCTATATCAAACATGGTTTTTTTAAGGTAATCCTACGGTTGCCATTTGTGACTTTGGGATTTTAGCATATTTGAAATCCCCCTCTGGGAAAAGGGGAAGAGGAAAGACTACTTAGCAATCTTATCCTGAATCTTCTTCATAATCGTTTTTATTGAAGTATTCATTTGAGTCGCCGGTGTATCTGACTTATTACGGCTTATGCGACGAGCATCTATTTCTAAACCTTCTTGATTCCAAGAATATTCATTATTAAATGTAAACCATAAGCTTTGATAGTAACCTTTATAGCCCCCATTTTTAGCTAAAGGTTTCTTTTCAGGAGCAACATCAGGATCTTCATAATAACACCAATCTAAAACTACCCATTCTTGTTTTCTCCAACCTCTATCAGCTAAGTAAATACAATAACAATGCCCACCTTGTGGTGCTGTCGGTGATTCTTGCACATAACCAGCACATATTTTAACTCGATAAGAAGGAATTCCTGCTTGTATCATCAAACTAGCCATTAAAATCGCCCCGTCTTCACAATCACCCATACCAGATTGTAAAGTTTCAAAAGGGAATTGCCAAAATTCTGGACATTCACTGGATTCATTATCACCTACATATTCCAGAAAGTTATTTACAAACTTTTGAATAGCATGAGCGGTAGCGTTATGAGTTTTTTTATTTAAATCATAATCATAAATGATTTCAGTTAAAATTGAATCATTAGAGGTAACAAAACATTTAACATCACAAACAATTCTGTCACTACTACTTCGTAAAGCTCTACCACTATAAGTAACAGGTGCTTGTTGCCATTTATTATTCCAATAACGGGCATTTCTTATAGGCATTCGGGTTGTTCTCCTTTAATCTAAACTTCTATTTATAAAATGGTAAACGTAACATTTGGATTATTCCATATACTTGTTGAGGCTTTCTATATTCTGGAAGTCCAATTGTTATATTTGTTTCTGTCGCGCGGGTGTGTTGGCGATATGTTTTAAATAAACGATCCCACCAAGGTAGGTTAAAACCAAAATTGCTATTAGTTTCATCGAATTCTACAGAATGATGTACCCTGTGCATATTTGGAGTCACTATAAACCAGCGTAGAATACGATCAAGTTTTTTAGGAAAACTAATATTGCTATGATTAAATATTGCCACACTATTTAGTATGATTTCAAACATTATTACCGCAATAATTGGTATTCCTAATAATAAAATTATAGCAAACTTAATTAACATAGATAGAGTTATTTCTATGGGATGAAATCGTAAACCGGTGCTTAGATCATAATCTAAATCAGCATGATGTACTAAGTGTAATCGCCATAATATTGGAATCTTATGAAATATTCTATGCTGAAAGTAAATAAGCATATCCATTATTATCAATGAAATAATTAATGTTACCCATAAAGGTAAAGTAATATTATTAAATAAGCCCCAACTATGTTCCGTAGCAAAAATAGCTGCTCCAACAGCAGCGGTAGGAAATAGTATGCGTATAATGACACTATTTAAAACTACAATACCGAAATTGTTCATCCAACGTTGCTTTTTAGATATGCTTAATCTCATTATAGGTTGAATGGTTTCCCATATAGCCATTATGGTAATAATACCTAAAAACGCGCTAAGTCGAATTATTGCTTCGTTTGTGACTATAAAATCATTCATGATATAGTTTCTATTTCTAAATATACTAAAGTTTGATTTAATAATTGATAAGCTATTTCACCAAAAGTCATTGGCCCAACAATTGGATCAGTGTGCTTGGTTTCTAATTCACCGTAAAGATAATTTAAAATACAATTACATGAAAAAATAGGATTGACTGAATATCTAGGAAATTGTTGATAAAATTCGTTTACATAATTGGATATTGGTGCCGCTATTTTATAAGTAATGTTTTGAAATACAGGAGCATATAAATCAACAATTTCTGTCTCTTCATTAATATTTTGAATACTTACATTAATTGAAGTGCCATAATAATCAGCTACTAAAGGTAATTTAATATCTATTGCATTTGTTAATAGATATTGGGCTAGGTTTTGTTGTTTTCCATTGATATAACAATCTTTAACTTGAAAACCTTCTGTATCAAAAGTGATGTTATCACCATTGCCTTGTTGAAATAAGTTTAGAATATTGATCATTGCCATTTTGTCTTGACGCAATGATACGTGCATCACAATAGCATCTTGATCAAAATATTCTCCGGTTTCACCATTAAAAACTTTCGGAGTAATATTTCCTAATTGGCTTAGGTGAATGCCAGCTATCCATCCAAGAATAGGTTTAAAAAAAATATTTTTGAAACTGGGAGCATTTTGGGCATAAGCAAAATGAGCGGAACTATTTGCTGGTATGATAATAAATGAAAATCCATTATCAGGAGCGTCACTAGTAATGCGTACTAATTCTTTTTCCTTGTAACTGATAATTTTGATATTTTCAATGAAATCTTTAATTTCATTAACAAATATGTGTGTGTTAGATGCTAAGCCACCAGCTTCTTTAGTCATAAAATATGGAATTGTGCCAGCTATCCATTTACCTTTTGGTAACTCGGTTAATAGCAATTCATCTCCTGCTATCAATAAAATTTTTCCTGCTTCAATTTTTTCAGCGGCTTCTTCAACAGTAATCAACATGACTTATTGCTCCTTGCTTTTTAAAATTAATTCTAATTGAGCTATATGCGGTGAATTTGGATTGACTTGTTTTAAAGCAATCAACCATTTTTCAGCTTGTTTTAAACGCTTGAAATGGATATTGTTTTTTACTCTGCTTATATAATAATTTTCTATAGTTTCGAGTTTATTTTTAGCATCAATATTATTAGGTTCTCGTTCCATGACTTCTCGATAACAGATTACAGCAGTACGATCTCCTCCACCATCATTGCTTGTATAATATTGTGAATTATACAATTCCTTGCATTCTTCTAATAAGACATTTAATTCTATTTGAGGTTCTGAAGGTATTTCAGTTTGGGGAATTTCAATTTTAGGAATTACTTCAAGCTTAGGGGTTTCTGGTTTAGGAACTGTATTATTAAGCCATACAATTGTCATTGCTCCTATTAAAATTATATTTATGATCAATATCATAAAATATTTTGTTTGGTCACTGAAAATCTTGTGGAGAAAATCATCAATTTTTATAGTTCTATTTTCTTTTTGAAATGATAAACTACGTAATAGTGTTTGAAATGCAGTGATTTCAAGTTGTGGAATTTGTTTTGGAAATAAATTTTCTTCACTGGCAATTAATGCAGATTTACCAGCAAATGGATGTGTACCAGTTAATAATTCATAAGTGATACAAGCTAAAGCATAAATATCATCTTCAGGGGATGGATCTAAATTTGATAAACTTTCAATGCTTTGATAAGCTTGTATTTGATCTTCTTTAAAAGGGCTAGTAATATCAAATTGAATTGTTTGAGTTATTTTTTTATCAGGATCATAAAAAATATTTGTTGGTGTAAGTTTTAAACAAGTTAAACCTTTTTCATGTGCCGCTGCAATTGTTTGAGCTAAGCTTGTAATAATAGTTTTGACTTTTTTCAAGGGTAATCCTTTCGGATATTCTTTCAACAAGTCTTTTAATGAGGTGGCAGCTAAAAATTCCATTACTGTAAATATTTTATTACCAAAACGATCTAATTCATCAGCAGTTACTATATGTGCATTAGGTATTTTTTTAGATCTACTGGCTTGAGAATATTGATGTACTAAGTCTTTAAGTATGTCAACATCTTGTTTAAACAGTGTTTGATCGACAAATTTAATCGCAACATAAGGCTGATATTTATTCTCAACTGTCAGATCAATCGCCTGCCATACGCTGCCAAATCCATCTTCATCAATAACTTGAATTAAACGATAATTATCTCTAATTATTGTACCTTCTTGAATTATAGTATCTGGTTCATCTTCAGATAATAAAGCAGAAGTAAATAAATTAACCCACATTGGTGGTTTTGGTGGTGGTGGAAATAAGCCCGCTAAAAATTGATCTATTGTTGAAATTCTGTGTTCTTTATCAAGTTCAAGTGCTTTTAATAAAATTTTATTTTGTTCAGAGCTTAATTTGTCTATCGGTTCAGGAGAAAGTTGATCGCGTTTTGCTTTTAAAGCGGTTTTTCTATCAAAAGGATGTTTGCCAGATAATAATTCATAAGTTATACAAGCAAAAGCATAAATATCATCACTAGGGGAAGGGTCTATATCTGATAAATTTTCAAGACTAATGTAAGATTCTGTCTGACTGTTTATCCGTTTAATTGGTATGATAGTGCGTGCAATAGCAAAATCGATTAATTTAGCAAATTTCCTCACAGGATCATAATCAATATTGCTAGGTTTTAAATCTACACGCATAATTCCTTTGTTGTGCATATAAGCTAAAGCGTTACCAATACCTTGAATAATTGGTTTTGCTTCTTTAAAGGATAAGCCTTGAGGATTATTTTTAATTAATTGTGTTAATGGTATTCCTTGTAGAAACCCCATTACAATAAAAATATAATTACCGATGTGATTAAGTTCATCTGCTGCCGCTAAATTGGGATGATGTAATCTTTTATAGCGATTAAATTCAACAGCTAACTTCTTTAATGTTTCAGGATGTTGTTTAAAGAAGTCTTGACTTAAAAATTTAATTACGACTAATTTATCACGTGAACCAGCAGCTTCTTGAAGAATATCAGTCGCTTTCCAAACCACACCTGCATCATTTTCACCTATTTGTTCTTCTAAACGCGCATTAAGACGATAATTACCTTTAATATCTGCTCCATTTTCTAGTAAAAATTCGGTTTGATCATATTCATGATCAATAGATAATAAGCGGTTAGTTAGAAGGTTAATCCAAACTGTATCACTAGTTACTGGGCGCGATAATACGCTGTTTTCTATTAAAGCTTTTGGTTGCTGTTGAGGAGTTACTTCGATTTTTTCTTGTTCTTGTTCTTCTTCTTCTTCTTCTCCTTGAATAAAATTATCAATTTGCTTGACTAAAAAGTTTACATCAATTAATTCTGTTAATTCTATATCATTAGTCAAGATTTGTTTTAATTGAATTAATAAACTATTATCTGATTCAAAATTTTGATTTAAAAAGCTTTGTACATCTTTACCCAGAAGCTGATTAATTTCCTTGGATTCTTGTGCTGTTAAAAACACCGCATAATGATAAAGTTTTTCACTAAATCTAGTGATTTTACTTTCACCTTGGCTTTCATGAGCCATATTGTCATATAATTCGACTAAACTATTTTGAATAACTAAAAATTTTTGTTTATTAGTTAGAAGAATTTCTGTTAATAACAGATGACGTATAGTAGAATTGAGTTTATATCCTACTCCGCTTTCCCAAATTAACAAATTTATTTTTTGAAATTCACTAGATAATCTCACAGCTAAAAATGGTTGTTGCGCTTCATACTGAGATAGAAAATGAACTAGTAAGTGATGCTGGGTTCTGGGTAATATATAACGTAGTGGTGCTATAGTTTCTAAAAATAATTTAGCTTCATGAGGATTAACTTCAAGTTCTAATTGACTTAGGATTTTTTCTTCAATAAGCAGCTTTATTAATTCGCTAACGTTAGAACTTTGTTCTTGTAAAAGAAAATTAATACTGAAAGGATGCCCATTTGTTGTTTTTAACAACTCATCAGCAACATCTTCTTGAACTTCAAAATTTTCAAGTATTTGTGTTTTGGTAAAATTAGAAAGAACAATTGATTTCAGACGCTTTTTAAGTTGATTATTAAATTGAGTAGGTATTTGACTAGTAGTAACAAGTATTAAATTAGGGTTATCAGAAAAATATTTTGAAATATTTTCTTCAAAATTTTGCCAATCCTTTGCAGTAATAGCGTCTGTATTATCAATACAAAGTACTAATTTCTTTAATGTTAAAATCTCATTTAATCCTTTATTAAAATCTTTATCAATAAAAGGATCATCTGGAAATAATGTTTGATCATAAGGGTAATTAGCAATTACATGATGTATTTCAGTATCAGGAACTGATAAATCAATATAAATACAACAATAATTAGTTTGATTATCATGTATCCATTTTAAAAATGTTGTTTTACCTTGACCATAAATACCATTTATATCTAAATAATTTCCTTGCTGTAATGCTTCTGTAAATAGTTGTTGTTCTGTGGAACGATTGACATAGAGCATATAGTTTTATCCTATATATAAATATGATTATGCCTTAGCCTAACAATTTTGGTGTTTTAAATCAATAGATATGAAGATGGGGAGGGAGAAAAAGATAAGGGCAATCAGTTTATGGCTGCCCTTTATAACTTATATTTAACTAAAATTTTTAGCTACAAAATCCCAATTGACTAAGCTCCAAAATGCTTCTAAGTATTTTGGACGTGCATTACGATAGTCAATATAATAAGCGTGTTCCCAAACATCACAAGTTAGCAAAGCTGTTTGCCCAGAAGTCATAGGTGTTGCCGCATTGCTAGTGCTTGCTAATGCGATACTACCATCTGCATTTTTTACCAACCAACCCCAACCTGAACCAAAAGTTGTTATTGCTGTTTTACTAAATTCTTCTTTGAATTTTTCAAAAGAACCAAATGTGCTATTAATAGCATCTGCTAAAGCACCAGTAGGTTCTCCACCGCCATTAGGGCTTAAACAATTCCAATAAAAGCTGTGATTCCAAACTTGAGCAGCATTATTAAAAATACCGCCAGATGAATTTTTGATAATATCTTCTAGTGACATATCAGCAAATTCAGTACCGGGAATCAGGTTATTAAGATTAGTCACATAAGTTTGGTGATGTTTACCATAATGAAATTCTAAAGTTTCTTTAGAAATATGTGGTTCTAGTGCATTCATCTCATAAGCTAATGATGGTAATGTATGTGCCATTTAAGTTCCTGTTACGTTATTTAGAATAATTTCAGAGTTATTATGTAGGTTTATTCAAATATTTTTCAAGTTTTTTTCATAATAGCATTAAATAAGTCTGACTGTAAAAACTCATTCAACCAAGTTTGTAATCGTTGATATGGAGTCTGATCAAACCATTGCTTATCTACATGCGCATATTGACGAATAAATGGAAATATCGCTACATCGGCAATGGTCATTTGATCACATAATAAATATTTATGCTTGCCTAATCTCTGTTCTAATTGTTGTAGAAAAACTTCGCCTTGTTGACGATAATATTCTTTTGAATGTTCTGGATGTTTCACAGAATACTTATATTGATCCAAATGTTGTTTAAAAACATTATCATTTTCATCAATTAATTGTTTAAAATCTTCTGATTGCCAATTATTAGGATCATGTTGTGAAATAGCCCAAAGCATAATATTTAAACTTTCATCAATCACTTCACCATTAGTTAGAATCAATACAGGCACAGTTCCCTTTGATGAGTAATTTAACATTTCTGGCGGTTTATTACGTAAAATCACTTCTCGTATTTCAAGCGCGATACCGCTATATTTAAGAGCCATTCTGGCTCTAATTGCATATGGGCACCTACGAAAAGAATATAATATTGGTAATGATGTATCTTTCAAAATATGGAGATCCTTATAATGTTAGCTAGACAATAATATGTTAATATTAGAATAATTTTCTACAAGAAAAAGGTTCTAATAATGCAAAAATTTTTTAATACTGCTGGTGCATGTGTTCCAACAAAGAACTATATGCTCCAACCAGATTTTACTCAAATAAAAAAATTGATTGATGCTGAACGCTATTTCATTCTACATGCTCCCCGCCAAACCGGCAAAACAACATTAATGCTCCAGTTAATGGAACAACTCAATCAACAAGATGAATATATTGCAATATATCTAAATATTGAAGCTGCTCAACCACTACGTAATAATATAGAAAAAATAAATAATTTAATTATTAGTGAATTTGAAAGTAACGCTAGAATTTATTTAGATAAAGACTTACAGCCTCAAGAAGATTGTTTTCAAATTCGTTCCATGTCAACTGGAGTTAGCGAATTTTTATTTAATTGGTGTCTTCAATTACCTAAACCTTTAGTAGTTTTTATTGATGAAGTAGATGCACTTATTGGTGACGGATTAATTTCAGTTCTTCGTCAATTAAGAAGTGGTTATGCTAAACGCCCTAAAGCTTTTCCTCATGCTATGTGTTTAATTGGTTTACGTGATATTCGTGATTATAGAATTTATTCAGATTCTTCACAGCGTTATATTATTGGCGGTTCAGCTTTTAATATTAAGGAAAAATCAATTCGCTTAGAAGACTTTAGCTATGAACAAGTAAAAGAACTATACGCACAACACACAGAAGCAACTGGTCAAAATTTTACTCATCATGCCTTGCAACGAGTTTTTGAACTTACTCAAGGGCAACCGTGGCTCGTAAATGCTTTAGGTAGAGAATTATGTTTTGATGATTATGCTATTTCTTGGGAAAAAACCATAAATAAAGAAGATGTTAATAATGCCGCTGAAATTTTAATTAAGCGTCGAGATACCCATTTAGATCAATTAGCAGATAAGTTGACTGAACCCAGAGTAGAAAGAATTATAGAATCAATTTTAATTGGTGAAGAAATAGATAATACTAATATAAATGAAGATCAACAATACTTAATTGATTTAGGATTAATTCGAGTAGGAAAACAAGCCTTAGAAATAGCCAATCCAATTTATCGTGAAGTAATTCCAAGAGAATTAACTTCTTATCGTCAAAATATGTTGGCGCAAGAGTCTAAATGGTATGTAAAACCAGATGGTAAATTAGATATTCAAAAAGTTTTAGAGGCTTATATTAAGTTTTATAAAGAACATAGTGAACTAGTTACCAGACGTAAAACCTACACTGAAGCAGCTCATCATTTATTATTTATGGCATGGTTACAAAGAATAGTCAATGGCGGTGGATATATAACTAGAGAATATGCCGCTGGTTTAAAAAGATTAGATTTATGTATTGATTTTGCTGGTGAACGCTTTGCTTTTGAATTGAAACTTAGTAGCAAAAAAGCTTTAACTGATGGTAAAACTCAACTTGTTGATTATTTACAGCGGCTGAGTTTAGATAGTGGCTGGTTAATAATTTTTAGTCGTAAGCCAGTTGAAGATATAGAAACTGTTGGTGAGCGAGAAATTGTTGAGGAAACTGGGAAGAAGATTGAAGTTATTTGGTTGTAATAAAGAATTTGTTAGAATCAAACCTGTCAGGTTTTTAAAACCTGACAAGTTTAAGTTAATAAACAACCCTCTTCCTCTCCAAACTTCGATAAGTAATAGCCTCTGTCAAAAACGAGGTTTTGATTTCGTCACTATCAGCTAAATCTGCAATGGTTCGTGCAACCTTTAAAATTCTATACCATGCACGCGCTGATAATCCTAATCTTTCAATCGCTGTATCTAATAAACGTTCATCTGTTGGAGTTAATTTACAAATTTCTTCGATTTCTTGGTTTCTTAACAAATTATTAGCTTTATTGTTGCGTTTGATTTGCCGTTCTCTTGCCGCTATTACACGAGCGCGTACTTCTGCACTAGATTCTCTGATAGTATCTTGACGTAATTCAGAGCGAGGTAGGTTTGGCACTTCAATATGTAAATCAATTCTATCTAACATTGGACCAGAAATTCTACTTCGATAGCGGCGAACCTTTTCAGGGCTACATTGACAGCGTCCATTTGGATCGCCCAAGTAACCACAAGGACATGGATTCATTGCCGCGATTAATTGAAAATTAGCAGGAAATTCAGCTTGTTGAGCGGCACGAGAAATTGTAATATGTCCTGATTCCATCGGTTCACGTAAAACCTCTAAAACTCGTTTATCAAATTCTGGTAATTCGTCTAAAAACAATACTCCATTGTGTGCTAATGATATTTCTCCCGGGCGTGGATGACTACCTCCGCCAACTAAGGCGACTCCAGAAGCAGTATGATGTGGAGTGCGAAATGGTCTAATTCCCCAATTTTGAGCATCAAAACCATTACGAGTAATTGAAACAATAGTCGCAGCTTCTAATGCTTCTGACTCAGTCATAGGAGGCAAAATGCTAGGTAATCGACTGGCTAACATAGTTTTACCAGTTCCCGGTGGTCCTAACATCAATAAATTATGTCCACCAGCAGCCGCTACCTCTAAAGCGCGTTTGGCATGATGTTGACCACGAACTTCGCCTAAATCAGCTATATGAGTTGCATTTACTGCATCAGGTATTTGTTCTGTGTAAGGCTGGATCTTGGTATGGTCTTGTAAATGCGCACAAATTTCTAATAAATTTTGTACTGGTAAAATTGAAACTCCACTGACTAAATTAGCTTCAGCGGCATTTTGAGAGGGAACTACTACTTGCCGCTGTAAGTTACGAGCCGCTAAAGCCATTGGTAAAATTCCCCGTACTGGGCGTAAATCTCCATTCAAAGCCAATTCTCCAACAAATTCATATTCTGATAATTTATCAGCATTAATTTGTCGAGACGCAGCCAAAATACCTAAAGCAATGGCAAGATCAAATCTCCCACCCTCTTTAGGTAAATCTGCTGGAGCCAGATTAATAGTAATACGCTGTAAAGGAAATTCAAATTGAGCATTCAACAAAGCACTGCGAACACGTTCTTGACTTTCTCTAACCGCTGTTTCAGGCAAGCCCACAATTAATAATTTCGGCAAACCATTGGTTAAATGAACTTCAATTGTTACAGGAACAGCTTGAATGCCAACTTGAGCGCGACTATGAACAATAGCTAAAGAAGACACTATTTTGATTCTAAAGCAGCAACTTTTTCTTCAAGCAATTCCAAACGGGCACGAGTTCGTTCTAGCACCGCAGTTTGTATATCAAATTCTTCCCTAGTAACCACATTCATTTTACGCAGCCCTGAATCTAAACCAACTCGTAAATTTTTTTCTAAATCTTTATGTAATTCAAACAAACCAGTTGGTAATGCTTCACTGACTTGCTTCAATAACTCTTCTGGATTTGGAATGTTATTCATAATATTTAACACCTATTTTAATAGTTTCGCGCCCATTTTGTTTACGCCACTTATTTGTATCACGTAAAGAATAGACACAACCACAATACTCTTGTTGATAAAATTTTTCACGTTTAGAAATTTCTATCATCCGTTGTGAACCGCCTTTTTTACGCCAATTATATGTCCAATAAGCTAAATTTGGATAATCTGCCGCTGCGCGAATACCAGAATCATTAATTTGATCCATATTTTTCCAACGAGAAATCCCTAAAGAACTGGTAAATACTTTAAAATCATTTTCATAAGCATATAAAGCTGTACGCTCAAAACGCATATCAAAACAAGTTGTACAGCGTCGCCCACGTTCAGGATCTAAATCCATCCCTTTGGTACGTGTAAACCAATTATCTCGATCATAATCAGCATCAATAAATTCTATATTATGCTGTTCAGCAAAGCGTATATTTTCTTGTTTGCGTATCTCATATTCTTTCTCAGGATGAATATTAGGATTATAGAAAAAAATACTATAATCAATCCCAGACTCTAACATAGCCTCCATCAATTCACCTGAACAAGGAGCGCAACAAGAATGTAATAAAACTTTATTTTCATCATTGGGTGGTTGTAACATGCTTCACCTTACTATTTCTAATGGAACTTTAATCCAAAAACAACTTCCTTGAGACAACACACTTTTCATATGGATTTCTCCGCCCATGTTTTCAGTCAACATTTTAGCAACTGCTAAACCCATACCCATACCGTCGTAAGGGCGTGTTGAGGAATTATCAACTTGAGAAAAAATTTCAAATAAATGATCTTTTTGTTTTGGTGGAATACCAATTCCAGTATCACTAATTTCAAATAACATCAATTGTTTCTCAAACTTTACATGTATTAAAATTTTACCATTTTCAGTAAATTTAATGGCATTATCTAAAAATTTATTTAATACATTATAAATTCCTTGCTTATCACCTCTAAGCGGCATATATAACAATGATTTTTCTATATCCGTATATATTTGTAAAGACTTGGATTTAGCAATAGGGGAAAATTCTTTTAATAGAGAATCTATAATTTCATGCACCTGAAATTCTGTGATAACTTGTTTAATTTCACTTTTAAATTGCTGAGCAAAATTTAACATGTTGGTGAGAATAGCGTTTAATTGTTTACTTGCTTTGCTTATTGTTTTTGCATAATGTTGTTGCTCCTTTGTCAATTCAGTATCTTCTATTAATATATCAGTCATTCCTACAACAATATTCATTGGAGTCAAAAATTCATGACTGATTTTACGTAGAAACTCAGTTTTTAAATTAGAAGTTTGTTGCGCTCTTTCATAAGATAATTGTAAAGCATCAAATAGCAATTTAATTTTTTTGGTTTGATTGGCAACTTCGCATTCTAAATTTTTGCGTAAATATGCCAATTCAAGATGAGTTTCTAAACGTGCCAATAATTCTGGCTCTTGAAAAGGTTTACTAACATAATCAACACCGCCAACTTGTAAAGCTTTAACTTTACTTTTTAATTCACCTAATGCTGACAAGAATAAAATTGGAATATTAGATAATTTCTTATTCTGTTTAAAACGCCTACAAGTTTCATAACCATCCCAACCCGGCATAATAATATCTAACAGAATAATATCGGGTAGAGTTTGTTGGGCTAATTGTAAGCCACGTTCACCATTATTAGCTGAGATAACATTAAATGAATGTTTTGTTAAAATACCTTGTAAAAAAATTAAATTAACTAAACTATCATCAATGATCAGTACAGTTGCTTTATTTGTCATTAAATTTATAGATTATAGACAAGGAAGTAATTATTATTTATATATCATTATAACGACATTATGATATATAATGGATTTTTTATTTTCATAAGGATCAAATAAAATGATTGAACGCTATGGTCAATTAATGATCAGATGGCGATATTTTATTATAATTGCCTCTTTAGTATTGGTAGGGCTTACTACTTTTGGTTTTCCATTAAAATTTGATACTGATTATCACGTATTTTTTAGCGATGATAATCCTCAACTTTTAGCTTTTGATGAGTTAGAAAAGACTTATACTCAAAATAATAATGTGATGTTGGTATTGGCTCCTAAAAATGGGCAAGTATTTAGCAATGAGACTTTAGATGCGGTGGAATGGCTGACTAATGAAGCATGGCAAATTCCATTTTCAATTCGTGTAGATTCTATTACTAATTTTCAATATACACGCGCTGAAGAAGATGATCTTATTGTTGAAGATTTAATAATGGAAGCTAAAACACTATCTGAAGCAGATCTAGCAACAGCTAAAGCGATTGCTCTGAAAGAGCCGATGTTAATTCATAAATTAATTTCACCTAAAACTCATGTCACAGCGGTTAATGTTACCATTCAATTATCGGGTAAAAATCCAGATAAGGAAGTCCCTGAAATTGCAACATTTGTTCGTAATTTAGCAGATCAAGTGCGTGCTAAATATCCTAATATTGATATTTATTTAACCGGAATGACAATGATGAATAATTCATTTCCAGAAGCGGTTAAAAAAGATATGACTAGTTTGATTCCAATGATGTATCTGGTGATCATCTTAATGATATGGTTACTATTAGGTAGTTTGTCTGCAACTTTTAGCACTATTATTGTGATTTCATGTTCTATTGTTGGAGCTATGGGCATAGCAGGATTATTTGGAATTTCATTAAGTGGACCATCTGCGGCTGCGCCTACAATGATTATGACTTTAGCTGTAGCTGATAGTATTCATTTTTTAGTGACGCTACGACATGAAATGCGAACCAATGGTTTAGAAAAATATGCGGCTATTATTGAAAGTTTACGTATAAATATACTGCCTATTTTCTTGACCAGCTTAACTACCGCTATTGGATTTTTAAGCATGAATTTTGGTGATGTGCCGCCTTTTCGTGATTTAGGTAATATTGTAGCGATGGGTGTTATTATTGCTTTTATCTTATCTATTACAGTTTTACCGGCACTGATGGCTATTTTGCCATTTAAACCTAAGCCGCAAACCACAAATACTGTTCATGCTATGGATCGTTTAGGTGAATTTGTAGTGAAAAGGCGCAAACCATTAATGTGGGGTATGGCTGGAATAATAATATTATTAATTTCTTTTATTCCTCGTAATGAATTAAATGATGAATTTGTAAAATATTTTGATGAAACATTTGAGTTTCGCCGTGCAACTGATTTTGTCACTGAAAATTTAACTGGTATTTATGATATACATTATTCTTTAAATTCAGGTGAATCAGGCGGTATTAGTGAACCTGCCTTTTTAGCTAAAGTCGAGGAATTTGCTCAATGGTATCGTCAACAACCTGAAGTGGTACATGTAAATACCATTACCGATACTTTTAAGCGTCTAAATAAAAATATGCACGGTGATGATCCAACTTATTATCGTCTTCCAGAACAACGTGACTTAGCAGCACAATATTTATTATTATATGAAATGTCTTTACCCTATGGCTTAGATATTAACAATCAAATTAATATTGATAAATCTGCGACTCGTTTTGCTGTTACTCTTCAAAATATATCTACTAATAAAATGTTAGCTTTAGAGCAACGCGCTCAAAAATGGTTAAAAGATAATGCTCCTGAATCAATGCAAGTACATGGTGCTAGTAGTTCTATGATGTTTGCTAATATTGGTGCTCGCAATATTAAAAATATGTTATTAGGTGCTGTAATAGCATTGATATTAATATCTTTAATTCTTATTATAGCTTTACGTTCTGTTAAATACGGCTTGATTAGCTTAATACCAAACTTAGTTCCAACAGCAATGGCTTTTGGTATATGGGGTTTTTTTGTAGGGCAAATTGGTTTAGGATTATCGGTAGTAGCAGGGCTAACAATTGGAATTGTGGTTGATGATACAATTCATTATTTAACTAAATATTTACGCGCTCGTCGTGAAAAGGGATTGAATTCTACAGAAGCGGTACGTTATGCTTTTCGCAGCGTTGGTTTAGCATTATGGATTACTTCTATAGTATTAATCGCAGGATTTTTCGTTTTATCTCAATCACATTTTTACATGAATGAAAGCATGGGTATGATGACTGCTGTAACTATTGCATTAGCATTAGCGGCAGACTTCTTATTTTTACCAACACTATTAATGAAATTAGAGAAAACAGAAACATGAAACGACTGTTTATATTAGCTATTTTAACTTTACTACCCTTGCTAGGATCAGCAAGTGTTTTACAACAACAACAGCTTGCTCAGGCAATTCTATCTGCTAAAACTGCTCAAGCAAAGGGATTTGCGATTGCGCAAATGGCAGAATATCGTGATAACGGTTGGAAAGATTCTGAAGCTAAAATGAAGATGACTTTAAAAAATCGTCATGGGCGAACTAGCACTCGTTATCTGCGCGTTAGATCAATGGAAGTTCCCGGTGATGGTGATAAAGGTTTATCTATATTTGATAGCCCTGGAGATGTTAAAGGTACTGCGGTATTAACATGGTCTCATTCACTAAAGCCAGATCATCAATGGATGTATCTTCCTGCATTAAGAAGAGTTAAACGCATTAGTTCAAAAAATAAATCTGGACCATTTATGGGTAGTGAATTTTCCTATGAAGACATATCTTCGCAGGAATTAGATAAATACCGTTATAAATATTTGCGAAGTGAGCGTTATAAAGGCAAGAATTGTTATGTGATTGTGCGTTATCCTGCTTATAGATATTCAGGTTATAAACGTATGATTACATGGTTAGATAAAAAACATTTTAATCCTCAGAAAGTCGTTTATTATGATCGCAAAAATTATCGTCTTAAAACTTTAACATTTAAGGGATATAAATCATATTTAGTCAATGGCAAAAATTTCTGGCGCCCCGGTAAAAGCTTTATGCAAAACCATCAAACTGGCAAAAGCACATTATTAAAATGGGAATCTTATAGATTTAATAGAAGATTTACTAAGCGAGATTTTGATAAATCTACTTTGAAACGCTTGCGGTAAGATAAACCTGACAGGTTTTTAAAAACCTGTCTGGTTTTTGTTTTACGCTTCAATTTCATTGCCCCTGAAAGGGGCTGACATACTAGCCTAGGGCAACGCCCTAGGATTGATTTGTTTAGAATTTTAGCCCTGAAAGGGCGACACATAATACGTGACTTTTGAGAATTTTTGAAAACCAAAAATACCATATTTAATATGATTAACAATATATTTGGAATTGATAATAATTGCTTATATATCGCCCTTTCAGGGCTTGAATTTGAAACCAATCAATCCTAGGGCGTTGCCCTAGGCTAGTATGTCAGTCCCTTTCAGGGAGGAATCTGATGGTTAGTGGTAAGTAATTTTTTTTGGTTGAATTCCAATGACTCAACATTCAAAATTGGTGACTTATGTAGATTGAGCTGAAAATAGGACACTCATTTAGCATCAGCCCAATCTATTCCAATTAATTGCCTAAATAAGTTATTTTTATAACTCCATTACTACCTGCCTTAAAATTCTTAGACATGATTGAAGACCCACTATCGTAACCATTCTCACCTTTTCCAAATCCAGATTGAGCTAGTGAATCTTCACCTCTACTAGATTTAGAAATTTTTCCATTTTGACTTGATATATATGCAATTCCGCCATCTCCTGCCCACATACCACCTGTAGTTGCTGCAATTCCATCTCCACCGCCATTGCCACCATTAGATGCTGATCCTTTACCACCTTTAGCAATATCGTCAGGACCGTGTGCATTTTGACCACCATTTGCAACTAAAGATAAAAAAGTGGTATTACCACCTTGTCCAGATGAAGTGCAGGGTATAATATTCCAAGCACCACTACTTGGCTGACAATAAGCACCAGAAGTTCCAGAACCAACAGTATAAGGGATTTTTTGTCCTTTAGTTAAATGTCGCTTTTCTTTAAATGCACCTCCGCCGCCACCACCATAAGTTGCGATAAACTGAGAATTATAAAACCTCTCTGGAGGATTAGAATATACAAATTTTGCACTACCACCAGCTGCTATACCATAAACCTCATAGTTACCAGTTTTTGGCACTGTCCAAGTGCCGCTTTTAAGTAATAAGCTACTGACATCTACATAGGCTTTATCAAGAGATACATTAGTATCATTATGGTTAAGCAAAGTAACAAAGAATTCTCCTGATGCCTTTTGAGGAAAACTATATCTTGTCAAATCGTTAGTTTTGTAATGATAGTGTCGTTTGCCGTTAATTTTAGAATTGCCTAAAAAACCCGTATATCCACCACCGAATGCTGAGGAGTTGTCATTAATATTTGGATCATATGTAGCATTTCCTATTATTGAAATAATAAGAGGCTTTGAATTAGGAGTGGTTGTTATATGTAATGCAATCTCTGTATGGGTTGTTATATTATTATTCCAAATATTACTATCAATTTTAAATGAGTAAGCACCATAAGCAGGGATTGTTTTAATACCTTTAATCTCCTTTTTAATATCTATATTTTTATTACCACTCTTCAATTTTAATGTTTTCGGAGGTTCAAACTTGAATTTTTTATCATCTTCATTGTTGTCTAACAATGAAATTTTATTTTCATAAAGAGTGGCATATTGATAATAAAGTAAGGCTGCTTCGAGACTAGATTTTTTCGCAGCACCTAAATGGCTTCCAAAATTGCATGAAGAGGATTTTGATAAAGTAGCTTTTAATGTATCTGCTCCCCACGTTTTATCCATTACACCTGAAAATATATCTGATAATTTAAGATCTGAAGACTTACCATAACCACATTTAGTATCTAGTAACTTCCATAATAAAAACATGTTATATGTGTTCTCATTCTTATTAATTCCATCTTTAAGAATACGAGGTGAAGGATTGTTCCCTACGCCATCTGATCGATACAAATTTGAATTATCATCAAAATAATCTTCAAACCAATATGCCATCCCTTCCCATATCCAATCTCCATTCTTTTTCCAATATCTGTTTTTTCTATCTATAGCGTTACTTGAACCATCTATCAATGTTTCAATTTCAGCATGATGGAAATATTCGTGGGCAGTGGTATTTCGTTGGTCTTCTTTGGTCTTACCACTGTTTATATGTAATTTAGAACCATCATAAGTACCATAATCTGTTCTTGTTTCTATAATTACATCAAAACTAGACTTATATTTAAGACCCAATGTATCAAATTTCTCTTGGGTTTCTGTTAACCACACAACAAAATCTTTTATAGTAACAGTTCCCCAATGTGTACCTGATCCAGTATCTTTCTTATTAGCAAACCCTTCAATTTTAAATTGTTTATTTGTACCAGAAACTTCACAATATTGAATTTTATATGAGGTTATAGTGATTGTAAATGTAGCACCTGAAAAAGTTTTTTGAAAAGGTGTGCAAGTAATATTAGACAGACTGGCTTTTTTTTGTAATTTTCTAACAGATTCATGTATAGGAGATGCAGGTGTTGATTCCTGTATACCAATGAAATATATTCCTTCCATATTATGAATAGTTATTACCACTATGGGATTTTCAGGATCACCTTCCAAATCAAAATCCGTTCCTAATGACACCCATGAATCATCAACACCTTTCATATTTGTGGCATAATGAAAAAGTTTTAAATCAAATATTGAAGCATTTGAAGGTAATAGTGATTTTGGAAATCTAACTTGTATATTTCCATTGCCCGCTGGTGTAACTGAAAATATATTTGTTAGCTTATTAATATAAGCTGGTATTGTTGGAACGAAATTATCCTTGATGATGTTCAAATTAACCAAGTTTAAATCAAGCTCACTAGATAACGCTTTTAATGAAAGACCATTCAGAGAATTGGTATCTTCTGTAACTGATAATGTATCATCTTGAACAATTTTTTGTAGGGGAACAACATCAACAACTACAACATTAAAACTAACCTCTGAAAACAAAATACCATCTGTAACCTTAGCTTTAACAGGGTAGTTATTGCCTCCCGCTGATTCAGGTGGTATCCAACTAATAAGCCCTGAATTAATATCAATCGTCATACCATCAGGTTTTTCCACTAATGTGTAAGATAGATTTTCATTACCTGTATAAGTTATATTTGCATTTATAGTTGCAGATAAACCGGGTATTAAATTTGTTATTGAATCAGTTGGTTCTGATAAAGATAAAACAATTCCTTTCATTTCTGATGATACAACATTAACCGTTCTTGTTGCAGTAGCTTTATTTCCAGCTTTATCAGTTGCCGTATATCTAATGGTATAAGTATCAACTTTTGAAGTATCAACCGAACCACTGATAATCACATCAACCGAACTATCAACATCATCAGTAGCAGTAGCACCCGCATCAGTATAATTCTCTCCTTGATTAACACTTACTGGATTGTTGCCTGACAGCGTAATGACAGGAGGAGTAACATCAGCACCTTCATTAAGAAAATCTGGAAGCATACCCACATAAAGTAAATTCTTACCAAAAACGCCACCTAGTAAATAAACTTTATTAAGTTTATTAGTTATAAGGTAAATATTTGTTTGTGGATAATAACGGTAATACCATTTGTATCCTTTATAATCTATTACTTGAGTTGCTATTTCGATTTGTCCAGTTGCAAAATACGTTGGATATTTTTGTTCACCCGAATTGAACAGTTTTTCTGCATCACTAGCAAGATCTGCAAAGGCAAAATTAAAAAATAGCAGAATTACAAAAAATAAAATTGTAGATATAGTTTTCATAAAATATAAACCCCTAATATAAAATAGTTAATCCTAAAAGTTGCGGTAAAAAACCAGATAATACAATAGCATTTAGAATGTTTAATGTTACTCATAAAACTTCCTTTAAATAAACACAGGTTTCAAAGTTAATTTAATGGCACCACCTGTGAAAAAACGCCATTAAATTAGATATTTTGGATTTTGGATTTTGGATAAAAATATTATTCGTTTATCCACGTAATTAGCTGTACTTAACACAATCTAAAAATAATTTTTTTGTGTTTGTACATATATAGAATAGCGGCTAGAAAAAAAGGTCAGGGTATTTTATATTTTATTTTTTTATGAATAATATAAATATAAAAAAAGATAGTGATTAATTTAATGAAGATACTAAGTCAGGGAAGCTAAATGTTGCAACAATAAGGCATAGAAATCATTGCAGTATCAGATTAAACAAGCAGATGAAACAGCATTAGAACACATTGAAGATAGTGCATAAATGCCATTGTTGACATGGAGGTATGTGTTGGAGCTAGAAACAAAAAATTTCAAAATTTATTAAATTGGTTTAAACTGAAACTTAGTTTCCTAACTATATCCTACTTCTAAGGGCGAAAAAAGTCCCTACTTTTATTTAAATAATTGCTTGCGGTAAGATAAACCTGTCTGGTTTTTGTTTTACGCTTCAATTTCATTAGCCTTTTTTAGAAATAAATAGTAAACATGGTTTGAATACCATCTTCCTTTTAGTATCATCTCATCAATCAGTGGTTTTACTTGAGTAATTATATTATTCTCTTTAGCTTTCAATAGGATTGATAATGTTCTGATTACATTTAGATTATATTCTTTCGCAATAAAGTAGCCAATATTTTCATCTATTATTGTATTATCGGCTTTTATTTCTTTAGAAAGCATAATCGTTTCTGCTTCACCTATATCTAGTTTATTTAGTAATATTTCTCTATATTCTTCGCTTTGAACTGTTTCGACTTTTATGAAGTCTGAATCTACTTCATAGTATCCATAGCCTTGTTTTGCTTTAATTTCTTCATACACTGCTTGAGAAATAATAATTTCTTGAAATATATCTCTTAATATTTCTATTCTACCTATGGAACTTAGGGATATTATAGGCGTAGTATTTGATACAGTTTTCACTTTATATTTTTTACATCATTAAATATATCATCAATTTCTTTATCTGAGTAGTCAAATATATATTCCTTTTCTTCTTGTAATTTTTTAATAAAATCTATTTTACTATAACCAGCTAATTCTGCGGCTTTTCCAAGAGATAATTTTCTCTTTCTATAAAAGAGTAGAGCTGATAAAAATAGAATATCAGTTATGAATTCATCCTTAGTTTCTTTCAAGGAACTTAAAATTCCTTTGTTCACAGAAAAAGATATATTTATCAATTGCTCTGACATTATAAAGTACCTTTAAATTATAATATTACAAACCTGACAGGTTTTAAAAACCTGTCAGGTTTTTTTCAACTTAATTCAAACTTTGATAATATCCCATCAAAATTTTCGCAACTTCAGGGCGAGAAAATTCTGGAGGTAAATCTTTACCTTCAGATAACATTGCTCGTACTTTTGTACCTGATAACAGAATAAAATCATCTTTAGTATGATCTGGAACATCACGCATCATTACTACTTTATTCAACTTCTTAGAATAAGCAGTATGATCAGCACGGAAAATTTCAATTTTAAGCGCACCTTCTGGAACTTCATCAAAAATAGTTTGTGCATCAAATGCACCATAGTAATCACCTACACCAGCATGATCACGCCCAACAATGAAATGTGTACAGCCACAATTTTGACGGAAAACTGCGTGTAATACCGCTTCACGTGGTCCAGCATATAACATATCAAAACCATAACCAGTAATCATTACAGTGTTTGCTGGGAAATATACTTCTACCATTTTACGAATTGAAGCATCACGTATTGGAGCCGGAATATCACCTTTCTTTAATTTACCCAATAACATATGAATCAGAATACCATCTGTCTTCAATGTTTCATGAGCCATACGGCATAACTCTTCATGAGCGCGGTGCATAGGATTACGTGTTTGAAAAGCAACAACTTTATTCCAACCACGTTCAGAAATTTCATTTCTAATTTCTACTGCTGTACGGAAAGTATCAGGAAAATCTTGTTGGAAATAGCTAAAACTTAGAACTTGAATCGGACCAGAAATAACATATTTTCCTTGTGACATAAAGGTGCCTACACCAATATGATCTTTATCCAAAGTACCATAAACTTTTTCAGCAATTAAATTGATTTGATCATCAGTTAATTCTTCAATTGCTTCTACATCTTGAATTGCTAATACTGGATTACCTTCAACATTAGGATCACGTAAAGCAATACGTTTAGCATCTTTAATATCACTAATATCGCTAGCAAGATTAAATACAGGTGTTGGCCAAAATAGCCCACTAGTGGTGTGCATTTTCTCAGCAACACTCATCCCGTCAGCAATATTCATATATCCAGTTAAAGGATTAAAATACCCACCGCCTAACATGACAGCATTGGCGGCAGCGGCTGAGCTAACTAATAAAGAAGGTAAATTTTCTGCCTCTTTTTGAAGTTCCTGATGTTTATTTTCATCATAAATAAATAGTGGATTTAAGTTACTTGAGCCATGTGGCTGTATCATTAGCTTCTCCTATATAATGTTAGTTAATTAACTCACACTATTATAGTTAGCTTAATTTTTTTTACCCATTTGATTTTTTGATGCTCCTATTATTGACAAATGTGATTCTATCAATTTAACTTCTCCAACACCATTTACAGCATCTTCATCAACAATACAACGTATCACATTATCGCGTCGTGAAGGTAATTCAAACATGCAACGACGTAATAATTGTTCTTGTATGCTACGTAAAGATCGTGCCCCGGTGCCATATGCTAATGCCTTAGCTGCAATAGCCTCAAGTGCCTCCGGTGTATATTCTAATTCAACATCCTCATAAGCAAATAATTTTTGATATTGACGTACCAAAGCATTCTTTGGCTCTGTTAAAATTCTAACTAGTGCCGCTTGATCTAATGAATCTAAAACAGTGATAATTGGAAAACGTCCAATAAATTCAGGGATTAAACCAAAAGCAGATAAATCATCTGGTTGGATTTTATCCATGTAATTAATCTTGACATTTTTAGTTTTTAATTGAGCATTAAATCCAATGTTAGCTTCGCCTGCTAAACGTTGATCTATATATTTTTCAAATCCAGAAAATGCACCACCAACAATAAACAGAATATTATGAGTATTTATAGTTATGGTTTCGTTTTCTTTCTTTGGATCAGGAACTTTAACAGTCGTGCCTTCAACTAACTTTAGTAAAGCCTGTTGTACACCTTCACCTGAAGCATCTCTAGTAGTATTATCTATTACACGTGCAATTTTATCTATTTCATCAATATAAATAATACCGCACTCAGCCTGCTTGATATTACCCTCGGCGGAATCTAATAAACGTAGCAAAATAGTTTCTACATCATCACCAATATAACCAGCTTGAGTTAAAGTAGTTGCATCTACTATAACAAATGGAACTCCAACAATATCCGCTAAAGTTTTAGCTAATAAAGTTTTTCCAGTGCCAGATGAACCAAGCATTAAAACATTAGACTTACTAATTTCTACATCATTAGCATTAATATTACGATCATGAATTAAACGTTTGTAATGATTATAAACAGCAACACTAAGAGTTTCTTTAGCTAATTCTTGAGCAATTACATAATTATCTAATTTGGCTTTAATCTCAACAGGAGTAGGAAAATCATCTTTTAATTCATTTAATGAACGTTGACGCATCCAATTACTAATAACTTCATTAGCCAAATGCACACAAGCTTCACAAATATATCCATTAGCACCAGCTATAAGAGGAACATCATCTGACGATTCAACATCACAAAAAGAACAACGAATAGATTTATAACTCATATTAATTAATTTTCAGAACTAGTAATTGATATTACGTACAAAAGGAAGCCCCCCAGCCCCCTAAAGGGGGAGCATGATATGGACTTTTATAGTATTTAATTTTTTAATTTGCTGCTCCCCCTTTAGGGGGTTGGGGGGCTTCCACCGTGTAAGATCAGTTAGTTACTAATTGCGCATGTCGCAATCTAAACCCAACAGCAAATAAAGTCAATATATATGCTAACATCCCTACTATTATCCACATCAATAATTGCAAAGCGCGATCTAATATAGTCATATTTATCCAAGTAGATAAGCTGCCGCTACCGAACCATAAAATAACTATCATAGCAATACTCGCTATGCTTATACGTATAAACAAGCTACGCCACCCGGTTTGTGGAGTATAAACTTCTTGTTTTCTTAAACCTCGATATAAAAGAGCAGCATTTAGTAATGCCGCTATTGAAGTAGCTAGAGCTAAGCCCGCATGTGCGAAAGGAACAATGAATGCTAGGTTTAATATCATATTCACTACCATAGCAATTACTGCAATTTTTACTGGTGTACGAGTATCTTGACGCGCAAAAAATCCAGACGCTAAGACTTTTATTAATACAAACCCTAATAAACCTACAGAATAAGTCATTAAACTACGAGCTGTCATAATTACATCATTTTCAGTAAATTGGCCGCTATAAAATAAAGTAGTCAACATTGGTGACGCTAACAAGATTAAACCTAACATAGATGGAACACCAATTAAAAACACCCAACGTAATGCCCAATCTAAAGTATTGTTATATTTAGACATATCACCACGTGCTACTGATTTTGATAAATCAGGTAACATCACAGTTGCTAAGGCAATTCCAAAAATTCCAATAGGAAACTCCATCAAACGATCAGAATAATATAACCATGAAACACTGCCGCTTATTAAAAAAGATGCCATTAAAGTGTCAACTAATAAATTAATTTGTGATACTGACACACCAAATAAGGCAGGAATCATTAATTTATAGACTCTTTTTACCCCTGCATCTTTCTTAAAACGAGGCTTAGGTAATAAATTTAAACGGGCTAAAAATGGTAATTGAAATCCTAATTGCACTATACCAGCAATAAATACCGCCCAAACTAACACCATAATTGGCGGCTGAAAATAAGATGCAAACGATAATGCTCCAACAATAAAACACAGATTCAATAAAACAGGCGTTAAAGCAGGCACCGCAAATTTACCATAAGTATTCAATATCGCGCCGGCAAAAGCGGTTAAAGCAATAAAAAATAAATAAGGGAAAGTAATTTGCAACATAGAAACTGTTAAGTTAAATTTAGCTGGATCATTATAAAATCCCGGAGCAAAAATAAATACTAATAGCGGCGCAGCAAGCATACTAACAATAGTTACCATTAATAAAATGCCACCTAAATGCCCAGCGACGTTATTAACTAATGTTTTGATTTCATTATGATCACGCTTAGTTTTATATTCACTTAATATTGGAGTAAAAGCTTGTGAAAACGCACCTTCAGCAAATAAGCGGCGCAAAAAATTCGGGATTTTAAAAGCTACAAAAAAAGCATCAGTAGTGGCACCAGCCCCAAATGTGTGTGCGATAACCACATCACGAACAAAGCCTAAAACTCGGGAAATTAAAGTGAATCCACCAACAACAGCAGTAGATTTAAATAGTTTTTTACTCATATTATCTTTATATAGAAATTTTATACCATTAAACAATGAAACATATGACTTCTAAATTAAAACAGCGTCTAATAATTGCTATTATTAGTTGCATTTTAAGCTTATTATTTATCTTTAGCTTAGATATTATTCTGCAACCAAATAGTGATGCAGCACGTTTACTATTAGATTATCGTTCCGATAATAACTTATATCCATTAACAGTACAAAATTTTATGTGGATAATCTTCTTTCTGGGCTTAGGCGAATTATGGGCGCGATTCTATGATGGAAAAAATGATCGTGATCAACTAGATCAACGTTATTTGCCAGAAGATGAACGTAGCTTGTTACAAGCATCAGATCTAGGTTCTATTTACAAGGCTGTACGTCATGATGCCAGTCAATATGAATTATTTTTACCGCGTTTAATTAAACGTATTGTTTTACAATTTCAAAGCAGCCGTTCTATAGAACAAGCCAACAGCTTATTAAATTCCAGTTTAGACTTGTATATCCACGAAATTGATTTACGCTATAACATGCTACGTTATATTATGTGGCTAATTCCTAGTTTAGGATTTATAGGCACAGTGATCGGTATTAGCCTAGCTTTAAACTACGCAGGAAATGCCGATTTCCAAGATCCTAGCCTATTATCAGAACTAACAAAACGTTTAGCTATAGCTTTTTACACCACCCTATTAGCTTTAATTCAAGCCTCTATTTTAGTATTTATGACCCATATAATTCAAGCTTTTGAAGAACGCACACTGAATTTAATAGGGCAATATTGCTTAGATAACTTAATTAATAGACTATATAAGAATTAAATCTCAACACCATGAAAACCTATATAGTCGGACGTAGCAAAAAATCTGATATTTGTATTATAAATGCTGATAGCACTGTAAGCGGCTTCCATTTAGAACTCATAGAAGATACTGATGGTAAATATTATGTGATTGATCGTAAAAGTACTAATGGAACTTTTTCTCAACAGGGCAAACAAAAAATTCAACAAAACTATGTTGAATTTGATGAACCATTATTTTTAGGCAGCTATAAAACTACAATACGGAAATTGTTAAATATGCGTACAAATCTTAATAAGAAAGTTGAACGTAATCCTGAAACCGGCGAAATAATACCAAGGAAATAATGATTGTGATTAAAATCATAATAACTTTAATTACAATTGCGATTCCTTTAACCAGCTTTGCCGCGCCAAATTTTGAAAAGCTTGATAAAAGTATTGTATTGATTATTAAGATTACGGGAAAGACTAAAAGTACTGCGACAGGATTTGTCATTAATGACCAAAATAATGTTATTACTAATCATCATGTTATTAAAGGGAATGGGCGATTATTTATTGCTGACGGAGGTACTGATCCAATAAGTTTAAAACCAGCAATAGTCAAATGGTCATCTGAAGAGAAAGATTTAGCGATTTTACATGTTCCTAATTTAAACCGCCCAGCCTTATCATTATCTAGCGTTGAACCGAGTAAAGGCGCAACAGTCTATGCAATCGGCTTTCCGGAAATCGCAGATTTACTTATTCAAAAAATCTCCACTGAATCTAGTGTCACTATAGGTTCTGTTAGCCGTTTGATAAATGCCGCTTGGCATGAAAATATGCCTAAATTTCGTATTATTCAGCATAGTTCTGAACTGAATAGCGGCAATAGTGGTGGACCATTAATTAATGTTTGTGGGCAAGTAGTTGGCATAAATACTATCAAAACTTCACTGGAAGCCTCGATTAATCGTGGTGAGATTATTAGTGGTGTTTTTTACGCCTCACACATTTCATCACTTATAGAAGTTTTAACAGCAAAAACAATTTCTTTTAATGAAGTTACAACAGCTTGCACACCAGAAGAAAATGCAGGATCTAATATTGTAATTATCATAATAATAATATTAGCAATTCTTGTAATCTTGCTAAGTTTTAGCCGTTCACATCAAGCTCAATGGAAACACAATACAACTATTGAAAAAAAATCAAGCAATATATCAGGCATCGACAATTCAAATATTCATTTTACTATTAATCAAGATCAAGCATTTGCTTTAATCATAGGGCGATCCGCCAAACTCAGTGAATTAGTCATTGATAATAAAGCTATTTCCCGTTGTCATGCACGAATAAGTTGCAAACAAAATCAACTTTATATTGAAGATATGAACTCATTAAATGGAACCAAGCTAAATAATATTACTTTAACAGCATTTAAACCAATAAAACTAAATTCTGGAAACATTTTGACGCTTGGTAAAGTGAGACTAAAAATAACATGAAAAGACTTAATCGCGACATCAATATTTTCAGCATGTCGGCACTAGATTTATTCGCATCGGCGATGGGCACTTTTATTTTATTGGTAGTGGTTTTATTTCCATATTATCTCAAAAATGCTGAGATTGTAGAAAAAATGTCGGTTTTACGTCAAGAACTTGCAAAAGCTCAAGAGCAAAATCCTCAATTAGAAAAATGCCAAACACAAAAAAGTAATTTACAAAGCGAAATTAAGACTTTAAAACGAGACTTAAAAAATTGTCACCAAAAACTTCGACAAACCTTTTTGGCTGTGGTAATGAAATGGGAAACTAAGAGACAAGATATTGATTTACATATAATTGATCCAAATAACAACGAATTTTATTATAAGAAACATAATCGTACTCGTTCACATTTTCCTAATGTAAATGCCGAATTAAGTGTTGACACTATAAAAGGTCCGGGTATTGAAATTTGGGAAAATCAGCGGATAAAACAAGGCTTATATAATGTATATGCCAAATTATATGCACGTAAAGGTAATAGAAAGAACCCCGTTGTAAGAACTACAATTTATTATCGTGACGGCTCAAAAAAACTGCCTAATATTACTTTGCATGAAACAAATAAAAAAAAATTAATCGCAACAATAGAAATAAATGCTGAAGGAGAAGTTCTGGCGTATTAAAAATATTTTTTTCTCGTTACCACGCTGGAACGTGGGAACGAGAAAACAACGAATAGATCCGAATTCTTTAATTACAACACATTAATATCAATATTTGATTTTATTTAATTAATAGATAATAATATTACTTATAAATTTTAAATTGAAGGATATTTTATGAAACGACCACATAGAATTTTTTTATGTTTAGGTATCTTTGTTTTGTTATGGCATAAGACCGTTTTTGCTGAAGTCTCTTGTACTGTCGATTATAAAATCGTTAGTCAATGGAATAATGGTTTTACTGCTGAAGTCAAAATCACTAATTTAGGTGATAATTTAGATGGTTGGCTTGTTCGCTGGAATATGCTTAATGGACAAGTTATTAGTGGCTTATGGAAAGGTCAACATACTCAACAAGGTGATAGTGTTGAAGTCAGAAATTATAGTTGGAATAAAAATATTCCAAAAGGCTCAGTAATTGACTTTGGTTTTAATGCTTCGCATCAAGGTACTAATGATATTCCTGCTGATATTACTGTTAATGGTGTTCTTTGTGATGGTCAAGTCGCTCCTCCTCCCCCCCCTCCGCCTTCTAGCACTACTTGTACAGTAGATTATAATATTAGTGATCAATGGAATACTGGTTTTACTGCTAGAATTGAAATAGAAAATACTGGTACATCTCTGAATGCTTGGGATGTTACTTGGACCATGCCTGATGCTCAACAAATTACTAATCTTTGGAATGGTAATCTTAATCAAAATGGTAATAGTGTTTCAGTCAGAAATTTAGATTGGAATAAAATTATTCCTACCGGTGGAAAAATTAAATTTGGTTTTAATGGTTCATATCAAGGTAATAATAATAAGCCTAATGATGTAAAGGTTAATGGTTCCAGATGTGGAGGACAAGCTGGTCCACCTGCATTATCTGCTCCAACTACAACCGCTTTAGCTGATAATTGTGCTATTTGTCATGGCACTGATGGTGTTAGTGGTGGTTCCAGTATGCCTACTATTACCGGTTTTGGTAAGGATTATTTTATTCGTACCATGACTGCTTATCAAACCGATGCACGGGCTTCAAATATGATGGGGCTAATAGCTACTGGTTATACTGAGGATCAAATTAATTTATTAGCAGATCATTTTTCTAAAAAATATTTTGTTGTTGCTGAACAACAGTTTGATATTAATGTTGTCAGACGTGGTTGGCATATTCATAAAGATCGTTGTATAGATTGTCATGTTGAAGGTGGACGTAACAAAACTCTTACCGGAACTATATTAGCTGGGCAATGGAAAACATATTTACAGGCTACTATGCTGGATTATCGAGCTGGGCGTAGTAGTAATATTCCTGCTGATATGGCTAAACAATTTGAAGGCTTAGATAATAGCTCTATTACAGCTTTAGCAACATATTATGCTGCCAATATGGATGATGCTGATCTTGATGATGGTAGTGATACTCCGCCGGGAAGTGAATTATATTTTCAACATAAATGTTTAGAATGTCATGGCACTGAGGGTCAAGGTGGAACTTCTGGCAAAGCTTTAAATACATTTGGTCAAGATGATTATGATTATTTAGTTTCAACCATTACTAATAGTATGCCATTTGATAATCCCGCCGCTTGTGATAGTCAATGTGCTGAAAGTATTGCTTATTATATTTTAAATACCTTTTCTGATGGCGGCAATACTAGCTGTCAAGATAATAATATTCCAACTTTACCTAGAAGATTACGCTTATTAACTCGTTATGAATATCAAAATACTATTAATGATTTATTAGGTATAAATACTAGTATTGCTGCGGAATTACCAATTGATAATCGTGTTGCTGGTTTTGATAATAATAGTGATCAAAATCTAATTACTGATACTCGCATGGATTCTTATTTAAGTAAAGCTAAAGAATTAACTGCTCAAGCATTAAGAGATAATAGCGATTTATTAGCCGTTTGTAGCAATGCGGAAAATTGTACTGAAGATTTAATTCGTTATCTTGGTAAACGCGCTTATCGTCGCCCTCTTACTGATAATGAGGTTAGTCAATATGCTGGATTATTTAGTAGTAGTTCTACTTTTGAAGAAAATGCCGAGTTGATGTTGACAACTATGTTAGTTTCACCGTATTTCTTATATCGTTCTGAATTAGGTGTAGAACAAGCGGATAAGACTTATAAATTAACTTATTATGAAATAGCTAGTAGTTTATCTTATTTGTTTTGGGGTACTATGCCAGATGAAACTTTATTTACTGCTGCTGATAATGGTAACTTAGATATTGTTAGTCAAGCCACTCGTTTATTAGCTGATCAACGTAGTCGTAAACATTTAGGGCATTTTGCAGAGCAATGGTTATTAGGTATTGACGCTTTATCTTTAGATAGTAAAGATCCTAATATTTTTCCAGAATTTACTCCTGAAATTAAAGATGCTATGGCTGAGGAATTAAAGCAGTTCTTTAATTATGTAGTATTTAATACTGGTGGTAAATTTAAAGATTTGTTGACTGCTGATTATGTAATCATAAATCGTTTATTGGCAGATTACTATAATTTAAATGCTCCTGCTGGCAATGATTTTGAAGTAGTTCCTGTAAATGATGGTACTCGCACCGGAATATTATCTTTAGGTAGCGTATTAGCTCGTTATGCTTCTAGTGTAGATTCTTCACCGATTAAACGTGGAGTATTTTTACGTGGACGTATCATGTGTCAAGAGATTCCATTACCCGGACCAGATGTTGATGGTACTCCGCCTGCTCCTAATCCAAATCAAACCACACGCGAACGTTTTGCTCAACATACTGCTGATCCTGTGTGTTTTTCTTGTCATAAATATATTGATGAACCGGGATTTGGTTTTGGTGCTTATGATGGAGCTTCCAAATTTCATACCACAGAAAATGGTCAAACCATTGATACTACAGGTAACTTATTGGGAGTAGAAGATTATAAGCCTACTAATCCTATAGCTTTTAATAATCTCAATGAAATGTCACAAATATTATCTCAAAGTGATAATGCTGCGAAATGTGTTGCTACACAATATTATCGTTTTGCTAGCGGTTCTGCTGAGGAACAAGGAAATTGCGCCTTAGAAGAGTTACAACAACGTTATACTGATCAGAACTATGATTTACAATCCTTATTATTAGAAATTGTAAATTCTCGTCATTTCACTCATAGACGCGCCCAATAGGAAAAATCAGATGAATAAATTTTTAATCAATCGCCGTAAATTCCTCAAAGGGCTTGGAGCTGTAAGTCTATTGCCCTTTATTCGTCCAGCAATTGCGGCTGAGTCTCCAAAAAGAATAATATTTTTCTATACTCCAGATGGGGCAACTAATGGTTTATGGCATCCAAATAGATCGTCTGATACTAATTTTACTTTGCCAGCAATGACTGCTCCTTTTGAGGCAATTCGTGATAATTGTGTGTTTCTATCTGGTTTAAAAATGTATGGCGGTGGTGGAACACATGAAGGTGGCGCTGCTAAGGTATTAACTGGCTTTGGTTCAGAAAATGCTCAAAGACGTGTGTCTCTTGATTATTACTTAGGGCAATATTTTAAGATGGATACTCCATTTCCATACTTAAATTTAGGTATTCGTGGTAATGAGTGGAGCAAACCAATGCTGACTTATAGCCCGGGCGGGATCGAAGTCTTATCAGAGGATAATCCAATAGCGGCTTTTGATCGAGTTTTTGGTAATATGACTAGCCCTAATCCCGGTGGAGATGTAGCGCGTGAATTAAGTATTATTGACTTTGTATTGGATGAAGTTAATCAAATTAGTCAGCGTCTTGGTACTTTGGAGCAAAGGAAAGTAGATATGCACCTAAGTTCTTTGCGTGATATTGAACGTCGTCTGCGTGATAGTGCAGGCGGCACTTGCAATGTTGATGATTTTAATCAAGGTGGCTTTAATCCAGATCATGGTGCTTATAAAGATGTAGCTAATTTTGCTACAGTTTTACAATTACAAATGGATTTAGCTGCTAAAGCCTTTAGTTGTGATATGACTCGTGTGATCACGATTAAAATTGGTCATCCTGTATCTGGAGAAATCATTATTCCAGAATCTGGAACTCAACGAGATAATCACAATGCTTCACATGATTCTGATGGTGGTAATTCAGACAGTTTTATTAAGCTAAAAAGTTGGTATAACAAACAGTTAGTATCTTTAATAGACACTTTAAAAAATACTCCTGAAGGCAATGGTAATTTAATGGATAACACCTTAATTTTCAACATGTCTGAAATATCTCATAATCATAGTCATGATAATATGCCATTTGTTTTGATAGGCGGTTCTAATACTGGCTTAGTTGGAGGGCGTGCATTGAGTTATTCTAATGAAAGTCATAGCAAATTATTAGTGTCAATTGCTCAATTAATGGGTTTATCTATTGATAGTTTTGGAGATACTAGTAATGGTAATGGACCATTGGGAGGTTTAATCTAATGTCAACACGTCGAACATTTTTAAAATTAATTGCAGCCACTAGCACAATCAGCTTACCGCATATCGCATTAGGTGCTGGCAAGAAAGTGGTTGTAGTAGGTGGTGGAACTGCTGGTGCAACCGTTGCTAAATATTTACGTCGCGCTGATCCTAGCATAGAAGTTACTTTAATTGAAAAAAATGCTTCATATGTTACTTGTTATATGAGTAATGAAGTGTTAGGTGGTGATCGCGATTTAGAATCTCTGCGTTTTAATTATAATACTCTACAATCTACATATGGAGTCAATGTAGTACAAGATGAAGTAATAGCAATTGATCCAGTAACTCATACTGTTACTACTAAAAATGGTGGCAGTTATAATTATGATCGTTGCGTAGTATCACCGGGAATTGATTTTCGTTATGATTCTATAGAGGGTTATGATGCTAATGTTGCTGAGAATATACCTCATGCTTGGAAAGCTGGAGAACAGACACTAACTTTACGCGCTCAGTTAGAGACAATGAGTGATGGTGGCACCGTGGTAATAGCAGCACCACCTAATCCTTATCGTTGCCCACCAGCTCCTTATGAACGCGCTAGTCAGATTGCTCACTATTTGAAACAACACAAACCAAGCTCTAAAGTGATCATTTTGGATCCAAAAACTAGCTTTGCGAAAAAAGATTTATTTATGCAAGCTTGGAACGATCTATATCCAAATATGATTGAATGGCAAAGCGGCGAAGGAGTGACTAAACTTGACGCTAATAATAAAACAGTAATTACCAGTGGCGGTAATAGTTACCAATCTGATGTATTAAACATAATACCAGCACAAAAAGCCGGAGCAATTGCCTTTGCCGCAGACTTAACTGATGATACTGGTTGGTGTCCAATAGATGTACAAACTTTTGAATCAACTCGACACCAAGATATTCATGTAATTGGCGACGCATGTACAGCTAGCCCCTTACCAAAATCTGGTTTTGCCGCCAATTCAGAAGCCAAAGCATGTGCCGCTGCAATAGCAGCATTATTAAATGGACAAACAATTACAAGCCCATCATTTAGTAATGGTTGCTATAGCATTGTAGGTACAGACTATGCAATATCAATTGTAGGAATATACCGATTGGCAGAAGATGGTAAAAGCATAATAACAGTTCCCGGTAGTGGCGGAACATCTAGTATAGATGCTACAGCAGAACAGCGTAAATTGGATGTTCAATATGCTTATGGGTGGTATAATAATTTTACTCGCGATATTTTTAAATAATAGGTATTTTTCATAACAGACCTGTCAGGTTTACTCCGCTGCGCTCCGTGACTGCGTATTAAAAACCTGACAGGTCTTTAGGTCAAAATCTTATAAGTTCTCTTAATCAAAAAACATAGTGACTGGCACATCAAAAAACTTAGAAAAACCTTTAATCTGATCAACAGTCATTTGGCGTTTTTCATTAAGCAATTCTGAAATAACTATTGGTGGCGCAATTTCAAACAAATCTTTTTGCTTAACATTGTGTATTGTCATCAGATTAGCCAAAACTTGACTAGGTTTCATTCTTGGAAAATCAAGCTTCTCATTTTCAAATTCTTCAATTCTATCAGAGATCGCATTGGCAAAAAGCATAACAATATCATCTTCACTTTTTGCCATATCCATCAACTCATCCATTACTTTTGCGCGTTCTAATATTTCATCTTCAGTTTTAATGGGATATTGGGTGTAATGAGTAAGAGTCATTAGAATTGGTGCAAAATTATTTAGTACATCCGACATCTGTTTGATCAGTTCATTTAGAGCTGTCATTTCAATTGGATGTAAATTTTTTTTACGCATATCTATTTGCTTTAACATTATGGTTTTACCTTTGTTTTACACCATTTATCATACTTAGCATGAGAATAAACCTCACGTATAAATATCTTGTTTGTAGCAGCCTGAATTCTAGTGATGATTCTACATTTATTTTTATGTATATCAAAATCACCATTGAATGCAATATCTGTAACTTTTTTTGCAGGAATACGATCAACATTCCAACCACTTGCTTGTTCCCAAATTTGTTTTATTTGTTGGTAGGATTCAAAATTAACATCCTTTTGCTTGAATATTTCAAGCCACAATTGGAGTCCAAATCGCCATTGTGGATATTCTTCAATAGCTTGTTTGATCCTCATTTGAGTAATGATTCTCACAGATATTCCTTGTAAATTAATAATTTGATTATTATAGCTTGGTAGGATCAGTGATAACTACAAAGCTCCGCTTTGAACTCCAATAACTCTCCCAAAAAAAAGCAAGGGGGGATTTTTTCTATTAGTAGCTTCACAAAAATAGTCATATTCAGCAAAAGTAACCGGATAACGCCCCATAGCAAAGCTTTCCACCGAGACTTCATGTACTGATTGTTTTTCACCCATACAAAAGGTTCCAGCTGGTATTAACACCATTTCTGGTCCTTCGCTGTTGTCTTTTAGGCGATCACGGAAAATATCGCCCGGTTTTCTTTTATTAGAAAGAGTTTGGACTTCAGTTTCTGGAACTAACAATTCATCATATGTACAATCAAACAGCATTGGCAAAGTTCCACGCATTTGCCATCCAACATATTGAGTTCCATCATGTTCAAAAACTATTGGAATCATATCAGGATTATTAGGAGAATTAGACAAACTAACAGGACGAATATCCATTAAAACTTCCCAAGGGCTGGCTTGCATTGCAGTTTGCATTTTATCTGGTGTTAAAATAATTGCCGAAGATAAAATATCACTACCAACCGCCCTTTGCACCGGCTCTAAAGATTCTTTAACATCTCTAAGATTATCAATCTTACGCTGACGATTTTGAGTAATATCTTGCACAGCTTCCATATTGGGAGCATACAAAATATGATCTGATAAGCGTTCAATACCAGTAGCAATTCTATCCAGATATTCTATATGACTATTATCTTTAGGTCGAAAAATACCACTTATTTTAGTATAAGAATCATGAACAGTATTAGCAGCTCCAAGAAGTGAGATAAATGTTTCTATCATATTAATAAATTCCTTGTTAGTTTAGGTTAATTGGACTATCAATAGCGGCACTAAAGGCTTTTGCAATAAATTTTTTATTTAGTGGCATAATATTATTTAAATTGGAAATATATATTGTACTGATAGATAACCATGTTGACTACAGATATTGATGATATTGAAACTGAATTATATAGAAGCGTAAACTGAATGTTCAATATGCTTATGGGTGGTATAATAATTTTACTAGGCTATTTTAAATAGCCTTTTCTGTTAAGTACAACGAATAGATCTAAATTATTTAATTCCTGTATCTTAGTATTCGTTGTACTAAATACAACTAAATTTCAACCTTGGAAAATTCTAAATTTATAAAATGTTAAAATCATTAACTATTAAAAATTTTACTGTATTTACAAATACTAAAATTGAATTTTCACCCGGAATTAATATAATTATTGGAGATAATTCTACAGGAAAAAGTCATCTGCTTAAGTTAGCATATACTATGATTTCAACGCTTTATCTATTTGGTAGAGATAGAATTCAAACTATAGAACAATTACAAATTAAATTTGGAGATAAATTAAATGGAGTTTTTAAGCCAGATATACTAAGCAATTTAAGCCACAAACCACTGCAAGATAGTCAAATTAGCATAGAAAATGTTTCATTTATATTGAAAAATAATGAAATTAAAGCAGATCATTTACCTTCATCTTATCCTCAAATAGCTCCATTATTTTTTCCAACCCAAGAAGTCTTGAGTTTGCAACCATCAGTGTTTATTGCTTTATATGAAAATCGTTATTTACCAATAGATGAAACTTATTATGACTTATGCAAAGCTTTAAATTTACCTTTATTAAAACAATATTCTGATGAAATCATCAAACCTTTAGAAACTGAATTAGGGGGTAAAGTAGTGCTTGATAACAATGGGCGTTTTTATCTTGACATCCCCCAACAAGGTAAAATGGAAATATCTTTAATAGCTGAAGGTTTAAAAAAAATTGCCACACTAGTTTATTTAATAATGAATGGTTCATTGCTTAATGGCTGTACCTTATTTTGGGATGAAACAGAGGCAAATCTCAATCCTAGAATGAGAGTAAAAGTAGCGAAAGCCTTAGCGGCACTAACTAAACAAGGGATACAAATAATTCTGACAACTCATGATTTATTTCTAATGAAAGAATTATCCTTATTAATAGATATAAATCAAATACCAGCAAGATTTTTTAGTTTAAAACGACAAGATCAAGATACAAATATAGAACAAGGAAAAGTACTAGAAGATTTACAAACAATTGTAAGCTTAGAAGAAGAATTAGCACTATATGATAGAGAACAATCAGCTTATTATGCAAAAAAAGCCTTATGATTTTACAAGAAGGTAGTCGAAATAAAAGATTAGAGTTTGAATTTTCAAAACAATGGATTGTCTGTAAATATGATGATCGAACTGGTTTTTATCAAAAAGTGCAACAATGTCAAGGCATGAAAGCGGTAGATTTTTTAGCAACGAACAAGAAAGAAATTCTTTGGATAGAAGTTAAAAATTTTCGCGGTAATAGTGCCGAAAATAGTCCAAAACTCTCTGCTGCTGAACCAGCAGAAGTTCAACAATGTCGTACTCAATGTAGTTCCAATGTCAAAATAAGTCGTAAAAAGCCTTTTTTAGCAGATGAGGTAGTAAAAAAAGTCTGTGATACTGTTACCGGATTAATAGGAGCATCTTACCATAACGATGAAAACCTACTCCCTCATATTAATGCTTTAAAACAAAAACTACCAATAACAATTGTATTATTTCTACATCAAGATGAATACTTAGATGCACCAGAACATTTTAAACCATTAGCTTTACGATTAAAAACTAGAATTAAACAACAATTACGTTTTTTAAATGTCGAAGTGGAAGTAGTAAATGAATTAACTTTACCTGAAAATGCAGGGTGGAAGTTAATTTGAGATAATATTTATGTGCAATTAGTACAACGAATTTACGGAATAAACGGATTTTACAACGATACACCAGTATTTGTATATCAGGATATGGGCGAATGGCACAATCTTAAGTTCGCGCCCCCCTTTAGGCGGTTAGGGGGCTTTTGTCCTTTATACATAACATAAGTTATCAAGAATAAAGTTCCGGCAAAACCTCCTGTTTTTTATCTAACTTACAATCATAAACAGACAAACCTTTCCCCACAACTTTCCAAAACTGATCCCCATTCCACTCAGCATTTTCCTTACCATAAAGCACACGATTTAACTGCTCTAACTCTTTCTGCACCTTTTCATCCTGAACAACATTAAGCCTTAATAAAGCCTTTTCTGCCTCATGAGGATTATTATCTTTACAAGCCTGTTTTAAAGCCTTAGTAGCCGAAACATTGGTTTTCTTTTCTGTTACTACTTTGGTTTTATCAGCTTTTTTGCGCCACCATCCAATAAAACTAATCAAAAACAACAAACCCAACAAACCACTCAAAATTTGCCAAAACCATAACCACCACAAACCCTCATTTGCTGAACGAACATAAATATTATGAGCAGGCAAACTAACAACGCGCTGTTCATTATTTACCGTATCCCACCAAACCAACTCAATTGCAGGCAACTCATAATAACCAGCCCTATTAGCAACCAACACAACTTCCTGTTCTTGTATTCCAATAACACCATCCTTATCAACCTTATTGTTTCGCTTAGGAGGTTCATAATAACTACTAATATCAACTACATTGGGCACAGATAATTTTGGCAAAAACTCAGATACCAAAGCCTTTGATTTCAACTTCAACCTACGAATAACCGGTTCACCAACTTGAAAAAAAGGCTGCTTCAAAACCCACTCCTCTTCCAAACTCACATCCTGAGCTGGCAACCACCATAACTTCTCATCATACGCCTTTGCTTTTACATCAAACTCCAGCGGCTCAGAATTAAAACTCACCTCCTCACCAATACAATACTCAAACAAAGGATCACACTCACTATCAGGAGTACTCAACATACCCTCAAATTGCATTGCCGGAATAGTAAACGAACCTTCAGGAAAAATAGCATAACGCCGCTCCCGCACCTCATATTCCAAACCCTCATACTGAGTCTTAAACGTAACATCCTTACCTAACAACTCAACATGAGCATTCTCAATTTCCAACTTAGAAAATTGACCAGAATCAATTGGCACCCGATAATACAAACGCAAACTATAAATAAATTGAGCCTGCACATAATTACTCTCAGGAGTAACACTAGCCTTCAAAAAAATATCAGCCGCTTGCTCAGCAAATAATGACTGACTAACACACAACAAACTAAAAAATAACTTATATATCTTCATATTCTGAACGAATTTTCTTACGCCATAACTCCTTTGGATTATCATCAATAGATTGTAAAAATTGTTCTAAATCCTGTACACTTTTCCCCTGATCTGGTTGATTTAATGACTTTTTCTTAATACCATCTCGTTGTTGCCCAATAATAGGAGCATTTTTTGCTGCCAAACGCTCACCTTTAGGAGACTTATTAGCCGCGCTTTTCTTACTATTCTCAGGAGCATTTTTCTCATTAGTTCCAGAACCTTTATCCTTATTCGGCTTTTTTTGCCGCTGTTTATCAACAACAGATTGTTTCTTAACTGTCTGTTTCAACAACTTTTCAACAACAGCCAAATTAGCCTTCACATCAGGATAATTAGGATCAAACTTTAAAGCCTTCTTATAACTAACAACAGCCTCCTTAAACTTACCCAAATGCACCAAAGCATTACCCATATTATAATAGCCCATAGCACTATCCAACTGCCCCCATATATCAATCGCATCTTGATATTTTTTATCCTTATAAAAAACAACAGCCTTAGATAAATCATCAGCCTGTTGTTGATCCTTACGTAACCATAAATCATCCCAATCAAAAGCATAAACAATTTGCTGAGAACCTATTAATAATACTAATACTATATAATTCATAAAAAAATATAAGCTGGCGTAAATAATGAATCAATTATAATACTAATTTATAATATTGAAATGGTAATATAAGTATGACAAAAATTTTAGTTACAGGTGCCGCAGGATTTATTGGATCAACACTTTCTAAACGTCTCTTAGCAAGAGGAGATGAAGTAATTGGGCTTGATAACCTCAACGACTATTATGACGTTAATCTAAAAAAAGCGCGTTTAGCTCAAATAGAAAGTCATTCCAATTTTGAATTTGTACAACTCAATTTAGAAGATAGAACCGCAGTTGCCGACTTATTTAAAAACAAAAAAATAGACAAAGTAGTAAATTTAGCCGCACAAGCCGGTGTACGTTACTCAATAGAAAATCCACTTTCCTATATAGACAGTAACATTGTTGGATTTACCAACATCCTAGAAGGCAGCCGTCATAACAATATAAAACACCTAGTCTATGCCTCATCAAGTTCAGTATATGGGCTTAATACCACAATGCCATTTTCAGTGCATAACAACGTAGATCACCCAATCTCACTTTATGCAGCCAGCAAAAAAGCTAATGAATTAATGGCACACACCTACTCCCATTTATACAATATCCCCACTACCGGACTAAGGTTTTTTACAGTATATGGACCATGGGGCAGACCTGATATGGCATTGTTTAAATTCACAAAAGGCATAATTGAAGACACCCCAATTGATGTTTATAACCGAGGATTAATGCGACGCGACTTTACCTATATTGATGACATTGTAGAAGGCGTGATTAGAGTATTAGACAAAACACCAGAACCAAATCCTAATTGGTCAGGTGATACCCCTGATCCTAGTAGCAGTATAGCCCCATACAAACTATATAACATCGGCAACAACAACCCAGTTGAACTAATGCACTATATAGAAACCCTAGAAAAAGCATTAGGCAAAACAGCCATAAAAAACCTGTTACCAATGCAACCCGGAGACGTACCAGCAACTTACGCAGATGTAGCAGACTTAGAAACAGATGTTGGTTTTAAACCACAAACATCAGTTGAAGAAGGAATAGAAAATTTTGTACAATGGTATAAAAGATATTATTCCTAAAAATTGATATTTCTGTCTGAATCCATCTGTTATAATGATGGATTTAGACAAGCTTTATCATAAGCGACGGAGTGAACCGAATGAAACTGTTGTTGCTAATCTTATTTTTTTATTTTTATATCAGCTCATCCCTATTTGCCTTTGAAAATTTACATTTTAAATTCAAAATAGCAGAACTAAATGTTTCACAACAAGATTTTAAAAATATAAAACTAGAATGCAAAAACCTTAAATACACAGCCGAAGTTATAACATGCCCCAATGCCTACCTACATATAAACTCAGACATCATAGACAAACCCATAATTAAATTATCATTTAGTTACCATCCAAAAACCGAACGACTAAAATTTAATATAAAACAACTAGCTATAGCATCTGGGCAAATAGACATACAAGCACAATCAATAAAAAATAATTGGCAAGCCAAATTTAATGTCCATAATATTGAATCCAAAAAATTACTAAATATAATACAAAAATTCATTGAATTACCATCAGATTTAACCCTTGCCGGGCGTAGCAGTTTCACAATTAAAGCCACTGGATATGATAGTAATCTGCATCAAATTACTATAGATGCAACAACTAATAAATTTAACTTTTCTCATGCCAAACAATCAAATATTGGAGAAAATATATCAATCAGACTCAAATTAAATATTAACTTACAAGAAAGCAACCAATTAAAAATACAAGGCTTAATCAGAATTATTAATGGTGAAATATATATAAATTCAATTTATCTAAATATAAATAAACAACCATTAGACACAATAATAAATTTAACATGGCAACCAAAAAAATTAAAAATCCATAATCTTCACCTAATTCAAAAAAATATATTAGATTTACAAACTCAGGCTAATCTAAAACTAGAAGATAAATTTACAATAGACACATTATCACTACAACTCAAACAAACTAGCATTAAAGGATTATATGACAACTACATCCAAGGAATGTTAGGCGAAGAAAGTATGTTTAACCAATTAAAACTTCAAGGAAAAATCAAAGCCCAACTAAACTGGCAACCAAATAAACGCTACGCACTGGTAAAATTATATAACATCAACCTAGAAGATCAAAAAAAACGCTTTGGTGTAAATAAATTACATGGGAAAATTCAATGGCATAGTCATTCTTCAAAATATGCAAGTCATTTATATTGGTCAAAAGCATACCTTGCATCATCAATAAAACTTGGAAGCAGCCAATTACGTGCTAGTTTAGTAAAAAATAAAATAAAATTATTAGCACCTTTTTACCAGCCGATTTTTGATGGAGCCATACAAATTCAACAATTTGATATTAACAATATTGGCATGGAAAATATGAATGGACGATTACGTGGAGAAATAAAACCGATTTCTTTATCAAAAATCAGCACAGCCTTAGAACTTCCAAAATTAAACGGCAATATATCTGGTAAAATACCTTGGCTTAATTACCGTAATAAAACAATAAATATTGGTGGCAGATTAAAAATGCGCGTTTTTGATGGTGAAATTGTAGCGAGTAATCTAACTATAAAAAATCCTTTTGATAACATACCAGAATTAAAAACTAATATTAAAATTAATAAGTTAAATCTTAAAACCTTAACAAATATCACTGATTTTGGAGAAATTCAAGGGCAATTATCAGGTTATGTGCGTAAACTACATTTAATGAATTGGCAACCCGTATCATTTGATGCACATTTAGCAAACCCATTAGATGATGCCATTCGACATAGAATCAGCCAAAAAGCAATTCAAAACTTATCTAACTTAAGCGGCAATCTAGCAGTAAATATTTTTTCAAACAGCATTTTAAAAGTTTTTGAAAATTTTTATTATCAACGTTTAGGATGGGGCTGCCGTTTAATAAAAACTATTTGTTACATGAGTGGTGTCGGCGCAACAAAAAAAGGTTATTACATTATTAAAGGTGGACGATTACCACGTATAGATGTCATTGGTTATAATAAATCAGTTGATTGGAAAATTTTATTGAATCGTCTTAAAAATATTAACAATTTTTAATAAAGGAAAACTTATGATGCTTTATATTAGAAATATCTCATTATTATCATTAGGATTATTAATATCTTGCGTAACAATTAATGTATATTTTCCAGCAGCAGAGGCTGAAAAAGCCGCTGATCAAGTAATTAAAAATGTATGGGAAAGACAAACAAATTCATCTACTCCATCATTTAACAAATTCGATCCTAATTTCAAAACATCAAGCCCTAGATCTAATGCACTACAAGCAAAAATGACACAACGACATCAAAAATTAAAGATGTATTATAATAATGGTGCAATTGGTCTAACAAATAATGCCTTTATTATTGTACTTAGTCCTATCAAAATATCACTAAAAAAACGTAACCATGTAAATCAATTAGTAGAGGCTGAAAATAAAGATCGCCTACAACTATATCGTGAAATAGCATTAATAAATGCCCATCCTGAATGGGTACAAGATATTCGCACTATATTTGCATCTCGTTGGATTAAACTTGCTTCAAAAAGATGGATATACCAAAATAGTCAAGGAGAATGGCAAACTAAGTAATGTGATAAAAATACAACAATTCATTTATATATCTGATATATAATGTATATCAAGGATGTTGCTTTTTTATCTACAAAGTGTTGCATTTTTCGATCAATTAAGTTAAGGTTCATTTACTCTATTTATTAATTCATAATAGAGAATTAAATATGACATCAAACGGAATCAGTAATCCGACAACATAGAACATTCTTAAAACTTGGTAAGCATTCCGAGAAATACAAAATAATCTAGTAACGGAGATATATTTTTATGAATAAACAAATACTAACATTAGCTTGTGCCGCTGGATTAGTAACACCTATGGCAAGCTATGCAGATATTAAAGTATCAGGTATCATACAGGCTGAAGCTATTAGTTATGAAGGTGCTGATGGTCAAGATGGTGTAACTATTAATAGAACTACCAGCCCAGCAACAAGTTTTGCTGCCAATGAACGTCAAAATTTCACTCATGACTCTTTAGGATCTATTCTGAATGAGGGTCCTAATCATATCATGTTTGATTTTGATGAAAAATTAGGTAGTGGCTTATACGCTGAAGCACGTTATGCAGGTGCTTTTAATACATCTGGTAATTTTGGTTCTAGTTTTATTGGTGAAGAAGCATGGGTTGGTTTAAGAACGTCTGCTTTTCATGTTCGTTATGGTACTTTAGTTGGTGCTTATAAAGCATCATTTGAAATGGTTGATCCTTGGGCATGGACATCATTACAAACTCGTGGTACCGGTGGTGGTATGAGTGGTGATCATAGAATAACTGTAGATCCTACTGGTAGTATAGTAACATCAGATAGTGCCACTAATGGTCAAGGCTTAACCAATGAAGGATTCGTACAAGGCGCACTTGAACTAGGTGTAAATTTTGCTGGATTTTCTACTACTCTTCAAGGTTTTGTTGATGATTCATCAAACTTAGATGGTGCTGGACTTGTTGAAATTAAATATGCAGCTCCTAATTTTGCAATGTGGTTATCTGGTGCTTATACCCAGTTAGATGATGTAAAAAATGTAATCGCTACAAATGAAGATGAAGGTAAAATCAACTGGAAATTAGGTGGTAGTTTCCAATTAGGACCAATGGTAACATTTGGTCTTCAATATGAAGATGCTGAAATTGGTGCATTTGATGAAAATCCAGATGGTGGTAGCTATATTCTTGGTTCTCTTGAAGTTAAAATGAATAATATCAGTGTAGCTGGTTGGGTATCTGGTTATATGTCAGATATTGATGATAATGCTAGAATGACTGATGCTAATGGTAATTTTCTTGATGAAGATGCTTTAAGTTGGGCTGTTGGTGGTAAATATCACTTCGGAAAACGTACTATGGTTTATGCAGGTTATCGTCAAACTGATAGTGATAATAACTTCCGTGACGAAAATGTTGCAACTTTAGGTATTAGACACGTATTCTAATTTCAAAGACCTGACAGGTTTTTAAAACCTGTCAGGTCTAATAAATATTATTTAAGAATTTTTACCAAGGCTTCAATATGTTCATCATTATCATTTAAAGCAGGAATATAATGAAATTCCTCACCACCAGCCTCTAAAAAAATATCACGATTTTCTCGATCAATCTCATCTATAGTTTCCAAACAATCTGCTGAAAATCCCGGACAAACAACATCAACCCGCTTAATTCCGTCTTTAGATAAAGCTATTAACCTATGATCAGCATAAGGTTTTAACCATTCTTCACGTCCAAACCGTGATTGAAACACCACTTCCCAATTTTCTATTTCTAAACCTAATGCAACTAACTTAGCAGTTTTATGACATTGATCTGCATAAGGATCCCCCGCAGTTACAAAGCGTTTAGGAATACCATGAAATGAAAATAATAATTTATCAGGAACTCCATGTTGATCCCAATAACTTTTAATTTGTGCGATTAAAGCATTTATATAAGCAGAATCATCATGATAATCTGAAATAAACCTCAAATCTGGCACTATACGCCAAGTTTTCAAAACATCAGCTACCGCATCAAAGCTTGAACCTGTAGTAGCACTTGCATATTGTGGATACAAAGGTAATACTATAATACGCTCAACATTACGCAATTCCTCTAAACCACTAGCAATAGAAGGGTTTCCATAACGCATAGCCAGAACAACTTTAAAATCTTCACCTAATTTTTTTTGTAAAGCTTGTGCTTGTGCCTGACTAATACTTAATAATGGCGAACCATTTTCAGTCCAAACCTTTTCATATAAACGCGCTGAACGACTAGGACGAATGCGTAAAATAACTCCATGCAACACCAACCACCAAAACAAACGCGGCAATTCAGTTACTCTTCTATCCCACAAAAACTCAGCTAAATAACGACGCAAAGCCTTAGTCGTTGGCGCATCTGGTGTTCCTAGATTAACTAATAAAATTCCTGTTAGCATATTACAAAATGTCCCGCTATACCAGCAGCAGCGGCCATTGCTGGACTAACTAAATGAGTTCTACCACCTTTTCCCTGCCGCCCTTCAAAATTACGATTAGAAGTCGAAGCACAACGTTCATCGGGTTCTAAACGATCAGCATTCATAGCCAAACACATAGAACAACCCGGTGAACGCCATTCAAAACCAGCATCAATAAACACTTTATCTAAACCTTCTTGCTCAGCTTGAGTCTTAACTAAACCAGAACCGGGCACCACCAAAGCCTGCTTAATATTAATTGCCAACTTTTTACCCTTAACCACCTGTGCAGCCGCGCGTAAATCTTCAATACGCGAATTGGTACAAGAACCAATAAAAATTTTATCAAGCTTAATATCAGTAATTGCCATACCACTTTTAAGATCCATATAATCCAAAGCGCGACGCATACCCTCATCATCAGCATCAGGAACTACTGCATCAACTGCAAGCACCATTTCTGGAGAAGTACCCCATGTAACTTGAGGTTTAATTAAACTAGCATCAATATTTAACACCTGATCAAACTTAGCCTCAGCATCACTATGCAAACTACGCCAATATGATTCTGCTCCTGCTATCTTAGAATATTTATTAACATAATCAATGGTTTTATCATCAACCGCAATCATACCAGCTCTAGCACCCGCCTCAATAGCCATATTACATACAGTCATACGACCCTCCATAGACAAAGCCTGAATAGCCGTACCACCAAACTCAATCGCATAACCAGTACCACCAGCAGTGCCAATTTCACCAATAATATAAAGAATAATATCCTTAGCACTAACATTGGCATCAACTTGCCCATTAACACTAACAAGCATATTTTTAGACTTTTTCTGCAACAAACACTGAGTTGCTAACACATGTTCCACCTCAGAAGTACCAATTCCAAACGCCAAAGCCCCAAAAGCACCATGTGTTGAAGTATGCGAATCACCACAAACAAGCGTCATACCCGGCAAAGTTTGACCCTGCTCTGGTCCAATAACATGCACAATACCCTGACGAGGATCATTCATATCCAACTCAGTAATCTCATAATCCAAACAATTTTTGCCTAAAGTTTCAACTTGTAAACGTGATATTGGATCAACTATAGATTCCACCCCACCATCACGAGCAGTAGTTGGAACATTATGATCAGGAACCGCGAAATTAGCCCCAACCCGCCAAGGCTTACGATTAGCCAAGCGTAATCCCTCAAAAGCTTGAGGAGATGTGACCTCATGAATTAAATGGCGATCAATATAAAGCAAAGCCGTACCATTATCATCAAGACGTACTAAATGCGATTCCCACAACTTGTCATATAAAGTTTTTGCAAACATAAGTTTATTATTATAGATATTATAAAAAAATAAAATTGTATTTAAAATTTAAAATGTGTATAATTTGACTTATTAAAAGTCAGACTCATTCCTAATACATGTGGAGAGATGGCCGAGTGGCTGAAGGCGCTCCCCTGCTAAGGGAGTATAGGCTAATCCCCTATCGAGGGTTCGAATCCCTCTCTCTCCGCCACAAAAAAATACGCGCCCGTAGCTCAGTTGGATAGAGTACCTGGCTACGAACCAGGCGGTCGGGAGTTCGAATCTCTCCGGGCGCGCCATATCCCAAATAAGCGGGATTCTAATCTTGGAATCACGCTTTTTTTATGAATGAAGGCTGGTATCTGTATTGATGCCGGCTTATCTTTGTTTATATCTATATAATACACTAATTAAATAATGATCTCCCGAATTATTTGGAGTAACTATGGCAACAATCAACCAGTTGGTGCGTAAACCACGCAAGCTTCAAAAAAGCAAAAGTACTACACCAGCACTGGATGGATGTCCACAAAAACGTGGGGTATGTACCCGTGTTTATACAACCACACCAAAGAAACCAAACTCAGCTATGCGTAAAGTAGCACGTGTAAGACTGACTAATAGTATGGAAGTAACAACGTACATTGGTGGTGAAGGACATAACTTACAAGAACATTCAGTGGTCTTAATTCGCGGTGGTCGTGTAAAAGATTTACCGGGTGTACGGTATCACACAGTCCGTGGTTCCTTAGACACATCAGGAGTCAATGCTAGACGACAAGGTCGTTCTAAATACGGAACTAAAAGACCTAAGTCTTAATATAAAATACTGGAAATTCTAATATGCCAAGAAGAAGAGTTGTCGCTAAACGTGTTATTTTACCAGATCCTAAATATGGAGATGAAACTTTAGCAAAATTTATCAATATATTAATGATCAGCGGTAAAAAAGCCGTGGCAGAGCGTATGGTATATGGTGCTTTAGATAAAATTGCTGAAAAAACAAATGCTAAAGATTTAGAAGCTTTAGAAGTTTTTACTAAAGCATTAGATAATGTACGCCCTGTTGTAGAAGTAAAATCAAGAAGAGTTGGTGGTTCTACTTATCAAGTACCTGTAGAAGTTCGTCCAATTCGACGTACCACATTAGCAATGCGTTGGATAGTAGATGCAGCACGTAAACGTAGCGAAAAAACTATGGGACTTCGTTTAGCAGGTGAAATCTTTGATGCTTCTGAAAGCAAAGGCAGCGCTATCAAAAAACGTGAAGATGTACATAGAATGGCGGAAGCAAATAGAGCATTTTCACATTTCCGCTGGTAATAAATAAAAACTTAAAATTATAACTAGATATGGCACGTAAGACACCCATTGATCGCTACCGTAATCTTGGTATCATGGCCCATATTGATGCGGGCAAAACCACAACAACAGAGCGTGTTCTTTATTACACCGGTGTTTCGCATAAAATAGGCGAAGTCCATGATGGCGCAGCTACCATGGATTGGATGGAACAAGAACAGGAACGTGGTATTACTATTACATCTGCTGCTACCACCTGTTTTTGGAAAGGCATGGCTGGACAATTTCCAGAACATCGAATTAATATTATTGATACTCCCGGACACGTTGATTTTACTATTGAAGTAGAACGCTCACTACGTGTATTAGATGGAGCATGTGCAGTTTTTTGTGCAGTTGGTGGAGTAGAACCACAATCAGAAACAGTTTGGCGACAAGCAAATAAATATGGTGTACCACGTATAGCTTTTGTCAATAAAATGGACAGAGCTGGTGCAGATTTTTTGCGAGTAGTTGAACAACTAAAGGAACGTTTAGCCGCTAATCCTGTTGTTTTGCAATTGCCTATTGGTGCTGAAGAGAATTTTGAAGGGCTTGTCGATCTAGTTAAGATGAAAGCCATTTATTGGGAAGAAGCTAATTTAGGCGTTAAGTTTGAAGAACGTGAAATCTCAAGCGAGATGCAAGATCTTTGTGATGAATGGCGCGAAAAGTTAGTAGAAACCGCAGCAGAAGCCACTGAAGAATTGATGGAAAAATATCTTGAAGAAGGAGAATTATCAGAAGATGAAATCCGTCAAGGTATTCGCCTACGTACAATAGCAAATGAAGTAGTTCCTACTTTATGTGGTTCAGCCTTTAAGAATAAAGGCGTTCAAGCAATGTTGGATGCGGTAATTGATTTTATGCCTGCACCTACTGATGTTGCTAGCATACGTGGCGTTTTAGATGATAAAGATGAGACAGAATCTAGTAGAAAATCTAGTGATGACGAACCTTTTGCAGCTTTAGCATTTAAAGTAGCTACTGATCCTTTTGTTGGTAATCTAACATTTTTCCGCGTTTATTCTGGTATTTTAAATTCTGGTGATACAGTTTATAACCCTTTAAAAGGTAAACGTGAACGGATTGGGCGTATTCTACAAATGCACGCCAATTCACGTGATGAAATCAGGGAAGTTAGAGCTGGTGATATTGCCGCTGCTGTTGGCTTAAAAGATGTAACTACTGGGGAAACATTATGTGATAAAAATAATGTTATTACCCTAGAAAAAATGGAATTTCCGGAGCCGGTTATATCTGTTGCAGTAGAGCCAAAAACTAAAGCTGACCAAGAAAAAATGGGCATCGCTTTATCCAAGCTAGCGGCTGAAGATCCTTCATTTAGAGTACGTACAGATGAAGAATCTGGACAAACAATCATATCAGGAATGGGTGAATTACATCTTGATATTATTGTTGATCGTATGCGTCGTGAATTTAATGTTGAAGCCAATGTTGGATCACCACAAGTTGCCTATCGCGAAACCATTAAAGCAACTATTGAACAAGAAGGTAAATTTGTACGTCAATCAGGTGGTCGTGGTCAATATGGTCATGTATGGTTAAAAATTGAGCCACAAACCTTGGGTACTGGTTATGAATTTGTCAATGAAATTGTTGGTGGTGTAGTTCCTAAAGAATATATTCCAGCAGTTGATAAAGGCATACAGGCACAAATGAAAAATGGTGTCATTGCTGGATATCCAGTTGTTGATGTCAAAGTTACGCTTTATGATGGTTCATATCATGAAGTTGATTCTAATGAAATGGCTTTCAAAATTGCTGGTTCACAATGTTTCAAGGAAGGTGCTAAGCGAGCTAATCCAGCCTTAATGGAACCAATAATGAAGGTTGAAGTTGTTACTCCTGAAGATTATATGGGTGACATTATGGGTGATCTTAATCGTCGTCGCGGTATTTTACAAGGTATGGATGATATTCCTACTGGTAAAGTAATTAGTGCCGAAGTACCACTTGCTGAAATGTTTGGTTATGCAACTGATGTACGTTCTATTTCACAAGGACGCGCTAGTTATACTATGCAGTTTGAAAAATATGGCGAAGCTCCTGCAAATATTGCAGATGAAGTAATTAAAAAGAATCAGTAATATTATGGCAAATCAAAGAATTCGCATACGTTTAAAAGCTTTTGATCATAAGTTAATTGATCAATCAGCGCGTGAAATTGTAGAAACAGCAAAACGTACTGGGGCACAAATTCGTGGTCCAATACCTTTGCCTATCAAAAAAGAAAAATTTACAGTTTTGATTTCACCGCATGTTAATAAAGATGCACGAGATCAATATGAGATTCGCACCCATAAACGCTTATTAGATATAATTGATCCAACTGATAAAACAGTTGATTCTTTAATGAAATTAGATCTAGCTGCTGGTGTGAACGTACAAATTAAATTAAATTAAATTAAAGAGGTTAATTTATGGCTCTTGGAGTTATCGGTCGTAAATGTGGTATGACTCGCATATTTACAGAAGACGGGTTATCTATTCCAGTGACCGTTATCGAAGCGCAGCCTAATCGTGTGACTCAATTGAAGACTCAGGAAACTGATGGTTATCGGGCTGTTCAAGTTACCTGTGGAACTCGTCGTGCAATTCGTGTCAATAAACCGAAAAGTGGACAATTTAAAAAGGCTGGTGTTGAAGCTGGACGTGGTTTCTGGGAATTTCGTCTTGCTGAAAATGAAGGTTCTGATATTGAATTGGGTAATGAAATTAAAGTTGGTATTTTCAACGATGGGCAGTTTGTAGATGTGACTGGCACCAGTAAAGGTAAAGGTTTTGCTGGGGCAATCAAACGTCATAATTTTAGTATGCAGGATGCAACCCACGGTAATTCATTAGCACATCGTTCTGCCGGTTCTATTGGTCAAAACCAAACACCGGGACGTGTTTTTAAAGGTAAGAAGATGGCGGGGCATATGGGTAATGTACGTTGTACAATTCAGAATCTTGAAGTTGTGCGTGTTGATTCTGAGAAAAATTTAATTTTAATTAAAGGTGCTGTACCCGGCGCACCGGGTGAAGATGTTATTGTGCGCCCAGCAGTTAAGAAGGTGAAATAATGGAATTGAGCCTACACAGTGACGCAGGCATGATTAACGTGTCTGAAACAGTGTTTGATGTAAAATTTAATGAAACTTTAATTCATCAATCAGTAACTGCTTATTTGGCAGCAGCTCGTTCTGGTACAAGAGCTCAGAAAAGTAGATCTGATGTACAAGGCACTGGTGCCAAACCTTGGCGACAAAAAGGAACTGGACGTGCACGGGCTGGTACTGTTAAAAGTCCTTTATGGCGTAGTGGTGGTGTTACTTTTGCTGCTAAGCCTCAAAATTATTCACAAAAATTAAATAAAAAAATGTATCGTAGCGCATTACGTTCAATATTATCTGAACTGGCGCGTTCGACTCGTTTAATAATTGTTGAAAATTTTGCAGTTGATACACCTAAAACTAAAAATTTGCTTGAAAAGTTAAAGCCTTTTGAATTTAATAAAAATTTATTAATTATTACAGAGAATACAGAAGATAATCTTGCTTTAGCGGCGCGTAACCTACATCAAATAGAATTAAATGATGTTAAAGGTATTAATCCGGTGAGTTTAGTCGGTTCAGAAAAAGTTCTAATTACAGTGCCAGCCTTAAAGCAATTAGAGGAAAAATTGGCATGATGAACCAAGCTCGTTTAATGCAAGTATTAATTGCACCACATGTTTCTGAAAAAGCTCTAAGATTAGCTGATCGTAATAGACAGTTTGTATTTAAGGTTTTACCGAATGCAAATAAAGAAGAAGTTAAACAAGCTGTTGAATTATTATTTAAAGTTAAAGTTAATAAAGTACAAATAAGTTGTGTCAAAGGTAAGAAAAAAGTCTTTGGCAAAATTAATGGTAAACGTTCTAATTGGAAAAAAGCCTATGTAGGTTTACAAGAAGGTTTTGATATTAACTTTAGAGTTAGTGATTAAAAATATAGGATAATATTATGGCACTTGTAAAAACTAAACCTACATCAGCTGGACGACGCTTTGTTGTAAAACCTGATAATGCTTTATTATATAAAGGTAAACCTCATAAAGCTCTGTTAGAAAAGAAGTCCAAGACAGGCGGACGAAATAATAATGGACGTATCACTGTTCGTCATCATGGTGGTGGACATAAACAGCATTATAGAATTATAGATTTTAAACGTAATAAAGATGGAATAGAAGCTAAGGTGGAACATATTGAATATGATCCTAATCGTAGTGCTTATATTGCGTTAATGTTATATGCTGATGGTGAACGTAAATATATTATATATCCAAAAGGTTTGAATGTTGGTGATACAATTATCTCTGGTACTCATGTACCAATAAAATCTGGTAATTGTATGCCTTTACGTCATATTCAAATGGGTAGTACCGTACATTGTATTGAGTTAAAACCCAGTAAAGGTGCGCAAATAGCCAGAAGCGCAGGCACATATGCTCAATTAATAGCTCGTGAAGGTCAATATGTAACATTACGTTTACGTTCTGGTGAAACACGTAAAGTTCTAAGTGATTGTCGTGCTACAATTGGTGAAGTTGGAAATTCAGAACATAATCTAATTTCTTTAGGTAAAGCTGGTGCTTCTAGATGGAGAGGTATTAGACCTACTGTTCGTGGTGTTGTAATGAACCCGGTTGATCACCCTCATGGTGGTGGTGAAGGACGTACTTCTGGTGGTCGTCATCCTGTTACTCCTTGGGGCTTTCCAACTAAGGGTGCAAAAACTCGTACTAATAAACGTACTAATAAGATGATTGTCAGACGTAGATCTTCTTCACGATAAGGAATAATTACTGATATGCCACGTTCCATTAAAAAAGGCCCTTTTATTGATCTTCACTTATTGAAAAAAGTGGAGAAGGCTATTGCAACTAAAAACAAACGCCCCATAAAAACATGGTCGCGTCGTTCAATGGTACTCCCTGAAATGGTTGGATTAACAATCGCCATTCATAATGGTCGTCAACATATTCCTGTCTTTGTTACTGAGAATATGGTTGGACATAAATTAGGTGAATTTGCAGTAACGCGAACCTTTAAAGGCCATCAGGCGGATAAAAAATCTAAACGCTAAATTATAATTAATAATTGATATGGAAGTATTAAGTAAACATAAATATGTGCGTATTTCTCCGCAAAAGTGTCGGTTAGTTGCTGACCAAATTCGTGGATTACCGGTTGAACGAGCACTAAATATTTTAAAATTTAGTAATAAACGCGCAGCACTATTATTGAAAAAAACATTAGATACTGCGATTGCAAATGCAGAAAATAATGAGGGAGCAGATATTGATGAATTGCGTGTTTCTAGTATCTGTGTAGATGAAGGACCAACTATGAAACGTATGCGTGCCCGTGCGAAAGGACGGGGTAGTCGAATTTTAAAACGTACTAGTCACATTAGTGTGGCTGTTTCTGACGCTTAAGAGAATAAATATATGGGACAAAAAGTACATCCTACTGGAATCCGCTTAGGTATCGTTAAAGATTGGTCATCTAAATGGTATGCTGATAGCAAGGATTATGCTGATTATCTTAATACAGATTTAAAAGTACGCGCTTTCATAAAAAAGAAATTAGCACGAGCCTCTGTAAGTGAAGTTCGTATTGAACGACCAGCACGTAATGCTAAAATTATTATTCATACTGCTCGCCCGGGTATTGTGATTGGTAAAAAAGGCGAAGATATTGATAGGTTACGGACCCAAGTTTCAAAACTTATGGGAATTCCAGTACATATCAGTGTAGAAGAAATTCGTAAGCCTGAAACTGATGCCTATTTAGTAGCAGTTAATGTTGCTCAACAATTAGAGCGACGCATAATGTTTAGACGTGCTATGAAAAGAGCAGTCGGTAATGCAATGCGTTTAGGTGCTCAAGGCATTCGTATTAATGTAGGCGGTCGTTTAAATGGTGCTGAAATTGCGCGTACTGAATGGTATCGCGAAGGACGGGTACCTTTACATACTTTACGTGCTGATATTGATTATGGTGTTGCAGAAGCAAAAACAACCTATGGCATTATAGGTGTTAAAGTATGGATATTCAAAGGCGAAATTCTTGGTAAACAGGAATAGTTAATTATGTTACAACCGAAACGTACCAAATTTAGAAAACAGCAAAAAGGTCGCAATCGAGGACTTGCTCAACGCGGTAATAAAGTTAGTTTTGGTGAATTTGGGTTAAAAGCAACTGGACGCGGACGTATTACTGCACGTCAAATTGAAGCTGCACGACGTACTATTACTCGTCATGTAAAACGTGGTGGTAAGTTATGGATCAGATTATTCCCTGATAAACCAATTAGCAAAAAACCACTAGAAGTCCGTATGGGTAAAGGTAAAGGAAGTGTTGAATATTGGGTAGCTTTGGTACAGCCCGGTAGTATGCTTTATGAAATTGAAGGTGTTTCTGAAGAGATTGCTCGTGAAGCATTTCGTTTAGCATCCGCAAAATTATCAGTACCAACTACTTTTGTAAGTCGGACGGTGATGTAATGACAGCTAAAGAGCTTAGAGAAAAAAGCAGTGATGATTTAAAAAAAGAATTGCTTGATTTATTGAGGGAGCAATTTAATTTACGTATGCAAAAAGCTAATGAGCAGTTAAATAGACATACTCAATTAAGAAGCGTCCGACGTAATATTGCTAGAGTAAAAACGATATTAAATGAAAAGAAGGGTAGCCTTGCATGACTGAGCAAACGAGCGAGCAAGCAAAAGTAATACGGACCCTGACTGGACGTGTAGTCAGTAATAAAATGGAAAAAACTATTACTGTATTAATTGAACGAAAAGTAAAACATAGTATGTATGGTAAATATATAAAACGTTCAACTAAATTACATGCCCATGATGAAGAGCAATTATGTAAGGAAGGAGATCTTGTAGAAATTTTACAATGTCGTCCCTTATCTAAAACCAAATCTTGGCGTTTGCATAAAATTGTAACACGGTCTGTTGCTTAAAATAGATGGAGTTAAAAAAATATGATACAAATGCAATCAATGTTAGACGCTGCCGATAATAGCGGGGCACGTCGGATTAAATGTATCAAAGTATTAGGTGGATCGCATCGTCGTTATGCTGGGATTGGTGATATAATTAAAGTCAGCATCTCTGATGCGATGCCACGTAGTAAAGTAAAAAAAGGTGAAGTTTATAACGCCGTAGTAGTTAGAACCAGAAAAGGTGTTAGACGCTCTGATGGTTCATTAATTCGTTTTGATGGTAATGCTGCTGTATTATTAAATGCTCAGTTACAACCCATAGGTACTCGTATTTTTGGACCAGTGACTCGTGAATTGAGAAGCGAGCGTTTTATGAGAATTATATCTTTAGCCCCAGAAGTTCTTTAGATTTAAATATTAATATGCGTAGAATTAGAAAAGGTGATGATGTTATAATCATCGCGGGCAAAGACAAAGGCAAACGCGGTAAAGTAGTTAAATTTAGTCGTAATGATCGCGTTTTAGTAGAAAATATTAATTTAGTTAAGCGTCATACTAAAGGCAATCCTATGAAGGGTACCCAAGGTGGTATTCTTGATAAAGAAATGCCGATACACATTTCCAATGTAGCGCTTATTAATTCAACTACCGATAAAGCAGATAAAGTCGGTTTTAAATTTCTTGAAGATGGCACTAAGGTGCGTTACTTTAAGTCAAATAGCGAAGTAATTGCGGATTAAGATTATAAATGGCAAGGTTACAAACATATTACCGTGAGACAATTGTTCCAGAATTAACGGAACAATTTGGCTATAAAAGCATTATGCAAGTGCCAAAAGTCGTACAAGTTGTCTTAAACATGGGTTTAGGTGAAGCAGTCGGCGATAAAAAAATCATTGAACGAGCAGTCGGCGATATGACAGCTATTGCAGGTCAAAAACCTGTAGTTACTAAAGCACGTCAATCTATTGCTAATTTTAAAATTCGTGAAGATTGGCCTATTGGATGTAAGGTTAATTTGCGTAGTGATCGTATGTATGAGTTTCTTGATAGGCTCATTAATATTGCTATTCCACGTATCAGAGACTTTCGCGGCTTTAATGTAAAATCGTTTGATGGACGTGGTAATTATAGTCTAGGTATTAAGGAACAAATTATTTTCCCCGAAATTGATTATGATAAAATTGATGTTCTTAGGGGTATGGATATAACGATTTGTACCAGCGCACCTACAAATGAAGAAGCTCGTGCATTATTAACTGCATTTAATTTTCCATTAAAGAAATGAGGTTTTAATCAATGGCAAAAATGTGCATGATTAATCGAGAAGCTAAACGCATACGATTAGTAAAAAAATATGCTGAAAAACGTGCTGAATTAAAAAAAATATTAGCGGATGTTAATACTAGTGACGAAGAATATGAAAAGGCAAGACAAAAGTTTCAAGCTTTGCCTAGAGATTCTAGTCCATCTCGTATTCGTAATCGTTGTAGAATCACTGGTCGTCCGCATGGCTTTTATAGAAAATTTGGTTTAGGTAGAAATAAGTTGCGTGAATCGGCTATGCAAGGGTTTATTCCCGGATTGGTAAAATCAAGTTGGTAAGGATATAGATTTATGAGTATGTCAGACCCTATTGCCGATATGCTTACGCGCATTCGCAATGCTCAAGCGGTGACAAAAAAAGAAGTAGCAATACCAAATGCAAAAATCAAAATAGAAATTGCTAAAATTTTAAAAGAAGAAGGTTATATAATAGATTATAGTGTTTCTAATGATTTAAAGGCTATTTTAACAATTATCTTAAAATATTATGAAGATAAACCTGTAATAAGTGATATTAAACGTGTCAGCACACCGGGTTTACGTATTTACAAAACTAAAGATGATTTACCTAAAATATTAGCCGGTTTAGGTATTGCAATTATTTCGACTTCTAAAGGACTTATGACTGATCGTAATGCGCGTCTCGCAGGTCATGGCGGTGAAGTTATATGTACGGTCTCTTAAGATAAGGATTATAAAATAATGTCCAGAATTGCTAATAGTCCGGTTGAAATTTCTAATGGTATTGAAGTTAAACTTGACGATCAAGTAATTATAGTTAAAGGTAAAAAAGGCAGTTTAGAGCAACAATTACCTAAAGAAGTTGAAGTTAAACAAGTAGATAATGTATTGACATTTGCGAGTCGTAGTAATATAAAAGCTGGAAACGCTTTAGCAGGTACAATGCGAGCATTAGTTAATAATATGGTGCTGGGAGTCAGTCAGGGCTTTGAAAAAAAATTAAAACTGGTTGGTGTGGGTTATCGCGCTCAAATACAAGGAAAAATCTTAAATCTTAATTTAGGTTTTTCTCATCCAATCAATTTTGAGATACCTGATGGTATTACTATTGAGGCACCAAGTCAAACAGAAGTAGTTGTAAAAGGTATTAGTAAGCAACAAGTTGGACAAATTGCTGCTAATATTCGTGCTTTTCGTCCACCTGAACCTTATAAGGGTAAGGGTGTGAAATATGCTGATGAAGTCATAGTAAGAAAAGAAGCTAAGAAGAAATGATTAAAAAAATAAGTCGTTTACGTCGTAGCAAGCGTACTAGAGCTACTATTAAAAGATTAGGTGAAACGCGCTTATGTATTCATAAGACTCCACGCCATATTTATGCACAAATAATTGCACCAAATGGTTCTGAAGTTCTGACTAGCGCATCTAGTTTGGATAAAGAATTTAAAAAAGATCATAATTATGGTGGCAATGTAGAAGCTGCTACTTTAATTGGTTCTATGATTGCTCAGCGTGCTAAATCACTGAATATTACTAAAGTCGCTTTTGATCGTTCTGGATTTCAATATCATGGTCGTATCAAAGCATTAGCAGATGCTGCACGTGAACAAGGATTAAGTTTTTAATATGGCAAATTACGATAATTCACGTAATAAAAGTGATGATCTTTTAGAAAAATTAGTTTCTGTCAATCGTGTTGCAAAAGTGGTAAAAGGTGGACGTATCTTTAGTTTTACCGCTTTAACAGTTGTTGGAGATGGCAAGGGAAAAGTTGGCTTTGGTTATGGTAAAGCCCGTGAAGTGCCAATAGCAATTCAAAAAGCAATGGATAGTGCGCGTAAGAATATGCTTGATGTTCCTTTAAAAGGAACAACGTTACAATATCCTATTGTAGCTGAACATGGGGCAGCTAAGGTTTATATGCAACCAGCTTCTGAAGGTACAGGAATAATTGCTGGTGGTGCAATGCGTGCAGTTTTTGATGTTTTAGGTGTACGTGATGTATTGGCAAAAACTATTGGTAGTTCCAATCATAAAAATGTTGTACTTGCTATGTTTAATGGCTTAAAGAATATGGCTAGCCCAGAGTCTGTAGCTGCTAAACGTGGTAAAAGTATTGAAGAAATTTTAGGTTAAACTGTCTCATGAAAAAGATGCTAAAGGTAACGCAAGTAGGCAGTGTGAATAGACGCAAACCTGATCATAAAGCATGTATTGCAGGATTAGGATTAAGACGTATGCACCATACTGTTGAAGTGGAAGATACTCCTGCGGTACGTGGTATGATTCAGAAAGTTATCTATTTGTTGAAAGTGGAAGAAGTTTAATCATGTATCTGAATACGTTAAAACCAGCACCGGGCACTAAAACAGTAGCTAAACGTGTTGGACGTGGCATTGGCTCAGGTTTTGGAAAAACCTGTGGACGTGGTCATAAGGGTCAACGTTCGCGTTCTGGTGGTTATCATAAAGTAGGTTTTGAAGGCGGACAAATGCCATTACAAAGGCGTTTGCCAAAAGTTGGTTTTGTTTCATTAAAAGCCAAATTTACTGCTCAAGTGTGTTTACATGAACTTGAAGCTGTAAAAGAGGATGTAGTAAATTTAGCTAATTTAAAATCCGCCGATATTATTTCACAAGCTAGTAAACGTGTTAAAGTAATTGTTTCAGGGAAATTAACAAAAGCTATCACCGTTCAAGGATTAGCGGTAACAAAAGGCGCACGCTCTGCAATAGAGGCTGCTGGTGGAACGATTGAAGATTGATTTTCAATTTTAAAAAGAGGGCTTAAGTGGCTATTAATACAGCGGGTGAATTAGGAAAATTAGGTCGTTTAACCGAGCTAAAACAACGTTTGTTGTTTGTGCTAGGTGCAATAATTGTTTTTCGCATAGGTACTTTTATTCCTGTTCCCGGAATTGATCCGGTAGCATTAGCGAATATGTTTGAATCGCAACGCGGTACTATCTTAGACATGTTTAATATGTTTTCAGGTGGTGCTTTAGAACGTTTTTCTGTCTTTGCGATAGGAATTATGCCTTATATTTCTGCATCTATTATTATGCAATTGTTGACTGTGGTGTCACCAAAGTTAGAGCAATTGAAAAAAGAAGGAGATGCAGGGCGACGTAAAATTACTCAATATACTCGTTATGGAACATTAGTATTAGCACTTTTCCAAGCTACAGGTGTGGCTATTGCTTTAGAAAGTCAAAATGTCGTAATTGAGTCAGGTATGGCTTTTAAGGTAACAGCTGTAATGACTTTGGTAACCGGTACATTATTTTTAATGTGGTTAGGTGAACAAGTTACTGAACGTGGAATTGGAAATGGTATTTCCATCATTATTTTCGCTGGTATTGTGGCTGGATTACCTTCAGCAGTAGGTGGTACTTTAGAGTTAGCACGTACTGGTCAATTACATGTATTAACATTATTGTTATTATTTGCAATAATTTTATTTGTAATAGCTTTTGTGGTATTTGTAGAACGTGGTCAGCGTCGTTTAACAGTAAATTATGCCAAACGTCAGATTGGTAATAAAATGTATGCTGGACAAACTAGTCATTTACCATTAAAGTTAAATATGGCTGGTGTGATTCCACCTATTTTTGCTTCTAGTATTATTTTATTTCCTGCTACTTTAGGTGGTTGGTTAGGTAGTGCTGAAGGTATGACATGGTTAAAAGATTTATCTCAAACCTTGTCACCGGGTCAACCATTGTATGTGTTTGCATATGCAATTGCGATTATATTTTTCTGCTTTTTTTATACTGCATTAATATTTAATCCAAAAGAAATAGCAGATAATTTAAAAAAATCAGGCGCATTTATCCCCGGTGTCAGACCCGGGCAACAAACAGCAGCATATATTGATACGGTAATGTCGCATTTAACTTTAGCGGCTGCTATTTATATAACGGCAATTTGTTTGTTACCAGAATTTTTAACATTAAAATGGAATGTTCCGTTTTATTTTGGTGGTACTTCGTTGTTAATTATTGTTGTGGTAACAATGGATTTTATGTCGCAAGTACAAGCGCATTTAATGTCACATCAATACGAAAGTTTGATGAAAAATACTAATTTAGGTGGTGGTGATAGTCGTAATCCACTATTGCGTTAATACTATTAATCGCTTATCAATCATCAGATAAGCGAGAATTAAAATTTAGTTAAATATGAAAGTCAGAGCTTCAGTAAAAAAGATTTGTAGAAATTGTAAGGTTATTCGTCGTAATGGCTCTGTGAGAGTTATTTGTAAAGAAAAAAGACATAAACAGCGACAAGGTTAATAATAGAAACTAATAATTAGAAGAGAGTAATTTATGGCCCGTATTGCTGGTATAAATATCCCAGTACATAAACATACAGTCATTGCATTGACCTCAATTTATGGTATTGGTAATACTACAGCACAAAATATTTGTGATACCGTAGGTATCCCATATAAGCTTAAAGTAAAAGATTTAAAAGATGAAGAATTAGAGAATTTACGTGCTGAAGTTGCCAAATATAATGTTGAAGGTGATTTGCGTCGTGAAGTTTCAATGAATATCAAGCGTTTAATGGACTTAGGCTGTTATCGTGGTATGAGACATAGACGTGGTTTACCTGTACATGGTCAACGCACCAGTACTAATGCTCGGACTCGTAAAGGTCCTCGTAGAGCTATTAAGAAATAACTTTAAATTAATAATTTATAACTAAAAATATGGCGAAGGCAGCACAGCGTTCACGTAAAAAAGTAAAAAAGAATGTAACTGATGGCATTGCCCATGTACATGCTTCTTTTAATAATACTATCATTACAATCACAGATCGTCAGGGTAACGCTTTAGGTTGGGCGACTGCTGGTGGTAGTGGTTTTCGTGGCTCACGTAAAAGTACTCCTTTTGCTGCTCAAATAGCAGCTGAGAAGGTTGGTAATATAGTTAAAGAATTTGGTGTTAAAAATTTGGATGTAAGAATCAAAGGACCGGGTCCGGGACGAGAGTCAGCGGTGCGGTCTTTAAATGCTAATGGGTTTAAGATTATTAGTATTACAGATGTGACACCGATTCCGCATAATGGTTGTCGTCCTCCTAAAAGACGTAGAGTTTAAAATATGGCAAGATATCTTGGTCCTAAATGTAAATTAAGCCGCCGTGAGGGTGTGGATCTATTTTTAAAAAGTCGTACACGAGGTTTAGATTCTAAATGTAAGTTAGATAAATTACCCGGACAGCATGGTGATAAGCGTCCTCGTATGTCTGACTATGCGTTACAATTACGTGAAAAACAAAAAATACGCCGACTTTATGGTGTTTTAGAAAAACAATTTCATAATTATTATGTTAAAGCAAGTAGCTTGAAAGGTTCAACAGGCGAAAATTTATTAACATTATTAGAATGTCGTTTGGATAATATCGTATATCGCATGGGATTTGGTGTGACTCGTGCTGAAACTAGGCAATTAGTCAGTCATAAAGCGATTTTAGTAAATGATAGTTCAGTAAATATTGCTTCTTATCAAGTAAAAGCAGGCGATGTTATATCTATCCGTGAAAAAAGTCGTCAACAATTGCGTATTAAAGCAGCCTTAACTAGTGCTAAGGAATATGGTTTTCCTGAATGGGTTGATGTTGACGTCGATAAAATGCAAGGGATATTTAAATCTACACCAGAACGTAGTGAATTGCCAAGTGATATTAATGAACAACTGGTAGTGGAATTATATTCCAAATAGGGGCAAGCCTATCATGATGGAATTATTAAAACCACGTATAGTTGATGTTAAACATATCAATGAGACAACCGCATTAATTACATTAGAGCCTTTGGATCGTGGTTTTGGCTATACATTAGGTAATGCTTTAAGACGAGTATTATTATCTTCTATGCCGGGAGCTGCGGTAGTAGAAGTTGTAATTGATGGTGTATTACATGAATATACCCCAATTGAGGGTGTACAAGAAGATGTCATTGATATTTTATTAAATTTGAAGGGTTTAGCCATTCGCATGGAAGGTCGTGAAGAGGTAAATTTGCGACTAACGAAAAAAGGACCGGGTCCTGTATGTGGTTCCGACGTTATTGTAGATAATAATGTAGAAGTAGCAAATCCTGATCATGTTATTGCTAATTTGACAAAACCCATTGATTTCAATATGAATTTGAAAGTGATGATGGGGCGCGGTTATCAGCCAGCAAGTCAAAGAATTCAAGATGATGATAGTGACACTCCAATCGGTACTTTAAAGTTAGACGCTTCTTTTAGTCCAATTTTGCGCGTATCTTACCAAGTTGAAAGAGCACGAGTTAAACAACGTACTGATCTTGATAAGCTAATTATTGACATAGAAACTAATATGACAATTGATCCAGAAACTGCTGTAAAAACAGCGGCTGGTATTTTACAAGATCAATTGTCTGTGATTGTTGATTTAAAAGGTGATGTTGAGGCAGAAAATACAACAACAGAAACTAATGAAGTTGATCCAATTTTATTACGACCAGTTGATGAATTAGAATTAACAGTACGTTCTGCTAATTGTTTGAAAGCAGAAAGAATTTTATATATTGGTGATTTGATTCAAAAATCAGAAACAGAATTATTAAAGACACCAAATCTTGGTAAGAAATCTTTAACAGAAATTAAGGATGTATTAGCCTCACGGGGACTTTCTTTAGGGGCACGTTTAGAAAGTTGGCCTCCTCCCGGATTGGAGGATAATTCAAAAGATTCTTAATGAAACGAATAAAGGAAAATTATGCGCCATAGAAAGACAGGTCGGCATTTAAATAGAACAAGTAGCCATAGAAAAGCAATGTTTAAAAATATGGCAGTGTCGCTTTTTCGCCACGAAATAATTAAAACAACTTTACCTAAAGCCAAGGAATTACGTAGGGTAGTAGAACCTTTAATTACTTTATCTAAAGAAGATAGTGTTTCTAAACGTCGTTTAGCATTTGCTAGATTAAGAGATAGAGAAATTGTAACTAAATTATTTAATGAATTAGGTCCACGTTATAAGGAACGTCCGGGTGGATATTTAAGAATTCTTAAGTGTGGCTTTAGAATGGGTGATAAAGCACCAATGGCTATTGTGGAATTAGTAGATAGACCAATAATAGAAGAAGAAGAAGCAGCAGAAGTTTAAAAACTTTTAAACCTTGAAATCATTTGATTTCAAGGTTTAACAATTTATTGTGAATCTTGATATAGTTCGGCAGCACGTTGTTGATCAATAGTAATTTTAATTACTACGCGACGATTTAATGCTCTACCATCTTCTGTATCATTAGGAACAATTGGTTTACTTTCACCATAACCAATTGAACTTAAATTAGAGATATTTCTGGACTTTAAGTAGTTTTGAATAGATTTAGCGCGTTGTTCAGATAGTGTTTGGTTATAGTCATCATCACCCTGATTATCAGTATGGCCTTCAATAATAACTATATTTTCAGGATATTTAGATAATACATCAGCTAGTTTGTCTAATTTGGCATGTTCAGAAGGTTTTATACTAGCATCATCAAAATCAAAAAGTATTTTTATTTGACTTTCAATTTGTTGATTTCCTTCTTGTTTTTTTACTTTTACTTCACTAACACCGGGTATTGTGTTTAGTTCCGCAGCTTGTTTATCTATACGATTACCAATAAATCCTCCTATTCCTGCACCTATAACGCTGCCAATAATTGCGCCTTCTTTTTCTTTCCCGGGTTTATCTCCAATTGCGGCTCCAATTGCACCACCAGCGATTGCTCCAATTCCAGTTCCTTGTAAGGTTTTACTGGTACCGCAAGCTGTTAAATAGCTTAAACTTGTAATTAATACAGCAGTTCTGACAATTGTTTTCATATTTTATCCTACACCTTTTTAAAAAAACATATATTATATAAGTTAGGTATTAGAAATAATTTTTTTATTTCTGTCAAGTCTTTTCTTTATTATGAGTAATTATTTATATGAAGTATTTAGTTAAGTTAATATTATTATTGTTGTTGTTTAGTATAAGTTGGTCTTCACAGGCTTATAACAAGGCAGGTTCCTTTGATTATTATGTTTTGGCTCTGAGTTGGCAATCGGCTTTTTGTGAAACCAAAAGGAATAAACCAGCGTGTCGTTCTCAAAAGAAAGGTGATTTTAGTGCATCGAACTTTGTTTTACATGGACTTTGGCCAAATAAGAAGGCTGATAATCGTCATCGTTATGGTTATTGTAATGTAGCTTATTCGATCAAATCTAAGGATAGAAAAAGACGTTGGTGTAAGATGCCTTCTTTGAATTTATCTAAAGATGTTAGAGATGATTTAACTAAGTTTATGCCGGGTAGTATGTCATGTTTACAACGTCATGAGTGGTATAAACATGGTAGTTGTTCTGGTTTGTCAGAAAATAAGTATTATGCGGTATCTAATAGGTTAGTGGATTTGTTCTCAAAAACTAGTTTTAATAAATTAGTTGCTAATAATGTAGGTAATTATGTTAGACGTTCTAAATTATTGAAGGCGTTTGATGATGAATTTGGTAAAGGTAGTCGCGATTATTTGGAATTACGATGTAAAAGAGTTAAAGGTAAAAAATTGTTAACTGAAATTAGGATACAGTTGCAAAAGGATTTATCTAAGATAGAGAGTTTTAAAGATGTATTGCCTAGACGAAGATTTAAATCTATGCGTGGTAATTGCCCGTCTCGTTTTAAGATTGATGCTTTATGATTTTTGAAGAATTTGTATTAGAAAATTTTGGTATTTATAAGGGTCGTCATGTTATTAATTTGCTGCCTGCTTCATCGAAAAAAGTTATTATTTTATTCGGTGGTTTGAATGGTAGCGGTAAAACTACTTTTTTAGAGGCTTTGCAATTGGTTCTTTATGGTAAATTTGCAAAGACTACGGTTAATTATTTGGATTATTTGGCGAAAATGATTAATCGTAATGTCGATCCTGTGGATGGAGCCAATTTGGAATTACAATTTCGACATCTTAGAGAGGGTAAAGAGGAAGCTATTCGTATTCGTCGTTCATGGAATTTGAGTGGTAAGAATATTAAGGAAAGTGTTGAAGTTCAGCGCGATGGAGTTTTAGATCCAGTTATTACTGAGCGTTGGTATGAGTATGTTGAGGAATTTATACCGGCGCAAATTGCTAGTTTGTTTTTTTTCGATGGGGAAAAAATTGAGGCTTTTGCTAATCAAGATAAGGCGGCATTGTTGCTTAAGATTGGTATTCAAGCTTTGTTGGGTTTGGATTTAATTGATCGTTTGGATACTGATTTATTAACTATCGAACGTAAACGTAAGGTTCAGCTTCAATCACAGCAAACTATTGATGAAATTATTGGCTTAGAAAAAGAACTTAAGCAGTTGACGATTGAAAATCAAAATATTAAACAAGAAAAAACTGAAATTCAATTAAGTTTAAAAGATTTAAAAATTAGACAGAATAAGTTAAAAAAAGAATATAGTAATGAAGGCGGGGAATTATTTGAACAAAGGCAGTTAATTGAGAATGATTTAAAAAATAGTAAGCTACAATTATCGCAAACTAATGAGCGGCTACGTGAGATTGCTATTGGTGAGGTTCCGTTGTTGTTGGTATCTGATTTGTTAAGTCAAGTTGAGAAACAGGTATCTTTAGAACAAGATGTTGAACATCTTGGTATTTTACATGAAGTTGTTAATAAACGTGATAATTCTATATTGACATTATTAAAACAACAAGAGGTAGCTGATTCTGCTTTATCTGCATTTAAAAGCTTTATAACAAAAGATAGAACTGAACGTCAGGAAAAGTTAAAAACAGAATGTTATTTGAATCTTAATACTGCTGCTTTGGCGCGTTTAGAGGGTTTAAATGATATTAAAAAATCAACTAAAAAATTCATTAAACAAGCAAATAAATTCAGTGATGATATAGATAATTATGAACGGAAATTAGATAGTATTCCTGATCCTTCTAGTTTAGATGGTATTAATGAAAAATTAAAGAATATTAAAACAGAAATTGAGGAAAAAGAATTTCGATTAGGGTTATTAATAGAGCAGTTTGAGCGTCTTCAAAAAGATATTGAACGTAAAAAAATGGACTTAAATAATACTTATGAAGATAATGCACGGGAACAATTTATAAATGAAACTAAACGCCGAATATTAAAGCATTCTGAGACTGTTCGTGAGACTTTAGAAAAATTTCGTATTGCTATTTTAGAAAAACATATTAATAAGTTAGAAAGTTTAATTTTAGATAGTTTTCAAAATTTGATTAGAAAAGATAATTTTATTAGCGGTATAGAAATTAATCCTATGGATTATAGTTTAAAACTTTATACAGGCAATAATGAATATTTGGCTACTGAGAATTTGTCGGCTGGTGAAAGACAGTTGTTAGCTGTGTCTATTTTATGGGGTTTAAGTAGAGCGTCTGGGAGACCATTGCCAGCTATTATTGATACGCCGCTCAGCCGTTTAGATGGTCAACATCGTCAGAATTTAGTTGAAAATTATTTTCCTCATGCTAGTCATCAAGTTATTTTGTTATCTACTGATGAGGAGATTAATAAGAAGTATTATCGAGAATTAAAACCTGCTATTGGGCGCACTTATCATATTTGTTATGATGAGGAATTACAGTCTTCTGTTTTTAAGACTGATTATTTGTTTTGAATATATTCTTGCTTTTAATGTAGGTTTTACTTTAAACTGGGGTACTTTATGATATACATAGAATACGATTATGAATATATTATTAACCGGTGCCAGTGGTTTTGTTGGTCAAAATTTATTATCAGCCTTAGTTAGCGAAGGGCATAAAGTAGTTGCTTGTGTTCGAGATACAAAAAAATGGCAAGCGCGTTTTCCTGAGATTGAATGTTTAGAATGTGATTTCAGTAAGGATCATAATCCTGATGTTTGGGTTCCACGTTTGAAAGGTATTGATCTTGTTATTAATGCTGTTGGAATTATTGTTGAAACGCGCTCTCAAAGTTTTGAGAATATACATACAAAAGCTCCAGTCGCTTTATTCACAGCGGCAAAACAAGTTGGTATTAATAAAATCTTACAAATTTCAGCATTAGGTGCTGATGCAAATGCCGAAACTCCTTATCATATAACTAAACGTGCCGCTGATGACGCATTAAAAAGTTTGAAGCTTAATAGCGTCATCTTTTATCCTTCTATGGTAATTGGGCGCGGTGGTGATAGTACAACGCTATTTTCTGCAATGGCAAGCCTACCAATTATGCCTATCATAGGCAAAGGTGATCAAGAATTACAGCCAATTCACATTGATCATTTAAAAGATAACCTACTAGAATTGTTAAAAAATTGGCCTAGTGAAGCTAAAAGCTTTGAATTAGTTGGTGCGAAACCAATAAGTTTACTTAACTTATTTTCCTTATTAAGAAAATGGTTACAAATGAAGCCAACATTTGCTTTCTTTATTCCCATAATATTAATGAAATTTTCTGCCGCTCTGAATGATCGTTTAAATTTTGGTCCACTTACGACTGATAATTTAAAAATGCTTTTAGCCGGCAATTGTGGTAATCCAACTCCAATAAGCGAAGTAACTGGTATAAAACCTAAGAGTATAGAAGAAAGTTTACAAAAAACACCCGTCACCAGTGCTGATATTTGGCACGCCCGCTTAATTTTCTTGCAGCCATTATTAAGAATAAGTATTGCTTTAGTATGGATATTTACAGGAATATTTGTAGGATTTTTATATCCAGTTGAAGAAAGTTATAAGTTGTTATCTTATTCAGCCGCTGCATTGAATATACTGCTTGGTATTGCAAGTTTAATTGCTTATCGAATACGACTAATAGTGACTTTGCAATTATTATTGCTAATAACTTATACGTGGGTAGAGCCAGTATTATTGGGTCCAATTAATTTACTGCTAATTGTTGCGACTCTTATTATGTTGGTGCTGGAAGATAAATAAATTTATATTTTTAGATTCAATAGGAATAGTGTTTGCATATTAATAGTATCTTTGTATATTTAATTATTATAATAATATCGAATACTATTAATATTAATGCCAATTTTGTATAAAATACAATATTTAACTTCATTTAAGCATTTAGATTAATATGTTACCATACTTATAATATAAAAAAAACTGACAATATTTTGACAAAAAATGTCATTTTAACATCATATTTAAATGTAAAATATTATTTTACATTTAAATATTAATTAAGTTAAATAATTGTTTTTTAAGATACTATTTTATATAAATAAATTATTGGAATAATTTATGATTAAATCTTGAGTAATAATTATTTAACTAATATCGGTAAATCATATTATGTTCCACATACCCTTTATTTATTTACTAGGCTTTTTAATTACCATCTCTTCTTGCATTATGGTATTGAATACTGAAAAGCAGGAAGAGAAAGATAATCCTGTGGCAATTAGTAGCCAAGCAAATAAATTTGAAAATAAGTTTGACAATAATCAATTTTTCTCGAAATCCTTATCAAATGAGTTAGTTGAAGATAAACAATCTTCTACTAGCAAAAGCTTTATTCAAACTCGTGATATTAAACATGTTGATAATAATATCCAGTCAGCAGTTGGTACTAATCTCAATGCTATTAATGATTGGTCTTCAGAGTTAAGTTTTATTGACGCTTTTAAAACTTCAAGATCATGGCTTACTCAGTGTGTGGATGGGCAGCAAGCTGATTGTTCTTCTGAAAAATCTTGGAATACTGAAGAAGCTGATCAATTAGATTTAGATGAGCATGGTTGGGTACGTTCTTTACCCGCTCCAACTGATAAACCCATTTATTGGTTTGTTGGCACTTTATTATTCACTAGTCTTAATGGGCATTATCCAGCGGGGCAATATATTGTTTTGTATGATGGTGAAGGTACAATTGAATATGATTTTTCTGCTCAGAAAAATGATAAAACTTCTCGCCCCGGTCGCGATGTAATTAATGTTACTCCTGATGATGATGGTATTTATATTAAAATAGTTGCGACTGATCCTAATAAAAATGGAAATTATATTCGTAATATTCGCGTTATTTTGCCGAATCATGAATCTATGTATGATCAAAATCAAACGTTTTATCCAAATTTTTTAGAAAAAATTCAGCATTTTAAGGTGTTGCGATTTATGAATTGGATGCAAACTAATGGTTCTACTGAAGAAAAATGGCAACAACGAACTACAATCGCTGATGCACGTTGGGCTGGAGATGGTAAAACGGCACCTTTAGAAGTTATGATAAATTTATCAAACTTAAATAATTCTGATCCTTGGTTTAATATGCCACATCAGGCAGATGATGAATATATACAAAAGTTTGCGAGTTTGGTTAAAACAAATTTATCTCCTAATTTGAAAGTTTATGTGGAATATTCTAATGAAATTTGGAATTCAATGTTTGAGCAAAGTTCTTGGTTAGAAGAGCAGGCTTCAAAGGAATGGGATCAAGCATATCCTGATGTAGATCCTTATACAAAACGTTTGAATTGGTTTGGTAAACGCACGGCACAAATTTGTGATATTTGGAAAAAAGTTTGGGCTGAAAATTCAGAACGAGTAATATGTGTAATGGCAAGCCAAGCCAGTAATGAATGGACTATTACAGAAATTTTAAATTGTTCATTATGGAAACAAGAAGCTCCGTGTTATCGTCATGGTATCAATGCTGTTGCAATTGCACCTTACTTTGGTTATTATCTTGGACTTCCTGAACATGAACAAACAGTTACAGCATGGACTAAAGAGTCTGATGGTGGTTTAAATAAATTATTTCAAGAATTACAACATGGTGGTATTTTAAACCATGAAACATCTGGTGGCGCATTGCAAGATGCTGCGAATAATATAGAAGATACTGCTAATGTTATAAATAAAATGGGTTTAGATCTTATAGCTTATGAAGGTGGGCAACATTTAGTTGGTGTAGGAAATGTTGTGAATAATGAGGCTATAACTCAATTATTTATAAATGCTAATCGTGATCCACGTATGGGAACATTATATACAGAATATTTCAATATGTGGAAAGCAAAAGGTGGTAATTTATTCGTTCATTATACTAATTGTCGTCGTTCTACTAAATGGGGTAGCTGGGGTACATTGGAATATATGGATCAAGTTACTACTCCTAAATATGATGCTTTATTAAAGTTTATAGGAGCAAATACTAAGTCTATTCTTAAACCACAAGCATTTAATAAATTTAAGTCTTTAACTCCTGTTTCTAGTTCTTCTGTAAAAACAACTAATCAGCTAACAACATCATCGGTGTTGTCGTACTCTTTCACGGCTTATGATATTAAGCCATTAAATTTGACTAGTAATCAGGATGGTTTATCTTGGTTGCAGAAGTTACAAGAGAAATTAGAGGCTTTTGGAGAAAGTGAAGATTATAATAAGGCTGTGGCAGCAGCTTTATTTGCTAATGCTACACATTTATCGGCTATGTATGATGTGAATTTAGCCGCTGATTATTTAAATCGCGCTGAACAGGCTTGGTTAGGTAGTTTGTCTGAGGATGAGGATGTAAAATTATGGGCAGCCGCTGAATTGTATCGTGTGACTGGTGATGTGTCTTATCAGGAGTATTTTGAGCAGCGATGGAATCAGGATGTTCCGAAAACTGGGTTTTATAAACGCGCTGTTTGGGCTTATTATCAAGCTGATTGGGAGAATGTGAATTCTCAAATACAAGTTGCTATTTCTGAGCATATTTTACAAGAAGCAGATGAATTTCTTGTAGATTCTTCGGAAAAAACTAGTATCGAAGCTGAATTTGATAAAACTTTTACTTTGCTACAAGCTTGGGCGATTAGCGATAATGGCAGTTATCGCGATATTGCTTTAAGCTCTTTACAAACAATAGTTCAGCCTTATTTTTTATCTCTATAAATTTTTTTGTCTATTCCCATTAACTGTCGTTACCAGTTTTTGGGAATTTTTTTGTATTATATCTAAATATATGCAACTGTTATTCCATTATTAACTGTCGTTACCAGTTTTTTTTGGTATTATATCTAAATATATGCAACTGTTATTCCATGTTTTATGATTATTTAGCATAATTCATAAATTATATTGAATATTTATGCAAACACTAGTCCAAAATTTAGAGTTGTAATATTGATTACAATATGATTGTCTGCTTGATAACATAATTTAGATATATATTTAGTATAAGTATATAATATATAATATATTTTGCTTAAAAATTTCTCTGGTATATTACTTGCCATGCTATTCTAAATATTTTAAAAGGAACTTTTGTATGTCGAGTACATATACTACTTGCCCATATTGTGGAGTAGGCTGTGGAGTCGTCGCCAAAACAGATGATCAAATTACTACAATTCATGGCGATAAAACTCACCCTGCAAATTTTGGACGCTTATGTTCTAAAGGTAGTGCTTTAGCTAGTACCTTGAGTTTAGATGGGCGTTTATTATATCCTGAAATTAATGGGGAATCTTGTAGTTGGGATACAGTTTTAGATAAGGTAGCCTCTGAATTTCAAACTATCATTCAAGAATATGGTTCTGAAGCTATTGCCTTTTATGTATCTGGTCAATTATTGACTGAGGATTATTATGTGGCTAATAAGTTGATGAAGGGATTTATTGGTACCGCAAATATTGATACTAATTCCAGATTATGTATGTCTTCCAGCGTCGCTGGTTATAAACGTGCTTTTGGTAGTGATACTGTGCCGGGCAATTATGAAGATTTAGAACAAGCCGATTTATTAGTATTGGTAGGTACTAATTTAGCTTGGTGTCATCCAATTTTATTTCAACGCATTGCCGCTGCTAAGAAAAAACGCCCAGATTTACAAATCGTTGTTATTGATCCACGTTATACCGCTACTTGTGAAATTGCCGATTTACATTTAGCTATCAAGCCCGGTAGGGATGGTCATTTATTTAATGGCTTATTGAATTTTCTTAGATCTAATGATTATCTTGATTATGAGTTTTTAGAAAATGCTACTGAAGGTTTTGCCTCGGCATTAGAAGCAGCGCGATTAACAGTAAATGATTTTGAGCCTTTAGAATTACAATTTTTTGAATTATTTGCTAAAACTGAGAAAGTTGTCACAATTTATTCTCAAGGAGTTACTCAATCCACTAGCGGCACCGATAAAGTTAATAGTATTATTAATTGTCATTTAGCGACTGGGCGTATTGGTAAACCGGGCATGGGTCCATTTTCGGTAACTGGGCAACCAAATGCTATGGGTGGGCGCGAAGTTGGTGGCTTGGCAAATCAATTAGCCTCTCATATGGATTTTAATCCTGAACATCGCGCTTTAGTGCAAGAATTTTGGCAATCTCCATATATTGCAGAAAAACAAGGCTTAAAGTTAGTAGAATTATTTGAAGCTATTAATCAAGGCAAAATCAAGGCATTGTGGATAATGGGAACTAATCCTCTAGTTTCTATGCCAAATAGTAAGGCTGTTAAGCAAACCTTAGAAAAATGTAATTTAGTTATAGTTTCTGATTGTGTACGCAAAACTGATACTACAGAAATGGCTGATATTTTATTACCTGCACTAGCTTGGGGAGAAAAAGATGGTACTGTAACTAATTCAGAGCGGCGTATTTCCAGACAACGAGCCTTTTTAAATCCACCCGGTGAAGCAAAAGCTGATTGGTGGATTATTACTCAAGTTGCACAAGCTATGGGTTTTGCGAAACAATTTAATTATCAAAGTGAGGCAGATATATTTCGTGAATATGCAGCTTTATCTGGTTATAAAAATAATGGTACACGCGATTTTGATATTAGTGGCTTAGCTCTTTCTAACGAAGAATATCAACGTTTAAAGCCAATTCAATGGCCAGTTGTTTCATTACGTGGAACAGCTCGTATGTTTGCTGATAGAAAATTTTATACAGCTAGCGGCAAAGCCAAATTAATTGCAATAAATCCTCGATTACCAGTAAACTTACCAGATATTAAATATCCCTTCATATTAAATACTGGGCGAATTCGTGATCAATGGCATACTATGACACGTACATCTAAATCAGCGCGATTATTAAGACATATTGATGAACCCTATGCAGAAATTCATCCTGATGATGCTCAAGCTGAGGATATTAGTGATGGTAGCTTAGTAGAAGTTACTAGTCATTTAGGTAAATTATTAGTTCGCGCTAAGCTTAGTGACAAACAAAAAATCGGCAATATATTTATACCAATGCACTGGAATCGACAAAATAGTAGTGCGGCATTAGTTGATAGTTTAATAATGTCTAATGTTGATCCAGTTTCTGGGCAACCTGAATTTAAGCATACTCCGGTGCGTATTTCTGCTTATCGCCCAGCATGGCAAGGTTTTCTATTATCAAAAAATGAACTAACTTTACCAACAGAAATTCTGGATTATTGGGTTAAAATTCGTAGCGATAATAATTGTTGGCGTTATGAATTAGCTAGTAATACAATTCCAGAAAATTGGGCAGATTGGGTACGTAAACATTTTGGCGCAGAACAACAATGGTTAGAATATCAAGATGTTGCAACTGGACGTTATCGTTGTGCTAGCATTGTTGAAGAACGTTTAAACATTTGCTTATTTATAAGTAGAGATGAGCAATTACCAACACGTAGTGATTTAATAGCTATGTTTGCCAGAAATAAATTAAGCACAACAGATCGTTTAAGTTTATTGATTGGTCAAACTGAGGAAGAGAAAGACCATATAATTTGCTCTTGTTTTAATGTAGGAACTAAAAAAATACTAAAGGAAATTAAGGAACAGAATTTAACTACTACTGAAGAAATAACTGAGGCATTACAGGCTGGGAGTAATTGTGGATCCTGTATTCCTGAATTGAAGGCTTTGTTGGGTTGTTAATTTTTAGGAACAGCAAGTTAATATTAACAGGTTGATCTTATCAAAATCCGTTGTACTATTAAAATCAATTTACTTTAAGTTTGAGTCAAACTAAAAAAAATTAATTCTTCGTCAATTGAGCAAACAAAATGCAAACATGAATTAGAAAAGGCTAACTTAATTGTCGAACAACAAAAAAAGGAAATTGATTATTTAAAACAACAGATGAGTGATTTGAGAATGATCATTAACTTACAGAACAAACCAGAAAAATCAGCAGAGTAGATAAAAAATAACTAGTCTGTTGTCAATAAACTAAACCTAGGTTACAAGCCCCAAGACCTGTCAGGTCTAAAACCCGACAGTTTAAAGAAAACTTTAGCCTCGAAAAGTATTGAAGAGGTATTTAATTAATTATAATTTTAAAAACTGTGTATGACGCTATCGCTTATACACCCTACGCTTGCTGGCTTATTCATATTCATTAACTATTTTCAAAGCATAATCTAACAAGCTTGGATTAAAATAAATTTGAGATGATCTTAATATTTTTATATGAGGTTTAAGAGATTTAAGTATTCCTTTTTTCTTTGCCTCAATCAGAACACCAAGGCTTCCAATAATTTTTATGTTATTCAGTTTTGCTATTTTTCTTCCCGCTTTTTCATCAATTAACAAATAGTCTGCTTGGAGATGTTTATATAAGGCAATAGAACTCAATTCACCTTTATCCAGTGAATTTCCCTCAATTATAAAACTACTTAAATCCACATCAATCACTTTTCCTTGCAAATATTCTTTCAGTTTATCCGATCCTAATTTATCACCAACAGTTACTTCGTCATAAACAGTTTGTGAAACTTTAACATTATCAAATAGTTTATCTAAAATGTCCAGACTATCACAGATAGTTAATGCCACTAAAGGTGATGCGTCGGCTATTACAATCATGATAATTCCTTATCCAACATAGCGACTTCAGTTTTTAATTCTTCAATATTTTCATATGTTTGATGTTCTACACCTCTTTGTTTACATTCGTATAAAAATTCATAGCGATCTATTTGTCCAATAAATTCAATTGCAGCTCCTACTGAAAGTAGCCCATTTCTATACATATCTATAGCGGTATTTAATTTTAATAGTTTTTTTAATTTTTCAGGCGATTGATTAATTACATATTTTTCAGGAATATCAATAGTTAATTCCATAGTATATCTCCAAATATATTAATGAGCCAAAAATTTCAAAATTCTAAACTAAATCCAATACTTATTGAATTTATTATATCTGTCTGCTGATCAAATATCACATCTTGTCTGTATGTTACAAAAATGTTATTGTCTCCTTCCCATCCTAAATTTGTGGTTAATCCGATTAGATTTTCTGAATCTACACCATAGTCAAAATATCCAATCGTGCCAATTGACATATTAAACCAATTAAACAGTTTTTGTTCTAAAACAATTCCTATTGATGTAAATTCATCATAATCAGTATCAAATTTAGTGATTTCTAATCCATATTTCCTAATATCATCTGCTGGTAATAAAATACGTCCTCCATAATGATATACGCTGTTACTTTCAACAGAGCCATATCCAAAATGTGGTCTAAATGAAGTATCGGCAAATGATTCTAATGAATATAATAAGATTAATAGGAAAATGTATAGATGTTTCATCTTAATATTTCATATGAATTTTAGCATGGTAGCTGCCATCAAGTTGAAACTTAGCTTTATCGAATTTTGGTGGTCCAAAAAAGGGTTTTGCATTGTTTGAGAAGCCATATCCTTCTTTTGGTATTTTAAGGAGGTTTTTGTCCAATTTGTTATTCATATTTTCATCGTGAAACATAGCAATTGCATAAGTTCCATTTGGAATATTTTCAAATTTACATCTAATAGAGTTTACTTGAGCCTTTAGCTTTAAGCCTTTATACTTGTTTGTTAAAAATGTATCTTTCGAGTTAAATAAGCCAATAATAAGCTTGCCTGTGTTATTTTTGATATTTGATATGTCGATATTTATATCGGATGCAAATATCTTTGGGGATACTAACAATATAGATAATAAAATTATTTTTTTCATAATGAACTCTTTAAGTTTTTGAAAATTCATATTTGCATATTTGGTATAATATGTCATTAACATATGTTAATTTTTTAACATTAAAGGAAGCCTTATGAGATATTTTTGTTCTTATGTTCCTGTTGATTGCAATGCAGGTAGTCCAGAGGAAAATTATGTCAAACAAAACTAAACATTCCCCCGCCATGCAGCATTATTTGGAACTAAAAGCAGAGTATCCAAATATGTTGTTGTTTTATCGTATGGGTGATTTTTATGAGTTCTTTTTTGATGATGCTATTCGAGCGGCGCGTCTTTTAGATATTACTGTTACTTCTCGTAGTAAAAAGAATGGTCAGCCTATTCCTATGTCTGGTATTCCTTTTCATGCTGTTGAGAATTATTTAGCTAAATTGGTTCGTTTGGGTGAGTCGGCTGTTATTTGTGAGCAGGTTGGTGATCCTGCTACTAGTAAGGGTTTGGTTGAGCGTAAGGTTACTCGTATTATTACGCCGGGCACTGTTACTGATGAGGCTTTGTTGGAGGAGCGTCAGGAAAGTTTGTTGGTGGCTATTCATGTTGTTGATAATCTTATTGGTATTGCTAGTTTGGATTTGGCTAGTGGGCGTTTTTCTGTTATGGAACTAGAGGGGGAGAATTTACTTTATAATGAATTGGAACGCTTGTCACCCAAGGAATTATTAGTCAGTGAAAATAGCGACTTACATTTGCCTAAGTTACCTATACGTCAACAATATGCTTGGTATTTTGATTTGGATACGGCACGACGTTTATTAACCAAGCAGTTTGTGACACGAGATTTATCTGGTTTCGGTTGTGAAGATTTGATAGTGGCTTTAAGAGCGGCTGGTTGTTTATTACAATATGTGCGTGAAACACAGAAGTCTGCTTTACCTCATATTAAGGCTTTGCATTGGGAGCGGCGCGAAGATAGTATTTTTTTAGATGTTGCTAGTAGGCGCAATTTGGAGCTTGATAGTCGTATTATTGGTAAAGCTGAACATACTCTGGTTAATGTTATGGATGAGTGTGCTACTCCAATGGGTGGGCGTTTGTTGCGCCGCTGGTTACATCGCCCGTTGCGAGATATTAAAATTTTAAGGGCACGTCATGATAGTGTTGGCAGTTTGTTGGAGCAGCAGTGTGTTGATGATGTATATCAAAAATTACGTGCTATTGGTGATATTGAGCGAATTTTAACACGAATTGCTTTAAAATCCGCACGCCCAAGGGATTTAACTAATTTAAGAACTGCTTTAGGAAATTTACCTGATTTACAACAAGTTTTAACTAAAATTAGTAATAAATATATACAAAATCTATCTAAGCAAATTGGAACTTTTCCGGAGCTTTATCAGTTATTAAAGTCTGCGATTGTTGAAAATCCACCAATGTTAATTCGTGATGGTGGTGTTATCGCGCCTAAGTATGATAAAGAATTTGATGAATTATCTGGTTTAAGTGAAAATGCTGGTGAATATTTAATAGAGTTAGAACAGCGTGAACGTGAGCGTAGTGGAATTGCTAAGTTAAAAGTTGGTTTTAATAGAGTACATGGTTATTATATAGAAGTTGCTAGGAATAAAACAGTTCCTGATAATTATATACGTCGTCAAACTTTAAAAGCTGTTGAACGTTATATCACTGATGAGTTAAAAACTTTTGAGGATAAAGTTTTAAGCGCGAAGGAGCGAGCTTTAAGTAGAGAAAAGTATTTATATGAGTGTTTATTAGAGAAAATTGCTAAATCATTAGATAAATTACAAGCTAGCAGTGCCGCTTTAGCTGAATTGGATGTGCTAAATAATTTTGCTGAACGAGCTAATACTTTGAAGTTATATCCACCGGAATTTTCTAATAAGGAGGGTATTGAAATTATTGAAGGGCGACATCCTGTTGTTGAGGCTGTGCAAGATGAGACTTTTATTCCTAATGATTTACGATTAGATGAACAGCGGCGTATGTTGATTTTGACTTCTCCGAATATGGGTGGTAAAAGTACTTATATGCGTCAAACTGCTTTAATAGTTTTATTGGCTCATATTGGTAGTTTTGTTCCGGCTCAACAGGCAATATTGGGTCCGATAGATGGAATTTTTACCCGTATTGGTGCAAATGATGATTTGGCTGGTGGGCGTTCTACTTTTATGGTAGAAATGATTGAAACTGCTAATATTTTACATAATGCAACTTCTCATAGTTTGGTGTTAATGGATGAAGTTGGACGTGGTACTAGTACTTTTGATGGTTTGTCTTTGGCATGGGCTTGTGTAGAGTATTTAGCTAATACGATTGGGGCATATACTTTGTTTGCGACTCATTATTTTGAATTAACGCGCTTGCCTGAAAAATTTAACAGGATACATAATGTATGTTTAGAGGCGATAGAACAAGATGATACTTTAAGATTTATGCACACCGTAAAAGAAGGAGCCGCAAATAAAAGTTATGGTTTACAGGTAGCTTTATTAGCAGGTGTGCCTGAACATATAGTAAAACAAGCTCAGCTTCGGCTTCAAAAATTAGAAAGTCAACAAACAAATACTAACCCAGTAATAAGCAAATTAGAAAAATTGTCACCTGATGATATGACTCCTAAAGAGGCGTTGGAGATGATTTATGAGTTGAAGGGGGATTTAAATTAGTAGGTTGGGCTGACGAAAGGAAGCCCAACAAAATCAAATGTTAATCAAAAGGATGCTGCTTAATAATAGTTTCATTACGTTCAGCACCAGTAGAAATAATATCTATAGGAACGTCAAGTAAGCTTTCTAATTTCTCTATGTAAGCACGTGCATTTGCTGGTAATTGTTGATAATCATTTAAACCTACCGTTGATTCTTGCCAACCGGGCATTTCAATGTAGATTGGTTCGCAACGATTTAAAGCGTCTAAATCTATTGGTGGTGTGGTTAATTCTTGATTATCGCAATTATAAGCTATACAAATTTTAATTGTTTCTAAGCCGTCTAGTACATCTAATTTGGTTAAACAGATACCTGTAAGGCTATTCACAATACGCGCACGTCGTAAAGCTACAGCGTCAAACCAACCACAGCGTCTTGAACGACCAGTAGTTGCGCCATATTCATGCCCTTTCTGTGATAAAAGTTCTCCTATGTCATCAAATAATTCGGTGACAAATGGTCCAGCTCCTACTCTTGTAGTATAAGCTTTTGTAATTCCTAAAATATAATCTAAATCTCTAGGTCCTACGCCGCTACCTGTAGCTGCTCCTCCGGCTGTAGTATTGGAAGATGTTACAAAGGGATAAGTTCCTTGATCAATATCTAATAAAGTACCTTGTGCGCCTTCAAATAGTATGTTTTTTCCATCATTACGTAATTCTGCTAATAATTCTGGAACATCTGTAATCATTGGTATTAAGGTATCAGCATGACTTAAAGTTTCATCTAATATCTTTTGATAATCAACAGTTTCAGTTTTATAATAATGTTTTAGTGCAAAATTATGATATTCAATTACAATACGTAGTTTTTTAGCAAAGCTGTCACAATCCAATAAATCACTCATACGTAAGCCGCGTCGAGCAATTTTGTCCTCATAAGCTGGACCAATTCCACGCCCAGTAGTTCCAATCTTGGCTTTACCGCGAGCTAGTTCGCGAGCTTGATCAAGGGCTACATGATAGGGCAATAATAAAGAACAGGCATGACTAATACGCAAACGTTCTCGTACTGGAATCCCTTTGGCTTCCAACATGTGAGTTTCTTCTAATAAGGCACTAGGTGATAGTACTACACCATTACCTATTAAACATTCTACACCTTCACGCAAAATTCCAGAAGGAATTAAATGTAAAACAGTTTTTTCTTCTTTAATAAGAAGCGTATGCCCGGCATTATGCCCTCCCTGAAAACGAGTCACAGCAACAGCGCGTTCAGTTAATAAATCGACAATTTTCCCTTTACCTTCATCGCCCCATTGGGTGCCAATGACTACAAGGTTTTTACCCATGATGTCTTCTCTCAATAGACTAATGTATTAAATATAGTAATATTACGCCGCTCATCATACTAAGAAAACCAATTAAGCGCACTGTATTATTATTCAATTTACTTGTTGCCTCTAAGGCTTTACGCCAAACATTTGGATTAATGAATGGCATAATTCCTTCAATGACTAATAATAACGCAAAAGCAATAAAAAATTCTTTCCACATAGTCTAAATTCCCCCTAAGCGGGGGTGGATTTTATTTATCAGCAGTACTATGTTTAAAAAACTTAAAGAATTCAGAATCTGGTTGTATTAATAATACATCACTTCGATCCTTAAAGGTTTCTTTATAAGCATTTAAACTACGATATAGCGCGTAAAACTCAGGATTTTTAGTATAAGCTACTGCATAAGTATCAGTTGCTGTAGCCTCACCTTGACCACGTATTTGTTGTGATTTTTGTTTTGCTATCGCAATTGTTTCTACACTTTCACGATCTGCTCTAGCCCGAATACGTACAGCTTCGGCTTCACCTTGAGAACGTAATTGTTTAGCATCTTGTTCACGTTCTGCTTCCATACGTCGATAAACTGAGCTGCTAACTTCTCTAGGTAATTCAATTCTCTTGATGCGAACATCGACAATTTTAATACCAAATTGAATCGCACGTTTTTTTGCTTCTGTGGTGATAATTTCCATCACATTAGCACGATCATCAGAGACCACTTCTTTAATGGTACGTTTACCAAATTCACTACGTAAACCATCGGCAATCAGTTCAGCTAAACGTTGTTTAGCTCTTAAAGATTGACCACTAACACTGGTATAATATTTAACTACATCAACAATTTGCCATTTAACGAAAGAATCAACAATTAAGTTTTTCTTTTCATTAGTTAAAAAATGTTCAGGTTGAGCATCAAGTGTTTGAACACGTTTATTAAATTTACGAATAGTGTGATAAATAGGAATTTTAAAATGTAATCCCGGTTCAAATTTAGCAGGAACCACTTTACCAAAACGTAACATTAAAGCCAATTCAGTTTCTTTAACTGTAAAGACACACATTAATCCAATTAATAAGAATATTAATCCCAATATTCCTACGATCATTTTATTTGCTGCCATTAGCGTGCTCCTCTACTACGTAAATCGTCGTTTCTAATAATTGATGGTGTATTTTGGTTTGCACTAGAAGAATTGCCTTCCGTTATATTTGATAATGGATTTGCATCAATGCTAGCTTGTTTACCAAGTAATTTATCTAAAGGTAAAACCATTAAATTATTACCACTTTTTATATCAACCATTATTTTACTGGTTTTAGATAATACAGATTCCATTGTTTCTATATATAAACGTTGGCGAGTAATATCTGGAGCTTTTTCATATGCGGTTAAAACACTTAAGAAGCGTTGAGTATCACCAATAGATTTTGCAGTTACTTGTGCTTTATAAGCTTCCGCTTCTTCTATTAATCTATCAACCGTACCTTTGGCTTTTTCTATAACTCCGTTAGCATAGGCATTGGCTTTATTTTTACTCCGTTCTTCATCTTCACGGGCTTTAATTACATCAGCAAAAGCGGCTTGAACTGCTGCTGGTGGCTGAGCATTTTGCATATTTACGCTGGTAACAGTTAAGCCAACTTCATAAGGGTCAATAATATTTTGAATGACTTCTTTAGTTTCCATAGCTACACGAGTACGTTCACTAGTTAAAACATCATCCATTGTACTAGAACCAACAATTTCACGTAAAGCACTTTCAGTGGCTTGACGAAGTGTATCTTGAGGACCATCTACTTTAAATAAGTAATTTTCAGCATTTTTAATGCGGTATTGTACAACTAGTTCAATTACTACAATATTTTCATCTTTAGTCAACATTAAGGCGCGATGATTGATTGCTTGTACTTGTTCAACATTAACTTTTTGAACAGTTTCAATTGGATAAGGTATATGCCAATTTAAACCTTGTTCAGTAGTTTCTTTATAACGTCCAAATTGAGTTACAACTCCCAATTCTGCTGGTTGTATAGTATAAAAACCGAATAAACTCCATATCAATAAGAATATTACGGCTAAAAAACCGATGGCTGACCAACTGAGGCTTCCGCCACCACCATTGCCATCTGGTTCATTTCCATTTCCATTTCCAAGTATATTGCCCATTTTCTTCTGTATTTTTTGAAATACTTCGTCTAAGTCAGGAGGACCTTGTTCATTTTTTTTATGCCCCCATGGGTCTTTATTACCATTACCACCCGGTTCATTCCAAGCCATATATATTCCTTTTATGATTGTTATTTAACTTTAATTATTTGATTTAATAAGTCTGCGGATATTTGGACTTCAATTAAGCTGTCACCATTATCTGCATATTTTTCATCCAATACTAAGGCTTCTGCATATAAACGCGCACGTACATCACCTGCATTTACTGGCACACGTACTTGACAAATCACTGTATTTTGATGTTCAATCAAAGCTTGTTTTAATAAATCAATACCTGCACCAGTAACTGCTGATAACCATATTTTATTTATTTTACCATTAGCATCACGTTCATAACGTGCAGCACAATTATCCAAACAGTCTATTTTATTATATATGATAATTTGTGGCACTTCAGCGGCTCCTATTTCAGCTAGAACTTCATTTACCTGTTCTATGCGTAATTGCCGTTCAGTGTCATTTGCATCTACAATATGTAATAATAAATCTGCTTGACGTGTTTCATCAAGAGTTGCATGAAATGCTGCTATTAGATTGTGTGGTAATTTTTGTATAAAACCAACTGTATCGGCTAAAATAATTGCAGATTTATTTGGCAAAGTAATTCTACGTAAAGTAGTATCTAAAGTTGCAAATAGTTGATCTGCTGCGAAAACTGAGGCTTCAGTTAGGTTATTAAATAATGTCGATTTACCCGCATTGGTATAACCAACTAGTGATATTAGAGGTAATTGGGCACGATTTCGTGCTTTTCTACTTAATTCACGTTGTTGTGTTACTTTAACTAGGCGTTTATTGATTGCGTTTATGCGTACACTAATTAAGCGTCTATCAGTTTCTAACTGTGTTTCACCCGGTCCGCGTAAACCAATACCGCCTTTTTGCCGTTCTAAATGGGTCCAACCACGTATTAAGCGTGTAGATAGATGTTTTAGTTGTGCTAATTCAACTTGTAATTTACCATCAAAAGAACGAGCGCGTTGGGCAAATATATCTAAAATAACTCCTGTTCTATCTAATACTCTACAAGATAATATACGTTCTAAATTACGTTCTTGCGCTGGGCTTAGATTGTGATTAAACAAGACTACATCAACTTCATTATCAGCTATCACTGCTTCAATTTCAGCTAGTTTACCACGCCCAATAAAATATTTAGGATCGGGTGTGATGCGTGTACCAGTAATTGAGGCTATAAGCTTCGCACCGGCTGAAGTTGCTAATTCAGCAAATTCATCTAGTGGTGGTTGATCCGCATGATTGCGAAATATCATTGATACTAAGATCGCGTTGTCACCACTATTTGGTCGTTCAAACATGCTTATGATGCTTCTTTTTCAGTATCTTCTGGGTTGTCATATGGAATTTTTATTGGGCGTGATGGAACTACGGTAGAAATGGCGTGTTTATAAACCATTTGACTGACACTATTTTTTAATAAAATTACAAATTGATCAAATGAGTCAATTTGCCCTTGTAATTTAATCCCATTTACTAGGTAAATTGAGACTGATATACGTTCTTTGCGTAATACATTTAAAAAAGGATCTTGTAATGTTTGCCCTTTATTCATAATATTTTTCTCCTTATTATCGAGACAGTTGATGTTATATTTTGTTGTTGACTATCAAACCAAATTGCATCTTTTTGAGTACGTAACCAGGTAAGTTGCCGCTTAGCTAATTGTCTAGTGGCAATAATTGCCAGTTCAGCCAATTCATCTTTATTTAATTTCCCCATTAAATAATTCCAAACTTGACGATAGCCTACACTACGAATAGCGGGTAAATCTAAATTTAAATCACCGCGTTCAAACAAGGCACGAACTTCTTCAATAAATCCTTGTGATAGCATAATTTGAAAACGCTGGGCTATTTTTTCATGTAAAATATGTCGCTCTGTTGGAGATAAAATTAATTTAATGGTTGGATAATGCCAAGCTTGTGCTGGTTTTTGAGCATACCATTCTGTCATGGTTTTACCAGATATTTCATAGACTTCTAATGCTCTTTGAATGCGTTGTGGATCGTTGAAATGAATGCGTTGGGCTGAAATTGGATCAATTTCAGTTAGACGTTGGTGCATGGCTTTCCAGCCAATTTGTTCAGCTTCAAGATTTAAACGTGTACGTATTTCTGGATTAGCGGAAGGTAATTCAGATATGCCTTGTTGTAATGTGTGAAAGTAGAGCATTGTACCGCCTACTAATAAGGGAATTCTGCCAGCGGCATGGATAGTTTTAATTTCGGCTAGGGCATCTTGACGAAATTCTGCTGTTGAATATGGATCAGCAGGATCGCGAATGTCAATCAGGCGGTGAGGGGTTTGAGCTAAAATATCTTTGTTAGGTTTAGCTGTGCCAATATCCATCTGTTTATATACCATAGCTGAATCAACACTAATTATGTCACAAGCTAAGTGTTTAACTAGGGATAATGCTAAGTCGGTTTTACCCGATGCAGTTGGACCCATTAAAAATATACAGGGAGTCATTGTGAAGATAAATATATATTTATTATTGTTATGTTTAAGCAGTGTTGTTTTTGCTAATACTAATACAGAAATTCAATCATTGCTCAAAAAGAGTGATGATTATCTTGCTAAACGACAAGATTTAAAAGCGCGTCAATATGCTGATAAAATTACAAAATTAAGTACCAATGTTAATATACCGACTATATTAGATGCTAGTATCCTAAATAATTTAGGTAATATATTAACTGTTGAGGCATATTATACTAAAGCTATCAAAAAATATAATAAAGCTTTAAAATTAGCTGCAAAAAATCATATCTTAGCAGGGCGTATATTGATAAATATGGCATACGCAAATTTTTATAATCAAAATTTGGAAGATGCTATCAATAACTTATCCGCTGCACAACAACAATTTAAGCTAGTATCAAGCAATACTTACGCCAAAGCCTTTGGATTTCTAAGTGTTGGTAAGCTAGCATTACAATTTGAAGCTGAAAAACTGGCTTATCAAAGTTTAACTACTGCCCTATTTTTAGCTAAACAGTTAAAAAATAGTCATTTAATTTCTTATAGTTATGGTTTTTTAGGACATTTATATGAAATCAAGAAACGTTATGCTGAGGCTTTAATTTTAACGCGACGAGCAATTTTTATGGAGCAAAGCTCTGAGATTCTATATCGTTGGCAATGGCAGTTAGGGAGAATCTTTAAGGCATTGGCTAAAACACGTGAGGCTATTAAGGCTTATCAGCAAGCAAAACATAGTTTACAAGAAGTTCGTCAGCCTTTAACTATTGGTTATCGTAACACAATTAAGTCTTTTCGTGAGCGAATTGGTATAATTTATTTTGATTTAGCCGATTTATTGTTGCAGCAAAAGAGGTTTAGAGAGGCGATTGATGTTATTGAAGATTTTAAAAAGGTTGAATTAGAAGATTATTTTGATAGTTATTGTTCTTTTTTAGAGCAGGAAAGTTTGTTAAAGCAAAAGATTCCTAGTAATGTCGGTATTATATATCCAATTGTTTTAAAAAATCGTATTGAAATTCTATTAATTATGTCTAATGGTAACATAAAACAGTTTGTTTTATCGGTTGCTGCAACTGAATTAAAAGATAAGGTTAATGATTTTCGTCTGGAGTTAGAAACAGGGAAGCAACACGATTATTTGAATTATGCTCAGATTTTATATCGTTGGTTAATTGTTCCATTATCAAGGCATATCGCGAATTTAGATACTTTAATTATAGTGCCTGATGGGGTATTGCGTACCATTCCTTTTGCTGCTTTATATGATGGTAAACAATTTCTTATTAGTAAGTATGCTATTGTCACCATGCCGAATTTAATGATTAGTAAATCTAAGTTAAAAAGCAGAAGCAATAAGATTTTTTTAGCTGGCTTATCAGAAGCTGTGCAAAATTTTCCGGCTTTATCTAGTGTTTCTCGTGAAGTTAAAGCTATAAATAGACTTTATAAAAATGTCACTCAATTATTAAATCGACAATTTACCGTCAAAAATTTTACTTCAGCCTTAAAAACAAATAGTTATTCAATAATACATATTGCTTCACATGGTCAATTTAAAAGTCAGCCTAATGAAACTTTTTTAGTTGCTTATGATAAGAAAATAGCTTTGAATCAATTAGAAAATTTGATAAAGCTAAATAAGCGTCGTCAAGAACCATTAGAGTTATTAAGTTTAAGTGCTTGTCAAACAGCGGTGGGTGATGATCAGGCGGCATTGGGTTTAGCTGGTGTTGCGATTAAGGCAGGTGCTAGAAGTGCTTTAGCAAGTTTATGGTTAATTGATGATGAGGCTACAACAACTTTAATGATTGAATTTTATAAGCAATTGCAAAAATTACCCAAGGCTAAGGCTTTGCAAGCTGCACAGTTATCTTTTTTAAAAAATCATAAATATAAGCATCCTTTATATTGGGCACCGTTTTTAATGATTGGTGCTTTTGACTAATGATTTTTTTTATTGCACTATTATTATATTCTTCGGTTATATATGCTGATATAGTTCCTCCTATAAAGATTGATGGTATTAAATTTCAAATTACACCAAGTATGGGTAAACAGTATGGTAGTAATGTATTTTATAGTTTTGAGGAATTTAATTTAAATAAAGAACAAGTAGTGATTTTTTCTGGTTCAAATGATATTGAAAATATTATTGGGCGTATTACTGGCGGTAAACAAAGTCTGATTGATGGTGAAATCCGTTCTGAAATTGTTAATGCTAATTTATATTTAATGAATCCATATGGATTTAGTTTTGGTCCAAATGCTGTGCTTGATATTCAGGGTTCTATATATTTAACTACTGCGAGTAAAATATATTTAGGGGATAGGGGTTTTTTTGATGCTAATCCAGAGAAAGCTAGCGTCTTAATTAGTGCTGCCCCTGTGGATTTTGGTTTTTTAGATGATGCAGGATCTATTGAGTTTGAGCAAAGTAATTTGTCTGTACGAACTGGTAATACTTTGTCTATTTCTGCTGCTAATATTAGTCTTGATGGTAGTCAATTAAATGCTGAGGATGCTGGGCGTATTGATCTTGCGGCTATTAATAATATAGTGCTTAAAAATAATAGTAATATTGATGCTGGTAAGGTAAAAACTGGTAATATTTATATTCGCGCTGGTAAATTTATATTAGATAATAGTAATATTTTAGCTAATTCTGAGACACAAAATGGTGGAATTATTGATATTCAAGCTAATAATTTGATTATGAATAAGTCTAGCATAGAGAGTCAAACTTTTGGCCCCGGTAAAGCTGGTACTATTATTGTTAATGTGGCTCAGAAAGCAATACTTGATCAACAAAGCCAAATTAGTAGTAGTTCATTGAATCGTGGAATTGGTGGGGATGCTGGTAGTATTTTTATTAATGCTAATGAGTTTGAGTTGATTAATAGTAATATTAATACTAGTAGCAATAGTAGTTTGGCTAATGCAGGTAATATTTATATAAATTCTAATATATTAGCATTGGATGATGCGACTATTTCGACTAATGCTGAAACAGCTCAGGGTGGCAATATTATTCTGAGTGCTAGAAAATGTTTTAAAATGAATAGTAGTGAGTTAAGTGCTACTGTGAAAGGTGGAATAGGTAATGGTGGTAATTTAGCAATAGGCAATCCAAGTTTATTTAATATACAGGATAGTAAGATATTTGCTAATGCTAGCGGCGGTGATGGTGGGTTTATTTTAATTATTAGTGATTCAGATATTTCAAGGGGTAATCAAATAACGGCTTCTTCTGAAACTGGGCGTGTTGGTGATATTAAAATTGATGATATTTATAATATAGATATAAGTACTTTACCAATAGAATTTTTTATAGATGATAAGTTAGTAATAAAACAAGATTGTTCAATAATAAATGATACTCAATCTGAATTGAGTACTTTTGTTGTTACTGGTAGAGGTGGATTATCCAATGCACCTGATGATTTACAAACTTATATACCAAATATAAATTATTAATATGGCTAATCTCAAATTAGGTAAGTGTAATCCCAAAGGCAATTTTGAATCATTATATATTCTTGAGGATGATTGTAATCCAAATTTAACAGGTAGTTTTCCAGAGCTACAACTTAAAACAGGTGATGAAATCACTTTGCGTATTTTCCATTTTAATGATTTGCATAATGAGTTGAGGATTATTAATAAGGATAAAGACGATACACATGTTTTTTCTCAAATGGTTAAGATTGTTAAAGATGCAAAAGCGCAAGCGGCTGATAATGAGATTATATTATTTGTCTCGGCTGGCGATGATCATATGAATAATCCATTAGATGAGTTATTGGGTTTTGATGTGGATAGTTTTAAGGCTAGTGCTGCATATATTGCTTATTCTGAAGCTGGTTTAGATGCTGCGGTTATTGGTAATCATGAGCTTGATCGAGGTTCTGCTTTGTTGGCTAAGGCTATTGAAACTAATGCTAATTTTCCGGTTTTATCGGCTAATTTATATGGTTCTAAAAATTTAACCGCTGATCATTATCATCCGGCTATTATTGGTATAGCTAAAGGTTTGAGAATTGGTATCATTGGTTTAACGACTCAACAAAAAACTTTAGTTAGGCAAAAGGATGATCCTAATTTCAATGTAGGTGACATATTGCTTAGTTTGAAAAATACAATATCAGATATTGCTCCATTGTCAGACATGGTCATTATCTTAAGTCATGTCGGTTATAATGGTAAAATGAATGGTCAAGTTCGACATGAACTTGATGTAGGTGATATAGAAATTGCTGAGACAGCGGCTGCAATAACTGATAAACCAATGGTGATTGTTGGTGGGCATATGCACTTAAAGTTGAATGAAAATCGCTTGGAGGTGTATGGTCATAATGTGCCAATTGTGCAAGCTAGCGCGAAAGGTAATTATTTGGGTCAAGTAATTTTTTCTTTTGTACAATCAGAAACTTGTTTGCAATCACAAGTTAATGCTAATCTTATTCCTATAAAAAGACATGAGGATGAAGCTGATATAGATATAGGATTTGAGCAATCGGTGATGGCTCCGTTATATGGAATGTTGGATGATAAGTTAGAAGAAATTATTGGGGTATTAAATTGTGCAGAGGATATTAGCTGTAGTAAAAATATGCAAGATCGTTATATTGGTGAAACGGTAATTGCAAATTTTATGAATGACGCTATTGTTGCACAAACTATGAATAAAGTTGATATTGCCGCTTTTAATGCTTCTGGCATCAGTGGTGGAATTGTTAATTCAGAAATTAGTTTTAACGATTGGTATCAGGTGATGCCATTTGCAGATACTATAGTTATAGTTGATATGACAGGGCAACAAATTAAGGATATGTTGATGAGTAATGCACAACGTATTGTACGCCCTGAAGAGTTAAAAAGTAAGCAAGCTCCTGATTTAAAAGAATATATATCACGTGGTTTTTTACATTTTTCTAGTGCCCTACGTTATACTATTAAGTTAAATTATGATGCAACTACTGCCGTAGCAGAAGATATTATGTTGCATAATCAAGCAATTGATGAGCAGTTAGATCTGGTTTTTAAAGTTGCTTTAAGTGATTTTCTTACCTTACGTGGTGCAGAAGGTTGGAATGGTAAAACAATTGGTGCTGGATTAGCTGAGCATATAATTGGTATGGATTTAACAAATTTGCCTCAAGATGATACTGGTCATGTTTATCGTAATGAAATTATTGCTTTTATTAAAAATAATTGGATTTTAAATGAAAGTATTGTTTGTGATGGTAGGTTAAATGTTATTTAATAAATGTTAGTTTCTCCTTCTGGGCGATCTTTAAAGCGTCTATGTACCCATAAATATTGTTCGGGTGCGTTTCTAGTCTGTGTTTCTATCAGTTGATTAATTTTGGTAGCGTCTTCTAAAGCTGCTTGCATTTTTATGGCTGGTAATAATATTACTTTATAGCCATTTTCTGTTCTTTGAGTGAAAAATGGAATTACAGCGGCGCCGCTTATTTTGGCAATACGTGAAATTGCGGTGTTAGTTGCCGCTGGTATTCCAAAAAAATCTGCAAAGATGCTATTTTTATGTCCAAAATTTTGATCGCTGGCAAACCATAGTGCTTTGTTTTGCTTTAAACTACGTATCATTTCTCGCACTGCTTCACGAGGTATGGCTTTTTCTGCACGACTTTCTCGACTTTTTTGCATAAAATGTTCAATTACTGGGTTTTCATGTGGGCGATAGGTGGCATGAATTGCAGTGTGCATGGTTAAAAAGCGAGTTCCAATTTCTAGTGATGTAAAATGGGCACTTAGTAAAATTACGCCTTTGCCGCGTTTTAATGCGGCATCTAAGTGTTCTAAGCCTGAAATTGTTCCTAGAGATTCTAGACGTTTATCTGGCAACCACCATGCACTTAGCATTTCTAGTAATCCCATTCCTAATGATTCAAAATGTTGACGTACTAGTTTATTTTGTTGTTTTTCATTTAGTTGAGGAAAACATAGTTTAATATTTATGCTTGCAATTTTACGACGACGATTAGCTAGTTTATAAAATAATAATCCTAGTTTTTTGCCTGTAAAACGTTGCCAGCTATGTGGTAAACGGGTTAAACTCCATAATAAGCCAATTCCAGCCCATAATAGCCAATAACGTGGTTTTAGTAAGGTAATAAAAGATGAGTTCATTAGTTAGTTTTAGTATCAAATATAAAAATTCTGTTTTTTTGTAATTCCACTACCTAAATTTACGCCAATATCTGTTTTACTATCGATATCTAGGTTATTAAATATTTTATTATCTTTTTGAATTTCTAAAATTTCTTTTTTTATAAATTTTTGATCAGGAGTTTTTATAATGATATAGTCTCCTATTTTAATTTTATTATTTTCAATTTCAAAGCATAAAATTGAACCCTTTTTAAAAACCCCTTTGACATTTACTATTTCAGTACGCAAAAACTGAGTTTCATATTCAAGTTCTTTTTCAACAATAGTTTCAAATATAGCTTTTCCATAGTTTTCCAAAAATTCAATATAATTATCAAACTCTGTGATATTTAATATATTATCAATATCTGCGCCATGAGCAATCTCATTTCTACGAATTACAAGATCATCTATTATTGCAAATAACTCATCTCCTCTATTTGAAATATTCTTACCAAATTTCTGCTTTAGAAATATAGAAAATTGCTCATTAAGTTTAAGCTTTGTTAGCAATTCAATATCGAGAGATTTAAAAGCCTCAATTATTTTTGAATGTTTTAGGTTTCCAGATAATGGGGAAAAAGCATCTCTGTTAAGTTTATAGTCGGATGGGTTACTAATACAATGGCTTAAGCTAAGTAATAAGTCTTCTTTTGTCAAATGTTCGTATTTGACAAATCTATTCTCATTGACTAATGAAATTAATTTGACAGATAAATCAAAATTATTTTTGCGGAGTGTGCTGGGTAAGTCATTATAGCTCTTAATAATATTAGGAAGTGTATCAATATGTTCTTGTATCCAAATGCCAATATGTTTTTCTATTATGCCATATAGTGAAATGATAATAGCTTTATATTCAAATATTTTTTTTGATTTTCCAAAACTATGCAAATGCTCGTTAAATATTTTTAGTGATTGTTCATTTGAATTTCGAGTGGCAGCCTCAAGCTTATTAGTTAGATCTATATGCTTTATATATTCTTTAACATTATTGATATCATTGAAAAAATGTTGTAATGAAATATCTTGCATATTAAAGCCTAGTTTATGTATTTCTTAAATAAATTATCAAAATATTCAATTCTGGCTTTAACCTTTGATGGAAGGTTGTTTCTTCCCTCAAAAAATTTGCTACCATCACTGAAATGTTTCTTATCATATCGCGTATTATTTATCTCTTTTGCATGATGTAATATCTGATATTTTTTACTGATATTGTTTGCTATTGACTGCATTAATGGATCATAAATTACTTTTTGTGGTTTTGTGAATTGTCTCTCATATGCAGGTGCAATGAATGCTTTTTCACCAAATATTTCATAGGCTATTTCAATGCTTTGTGTAAATAAGTTTTCTAATTCAAGTAATGTGCTGTCTGGAAATTGATTTGCTTGTTTTAAATATTCATCTAAGAAATCTTCAATTGTGCCTGAAAACTTATCTAGAAAACGATAAGCAAAGAATCTTAAAACTAATTCAACATCATCCATTTTTCGATAAGCGTCACTAGTCAATAATTTTTCTTCTCCATCACTTTCTAATGGAATTTGCCACATTTTTCTAAAATTATCATTCTTTGAAAGTTTTAGACATAATTGATTAAATTTCCCATTGTAAAGTGCATTTCTTGTTTCTTGGGCTGTTAATTTTTCGCCACCACTATTTAACCTTTCAAAAACAATTTGTTTTAATTCTTCTGCTTCTTCAGGTGTTTTTGCTGTTTCTTCAAGCAAGATTATTGAAGATATATACCTTCTATCAATTCCTTTTTGTATTTCTACTGGTAATTCATGATACTTTTTACCATCTAACTCTTTCCAATATTCAAGACTTTCTAAAGCAAAGTTACCACTATAATAATCAACAATTGATGTTAATCTTTGCAATCCATCCATGACTTCAAATTTTGAATAATCATACTCGTATAAAAAGATAGGAGGCAGCGGCACATTCATAATAAAAGATTCTATTAATCTAGATTTTCTTCCTTTATCCCAGCGTTTTCTTCTTTGATATTCAGGGTTTAACTTGTAATCTCCACTATCGATCATGCTTTTTATACTTTTCACAGGATAGCGAGCTTGTTCTGTAACAATACGTATTTCACCTCTTTTATACTTAGCATTTATGTCTTCATCTGACATGGTTACTATATCTTCATTTATTTTCTTTAATGAGAAAATTTCACCTTCAATTTTTGGCATATTTTTTTGTTCGCTTTTATTAATCATTGAGTAGCTTTATAATAATTATAATAATATTTAACTAATTTGTCAATAGCTGTTATTTACCCTAACATTGCCAACTATGTGGTAAATTAGTTAAACTCCATAATAGCCAATAACGTGGTTTTAATAAGGTAATTAAATATGAGTTCATTAGTAAGTATTAAAAATTTTTCAGTTGCTTTTGGTAAAAAAGAAGTTGTTCATAATGTTAGTTTGGATATTCAAGCCGGCGAAAAATTAGCCTTAGTTGGTGAATCCGGTTCAGGTAAATCAGTGACGGCTTTGTCTATTTTACAATTACATGATAAGCGGCGTGTAACTTATCCTAGTGGTTCTATAGAATTGAATTCTAAAAATTTGCTGGAATTTAGTAAAGCCGAATTACGTCGTGTGCGTGGTAAAGATGTTGCTATGATTTTTCAGGAGCCAATGACTTCGTTAAATCCTGTTTATCCTATTGGCACACAATTAATAGAACCTTTATTGATACATGAAGGTATCAGCCGTGCTGCCGCTCGTCGTCGTATGATTGAGTTATTGGATTTAACCGGTATTCCTGAACCTGATAAACGTTTTAATGTTTATCCTCATACTCTATCTGGTGGGCAACGTCAACGTGTTATGATTGCAATGGCATTGGCTTGTAATCCTAAATTGTTGATTGCTGATGAGCCAACTACTGCATTAGATGTCACAATTCAGTTGCAAATAATTGAGTTATTAGAAAAGATGCAAAAAGAATTTGGTATGGCGGTGTTATTAATTAGTCATGATTTAAATTTGGTAAAACGCTTTGCTAAACGCATTTGTGTGATGCAACAAGGTAATTTAGTTGAAACTGCCAGTGTAGATAATTTATTTAAAAATCCTCAACATCCTTATACCAAACACCTACTAAATAGCCAACCTGAAAGAATTCAAACCGAATATGATTATAACTCTAAACCAGCTCCTTTATTAGAAGCTAAAAATGTTAATTGTGAATTTGTAATCAAAAACACGAAAATTAAAGCGGTTGATAATGCAAATCTTCATATATTACCCGGAGAAACTTTAGGTGTAGTTGGAGAATCAGGCTCAGGTAAAACTACATTAGGAATGTGTCTATTAAAATTACAAGACTGTAGCGGCGATGTTGATTATTCGCAATTAACGCCCTTGCGTCGTAGTTTTCAGGTGGTTTTTCAAGATCCTTATTCTTCCTTATCACCACGTATGACGATAGAAGATATTATTGGTGAAGGTTTGGTAATTCATTCTCCAGAATTAAGTCGTAAGCAGCGACGTGAACGTATTATTAATATCTTAACTGAGGTAGGATTAGAAGCCAATGTCTTAAAACGTTATCCTCATGAATTTTCAGGCGGGCAACGACAACGTATTGCTATTGCACGAGCTGTGATTTTAGAACCAAAATTAATTTTACTAGATGAACCAACTAGTGCTTTAGATGTATCCGTACAAAAACAAGTGTTGCAATTACTAGAAAACTTACAACAAAAACATAATATCAGTTACTTATTTATCAGCCATGACTTAAAAGTAATTCGCGCTATATCTCACCGTATAATTGTAATGCGTCATGGTAAATTTGTGGAACAGGGTGAAACTGAGCAATTATTTAAGAATCCACAACATGATTATACACAGGCTTTATTACACGCATCTTTATTTACAATATAATGTCATACATACTTGAAGCGATAAAAAAAGCAGAACGTGAACGTGAGATAATTCAATATATTGAATATACTCATAAATTATCATACCAAGTACCAGCTTGGCACAGAAAAAGTATAATATATATACCAATTATGGTATCTATAATAATGTTATTATGGCCTCAAGTACCATTGATGCCAAAAAAAACTTATATTATTAAACCTACAATTTATCAATCCATGCCTCTATATAGAGTATATAATTATACTCCTACTACATCTATGATAAGCTCTACAAAGATTTATCATCGTGATGAAAAATTAAGTTTTGACAAGAAAAGAAGCAGAAAATTGATTAATTATGAAAATTAAAAGTCGTTGGAACAAACGTGCAAAACCGCAAACTATTGAAGATATAGCGGGAGCATTAGGTTTTATTAGTTGGACAATTTCTGGTAATGCAGTATTAGAATTAGAAAAGAAGGGCTACGACACAACAAGTAATAACCATCGTCTTGATATAATAGGAGAATTTTTAACATTTTTGCTGCAAGTTGCTGATAGATTAGCCTATAAACAAATGGATGATGAAAAGCGGAAGGCTTTTATTGTTGCTTTAGCGCAACATATGGCAGATACTTTTGCTGGAAATAAAAAAGATTTGTTAGGTGAAGGAGAACACCGTCAAGCGTTTATTGATTTAATCAATAAACGAGCAGAAGATTATGCCGGATTAAGTTTTAATAATGGTGAAGCTGGCTTTGATTTTCTACGTTATTTTGGCGAACAAGTCGAAGCTTTGATGAAAGAAAAACATTTTGCCAGTCAACAAATTATGGATATAGAAGCACCTGATGCTATTAGGGCTTTTAAAAAGGCAATGACGGATTTATTTAAATAAAATAATTTCAGTTTCTGCAAATGGCCTAAAAATAGGCCATTTCGGATTTTTATACCATTCCGGTTTTTTGCTTGATATATATAATGTTCCTGTCTTTAAGTCTCTCCAGCTATAAATAATAAGTTTGTGACATGTTTTATCAATAGCAATACAAGCATTACCACAAGATTTGCCTCGTTTGCATTGTATTGCTTCTACATTTATATAAATAAATGTTAGGCTAATTATTAATAATATTTTCCAATGCCAGTAAATCATCTATAGTCTCACGTCTGCGTATTAGATATACACGATCTTGATCTACCATTATTTCTGGTATTCGTGGACGACTATTATAATTGGAACTCATTACAAAACCATAGGCACCGCTGCCACGTATTGCTAATAAATCGCCTTCTTTTAAGGCTAACTCTCTGTTTTTACCTAAAAAATCACCAGTTTCACATATTGGTCCAACAATATCATAATTTTTTACTGTTTCATCTTGTCGTGGTTTAACTGGCACTATTTGTTGCCATGCGCCATATAATGCTGGGCGAATTAAGTCATTCATTGCAGCGTCAACAATGGCAAAATTTTTGTCTGGTGTGTTTTTTAGATATTCTACTTGGGTGAGTAAAATACCTGCATTCGCTGCAATCGCACGCCCGGGTTCAATCAAAATTTCATATGGAAATTCATCACCTAATATTTGTGTTAATGCTTCTACATATTCATTCGGTTTTGGTGGATTTTCATCCTGATAAACAACTCCTAAACCGCCACCTAAGTCTATATGCTGTAATTCTATATCTGCAAGTTTTAATTTTTTTATTAATATAAATACTCGTTTTAAGGCATCTACAAAAGGCTCTACTGTAGTTAATTGTGAACCAATATGACAATCTATACCAGTAATTTGAACATTATCTAATGATGCCGCTTTGATAAAAATATCCATTGCATCATCAATTGCAATACCAAATTTATTTTCTTTTAAGCCGGTAGAAATATAAGGATGTGTATTAGCATCGACATCAGGATTGACTCTAAATGAAACTGGAGCAGATTTACCCATTGTAGCCGCAATGTCATTTATACGATGCAATTCTGCCTCAGATTCAACATTAAAACATCGAATTCCTACATCTAAAGCGCGGGAAATTTCTGCCTTAGTTTTACCTACGCCAGAAAATACAATTTTTTCTGCTTTTCCACCTGCTTGTAATACACGTTCTAATTCTCCACCTGATACAATGTCAAAGCCGCTACCTAAACGTGCTAATATATTTAAGATGGCTAAATTGGAATTAGCTTTGACGGCATAACAAATTAGATGGCGATAATTTTTTAAGGAATTATCAAAAACCTGCCAATGTCGTTCCAATGTAGCGCGAGAATAAACATAACAAGGTGTACCATAAGTTTCAGCAATTTTGCTTAAATCTACATTTTCAGCATATAAGTAAGCATTGCGATAATCAAAGTAATCCATTAGTTTTTATCCGTTATTGTTTGTTCTGGTGGTAATGGGCGTATTAAGTCGCCTTTTTGACCACATGCACTAATATTTATTAAAAGTAAGGTAATTATTATAGTTACTATTTTCATTAAAATTGCATCCTAAAAATTAAATCATCAATTAGAATCTAATTATGGAAAATTTTAAATCAGCCCTTAAAGCTTTTTCTAAAAAGAAGTTAGATATTCAACAGTTAGCAATTAAGCTTGACATTGTTTTACAAAAAACACCCGCTCGTGCGATGTATTTATTGTCTTATCTACAAGACTTAAAACGAGAAGGAAAAATTTCTTTAGATGATTATTTAGTTCTTAAATCTCGAATTGAGCCCTTTTATGATAAAACTGTATTAACAGAAGAGCAACCAGCATCAGTAAGTTATTCATCTTCTTCATCTGATACAGATGATAATAGCAATATTAATTCCGGGCAAACGATTCAAGATGATCATCAATTTCGCCTAGAAACAAAGTTATATTTTGATATTGGAGGTTCTGTCTGGCAAGCTACTGATATTGTTAGACAACAATCTGAATACCCTGATAGTTTTGTTAGTATTAAATTTCTGGATGAGAAATTTAAAGAAATGTCAGGTGTATTAAAGGCATTGGTCTATGAATTTCATCGTTATCAAAGATTGAATCATATTAATATTGCCGCTGCATATCAATTAGCTAAGACGCAAGAACACTTTTTTTTAGTCACAGAATATTTTAAAGGCTTACCATTAAAAACGTTTATTGAGAAACACCCAGATGGCATTTTAATGACAGATGCGAAGCCTATTATTATAGCTATGGCTAATGCGCTGGAATATGCTCATAATAATAATGTTATGCACTCTGATTTTAATTCAGAAAATGTTTTATATGCGCCTGACAGTCAGCAAATTAAAGTTACTAATTTTGGTATTTCTTATGTTATTAAGCATCAAAAAGGATCAGGTTTGGATTTTGATCTTCGTGATGATGTTTATGGTTTAGCCTGTGTTACTTATGAGTTATTAAGTGGTAAAAGTGTTGATCAAGAATCTTTTCAACCCATAAAAAAATTAAATCGAAAACAAAATAAAGCATTACGACATGCTTTAGCTGAGAATGATAGAACCCTTACTGTTAGACAGTTTATAGATGAATTCTTTTCTCAGAAACAGAAAAAATCTTCTTCAATGGGAGCGATGATTTTTGGTCTTATGGCTGTAACTCTTGCCGCTGCTGCTGGAAGTATTTTCCAACCAGTGAAAAAAATTCAAGAATATATGCTGGTTGCCCAAAAAACTTCGATTCCTTCTACGACTGAAAATATAATTTCAGTAGCAGAGCCAAAACCAGAACCAATACCAATACCAACTTTACAAGCACGCACACCAGTTGTTAATGAAATTAATCAACAAGAAATTATTAATTTATTGCAAGAGTGCCGATCTTATATTAATTCTGATCATCTTACCACTAGTATCCGTGGTGACAAATACACTGCTCTGGCTTGTTATCGACAAGTATTAGAAAATTCACCTAATGATAGTGAAGCTATTACCGGCTTAAAATACATAGAAAATCGTTATATAAAATGGACTGAAAAATATTTAGATCTACAAAATTTTAGAAAAGCTGGCAGATATATCAAACGTTTAGAAGAAGTTAATCCACGTTCACTAGTTCTACTTGATTTAAAACAACGTTTAAAACAAGGTTTTTTAGTTGAAGAAGCGCGTAAAATTGAACAAGTACGTAGCACAGAAGAAGCTATGAAACAAGCTCTTCAAAATAATACTGAGATTGATACTCCAGTTAATGTTGAAATTGATATTAGTTCTAAAGAATTATCAGAAGAAGAAAAACAGAAAGTTACTGAATTACTTACAAAATGTCAAAGATTCTTTAAAATCAAACATTGGACAGCTGGGCGTAATGGTAATGCTGTAGCTTGTTACAAAGATGTCTTGAAACTAGATTCAACTAATACTGATGCCTTAGATGGAGTTAAAACAATAGAAGCTAAATATTCAGCTTGGATAGAAGCTGCTATCAAAACTAAAAGATTTAAAAAGGCAGAACGTTTATTAAGACGCATGAAAAAAATCAATTCTGCAACTGCAAAGAATTTGAAACAGCATCTGGCAGAGGAACGTAAAAAATATTTAGAAGAAAAAGCTTTAACTGAAACTTTTGTTAATGAATAGATGATTATTAATCGTTATTTATTTCGCGAAATACTAAATACTTTATTAGCAATAGCTTTGCTATTAATCATGATTTATATAAGTCATCGTTTTATGAAGTATTTAGTACAAGCTTCGGTAGGTGATTTACCGGCTGAATTCATATTTCAGTTATTAGCTTTGCGTCTCTTAAGTGATTTAATGCTAATTTTACCATTAGCATTTTTTTTAGCATTATTATTATCTTTAGGGCGTTTATATAAGGATAATGAAATCACAGCGATGGTGGCTTGTGGTATTCCATTACCATTTAAAAGTATTATTGGCTTTGGTGTAAGTTTTGGCTTTATCATAGCATTATTATCCTTAATATTAGCTCCTTGGGCTGAAGAAAAACGGGCAATCTTACAGGTACAATTAACGACATCGGCGGAAATGGGAGGAATTGCCGCTGGGCGTTTTAAGGAGTTTAGTCATGGCAATGGTATATTTTATATAGAAGAATTAGATACAGATAGCAAGGTGATGAAAAGGCTATTTGTGCAGGTGAATTTAGATAAGAAACGAGTGGTAATGATAGCAAAACGCGGTTATCAATTGGTAGAAGATGGTGAATTATTTTTAGTTTTAATTGATGGTAATCGTTATGAAACTGAAGTAGGCAAATTAAACTATCTTATAACTAACTTTGCTGAACATAGAATTAGAATTCCAAAACGTCTTGACGCTATACCAAAAATTGCTAGAGTTGAGGCAATGCCTAGCTATTTATTATTTTTGGCAGAAAAAAAGGAGTTACAAGCAGAATTACAATGGCGTTTATCTTTGCCATTATCCGTAATTCTATTAGCAGCATTAGCGGTGCCGCTATCTCATACTACGCCGCGTCAGGGGCAATATTCTAAAATCGTTTTAGGTATTCTGATTTATTTGATTTATAACAATTTGTTAAATGTTGCCAAAAAATGGGTAGAACGCGGTGATGTTCCAAATTGGATTGGAATCTGGTGGGTGCATTTGGTATTGTTATTGATAATCATTATTTTATTTAATTATAGTCATATGAAAAATCTAGTTAAAAGGAATGTTAATTATGCGACAACTAATGTTAAACATTAATGATCAAAAGTTAGAAGCAGCACTAAATTCAATTGCAAAAGAACAAAGTAAAGATGTTACGGATGTGATAATAAATGTTCTTCAACATTTTATTAAACAAAAATCACAAATTCCTGTAAAAAAATTAGATCCTTTCCGTCACTCAGTTCAAATCCAATATGACGTTGAAGAAGATTTAAATGAAGTAAAACCTTTTGCTGAGGTTAAAAACAGTGCAAAATTTGGTCAAGAATTAAGAGAACAATTATGGCGGAGAAACTATTAATGGGTAAGCTTTTGATGTGTGATACCTGTGTAATTATTGACTCTATCAATGGAAATGATTTGTTGTTGTTTCAATTAAAACAAAATTCTTTTATTCTCTTTATTAATTCCATTATTGAAATGGAATTATTGCAAGGATCGCATGATAAAAAAGAATTAAGAAAAATTGAACAAGAGTTAAAAATCTTTCGTAGATTGGAAATCAATCAAGATATTTTAGATACGGCAACCCATTTAGTAAAAAAATACTCATTGTCTCATAACTTGAAATTAGCAGATGCGCTTATTGGAGCTACTGCTCTGACTTACGATCTACCTCTTTACACATATAATACCCGTGATTTCAAGTTTATTCCTAATATTGTACTTTGGGATTCGTCAACCACCGAAAGTGGTAATTTTTGATTATAAATCAAGCTTATAAATTGGGTAGAACGTGGAGGAATCTGGTGGGTGCATTTGGTATTGTTATTGATAATCATTATTTTATTTAATTATAGTCATATGAAAAATGCTATAAGAGGTTTAGTAAAAAATGCATAAGACCTGACAGGTTTTAAAAACCTGTCAGGTCTGAAGTACTAGTAGTCTGTCAACTTTGTTTTGAGGGTACGACCCAAACTAAAGTTTGGACTCCTACTAGGTTCTCATCTTTTAATAAAGTCTAAGGATGCGAGGAATATTGTTAGTTTTCAATGGGAACAAGTTTAATTGTTGATTTATCATCTATTTATCGGTGATTATAACCGATAAATAGATGATAATTCAACGTAATATTGATTATGCAGAAATTCAGCGTAAACCAGAATTATTTCCCTTAATACGTTATTTAGTTGACACTATTCCTGAGCAACATTACCTAATTTTAGGAAGTGCATCACGAGATTTAATTCGGCAAAGTTCAGAAACTCTTGCTGGTAGAATTTCTTACTATACCCTGTTAGGTTTGAGAACAATGGATATTAATTCTGACCAAATAGAACAATTATGGTTCACAGGAGGCTTACCTTCTTCATTTTTAGCCGCAGATGATGCTATAAGTTATCAATGGCGCGAAGATTACATTAGAACCTTTCTGGAACGGGATATTCCAGCAGAGACTTACAGGCTATTTTATTTATAATGCAAAACCAACAAATTCTCATCAACCACTGAAGGTGGTAAATTTTGATTAAAGCTAGGCACTTTATTTTCTAATACCACTTTAATTGCATCATTTGGGCGATAATAGGTGGATTTATATTTGTTGATACTTGTAACTTTATTGTTTTTAAGTCTCACATTTATATATTTTTCACCTATAATTGAAGTATTATAATAACCCTTTCCTGTTAATGTTACCCATTGATTATTTTTAAAAGTTACCATTTGTGCTATTTCTTTACCGCTTGCAGTTTCCCATAAGCGTATAGTGCCGTCAGCACTGGCTGATAATATCAATTTGCCATTCGGAGAAAAACTCACAGATTCAACAAAAGAAGAATGCCCTTTAAAACTACGGATTAAACGTCCATTTTTGATATTCCATAATTTTATGCTTTGATCTCTACTGCCAGATAACGCCATTTTACCATCAGGAGAAAATGCTACCTGATTGATAGGACTTATATGCAAATTAAAATTACGAATTAAACGCTTTTGCTTAATATTCCATAATTTCATAGTGTTATCAGAACCACCAGATAAAGCCATTTTACCATCAGGAGAAAATGCTACACTATTTACACCATAACTATGATCCCGAAAAGTAGTAATTAAACCCCCTGTATAAAGATCCCAAAGTTTTATAGTATGATCATCACTTGCGGATAATGCTTTGGTTCCATCAGGAGAAAATTTAATGCTATTTATAGTTTTACGATGTCCATATAAAGTGTGAATTATATCTCCTGTCTTAACATTCCATAACATAATACTTTTATCTAAACTAGCTGATAAAATAGTTTTTCCGTTTGGAGCAAATGCAACGCTATTTACCCAAGAAGCATGAGCCTCGAAGCTACGTATTAAATAACCATCTTTAATTGACCATAATTTTATCGTGTCATCCCAACTTCCAGATAACGCCATTTTACCATCAGGAGAAAAGGCAACTGCTTTTATAGGTAAAAAATGTCCATAAAACTTTTTCACCAGATTACCACTTTCAAGAGACCATAGTCTTAGTGTTTTATCTATACCACCAGATAATGCAAACTTACCATTAGGGGAAAAGGCAATCGCATTAACTGCTTTGGTTTTACCTTTAAATTCCCGAATTAATCGTTCACTATTAACAGCCCATAATTTAATCTTTTTATCCGAACCAGCAGATAAAACAGTTTTACCATTTGGTGAAAATGTAACGCTATTTACCCAAGATTCATGTCCATTAAAAGTGTGAATTAATCGCCCACTATTCACATTCCATAATTTCATGGTTTCATCAACACTGCCAGATAAAACCGTTTTGCCATCAGGCGAAAAGGCTACACTATTTACCCAGAAACTGTGCCCTTTAAAGCTACGAATTAAACGTAATCGTTTAAGATCCCATAATTTAACTGTATTATCCCAAGCACCAGATACAGCCATATTACCATCAGGAGAAAATTTTATATCTTGTATATATGATGTATGTGCCTGAAAATTATGCAATAATTTTCGTCTATTAATATCCCATAATTTGATTGTTTGATCCCAACTCGCAGATAAAGCTCTTTTTCCATTAGGGGAAAATGCAACCGCTGTAACATTCCACGAATGTCCATAAAATGTACGTATTACACGCCCTGTTTTAATATTCCATAATTTAATAGTTTTATCATAGCTGCCAGTTAATATAGTTTTTCCATTAGGAGAAAAAGCGACACTACTAACATGTTTTAAATGCCCCTTAAAAGTACGAATTAAACTTCCATCATTCAAATTCCACAATTTAACTGTTCTATCTGAACTAGCAGATGCTAGTATTTTAGCATTAGGAGAAATAGCGATACTTTCTATTGATTCACTATGTGCATGAATCTTACGAATCAAACGCGCTGTTTTCATATCCCATAATTTAATGGTTTGATCATCACTAGCTGATATTACTTGTTTGCCATCTGGTGTAAAAATTACATGATTTATATCACCAACATGCCCTAATTGTAATAAGAGTTTATTTATTGCTTGGTCGGCATATAAATAATTTATTGAATTAATTAGTATTAATATATGTATTATGCTTATGGAAATATTTTTATAAAACATTATTTTTTATCCATGTGTTGCTACATTTATAGAGGGATTCAACGTAGCATGAAAACTAATGTGAGTTTTGTATAAAATTTTGTAATACAAATGCTATTTGAGTATGTTTTAACTGAAGAGATTGTTTCACAGCTATTTGTGCTTGATCAATTTTATTGTTTATTAATAGCTTAATAGCTTGATTACAAAGATATGCGGCTTGAGATTCAATTGTTAGCAACCTAGATAAATCAGTGCCACAACGATTACAGATAGAATTGTCTTTGATACATGCCTTACAAATTGGACATCGTTCCATTATGATTCCAAATAATAAAGAATATCAGATAATTCATCCATTGATTCTTTTAAATCATTTTTATCTTTAATGGCTTCAATTAAATTTATAATATCCTCACTATCCTCAGAGGAAGCTTGATCTAACATACGTTCTGCTTTTTCTATTAAAGCTTTGGATTGTACAATCGTATGATGATTATCATCATCACCAAATATTGTGTCAATACGTTTTTTAGCTTCTGCAATTTCGTTTGCTTCAAAACGAGAAATCGCATTATCTATTATTATAGATTTTTCTAAGTTAGTATTTTTTTCTACTGCTGATACATTTAAAATTCCATTTAAATCTAATTCCAACTTCAGTAAAATTGGATTACCTTGAGGCACTTGACTTAAACCTTCAACCATGAATTCACCAATTTGAATATTATTCAGAGCATCAACATCTTCTCCTTGAAATATTCGTACTTCTACCGCTTCTTGATTATCCCGCATGGTATAGAAAACATCCGTTTTCATCATCGGTAGAGAACTATTTTTTTGAATAATTGGCACATACATATAAGGATATAATTCTCCATTTAATTTCCCTATCGCGCTTGTGCCATAAGTATAAGGAGTAATATCAACTAATACAGATGCTGCTACTTTATGCCCTGCAATTATAGCAGCTTGAATTGCTGCACCAGTAGCAACACATAAATCTGGATCAACTTCTAATCGTGGTTGTTGTTTGAATTCTGCTTCTAAACGTTTACTGACTAATGGTGTGCGAGTGCTACCTCCAACTAATAAAATTTCATCAATATCAGACGCAACTAAATTGGCACCATTGAGTGCAATATGTACAGCTTCTAAGGTTTCATCTATATAGTCAGCAATCATTTCTTCATAATCATCTCGTGATAATTCGAGTGATAAATGTATTGGAGTGCCATTTTGTTGTTCCAGATATTCTTCTTCAATTGTCACAAAAGGTTGATTAGATAAAGCGCGTTTTGCTGTTTCAGCGGCACGATTAATACGTGCCATCGCCTTAGATGATTGTGGTTTTATATGATCAATAATATAATCGATGATCTTTTGATCAAAATCATCACCACCTAATTTATTATTACCATGACTAGCTAAGACTTCTACTACATCTTCTTCCAAACTAACTACCGAAACGTCAAAAGTACCACCACCTAAGTCATAAACAAGAATTTTTTTATTGGTTTTATGATTAGCTTCATAAGACAATGCTGCCGCTGTTGGCTCGTTAATCATTCTTACAACTTCTAAGCCTGCAATTTCACCAGCTTCACGAGTAGCTTGACGTTGAGCATCTGAAAAATAAGCTGGTACGGTAATAACGGCTTTATTTACTGGTTCATTTAAATATGATTCTGCAATTGCTTTGAGCCGCTTTAGAATCATCGCGGAAATTTCTTGCGGAGTATAAGATTGTTCAGCTAGTTCTAATTTTATTTCTTCTCCCATATGACGCTTAACTGATTTAATAGTGCGTTCTGGGTATAAAACATATTGATTTTTAGCTGGTGTACCTACTAATATTTCATTGTTATCACTCATCCCTACAAATGATGGAACAATTTTATTGCCAGCTTCTTCAATTACGATGATTTTGCCATCTTGAACTACTGCTATTTCAGAATTCGTAGTGCCTAAATCAATACCTAGGATAATTTCATTATTCATATTTTATTAACTTTAACTTCTGCAAGACGTAAAATTTCATTTTCCCACATGAAACCTTTACGTAATTCTCCTGTAACAATAGCATTATCTATTGTTGTTTGTTTATCTACTTCAACTGCTCGCATCAAATGTGGATCAAGAATTTTATTTAACACATCTATAGGCAATACTTTATGCTTAGCCAATTGCTGCTCAAAGCGTCGTAATGTCATTGCTTGACCTTCTTTTATACTTTCTATAAGCGCAAATTCTCGTTTATAAAACCATTTCCAAAATGAAGGTTTATAATTATTTAAACTAAGCATAGCTGCATGTAAACGATCATAAACTTCTAAGAAATCTAATAAGAGATGTCGTATCAATTCACGATCTTGATTATTATCCTTGAACATATCCAAAGCTTTTTTGACTTGACGCGATTCTAATTTTACTTCATTACGTAATGCCGCTAATTCAGTAAATAAGGCAAATAAATCTGTTGTATTTGTATCCTCAATTTCATCAACAGTTTGTAAATAAGTTTCAAATTGTGTAAGCAGTTCTACTTTTTTACTATCATCCATGAGTTTCTAATAAGACTTTTGTTAATAATTTTTCATTAGTGGCTTGTAATTTATCGACTGATAAGCTATCTTCTAAAAAAGCAAATATATTGGGCATATCCTTATTAAATAATTGATATTTTATACGTTTTTTTTCGGTACTGATTAAATCAAAAGCAGAACGAATTTTTTTAAATTCATCTGGAGCTTGCTCAGGGCTATAAATTCTGACCTTTTTTAAATAAGCTTTTTTGATGTCATCATCACTTGCATCTGTAGATACATCGAGAATATCAAAGGCTGTTATCATATTTTTTCATAAAATTAATAATCATCATTGCTGTGCGCTTATCTCCTTGATTGTTTGCAATTTCAATTGCTTTATCAATTATGTGAAATTTATTTCCATCTAAATTAAAAATTTTACCATGAATTTCTCCATAAACTTGATAAAACATAAATGCTGGGTGATTTAACCAACGTTTATTGGCTTCAGTTGCAAATTTTGTTAGCAAATTATAATTTGCTAAATTTTTAAAGCATTCACATAAACTCAACATTTCGTTTTGAGAAAAATCCAGTTTAGCCATTTTTATAATAGTAGCTTTGATTTCCTCCACACTTTCGCTAAGACAATCTACCTTTTCTGCCAAATAAGCATTAATTATATTAAGTAATTTTAAAGCATTATTTTTAGTAGGGGTAATATTGGCTTTAGAAAGTTTCAAATCAAGAAACTGACGCTTACTTTCAACAATGACTCTAAATCTATCACAAATACCATCTTTTTCAAGCAGCATCTTAATAGCTGTTGCTTGATTATCGCTAGTGTGTAAGGCTAATAAAGCTTGATTGATTTGCACAATATCATTAGGCTTATTAACTTTTTCTAATTCCTTACTAGCTAAAGTATATTTCTTGGTTTTAATTAATTTATGAGCATGAGATATATGAGATGCGACAGCACAATCACGCGCTTTTGCATTAATTGGATCTATTTTTAATAAGGTTTGAGCATATTTTACGGCTTTTTTAAAGGCTTTTTTGCGTGTAGCAGATGCCATACCAAGTAACAAAATATCAGGATCTTTGGGTAAATGTTTCAGTGCAGTATCAACCCATTTATGATATGACTTTAATTCACCCTTATGTTCATACCATTTGGCTAATTTGAGATAAGTGTTTTTATCTGCTGGATCATATAATAAACTTGCTTCTAAATCACTGATTATATTTTCTTTATTGTGAGCTAATTCAACTAAATGACGATAAATAAAAGCGATTTTTAATTCATTATTTTGTTCCTGTTTCAGATATTTGATACATTTACGCCAATACTTATCAGCTTCATCTTGTTCAGAGCTAAGTGCTAAAATACGATTTTTTTCAAATGATGATAATGATCCAAATTCGCGTTCATAAATTTTAATTCCTGTAGGATAATGAGGCAATAAGGCTAGGCAAAACTGACGACTTTTTTCTTTACCGAAAAATTGCCAATTTTTTATCACTAGTTCTAATAAGACTTTATTGCTTTGTGGTTTTATAACTTTATTAATCATGTTAATTTGCTTATCATTCCAGCCTTTCAAGCTAGCAATCAAAGCCAATTCATCAGAATTAGGCTTGCTAGAAATCAATGATTCAATTGAATTTGTTGATAAACTAATAACCGTAGCTAATTTCTTATATGGAGAATCTTCTGGAATTTTATTAAAAAGTTGCAAACTAGCATCAGTTTCAATTAAAATTAATCCCTTAATAATAGTAGTGCAATCTCTATAAGGCGAGCGAAAAGGAATTTGTTTTAAAGCGGCTTTACAGGCTTCATAGTTTCTTTGTTTATAGTTTGACAGAGCGTCTTTAAGCAAAATCAAGTCTTGTGTTTTAGAATGTTTTTTCTTTTTACGCATAGGATGTTATTATATAGCTTTATTAAAAATAGTATAGTATAAGGAGATATAAAGAAATATGACTGACAATGTCGTTGAAGATAATAGCAGACGACGCTTCTTGGTTGCGGCTACAAGTGTAGTTGGAGCTATTGGAGCTGGTTTTGTAGCAGTACCTTTTTTAACATCCTTCTCTCCAAGCGCAAAAGCACAAGCAGCTGGTGCCCCAGTAGAAGTTGATATTAGTAAAATCGAAGAAGGTCAAAGACTTACCGTGGAATGGCGCGGTAAACCTATTTGGATAGTCAAAAGATCAGAACAAGCCTTACAAGAATTGTCAAGTTTAAATGGTAAATTGCGTGATCCTAATTCTGAGGTAATTAGTCAACAACCTGATTATGCGAAAAATGCTGAGCGTTCAATTAAGCCAGAATATTTAGTATTGATAGGAATCTGTACTCATTTAGGTTGTTCACCTTCTTATGTTGAGGCTGATAATCCGATAGGAAGCACCATTGATCCTGACTGGAAAGGTGGGTTTTTCTGCCCATGTCATGGTTCTAAATTTGATTTAGCAGGGCGAGTATATCAGAGTGTTCCAGCACCTACGAATTTAGTTGTGCCTCCTTACACTTATCTAAGTGATACTCGTATTTTAATAGGAGCTACTGCTTAATGAATAAAATGTTAGATTGGGTGGATAGTCGTTTTCCATTAATGAGTTTGTGGAATGAACACTTAGCAAAATATTATGCACCGAAAAATTTTAATTTTTGGTATTACTTTGGATCATTAGCATTATTAGTGCTGATATTACAAATAGTAACTGGTATTTTTCTTACCATGAATTATAAACCAGATGCAGAATTAGCCTTTGGCTCTGTTGAATACATCATGCGCGATGTGAATTATGGTTGGTTGATTCGCTATATGCACGCAGTTGGTGCCTCATTCTTTTTTGTAGTGGTTTATCTACATATGTTTAGAGGTTTGATGTATGGTTCATATAGAAAACCGCGTGAATTAGTCTGGTTAATAGGCATGTTTATTTATGTGTGCTTAATGGCTGAAGCATTTTTAGGTTATTTGTTACCTTGGGGGCAAATGTCTTATTGGGGTGCGCAAGTTATTATTTCCTTATTTGGTGCAATTCCTTATGTTGGTGAAGATTTAGCATTGTGGATACGCGGTGATTATGTAATTGCTGATGCTACTTTAAATCGTTTCTTTGCTTTTCATGTAATTTTGGTACCTTTAATTTTATTGGTGTTAGTCGTATTACATATTATAGCTTTACATGAAGTAGGTTCTAATAACCCTGATGGTGTTGAAATTAAGAAGAATAAAGATCCAAAAACAGGTATTCCTGTAGATGGAATTCCTTTTCATCCATATTATAGTGTTAAAGATATAGTTGGCGTAACAGTATTTTTAATGCTATTTGCTGGGGTAATATTTTATGCACCAGAATTCGGTGGCTATTTCATTGAAGCTAATAACTTTTTCCCTGCTGATCCATTAAAAACACCTGAACATATTGCGCCTTTATGGTATTTCACACCTTTTTATGCAATATTGCGTGCAATACCTGATAAATTAATGGGCGTAATGGCAATGGGTGCAGCTATTGTAATTTTATTTGCTTTACCTTGGTTGGATAGAAGTCCTGTAAAATCAATTCGTTATAAGGGTTGGATTTATAAATTTGCTTTAACTTTATTTGTTATAAGCTTTTTTGGTTTGTGTTATTTAGGTATGGTAGGACCCACACCAGTTAAAACTCTGTTAGCACAAATATTTTCCTTTATATATTTTGCATTTTTCTTATTAATGCCTTGGTATTCCACAATAGATAAAACCAAGCCGGTTCCAGAAAGGGTGACTGACTAATGAAAAGAGTAATTTTAACTTTAATTTTCTTAATACCAAATATTAGTGTTGCTAGTGGTGGTGTTCAACTACAACATGCAAATAATGACATTCGTGATAAAGGCTCATTACAACAAGGGGCTAAGTTATTTGTCAACTATTGTATTGGTTGTCACACTGCAAAATATATGCGTTATCAACGCATTGGTAAAGACTTAGGTTTAACTAATGCTGAATTACAAGATAATTTAATGTTTAGTGCTGAAAAAGTCGGTGAAACTTTAGATATAGCAATGGATAAAGATGATGCTAAAAAATGGTTTGGTGTAAACCCACCAGATTTAAGTGTTATTGCTCGCGCTCGCGGTACTGATTGGTTATATACTTATTTGTTAAGTTTTTATTTAGATCCTTCACGCCCAAATGGTATAAACAATCTAGTATTTAAAGATGTTGGTATGCCTCATGTTTTATGGGAACGTCAAGGTTGGCAAAAACTTGTTGATAATAAATTAGAATTAGTAAATAAGGAAGATGAGGCGAAAGCTAAACAATATCGTCAAGATGTACGTAATTTAGTGAATTTCTTAGATTATGTTGGAGAACCTGCCAAAGTAGCGCGTTATGATTTAGGTTGGAAAGTTATATTCTACCTTGCAATATTCTTTATATTTGCTTATGCATTGAAAAAAGAATATTGGCGTGATATACATTAATGTATAAAATCCCCCCTAGCCCCCCTTTTATTAAAGTGGGGGATTATCAAATAATACGATTTCCTCCCCCTTTATTAAAGGGGGGTAGGGGGGGATTTTAGGAGAAAATTATGACTTCAATGCAACCATATTTATTACGTGCTGTACATGAATGGATTACTGATAATGATTTTACAGCATATATATTAGTGAATGCGGATTACGAGGGCTGTGAAGTACCTCGTGAATATGTTGATAATGGTAATATTATTTTAAATATTTCCACAACAGCGGTAGAAAATTTAGTATTAGATAATGATTCGGTGGATTTCAATGCTAGATTTTCAGGGCAACAAATGAATGTATCTATTCCGATACCAGCAGTTTTAGCAATTTATGCACAAGAAAATGGCAAAGGTATGTCATTTCAAGCTGAGCCTGAAGAAAAGAAGGAAGTATCTCCACCGCCAAAAAAACCAACACTTACATTGGTTGAATAAAACCGGGCATCTCCAACATTTCTAAGGAGATGCCACGCATCAACACCCTTCCCGTCTGACGCTGATTATTACCATCGTCAAATTCAAATTGATATAGTCTTTGTATTATTAATTTACCATTATTATTACGTTTTAAACCCATTCGTACTAATGCAATAGTATCATCTAATAATTGTAGTTTCAATTCTCTACAGGTTTGTTTACAAATAAGTTTTGCCCTTTCACGAGATTTTAATGTGTCAAGCCAAAACCATGTTATAATACTGATTAATAATAGTAATATTATTGTTGTTATCATGAGAATTTAATTTTATTATTAGTAATGGATTTTGGAGTTCAAACTTTGAACTCCTGAATTAAAAATATGTCAGATTAGTTAATAAGGAGTTTGTAATTTTTAAAAACCTTTCAATTATTATATTTTTAGCCGCTGTGATTAGTGGTTGTAATGATGATGATGGTGCTGGTGATTCGCCGGTTATTGATTTAATAAAATCTCAATCAGAGAAAAATTCACAGAAAATAGCTGATTTACAAGTTCAGTTATCTGAGCAATTAGAAAAAATTCAAACAAATACTTTTGTTGCTGGTAAAGTCTTTCGCGATAAGTTAAAGGATGGTAGCTTTGCTCCAGAGATGGTTATGATTGCTGGTGGTTCTTTTAGAATGGGTGATATTCAAGGTGGTGGCAGGGATAATGAACAGGCAGTGCATTATGTTTTGGTTGATAGGTTTGCTATGGGGAAATATGAAGTTACCTTTGCTGAATATGATAAGTTTGCTGAAGCTACTGGTAGAGAAAAGCCTAGTGATAGTGGTTGGGGGCGCGGTAATCGTCCAGTAATTAATGTTTCTTGGAATGATGCTACTGCCTATACAAAATGGCTTAGTGATCAAACTGGTAAGCAATATCGTTTGCCTACTGAAGCTGAGTGGGAATATGCAGCTAGAGCTGGTACGGATACTAAGTATTGGTGGGGTAATGAGATTGATGGCAGTAAAGCAAATTATAACCAGAATCTTGGTAAAACTTCTTCAGTGGGAAATTATAAAGCTAATAAATTTGGTTTATATGATACTTCAGGAAATGTATGGGAATGGACATGTTCTGAATTTGAAGATAAATATAATGGTAAAGAAAAACAATGTGTTACGAATGCAAGCAATTTATCCTTTCGTGGCGGCTCGTGGAACAGCGGCGCGAGGGTTGTGCGCTCGGCTAACCGCTACTGGAACACGCCGACTGACCGCAGCCTCTACGTGGGCTTTCGGGTGTTAAGACTCGTAACCCTTTAAACTTTATCACTTTTACCATTTTTTTTGAGTATTTATGGAATTTGGAGTTCAAAGCGGAGCTTTGTTTTTGTGGATAGGGGTTTATAGCTATATACAACAACTACAGGGATTGCACCGCAGGGATAAATATTCTTAACTAACAAGAAAATCCCTGTTAAAATGCAATCCCTGTAGTTTTTTTTCTACACGTTCGGCATTACGTTCTTGTTATACAGCTTTGTTTACAAATAAGTTTTGCCCTTTCACGATATTTTAATGTGTCAAGCCAAAACCATGTTCCAAGGTTTATTATTAACAATAATAACTGAAATGAATTATTATATAGTTTTTTTCATCTTTTATAAAAGGAATATTCTTCATGAAAACCAAAATATATTTAGTCAGCAGTATAGTATTAGGTTTTACAATAAGTGTTGCAGCAGTTGCTGAACCTAAAACTAAACGTTTATTAGAAGCTTTTGATGTTAATCAAGATGGTTCTATGACAACATCTGAAGTGAAACAAGTTTTAACTAAACGTTTCAAAGCTAATGATAGCGATGGTGATGGATTTTTAAATTTCAATGAAACCGTAGCTGCTTATGAACAAGCAAAACAAGAACGTGCAGTAAAACGTTTTAATAAGATTGATCAAAATGGAGATGGTACAGTAACACTAAATGAATTTTTAACTACAGTCAAAAAATATTCTGCTTATAAACAGAAACTTATTCAACATAGATTTACAAAAAAAGATAAAAATAATGATGAATTAGTTTCATTAACTGAATTTACTAAGCCATTACCATTTTTTGATCATTTTGATTTTAATAAAGATAATGTAATTTCCTTAGAAGAAATTACAAGTAAGTTTAATCATCATCATCATAAGTAAGTTCCTTAGCCCCTCCAGCCCCATTTAGGGGCTTAAATTGCAAAGCTCCGCTTTGTACTCCAGATTTGTTGTTATCTAACATCCTCTCCAAAATAAAGAAGTTTTAATCATGAAAAAATTTTTCAACACTGCTGGAGCTTGTGTGCCAGAAAAGCATTATATGCTAACTAACGATGTTAGTAATATGAAAAAATTGATTGACAATGAACGTTATTTCATTCTACACGCTCCACGTCAAACTGGTAAAACCACCTTAATGTTGCAATTGATGGAACAAATCAACAAAGAAGATAAATATATTGCACTATATGTAAATGTAGAAGTAGCACAAGCGTGGCGTAATAATGTTATCGAAGTTAATAATACAATTGTTAATCAGTTCCGTATTCAAACTGAAATATCTTTACCAAAACAATATCAACCATCAGCGGCTTGTTTTGAAAATATAGGTAATGAATTTTCATTATTCTTAATACGATGGTGTTTAGAACTTTCAAAACCCTTAATAGTATTTATGGATGAAGTAGATGCACTAATTGGTGATGGCTTAATATCAGTATTACGCCAATTACGTAGCGGCTATACTCAACGCCCACGCGCCTTTCCTCATGCTTTATGTATGATCGGATTACGAGATATTCGAGATTATAGAATCTATTCCGACTCATCACAGCGTTACATAGTTGGAGGTTCAGCTTTCAACATAAAAGAAAAATCAATTCGCCTACAAGATTTTACCTATGAACAAGTAAAAGAATTATACGCACAACACACAGCGGCAACTGGTCAAAATTTTACTCACCATGCACTACAAAGAGTTTTTGAACTAACCCAAGGGCAACCGTGGCTAGTAAATGCTTTGGCTAGAGAATTATGTTTTGATGATTATGCAATACCGTGGGAACAAACAATTACTAAAGAAGACGTAAATAATGCCGCAGAAATTTTAATCAAACGTCGCGATGTACATTTAGATCAACTAGCAGACAAATTGACAGAACCAAGAGTAGAACGGGTTATTCAATCAATATTAATTGGCGAAGAAGTAGAAAATACCAATCTGAATGAAGATAAACAATACTTAATTGACTTAGGATTAATTCGTTCCGGAGAACAAGGCTTAGAAATAGCCAATCCAATTTATCGCGAAGTCATTCCAAGAGAATTAACAGCTTACCGTCAAGATATGTTAGGACAAAATCCTCAATGGTATGTAAAAGAAGACGGAAAACTAGATATTCAGAAAGTATTAGAAGCTTATATAGAATTTTATAAAGAGCATAGCGAACTAGTAACCAAACGAAAAACCTATACTGAAGCAGCACATCACTTATTATTTATGGCATGGCTACAAAGAATAGTAAATGGAGGCGGCTATATTAGTCGAGAATACGCCGCTGGTTTAGGGCGAGTAGATTTATGTATTGATTTTGCTGATGAAAGATTTGCTTTTGAATTAAAACTAAGCGGCAAAAAAGCCTTAACAGAAGGAATAAAACAACTAATAAACTACTTAGATAGACTAAGCTTAGACAGCGGCTGGTTGATAATTTTTAATCGTAAGACAGTTGAAGACTGGGATAAAGTAGGTGAAAGACAAATTGTGGAAGAAAAAGGCAAAAGGATTGAGGTTATTTGGTTATAAGTTTGGAGTTCAAAGCGAAGCTTTGCTTTGTACTCCAGTTCTCAACTAATATTTAACCTGTTGATCTGCATGATAAGACGAACGAACCATTGGACCACTTGCAACATTTTTAAAACCCATTTTTTCCCCTTCAATTCTCAACTGTTCAAATTCTTCTGGAGTAACATAACGTTGCACCGCTAAATGATGAGGGCTAGGTTGTAAATATTGCCCTAAAGTTAGCATTTCACAATCATGAGCGCGTAAATCTTTCATTACCTCTAAAACTTCATCAATTTCTTCACCTAAACCTAACATCAAACCAGACTTAGTCGGAACATCAGGATGTTCAGCCTTAAAACGTTTTAACAATTGCAATGACCACTTATAATCAGCACCCGGGCGAGCTTGCTTATATAAACGTGGCACAGTTTCTAAATTATGATTTAAAACATCAGGCGGTGCTTGATGAAATATATCCAAAGCAACATCCATACGCCCACGAAAATCAGGAACTAAAATTTCAATTTTAGTATTTGCTGATTGCTCACGTATTGTCTGAATACAGGCGACAAAATGTGCAGAACCACCATCGCGCAAATCATCACGATCAACTGAAGTAATCACAACATAATTTAATTTCATATCAGCAATAGTTTTAGCTAAATTATGTGGTTCCTCAGTATCTAAAGGCTCCGGGCGACCATGTGCAACATCACAAAAAGGACAACGTCGCGTACAAATATCGCCCATAATCATAAAAGTTGCAGTACCACCCGAAAAACATTCATTTAAATTTGGACAAGCCGCCTCTTCACATACAGTATGTAAATTATTTGCTCGCAACTTCTCTTTTAAACCATTAACAGTATTACCTGTAGGTACTTTCATACGTATCCATTTAGGCTTACGTAATGGAGTCGTAGTAGGTATAACCTTAATAGGAATACGAGCAGTTTTATCAGCACCACGCTGTTTAATAGGAGTCATAATTAAAATTTATTTATAGGTCCTCGATAAATAACCATAGTAGTTCCAACAGATTGTTTTTTATTGTCATAGCCTACTAAACGAATATGATCAGTAGGGTGAATACGATGACATGTTTTGGCTTCAGCTAAGATATTATCTACCTTTGACTCACCAAACATTGGTAATTTCCAGAAATACCAATAATGACCATCAACATTATTGGGTTCAGTATGTTCAATAGCTGGCACCCAACCTTTATTGATTATATATTTAATCTGTAACTCTATATGCTCATCACTCATTTCAGGTAAATATGAAAAAATTTCAAATTTTCTACTATTTGGATCATTTAAACCTGAATGATAATCTTGCATTGCATTCATATTATTTTTACTCAAATTCATGCCATGTTTTCATAGCAATTTTAAGTTCAGGGCTATGTTGAGCAGCATCCCTTAAAATATCCTTGCTTTGTTCTTCTAAATTAATGCCTTGATTGCGTGCATCTGTACAAGCTTCAAGGGCAATGCGATTAGCAGCAGCTCCTGCTGCGTTACCCCAAGGATGCCCAAGCGTAGCTCCACCAAATAAAAATACAGCATCATCACCAAAAATTGACACCAGTGCTGGCATATGCCAAACATGAATACCACCCGATGCAACAGGAAATATCCCCGGTGTTAATCCCCAATCCTGATCAAACATTATGCCATGATCAGGATTTTCCTTTACATATGATTCACGTAATATATCAATGCAACCTAAAGTAGAATTGCGTTCAGATTCTAATCTTTCAACAACTGTACCAGTATGTAAATGATCACCGCCCGATAAACGTAATATCTTACTTAATACGCGAGAATGCACACCATGAAATGGATGGCGATCAATAACCGCGTGCATAGTACGTTGAATATGTAACAACATACCATTCTCACGACACCAATTAGCCAATCCTGTATTGGCACAAATACCACCAATAATATAATCATGCATAATAATAGGCGCACCTAATTCTTTAGCAAACTCAGCGCGTTTATACATTTCTTCAGGAGTAGCAGCGGTTACATTTAACAAATGACCTTTACGTTCACCAGTTTCAGCCTCAGCTTTTTTTACAGCCTCCATTACAAATTCAAAACGATCTCGCCAACGTATAATAGCTTGAGAATGCACACTTTCATCATCTTTAGTAAAATCTAAACCGCCTCGTAAACACTCATAAACGGCACGACCATAATTTTTAGCTGATAAACCTAATTTAGGTTTAATTGGACTACCAAGTAGGCTACGACCATACTTATTTAATTTATCGCGTTCTACCAACATACCATTAGGTGGACCACCGCAAGTCATGACATAAGATATTGGAAATCTTATATCTTCTAAACGTAATGCCCTTAATATATTAAGGTTAAACACACTTCCTAATAATGAAGTAAAAACATTTACAATAGAACCTTCCTCAAATAAATCAATTGGATATGCAATATAAGCATAAAAAATATTTTCATAACCCGGTATATCTTTTATATGGTAGGCACGAGCTTTATAACGTTCTAAATCAATAAATAAATCAGTCCATACATGAGTCCAAGTACCAGTGGAAGATTCTGCTGCTACAGTAGCCGCTGCTTCTTCATAGCATACAGGATTTTTTGTGGTAATTTTAAAACATGCCAGAAAATCTGTTTCTTTTGGCGTATAATCTGGTTCCCAATAAGTATTGCGATATTGTTGTACACCAGCTTGATAACTTTTACTTGACACCAATCTCTCCTTATTTTATAACTAATAACAGGTTTTACTATGCACATGACTTTACGTCAATTAACTTTATTTAAAGCGGTAGCACAACATTTAAGTTTCACTCGCGCCGCTGCTGAATTATGTTTAACTCAACCCGCTGTTTCAATACAAATCAAACAGTTAGAAGGTCATATGGGTATGCCTTTATTTGAACAAATAGGCAAACGCATATTTTTAACTGATGCAGGGCGTGAATTATACGCTGCTAGCGATGATATTTTTAATCGTATTGAAAATTTGCAAACATCTCTTAATGAATTACAGGGTTCAATTAAAGGGCAATTAAAATTATCTGTAGTAACAACAGCGACATATTTTATACCATCTATATTTAAAAGTTTTTTAAAACAGTATCCAGAAGTTAGTCTTCGCCTCACAGTTAGAAATAGAAATAATGTTTTAGAACGGCTAACGAATAATAAAGAAGATTTAGTGATAATGGGGCAAGTGCCTGAACAATTGCATGTTACAGCTAAACCTTTTTTAGACAATCCCTTAGTTGTATTAGCACCACCACAACATGCTCTTATAAATAAATCTAATATACCATTAGAAAGATTAGCAAAAGAGACTATGTTAGTTCGAGAAGTAGGATCTGGAACACGTCTAGCGATGGAACGTTGTTTTGCCTCACATAATTTAGAATTAGCACAAACAATGGAATTAGGCAGTAGTGAGGCAATTAAACAAGGTGTGATAGCAGGCTTAGGAATTTCTGTATTATCAAAACATGCCGCTAATTTAGAATTAGCAAGCGGAATGATAAAATTATTAGATGTAGAAGATTTTCCTTTGGAACGTAATTGGTATGTAGCACATTTAGCAGATAAAGAAATGTCTTTAGTAGCCCGTACTTTCTTAGAATTTTTATTAAAAAGCGGTTCAGAAGTAGTCAAAGAAGTTTCAAAACAATTTAATAAAAGCTAAAAAAAATCCCCTTATGGGGATTTTCCCTTCATTAATTATGATTTTATTCAATCAAGGCAATTCGCTACAAATTCGTCAAATTCAACCAAAAGATGCTTCAATATTAACTGAAGCTTATAAAAACCCTGAATTCATGCGCCTTTACGGCACCACTATCACACCGCTAACCGAAGAACAATTATACGAACGTCAAAATTACAGCATCGAAGACTTAGGCTTTATAGAATATTTAATAATACACAAACAACATGGAGCAATTGGCATAGCAATATTAACTGAATATGCCGCTATTCATAAACGCGCCCAATTCATGATAGGTTTATTTGAAACAGAACACCGTTCAATTGGCTATGGCACCGAAGCGACATTATTAGTACTAGATTTAGCATTTAACGCCTATGGTTTACACAAGATTTTTTCATATGTTTATGCTTACAATGAATTTTCTCATAAAAATATGCTGAAATTTGGTTTTGAACATGAAGGAATATTAAAAGATCATCATTTCCTAATAGAAGAAGAAAAATTTATAAATCTATATGTAAATGCTATGACAGAAACAAGATTTAGAAACTATGAAAAAATTAGCCGCTATTCTCGACGACTAATTGGACGAGATGTTACTCAAAAACCAATCAAACTAAGCCCAAAAAAAATATCATCAAACAATCATAAAAATTTTCTTAATAGTTTATATTATTAAAATAATAAAAAACTAGAAATTTTAAAAAATATGTATTAATATATATACTGAAGTCAATGAAACATATATGAGGGTAAAAAAAATGGGAAGTCAAATGAAGAAAAAAACCATACAAAATGCCGTAGCTAGCACATTTCTGATAGCTACAAGTCCAGCTTGGGCAAAAGGCAGTGGTGCTGGTACCTCTGAAGGCGGCAAAAGCCAATTAGGTGTAAATCAATTGTCTTTAGAAGAATTTCCGGGGCGCAATGCGACAGTTTGTACAGATCCAAATGATAATGCAGGTAAAGGTGGAGCCAATGCTATACCTAATGATCTTGACATTGCTGTTGATCCTTTTAAAGATAATTACATAGGTGTGGAATTTGTAGTACGAGATATTATAGCGCATAATACAGATTACATATTGTATCTAGTATATAGTCCTCAATTATCACCTACTCCGCAAATGCCTACTCCTAAATCAACAAATAAATTAGGTGTTGATCTTTCTGGTTTAGAAATAGTGGCAATTATGGATATTCCAGCTCAAACACTCCTAGCTCAAGGCTCTACTCGTTTAGGGGCTGCTGATCCAAGACCCCATAGCGCAGTAAGTTTCTCCTTTAACTTCGATACAAGCACTTTACCCGGGTTTGTACGCGATAATGCAAAAGTCTATTTCCAAGCTGCCTTAATAAGTAAAAGCAATTTTAATGCTGGAAGATTTAGTGAAATGATTTTATCTGAAGTTGATACTGTCGGATTTGTGGCTAATAATTGTGCTGCTGGTAGTAACAGTATAAATGCTGGTGATGATGATGGACTATCTAAATCTGGTAGTATAGTACCTGATAATGTTCAAGTTCAGCCGGGTAGTGGTACTGGTGGCAAATAGAATAACTTGCAAACCACATTAGTTTGAATAAGTCAAGACCTGTCAGGTTTTAAAAACCTGACAGGTCTGATAATATCATTAATCCTCTTAAGGAAGTAACATGTACAAAAAATTCCTAACTTTATTTATCCTATTAATATTCACGTCACCGATATACGCTATTCCAACCATCAACCTTGATAAACCCACTGCTAGTTGCAGCCAAGCGGATAATCATTTCATTTTAACTGGTACTGCAACCGGAGTTGGTGGTGGTCAAGGTATTGATATAATATTAGTTTTAGATGATTCTGGTAGTTTAGGTCATACTGATCCTGCTGCTACACGTTTTAATGCTCTTACAGAACTATTAAATAGTTTTGGTCCAGATGCTAATTTGAGATTAGGTTTAGCATTTTTTACATCAACTGCTACATTAAATGTACCTTTAGCTAAATTAGATACTGTTATACCAGCAATTAATCAAGAAATACTAGATCATCAAAAGCCCGGTGGTGGTACAGCAATTGGTGAAGGCATTAGAATAGCTGATGCAGAACTAAAAGCTAATGGTCGTGCTGGTGCTACACATGTGATAATGGTATTTACTGATGGTATGGATGGAGGTTCAGATCCAATTGGAGCTGCTACAACGGCTTCTGCTCATGCTATCGTTAATGTTGTTGGCTTAGGTCCAGAAGCATTTAATCTACCTGAAAACCAAGCGATTGCAGATGCAGGTAAAGGCACACTAATGCCTGCAACTGATCCCCAAAAATTAGCTGCATTATTCCGAGATGCTAGACAAGTTGGTATTCAAAGTGTTGAAGTTAAAAACCTAACAACTAATACTCCAGCTAATATTACAATGAGTACCGGTATTTTTACCGCACCAATTGATTTAGTAGAAGGTCAAAATACTATAGAAATTACTGCGGTTGATACTGATAATCAAAGTGAATCCACTTCAATTGACATTGAAAGAATCACAGAAGGTTGTGGAACTTGCCCCGGTAGCCCTTGTCTTGATAAAAAAGAACCTACTGTTGAAAAAGGACAATGTTCTGGTCGTAAAATCAGAACACGCCCACAAGTAGTTATGGCTGGTTTTGATCCACCAGTAATTGGTAAAAATACCAAAACCTTTAATGTCATAGCAACAGTACGTGAAGGTAGTAATCCTATTGCTAATGTTACCGTTGATCCGATTCAATCTAACGGCATGAATTCATTAGGTTTAGGTTGGCCAATGAGAAAAGTTGGCAAATGGGAAAATGGAGATCAAGTATGGATAATTAGCCTAGAAAGCAATATTCTACCTAATGATGTACCTATAGCCAATTTGTTTGGTACCAAGGCTGGTCAATATGTAATTACCATAGCCGATAATGCTCGTAATCACCATTCATTTCCAAATTTAGAATTTGGTAATAATGCTGAAATGCCACTAAACGATAACTTAGATAAAACATCAGCAATTTACACCGCAAAAGGACCAACAGCTCCAATACCAATGGTATTAGCCGCAGGTTTTGATCCAACACTAGTAGATTTTGGTGATAATTGTTATAAAGTAAAAGCTATGATTCGTCCCGGTGCTGCCGCTATCAAATCAGTAACATGGCAACAAAATAATGGTGAACGTTCTTTCCCATTAACAGAAGAACAAGATCTCAGTAATGGTGATAAATTATATACATATATAAGAACCTTTCCACGAGGAAGCTTATCAACTCAAGTATTAACCAACTTATTTGGTTCAGGAAAGATACAATCAGTGATTGAAGTTATTGATGCTAATAATAATTCATATCAATTTCCAGTGCTTATGAGAAGTAGTAAATTTTAATAATTAAATCCCCCCTAACCCCCCTTTTTCAAAGGGGGGATTTCAACAAAGAGTAAAAAAACCCCATGATTATCTCCAACCAAGGAAAATCATTACACCTACGTCAAACCGAAGCCAAAGACGCTCCAATCTTATTAAAAGCCTACGACGATGAATCCTTTATCCGCCTCTATCGTTCTAACAATGTCACTCCAAAACCAGAACAACTAGTTGAAGGTTTAAAAAAACGAACTGAACTTCATCCAACTCAATTGGGTTATTTAGAATTTATGATAGAGCATAAGGAACATGGTGCTATTGGTGTCGCAGCATTTGGTGATTATGCGCCCTATCATAAACGAGCAGAATTTCTAATTGGTTTATTTCAAGAAAAAAATCATTCAGTAGGTTATGGTACTGAAGCCACACTTTTAATGCTTGATTTAGCCTTTAACGTCTATAATTTAAATAAGATTTATACATATGTATATGAATATAATGAATCTTCAGAAGATCAAACGGTTAAATTTGGTTTTAAAAAGGAAGGTTATTTAGAATCTCATCATTATTCAACACGCGAAAAAGGCTTTGTTGATTTATATATCAATGGTTTAACACTAGCAAACTTTCGCAAACATGAAAAACTTCGTCGCTTTTCTAAACGGTTAATAGGGCGAGATATTACTCAAGCTCCTAGGCAAATAAATGTAAATGAAGATGTTTCTCCTGTAGAGAATGAAGAACAAATGAAAAAACGTTTTTTAGAAGGCATACGATCAATGGCAACACAAGGATAATTACAATGTTAAAAAAAGCAATCTTAATCTCAACAATCAGTATTTATAGTCAATTTAGTGCCGCCGCTATCTGTTTAGATGAATTACAAACAGATAACGCACAAATTTGCACTCCAATAACGACAAAAAATAAATGCACAATGCCAAACCAACTAACTTTGGCGATTAACTCAAAAGTTCCTGCCATCAAAATAGGATTTGCTACCAGTCAAATTCCAGCAGATGGTAAAGATTACAAATTATTTCTATTAGTTGAACGTACCAAACTATTAACTTCACTGTTAAAACTCAAAAAACCAGAAACAACTAACACATTTGAAGATCACTTATGGAAATTGAAAAAAATCTTGATCACAAAATTAGAAATTCCAGCAACTCGACTATTACGAAATGCACGAACTCGTATAGCGGCAACTCCAGCAATTGCTAATTTAACCAAAATACTACCTTTTAATTTTGATACAGCAACACTGTTGAAACAGAAGCAACTATCTATTCAAGCGGCTTTAATCACAACCACAGATTTCAAAGCGGCAAAATGGGATAAGATCAAGTTTTCTGAAATTGACACACTGAAATTTATAACAAAATCATGTCCAAATAAAGTCAGAAAAAAAAAACTAATTACAACTAAACTAAAGCCAGAACAAGTACAGGAATTTACCGATAGAAAAAAGCTAGCAACAGAAATGTTTAGATCAGTATTCACTCACTTAGAAAACGGAAATGTAACTGTTATTATTGACAAAATCAATAACAAATGGCAATTAGTACCAGTTGATATAACAAAATATCCAATGAATATTTACTGCCTAGCAAAAAAAAATTGTATAGGTGGAATATATGCAAGCATACAGAATCACAACAAAAAAGGAGAAATATTATATAGAATACACAAAGGCAAAAACATGACAATAAGCTGCGCATGGAAAGAATTCTATTCTGAACCATTTAAAACCATGTCAGAACAACTTAAAAAAGATGCTCTGGAACGGGCGTGGCATTGGGGAAAAGTTTGTTTTAAAGCTTCTTAAAATGCGATTCTAACAATTTAGCATCAATTGGATAGAATAATGCTTCTATTTTGATATGATCATCATAACGTTGTCTTAACTTATCTAAATGATGAACTTCCGCTTTGTCAACAAATAAAATTAACTTAGTTTCTGGAAGGTGGCTGGCTATTTTTGCAAATAATGAATCAACATTGCTTATAAATGAGCCATATTTTGGTCCAAAAATAAATTCAGCCACTATAATATTAGGACTATTTTTATTCAAATAAAATAAAGCTTTCCGCACTGTATTGATTTTAAAGACTTCATACCCATTTTTTTTATACAGTTCAGAAAAATCTGGATAGCCACCTATTTCTATTATTGATAGTAAGTTTTTCATAGTATCTTGTTTTTTTAAATGGTATTACATATAATACCATTTATGAATACTGTTAATGTTGTTATTGATACAAACGTTGTAATTGCTGCACTTAAGTCAAAAAAAGGTGCATCATATAAACTATTAATGTCTTTACCTAAAAATATTTTTGTTCCTAATATTTCTGTACCACTCTTTCTTGAATATGAATCAGTTGCAAAAAGGAGTGGGATGATAACAAAGCTTAGCACTATTGATATTGATGCCATTCTTGATTATTTGTTAAGCAAATCAAATATTAGAAAAATTTTCTTCTTATGGCGTCCCTTTTTGAAAGATCCAAAAGATGATTTGGTGTTAGAAGTAGCAGTCAAATCACAAAGTGAATATATTATTACGTTTAACAAAAGAGACTTTGAGGGCTGTGATAAATTTGGTATTACGGTAATAACCCCTCATGAATTCATAGTAACAAGAAATATATAATTATGAGTACACTAAGCTTAAGATTACCAGATTCACTTCACAATGAAGTTAAATCGCTGGCAAAAAATGAAGGAATTTCTATTAATCAATTTATTTCATCTGCTGTAGCTGAAAAAATGTCTGCACTATTAACGGAGCAATATCTTATGAAAAGAGCAAAGCAAGGAAATGAACAAACATTTCTAAGAGCAATGTCTAAAGTTCCAGATGTTGAACCTGACATAGAAGACAGACAATAAGAAATATTTACACAATGCACATTATAATTTTATTATTACTTTTATTAGCAATAATTTATGGTCCCCAACTTTGGGCTAAAAGAGTTCTAAATAAGTATAGCCGACATCGTGATGATTTTCCCGGCACGGGCGGTGAATTAGCTCAACATTTATTAAAGCAACTTAATATGCCTGTTAAAGTTGAGATTACTGAAGCCGGCGATCATTATGATCCTATAGATAAAGTTGTCCGTTTAAGTTCAGATAATTTTAATGGCAAATCTTTAACCGCTGTTGCTACAGCGGCTCATGAAGTTGGACATGCTATTCAAGATCATAGTGGTTATAAGGCTTTACATAATCGCACTAAGTTAGTGCGTATTGCGCAAGTTGCTGAAAAAGTTGGTGCTGGTTTAATGATGATGATTCCTGTTATTGCTTTAATTGCGCGTATTCCTGCCGCTGGTGTTTTGATGTTTTTAGGCGGTATTGCCAGTTTAGGAGCTTCGGTATTGGTTCATTTAATAACTTTGCCAGTTGAGTTTGATGCTAGTTTTAATCGCGCTTTACCAATATTAGAAAAAGGTCAATATATTAATGAAATTGATCAAAAAGCTGCACGTAAAATTCTTATCGCCTGCGCTTTAACTTATGTTGCTAGTTCATTAGTTAGTTTGCTTAGCTTGTGGCGATGGATTGCTATTTTAAGGAGATAATTAATGGAGTTCAAAGCTGAGCTTTGTTTTTGTGGATAGGGATTTATAGCTATATACAACTACAGGGATTGCATTTTAGCAGGGATAAATATTCTTAACTTACAAGAAAATCCCTGTTAAAATGCAATCCCTGTAGTTTTTGAGATATATTTGTTGTAATTGATTTTAAATACTCCATACCCATTTTGTTCACACATTTTAATTTTAATAGAATAAAAAATTTTTGAATCGCAAAATTTATAGCCTATTATGCGCTGCATTTCTATTTGTTCAATATACAGCCATAATTCATGCAACAAATCATCAGTTTCACACTCCTACATCTGACTGTGAAGTGTATTTTGCTGCCGAAAATTTGGGCAATGCCTTAGTTGATCTGGCTATAAATTTTAATTTTTGTATCTTTGGTTGTGATGTTTTACCTTTCTTTATAGCTGATTATTCTCAGCTAGTTATTCTACATTTCTTTGCTCGCGCTCCTCCTATTTCTCTTCATATTTAAATTGTTTTGTTTAACTTTTCAGCCCCCCTACCCCCTAAAGGGGGAGCTACAATAAACACCCCCTTTAGGGGGCTGGGGGGCTTAATCAATTAATATGAAGGAAATTTAATGAAAAAATTAACAACAGCTATTGCTTTAGCTATTTCTACTAACAGTGCTATTGCGGAAACCAATAAGTCATTTAATCCTGACATAAGTATTATTTTGGATGGGCGTTATGCTAATTTTCAAAATAATCCTGAAGACTATGAATTGCCCGGCTTTCAATTAGGTGGTGAATCTGGTTTAGGTGAAGATGGATTTAGTCTTGGGCATAGTGAATTGGTGTTTAGTGGCAATATTGATGATAAATTTTATGGTGTCTTAACTGCCGCTTTGCATTCTCATGATGGAGAAACTCATATCGAATTGGAAGAGGCTTATTTTGAAACTTTAGGCTTGGGTGCTGGTTTAAATGTTAAAGCTGGACGGTTTTTTTCTGCTATGGGTTATCTAAATGACCAACATGAACATTCTTGGGATTTTGCTGATGCGCCGCTGATTTATCAAGGATTATTTGCTAATCATTTGAGCAATGATGGAGTACAAGTTAGTTGGATTGCTCCTACTGATTTATTTATTCAAACTGGTGCCGAAGTTTCTCATGATGATGCTTATACTTTATTTGCTAACTTTGGTGGTGATATTGGTGATAGTCATAGTTGGCAAATTGGTATTTCTCATTGGTCAAGTAATATAGATGCTCGTACTAGTGCTGCTCATGATCATGGAGCGGAAGTAGTTCATACTCCTAGTTTTAGTGGTGATAGTCAAATCAATGCCATTGATATTGTTTGGAAATGGGCACCTAATGGTAATTATAAAGATCGCAATTTTAAATTACAATTTGAATATTTTGATCGTCAAGAAGATGGTACATTTGAGATCTTAGGTAGTGATCCATTGAAAACTGTTGCTTATGATGGTAGTCAAAGTGGTTGGTATCTACAATCGGTTTATCAATTTATGCCTCAATGGCGCGTTGGCTTACGCTATGATCGTTTAGATAGTGATAATAAGGCTTCAAATGAAACCTTTTTATCTAATGTTGGATTAGATAATGAAGGTATTACGCCACAGCGTTATAGCATGATGCTAGATTGGTCTTATACTGAATATAGTCGTGTTCGTTTGCAATATAATCGCGATGAGTCTTATGAACAGGCAGATGATCAAATCTTTTTACAATATACCATGAGTTTAGGTTCACATGGTGCGCATACATTTTAAGGAAACTATTATGAATAAGAAATGGTATATATTAATATTAATTATTACTTTTAGTCAACCAGCAGCAGCAAAACTAAATGTATTTGCATGTGAGCCTGAATGGGCGGCATTAGCTAAAGAACTAGGTGGTAATAAACTTAGAATTTATAGTGCTACCACTGGCTTACAAGATCCACATCATATTCAAGCTCGCCCTAGCTTATTAGCAAAAGCGCGACGTGCTGATTTATTAGTTTGTACTGGAGCAGAATTGGAAATCGGTTGGTTGCCAATTTTGTTAAGACGAACTGGTAATAGAAAAATACAAGTTGGGCAACTTGGGCATTTTATGGCAAGCGATTATGTGAAAATGTTAGATATACCAACTGTTGTTGATAGAAGTCTAGGCGATATTCATGCTGCTGGTAATCCACATATTCAAACAGATCCATCTAATATTGCTAACGTTGCTTTAGTATTAGCACAACGTTTGATTCAAATAGATCCTAGAAGAGCTAATTATTATCAGCGTCGTTATCAAAATTTTTCTAAACGTTGGCAACAAGCAATGCAACGTTGGAAAAAACAAGCTGCAATATTAAAAGGTACATCCATAGTTGTTCATCATAAAAGTTGGGTCTATATGGAAAATTGGTTAGGATTACAAGAAGTTGCTACTTTGGAACCAAAACCGGGCTTACCACCTAGTAGTTGGCATTTAGCACAAGTTCTAAGAACGCTAAAACAAAATCCAGCAAAAATGGTTATTCATTCAGCTTATCAAAATTCGCGCCCTGCAAAATGGCTAGCAAGAAGAGCTAATATTCCAGCAGTTGCTTTACCTAGTACGGTAGGTGGTAACAAAGCAGCTAAGGATTTATTTAGTTTATTTGATAACATTATAAATCAATTAAAGGCAGCTATTAAATGAGCTTAGAAGGTTTGGACTTAAATATTTTAGGTCCAGCCTTCTTGGCTGGATTATTAGTAATTGCTACTCATGTGCCGCTTGGTCAAGAAGTTTTAGCGCGTGGTATTATTTTTATTGATTTAGCTATTGCTCAAATAGCTGGACTTGGAGTAATTGCTGCTCATAGCTTTGGCTGGGAAAGTCATGGTTGGGAAGTACAAATTGCCGCTGTAAGTGCTGCATTATCAGGAGCATTAATCTTGCATTGGACAGAAAAACTATGGCCAGATATACAAGAAGCCTTAATTGGCGTATCATTTATACTAGCTGCCTGTATTGGCATATTGCTTCTATCAAATAATCCTCATGGCGGAGAACACTTACAAGAATTATTAGTCGGTCAAATTTTATGGGTTAATCCAAGCAACTTAATACCAATAGCAGTAATATATGCAATTATTTTAGGAATTTGGTTTGGACTAGCAACAGCGCGTATTGGTAGATTAGGATTTTATATACTATTTGCTATTAGCGTCACAGCCTCAGTACAACTAGTAGGAGTATATTTAGTATTTGCGACGCTAATTATTCCAGCATTAGCAACACGAAATCTAAAGAAAAAACTAATTTATGGATATATTATTGGTATTTCAGCCTATATTATAGGTTTAGTATTATCAGCACTGTTTGATTTACCTACCGGAGCAGTGGTGGTATTGTCATTAGCAGTTATTGCCGTTTTATCGCGCTATTTAATTATTTATGTCAAAAAAAACAATTCAAGCTATCAGGGGAATGAATGACATTCTCCCAACACAAACACCAATTTGGCAACATATTGAACTTACACTTCGTAAAGTTTTAGAAAGCTACGGCTATCAAGAAATTCGGATGCCCATATTAGAAACAACAGAATTATTTAGTCGTTCTATAGGAGAAGTTACTGATATTGTTGAAAAAGAAATGTTCAGTTTTATAGATCGTAATTCTGATAATCTCACATTACGCCCTGAAGGAACTGCTAGTTGTGTTAGAGCCGGCATTGAAAATGGATTATTTTATAATCAAATACAAAGATTATGGTATATGGGTCCAATGTTTCGTCATGAACGCCCGCAAAAAGGTCGATATCGACAATTTAATCAACTCGGTGTAGAAGCTTACGGCTTAACCGGTGCTGATATTGACGCTGAAATAATTTTAATAACAGCGCGTTTTTGGCAAAAATTAGGACTTGATAATTTAGAATTACAAATTAATTCACTTGGAAGTGCCGAAGCACGAGCAGTTTATCGTGATAAACTAGTAAATTATTTTTTAGCTAACGAAAGTCAATTAGATGAAGACAGTAAACGCCGCTTAAACACAAATCCTTTGCGGATATTGGATAGTAAAAATCCTCAAATGCAAAATTTGATACAATCAGCACCACAATTATTAGATCATCTTGACAAAGAATCACAAACACATTTTAATGAATTAAAGAATATTCTTGATCAAGCTGGTATTAATTATCGCGTCAATCCCCAACTAGTACGTGGTTTAGATTATTATAATCGCACCGTATTTGAATGGGTAACACAAGAATTAGGCGCACAAGGCACTATATGTGCAGGTGGGCGTTATGATACCCTAGTAGAACAAATCGGCGGGCATCCAACTCCAGCGATTGGTTTTGCAATGGGGCTAGAACGACTGGTATTATTATTAGAATCTAAATTGCAATTAAACGACATTAATCCCCATATTTATATGATAATAGTGGGTAATGAAGCAGTGCAACAACAAGGTTTTGTTTTAGCAGAATCTTTACGTACTGCCTTACCAGAACTACGTTTGATTACCAATTGTGGTGGTGGTAGTTTTAAAGCTCAATTTAAACGCGCTGATAAAAGTGCTGCTAAATTCGCGTTAATACTTGGTGAAGATGAACTTAATAAGCAACAAGTTGCAATCAAATTTTTACGTGAAAAGCAAGCACAAAAATTATTATCCATATCTGAATTAGCAGATAAACTAAAACAATTAATAAAGGAATAAGAGTGGCACATTACGAAACTGAACAAGAACAATTAGAAGCAATTAAAAAATGGTGGAAAGACAATGGTAGTTCGATTTTTATTGGAATATTAGTAGGAGTAGGCTTATTATTTGGCTGGCGTTGGTATAATAGTCACACCGATCAACAAGCACAATTAGCCTCGAATCTATATGAAAATATGCAAAATTCAGTTTCAACAGAAGATTTAGAAAATGCAGAAAATATCACCGCCAAACTATTAACTGATCACAGTGATAGCCCTTATGCGATTTTGGCTGCTTTGAATATGGCACGTCAAGATATAACAAAAAAAGACTTAGCAAGTGCCCATGTACGTTTACAATGGATACTTGATCAAGATATAAAATTAGAGGAATTAAAACACATTGCTCGCTTACATAAAGCGAAATTATTCTTATCAGAACAAAAAGTAGCAGAAGTAAAAAAATTAATTACAAATATTGATGTAGGTAAATTTAAAGCTTCTTATGCAGAATTAACAGGTGATATTGCAATAATAGAAAATGAAACTGATAAAGCACGGATTGCTTATACAGAAGCCTTAGAAGCTGATTCCACTCGTCAACTTGTGCAAATGAAATTAGATAATTTAGGAAATAAAGTACAAATTCAGGCACAAATTCCTAAATCTATAATTTTACCGGAAATTGTTGACGATTATGGCAATGAAAGCACTTTATAAACTAGTTTTTTTTATATTATTGCTATTACTAAATGGCTGTGGTTGGTTTAAAACCAAAGATAATAGTGAACCACCTGCACCTTTAGTAAAATTTACTCCCAGTTTCAGTTTAAAAACTTTATGGACAGCTGATACGGGAGCGGGAATTGACAAGTACTTTCTAAAACTAAAACCTACTCTAAAAACTGGTAATTTATTTACTACATCTCCAAAGGGACATGTACGTGTCTTTGAATTTGCCAACGGTAAATCAATATGGCAGACTAAATTAGATATACCCATTTCAACTGGTCCTGGAGTTGGTGAAGATTTAGTTTTAATTGGAAGTCATAAAGGTGATGTAGTTGCATTATCATTAGAAAATGGTAGCAAACAATGGCAGACCAATGTTTCTAGTGAAATATTAGCAACTCCTCGTATAAATCAAGGCATAGTGATAGTACGTACTATTGATGGCAAAATATCTGCTCTAAATAGCCAAACCGGAAAACGTATCTGGATTTATGAACGCCCACGGGTTCCATTACTAAGTTTGCGTGGAACCAGTTCACCAATATTAACGGATCGTTTTATTATTGCAGGCTTTGATGATGGCAAAATGGCAGTTTTAGAATTACAAACCGGCAAAGTATTATGGGAAGCTCAAATTGCAACACCAAGTGGGCGTACCGAATTAGACAGAATAGTTGATATTGACGCTGATCCTATCTTATATAAAGACATAGTTTATGTAACCAGTTATCAAGGGCGTACCGTAGCTATTGACTTAGTAAGGGGTAAATTATTATGGGAAAAAAAATCATCATCCTATAGCGGCTTAGCTATAGATGATGATTATCTTTATATCAGTGATAGTAATGGCTATGTTGCTGCAATGGATAGGTTTTCAGGAGCAGAACAATGGAAACAAGAAAAACTAAAAGCTCGTGCTATAACAACCCCAGTATTAATCAATGATTATATTGTCGTTGGAGATTTAGAAGGTTATTTACATTGGATGAAACGTGAAGATGGCAAATTTGTGACTCGCCATCAAATAGATAATTCTAGTATCAAGGTTGCACCAATGGTATTAGATGAAACCTTAGTAGCTATTAGCAGTGATGGAAAAATAGTGGCATTGCAAGTAGAATAAAATATGCAAGGTTTTATTGACTTCCTAAACTTCAGGTTTTTTATAAGTCCCTATGTTTTGCTAGCCTGTTACTATATTGGAGCAATTGGTGTTCCAATTGGAAGTTGGTTCTTAGCCTTGTGGATAAAACGTAAATATTGGTTAGCGTCTAATATTTACGATTTAAGTAAAATAACATTCATTAAGATCACAAGAACAAAAGATAGAATACTGTTATATATTCTATTTCTTGTGTTTTTCATTTGTATGGAAATTATGTGGCGTATGATGTTTGAATTTATTATTGCTTATTTACAAATGAGAGATGCGCTTATGGAACTGGCAGGACATTGAGACAACAGACCTGACAGCTGTCAGGTTGTTCTAACAATTTAACGAATTTTCAAACTAGCCAATCCAATCAACACCAACATAATAGTAATTATCCAAAAGCGTACAATGACACGCGGCTCAGGCCATCCTTTTAGTTCAAAATGATGATGTATCGGTGCCATACGAAATATTCGTCGCCCCGTTAGTTTGAAGGAAGCTACTTGCAACATCACTGATACAGTTTCCATTACAAATACACCTCCCATAATAAGTAACACTAATTCTTGTCTAACCACTACTGCTAATATTCCTAATGCAGCACCTAATGCTAATGCACCAACATCTCCCATAAAGACTTGAGCTGGGTAAGTATTAAACCATAGAAAACCTAATCCAGCTCCTACTATTGCTCCGCAAAATATCATTACTTCCCCAACACCAGCAATGTAAGGAATACCTAAATATTTAGCAAAATTAATATGTCCAGTGGTATAAGCAAATAATGCAAACGCACCTGCTACTAAAACAGTTGGTACAATTGCCAAACCATCTAAACCATCAGTCAGGTTTACCGCATTACTGGTACCTACAATTACAAAATAAGTTAATAATATAAACATCCACGGTGATAACTGAATTACCGTTTTAACAAATGGTATTACTAATTGTGTTTCAGTCGGTGATTGGACATTCATTAATAAAAATACAGCGGCTCCAAAACCAAATACCGATTGCCAAAAATATTTAGCTTTAGCAGATAAACCTTTAGAATTACCCAAAGCTACTTTTCTATAATCATCAATCCAACCTATGACTCCAAACAATAAAGTGACAATTAACACTACCCACACAAAACGATTTGATAAATCACCCCATAACAAAGTACTAAAAGCTATAGAAATTAAAATAAGTGCCCCACCCATTGTCGGAGTGCCACTCTTTTTTAAATGGCTTTGTGGTCCATCATCGCGTACACTTTGTCCAATTTTTAATAGCGTTAAACTTTTTATTAATACTGGACCAACAATTAAAGAAATAACTAATGCGGTAATAGTAGCTAAGATCGCTCGTAAAGTTAGATATTGAAAGACATTAAAGCCGCTATAAAAAGAACTTAGATACTCACTTAACCAAAGCAACATATTATACTTCCTCCTGTAAGGCGTTTACTATTGTTTCCATTTTCATTCCGCGTGATCCTTTAACTAATATAGTTGCATTTGTTGATTTTTGTTTTAAATATTCTATTAAATCAGTATGTTGTTCAAAATGCTTAGCTCCTTCACCAAAACTATCGACTGCATTCTTACTCAATTCGCCAATAGCTAATAATGATTCAACTCCAAATTCTCGTGCTTGTTTTCCAGCTTGTTTATGGAATTCAACATCTTGGCTACCAAGTTCATTCATATCACCTAGCACTAAGATGCGTGGCGCATCACTTTGCTGTAATACCATTAAAGCAGCTTCCAAAGAAGTTGGATTAGCATTATAAGTATCATTAATAATTGCAGAATCATTAATGCCTTTGCATAATTGTAAACGCCCTTTTACTGCTTGCATGGTTTCTAAACCATTTTTTATAGTGTCTAAAGAGCAAGCACTAGCCAAGGCACATGCACTAGCGGCTAAAGCATTCATGATATTATGTTGCCCGGGTATGGGTAAATGAATTGTTATATCACCATTTGGTGTTTTTAAATTAAAATCGCTGCTAGCAACATTTAATTGAATCTTTGTTGCCATAACATCAGCATGGTTTTTAATAGCAAAAGTACTAATAGTATGTGGTGCCGCTAAATCACGCCAAAGATCAGCATAATCATCATCATTATTAATAACAGCAATACCATCAGCTTGTAAATTAGAAAAAATTTCCCCTTTAGCCAGTGCTACACCCTTAATAGTTTTAAAACCTTCCAGATGAGCTGGAGCGCATTGAGTAATAGTCGCTACATTTGGCGGTGCTAATTGAGTTAAATAGTCGATTTCACCAGCATGATTCGCACCCATCTCAATTACAGCCTGACGATGCGTAGAATTTAAATTAAATAAAGTCAAGGGAACTCCAATATCATTATTGAAATTACCCTCATTAGCTAAAACATTTTCTGCAAAAATAGCGCGTAGCATTTCTTTAGTAGTAGTTTTACCATTACTACCAGTAATTGCAACTAATGGTAATTTAAAACGTTCTAACCAAAATTTGGCTAAAGAACCTAAAGCTTTGCGCGTATCAGCCACACACAAGCAGGGTAAATTACAATCTGCTACTACCTGTTCAACAATAACCGCGCTAGCTCCATTCTCTTGAGCCGCTGACACAAATTTATGTCCATCAAAATTTTCACCGCGTAAGGCAACATAAATTGTTCCCGGTGTAATCTTGCGCGTATCGGTGTTACAACCGGTAAATTTAACATCATCTCCTAATAAAGTTGCATTTAATGCTGGTGCAACTTCACTTAAATAAAGTTCTATCATAATAATTTATTTTACTAATTCTCTATCACTAAATGGCAAACGATGATCACCAATTTCTTGATAATCTTCATGCCCTTTACCAGCAATTAAAACAATATCATCAACAGTTGCCTGTTGTAGAACATATTCAATAGCCTCTTTTCGATTAGCTATAACTGCTTCAGGTTTTGGGCAACCCTGTAATATGTCATCAATAATGCTTTGAGAAGTTTCATGACGTGGATTATCATCTGTAATAATAACCTTATCAGCATAAGTTTGTGCAATTTCACCCATAATTGGGCGTTTACCTTTATCACGATCACCACCGCAACCGAATACACACCATAATGTTCCCTTATTATGTTGTTTTAATGTTAATAAGGCTTGCTTTAAAGCGTCAGGAGTGTGTGAATAATCAATGATGATGGTGGCTTGATCTGAGTTGCCAAATCGTTCCATTCTACCGGCTACTGCTGGTAATTTTTTGATTTGTTTCAATAATTCAGATAAAGAATAACCCATATTTAGTAATACTGCTAACACAGCTAAAATATTACTAATATTAAATTCTCCAAACCAAGGAAAATAACATTGCTCACCTTGGATTGTAAAAACAGAACCATTGTTATCATAACGCTCTATTTTGGCATATAGATCAGCAGATTTATCATGCAGACTATAAGTCAATGGCGTAACTGTACTTGCTAAATTACTTAAAATCTGTTGCCCAAAAATATCATCACTATTTATAATAGCAGTTTTTAAATTAGGCATGGTAAACAATCGTAACTTAGCTTCACCATAAGCCTGCATAGTTTTATGATAATCCAAATGATCGCGACTTAAATTAGTAAATACCGCAGTATCAAAATTAATTGCATTAACTCTGCCTTGCACTAAAGCATGAGATGAAACCTCCATAGCAACTGTTGACGCTTGAAGCTCAGCAAATAAAGCTTGCAAACGAATTGCATCAGGAGTGGTATGACTAGCAGTTTTCAAATTCCCATAAACACCATAACCCAAAGTACCTAATAAACCACAGGCTGTATTTTGAGTTTGTAATAAATGAGCGATTGCATGTGTAATAGAAGTTTTACCATTAGTGCCAGTCACGCCAATCACTTGCATATTATCAGAAGGATTCTTATAGAAACGCGCTGCGATTGTTCCGACTTGTTGAGATAAATTAGGGATACTGATACAAGGGATGCCACCGGCTAATTGTTCAACGCCGGCAACTGGAGCCTCTTTTAAGATTGCGACTGCACCTTTTTCTAAACTAGATTCAATATAAACATCGCCATGCTGTTGCGTACCTGCGAGCGCGAAAAATGCCTCACCACCGCATACAGCGCGACTATCTAAATTTAAACCACTAATATTGCAATCTAACTCTTTGGGTAAATCAATTTTTAATAAATTACTTAATAACATTAGGTTCTTATTATTTAACTCTAAGAGAGGATAATTTTAATTGCTAAAACATCCAACTATCGTGCCAATTATCTGGCTAATATACATTTAAATTGTTCTTGTTCAATATCATTGATAAATTCAACATTTGAAGTAATGCTTAATATTCTTTTGATACCACTGCCTCTACCACTATAATGCAATACATATTTTGCAATAGAATTTAAAATAGGGTTTCTGTGTATTGATATGCCCCTTTTAATTTTTTCAACAGTTAGAGAATTTGTTAATTTTCCCGGATTTATGATTTCTATTCTATCATCAAACATAAAAATATTAATAGGAGCATTAATATAGTAATCTCTATGAACCAAAGCATTAATGATAAGTTCACTAATCACTATCTCATCTATTTCTAATTTTCCATTAGAATTAAAATCTTTTTCTACTTGATACCTTCTTAAATGACTTACAATAAACCTTAAACTATCTTCATAAAGTGTTTTAAGAGATCCTTTTATTCTAGCTTCTGATAAATATTGATTAGAAGATATGTCATCACCAATAAAATAAACACAATCTACATAAAATGATGGGCAAAATTTTTGGGTTAAGATTCCAAAAATTAGATTTCCTGCTAATGTTAAATGATTATTTTTTATCACCCCATAATTCTCTAAAATAGTTTCTAATTTCAAGTCACCATTTTTTAGATTGTCATATATATTTCTATCTTCAGTTGCCAAAAATTGATAAAAAAACTCTATATTCAAATCTGTAATATCTGTAGCTTTTAATTCTTCTTCATCTGCATAAAGTTTTTTAGATTCTGCAAAAAGTCTTCTTAACTCTTCTGACGATACTTTTCTTTTATCACTTCCTGCTTTGGTGATATATAAGCCTTTATTGGTAGCGTATGGTTTATTCATACCCTCATCAACTTCAATAATTAATATTTTTTTAGCCGCTATTTCTTCTATCTTTACAAGTGGATAAATAGGAGGATTTATATTTGCATTAATAACATTTCCAATCAATTGATTTAATCTTCTAATATCATGATCATTTAAACCAACAATATTGCCGCCATCATCCACTCCAATAATTAACCAACCACCTTTGGCATTTGAAAAAGCAACAAACTCTTCGGCTAATTTATCACTATTTGTAATATTTACTTTAAACTGTGTATAACTATCTTCACCAAGTGAAATTCTTTTTTGTAAATCCTTCATATTAACTAGCAGTTTTAGTTTCAAAAGCCCCTTTAAGTGAAGACATAACTTCACGACGTATTTCTTTGAAGCGTGGTTTTTCGTCTTCCATAAATGGTAATGGGCGACAAGCATTCATTGCATGAATACCAAGTCGTGCCGTTAATATGCCCGCACCTAAACCTTGTGCGATTTGAGTTGACATCACTGATAATACTGAACCACCTATAATTTCAGCAGTTCCATCGGCAACTGTTTCACTTACATCAGCATAAATTAGATTTTGTATCACCGTAAGCATTAAACTCATTGAACCGAAAAATCCCGGTTTACCATTATAAAGTGTAGCAATTTGTCTAATCATACGCACATTACGCCATAAAGTTAATATCGTATCTATTAAAGCTATTTGACTGATCATAACAAATAAGGCTGTTTCTTTAGAAGATTTGGTAACTATTTGATATGCTTGTTGATCTATATCGTGCATAACTTGTTTAGAAAATAAGGCATAGATTTCGCGATCATGATGGCTGTCATTAATGCTTATATAAAAACGATCTAAACGATTTCTAAAACTTAAATCTTCACTATAAAATAATCCTATTTTATTTAAATACGCTTTAGCGTTACCATAAGCATTATTTGTAATAATTTTCTGCCCCTCTTGTTGTAAATTTGAAACAGTGCGTAATGTACGTATTTTTTGAATAGCTTGCCAAGTTAATGTTAAACTAGCTCCAGATATAATAATTATTAAAAATAAAAATACTGTACCTAGTATAAAATTATTATCATATTGTTCTACGATAAAATTATAACTATCCACTAATAGCATTAAAGTTAATAATCCACCTAATGAGGCTGCTAACCACAACCAAGCAGAATGTTTTGAAACGACAGGAATCGAGTTGGTGATTCTATCTTCATGCGATTGATCGGTTTCTAACTGAATATCATCTGGTAAAATGACTGGTGGAGTATAATCTAAGGTAACTTTTGCCTCATCTTCAACAGTAATTTCTACTTTATCTACATCAAAATAAATTGCTGTACTCATAGGAATTATTCCTTATAAAATTATAAATAATCTGTAAAATGCTCTTGTATTATTATATCATTCTCATAAATTATAGTGTACATAAAGGAAAATCAAATAATGATGAATAAAATTCTTGCTGTAGATGATTCAAAAGTAGATCTTACAAATATGGAGAATATTATAACCGAGGCAGGTTATGAAGTTATAACAGCTTCTTCAGGCAAAGAGGCTATTGAAAAGGCAATTGCTGAACATCCTGACTTAATTTTTATGGATGTCATAATGCAAAAAATGGATGGCTATCAAGCGTGTAGGATATTAAATGAAAATGATGAAACTAAAAATATTCCTATTATTTTTGTTACTTGCAAGGGTCAAAAAGCAGATCGTATCTGGGCGGAAATGACAGGGGGTAAAGGTTTAGTCCAAAAACCTTACACCCCAAAAGACATTATTGAACAAATTGATAATTTACTTTAATCAACTCATTATTGCATCTAATGTTTCAAAATATTTATTTATTTCTGTTTCAGTACGCATTTCAGTAGCACATACTAATAAGGTATTGTCTGTTAGCTTATATCCACCTAAAATATTATTTTTTAATAATTGCTTTAAAACATCATCTACGGGTTTGTCTAACCTTAATACACATTCATGAAAGAATGGTGCATTAAAAACACGATTTACTCCGGTAATAGTTGATAGTTTTTCTACTAATTCACTGGTATTAGTGTGACATTTCAAAGCAGCTCGTTCTAAGCCTTCAGCTCCTAAGATCGCAGTATGAATCGTAGCTGCTGTCACCATCAAACCTTGATTAGTACAAATATTAGAAGTCGCTTTAGAGCGACGAATATGTTGTTCACGGGCTTGTAGGGTTAAAGTGTAACCAGTGTTACCTTCTAAATCGACAGTGCGCCCAACAATGCGCCCGGGCATTTGACGTACATAAGCTTTTTTGCAACACATAAAGCCAAAATATGGTCCACCTCCAGATAAAGGAATACCTAAAGATTGCCCTTCGCCACAGGCAATATCGGCACCTTTAGTACCCCATTCACCGGGAGGTGATAATGTCGCAATTGCTAATGGATTTACCACTGCTATGACTAATAAACCTTGTGCATGTGCCCAATCAGTTAATTCATCAACTGCTTCTATGCCACCAAAAAAATTGGGTTGTGGAATAACTAAAGCGGCTGCATCAGATGTTTCAATATTAAGATTAATGGTGCCAGTTTCAGAATCATAAGGTATTTCTATCATAGAAATACCTTGATTTTTCACAATGGTATTGACAACTTGCCTATAAATAGGATTTACAGTTGTCGGCATTAAAATCTGTTTTGCCTTTGCCTTTTTCAGCCGCACCGCCATTAAAACCGCTTCAGCTAATCCAGATGCACCATCATATAAAGAAGCATTAGAAGCTTCCATAGCGGTTAAATTAACCATCATACTTTGAAATTCATATAATAATTGCAAAGTACCTTGGCTAGCTTCAGCTTGATAAGGTGTATAAGCTGAATAAAATTCACCACGTGTAGTGATTTCCCAAACAGCGGCTGGAATATGATGCTCATATGCACCAGCACCAGCAAAACAAGTTGCAGTTGGAGTAGCGCGTTGCTGCATTAATTGTGAAATTTCCATTTCTGTTAATGCAGATGGAATTTTTTCTAAATCACCGCAACGTAACTCAGCCGGAATTTCATCAAATAAATCTTCAATACTATTGGCACCAATAGTATCGAGCATACTGGCAATGTCATTATTCGTGTGAGGTATGTAGGGCATATTCTTCAGGTTTCAGTAAATTGTCTAAAGTTTCACTTGGTTTGATTTTAAATAACCAAGCCTCTTCATATGGGCTACTATTAACCAATTCTGGAGAATCAGTTAAATTATCATTAATTGCAATGATTTCACCTGATAATGGGCTATATACATCTCCAGCAGCTTTAACCGATTCAATTACTACGACTTCATCTTTAGCATTCACTTGAATGTTGAGTTCTGGTAACTCAATAAAAACTATATCGCCTAAAAGCTCTTGAGCATGATCAGTAATGCCTACAGTTACTGTATCATCATTTTCAACACGTACCCATTCATGAGTTTTGGTATATTTTAATTCTTGAGGTATATTACTCATAACTATTTATTATAAATTAAACAAAAATTTTACCATTTCTAACAAACGGTGGTTTAACTACTTTTGCCGCTAACTGTTTATTGCGTATTGTTACCATAACTTGCTCATATTTTCCTGCTGGTACACGCGCAAAAGCTATAGACTTACCAATAGTAGGTGAGAAAGTGCCGCTGGTTATTTGTCCAATACCACCACCTTCAACGGTGACAGTTTGATGCCCACGTAATACCCCTTTATCTTCTAATACTAAAGCGAGCATAATTTCATGATCTGCTTTCTCTTGTTGAGCTTCTAAAGCTTTACGCCCAATAAAATCTCGATCTTCAGGTTTAAAAGCCACCGTCCAAGTTAAACCGGCCTCTAAAGGAGAATAATTCTCATCCATATCAATTCCATATAGATTCATACCAGCTTCGAGTCGTAAAGTATCACGGGCACCTAAACCAATTGGCGCGACATCAGCCGCTAATAATGCCTCCCAGAATTCTGGTGCTTGTTGTTCGGGTAATATGACTTCAAAACCATCTTCACCGGTATAACCAGTACGCCCAACAAAAACTTCATCATTCCAAGCGGCATTAAAAGGCTTAAGTTCCATTGCTGATTCTTGTAAATCTGCTGACAATAAAGGCTTAACTTTTTCACGTGCAAGAGGCCCTTGTACCGCAATTATTGCAAGATCGTCACGTTGTTTCACATCAACCTTAAAATCTTCAGCATGTTTTCTAATCCAAGCCAGATCTTTTTCAGTTGTAGCAGCATTAACAACTAAACGAAATTGGGTATCTGATACCAAATAAACAATTAAATCATCAATTACACCACCATTTTCATTCAACATGCAACTATAGAGGGCTTTACCTACATTTTTCAAGCGTCCAACATCATTTGCTAACAAATAGCTTAAAAAATAACCTACATTTTCTCCACTTAAATCGACAACAGTCATATGTGAAACATCAAACATACCCGCAGATTTACGAACTTGATGATGTTCATTCAATTGTGAAGAATAATGCAAAGGCATATCCCAACCACCAAAATCAACGATCTTAGCATTTGATTGTAAATGATTATTATATAAATAAGTTTTATTGCCCATATAAGATTATATCCTGAGTAAATGACTTTGTTATTATAGCATGAGATAATTAAATTTAACTAAATCGCCAACGCAATGCTAAATAAGCACTAATAAAAAAAACAAAACTAACTATAAATAAATAAAATAAAGGTGGCCATAAATGACCAAAATCACGCAGCTTAAAAAATGATCTAACTAATGAAGTATTTTTAGTTTCAACTAAATTAAGATCATTAAAACTATTTAAGTTAAATTTTAATTTTAATATTCCTCCTTGCGCATAAGCATCAGTAGTTAAAATAGACTCAAAAGCCCAACGCTGAATCGTAATTGCACTAAGACTATTAGCTAAATTAGACCAAATATGATTTTCTAAATCTACTTGAGGGCGCAATAATCCACCAAATAACAATTGTGGAATCATTAATAATGGAACCAATGTCAAAGCGACACGATAACTTTTTACTATTGATGAAATAAATAAACCTAACGAAGCGGAAACAAAAGCGGCTACCCAAAGTATTAGCCAAATATACAAAATATAATGAAATGATAATTCTAATAATAAAGGAACGACTATTATAGATAATAATACTGTTTGTATGCCTAAAATCACAGCTAAGACAAAGAATTTAGCTGATAAATAAGGAAAAAGAAATAAATAAGAACGAATTTCTCTCTTTAACAAACCTTGTTCAGTAACAATTTCTTTGCATGATCCCATGATACCAAACCAAATACTTGCTGCTACTAATAGAAAATAAACACTACCACGTCGTAAACTGCCTATATTACTAATGATTGTATGCTTAACATCATTTAAAGCAAAATGAGGCAATTGCACATTTTTCTGATCAAAAAAAGCTTTAATGGTGGTTTGAATATATTGATGTCGTAAGATAAAACTATCCTGTTTAGCTAATGTTTTAGCATACCTATGTAATTTATCAATATTGACGCTTTTCTTAGCCTGTTGCAAAGCTGATTTCATCACATCAAAATAATATAATACCCTTATTGCCTCATCATAATTATGATTATCGCGTTCAAAATTATAAAACGCGACAATAATCAACATAGCAATTAAAGGAACCTGTAATATTATTAAAGCTAAATTAAGTTTATCAGCAAAAATAACCCTAAAATTACGTTGTATTAATACAATAAATTGATTTAATTGAATAAGCAAAAAATTTTAATTCTAAGTAGGAGAAATAAAATGACACGTACCCGTGTAAAAATTTGCGGTATTACTCGTGCAGAAGATGGACGTATAGCCGCGAAATATGGTGCAGATGCTATTGGCTTAGTATTTTATGAAAAAAGCCCACGCGCTGTCAATATTGAACAGGCACAAACAATTATTCAAAGCTTACCAGCTTTTGTAACAGTTGTGGGTTTATTTGTAAATGCTGAACCTGATGTGATAAATAATATCTTGGCAAAAGTGCCAATAGATTTATTACAATTTCATGGGGAAGAATCACCAGAATATTGCAGTGGTTTTAATAAACCCTATATGAAAGCTTTACGAATGCGCCCCAATATAGAACTTGAAACTGTAATTGCAAAATATCAAACAGCAAAAGGGATATTATTAGATAGCTATGTACAAGGAGTAAAAGGCGGCACAGGTACGGTATTTGATTGGCAACAAATACCATCAAATCTATCGAAACCCATTATAGTAGCAGGTGGTTTAACAGCAACAAATGTAAATGCAGCCATCAAAGTTTTAAATCCTTATGCGGTTGATGTTAGTGGCGGGGTAGAATCAGCGAAGGGTATTAAAGATAGTGGAAAAATTGCTGAATTTATGCAGGGAATTAGCCATTACGATAAAGGGCAACCATAAAGGATTGCCCCTACATAGGGTGGTTTAACATAATAAATATATTGTAGGGGCAATCCCTTGTGGTTGCCCTTTATCGAATTAGCTAGGAAGCTTTTTCACACTCTTCAATCAATTTATCTAAAGCTTTAACATGACTTTTGGCTTCATTTTTTAATTCTGTAAGGAAATCGAATTCGCTTTTGCTGATTTTGCCATCAGCAAATAGGCTTTCACGTAAAACATTGACTTCTTTTTCACTGATATGACCATCACCTAATGCAAAAGCTTTTGCTACTTTGCGCCATTCTGCCATTTTATTCATTCTCCTTTTTTATAAAATAATAGAAAAAATAAGTTAGGCTTTTTATATGAGAGTGTTTTTTAGAATTTCAAGATGCCAACGCAAGGTTAAATATTCCTCCCTGTGCATAAGCGTCAGTAGAAGCCCAACACAACCAAGGGGTTGTTTTATAAAATCATTTCCAAAGAGTAACTTTAACATAATCTTCAGTTACCTCAAAATCGACTTCTGTACCATTATGTTCTTTCATTAACGGAATAATCTTGCGACGTATCCCCATGCCGCGATTATCCATAAAATTATAATCTCGTAAAATATTAGTTATAATCGGATTACGTGGAAAACGTTGCCCAGCTTTCATTTTTTCTATAGTCATACTATTAGCTAATCCGCCCGGGCTAGTTATTTCAAGGCGATTGGCATAAATGTTCAAATTAACTTTATTAGGATTAGTCCAATCTCTATGAGCAAAGGCATTGACAATTAGTTCTCGAATAACAGCTTTGGGATAATCCCAACACCGTATTCGTCTCATAGAAACTAAACGCTCTTCAGAAATATAAGGTTGTAAATAATACAAAACTCTATCTGGTAAACTATATTCCAATACATCACGATGATTAATAGCACTAGTTAATCCAGTAAACGGTATATTTAATATTTCATCTAAGCTAGCATCATAATCCATTTCCTTTCCAGAAAAAACTAATAAATGAATACCAGCTTGTGGTATTCCATAACAAGGCTGCTTACCAAACAAGGATAAACCAGTGATTGTGCATACTGGCGTACCAAATTCAGTTGCTACCATGAGATCAAGATTTTGTAATTTTTGATGCCAAGCTTCTTCTGAACTAGGAATTTCATCATCTTCAATAATATCAACTAAATATTGTTCTAAGCGTCGCTTATCTAATTGATCAAAACCGCGCCCTGATATAGGTAAAGATTCAGCATGTAATAAGCCACCTGTTTGAAATAAACGTAATTGTTGTTCTCTACTTGCCAAACGACTACTGCTACCAAAACGAATATAAACATCTTCACGATCATTATGCCTTACTACATAAGGCTTAGTAGTGCCCATACCAACAGTCAGCACAGCTACCTTTTTACCATCATCCATGATAAGCTCTTCATAAAAAGGTATAATCTGTGGATGGATAAAACGACCAAATACAGTATCCATCAACCAATCTTGCAAATTTTCTCGTTGTATGCCAGATATACTACCATCATCTTCTACACCGAGTAATATTCTCCCACCTTGAAAATTAGCAAATGCTACAATTTCCTTAGCTAATTGTTCAGGGCGTAAATTATCACGTTTAAATTCAACATTATAATTTTCCCCGTTGCTGATTATATTCAATAATTCTTTGTGATTCATAATTATTCAAACTTTAACAATTATTTTAGCTAAACTTCCAGCCATATAAAGCGGAAAATATTTAACAACACTATCTTTCTTACTGGCAATATTTTTTTTAGATAAAATGATGGCATCATTCGGTGAATATTTTTGAATATACTGTTGCAAGCTCTTAGCTTGAGTGCGTATTCCAGCTTTTACTTCCAGAGGTATGATTTTATCATCTCTATTTTGCAAAAATTCTATTTGTGAATTGCGCTCTATCCAAGAATACAATTTTTGATTACCAGCACTCATAAGTTCTTGAGCTACAAAGTTTTCAGCAAAATAGCCCTTTGTGATTCCATAATCTTCATTAACCGGCAGATTGAGCATACAACCTAACAATCCAACATCAAACATAAAAAGTTTAAACATATTAGGCTTACAAAAGCTCTCTAGCGGCAATTCAGCTCGGTTGCAAACCTTAACCTTAATAATAAGCCCAGCCTGTTCTAGCCAATCAATCGGACCCTGTAGATCGGCAAAGCTCTTTTTTCCGGGAATCACATCTTTAAAAATATATCTCTTTACTGACCCATCTAGGTTACGGACTAATTGCATAGGAAGATTTTCCAATACAGCCACAATATGCATTGAATTAGTTGCGCCAGCGTGTTTGGCAAAATCTTTATAATAACTTGCCAGTAAGTCTTGCTGAAGTTTTCGCGTATTATAACGGGCTTCAACTGGCGTATCTCGCAATGGTATATATTCTTTGACAACTTGAGGCAAACCACCAGTTATAAAATATTCCATTAAATGTTCCCACAACATATCATGAACAATTTCAGGAATATTGGCGGATTTCAAACTTTCAACAAGCTGATCTTTACCAAGAGCTTGCAAAAATTCTTCAAATGTCATAGGGTATAGATGAAGTAAATTAACCTTACCCACTGGAAAAGATTCAGAGGATAATTTTACTCCAAGCAGAGAACCAGCACAGCACAAAGCCAATTCTGGCATTTCTTCATTGAAATATTTTAAACTAGTCAATGCTTTAGGACATTCCTGTATCTCATCAAAAATAAGCAAATGCTTTTCAGGAATGATAGTTTTTCCAGCTACCAAGGATAATTCTCGAATAATTCGCTTTGGTACTAGATCAGCCTGAAAAATCTTAGCAAGTTGTGGCATTTGTTCAAAATTAAATCGAAAAAATGTTGGAAATTCATTTTTTCCAAATTGTTCAAGCAGATAACTTTTTCCAACTTGCCTTGCTCCATGTAGCAGCAGTGGTTTTCTAACAACTGAGTCTCGCCACTTAATTAATTCTGCATAAAGTATTCTTTTCATCGTCTTTTATCTCAAATCCTAACAATCCCCGTCACCGCCTCAACCGCCTCTGGTGATCTTAATATATAAACTTTCCTAAAACCTTCATGTTTTAAATATCTTATAGATCTTTTTAAATCTTGATATTGCCTGCTGATTACATAATCATCAAAATTTCTATCTTGTCTGGCTTTATGTCTATCTTGACAGATTTGTTCTGGAATATCTAAAACTATAGCTATAGGTGTATAAGAATATTTTAGTGTAAGATGAATCAAACTTTTACGACTTTCTTTTTGTACACTTGTTGCATCTACTACTGTTAAACATTTATTTTTCATACGTTTAGCAATAATATAATCTAACAATGCAAACGCATCCTTTGTAACAGCCTGATTATTTTCATCATCAGAAATAATTGCCCTACATTCATCAGAAGATACTATTTCAGTTTTTTTAAAATGTTTTTTTGCAAAACTACTTTTGCCAGCACTAGAAACACCAATTATTACTACCAAAGATAAATTAGGAATTTTTATTTTCATATCTACCATTATAATGATAAAATATCCTATTCAATCAAAAAACTTTATGTTCGCTAATGACTGATTATTATAACCTACCTGATGAAAATGGTCACTTTGGACCTTACGGTGGTCTTTTTGTATCTGAAACCTTGATGCAGCCGCTTGATGAATTGAAAAAAGCTTATGAATATTATAAGCAAGATCCTGAATTCTTAGCTGAATTAGATCATGATTTAAAACACTTTGTTGGACGACCATCTCCTTTATATCATGCCGCTCGTTGGTCTGAACGTTTAGGTGGCGCACAAATTTATCTGAAACGTGAAGATTTAAATCATACCGGCGCTCATAAAATTAATAATACCGTTGGGCAAGCACTATTGGCTAAACGCATGGGTAAAAAGCGCATCATTGCCGAAACCGGTGCTGGACAACATGGTGTAGCTACTGCTACTGTTGCAGCTCGATTCGGTATGGAATGTGTCGTCTATATGGGTGCGGAAGATATTAAGCGTCAAGCAATTAATGTTTATCGTATGCGCCTTTTAGGTGCCGAAGTTCGCGCAGTTGAATCTGGCTCTAAAACCTTAAAAGATGCACTCAATGAAGCCATGCGTGATTGGGTCACAAATGTCGATAACACCTTTTATATCATTGGCACTGTCGCAGGACCCCATCCATATCCAGCAATGGTACGTGATTTTCAAACTATTATTGGTAGAGAAACACGCGAACAAATTTCACCAGATGTCTTAATTGCTTGTGTTGGTGGCGGTTCTAATGCTATTGGCTTATTTTATCCATTCTTAGAAGATAAACATGTTAGTATTTATGGTGTCGAAGCCGCTGGTGATGGCTTAGAAACCGGACATCATGCCGCTCCATTATGTGCTGGTAAACCGGGCGTTTTACATGGTAATCGTACCTATTTAATGTCAGATCAAAATGGTCAAATAATTGAAACCCATTCAATTTCTGCTGGTTTGGACTATCCCGGAGTTGGTCCTGAACATGCTTGGTTAAAGGATAGTGGGCGCGTCAATTATGTAGCCGTAACTGATAAAGAAGCCTTAACAGCCTTTCATGATCTAACTCGTTTAGAAGGTATTATTCCAGCTTTGGAATCTAGTCATGCCCTTGCTTATTGTCAAAAACTTGCACCTACTCTTGACAAAGATAAAATTATAGTCGTTAATTTATCAGGACGTGGAGATAAAGATATTCACACAGTTGCTACGCTTGAAGGAATAGAAATATGAGTCGTTTCACTAATTGTTTTAATAAAAAAGCCGCACTAATACCATTTATCACAGCAGGTGATCCGAATCCAAAATTAACGGTGCCGCTAATGCACACACTAGTTGAAGCTGGAGCTGATGTTATTGAATTAGGTATTCCATTTTCTGACCCAATGGCAGATGGACCAGTTATTCAACGCGCTAGTGAACGCGCCTTAGCCGCTGGTACTAGTCTTACTAAAGTTTTAGCAATGGTAAAACAATTTAGAATTGACAATCAAACTACACCTGTGGTACTAATGGGTTATTTAAACCCAATAGAAATAATGGGTTATGAACAGTTTGCTAAAGCGGCACAAGATGCTCAAGTTGATGGTGTATTAACAGTTGACTTACCGCCAGAAGAAGCAACAGAATTTACTAATATATTAAAAAACTATAAAATTGCCCCAATTTTCCTCTTAGCTCCAACCACCACCACAGAACGGATTAAAAAAATTGCCAGCCAAGCAGAGGGATATTTATATTATGTATCACTAAAAGGAGTAACTGGCAGTGCCAATCTGGATTTAAACAGTGTTGCTGAGAAATTAACCGAAATTAAAAAATATTCTAACTTACCAATTGGCGTAGGATTTGGAATCAAAGATGCAAAAACAGCGGCACAAGTAGCTACAATTAGTGATGCTGTAATTGTAGGAAGTGCCTTAGTACAATTAATTGAAAATACTTCTGAAGATAAAATATTAGAAGTTGTATCTGCGTTTATAAGAGAATTCAATGAATAATACAAACTTCATTAAAATTCGTGATCTCCGCTTTGTGCGGGGAGAACGTGTTATTTTTGATGGTGTTGACATGGATATACCACGTGGTAAAATTACTGCCATCATGGGACCCAGCGGCACCGGTAAAACAACTTTATTACGCTTAATTGGTGGACAACTTCGCCCAGATGCTGGTACAATTGAAGTTGATGACTTAAATGTACCAAACTTAAGAACCAAAGCACTTTATAATCTGCGTAAACGTATGGGAATGTTATTTCAAACCGGTGCCTTACTGACAGATTTAACTGTATTTGAAAATGTAGCCTTTCCCTTACGCGAACATACTAAATTAACAGAATCCCTTATTCGTAATTTAGTTCTAATGAAATTAGAAGCCGTAGGTTTACGCGGAGCGCGTGATTTAATGCCAAATGAATTATCAGGCGGAATGGCGCGACGAGTCGCTTTAGCTAGAACCTTAGTCTTAGATCCAATGATGATAATGTATGATGAACCTTTTACCGGACAAGATCCAATTTCTATGGGAGTTTTAGTGCGGCTAATTCGTTCTATAAATGACGCTTTAGGTTTAACCAGTATTATAGTATCACATGATGTACATGAAACTGCTGAAATAGCGGATCTTATTTATGTTATTTCTAATGGCAAAATAGTTGGTAAAGGATCACCAAATGAATTAAAAACATCAGATTCTGCTTGGGTGAAACAATTTATCAATGCCGAATCCGATGGACCAGTACCATTTCATTATCCAGCACCAGATTACGCAGAAGACTTATTATGTTAATGTTAAATTTTTTTCAACGCATCGGTAGTGCCACAATTGACATTGTTCAACGCTTAGGGCGTGGGCACATTTTTTTTCTACAAGTACTAACTAACATACCAAGTATATTTTTACGCCCCTCCTTAATCATCGCTCAAATTTATGCAGTTGGAGTTTTATCCTTAACAATTATAATTGTTTCAGGGCTATTTGTCGGAATGGTCTTAGGTTTACAAGGTTATAATACACTAGTAAATTTTGGTGCTACTGAAAGTTTAGGGGCAGTAGTATCATTATCATTAGTGCGTGAATTAGGACCAGTATTAGCATCATTATTATTTGCAGGGCGTGCCGGTTCAGCTTTAACCGCTGAAATTGGACTAATGAAAGCAACTGAACAATTATCAGCTATGGAAATGATGGCAGTAAATCCAATTAAACGAATAATTGCTCCCCGTCTAATTGCAGGAATATTTACCGTGCCTTTATTAGCAGCTATATTCAGCGCGGTTGGTATTATCGGTGGTTATATGGTTGTGGTTGAATTATTAGGAGTCGATTCAGGTGCATATTGGTCACAAATGCAAGCTCAAACCGACTTTATGGATGACATAGTAAACGGCATCATAAAAAGTATAATTTTTGGTATAGTAGTAACTTGGATTGCAGTTTTTGAAGGTTACGATTGTACACCAACATCCGCTGGTGTAAGCCGTGCAACTACAAGAACAGTTGTACATGCCTCATTAGCAACTTTAGCACTTGATTTCATACTAACAGCTTTAATGTTTAACAATGTATAAATTAATAACTATCACATTCATCCTATTAACTTCATTTAATGTTGCAATGGCAACAGAAGATGAAGTACAACTAAAAAAGATCGCACCAACTATACAAGCCATAAATATCAGATTAAAAGGCACACAAAGAGAAGAACAAGTGCTTGATACTATTAAAGATATGGTCAATGATATATTATATAATGCTCGATTAGGAGTAGAAACGATACCAATTGCAACAGATCCGACTATAACAACAATCGAAAACTACAAAAATTTAGAAATTATCATCCACGCCAAATCGCCAGAAAAAACCGGTCAAGCCTACCAAATTAGTATTACCTTACAAGAACAAGGTTATCGTGGAGAACCCAGATTATTTAAATATGTAGCTAAAGACTGGTGGTATTTTTATAGAGCTTTACAAGTTTTTTTATTGAAACGACTTAATTTGCAGACTAGATAATACCATTTTATGTAATTCAGTAGTTGCAATACAGAATTACATAAATTATCATAACTGTATGATGATTAAAAGAGAAATTACAAAAGAACTGTTGATGCAGCTTAAAGAATATCCAATTGTTACGGTAATTGGACCTAGACAAGCAGGCAAAACTACATTAGTACGCAAGCTGCTACTTGATTATTCTTATGTATCATTAGAAAATCCAGATAATCGTCAGATTGCAACTGATGATCCTAAAGCCTTTCTGAAACGCTATCCCGGTAAGACTATTTTTGATGAAATTCAACGCACTCCTCATTTGCTTAGTTATTTACAAGGCATTGTAGATGAAGAAGGAATGAATGGACGATTTGTCTTGACAGGTTCTCATCAATTGGAATTGCGTGCCGCAATTGCTCAATCACTTGCAGGACGTACTGGTATTTTGCATTTATTGCCTCTTTCCATTAAAGAATTAAACAATGCAAATATTAAATTTGAAGATTTTGAATCTTATATTTTTCAAGGTTTTTTACCTCGTGTCTATGATCAGCATCAACGAGCCAGCACAGCTTATGCTAATTATTATCAAACCTATATAGAAAGAGACGTTCGGCAATTGATTCAACTTAAAGATGTGAATCTATTTGAAAAGTTTATCAAATTATTAGCTGGGAGAGTTGGACAAATTGTAAATTATCAGTCACTTTCTAACGATGTTGGAATTGGAGCCAAAACAATCAAAGAATGGTTGTCTATTTTAGAAGCTTCTTTTGTGATTTTTAAACTCCCGCCTTATTTTGATAATTTTGGCAAACGAGTGATTAAATCGCCTAAATATTATTTTACTGATACTGGTTTATTGTCTTATTTATTGGATATTGAAAAACCGTCGCAGGTAAGCCGCGATCCTTTAGTGGGAAATTTGTTTGAAAATCTTGTAGTGCTGGAAGTGTTGAAAAGTCGTTATAATCAAGGATTAAACTCTGGACTTTATTTTTTTAGAAATAGTAATGGTAATGAAATTGACTTACTTTGCAGAACCGGTGAAGGTTTAATTGGCATTGAGATTAAATCAGCATCAACTTGGAATAGTGATTTTACTAAAGGATTGAATTATTTCTCTAAATCAAATTCCAAACTTTCAAAAAGCATGATTGTTTATAGTGGAGAGCCAATTGACTTAAGTAATGGTATTAAAGTACTTTCTTATCGAAACATAGAATTTTGACCATATATACAACTGCAAACTCAACTTGCAACAAAATTAACTTTTATGACTAGAAAAAAAATATTTATAATAACTTTATTTGTAGTATCCATTCCTCAAATGGTGCTATCACTTGATGATAAATATAAGGTAGATGATGACAAATATGCTGGAAAAGGTTATAGATATGAGAAGCGCAAAAAAATAGCACTATCAGATTATACAAAACCTTGGAAAGGTGAAGGTGAATTTGGTTTTTATCAAATGATTGGTAATATTGATCATCAAAATCTACTTGGAAGATTAGGAATTACTTACACAACAAAAAGTTGGATACATCATTTCAAGTTCAATAGTGTGCGCACAAAAACTAATGGTAACTTGGATGCTGAAGCTTATATCTTAAGATTTCAAAACAATTATAAATTGTCTGAAGAACGGTATTGGTTCACTAGATTTAAATATGAAAATGATACAATCACCCACTTTAAGTATCAAACTTCAATTAGTACAGGTTATGGATTTACTGTCTTTAATACTAAAACAAATGGTTTAAATTTAGATGCTGGTGTAGGTTTTAGAAGAAATAAAATAAAAGATAATAAAGAGATTACAGAAGAACTAGTTGGAGTTGGTCAAATTAGCTATTTCAGAAAAATTGGTAGTCATACTAAATTTACTCAAGACTTTATAATAGATGCTGGTAGTGAAGATATTTATACTGAATCACTTACAGGATTAAAGGTAAACATTATTGATGCAATCGCTATGAAATTATCATATTTAATTAAAAACCATAGCGCGAATAGCAATCAAGAAAACACTGATACAATTAGTGCAGTAACTTTAGTATATGATTTCTAAAAAAACCTGACAGGTTTTTAGACCAAAATATTTATCTGAAAAACCACTTAATTTGCAAATTAGATAAAATCTATGTTAGATTAAAAGCTTAAAATTAATCATTGCAACAAGGAAATTTTATTATGACTAAAAAAATATTTATAATGGCGTTATTTCTAGTATCCATTCCTCAAATGGCACTATCAGATGATGATAAAGGACCTTGGAAAGGTGAAGGTGAATTTGGTTTTACTCAAACTAGTGGTAATACTGATAATCAAAATCTAATTGGAAAATTAGGAATTAATTATCTACAACAACGTTGGGAACATAAATTCAATATCGCTAGTTTGCGCACAGAAGATAGCAATCAGTTGACCGCTGAAAGTTATGGTTTAGAATTTCAAAGCGATTATAAATGGTCTGAGAAACAATATTGGTTCAATAAAATTAAATATGAAGATGATCGTTTTAGCGGTTATGACTATCAAGCTTCAATTAGTACAGGTTATGGATTTAACGTTTTTGAAACTAAAATAAGTAGTTTAAGTTTAGAAGCTGGTATAGGTTTTAGACAAAGTCAATTACTTGGTGCTGCTGATGCTGAACAAGAACCAATTGCAGTTGGTAAAATTGACTATAGCAGAAAAATTAGTGATAATGCGACATTTACTCAAGATTTTTCGGTAGAAGCAGGTAGTGAAAATATTCATAGTGAAGCCAATACAGGATTAAAAGTCAGTATTACCGATACAATCGCTATGAAATTATCATATACACTCAAAAACAATAGCGAAGTTCCCGCTGACATAGAAAAAACTGATACAATTAGTGCAGTAACTTTAGTATATGATTTCTAAAAAAAAACCTGACAGGTTTTAAAAACCTGTCAGGTTTATGCTTAATCCATCATCACAGTTTTTAAACCATCATAATTACCATCAGCGGCTAAACTATAGCCGCTAACATGTTTAGTAGTAGCCAAAACATGATCCTCATACCACAAAGGCACATAAGGAAGTTTCTTCAATAATGCTTCCTGCAATTTCCTATATAAAACAGCCTGATCCGATAAACTGCTTGCAGCACCTGCTTGATCAATCAAAGCATCTACTTCAGAATCATTTAAACGCCCCCGATTTGCACCATTAGGTGGCATAAATTTACTATGAAACACATATTGAAAAATATCAGGCATTTTAATTCCTACCCACGATAAACTATAGATTTGAAAGCGTCCAGATTTTATATCGCCATAAAAAGTTCCCCAATCATAAGTTCTTAAATCCATATCAATGCCTACTTTCGATAATTGTTGTTGCATAACCGTTGCAATACGAATTCTAGCTGGATTATTAGAAGTTTTATAAGATAACTGTAAAGGATTTTCTGCGTTAAAGCCTAATTTTGCTAATAAAGCGCGAGCTTTTTCTGGATCATAATCGTAAGTCGCTAAACTTGGATGCCCAGCCCAATGACTAGCTGGTAACATAAAACTACGCGCTGGGCGAGCCGCATTACCAATAACATACTTAATAATTTCTTCACGATTTATTGCATATGCAATTGCCTCCCGAATAGCAAATTGCCCAGTAACTTTATTTTCTAAATTAAAACCTAAATAACTAAAAGTAGTACCCTGAGCTTTAGTAATTTTAACCTCTGAACGTTTCGCTAACCACGCAATTAACTCAGGAGATAAATCATTTTGTAATAAATCTACCTCTCCTCGCACCAACTTTAATGCCCTAACAACAGGATCCTTAACCTCTACAAACTCAAGCATTTGTCCATCTGATTGTCGTTGTATATAGAAATTACCACTTTGTGGCCATTCTATAAACTTATAACTACCACTACCTATTGGTTTTTTATTAAAAGGGTGTTCATTATTTATCATACCTGTCGGCAAAATGCCAATCACTAAACGCCCGGGAAACAAAGTATCAGCTTTATTTAGAATAAAATCAATTGTATTATCATCTATAATTTGAATTTTTTGAATTACACCTAAATTACCCTTATGAGGCGAAGCATTTTTTTCATCTAAAATAAAATCATAAGTAGCTTTCACATCTTTTGCAGTTAAATAATCACCATTATGAAATTTTCGCCCATCAGTTCCTAAATGAAAACGATAATGTGTAGTTGTAACTTGTTTCCAAGTAGCTAATTCAGGTACAGGAAGTAAGCTTTTATCAAAATCAACTAAACGACGATATAACAAACGACAAATTCGTGCAGAAGTAGCATCTGTCGCAAAACGAGGATCTAAATTTATTGGTGCCGCTGATAATCCAAAACGTAAGATATTGGTATCTGTTTCATTACAGCTAAATAATAGTGGTATTATTATAATATATAATAATAATAATTTTTTCATAGTAAATTATCCATTTTTTTATTGAAATAATATAATATTATACTATCTCCTCAATGGCTAGATTTTTCTAAAGGAATTTTACTATGGTTTTTAATGCAAATTTGAATAGTTCATATGATTCAAGACGAAAAAAGAGTAAAACTCGTTTCTTCTTGTTGATAATAGTTGGATTATTGGTGGCGGCTTATTTTCTGGTACCAAAATTTTTCAAATTCAATTCAGCCGAAAAAACAGCACAAACTGTAGAATCAAACGCAACTCTAACAGAATCACAAATTGTTAAAGAAATTGAATTACCGAAACTAGAAGAAATTAAGCAATAGCAGGAAGGAGAAGAGAGGGGGGTTATGTTTAACCCCTAGAATTATGTAGTTTTGTATAATTATTAATTTTATTATATTTATTAAGGCATATCTTTTTTTGGTTTTTTCCAGTCAAAAATAATTTGACTTTGTTCAATGTTTTTATATTCATCTGCTTGACTATTTGTAGATATTGTTAATGCTCCTAATCCAATAGTTATAATAATAAAGGTATTAATAGTTTTTAAAGTTTTCATGATATTTATTTATATTTTTTAAATGTTTTAAGAATTTTCTATATTTAATTAATTATTAATTTACTTATTAAGGCATATCTTTTTTTGGTTTTTTCCAGTCAAAAACAATTTGACTTTGTTCAATGTTTTTATATTCATCTGCTTGACTATTTGTAGATATTGTTAATGCTCCTAATCCAATAGTTATAATAATAAAGGTATTAAT
>JADGDS010000001.1:729507-918995 GCA_016744775.1 Candidatus Marithrix sp.
TTGACTTTGTTCAATGTTTTTATATTCATCTGCTTGACTATTTGTAGATATTGTTAATGCTCCTAATCCAATAGTTATAATAATAAAGGTATTAATAGTATTTTTAATAGTTTTTAAAGTTTTCATGATATTTATTTATATTTTTTAAATGTTTTAAGAATTTTATATATTTAATTAATTAAAATTAATAATAAGCAGTATATATACCAATAATAGAAATAAATAATATTTGTATTTTTATATTTTAAATAGATAAAGAACAAATAATTACTTACTTATAGTAAGTAATTTAATAACTTAAATATCTTTATTTCTATATTTTGATAAAGCTAAATATAAGCAGCATTAATGCCAAAAATTAATATTTTTAATATACAGAATAATTTTTTAAAAAAAGTAAGAATATCTATATATTTACTGAATATCTAAGCACAAAGAATACCAATTAATAGTTTCTATTTAGTAAACTATTATCCATGCTATTATTGATGTTTTTATAAAGAATCTTGAATTTATTGTAAAGAATATGCAAAAATGACTTTTATCCAATAAACTATTCCATTAATGAAAAAAGGCTTATATAATGAAGTGTAGATTTTGTAAAGTTTGGATCGTAACTATTGCGATCATTTTTTTAAGTTTTCTAATTGCATACCAATTTGTTGAACCACCACCACCAAAAGAAATCAGTATGGCTACTGGTAGAGAAGGTGGAGGCTATTACAAGTTTTCTTTGCAATACCAAAAGCAGTTATCTGAACAAGGATTTCACTTACAGATTCAACCTACAGCAGGATCAATTGAAGTTCTGCAAAAACTCAAATCTGGAGAAGCTTCAATAGGATTAGTGCAAGGTGGTACTGCAAAAGAAATAGAAGGAGTTGAAGGCTTGCAGTCTTTAGCTAGTTTATTTTATGAACCAGTTTGGGTGTTTCATCGTAAAGATCAGCCAATTAAATATTTATTTGAATTGCGCGGAAAACGCATAGCTGTTGGAGAAAATGGTAGTGGTACAAAACCTTTAGCTATGCAATTATTAGGTTTTAATCATGTAACAGCAGACAATTCTAGTTTGTTAAATCTGTCTAGTAGGCAAGCGGCAAACAAATTAGCAGCTGGAGAAATTGATGCTGCTTTTTTTGTCACTTCTCCTAAAGCTAGCATAATTACTGAATTATTAAGTAATTCTGAAATTGAACTGCTAAGTTTCAGACGACATCTAGCTTATAGTAGCCGTTATCCTTTTTTAACTCATGTTGAAATTGGAGAGGGCATGATTGATTTAGAAAACAATATTCCTAGTAACAGTAAAATTTTATTAGCGGCAACAGCAAGTCTTGTAGCTCGCCAAGATTTGCATCCTGATCTAATTCCATTACTATTAAGAACTTTAATAAAAGTTCATAAACAAGGTGGAATGTTAGAAAAACAAGATCAATTTCCATCAAATAAGTTTGTAGAATTTCCAATGAATTCAACAGCAGAATACTATTTGGTATCAGGACCCAGCTTTTTAGAAAAGATTTTCCCTTTTTGGTTAGCTACTTCTATTGATAGATTAAAAATTCTGTTAATTCCATTAATTGCTATTTTATTACCTTTATTTAAAGGGTTTTTACCAATATATACTTTTACTATTCGTCGTAAAATATTTCGTTGGTATGAATTATTGCGTGAAATTGATGAACAAATTCATGAATTGTCAGAAATAAATATTATTAATGAAAAAATTGAACGATTAAATTCCCTGCAAAAAGAATTAATTGAACAAGTGTCAGTGCCATTATCATATATGGGTGAATTTTATGGTCTGCGTATGCATATTCAATTGGTACTTGACCGTTTAGAAGAGCGGCGGGATGAATTAGTTTAGTAGTTCGTCAACTTTCAAATGTCGGGTTTTTAGACCTGTCAGGTTTTTAAAACCTGACAGGTCTTAGGATTAATTTAGGTAAGCAAGGAACGTAAAGTTTTTAAAAGCACATGAAAACTATGCGAACGGTTAGCTTGTTTTAAAGAAACAAACTTAGCGATTTCTTCTGCAAATTGAGGTTTACTCGCATATTTATCTTTCCAATTAGGTACTATTTCTTCAATGACGCTGGATGGTTTTTCGATATTATCAATATCACGATATTTTTTCTTGCCTTGAAAAAAACTCGCTTTAAATTTAGGCGAACATTTTGCAATAGCTTCCATATCTCCTAAAAACCATGCCTCTAATTCATAGCAGGCTATTCTTATTTTATATTCACAAAAACACCAAGCCATTTTTTCCTTTATCTTATTTTTCAATGCTACACAATCTTGCTTATCTTGATCAATGATGACAATAATTTGTTGAGCGCGTTTAGATAAGCTTGGGATAATTTTATCCAAGTTACTGATTAAATCCTCTTTGCCACGATGATGCTTAATTTCAAATTGATGTTGTTCAAATTCTAAACGAGGTAGAATGCCCTCCAAAAACTTTCTTATGGATTAATCCCTTTGAAATAATCATGTTGCCATAACCAACCTAATTCACAACCATTTTCATAGAGTTCAGTTATCTGCTCATCATATTTTTTAGCTGAAGATATTTGGCTACTACCTGATTCTTTTTTGACTAAAAACAATTCTTCTATTTTTAAAGCATCAACAAAATCAGGTGAATGGGTAGAAACAAAGACTTGTCCGCCACGTACTGCATATTCTCTGAGTTCTGCTGCCAGCTCTCTTAATAAAGTTGGATAAAGGTAATTTTCCGGTTCTTCAATACAGAGCAATGGGCGCGGGGTGGGATCATGCAATAACACTAAATAGGCAAACATTTTAATGGTGCCATCAGAAGTGTATTTTGAAATAAACGGATCAGTAAAACTATTATCACCAAATTTGAGTAAAATTTGCCCAGCTTCATTGATGACAATATCCACTTTATCAATGCCGGGAACTCGTTGTTTCATTTTAGTTAAAATGGTTTCAAAAATTTTGGGATGATATTCATGAAGAAAACTGGCTACTTGTGCCAGATTATTACCTGACATAGAAAGTTGTTGGTCAGCACCAACTTCATTAATTTTACGCATATCTTCATTTTGCAGATTAGAAACTAACCATTGCTCTAATAAGGTACGAAAACTTCTAATGGTTTTGTAACGCTCAAATTGTCCTAAGCCTTTTAACGCCAGAATATCTTCTGCACCCAAGGGTTGGTCTTCACGTTCTTCCTTAACTTTTGAATGTTTATGGTCATAATCTTGTTCATTTTTTATGGCATAACCTTTTCCTCTGGAATAATCTAAAAAATGCCACGGTTTGCCATTTCGTCCCCTACGATATTTTAAAATTTCCTTTTCTATAAATACTTTACCACAATTAAAACCAATTTTTAAATGATAAGTGACTAAAGGACTTTTTTCACCTTGTTCAAAATTACGAAACTTAATTTCAAATTCAATGAAATCTTTCTCAGGGTTACTATTACGACTGATAACTTCCTTAAATCCACCTTCACGATTAACCGCAACAGTGACATTGTCTTTTAAGCTGGTGGAAAGAAAACTGAACACCTTAAAAAGAGTAGTTTTACCTGAGCCGTTCGCGCCTAAAAAAACATTTAATCGCTGTAAATCAGTCAGATGTAAATCCTTATATAATCTAAAATTCTTAACTTTAATTTGCTCAATTTGTGTTTTCATGATTATTGGTATCCAATTGGTTTATTTGATATAAATCTGAGTATAACTAAATACTTCAATAAAAACTACAAGGATGTTATAATTATAGCTTAGTAATAAGTTTAACTAATTAAACGGAACAATAAAAACAATTAGACTTATTAATAGAATAGTAGCATTATAGTCAGCCATGAAGTCATCACGACTTCTAAACATTCAATTACACTAATTACTGGAGAATCCTTTATGGAACTAAAAGGTAGTAGCACAGAACAAAATCTAAAAGATGCTTTTGCAGGTGAATCACAAGCTAATCGTCGCTATTTATACTTCGCAGCTAAAGCTGACGTAGAAGGCTACAATGATGTATCAGCAGTTTTCCGTTCTACTGCTGAAGGTGAAACTGGTCATGCTCATGGTCATTTAGAATATTTAGAAGCTTGTGGTGATCCAGCTACTGGTTTACCTATCGGTGAAACTTCTGATAACCTCAAAGCCGCTATTGCTGGTGAAACTCACGAATATACTGATATGTATCCCGGTATGGCAAAAGCAGCCAATGAAGAAGGTTTTGATGAAATCGCTGATTGGTTTGAAACTTTAGCCAAAGCAGAACGCTCACATGCTAACCGTTTCCAAAAAGCTTTAGATAATTTAGACGTTTAATTATTTTCTATCCTTCCCCCTTATGGGGGAATTTAACTACAGGAGTTCAAAGCGAAGCTTTGTGAGTGCAATGACAAAGCTTCGCTTTGAACTCCTGAAACACAAACAAAGAGACTTTATTATGCAACGCGAAGGTAATTTAGAAGCTCCCACCAGACATGCGGTTGATTGGCAAAATCCAGATTTTTATAACGAAAGTTCTTTATTTGAAGAATTAGAACGAGTTTTTGATATTTGTCACGGTTGTCGCCGCTGCTTCAATTTATGTCAATCATTTCCAACTTTATTTGATGCGGTAGATGAATCTGAATCCGGTGAATTAGATACTGTTAATAAATCTGTTTATTGGGATGTAGTAGATCATTGCTATTTATGTGATATGTGTTATATGACTAAATGCCCTTATGTTCCTCCACATCCTTGGAATTTAGACTTTCCACATTTAATGTTAAGAGCTAAAGCAGTTAAATTTAAAAATAAAAAGACTAAATTACGTGATAAAATTTTAACATCTACAGATACAGTTGGAACTTTATTAGGTATTCCAATAGTATCACAAGTAGTTAATGCAGCTAATAATAATAAAACTTTAAGAAAAGTAACAGAAAAAATAATTGGTGTTAGTGCTGATGCTATATTACCAAAATTTCATACTAATACTTTACGTAAACGCGATAAAACACGTACACCAACAGAATCTGAAAAGAAAGTAGCATTATTTGCAACTTGTTATGGTAATTATAATGAACCTGAAATAAATCAAGACTTAATAAAAGTATTTGAACATAATGGCATAAAAGTAATCTTAACAGAAAAAGAACGTTGTTGCGGAATGCCAAAATTAGAATTAGGAGATTTAGAATCAGTACAAGCAGCAAAAGAAGCTAATATTCCAATTTTAGAAAAATTAGTTGATCAAGGTTATGATATTATCGCACCAGTTCCATCTTGCGTATTGATGTTTAAACAAGAATTACCTTTATTATTCCCAGATGATGCCACTGTTAAAAAGGTACAACAAGCAATGTTTGATCCTTTTGAATATTTAATGTTACGACATAAAGAAGGTAAATTAAATACTGAATTTAAACAAGAATTAGGAACAATTGCTTACCAAGTATCTTGCCATTTACGAGTACAAAACATTGGAATGAAAACTCGTGACATTTTGCAATTAATTCCAGAAACAAAAATAGAAACAATAGAACGTTGTAGTGGGCATGATGGCACATATGCAGTAAAAGCTGAAACTCATGCAGCATCAATGAAAATAGTAAAACCAGTAGTAAATCGCGTCAAAAAAGCTGAAGCTGATTATTACAGTAGCGATTGCCCAATGGCAGGGCATCAAATTGAAAATGGTTTAGGAGCAGATGCAGACAAACCAACTCATCCAATGACATTATTACGCCAAGCTTATGGGATTTAATTATGCAAAAACTAACACGCAATGATTTATACAGCTTAGAACAATATGCCGAAAAACGCGCAGAATTTCGCGCACAAATAATGGCACATAAAAAAAATCGCCGAGTGCCTATTGGCAACCATGCGACATTATATTTTGAAGATCATTTAACTATGCAATATCAAATTCAAGAAATGTTGCGGATTGAGCGGATTTTTGAACCAGCAGGTATTGAAGAAGAATTAGCGGCTTATAATCCTCTAATTCCAGATGGAGATAATTGGAAAGCCACATTTATGATAGAATATGGCGATGTTGCAGAACGCCAAGCCGCTTTAGCTAAACTAGTTGAAATTGAAAACAAAGTATGGATACAAATTGCTGACACAGATCGAATATGGGCAATCGCAGACGAAGATTTAGACCGTACTAGCAGTGATAAAACATCCGCAGTACACTTTCTACGTTTTCAATTAAATGCTGAACAAATAGCCGCTGTTAAGGCAAATGCAGAAATTGGTATGGGTATTGACCATATAAATTATAAATTTGAAAACAAGCCAGTGGCTGAGAATATTCGTGAGGCTTTAGTGGCTGAGATTTTATAATATGACCATATATTTCTATTCAAGCGCAGATGAATACTATGAATTTTCAAATTTTTCCAAACATGGTTTTGAGCTTAAAGATAAATACTGGCCAACAGTAGAACACTATTTTCAAGCTCAAAAATTTCCCGATCATCCACAAGAAGAACGTATTCGTACAGCCTCAACTCCAACAATAGCCAAACGATTAGGTGGTACTCGCTCCGTTCCTTTACGTGCCAATTGGGAATTGGTCAAAGAAGAAGTGATGAAAAAAGCTCTTTTGGCTAAATTTCGCACTCATGAGGATTTAAAAACGCTTTTACTCAGTACAGGCAAAGAAAAATTAGTTGAAAATGCACCCCGTGATTATTACTGGGGCTGTGGTGCCAATGGTAATGGCAAAAACCGATTAGGTAAAATATTGATGGAAGTAAGAGAAATTCTTCGTTAGAAATAAATTAAAAGATTCTAGACCTGACAGGTTTTAGAAACCTGTCAGGTCTAATCAAGGCAAAAAACCTTATTTCCGGACAAGTCTATTAGCGATCCGTTAAGCTATACGATCATCAGCAACATGATACTTTGGATCTGTGAGTAGATCCACTTCCACTAAATCACCAGCCTTATTCAATAATATGCGGCATTCCTCACTTAAATGTTTAAGTTCTAATTGTTTTCCTAAACGTTGATAACGTTCAGCTAGAGCGTCAATGGCTTCTAAACCCGAATGATCCGCAACACGAGAATCATAAAAATCAACAATTACATGATCAGGATCATTATGAGGATTAAAAATATTATTAAACGCATGTATCGAACCAAAAAATAATGGTCCTTGTAACTCATAGATCTTTACACCATCTTCATTCACAAAAGCCTTAGCCTGCATTTGTTTAGCATGTTCCCATGCAAATACTAAAGCAGAAACAATCACACCCACAATCACAGCAATCGCTAAATCAGTTAATACCGTAACAACCGCAACCAGAATACCAACAAAAGTATCAGCCAAAGGAATTTTGCCTAATAAACGGAAACTTGCCCACTCAAAGGTGCCCAAAACCACAATAAACATCACACCTACTAAAACAGCAACCGGAATCATTTCAATCAAACTTGAACCAACCAGAATAAATGCCAATAAAAACAAAGCTGCAGCAATACCAGATAAACGTCCTTTACCACCAGAATTGATATTGATCATACTTTGTCCGATCATGGCACAACCTCCCATACCACCAAAAAAACCATTTACTGTATTACCAACACCTTGACCAATACACTCCTGATTACCCCGTCCGCGAGTTTCAGTCAGTTCATCAATCAATGTTAGCGTCAACAAAGATTCGATTAATCCTATAGCCGCAAGAATTAAGGAATATGGCAAAATTATATAAAGCATTTCTAAAGTAAACGGAACTTCAGGAATATGAAAACTAGGTAAACCACCCGCGATACTAGCAGTCGGATCACCAGTCATGTCTGCCAATACATCTTGCACAGTACGTGCATCTAAGTCAAAACCAAAAACAATAGCAGTAACTACAACAATGGCAACTAAAGAAGCAGGAATTGCAGTCGTTAAACGTGGTAAAAACTTAATAATCAACATGGTCAACAATATCAAACTAAGCATAATCCATAAAATTGAACCGCTCATCCATTCTAAGCTGCCATCTGCGCCAACAACTTGAAATTGTTTTAATTGCGCCAAGAAAATCACAATAGCAAGACCATTCACAAAACCAAGCATGACAGGATGTGGAACCATACGAATGAATTTTCCTAGACGCAAAACACCGGCTAGTATTTGAAAAATACCAGCGAGAAGCACCGCAGCGAATAAATACTCAACACCATGTTCTGAAACTAAAGCAACCATCACCACAGCCATCGCGCCAGTTGCTCCAGAAATCATCCCGGGGCGACCACCAATTACAGCTGCAATCAAACCCATCATGAAGGCTGCATACAAACCTACAAGGGGTTCTACGCCAGCAACAAAAGCAAAGGCAATAGCCTCTGGCACCAGCGCAAGTGATACAGTAAGACCAGAAAGTATGTCATTTTTAACACACATTCTGCCGGGACAAGTCAGTTGAAACATGATATTCTCAAATTTAAAGGTTAATGATAGTGTATTATTATACATGAGAATATCATTATATAGTGATTTATTTATTAAATTTACGCAGTGGAAGCCCCCCAACCCCCTAAAGGGGGAGCATAACGGTCGATGGAACGCCCCCTTTAGGGGGTTGGGGGCTTAGTTTTTCTATTCTACAGTAACAGACTTAGCCAAGTTTCTAGGCTGATCAACATCAGTACCCTTAATTAAAGCTACATGATATGATAATAATTGTAAAGGAATTGTATAAATTATTGGTGAAATAATTTCTTCAATTTCTCCTAATTGAATTACTTGAATATATTCTGAACTTTTCATGATTGCTTGATGATTAGCAAAAATTAATAATTGCCCACCTCTAGCTTCCACTTCTTGTAAATTTGATTTCAGTTTTTCTTGTAAAGCATTATTTGGTGCTACCGCTATGACTGGCATGTCTGCATCTACTAATGCCAAGGGTCCATGTTTGAGTTCACCTGCTGGATAGGCTTCAGCATGAATGTAAGAAATTTCTTTGAGTTTTAAAGCCCCTTCCATTGCTATTGGATACTGAATACCTCTGCCTAAAAATAGACTATGTCGTTTATCCGCAAATTGTTCCGCTAATTCTTCAATTGGATCATTCAGTTCTAATACCTTTTCAATCTCTTTTGGTATAGATAGCATCGCCTTAACAATTTCTTGTTCTTGTTCACTGCTTATACTACCGCGACGACGACCTAATATAACTGTCAACATTAACAATGCAACTAACTGAGTTGTAAAAGCTTTTGTTGAAGCTACACCAATTTCAGGACCAGCATAAGTCATTAACACCATATCAGAAGCCCGTACTAATGAACTTTCTGCGACATTACAAATACTAAGACTTGGACCAAAACCTAAACGTTTAGTTTCTTCTAAAGCGGCTAAAGTATCAGCAGTTTCACCAGATTGAGATAAAGTAACAACTAAAGTTTTAGGATTTGCCAAAGGTTGACGATAGCGGAATTCACTAGCAATTTCAACTTTACATTCTACTTTAGCGATACTTTCCAACCAATAACTAGCAGCTAATCCAGCATGATAACTAGTGCCACAAGCAATAATTCTAACAGAATCAATATTTTCTAATAAACTTTCAGCATTAGGACCCAAAGCCGCTTCTACAACATGTCCATTGTGAATACGACCCTCTAAAGTATCAATAATAGCTTGAGGTTGCTCAAAAATTTCCTTGTGCATGTAGTGACGATATTCACCACGATCTGTTGAACCACCTCGTAATTGACTTAATTGTTCAGTACGTGTGACAGGATTACCAGATGAATCACTAATACTGATATGATCGCGGTGTAATTCAACCAAATCACCATCTTCTAAATAAATAATCCGCTGTGTTACAGAAGTTAAAGCTTGTACATCAGAAGCAACAAAAGATTCACCGATTCCAAGCCCAACAATTAATGGACTACCATGTCGAGCCGCTATAAGATGATCTGGTTCATCAGCACTAATAACGGCAATTCCATAACTACCTTCCAATACTTTTAAAGTATCAGATACAGCAGTATATAAATTTTTACCTTGATCAATATAATAATGAATTTGATGAGCTATAACCTCAGTATCAGTATCAGATTCAAATTCATAACCATGCTCCTCAAGTTGCTGACGTAATTCAGCATGATTTTCAATAATACCATTATGAACAACCGCAATTTTCTCTTTAGAAGTATGTGGATGAGAATTGACTTCACTAGGTTTACCATGAGTTGCCCAACGAGTATGAGCTATACCTATAGGTGAAGATAAATTAGTATTATTAACTTTTACTTCTAATTCTTTTACTTTACCTTTAACCTTTAAAGTTTCAAGCTTTTGTTCATTAATTGTAGCGAATCCAGCAGAATCGTAACCACGATATTCCAGACGCTTTAAGCCTTCAATCAGAATTGGAACAACATCACGTTGTGCTATAGCAGCAATTATACCGCACATATTAACTCCTTTATGTTTTCAAATTATTATTAACTAATGCTTGCACCCAGCTACTATTACGTTCTCTTTCTAAAACCTCGCAACGCGCACGCATTAATAGTGTTAAAGCATAATACAATTTAAATGCCACTGCCATTAATAATAATGGTATAAGCATGGAAATATGAATAGAAGGAGCACCAAATTTAGCAATAGTTTGACCTTGATGTAAAGTATTCCACCATTCTACAGAATAATGAATTATAGGGATATTGACAACACCTACTAAAGCTAATACAGCAGTAGCACGCGCCGCTATACGTTTATCTTCAATCGCAGAATATAGCGCGATCACTCCTAAATATAAAAACAATAAAATTAATTCAGAAGTTAAACGAGCATCCCATACCCACCAAGCACCCCACATAGGCTTACCCCATAAAGAACCAGTGACTAAAGCTAAAAAAGTAAATGAGGCACCAATAGGTGCAGAACTTGCCGCTATGACTTCAGCTAATTTAATACGCCAAACTAATCCAATACCACCAGCAATTGCCATAATCATATAAATCATCATGGACATCCATGCTGCTGGTACGTGTATAAAAATAATACGATAACTATCTTTTTGTTGATAATCCATTGGGGCTAAGAATAAACCACCAATTAAACCTGCCAACATAAAAGCTAGACAAAACCAACCAAACCACGGTATTAAACGTCCAGAAAATGAATAAAAATATTTAGGTGATGAGAATTTATGTAAAAATTTCCACATAATTATTATTGATAATATATATAATGATGAACTATGAATATTATTTTACTATAAAATAGAAATATCTATTGGAAAAAATAATGGCAAACGAGAAAAAATCTTTTAAAGCTGCTCTTAAAGCCCCCCAGCCCCCTAAAGGGGGAGATATGAATTTTAAGAATCCTTCTGTTTTGAATTCTGCGAACCCTGCAATTTATATGGAATTGAAAAGGCAAGCTAAGGAAATGAGAAATAATCCTACAGGCGCAGAAGCAATTTTATGGAACTCTATAAAAAATAATAAATTAGGAATTAAATTTAGACAACAACATATTATTGATAATTTTATTGTTGATTTTTGTTCTATTAACGCAGGTTTGATTATAGAAGTTGATGGTGAAATACATGATCAACAACAAGAAGCAGATGCTGAAAGAACAAAAATATTAGAATCATATGGCTACAAGGTGATAAGATTTTCAAATCAAGAAATATTAGAAAACCTTGATAAGGTAATATTAAATATCCAAGATGAATCTCAAAAGTTGCTTTAAAGCCCCCCGATCCCCTAAAGGGGGAGAGATTAAGCCCCCCGACCCCCTAAAGGGGGAGATATTATATAATCCATAAAATTAATAAGTCCCCTTTAGGGGATTTAGGGGCTTAAAAATCCCCTAAAGGTGTAGGTGCTTAAAAGTCCCCTTTAGGGGATTTAGGGGCTTTAAATTTAGGGGCTGAAAATTGGCATTTTTATTGTTATGATTATAACTATCACAATAAGGATTAATAAATGAAAGTAATAGAAACAAAAATACCCGGTGTTTTAATTATAGAACCCAAAGTATTTGGTGATTCACGCGGATTTTTTTTAGAAAGTTTTCATGCTGATCGTTATGCAGAATATGGAATAGAATCTAATTTTGTACAAGATAATTATTCTCGTTCTACTAAAGGAGTATTACGCGGTTTACATTATCAAAAAAAATATCCACAAGGCAAATTAGTCTCTGTAACTAGTGGAATTGTATTTGATGTGGCGGTGGATATTCGTCAAGATTCGTCAACATTTGGACAATGGGTTGGTATTATTTTATCTGCTGATGATCATAAACAATTCTATATTCCACCGGGATTGGCACATGGATTTTGTGTTTTATCTGAAACTGCCGATTTTCAATATAAATGTACTGATTATTATCATCCAGAAGATGAGGCTAGTATTCGTTGGAATGATCCATATATTGCTATCGAATGGAATATTTCTGAACCCATACTTTCTGAAAAAGATGCTAATGCTCCGTTTTTAAAAGATATATATGCAAAATAAAATATTATTAATTGGTGCCAATGGGCAAGTTGCTTGGGAATTATTACCATGTTTACAGCCGCTTGGAGAAGTAATAGTTGCAAGTAGAAATAGTAATAACTATATTGATTTAGCCAAAGCTGATTCTATTATTGACATAATTCGTAAATTACAACCAAATATTATTGTCAATGCAGCCGCTTATACTGCGGTTGATCAAGCAGAGCAAGAACCAGAATTAGCAGCGGCTATTAATGGTACAGCTCCCGGAATATTAGCCGAAGAAGCTAAGCGTCTTCAAGCATTATTAATACATTATTCAACAGATTACGTTTTTAACGGCAACAAAACCACAGCTTATACAGAAACTGATCCCGTTGATCCTTTAGGCGTTTATGGAAGCACTAAGCTTGCTGGAGAACAAGCAATTCAAGCAATAGGTGGCAAATATTTGATATTTCGCACTGCTTGGGTATATGGTTTACATGGTAAGAATTTCTTATTAACTATGCAACATCTTGCCAAACAGCGCGATGAACTAAAAATAGTTGCAGATCAAATAGGCGCCCCAACTTGGAGCCGCTTAATTGCTGAAGCAACCGCACAAGTGATTGCACAATTAGAATCACCTTTATATAAAGATGATACAAGATCTGGAATTTACCATTTAACTTGTGGAGGAGAAACTAATTGGTATGAATTTGCTAAAGCAATTTTAGCATCAAGCAATACTAATATATTACCAATTAGCACCGCCGATTACCCAACTCCAGCTAAACGCCCAGCTTATTCAGTATTATCTAATCAAAAATTAATAAACAGCTTTGGTATTCAATTACCTGATTGGAACCAAGCATTATCAGTGTGTTTAACTTAAATGAAAAAAATATTATTTATTACAAGCGTTTTAACAATAACTTTTTGGCTTGCTAGTTGTATTGGCTCAGGTAAAAATTCAGATATAGAAACTTCTTCACAAGAAGATTTTCCACAAATGGAAGGAATCAATTTGGAAGGGAAAATCATCAAAATACCAGATCAATTCGCTGGCAAAACTAACTTAGTGATTGTTGCTTACCTTCGAGAGCAACAATTAGACGTAGATACATGGATTGAAAAATTAGACAAACTTAATAAAATATTTCCTGATCTACAATTCTATGAATTACCAGTAATAGACAAAAGCTCAGCAATATTTAGATTTTACGTCAACAATGGAATGAGAAGAGGAATTAAAGATTCCAAACAACGTAAATTAGTGATTACAGTATATACTGATGTTAAAGAATTTCTACAACTAACATCAATGAAAAGTGTCGATGAAATTGCAGTATTTTTATTAGACTCGAATGGAAAAATAATTGCAAAAACGTCTGGAAAATACTCTGAAGATAAAGTTCGAGAATTTCAAAATAAGTATAATAAATAAATTTACGCATATAAGCCCCCTAACCCCCTAAAGGGGGAATCACACTGTGCAATTAACGGTACTCCCCCTTTAGGGGGGCAGGGGGGCTTGCTTTCTCTACGTAACATCAGTTAAAACCGAAAACCAATTTTTAATCCATACTGTTCCACATCACCAAATGAAACTTCACCGTTATACAGCAGCCTTATTTACTTAATATCAACTTCATATTGAGGTTGTTGTATAACATTTTTAGGTAACTTAATAGTGGTAGTAGCCTGTTTCATAACAGTATTCCAGTTTGCTTGACGGGATACAAGTTGTCCCTTCAAGCTATTTAAAAATTGATTGGTAAACAAACCACCATATTTAGAATCACTCCAAGATAATTGTCCCGGTTTAGCACCAGAGGCAACAACATAACCTCTAGTTCTAAGAAACAAATTTTGATAATTTTGTCTTTTAAGTGATGATAAATCAAGAAAACTAGTCTGATCCGTTCTAGGATCACCCCTATAATTAGGAAAATCATTACAAGCATCTACTATTGCTAAAAAAAAGCGTGGATTCTTTTTCTTAAGTTTGCTAATAACAAAATTGAACTCAAGATTTTGATCTTTTAGTATCATAGATGGCCATTGAGTACCCGTCTGAGGATTTTTACCATGACCAGCATAATAAAAAATTACTGCATCATTTCTCCTGACTGCAAGATTATTTATGATTTTTCTTATATTATTATTAGTTAAAGAATTTCCGGTCAGTTCGTAACCAGCTAATTTCATTCCTGTATTAATGGCAATATTTTTAACTAACTTCTTAATATGATTAAAATCTACCTTAGTACTTTCGCCAATCTTGTTATCATCAATATCAGCAAGGATGACAGCGTGAAGCCTAGCCGCTGCCGCTATAGGAGCAGGAACAGGAACTGGTAATATTATCCCATTCCTTTGAGGTATTGTACTAACACATGATAATAAAAATAAAGAACTGAATAATAAAATTAAAATGTTTTTTGTTTTCATAATGTTGAAATAGTGGAAAAGACAGACCTGACAGGTTTTAAAAACCTGTCAGGTCTAAAAAAAATTAAGCTGGAACAGGTTGAGGAACATTTATTCCATTAGCTGTACCACCTTCTTTTTGAGCTTTTGCATCCAACTCATTTTGAACTTCTTCAGTATTTTTATGTATCAGCGACTTAGTATCTGCGCCAGTGTTTTTAACACCCAATTTAATCATCCAAATTAAACCAGCAAGCAACACTACCCACCAAAGCAACAATACTAATTTTTGCCCAATAATGCTATTAGGAAATATCCATTCATATATCTTATAAGTTTCAATCATCAGCGTTGATTGCAAAAAATCCTTATGAGCTTCATAATTCAAAGTAAATGGCAAATAACCAACCGCAAATCCAATAAATCCAACCAAAGTATTTACATAACCCATTCCGATACGCATATAAGATCTAATTTCACAACCAATTAGCATTATTGCACCTAAACCAAGTAATACACCACCAATAATATTACCCGCAGTGGTTTGAAACTTTATATGCCCTGAAAAAGCAGGTGCGATATCAAACACTAGCCATCCAAACACAATAAAAGCCAATAGTATTATCCAATGAATCATAATACCAATCATAGGCAAATAACTACGCATTAATGTACGAGTTATACGAGGCACTCCCATTTTAGCATATAAAGAATCATTATTTTTCATAATCTTACCTGATTCCAATGCTACTAAAGCGCATTCAGTACCAAAACCACTCTTAGCTAAAGCTATACCACCGATAATTCCAGCAGATAAAGTCATAATAAAATAAATCCAACCCTTATGATCAATAGATTTACCAAATGCTACTAATTCGCCATTATGCAAATGTTGTAAACTTTCTGGATTAAATAATCCGCCGTAGATAGCAACAACTAAAAACCAAACCACAAACAACAAACCTATCCAATAAAGAGGATTACTAGTTCCAGTCTTATTAGACTTACATGTCATTGACTCACCGGGATCATTATCACACACATAAGAACGAGTTTCTTGATGCTTAAAGTAAGAAGCAACACCAAGACGACTTAATACATAAAAACCAATAGCACCACCTACAGCCATAAAAAATACAGTAATAAATGAATGAATATTCATCAAAGGAATACCACCCATTAAATGATTAAGCGTACAACCACCGGCGAGGCGCGTTCCATAACTAAATATCATACCTCCAAGAAAAGCAATAAGCAAAATCTTCGGGGGATAATATACCCAAGAACGGCTTTCTTTCTCCATGCGTGCAACTAGCCAACCACCAATAATAATTCCAACAATTGCCCAACCAACACCGGGAACAAAAGCACCACCCGTAGCAGCAACTCCATCTATTGCCTTACCATAAAGCTCAAAATCAGGCAAATTAAATAACTGATAAAAGCTTACTTCCATACCACGATACATTTTTCCTAGATCGGTAGTTACTGTAATTGGCTTTAAAACAGGAGTTTTATCAGCCATCACCTTTTCAATCCATAACCCAATCATATATATAATTTGAGCAATCCCAAAAACTACACCTGCCCAGAAAAATGACCACTGTTTAGTAAAAATATTTTTCATAATATCAATTAATTCTTTAAGATATAACGAGGATAAGAACCTAAAACCATAAGAAAAGAAGCATCTGCTTTTAAATGTTCGATGGATTTTAGCACTAATTGATCTTCAATATGCCCTTCAATATCTATAAAAAACATATATTCCCATAAACCTTGTTGCGATGGGCGAGATTCAATTCTAGTCATACTAACATTATTATCAGCAAATGGCTGTAATAAGCTATATAAAGCACCGGGTTTATTATCTGTAGAAATTAATAATGATGTTTTATCATTACCTGTTGCTGGTACTTCTTGTTGTCCTAATACCACAAAACGAGTTGTATTATTACTAATATCTTCAATAGATGAAGCTACAACTTGTAATTGATAAATATCTGCTGCTGATTTGCCAGCAATAGCAGCAGCACCGCGCTCATTTGCCGCTAACCTCGCCGCTTCAGCATTACTATTAACAGCAATACATTCGGCAGAAGCAAAATTTTTAGCTAACCAATTACGACATTGCGCTAAACTTTGCTTATGAGCGTAAATACGCTTCACTTCACTACTATTTGACAAAAAACAGTGATGAATAGCTAATTCAATTTCACCACAAATTTTTAATGATGTGCTTCTAATAAAATTATCTAAACTTTGATTAACTGCACCCTCAGTAGAATTCTCTATTGGTACCACGCCATATTGAGCAGTACCTGTTTCAACAGCACGAAATACATCATCAATAGTTGCTTGTGCAACAGTTTCTACTTTGGAACCAAAATGCTTCTCCACAGCAGCTTGTGAATAAGTGCCTTCTGGACCTAAATATGCGATTAATAAAGGTTTTTGTAATGCCAAACAACTTGACATTATTTGTTGAAAAAGAGCTGTCAAAGTATCATCGGACAATGGACCCTTATTGCGAGCAATGACCTTTGTTAAAACTTCAGCTTCACGCTCAGGTCTATAAAAAATAGGATTAGCTTCTTCAGCATACTTAGCTGCTGCTACCTTTTTAGCTAAATGGGCACGCTCTGTTATCAGAGCTTGGATTTGTTCATCTAAATTATCAATTTTTGAACGAATTTTTTGTAAATCAAGCATTCTCTGTTATGAAATTCCAAAATTATAAATAGCGTTTTTACTAACACCAGTAATTTCGCTAGTTAATTTAGCGGCTTTTTTTAATGGTAATTCTTGGCGTAATATATTAAAAACACGCTCAGTTTCAGGGGTTAAAATTTTATTATTTATTGGCGATGCACCAGCAACTACTATTACAAATTCACCTTTTTGACGTTCTGCTTTTGCTTGTAACCAACTAAGCAATCCAATGAAATTATCTCTATAAATAGTTTCAAACTGTTTAGTTAATTCTTTTGCTAATACAGCTTGACGCTCGCCAAAAATAAGTCCCATATCAGTAATAGAATCAATAATACGATGTGGTGCCTCATAAAAAACTAAAGTTCTCGATTCATTAACTAAATTTTCTAAACTTTGCTTACGAGCAGTAGTTTTTGCTGGTAAAAAACCTTCAAATAAAAAACTATTAGCCGGAAAACCTGAAACTGATAATGCACTTATAATAGCACTAGCTCCGGGAATTGGAACCACTGTAATATTTTCAACATGAGCTTGTTGTAAAAAATAATAACCGGGATCGCTAATTAATGGTGTACCAGCATCACTAATTACCGCGATATTGTCACCATTTTTTACACGTACTAATAATTTTTCAGTAACTTGTCGCTCATTATGTTCATGTAAAGAATGTAAACTTGCTGTAATACCAAAATGGTTTAATAAATGACGACTATGACGAGTATCTTCAGCAACAATTAAATCAACTTGATCTAAAATTGTTCGCGCTCTAGGAGTTAAGTCTTGCAAATTACCAATTGGCGTAGCAACTACATAAATAATACCAGTATTAATAATTAATCCTTTGTGATAAAATAAAAAATTATGACTATTTGTAAGAAGTAATATGTTTATTTATCCATTTATCTATCTATTTATTTTTCTATTATCTGCTTGTACTACTCTTGACCAAGAAGCTAGAACAACATTAACTCCTACTACTATAGCAACTAACAAAACTAATGAGGTTGTTGCACCTAAGTTAATAAAAAAGGTACAAGTTGTACCAGCAAAAATTCAAAAGATTGCCTTATTCTTACCAAATCCAAAAAATAGGTTTGGAATCTTAGGAGACGCAATTAAAAAAGGCTTTATCGCAGCCGCTGATGCTAATCAAAGCAAAGTCAAAATTACTAGACATTATGTTAAGCCAAATAATGTTTCAGCTATATATAAAATAGTTGTCAAGCAAGGAGCTGATTTTGTAGTTGGTCCATTATTAAAAATAACAATTAACAGTTTAATAAAAAATACAACAAAACTACCTGTTCCAGTGTTAGCTTTAAATCATTTAGATTCACAACCAAAAGTTAGTAATTTATATCAATTTGCTTTATCAGCAACAGATGAAGCCAAAGCAGTGGCACAATTAGTCAAACTACATCATCGTGCAATCGCATTATACCCAAATACCGATTGGGGAAAAGATGTTTTTAACGCTTTTACTAAAGAATGGAAAACTGGGCAAATTGTTAGCACAATCCCTTATTATTCTTATAATAACTATGTAACTTATATTTCAAAATCATTAAGGAAACAGAAAAATATTGATATGATATTTTTAGTGGCTCACCCTAATAAAGCATATCAGATAGTTCCTATCCTTAAACGAAAATTTAAAAATGTAGCTATTTATTCTACTTCTCATATATATCGCGGCAAACTTACTAAGAAAAAAGATTATAAATTGAATAAAGTTATCTTTATAGATATGCCTTGGATATTAACCAAAAATTTACCTTTTAAAATCAAAAGATATAAACGCTTATATGCTTTTGGAATGGATGCTTATCTATTAGCATCTAAATTTAAACAAGGTAAATGGCAAGGTAAAACTGGACATTTATTTATAGATAAGCAAGGGGTTATTCATCGTAATCAATTAACCGCTTTACAGTTTGTAAAAGGTGAACCACAATTACTAAACCAATAACTACAGTTTCTCAAGGGCAATGGGCTGAAACTTTAGCCCATAATTATTTATGTCAACAAGGTTTAAAACCTATTGAACGTAATTTTCGTTGTAAAACTGGAGAAATCGATCTTATTTTTTTAGATAAAACTATATTAGCTTTTATTGAAGTACGTTATAGAAAAAACAGTCGTAGCTACGGTGGTAGTTTAGAAAGCATTGATTTTCGTAAACAACAACGTATAATAAATACCGCTACTTATTATTTACATACTCATAAATGGGCACAACAATTTTCTTGTCGTTTTGATGCAATATTAATTAACGGTAACACCACAGATCCACAACTATCTTGGATTAGTGATGCTTTTCGTATTTAACTCATAAGGCCCACAACTTTAGTTAAAGTTTCATAAGCATCATTCACTGTGATTTTTGATTGCTGCTTATCTTTTTGTTTAGAATTTAAAAGACTATAAGAAAAATTTGATACTTGTTGAGCTTTATCTATTAAATCATCAGGTATAGACAATGTACTTTGTAATAGTTCTAATAATTCTATAGCATTCCAAAATTCTTCATCTTTTTCAAAAGATGCAAATATAGAACTAGCTAAACTAACTGGAGATGAAGTATCATATAGTTTATTTTTACTTTGTTCTTGTAAATAGTCTCTGGTACATTGTTCAAATTTGATCCATAATAACAATACAAACAAATCTTCAGAGTCGCTTTTACTACGCTCAATTTTTTTATCAGCATCAATTGGTTTCATATCTTCAAAGAACTTGTGATGCTGATTTATCCCTGTTACAAATTCAAAACAAGCTTGGGAAGTAAGGTAAGATTCCCAAACTGATAATAATGGATTAGTATTCATAATCGTCGATTATTTTAATAAACTTATAGAATTGTAACACATTAATATTTATGAAATCTCATATTCCTCGTAAACGTTTTGGTCAAAATTTTCTGCATGATACCCAAGTAATTCAAGCAATTATAAGTGCTATTGCTCCTAAATCTAAACAACATATAGTTGAAATAGGACCGGGTACTGGGGCATTAACACGTCCTTTGCTTGAATCCAATTGCCAATTAGATGTGATAGAACTTGATCGTGATTTGATTGAAAATCTAAAAAAATTACAATTACGTATTTTTAATAAAGATGTTTTAAAATTTGATTTTAAGGAATTAATGACTACTGATTTGCCGCTTAGGATCGTAGGTAATTTACCTTATAATATATCTACACCTTTATTATTTCATTTGCTTAAATATCAAGATGATATAATGGATATGACTTTTATGCTACAAAAAGAAGTGGTTGATCGTATGATTGCCGCTCCTGCAAGCTCAGAGTATGGACGTTTATCAGTTATGTTACAATATCATTGCCAAATTGAAAAATTATTTGATGTTAGCCCAGATGCTTTTACACCTGCACCTAAAGTAGATTCCAGTATTGTACAATTAATACCTTACTCTGAACCACCAGTGATGATCAATGATCATAAATATTTTGTTCGACTAGTTACTAGCGCATTTGCACAGCGGCGTAAAACTTTACGTAATAATTTAAAAAATTTGCTTGATATAACAGATATAGAAGCGGCAGGAATCAATCCACAAGCTCGCGCTGAAACTTTAACATTACAACAATTTGCACAATTAGCTAATTATGAAAAAACCTGAACTATTATCACCAGCCGGCACTCTCAAAAATATGCGTTATGCTTTTGCTTATGGAGCTGACGCTGTTTATGCAGGGCAACCACGTTATAGTTTACGAGTACGTCAAAATGATTTTAAAAATTTAGACAATTTAGCAACTGCTATTGATGAGGCTCATCAATTAGACAAGAAATTTTTTCTAGCGACTAATTTGTTGCCTCATAATGCGAAGTTAAAAACTTTCATTGATGATATGGAACCCATAATTGCAATGCAGCCAGATGCTTTAATTATGGCTGATCCCGGTTTAATTATGTTGGTGCGAGAACGTTGGTCAGATATACCAATTCATTTATCTGTACAAGCCAATACTATGAATTATGCTTCTGTAAAATTTTGGCAAAACTTTGGTTTAACTCGCATTATTCTGTCTCGTGAAATTTCCTTAGATGATGTTGCCGAAATTCGCGAACAATGTCCAGATATTGAGTTAGAGGTGTTTATACATGGAGCATTATGTATAGCTTATTCTGGGCGTTGCTTATTATCTGGTTATATGAACCATCGTGATGCTAATCAAGGAACTTGTACCAATGCCTGTCGTTGGGAATATAAGGTTCAAGAACCAAAACGCCCAGATGACCCTATGCCAATTATGGAAGATGAAAATGGTACATATATTATGAATTCCAAAGATTTACGTGCGGTTCAACACGTAGAACGACTTATGGATATAGGAATAGATTGCTTAAAGATTGAAGGGCGAACCAAATCACATTATTACGCTGCACGAACCGCACAAGTTTATCGTCAAGCAATAGACAATAAGGCTGCTGGTAAAGCCTTTGATATGAATCTGATGACTGAACTAGAAAAGCTAGCTAATCGCGGCTACACAGAAGGTTTCTTCCGTCGCCATGTACCAGAAGAATACCAAAATTATGAAAGCGGCAACTCAAACCACCAGCGTCAACAATTTGTTGGAGAAATTATTTCTCAAGACAACGACTTGTTAGAAATAGATGTAAAAAATCGTTTTAGCGTAGGAGACCGTTTAGAATTAATGTCAGCTCAAGGAAAGCCACAATATTTCACACTAGAACATATTGAAAACAAAAAAGGCGAAAGTATCTCAGTAGCCCCCGGTTCAGGGCATGTTGTGAAAATTCGCAAACCAATCGACAGTGAATTTAAATATGGCTTATTGTTGAGGGAATTGTAATCTTCTGCCATTGCGCTGGTCCGATTTTATGCACTGATTTGCCGGTCACATCGACTGCTACTGTTACTGGCATGTCTTTTACTTCAAATTCATGGATTGCTTCCATTCCTAAGTCGGCAAAGGCTACTACTCGCGCTGCACGTATCGCTTTGGATACTAAATATGCGGCTCCGCCTACTGCCATTAAATATACGGCTTTATGTTTTTTGATAGCTTCTATGGCTTCGGGACCACGTTCGGCTTTGCCTATCATGCCTATAATGCCGGTTTTGGCTAACATCATTTCTGTAAATTTGTCCATACGTGTTGCTGTTGTTGGTCCTGCTGGTCCAACTACTTCATTGGCTACTGGATCTACTGGACCTACGTAATAGATAAAGCTATTTTTAAAATTTACTCCTTCTGGTAGCGGTTTGCCTGCTGCTAATAAATCTGCAATACGTTTATGAGCGGCATCGCGCCCAGTGATTATTTTTCCTGTTAATAATAAGCTTTCTCCGGGTTGCCATTCAGCAATTTGTTCTGGGGTGATTGTGTCCAGATTAACTCGTCGTGTTGTTGCTGCTGCTTCCCATGTTACCGGAGGCCAATCTTCTAAGTTTGGTGGATTTAAATTGGCTGGACCACTGCCATCAAGTATAAAGTGTGCATGACGAGTGGCTGCGCAGTTGGGTATCATTGCTACTGGCAAAGAGGCGGCATGAGTCGGATAATCTAGTATTTTTACGTCTAAGACTGTTGTTAGTCCACCTAATCCTTGCGCTCCTATGCCTAAAGCATTGACTTTTTCATATAATTCTAAGCGCAATTCTTCAAGTTTATTTGATGGTCCTCGCGCTTGTAATTCTTGAATATCAATGCTTTGCATTAGTGATTCTTTGGCTAATAGCATAGCTTTTTCTGCGGTACCACCAATGCCGATTCCTAAGATACCGGGAGGACACCAACCTGCTCCCATTTTAGGTACGGTATTTAATACCCAATCAACGATATTATCACTTGGATTTAAGATCGTAAATTTAGATTTGTTTTCAGAGCCACCGCCTTTAGCGGCAACTGTTACTTCTACAGTATCACCAAGAACTAGTTCAGTGTGGATTACTGCGGGAGTATTATCTTTGGTATTGCGACGAGTTCCGATTGGATCAGTGACAATGGATGCGCGTAATTTATTATCTGAATTATTATAAGCTTGTCGCACCCCTTCATTTACCATATCTGCAATACTGTTATTAGTATTCCAATGTACATTCATTCCAATTTTAAGAAATACCACAGCAATACCGGTATCTTGACAAATTGGACGATGACTTTCGGCACACATACGAGAATTAACTAAAATTTGTGCGATTGCATCTTTAGCAGCGGCTGATTGTTCACGATCATAAGCGGCAGCTAAGGCTTTGATATAATCAACTGGATGATAGTAAGAAATAAATTGAAAAGCATCAGCAATGCTTTGAATGAAATCTGATTCTGAAATTGTTGGCATAATCATTTATTGGAATTATTTGGGTACAAATCTTTCTTTAAAAGCATCATTTTCTCGTTCCCACGCTCCAGCGTGGTAACGCATGTGCTGACGCTCCAGCGTCAAGTTACTACAATTAATTCAACTTAATTAACATTTTGCGACTGGACGCTGGAGCGTCCATACATGCGTTACCACGCTGGAGCGTGGGAACGAGAATAACGAGAATAATAACCGCCGTGCCATCATTTAGCACATATCCATCACAAATTATGCCCGGTATTAATTCGACTTTTCCATAATGTATAGCTTCTTGCATAAATATTAAATATATTTGTTATAATTATAATATGAAATCTTTTCTCGTTCCCACGCTCCAGCGTGGTAACGCATGTGCTGACGCTCCAGCGTCAAGTTACTACAATTAATTCAACTTAATTAACATTTTGCGACTGGACGCTGGAGCGTCCATACATGCGTTACCACGCTGGAGCGTGGGAACGAGAACAATATGAAATCTTTTAAACCACAAATTATATCAGACTTAGTCACAAAATACGCTACTCCTTTATACGTATATGATATTAACACTATTAAAAGCCAATATGATTTATTAAGGCTGTATATTCCTAAGCAAGTTAAAATATTTTACGCGCTTAAAGCTAATCCCAATCCAAGTATTTGTGCATTTATTCATTCATTAGGTGCTGGTGCTGAAATCGCTTCATCTGGTGAACTTTATATTGCTTTAAAATCTGGCTTTTTAGCCTCGGATATTATTTATAATGGTCCGGGTAAAACTGATGATGATATAGCTTATGCTATTGAAAATAATATTCATTTATTAAATGTTGAGTCAATGGATGAGCTTTATAGAATCAATAGAATTGCTGAACAAGCACAGCGTTTAATTAAAATTTGTGTCAGAATTAATCCTTTATGTGGCGCGGCACAGGCTAAAATGCACACTGGTGGCGATTCACAAAAATTTGGGATTGATGAGGAAAAAGTAGATGAGCTGATTGAAGCCGCATTAAAGTTAGATTGGGTAAAATTATCAGGTATTCATATCTATGTAGGTTCACAGATTTTAAGTCATAAGGTATTATTGACTAGTATAGAAAATACTTTAAATATTGCTTGTAAACTTGCTAAGCAATATCAGTTAAAACTAGAAACAATTAATTTAGGTGGCGGTTTAGGTGTACCATATACAGACTCAGAACAAGAATTTAATGTAGAACAATTTGGTTCGGGCTTATCAGAAGTAATTGCCAAAATATCAAACTGTTATGATTTATCAGAAACCCAATTTATTTTAGAACCCGGCAGATTTTTAGTTTCAGATGCTGGTATTTTGCTAACAAAAGTTCTCAGTGTCAAAGAATCACGCGGAAAAAAATATGCAATTGTAGATAGCGGCATTAATCATGCCTTTTTGCCATTTAGAATGAATAAAAAATATTCAACTGTGATTGCTAATAAACTTGATCAAGCAATTGATAGCAAAGTAATTATCGGTGGTCCATTATGTACAAGCATGGATGTATTTACCACCGAAGTGGAATTACCTCATATAGAAGTAAATGATATTATTTGCATATTCAATGCAGGAGCTTATGGATTTTCAGCCAGTTTATTATATTTTTTAAGCGCAACTATGCCTGCTGAAGTCATGATTGATAAAAATGGGCAAGACATTTTAATTAGACGTAGAGGCAGAAAAGAAGATTTTCTTTTGGGAACCGCTTATGAAAAATGTTGATAACCAGAGATTTTGCTAATAAATATTTTACCATCTTTATCTAAACAGCGTAAACCCAATTGTTGTTCTATGGTGCCAATACGAGTTGCCGCTATAGGTGGTTTTTTATTAGCTGGCATTGTAAAACATAATTCATAGTCATCTCCTGCTGTTAAGGCTAATTTCAATGCAGTTTCTCGATTTATCGATTGCAAAGCTTTTGATAAAGGTAAAGATTCTACATTTAATGACGCTCCAACTTTACTTGCAGTCAAAATATGATTTAAATCTGCAAGTAAACCATCAGAAACATCAATTGCCGCATTAGCAATACTTGTTAATTTTTTGCCCTCAGATATACGAGCAGTTGGTTTATTTAACCGAGATTCTGCATAATTTTGCATTTCAGGAGCTAATGTTATGCGTTTTTCTATAGCGGCTAAACCTAAACCAGCGTCACCTAAAGTTCCAGTTACATAAATAGCATCTCCAACTTGAGCGGCACTGCGTAACAAAGCTAGTTCTACAAAACCAGTAACTTGTATAGTTACCGTTAAGGAACCACGAGTTGTATCTCCACCAATTAAACTTATCTCAGCCGCTGTAGCCAATTCTAATAAACCTTGACTAAATCGCGCTAACCAAGCTTCATCGACTTTTGGGCAAGTTAAGGCTAAAGTCATCCATGCAGGAGTAGCTCCCATCGCGGCGAGATCACTTAAATTTACCGCCAAAGCTTTATAAGCAATATCTTCAGGTTTGGTATTGACAGGAAAATGCACCCCTTCGACTAAGGTATCAATAGCCATAACTAATTGCATTCCGGCAGGTGCGGTGCATAAAGCAGCATCATCGCCTATACCTAATACAACATCTCTTCGTGTTGGAAACTTTTGCTTAAAAAAACGATTAATTAAATCAAATTCAGTAATTGGCATATTTTATTCAGTGTTTTTATATTCGTTGTACATCCTAGATAATTCTTCTACCATATACAGAGGCAAGGAAAGTAACCTAAATTTTCCAGAGGCATTGGGCAAGGAAATTGGAATTTCACATTCAGAAGGTGTATCAGCATTAAAGCGAACCCCATAATCAAGTTTTTTTTCCTGAATAAAAACATGGAGTGATTTTAGGGTACCCGTTTTGCCCGCTTTGATTTCCACCGGTATTATTTTTGAACCATAACTCAAGATATAGTCAATTTCTGCTGAAGATTGCCTCTTTTCTCTGCACCAATAAAACAACTCTGGTTCCTCATAAGATGGTCTGGCATAAAGCAAGTGTTGACCAATAAATTGTTCACATAGTGAACCTGAATTAACCAATGTGACTTCATCAGCCGCTTCAATATCTGCATAGCTAACGCCACAAGCTTTGGTGAGTAATCCGACATCTAAAAATAAAGGCTTTTGCATCTTTTCATTGGTTTGCGCTCTTAGCGGAATACCATTGGCGGAGCTATGATAAACTGGATAATAAATCCTAGCTAATTCAAGCAAATGCAATACTTTTTTTAATTCAAAACTTTTTTCATTCGGATCCAAATTGACATATTTTAATTTTTGACCGATCTGAAAAGGCAATTTTTGAAAAACCTTTTGTATTATACTATGTTTAAAGTGGCGACCATATTTACTAAAATCATCCCGATAGCTTAACAATATTGATTGCTTTATCATGTCAACTTCCAATAGTGAACCAGTATCCTTATAAACTTGAATCGCTTCAGGCATACCGCCAATGGCAAGATACAGTTTGAACATTTTCATTAATTCATCATGAACCACAAGCGGAAATTGCATACTAAAATGGTATTCTTCAATAAATTTTCCAAGTTGTTCTTTTCCAATGCCTTTCAAAAAATCCTTGAATTTTAATGGTCCCAAGTGCATATATTCAATTCTGCCAACCGGCATTGAAAATGAATGTTCTTCAAGAATAAAATCCAGCAAGGAACCAGCGGCAATGATATGAAGTTGGGGTAATATTTCATAAAAATAACGTAAAGTAGCGAGTACTTGTGGGGCAGCCTGAATTTCATCTAAAAAAATAAGCGTTTTGCCGGGAATGACTTTCTGCGAAGCTTTAAGTTCCAATAAGGTAATAATCTGCTTTGGATCTTTTGACTGAAAACAGGCAATGTAGTCATCATTCAATTCAAAGTTGATTTCCAAAATATCTAAGGCATAGGTTTGGGCAAACTGGCGAACAAGATATGACTTACCGACTTGCCTTGCTCCCCTAATGACTAGCGGCTTTCGTGTCTTCTTATCCTTCCACTTTCCCAGATAACTCAGCTCGGATCTTTTCATGCTATTCCTAAATATTTAAAACTACCCCTTAATATATACTTAATTAGTATTTTTGTAAAGGTACATTTATCCATAATTAATGTTTTTGTAAGGGAACAAATGCTAGCATATGTACACAAAAATTTTAATAGATTCAGATGATCAGCTGAAAAATCAACTTATTAATGATTTACCAGCCTTCTGAATCGTTTCACATCGCCAGTAAAATCCATCTTCACGTTTTACTAATAAGTTTTTCCAATATAACTTTTTCAAAAATTCATCCATCAGAATAGTTTTATTAGCTACCTTATGTGTCGATAAATCTGTTTTTAGGAGTCTTATGTGGTTTTCAGTTTGAATAAATGGCGTAAATAAATCCTGAATTTCGGCTGTTGGTATCAATTGATCGGGAAAATTCTCTACTTCTAGACTATTTTGTTGATACCAATTAAAACATATATTCAATAATTTTAAATGCCCCCCGGTAATTTCCAAGAAATATTTAGCGATTTCTGAACTTAAATCTGCATTTGAATAACTAAATTTATAAAATAATTGAATGTCTTCATAGCTCCATTCTGGCCAATAAGATATGATTGCATCATTTAGTAAAGAATGAACGTTATCAGCGCGACTTAATTCTTCTAGTTTCTCTCTTCCAAACAAGAGAAGATGTAATTGTTTATGACATTCGGTATGAATACTTCTTAAAATAGCCGCTAAAGTGTTTCTGGTTTCAAGCGATAAATGTTCAAAACGGCTTATAAAACAGAAATAAGGTTTTTTATTTTGTTTGACTTTTTGAATAAAAGCATTTCTAAAATCACTGCTATTAGAAATATTAGAACTAAATCCAAACAATTTGCCTAATTCAATATAAAAACTATTTTCATCTGCATAATCAGGTAATCTCACAAAACGATAACGTTCTTCTGCATAATGGTCAATAATTACTGAACGAATATAATTATCAATTAAAGGAAAATCTTGCTGAGATAACAAAATAATTGGGTAGAGATGAGCTACAGAAAATTTATCAAGTAAAAAATTGATAAATTTTATTTTTTCTTCGGGTAGTTTTAGTTTTTGAAAACAAGGTTTAGGCGTAACAGGTAACTGAATTTTTCCACAACGTGCAGCATCAAGCAATTTTTGTCCATCTTCAACATTCATCTCAAAAATTTTTACAAGAATATGTACAACATTACAATTTTTATCACTGGGTTTGCTTTTATTAGTGCGCCATTGATCGAACATTTCTCGATTACTTCCGCAATTTAACTTAATATTATTTTCTTTGGCATGTTTTTTTACCATGTTTGCCAAGTCTTGACTAGAGAAGCCTTTTTCTTTTACATACTTATTTAATAATTCAGAAAATTCAGACATTTCTTCTTCCTCTTTTTGATAGGAATCCAAGATTTATCTTGTAAAATTTCCAAACTAAAGTTTGGACTCCTATTTTAGTTATATATCTAACCCTAGAATGAGCCTTTCAATATTTTCTTCTAGTAAATTTTCTCGTAATAAAGGGACGGCATAAATATATTGCCCATGTTCAACTTTTTTAAATACAAATTCTAAGCTTAAGCGAGCCAATGCTTTTTTCACATTTTCTCTATTATGTGTAAATTGGTAAGCCTTTAGATTATCTAACACCGTTTCTAAAGTAAAACTACCTTGTTGAACAGTAGTATAAACTATCATTTTATCTAATAGTTTTTCATTAGAACTTGGCGCAACGCCTTCCCAAGCCAAAAAAGCTTGTTGCAATTGATCATCTTGCAATACTTTATCTAGCATAGCTTTATCAATTACAGTTGTATTGTTTAAATTAGAGACAAGCAAATGACAAATTCGCGCAATTAAATTTGCTCGCTGCCCGGTTTGTTCAATGATATATTTAGTTAATTGTTCATTTATTGAAATATTTAATGCGTCTAAAGGTTTAACAATTAAATCTTGACAAGCTTCCTCTTCTAATTCTCCTAAAGTAATTATTTCACCAAAATTTCTAAGTGGTGAATAATATTCAAGTAGAGCCGATTCATATAAATGCCAAACACCAGCTAGAATAAAGTAACATTTGCCTTTAGTGCTTAAACTACGCAATTTATGCAAGTTAAGATAATCGCGTTGCTTTTCATATTTTATCAGTGCATCAGTTTCGTCCAATAGGAATATGTGGACTTTGTCCAAATCATCTAAGTAATTGCTAATTTGTTCAAAGTTTGTCTCCGCATTTAAATTTAAGCAATTTGCTAATTGTTCGACTATATCAGCATTGTATAAACAAAGATAATGAATCTCTAAATCTGTTCTTTTTTTATTATACTGTAACTGTAAATAATTAAGTAAGCTTGTTTTACCGATTTGTCGCCCTCCTATAATCAAATAATTTCTTAATTGGCTACTCAGAATGTCAGAGATAATATTAGTACGTCCAAAAAAAGATTCTTCTTTTGATAAGCCCCCAGCCATTTGATAAGGAGAAATTTTAACTAAACTCAGTTGACTCGAAACTATGCGGCTAAAAGTTTCTATTGGCGTTGCTGATAATAACCATTTGGTTAATTCAACTTCATCTGGAACAATCCATTCATTACTACGATCTTTTCCATAATAGCCTAAACTCTGCTGCTTATCTTGTTCAAGCGTAATAATAATAACTTTTTTAGTCTGAAAAATATCTTCATATTCCAATTCATGCACAATATCACTAACCAATAAATGTTTTTTCGGAAAGTAAAACAAGCAATTATCTAAGTTTAAACGGAATGGAGGTAATTTAATTAAAAATACTTGCGGCGTTTGAGGTTCAATGTCTGACATCAGACGTTGTACTAGAATGTTAGCTTGTTCTTCGGGTGTCGCGTTAATAAATGTAATGGCTTGCTCGAATGTTTTGGGTGATATTTTACATTCAGATAATATTGTATTTAGTCGCCCGGTAATTTGCAATAATCGTTTTGCTTCTGGTAGTTGTTGCACAGAAATATTTAGCAACTCTTGTGGATTGGCAGATAGTTTTAATGTGATTGGATGTTTATAAACACGCACATAAAACCATAAAATTACAGCAATCAAAATTGATGCTACGAAAAAAAATAGACTATAAAAATTTTTTAATAAAGTTACAAAATCAACCGGAGGATTAGTTTTTAAGCAAGTTTGTTGATTATAATCACAACTTAGCCATTCTTTAGGAGTTGCACTCATTACTAATAAATCCTGTAGTTGTCCTTGCAAATCATAAATTCTTACAGTGCCATCCATTAAACTAACAGCAATTCTATCTTCTGTTTTATTTAAATCCACACGAGTAATTGTTTGATAAATTTTGATTTCTTTTTCTATGGTTTGTTCAGGTATTTTTTGAATAGTAACTTTATTTTGAAAAGAACTAGAAATTAAGCGTTTGCCATTTTGGAAAAAAATAAGTTGGCTAGTCCAACTATCATGTTTTATTACATGGGTTAATTTTTCAGTATTTATTTCAATCAATTTAACATGACCATCTTGAAATCCTATTGCTAATAATTGTTTATCAGTACTTAATTCAATACTAGTAATAGGTAAGTTATACTGAAAAGTATTTTCAATACTTCCAGTTTTCCAATGCCAAATATTGACAGAACCGTCAAATGAACCTGAAACTAGCGATTGATTATCTTCACTAAAAATAATGTATGAAACAGCCTGTTTATGCTTTTTTAGACGCTTAACTATTTTATTTTGTTGAATATCCCATATCACAATATCGTTGCTACCTTCTTTATCAGCAAATACTGCAACCGCTAAATGTGTACCATCAGGGCTAAAAGCAACTTTCATTATTCGCTCATGTAACGAAAAGCTTTGTATTTGTTGCATTTTATGAATATTCCATATTCGTACAATTCTATCATCATATCCTCCAGTGGCTAAAAGTGAGCCGTCAGGGCTGAATGCAACATCTATCAATAAATGTTTATGAGCAGTTAAAGTTGATAATTTGTTTTCAGCAAAATCCCAGAGATGAACCAAACCATTTTGCAAGCCCAAAGCAACTTGGGTAGGATGTTGAGGATTAAATCTAACTGTGGTTATGGACGTAGTCGCTTCTAATTTTTTAATCAGTTGTTTTGGCTTATCCGTATTCTGTATATTGAAAGTAGATTGTTTTTGACAGCCACTTAATAAAATAATGGATATTATTGCAAATAATAAAATTGGTTTAAAGATGTATCGCATGAGTTTATTTTCTAGTTATTTTAGTTTGTCCAAGATAAATCTTGGATTCCATTATTTAGTTTTTGATCGTAATATGTATGATAAAATCAAATATTTATATTGATTTGTACAACGGAGAAATTTTATGCGCTTATTTTGTATCACGTTTTGTTTAATTGGTTTGTATTACCCAGTTATTTCTATAGCATTTGATTGTAACATGCCAATCGCTAGTTTTTTCAACTCGCAGGCTATTTTAAAAATTCCCAGCAAAATAGAAGGGGAAAGAGTTAAATCTATTCAAGCTTTAGTTTATTTTCGTGAATCTCATGGTGGTTATCAGTCTTGTTTTAGTTTAAAAAACTTAAAGAATGATAACAGAATTGATTTATTTTGTGAAAAAAAATGGTCAGATCATCCAATGATTTTTAGAGGGGGTAATGATTGGTTAGGCACTGTTGAAGGAGGAATTTTAGGAGATCAACCTCCAGTTAAAGTCATATCCCTTGCGCCAGAAACACCTTACCAAATGGTGATTTGGGGTCATCTTCCGCCTCATGAGGAGATTGCTGACACGGTTAAAACTAATTTCAATGATCCCATTCCTGATGGAAATTTTAGTTTATTTACTTTTTATGAAGAAACAAAACTCAATAAAATAAAGTCTTTGACTTTTAAACATGCCCAAATTGGTGTTTCTACTATCCTTGGTTTTGAAGATAAATATATGCCAGAACTAGAAAATGACTACAACGATATTATTTTGGAAATGTGTTTACGGATTGATTTTTAAAGAATGTAAGTAAAACTTACGCTTTGTAAGCAAGACTTACATAGACAACCAATGAAAATTCTTTATAATATTATGTAAGTGGGTGGAGCTTCGCTACAACCCACCATTTATAATATGAAGTGGTGATGGTGGGTTGGGCGTTCTGCAACTTTGTTGTGTTTCACTCTACCTGCCCTACTCATCAATGCCATTTACTTAATATTAATTCCTTGATTTTATTTAAATAAAGATTAGTTTATTCCGTAAATTAGTTGTACTTAATAAAAAAAATTAATAGTACAACGAATTTACGGAATAAACGAAACGGAGTCACGGAGCTGAGCGGAGTAAACTGAGTCAGCGCAGCTAATTTTTTTATGAATTAATAAAGTTAAATAATTAAATAAAATCAATTCGAGGTTCAAGTTTTTTTTCAAAAAACTTGAACCTCGAATATCATATTCTTAAGTCAATGGCAATGACCCTACTCATGCTAACAATTGGTTCGAGTATCTGTAGGGTCGGTGGAGTTTACGGAACCGACCAACGGCGTTGATACGATATGAAATAACGGAGCCACAGAGTTCGATGCAAATGTTTTTTTCAAAAACTTTTGCATCGAACGTTAAATGGTCGGTTATCACCGACCCTACAAGGATTTAGTCAGCCCAACCTACTTATTTATACACATGGAAATATTATGAAATTATATAAACCGATAATAAGCTTATTTTTATTGTTACTAATTAGCGGCTGTGTTTCTAATTCCGCTACTAAAGGTGCCTTAGCAGGGGCAATTTATGGAACCGTTCAAGGCGACTATAAAACTGCTGCAAAAGGTGCGGCTATTGGCGGATTGTTAGGTGGTATAAATGATGTTATGCGACCAAATCCTAATCAATCCCAAAGGATACCAACTAGAAATGTCAATCAACAAAATATTATCTTAGCGGCTGAGCGAAAAGCTACTCGCAATGGGAATAAAATATTATACACTGGAAGACGAATGACACAGATTCAAAAATCTATTATTCCCGGATCATGTTGGGATTATGCTAATGAAGTTTATAATCGTGCTGGTTATTCAAATCGACCAAGCAAGCGTCAAACTATTTTTAAAGCTGGTAAAAGTGGACCATATGTTAGTAGAAATAAGATTCAGCCGGGCGATTTTCTTTATTATATCAATCATTCCTATGGAAATATTGAGCATAGTGCAATATTTGTAGATTGGTTAGATTACCGTAAAAAAACAGCTTTAATGCTAAGTTATGGCGGAGAAAGTCGTCAAGAACCAGCGCGTTATCGCCCATATGATTTATCTAGTGTATATCGTGTTATTAGAGCTAAAAATTAACTTATAGTTTAAGAGGTAGATGATGAAAAAATTATTATGTGCAGCCGGTTTACTTATAACTAGCAATGCTTATACCGATGAAAATGCCAAAATAGATTTTTCAAAGGCATATGTGATTCCATATGAATCAGGGGTCAATACTTTAAGTCTCGGTGGAGTAACAACTTTATGGGATAATTTGTTTTATGACGTTCAATTTAAATTACTTGATAATTATAATTTAGCCATTGTTGGAGCGTTAAAGAAAGCCTCACCTAAAGAGCAACTTGAACAAAAATTGCGTAATACTATTTGGAAAGGTAAATATTTGATCAATGATCAAGTTCACTTAACCGCTTTACAATTAGATATTGTTCAAAATGGCTATGTCGGTGGGCGTATCTTACATTCAGATGCAGCAAAAGCATCAGAATATGATCATTATCTTGAAGCTGTTGTGACAGGTGATATTCTGTCACAATATAAAATTGACGGCAAATTTGTTGATATTGATTATATTTCTCAAGAAGTTCTTGATAAACTGCCCTCAAATACAGCTACGCGCTATTTGATTCGCATTAAACGTGTCAGAGCTATCGGTTTTAAAAATGAAGCTAATGATAATGCTTGGAGTACCAATCGGGAATATAGGATGATACTTGAAGGAGATCAATTGAAGGGTGTTGTTGGTATTCCTAATGATGTTTATGGTTCCAGTGATGGCACCTCTGAAAATGGGGAAATTACTTTAAGCTTATCACAGTCTTGTTTTAATGTTAGAAGACGCGCTTCTCCCGAAGAACGGCTTTTTGATGTGGCATTTTCAAGATAAATTATTATTATGCGCTTGTCTCAAATTATTATACTTATATTGACTTTTATAGCTAGTTTATCAAACGCAGTGTTTGCTGAAAAAGCGGATATTACTTTACAAAAGATAAAAAAATATCAGCCGTTCATTCAACGGGCGGCATCAATATTTAATATTCGTCCTGATTATTTGTCAGCAGTTATCTATACGGAACGAACTTTGAATTATGATTGGACAGATGATGCTTGGGATGTAACTATGGCAAAACTAGGTAAAAATAGTTCAATAGGATTCTGTCAAATAAAGTTAAAAACAGCTTATTTCATCGAACGTAAGTTACATGATCCTGACAGTGTTTTTTACTTGGGACAAGTGCATGAAAACACCATGACTATCAGTAAGAGCGTTGCAGAATTAATAGATAAACTGATGACAACTAAGCTCAATATTTTATATGCAGCAGCTTATCTAAAAATGATGCAAACTCGATGGAAAAATGTAGGATTTCCAATCAATAACCGTCCAGATATATTAGGCACTTTATATTCAGCAGGTTTATATAACAATGATGGCACAGAACGTTTTCCCCGCAAAAATCCACAAGCAAATGTATTTGGAAAAAAAGTACATGATGCTGTGGTTTTATTTCAATTTTTTAAAAAAGAAGGAGTATAAATAATGTTTACTAAACTAAATACAACATTATATATAATTATATTAATCACATTTTCAGCCGCTACTGCTGCTAGTCAATATGACGCTGAATTATTACGGTTCACAAATCTGGAAAGACAAAAAGCAGGTGTAGCAGCATTAAGCTTATCAAGTCAATTAAATCAAGCAGCACAAAACCATGCTGATGACATGACTAAAAATAACTATTTTAGCCATACAGGGTTAAATGGCTCTAAACCATCGGATCGTGCCAAAGCGACTGGTTATAATTATTCTTATGTCGGAGAAAATATTGCAGCTGGGCATTCTACACCGGCGGAAACTATTAAGCAATGGATGAATAGCCAAGGGCATCGTGAAAATATTCTCAATAGCAATTACAGAGAAATTGGTTTTGGTTATTCATATTCTGATTCAAGTAAATATCGGCATTATTGGGTACAAGTTTTTGGTAAATCAAATGCTACAATTCCAAATGCTACTACGACTCCTACAATAACATTTGAAAAAAAATCAAATGCTATTTTTGATGTAGTTGAAAGAGATTATGCTCAATATTTCTTCCCAGCTACTGCTACACAAGTTTCTGGTTCTGGCAATGACATTCAATATTTGCGCATTTATCGCAATGAATATCAAGCGGCTCTAATTACTAAAGAAAATCATATATGGTATGGATTTTATGGTGAATGGCATCATTTTGGAACGCTTGACGAAGCTAATCAACAACTTTGTAAGAATCAATGTTGGACTGTCGAAAATAAGCCTACAAATCAGCTACAGAAAAATATTCATGTGCTTGAAATTGTTAATCCTCAGACTAATTTAGGCGCAATTACTCATGATTTAGATGGTTCTTTTACAGCTTATTATGGTTTAAAAGATAAAAATGGAAATTTACTTTCCATAGATAAAGTTACGTTTTTTGATCAGAATACGCAACAATGGATGAGCGTTCATCTTGATTTATTTTATTTTCCAAATAAAATTACATTTTCTAGTGGTGAGTATATTCATATCAAAAAACTACCCGCTCAGGAAATTCAAGTAAAATTTATGAATTCACAAGGTAGCGAAATTGCCAGTAAAAATATTTCTTTAAAAAACAAAACTTATAAAGCTGATACACGGTCTTCTCAAACTATTTCTGATATTCAGGAAAATATCGCTAAAACACCTAATGTTGTATCCTTATGTCGAAAACGTGAAAAGACCATTAAGATAAAGTATATACCTGATTCATTTATTACAGGATTATCTAAATTATTAGATGTTTTTGATCTTGTAAACACTATTAAAAGTCTAGTGACAAAACCTACGCTTAACAATATAGCCCAAACTGCGCTAAATCAATCCAGAAGTGCTATTGCAAACAGTGTATCTAATAATGGCAATACCATTGTTCAAACTATAGATTCAGCCGGTTCTGTTATGCAAGCTTGTGTTGCTGGCGGTGTTGGTTGTGCCATACAAGTGGTTAAAAATATTGGCATTCCTTTATTAAGAAAAGCTAATAATGGTGAAATTGAAGTGGGTGAAATTAACCAATGTTCTGATGCTGAAAAAATGGATGCTTATCTTTATGCTGATTGTGAAAGTAGAATTATCAATGCTAAAGGTGAAAAAGTGTGTCGAATTGATTACGGTGGACAAATTGAAATTGGTATTTTTTATTACAAACCTTATCCTTATAAAGGATTTATAACTTTTGCTGAAATCGGTGGTAAAGGTATAATACCACGAGAAATTAAATTAGAAATTCCTGCTAAGAAGACAAGCGGTCATTTCAAGTTGTCAGCAAAACATCAAGTGTTATATGATCCTGAAAGATGGCGTTGTCACACCACAGAAACACTACCGGGTGAAGGCGCATCCGGAGCTGATCCCGGATCACTTTGGGGATTATCTATGCATATTCCAGAAGTTCCTAGAGATGGTTTGGTTACCAGGTATGGTATAACGATAAATTCTCAAAATTTCCCTAATGAATTATCCATAATTACGGAAGGTAATGGTAAAGGTTATATTGCGGGTGTTGCTATACCTTGTTGGTACTATTTTGATAAATAAACAAATTAGGAAATAACTTGTAGGTTGGGCTGACGACAGGATACGCAGTCAGCCCAACCTACTTATTTACTGATGTTACGCATTGAACTTCCCGCCCCCCCCCTGAAAGGGGATAACATACCAGCCTAGGGCAACACCCTAGGAATGAATGAGGTGTGATGTTAAGCCCTGAAAGGGCGATACATTATGTCACGCCCTTTCAGGGCTTAACATCACATTATCACATAATCCCAGGGCGTTGCCCTAGGCTGGTATGTTATCCCCTTTCAGGGGAGCGGGAAGTTGAATGCGTAACATCAGTTATTTATACACATGGAAACATGATGAGATTATATAAATCAAGAATAAACTTATTTTACAATCTTGTTAATGAATATTGTGCGCAAAATAGATTGTTAGCCATTCCCTTATCTAGTTCACTAACATATGTAGCTCAAATTCATGTTAGGGATTTAGATAATTCTCCACCCTCTCGTCAGCCCAACCTACAATACAACAATACAACAATACCCGTCGGGATTTAGACCTGTCAGGTTTTTAAAACCTGACAGGTCTGAAAATTAACTATGTCAACTATAAAACAAATAACAATACAAGGTTATAAATCAATTCAATCTTTAGAACATTTTGAATTGAATAATTTGAATATTTTAATTGGTGCCAATGGTGCTGGAAAGAGTAATTTTATTTCCTTATTTAAATTACTTGCCAATATTGAAGCTCAGAATTTACAGCTTTATACACAAATCTGCGGTGGTCCAGATTCATTGCTTTTTTATGGAAGACAAATAACAAATAAAATACATATTAAATTTTATTTTGGACACTACGGATATGGCTTTCATCTAATTCCAACCGCTGATAATAGGCTGATTTTTGAATCAGAATCACTATATGATTCGGATTCTTGTTCAATTATTGCCAAAGGCAATGAAGAATCCCAGTTAAAAAATACCACTTCCATGATACTAGTGACACTGCTAAAGTAAAGCAATTACAATCAGTTTCAGATAATATCAATTTACAAAGTGATGTTTCAAACTTAGCTCCATACCTTAAAAGGCTTAAAACTGAGTATCCAGATAATTACAATCAAATTGTAAAAACTATTAAAATGGTGGCTCCATTTTTTAAGGATTTTGTGTTTAGAGACAAGCTAGAAAATATAGAACTAGAATGGGCAGAAGTTAAAAATCCTGACAAACCATTTAAAGCCTATATGCTTTCTGATGGTACGCTGATGTTTATTTGTTTAGCAACATTATTATTGCAACCATTTAATCTCATGCCAGATATAATCTTAATAGATGAACCAGAACTTGGACTTCACCCATACGCTATTAATATTTTATCATCTCTAATTCAAAGAGCTAGTGAAAAAAAACAATTGATAATTTCATCACAATCCGTTGAACTGATTGATAATTTTAATTCAGAGGACTTAGTTATCATTAACCATGAAAAAAATAGGACGGTATTTAACAGATTAGATAATGATAAATTAGATGCTTGGCTAGAAGAATATTCATTGAGTGAACTATGGAAATCTAACCTCTTAGGTGGGAGTAAAAAGGTACATTGAAAGACTCTTAAAACAAGAAACTAACACATATATTACTACCTTTTTTGACCTTTATGCGCTAGATAACAAATTTCCTAAAATAGAAGAAAGTAGAATGGTGGAGAATCTTTATGAAAAAGTAGAATTGTTGGAAACTGCTTTTTTGGAAGATTTTTACCTTATATTCAACCTTATGAATTTGAAGGTTTACTTTTTTCTGACGTAGAAAAACTTATTGAAATAGATAGTGATTGGGATAGCCATAATGTAGAAAAACTTCAGAAGATAAAAGATGACTTTGCAACACCAGAGCATATAAATAATTCAAAAGAAACATCTCCATCACATAGACTTAAATCCTTATTAAAATACCAAAAAAAACTTCATGGTCCATTAGCTATAGAAAATATTGGTATAGATAAAGTGCTAACTGAATGTAAACATTTTAAGCAATGGTATAATAAATTATTAAATATCAAAAGTTTATGAAAGTAGTTATAATAGCAAAATTTTCAAAAGAAAATCATGTAAGAAGTTACAGTTCAAAACATACAAAGCTTCGCTTTGAACTCCAAAATATTTGATAATTTGTGGTTCAGTACTTAATAAGTATCTGTAAGGTCATCAACATCGTTGATCCGATATGAAATAACGGAGCCACAGAAACGATTAATTAAATCAAATTCAGTAATTAGCATATTTTATTAAATGTTTTTATTTTGGAAATAGTTTACAATTATCTTTTAATGCTTTAAATCCTTTTTCTATAATTTATACATTGAATAGAAAATAAACTGTAGTCTTAATTAACTTATTAAAAAGGTCAAATAATGCTTACTAAACTAAATACAACATTATATATAATTATATTAATCACATTTTCAGCCGCTACTGCTGCTAGTCAATATGACGCTGAATTATTACGGCTCACAAATCTGGAAAGACAAAAAGCAGGTGTAGCAGCATTAAGCTTATCAAGTCAATTAAATCAAGCAGCACAAAACCATGCTGATGACATGACTAAAAATAACTATTTTAGCCATACAGGGTTAAATGGCTCTAAACCATCGGATCGTGCCAAAGCGACTGGTTATAATTATTCTTATGTCGGAGAAAATATTGCAGCTGGGCATTCTACACCGGCGGAAACTATTAAGCAATGGATGAATAGCCAAGGGCATCGTGAAAATATTCTCAATAGCAATTACAGAGAAATTGGTTTTGGTTATTCATATTCTGATTCAAGTAAATATCGGCATTATTGGGTACAAGTTTTTGGTAAATCAAATGCTACAATTCCAAATGCTACTACGACTCCTACAATAACATTTGAAAAAAAATCAAATGCTATTTTTGATGTAGTTGAAAGAGATTATGCTCAATATTTCTTCCCAGCTACTGCTACACAAGTTTCTGGTTCTGGCAATGACATTCAATATTTGCGCATTTATCGCAATGAATATCAAGCGGCTCTAATTACTAAAGAAAATCATATATGGTATGGATTTTATGGTGAATGGCATCATTTTGGAACGCTTGACGAAGCTAATCAACATCTTTGTAAGAATAAGTGTTGGTAAAGTAGGTTGGGCTTACTTTCGTCAGCCCAACCTACGAAAACTCAATTATAGCTAAAACAATTCAATCTCCTCAGCCATTCCAATTCCAAGCGTCTGACACTTTTCTACCGCTTCAGCAGTAAAACCGCCCAAAGATAAAAAGGCTGCTATAATCATATTATTTGAGTTTAAATCTTGATAAACTTTAACTTTTTTTTGAAAGTCATCTATAACATTAATACCAGTTTTAACCTTAGTTTTCTTAACTTCAACTAATACAATTCGCCCACAATCTGAAATAGCGGCAATATCAACTTCCATCACCTTGCCATCTTGACGCTGAAATTGAATTCGTTCTTTCACTTCAACAATGTTTAACTCCGTATTATCAGTAACATTTTGAAAAAAATCAGATAAGGCAAAACGCTTTTTACTTCTAAAAGCAGTGGCTAATTGAGATTCAGCTAATTTACCTGATAAATAATTAACCATGCCTTGTAAGCGTTTATTTTCAGCAGCTAGTTTATCGGAAAATTCTTGTTTTAAATCGGGAACAAATCCAAGGATTTGTTCTTGAAAACGATTTTTTATAATTAAATTAAGTGTACCATCTTTTAATGCTTTAAATTGAAAGTCTGAAACTCCTCTTTCTATAATTTCTACATTGGATAAAATAATTAACTGTCGATAAATATCATCTACATCCAAAGCTAAATTCATTTCCTTCTTTAACTCAATTGGATTCCAAAAGCGATCAGGATATTTATATAACCATAGTAATATATTTTTAGCATTTTTATCATTTACTTGATCTAAAGTTAATACTAAATATTCATTCCAAGTCATTGACATTTCAGAATCTCGATCTGAAAACTCATAATTAACTGTATCAATTACTCCTTCACGAGTAGTTAAATCTTTGCCTTCATATTCACTTTGAATTACACAATAAATAACAAATGGATCATACATGCACAATTCATTAATTTCTACAGCAGTTTTATTATTGATAGCTTGATTATAAAAAACTGCATATTTATAAACTGCTTGTAAGCCAGCCTCTTTAGTAAGATAAGGAGACATACGTGTTATTTTAAGTCGCCCAGCTTCTAAGTATTTATTAATAACCTGAATTAACCAAGCTACATAGGAGCCAGTTACTAACATTGGAGCTAATTTTGATTCAGATAGAGAATGGTAACTGCCTGCTAGAGTTTCATCTGGTTCAGTTTTGCATTGTTCATCTCGATACACATATTTAGTAATATTTTGAAATTCATCTAAAATTACTAAAAATCGTATATCAAGAACCGCAGCATAACGATGTGGTGCTTCACAAGCTGTATCCCACATTAAATTAAAATTACCTCGTTCCATATCTTTTAATAAAGCATCAACATCATCAATAAAAGGCTTTATAGATTTTGTGATACCGTAATTTTTAATTTCTTGTAAAGATAGCGGTTTATTAACCAAGTTTACTTGTCTTTCTAAAAAAGAAATATATTGTGAAGCAAAAGTTCGGTAATATTTAATCGCCAAATCTGGATACCAAATTTTATTTTCAGCAAAGTCAAAATAAAAGGGAATAACATCTCCATTAGCACTCCAAAGTTGATTGAATATGCGTTGTACAAACACAGTTTTTCCACTTTTTCGGCGAGCTAGAATTACTTTGGATTTGGATAATCTTTTCGGTATGTTATCTATCCATTTATGAAATAAATCAAATTCTTTTTCTCGCCCAACTAATAAATTTGGTTCACCGATTTTTTCTGCTAGAGGATATTGAATTAGCTTCATTTTTTTTTCTTAAATGTTAAAATTAAAATTTTAACATAATTACAACAATGAAAATGAATAATGATCCCTTTGAACAATTTGAATTATGGTTTAAAGAAGCTCAAGAAGCCGAGATAATCGAACACAATGCCATGAGTATTGCAACAGCATCCTCTGACGGCGAAGTCACTATAAGAACAGTATTCTTAAAATATTTTGATAGAAATGGATTTGTATTTTTTACCAACTATGAAAGCAAAAAAGCACAACAGATTGCAGAAAATTCAAATGTTGCCCTATTATTTCCATGGTTAAAACTAGAGCGTCAAGTAAAAATTATGGGCACAGCAGAAAAAATTTCTGCCGCTGAATCTTTTAAATACTTTGCTAGTCGCCCCAGAGGCAGTCAAATAGGAGCTTGGTGTTCCAAACAAAGTAGCGTCATATCTTCCAGAAGCGTCTTATTAAACAAATTTGAAGAAATAAAACAGAAATATAAAGATGGTCAAATTCCCTTACCTAGCTTTTGGGGAGGATTTAGAGTAATTCCCAAGAAAATTGAATTCTGGCAAGGTAAAACCAATAGATTACATGATAGATTTTTATATACAGATATTAATCAATCATGGGAAATTGAACGTTTATCTCCTTAATCATCCAGAGGCCACCATCCTGCACTCACCCATAACTTTCTTGTAATAACAATTTCAGCATTATTCATATTAAGAGCTACTACAGTGGCTCGTCCACAAGCTGTTTTACCTAAAATTTGACTACCATCAATATTCTCAGTAGTTGTGCCACCTAATGCTTCGGGAATAATATGTTCTATTGTCATTGGCATCCCCATCAATTCTTCAGTTCGTAAACAATAACCACAACTAAGCCAAAGTTGGTAAACGTTGCCCACGGAATCGCAACAAAACAGCCGCTCGCGCTTTTTGCAACATAATTTTATTAACAGTGTTTTGCAAATCTGCTAATAGTTTTTCTTCTGTTTTATTCAGTTTTTCTAATTGATTTTTATGTAGTAATTCTTCTAATTCTTGTTGTTGTTTTTTAGGAACTGTTTTTAGTAATAATTGCCTAAGCGCATTATTATCCAATATCTCTAACTGAGTTAATTCTTGAGTTATTTCGCGGGATAAACCCTCAAGTGGCGGCAGTGAAGACTGAAGTGCTTTTAATAATACAGACTCTATAGGTTGAGCCATAGCTTCAGCCATACGTTTTATTGGATCATAAAAATTATCTGGTACATTTAGTGTAATGATTTGGCTCATAATTTTGATTTCAATGTTAGTTGATAAACTCACAAAGCTGACTGTAAAGCTCTACGAATTAAAACTTCACTAGTCAAACCATCTTCAGCAACTGCTTGCACCCAACGACGTGCATCAGCAGGCTTATAACCTAATGCTATTAAAGCACTAATTGCATCCTCAACAGGTGTTGCAATATCCTTGCTTACAGGGCTAGTAGTAGATGTAGTTTTAACACTCGATTCTAAAATTGTTAAACGATCACGCATTTCTACTACTAATCTTTCAGCCATTTTTTTACCAACACCCGGAATCTTAATCAAACGCTTAGTATCATTCTGATTAATACATTGCACAAACATTGGTAATTCCATAGAAGATATAATGCTCAAAGCTAATTTTGGACCAATGCCGCTGACACGAATTAAATCACGAAATAACGAGCGTTCAGATTCAGTTAAAAATCCATATAATACATGCGCATCTTCGCGTACACTTAAATGCGTTAATAAACTGACTTCGCTATTTAGCTCAGGTAAATTATAAAAAGTTGACATAGGTGCTAAAACTTCATAACCAACACCTTGTACATCAATTACCAAAGAAGGAGCTTGTTTTTCTATTAATAAACCACGTAAACTACTAATCATATTTAATAAGAGGAATTATGCTGTAGGTTGGGCTGACGACAGGAAGCCCAACGAATGTGGTAAAGTTGTTGGGCTTCCTGTCGTCAGCCCAACCTACAATGTTTAATAAGAGGAATGATGTAAATGACAAAGAGCAATCGCCAAAGCATCAGCAGCATCAGCTTGTGGCGTGCCGGGAAGATTTAATAGCAACTTAACCATTTGTTGTATCTGAACTTTATCAGCATGACCAGTTCCAACTATAGTTTGTTTAATTTTGGTGGGTGCATATTCATGTACAGATAAGCTATGTTGCATAGCTGCAACTATAGCTACAGCTCGCGCTTGAGCTAATTTAAGTGCTGAAGCGGCATTACGATACACAAATACTTGTTCAATTGACAATATAGTCGGTTGATATTGTTCAATAATTTTATTTACACTATTAAAAATTTCATTGAGACGAACAGGCATTGCTTCTGTTTTGAGACGTATGCAACCACTAGTTATATATGTCGCTTTACGCGATTGAATTTCAATGATCCCAAATCCAGTAATTCTCGAACCGGGATCAATACCTAAAATACGTGTCACCCTAATTGAGACAATATCTCATCACTAATATCAGCATTAGAAGATACTTTTTGTACATCATCTAAATCTTCTAACATATCCAATAAACGTAACATTTTTTCAGCGGTTTTTAAATCAAGAGTATTAGTAATTGAAGCGTGCATTGTTACTTCAGCATGGTCAGGTATCAACTTAGCTTTTTTCATCGCTTCTGATACAGTATAAAAATCATCAGAAGCTGTTAATACATCAATCGAATCATCATCATGATGTACTACATCTTCAGCACCTGCTTCTAAAGCCGCTTCCATAATTTGATCTTCATCACTACCAGCAGGATAACTTAATAAACCTACTTTTTTAAACAAATAAGATACTGAACCATCAGTACCTAAATTACCACCAGATTTACTAAAAGCATGACGCACTTCAGATACTGTACGATTACGATTATCGGTCATACAATCAACCATAACCGCAACACCACCGGGGCCATAACCCTCATAAAGAACTTCTTCGTAATTCTCACCATCAAGGGCACCAGAACCACGCTTCACAGCGCGTTCTATAGTATCCTTCGTCATATTACCAGCTAAAGCTTTATCAATAGCGGCGCGTAAACGCGGATTTGAATCCGCATCACCTCCACCTAGACGAGCTGCTACAGTAATTTCACGAATTAATTTAGTAAATAATTTACCTCGTTTAGCATCCTGCGCACCTTTACGGTGTTGGATGTTTGCCCATTTACTATGTCCAGCCATTTATTTCTTGCCTATTTTATCTTCTTTACCATTTAATAAATTATCTATATTGCTACGATGTCGCCAAAGGAGTAATCCAGTTATTATACAACTCATCACAACATAAGCCAATTCACCTATCAAAAAATACATATAAATTGGGCTTAAAATCGCGGTTAAAATAGCGGCTAATGATGAATAACGAAATACTAATGCCACCATTAACCAAGTTACTAATGCCGCTATACCAACTTGCCATGTCAATATCAATAAAACTCCCAGAGCAGTAGCGACTCCTTTACCACCTTTAAAATTAAAGAAGATAGGATATAAATGTCCTAAAAAAGCCGCCAAACCTACAGCCGCTAATATATTGACATTATCAGTAAACAAAGTAGCAATCAACACTGCAAGTATAGCTTTATTTATATCTATAAATAAAGTACATAAAGCCGCTGTTTTACCACTATAACGCAATACATTAGTAGCACCGGGGTTACCTGATCCTTGAGTACGTGGATCAGTTAAATTCATCAATTTGGTGACAACTATTGCACCTGAAACTGAGCCTAATAAATAGGCTCCAATAATTAAAAAAATGTTAATTAACATAGACCTTATCTATTTTTTTTGCTTCTTGTTTTTTTACGTTTACGTTTACTACGGCGTTTACTACGACGATCCTTCTTAGTCTTAGCTTTCACTTTTTCTTTCTTAGTGACTTTAGGTTTTTTATTATAAAAATAATCACTACGAGGAGAATTAGGTACAAACAAAGAACGAGTTCCAGTAGTTGCAGTTTCAGTAAGTTCTTTATCAGGTGACAAAGAATTTACATTATCTGCTATATTGCTATAGTCATATTCGCGTATTTTTTCTACTTCTGTAGGCACTGGTCTAGCATAAGAATTTACAATCTTACTATTTAAAGCAGTTTTAAGAAATCTAGCCAATACCGGTGCCGCTGTTTTACCGCCTGCCGCTTTACCACCAATAGAACGAGGTTTATCATAACCTAACCAAACACTAGCCGCTATTTTAGAAGTATAAGCAGCAAACCATACATCACGTTGATTACTAGTAGTACCTGTTTTTCCTGCTAAACCACGCCCCAGATATCTTGCTCGCTTACCAGTTCCGCGATTGACTACACTTCTCATCATAGAAGTCATTTGTGAAACATTGCGTTTACTAATCACTCGTGGCGCATAACGCGGTACTAATGAACAAGATTTATTAGGAACTACAATATCACTCGCATTCACCTCTTTTAAAGTAGCTAACACATCCTTGGGACATTTGCGGCAAATTTTAAATGGATGAGCAGTATAAACAACTTTACCAGAATAATCTTCAATACGATCAATCAGATAAGGTTTAACCCTATATCCACCATTTGCAAACACCGTAAAACCAGAACTTAATTCTAATACCGTAACCTCAGAAGATCCTAAAGCAATAGTATAATTACGAGGAACCCTATTAAACCCAAATTTCTTTAAATGTTCAAGTGTATAATCAACTCCAACTTGTTTTAATAAACGTACAGCAGACACATTATAAGAATAGGTTAACGCTCTTCTGAGACTTGTCCAACCATAATACCTATGACTATAATTCTTTGGTATCCAATAAGTTCCACCAACTTTAAACACTATTCTGCCATCATAAATACGACTACTTGCACTATAACCTTTTTTAATAGCTGCTGAATAAGTAAAAGGTTTAAAAGTTGAACCGGGTTGTCGTCTGGCGTAAGAACCTCGATTAAATTTGCTATGATGAAAATTATATCCGCCAACCAGAGCCAATACAGCCCCATCAGTTGGTTCAACTGCAACTATAGAACCTTGAAATTCTGGATGCTGAAATACACTCCAACCAGCACGTTTCAATCTTTTGACTTTTATCTTTTGTGAAAAAGATTCTTCATAGATACTATCAGGATCTTCCTTTTTGCCTTTTTTTCTTCTCAGATGTGGTTTTGCCCAAATAATATCCCCTTTTCTAAGATATTTTCTACGTTTATAACGTCCACGTCGTACAATATAACTACGTGCCCAATTTACATTGGATCCATAAATTCTAACAACACCTACCATACGATTATAAACTGTTAGCCTTCTACGCCCAATACTTAAGACTATACTAGGCATAGTACCACCTAACTCACGCGGATATTTTTTTAAGGCACCATCTGCCCATTTATATATATCATCTTTCTTTTTAAGATTTCTAGGTATTGAAATATGAGCCAATGGACCACGATAGCCACGCGCTCTATCAAAACCACCTACTTTTCTACGTATTATCCCTTGAGCGCGTCTTTGCAATCTACTATCAATGGTTGTATAAACTTTATAACCCTTATAAGCATCTTTACCAAATTTACTTATCATATAAGCACGAACCATATCAGCAATATAAAATCCATCAAATTCAGATCTCGGTTGATGGTGCTTGGCTTTAATAGGTTCTTTCATAGCTTTATCATATTCTTTTTGAGTAATATAATTAAGCTTTAACATCCGTCCTAAAACATAGCCTCGACGTTCAATAGCGCGTTTAGGATTTTTGAGAGGATTATTTGCTGAAGGAGCTTTTGGTAAACCTGCCATCATTGCCCATTGTGCTATACTTAAATCCCGCAGATCTTTGCCATAATATACTTGAGCAGCAGCACCAAAACCATAAGAACGATATCCAAGGTAAATTTTATTTAAATATAATTCTAAAATTTCCTTTTTAGACAATTCTTTTTCAATTTTTAAAGATAAATAAATTTCTTGGAATTTGCGGGTAAAAGTTCGTTTTCTAGTCAATAAAAAATTACGAGTTACCTGCATGGTGATAGTACTACCACCTTGACGTTTTTGACCAGTAACCAATAAATTAAAAACCGCCCTAAATAAACTTTTAGCCTCCACACCTTTATGTTCAAAAAATGTCTCATCTTCTGATGCTAACACTGCTTTTACTAACAATGGAGGAATTTGTTCAAGAGGTAAAGGAATACGACGACGCTTACCATATTCAGTTATAAAACGTTTATCTCGTGTATATACATGAAATGGAGCTTGTAAATTAACATCCTTAAGATGTTCAGTAGAAGGTAATTGAGGTATTAAATACCAATTTACTGTTGCCATAATAGCTGCAATTATTAGGAACAGCAATAAACCCATCATTAGGGTAGTATATAAGACTTTGCGAAAATAATTTTTAACACTCATAAGAGCAGATGAATTTATTCAATTTTAGATTTAATTCTGTAATTGGTATCGAGATTAGCTCGACTGCCATTAAGTTAGTTGAACTGAGCCAAATTGGAACGGGCTTTCATGTTGAAAGTTATGCCATTGAAATATTGCCAGAAAACGTTGTTAAAGACAATAAAATTCTGAAAATGGATATTGTGATTGATAGCATTCGGCGTGTTGTTAAACGAGCTAAACCACGTACTAAATATACTGCTATTGCAGTGGGTGGAACCGCTGTTTTTACCAAATATATTCAAATGGAACAAGCTTTGTCTAATGAAGAGATAAAAATTCAAGTTGAAACCGAATGTATTCAAAATAATAAACCTCTTGAAGAGATGAATTTGGATTTCCAAATTCTTAAATCTAATAATCATATTGATGTATTAATAGCAACTTGTGAAACGAACATTGTGGATGATTATAGCAATGCTATTAAGCAAGCTGGATTGATCCCTAAAATTGTTGATATAGATAAATTTGCTTTAGCAAATGCCTTACAATTAGTAATTGAAACTAGTCCTGAAATTAACAATAATGAAATTATTGGTTTAATTGACATTGGTGCAACTATTATGACAATTAATGTTTTTTATGGAAATAAAATTCTCTATACAGATAAAAAATTGTTTGGATGTCAACAATTAACCAAACAGATTCAAAATCATTATAACTACAATTATTTAGAAGCTGAATTAGCACAACGCTATCAGAATCTTCCTAATGATTATTATACTGATCTCCTTGAAACTTTTAAGACTAATATGACTCAACAAGTTAGTCGAATAGTACAATCTTATTACTCTTCACATAATTCTGATAAACTTTCACATCTGCTAATTACAGGCGGAGGTTCATCTATAGCCAATATCATAAAACCAATATACACTAAAGTAGGCGGGCATGTCTCAATCGTCAATCCTATGGCATCTATGTCAATCGCGTCACGAATCAATAAAGCCGCTTTGATTAAAGATGCACCAACTTTGATGATTGCTTGCGGGCTTGCTTTGCGTAGTTTTGATGAAAAGTTAAGCTGAATTTATGCCATTATATCGTATTAATCTATTGCGTGAGCAACAAATATATAAACCTAATGTTTTTATTATTATTCCAATCTCACTTGTCTTTGTTAGCATCTTGGTATTGTTTATGCAATATATATTGCTAGATAAGATTAATTATCAACAAGAGCGAAATAAGTATTTACAACAAGAGATTAAGAAATTTAAAGATATTCTTAGGGAATATAAAGATTTAGAAACAAAAAAACATCTGTTGATTAAAAACATAAACTTACTTAAGCTAATAGAAAAAAATAGAGTTCAAATCATACATTTGTTTGAAGAACTTATCAATCTAGTGCCTGATGGTGTGTTTTTTAGTCGTCTGACTCAAAATGCTAATAAAATTTATTTGGAAGGAGTCACAGAGTCAGAAAAAAATTTATTTATTTTAATTAAAAATTTTAAGCAATCTAAATTTTTGACAAATCCTAAGATTTATTCTATTGAAATGAAGCAGGATAAGCTAAAATCCAATGTTAGTCACTTTAAATTAGAATTAACACAAGCTTCACAATGACAAAATTTATCATCTTATTTATTATAACATTCGTATCTGTTTATTACTTTGACACACAATATCGGCTTGATCAATTAAAAAAATTGCAATTACAAGAACAAAAATTAAGGCAAACCGTCGCAGAACAGCAAGTGTTTGAATTAATTAAATTAAAAAAACAGTTGAAATTGTTGGAATCTACGCTAACAAATCGTTTAGATCATTTATTGAGCAATGATTATGTGGCTTCGATTCAGAAAATTTCTAAAATTATACAAGCGAGTGATGTCAAACGACAATTATTTCAGCCGCTATATAGTAAAGAAACTTTAGAACATTCACTGTATATGAAATTACCTATCAGATTACGTGTGATTGGTAATTATCATCAATTTGCAAAATTGGTTAGTCGTATTGCAGTAATGGATCATATTGTGACACAGCAGGATGTTCATATTAGACCAAATAAAGATGATAAGTATCCCTTAATCTTAGAAATTACATTATATATATATCGTTCTGTTGATTTAGATAAAAAGGTGAACAGATATGATCAAACAAACTTATAAATTATTTTCTTTATTGGGAATCATAATTTTATTATCAGCATGTAATAAACATGATTTATCAGATTTAGAAGTTTATATAGCTAAGATAAGAACCAGCAACCATAATCCAATTAAACCAATTACTGTTTATCAACCAATTCAAAATTATTTTTATAAGGCTACAAAAAATCGTGATCCATTTATACCGCTTAAGAGTTTAATGGCAAAATCAAAGCCTAAATATAAATTTCAGCCTAAGCCTAAACCTAAACCTAAATCTAAGCCTAAGCCTAAATCTAAACCTAAGCTTATTAAGCTAAAACCAAAACGCAGAATAATACCAGTAAAGCTGAAAAAATGTCGAAGAAAGCCTTCTAAAATAGATTATGTTGGGATAAAACACCTAAAAATGCTTGGTACTTTGCAAATGGGCAAGCATAAATGGGGATTAGTAAAATCAAATGGTATAGTGTTACGTGTAAAACGAAATGATTATATTGCTAATGTTAAGGTTCTTAGAATTGCTGAAAAGCATATTACATTTTTAAGAATTGTGCCTGATGGCAAAGGATGTTGGAAAAAAGTCTATGAGAAAATTTTTATTAATTCTGTTGATTATAATTAGTCATAGTGTTTTAGCAGATGATTATGAAGATCAATTAGTTTCATTTAATTTTCAAAAAATTGATGTACGTGCAGTATTAAATATCTTGTTTGAATTACCGGGCGTTAATGTCAATATGGTGGCTGGTGAGGATGTGCAAGGTATTGTTAGTTTACGCTTGAATAATGTTTCTTGGAAACAGGCGTTGAAGATTATTCTTGAAACTAAAGGTTTGACAATGCAACGTGAAGCTAATATTGTCAAAATTAATGTTTTGAAAAAACAGCGTGTAGAGGTTATTAAACTTCTTCATGCTAAGGCGCAAGATATTATTAGTATTTTAGTTGCCAAAAATATATCGGTAGATGAGCGTAGTAATAGTTTAATTATTGAAGATACAAAGACTAAAATTGAAGAGTTACGTAAGGTGATAAAATTACTTGATATTCCAGCGCGTCAGGTATTAATTGAGTCTAAAATAGTATTGACTACTCCTGAATTTAGTCAAGAATTAGGGCGTAAATTTAGTGATAAAAGCGATGATGATCAGTATCTGTTAGATGATAATTTTATTGTAACTTTACCTAGTCAGGGAAAAAGAAGTAGTATTATTGGTGTAGTGATTGATAGTAAAAAGAATAATTTATTAGATTTAGAATTATTATCAATGCAATCAGAAAAACTGGGCAAGATTATTTCTATCCCTAGAATTATCACCAAGAATCGACGAGAAGCTCATTTTGCTCAACAATTGAAAACTAATGAAATAACATTGAGAGTAACTCCAGAAATTACACCAGATCAGGCTATTAGTTTAGCATTATCATTGAATTTTAATAGAAATGAATTAAAAACCAATATAGTGATTAATAATGGTGAAACTATTGTTTTAGGAAGCATTTATAATAAGCAAGGCAAACTTTCTAAATTGCCGCTAATAGGTAAATTGTTTAAACAGCGGCACCAAGAATTGCTGATTTTTGTTAGAGTGAAGATTTTAAAATAAACCTTGTCTTTTTTACCCAAGCAGCATAAAATTACCTTGTATTTTTTCCCTAATAGGTAATTATGTACAGGTATTCTCTTGAATATTTGACTCAATGGAGTCAAGATGAATTTCGTAAACCAATTGTAATTCGTGGTGCTAGGCAAGTTGGTAAATCGACTCTAGTCAGAATGTTATCACGAAAATGTGGGTTTAATTTAGTTGAACTTAATTTTGAGCGTAATCCAGAATTAATTGATTTCTTTAAATCTAATGATCCACAAAAAATAATTCAATTAATCTCATTACAAACTGCTAAAGATATTACGCCGGGCAAGACTTTATTGTTTCTTGATGAAATTCAGGCAGCGGCAGCCGCTATAGTATCTTTGCGTTATTTTTATGAAGAATTACCAGAACTTCATGTGCTTGCCGCTGGTTCTTTATTGGAATTTATCTTAGCTAATAGCAGTTTTTCGATGCCAGTTGGGCGAATTGAATATCTTCATCTTGGTGTTATGACTTTTGATGAATTTCTATTAGCTGTTAATGAAGCAGGATTGGCAGAATTTCTGAATAGTTATGAATTAAATCAAGAAATTCCGGCGGCGATTCATGATAAATTAATGGATTTAGTCAAAGTTTATCTGATTATAGGAGGTATGCCGGCTTCTATTGCCGCTTATGTGAATGATAGAACTTTTAAACAAAGCGAGAAGGTAAAACAGTCAATTCTTTCGACTTATCAAGATGATTTTGGTAAATATGCAGCACTAAGTCAACATGATGTGATTCGTCAAGTATTTACTAAAATACCAACTATGATTGGCAATAAGTTTAAGTATGTTCAAATCAATCCTAATTTCAAATCCAGCACTATTGCCGCTGCTTTACAACAATTATGCTTAGCGCGAGTAGCTTGGAAAATTCATCATAGTTCTGCTAATGGTGTACCTTTAGGCGCGGAAAAAAATGATCGTTTGTTTAAGGTGCTATTTTTAGATGTTGGATTAGTTTCTACTAGTCTTGGTTTAAGTTATCTTGATTTAGTCAATGAATTAGAACTTGTGAATATCGGCAATATTGTAGAACAATTTGTAGGGCAACATTTATTATATTCTGATTTAACTTATGAAGAACCTAAGCTTTATTATTGGGTGCGAGAAAAAAAATCTTCTAGTTCTGAATTAGATTATGTGATAAATATTGGTCAAGAAATAATTCCAGTAGAAGTAAAAGCAGGTAAAACTGGGCAAATGAAATCTCTGCAAATATTTTTAAAAGAAAAACAGCGCAAAGTAGCGTTACGTTTCAATTCTGCACCAGCCAGCGAAATGGATGCTACTACTAAATTGGTAGATGGTAGCTCAGTAGAGTTTAAATTTATTTCTTTGCCATTGTATTTAATTGGACAATTTCGTCGTATTGTTATCAATGTATAATTGAGATATTATTAATCTTCCAGCCATTATACAGTTATATAACTAATGTTACGCACTAGCATTTTGCCATTACCAAACACCACCTAGGAATAAATTCCAAGGCTCAAAGCTCAAGTAAGCTAAAGCCTACTAATTTAATAATAAATATAAACAGCTTGACAACAACCCCAATCATAATTGAATATAATTTTGTTTTTAACAAAAAGGAAAACTTATGAAAAAATTTAAGTTTATAAATGCTATGGTTTTATCTGCTGCATTAAGCGGCAATGTTTTGGCTGATTTGAATGATGGATTGGTTGCTTATTATCCGTTTAATGGGAATGCTAGGGATGAATCTGGGAATTTTAATGATGGAGCTGTTCATGGCGCGACGCTGATTGAAGATCGGTTTGGAAATAAAAAAAGTGCTTATAGTTTTGATGGAGTTAATGATTATATTTCAGTTGATGATGGTTCTCAATTTAATTTTGAAAATGCTTTAAGTTTGTCGTTATGGGTAAGACCAAAAGGCAGTCAAAATAATTATGCTGCTCTCTTAGATAAATCTCATCCACTTAACACTTATGGTTCTTATAAAGGGTGGGTGTTACAGCAATCGAGGAATAGAACAAATTATCAATATTTTGGTTTTGGTAATGGTAATTCATGGAGTAATACTCATGGTGATACATACAAAATATCAATGGAATCAGATAAATGGAACTATCTAACTATAACTAAGGTAAACACTACTATTAAATATTATTTAAATGGTAATTTGACTGTAATAGAACATGTTTCAAATTCAAATATTTCTTCAAATTATGATTTATCACTTTATATTGGTTCAGCTCGTGCTTTAAGCAGATTTTTCCAAGGTGACTTAGACGACATCCGCATCTACAACCGCGCCCTATCAGAATCCGAAATCAAACAACTTTACCAGCCTTGCCAACCATCCATTGAGATTCTCCTCAACAGCAATAATCGGGTGACAGGTGATAAAGTCGTTATTAATACTCATATCAAAGGTTCGGCTAATTTAGATTCATCATGTAAGCCTAGCACAGTTACAGCAAAAGTATGGGCTAAATTGCCTAACAATTCTGTAATACCTATTATTAAACCATTGACAGGGCTAAATTTATTGCCCAGTTATGATATTAATACTAAGATTTTTGAATACATATTTAGAGGTGCTGAGCCTATTGGATCTTATGAAATTAGTGGTAGGCTACTTGATCAATTGACTGGCGATAGCATTAGTACAGATATTGAAACTTTGATATTTAGTAACTGATGTTACGCACTCTCGTTAGCTTACTCCGCTCCGCTCCGTGACTGCGTATCGCTGACTTCGTATCCCACGCTCCAGCGTGGTAACGATAAAATCACATTAATCAAAATCAAGGAATCATTTTTCAGTTAAATAGTTTTAGAAATTCCTTTAAGTTATCCAACACGCTATGTTCAAAACCCCATATATCTTTTTTCATACTGGTTTCAGGATTACATTTTCTACCAGCTTGTTTCTGTTCTTTTTTGCTACAACAATCAAATCTTTGATATGTATTAACCCAAAACTTATCAAAATCTTTGTCTTTGATTGATTGATTTTTCTCTTCTAAACATCTTTTCCAATTTTCCAGACAATCTGCAAAAGGTGAATCTTTTGATTTTATCTTTTTAAGAAGGGTTTCCAATTCTCCATAACCTTCTACATTTGTTATATAACAAGCTATTTCAACTTCTAAACTTTCACTTTTGATAAAGCTGTTACAGCTCAGCAGATTTAAATCTTTATCTATGACTTTTAAGGCTTCATTAATGAGTGCAATTCTTTTCTCAATGCCATCTTTATCAGCATCAAGAATGATACCTATCTTTTCAATACCCCTTTTTTCAATCTCAATTTTCAGTTCTTGTAATTTATGTTCCAATTTTGCTTTTGATAATCCATTCAAACATTCATAATCATCAATAGAACAAATAGGCGTGTCAATATCGACATCATAAATATTCAAGTAGGCTTTTAGAGATTCTATAAAATATTGGTCATTTTCGCTTTCAACAATTAACAGATTTTTACTCACCTCGCAACCTTCCTTGGTGAGTTAAGGAGTATTTTAACTGTTCCTTGTGTCTTTTTGAAGCGGTGATCATATTAGTTTTTAGATTCTTATAAAATTCAAAGTATGCACCCCGATTTTGCCCTTCTTCAAGCTGAACCTCATTAAAAGCTTCTATACATTCTTTAGAATGAGATGTTATGAAAAGTTGACAATTAGCGTCGGCACTAGCTTGAAAAATAATCTGCCATAACTTTTTATAGTTGGTATAATGTATTCCGTTTTCTAGCTCATCTATCAACAAAAAGCCATCCTTATTTGCCCATATTGCACACAGAACCGTAATATATCTATTAATACCTTCGCCCAATGAAGACAATAAAACTGGCGTTTGTCTATCTTTAAGTTTAAGTTTTAAAATAACATGGTTTTTAGTTGCTCTTTGTTTGATAGAGAGCATATTATCATCAAATTTTCTCAAAGAATCATTTAAAAAATCTTCTCTATCTAAGTCAACTAAGGAACCGTAAAGGATTGCTATATTTTGCTCTTCAATTGTTGCAGAACCAATAAAATTGATATTATTATCATTTAAATGCCGATCTATCCCCAATAATTTATCTACAGACAGAGATTTTTCATCTCCATTGAGAGTAAATGATAATATTTCTTCAGTCAACAAATCATCTTGTACAAGCAAGCATATTCCACAATTTTTATTTGCCGTAGAAATATTAACTTTTGTTTCATCTTCCCTAATAAAATCTATGTTAATATTATTGTTTTGTCGCCGTCTTAACAATTTATAAATATTAACCGCCAAATCAGAAATTTGATTAGAAGACACTAGCAGTTCTACCGCTTCTAAAAAAGCAGTTTTTCCTACATTATTTTTGCCACCAATTAAATTTACCCTTTCTATTCCATCAATTTGTAAATTTTGAAAACACTTAAAATTTTCAATGATGATATTGCTAATAAAATGATTTTTCATTATTATTCTCTAATTTACCATTAAAATACAACAAAAAATATAAAAACATCCTGACAAATTTTTCCACCAAACATTCGATTATAAGTATAAAATACAAATTCGTGTTTGGTTTATGGCGCGACGCTGATTGAGGATCGGTTTGGAAATAAGGAAAATGCTGTAAGTTTGTCGTTATGGGTAAGACCAAAAGGTAGTACCATCCATTGAGATTCTCCTCAACAGCAATAATCGGGTGACAGGTGATAAAGTCGTTATTAATACTCATATCAAAGGTTCGGCTAATTTAGATTCATCATGTAAGCCTAGCACAGTTATAGCAAAAGTATGGGCTAAATTACCTAACAATTCTATAATACCTCATTTTAAACCATTGACAGGGCTAAATTTATTGCCCAGTTCTGATATTAATACTAAGATTTTTGAATACATATTTAGAGGTGCTGAGCCTATTGGATCCTATGAAATTAGTGGTAGGCTACTTGATCAGTTGACTGGCGATAGCATTAGTACAGATATTGAAACTTTGATATTTAGTAACTGATGTTACGCACTCTCGTTAGCTTCGCTGACGAGAAAACCTTCTGTTTCTTGTTCTTCATCAACTATTATTATATTTTCACTGAAAACACACCCATAAAATAATAAGCATTGTATTGTTTAGCTGCTATACTATAATATATTTAGTTTTATAAAGCAGGTATCTTAATGCAACGTCAACAATTAGAATTTTTACAAAAGTGGTTACATAGCAAAAATCGAAAACCGCTTATTATTCGTGGTGCTAGACAAGTCGGAAAATCTACGTTAGTTGAATTATTTGCTGAACAGCATCAGCAAAATTTGTTCAATGTTAATTTAGAGCGTTATCCTGAACTTTCTCAGGTTTTTTCCAGTAAGGAGCCTGAACAAATCCTTCAACAGATTGAAGCTTTGCCCCGTATGAATCAAATCAGTAATGATATGCTATTGTTTCTTGATGAAATTCAAGCCGTTCCTGAAGCTATTCCAGCCCTACGTTATTTTTATGAAGATCGACCAGATCTTCCAGTTATTAGTGCAGGTTCATTGTTAGAATTTGCTTTATCTGAACATAATTTTTCAATGCCTGTAGGAAGAATTCAATATCTACATATAGGACCTATGACTTTTACAGAATTTCTGGCTGCTTTAGGCGAAGATAAGTTATATAATTTTATCAAAAACTATGAGTTAGATCAAGAAATTGGCGCGATTATACATCAACGTTTATTGCAATTATTACGCTCTTACTATTTTGTAGGTGGTATGCCAGAGGCTGTGGCTATTTTTGCGGATACTCGTAGTTATCGAGAAGTGAGTGAAGTTCATAATTCAATTATCGAAACCTATCGTGAAGATTTTCCTAAGTATGCTGGTTCAAGAAACTTAAACCGTATGCTTAATATATTTAATTTTGCTGCTCGTAATGTAGGAATAAAGGTGAAATATACTAACATTTCAAAGCATGATCAAAGCGTTACCATCAAAAAAGACCTTGAATTACTCACTATGGCACGAGTTATCAGTAAAGTTATTCATAGCCACTGCACTGGTTTGCCATTACAAGCGGATATTGAAGAAAAAGTCTATAAACTGCTATTTCTTGATGTAGGTTTGATGAATGCTATTTGTGGCTTAAATTGGCGTAATATTTCACAACTTGATGAAATAAAACTTATTAATGAGGGAACAATAGCGGAACAATTTATTGGGCAACACTTGCAAGCATCACTTAGTGAAACTCCAAATAGAGAATTAACCTATTGGTTACGTGAAGGGCGTGTATCAAATGCAGAAGTAGATTATGTTATTGCGTTAGAAGGAAATATTATTCCAATTGAAATAAAATCAGGAGCAACCGGCAGCTTAAAATCTTTACATCAATTTATGGGAACCAAACAAGCACCAGTAGCAATTAGATTTGATGCTTCATTACCAATAACAAATCATATAAATACCACTATTAATATTGGCAAACAGCGTAAACAAATTAGCTACCCTTTAATTTCTTTGCCTTTGTATTTGGTTGAGCGTTTGAATGATATTCTGATTTAAGTTATGAAGAACCTAAGCTTTATTATTCACTCTCGTTCCCACGCTCCAGCGTGGGAACGAGAAAATACTGGTTTTAATTTAACAGATATTATAAAATTATGATATTATGGTAAAATACTTATAAGGAGTGAAAAAACATGAAACATCCATCACCAACAGTTTGGCAAACTTCTCTTATAGGAATTCTATTTATTGCATTTTTTCTGCAATCAAATGCTTTTGCCTCCGTTTTAGTACAAACAACTAAGGATTCTCATTTCTATTGTTTGGATACTCTCAATCCTCAAAAAAAACTTATTATTTTAATACATGGTTGGAGTGCCATTAAAAGCTTTGACACACCCTTACAGGAAACCAAAGACTATTATGAAAAAGACTGGCAAAATTTCATAAAATATTTTAAATCTGAAAATGTTTGTCTCCATACTTGGGATGTCAGAAAAGGTTTACCGCACTTAGATAATCCTTTGACTGATGTATTAACTAAATTGCATGATCAGCATCAAATTTCCTATAATATGATTAATATTATTGCCCATAGTCAGGGCGGTAATTACTCTAAAGATGCCTTATTAAAACTTTATCTTCAACAACAAACTGAAGAATTACGTAATATCAACCTAATAACAATGGCAACACCTCATACTGGATCAGAAAGGCTTTACATGCGAAATGTAGTTAAAAGTGCTGAAATATTAGGTTATGTTACCGCTGGCATACTTTACGGAGCTAAAATATACTCACTTTATCAAGAATATAAAAACGCCAATACAGAAGAAGAGAAAAACGACAAGCAAAATATGCTAGGAATTTGGGGAACGCTAGGCTTTATTGGTGCAATATTGATAGGACATCGTGTGAGTAAATTTGATGAAATTTATAACTATCCCGGGCTTTTACAACTACTACCCTTGCCAGAAAACCCATTGCTAACACAAATCAATAAAAAAATTATAAAATCAAGATTATCTCAAAGTATTTCAGCAATTTATAGTGATTATGGTATCGGAACTGGCGATGAAGTAGTTCCGAAAAACAGTGGTTCTTGGAAAGGTGTTAAATTAAAAGCTCGCAAATTATTCACTGGTAGAAGTCATTTAGATTTCATCAAAGGAGATAAGGATATGTTTGCTTCGGTTAACAACTTCATAAAATAATGTTAAAAAACCAAAAATAGTGCATAATACTTGCTTCACAATCATTATATTTGCATTTGAGCATCAAAGTTATGAGTATTTTGCGATTTTTAGTATTAATGTTATTAGCGTCACAGACGCTTGCATATAATAATCCTTTAAAAATAATGAGGATCACGCCTAGTGGTAATGATGTTTTTAATCAGCGGCAGATTGTTTTTACATTTAATCAATCTGTTGTTCCTCTTGGTAGAATGGAGCGCAAGGCTTCTGAAATTCCTATTTCTATTATTCCTTCTGTTGATTGTCAATGGCGTTGGTTGAATACTAATAGTTTGGCTTGTCAATTAGGTGATGATACCGCTTTGAAACCTGCTACTCGTTATAGTATAACTATGGAACCGGGTATTGTTACTGAGTCTCAGCAAGCGATGGAGCATGATTATTATCATGAATTTATTACTCGTCGCCCTGAAGCTACATACGCTTCTGTTGAGTCATGGTTTGCACCCGGTATGCCTAAACTTAGAGTGATTTTTAATCAAGCTGTATATCTAAGCTCAGTTGAAAAACATTTATATTTTAAAGTGCCTGAACGTGTAGCGGTTAAAGTAGAATTGCCGGTTCTTAATGAAGATGATGATGAAGACTATAAGCCATTATCGCCTACACTATCCAAACTTTGGTTAGTATCACCAACTACATTATTAGCATTAAATCGTTCAGTTGATTTGATGATTGAGCCGGGCATTAAGTCTGGATTAGGCTCACAGTTAGGTGTTGAACAAGATCGAGTTGTAAATTTTCAGACTTTTCCAAAATTTAAATTCCTTGGTGTTGAATGCACTAAGAATAAAAATAATCGTTGTGACCCATTAAAAAGTGTATCTTTAAAATTTTCTAGCCCAGTTATCAAGGAAGAGGTAAAAGAAAATTTATTAGTAATGCCTGACTTGGCAAATGGGCGTAGTGATTATGATCCTTGGGGAAGTCGTAGTGGTTATTCTCATTTAAATTCTGCGCATTATAAAGATGATACTTATAAAATAAGTTTGCCAATACCTTTAAAAGCTTATCAGGATTATCATTTATATATCAATAGCCGTAATTTTAAAGATGAATTTGGTCGTAGTTTAGCAGATTCTCTGAATATTAAGTTTAAAACTGATAATCGTGCGCCTAGACATGTGTTTGAACATGAACTATCAGTTTTAGAAAAAGATGTTGATAGTGATGTACCAATATTTGTCACCAATCTAAACAAATTGGATATTTATTATCAGAAATTAAATAGTTCTGGTTGGAGTTTTCGACAATATAAAGGCTTATATCTACCTACAGTTAGAAATCTATCTTTTAAAACTCCGCTAGGAATTCGTGATTTATTAGATGAATCAACTGGTATTGTACAAGGTTATTTTAAGACTCGCCCTAATATTAATAATAAAGATGCCAAAACAGAGAATTGGTTTTTCAGTCAAATCACACCGTTTCATATACAAGCTAAAGTTGGATATCACAATACACTAGTTTGGGTGACAGATTTTGCTAGTGGCTTAGCTGTCAAAAATGCAACAGTATCTATTAGATTAGATACTTATGCGCCTGATAGTATTAATAAAGCATTAACCAGCGTTGTCACCGATAAAAACGGAATGGCTTGGTTGCCCGGCACTAAAACTTTAGATCCTAAATTGAAATATAGTAGTGTTTATGGCACTGATCAGAAAGATCAACGCTTTTTTATTCAGGCTCAAAAAAATCAAGATATTGCCTTATTACCGCTGGATTCTCAATTCCGCGTCTATGTTTCTCAACTAACAGATTATAATATATATGCTTATCAGCGGCAGAAATATGGTCATATTAAGACTTGGGGCACTACCGCTCAAGGAATATATAAAGTTGGTGATACTGTACAATATAAATTATTAGTGCGTGATCAAAGTAATAAGCAATTCGTGGCTGCACCATCTGATGGTTATAGTTTGCAAATTATTGATCCTACTGGCAAACTAGCTCATGAAGTTAAAGATTTCAACTTATCTGAATTTGGTGCTTATGATGGTGAATTTACTATTTCTAAAGCTGCCGCTGTTGGTTGGTATCAATTTAAATTAACTGCTAAGTTTAAGGAAAAAGAAACTTGGTATCCATTGCGAGTTTTGGTAAGTGATTTTACTCCATCAGCTTTTAAAGTACGCACAGAGTTAAATGGTGAATTGTTCCATGTTGGTGAAAATGTTGAAATAAATACCAGCGCGAACCTACATGCAGGTGGACCATATGTAAATGCACAAACAAAAATTCGCGCGATTTTAAAACCAACTTATTTAGACACTCAAGATTTTCAATTCGATGTACTTAATGGTGATGACAAGAATGAAACTGTCTATAGTGTTGAAGATAAGTGGATTAATGACAAAGGGCAATTAGAAACTAGTTTTACCTTACCAGAAAAATCTGAAGTTTTATATGGCAAATTAACCGTAGAAAGTGCGGTGCGCGATGATAGAGGTAAACATGTTGCTAATAGCACCACTGCTAGTTATGTTGGGCGAGATCGTTTTGTTGGTTTGAAGGAAAAAAGTTGGTTATTGACTGCTAAAGAAACTGCTGAAGTATTATTATTAGTAGTTGATGAAGACGCTAAACCAGTTAGTGGCACTGATATTAATGTCAAAATTGAATATCAAGTTACTAAAGCGGCTCGTGTCAAAGGTGCTGGTAATGCTTATTTAACTCGTTATGAACATGAATGGGTAGAAACTGATACTTGCAAACTAAAATCTGAACTTACTGCAATTAGATGTACTTTTACTCCTGAAAAAGCTGGTGCTTATAAAATAACTGCGACAATTAAAGATACTAAAGATCGTAGTCATAGCACCGAATTGCATCAATGGGCTGCTGGTGAAGATTTTGTAATGTGGGAAACTGCGGCTGACAATAGTTTAGAAATTGTAGCTGAACGACAAGATTATAAAGTTGGTGATATAGCACGTTATTTCGTCAAAAATCCTTATCCCGGAGCGCAAGCTTTAGTCACAATCGAACGTTTTGGTACACTGAAATCTTGGGTGCAAACCTTAGAAAGCAGCATGGAAATTATTGAAGTGCCAGTAATACCAGATTATGTACCCGGCTTTTTTGTTTCTGTGACAGTAATATCACCGCGCGTTGCTAAACCGATTGATAGTAATCAAGTCGATTTAGGCAAACCAGCGTTTCGTATGGGTTACGTCAAAACCGAAGTCAAAGACTCCTATAAAGAATTAGTAGTTGCTATTGAAACTGATAAACCGGTTTATAAACCCGGTGAAGAAGTTACTATTGATTTACAAGCTCAAGCGCGTCACCCTGAGATGGCAGGAGAGCCAATTGAATTAGCAGTAACTGTGCTTGATGAATCAGTGCTTGACTTATTAACAGACGGCAGAGAATATTTTGATCCTTATAAGGGTTTTTATGATCTTGACAGTTTAGACATGGCAAACTTCAGTCTGCTAATGCGTCTAGTTGGGCGACATAAATTTGAGAAAAAAGGTGCTAATGTTGGTGGTGATGGCAGTGCTTCTAATTTAAGTATGCGCTCATTATTTAAATTTGTCAGTTATTGGAATCCATCAATAAAAACCGATGCAGAAGGTAAAGCTAAAATTAAGTTTACAGTTCCAGATAATCTAACAGGTTGGCGCGTATTAGTAATGGCAGTAACGCCTACTGATAAAATGGGTTTAAGTGACGCTAACTTCAAAGTCAATCAACCAATCGAAATTCGCTCAGCATTACCTAATCAAATATTAACAGGTGACAGCTTTGAAGCCAACTTTAGCCTCATGAATCGCACTAACAAAATGCGAGAAATAATGTTGACATTACAAGCAAAAGGTCCTGTTATTATATCTAATGATAGTGGTGATATATTAAGACGTACCTATATGATTAAAGCAGAACCTTATAAACGTTATATTAAATGGTTGCCGCTCAAAGCTACTAAATCAGGTACGATTGAATTTACTGCCACTGCTAGTGATGATGAAGAAAATGATGCTCTAGCTACAACTCTAATTATAAATAAACGTCGCCCTTCAGTAACGGTTGCGACTTATGGCAGCAGCACTCAATCTAGCGTCACAGAATCAATAAATCATACAGGTGATTTAAGCGTCATTACCTCAGCCAGCGTAATTGGTGGAGTTGATAGTGCCTTTCAATATATGCGTGATTATCCATATACTTGCTGGGAACAAAAACTCACCAAAGGCACAATGGCATCACACTATAATAAGTTAAATGCTTATGTATCTACTAGCTGGAAAAATAGTAATACATTACCAACTGAGATGATCGAATTGGCTAAAGAATATCAAGCCCCAAATGGCGGCATGACTTACTTTATACCAAAAGATCAACATGTCAGCCCATATTTAAGTGCTTATACAGCTTTAGCGTTTAATTGGTTAAATAAAACTCCTAAAACGGTTGAGAATAAACTGCATGAATACCTTTTAACATTATTAAGAAAAGATGTAATGCCTGATTTTTACTCAAAAGGCATGGCATCAACAACACGTGCAGTAGCATTAGCCGCTTTAGCTAAACATGGTAAAATCACACGTAGTGACATCAGACGCTATCAAAGACATTTAAGACGTATGGACTTATTTGGCAAATCACAATTTTTAGCGGCAGCCTTAGATGTACCGGGCACTGGTAGAATTCGTACTCAGGTAGTAAACATGATTTTATCCCATGCAAATCAAACAGCTGGCAAAATTTCCTTTAATGAAAGCCTAGAAACAGGTTATAAACGCATATTATCCTCATCAGTGCGCACCCAATGCTCTATTTTAAGCAGCCTAAGTCGCTATCAGGCAACAATGAGACATTCAAGCAATCTTGATGATATACCATTTAAAATAGTGCGCAACATTAAAGGAAAATGGAAAAATACTCAAGAAAGCATGTTTTGCATGAACGCGCTAACGGAATACGCCAAAGCCTATGAAAAAGATAAACCAGCAATGACAATACAAGCTTGGTTAGACAACGAAAAATTAGGAGAAACTAGATTTGACAGCGTCAAAAACCCAGCAGTCAGTTTCAAACATGAGATTGTCAATAATGGTAAATTGAAAATCAAGCGTCAAGGAACAGGGCGTATGTACTATACAGTACGCTTAAAATATGAATCCAAAACAAACAATGCAATAAATGCTGGTATAGAAGTACAAAGACAATACCATGTTGAACGCAATGGCAAATGGATAAAACTAACAACTCCAATGCAAATAAAAACCGGAGAACTAGTAAAAGTAGATATAGATCTATTCACTCCAAGCCCAAGATACTTTGTAGTAGTAGATGACGCGGTGCCCGGCGGCTTAGAACCAGTAAACCGAGACTTAGCCACCAGCTCCAAGATAGAAACAGAAAACAACTCATGGCGTTTCTACCACCACGAACTACGTCACCATGCAGTAAGATTCTACTCAGACTACTTGCCAGCAGGCAACTATCACCTATCCTACGTAGCCCAAGCAATAGCTCCCGGCGACTTCAACGTCATGCCAACCCATGTCGAAGAAATGTATGAACCGGATGTGTTTGGTAATACTGAAAGTGGAAAATTGATTGTGAAGCGGTAACTAACCAAACCTGACAGGTTTTTAGAAACCTGTCAGGTTTATAACTGATGTTACGCACCCCGATTCATGTCAATTTTATCATTTGCCCCTGAAAGGGGCTAACATACTAGCCTAGGGCAACGCCCTAGGGTTTGATTTGTTTAGAATTTTAGCCCTGAAAGGGCGATACATAATACATGAATTTGGATAATTTCTTAAAATTATCCAAAAATACCATATTTAATATGATTAAAATATCTTTAGAATTGATAACCATTAATTATATATCGCCCTTTCAGGGCTAAAATATTAAACCAATTCTACCTAGGGCGTTGCCCTAGGCTAGTATGTTAGCCCCTTTCAGGGGCATCATCCATCGGGGTGCATAACATCAGTTACTAATATTCACAAAGCTTACTCCGCTTCGCTTCGTGACTGCGTATCGCTTTGAACTCCAATTCATATAGTACAACTAATTAAGATACGAAGTCAGCGCAGCTAAATAAACGAATTTAAAAAATCCCTGCTAAAATGCAATCCCTGTAGTTCTCTTGATAAATAACAACAACGAATAGATCTCAACACAGCAAAAAACTACAGGGATTGCATATAAGCAGGGATTTTTTTTCAAGCTAATAACATTAGTTTAGCATGGAAATAAAATGATGTTATAATGGTAAAGAAGAAAGTGGAAAATTGATTGTGAAGCGGTAAATAACCAAACCTGACAGGTTTTAAAAGGAAAATATATGCACATTAACACTCAATTAGATGAAGATAGTTATAAAAAATTAGAATATCTGATTAAAGAAACTCATGCAAATGTTTCAGATGTTATTAAACAAGCAATTGATCATTATTTTGAAAAAACTAATAAAAGTAAAATCACAACTGCTAATGAACGATTACTAAGTTCAAACTTTGTAGGATGTGGAGAAGCTGAAGCTACATTATCAGAATTATTAAATAACCATTAATCACTTATTGCATAAATAATGAATAAATATGCAGACTTACCAATGGATTTAGCAGATGCTTCTCTTGTAATTCTTGCAGAACATTTAGGTCATGGTCGTATTTTATCCACAGATAAACGAGATTTTCATACCTATCGTTGGAAACAGAATAAACCCTTTGAAAACTTACTTATTCACTAATGTGAGTTTGAATTGTTGGGCTTCCTTTTGTCAGCCCAACCTACAAAAACTAATAAGGTATTTGAAAAAATGGCAATAACAACAGAAACTCAAACTCAGCAAAAACAAATCCCTGCTAAAATGCAATCCCTGTAGTTCTCTTGACAAATAACAACAACGCAATAGATCTCAACACAGCAAAAAACTACAGGGATTGCATATAAGCAGGGATATTATTGTAATTTAAGGAATATTTCCACGCTAAAAACATATTATTAGCATGGAAAAATCAATAAAAATCGCCGCTGCGCGGGGCTTTTAGTGCAAAGGGCAAAAGGGCAAAAGTGCCAAGGGCTATTTGATCCACGCAGCACGCAGCACGACGAGACGGAAGCCGTTGCCGTCGCCGCGGCTGACCGGGGTGCGCCTGCTGCGGTTGGCAGTCCGAAGGCTCGTCGGGTAGTCGTACCACGAGCCACCACGCAACACTCGGTTTTTATTGCTATTTTTACTTAAACACACTTTTTCCTTGCCATTATATTTACCTGTATATTCAGAACACGTCCACTCCCATACATTCCCAGAAGTGTCATATAAACCAAATTTATTATCTGAAAAGGAACCTACATCTGAAGTGTGTTTAAAACGATCTCCACAATAATCAGAATAACAGTTAGCTCTATTTTTACCAATATCATTTCCCCACCAATACTTAGTAGAAGTACCAGCCCTAGCTGCATATTCCCATTCCGCCTCCGTAGGAAGACGATATTTTTTACCAGTTTGATTACTAAGCCATTTAGCATAAGCTGTAGCATCATGCCAAGAAACATTAATCACTGGACGATTACCACGCCCCCAGCCTCTATCATTTGACTTTTCTCTACCAGTAGCATCAGCAAACTTATCATATTCAGCAAAGGTAACCTCATACATCCCCATAGCAAACTCCCCAACCGAAACTCTATGTTGTTTTTCATCAGAACTACCACCACCTTGAATATCACCCATTCTAAAAGAACCAGCCGGGATTCTAACCATTTTTGGACCTAAGCTGCCATCTCTTAAACGATCTTGAAAGACTTTGCTTTTTGGTCTTACTATTTTTATACTATCTAATTTAGCTTTTTTTCTTTTTATACGACGATCTAATTCAGCTAATTCAGCTTCTTTTTTTCTTTTAATATTATTTAATTCATCATCTTCTGGTGTATTTTTTACCTTAAACACAAAATCACCGCGCGATAACTTAAAATCCTTAATTCTTCCAAACTGTGGAGTTTGATCAGTATTCTTTGCTACCTCATTCCAAAGATAAAACCCCAACTCCATACCAGTAATATAACCATCATTATTACTATCACCAGCACCATAAGCTAAAGCATGAACAAAAGCCGGAGTAAAAGTACTTTTAGCAGGCACCTCCTCCTTAGCACTACCAGCAGTAATAAATTGACGTACTGGCAATCTCATAGCTCTACTAATTTGTCTTGGTCTAGGAATATTTTTACTCTTAAAAACCGTACCAGAAAAACAACTATCAAACAAAAACAAAGCATGTTTAGACTCAATATTCTTCGCCCAAGTAAGCACTTGATTCATAGCAACAGCCTTTCTGAAAAAACCCTTATCATCAGAATGAGGATTAGGCGCATCAACAGGAACAATATAACCCTTATCACCACGACTATGCCCATGCCCAGAATAGAAAAATAACAACCTGTTATCTTTATCATAACCATACTTATTAATAAAATTATCAAAAGTTAATTTCAAATCACGAGAATTAAGATTAGGATGTCTTTCAACAACAAAATTCTGCTTCTTAAGAACCGCCTCCACCTTATCCAACTCACGAGGAATACTATTTAAATCCTGCCAACCAGCAGTATAATCACTCTGCCCAATAAGCAAAGCATAACTACCACTATAAGATAAAACTGTAGAACCATTAGCATCAGTAATATCAACCACACCAACACCCCGGTTAGATGGCTTTGTATTATCAGTGGGCGTACAACTGACAACTAACAACATTAAAAAAAGACTAAATATTTTCATAAATAAAACTCCTTTAATTTGGAAGTTTTAATTATAGATTGTTAGTTAGAAAATAGCAAATGATGTTATAATAACAATTATGCACCATCAAAAAACCAAAAAATGCAAAAAACACTCTATATTTTAAGGATAAAAAATAGAGTGCTTAAAGGTGGTCATAATGTTCCACAAAAATATATAGTAAAAATAAAAAAATATATTTTCAATTACCAGATGGTACTATAACGGAACAAATTCCAAAATATTATCAATATAAATGAATAAACAATCCTAAATCCACCGCGCTTTAAGTTGTATAATAACCATGCCGAAGAAATGTATGAACCGGAAGTGTTTGGTAATACTGAAAGTGGTAAATTGATTGTTAAGCGGTAACTAACTAAACCTGTCAGGTTTACTAATGAGAAATTTTAAAATGGCAATAACAACAGAAACTCAAACTCAGCAAAAACAACCGCTTTATTTAGCAGAAACTATTCATAAAATCCAACAATTGCCAGAACCTTTGATAAAAGAAGTGAATGACTTTATTGATTTTATATTTGTTAAACAAGATAATAAACGTTGGCAACAGTGGAATCATTTTAATGAAGCATTGGATTTAAGCGAATCATATTTTTCTGATTACTTAACAAATTTAGAAAGTTATGAAGAACGTTTGGCTCGTGGAGAAATTTTGTGATTTAAACCCGGTAATGGGTACAGAACAAGCTGGAATACGCCCAGTTTTAATATTACAAATTGATCGTGCAAACGCAGCCAGCCCACATACAATCATTGCACCATTCACCACCAAAATTCGGCAAAGTTTATTACCATCACATGTTATGATAACAAAGAGTTTTGGTGGTTTACATAATGATTCTGTATTACTATGCGAACAAGTTCGAGTTATTGATAAAAGTCGTATAATACGAGTATTAGGACATTTAGATGGTAAAAAAATGGAACAGGTAGATAAAGCTTTATCCACAATACTTGGATTATGATAACTACAGCCAAACCTGAGAAGTTTTTAAAAAAAACCTGTAAGGTTTCTTACAGATTTACTATGCTACGATCCGTGACTGCGTATTTTTCTCGTTCCCACGCTCCAGCGTGGGAACGAGAAAAACAAATTTACTTAAAAAGTGCTTCTGTTCCGATTTGTTCAAATTTTTTAGTCATATCACTTACTGATAATGGGCGACTAAAATAATATCCCTGTATAACTTCACATTCTCGTTTTTTCAAAAACGCTAATTGATCGGCATCTTCTACACCCTCTGCCACAATTGATAAACGTAAACTATGCGCCATTGCAATAATTGCCGTAGTAATTGCAGCATCATCCTTGTCATTACAAACATCCTTCACAAAAGAACGATCTATTTTAAGAGTATTAACTGGAAAACGTTTTAAATAACTTAAAGATGAATAACCGGTTCCAAAATCATCAATTGCAATCTTGACACCCATCTTTTGTAATTCGCTTAATGTTGAAAATATACTATTTTTCTTATCAAGACTATCTTCTAATAATACACTTTCAGTTAATTCTAACTCTAAATATTTGGCTTCTAATTCACTTTCCTCTAAAGCATTTTTAATAACTTCTAATAAATTTGGAATTTGAAATTGTCTGCTTGATAAATTTACTGAAACACGAGTCGGTGAATGCCCTGCACGTTGCCAAGCTTTATTTTGTTTACAAGCTGTTCTTAAAACCCATTCTCCAATATCTATAATTAAACCCGTTTCTTCAGCAATTGGTACAAATTTAGCCGGTGAAACTAATCCCCATTCAGGATTTTGCCAGCGCACTAATGCTTCCATTCCAATTAATTTACCATTACTTAAATCTATTTGCGGCTGATAATATACACGTAATTCATCTTGTTTTAATACTTTACGTAATTTATTTTCAAAAACAAGCCGTTCCAGCGCGACTTCGTTCATTTCACTGGTAAAAAATTGATAACTATCTTTATCCTCACTCTTAGCACGTGACAAGGCTAATTCTGCATGTTTTATTAAATTTGCAGCATCCTCAGCATCATTAGGAAAAACGCTAATACCAATGCAGGCACTGACAACCATTTCATAGTCATCAATAGTCATTTGTTCCTTAATATTAGCTAATAAAGCTGGCGCAATATTATTAATATCTTTAACCGGATTGTTGGTATCAAAAATTATCACAAATTCGTCGGCACCAAAACGGGATACGGTTGCACCATTAGAAACTGTATTGTTTATACGTTGTGTAATTTCACATAATATTTTATCGCCTATATCATGCCCAAGCGAATCATTTAGTGTTTTAAAATTATCTAAATCTAAGGCTAAGACTGCGACTGATTGATGAGAACGATCAGCATGTTCTATACTTTGACGCAAACGTTCCATCAATAAGTTACGATTAGGTAATTTGGTTAAATTATCGTAATTAGCTAAATTAAATAATTGTTCTTTAGTTTCTACTATGCGGCGATAACGATTTAAGCGGGTAATAGTGCGAATACGAGCGCATAATTCCTCTTGATCAAAAGGCTTGCTCATAAAATCATCGGCACCAGCTTCAATACCACGTAAACGTGATTTTCTATCATCAAGTGTTGTTACCATGACAATAGGTAATTCAGCTAAATGATCATGAGTGCGTAAACGCCGACATACTTCAAAGCCATCTATACCGGGCATCATTACATCAAGTAACATTACATCTGGTATTATATCTAAGGCCTTTCTTAAGCCTTCTTCTCCATTTTCAGCAAATTCTAAGTTATAAACTTTTTCTTGTTCAAGTAAGGCTTTGACTGTAAAACGAGAAATTGGATCGTCATCAACAATTAAAACTGTGCTATTCTCTGACATGATTGTTATTTTTTTGTTGAGATTTGTAAAGATAATGATTAAGCATAGTATTTAAATCTGCATAATTAAAAGGTTTACTAAGTACATCGGTAGCACCGTGTTTTAAGCAACGTAAATATGTTTCTTCATCATCCCAAGCTGTCATCATCACAACAGGTAATTTGGTAAAACGTGGATTGGCGCGTAAAGACTTGCAAACTTCAAAGCCATTTATACCCGGCATTATTAAATCTAATAACACTAAATCAGGAGTTAAATGTTCCATTTGTTCTAAGCCTTCAGTGCCATTTACGGTAAAAATTAAATTAAAACCTTTTGATTCTAAAAGAACATTTAAGGTATAGCGAGACATCATTTCATCTTCTATAACTAAAATGGTTTTTTTAGTTACCATAATATTGCCTCCCCAATATGTTCATTATTAAATATAATAATTAGTATTGCACAGTATATTCCAATATTGAATGACAGTAAAATATAATTTTGTAGGTAGGAATTGTGACAGGGGTTCAACAAAGAACCCCTTTTAAGAATTGGTTCAGATATTTAAATATATAAACAAATATCGGATTTGCCTGCAAACTCAAAGAAAGTTGCAGCACCACCATATTCGACTTCATCAATAAAGTCTTTAGTATCGAATTCAAATAAATCAACTGTCATTTGACAAGCAACCATTCTAACTTCGGCTTCTACACATAAATCACGCAATTCTTCAACGCTAGCAACACCTTTTTTCTTCATGGTCTTTTTCATCATGCTAGACATCATGGATTGCATACCGGGCATTGCTTGCATTATTACAGGCACTGGCATGGGCATTGGCATTGCTGGATTACCAAGTGGAGATACTTGTAAATTCAGTTTTTTCTTTAACATGGCTAAGCCATAAAAAGTAAAGAAAATTTCAGTTTCATAACCCAAAGCAGATGCTGTTGAAGCAAGAATCAATGGCGGATACGCCCAATCCAGACTACCTTTTGTAGCTATAATAGCTAATTTTTTTTCGTCAGACATAATTATTTCTTTTGAATAAAAAAGGCGTATTTATCACCTTCTTCAGTGGTTTCTAATAATGTATTGCCAGTTTGTTTTGCAAAGGCATCAAAATCTTTAACAGAACCCGGATCAGTCGCAATGATACGTAACACTTGACCACTTTCCATAGTATTCAGCTTCTTTTTAGCTCGTAAAATCGGTAAAGGGCAATTTAAACCTGATGCATCTAATTCTTCGTTATAATCAGCCATAGTTTTTTATATCCTATTTTTTATAAATAATAACAATAAATGACTTTAGAACTTTATTGTTATATACTAATATATATTTTAAAGCAAGTCTTTTCAAGATGAAAAAAGGCTATCATTCAGAAATTAATATGAATTTTTTACCAATTTTTTTTAATATTCGTGATCAAAAAACATTAGTAGTTGGCGGTGGCAGCACTGCGGCTCGTAAGGTAGCGTTGTTACTACGAGCTGGTGCGAAAGTTACTGTCGTTGCACCAGAATTACAATCAAATATTGATAATATTGACTATCATAAAGATAGTTTTGCCCCTAAATATTTACAAGATTGTCGTTTAGTTATAGCGGCTACTAATGATAAAAATGTTAATGAACAAGTATCAATATTGGCTCAAGAACAAAATATTCCAGTCAATGTTGTCGATCAACCACATTTATGCAGTTTTATCATGCCGGCAATTATTGATAGATCACCTATACAAATTGCGGTTTCTACTGGTGGAGCATCGCCAGTTTTAGCTCGTTTATTACGCGCTCGTTTAGAAACCATGATACCGGGTGCTTATGGTACATTGGCAAGTTTTGTAGAATCCTTTAGAGATAAAGTCAAACAAAGTTTAGCTTTTCCAGCACGTCGTCCATTTTGGGAAAAAGTGTTAAATGGTAAGATTGCTGAAATGGTACTTTCTGGAAATACTAGTGCCGCTCATAAAGCTTTAGAAGATTTGCTTGCTAAGACTGAACAATCTAAGTCAGAATATGGTGAAGTATATTTAGTTGGTGGTGGACCCGGGGATCCTGACTTATTAACATTTAAAGCACTAAGGTTAATGCAACAGGCTGATGTTGTACTTTATGATCGTTTAGTTTCAGCAGAAGTCTTGGATATGGTAAGACGTGACGCTGAATTAATTTACGTAGGTAAACAACCAACTAATCATCCTGTACCTCAAGAGGAAATCAATCAGCTATTAATTCGTTTAGCGAAAGAAGGTAAACGAGTATTACGTTTAAAAGGTGGTGATCCATTTTTATTTGGGCGTGGTGGTGAGGAACTTGAAACTTTAATGGAAGAAGGAATTTCTTTTCAAGTAGTACCTGCTGTTACTGCTGCTATCGGTAGTTCTGCTTATGCAGGTATTCCGCTAACACACCGTGATTATGCACAATCTTGTATATTTGTAACTGGGCATCTTAAAGATGATAGTAATAATTTAAACTGGAAAGCTTTAGTGCAACCCCAACAAACTGTTGTAATTTATATGGGGTTAAGAAGTTTACCTACTGTTTGTAATGAATTAATTAAGCATGGAATGTCAAAAGATAAACCAATAGCATTAGTTCAAAAAGCAACCACTTCAGATCAACGTGTTTTAGTTGGAACTTTAGAAACACTACCGACTATTGTTGAAGAAGCAGATATTAAACTATCTAGTATTATCATTATAGGTGATGTGGTTAAATTGCATAAAAAACTTGCTTGGTTTAACTTAGATAACTAGCTGTCATAACAACGACACACATGTCATTCTTGTATGCCCTTAATAACATGAAGAGTGTCTAAGGCGCGATCAGAGATTCCTACATAAGGTATAAAACCTTCATTCAAGGCTTTCTCTTGAAAATCATCAATTCTAGTTTTATTGTTGCCTTGATAGCCTGAGCCGTCATCAACATAATCAACAAGCAGTACTTTTTTGCCTGCTTGTTTGATTTTCATTATAAATTCTAATCGATACCAAGTTTCATCATCTGAGACTGGTTCGATTTCATTATAAAATAAATCTTCAATACCAATACCACTAATAGTGTCTAAGTAACTATTATCTGTATCAAATTCTAAAATAGGTGCTCCATTTTGTGGAAAAATATAGAAGTTAGTTTTACCGCGCACAACTCTAGCATGATAGGCAATACGTTTTACTAGATTAATCATACGTTGTGCAATATAAAAGATTTCCAGAGATAAGTTTTGACCATTATCTAATTTTTCACCATTATTTGGATTACTCCAATAATAATAAGCATCTGTAATATCAAGATAAACTCCATCATAACCAGCATCTATTACTTTATCAAGATAACCTATGAGAATTTGTTGCCAAGTTTCTGACCAATATTGGGTTTTATAATTACCATGCCAGTCTGCGTTAGTTAATCCTAACCAACAGGGAGCTTTAGTTGTTGGTTGTGAAATAGTTGATTTGGCATTTTTTGCCACCCATTGATTATCAAAATAATAACGATATTCTTCAGCTTCTCCTATACTTAAATAAGCTAAAACTACTTTATTATTAGCATGTAAGGAATCAATTTCAGCTTTTGAATAGCGTTGATTATCAGTACCATCCTTTGAATAATCAAGCGTCAATATATCGAAGTTTGATTTATTAATAAAAGGAATTGATGCTGCTTGTAATTGATAAAGCCATTTACTACCGGGGGGAGTAGAGCCTTTTGTGGCTGGATAAGTATCAGCAAAGTCTTGACATAAATCAGTGTTGGCAATATTTGGTTTGCTAGTAGTTTTAGGGCTATTATCGTTAACCGGAATTATATTGGTCAGAGAAAATATAAGTTGATTGTTTTCATTTGGAATTTGTTTTAGATAGGTTTGATAACCAACTGAACTACCGTCGCCTATTGGTACTTCTAGGCAAGGGATATTGAGATTATTATTTGTAAGATACAATGTAGATTCTGTGATTTGAGAGGCACAGGGGCTAGCCGCTAAGCTTATATTATTGAATATAAATAATAAAATTATTGAGATATAAAGTAAAATTTTCATAAGATGTTGTATAGATTATGGGAAGCTATAATAAGGAGAGCAAAAAACAAGCCCATAAGTCATATGACTTATGGTTAATGTATTAATTCAATAGATTAACATCTATAAATACAGGTTCTATTAATAATAACTGTATTTGTCCATCAGGATTTACTATAAGTTGTAATTCACCTTCATAAGAGACTGATTTACCCTCAGCATCTTTTACAACTAAACAGGGAATATAAACACGACCCTCGCTGGGAAAATACTTAGGATAGCTATCAGGAATGCAAGGTTTTGCATAAGCTAGTTGACTCATCAATATTAATAATATTGTTATTAATGCAGATTGTTTAAGTGATGTTTTCATAAGCTAATGACAGAATTATTAAGTAGAATATATACTATATTAGTATATACTGATTTGACAAAAAAACAAGATTTTGCATCACAATTACAATTAACAAGCCAAGAAACTATTATGCAGGATTAAAATTATGTATAATAATATTTTTTATAAAGGATTTGGTACATAAATATGTTCACAAAAATTAACATAAAATTAATAATGCTATTATTAATTATAAATCCAATCAAACTATTAGCGATTGAACTCACTGACTTTAGAGATCCAGATAGAATCTTTGATGAAGCATTTTTTAATGGACGATTTAATCTAAATTCAGGTAATCAGGAACAAACTAGTTTTGATGGAACTACTTCTGGATTTTATCAAATGAATTATAGTACCCTACCTTTTGTATGGAGAATGAGATTTGAAGGTAGCCTTGATATTAATCGCGGTTCTACAAAAAACGCAGAGACAAAAGAGAGCTATCTATTTAATGTACAAAGTAATTTTGATAAATATATCACAGAAAATTTATTTGGTCTTTTTGCTTTTGGTGGAGTTGATTTAGCTTATCGTCGTCAAATTGGCGATACTGAAGCTGATAATCCTTATTCAAAACTAACCACTGGTATTGGTTATGGTCGAGTTATTGATGCCACACCATTAGCAGATGTATTACGTGTGGTAGAATCTTTAAAAGAATATGGTGTTATTGTTGGAGATGTGGATGATAGTACCTATTTAGAATTAGCCGCTATTGTTGGTAAGCGACGTGAATTCCAAAGTAGATATGGATTTGAAGATTATGAACAATACTGGATCGAGGCTTTAGAAAAAGTGATGCAAAAGGCTGGCATATTAAAAAACAATATGCTAGGTGCTGTTGGTGTGATTAAAACACGTTATGTATTAATTTTAGAAAGAATTAGCCTCCGTAAACACGGCTGGTCAATTAGAGGTGGTGCAGGTTATATAACCTCAACCTTTGAAGACGCTGATCCAGATGATCCGAGTTTAGATTTAGGATTTGAATATGCTAAACCTTTTGGTTATCAATTGCAATTCACTGAAGAAGCTAGTTATTCCAGAATTTTAGCTGATGATGAACTTGATATATTTGATAACCGTCTGGGATTAACTTATGAATTATCAGATAGAATTGACTGGGAAAATACGTGGACAATTAATGCAATTTATCCTAGCAGGGTGGGTACAACAGATTTTACTACCAATAAAATCAGTTCTATTTTTCGATATTATGTTACTAATCTAGTTACAGCAGATTTAACTTTGAGTTTAACTAAAATTGATGATGGTATTGATGATAATGGTAATGATGATGTAGAAAAAGTAGCATTTTTTGGTTTTACTTATCGACTGAAATAACATGAAATTATTCTCTAGCCACCGAGGTTTTGTAGTATTGTTATTATTATTAATAATAACAAGTATTACTTATATTAATTATAGTGTTCAACAAATTAATCGTGAAACTAAAGGATTTATAAATACAAGCATGTTAGTTTTACTAGTTGATTGGGATGAAAATAATTTTTTAAATTATAGCAGTCAGGCTTTACAACAAAATCTTACTGAAAAGCAATTAAATAAAATTAATGATGTTTTCACTCAATTAGGCAGTTTATTAAATTATCATGGTGCATATGGTGGATTATTTCGTTCTAGCACTGGTTGGTGGCTAATGAACCCTCGTTATACAGTGCTTGCAAGTTTTGATGGCGGGGAATTTGTAGGGATTATTACTTTAATTAAGCAAAATGGTCAGTGGAGCATTGGTAGATTTGAATATCAATATAACTTTTATCCTATTGAACGCGATAATACTTCATTAAAACTTGTAGGGGCTTATTAAGCCCCTAAATAATTACATTGCTTGACGGCGTTGTTCCATCAGAGTTTCCAGAAGTGGTCTAAAAATAATTTGCATAGCAAATCCCATTTTGCCGCCGGGTACTACTAAAGTGTTAGGGCGTGACATGAATGAATCATGAATCATACTTAGCAAATAAGCATAATCTTGTTGTTCACGGAACTTATTAAAACGAATTACAACTAAACTTTCATCAGCAGTTGGAATATCACGTGCTATAAATGGATTAGATGTATCTACTAATGGCACTCGTTGAAAGTTAATATGGCTATGGGTAAATTGTGGTGTTATGTATTCCACATAATCAGGCATACGTCGTAAAATTGTATTAGTTACTGCTTCTGGAGAATAACCACGTTCAGCAACATCACGACTTATTTTTTGTATCCATTCTAAATTCACACTAGGTACGACACCAACTAATAAATCAACCCATTGTGCAACATTGGCTTTATCTGTTACAACACCACCATGTAAGCCTTCATAAAATAACAAATCTGAGTTAGCTGGGCTATCTTCCCATGGAGTAAAAGTACCAGCCTTTTGGTTATAAGGGGCACCTTCTTCCTCGTTATGCAAGTATTTACGAATTTTACCAGTGCCAGTTTCTGAATATTGTTGAAATAATTCAGCTAATTTTTCAAATAAATTGGCATCGGCACCAAAATGGCTTAAATTTTTGCCTTCTTTTTCTGCTGCTGCAACTGCTACCTTCATTTCAGCGCGATCATAGCGATGGAAACTATCGCCTTCTACAACAGCGGCTGTATATCCACCTCTACGAAAAATTTCTTCAAAAGCCTTTTTTACTGTAGTTGTACCTGCACCAGATGAACCGGTTATTGCTATAATAGGATGTTTAACTGACATTCACTTCCTCCTAAATAATTTATAATGGAATTAGAAAAACCTTGGGGCGGGCGTTTTACTGCGCCAACCAATAGCTTCGTTGAAGCCTTTACTGCTTCTGTTAATTTTGATCAACGTTTATATGAATACGATATAAAAGGATCAATTGCACATGCCACTATGTTAGCACATGTTGGAGTTTTGACAGATATTGAATGTCAAAAAATTGTCGATGGCTTGAATGAAATCCAACAAGAAATTGCCGATGGCAAATTTAATTGGTTAGAATCACTAGAAGATGTTCATATGAACATTGAAACCCAATTAACGCAAAAAATTGGCATAGTCGGTAAAAAATTACATACTGGCAGATCCAGAAATGACCAAATTGCCACCGATATTCGTCTTTATTTACGTGATGAAATTGATATTATCAGTCAACAATTAATCAGGCTAATTACAGCATTAGTTGAGCTTGCTAAACGTGAAGCTAATACGATTATGCCCGGTTTCACCCATTTGCAAAGTGCCCAACCAATTACATTTGGACATCATCTTTTGGCATGGTGCGAAATGTTGATGCGTGATAAACAACGTTTGCAAGATTGCCAGAAACGAGTTAATACTATGCCGCTTGGTGCTGCTGCATTAGCTGGAACTAGTTATCCAATTGATCGTGATTATACCGCAAAGTTATTAGGCTTTGAAGCCATTGCTCAAAATTCTTTAGATGCAGTAAGTGATCGTGATTTTGCTATCGAATTTACTAGTATAGCATCTATTGTAATGATGCACTTGTCACGTTTTTCTGAAGAGTTAGTATTATGGTCATCTGCACAATTTAATTTTATTGAATTAAGTGATGCTTTTTGTACGGGTTCGTCTATTATGCCACAAAAGAAAAATCCTGATATACCAGAATTAGTGCGTGGTAAAACTGGACGTGTATATGGTCATTTAACTAGTTTATTGACCTTAATGAAATCACAACCATTAGCATATAATAAGGATAATCAAGAAGACAAGGAACCGCTATTTGATACTGTAGATACTTTAAAAGGTTGTTTGCGTGTATATGCTGATATGATACCAAGCTTAGAAGTAAAGCGCGATAATATGCGTAATGCTGCTAAGTTAGGATTTACTACTGCTACTGATTTAGCTGATTATTTGGTACGTCAGGGTGTTGCTTTTCGTGATTCTCATGAAATTGTTGGTACAGCAGTAAGATATTGTATTGATAATAATTGTGAGCTAGACTCTTTAAATTTAGAAACTTTACAAGGTTTTTCACCACATATAAATGATGATGTATATGAAGTATTAACTTTAGAAGGTTCTGTATCAGCTCGCAATCATATTGGCGGCACAGCTCCAGAACAAGTAATATCAGCGGCAAATCGACTAGCAAAATTACTTTAATTAGTATAAAATGAATGATTCTGCCTTGGTAGCTCAGCTGGATAGAGCGTCCCCCTCCTAAGGGGAAGGTCAGAGGTTCGAGTCCTCTTCAGGGCAATTATTCTTTTGAATCCATTAGGAGGATTATTACATGAAGTATTTGAAATTTATTATTCCAGCTCTAGCATTGATGATGTTAGGTATGATCAATGTTAGTTATGCAGCTGACCATGCGCCTTATATGTTTTATTATGTCAAAAATACTGGTAATTTAAGTCAAAATGGATGTTTAGCTCGTGCTAAAGTAGCAATGAAAAGCTCAAAAGTTAATGTAATGACTACTGGGCGTACTTTTGTACTTGGAAGTAATGGTAAAAATAAAGCAACTATTATTTGTACTGTTGCTAAACAAAGAGAGGCAGTAATTATTGCAATTGGTAATGATCGCGCGAAAACAGCCGCTTTAAGAACTACACTTAAGAAAAATTTTAAATAAATATTCTTTAAACCTTGGAACAAATACTATTATTTGTTATATCCTTCGTTGCGAATGCATTTTCTGCATTTGCAGGCGGAGGAGCTGGATTAATTCAATTACCCCTCCTAATTTTTTTAGGCTTACCATTTGCCATAGCCTTAGCCACACACAAAATTGCCAGCGTCGCTTTAGGAGTTGGTGCCACCATACGTTATTTACGAGAAAGTAAATTAGAACGCCGCTTTGCTTTATATATTTTGATAACAGGTGTACCCGGTGTAATTATTGGCGCGAATATAATTTTACAAGTTCCTAGTCGTTTTGCTGAAATCGCTTTAGGTTTACTTACTATTAGTTTAGGTTTATATTCTTGGTTCAAATCACAATTAGGTCAACAATATAATCCATTAAATCGTAATCAATATGGTTATATTGTTGGTGGTATTGTAATATTTAGTATTGGTATATTAAATGGTTCCTTAACTTCTGGTACCGGTTTATTTGTAACAATTTGGTTAGTTCGCTGGTTTGGTTTAGATTATAAACGTGCTGTTGCTTATACATTAGTTTTAGTAGGATTATTTTGGAATGGAAGTGGAGCAATTACCTTGGGATTGTTAGGAGATGTAAAATGGAATTGGTTGCCAGCATTATTACTTGGTTCATTATTAGGTGGGTATTTTGGAGCGCATTTGGCGATTACTAAAGGTAATCGCTGGATTAAGAGGATATTTGAAATTATTACTTTGTTGGTGGGGATAAAGTTAATTTTGGGCTAAGTAACAGCAAAAATATATCAAATTATATATTATATTTTTTTAAATAAAATAAAGGGTTTTTAATGAAACATATAATATATATATTATTGTGTGGTTATTGGCTTAATTTAGCCGCTGAAACTAATGAACCACCTATATCTCTTAATTTTAAAGAAGTAAAAGATGATTATTATATTCATAATAATCCATTATCCATTAACTTAGAAACTAATATAAATGACAAGTCATTGATTAATGAACCATTAGATTTATGGGTGAATATTCAAATGCCCATATCTAAATCTAAAGTGGATTTATTTATTAATGCTGCTGGAATTAATGGAAATCCTGAACCTTTCAAAAAAAATATTACAGTTAGTGATTTGACTGATGCAATTTTAGAAATGCCTGCTATTCCTGCTAGTATTCCGGCTGGTAATTATGTTTTTTCTGCTTATTATAGTAAAGCTGGTAGTGAATTTGCGCCACAAACAGCGTCATTATCTAATTGGGCAATTACGGAAATTAGAATTGGTTCTCATTCAAATGGCTTTGATGCTGATCCTCGCACTCAAAATGTTTCCTGTATTGCACCAGCGCGTTCTGCAATTCCTAGTAAATTGTCTGAAACTGGCTGTATTACAATTAATAAAGGAACAATAAAACCAGCGGCAGGAGTTATACCTTATAATGTTAATTTACTATTTTGGTCTGATGGTGCGTTTAAGGAACGTTGGATGGCTATACCTGCTGATAAAACCATTAGTATTAATAAGGAAGGGCGTTGGGTATTTCCAATTGGCAGTATTTTATTTAAGCATTTTTATTTACAAGATAAGATTTTTGAAACGCGCTTACTGGTTCATCATGATGATGATCTATGGGCTGGTTATAGCTATGAATGGGATGCAGATGGAAAAGACGCAACTTTACTTCAAGGCGAAAAGCAGAAACCAATTAATGCTCAAACTTGGATTTATCCTAGTGGAGAACAATGTTTAGAATGTCATACTAAAAATGCTGGAGATGTTCTTGGTTTAGAAACTAGACAAATGAATCGTTTACATCACTATCCAAACAGCAATCGTACTAGCCCACAAATTGATACTTTCATTAATCTAGGCATATTAAAAATTGATGAAAATAAATATGACCAAGTAAATTTTCCTCAACCAAAATATAATATGCCGCTAGAACAACGCGCTAGAGCTTATTTGCATACTAACTGTAGCTATTGTCATCGCCCCGGCGGAAAGGGTGCAAATGATTTTCGTGTTACCGCTGACTTCTCAGAAATTTGTTATAAATCAAATCCTCCACAAATTCATGTACTAACTGCTGGTGATCCAGAACATTCATTGATTTCACAAAGAATGCACAAAGGAGAAATGCCACCATTAGGTAGCACTGTTATTAATCAAGAGGGTGTTGATTTGATTGATGAATGGATTAGAAGTTTAACAGATTGCTCTATTCCTCCTACTCCATCTTGCCCACCACTTTCACCGGTTGCTTTTAAAGAGACTAAAAAGATTTATTTTAAGCATTGTGATCGTTGTCATGGTGAATTACGAGAAGGTGGAACTGGTAAACCTTTATTACCAGAAAATATTGTAAAATTAGGGATTGAAAAAACTAAACATGTGATTTTTAATGGTGTAACGGGTGGAATGCCAGCATGGGGGCAAAATGGCACTTTAACTCCAGCAGAAATTGATCTGATGGCTTGTTATTTACAATATCCTGTAACATATCAAGATGAAGATTAAAGATTAAATAATGTTCGTTGGGCTTCCTTTCGTCAGCCCAACCTACATTATTATGCAAACATTATTTTGCAATATTCACATCAATAGCTTCTGGTGATTTAACCAGTGTTCCATCTGCTAAGCGTGACCATATATGGAATTTAATATTTCCTATCATTTCCATTTTGCCGCTCCATATTTTTATACTTTCAGTCGTTGGTACTGCTACTGGGTTAGCATCTCTTTGGAATGTTCCTAATTCTTCAGGTTTTTCATCCCATACAAATCCTTGTCCATTTGCTGTCACATTGTATTTAATGTTTGCTGTTTCTGCAATTACTACCATTTCTGCCGCTTTATCGCCAGCAATAGTAGCACATATTTCAATTTTATCAGCTTCGCGCTGTTGTAGTGTTTTTTTATGTTCTCCACCATTAAGTGAGATTCCACCAGCAAACTTGTAACCTTGAGCTTCTCCTAAACTCGGTAAAGCTGTTTTGTTTTCACAAGGTTCTGCAAGGCTTATCGCATCAAAATACCATTCATAACCCGGAATAGGTTTCATATATTTCTTCAGCAAACGATTAGCTTCTTTTTTACCTACAACATTTTTCAGTTCTGTAATAAAGTCAATATAAGTGTGTTTCACTAGCTCGTAAGCACCTTCCCACCAAACATAATTTGGTCCACTCATAGCTGAACCTTGACGAGTGCGACGACCATCATGATGCCAAATTTCCCACCAAATCCATTCAATTTTATCATCAAAAGGAACTTTAGTTATTTTGCCCATTTTAACTAAGTCATCCATAATTGATTGTAATGGTGTAGCAAATTTTTCATTATACAATGCAACCGTATCTTTTAATTGTTTATAATGCCCATCTATAAAATCGGTGGTATGACAAGCATAACAAACACTCTTCATAGTACTACGGCGTTGTCTCCAATTAACAATTTCTTTAACAGTACTACCTTTAACTGCGTCACCTTTAGTTGGTTGGGGTTTTTTATTATCATCTACATCATATTGTTTACCATTTTCTAAACGAACTAAATTAATATGATAAGACAAAGGATCGCGTAAATTCCAAGATAAACGCTCACTAACATCATGTGTTTTTGTAACGCCCGGAGCGGCACTCATATGACAAGTGGCACAAGTTGGTGCTACACTATAATCAATACCAGCCACCCACTTATCTGATTCTAAATTCATTTCTTTGACTTTGGCATGATAGATAATACCGTGTTTAGATTCATTATAGATTTCTAAATGAGAATGATCTGGACCGATGTGACATTTACCACAGGTTTGTGGAGTACGAGCTTGAGCGCGAGAAAATGTGTGACGAGCATGACAGGCTGTACAAGAACCAGTAGAACCATCAGGGTTTATACGACCTACACCCGTATTGGGCCAAGTTTCTTTAGTTGGTTTGCCTTCTTCGTCAATTTCAATTTTGGTACCATGACATTGTTCACAGCCACCTCTAACAGCGGCTGCACCAGCCATATGTCCTAATTTATAATCTAAAGAATCAGCCGTATTAGCGGCACTGGCATGACGAGAACGTTGAAATTGTTCATTTTGATCTTTATGACATCTAGCACAATCTTTTGGACTGACAATCACAGAAATATAATGTCCTTCATGCAAAAAAGCATCTGGATCAGCAGTTTCAGCTTTGTGACAATCAAGGCAGTTTACCCCACGTTGACCATGTTGACTTTTATTCCATTCCTCATAAAGTCCAGCATTTGTCATACGGTGACAATTCACACATTCCTTACCTTCTTCTAAGCCCCATGAACTAGGCTCCGCAGATATAACAAGCGCATTAGCAATACTAGCCTGCAATAATAACAAACTGCTGACTATAAGTTTCTTAAGTTTCATTAATTAAATTTCTCCAGAATTAAAAGAATTAATCAAATAGTTTTTGATCAAATTAAAGTATGATATTATCATGATAATGTATTAGTTTGAAGACTTTTACATAATATTAAATTATTAACTATGGGAACATAAATTATTTATTATGATACGTATAACTTTAATTCTACTGCTGTTAAGTTTCAGCTTATCAGTATGGAGTGGCGAATTATTTACTCCTAGAACGGTATTGAGTGGTGATAATTCTCAATTAATAGCAAAAGGCAGGTTTGTTCATCCAGAATCTGGTGATTTATATTTATTTACTAAATTGGATGGTAAAATCCAATATTTAACCGCAAATGGATTAAGTGAATTAGTAATTCAATTTAAGGAAAATCAAACATTTACAGGTGAACATACTTGGTTAGATTTTAATGCTTTAGGATTACCACCGGGTAAATATCCACTTTATCAAGTCGTAATGCCTCATGGTCAAAAGCCTAATATCAATGATAAATCATTAGAATCAATTAATTTTAATGTTGGATTAGAAAAAACTATAGCTTATGATTCTGATGGTGATGGATTTGCCGATGATGATAAAAATAAAGATGGTTTTCATGATGATGATCGTAATCGCGATGGTTTCCATGATGATGATGCAAATCAAGATGGTTATCATGATGATGATGCAAATCGAGATGGATTACATGATAATCCGCCGCCTAGCAATACAAATTATAAAGTGTTGCCTTTTAACGACATTGGTATGCACTGTATGGATCCAGATTATTCTATTTTGTCTATTTTACCACCATATAACACCATTAATGCACAAGTTGTCAAAATCAAAGATGATGAGCCAGAATTATTGGATTCTAGTGAAGTTGAAGTACGTTATTCGGCAGTAGCAGATCGCAGTGGTTCTATCAATTCTAGTAGCGTCAACAAAACTAATTTTTGGCAACATGCAGAAAAATTATTTGGTGCAGCATTGCAACCGGGAGAAGGTTTAACTGGATTATATATGCCAGCAGATAAACCCGGAGCGCACACATTCACTTATGACGATAAACATAAATGGTTTAGTGCTAATGGTGTTCCTATAACACCTATTGATGATAATCGTGATATAAATAGTTATCCAATGTTAAAAATTAGTGCCCATGATAAACAAACAGGTGCTGAATTAGCAAGTACTAATGTTGTAGTACCAGTGAGTATGGAAGGTCATTGTGAAAATTGTCATCTGACTGGTAAAATAGCGGCTAATAATCCTAGTATTGCTTGGGAACCAGATACTGATATTATTAAGCAATCGCTAACAAATATTTTAATATTACACGATCATAAACACAAAACTACCTTAACAAAAGAAACTCCAGTACTTTGTAGTCGTTGTCATTATTCACCGGCTGTAGATTTAAAACAACAGGGTCCACAAGGAGAACAAATAGACAAATCTACTTTATCTTATGCCTTACATAAATTGCATGGAGAATGGCGTGATCCGCAAGGTAATTCAATGTTTCCTAAAAATGGCAAACCAGAAGACACTTGTTATCAATGTCATCCCGGTAAAGATACTCAATGTCAACGAGGAGTAATGAAAAACGCTAAGATAGAATGTGACAATTGTCATGGCGATATGTCAGCGGTAGCTGGTGATAGTGATCCTAAAAAGCGGCGTGAGCCTTGGAAAGATTTACCACGCTGTCAATCTTGTCATACTGGTGATGCTGTGCGTCATTTAAAAGGCGAAGGTTTAGAAGTGTTTAATAAAGAATATACTGTAACTGTTATTGAAGAGGGAAAACAAATACAGAAAAAGAAAAAATTTAATTTCCGTTTAAAACAAGCTTATAAAACTGGTGATCCTTCAGCTTCTCCCTTATTAGCAGAAAATCCCCGTTTTGCTGAAAATCTAAGAAAATTATTTAAAGATAGTAAGGGGCATGGAAAAATTGCCTGTGAAGCTTGTCATGGTAGTACTCATGCAATCTGGTCAAACTCTGATTTTAATGCTAATGACAATTTAACATCTTTGCAATTACAGGGACATGTGGGTACTATCTTTGAGTGTGATACCTGTCATAAACCGGGTAGCTTGCCAATGACAACAGATGGTCCACATGAAATGCACAATGTCAATGATGATCGTTGGACAGATATATTTCAATCAAAGCGGCATACTTTTTATTATAGACTAAATAAAATCAACTGTCAAGCTTGTCATGGTATAGATTTAGAAGGTACTCCTTTATCTAGGAAAATTACAGAAACTAAAACTTTTAAGTTTGAAGATAAACATAGCAGTAAAGAAGTGACTTTGAAAAAAGGACAACTGATTAATTGTACTCATTGTCATGAGAAGCCTCGTTAGTTAAGCAAGACCTGACAGGTTTTTGAAACCTGTCAGGTCTAACTACATGTAGGTATTAAACACGTGGAATCAGACCTGACAGGTTTTTGAAACCTGTCAGGTCTAACTAACTACTTGTCAGGATTAAAATTTAGTCATCTTCAATTAAATGTTGAATTTCCAGTTCGTCTAATTTATCATGAGCTTCTACAAATAATTTTGGATTCTGAAACCAACTCATCACTTCTTGTCCATTTATCCTGCTATTTTTCTGTTGGTAAATAGTTTGGTAAGATGAATAAGGATAAGTACGAAAATCGTCAGTAAAACCATGTTTATGGGGATTACGGTGAATATAACCAACTAAATTAATTAGATAAGAATTTGAATTAACCAAGATGCGTTTGAAAGGTCTTTGAAAAAGATTGCCGCTTCTCTGGTAAGTTTTGTTAATCGCTTTAGTATAAGCATTAAAGAAATTTGAGAATTGTTTGGAATAATCTGGTGTACTTTGACCTGACAGGTCTGTATTCAGCCTTATCCTAACCAAAAAATGAAAATGATTTTTCATCAAACAATACGCATATGTATCAGCTATAGGATAGATGTAACGGATATATAACTTCAAGAAGTATTCGTAATTACGTTCTTCAAAAAACAAGTTTTCTCCATTATTACCCCGATTGTAGATGTGATAATATTGTCCACTAATTAAAGGTATTTGTTTTGACATATATTTGTTTCTAAAACTCGTTAGAACCAGACCTGACAGGTTTTTAAAACCTGTCAGGTCTTGCTACATGTAAGGTCTAAAACTCATGAGGATCAGACCTGACAGGTTTCCAAAACTTGTCAGGTCTTGCTAAATGTAAGGTCTAAAACCTATGAGGACCAGACCTGACAGGTTTCCAAAACCTGTCAGGTCTTTCGCCTTGATTTATTCGATTGCAAATTCACTACAAGTAACATCTATCCAATTAGTTTGATCTTCTAGCTTGAAAGTTTCACCCGGTGGAATTAATACTCCACAGGCACCATAATTACCTTTCTTTATTTGTTCTGGTAAATGTGATTTTATGAAGTAGGTTTTTTGTCCATTTATTTTTAAATCTGATATATAAGCTTTGAAATTATTCACTTCTTCACTAAATTTATTTTGTGGATAGATTAGTATTTTGATATTATCTTCTGGTAATACCATTCCTAGATATAAATCTATTATTATATCTTTGCCGCTTAAAGTTAGATTCCATTGCATGTTGTCAGCAGCTCTATAAATACTTTTGTTTAATGATATATCCATCATGGTTTGTTTATTGTTTGGATTAATTACCTTTACTTCTCCGGTTACGATTTCTGACCATAAACCATTATTTCCTTGTGCTTGATATTGAATATTCCAAATTCCTGCTTGTTTAAAGTTGTCATAAACTATTTCATAGCGTTTTTGAGCTGGATTATAAATTAGCTCAATTTCTGTACGGCTAAAATCAGTTTTTAATCCTTGGTAGTCTTGGATGGTGAAATTGGGTTTTATTAATATTGCTTGTACTTTTTGAATGGTTTCTTGAGTCGGTGTTGCTTTTAGCCATAATGTAGTAGCTATTTTGTTTTCTATACTTATACGAGGATGAACTTCTAGCGTCGGTGGTAAAAAATCATAAATACCTTGATTGACCAAATAAACTGGTTTTTCTGGTTTATTATATAAAGCAGGTGCTTGGTTTTTAAATAAATGAGTTTGAGTTTTAACTATTTGTTCTGCAAATCCAAATGCTTCAGTAATACTATAACCTCGTTGTAATTCTCGTAATAATTGATCTCCAAAACTGGCATATTTGATTTGCCATGTTAAACTTTTATCATCCGCACTTGTAATAATAATGCGTTCTTTATTATTAGCTATTTCATCAACAAATGAACCTGAAAAACATGTATCAAGGATAATAATTTGTTGTACACCTTTCGGAATAGTATTTAATAAATCACTTAATTGTGAAGCTGATAATTCATAATTGGGGCTGATTATGAAATGCTTTGAGCGAGCATGACCATGTAAATAAAATATGAATTGTTGCCCAGCTTGCAAATTTTGAGCGGCTTTTTGAAATGCAACTTTAATATCAAGTTCTTGTATATCAGATTTAAGGTAAGAAATATCTTCATCATCTAAACGGCGTTGTTTAAGAATGCCATACATGCGTTGAGTATATTCATTACTATAAGGATACAAACTATTTGCAGAATCTGCTCCACCAGCGGCTATAATAATAGCTTGACCAAATTTATTATTATCAGTAAAAGCAGCCGCTTGGCTGGTATAAAATAAAATCAGGATTATTTTTAATATTTTTTGCATTAGATTAAATATTGTTATAGTTCGTAATTGTACTATTTAAACATAATTAAACTATTATTGAAACTTTGCAAAAGCTAATTATTTACTGAATAAATAATAAAATATGAACAAATCCAATATTACCTATAATAAAAAACATATCAATAATATTATTTTAACTTATTTTCCAAATATTCAAGCTATTTATTTATTCGGTTCCTATGGAACCGAAGATGAATGGTCTAATAGTGATATTGATATTGCTTTATTATTACCACATGAAGAAGCTAAACAAATTCCTAGTCTCTATCTACATCCCTTACATTCAAATTTAACTAATTATTTTAATAAACCTGTAGATTTAATTAATTTACGACAAGTAAATGTAGTATTACGTAAGGAAATTATTATGACTGAACGCCTAATTTATTGTGCTGATAAATATGCTGTTGATGAATTTGAAATGCTAACAATATCTTTTTATCTAAAATTGAATGAAGAAAGAAAAGCTATTTTAGAAGATTTTTTTCATACTAAAAGGGCTTATAATCTATGAATGATATTATTATTAATAAAATACAAAGTATTCAACGATGTATTCAACGCGCCAGAGAAGAATATCAATTTAATAAAGATGGATTTTTAACAGATTACAGTCGGCAAGATGCAGCTATCTTAAATTTAATTCGTGCTTGTGAACAAAGTATTGATTTAGCTAATCATATAGTTAAAAACTATAAAATGGGTATTCCAACAAATACTGCTGAAACTTTTCAATTATTAGAACGTAAAAATGTAATTTCCGCACCACTATCTGAGAATATGGGATATATGGTAGGTTTTCGTAATACTGTAGTACATGAATATCAAAAGATCAATTTAAATATTGTAATTGCAGTTATTGAAACAGGCTTAGATGATTTGATTAAATTTACTGATAGTGTAACCCACAACGATACTTTAAATGTAAAAAATACGACATTATCTGCTTGGGTATATGATTATAAACATACAAACGGCTCTATGATTCTACTCAAAGGTATATGGAATCGTAATGGAGAACAAAAACGACAATATGAGTTTTCATCATCTTCTGCGGGAGATGTATTGATGATCTCCGAATCTACAACCGAGCTTTATCAGAAGAAGAAATCCAGCAACTTGGCTGACATCTTTATACACAAGTATTTAACTATTTGATTTATAAGCCCTGAAGGGGCGTATTAAAACATTATTTCGCCCCTTCAGGGCTTATTCATTATACAACTACAAACAATAAGTTAGGATTCCATATCATGAGCAATTTGATGTTAATGCCACCATCCAACCAGACTTTTGCAGAACTTTTTAGTAATGGCACTAAATACAAGGTTCCTCGTTTTCAGCGTGATTACGCTTGGGATCAGGAGCAATGGGAGGATTTATGGCTTGATATCCAAGCACTTGATAAAGAAGGTTCTCACTATATGGGCTATATCGTGTTGCTAAAGACAGGCGAACATGAGTTTGAGATTATTGATGGGCAGCAACGACTGATAACATTGTCTTTAATTGTTATTGCTGTAATGAGAATAATACAAGATTTCATAAATGATGGTATTGATGAAGAACAAAACAAACAGAGGTTAGCGGTATTGAGTGATCGCTTCTTAGGAACAAAAAGTGCGATTACCTTAATTGTAGAAAGCAAACTATCATTGAATAGAAACAATCATCGACATTTTAGTAAGATCGCATCGAATTTAGAAACATTAAAAGAGATTGGCTTAAGTAAAACAAATGTACTGCTAAATACTGCTTTTGATTTTTTTGTGAGTAAATTTACAACAAAAGAGGCGAAACAACTGGCTATATTCATAGAAAAATTAGCAGATAAAATATTTTTCACAAAAATAATCATTCAAGACAGTATTAACGCTTATAAAATATTTGAAACTCTAAATGCAAGGGGCATTCAGCTATCAACTCCAGACTTATTAAAAAATCATATTTTTTCAACACTAACAGAGAATGATGACGTAACAGATAGTCATTTAAATAAGCTGGATGAAGACTGGTCTGTCATCATTAGCCAACTAGGTGAAAATAATTTTACCGATTTCATCAACTACCATCATAATATACAAAAGCCACTGGTATCAAAAAGAGGACTTTTTAAATCAATACAACAAATTGTCACAAAACCAATAGATGCTGGTAATTATTTAAAATCACTGGGATATTATGCTCCAGTTTATGCTGCACTTTTGAAGCCACATGATGAATGGTGGAATACATATGAAAAACAGAAGATAAGACATTATTTGGAAGGGTTTAAATTATTTAAGATAAAACAACCCTTTTCTGTGTTAATGGCAGCAATTGGTTGTAAGTTTGCAGACAAAGAACTGCTTCAGGTATTAAAATATCTTTATATACTCTCTATTCGCTATAATGTTGTTTGCCGATTTTCACCAACCCGGCAGGATAATGCTTACAATAAAATTGCAATGAAAGTATTTGACCGTAGCTATACTAGGGCAAGTCACATAAAAAATTGTGATGAATTTAAAAGTTTGTATCCTGATGACAATACGTTTAAAAGTGCCTTTGAATATTTCAAATTACCAAGCAGGCAATCATCGAAAAAACTGCGATTTTTATTGGTAGAAATAGAGAACCAGTTTGGAAAATCATTAAATTATTTAGATGTAACATTAGAACATATTTGTCCATACAATCCAGAACAAGAATGGCATAAACACTTTGGCGAAGGAATTTTTGATATTTCAGATCGCCTTGGCAATATGGTGTTACTGGAAAAAGATCAATTAAAACGAGCTGATTTTGCCACTAAAAAATCAGCTTACTTAGAAACTGATTTTCATTTAGCAAAAAAAGTTGCTGAATATGATAATTGGGATTTAAGCTCGCTAAACCATTATCAAACTTGGCTTGCAAAACAAGCGGTTAAAACTTGGCGAGTGGATTAAAGGTTTAGCATTCCTAGGGCGTTGTCTTTCAATACCATTTCTCGATTGGCTTGCAAATATTGCTCATAGCGTTGTAATAAACGATGGAGATCAATACTTTGATCAGTAATGGTATCTGATAAATCCTCAAATGGATCATATAATCCGTCTATTTTACGATACAATTCTCTAGCAAAATAATTGAACAATCGCTTTTGTATGTATGGGCAAGGAAATTTGACATAATATTCGATCAAATTAGCTTCATCTATAGAAACTACCCCATTCATATATAAAAAATTGATCGTGGGATCATCATAACTAAAATTGACTTTCTCTTTTGTTTCAAAGAGTTCCAAAACATAAGGTTTATAAGGCTCCAGTTTCGCCTTACTGATGATATTGAGGATATTGTTATTGGGCAATAAATTTAGGGCAACCGCATAAACACCCTCAAAAAGTGTCATCGTAATAGCTTGATCTGTGGCTTGATTATAAGTTTCTGTCAATAATTCCCCAAACCAACAGGTAAGCCCGGGTTGCCCTTTGAATTCATACCAGATTCGTTCGACAACTTCTGGCTCAATTTGTTGTTGCCGTTCTCGTTAATAACAATCAAATAAATAAACTACTTCATCATGAGTAAGATTGGGAATATGCAGGCTACGCTGAACATTGAATGGTGAACCTTTGACATTTTCTACTCCTAAGACTGCACGCACTCCGATTAAAGCTAAACCATGTAACAAATAATCTTTTTCCTCTTGTTCAATTCTTGATATAACTTCTTGCATTAGCCAAGTTTTGCCAGTTTGACGTGGTGCCCATACTGTTATGTAATGTCCACCATATTCTAGTTACTATCCTTTTAATTGTCTGATAACATTGGTAATTAATGCTTCTCTGGGTACGTAGTAATCGGAGTTTTTATTTGGTGCCCCGTAAGATGAAAATCTTCGCATATTTTTGTGACTCCAAGTTGGTAAAGGCGGTTTAATTATATTATAAATAATCAGTTACAAGCCCCAAGACCTGACAGGTTTTTAAAACCTGTCAGGTCTATTTAAATTACTTACTGAACTTTAAACCCAGTACAATCCAAAGCTAACCAATTACTCCCATCCATTTTAAATCCTTTTCCTGTTGGTATTAATACACCACAAGCTAAGTAATCACCTAATGGTGAGTTTTTCGGAATGGGAGTATTAATAATAATACTTTGTTGTCCTGCGAGTTTAATCTGTTGATAAGGCTCAATTTGTTGATTAAATTTATCATTACTATTAATTGCTATAACACTGCCATTATCTAATATAATACCTAAATAAAGTGTTTGATTTTGAGCATTAACACTAATATTCCAATGAATATCATCGCTAACTTTGTAACTACGTTTATTTAATGCAATATCTATCTTAATATCTGTAAGATTATCACTAGTTTGTTCTATTTCAGCAGTTTCTATCTCAGACCAAAAGCCATCATTATCTTGAGCTTGATACAGAATCTTCCAAGTTCCTTTAGTCCAAAATCTATCATAAACAATTTCATAGCGATTTTGAGCGGCATTATAAGTTAGTTCAATTTCTTCACGACCAAAATCAGTTTGCAAATCTTTATATCTGGTGGTTACTAAATTAGGTTTAATTAATATTGCTTGTACTTTACGTATTTTATTATGACTCAAATTAGTAAGCTTAGCCCAAATAGTAGCTGATCTTTGTTGATCTTTTAAAACTATGCGAGAATGAACTTCAAGTTCTGGTAGCGGATTCTCATCAACTTTAGAATTGATTAAATATTGTTTTTCAGCTATGAAAAAATCATCATCTGATGAGATTCCATCACTATTAGCATCTAACCAAGGTGTTTGCCGACTAAAACTCTTAGGGTTATCTTCTATGAATTTCTTAGCATATTTAAAAGCTCTACCTACAGTTTCACCTTTTTGTAACCGAGTTAAGAAGGCTTCTGCAAAACTATAATAAGTTACTTGCCATGTTAAACTCTTATCATCTGTACTAGTAATTACCATACGATTTTTTGCACCTGCTAGTTCATCAAGAAATGAACCTGAATAACAAGTATCGATAAAAATCTGTTGTCGAACACCAGTCGGTATTAAATCTAATAACGTTCTAAATTTTGAAGCTTGTAATTTATAATTTTTTGTAATGTTAAATTGATCTTGATTTGCATGACCATGTATATAAAAGATAAATTCTTGTCCAGCTTGTAAATTGTTAGCCGCTTTTACAAAGGCATCTTTAATATCAACTTGAGGATTACGTAAATTATAATCATGTAAGTTAGCTTCTTGATATCCGTCACCATCAAGATCAGGTGCTCTAGGATTAAGATAATAAACATCAGAATCTTTTAAGCCGTGTTGTTTAACTAAGCGATACATACTTTGTACATATTTATTGCTATAACGAAATAAGCCATTTGAATCTTGTGCTCCGCCACCAGCAATAATTATTGCTTTGCCCAATTGTGCTGGATGAACATCCACTTGTTTTTGTAGTTTAGAACTCATGCCGTGATTGTCAGTCACGGTTAAAGTAATTGTATAAGTACCAACAGTTTGATAACTAAAACTTGCTTTAGCTCCTGAACTTGTTTGACCATTTGAACTAAACCAGTGATATTTGATAATATCACCATTAATAGCTTTTGATTCGCTTGCATCCACTGTTACTTTCATTGATTTAGTAAAATAGCTAAATTCAGCTATTGGCGGTATTTTACAAACTTGCCATTGTTTCAATGTTTTATCTGAGCTGGCTGATATTAAAACCTTGCCATCTTTTGATGCAGCAACAGAAGTAATTGTATCTGTATGCCCTTTCAAACTACAGAAAACGTTTTTTGCAGAATTCAAATTCCATATTTTTAGAGTTTGATCTTCGCCACCTGATAGAACATAATTACTATTAAGAAGGAAATTTACATCTAATATCCTAGTCTGATCAGAATGATCTACATGTTCTCCAGTCTGAATATTCCAACGTCTGATTGTGTTATCCCATGAACTAGAGATAACAAATAAACCATCAGCAGAAAAAGCCGCTGATATTACTCTATTTGTATGCCCAGTAAAAGTACGAATTTCTTTTCCAGTTGCTATATTCCACAATTTGATTGTTTTATCTTTGCTAGCTGATAAAACAGTACTATTGGGGGAAAAACTAACATCAGTAACTTGATCAGTATGCCCACTAAAAGTACGAAGCTCTTGCTTAGTACTTATATCCCATACTTTTACCGTGTTATTATCATGTCCTGATAATATGTAAGCATTATTTGGAGACCAAGCAACTGATTTTACCTCACTTTCATTATAAAATATATGAACTATTTGACAACTATTTATATCCCATAAAATTATAGTGCCATCCAAATCACCTGAAATAGCTTGATTACCATCAGGTGAAAAACTAATGGAAGTAACTTCCTTATTATGCCCATAACAAGTACGAAACTCAGTTCCAGCATTAATATCCCAGACTTTTAGTGTTTGATCTTTACTAGCAGAAACTAGTAAATGATTTGAAATAGCAATTGATGTGACACCATTTTGGTGCCCTTCAAAAGTTTTTATTGAATCATCTGCGAAGGTAGACTGATATATTATGCAAATAATTGATATAAAAAATATTTGTATATTCATAATATTCCTAAAATAAACCTGTCAGGTCTATTTAAATTACTTACTGAACTTTAAACCCAGTACAATCCAAAGCTAACCAATTACTCCCATCCATTTTAATAGCTTCTGCCGCTGGCACTAATACTCCACATAAAACATAATCACCAAATGCTGCATCTTCAGGAACAAGTGGTTTCATGTAATAGGTTTTTAATTCCTTAACTTTTAGTTTTGGTATATAAGGGTTAATTTGATTGGCTTCACCAAATTCATCATCTGGATAAATCAATGTTTTAACGCCTCCACCATTAGGCAATATCATACCTAAATACATTTTCACTTCAATTTGATCTTTGCTATAAACATCAACTGTTAAATTTTGTTCACTAGCTTGTTTGTAGCTGCTTTTATTTAAGGATAATTTAATAAATTTGTCTGGTACATTATTTACTTCAACTTCTGCTATTTTGACATCAGACCAAAAGCCATCAGTATTTTTTGCTTGGTATATAATATTCCAAACTCCGTTTATCAAAAATTTATCATAAACGATTTCATAGCGATCTTGGGCTGCATTATAAATTAGTTCAACTTCTTCACGACCAAAATCAGTCTCCATACCATTATATTCGGTATTTACCAGATTTGGTCTTACTAATATTGCTCGTACTTTGCGTATTTTGTCAGGAGTTGGGCTAGTAACTTTGGTCCAAATCGTAGTTGATATTTGTTGATCTTTTAGAACTATGCGAGGATGAACTTCAAGTTTTGGTGTTTCAGCAGCGTGAACTGCCTCTTGGATTAAATATACCTTTTCAGCTAATCTGCCATCATCCACATATTGCCCATCGCTATTATCATCTAACCAAGGAGTTTGCCCGCCAAAAAACTTTTGATTATTTTGTATGAATTGCTTTGCAGCTGTAAAGGCTCCACCTAAACTATCACCTCTTTGCAACTGATCTAATAACTTTTCTGCAAAACTACTATAAGCTACTTGCCATGTTAAACTATTATCATCAGTACTAGTAATTACTATACGGTTTTCTACCCCTGCAAGTTCATCAATAAAAGAACCAGAATAACAAGTATCAATAAAGATCAATTGTTCAACACCAGCCGGTATTAAATCTAATAATTCTTTAAGTTTTGAAGCTGATAATTCATAGTTTGGTGTAATGTTAAAAGAGTCTATGCGTGAATGACCATGTATATAAAAGATAAATTGTTGCCCAGCCTCTAAATTTTTAGCCGCTTCTGTAAATGCTTCTGTAATATGAGATTCAGCATCAAATAAATTATAATCTTGTAAATGATCTTCCTGAAATCCATCATCATCAAGATCAGGTGCTTGAGGATTCATATAAGAAACATCAGCATCGGTTAAACCGCGTTGTTTAACTAAGTTATACATACGTTGCACATACTCGTTACTATAAGTAAATAAAGTATTTGAACGTTGTGCCCCACCAGCGGCAATAATTATTGCTTTGCCCAATTTCGCTGGATTAACATCCACTTGTTTTTGTAATTGAGAACTCATACCATGATTGTCAGTCACAGTTAAAGTAATTATATAATTACCGGCTGCTTGGAAAGTAAAACTGCTTGTAACTCCTGAACTTGTTTGACCATCTGAGCTTGACCAGTCATATTTGATAATATTACCATTAAGAGCTTTTGATTTGCTTGCATCTACCGTTACTGTCATTGATTTAGTAGAATAACTAAAGTCAGCTTTAGGTGGTATTTTACAGGCTTGCCATTGTTTCAAAGTTTTATCTGAGCTGCCTGATAATAAGATATTATTATCTTTTGAAACAGCAACTGAAGTAATAGTTCCTTTATGCCCTTTTAAAGTGCATAGGCTTTTTCCAGCATTCAAATCCCATAATTTAAGAGTTTGATCTTTGCCACCTGATAAAGCATAATTACTATCAAGGAAAAAGTTCACATCTAATACCCAACTCTGATCAGAATAAACTCTATGTTCTCCAGTCTGAATATTCCAGCGTCTAATTGTATTATCCCATGAACTAGAAACAGCAAATAAACCATCTTGAGAAAAACTAACTGATACTACCCATTTTGTATGCCCAGTAAAAGTACGAATTTCTTGCCCAGTTGCTACATCCCACAATTTTATAGTGGTATCCTTGCTAGCTGATAAAGCTTGAATACTATTGGACGAAAAACTAACATCACTAACTTGATCAGTATGTCCAGTAAAAGTACGAATTTCTTGCCTAGTAGCTACATCCCATAATTTGACAATGTTATTATTATGTCCTGATAATATATAAGCATTATTTGGAGACCAAGCAACTGATTTTACTTCAGTTCCGGGCGTAGTAAATTTATGAAGTGCTTGACAAGTATTAATATCCCATAAGATTATAGTGCCATCTAAATCTCCCGAAATAGCCTGACTATCATCAGGTGAAAAACTGATTGAAGTGGCTTCATTATCATGTCCATAGCAAGTACGAATTTCAGTTCCAGAATTAATATCCCAGACTTTTACTGTTTGATCTTTACTGGCAGAAATCGCTAATTGACCACTATTTGAAATAGCAATTGCTTTGACACCATTTTCGTGTCCATTAAAAGTTTTTATTGAATCATCTGCAAAGGCAGAAAGGCATATTAGCCACAGTATTATTGATAATCTCATAATTTAATTTTTCCTAAGTTTAAAGCCCCCTAACCCCCTAAAGGGGGAAATTACCAAACCAAATATATTTCCCCCCTTTAGGGAGGGGGGTTAGGGGGGCTTATCAGTTACTCAACCTTAAAACTAGTACAATTAAAACCTTTCCAATTACTACCATCCAATTTGATTGGATCATTTGCATCAGTTAATACACCACAAGCCATATAGTCACCTAATGGTGAATTGTCAGCAAGTTGAGTGTGAATAAACAGAGTTTGTTGTTCAGTTAGTGCTAGTTGTTGATAAAGCTGAATTTGTTGATTAAACTCACCATCAACATTAACTGCTTCAATAACATTATTAGGTTTTACAATGGCTAAATAAACATCAAGCGTTTGATTTTGAGCATTAAGGCTAACACTCCAGTTGATGTCATCATTAAGCTTGTAACTATTTTTATTTAAGGCAATATCTATTTTTGTATCGCTAATATTATCAGTAACTTGTTGAACTTCACCAGTTTTAATCTCAGACCAAATACCATCTTTATCTAGTGCTTGATATTTAATATTCCAAATTCCTGTTGTCCAAAATCTATCATAAAGGATTTCATAGCGATCTTGAGCGGCATTATAAATAAGTTCAATTTCTTCACGACCAAAATCAGTTTTTAAACCTTGATATTCTGTATTGGCAAAATTAGGTTTAATTAATACTGCTCGTACTTTAGCAATTTTATCGTGAGTTGGAGAAGTGACTTTTACCCAAATAGTTGCCGCTACTTCGTTTTCTAAAGTAATAAGAGGATGAATTTCAAGTTCTGCTGGCGGAGCAGCATGTATGCCGGGTTGGACTAAAAATATTGTTTCAGCTAATTTACCATCACCTAAATATTGTCCATCGCTATTATCATCTAACCACGGGCGTTGGTTTTGAAAAATCAGTGGATCATCAAGTATAGTTTTCTCTGCTTGTTTAAAAGAATCAGCCAAACTTTCACCCTTTTGTAAATGTGTTAATACTTGATCAGCAAAACTGGCTTTAGATACTTGCCATGTTAAACTACTATCATCTGTGCTGCTAATAACAATACGATTTTCTACACCTTTTAGTTCATCCATAAATGAACCAGAATAACAAGTATCTAAAATTATTACTTGTTGTATTCCTTCAGGTAAACTATCTAAGTACTTCTTTAATTCTAAAGCTGATAATTCATAAGTTGGTGTAATATTAATATTATCTTGACGCGCATGACCATGTACATACAATATAAATTGTTGCCCAGCTTTTAAATTTTTAGCCGCTTCTGCAAAGGCATCTTTCACATCATCTTCAGGATTAAACAAAGAATAATCTTGCAATTTAGAATCTGGTTTACCTTCCTTATTAAGAGGAATTCTAGGATTAAGATAGTAAACATCAGAATCAGTTAAACCGCGTTGTTTAACTAAGATATACATACGCTGTGCATATTCATTACTGTAACGAAATAAAGTATTAGAACGTTGCGCTCCACCAGCGGCAATAATTATCGCTGTACCTAATGATTCTTTTGGAAGTTCGCACATTTGCCATTGTTTGATAGTTTTATCTGAACTAGCAGAGAAAATAGTTTGATTATCTTTTGAAATTGCAACTGAAGTAATTGTTCCTGTATGCCCCTTAAAATCGCATACGGTTTGTCCTGTTTTTAAATCCCATACTTTCAGTTTTTGATCTTTACCACCAGATATTGCAAAATTACTATCTTGTACAAAGCTAACATCTAACACCCAAGCCTGATCAGTAGAAACTGTGTGTTCTCCAGTCTCAATATTCCAACGTCTAATTGTGTTATCCCATGAACTAGAAATAGCAAATAAACCATCTTTAGAAAAAGCGACTGATACAACTCTATCTGTATGCCCAGCAAAAGTACGAATTTCTACCCCTGTTTCTACATCCCACAATTTTATTGTTGCATCCTTGCTAGCTGATAAAGCTGTTTTACTATCTGGAGAAAAACTAACATCACTAACTTGATCAGTATGCCCAGCAAAAGTACGAAATTCTTGCTTAGTATTTATATCCCATAATTTTACCATGCCATTATCATGAGCAGATAAAACATAAAGTCCATTTGGAGACCAAGATACTGATTTTACTTGATTTTGATTGGAAAACCTATGAATTATTTGACAATCACTAATATTCCATAAAATTATAATGCCATCTAAATCACCTGAAATTGCTTGATTACCATCAGGTGAAAAGCTGACTGAAGTTACTTCATTGTCATGTCCAAAACCAGTACAAATTTCTGTTTCAGCCTTAATATCCCAAAGCTTGATTGTTTGATCTTTACTAGCAGAAACTAGTAAATTATTTGAAATTGCAATTGATTTGACACCATTTTCGTGCCCCTTAAAATCTGCTAATGCAGACTGACATATTAGCCAAGATATTGATATAAAAAATATTTTATTTTTCATTATAAAAGTCCTCATATTAAATTATTTTAAATGCGCCGACATTCCATTCCCCTTTATGAATATTCTTGAGGGCTTCTTCGATAGTTTCTGCGGAACGCAGAATATAAAGTTTGTATTCACCATTAGGCATAGTTTCATTTATTGGCATATCAATCAAAACATTATCATTGCTAGTCCAAGCAATTGGAGCTTGAGGATTTAGCGGCTCTAATTTATTTTTATCTGCAATGATAAATAAGCCTCCATCTGGATAGCCAATTCCAAAGTAGTAACGCACACACGTTTGTGGCGATAATAGTTTAGAATCAATTTCTACATGTAATATTTCTCCTCTATGGTAAGTGTTTTTAAAAGTAAAAGGTGTGGGTATTTTTTGATCTATGGGTAATAAGACCAAATTCACTTGTATAGGAATGATGGCTGGAATATCTACATTACATATAATTGGTTTATAAGCCTCTTTTTCTGCTTTTAATTCACAATTACCTGTATTGCTAGGCAAAATGTAATGACCATTTTTATCATTAGGAACAAAATAATTGCGACGACAAGAATTTGAAATAACGACATCTTCAATAGGATCTCCAGAAATAGCATCTCTAATATAACCATGAATTTGACCATTAAAAGTTGGTTTACCACCACCAGTATTTATTTCAAGTTCATATTGAATCTCTTTACGACAAGCCATTTCTGTAGAATTCTGATCAGTTACCTTAAAATAGTAAAAACCTTGTGATGGCGCATTCCAATCGCCTGATTTTTTTTCTTCTATCAATTTCAGAGTTTTATCATAGATTTGAATTATAGGATCAATGTCAGCTCCATGTTTTAGTGAAATTTTATAAGTATTTAGCTCATCAGCATAAAGTTTAAACCAATCTTGATCAGTTAAACTATGTAAAGTATGTTGCTGACGCTGATCATTATTGATAATAATAAGATTTGCTTTATCGCGCTTATTGTCAGATTCATAAATATCTGGAAAAGCAAATACCAATTTAGATTGTAATGCCATCAAAATTATTGTTAATTGTAAATAGTTCATTATTATTGCCTTTAGACCTGACAGGTCTTTCTAGCCGGTTATTGCCTTTAGACCTGACAGGTTTCTAAAACCTGTCAGGTCTTTCTAGTCGGTTATTGCCTTTAGACTTGACAGGTTTCTAAAACCTGTCAGGTCTTTCTAGCCGGTTATTTCTTTAAATATACACCAGCCTTAGTATTTAATTCTTGACAACCGGGATCATAACTATTATCTTCACAAACACAATCACCCTTATCACATAAGCGTTCAAATTTAAGTTTTTGATTGCTACTATAATATCCTACAGAAATCATAGCCTTGTTAATATCACAACTAGTATTTAAATAAACCGGCTCTTCTTTAGCTACTATAAGTTCATCTTCTAATTGTGATTGCAATTTTTGAGTTTGACTATGTAAACTAATTGGTACAATTTTATCATTTAGATAAAGTCTATCATAGCGTCCCCATCCACCTAATATTTGTGATGTTACTCCACAACTTGACCAGATTTCATTTTCATTCTGGCAAAAAGACAATATAGCATCAGAACCATTTAATTTGATATTAGCTAATAGTTGCTCATTTTTTTTAGTTAAAGTAATGTTTTGACATGTGTCTTCATCAACACAAATTTGATATTGACAAGCATCCTTGCCATAAACAGGTAAATCTTCTTTATTTTGATAAAATTCTTTATCTATTAGGTAAATATCTTCTCTATTGTTTTCAGATAATTGCCCAAAATAGGCTTCAATACCAAGTATCTCATCTGCTGGCAATTCTAACCATTGAGCATCAGCACAAGTATAACCTTTATAACAAGTATTTTTGCTTCTAGGAATATAACCATCCTGTTGTTTACGTTTATCATAAGCAATTAAACCATCTCTAATATCTCTATAAGATCGAGGCAAAAGGTGTAAATAACTTTCGTCGCTACCAATATTGATACTAAAATTCCCATATTTAACCATTTCTGTAATATGACTTAACAATGGTTCAACATCTAAAGATAATTTTTCACCGATATTTTTTAAAAAACTATAAAAATCAATACGAATATTGCCAGAACCAAAATTATCGAGCTTACCAGTTTCAATCAATGGATAAACCGGAGAATTAATTAATCCATCACTTAAAGCTTGATATTCTTTTAGCCCCTGTGATTCCAATAATTTTTTAAATGTTTCAGCGAATGGTTTCAGTTGATTATCAAAAGAATCTAATTGTGTAAGATCAGTGACGCTAATTGTAATCTGCGTCTTATCATCTTTACTACTTTCTATGTAGCCAGTTTTAATTAATTCACCAAGTTCTAAATGGGGATTTCTGATTAACTGCTGCATCAAATATTTATAATCAAAACCAGATGTTGGTATAATTTCAACAGAGCCAACCATACTATTTGCTACTATTTTTGTGATTTCAGCAACTTCAATTGCACCCATAAAACAAGCATCATAAGCAACTAAATCCAATTTACCCTTATCAGCAATAGTTGTATATGCCTGTTGTAATTCTCTCAACGTCATATGATCCTTTCCATCACCAAAACCACTAGAACCACCGCCATGTGACCATAGAATTAAAGCATAATGTTTAGCTGGAAATTGTTGTTTAGCCGAAATGACAAAATCACTAAGCGTCTTAGGATTGTGCATTTTCTTTTCACCTAAATCTTCCAGCACATATTGTTGCCCATTTTGAATGTAAATACGTTTCAAAGTTTCCCAACCAAGGCGTTCTGAACTACCAGTTGTAAGAATGACATTAATAGAATCAGCACTATTACTAGTTCCAGCTAACATTTCCATAATATCTTTACTAGCCGCTTTATCATGAGACTCTAAATCAGAACCCAACATATAAACCATTATTGTCCATTCCTTAGTCGGTTGAGGTAATTGAATTGGAGTAGCGTCAAAAATTCTAGCGTAAGTTTTGTTCTTAACTATGTCATCAATATCCTTACCTACACCAGCATAAATATCACTTGAACCCAAAGTAAAACAGGATTCATCATTATTTGGTTTAGGAAAATTATTTGGAATTTTTTGCAACTGATTATTAATAATAGCCGCTAAAAAAGTTTTTTCTTCATAGCCTGTATTATCAGGCTGAATACAGATTTCATCATTATTAGGAATAATATCAATAGCCAACTGATCATAAATAACAGCATTAACATTAAACGATAAAATCAATAACAAGAAAATTAATTTAATTTTTAAAAGCATCTGAAAGCCCTTGCCCTTCACGTTTTTCGACAATAAAACCAGATTTACCATTGGTAAATTTACAAACTTTAAGTTGTAATTCATCATTTAAAGGAATAACTCCATTTTTTATAGTTAATAATTGATCACTGATAATAAACAAATTTCCAGCTTTACCACCTTTTGTAGCCAGATTTAGAATATCAGCGATTTTTTCAGTAACAACATTTTTTGCTTCAGTAATAGAACTAACTTTTTCAGCGGCATCAATTTGATCATGAGGTAAAATCAGGAAAACATTAGCAACATTACCACTACCAGTGCTGCCGCTAGTTACAACAGCAGCTTCTGTGATCGTAATAGTGTCATGCACACGTATTGTTATATCACCAGCATTGCCTTTACTAAAGCTAGTGCTAGTAATAGCACTTTCTCCTGATAAACTCAACTCATTTACTTGGATATTAATTGAACCACTTTTACCATGATTAAATGAACTACTAATGATCCATGCTCTATCTGCCATTGCTAATTTCTTAGAATTAATTTTAATATTCCCCGCATTATCTTTTCCATCGACAGAATTTGTGGTATTAATCGTAGCATCATCAACCATATTAATCTCATCAGCAATGATAGTGATATTACCCATATTTTTAGTCGCTGTTATTTGTGTCTCACCAGTCATGTTAAGCTGATTTGTAGCGATTTTGATATTTCCAGCATTACCATCAGCATTAATAGAAGCCCCATTTTGAATATCAAAATTATTAGCTTTAATACTAATAAAAGCGGCAGCACCATTTTTATAGCTATTACCGATAATTAAACTATCATCTATAACCAAATTATTAGTATCAATAACAATGTCACCAGCATCTTGATCACTAAAACTATCCGTATTAATAACAGTGCCTTCTGTTAAATCAATTGAATCAGTAGTAGAAATGCTAATTTTAGTATTAGCCTGAATAAGACTATTTTTTGCCCAGAATTTTCCACCACGAATCACAATCTTGGGCGCATATAAATTACTATTAGTAAGCCTAATATCACCAGCAGTAATAGCTAAAGTTTTAGTATCAGCCACAGATAAAGTAGTATTTTCAAAAGTTATGGGGGCGGGATTTGATCCCAAAAAACCAAAATCACTAGGTGGCGCGATTGTTAAAAGACTATCTTGAGGATGAGTAGCATTAAATTTACCATTTATACCTAAACGCAAAGAATCAGCCGTACTAGCATAAAAAGAGCCTTGCAAATTAAGCTCAGCACCTTCACCAAATATAATACCAGCCGGATTAATCAAATAAAAATCAGCATCTGGAATTGTAGATTCTAAAACACCATTAATAGTAGAAGATTTACCACCAGTAACCCTACTAATAATATTGCTAACACTATTAGGTCCAGAAAAAGTAGCACGTTCATTAAGCTGAATATCAAATTGATCAAAACTATGAAATAAATTGCCACCATACTGTTGACCCATATTAGCCTCAATCACAAAATTAGGACCTTGCAAGGCACCGCTCCTACCTAAACTACCATCTAATACAATATCAGCAGATGCTAGATTATAATAAAATATATTTATAATAATTATTATTGTACTATTTTGCATATTAAATTTCCTATAAAAATCAAACACCGCCTAGGAATAAATTCCAAGGCGGTGTTTGATAATGAGAAAAAGCTAGGGCGTAACTTCAGTTATATATATAGAATGCCTAAACTAAAAAAAGGTCAGGGTAAATTTGCATTTTTTTTAAATTTTTTTTAAAATTCAAAATATAACAATAGCTTAGAAAGTCAATTAAAAATATGGTAAAATTATATATTTTTTAGCGCATAAAAATATGACAAAAACCATAGTTCAAGAATCTGAACTTAATCTCTTGAAAGACCAAATTCGAGAGCTTGGTTCTTTGCTTGGAGAAGCTTTAAAGCAACAAGCAGGTGATCAGCTATACGATATAGTTGAAAAACTACGCATAGGTTATCGTGATTTACGTATAGAAAATAATAATACTGTACGTGAAGACATGATGAATGTAATTGCTGAACTTGATAGTAATCATCTCGAAACAGTAATTCGCGCCTTCAACGCATTGTACACACTATCTAATATAGTAGAAGAAAATTTCTTATATCAACAACGCGAGAAAAAGCGTGCTAAGGGTGAAATAACTTGGGAAGGTGCTTTTTTTAAAACTCTAGAAGAGTTAAAAGCAGATGATATTGACGGCAATGAATTACAACGTTTAGTTAAACAACTTCGTTATACTCCAGTATTTACCGCACATCCGACTGAAGCACGTCGTCGCATACTGATGGAAACCCAACGTAGATTGTTTTTGACCATTAATCAGATGTATCAACCTGAAATTGGTAACTATGCAAGAAAGCAATTAAAACAAAAGCTTAAAACTCAAATTAAATTACTATTACGCACTAATGAAGTTCGAGCAAGTAAACCAGCAGTAGAAGATGAAATTAAATATGGTTTATCTTATTTTAGTGCTAGTTTATTTAAAGCCATTCCAGCAGTATATCGCAATTTTGAAAGATCAATTGAACGTGTTTATAAACAAAATATAACTATTCCTAGTTTTTTACGCTTTGGATCATGGATAGGTGGTGATCGTGATGGTAATCCATTTGTTACACCTGAAGTTACCCGTAAAGCAGTACGTATGCAAATGCGGGCAGCATTGCATGAATATATTAAACAGATTCAGGAATTACGGAATATTTTAACTCAATCAAGTTTATTCTGTACACCTACCCGTGCTTTTAGCCATTCTCTGGAAATGGATGACACTGAATTAGGTAATATTGTTTTTCATAATCGGCGTACTCGTGAAAACTTAGAACCTTACAGGCAAAAGCTCTATATAATGGAATATCGTCTTACCAAAACTCTGCAAGCAGTTGAACGCAGATTAAATGGAGAAGATTGTCATATTCCTTCATCTGGTTATAACAGTAGTTTAAATCTACTTAATGATTTATATCTTATTCACGACTCTTTAGTTTCTCATCAAGATGAAGCTATTGCAAACGGTGAACTTAAAGATTTGATTAGACTAGTAGAAAGTTGTGGTTTTGGATTATTTAATCTCGATGTTCGTCAAGAATCTACTGTACATAGCCAAGCAATTAATGAATTAATTGAACAAGTACAACCAGAAACTGGATACTTAACTCAGACTGAACAGCAAAAACAAGCAACTTTAACTGAATTAATTCAGCAACAAGAAATTCTGGAAATAAACACAGAATTACTATCTGAAGAAACTCAGCAAACTCTGGAAGTCTTCAGAGTTATGAAACAAATGCAGGAAGAATGTGGACCAGAAACTTTTGGCGCATATATAATTTCTATGACTCATCAGGCTAGTCACGTATTAGAAGTAATATTATTAGCGCACCAAACATCCTTAATTACAAAAGATGAATCTGGTCAATATGAATGTCATATTCATACCTCACCCTTATTTGAAACCATAGATGATTTATCCCATATTGATAGCGTCTTAACTGATTTATTTGAAAACCCAGTTTATAAAACTCTATTAAAAATATCTGGTAATAAACAAGAAGTAATGTTAGGTTATTCAGATTCTTGTAAAGATGGTGGTATTCTATCATCACAATGGAGTTTGTATAACGCCCAACAAAAAGTCATTAAAATTTCTAGACACTATGATATAGAATGTTATTTATTTCATGGTCGTGGAGGCACTATTGGAAGAGGTGGCGGACCAACACATGAAGCTATCATGTCACAACCACCAGATACAGTATTAGGCCATATTAAATTTACTGAACAGGGAGAGGTTCTTTCTAATAAATACAGTAACATAGAAACTGCAATCTATGAACTTGGAGTTGGTGTAACAGGTCTGCTAAAAGCAAGTACAGGTTTAATCCGTAAACAAGGCGAATATAGTGATGACTATCTTGCAGCAATGGCAGAAATTTCTAAAACTGGGGAAACTAGCTATCGGGATCTTACTGATTATACAGAAGGATTTTTAGACTTCTTTTATGAAATTACACCAGTACAAGAAATTGGTCAACTGAATATTGGCTCCCGCCCATCCCATAGAAAAACTGCTGATCGTTCTAAATCATCGATTCGCGCTATACCATGGGTATTTGGCTGGGCACAAGCACGTTATACATTACCAGCTTGGTATGGTATTGGCACCGCTTTAACAAACTTTATGGAAACTAATCCTGAAGGAGTGAAGCTATTACAACAAATGTATCAAGAATGGCCATTTTTCCGAGCTTTGCTAAGTAATGTACAAATGGCTTTATTTAAAGCAAATATGGAAACTGCTCAAGAATATTCCCAACTGAGCAATGATCCAGCGGCTACAAAAATTTATAATAAAATAAGACAAGAATACCAACAAACTTACGAAAAAGTACTAGAAGTAGCACAACTTCAAGAACTAATGCAAGAAAGAGAAATGTTACGTTATTCGATGTCAAGACGCGATCCGATAATAGATCCATTGAATCATGTACAAATAATATTACTACAGCGGCACCGCTCATACATAACAGAATATCCAGAAACACATTCACCTTGGATTGAACTGTTACTACGCTCAATTAATGCAATTGCAGCCGGTATGCGTAATACTGGTTGATAGGAGTAAAATTATGATTTTAAATGCAACCGTTAATCAAGATGGTACTTTAAATGCGAAAATACCAAAAGCATTGTGGGGGCAGCAAGTCACTATTTCTATTACTTCAAAAATAGAATCAACATCTTCTTGGGATAATATTTCGGAAATACTTAAAGAAGCTGACGCATTAAATTTTCCACGCAAAACTCACGAAGAAATTATAAGTGATTTAAGAGCATTTCGGGAAACTATATGAAATTAGCTTATGTTGATTCCTCAGCTTGGATTACTCGTATTGAAGGTTTAGAAGTTTATCGGAAAAGTATCAATGATTGCTTTAATAAATTAATTTCTGATGGTTGGTTATTATGTACATCTGAAGTAGTATCACTTGAAATTTTACCAAAACTTTATAAGGAAAAGAATGATGCTATCATAGATATTTATAATAATCTATTTCAACAAACTTATACATTAAAGACATTTTCTAATGTATTTGAACAAGCAATGATTATTGCACAAACTGAAAACTTGAAAGCAATGGATGCTATCCATGTAGCGATTGCTGTTAAGAATGGTTGTCAATGTTTTGTATCAACTGATAAACATTTTAAAAACCTCAAGATAATCTCTCCTGTTTGGATTGATTTAAGTACGAGAAAATAAATATATTTTAAACCTGACAGGTTTTAAAAACCTGTCAGGTTTATGTTAAGCAGCTAATTTATGAACAATTTCTTCAAACACTTCCCCTCTATGTTCATAATTCTTAAACATATCAAAGCTAGCGCAAGCTGGCGATAATAATACCACATCACCTAATTCTGCCGCTTGTTTCACAGCCGTTTCCATATCTAAAGCATAATATATTGGTACCACATTATCTAATGCTTCAGCAATTATTTTCGCATCACGCCCTATTAATACACAAGCATTACAATGTTCTGCAACTACTGATTTTAATGCACTAAAATCTGCACCTTTGCCCTCACCGCCAGCAATTAAAACGCTTTTTCGTTCTAAACCACGAATAGCCGCAATAGTAGCACCTACATTAGTTCCTTTAGAATCATTAAAAAAATCAACACCTTGTTTATTTGCCACCCAAGAGCAACGATGAGTTAAACCGCCAAAAGTTTGCAGCGCGTCTAACATAGCTTGCATCGGTAAATTGACTGCTGTGCCTAATGCTAAAGCCGCCAAAGCATTAGCTCGCATAATTGAACCTTGTAAACGCATTTTTTTTGTCGCTAATAATCGCTTATTATCATGAACAAGGTATTCTTCACAAACGCTAAAATCTGCATTTTCATCATACAAACTAAAACTTAAAGTTTGTCTATCTGTTAAAGAAATGGTATCAACATAATGATCATCACTATTAATGATAATAGTGCCATCGCCTTGATAAATTGTTTGTTTAGCTGCTATATACTCTTCTAAATCATCATCATAACGATCCATATGATCTTCACTAATATTTAATATTACTGACGCTTGAGGATTTAATGAATATATACTTTCTAATTGAAAACTAGATAACTCCAAAATATATAAATCTGGAGCAGGAGTAGATAACAAATCAACAGCAGGAGTACCTAAATTACCACCTACTTTCACATTCCAATTTGCTTTTGTAGCCATTTCACCTAACAAAGTAGTTACAGTGCTTTTACCATTAGAACCTGTAATAGCCACAACTGGTGCATTCACATGACGAGCAAATAATTCTATTTCACCAATTATTGGAATTCCTTTAACATGAGCCTCAGCTAAAGCCGCTTCCTTTCGTGATAAACCCGGGCTTATAACAATTTCAGACGCTTGAGATAATATTTCAGCATCAAAACCATTAATGATATATGGTATATCAGGATATTTTTGTTTTAATATATCTAAGCCCGGTGGATTTTCGCGATTATCCATTACACATACAGGTATATTATGCTTGACTAAAAAATTTACACAAGCCATTCCGGTTTTACCTAAACCCATAACGACCATATAATCGGAATCGGAATAAAAATTGCTCAACATAATTTTATCTTTCTTTTTTTATTTATTTACAAAGGATACTATGAAAAAATCATTATTAATAACATTAACAACAACTGTATTAATTGGAATAATTGCCATTCCATATGCAACAGGTGTAGTAGCAGAAAAAAAATATTCTTCTTATGAAGATAGAATCTATTCAAAACTGGAAGTTACTCCAGTAGAACAAACTTATCAACGTAATTGGTTTAATTCTTACGCGCAAGCATCTTTTAAGACAGATGATAACCATAATTATCTATTGACGCAAGATATAGATCATGGTTTCTATCCAATTCAAAAACCTGTTATTCATACTATAATACAAGATCTTAGCAATGCTAACAAACCATTGTTAGAAATGATAACAACAGTACAACTCAATGCTGATACTCTAACAACCATTAAAATTCCAGCACGCTCAATAAAAACCGATAAAGGCGAATTACAATGGCAAGCTTTAGATGTAAACATTTATATGAAACGTCATTTAGCTGGCATAGATGTAAATTTTAATGGATCAAAAATTCAATTAGATACAGAAAAAGAACAAATTATAATTAACAATCTAAAACTAGCGGCAGATTTAAAACCAGATGAATCTGATTTAATGCAAATATTAGGCAATTTATTTATTGGCGATATGCAAATAAGTGGAGAAAATCTGGAAACAGTAAAATTAAAAGGGATTAATTTTGAGGGGGGTAATCAAAATGCCGATCAACATATCAATCTAACAATGAAAACTGATGTACAACAACTACAAGTAGGTACAGAAACTTACAATTCTAACTCTGTAGAACTATCTTTGAGTCATTGGGATTTAGCTAGTTTGAATGACATAAAAAACACTTTAGTTGAATTAAAACAACAAAATTTACCAGCTGATATGTTGCAAAACGTTGCAATGTTTAGATTAATGCCTTACGGAATTAAGTTATTAAACAATACTCCTAAAGTAGCAGTTAAAAACTTCTATATGAATACAGCTGAAGGTAATGTGCGTGGTAATTTAGAAATTAATATGGAACCATTTCAAGGAGGGATTTTTAGCTTATTGAATAATCCATCTATACTGATAAAAGCTTTAAATGCAAAATTAGAACTATTAGCACCAAAGGCTTTAGTTAAAAAAGCAATTAAACAAGAAAAAGAAGATTCTTGGTTAGAAAAGGGCATTTTAATACCCACAGATAATGATTATTACCAAACTAAAATCAAATTAACTAAGGGTGAGTTAAAGGCAAATGACAAACCATTAGCAATGGATGCAAACGTTTATTAAATAAAAAACCCTAACTATTTAGGTAGTTAGGGTTTATTTAAAATGCCACTCTTTCCGTTTCTTTTGCTACTACAACATAACGCCATCTCTCATCTCTAGATTTGCATGGATAACAACTAATCAAAGTTAAACGCCTATCTAAAGTAGGTTTTATAAACTCAATTGTAGTTCTATCTACTTTATAGATATTAGCAACTGTATAATGCCAACGTCCATTATTTAAAGATTCAAGAACAATTTTATCATTCGGTTTTAAATGTTTTAAAAAAGAAACATATATATTTCGATGAATATTGATTACGCTATTACCCATATAACCCGGTAAAACAGTACTATTTGCATGACTGATAGCCAGACTTAATATATTATTACTATTATTAAATAATATAATTTGTTCCATATTTAAACGTGGAACATATATACGCCCCAGCGGCCAAGTATTCGCCCAAGGCCAAGGTTTTACAATACGTCCACTAGCTTGAGTGCGCACCCATGCAGTGTGTAATAAAGCACGACTCAACCATGCCTTCAAATAGACTTCTTTGCCTTGAGTAAATTGCCAAGTGGTAATACCAATAATAGCGAGAAATAGTAAACTACTCCATCCAAAAGGAAGAGATTTTTTGACTATGCCAGAATGAACATACATAGGAAATAGTGACGTAAAATCAGCAGTTTAAGATACTGATGATAATAATAATACCATAACAACTAACACCACAGAAGCTCCAGCTGCTGTTAATAAACTTATTCCTAAACAATGTAATAAACTAACTAGTGGTGAAGATACTTCAGTATTTAATTTAATTAGATCCATAATTAACTCCATAACGTCAAAAAATGTTTTGTTATTACAACTGCTACCATAATCAACAGTTAGAATAATAATACCATATTATTTATTTTAGATAAATATTTTCAATCACTAAATAGTGCTGTTTACAGCATAAGTCTTGCCATAAAAACCTTATATATAGTATTAAAGTTACAGATTATATAAAATAATTATAATTATAGAAATGTGGTAAAAAAATCAAAATGGGAAGGGAAAAAAGGAAATGTGCCCAGACCTGGAATCGAACCAGGGACACAAGGATTTTCAGTCCTTTGCTCTACCAACTGAGCTATCTGGGCGAGTTATTTGTGCGTATTCTAAAGCCTTATAACTCAAAAGTCAAGAAGTTTTTTTATAATTTTGCTGATAAATGCGCTATACGCACTGGTGCCGGTGGATGTGAGTCATAAAATGCTGAATATAATGGATCTGGTGTTAAGCTACTAGCATTTTCTTTGTACATTTTTACTAAGGCTTGTATTAGAGTTGAAGCATTTGCTTCTTGAGCGGCAAAATCATCTGCTTCAAATTCATGTTTACGAGATAACCATGCACTTAATGGCTGCAAGAAAAAAGTAAATATTGGTAATGCCAACATAAATAATAATAATGCCATATAAGTAGATGGAGTGCTAACACCTAAACCATTAAAGAACCATTGCTGTTGCATTAACCAACCTAATAAGGCTAAGCCGCCAAGACTGGAAATTGACATCCAAACAATACGTTTTTGAATATGTTTACGTTTAAAATGTCCAACTTCATGTGCTAATACCGCAACCACTTCATCTTTAGTCAATCCATCTAACAATGTGTCGTAAAAAACGATACGTTTATTTTTACCAAAACCAGTAAAATAAGCATTACCATGCCCACTGCGTTTAGAACCATCCATTACAAATATACCTTGACTACTAAAGCCATTACTGCTTAATAAATGTTCAATTCCCTGCTTTAATTCTTCATTTTCAATCGGTTTAAATTTATTAAACATAGGAGCAATAAAAGTTGGATATGCCCAAATCATCAAGAAACTAAAACCCATCCATACTAACCAAACACTTAACCACCAATATTCACCTGCATAGCCCATTAACCATAAAACTAAAGTTGCAAAAGGAACACCTATAATAATACTGATTAAAAAAGACTTAAATAAATCCGTCATAAATACACTGGCTGTAGTACGATTAAAGCCAAATTTTGCTTCAATACGAAAAGTACTATAAATAGTAGAAGGCAAATCTAAGACACTAGATACTAAACTGAAACTTATTAAGACAGCAACTCCAGTCCATAATTCTGACCAGCCAAAACTACGCAATTGCTGATCTAAAGTTTCAAGCAAGCCGCCAAATGTCCATACTAATAATAATAGTACTTCAAAAATAAACATCTTTTGAGCAAAGCTAGTTTTTGCTAAAGTATAAGCGGCAGCTTTTTGATGATCCTCAAGAGAAATTTTTTCAGCAAAAGCGGCTGGCACGGATTTTTTATGCTTAGTTACATAAGTTCGATGTCGTTGAGCTAACCAAATTTGTAAGCCAGTTCCAAATAGTAAAAATATTAAAAATATATAGCTAAATTCATTCATAGGTTTAATTTATGTCAAAAGAAGATAATAACAACAATTTAATTTGGATCGATTTAGAAATGACGGGGCTTGATCCTCATAATGATATTATCATAGAAATTGCGACTCTTGTCACAGATGTCAATTTAAATGTTATCGCAGAAGGTCCAGAATTGGCTATTCACCAAAGTAATCAAATACTTGACGGAATGGATGACTGGAATACCAAACAACACGCTAAATCAGGCTTATCACAAAGAGTCAAAGAAAGTAAGATTGACATGGCAACTGCTGAAAATCAGACTTTAGAATTTCTAAAACAATATGTACCTGCAAATAGCTCACCTATGTGCGGAAATAGTATTTGTCAAGACAGAAGATTTCTATTTGAATATATGCCGACATTAGAACAATATTTCCATTATCGGCATTTAGATGTCAGCGCGATAAAAGTATTAGCACAAGCTTGGAAACCCGAGTTAGCCAAATTTGAAAAAGAATCAGATCATTTGGCTATGAGTGATATTCATGCTTCAATTGAAGAACTAAAATATTATCGTGAACATTTTTTGAAGCTTAATGACACACGGGATCATATTCCATATTAGCATCTTCAGCTCTTTCAACTTGAATAGTAGCGTGTTCAATATCAAAATTATTATGTAAATGCTTTTGAATTTGTTGCAATGATACATTATCAGTTACCACCAGATGCACCGTTAAAGCTGTTTCTGTAGTGCTTAAAGCCCAAATATGCAGATCATGTATGTTATTGACAGATTTAAGATTGGATAAATATTCTGTTATTCCTTTAGTATCAATCCCTTCAGGAACAGCATCAACTAACAAATTAACTGAATCCCGCAACAAACCCCATGTTCCTATAAGTATAATTATCACAATAATTATACTTATCAAAGGATCAATGATTAACCAATTAGTTTGCATAATTAACAAACCACCAATGACAACACCAAAAGAAATAGCAGCATCTGCTGTCATATGAAGAAAAGCACCCTTAATATTTAAATCATGCTTATGCCCTGAGACAAATAACAATGCTGTAATTGTATTGATTACGACACCAATTGCGGCAACAATTATAAGGGTAGAACCTTCTACAGCTTGTGGATTAGCAAATCGTCCAATTGCTTCCCATGCTATACCTCCCAGTGCTACCAGCAATAAAATAGCACTAACAGTAGAAGCCATAATTGTAAACTTACGAAAACCATAAGTTCTTTTCTCGGTGACAGGCTTTTTAGCTAAAAAAATTGCACCCCATGCAATTAATAAACTTAAAACATCACTTAAATTATGCCCAGCGTCAGCCAATAAAGCTAAAGAGCCGGCAAGAACCCCATAAGTTGCTTCTACAACAACAAAAGTGATATTAAGAATAATACCAATAGCAAAAGCTCGATTATAATTTTCTACTTTATGATTATGAGACATGTATTAAACTTATTGGTTTACCTTTTTCATTCAAAGAAGTGCCAATAATCTTGGCTTTTAAGATCAGTTTATCATCTTCTGTACGATAAATATCTTGATTAAAAGCAAATCTAATAGGTGATAAGTTCTCAAAATTCACAGCTATCCAAAATTTATCACCCGATTTTAAAGGGAACTTATAATCTAATTCTGCACGAACAACTACCAGATTAATATTTTGTTTTGCAAGCTCGACAAAATCTATTCCTTGTGTTAAAAAAAATTCGTGGCGAGCATGTTCCAAATAATTCATATACACAGCATTATTAACGATGCCTTGTACATCACACTCGTAATCTCTTACTTTAAGTTCTATTTTGTAATCGTATTTCATGCTATGAAATTTGTGATCAAATCACTTAATTTCAATAATATAAATAGTGCAAGTCAAGTTTGTTTTGCAAAAAAAATATTAAGCCCCCCTCACCCCCCTAAATGGTGATAAATTATTTTATTTATTCCATAAATAAAATTATCTGCACTGACTTAGCTACTGCTGACTTTGTATAGTATCGTTTCGTTTATTCCGTAAATTCGTTGTACTTAATAAAAAAAATCGATAGTACAACGAATTTACGGAATAAACGGATTTTATCTAACTCAAGCTACGCAATTTCATCCAATCCAAAATACGAGTAATTTTATTATTCTGTGAAGTCAATGCTTGCATTTTTCTATCACCACGAAAACGTCCAAAAATAATACCAGTATATCGTACAATCAGATATTTAAAACGTACCGGATAATAAAAATAAACTCGCCATGAGTTGGTGGGTAAGTTATAAAGAACAGCTAGACTTTTCGGTGAGAGTAATGTTCTATTTATTATTATGGATAATTTTTTTCGTAGTGATTTGTTAGTCATCCATAGGCTGGCTAGATTTATAGAACATAGCTGATAATCTATATTGGCATTGATAATTTCTTTGGTGGTTGTTACTAATTCTAAATTAAAATCTTCTGGTTTAAATTCATCCAATACTTTGTCTGGCACTTGTGCCGCTAAACAATCCTTAGCTATATACAGTGCTAAGTAAACTACCTTTTCAGCTTTCCATTGACAAGCGCGTTCAAATAATAAATTCCAATCTATTTGAAAATGGGCTATAGTTTTTTCAATGTCATACAAAAACCGCATTCCATGAAAATTGTTTGCATAGCCTGCATGAAAACAAGCATGAAATAATAAATCTTCAGGAGATAAACATTGAGCTTTAATATTGCCAATTGTACAAGGCTGTGCTGCCTGCCATAGCATTTCTGGATTGATTTTAAATGTTAAACCAAGATTCCAATGCAGATCAATGTTAAACGTACCTTCTTTTTTGAAATCAATCAGGTGATGATGTATTGAGCATTGCTCTTCAATAGTTAAATTGTGTTTCTTTTGTTTATATCCTAATTTTAACAGCAGATTCTGAGTTTTAGCTAAATCGGCTACTTTTACCATTAAATCCATATCACCAATAAATCTAAGTGCATCAGATTCATAAACTGTTTTTGCTAAATAAGCACCTTTCAGCACTATAACTTCAATATCATTATCTTGAAACTGTTTTATTATTTTAGCTAATTCTTCATAATAGCGTGCATTTCTTAACATATTTCCATAGTAAGCCTGACTGAAACCAGCTAGAATATCTTTAGGAATGTTATCAAAATTCTTAACACGCTGATAAACTAAAGGAGCAACGCCATGTTTTATAGCACTACGTAATAATACATCCCATTCAAGATATGATAAACAATTTAATTGTTGTTCATTATTTAATAATAAATGTGTCAATTTTTTAGCCAATATTTCATTAGTTTTGTTAATATTGTGTAAGCGTGCCATCCTGTTTTGCTCTTTGCACTGCTTTAGAAAAAATCCAAATACTAATCGGCAACATTATTAAAGAAAAGATGCTTAACACCATTATATTAGGCAGCAATTGTGAAATAGTATAACCTTGCAAAAAAGCTAATCGCATTCCTTCAAGCACATAAGTCACAGGTAATAAATAAGAAATCACCTGTAACCAATCTGGTAAGACTGAAATAGGATAATAAAATCCTCCTAAGAGCTTAGACAAGTTGCTTAAAATAAAATTGATAGGATCGCCTTTTTTTAACACCATTACAAAACTAGCAGCCAAAATTCCAAAGCCACTAAAAGCTGTAATAGTCAATAACAGCATTACAGCAACACCAATAAAATTGGCATTACTTAAATCTAAATCAAATAACAGCACGCCCAGTAATAAATAAATAACCGACTTAATAGTTGCCCAAATAAAACTATAAATAGATGAAGCAATCAAAATCAACGGAATCTCTGTTTGAGTTACCAACAAAGCTTCCAAGGTTCCAAGCATTTGCCCATCTCTAATACTCTTGCTTAATGTCTGTAAAGCCACCTCAAAAAATGCAAAAAACGCGCCGCCAATTACTACAAATGAAAAATAATCACCGCCATAAGGTTTCAAGGAAATTATATCTAAACCTTCCAACAATTTAGATAAAAAGAAGAACAGTAAAAGTGAGGTAAACAAATTAAATATTTGCAATAAAAAGCTAAGTTTATAACTACTTTCGGTGATAAAATCACGCCAAATAAATGCAAAAACTTTAGCCATTAGATAAAATTTCCATTAAATTTAAATCTCCAACTTTGCCGCTAGCTTTAACTTCACCCTTGTCAAGTATTGCAATACGATCACAAATAGCTTCTACTTGATGTAAATCATGAGTTGCCATAATTACTGTTTTATGTTGTTGCTCAACTAAGAATTCTCGAATCAAAGATTGCAAGCGCATAGCAGCCAAAGGATCTAAACCATTAGCTGGCTCATCCATAATCAAAATTTCAGGATCAGTCAACAAGCCCCTAGCAATAGCCAATTTTTTACGCATTCCAGTAGAATAATCCTTAAACAACTTGTTGGCATCAAACTGAGTCAAACCTACAGAATCTAACAAATAATCGACTTTATCAGCAAGAATATTATTCAAGCTAGCAAAGAATAATAAATTCTGCTTACCAGTAAGCCGCCAATAAAAACTACGCTCATCACTAATGACATAACCAATCAAACGTTTGACATGCTTAGCTTGTTGTTTGACATCTAAACCTTGCACCAAAGCGCAACCAGAGCTTGGCAATACCAAAGTACAAAGTATTTTCAACAAGGTAGTTTTACCGGCACCATTAGTGCCCAATAATCCAAACAGCTCACCTTGTTTAATTTTAAGATTAATATTCCGCAGTGCCATAGTTTCTTGTTTTGTAAAAGGATGTAAAACAATATCACTATAAGTTTTTAACTGCGGAAAATTCTTAGATAAATTCTGAATTTCTATAGAGTACATTATAAAATAATGTGCAAAATTTCTACCAATTCTATAAACTGGTTTAAAAAATAACAGGAGAAACTGACATGTCAGCAAGTTATGAAGAAGATCTTTATACTTGGTCATTAGAACAGACAAGCCTATTGCGGGCGCATAAGTTTGACCAGATTGATCTTGAACACATTATTGAGGAAATAGAAGATATGAGTAAATCAGAAAGGCGTGCCTTACAATCTTTTTTAGAAACTCTGCTTATGCACCTGTTAAAATGGCAATATCAACCAGCTTATCAAGGGCGAAGCTGGAAATTCACGATTATTGAACAGCGCAAACGCATCAAAAGCCATTTAGAAGAAAATCCGGGTTTAAAAAGCAAACTACCTGAATTGATTGAAAAAGCTTATGATTATGCAGTGACAGGTGCAGTTCGTGAAACTGGGCTAGATATTAAAGTTTTCCCACAAGAATGTCCGTGGTCATATGAACAGTTTATTAACCCAGATTTTTGGCCAGAAGTATTACTTAATTAAACGGGTTAGGAAAACACCCCAATACTGCCACAGTTTGTAATAACTTTTATTTCTTATATACTGTGATTTTAGGTGGTACATAAGTAGATACTGATTGTTAATTTGTTTCATTAGTTAATTTAACCTCTTGCATGATTAATTATTTCTATTGTTAAACTTCATGCAAAAATTGATCACTAGAGACAGTTATAGGGTGTATAGCGTTTACCTATTGTGTTAGGTTTGGACTTAACTAAATCGGGTAATGCTATAGCTGATTAGTATAGTTTTGATTTATCCTAACCTAAAGACCTGTCAGGTTTTAAAAACCTGACAGGTCTGAGAGTTTTTATTTATCCTGATGGTTTACAACAACACCCTCTCAACACCATCCAATTGAATCTTATCAACAAATTCCATCCCCCAGTTTTCACCCAAATGATATTTAGCGAGTTCTACGACTATATAGTCTGGCTCTATCCCAGTTTCATCACTGTAACGGGCTAAGCCTTGTTGGCAGGCGGGGCAGCTTGTTAATATTTTAACTTTGTCGCTGTTTAATTTTTTTAGTCCTTTTTCTATCTCTTCTTGTTTGCGGTAGCGCACTTGGGTTGCTATGTCTGGTCTTGATACTGCAAATGTTCCTGCTTCTCCACAACATCTATCTGATAGTTCTATATTTTTTCCAATTAGTGTGCTTGCTACTTTTAATGGGTCATGAACTTTCATAGGGGTGTGGCAGGGATCGTGGTATAGGTATTCTACGCCTTTTATTCCTTCTAATGCTATGCCTTTTTCCATTAGTAGTTCATGGATGTCTAATAAGCGGCAATCAGGGAATATTTGTTGGAATTCATATTTTAGTAGTTGATCTAGGCAGGTGCCGCAGGATACTATTACTGTTTTGATGTCTAAATAGTTTAAGGTGTTGGCGATGCGATGGAATAAGACTCTGTTTTGTGTAGATATTGCTTGTCCTTTTTCTTTGTCACCTCCTGCCGCTTGTGGGTAGCCACAACATAAGTAACCCGGTGGTAATACGGTTTGCACTCCAACTTCATATAACATTGCCAGTGTCGCTAATCCAACTTGGCTGAATAATCGTTCTGAGCCGCAGCCGGGAAAGTAGAATGCTGTTTCTGTTTGTTCTTTATTAGGATTAGCGATTATTGGTATGTGTTTGTCGCTGTCTAAACCTAGTAAACTACGCATTGGTTTTGGAGGTACTTTTTTAGGCAAGGGTTTGTTGACAAAGTTTATTATTTGTGTTGGTACATTTGGGGTTTTGGTGGTGGCACGTGGGGTTTTTGGTTTTGTTAATCCTAATAATTTGGCTGCTTTATAGCCTAATCTTTGCCCTGCATATCCGCCCTTAATCAATAAATTGCGCATTAGGCTTATGGCGCGTGGATTGGTTATGTTTAGAAATTGCATTGATAGCCATGTGCCGGGATTTGATGACTTTTTGCCTTGAGCGCGTAAAATTTCTCGCATTTTTACCGTCACATCGCCAAAGTCTATATTAACTGGGCAAGGGCTTAAGCAACGATGACAGACTGTACAATGATCTGCTACATCGTTAAATGCCGAATAATGATCTAATGAAATTCCGCGTCTAGTTTGTTCTTCGTATAGTACAGCTTCTATTAATAAGCCAGTTGCTAAAATTTTGTTACGTGGTGAATATAATAAATTTGCGCGTGGCACATGAGTTGTACATACTGGTTTGCATTTTCCACAGCGTAGGCAATCTTTGATTTCTTCGTTTAATTCGTTTAAGTCGGTTGCTTCTAAAATTAGGGCTTCTTGTGCTAATAAGCGTAGTGATGGTGTATAGGCATTTTCTAATGTTGCGCCGGCTAATAATTTGCCTCTATTAAAAATACTTTTTGGATCAATATGTTGTTTGTATTTTGTGAAATTTTCGCGTTTATCTGCTGATAAAAATTGGTATTTTGTAATGCCAATTCCATGTTCTCCAGAAATTACTCCGTCTAATGATTCGGCTAGTTTCATGATACGCGCTACAACTATTTCAGCTTCGTGCATCATGGCATAGTCGTTAGAATGTACTGGAATATTTGTATGTACATTACCATCACCAGCGTGCATATGAGTGGCAACTAGTAAGCGGCTGGCATTGATGCGCTGATAGATTTCATCTATTTTAGCTTCATGCTCTGGAAATATGTTTTTTATCTGGGCTATATCTACTAAATCTAATGCTAGTTGACGCTTAGTTTCTGCAATATCGAGTGTTTCTATATAAGATTTTATTGCCGCTAATATAGCTTGATCATTTTTTATAGCTTGTTCAGCATTAATTTCTGCAATGCCTTCATGATATTCACCTAAGCGATGTAAAGGAATAACCACATCTTCATTGATTTTAAAGGCATTAGTATGTGCAGCAATTGCCGCTGTGCGAGCGCGTTCAGCCCAAAATTGTTTACGTTTTTCAGCAGAGTGTGCAATAAAACCTTCAGCTTGTCGCGCTTCTGCTAATTTGACTATTTGTTCAGCGGCGGCATTTAAAGCAGTTTCATCATCACTTATTATGTCTGCTAATAAGATCATTATTGGTAAATGAGGGCGAGCGGCTTTGGTTTGATATTTTACCGCTTTTACATAATGTTCATCTAAATGTTCTAAGCCGGCTAATAATACTTTGGGTGTATTTTCTATATATTCGATGGTTTCAACGATTGCAGGTACGGCATCTTTTACAGCTCCAAAAAATTCTAAACATACAGTTCTAGTATATTTAGCTTGTTTATGCAGCACAAATACGGCTGATGTTATTAAGCCATCACAACCTTCTTTTTGTACGCCGGGCAATTCAAATAAGGTTTTGTCGGTAACGTCTTTGCCTAATCCTACTTTACGTAATGATTGTCCGGGAATTTTTAAAATTCTGTTTTCGCTTTGAGAAGTAATGCGAAATTCAACCATTTCTTGCTTATGAATTTTGCCTAGATTATGATTCAGACGCTCAACTTTTAACCAATTACCATTGGGCATAACCATTTCCCAAGCGGCAAGATTGTCTAAAGTCGTACCCCAAAGTACTGCCTTTTTACCACCGGCATTCATGGCAATATTGCCACCAATGGTTGATGCGTCTTGAGAAGTTGGATCAACTGCAAATACATAACCGACATCTTCAGCCGCTTCAGCAACTCGCCTAGTAACTGCACCAGCACCGACTCGAATTGTCGCCATATTGTCATGGAATTCTACAGGTTCAATAAAATCGAGTTTTTCGGTATTGATGACTATACTATTAGCATACAAAGGTACGGCACTACCGGTATAACCTGTACCACCACCACGTGGAATAATAGGCAAATCCAAATCAATACAAACTTGTACCATTGCATGAATTTCGGCATTTGAATCTGGATTCAAAACTGCCAAAGGCATTTCTACTCGCCAATCAGTAGCATCAGTGGCATGAGAAACTCGCGCTAATCCATCAAAACATATATTATCAGGATGACAATGCTTAGCCAGACGCTTAGTTAATTGTTGACGTAAATGCTTTTGCTCTAACAAAGTTTGCTCAAATTGAACCACAGCCTGACGAGTTTCACGTTCTAATTGCAAAGCATGATCATTACCATCAGCGCGAGTAACAACTTGATCAAGCCGATGATATAAAGCCTGACGTAAAGCTTGCCAACGTTTAGGATTCTCTAACAAGTCATCTTGAATAAAAGGATTACGTTGAATAACCCAAATATCGCCAAGCACCTCAAATAACATACGCGCAGAACGCCCAGTACGCCGCTGATTACGCAATTGCTCAATGATTTGCCAACCAGCTTCACCGAGGAAACGAATTACGATTTCCCGATCAGAAAAAGAAGTATAATTATAAGGTATTTCACGAATACGGGGGGTTTGATTTAATGTCATTGGTTTAACTACAAGGATGTTATATATTTGAAAATATAAGATGTCATCGTGTATTATTCAATCATTATATTTTTAGGATTTTAACTCAAATATGACATCTTTATAAAACACATAAAAGTTATATATGTTTTGAACAGTGATTTATGTGATAATATAACTTTAGATCAATCAATAGTTTATAGATGATTATATGACATAAAATGAATATAAAACTCCACACCTTCGGAGCATTTCAGTAAAAGGTTACAAATCCATCAAATCACTTGATTTGAATATGAGTGCTATCAATATTCTTATTGGTGCAAATGGTGCTGGTAAATCAAATTTTATTTCGCTATTTAGTTTTTTAAATCAGCTTTCTCAAGGCAGGTTGAGAACTTACGTTGAACAGCACGGATTTGCTAATACTTTTTTTCATTTTGGTGCAAAACATACTCAGAATATTAGCCTTAAATTGGATGTTGGAAATAACGGCTACCATGTTGTTTTTGTTCATGGCGCAAATAATGATTCTTTGATATTTGAAGAAGAATCTTGCACATTTACGGGTATGAAGTGGCAGCTTAAGGGGAAATTGGGTGAAAGTGGTTTGCTTTCTGAAGCTGAATCGGTTCAAGAATATTTGGAAGACTTTCGTGTTTATCACTTTCATGATACTAGTGCTAGTGCAGGCTTTAAGCAGGCAAATGAATTAAATGCCTCTGACTATTTATATAAAGATGCAAAAAATATTGCATCTTTTCTGTATAGGTTGCGAACTGATTATCCTAAATATTATCGAGATATAGTTTCAACAATTCAAACTGTTGCACCATTTTTTCATGATTTTTATCTGGAACCACGAGGAAGAGAGGGGGAAGAAAAAATTTTATTGAAATGGTTGCATCGTGATCATGACGAAACTTTCTCAGCAAATCAACTTTCTGATGGTACAGCACGTTTTATTTGTTTGGCTAGCTTGTTTTTGCAACCTCAAGAATTGCGACCAAATACAATTGTATTGGACGAACCAGAATTAGGTTTACATCCTGCGTCTTTAGAGGTGCTTGCTGATATGATAAAATCTATTGCAAAAGAAAATCAAGTGATTTGTTCTACTCAGTCTGTATCTTTTGCAAACTTGTTTGCGCCCGAAGAGTTTATTGTTGTAGATCAGGAAAAGGGAGTATCCACTTTTAGAAGACTGGATAAAAGCAGTTTGAATCATTGGTTAGATGATTATGGAATGGGTGATATATGGAATAAGAATCTTATTGGAGGTCGCCCTGAATGGTAAAAATAATTCCCTATATTCAGATGTATGAGTTTGAAGGCTTGTTATTTTCCTCTCCTTCAGCAAGACGAAATAAGACCTTGGGCAGAAGATATTTTAGATCAATTCAATGGAAATCCAGAATTGATTAACAATTCGTCGCAAACAGCACCATCAAAACGGCTTGCAGTAACGCCATATCGTAAAACAACCCACGGTCCTAATATTGCTAAAGAAATAGGACTTGATGTTTTACGAGAAAAATGTAAGGGTTTCAATGATTGGTTGAGTCGTTTAGAAGCATTAGCAGCATAAGAATAAAATCGCGCTTCAGCCAATTTGACTATTTGTTCAGCGGCTGTTTGTCCGGGAATTTTTAAAATTCTGTTTTCGGTTTGAGAAGTAATGCGATTTTACATAAACTCAACATCGCCTTGGAATTTATTCCAAGGCGGTGTTTATTCATGTGCAAATGTTTTGATTTGACATCATACACAGTAACGTCAGTAAATTTCGGTCACACCCCTTTTGTAGGCTTGTTACTCTTCAGTTAATAACTTTTGAATTTCTTCATTTGTTAAACCGGTAGATTTTATAATGACGTTAATATCAATATTTTGTTGCAATAAACTTTTAGCTACTTCAAATTTATTTTCTTTAACGCCCATTTCTTTTCCTTTTTTAATGCCCTTTTCTTCGGCATAATCTAGTGCATTTTTATTATCTAATCTGGTTTTTAAATCCATTTGATAAGCAAATTGTTCATCTTTGCTCATGGCTAAAAATTCTGCTAAGTCAAAGGCTTCTCTTATTAAGTCATCTGTTTTTAAGACTTTAGGAATTTCTGCTAGTTGTTCTAAATTAGTTAAATAGTACAACCACATTTCTAAGTGATTGGATAAGTCTTTTTCTTGTTTCCTAAATTTTGGCATTTCTAAAAAATAATAACTTAGTTTGTCATAAAAAACTTCATTGTTATCATCTTTTAGATCAACTTTTGTTAAGTATTTTGTGTCTGTTTGGTTTTGTTTTAATCTAGCATCTTTGAATGTAAAATCTAGTATTCCAACAAAATAAACCTTTTTTAATTTATAATCCCAGTCTCCATGTTTGGATTGTTCTTGGATGGGGAATGTTGGGTAATAAATACTTCTATCCTTGAAATATTTTTGTTTTGCTCTTTGTAGTTCAACTATAAAATTGTTGTTTTTTTCATCTGTGCAATATATGTCATAGATGGTTTTTCGATCAGATGGATTTAAGCCAAGTTTTTCTAAGTTCTTGTATTCAATTGATACTATTTTATCTTCAATATCTAATAAGTCATTCAGAAAACTTATCAGGAATTTTCTATTTTCATAGGTTCCAAATATTCGCTTAAAACCAAAGTCTGTTAATGGATCTATGTATTTGTTTTTTATTGTAATACACATAACTTAACTCCTAAATTGTTTATCTAGCTTTGTAGGTTATTTTCTAATAGACATGTCCCTTAATAAGTAATACCTTCGCCAAAATAAAACTGGTCTGTAGTACAACGAATTAAGAAATAAACGAAACGATACGATACGAAGTCAGCGCAGCTAAGTCAGCGATACGCAGTCACGGAGCGAAGCGGAGTAAGCTAAGTAACGAAGTAATTTGTTTAGCTGCGCTGACTGCGTTTCGTTTATTTCTTAATTCGTTGTACTAACAACAGTTTTAAACCTGTTTAATTATTTAGGGACAAGTCTAATATAATTAGTTATATAATAACATATTAAAATCTATTTTTTTTACGGGATTTAAAATAGGATATGACATAATAATTACAAGGATGTTATTGTTTACTGCTTTTACATAGTGTTCATCTAAATGTCGCATACAGTACAATACGCTCAAGAGATACTCAAACAACAACAAAACTTAACTCTACAATTACAACAGCTTTGGCAAAAACTAAATATTCAACCCAATAATTTAAACGATCTAACAGCCTTAGAAAAACTCTCATACTGGCAAAAAATTCGCCACTGGAAAACAAATCATAAATTGCGTAAAAACATAGAAGCCTATCAGCAATTGCCATCACAAACAGGTATAGCTAAAAATGATTCACACTGGCAATGCGCGGTAACACGCAGCAAAACTGCCATATTTATTGGTTTAGAAGAATTATCAGATATTGCATTGGGAATATTGTTGGCAAATACTAGCCGACTTAATAGTAAAAAATTGGTTACACAATCAAGCTTGGCAACAAACAGAATCATTACAAGCGGCATTGGCTGATAGCGATTGGCAAACTTGGTGCAAGGCTACAGAATCACCCCTCTACATATTGTTAGATTCATTAAATACACAAGGTTTAAATATCGCACTAGAAGCCGCTAATTTTGAACAACCTAAGTTACAAACTTGGTTAAAAGAATTATTAGAAGGCAAACCAAATAAACTATTAAGCCAATTAAATTTGGCTTGGGAAAATGCCAAAAATAAAGCTGAAATTGTAGCAAGACTATTGACAGCTTTAGAAAATTATAATTTTCAAGGAAATTTTCAAAAAATTTCTTTTATTAAATTTTCAACTTATCATCAAGCATTAGCAATGGTAATATTAGGTGATGCACCTAAAAAAATAGAATTTGCCATACAAAACTGGCTAGAAAAACAAGCCAAAATCGACCAAACCACACCAGTATTAGACACAATCCACGCCTTAAAACACCGCCTAAATCGCGCTGTCTCAATTTATCAACCCAAGCATCCAGATTTAGGAAAAACCGTACATAATTGGTCAAAAGTACTATTACAAGAAAACCTTCAAGATTCTGAAAACATAGAAAATTTATGGCAAATACTAGAACGCTCACGAATAGGATTAGCCGGTTTAACAATGAAATTGCCCGATAATTGGGATATAAATTTGGGTAAGACCTTATGGTATGGCTTAAGAAAAAGTATAGATGAACTTGGAGGTAATAATCCACCCTCAGAAAATGAAGCTTGGCCACTTTTACAAATATGGCTATCTCAAATTTCTGAATGGATGTCATATAAAACACCCACAATTGATACCTGTAAACAACACCTACAAGCAAAACAAGCCTTATTACAACCATTTTTTGACCCAATACGGCAACGACTACGAATATTATGGCTAGATCAAACAGGCTTATCCTTAAAAGACCTACCAGACAATTGTGCTAAACAAGAACTTTGGCTAGAAAAAAGCAAAGATAGCGTAATAAATCAATGGACTATAAATTTTGAACAACACAAACGTAATACTGGAGGAATAAGCGGCAACAATCCAAACTGGGAAAAAGTCATGCAAACAGAACCAGTGCAAAAATTAGCCGACACACTAAAACAATGGGCAGCGCAATTAGAACAAATAACCATAATATTTCCAGCCCCATTAGCACAATTACCTTGGGAAATCTTGCCACAACTAGAAAATATCCTAGTGCGAGAAATTAACTTAGCACATTGGTTGAAATCCACCCTAACCCCCCTTTACGAAAGGGGGGATTTTGGGTAACATCCGATCCACAAGGGCAAGCACAATGTATGGTAAAAGAAGCGCGATGGGTAGCAAAACAACATAACACCCAACTAGAAAACCCATGCCCATCAGTATTTGACGCACTACACCACCTAGCCAATAAAAAACAAGCCCACCTATGTATGCACGGAAACTATGATCGCAAAAACCCCATAGCCAGCGGCTTACAACTACAAGGAAAAACAGATACACAACCAGCAATAAAATTACCACTATGGACATGTACCCAACTACCATCAACACTAGACATAATAATCTTATCAGCCTGTGAATCGAACCTAACTGGACAACAAACAGAAGGCTTACTAACACCAATAGGAATTGGACCAAGTTTAGCAGCAGCCGGCGTAAAAACCGTAGTAGGAACCCTATGGTCATGTAATGGACTAGCAGCCCTATGTTTTAACTATTATTTTTATAAAATTGCCCAACAAAATCCACAAATGCCGTGGCATATTGTAGCGGCAAATGCGCGTAAAGCCTTAAAACAAATGGGGCAAGAAGACTTAGAAAACATAGCAACAGAATTCAATTTAGACGATAAAAATCCATGCTATGAATTGCTAGATCAACTTGCATCAACCGCATTATTTATACCGCCATTTGAAGACTTTTCATATTGGGCATGTTTTTCAGTATTAGGCAATGTACAACGACAACAAAACTAAAATCTACCAACTGGCTCATTGGGGCGAGAATCATCATTTTCCTCACCACCCTCATCTAACAAACGTAAACCACCTGTCTTTTGACAAGCAATTATAAAAGAACGACGAAAATCATGTTTATTTGACCACTTTTCTTTAACAGCATCAACAAACGCCTGATCATCTTGATGCTGATCTAACAACCCTTGCAAATCATTCATAAAATTTTGAATATCATCACGTAAACTACTCATATTAAATAAAACTCCTTATCCACTTAAAAAAATTACACAATCGTTTAACAAAACCAACTCGAAAAAACAAACAACAAAACCGTTTTCCAAGCCAACAACTAATACGCCACCCTATAGGTATTAACAACAAAGTAATTAATAACCAATAAATCCAAATACTCTGAGCATCTAACTCAATACCCTTACCCTTAAAATTAAATATTATACCAGCGGTACCTGCGCTACCAGCCAATAAAAGTATTAAAATGGTACCAAGAGTATTTAAATATTCACCAGCATGTGTCTGCCTATTTTCCAAAAATAAACGCCATCTATCCTGTAAACCATTAAGATATTTAACTTGATAATCAATATAAACCTGATGATCTTGTAATTTTTTAATACTAAGATCAAACAAAGATAATACAGGTATATCATCAAACGGCGGTTTCCAACGTAAATGTTCAGTTTTCTGAGCCTGATGAAAATCTAATTGTAAATTTTTTTCTGAGGCATAACTACTAATTTCTTCTAAACGTCTAGCTAAATTTTCACCATTAACATCCAAAGTCTGCAAGGCACCCTGAATACGACTACTTAAAAACTGTGCTTCATTACTAAGAACTTGCATTTCATTCAACTGATCTGCCAAAATACCAGTACGCGCACAAACAAGACGAGTACCATCATTTTCATCAGCATAATTAGTATAAAAAGTCCTTTTAGCCTGCAAACGTGGACGTAAAATTTTAGCTGCCTCATCAATACGCCGAAATTGCCAACAACTTCTCCACCGAAGTTTTCCAATCCTGACTACCTCCGCCATAACAAAAAGCGCCAGCCTCAATAGGAGCTAACGAAACAGATTCATTGGCTTCAGGAATCAGCCGCTTGAATACGAAACAAATTCTTATTATAGCGAGGGTTAATAAAGCGCAACTGAGAATTATCATCATCAGAAACATCAATATTAACAGAATGTTGCTCAACAGTTTCGCCCTCATCCAAAACCAACAAAGCCACACCAAACAAAGCTTTTTCACAAAAATCAGAACTATAAACTTGACAAACATCCTGCCAAGCTAACTGAAAATACTTCTTCCATTGATCAAGAGACTCACCGGCAGCAACATCGCGCCGAAACAACCGTTTATCAGACTCAAAGCGAATACCCTCAGCAGAAACAGTACGTTTACGAGGATCAAGCCCCAAAGTAGGCGGCTCATCCCAACGACTACCATCCTCCTTCCAGAGATAAGTACGAAACATAAAATAAAAAACATACTCATAACTATTTGACATAAAATTACAACTCCTCAATTTTATCAGCCACACCAATTCCATGCTTTAAACAAAAATCACCAGCCTCTTCAGTAAAACCACCCAAAGACAAATAAGTAGCTAAAACAATAGCGTCAGGAAAAAGAGTCTTATAAACCTCAACTTTCTCTTGAAAGTCTTCCATTTTGTTTAAGCCCATTTTACTCTGAGTTTTTTTCACTTCGACTAAAACAACTCTGCCACATGAAGATTGAGCAACAATATCAAGTTCCATATTTTTACCATCTTCACGCTGAATATGAACTCTTTCTTTTACTTTTTGAATATTTAAAGTTGTATTGTCTGTAACATTCTGAAAAAATTTGGATAAGCTAAAACGTTTTTTGCTTCTAAAGGCGGTGGCTAACATATTTTCAGCCATTTTACCAGTTAGAGAGTTTATTTTTCCCTGTAATTGTTTATTTGTATGAGTTAATTTAGCAATTCTACCAGCAAATTATTGTTTTAAATCAGGTGCAAAGTCTTTGATTTCTTTCTCAAAGCTCTTGCGTAAAATTAAATTTAGTGTTCCATCTTCTAAACCTTTAAAATCAATATTAGAAACAGCTCTATTAATCAAATCAGCTTCTTTTAGAACGATGTGTGTTTATGGATTTCATTAACTTCTAAATCTAAACCTAATTTTTCTTTTAATTCTTTTGGTGTGAAATATTTGTCATTATTTTGACTCAAAAATAACAAAATATTTTTCGCATTTTTGTCATTTACTTCATTGACAGTATGATGAATATATTCTCCCCAAGTTAAGTACATTTCAGCATTTTATTCTGAAATTTCATAATTAACAGTACCCATTACTCCTTCTGAAGTTGTTAAATCTTTCTCTTCATAATCGCTGATTATGACACAAGAAATAAAAAACGGATCCGCCATACATAATTCATTGATTTGCATAGCAGTGTCATTAGTAATAGGCTCTTCATAAAATGAGGCATATTTATAGACTGCTTGTAAGCCTTCATCTTCTGTTAGGTATGGTGAAAAGCGTGTTTGTTTCAATCTACCTGCTTCTAAATATTTAGATATGACTTTTAATAGCCAACCAGCATAAGAGCCAGTTACTAGCATTGGTGCTACTTTTGATTCGGCAAGAGAGTGATAACTGCCAGCTAAAGTATCAATTGGTGCTTCTTTATAATGTTGATCGGGATATATATATTTTGTAATATTTTGAAATTCATCTAAAATGACTAAAATTCGTTGATCATACAAATCTGCAAAACGATGTGGTGCAGTACAAGCAGTTTTCCACATTAAACCATGACTACCTCCAAGTTCTTTATTTTCAATTAGAAAGTCAACATCATCAACTAAAGCTTTAATTGATTTACTGACACCAAATTCTCTGATCTCTTTTAAAGATAATGGTTGTTTTACAAGTTTAGGAGTTTGAGTAATAAAGGAAATATATTGTGAAGCAAAAGCTCGGTAATATTTAATTGCCAAATCTGGATACCACATTTTATTTTCAGCAAAGTCAAAATAAAATGGAATAACTTCTTTATTTTCACTCCACAATTGGTTAAAAATCCGTTGCACAAAGCTGGTTTTGCCGCTTTTCCTTCTAGGTTGTTTATCCATTTGCCGAATTGTTTAAATTCTTTTTCTCGCCCAACTAATAAGTCTGGATCACCTAATTTGAAGTTTTTTTATTGTAGGGGGAATCCCTTGTGGTTGCCCTTAACTTGACAGTTTTTAAAAACCTGTCAGCTTTGGCTAACCAAGACAATACCAAATAACCTTGCTTAATTTATTAGTCTCTGAAAAAAATAAATGAACTTCTTCTTCAAAACCACCCTCAAATACATTCTGATAAACAAAATAACTATCTACTGATAACAATGGCTTTAAATGTTGTTTAACTTGATTTAATGACGAACCGATTCTAATATCACCGGGTAATTTATATTCCTTTCCTGTTAAAGTAATATTAATTAATATATCTGAATCTTCTACCACTTCAGAATTTCTAATTATATATGCACTCAATTCAATACCATCAAAAAAGATTTTATGTAATTCATCTGTTTGTGATTTAACATAGGCATTAGTAAATTTTTCAACTTTAATATCTGTAGGATCACCTAAAATTTTAAAAACTGAGTCTAAATTACTTTCGCATTCTACTAATAATTTATTTTTAAAATATGGGTAAATTATGCCTTCTTCATTTTCTAATAATGGCATCGAAAAATCTACAATATTTTCTGATGTATCATTATCCTCACCATCACTTGATATTTTTTTATCTTTTTTGGAAGATTCAATTAATGCACAGGAGTTAATAAATATTGTTAGAATAAACAAGAAGGCAAGTTGTTTCATGGCTGATATCCAGTTTTATAAATCTCATTATTATGTATGACTCTAATTTTCTAATTATTAGCGATAAAGTGCAAGTAAAACTTGCACATTACTACTAAAAATTATGAGATTTTATCGTTTTTTATCATAGCATAAGCAGAGTGATTGTGAATAGATTCAAAATTTTCAGATTCAACAACATAAGAAGATATTCGATTTTCATCATTTAATTTAGTGGCAATATCACGTACTATATCTTCTACAAATTTAGGATGATCATAAGCATATTCAGTTACATACTTCTCATCTGGGCGTTTTAAAAGACCATATAATTCGCATGATGCTTGTTGTTCAACTATATCAATAATATCTTCTATCCACAAAAAGCCATTGGTTTTAGCGGTAATTGTTACATGAGAACGTTGGTTATGGGCACCATAATCAGATATTTTTTTAGAACATGGGCATAAACTGGTTACAGGCACCACAATTTTCAGCGTTATTGATGGTGAACCATTTGTTATATCTCCAAGAAATGTAACATCATAATCTAATAGGCTTTTAACACCAGAAACTGGGGCTGATTTTCTGATAAAATAAGGAAAATTCATTTCAACATGCCCAGAATCAGCCTCTAAACGTTCAATCATTTCTGTGAGCATTTGCTTAAACGATTGTAGAGTAATTTCATGCTCATTTTCATTTAAAATTTCCACAAATCGAGACATATGTGTGCCTTTAAAATTATGTGGTAAATTTACATACATATTGAAATTCGCAATCGTATTTTGATCTCCACCAGCGCGTTCCTTAATACACACTGGATATTTTATATCCTTAATACCTACTTTATCAATTGCAAGGTGGCGCGTATCAGCACTACTTTGAACATCAGGTATTGTCACTGGTTTATTCATACTATAAATCCTCTTTATACATCTTTTTAATTGAACGTATTATTCCTGCTGCATTTAAACCGCATTCTGCTAATAAAGCGTCAGATTGCCCATGATCAATAAAGCGATCAGGTAAACCTAAATTTAATACAGGAATTGAATTTGCTTGTGCTTGTAAATATTCATTTACTGCACTACCAGCACCGCCCATAATTACATTTTCTTCTATAGTTACTAATAATTGATGTTGTTGCGTCATTTGCATTAGCATTTCGATATCTAATGGCTTAATAAAACGCATATTAACAACGCTTGCATCTAATATTTCTGCCGCTTCTAATGCAGTTTTTAACAATGTTCCAAATACTAATAAGGCAATTTTTTTGCCTTTACGACGTAATTCTGCTTTAGCTATTGGTATAGTTGTTAATGCCTTATCAACTGCGATACCAACACCACTGCCACGTGGATAACGCACTGCGCTTGGTCCATTATGTTTAAACCCTGTTGTGAACATTTGCCGACATTCATTTTCATCAGCAGGCACCATCAACAATATATTGGGGATGCAGCGTAAATAAGAAAGATCAAAAAGACCTGAATGAGTAGGGCCATCCGCACCAACTAAACCGGCACGATCAATTGCAAATAATACGGGTAAATTCTGTATCGCCACATCATGTATTAATTGATCATAAGCGCGTTGTAAAAATGTTGAATAAATTGCAAGCACTGGCTTTAAACCTTCGCAAGCTAAACCAGCGGCTAAGGTGACACTATGTTGTTCGGCAATGCCAACATCAAAATATCTATCTGGATAACGTTTGGAAAATTCAACTAAGCCAGAACCTTCACGCATTGCAGGTGTAATACCAACTAAACGTTCTTCTTCAGCAGCCATATCACATAACCAATCGCTAAAAATTTGCGTATAACTTGGTGCGCCAGCAGACTTGCTTAACATTTTTCCAGTTTCAGGATCAAAAGCAGTTACACCATGATAAGCACATGGATTTTCCTCTGCATTTGGATAACCTTTGCCTTTTTGAGTAACTATATGTAAAAACTGTGGACCTTTTAGATTTTTGACATTTTTTAATGTAGTTACTAAACTTGATAAATTATGTCCATCAATCGGACCAATATAGTTAAAACCTAATTCCTCAAATAAAGTACCGGGTACAACCATGCCTTTGACATGTTCTTCAGTACGTCTTGCGAATTTTTTTACAGTTGGAAGGCGTGTAAGTATATGTTTACTGCCTTCACGCATTGACGTATATAAGGGGCTTGATAATACTTTAGCTAAATAATTTGATAAGCCACCTACATTTTCTGAGATTGACATATCATTATCATTTAATATAACTAATAGATTTGCATCTAAATCACCAGCATGGTTTAAAGCCTCAAAAGCCATACCGGCAGTTAAAGCACCGTCGCCGATTACCGCTACAACTTGATCATTTAAACCTAATTGGCGTTTGGCAATTGCCATTCCTAAAGCGGCACTTATAGAAGTGCTTGAATGCCCAACGCCAAAAGCGTCATAAATACTTTCGCTACGTTTAGGGAATCCAGCAATTCCTTTAGCTTGGCGTATGCCAGACATGGCTTCACGTCTGCCAGTTAAAATTTTATGAGGATAACTTTGATGCCCTACATCCCATACTATACGGTCATCAGGAGTATTAAAGACATAATGCAAAGCAATTGTCAATTCTACAACACCTAAATTTGATGCAAAATGTCCGCCAGTACGACTTAAGGTTTCTATTAAAAATTGGCGTAATTCTATAGCTAATTGTAATAATTCATTTTCTGATAATTCACGTAGTTGAGTTGGAAAGTCAATTTTTTCTAAAAGAGGATATTGCATTTGGTTCTATAACTGCTTGTTCAGTGACAATAACATCTACCAAGGCGGCAGGCGTAACATCAAATGATGGATTCCATGCCTTTGCACCTTTTGGAGCAATAGCTAAATTATTTATTGTGAGAATTTCTTCACTGGGGCGTTGTTCAATTGTGATTTGATCACCTGAACTTAAATTCATATCTATAGTAGATGTAGGTGCTACAACCATGAATTTAATATTGTGTTGACGTGCTAAAACTGCTAAACTATATGTACCAATTTTATTCGCAACATCGCCATTAGCGGTAATACGATCAGCTCCGACAATGATCCAGTCTATTCGTTGTTGTTTCATTAAATTGGCGGCGGCACTGTCAGCTAACAAGGTAACAGGAATATTATCTTGTAATAATTCCCAAGCTGTTAAACGTGTGCCTTGTAACCAAGGGCGTGTTTCATCAGCATAAACTTCGCTGATTTTACCTGCTGCATATGCACTACGAATTACACCTAAAGCGGTGCCATAACCACCAGTTGCTAATGCACCTGCATTACAATGAGTTAAAACTCGACAATTTTCTGGTAATAAAGCGGCTCCTAATTCACCCATACGATGATTTGCATCAATATCTTCTTGTTGAATGGCTTGTGCTTCTTCTAGTAAGATTGCTACTGAATTATTAGTTATTTTGGTTTGCATTCGTTGTAATGCCCAAACTAAATTTACCGCAGTAGGGCGTGCTTTAGCCAATGTTTCTATATCAGTTTGAATTATTGTTTGCCAATTATTAGGGTCATTTTTATAAGCGGCTTTGGCGGCTAAGACTACGCCATAAGCGGCAGTTATACCAATTGCCGGTGCGCCACGCACTACCATATCTTTAATTGCCTGTGCTACCTCGGTAGCAGTTTTTAGAATTAAAGTATGGTGTTTATTTGGTAATAGACGCTGATCTAATAAATGTAATTGGTCTAATTCCCAATAAACAGCGCGTAATTTAGAGCATTTTTTCATAAGTTTCTTCATCCTCTCCTCCAAACACTTCAAATAAGCTTTTAATAAAAGGCACTAATTCTGAATTCATTATTATGAAATCAGCATCAAATTGTTGCGCCTTGGTTTCGGCATTATTGTCATCTAGTTGAGTTTGAATTAAGTCTGAAAATTGTAAGCGTCTAATTACTAATTCGTCATCTAGTATTAAATTGAAACGTTGGTTCCATTCTAAGGCTAGGCGTGTTACTAATTTTCCAGCGGCTAAATGTCCTTGCATTTCTTCTGCGAATAAGTCTTGACGCTTACAATTTACCACTGCTCCTTCTTCTGAAATATCGGTTAATACGCAAGCGTCAGCCAATTCAAAAATCGCAGGGCATTGATTTTCTTTTATTAACCATTGCGTCATAGTTTGCGCTGGATTATTTTTCATTTTTGGAGACACTACCGGCAAACTACCTAGAGTTTGACGTAAAAAACTAGTAAATTCTTCTGCGCGTTTACGACTTGATGTATCAATTATTAGCCAAGCATTATCTATATCAATATAAGCAAATTGATAGTTAGAACGTGAAAAAGCGCGTGGTATTAAGTCTAATAAGACTTGTTCACGAATGTCAGCTTTTTCGGCTTTACGTACTTTTCGCATTTGTTGATTTTCAATTTCTTCAACTTTATCGTTGACAAAATCGCGAATTACAGACGCTGGTAATATTTTTTCTTCTTTACGTGCAGTCAACATAATACAGTTGTTTGCAATATGTACTAAGGATTCACTATCATTACCCAATGGTGGAACCCAGCCAATACTTTCCATTTCCATGCTGCCGGCTGGATGAAAAGCTGCTTCTGTTAATTTTTCCTCTAATTCTTCTGCTGATAAAGTAAAAGGTTTTAAAAAACGAAATATATGTATATTTTTGAACCACATTTAACAAATTATCCTTGTAATATATGAATGATAATAGAACGTTGATCTATATCATGACGATGTTCCCATAGAAATATACCTTGCCAAGTGCCAAGTGCTAATTTGCCATTTACTATAGGAATTGTTAGGTTTACTGCGGTTAAGGCAGTTTTTATATGAGCTGGCATGTCATCTAAACCTTCGAGTCGATGCGTATATAAAGCATCACCTTCTGGCACTAGACGATTTAACCAATGTTCTAAATCTCTTAATACTGATGGATCAGCATTTTCTTGAATTAGCAAACTGGCTGAAGTGTGTTGTATAAATAGTGTACACAAACCTTCGCTAATATCAGCCTCATTAACCACATTCACAACTTGTGGAGTGATTTCAAATAATTTTTGATGAGCTGTATTTAGTTTTATTGTTTTAATCATATCAATTATTTATCTCGTTCCCACGCTGGAGCGTGGGAACGAGAAATGAATTATTCTAATTCTTCCCAACGTTGATAGCAGTGTTGCAATTCTGATTCTATCTCTTTTAGACGTGCTAAGGTTTTATTCATTGCTGATTGGTCGGCTTGATAAAATTTTGGATCATTAGTTTGTTCTTGTAATTCAGTCTGTTCTGTTTCTAGTTTTTCTATTTGTGCTGGTAGTTTTGATAGTTCGCGTTGTTGGTTATAATTTAATTTTTGGGTTTTGTTTGTGGTTTTTTTAGTGGTTTTTTTATTGACTTTTTTCTCTGGTGATTTTTTAGGTATGTCTTGGTATCCACCAACATATTCATTAATAATAGCATTACCTTCAAATACGATACTGGAAGTTACTACATTATCTAAAAAGCGTCTATCATGACTTACTAATAGTAAGGTGCCGGGGTAGTTTAGTAATAATTCTTCTAGTAATTCTAATGATTCTACGTCTAAGTCATTTGTTGGTTCATCTAATACTAGTACATTGGCGGATTTGGTAAATAGTCGTGCTAGTAATAGGCGATTACGTTCTCCACCTGAAAGGGATTTTACTGGTGAGCGTGCGCGTGCTGGAGCAAATAAAAAATCACTCAAATAAGACATGATATGTTTTTTTTGATCATTAATGGTAATAAAATCTTGCCCTTGAGCTACTGAATCTACTACTGTTTCTTCCAGATTTAATTGATCACGCAATTGGTCAAAATAGGCAATACTTAGTTTGGTGCCATGTTTAACAGTGCCGCTATCAGGTGCAATTTCACCTAGTAAGATTTTTAGTAAGGTGGTTTTACCTACACCATTACCACCAATTAAGCCAATTTTATCTCCTCGCATAATTACTGTGGAGAAGTCTTTTATTAATGGGGTATTTTGATAAGACTTATTAATGTTTTCTGCTTCAATAACTATACGCCCTGATGATTCTCCAGCTTCGACTTTTAATTTTACTTTGCCTAGCTGTTCACGACGTTGTCCACGTTCTTCACGTAGTTTTTTTAATGATCTTACTCGTCCTTCATTACGAGTGCGACGCGCTTTTATGCCTTGACGAATCCATATTTCTTCTTGGGCTAATTTTTTGTCAAATTTTGCTGCTTGAATTGCTTCAGCGGCTAGATTTGCCTGTTTTTGACGCAGATAAGTTGCATAATCACCGGGATAACTAGTTAATTGCCCTCTGTCTAGTTCTATTATACGAGTAGCTAGACGCTGCATAAATTCTCTATCATGGCTGATAAATAATAATCCTCCATTAAATTCTAGTAGAATTTGTTCTAACCATGCGATTGCTTCAATATCTAAATGATTGGTTGGCTCATCTAATAATAATAAATCTGGTTCAGTTACTAAGGCTTGTGCTAAAGCAACGCGCCGCTGCCATCCACCAGATAAGCTAGAAATTTTTTGATCAGCGGGTAATTGCAAGCGCGATAATATGGTTTCGACTCGTTGTTCCAAACTCCAACCATCTTCAGCTTCTATCTGCTGTTGTACAATTTCTAATTTTTTTAATAAACTGTCATCAGTAGCAATAGCCTGTACGATTTCATGATATTCATTAACTAAATCTCCAATTTTTCCTAAACCTTGAGCTACAGCATAAAAAATAGTATCATTAGGATTAAATACCGGATTCTGATTTAACAAAGCTATTCGACAAGCAGTTTTATATTCAATTTTACCTTTGTCAGGATGTAAATCTTTATTTATTAATTTTAGTAAGGTAGATTTGCCCTCACCATTACGCCCAATTAAGCAAACACGCTCAGCTTTTTCTATACGCACATTTACATTGTCTAATAGCGCAACATGCCCGAAGGCGATAGATACATTATCTATATTAATTAATGACATTAAGTCTCCAAAAAACCTGATACTAAAAAAACCTGACAGGTTTTTTTAAACCTGTCAGGTTTAGACTGTGTCAAGTATATCAATTAGTCTGATTCAATTCATTATTATTATAATACAATATGAAAAACACTTTAAAAATTGAAAATTTACAATGTATCCGCGATGATAGAATTTTATTTGAAAATTTAAATTTCTCTATCTCAAATGGGCAATTATTACAAATTGAAGGTAATAATGGTTGTGGTAAAACCAGCTTATTGCGTATTTTATGCGGTATAAGTTTATCTGCTGATGGTTTAGTTTTATGGAATGAGAAAAATATTCAAGAAAATAAATCTACTTTCTATAGCAACTTACTTTATATTGGACATAATAATGGCGTAAAAAGAGATTTAACACCCTTAGAAAATTTAGCAATAGCACGCGCCTTGGCTAGCAATCCAAGCTCTATCGAATTAGAAGAAGCACTTGATAAAGTAGGCTTATATGGATTTGAAGACGTAGCCACAGGAACATTATCAGCCGGGCAACAGCGTAGGGTTGCCCTAGCGCGTTTATTCATCAATAAAGCAGCTTTATGGATACTTGACGAACCCTTTACTGCGCTCGATAAAACTGCGGTAGCAGACTTAGAAAAACTATTAGATGAACATGCACAACAAGGCGGTATGGCAATTCTAACCTCACATCATCATATTAAATGTCAATATTTGAATTCTCTTCATTTGGGCTAATGATCAAAATAACTACAGGGATTGCATGTAAGCAAGGATAAAACTCCAGACTTTACAACAACATCCATGCTAAAATACAATCCCTGTAGTTCTTTACCAACCAACCAAAATGAAAAATACCACCATAGAAAAACTAGAACCACTAACAATCCCCTTAGAAGGCATTAAACTAATCGAAGCCAGTGCTGGCACTGGCAAAACTTATACTATTACTACTTTAGTCTTGCGTCTGATTCTTGAAAAGCGTTTGACTATTAATAAAATTTTAGTTGTTACTTTTACTGAAGCCGCTACTGAAGAATTACGTAATCGTATTCGTAGTCGTTTGCGTGAAGCCCTTCAGGCTTTTGAAAACGCTGATACTGATGATGAAGTTTTAGCCGAATTGATTCATAAATTTTCTGCTTATAAAGATGAGGCAATTTTTCGTTTAACTAATGCTTTACGTGGTTTTGATGAAGCCGCAATTTTTACTATTCATAGTTTTTGTCGGCGAATGTTACAAGATCATGCCTTTGAAAGTGGTGTCTTATTTGAAACTGAATTGATTGGTGATCAATCACCATTATTAGGTGAAATTGTAGAAGATTTTTGGCGACAAAATTTTTATCACGCATCAGGTTTATTTATTACTTATGCACAACAAAATAAATATAAAAACCCTAACAGCCTATTAAAAATAATAAATTATGGTCAATATCTTGAACAACCCTTTTTAAATAAAATTCCAAGCTTAGAAACAATTAATTCATCAGAATCACAAGAAGCCGCTTTTTATAAAGCCTTTAAAAACGTCAAACAACTATGGCTAGCTTCTGCTAAACAAGAAGTAGAACAATTATTAATCAATGATAAAAATTTAAAGCGAAACAAATATTCACTGAAATATATACCATCTTGGTGTCAAAAATTAGATGAATATCTAACAGCGCGATCAATATCTATTAGTTTACCAGATACATTTATTCGATTTACTCCTAGTGAAATTGCTCAAGCTGTCAAAAAAAATAGCAATCCACCTCAACATCAATTTTTTGATTTATGTCAACAATTATATGATAGGCATCAAGAATTATCTTCTCATTTTGAACAACGTCTAGTTGCCTTAAAATTAAAACTATTTGTAGCCGCTGAAAAAGCTTTAACACGTAAAAAATATCAATTTCATCTACAATCTTTCGATGATTTATTAATAAACCTCTACAAAGCATTAAAAAAACCTAATGGTAATCATTTAACTAGCCTAATTCATAATAAATTTCAAGCGGCTTTAATTGATGAATTCCAAGATACTGATCCTGTGCAATATGAAATATTCAAGACAGTATTTGGTAGCGATAATCGTATTTTATTTCTAATTGGAGATCCAAAACAGGCTATTTATAGTTTTCGTGGTGCGGATATTTTTACTTACATGTCAGCGGCTAATGATAAGCAAACGCGCCGCTATACCTTGGCTACAAATTGGCGTTCCCAAGCTGATTTGATTGATGCAGTCAATCAAGTTTTTAAAAAAAATCCGCAAGCATTTATATTTAAAGACATACCCTTTCAACCAGTGCAAGCACCTGAACGTAAACGTGATGCGCCTCATCTAAAAATCGAAAATCAAAGTTTACCACCATTACAACTATGGTTTGTTTCCAGAAATGAGGCTGGTTGTCAGCCAAATAAATTGATAAATAAGGCTTGGGGTAATACACAAATCCCAATTTCAGTTGCCAATGAAATTGCTCGTTTACTAATATTAGGCGAACAAGAACAAGCTATGATAGGCAAGAAAGCCTTGCGTGCCGGAGATATTGCGGTATTAGTTCGTACCAATAAGCAAGCACGACATATGCAACAAGTATTAACCGAGTTACATATTCCAAGTGTATTATATAGTCGCGATAATTTATTTACTTCAGATGAAATCATAGAAATAGAACGAATATTACAAGCAATTGCTGATCCGAGTAATGAAAATTTAATCAAAGCGGCTTTGACTACAGATATTTTAGGAGTTTCTGGCAATGAATTGTATCAATTGATGAATGATGATAGAGCGTGGCAACAATATTTAAGTCGATTTCAAGATTATAATTATCAGTGGCAAAATATTGGATTCATTCAAATGTACCATAACCTTTTATTAAAGGAACAAGTACAAACACGCTTATTACATTATCCAGATGGAGAAAGACGTTTAACCAATATATTACATCTTGCTGAAATTTTACAGCAACTTAGCATCAAGCAACAACTAAGTATGGGAGGAGTTTGTCAATGGTTATCACAACAGCGTCAACAACCAGATATTAATAATGAAGAACAACAATTACGTTTAGAAAGTGACGAAAAACGAGTTAAAATTGTTACAATTCACAAAAGCAAAGGCTTAGAATATCCAATAGTATTTTGTCCATTTGTGTGGGATGGATATTTGCATCATAGCAAAGATGAACAATTTATTTTTCATGATAAAAATCACGAATTAACCTTAGACTTAGGATCAAAACTACAAGAAAAGCATCGTCAACAAGCTTTAGAAGAAGAAAGAGCAGAAAATTTACGTCTATTTTATGTAGCAGTAACTCGTGCCAAACATCGTTGTTATTTAGTCTGGGGAGCATTTAAAGATGCAGGTATTTCAGCACTAGCCCATTTATTACATCCAGATATTGACGTAGAAAAAGTAGATGACAATATTCTATGGGAACAACTAAAAAGCAATGATAAATTAGAAGTATCACATTTACCATTAGACGTTCCACCAATATCAGCACCAGCACCAGAATTTGACATATTAAAAAAGCGTAGCTTTTCAGGCAAAATCAATAAGGAATGGAAAGTCTCTAGTTTCAGCTCATTATCAAACAAGCCTCATTCTGCTACAAAACTAGATTATGACTTAATTGCTGATAAAACACACATATTCAACTTTCCACGTGGAGCAAGAGCAGGGCAATTTATGCACAGCCTGTTTGAAAAACTAGATTTTCAAGCACCTAGCGAAACCCTAATTAACACTCAACTAAACAACTTTGCTTATGATGCCGAACAATGGCAACCAACAATTACAAACTTAATAGACAATGTAATAAACACACCACTAACACCAGATAATGATTTAACACTATCAAAAATAAGCCGCGACAAACGACTAAATGAACTAGAATTTTTCTACCCTATATTTCACCTAAACGATCAAAATTTACGTGCCATATTTAATAAATATGGTAAAAATGTGCATAGCGACTTCAAACCAGCACGTGGATTTATGAAAGGTTATATTGACATGATATTTGAATACCAAGGGCGATACTACCTAATAGACTACAAATCGCACATGCTAGGCAACTACCACCAAACAGCATTAAACAAAATAATAGCAAGAGAAAACTACATCCTCCAATACCACATATACACAATAGCACTGCACCGCTACCTCTCAACTCGCCTAGCAAACTACAACTATGAACAACATTTTGGAGGAGTATATTACTTATTTTTACGCGGAATGACACCAGAGACGGGGGCAGATTTTGGGGTATATCGAGACATGCCAGATTTGGGGCTTATTGATGAACTGTCGGTTTATCTTGGTGGAAAAAATTTGCATAACAAATTATAATAATTTATTTGCTATTCCTAATTTGTAGTAAATTTTTATTGAATTAGTTGTTACTATTTAACCATTTAAAGCATTTGTTACAAAAATTATAATACTGTTTTTAAATGAAAGTATAAATATCACTTGATTATTATAAATAATATAATTAAAATATAATATAACTATAAAATTTTAGCCAATCGCTTATATCAATTTATAGTTAGCTAATGTTTAATAATATTATTCATATATAAGATGACACTATATAGGAGCTTTATAAAATGAAGAAAACTAGCATTTTAATTATCATGCAGTTCTTGATAATGTGTTCAACACAACTACAAGCAGGATCTGCTGTGTTTGAAAATTTTAAAAATGGCATTGGTGGTTTTACTGAAAATAAGTTTTTGTCCGTTACTAACGAACAATTATTATTTAGTGGTGATGGAAATAAAGGTGGTGATATAATCCCGTGGATGGGAGGTTCAAAATCAGGAAAATTTAATCCTAGCCCACAAAATTCTAACTATTTTGAAAACTTTATTGTATCAAGCGATATGATATGGAAAGGTGGAGACCAAAATGCTACTTATGGCTTATCAACTTGTATTCAGCAAAACAGCGAAGGAAAGCTTGATTACCTCTCATTTTTTATAGCAGGCACTGGAAATGATACAGCTTATAAAATAAGTATGACAAAAAACAATCAATATAAAATACTTGTTGATTGGACAAAATCATCTACGATTAAATCGGGTAGCATTAACACATTATCTATACACAAAATAAATAATAATTTTTCTTTTGAGATTAATGATAAAAAAGTAGAACAATTATCTATAAATGGATGTTCAGATGGTGCTATAGGTGTTGGTGTTTCTACAGAAGGTGTATTTGCCTTTGATAATTTCAATATTAAACCAATAATCATCGAGGATTTTAATATTGATGCTGGTGGATTTTCAGGAAGTAAATACTTTGTTCCATCTAATGGAAAATTAATTTTTCAGGGTGATGGTTCAGATGGCACTAGGTTAACAGCATGGAATGGTGGCTATAATGCTAGTGGATTTAGTCCTAAAATTGAACATTCTAACTATTTTAGTGATTTTGTTTTCTCAATAGATACGCTTTGGATGGGGGGTGATGATAATTATAATTATGGTGTTTATGTATGTGCCAGAGAGGATTCTGATAAGTTAAAAGGAATTGGATTTTATATTGTTGGATCAGGTTCTTATCTAATAACCGTGGATGGAAATAAATTCGGTGATTGGACACAATCTAATAGCATTAAAGTAGGACAAATAAATACTTTACAAATCGTCAAGATAAATAATAATTTATTATTTGTGATAAACAATCAAACAGTGAAAGAATTAGATTTAACAAATTCTTGTGGTGGTAGTATTGCTTTTGAATCAGCTAATGTAGTTAATGTATCATATGATAACTTCCTTTTAATAGATTATACACTACAACCATATACTCCTCCAATTCCTGATGTTCAACCAGAAGAAAATAAACCACCAATAGCTAAATTTACTGTGACTCCTTCTTCAGGAAATGCACCCTTAACAGTTAGTTTGGATGCTAGTGCCTCCAGTGATCCTGATGGATCAATTAGTAGTTATAATTGGTCATCATCTGATGGGCAAACAGCTACAGGTGTAACTGCTAGTATGATCTTTAATAATGCTGGTTCTTACAATATTACCTTGACTGTTAAAGATAATGGAGGAAAAACTAATACAGTTACACAGACTGTAACTGTAAATCCAACACCAACACCAACATCGTGTAATGAAAATTTATGCCTCAATTTTATTGGTTTAAAAAATTTCTATGCTGTTGGTGATATAGTAAAACTGGATTTAGCACAAAAGGTAGATAGAGATAGATTTTCACGAGTTGATTTATGGTTAGCAATTGAAATGCCTAATAATGGAATTCTATATAAAACTGATAAAGCTTTTTTACCATTTAGTGGTGAAGCTCAAGCATTTAAAACATCTATAGAAAGGATGGATATAACTGATAATATACTTAATATTGAAATACCACCGGGTATTGGTGGAACTTATCAATTCCATGCAGTATATGTAAAAGCTGGAGGCAAAAATCCAGTTAAAAATGGTTTGGATATTATTAAGAAAATTAATAAAACTGTGACACTAGCAAAGTAGTAAAACTAATAACTTCAAGCTTTTTTCACTAAGCTTGAAGGTTTGAGCCGTTTCTAATATAAACGGTCTATCATCTCTAATTATAAAGGTGTGACATCAATATGAAATTTAGTTTATGACAGCGGATACCGATTACAAGTATCACACTTATCATTATAAATTCCGTCAATATCAGCACCAACACCATAATTTTAGATATTAATAAAGCGTCGCTTTTCAGGCTAAATCAATAAATAATGGAAATTATCTAGTTTTAGTTCATTATCAAATCAGCATAAAAAGCATATTTTCAAGAACCTAGCGAAAAAGTAATCAGCACTTAATTTAGCAATTTTGGTTATGAAGTAGAACAATAAGCCGCGACAAACGACTAAATGAACTAGAATTTTTCTACCCTATATTTCACCTAAACGATCAAAATTTACGTGCCATATTTAATAAATATGGTAAAAATGTGCATAGCGACTTCAAACCAGCACGTGGATTTATGAAAGGTTATATTGACATGATATTTGAATACCAAGGGCGATACTACCTAATAGACTACAAATCGCACATGCTAGGCAACTACCACCAAACAGCATTAAACAAAATAATAGCAAGAGAAAACTACATCCTCCAATACCACATATACACAATAGCACTGCACCGCTACCTCTCAACTCGCCTAGCAAACTACAACTATGAACAACATTTTGGAGGAGTATATTACTTATTTTTACGCGGAATGACACCAGAGACGGGGGCATATTTTGGGGTATATCGAGACATGCCAGACTGGGGGCTTATTGATGAACTGTCGGTTTATCTTGGAGGGAGGTGATTTAATGTCTAAATCATTCATGTGTGAGTTAGTGAATTTTGGCGTAAACCAGCTAGTTCTGTCATAGCTTCTATTCGTTGTACTAACAGAGAAGAGAAGAGATTGCATTTTATCAAGGATAAAAGCCCTTAAATTACAATAATATCCCTGCTAAAATACAATCCCTGTAGTTTTTAAACGGCTAAACCAGCACAAAAATTCAGACAAAAGTTTACCAACCAAAATGAAAAACACCACCATAGAAAAACTAGAACTCCTAACAATCCCCTTACAAGACATAAACCTAATAGAAACTAGCGCAGGCACCGGCAAGACTTATACAATTACAACTCTAGTCTTACGCCTAATTCTGGAAAAGCGTTTGACTATTCGTAGTCGTTTGCGTGAGGTTCTTCAGGCTTTTCAAAAAGCTGATACTTCATTTAAAAATCGCAATAAGGGCATTTACGCACATACCAAGATTTTATGGTTTTATTATGTTATGATAAAATTAACTAATTTAGCTAATTAAATAGTTAAACGGAGGCAATGATGACACAACACATAGAAATACAAAATCCAGAACAATACACTAAAGTAGATTACCAAAACTTTGAATATCTTTTGTTCGCAGATGATACGGATAAAGAAAAACTTGAAGAAATATGTATGACTTTAGCGCATTTGCCCACTGTTGAAGCAGCGGCTTTATTAGCAAAATTTAATGAATATATCCGTGCAAAAGAAGTTGAATGGCTAACATGTGCAATTGAGGAAAATCAGTATCTTCATTTAACACCATGCAATGAACAAGAAGAACGAGATATTCTAGCCTTGAAAGTCATACAAGAAATGGAAGATCATATTATAGACTTGGAAATGGAATATGATAAAGAAGATTTAGGCTGGCAAAAAAATCAAATCAAATTGGAGGCAATCAAATCATTAGTGGCAGAAGATGATGCCAGTATATATTATGATAATGAAATGCCTTGTCAAAAAAATAGAATGATTGAATTACGTAATGAGATCGAAACCCAAGAAAAAATTATACAAGCGATCAAGCAATCAATCCAAACAGAACGCTATAAAAAAGTAAATAGTATGACTATGCAACATTATCATTTTGATGGAGAAGAATAAAAGATCAATAACAAATGATTATGCCTCATACACCAAAATCAGGAACAGATTTTGGTGTATATCGAGACATGCCAGACTTGGAACTTGTTGATGAACTTTGTTTGTATATTAGTGTGAATTAAAAATACGCATATAATATAATTAACTTTGATTAGAAGGAGGATGTTCATTCGCCATATAAAGTACCCGTCGTAGATTAATTAATCCTTCTCGATTTAAGTGTAAAGTTTCTACAGTAACACGTCCAATCATTGTGATGCCAATGATGAGAGTAAAATCTTCATTCCAGTTAAAATTATCAGACCATTTATGTTGTCTTGGATGATACAATGGTGCAATTTCTCCCGTGACTGGATCTATTGCTTCTGTTTTGTTGTATTTATGATTATTACAGCCTTGGCAAGCTAATGCCAAGTTATCTAAAGAAGTGTCTCCACCTTTACTCTGCGGAATAATATGTTCAATTGAAAAAGCTTGTGTTGCAAAACGTGCTTGGCTACGACAATATTCACAACTTCCTTGTGCGCGTTCTACTACATTGTTTTTCAGTGTAGTATTTATTTGTCTCTTATACATAAGAAGGAGATTTAATGCCTAATTGATTCATCAATTGAGTTAGTGAAGTTTGGCGTAAATTAGCTAATTCTGTCATAGCTTCAATTCGTTTAGCATCAAATTGTTCTACTTTTTCAGTTAAATCTAACAATTCTTGGCATTCTTCAGAACTTAAAGTCTCAGCTTGACGCTTAGCAATTAAATTATCATAAGCCGCTTGAATATCATACGGAAGCTTTTGATTAATTCGAAGTAAAAGTTCAGAATCACGACGTGGTATAGAAGGTGCTTTACGTTGTGCTTGTATATGATGCAAAGACAAGGTAAACCTTTCTAAATCAGACGAATTGAATTGCTTAACCACGTTCAGCAATTCATCAAAATTGATGTGTGCTTTAACTTGAACTGTAGGCATCTGAAATTATCCTATTTAAAATAAATTATATATTTTAGTATATATCAAATCTGGAACTAATTGATCAACTAAAAAAATAGGCTTTTTATTCAGTAAAATTTCATCATCATATTACTTATTTTTAAGAGGATATACACCAAAATCAGGAACAGATTTTGGTGTATATCGAGACATGCCAGATTTGGGGCTTGTTGATGAACTATCAATATATTTGAATAGCCCAACAATAATAGCTAATTAATGAATATAATCGCTACTAGCATAACCTATTTGACCATTATTCAATAAGACTCTTGCCCAATAATTTGTTTGATTTAAAATACGAACTGCTGATCCTCTACTGGCTCTACCAACAACCCGTGATCTTGCAGTTGGGCGACTACGAATGTTTAGTTTACCAGATCTTGTACGTACAATAGCGCATGAACCAGAACTAATATAATCTCGACTAGCATAGCCAATTCGACCATTATTAAGTTTAACTTTTACCCAAAAACTTCTATTATTAATAATTCTCAACGCTGATCCTTTATGAACCTTAGCAATCACTCTTGATCTTTCTGATGGGCGACTTCTAATATTTAATGAACTAAAACCAGTATCTACAATTCCGCATCTAGCAAAAACTAAATTAGGTATTAAAGCTGTCACAAAAGACAGAAATACAATTGTCGTCAAAATTTTCTTCATAAAAAAATCTCCTTTATATAGTAATGATTAAATTTTATTATAACATATTTTAATTATTTAGTTATACTGTGTCTTTTCAAGTTGATAATAGGTATATTGAATTCTATGCAAGTTAAAATGCAAACTACTTTAGGTGATATTATTATTGAACTTAATTCTGAAAAAGCACCTAAAACCGTCGATAATTTTGTAAATTACGTCAAAGATGGATTTTATGATAACACTATATTTCATCGTGTTATTAATGGTTTTATGGTTCAAGGCGGTGGTATGGAATCAGGAATGAAAGAAAAAGCCACTAAAGCACCAATTGAAAATGAGGCTGATAATGGTTTAAGTAATAAAACTGGTACTCTTGCTATGGCTAGAACTTCTGATCCACATTCTGCCACAGCCCAGTTTTTCATTAATGTTTCTGATAATGCTTTTCTCGATTTTAGTGGCAAGAATCCTCAAGGTTGGGGTTATTGTGTATTTGGAGAAGTTGTTGAAGGTATGGATGTTGTTAATAAAATTAAAGAAGCTCAAACCACCACTTGCAGCCCACATTCAGATGTGCCTTGTGATGACATAAAAATTGAAAAAGCTGAATTAGTCAGCTAAACATTATTTTCAACGCGCAAGCGTTGAAATCATATATCATGTCAGAAACTTTCTTTATTGCAGATTTACATCTTAATTCAAAAGATTCAATTCCATTTATTCAGTTATTAAAATTTTTACAAAATCGTGCCAAACAAGCTGATGCTTTATACATATTAGGTGATTTATTTGAAGTTTGCTTAGGTGATGATGAAGATCAAGAAGTTCTAAAAGCTTTAAATGACTTAACTAATAATGGTGTTCCAGTTTTTATAATGCACGGTAATAGAGATTTTTTACTAAGTCAAGCGGCTATTAAAAATTGTAAATTACTAAAAGATGATGCTTATATAATTGACTTATATGGTGTTCCAACTTTGATTATGCACGGTGATACTTTGTGTACATTAGATGTAAAATATCAAGCATTTCGTAAACAAGTGCGCAATCCTCAATGGCAAACACAGTTTTTAGCACAACCATTAGCTCAACGACGACTAATAGCTCAACAAGCGCGTAGTGAAAGTCAAGCAACAACCAAAACCACGGCTGAATTTATAATGGATGTGACTCCAGAAGCAGTAACATCAAGCCTAGAAAAATATAATGTTTATCAATTAATTCATGGACATACCCATCGCCCAGCAATACATAATATTACTGTAAATGGGCATGATGCTACTCGATATGTGCTAGGGGATTGGCGTGAAGATAGTGCGATGGTTCTTCAGTGTACAGCTAAAACTAATAATTTAATTGATTTATATGAAATTAATGAATAGATTGGAGTACAAAGCGCAGCTTTGTAAATAAAAACTACTTAAACCTTGATTTTACTTGATTAGCTTGATTAGCTTGATTCTTTAAAAAAATCAGGGGTAATCCTTTAATCCTTAAAAATCAAGGTTCGAGCCTTTTAATTGTCTTAAACACCCTACTTATAAAACTATCAATTAATCGAATACCATCTACAAAAAAAGCGATATACAAAATAACATCTTGATCATCTATAATTTCCAGATGATCAATTTTAACCGATTTTTCTTCAGCTATTCTAGCTTTAATAGTATCTAATACTAAATTATAATCTGATTCACCTGCTTTTATTAACTGTTCTCCATGTCTTAGTGCATGATGAACTTTTAAAGCAGCATCGCGCTGTTGTTCTGACAATAAACTATTTCTTGAACTAAAAGCTAAACCATCATTATCTCGTAAAGTTGGTACAGCTACTACCTCAATCTCAGGAAAATATAATTTAGCCATAGCTTTTAATATGGCTAATTGTTGAATATCTTTTTCACCAAAATAGGCGCGATGAGGAGATAAAATATCAAACAACTTATAAACAATAGTAGCGGCACCATCAAACACCCAAGGATGTAATTTACCATCTAAACGATAAACCAAATTCGCAGGCACCCTAACCACATTATCTATTCCATTATTTTGGGCTTCAATAACAAAACTATCGCGTTGCTGAAATTCATCAGCCTGAAATTTAGCAAAACCTTTAGCATTTGGAAATATTTCATCTACTGAAGGATGAAAAATCATATCAACATTGGCTTGGCGAGCAACAATTTTATCCTGCTCAAAATCACTAGGATATGCTAACAATTGTGGCTGCCGAAACTGCATCGGATTTAAGAAAATACATAGAACAGTAACATCATTTTCCTTATTTGCCTGCTCTATCAGAGACTGATGCCCCTTATGCAAACCACCCAAAGTTGGCACCAAACCAATTTGTTTACCACTAACATAAGACAGAGCCTCAGCAATAGATTCTATAATTTCCAGCTCAACCTCCGCCAATAGCCTGCACAATTTCTACTTTATCTTGATCTTTTAATGTAAATTGCTCAAATTGACTACGTGGAATAATATCTAAATTAATTTCTACCGCAAAACGTTTATTTTCTAAACTTAAATCTTCAATTAAATTAGAAATAGTCAAATTATCAGCAACTGATTTTGATTCTCCGTTTAAATATATTTCCATTTTAAATTATCCAATTATAAAATCAATAATTCTATCTATAGAAATATTCTGACTTTTCTCATCAAGCCGCCCTTTATACTCAACCTCAGATTTATCTAAACCACGTTCACCAATTACAATACGATGAGGAATTCCTATCAATTCAGCATTAGCAAACATAACCCCCGGGCGTTCTTTACGATCATCAAATAAAACATCTACCCCAACAGCCTGTAATTTATTATATAAATCTTCAGCAGCCTCGCGTACACGTTGAGATTTGTGCATATTCATTGGTAATAACGCTACAGAAAATGGTGCTATTGACTCAGGCCATATAATACCATTTTTATCATGGTTTTGTTCAATAGTAGCCGCTACTAAACGCGATACCCCAATACCATAACAGCCCATAATTAGAGTAGCTGACTTGCCATCCTCATCAAGCACAGAAGCTCCCATTGCTTTAGCATATTTATCACCTAATTGGAAAATATGCCCCACTTCAATGCCGCGAGCTATATCTAATACAGATTTACCATCAGGGCTAGGATCACCAGCTTTAACACCATCTTCAAACACTTCTACATTAGCAGCATAATCACCAGTAGTGCTATAAGCAATAGCATCTTCCCCAGATTCTGCTAACACATGAAATTCATGAGAGCGACTACCACCGATATTGCCATTATCTGCTAACACAGCCCGAAACTTAAGCCCTAAACGATTGAAAATATTACTATAAGTTTTATACATCAACTCATAAGTTTCATCTAAAGAACTTTGTTCCAAATGAAAAGAATAAGAATCTTTCATTAAAAACTCACGCCCGCGCATAATACCAAACCTAGGGCGAATTTCATCACGAAACTTAGTTTGAATTTGATACAAATTAATTGGTAATTGTTTATAACTTCTAATTTCATTACGAATTAAGTTAGTAATAATCTCCTCATGAGTTGGACCATAACAAAACTCACGATCATGACGATCCTTAAAGCGTAATAATTCTGGACCATATTGATCCCAACGTCCTGATTCTTGCCATAATTCTGCTGGCTGCACCGCTGGCATTAATATCTCTTGTGCGCCAGATTTATCCATTTCATCACGTACAATATTTTCAACTTTACGCAATACACGCAATCCAAGCGGCAACCAAGTATATAAACCAGCGGCTAATCTACGTACCATACCTGCTCTTAGCATCAGTTGATGACTAATGACTTCAGCATCAGCAGGGTTTTCTTTTAAAGTTGCAAGTAAAAAGTGGCTAATTCTCATTATTTATATTTTCTAGCTGAAGGAATATTCACATAAACAGTATCACGATTAGGCTCATTGAGTTTGATTTTAGAACTCATTCGCCCACGTAAATAGTCTATATATAGATCCTTGCCAAGAGGATACAACATTGACATAGAATGCCCATCATCAATTAACCAACCACTTTTAAAAGTTGAGCCTTCTCTATGCCCAGCAGCAAAATATTTTAGTGTTAAATAAATCATTCCCACTACTTTTTTACCATTATGGATAATGATATTTTTCATTCTGAAGGTTTTATTTGATGAAGGTGTTAATTTATTATTACGAATAAAATTTTTATTTAGCTTACCAAAAGGAGCTAAACCATAATAATTATTAGCATTGTAATTGGAAGAAATATTAATAAATTGCCAGAAATTCATATTGATTTCACCGGGTGTAAATCCATATTCTGCTAACTTTTGTCTTCTACCATTTTTTTTCACATAAGCATCAGAAGCATACCATTTAAAATCCTTATGCTTTTCAAATTTTACATATAAAATATGACGCGGATTTTTATTAATTATAAATTGTTGGATTCCAACATCATTTCTATTATTCCAGTTTATTCGTTTAGTTTTAATATACTTTTTTAAAGTTTTATACCAACGAGAACGTCTAAATTTGCGTGTTGATATTTTGTCTAAATATTTAGTATTGCGCTTAGTAAATGCCTCATCTAAAAAGAATAGTGTTTGAGAACGATGTGCTATATCTCCCTTTCTGATTTTGTCAATCTGGCTACCATTGCCAAAGGCGAAGGCATTAATTGAAATTATTAATGATACTAATGTGAGGATAATTTTCATTTTCATAATGATTCCCCCATAGACGGGGGAAATTTAGTTAAAGTGGAAGAATGTTAGAAATTTGAAGAAGAACCTTGACAATCTTCAGGTGCCCATCTACAGCGTAATGCTTTATAATCTTCTAATTTTAGAGTTTGTTTTAATTCGGCGGTGATGGCTTTGACTTTAAAATCCCATGCTGCCATGTTATTATCATATTTAAATACCATATGAAATACCTTTTTAGTAGCATCTGAATAACATTCAGAATTTGCATCTTTACAGCCTATAAAAATTTGCCACATAGCAACATTAAAATCAAACTTTTTCTTACCATTTTCATAATATTCTTCAATATCGCCTAAAGAGAAATACTTCTTATCAAACAATAATTTCACAGTTGTATAATAACGTCTTGACATACCAGATAAACGGGTTAAATAATCACCCACAGATTCAGTTCGACTGACTTGTCTGCTTAAACTAGTTGTTTGTACGATAGCGTTACGGTTCACAAAAAATCTAGCTACAGTTTCTTGAACTAAACTATCTTTTTCAAATTGAGGAGTGTTATGTGAGGCAACTTTTTCAAAATTGTTTTGAATGGTAATTGCCATAGTATCAACTTCTTCCAAAAATTTTTCAGCTACTTGACTAGAAGTACCTAGTTGTTGTCCAATTCTATCTAATAATCGTTGATAAATTGCATCGTCAGCTAAAGTAACTGAAGGGGTAAAATTTAAAATCAGTAATAAACTGATAAGACTTAACCGTAATGCTTTCGTCATAATAATTTTCCTTAAGTATAATAATTAATTCTTGTTGTTGTTGTATTTAGCGATCCATTTCACCAGCAGACCATCTTTTTTTACGAGCTTCAGTTTCTGGATCAGGTATTGGATCTTCTTCAGGTATTACTTCTGGTTCTGTAATAATTGTTTCTATATTTGGTTTTTTAGGAGTTTTTGCACAGGCATTGATCATAATTGCCATTAAAGCCAGCAAAATAATATTAAAAAAACGATTTTTCATAATGTATTACCTTCATTTGTAATGATGTTTAAATATCAATTTTATTTCTATAATATCTTACTGTCAAGAATTATTTGATATATCGTTTGAGATATGTTTGTATTGTTGTATAATTAATACTTTTTTCATTGAAAAAGTCTAAAATAAATTGATATTCATGAACAATTGTATTTCTAAAACCAATGGTTTTTTGCCATTTTTCACTATAATTAATGACGTCAAATTTTGTAGGTTGGGTTAGCTTTTTTTTACGTAGTAAAAAAAACGTAACCCAACAAGAATGTGCTACTCTACTTATTAAATCAAGGAATTAATCTTACAAAATGGCATTGATTAGTTTATCCACGTAATTCCTGTACTCTACATTTTACTTAATCACTTATTTAGGCACAAACCGACGAATATTACCATAAACCCGATAAAATCCACCACGCGCCGCTTCTCGAATTTCATCAACTATAAACAATCCCTCTTCTTCACGCAAATTACGCGGAAATTGAACATTCCATTCAGGATTATATTCTTCTAATAATACTCGTACCCGTAATTTGCCATTAATATTTAGACATTTTAAAATCACACCCTGAGTTGGATCAGATGTCGTTTCTAATTCCTTGGTTTTGGAAACTGCAATTGCTTTTGGTGCTTTAATAGTTTTGCTTTGAGGAATTACACCAGTTTCAGCGGCTTTAATAGCTTCGGCACTAGCGTCAATACAAGCTAAAGCTCCATTAGTTGTAACTATATAAACTCGTTCATTCAGATATTGCATCGAATAGGCAGAACCACAACTCGTACCTAATTTCCACAATCTATCACCAGCTTTATTAAAACAATATATTGAGGAATAACAATCACCTGCAAATACATATTCACCATTTTCAGATGCAGCACAAGAATATACAGCGGCATCACATGAATATATTTGTTCAACTTCTCCAGTTTTTTTATTTAAAGCATATACTTTTTTAGTTCCTGTGCCTGCATAAACTGCCAATTTTTCTTGCCAGCCAAATAGAACTTGCTTTGCATCTTTGGTATTCCAAAGCATTTCTCCTTGTTCAGAATAACTAGTTACACCGCCACTATGCCCATGATAAACCCCATCATCATCACAACGAACCATCCAGCCACTCTGCCCCTGACTTTTTTTCTGCCACAAAGTTTCATCTTCATTATTAGCAGTCATAATCGTGCCACCTGCATCAGCAACACCAAGCAAACCATTATGAATATCAAGCCAATAAATATCAACATTTTCAGAGATTTGATATGCTACACGCGGTAATTTACCAGTCAGATCATATACAGAACCATCATCACAACCAGCATAAACCCAAGGCATATCAGCAACAATACACTTCACCCCATCCGGCAAACGATATTGATTTATAACTTCAGCGTCATGATTTAATACAAACACACTACCATCTTGATTACCAACCCAACAATAATCCTCATTAATAAAAATGCCAAAAGCGGCGGCACCAGAATTAAATTTCCATAAAACTGGAGCTGGTTTAGCCTTAGATTTTTGACTATTGATTTGTCGTCTAGTAATTGGACGTTTTTTACGTTCCCCGATTACCGCAGGTTCATAGCCTTTTTTGAGTTTAGCTTTAACTTGTTTCTGAGCTTCAGCATTTGCTTTTTCAGGAGTAGGATAATTTTTAGTACTAGCTCGCCCATCAGTACCAATTCTACCATAACGAATAGTTACATCATTACCATTAATGGTGACTTCATAGAACTTATGTGACACACCATCGTCTTCTGATAATTCTAAATAAATTTTTTCGTTTGACATATAGATAAGTGCCTAGATTTAAATCCCCCCTAACCCCCTTTTTCAAAGGGGGGAATGAGATTATTTACTAATCCCCCACTTTTTTAAAGGGTGGTTAGGGGGGATTTTAAATGAATTTAATTGAAATTATAACTCATTGTTTGAAATAATTCATGATGTGATATAATGAATAACTATTTGAATCATTGACATTTTAATAATGTATGAATCATTAAAAGGGAAATTGTACATTCCACTCTGGAGTTCAAAGCGCAGCTTTGTTTTTTCTATTGTTGTTATATTATGAATATTAGATTAAATCAAGAATATGTAAATTTTATTTGCAATAAAAGTTTAGAATTATTTAACTCTAAAGATGTTTGGATATTTGGCTCAAGGGTTGATATGAATAAAAAAGGTGGAGATATAGATATATTTATCAAAACCTCAAATACAGATAATATCTTACAAACTAAAATTGTTTTTTTAAGAGAATTTGAAAAAAAATTTGGAGAACAAAAAGTCGATTTAATTGTCGAGGCTGCTAATTCTAAATTTAATAAAATTTTTGATATTGCAAAACAAGAAGGCGTGAAGATATGTTACAACTAATAGATATAAAACATGAAATTGATAGACATATCAAACGAATAGATGCAATATTGCCAGATATTCAAAATTGGTTGCCTTTACAAAAGCAAGATTTTGATGATACTGAAAAAGTTATAACTATAGATTCATTTATCTATCGTTTTACCAAAATTCAAGATAAAATGGGAGATAAATTATTTCCTGCTGTATTAAAAGAATTTCAAGAATATAAATCAAATATGCCGCTGATTGATGTTTTAAATAAATTAGAAAAATTTGAACTAATAGATAGTGCTGATATGTGGATTGATGCGAGAAAGCTTAGAAATAATTTAACACATGATTATCCAAATAATGAAGATGATATAATAGAAGCGATAAATTTATCAATCACTAGTTATTTGAAAATGAAAAAGGTATATACTGAAATGTTAAATGCTACTGGTGTATGTTAGATTATTGCATATATCAAACCTGACAGGTTTTAAAAACCTGTCAGGTTTGTTGTTTAAGTTAATTTCTCCGTCGTCTGCGACTAGACATACCAAACCAAATTCCCAACATTCCTATCAATATCGGCATTAATCCAATATTAAAAAACATCATTTGAGTTTCTAGTCGTTCTATGTCTTTTTGTAGTGCATGTTGTACATTACGCAGTTCTTTTCTTATTTTGATTTTTTCTTCACGGAAACCTACTATTGCTTGTTGTTGTTGAATATTTAAGCTTAGTTCGTTGCCGCTTTGTTTATCAGTTTGCAAGCTATTAATTTTTTGTTCAGTTTGTTCTAATCTGGCTTGCAATTCTCTTTCTTTTTCACGAAAGCGAAATTCTGCTGTTTGTTGAATTTCTGCTACTTTGGTAAATGGACGAGTAGAAGTTCCACGATTACGTACACTGATTAAGTCAGTGCTGCCGCTTAGATTATCTAAGGCATTAGAAACAAAAGTTGCATTTGCTGCATGAGGCATTGCTAATCTTTGCCCAAATAAATTTTGCACTCTTACCCAAAATTTATCTTCTAACAAATCTGTATCAGCTACTACAATCACGTTAATATCTGATTCTTTCACAGAATTTTCCTTATCAGGAAATGCTGTTTTAACTTTGCCAGTTACTCGTGCCGCTAAAGTGAATTTACCTTCTTGTTTGAAATCTCGCGCTAAATCTTCTGGTTGAGAAAACATACCTAGTTTTTTGACATCTATCTTCATAGCCATATTACTAGTTTCGATTAAAGGTACAATTTTAGTTGCAACATCACCTTTTTTAACAATAGCTCCCGGTGTAGCAAGTATCATATTATCAAGTTTCGCGGTGATAATATCGCTTTTATTAAAATTATGTTTCGCATTTAAATCCATCCATACCGGATATGTTACCACTATCGCACTATTACCCTTTTGCATTTGAACTTTCTTAGCAGCGCGAAGATCACCTACCACTTTTTCCGCTACTATTTCAATTCCCCAAGCATCAAACAACTTGCTTAAATCAGAATTACGTGGAGCCTGCATAGCCGCTAAAGGATTTTTAGGATCAGTTGGTGGCTTATAAGCTTCAGAATAAGGATCAGCAAATACAATCGCCTTACCACCTTTTAGCACAAATTGATCAATCGCATATAAAGTATCATCACTCAAATCTTTAGGATGTACCAACATTAAGACATCAACATCTTCATCAATCTCAGTTTCAAGTTGTCTAATTTCAAATAATTGACTTAAATGATCAACAATCATCCAAGATGAATCTCTATCACCTTGAATTGGCAAACTACTCATTAAACCAACTACAGTTTTCTTAGTATTATTGAGTTGATAAATTAGCTGAGTTAAATCATATTCTAAAAATTCTTCACGATTTGGAGAGAAAAATGCAATTACTTTCTCATCATCAGTAGAATTAGTGGCAGCTAAACCAAAATAAAATTTAGTATTACTATTATCTACAGGCACACCTTGTATGCCATAGCCTTCTGCACTATCTTCAGCTTCAGAAAAAGGTTCAGGATCAATAATATGTAAATTAATATTATTTCCTGCTAAACGTTGATATTCTTCTAATAATTCTCGCACTCGCACAGTATAATGGCTGACAGCCGGCAAACCACTGGCAAGTTTTTTAGACAGATAAAAACGTAAAGTTATTGGCTCTTCTAAGTTAGCCAAAATATTCTTAGTGCCTTGTGACAAAGTATAAAGTTTATTATCGGTTAAATCTAAGCGAGCCGATGTTAAAGTAGTATTACTGATAATATTGACAGCTAATAATAATGCAATTGCCATCAAGAAGCCGCTGCTAGTAAGTATTTTTTTATTCATAATATTAATCAGCCTTTTTCATTTCAATTATAATAGCAGTACAAAACAACCAAAACGTAATTAAAGATAAGAAATAAATAATATCTCGTAAATCAATTACCCCTTTAACAACAGAATAAAAATGAGTCAAAAAGCTAAATGAACTGATAGTTTCGACTATTATTTGAGGTGCCCAGCTAAAGAAATCTAACACCATTGAAAAACCACTGAGAATAAAAACTAAACAAACTACTACAGTAATCACAAAGGCAATAACTTGATTTTTAGTAAGCGCAGAAATACTGGAACCAATAGCCAAAAAAGCACCTGCCATCAACAAACTACCCAAATAACCAGCAGCAATGACAGCATTATCAGGCTCACCTAAATAATTCACTGTCATCCACATTGGAAATGTAAGAAATAATGCGATAGTGGTAAATGCCCAAGCGGCTAAAAATTTGGCTACAACTGCCTCACCAATAGTAACAGGTAAAGTTAATAACAACTCTATACTACCGCTTTTACGTTCCTCAGCCCATAAACGCATAGTTAAAGCAGGAATAAGAAATAAATATAACCAAGGATGAAAAGTAAAAAAGGCGGATAAATCAGCTTGCCCTAAAGCAAAGAAATTGCCCAAATAAAAAGTAAAAATACCACTTAAAAACAAGAAAATAACGATAAATACATAAGCAATTGGAGTAGCGAAATAACTACTCAATTCTCGTTTAAATAAAACTGAAATTTGACTAAAACGCATGAAATTAACCCTTAAACTCCTGTTGTAATTGTTCTAAACACATCATCCAAACGCCCTTTATTGACAAACATCTCCTCAATTTCCCACTTTTGTTGATGAATATGTTGACTAATTTCGGCAATTATAGAACGATTAGCTTCAGGAAAAACCTGATAAGTTAATAAGCCGCTATCGCCTTCACTCAAAGCCTCTAATTTATAAACACCAGAAACTTCTAATAAAGACTTACGTAACTCATTAGCCTGATCAGCCGCTGCTCTTACACTAATAGTAATAGAATTATGATATTGAGATTTAGCTTCCAACTCTGTTGGCGTGCCATCAGCGACAATTTTACCATTAGTAATAATGATAGCGCGATTACAAACAGCATGAACTTCCTCAAGAATATGAGTAGAAAGAATAATAACCTTCTCTTTAGCCATATTTTGGATAAGGTTACGAACCTCATGCTTTTGATTAGGATCTAATCCATCGGTAGGTTCATCTAAAATTAACACATCAGGATCATGTAAAATAGCTTGTGCCAAACCAACGCGCCGTTTAAAACCTTTAGAAAGAGTATCAATAGACTGATAAACCACCTTATCTAAATTAACTCTTTGAATAGTTTCATCAACACGACGAGACTTCTCTCTACCTTTAAAACCGCGAACCTCTGCGATAAAATCCAGAAAAGCGATAGTAGTCATATCAGGATAAGCCGGAGCCCCTTCAGGCAAATAACCAAGCCGCTGCTTAACCTTAATAGGATCATTGACAATATCATCGCCATCAACAGAAACACTACCACTGCTAGGGGTTAAAAAACCAGTAATCATCTTCATAGTAGTAGATTTCCCGGCACCATTAGGCCCCAGAAACCCCAAAACTTCACCCCGATTTACCTGAAAGCTTATATCATCCACAGCCATCAAGGAACCAAATTCCTTATATAAATTCTTAATATTAACCATAGAATATAATTAATGTCGTTATAGAAAGTATATTATATAGGGTTTTAATTGGCTGGTTCAAATATGATCGCTATCATTTTAAGTTCTTAGACATTTACCTTATAATTTCCATAGATTTATAGATATTAGTTAATAACCCCGTGATAACGCCCAAACCAATAGGCGATAAGAAAATCAATTCCTGATAAGCCTGTTCTTATGGGGCCTTTATGTAAATTAAAAGGATTTTCTTTCCAGTAATAACTAGATGCGGCGGACTCAAATAAAGGATAAGCGCGTAAACTTTGTACACGATCAGCAGCTTTTGCGCGTCTGTATTTCCAGATCATTTCTGGATAAGGTGAGGCTGTGTGTTTAGGATTGATTGTCCAATCAATTTCATATTTTCCACGTATAGTTGGTATTTCGCGCAAACGCCATAAGGCTTGTTCAATCCAGAAAGGACGATTCGGTTTATTACGTAATGTACCAGAAATAAGTTTAAATAGCCCCATACGATGTGTCAACATATGTTCATCTGCATCTTCAAGAAACTTACGGTAATCATTGGCTTCTTCTGACTGTTCACCAGCTGTATCAACAAAGCTCAAGTAATTGAGATAGAATGACCAAATCTTCAGATGATTTCCCGACCAATCACTGACCACACCCGCAATATTGGTTAAATTCCATTCTGTTTTCTTGGAGTAGATTTTGAGACGTCTGTAGCATTCTCTTATATCTTTATTCCACTCCAGAATATATTGATAATTGGGTTTATCTCGCAGCATATAATACAATACCAGATTCAACTGCATGGAACGTGGCCATTTCCTGACTTGATAAACCCTACTGAAACCGCAGTTCGTTACAAATAAGGATTTATGCTTATAACGTAAAGCAATCAGGGCTTCAATCATGCGTGTACGAATATCACCATAGCGTTTTGTAATGTCAGCATATTCAGGGCTTGATAGAGTACGCAAGGCTTTTGTTGACCAATAAGCTGCAATCACAATGCCCCTGCTCATATCATTATTGCCACCACGCTTGTATTCTACTGCGCTAAACTCGGAATATTGCATCCTACCCCGTCGCCATTCGGGATTGTTATTGGCACGACCACGATCCAGCATGATGGTACGTGCGAAGGTATCAGCAAGCTTATCATTAGGATTTGTACGCACAATATCAATCGCATTTATAACAGCATTAAGCGATTTTAGCATCTTGTTTAAGGCTGAAGGGTCTCGTGTGACGAGATATTTTTTTGCCATTGCAGACACATAAACGCCTGTCCATATTAAAGCATCACCATCATGTCGATAGCGTTTTTCCCACTCATCCCATTGTGAAACAAAGCCCAATTCATTGATTTGCAATTTTGAAACTTGTTCATCAAAAAATGCCGCTTTAGCTTTTAGATTATAACGATAAGCACTGTTTCTGAGTTTGGCTTCTGCAATGCTGATTGGATCTATGATTTTTTGAATCACGCGCAGACGATTTGGATTTTGTTGATAATAGTTGTAATCAGTGGGATCGAAAACCCAATAATGAATACTATTCTTAAATTCTTGCCGCTGAGTATAGGGGGCGATTTGAGGCAGTGCATGAAACTCAGCTTGAGAATAATTTGGAAGCACTGTTGTTATGAATCCCAAGGAAGATGCGCTGGGATTATCTGTTGTGGGAAGATCAATACGCTGGTTTGTCCATAGGGGTTGTATCTGCAATTTACCTATTTTATGCCATGATTCGTAAAATTTATAGTATTTTCCTTGGTAATAGGCTGAATATTCTCCACTATATTCATTTGCACTATCTTTAGGTATGAGGGTTTCTATGATTCTTATCGGAGTGTTTTTATTAAAATCAGCCTCACGGATAAAGCCATCGGCATGTTTAATATATCCGACTACATCAAGATCATAAGTCATCATAATGCTGCCATCAGAATAGAGTTCTACTGTGCCTTCAATTGCGCTTGAAATATGGTCTGTATAATCTTTCAACTTGACCAGCTTATAATGTCCATTTTGCCAACGCACTTCGGCTTTGCCGGTATAAGTACCGGCATAATCATTACCTGAGAAGCTGTAAATACCTTCAATAGAAGTTGCAAAAACTATGCTATTTATGCATAACAACAAGCAGAGGCTCAATCCCTGAAAAGGGTACAAATTAATCATAATACTATGCCTTATTTACATATCTTCCTTAATCACCCCATGGTAACGTCCAAACCAATAGGCTATAAGAAAATCAATTGCCGATAAGCCTGTTCTTATGGGGCCTTTATACAAATTAAAAGGATTTTGTTTCCAGTAATAACTGGAAGCGGCGGATTCAAATAAAGGATAAGCCCGTAAACTTTGTACACGATCTTCAGGATTTTTACCTGTGTATTTCCAGATTAGTTCTGGATAAGCTGAGGCTGTGTGTTTAGGATTGATCGTCCAATCTATTTCATATTGCCCACGTATAGTAGGTATTTCGCGCAAACGCCATACAGCTTGTTCAATCCAGAAAGGATGATTGGGTTGATGACGTAATGTACCGGAAATCAGTTTAAACAGCCCCATACGATGTGTCAACATGTGTTGATCTGCATCTTGAAAAAACTTACGATAATCATTGGCTTCTTCTGACTGTTGTCCAGCAGCATCAACAAAGCCCAAATAATTGAGATAGAGTGACCAAATACCCAGATGATTTGCTGACCAATCACTGACCACGCCCCCAATATTGCTGAAATTCAATTCTGTCTGCTCGGAATAGATTTTGATATTTCTGTAGCATTCCTTGATATCATCATTCCAATTAAGAATATGTTGATAATTGGGTTTATCCTGCACCAGATTATACAAGACCAGATTCAACTGCATGGAACGTGGCCATTTATAGAATTGATCAAGCTTACTTAAGCCGCAGTTATTAACAAATAAGGATTTATGCTGATTACGTAAAGCAATCAGAGCTTCAATCATGCGTGTACGAATATCACCATACTGCTTTGTAATGTCAGCATATTGCTGGCTGGATAGACTACGCAAGGCTTTTGTTGACCAATAGGCTGCAATCATAATGCCCCTGTTCATATCAGGATTGCCATCACGCTTGTATTCTACTGTGCTAAACTCGGAATATTGCATAGTACCCTGTCGCCATTCAGGATTGCTATTAGCACGACCACGATCTAGCATGATGGTACGTGCGAAGGTTTCACCAAGATTGTCATTAGGATTTGTACGCACAATATCAATGGCATTGATAACAGCATTGAGTGATTTCAGCATTTTATTTAAGGCTGAAGAGTCTCGTGTGACTAGATATTTTTTTGCCATTGCAGACACATAAACACCTGTCCATAATAAAGAATCACCATCATGTAGATAGCGGTTTTCCCCGCTGTCCCATTTTGAAACAAAGCCCAATTCATTGATTTGCAATCTTGCAACTTCTTCATCAAAAAATGCGGCTTTAGCCTTTAGATTATAACGATAAGCACTGTTTCTGAGTTTAGCTTCTGTAAGGCTGATTGGATCTATTATTTTTTGAATAACGCGCAGACGGTTTGGATTTTGTTGATAATAGTTATAATCAGTAGGATCAAACACCCAATAATGAATACGATCTTTAAATTCTTGACGCTGGGTATAGGGTGCGATTTGAGGCAGTGCATGAAACTCAGATTCTTTATAGAATGGAGACAGTTTTGTTATGGTTTCCAAGGATGATTGGCTGGCTGCTTTATCTGTTGTGGCAAGATCAATACGCTGGTTTGTCCATATGGGCTGTGCCTGCAATGTGCCTGTTTTACGCCATGATTCGGGAAAACTATAGCGTGTTCCTTGGTAAACCCCTGAATACTCGCCACTGTATTCATTTGCAGTATTGTTAGGTCTTAGGGTTTCTGTGATGCTAATTGGTGTGTTTTTATTAAAATCAGCCTCACGGATTAAGCCATCTATGTGTTTAATGTATCCAACCGTATCAAGATCATAATTCATGCTAATACTGCCATCAGGATGAGCTTGTGCTGTGCCTTCAACTGCGCTTGAAATATGGTCTGTATAATCTTTCAACTTGACCAGCTTGTAATGAGCCTCTAGCCTACGTAATTCTGCTGTGCCACTATATTTGCCAGCATAATCATTACCAGAGAAGCTATAAATACCTTCAACAGAAGGAGCAAGACTTAAACTATCAAGACGGGAATCTGATTGCCAGTTCATGACTCCAATCGCCCCTTTTGAGAAACTCTCATCATGAACTTCAAGTTTTAATTCACCATTCAGATAAACCTTGATGTTAGAAGCAAAGGCATCAACGCTTAAATCGTACCATTGCCCATATTCAAGTGTAGTTGAACTTTCCGCAACTAGTGTCCAGTCATGATTGACTTTTCCAAGACCAATGATATTGCTTTCGGGCAGGATAAAGGCAACATAGCCACGCATATTGAAAGCCTCCTCAGTGGCATCAGTAATGCGAAACAAAATGCCCACAGCTTGACCAGCATTCACTTTAATACGCGCTGTATAATTAAAATCAGAAAAGTGGAGTTCAGTCAGTGCCTTATAGCCTAATACATTGGGTAGGATAACTTGGCCATTTTCCCAGCTCCAGTTTCCATTATAAACTTGCCAATTGTGATTAAACGAAGCCTTATCAAAATTCTCATCAATACCTTTTGCAAAAGCTATGGTAGTTATGCACAACAACAAGCACAAGTTCAATCCCTTCAGTAAACTAATCATAATACTGCCTTATTTTTTTAAATAGCATATAGGTGAATACACAGTCAACTCATTATTATGCGATGAATATACCAACTACATATAGTTTAAAAAAACTACAGGGATTGCATTTTAGCAGGGATTATATAGATATATATTACTATTATCCATGTAATTATTATCTGATGTTACGCACTAGCCAGGATAAACGCTTATATAATTCATTACCATTCATAACTATCTATTTTAAATGAAGCATTTCTATATGAAACCACACGTATTTTTGAGTTTTTGACATCAATATGCCATATATCATCAAATGATACACTGGCAAGCAAGTTAAGATTATCTCCATTTTTAGATGACACCCAAAGCATTGTAACTTCTTTATTCTTGTCTTTAATACCAACAAGCAGTCTTCAATAGATTTAAAGTATAATCCTGATGCAGGATCATATTTCTCAAGATATACCATATCTTTTGCAACAGTTTTACTAATTTGCATTTTTTATACCTAAAATATATTTTATAATAGCTTTGCTCATTAATAACAATTCTTGATAATCGCTAATGGAACGGTAATTGGAAACACCGAAACGTAAAAGCATAATGATAACTTTAATAAATGATTTGCTTGCAATACTAACATAAAAAAACTACAGGGATTGCATGTAAGCAAGGATTAAACGTCACTTCGTTCCGTTATTAGATGTAAGAGAAATAAATCCCTGCTAAAATGCAATCCCTGTAGTTATTATACAGTGGCTATTCGTTGTACTCAATCACCTGCATCAATAAACACCCAGTCAAAAATCAACCATTCTTACTCTTCAAATGCACCAACAACAAAGAAATAGCCGCTGGAGTAATACCGGGAATTCTTGAGGCTTGCCCTATAGTATTTGGACGTTGCTTTTGTAATTTTTGGCTAACTTCATTGGAAAAGCCTTTTATCTTATTATAGTCAATATCTATTGGAATTTTGCTTTCTTCATAGCGGCGTAATCGAGCTATTTCAGTTTCTTGACGCTTAATATATCCGCCATATTTTTGTTGAATTTCAATTTGTTGCCAAACAGCATCAGCAACATTTTCCGCCTTAATATCTAAACTTTCATATGAAACATCGGGGCGACGTAATAATTCTAAGGCATTAGTATTATTTAATTTAATTTGACTTAATCTTTGTTTTTCAGTTTCTATTGCAAGCCTTTTATTTTCAAAAGCCTGCCATTGTTCATCAGAAATTAAACCAAGTTTTCTTCCAATAGCAGTTAAACGTAAATCGGCATTATCTTCGCGTAATAAAAGTCGATATTCAGCTCTACTGGTAAACATTCTATAAGGCTCATTAGTACCAATAGTGATTAAATCATCAATTAAAACACCAATATAAGCCTCATCACGACGAGGTGCCCATGCAGACTTACCTTGTACTTTTAAGGCAGCGTTTAAGCCAGCTATTAATCCTTGAGCAGCGGCTTCTTCATAACCAGTAGTACCATTAATTTGCCCAGCAAAAAATAAACCCTTAATAAACTTAGTTTCTAAACTGTATTGTAAGTCGCGAGGATCAAAAAAGTCATACTCAATAGCATAACCCGGGCGAGTAATATGAGCTTTTTCACAGCCCTTCATCGAACGCACCAATTGTAATTGAATATCAAATGGTAAACTGGTAGAAATGCCATTTGGATAGACTTCAACAGTTTCTAAGCCTTCGGGTTCGATAAATATTTGATGTGAATTTTTATCAGCAAAGCGTATTATTTTATCTTCTATTGAAGGACAATATCGTGGTCCAACACCTTCAATAACTCCGGTGTACATTGGAGAACGATCTAAGCCGCTGCGAATAATATCATGTGTTTGTTCATTGGTATGAGTTATATAACAGGAAATTTGCGCAGGATGTTGACTGGCTTCGCCTTGAAAGGCAAATACAGGTACAGGTTCATCCCCCGGCTGTTCAGTCATCAGCGAATAGTCTAAACTACGAGCATCTAATCGCGGTGGCGTACCGGTTTTTAGACGATCTACATTAAAAGGTAATGCTCTTAAACGCTCAGACAAAGCATTAGCTGGAGGATCGCCAGCTCTGCCACCTTGAAAATTGGATAAACCAATGTGAATTATTCCACCTAAAAAGGTACCAGTAGTTAATACTACGGTTTCAGCAAAAATGCGAATACCAGCTTGAGTGACAACGCCCTTAATAATATCATTTTCAACAATTAAATCATCAGCAGCTTGTTGAAATAAAGTTAAATTTTCTTGAGTTTCAAGAGCTTTTCTGACAAAAGCCTTATATAAAACTCTATCCATTTGCCCGCGAGTGGCACGAACTGCTGGACCTTTTCTCCCATTAAGAATACGGAATTGAATACCAGCATGATCAGCGGCACGTGCCATTAATCCACCTAAAGCATCAACTTCCTTAACTAAATGCCCCTTACCAATACCACCAATAGCTGGATTGCAAGACATTTGCCCTAATGTTTCAATATTGTGAGTTAGTAATAAGGTACGCGCACCTAAACGAGCAGATGCAAGAGCGGCTTCAGTTCCTGCATGTCCACCGCCGATAACAATAACATCAAAAGCTTCTGGGTAATTCATTAGGATACTGGCACTCTGAGTAATAATTCTTTAATAAATTGATCGGTAGTAATACCTTCAGCCTCAGCTTCAAATGATAATAAAATACGATGACGTAATACATCATATGCTAGTGTTTGAATGTCTTCAGGATTAACATAATCTCGATCATGTAACCACGCATAGGCTTTAGCACAACGAGCTAGAGCTATACTAGCACGTGGGCTAGCTCCAAATTCTTGCCATCTAGCCAAATCTTCCCCATAAGCAGAAGGATCGCGTGTTGCCACAACTATTTGGATTAAATATTCTTCTAATTGTGGTGCTAAATGTACATTTAATACTTCTTGACGCGCTGCAAATAGAGTTTCTTGAGTTAATTTTTCTATATCGGCAGTGCTAGTACCTTCTTCTTGAGCTTCTTTAAATGTTAAAGCTAAAATTTTATGTTCAGCGGCGACATCTGGATAATCTACCCTTACCATGATTAAAAATCTATCACGTTGCGCCTCTGGTAATGGATAAGTACCCTCTTGTTCAATTGGATTTTGAGTTGCCATTACTAAAAATAACTTCGGCAACAAATGAGTTTCCTTACCAATTGTAACTTGATGTTCAGCCATAGCTTCGAGTAAAGCAGATTGTACTTTAGCAGGAGCGCGATTAATTTCATCAGCTAAAACAAGGTTATGAAAAATTGGTCCAGCTTGAAATTTAAAACTAGCGTCTTGCTCATGATAAATTTCGGTACCAGTTACATCAGCGGGTAATAAATCTGGTGTAAATTGAATTCGATGAAAACTACATTCTAAACCTTCTGATAGAATTCTAATTGCTCTAGTTTTAGCTAAACCGGGCGCACCTTCGACTAATAAATGCCCATCTGCTAATAATGCTACTAATAATCTGGTGACTAGTGCTTCTTGACCAATTATATATTGGTTAATATGTTGTCTTAATTGGGAAATTTCTTGTTTGATTGACATTGTTAATAATTGAATTTTCCTCGTTCCCACGCTCCAGCGTGGTAACGCATGTACAGACGCTCCAGCGTCAAGTGTTTTTTTATTTGTACTCGGCGCTGGAGCGCCGATACATACGTTACCACGCTGGAGCGTGGGAACGAGAAAAAAAATTCCCCCCCTTTAGGGGGTTAGGGGGGCTTTATGTTACATCTTAAAAGTAAATACAAAATTAATTGGCACCACTTTACTAATACGTGGTAATCCAGCTAAATTCCGTAATTTTTCAATACCATCTAACAATTTGAAATCAGCCGCTTTTAAAAATAATGCGGTTTGATTAACTATCATTAATTTATCTCCAGCTAAACGTGTAACCAATACATTAGCCGTAATATCTTTTTGTTCACCATGTAAGTCTAACTTAACCGTAACAGTTTCTAACATGGTTTTACCAACAGCCAGTTTATTGACTTTATCCATATCTACCTTGGTAGTAATATTAGCAGTAGCAAACTTAGCAATTTCAAATAAGAATTCTTGCATTCGAGAATTGCGAATTTCAATATTAGTCTCTACACTAGATAAATCTACTTTTAATGTTACATTACCGCTTTTATCAATTTTACCTTCTAATTGTTTAAATTTCCCGATTTCAGCAACATCAGTTTTTTTGACTGAAATAAATGTCAAAGCGGATGTTTCATTATCAAGTTGATAATCAGCTTGCTTATTGCTTGATAGGCAACCGCTAACAAGCGCGATGGAAAATAATAACAGGCTTAGTTTTTTAATCATATTGGTATTCCTATATTAGTATAATAAAGATGACATTTTACCACGATAACGATTTACAAGCGTACCTTCATTATCCAATAAATTAAATACCCCTAATATGCTTTTACGCCCAAGATCATCTTTGAATTTTCTATCTAAACGCATTATAGTTAATAAATGTTCTAGTGCAGATTCATATTGTTCTGCTACTATGAAATGGGTGCTAATATAATAATGCGCCAGTAGATTATTAGGATTGTTTTTTAAAGCTTGTTCTAAGCTTTCTAATGAAGGTGCTTTATCAGCAACACTTGCAAATTTATTTTTTACCATTAACTTACTAACCTCAAGTGTGGCTATTACATTTAATGGTAATGTGTCTAATAATTGTTTAGCCACTGCAAATTGTTTAGTTTCTATCAGAATTTTAGCTTCATCAATTATAAGCTCATGAGCTGGGCGTTCACCATCACTATCTAGCATTTCACGTAATTGTGCTTCTGATTGTACCCCTATAGCTTCATTAACAATTTCACCGTCTCGAAATAGTTTTAAAGTGGGCAAACTACGAATAGCATATTGGCTAGTTAATTGCTTTTGTTCATCACTATTCACTTTAGCTAAGATAAATTGCCCTTGATACTCTTCTGCTAATTTCGTCAAAATCGGCATTAGGCTTTTACATGGGGCACACCAATCTGCCCAAAAATCAACTAATACAGGAACTTGATTAGATTTTTCTAGTACTTCTGTTGTAAAATTATCTACTGTTGCTATAACAATGTATGGAGAATCACTCATAATGATGTATTATTACCTTTTTTATAATAAACTATTATATCAAGTATGACAGATAATCGCATAATTTTAGAACCACCGGATAATAAACGACTAGCTAATCTATGTGGTCAATTTGATAATCATTTGCGACAACTTGAACAAAGCTTTGATGTAAAAATTAATCATCGCGGACATGAATTTAATATAAGCGGAAGCAGCGATGATACAGTACAAACTGTAATACAAATACTTTCTAAATTATATAATGCTACAGAGGAAGAACAAATAAATCCAAATCGTGTGCATTTATTTTCTCAGGAGACTAATATTTCTCAAACTGATAACACTGAAGGTGCGGAGGTTATAATTCGCACCCCACGTTGCGTGATTAAGGGGCGTGGTTCTAATCAACGTCAATATTTAAATAAAATTGTTAGACATGATATAAATTTTGGCATTGGAGCTGCTGGTACCGGCAAAACTTATTTGGCTGTTGCTAGTGCGGTTGAAGCATTAGAAAATGAACAAGTACGCCGCCTAATTTTAGTACGCCCCGCCGTTGAAGCCGGTGAACGTCTTGGATTTTTACCCGGCGATTTAGCTCAAAAAGTTGACCCATATTTGCGTCCATTGTATGATGCTTTATATGAAATGTTAGGCTTTGAAAAAGTAGGTAAATTATTAGAACGCAATATGATTGAAATTGCACCTTTAGCCTATATGCGTGGGCGTACTTTAAATGATGCCTTTGTGATTTTAGATGAAGCTCAAAATACTACTGTAGAACAAATGAAAATGTTTTTAACTCGTATTGGTTTTGGCTCTACGGCGGTAGTTACTGGCGATATAACTCAAATTGATTTACCACGTGAAAATCAATCTGGTTTAAATCATGTTATTAAAATTCTTCCAGATGTTAAGGGGGTAAGTTTTACTTTCTTTGATTCTAAAGATGTGGTACGACACCCTATTGTTGGACGTATTATTGATGCTTATAAAAAAGCCGAGAAATGATAAAAGCAGATATTGATATACAATATGCTAGCAAGGCGGCAGATTTACCTAATAAAGATATGATTAATCGTTGGGTGAATGCCGCTTTACAGTCTATTGATGAACCTGAACCTGAACCTGAATTAACAATTCGTATTGTCGATGAAGCTGAAGCGCAACAATTAAATGAACAATGGCGACAGCGTAGCTATCCAACCAATGTTTTATCCTTTCCTTTTGAATCTCCACCGGGTATAAATATTCCATTATTAGGGGATATTATAATTTGTGCCGCAGTCGTTAAACGTGAAGCCGCTGAACAACAAAAATCTGTTGAATCCCATTGGGCACATATGATTATTCATGGATGTTTGCATTTGCTGGGTTATGATCATATTGATGATTCAGAAGCAAATATCATGGAAAATTTAGAAATTGATATTTTACATTCCCTAGGTTATTCTAATCCTTATTTATGAGTTCTAGATCTTGGTTTGAACGTCTCAAACAATCATTATTTGCTTCTTATAAACTACGTGATAAAAAGCAATTAATAAATTTATTGCGTGATGCTGAACAAGGTAATTTACTAAATGTTGATGCCTTGGGAATGATTGAAGGTGTATTAAAAGTGACAGAGACACATGTACGTGATGTCATGATTCCCAGAAAGCAGGTTACAGTTTTAAATTTAAATGATCCACCGGAAAAATTAGTCGAAACAATTGTTAAATCTGGATATTCACGGTTTCCGGTAATTGGCGAAAATCTTGATGATATACAAGGTATATTTTTAGCCAAAGATTTATTGGATTATTATGCAAAAGGCGGTAAATCTCAGTTTAATATGCGAGATGTTATGCGCTCTGCGGTATTTATTCCTGAAAGTAAACGTTTAAATGTATTGTTACGCGAATTTCGTACTAGTCGTAATCATATTGCAATTGTAGTGAATGAATATGGTGGAGTTGCTGGCTTAGTAACTATTGAAGATGTCATTGAAGAAATTGTCGGGGAAATTGATGATGAATATGATATTGATGATCAAGTGTTCATTAAAAAAGATGATAACGGCGAATATATTGTGCAAGCTCTTACGCCAATCGAAGAATTTAATGAATATTTTAGATCTTCATTAAATGAAAATGAATTTGATACTGTTAGTGGTTTACTGTTACAAGCATTTGGATATTTACCTAAAAAGGGTGAGCAAATAGAATTTAAGAATTTTCATTTTGAAGTGACAGAAACTAATCGCCGTCATATCATTACATTAAAAGTTAAACCATTATGAAACTAGTAATTGCACTATTAACAGGTTCTTGCTTACCTTTGGCATTTGCTCCTTTTTCCTTGTATCCTATAGCTGTATTAGCACCTGCGATATTATTTTATCTATGGCAATCAGCATCACCAAGAGATGCCTTTAAATATGGTTTATTATTTGGCATAGGCTTATTTGGGTTTGGTATTTCATGGATACATTCTACTATTTACCAATTTGGCGGTTTGCCCTTTATAGGGGCAATTGTTTTGACCATTCTGTTAGTGCTATTTATGGCATTGTATATAGCAGCATTAGGCTGGTTGGTAACGCGCTATAAGATGCATATATTTATATTACCAGCGGCTTGGACATTAATGGAATTATTAAGAGGATGGTTATTAACAGGTTTTCCTTGGTTAAGTATTGGTTATAGTCAAATAGATTCTCCGCTAAGTGGATTTGCTCCTTTATTAGGAGTTTATGGTGTAACTTTGTTTACAGTATTATCTGCTGCAATATTGGTATATTGTATTAAGTTTAAAAAGGTTTTAGTAAGTATTTTTATAGTTTTTATTTGGGGTAGCGGCTGGTTATTATCAAATATATCATGGACACAAGCAGAAGATAAAACCTTAAAAATAGCACTAGTACAAGCTAATATACCGCAAGACTTTAAATGGGAATCAAATAATCAAATTCCTACTATAAATCGTTATTTACGGTTAAGTAAATCGCATTATGATGCAGATATAATAATTTGGCCAGAAACAGCTATACCTCTGTTTTATCATCAAGTTCAGAACTTAATAAAATCTTTAGCCAGTAAGGATACTAATTTTTTAATTGGTATTCCGGTGATGGAACCAGATGGTCGTTATTATAATAGTCTTGCTAATATTGGTAAAAATGAATTTTATTCTAAACATCATTTAGTACCTTTTGGTGAATATATTCCTTTTATGTCAATGTTTGGTGATTTATTAAAATTCTTAGATGTACCAATGTCTGAATTTACTGCTGGCTCTAAGAAACAGGCGACTTTAAATGTTGAAGGCATTCCGATTGGAGCATCAATTTGCTATGAAGATGCCTTTGGTGATTTAGTTCGTCAAAGTTTACCCGAAGCTAAATTATTAGTGAATATAAGTAATGATACGTGGTTTGGAGAATCCATTGCGCCAGAACAGCATTTAGAAATAACTCGTATGCGAGCCTTAGAAACTGGACGCTATTTATTACGCGCAACTAATACTGGAATTTCAGCGGTTATAAATGAAAAAGGTAAAATTACAGCTAGATCACCGCAATTTGAAACCATGACTTTACGCGCAACTGCTCAAACATTTACCGGCACAACAGCCTATGTTATTGTTGGTAATTGGTTGATTATTGGTTTGTTGTTTTTGATTGTTTTGTTTGGTTATAGGTTAGGGCAACCATAAAGGATTGCCCCTACATAAATTAAAATCCAGCCATATTTGCCATAACAATTTCTATTTGTGCAGATAACTGTTCTGCTTGATAAATATTATTTGGATCAGCCTGTAAAACTAGTAACAATGGTTTAATGCTTGACAAAGCTTGCATTATTGTCTTTTTCATATCATCATTCGATGAATATTCACTAGACTCAAATTTTTGTAACAGTTTTACTTGTTGTTTCCAAAAATCATTAGCTACTGATTGTGTAGCTACAATTTTGAGTAATATAAACCACCGCCCTAAAGCGTATTCAGTTGCCCATTGACTATCACGCCAAGCCGAAGAAATAATTTCATTATTTAACTCAGCTTGCCCTGATTCTATGCCAGCCTGAAAAGCTTGCGAAGCAGAAGAATTAGCTTCAAAATTAAAACCTAATTGAAATTCATAATCATTATTAGCATTTAACTTGACTAATTGATAATTTTGATCAATACTGTTATTAACATTTGAAGGTAATAAAGTTATTACAGTAACAATTACTAATATTGTTGCTGCCACAGAAGTAACTAGCGGTTGCCACATTGGTATTTGAAAATTCCACCATTTATTGTCAGTAGATGGTGATTTTTGTGCAATATATGATGCAGTTTCTAACCAATTATTATAACAGTTGGAACAACGATTTAAATGCGCAAATATTTTTTCTCGTTGTTTTTTTGTAACATTGTGGCTAATAAAGCTAATAATTTGTTCATCAGGCACACATTCTGTTGTTGTCGATGATTGGGATTGATGAGTGGCTATGCCAAGCAAGGCAAGCCCACGTTCTGACTTCATTAAATTTTCAATTTCATTATCCATCTCTCTATTCCTTATTGCTTATCATAGAATAAACCAGCTTCCTTAAAAGCAATGTTTAAACGACTTAAGCTTTTTTTGATGCGTTTATCAACTTGACTAGCAGTTAAATTGATGATAGCAGCAATTTGTTTCGTCGTTAAACCACTATGATAACGTAGCCGTAAAAGCATACATTCCTCTTCATTAAGACGGACATATTTGCTTAAAACGCCGATTAATTTATTCAATGGCTCGTCAGCTTGATTAATATTACCATCAATTAATTGACTTAGTGTTTGTAATATATTTTGTTCATCTAAGGATTCCATTTCATTTTCTACACTATCTTGATGAGCCGCAAATTTATCTACATTATCTGTGAGAGATGTTTCATGATATTCTAATTTAATAGGACAATTAGCTATGACTGCATTTACTATTTCCTCAATTTTCCATCGTTCGCGTTTAGGTTCTATTGTTAATAAAATTTCAATTACTTCATGTTTAGAATATTTCTTTTTAACCAGTAACTGATAAGCCGTTTGATAAAAACAATCAGTTTGATCACGTAACCATTTATTAGGGCGTTGCTTACCAAATTTTTTATTCCAAAAATCAGAGAATAAATTTACCGTAATTTTGGTAATAAATCCCTTCATATTTTTGCCTTTAAAAGCACGTATTTTTTTCCAATTATCAGATTCTAAAGCATCTAATACATAATTAGAAGCTTCTAATTCCAGATTGGTATTATCAGGAAAGCGTTTAGCTGCCATGCTTTGAATATGCTTCCAGTGATCAAAGACGGTTTGCTTTAGTTGTTCATTCTCAGCTTTATTAGATGATGAGGAAGATGAAGATGGATTTATATTAAGTAATATAAATTTAAAAATCCAGCGTATTAAATACATAAGCCACCTCACAAATATAAAAAAAAATTAAAACATTTTATAATAACATTGTTGATTCAAATATTCATCGAAGTAAGATATTAACTGATGAAAAATACTAGGATAAATTTGTGATTGTATGACAGCGGTTAATTTATGCTGTGGTGCCATTTTTTTTAGCCGCCAATAATGTTGTTTTGCGGTGCAGCTATCATTAATTGATTGGTGGTATAATGCCATCAAGCCAGTAAATGCTGTGAATTCAGAGATATGAAATACATTTCTATTTGGATACAACACTTTTAAGTCAAATTTATTTTGAAAAATAGCGGGAATTTGTTCCAAAGCACCTTGCCTTAAACAGCGAAACGCATATTGAGTTTTGGCAAATAAATAATCAGGATATTGGCGATAAAGTTGTTCTAATAGATCTTCAGATTTTTCTGATTGACCAGTTGCATCATAACTTGCTTTTAAATAATTATAAAGAACAGGTACTTGAGGATATTTAGTTATTAGTTCAACTAAAGGGCTAATCGCTTGTTCTGGCTTAGTTCGGATCAATTTATATAATTTTTTAACTTGTAGCTGCACTTTATCAGGCAAAGCTGTTATGCTTTGATGAGGTAAAGCATCATAAGTGATTCGATAACCTAAATTTGTTAAAGCTTGTTCGCCATTGGAGATTTTTGTAGTGAAAAAACGCATAATTAATTACCCTCTTGATCCTCGTCTTATTAATAATTTTTATTATCAAAATATCAAAATAAGCAATAAAAATACCACATACAAATTACTAAGTTTAATATTACTAATAAGCTTAGTAGCTTGTAGTGATAATGAACCCAACACAGTATCGACTGATGAATTTGAAAAATTAAATCAAATTCAACAAGCTCAATTAGATTTTGAAGTGCCGAGTTTATCAATTTGGGGAAAAGTATCAGAAATTAAAATGGCGATTGGCGATAATGTGGAATTACAAGCGATTTTAAAAAATAAAGATGGAAATCCTATTGCTAATCAGCCTTTATCAATTAGTTCTGACAAGGGTAATTTTTTTACAGAAAATAATTTATTTACAGATAATAATGGTAAAACAACGAGTTTATTATTAGCAACTGTAGTTGGAAAGGATAAAATTACAGTTTTTAATCATAACTTAGGCGTTTCTGCCAGTTTAGCTATTATTGTTAATGATCCCAAATCAAAACAAGCATTAATATTAGGTGAAATGCCCGGCTTTGTATCATGGAACAATTTAGCAAAAGTCAGATTAAAAAATGATATTCCTCAATTTAACCCACAAATTAGAAGTTTAAATAATAAACAAGTAAAAATACAAGGGTTTATAATACCCTTAAAACAAGAGACAAAACATTTTATATTATCAGCTAAAGCCCCAATTTCTTTTTTCAGCTTGCCAACTGGTGCAGAAAATATGATTGATGTTTATACTATAAAAAATCTTAAAATCTCTTTAAAGCCAATTATAGTAATTGGTACATTTGAGGTATTAAAAGAAGATGAACAAGGATATTTTTATCGTTTAAAAAATGCCGAGGTGATTGAATGATAAAACAAACATTAATAATAGCATTATTATCTATAAACCTAATTTCAGCTTGCACAGAACCAGTAAAATCCAATGCTATTATGAAACAGCCAAATTCGATAGATAAACTAGAACATTTTGTACCAACCAAACTACAAATTGCTAGCGGCTTACTTGAAGGCATTGCCGCTCTTCCCTATCTATTAAATACCCCTATTAGAACTATCAATAAGGCATTAACTGAGGCTCAAGCAGAAATCAGTTTAGATAAAATTTACCAAGTTGTATATAGCAAAACATTCAAAGAAGTGCCGCCAGTAAGCGGCAATACAGGTATTCCATATAAAGGAATAAAACAAAGCAATAAATTTCTAAAAAAGCTATTGAGCCAAGATTATAGTTTTAAAGTACTTGATAATGATCAATATATATTAATATCCCTAATCAATAAATCAAAAGAAATTATTGACTGGGCTGCGCTACCAAAAAAATATTTACAAAGTCAAAAAGCACAAGCAATACTACTAAGTTTAGCCGCTAATTCGATACTAAACGACAAAAGAATGCCAGAATATAAAGAAATAGAAACCACTTGGTTGAAACAAAAAGCGGCAGCACGTGAAATTGTTGAACAGCGGTTTAACGAAATTAATCAGAGAATGGGAATTTAATTAAAATTAATTGGAAATAATATGCAAAATAGGAATCCTATCACCAAAATAGAAATATGCTAGTATGATCAGTAATCAAGAATCACTTCATGCTCAATACTTGAATGCTATGGGTATTCAAGTATGGGTACGGCGGAATATACCTGTTCCAGCTCCTCCACTTTCTGTTAATTTAATGTTCATTACTGAAGCTCCAAAGGAAAATGAAAAGGCAGAAAAAATATTTGATGCAATGTTATATGCTATTGATTTAAATATTAAAGATATTAATATGACTTATATTTGTGATAATTTTTTAGAACAAATAGCCTTAATAAAACCTAGATTAATTGTTGCATTAGGTAGAATTGCGGCTCATGAACTGTTAAAAACTGATACTTTAATAACTCAATTACGTAATCAAGTATTTGAATATGGAAATGAAAAAATTCCTTTAATAGTGACTTATCATCCAAAATATTTATTACATCGCCCAACTGAAAAAGCTAATGCTTGGCAAGATTTACAACTAATTACTAAAACTCTCGCCAATTTAAAATCATGAGAAATACTTATATACGCCCAATGACAATTGCCGATTTAGCAATTGTATTAGAAATTGAAACAGCAGCATATCCATTTCCTTGGCGATTACAAACATTTCAAGATTGTTTAAAAGCAGGCTATCAGGCAGAAGTTTTAGAAGTAAATCAAACTATTATCGGTTATGGATTGATATTAAAAGTAATGGATGAAGCGCAAATTTTAAATCTGTGTATTCATCCAAAACAACAAAGTTATGGCTATGGGCGAAAAATGCTAGAACATTTATTGCAATTTACTCAATTAACAAAAAGCGTCTTTTTAGAAGTACGCCCATCGAATATAGCAGCAATTAGACTTTATAAAAAAATGGGTTTTAAACAAGTTGGAGTACGTAAAGGATATTATCCGAATGGAAATCAAGAAAGAGAGGATGCTTTGATTTTATCAAGAAAAACATAAGTTTGCCGATGGCCAGACTTGAACTGGCACGGCTCGCGCCACTACCCCCTCAAGATAGCGTGTCTACCAATTCCACCACATCGGCTTAAATCTTTATTCTGGAACTATTGGAGTTTCATCATCTGTAGGTACAGATGGCTGTTGTTCTGTCACAACTGTTTGTGTTTCCACAATACTTTTAGGCGTTATGTTTTGCATAGAAAAATAAGCTAAAACCAAACATGTAACAAAAAATGATGCCGCTAAAATAGCGGTGGTACGAGTTAAAAATGATCCCGAACCTTGACTACCAAATACTGTGCCTGAAGCACCACCACCACCGCCGCCACCAAAGGCAGCCCCTGCATCTGCACCTTTTCCATGTTGGATTAATACTAATCCAATCAATCCGAAACAAATTATAAGATGAACTACTACTAGTATATCATGAAACATTTTTTTTTCAATAAAATTTATTTAGCCAGCTTGGCAAATTGTTAAAAAATCTTCTGCTTGTAAGGATGCACCGCCTATTAAACCACCGTCAATATCTTGCATCGCAAATAATTCAGCAGCATTATTAGCTTTTACGCTACCACCATATAGTATTTGGACTTTTTCTGCAACATTAACATCTTGTGCCGCGATTTGTTGGCGAATAAAAGCATGAACTTCTTGAGCTTGTGCTGGGCTTGCAGTTTTGCCGGTGCCAATTGCCCATACTGGTTCATATGCAATTACTGATTTGTTTAAGGCTGCTATTCCTTGTAAATTTATGACTGCATCTAATTGTCGTTTTACGACATTTTCAGTTTCACCAGCTTCGCGTTCTTCTAATAATTCACCGACACATAAAATTGGTATTAAACCAGCCGCTTGTGCTTTAGCAAATTTTTCGGCTACTAATTGGTCACTTTCAGCATATAAGCTACGTCGTTCTGAGTGACCAACAATAACATATTTAGAATGAAAGTCAAGCAACATGCTAGCAGAAACTTCACCAGTAAACGCGCCAGAATCTTGTTCAGATAGATTTTGACCACCCCAAGCAATAGCAGTATCCTTTAAAATTTCACTTGCTTGCTGTAAGTAAATAAAAGGTGGACATACAGCAACTTCAGAATTTTTAACAGATGCCATTCCTGCTTTTAAGGCTTCTAATAAAGATTGGTTACTTTCAATAGAACCATTCATTTTCCAGTTACCAACAACTAGTGATTGACGCATATCTTTAATTTATCCTTATTATGTGTGTGTGTGTGTGTGATTTGGATGGTATTATATCATAATATACTTAAAATGGTCAATATTTAGCCTGCCAATGTAGCACCGATTTAGCTATTGATTAGTATGTTTGTATTCCATATTTTAGTAATAAGCTTGGAAGAATATCGTCAAGGTTTTGTATATCTTTATCTTCTAATTCTATTAGATTCAGATTGTATTTTTTATAAATATTTTGTTTTATTTTCTTTCTTTCTAGGTATTTTGAATCATTTTCATATCCCCAGTATTCAATATAGACTTTACCTGTAGGAATATAGAAATCAGAGTAAACTTCCTCTTCAATAGGGAGTTTTCTTTCATAAGCGTGAACCACTTCAAACATATATAACCAGTTATCAATAAGCATTTCTGCCTTAGATCTTGTGAAGTGTCCATCTGTAGCTCTATGTTTTGCTGGAAATTTATCTCTAAAATCTGTAGTTTCTGAGTCGGTTTTTATTTCAATATTTTCAGGCCATACAATATATTTACCATATTGTTTACTTTCTTTATAAGTCGCTTTTTGTTCTAAGCCTGCATCGGTAAGTAGCCATGTATCATCCTTTCTTTCTACCCAACCGAGCTTGGTAAACTCTGCAAATAGTTCTTTGGCTGTTATTCCTAACTTTTTTGATAAGGCTGTAGTTGATATATGTTTGACTTTCATAATAAAACAATCCCAAAACCAACAACAATTACACTAGCAACTAATATCAACATAAGACGTTTATGGAATTGTTGCATGTCTTTACGTATTTGAATTAGTTCATGATTTAGGTGTTTTAATTGATCTGTTTGCATTTGACGCTGGCTTAAAGCTTCGTGAATTAGTAGCGGCATTTCTGGCATTTTTTCTACCCATAATGGGAAGTTGTTACGTATGCCTTTTATAAATGCTCGCATTCCTACTCGCTCATCCATCCAGCGTTCTAAGAATGGTTTGGCTGTTTGCCATAAGTCTAAGTCTGGATATAGTTGTCTGCCTAAGCCTTCGATGTTTAGTAGGGTTTTTTGTAGTAATACTAATTGTGGCTGTACTTCCATGTTGAAGCGTCGCGCTGTTTGAAATAGTCTTAACAGTACTAATCCAAAGGATATATCTTTTAATGGTTTGTCAAATATTGGTTCGCAGACGCTGCGAATTGCTCCTTCAAATTCTTCGATTTTGGTTCCTGCTGGTACCCATTCTGAATGTACATGTAATTCGGCAACGCGGTGGTAGTCACGGCGGAAAAATGCTAGAAAGTTGGCAGCTAAATAGTGTTGATCTTCTGTGCTTAGTGTGCCCATTATGCCAAAGTCAACTGCAATGTAGGAGGGGCGGTGAGGTTTGCTAGGATCAACAAAAATGTTACCGGGGTGCATGTCGGCATGGAAGAAGTTATCTCTAAATACTTGAGTGAAAAATATTTCTACTCCTGCTTCTGCTAGATGCTTTAAGTTCATGCCTTGCTGTTTTAAGGTTTCAATGTTACTAACTGGAATACCTTTTATACGCTCTATTACCATTACATTTTGTAATGTATAATCCCATTCTACTTCTGGTATATATATTAAATCAGAATCTTTAAAGTTGCGTCTTAGCAGAGTTGCATTAGCGGCTTCTTTGATTAAGTCTAATTCATCTTGCAGATTTTTTTCAAATTCAGCAACTACTTCGCATGGGCGTAATCTGCGCCCATCTGCCCAATAGCGATTGGCTATGTTGGCTAAAAAATATAATACTTCTATATCTTTATGAATATTTGCTTGAATTCCTGGGCGTAATATTTTAACTACTACTTCACGTCCATTGTGAAGACGCGCTACATGTACTTGTGCAATCGAAGCTGCGGCTAGTGGTGTGCAATCAAATTGAGCAAATACCTCTTCTACAGGGCGTTCATAAGCTTGTTCAATTATTTTACGTGCTTCGTCGCCATGAAAGGGTGGTACATGATCTTGTAACTTAGCTAATTCTAGGGCAATATCATCAGGCAATAAGTCACGCCGCGTCGATAGAATTTGACCAAATTTAATAAAAATTGGTCCCAATTCTTCTAAGGCTAAGCGTATTCGCATTGCTCGTGTAAGTTTTTTTGGACGTAACCAATAACCTAGAGTAAAATAAGATAGAAGGCGTAATGGGCGAAATATTTTAGTTGATAATAATAGTTCATCTAGCCCATAACGCACAATTATGCGATAAATAGTCAGTAAACGTATCAGCTGACGAATAAGTCTCATGTTAATTTTTGTACTCGTTGTTCTAAACGTTCAAAATCATCGCGTAGGGTATCTACTTGATTAAGAAAGCTTTCCATTTCAGCGCGTTTGACAATAGTTTTTATTGTTGGCAATTGATTTTTAATCTTTTGTTTCCATTCCCAATCAATATTTTTAATGATATTAAACATACTTTGGGCAATACTAATATCACCTGATATTTTCATATCAGGATCATTTGCAGAAGTTTCGCTTTCTAATAATAAACGCAATAAGGTAAATGGAGTTGTAGAAATATGAACATCTTCTTCCCCATCATATTGATCCAATAGCAAAATAGTTTGATTATCAATAAATATATATTTATTGATATTAATACTATTTAATTCAAAGCGAATAATTTTGCCTGATAATTTTTTAAGGGCATCTAAACTCTCTTTATCTAATAAAGAAATTGCTTGATTTATTATAGGTTCTATTATTAAATTCAATGGTAAGATTTCTCCAATTGTTCTAAAGGAACGGTGGCTTCGTCATGTATAATTACTACGGTGCCTGCCATTTTGTCATGCCAGCCTTGTTTGCGTTTATCCCATAAAATCCATAGAAATCCTAAGCCAAATGGAATTAATGAAATTGTATAGGCTATATAACGTAATAGTGCTTGTTGGAAATCTATCGGTTTGCCTGTGTCTGCATCAACTATTTCACAATCAACTAGTAATTTTCCCGGTGTTGCGGCGTATTTTAGCCATAACCATAAAATTAAAATTATTGGTAATATATTTTCAACTAAAAAACTTTGCCATTGAAATTTTTCTAACATCGGCAATGCAGCTAAAACATTATCTGGTAATACTAAATAATTGGTATCATCAACAACATTTATTAAAAAAAATATTATTATTCCAAATAGCCATAAGGCATCAAAAACTGCGGCAACAAAGCGTCGCCAAAATCCTGCATACTCTGTTAATCTAGTGATCATAATTTATATCCTCGATGTACAGCGGCAATTCCACCACTTAAATTGTGATAATCACAACGCTCAAAACCAGCGTCTTCCATCATTTGTAATAAATTGTCTTGATTGGGGTGCATACGAATGGATTCAGCAAGATATTTATAACTTTCTGAATCATTTGCAATTATTTTGCCTATAAACGGTAATATTTTAAAAGAATAGGTATCATAAATAGGCTTTAAGGGGCTTATTTTGAGTTCGGAAAATTCTAAAATTAATAATTTGCCACCGGGTTTTAATACTCGTAACATGGATTCAAGTGCAGCGTCTTTATTGGTAACATTACGTAAACCAAAGGCGATAGTTATAAGATCAAAACTATTGTCGGCAAAGGGTAAAGATTCTGCATTTACTTGGGCATAGTCAACTAGTATGCCTTTGTTTAATAAGCGTTCACGCCCTACTTCTAACATATTATCATTGATGTCAGCTAGTACAACTTGCCCTTCTGAGCCTACAATTGTGGCAAATTTAGCGGCTAAATCGCCAGTACCCCCAGCTAAATCAAGGATTTTTTGTCCGCGTTTTACGCCTGCTAATTCTATGGTAAAGCGTTTCCAGATACGATGTATGCCACCAGACATTAAATCATTCATGAGATCATATTTTGATGCGACTGAATCAAAAACATGAGTAACGTGGTGAACTTTTTCTTCAAGCGGCACTTCGGTAAAGCCAAAATGGGTTGTGTTTTCAGATGTCATGGTATATTTATATATTTGTGTGGAAAATTTGGTTAATTATAGCTGATTTTAAAAAATAATAAAGTATTGTAGGTTGGGCTGACGAAAGGAAGCCCAACGAATCGTAGAAGAATGGTGGTGTAGCATTTAAACTAACTTCACCACCGCCATTCAGATAACTAATAACCTTAATACGTTCACGATCAAAATCAAAGCCACCATCAAGCCAAGGGGCAAATTGCGTATGTATTGATTGATATTAATATCTTTTTTATTATGTTTTTCATGGGTTTTTATCCTTGTTTAAAATCTTTTAATTATACAATTTTTTGCCGGCAAATGATTTAAATATTCGGTAATATTATATATTTTCAAAGGAAATAATATTATGACTCATATCAATACAGAAGCAAATATTAATATTAAAATCAATGCAGATATAAAAGGAACATTAACTCGTGCTGCGGCACTTTCTCAAAAATCCATAAGTGCTTTTCTGCTTGAAGCAGCCTTTGAACGAGCTAAATCTATCTTACAAGAATATGAAACTATTACGTTATCTAATGTAGAACGTGATCGTTTTTTTGCATTGTTAGACAGTTCTGATGAACCTAATGAAACTCTCCAAGCAGCTATGAAAGAATATCTTAAGGAGTATAAATAAGTGAGTGTGAAATGGATTATTACGCCGCTTGACAAAAAATATCATAATCGTGCTGATTTTGATTGTGGAGAAATAGCGTTAAATGAATATCTGAAAAAATTTGCCAGTCAAAATGCAGCACAAGATCTGAGCCGAACTTTTGTTATGCTCTCCTCTGCTACTGATACAAAACAAATTTTAGGATATTATACTTTAACGGTTGGTCAAATTGACTTTGAAAATCTACCAACTGATTTAACAAAAAGAATTCCACGTTATCCTATCCCTATTGCTAGATTAGCGAGGTTAGCAGTGGATAAAAAATTACAAGGACAACATTTGGGTCAAATACTTTTGATGGATGCTTTGCGACGATGTGCCAAAGTTTCTCAAGAAACAGGTATATTTGGTATAGTTGTTGATGCTAAACATGATAAAGCTAAGAAATTTTACCAAAAATATGGCTTTATTGAGATCAATAATCAACCATTGACTTTGTTTATTCGTATGAGTACAGTTATTAAAACATTAAAAAGCAATGATTAGTATTTTGTAGGTTGGGCTAACAACAGGATACGCAGTCAGCCCGACTTACACTTATTTAGTATCAATCAAGTCAAATACCAATGTACCAGCTCTCTGCTGCATTTTCATAACATAATCCCTATCATTAGGCACATTTACACAAGGCAAATTTAAACTTCCGGTTTGTAAACTGTAATCTGCCAAACAAGAATCTTTAAATGTGTGTTTTTTCAGTGTATTAATATCAACATCAAAACGCTTGCTGAATGGTGTGTTTGTCATTTCTACTGAATAAATTTCTGCTGCACCAACAACATTTGGCACGCTAACACAGGGAATTTCTAATTTTTGATCTAGTAATTTTGCTTTACAATTTTTGGTTTGATTGCTTGCATTATTGTATAGTTGTTGAATTTCGCTATCGCTTAGAGCGCGGTTGTATATGCGAATATCGTCCATTGAACCTTCAAAGTTCTGTCTATGCTCAAAGCAACCTCCTAAACAATCTTGCTCACGTCCAAACAAAAGTCCTCCCTGACTGATTGAAAAATTGCCTGTTGGCATATCTTTGTTAAAAATTTTTTGAGAGTCAACATAAAGATTAACATTACTTGAATAACTTCTTGTTACCGCTATGTGATGCCATTGACCATCAATAAACTGAGTATTTCCTTTAACAGGTGTATCCTTTATAACAACTTTTAAGTTCTGTGCGCTTGAGTAATCAAGAATATATTCATTATAATTAGAATTATTAGCACCACTTAATATTGTACCTCTATTTTTGTTGGTTTTAATCCAAATACTTATGCTGACTTCTGATAAACCATTCATGGTACTGTAGGGAATATTTATTTGATCATTATCTCCATCAAAATTATAAGCACTATTTTTCTTTCCAAACCTATCCTCAGTCAGCGTCGCGCCATTAACAGTTCCATGATTATCATTTCCACTTTCATCTAAAGCATTGGTATTAAAAGGATAATAAACAACTAACCCATCAGTAAACGGATTTACTTCTACAATTTTCCTATCATAAACAACAATATTAGCTAAAACCTGATTAGTATTACTAACACAAGCCTCTAAATCACTAAAACAAATCAATGCCGCTTTTTGTACATTTTCAGCGTCAAGTTGCAAACTTGCAGCTAAACTTACCAATTCTTGTCGACGATTAGCC
>JADGDS010000009.1:0-42247 GCA_016744775.1 Candidatus Marithrix sp.
TTCTTTCGTGTCTGTGACATTCACATTGCCATCGTTGTCATACAGTTTCCAATCACTGTCGTTGTAGAGGTCGGCTAAACCTAGAATAAATTCGCCAGTCAGGTCATAGACACCATTTCCATCAAGCCAGATACCAGCATCGTCTGCCGTGTCCGCTGTGGTCTTTGGACAAAATGGTCCCACTTCATGGTTTGAAGGATACCCCGCAATCGTAATCTTATAGCAAGTTGTTTCCGTACCATCTGAAAGCGTGCAATTTTGTATTGATATGTCTTCTGCTAATGAACTATAAAAGAAAAGACTTGTGTCAAGACCTACGCCAGAAGGGGTGAAGGCTGTGGATACAATATTCACCGTATCATAAATAGCATGATTCATATCAATTTCAGCATTGACATTGTTGTCAAAGCCAAAATAAAGGGTATAAGTCCCCGGAGCTAAAGTGCTGTTCAGTATTTCTTGCTGAGGCAAGGTTGCAAGTGCCGTTTGTTTCATAGGAACGATGCCAGCTTGCCAGCCGATCAATTCTTGATAAGAAAATAAACCTGTAGGTGTATTCCCCATCAACCACCAATCTGCATTGTCATTTTGATCATTGCTATTCAATGATATGGTAATGCTGAGATTATCAGTAGAATTGATCGTTATCGGCTCATCGGATTGATTCGCTTTAATATCGGGAACAGCACTGGCAGCCCAACTATTGGTACAGCACACTGAAATAGCTAGTCCGAGTAAGAGTTGATTTTTCATTGTTGTGTTCATGAGCCTTTCCTATTGATTATTCAATGTTTAAAAGTATAGCAAGCAATTGTGGAGAAAATGTGGAGAAACTATGTAGATTATGTGAAGAATGATTAATGTCTATAATCTGATTGAGTGTGACCTCAATATTATGTAATAAAAACATTGTTACATGTTTTTTCTTTTACATCATATTAAGGTCACACTCTCTTGATTTATGCTAAACTCCATATCCTCCACCCCCCGGTGTTTCAATCACAAACACATCGCCAGCTTCCATTTCAACAGTCGCAGTGCTAGAAAGTTGTTCTATTTTACCATCGGCGCGTTGTACCCAGTTATTGCCAGTTTTAGCAGCACTTCCTCCTGCCATTCCATATGGTGGAATTTTTCGATGGTTTGATAGTATTGAAGCTGTCATGTTTTCATTAAAACGAATGTGTCTTTTTACGCCATCTCCGCCTTGATATTTACCTTTGCCGCCGCTGTTTTTACGGATTGAAAATGATTCTAGTAATACTGGGAATCGCCATTCTAAGATTTCTGGATCGGTTAGGCGTGAATTGGTCATGTGGGTTTGTACGGCTGAGGTGCCATCAAAGTTTGTTCGGGTGTGACCGAAATATGATGTGTAAAACATCGGGGATAAGACCTGTCAGGTTTTTAAAACCTGACAGGTCGGCTAGATTTCTACTTCAACACGTCAAATTTTAAAACCATGATCTATCTGACCTGTCAGGTTTTAAAAACCTGACAGGTCTTATCCCCGATGTATTTCACATCAAATTTCGGTCACACCCGTTTAGGATCCTACCTTTTGGTATTAGGGCACGTAAGTTGGCTAGGTTTTGTTCTATTTGACGCGCTTGACTTAGTATGTTTCTGATTTGTACATTGTGATAACCTAACGCTAAGCATCAGCGGCGCGAGGTACCAGCATCCGCTGGATGCAATCGTTAGGAAATAGCTTGTTTTTGAATTGATTTTCTTTGACGTTCCAACATGGATTCTGTTCGTTTATGCCAAAACTCTAACTGCTCTTCTAATGACATACCTTCTATTAATTTCTTAACATACTTAGCACCACACCGCTTTAACACAACGCACTCAGGTTCACGAATCATCGCTGTCATAATTAACTACCTCTTTCTGGAGCAGGTTATATTTCTGCCTCAACGATTGCAGAAGTAACAAGCCTAAACTATCCTGCATCTATTTAGGCAAAAAATAAATTGCTTGGAATGCTTGGCAAATTCTTTATTGAATACGCCACCGAAAACTGATGTATCTGCATATACTCTCATGTATTACTATGTTCTATAATTTTATCGTCCATCTATTTCTTCTCTTGTCTAACGCCAAAGCTAAGCCTACACCTGCCACCACTTAACTCAATCCAAAAAACTCCGGCGGCGGGTGGTCGGCCTTGAGCGCCGAGTTAGGACTGTGATGCTCCAATCACCATCAGAAAGAAAATAATAATCACAATCTTCCAGCCCGTTGCAACTCGTCTGCTTCTAATGATTCCATATATTCCAACGGGCCAGAATATAATTGTCCAGAATATAAGCCAACCTGTTTTGTCAAACCATTTTTCATGAGTATTATACGAGGAACCAGAGTTTTCAGTTACATGTCTTATCTCAATAACTTTTTTTCTGCCAACAATAGCTGCTAGTAATCCAATAATAGCACTAAGAACAGATAAAATAGCAATCAAAACTTTGGGTTCTAACCCTTCCATTTATAACCTCCACAGTATAAAAAATATCAATAATTAAAAGTATTTTAACTAAAAGTTAATCATAATTATCTGGAAAATAGGGCAACTTGACCTAATAATGGCAGAAAGTCATGTATTAAGATTAACTAATCTTAGTTTTTTATAAAAATTATTGATCAATTATAATTTTAAGAAAAATTTTGAAATTGACCAAAATTTACTATCAATATAATTATTTTTTATTCATATGTCAACCCCAAATTCTGTTTTAACATATTTCGGTCATATCCGTTTGGCTCTTGGCTCGTCCAAAATAACAATGGACTCCTAAAATATATTAAGAGTGTATAGGCAAAATAAAATATGCTTAGTTGCATTTTTTAGTTAGGATTTCTTTAGATTCTACATAAATAATTTTCCCATCTTTCCAAATAGGGATTTTGAAATTTCTTTCTGCTGCTCTTTGGTGAGCTAATTTAGATGCTCTATATAGAGCTTCAATAGCTAGTTTTGAGTATGATATTTTTTCTTTCATTATGATTCATCTAATATAATTGAGATTTCCCCAGAATTATCAAAAACCACATAAGCAAACAGTTCTGTCAAAATAGTTGTTCCATTATCTTTGCATATACCGCTTTGTTTAAACGAAACCCTTGAGCTAGCAATTCGTCTAGGGCCTTTTTGCTCTCTTGAGGGTAGCCTTGATAGTAACGAAGAAGCAGCCCAACTGTACCAGTAAATTTTATATCAACTGATTCAGCTATATGACGACCATCACCATCATCCATTAACAATAGATCAGCACAGATTTCTTGAGCAAGGGCAATCGCTTCTGCTTCACCTTCATCTAGTGAAATCTTTAAAAAAGTTACGAGATCACGATTACTGACTTGACAACAATCAATCCAGTCAGAATTTTTAAGTTCTTCACCACCTACTCGCCCTTTACTGGCAGTCACAACTTCACTGTAAACTGCTGACGGAATAATCAGTTTTCCAAACAATTCTTGGAGTACATGAAATCTATTGATTCGCGCCAGAGCAATCAACGGTGTTGAATCAGAAACCACTTTAAGATTTTTCATGATAATAGTTTATTTAAGGTTTCTAAATCGGCTATGCTGTCATCTGCTGAATAATTCAGATCAACACCTCGTTCATTTAAGAGTTGAATCATTTCCCATTTATTAGATAATCCAGCAAATTCTCTGGCTTTACCAAGGGAAAGTTTACCTTCCCGATAAAATTCAACTGCAAGCGTTTGACGTAGGTATTCAGCCCATTGTTTTTTAGGAACTTTAAGTGCCAGCAAAATGGGATTAGGTATTTCCAAATTTAATACAGTTTGTGCCATGATATCCTGTCTTACCTGTTAGTTTAAATTTAAATAATTGTTAGATAACTGATGTTACGCAGCCTCGTTCCCACGCTCCAGCGTGGTAACGCATGTGTCGGCGCTCCAGCGCCAAGTAAAACTTATCTCATTATCCAGTACAAAAAAAACACTTGACGCTGGAGCGTATGGTCATGCGTTACCACGCTGGAGCGTGGGAACGAGAGTGCGTAACATCAGTTAGATAATAAAAAATTGCTATATATTTTTTATACTGCTTTAATTTTTAAGGAGCAAGTTTGTTATATGTTATCATCATAGTTATATATATGCAATAATTTAAGTCTGGAAATAGCGATTGCTGCATAGATGAGCTAAACTCCATATCCCCCACCACCCGGTGTTTCAATCACAAACACATCGCCAGCTTCCATTTCAACAGTATCAGTACTATCAAGTTGTTCTATTTTTCCATCAGCGCGTTGTACCCAGTTATTGCCAGTTTTACCAGCACTTCCTCCTGCCATTCCATATGGTGGGATTTTGCGATGGTTTGAGAGTATTGAAGCTGTCATATTTTCATTAAAACGAATGTGTCTTTTTACGCCATCTCCGCCTTGATATTTACCTTTGCCGCCGCTGTTTTTACGGATTGAAAATGATTCTAGTAATACTGGGAATCGCCATTCTAAGATTTCTGGATCGGTTAGGCGTGAATTGGTCATGTGAGTTTGTACGGCTGAGCTGCCGTGAAAATTTTTGCCTGCTCCTGAGCCGCCGCTGATGGTTTCATAGTATTGGTATTGTTGGTTGCCAAAGCTGAAGTTGTTCATGGTGCCTTGGGAGGCTGCCATTATTCCTAATGCTCCATATAGTGCGTCAGTTATACATTGTGAGGTTTCTACATTGCCGGCTACTATTGCCGCTGGGTAGTTGGGGTTTAGGATGCTGCCTTTTGGTATTATTATTTTTAGGGGTTTTAGGCAGCCGGCATTCATTGGTATGTCGTCTTGTACTAAGGTTCTAAATACATATAATACTGCTGCTTTGCAAACAGCCGAGGGAGCGTTAAAATTATTATCCTGTTGTTTAGAACTGCCAGTAAAGTCTATGGTTGCCTCATCTTGCTGAATGCTGATTTTGACTTTTATTATCGCGCCATTGTCAAGTTCATAGCTAAATTCACCGGGCTTTAATGTTTTTAAAATTTTACGTACTGCTGCTTCAGCATTGTCTTGTACGTGTTGCATATAGGCTTGTACTACTTCTAAGCCAAATTCTTGTATCATTTTGTGTAGTTCTTTGACTCCAGTCGTATTAGCGGCTACTTGGGCACGTAAGTCAGCTAGGTTTTGTTCAACTTGACGGGCTTCACTTAGTATGTTTCTGATTTCAGTTTCACGCCATTGCCCTTGATCTACTAATTTAAATACATCAATTACTATTCCTTCTTCATGTAAATTTTTACTTGTTGCTGGCATAGAACCCGGTGTTATGCCGCCAATATCAGCATGATGTCCACGTGATGCTACATAAAATAGGGGTTTATCTTGATGAAAAACTGGAGTTACTACAGTAACATCAGGTAAATGTGTGCCGCCATGATAAGGATTATTTAGAACAAATACATCTCCTTGCTTCGCAGTTTGTTCCTTAATTACTGTTTGTACGCTATCGCCCATTGAGCCTAAATGAACTGGTACATGGGGCGCATTTGCAATTAATTGCCCTGCTTGATCAAATACCGCACAAGAAAAGTCTAAGCGTTCTTTGATATTGACTGAATAAGCGGTATTTGCCAGCGTCGCGCCCATTTGTTCGGCAATCGACATAAATAGATTGTTAAAAACTTCTAACATTACTAAATCCCCCCTAGCCCCCCTTTGCGAAAGGGGGGGATGGCATTCTTTAACTTTAGTCTCCCCCTTTGAAAAAGGGGGGTTAGGGGGGATTTGAGTTAATATTATATCATAACGTGAAGTAATTTCTGCTTGCCAGTTTGGTTCAACCACAGTGGTGCCAGTTTTTTCAATGATAATCGCTGGACCTTTAATTTTTTGACCGCTTGGCAGATGTTCACGTGCATAAACTGGTGTTTGATGTGGTTGATTAGCACTGATCATGGTGACGTTATCTAGCGGTTTGGGGCAATCACGGGGTGAGCAACCACTTAGGGTTGCCCTTACATCAGATTTATTTATCGCTTCAACTGAAATTGCTTCAACAATTAAAGCTTTATCATCGCGCACAAAGCCAAAAGTTTGTTTATGAATAGCGGCAAAAGCGGCTTGCATTTCTGTACAAGCACCAAAATTTACTAATAAGCTAGTATCAGTACCTGCATAGCGTAAATGTACTTGATATTTTATTTCATCATAACCAGTTGGTTCTAATTGTTTTAGTTGTTGTTCTAAGACTGGAATGAGCTTTTCATTTAGTTCGGCATTGATAGATTTTTCTTTCAATTTACGAATATCTGCTAAACCTATACCTAATGCTGATAATACTCCGGCTTGAGGATGAATTAATATCTTTTTCATACCTAAAGCTTCGGCAACTAAACAAGCATGTTGCCCAGCCGCTGCTCCAAAACAACATAATACATATTCAGTAACATTATAACCGCGTTGTACTGAAATTTTCTTGATGGCATTTGCCATGTGGTCAATGGCGATGGTTAAAAAACCTTCTGCAACTTCGGTGGCGGTACGACCTACTTGTTTTGCTAACTAGATTGCATAAATAATAATTTCGCATCACCCAACTCATTGGCAACACTATCAACATAGCGGCGCAAAATCGGCGACAAATAAGCATCAACAACCGTTGTATCGCCACGACTAATCAGTTTAATTAGCGGGCTAACTTCATGAGAAACCGACACTTGACTAAAGCCTAATTCACGCGCTAAAGTTGCGACTTGTTGCTCATGCTTAGGATAACGATATGCGTGCATAAACACAATCGCAATCGAATCAATACCTTGATCCTGAATATTTTGTAATTGATTACGAACATCAATTAATGAAACCGCCTTTAATTCCTCAGATTTAGCACTATAACGCTCATCAACTTCAATAACTTGTTCATACAATAATTCTGGCAAGACAATATTGAGGGCAAAAATATCAGGTCGATTTTGATAAGCAATTCTCAAAGCATCACCAAAACCTTTAGTAATCAATAAAGCGGTGCGCTCCCCTTTACGCTCAAGCAAAGCATTAGTAGCCACCGTAGTACCCATTTTAACTGCCCCGATTTTTTCACCAGCCGGCAAAATTTCACGAATTCCTTCTATTACAGAATTATCGGATAAGATCTTATGAGTGAATAACTTGCCTTTTGGGGATAGGGCGACAATATCGGTGAAAGTGCCACCTCTGTCTATCCAGAATTGCCATAATTTTTTGTTCATATTTTTGTTGTTAAACATTGTTCTATTTGAAGTGATGGAGATTGAAGTATTATCATTCCCTCGTGGTTTATATCTTCATCAAATAAGCTAGTTTTTTGAGTTTGTATCAGAATAACTTTTTTTGATTTTTTAGTTTGTTTTGCTTTCAATAGATATGAAGCTGCTTCTGCTAAAGTTTCATTTTTCTTTTGAATACGAATTAATACTGGAGTATTTTTATAAGTTTCAACAAGAATAGCATCAATAGCTTTATTTCTATGAACTGGGTTAAAATCAATACCTTTTAACAATGCTAATGCTTCTTTATCGGCGTTAATATATGAGGATCGTCCATTTTTTAACAGTTTTGATTCAGTTTTTATGGGATTATTTATTCTAGTTTGCGAAAGTTCAACGGCTGAAGATGATTTATCTATGCCTATATAATTTCTACCAAGCATTTTTGCAGCAACACAAGTAGTTCCACTACCGCAAAATGGATCTAAAACCACATCACCCGTTTGACTTGTAAGCTTAATAATTCTCTCCAAAAGAAGCAAAGGTTTTTGAGTAGGATAACCAACACGTTCTTTTGCTTTTGGATTTAGATAAGGTATTTCCCAAACATCACTTAAAGGCACGCCTTTTTTTTTGTCTCCGTGTACAAACTCTCCATTATCATCTCGTTCATAAACTGATTTATTATACTCGTCTCTAGTTCTACGTTGTAATATTTGATCTAAATTTGTAGTTTCGGAGTAGGAAGTATAAATAGTATTAAACTTGAAGTTTTTAGTCTTTGAATAGAAATAAATATTTTGATGATTTGCTAGCAAACCTTTTTTAGAATTTGACCACCTTTTATAAGTCCAAATTATTTCAGACTGAAAATTATTAACACCAAAAACTTGATCTAATATTGCTCGAACTATATGTTCTCCATTCTTATCGCAATGAACAAAAATTGACCCTGTATCATTAAGAAGACTGTGCATTAGTGATATTCTTTCTTTAAGAAAATCCGCATAGCCTTTATCACTTCCCCAAATATCATTAAAACTAAACTCCTTAGTTCGTTCTCTATTTTTTAATCTGTGTGTTTTTTCTGTAAAAAAAGGTGGATCAAGGTAGATTAGATCTATAGAATATCTTTCAATAAGCCTCATCTTTTCTAAGCAATCGCCCTCAAGAACACTATTAATTATCTTTTGATTCATTGTCTTTTATTTGAACAATTTCTGTAAGAATTGCTTTTAAGTCATAGCTAGTGATACTTTTTAGATAATTCCATGCTTCATCACCAGCGTAGTATTCACCACCAACACCAGTGTAGATTGTCTTCAAAGTTTCTTGTATTTTAATAGCTTGTTCTCTTTGTGGGTAATAGAACATTACGCGAATTGGTTTGTAGCCATGATTTTTAATGGCTTTCACCCTAGTATGTTCTTTTATAATATGATCTCCATCAGTAGTAGCATCGCGCCATTTTAGTTCAACTGCATCATTTCCGTTTAGAAAATCTATTTCAAATGTCTTAGGTTTTGTTCCTTCTGTATTTTTTATTGTGGTTTTACCACCTTGGCTATTCGCAAAGAATAGGCAAAGAGATGCTGCCTCTTCAAGGAATGAACCTGCATATTTGTACAAAAAACGTCCAGTATTTTGATATTCGTCTATTAACATTCCTTCACTGCTAGAAATTCCTAACACTCTGTATATCAAGTAATGGGAATGATCATCAGCCTTCATTTCCGCTTTACGACTGGTGATTTTGTTGCTCAAATTACCTGCATATTCATATGCCAAAGAACTAATTTTTGATTTTAATAGCTTGAAACCGTTGCCAGATTTAATAGCCTCATCAATTTCTGCTCTTTGGTAATCATATACAGCCTGAAGCAAGTCACTCTTTTTCTTTTTATTTATGTCAATACCTAAGTTTTTACAGTATTTATTTAATTCGGCTTTATTAAGCCTTTCTACTTTTTTTGGTATAGGTTGTTTCATAAATTCATATTTTTGTAAGGCCATTGATATGGTTTGTTTCCTCACTGCATTTTAGGTTGGTTTACTGCTTAATTTATCCATTGATTAGGGATTAAAGCCCTACCTTGTTCTCCAGTCCAATAATTTTCTATTAACGCTTCTTTAATTTCTTTGTTGTTCTGCAAATTTACATGTTCAGTTATGATAATTTGAATATTCATTTTTTTACAAAATTCAAAAAACATATTGAACATAGTAGAGATTTTATTTTCGTCTGTTGTTTCAGTATATCCTTGAGTTGGTTGATCTAATACAATAAAATACGGAATTGGACGTGATTTTTCAGAAAAAAAGTTATGAAGTGCTAGAAATAGTGATAGATGGCAACCTACAATTTCATATTTTCCAGTAACATTTATTAGCTGTTTTATGTTCCCATTTCTATCTATGTAAATTTTTAGTTTTTTAATGTCAAAATCAAATGGTTTATCCTCTAAACCAAGCTGTTGTGCAAAACTTTTCATTTTTTCATTGATGTGTTTTAAACAGGCTTTCTCCTTAGTATCTGTCGTTTCTTTTTTAGTAGCTTGCTGTTGCTTAAACTTATCAATCTTTTCATTAATATTTTTTATTTCTTCATGTAAAAAAGTATTGCTTTCCTCATAAAACAAGTTTTCTAAATAATTTTCTATTGCCCCCTTTATTTCTGACAAGGATTGATTTGCCATCAATGCTTGTTGATAAAAACTCAGAGCTTGAGAATTATTATCCTCAATACGTTTTTTTTCTTTATTCCTATCCTGAATTTCTTGCTTTAATTGTTTACTCTTTATTTTTAATTCAGATAAACGTTGGTTTATTTCAGAAGTGTATTCTTGTTCTCTTTTTACATGTTTAATGTGAGAATTAAGTCTATCAATTTCTGTTTGTATAGCTTGAACTTCTGGAATAATTTCTTGTTCTAAAGTTGAAAAACAAAGAGGACATTTATCCTTTTCTAAAAATAAGTGACTCTGATTACTAAAAAGATGAGCTGACTTTAAACGATTAATTTGTTTTTGTGTATTACTATCATATTTGTTAGTTTCAGAAATATATAATTCCAATTCACTAATATCATCTTTTAAAGAATCTCTTTTTTCTTTTAAAGAAAATATTTTTTGATCTAGTTCTTTAACACTAATTTCATCAATTCCTTTCAGTAAATTATCAGGTTGTCTTTGTATTAAAGACTCTATCTTTTCTAGTGCAATTTTAAATTGTCGTTGAAGTTCATTAAAATTTTTAGCAACAGTAGTATCCTGAGCAATTAACTTTAATTTAGTTGCTTTTTCTAATAAACGTTGTCCTTCTGTCAATTTTAAATTATTCCTTTCTTCAATCCTTTTAAGTTCAGTATTCTTTTTATTTCTCTGCTTGGTTAAGGTATTTATCTTATTTTTTCGCTCAATATCCTCGCTTTGAATAATTCCAAGAAAATAATACAGTATATCATTAATATTTTTACGAAACTTATCATGTTCTTGTTTATAAAAGATAATATCATTTCTATCAATTGTTTGTTTATCTTGGAATAATAAGAAAAATGTATCTTGAATAGAAAAAGGAGGTTTAATACCTAACAGATGAGAAAGCTTGTGCCCAACAACAGTATCATTACTATCAAGCTTATTACGTAATTCTGTAAGCGTAGGAATTACAATACTTTGTTCTTCTTTATAAAAAGTTCTTGATTCAGTTAGGCTGTATTCGAGAGGTTTGGGTTTTGCAATGATAACTTGTCTATCATCAAATTGATAGATAACTGCATAAAAAGCGACATTTTCTCTCACAACACTACCAACAATATTTAAATTTGAGTAACCTAAACAATATTCAATGATAGGAATGATCGCAAATTTTCCCGTATTTTTCGTACCGGCAATAATATTTACACCATCTTTGAATGATAACTTTCGGTGTTCTCCATTTTCGTTGTATAAAATAATTGAATCAATACGCATAGTTATGGTGTTAGTTCTAATGTTCTAAAAATAACTTCTGGTGATATTGGAGTAAACAATTTACCTAATACCCGTGCTTTATTTCTATATTCTGTCAATTCTTCTTGTTTTGATAATGTATTAGAAGATTGCAACAAACCTTTGTCATTGACAAATAATAATTGTTGCTGAGTACCTAAAATAATGGATTCTCTCGTATAAGGTGCGAAGTTATGACAATAAGTAGGTATTCTTATAAAAGTTTCTTTACTGATTTTTTCAACCCAACTCAACTTTGTATTTTTTCTATCCGGCAATTTTTCTCTAATATCATTGTGCAATATAAAGGGCAAAACTAGAAAAGCTAACGAAAAACTCATGCCGTCTTTTTTCTCTTCACAGAATCCATCAACTGATTCCCATATCAAACTGGTACAAAAATAAGGATTGAGAAGATTTCTTATTTCAAAAGGTCTATTTTGCCAAGATTTTTTAGGTAACATTTTTTATATTGTTTCAAATAGTTTTAATATAATATCTTCTTCTGGATACCAACAAACTTTCTCATCTTCTACAAGAGTATGATAACTCCCCATCTTGATATATTTCTCAGTTACCTTTTCTCTAATAGGAGGAATATTTTCTTCTTCAGTTTTATTGTAAACTTTTACACCAAATTCGCGTTTTTTCTTATCCTCAGCGTTATCAATAGCAAAATCTTCACTATCTATTAACCCCCCAGTAATCCTTTCCCAATATTCTATTAAACTATCTTCATAATTTTCTATTTCATTATCAATCAGCAGCTTTTCTTCTACCCACTTTTGTCTTATATTTGTCACTAAACGGAAGTCTAAAATAGCTCTTTCAATACGTCTTTTATTATCTGTAATTTTTTTCAATTGTTGAACGAAATTTCTATTGTCTTTTCTTATGTCAATAGAATTTCTATATTTCTCTAAATCTTGCTTCTCATAATCCAGAGGTAAATTATCTTTATGATATTTTTCATTTATTTCAGCAATTTTATTTATAACACTTGTTTTGGTGAGTGTGTTTTTTGATTTATCAGATAACTGTTTACGAATTTCTTTCTGCCACCAGCCTATCAATTCATGATAAACATCTTTTTGGTTATCTGGATACACTCCATGTAATATTGAAGGAATAATAGAGTCTAATTTTGTTACGTCATGTGTATTATCGATAATTTCAATAGAACTAACTAATTGTTCCCTTATATTATTAGGTAATTGAGCGAACAACTCAAAATCAGTATCTTTATTATGCGATTTAACCATTGAAGACTGTTGTCCTTTTGATTTTTCCCTAGTTTCTATATCTTTATTAGCAATTTTTAGTAACTTATTACGAGCTTTAATTGAATCGTAATTTCCATATTGTTTGCATAATGAATAAGCTATTTGTGTCTTTATTAATTTTACTATTACAACCAATTGAAATTGTGTATTTTCAACATATATTGTGTTATTATTTATAAGCTTGCACCAATTGCCAATGGTTTTCCACAAATCATCACTTTTATCGGTTAAATTATTTTTTTTATGCTTCAGTTGATAAAGAGTTAACTTATCATCTTTATCTCTTATATGAATATCATCTAAATCTTCTACCCATAGTTTTAAATCACTACGTTCATCCTTCAATAGCAAATATAACGAATAAACATCTTGAAAATTAAAACCAAGAGCAGACTCAGGACTTGCAGAAGGATTTTTATTTGTCATATTTCATTTCTAGTAACTCAAATATTTTTTTTACAAAACATCATACTAAACATTCACCACAACACATTAAAGACAACTAATTGTTGAGCCAACAACAAGCTTGCCATTTCAGATAGACTCTTATGTTGTTGTGCTGCTTGTTGTAGTTGGATAATTAATGTATCATTAAATGTTAGGTTTATTTGCTTTAATGACATAAACATTTCCTTATTTTGCCAACGTCATAGTCAGTTATCAGTTATGCTTACCATAAAATACATCCATAAAATAATCTTGTCAAGCATCAATGTTCAAATCACCATAGCCCCCACCTCCCGGTGTTTCAATCACAAACACATCACCAGCCTCCATTTCAACAGTAGCAGTGCTAGCAAGTTGTTCTATTTTACCATCGGCGCGTTGTACCCAGTTGTTTCCGGTTTTAGCAGCACTTCCACCAGCCATTCCATATGGTGGAATTTTTCGATGGTTTGATAGTATTGAAGCTGTCATGTTTTCATTAAAACGAATGTGTCTTTTTACGCCATCTCCGCCTTGATATTTACCTTTGCCGCCGCTGTTTTTACGGATTGAAAATGATTCTAGTAATACTGGGAATCGCCATTCTAAGATTTCTGGATCGGTTAGGCGTGAATTGGTCATGTGAGTTTGTACGGCTGAGCTGCCGTGAAAATTTTTGCCTGCTCCTGAGCCGCCGCTGATGGTTTCATAGTATTGGTATTGTTGGTTGCCAAAGCTGAAGTTGTTCATGGTGCCTTGGGAGGCTGCCATTATTCCTAATGCTCCATATAGTGCGTCAGTTATACATTGTGAGGTTTCTACATTGCCGGCTACTATTGCCGCTGGGTAGTTGGGGTTTAGGATGCTGCCTTTTGGGATTATTATTTTTAGGGGTTTTAGGCAGCCGGCATTCATTGGTATGTCGTCTTGTACTAAAGTTCTAAATACATATAATACTGCCGCTTTGCAAACCGCTGCTGGTGCGTTAAAATTATTATCTTGTTGTTCTGAGGTGCCAGTAAAGTCTATGGTTGCCTCGTTTTGGTGAATGCTGATTTTTACTTTTATTTTCGCGCCATTGTCTAGTTCATAGCTAAATTCACCGGGCTTTAATGTTTTTAAAATGTTACGTACTGCTGCTTCGGCATTGTCTTGTACATGTTGCATGTAAGCTTGTACGACTTCTAAGCCAAATTCTTGTATCATTTTGTGTAGTTCTTTGACTCCAGTAGTGTTGGCGGCTACTTGGGCACGTAAGTCAGCTAGGTTTTGTTCTACTTGGCGGGCTTCACTTAGTATATTTCTTATTTCAGTTTCACGCCATAACCCTTGATCTACTAATTTAAATACATCAATTACTATTCCTTCTTCATGTAAATTTTTACTTGTTGCTGGCATAGAACCCGGTGTTATGCCGCCAATATCAGCATGATGTCCACGTGATGCTACATAAAATAGGGGTTTATTTTGGTAAAATACTGGTGTGACTACGGTAACATCAGGCAAATGTGTGCCACCATGATAGGGATTATTTAGGACAAATACGTCTCCATCTTTCATGCTGGAAGCTTGTTCCTTAATAACTGTTTGTACACTATCGCCCATTGAGCCTAAATGAACTGGTACATGGGGCGCGTTGGCAATTAGTTGTCCAGCTTGATCAAATACGGCACAAGAAAAGTCTAGGCGTTCTTTAATGTTGACTGAATATGCTGTATTTGCCAGCGTTGCGCCCATTTGTTCGGCAATCGACATAAATAGATTGTTAAAAACTTCTAACATTACTAAATCCCCCCTAGCCCCCCTTTGCGAAAGGGGGGGATGGCATTCTTTAACTTTAGTCTCCCCCTTTGAAAAAGGGGGGTTAGGGGGGATTTGAGTTAATATTATATCATAACGTGAAGTAATTTCTGCTTGCCAGTTTGGTTCAACCACAGTGGTGCCAGTTTTTTCAATGATAATCGCTGGACCTTTAATTTTTTGACCGCTTGGCAGATGTTCACGTGCATAAACTGGTGTTTGATGTGGTTGATTAGCACTGATCATGGTGACGTTATCTAGCGGTTTGGGGCAATCACGGGGTGAGCAACCACTTAGGGTTGCCCTTACATCAGATTTATTTATCGCTTCAACTGAAATTGCTTCAACAATTAAAGCTTTATCATCGCGCACAAAGCCAAAAGTTTGTTTATGAATAGCGGCAAAAGCGGCTTGCATTTCTGTACAAGCACCAAAATTTACTAATAAGCTAGTATCAGTACCTGCATAGCGTAAATGTACTTGATATTTTATTTCATCATAACCAGTTGGTTCTAATTGTTTTAGTTGTTGTTCTAAGACTGGAATGAGCTTTTCATTTAGTTCGGCATTGATAGATTTTTCTTTCAATTTACGAATATCTGCTAAACCTATACCTAATGCTGATAATACTCCGGCTTGAGGATGAATTAATATCTTTTTCATACCTAAAGCTTCGGCAACTAAACAAGCATGTTGCCCAGCCGCTGCTCCAAAACAACATAATACATATTCAGTAACATTATAACCGCGTTGTACTGAAATTTTCTTGATGGCATTTGCCATGTGGTCAATGGCGATGGTTAAAAAACCTTCTGCAACTTCGGTGGCGGTACGACCTACTTGTTTTGCTAGCTTAGTAAATTGTTGTTTGACACTGGCTTCATCAAGCGGCTCTTGAGCTGATTTGCCAAATACTTTTGGAAAAAAGCGTGCATTTAATTTACCTAATATAACATTACAATCAGTAATGGTTAAGGGACCATTTTGCCGATAACAAACTGGTCCAGGTTTAGCTCCGGCTGAATCTGGTCCAACTCGAAACCGTGAACCATCAAAATGCACAATTGAACCACCACCGGCTGCTACAGTGTGAATACGCATAATAGGAGTTCGCATTCTCACACCAGCAACTTGAGTTTCAAAATCGCGCTCATATTCTCCGGCATAGTGTGATACATCGGTAGAAGTTCCACCCATGTCAAAATTAATGATTTTATCAAATCCGGCTAGGGCAGCCGTTTTAACGGCACCTACATAACCTCCAGCAGGACCTGATAAAATCGCATCTTTACCCTGAAACTTATGAGCATCAGTCAAGCCACCATTAGATTGCATAAATAATAATTTAGCATCACCCAATTCATTGGCAACACTATCAACATAACGGCGCAAAATTGGCGATAAATAGGCATCAACAACCGTTGTATCGCCACGACTAATCAGTTTAATAAGAGGACTAACTTCATGAGAAACAGAAACTTGACTAAAACCTAATTCACGCGCCAAAGCTGCCACTTGTTGCTCATGCTTAGGATAACGATATGCGTGCATAAACACAATCGCAATCGAATCAATACCTTGATCCTGAATATTTTGTAATTGATTACGAACATCAATTAATGAAACCGCTTTTAATTCCTCACCATCTGCACTATAACGCTCATCAACTTCAATAACTTGCTCATACAATAATTCTGGCAAGACAATATTGAGGGCAAAAATATCAGGTCGATTTTGATAAGCAATTCTCAAAGCATCACCAAAACCTTTGGTTATCAATAAAGCGGTGCGCTCACCTTTGCGCTCAAGCAAAGCATTAGTAGCTACCGTAGTTCCCATTTTTACCGCCGCTATTTTTTCTCCTGCCGGCAAAATTTCACGAATTCCTTCTATTACAGAATTATCGGATAAGATCTTATGAGTGAATAACTTGCCTTTTGGAGATAGAGCGACAATATCGGTGAAGGTGCCGCCTCTGTCTATCCAGAATTGCCATAATTTTTTGTTCATAACGCTGATTTAAAACTTATCTCCCAACAAAAATTCGAGTGCGCGATCTAGGCGAATATGTGGAAGCCCGCTGCCGTGTATATTGGCTAAACGTGGGGGTTTGAAATCCAGAAAGTGAAATCTGTCTTTTATCCATTCTTCCGGTAATGGGGTTTTTACTGGTACTTCGCCGGGAAATAGGGCGATTGGTTTATTTGATTCTATCGGTACGCCTTTTATACAAGAAATTCTTTGACCCTGATAGGTGGCATGAGCCGCTTGTGTGCATTTTACTGATGCTAGTGCTAAGGTTTGAGTATCTACCCCTTCAAAAGTAGCGTGGTTGTGAGTGTTTGCTAGCATGTTTTGCAGAAATGTTTCTAAATTTGGCAATTGTTCTGGTGTTACATGATCGGCTTTTGTGGCAGCAAATAAGATTTTATCAATTTTTAAACCAAATAGTTTGTTTAGTAATCCTGATTTTCCATATTGAAAACTTTTTAGTACCATATTCAGCGAATCACGCATATCTATAAAAGTTGGATGACCTTTGTTAAAGGCTTTTAATACATCTGCTAGTATTATTTGACGATCAAAGCTAGAAAAATGTTCTTTGTAAAATTTTTTTACTATGTATTCTTTATAATATTCATACCTTTTTTTCATTTCTGTATAAATAGTATTATTTTCATCATCATTTTCATGAATATTAAATAATGGACAAAATTCTAATACAGGTGCCCCTTTTAAATCATCTCCGGGCATGGTAAAACGTCCGGGTTGTAACAAATTTAATCCATATTTGTTTTTACATTTATGTAAAAAATCTGTATATAAAACACTAGCTTCTCGTATGATTGTTTCATTTACGTTATCGCTAGGATTAAAAGTGTCCAGAAATGCTCGCCATTTTTCTGATAACGATAAACGTGGTTCCTGTTTACATAGTTCAACTATTTGTTGAGACCATTGTTCATAAGTCAATTCTAATAGTGGTAAATCTAATAACCATTCGCCGGGATAGTCAATAATATCAACATATAAGGTACTAACAGGAGAAATGTGTTTGGTCAAAGGATTATTAGAAATATAACGAATTGCTAATCTGAGTTCGCTGATGCCGCTGGTTGGCTCGGGCCATCTTGGAGGTTCTCCACATAATTGTTCTATCGCTTGATCATAGCGAAATGATGGAATATGCAAATCTGGTTGTGGCATTGCTTTTGTACCGCGTAAGCGTCCACTATTTGCGATTTGAAAAAATGGTAAATGTGAAGTTTCTGTACCATGTAATAATTGATGTACTAATGAAGTAATAAAAACGGTTTTACCGCTGCGACTTAAGCCGGTAACAGCTAATTTTACTTCTTTATCAAGTGTGCGATTAATTCGTGATAGCCATTCGTTCATATTGGTATAATCATATTAGGTGTGTTGTATAATATTATATAGGAGTTACATTAAAAATGCAGTATTTAGGAAATTTAAATGATAGATTCTGAATTACAAGAGATTATTCAACAAGGAGAAAATTCTTCTGTTGAATTTAAAGAATATGGTGTTAAAAATGACTCTTTAGCTAAAGAAATGGTTGCTTTTGCTAATAGTCAAGGTGGTGTGATTCTTTTAGGTGTTACTGATAGTGGTACTATCAGTGGTATTCCAACTGATTCTGGTTTAGAAGAAAGGATTATGAATATTGCTAGAGATAGTATTATTCCAGCATTAGAACCACAATTTGAACAATATTCCTTTGAAGAAAAGACGCTTGCAATCATTATAATAGCCAAAGGTAAGGATAAACCTTATCAAACTGCCGGAAAATATTATATTCGTGTTGGTTCAACCAATAGAATGGCTTCGCAATCTGAATTGATGCGTTTATTTCAAGCCGCTGGTATATTTCATTATGATGCTAATGGCGTTGAAAAGACTGGTATTAGTGATTTTAATTTTACTGAACTTGATCGTTATTTTAGTGAGTATCATATACATTTTTCTAAACAGTCTGAACAGGATAAGCAACGTTTGCTGATTAATACTGATCTTATGACTGAGGATGGGCAAGCTACTGTTGGTGGTTTGTTAATGTTTGGAATTAATCCTGAACGCTATTTGCCACAATCTGGTATTAGTTTTGCGAATTTTGCTGGGACTGAAATTCAGAGTGAATTGATTGATAAACAAAATGTTACTGGACCTTTGCCATTTCTTGTGGATCGTACTTTAGCTATCATTAAAAGTCTTTTACCAGTTCCTTCGGATATTAAAGATGGAAAACGTGAAAACTTACGTGTTTATCCTCCTATGAAGGTTTTTCGAGAGTTAATCGTGAATGCTTGTGTACATCGAAATTATGCGATTGTAGGTTCAAAAATACGAATTTTAATGTTTAGTGATCGTATTGAATTTATAAGCCCGGGCAGATTACCAAATACTGTAACTATTGAAAAATTAAAACTAGGTGTTTCTTATTCGAGCAATCCAATTTTGCTTAAGTTTATGGATAATTTAGGTTATGTGGAACGTTTAGGTAGAGGTTTACCTATGGTGTATTATGAAGTCAAAAATTTAGGTAAAGAAGTTATATTTAAAGAATTAGGTGAGGAATTTAGAGTTATTGTTCCTATTATTTTCTAGCAAGGATAAACTTACCAACTGTTATAAGTTGCCCCTGAAAGGGGCTGACATACCAGCCTAGGGCAACGCCCTAGGGATGTATGGTTTCAAATTTTAGCCCTGAAAGGGCGATATATAAACAATGATTATCAATACAAAATATATTGTTAATCATATTCAATATGGTATTTTTTGTTTTCATAAATTCTCAAAAATAACGTTTTATGTATCGCCCTTTCAGGGCTAAAATTCTAAACAAATCAATCCTAGGGCGTTGCCCTAGGCTGGTATGTCAGCCCCTTTCAGGGGCAATGAAATTGACTGTTTATATGTAATCCATGTAAATTTTGTGATATAATTTTTTCATATCAATCAGATGCCATGCTAAATCACAGTTCTAACATTGATACCAAAATATGAATTTCCAACTCGAAATAGACAAAGCCTATGCAGCCGAAGATCGCTATACACAATACAGTGATATGCAAGGTTTAAATGAAGCCATAGCAATATGGGAAGGAATTTTAAATCATCCTGAGTTTGATAATTTTGACAATGAAGCACGCTTGGGGCTACTTCATAATAGTGCTATTACATATAATTATCGTTATAAAGAGATAGGTAACTTGGCGGATTTAGACAACTATATTTTGTTAAAGAAAAAAGCCTTAGAACTTACCCCCAAGACTGAATTGCCAAAAATGTTCCTAAATCTTGCAGATGGTTTCATAGATCGTTATGATCACAGCAGTGAACTGAAAAACTTGAAAGAGAGCATTTCATACCGTGAACAAGCCGTGAAGTTGACCCCAAACGATTCGCCTAAGTTGTCAGGAATATTCAACAATCTAGCTATTGGATTCAAAAAATACTACAATCACAGCCACGAGCAGGAAAGCTTGGAAAACTGCATATCATATTGGCAAAAAGCTGTGATTATTACCCCTGAATATCCAGACATGCTCAACAATCTAGCTAATAGTCTCAAAGAACGCTACAATCGCTATGGAAAGCTGGAAGACTTGGAAAACTGCATCTTGTATTTAGAAAAGGCGGTGGAACTTGCTTCCAAGAATAATAATTTATCTGATTTGTTGCCAAGTTTGCATAAAAATCTGGATACTGCATGTAAAGAGCGCGACAATTGTAATGACAAATCGGAAGACTTGAAAAACAGCATATCGAAGTTGAAATTGCTTGTGAAGCAGACCCCAGAAAATTCGCGTGAGTTACCAAGTTTGTTCAACAATTTGGCTATTAAGCTCCGTGACTATTACAAAACTAGCAACAATCTGGTAGATTTAGAAGAAAGTATCTCTTCTTCACGAAAGGCAATAAACCTAATCCCAGATAATTCGCCTGATTTGCCAAATTTGCTCAACACTCTGGCTAATGGACTTCGTAAACACTACGACGCTAGCGGCAAACTGGCAAATTTAGAACAAGGCAAACAAGCTTATCAAAAATCAACAGAAAAAGGGTTGGAAATTGCGCTTGAAGCAGGATTAACAAGTGCAAAAAACTGGCTACTATGGGCTTTTGAACGTCAATCATGGCAAGAAGTTACACAAGCTTACTCCTATGCTTATAAATCCGGTACACGTCTTGTACAAACTCAATTATTACGTCAACATCAAGAATCATGGTTAAAAAATATTCAAGGTTTAGCTGCTAAAGCCGCTTATGCTTATGCTAAACTGGAACAGTTTGATAAAGCTGTTGTGACACTAGAGCGTGGTTTAGCACAATTATTGAGTGAAACTTTAGCGCGTGAACGGGTTGATTTAGAAGACTTAAAGTCTCAGCGGCAAGATTTATATCAGGCTTACAACGAGGCTATTGATGCTTGGCAACAAGCACAAAATTTAGCAGATAGAGAACAATTACAAGCCGCTCGTCAAAAATTAGATGCAAGCATTGCGGCTATTCGTGAAATAAAAGGCTATGAAGACTTTTTAGCAGCACCAGAATTTAAAGATATTACCATAGCAGCTGAAAATACAACGCTTGTTTATCTGCTCACCACTGAGGAAGGTGGATTGGCTTTGATTGTTTCTGGTAATAAAGTTAAACCAGTGTGGTTGCCGAAATTTGAGAACCTCAACAAGCTTATAACTCACTACTTAACATCTTATAAAAGGTGGCATTGTGCAGAAAATGAAAACGAAAAAAAATCGTATGAAGAAAAATGGCTTAAAATCCTAGAAGAAATCACAGCATGGTTATGGTCAAGCATTATGGAACCCGTAATTCAAGCTTTACCAAAAGATGCTCACTGTACCTTAATTCCAACTGGATTATTAAACTTATTACCACTTCATGCCGCTTGGAAAGCCGATAATACTAAACCAACCGGTAAATATTATGCCTTAGATGCTTTAACTATAAACTATGCGCCTAATGCTCGTAGTTTATATGCTGCTCAACAAATAGCAGCACAAATCAGCCCTGATAATTTACTAGCAATTCAAGAGCCTTTGCCAGTCACAGCTAACCGATTACCTAATACCAAACATGAAGTTAAAACAGTTATTTCTCATTTTCCACAACATAAAGTCTTAAAAGAACAGAAGGCAACACGCGCTGTTATCATAGAGGCTTTACCAAACTATAATGTCTTACATTTTTCTGGTCATGGTTTTGCAGACTTGGAAAATCCAGCACAAAGCGGCTTAGTCATGGCAAATGATGAAGCATTAACGCTAGAAGATTTGCTAAAATTACGCCTAAAAGGCATACGATTAGTAACGTTATCAGCTTGTGAAACTGGTTTAGCTGGAACAACATTACCAGATGAAGTAGTAAACTTACCAACTGGGCTATTACAAGCAGGAGTAGCAGGAGTTGCCGCATCCCTTTGGACAGTTGCAGATTTAAGCACAATGATGTTAATATCATACTTTTATGACTTATGGCGTATCGAAAAATTAGAACCGGTACAAGCCTTACGACAAGCACAGATTTGGATGCGTGATACCACCGATGCAGAAAAACGGGAATATTTTAAAGACATTCGCGCTGGTAAACAAACAGTAAAAATGGCAAAAGCAACTGCAACTCATTTGCAGAATCAGATGTCAAATTCAGATCAACGGACATATCAACATCCATATCATTGGGCAGCGTTTGGATTTGTTGGAGTATAACCATCAGACCTGACAGGTTTTTAAAACCTGTCAGGTCTAAAATTATATTGGAGTATAAAACATGACAATAACAGAATTTAGTAAATTAACTCTATGCGTACTATCCGTTGGAACTTAGAAAAGAATAAAATATTAAAACAAGAACGAAGTATATGCTTTGATGATGTACTAATAGCGATTGAAGAAGATAAATTATTAGCCATTGAAGCCCATCCAAATAAAGAGCAATATCCACATCAAAGAATTTTGATCGTCAATATTCAAGGATATATCCATATTGTTCCGTTTGTGGAAGATAAGCAAGGAATTTTTTTAAAAACTGTATTCCCTAGTAGAACTTATCACAAGAAATATAAACACCTTATTTCATAAGAGATCACAAATATGACATACACAGATGATGAAAAAGAACTTTTAGCAGTTTTAGATCGCGGTGAGTTTGAACCAGAATTAGATCAAGAAACTACTATCAATGCTATTAAGCAAATGGCGTTAAATACTACGCAAAAACAGAAAACAGTTACTGTAAGTCTGCTTGAAAATGATATTTCTCGACTTAAAGCAGAAGCTGTAAGTCTCGGTATTCCATATCAGATACTTATGAGTTCGGTTATTCATCAGTATCTTGATAGAAAACTATAAACTAATTTTTGGAGTATAAACCATGACAATAACAGAAGAAATTTTAGCAAAAGCTAGGAATTATCGTACTGATAATGAAGAATTAGAACAACAACTAGAACAAAAGCTAGAACAAGCAGATGCTCTAGCGGCGGATATTTCAGATTTATTGGAAGATACTGATTTTATGAATCAGCCAGAATCAGAACAAGCAGGGGCAACTAGATCATATCATCAACCACTAGGCAGAATGATTCAAGTACCATCAGGAATTAAAATCTATAAATGCCCAGAATGCGACTATATCTGGCTGCAAAATAGAATTGGGGAAACTCCGCCAGAATGTCCTGAACATAATATTACATTACAATTAACTGACTAAATATAATGATACCAGATTTAAGTGAAGATTGGATCAATAGCCCGATAAATAAAGGAATAACAATCCTAATAAAATCGGGCATAGTATTTTGGTTAGCTGGCTTAATAGCGTGGCTATATCATCATGGCTATGGTGCGACATTTTTAATCGAATTAATCAACAGCACAAGCAAATCAGTACTAATAATAACAATTATATCAATAATAATAGGCATAACAATAATAGCAAGCTTCCTAAGCCGCTTTGACAAACTAGTAATAAGAATATTAGAAGGCTATTATTGGATACCATGGCTAGCAAATATTTGGACCAAATGGCAAAATAAACGAATTGAACTAAAACAGCAACGTTTTCAAGAACTAGGCATAAAAAAAATCCGCCAACCTAATTCTCTAAACCGCACCGAACTAGCAGAATATGCCTACTTAGATTGGCAACTAATGTACATACCCAAACCAGAACAACGCCTACCAACAAAATTAGGCAACTTACTACGAGCAATAGAATCACGCCCCGGAGAAAAATATGGACTAAACATATTCATATGCTGGCCCCGTTTCTGGCTAATATTACCCGAAAGCGTCAAAACCGAACTAACAACCGCACGAGAAAATATCGAAACCACAGCAAGAATTTGGCTATGGGGATTATTATTTATACTCTGGACTCCATACACATACTGGGCTATTGCGATCAGCCTAACAAGCATGATATTAGCATACCGTTGGATGCTACAAGCGGCGGGAATCTATGGACAACTGATGGAATCTAGCATTGACCTACACCGCCACTTACTCTACAAACAACTACGCTGGGAACTACCAAACAACGCGGCAGAAGAAAAACAACAAGGAGAAAAACTAACAGCCTACATCTGGCGTGGCTCCGAAGATGAAAACTTAAAATTAATATAAGGATTATGAGTTGTGATAACTAACTTATTATTTTTATATAAATATAACATTCTTCTATCGCAATTTGGTATAATATAAATATGAATATATTAACAACAGAAATTCTTGACTTTTGGTTTTCTGAAAAAATCACTCAATATTGGTTTAATTCTACTCCTGAAATAGATCAAGAAATTTGTCAAAAATTTGAATCGGTTTGGGAATTAGCCGCTGATGCTAAATTAGATGAATGGCGTAATACTGCTGATAGTTGTTTAGCTTTGATTATTGTACTTGATCAATTTCCGCTTAATATGTATCGTAATCAAGCTAAAAGTTTTTCTACTGAAGCAAAAGCAATTGAAATGGCAAAATATGCTGTTGCACATAAACTTGATCAGCAATTATCTAATGAAAAATTAACTTTTCTGTATATGCCATTTATGCACAGCGAAAATTTAGCAGATCAAGATCGTTCAGTAACTTTATTTGAAGCGGCTAAACTGGAAAACAATGTACAATTTGCTAGCCATCATCGCGATATTGTTAAAAAATTTGGTCGTTTTCCACATCGTAATGCAATTTTAGGCAGAGACAGTACAGATGCAGAAATTGAATATTTAAATTCTAAAGAGGCATTTTTAGGATAAATATAATCCATCAAACGGTTTTAATATCGTTCCCAAGTTTCACTTGGGAACGCACTGCCTAGAAGCTTTGCTTCAAATTGGCTTTTTAGGAAAAACCTTCCGCCCCGTGAACATGGCACTAATCAAGCCACTCCGTTCCCGTATTTCGGTGATGACAATCGCACTGATATGCAAAACAATAAAAATCAACAAAATATAAAAGCAGTAAAGATGAATCGTTATAAATGGTTTACGAAATTCTCGCATTTCTGCATATTTTTCTTTGTTGATATTTTCCTTAGAATAAGGTTTTAACACTTCGATCTTGCTTGCATCCTCAACAACCCATTCCTTAATAGTTTGACCAAAAGGCGGATAATAAATATCAGTTCCTGCCAATACTAATCCTGTTATTGCCTGTGTAGTCAATGCTATAAATAGCATTGTAATCATTAGTTTAGCGGCTGGATTATGTCCTTTATAATATTGAAAGTTACCAGTACTAAAACCAGTTTTGTATTCACGTAGTGCAGTAAAAAAACCTTTTTCACAGGGCAAAATAGCTTTCCAACGAGCATATTTATTGCCAATAAAAGCCCAAATAATTCGCCATGCTAGATTCAAACACAATACATAACCTATATAAACATGAATTGTCTTGAGCAAAATTTTGCCCTCAGTGCTAACCCCAAGGGTTTTGGCATATAAAATCACTAAGCCGACACCGATAAGCCCAATAACTGCTAAGACATTAATCCAATGAAACCAGCGAGTGGTACGATCCCAAACTGGATATTCTTTGAGAGTGTGAAATGAAGTATCTTTAGAGTTCATTTATTTATTCCTTTCTGATTTAAATGTGCATATTTTATCAAATTAACCCATCAAACGGTTCCACCACCACTTCTTCACCTGCCGCTACATTGCCACTATCTTTCGGCAAGATAATAAAGCAATTAGCTTGGCTCATAGAGCTAAGAATTCCAGAACCTTGCTGCCCTGTGCTTCTGACTACTAATTGCCCTTGTTCATTTGTTTCTAAAATGCCGCGTTGAAAATCCACTCGCCCGGGATGTTTTTTTAATCCTGTTAGGCATGGCACGGTGAATCTGATTGATGGTTGCTTAGTTTGCCCCATCATTATATGTAATGCTGGTTGTACAAATTGATAAAATGTTGCCATTACTGAAACTGGATTGCCCGGCAAGCCAAAAAATACTGCATTTTTCACCGTACCAAATGCTAAAGGTTTGCCCGGCTTCATAGCAATTTTCCAGAAATTTATTTTACCTACACGATCTAAGCAATCGGTTACATAATCCGCATCGCCTACTGAAACTCCACCAGATGTAATAATAGCATCATTACTATTAGCGGCTTCGATAAAAGCTGCTTCAATAGCCTCTGGCTGATCAGCTATGACTCCCATATCAATAAATTCTATGTTTAAATTACTCAACATAGCATATAAAGTATAACGATTACTATCATAAATTTGCCCAGCTTCTGGTATTTCACCCAAAGAACATAATTCATCACCAGTAGAAAAAAATGCTACTCGCAAGCGGCGTTTTACTTTGAGTTCTGGAATACCCAAAGAAGCTAATAAGCCAATATCTGCGGGTAATAAATATTTACCAGCTTTTAAAACTATATCACCAATTTGAATATCTTCACCGGCTAAACGTATATTTTGTCCGGCTTTATGCCCAGTTTCAATATGAATTATATCTGCATTAACTTCAACATCTTCCTGCATAATTACACAATCACAATCGCTAGGAATGACAGCACCAGTAAAAATTCTAATACATTCCCCAGCATTCACACTATCATTATAAGGCTTACCAGCCCATGAAGTGCCAACTAGCTTGAAATCGGTTCTAGTATCTAAATCAGCACTACGCACAGCATAACCATCCATAGCAGAATTATTATGTGGAGGAACTGCCATTTTAGAATGTACATCCTCAGCCAAAATTCGACTTAAAGCACTACGTATCGCCAACTGTTCAAAACCAGTTATGGCTTGCAAATCGCGTTCAATACGAAGTAGAGCTTGTTCTACTGTTAAAAAATTTGAAGAATTGTCACAACTATTCATAATATGGTTTTTCTTAAAATTAGTGTATAATATAATCATTATAATAAACAATACACATTATTGCTATGACTATCACACAAAATATAGATCAACAAGAAGTAAGCAAATTTAGTTCATTAGCTTCCCATTGGTGGGATACTAATAGTGAATTGAAAACTCTACATGATATTAATCCCTTACGTTTAAATTATATTACTCAACATACTGGTAAATTAGCAGGTAAATCGGTATTAGATGTTGGCTGTGGTGGCGGTATTTTAAGTGAAGGTATGGCAGCCAAAAATGCTAATGTTACTGGTATTGATATGAGTCAAGAAGCTCTCAGTGTAGCTAAATTACATTTATATGAATCTGAACTTAATGTTGATTATCAATGTATTACTGTAGAAGAATTGGCAAATAAGAATCCTGCTAGTTTTGATGTTGTTACTTGTATGGAAATGTTGGAACATGTTCCTAATCCTGCCTCTGTTGTTACTGCTTGTCATCGACTGGTAAAACCCGGTGGACATTTATTTTTTTCTACTCTGAATCGTAATGCTAAATCTTATCTTCATGCGATAATTGGTGCTGAATATATTTTACAAATGTTGCCCAAAGGTACACATGATTATCAAAAGTTTATTTGTCCATCTGAATTGGTAACTTGGATACGTAATGTTGATGGAGAAGTAAAGGATATTTCTGGTATGAGTTATAATCCTTTGACTCAAAATTATTCTTTGGGAACAGATGTTTCTGTAAATTATTTAATCCATAGCAAAAATGAATAAACCTATAGATACAGTATTATTTGATTTAGATGGTACACTGTTAGATACAGCTCCTGATTTAGCCTTTGCCTTAAATAGTGTTTTAATTGAACAACAGCGGCAAGCTTTAGCTTTTGAAACCATTCGCCCTTGGGTATCTCATGGCGGAACTGTTTTAATTCAGAATGGTTTTCAGTTAGAAGCTGATAATCCTACAATTCCGGCTTTAAGAACACGCTTTCTGGAGATTTATACTGAAAATATTGCTAAACATACTCGTTTCTTTGAAGGCACTGAACAAGTCTTAAGTCATTTAGAAAATCAAGGGATAAAATGGGGAATTGTCACTAATAAAATGACTGATTTAACAGAGCTGCTATTAGAAAAACTCAAATTAAATCATCGTAGTTGTTGCACAGTATGTGGTGATACTTTGTCAGTATGTAAACCTAATCCTGCACCATTATTTCATGCTTGCAAATTAGCAAATACTAATCCTGATAATTGTATTTATATTGGCGACGCTTTACGTGATATTGAAGCAGGGAGAGCAGCAGGAATGCGTACTTTAGTTGCATTATATGGATATATAGACAATGAAGACAAGCCAGAACAATGGGGTGCCACAGCGATGCTGAAGCAACCCTTGGATTTATTATCTTGGCTTAAATTAAAAAGGCTTGAACCTTGATTTTTAAATCAAGCTAATCAAGCTAATCAAGTGAAATCAAGGTTTAAGTAGTGAAAGAATTAACTTAATTTTTTTAATCTGGAATAATGAGAAGTAATTAAATTTTATGAAATGGTATATAAATTGCATTTGTATATTACTCATCAGTTTACCCGTAGCAGCAATCGAACTCCCGGATATTGGTAGTTCCGCTAATTTAGTAATGTCACTGGCTGATGAACAAAAATTAGGCACTAGTTTTTTTCGTCAATTACGTTTGCAAGTGGAATTAATAGATGATACTCAAATTAATGATTATATTAATAATTTGGGTTATCGTTTAGCTTCCTATAGCACTAAGCCTGAGCAAAGATTTAAATTTTTTGTAATTAAAGATCCTGCTATAAACGCCTTTGCTGTACCCGGTGGATTTATAGGGGTAAATAGTGGCTTAATATTAAAAACGCGCAATGAAGCTGAATTAGCTTCAGTATTAGCTCATGAAATTGCGCATGTGACTCAACGTCATATTGCTCGTAGTGTAGAAGCATCTAAACGTATGTCATTACCAATGATGGCAGGTTTATTGGTTGGTTTAGTCGCAGGCTTAGCTAATCCTGCGATTGCACATGCAGCTGTTATGAGTGTAATGGCTGGTAATATACAATTACAAATTAACTTTACACGTAGCCATGAAAAAGAAGCTGATCGTATTGGAATAGAAACTCTTGCAAACGCTGGTTTTGAAACACGTTATATGCCGAAATTTTTCCAGCGTTTACAAGTAGCTAGTCGTTTATACGATAATGTTCCTGAATTTTTACGCACTCACCCAGTGACAACTAATCGAATTGCAGAATCGCGTGATCGTGCAGAACAATATCCTAGAAAATGGGAACAAGATACGCCGTTTTATCATTTAATGAAAGCCAAAGTGTTGGTTTTAACATCCGATAATCATAAAAAATTATTAAAGCGATTAAAAACGATGTTAAAAACCCAACAATTCCATGATGAACGCGCAATTCGTTATGCGATTGCGGAAACAGCCTTATCAAGGGGATTGCTAAGTGAAGTAAAAATTCAATTAAATTGGTTATTAAAATACGACAAAGATCGTGCAGTTTATAGTTTATTGCAAGCCCAATTAGAATGGTTAAAGAAAAAGCGTGTAAAAGCCACATCATTGTATGATGAAGCTTTAAAAACATTTCCCGGTAATATAATGATAGGATTAGATTATGCGGAAAAGTTATTACTAGAGAAAAATGGTGATAAGGCGAAACAAGTGCTATTAAGTTTATCACCAGATAAAAATCCTTATTATTATCGTCTATTATCACGCGCTTATCAATTCAATAATGAAAAAGCACAAGCACATTTAGCTTTATCAGATTGGTTTTATCTAATGGGAAAAACTAGATTAGCTTTAGAGCAAGTTAATTTTGCTGGTAAATATAAAGCCGATTATTATTTAAAGGCACGTATAAAAGTTCGACACCAAATATTAGAAGAAGAATGGCAAGAAGAACAAAAAATGAAACAACAATAAGAATATTTTTAGTCACAATTAGTGTACTAATAATTAATGGTTGCGCTAGTTTTTTTCCTTCAGTGCAACAAACTACTCAATCACCTTGGAATAGTTTTGATGAGGTAAAAAAAGGATTTGATCAAATCATTCCTAATATTACAACAAGCACAGATTTAAAAAAATTAGGCTTTAATCCTTTTTCAACACCTAATGTTAAATTATTGACATATTTAGATTTATTAGAAAAATTTATGCCTAATCCTTCGATTAGATTAAAAGACATTGATTCTGGTGTAAAATCTTGCCTAGAAGCAAGAGATCAATGTTTTGGTTATGAAGCAACACCTAGTATCTTACATAGTAAACGCTATGGCAATATGTTTTTAGATTTGCTAAATTTTAGAAGAAAAAAAAGAACAAGCGGCTGGAAATTTAAAGCATTAATTGTATTAAAACAGAATTTAGTAGTACATAAAGTCTGGGGTGGAGAACCTAAAGTCTCTGAATTTGAAGACAAAAAAAATCCGCTTGGTCCATTTCAGGATGTTAGTGGAATATTGCCTTCTATTCAAATTTAAAATGTATTATCTAATAATACATTTATTAATGATTTATTAAATTGTTCATCTAGTTGTTGTTCTAACATTTTTTGCCAATTAGAGCGATCACTGCTTTTTTTGGTGATAGGATCAAAAAATCCATTTTTTGAATATTCCCTTTTAACTTCCATTCCTTCTGAAAATTGTTTTCTATGTATTCCTATTGGAGTTTTAAACTTATTTAACTTGGTTTCTGCTACTAAAACAGCATATTTATATTGTTTATGATTATCATCACGCCAAATATGAATTCCGCTTTCTTTTGCAAATAAAAGCCCTGCTCCTGCACCTATTATTTCTAATTCGTAACCAACTAATTTATCATTCTGATTGTGATGAGTATAAATATATTCCTGATTTTTAGTTCCTATCCATACAGCACGCTGATTAATTTCCCAATTATAAATTTTAATTAATTTCTTGAATATATTGTGTATTTTTTCAATGTATTTTGAATTACCATAAATAGCTAATAAACATTGCCCAGTGTTAGCTTGTATTGTATTTAGTAATTCTAATTGCCATTTTTTATTAGCTTGTTGCCAATCTATGAAGGCTGTTGTTAGTTGATTATTAAATTTTTTGATTCCTATTAAAGCCAATGTAGCGTCAGTTTCAATAGTTTTAATTTGTTTAAATAAAGTTTTATTTTGTTCTAATAATTGATGTAAAATAGCATATTCATTGGTATTAGTTTGCCAAAACTGTTTAGTTTTACGTTTACGTTGACGCTCTAAAATATCCCAACGACTCCATAATTGATTCATAATTGCTCCGTCATTTATTTGTTGTGCTAAACGACGAGCATCTGTAACTTGAGTAACAAGCTCTGGTAAACCTTGATCAACACCGCGCTTTTCAGTAAAAATTATCCTTTTAAATTCTAAAACATTGTTTTTTAAACTTATAACAATTTTCATTGAAGTTGAAGCAGTATAACGATTTAAAGTTTTGGCTAGTGGAATTACTACTTTTGCTTGTAAATTACGTTGTAATTGGCGGGCACCATATGGGCTATTGCTGCTTAAATTAGCTAAATAATCAATCACAGCGTCTTCAAATTCAATAGAAATATTACGTGTTATTAAACCAGATCGTGCTAATATTTTATCTAGTTCACGTTTTACTATTGGATGTAATACTTTTAAATTCAAAGTGTTAAATGGTATTATTTGATCAATGCGATTAAATAATTCTGGTCGAAAAAATTTTTGTACTGCATGTAAGTAATGTTTTTGCAATTCATCATTGCTATTAGAGCTATTCTTAAATCCCGGGCTACGTTGACGAATATGCCCAGCACCGATATTTGAAGTCATAATAATGACACTGCTACAAAAATCAGCAACTTGCCCTTTGGCATCAGTTAAACGCCCTTCACCCATTATTTGTAATAGTAAATCGTAAAAACTATAATGAGCTTTTTCTAATTCATCAAATAGAACTACTGAAAATGGTTGTTGTCTCAGTTTATTGGTTAATAAACCTTGCGCACCCGCATCACCGGTTAAACGTAATACGGCAACTTCATCAGAAAATTCACTCATATCAAAACGAATTAAGCGTTCACTATCACCAAACATAAATTCTGCTAATGCTTTAACTAATTCAGTTTTTCCTACTCCAGTTGGTCCAACAAATAGTAGTGAGGCAATTGGTTTGCCCGGGCGAGTAAGGCGAGTTTTTACTGCGGCTAATAAATTAACTAATATATCTATAGCCGCATTTTGTCCAAATAAACGCGATTGAAAGAATTCTCGTGTTGCATCTAGTTTTAAAGGAGTATGACTATCTACTAAAAAGCGTGGCATTCCTGATTCATTACAAAATCTGCTAACTACCATTTCACGAGTTACTTTTGTTGTATCTAACAAGTTTTCTAAAAATGTAATAGTTTTTCCCGGAAAGCCAGAATATAGGGAATAACGATGTTGTAAGCGTAAAGTTTCTTCAATTACAGGCTTTGGAATATTTAATAAATTGTGAACAATTTCTAATTGTTGTTTAAATGTTGGAGCTTCAACGCGCTGAATATTAAATAAATTAGTATAAGCCGGTGATCTAGTTTCAATATTTGCCAATTCTTCATCAGTGCATTCGGTAATCATACGCACACTAGCTAATGCTAATTGTTCGCGCATAAATTCTGCCATGCTAATGGGGTTGCCGACATAGGCACCGACTTCAAATAATTGCGCTAGATTATGTACATATAAAATGTCCCCACTGTCACTCAGTTCTTCTAAAACTTGACCCATTGGTTCTTCCCAGCCGCTATTAGCGGTTAGTTTTTGTAATAAACGCGCTGCGGTTGTTTCCCAGATAGTAATGGAATCAATACTCTGTCTATATAATTCTTTTACTAATGCGGTTTTACCGACACCAGAACGTCCAACTATCAAGAGGCTACGACTATATTTACCAGTTAAAGCACGTCGCATTTGTTCAAGTTCAGTATCACGCCCAAAACAGCGGCAACTTTTACTAGTTTCTAATTTATTAGCGATTTTAGGCAGCCATTTTTTTTCTTTCTTCTTGCTCTCTGCTGGTTTAGAGACATTAGTATCAATAAAATGTTCTGTAAGTTGGATATGATCATACCATTGGGTTGTAATTACAGCCTTGATATTTTTCAGACGTTTCTTACGAGTAAACTCTAATTCAATTGCAGTTTTTAATACATCAATTAATTCAGTAGTTGTTTTAGCATAAGCTTCAACGCCTAATACTGGTACAAATCCTAGGTAAGATTTATTTGGTAATTCTGTATAAACATAATCAAATGTGAAAGAAGGATTGAAATTCTGTATTTTAAAACTAATATTTAGCTGCTTTTTTATTAAAGCAAATTGAGGAGTATATTTAAATATATCCAGATATAAATCTTCTTGGTTAGCTTCTAAATGCTGAATGATTGTTTTTGCAAATTGTTGATTTGATTCATTAACTGTAATTGTTTCTGGAATTAATAAGGGAGAAACTAAATTAATGTCTTCAGAAAATGCTAAATCAACAGTCCAAATTGGTAGAGCTAGGATGTTAGGCATGTTTGATAAATTGGGCAACCATAAAGGATTGCCCCTACCTTTTATGATTTACGTAATAAATAATTTAAAATCGGCGGAGTGAATAAGGTAGTTAAAATTACCATTATAATGATAACAGAGAACAATTCTTCTGAAATCACACCAAGTTGATTACCAATCATGGCAAAAATTAAACCGACTTCGCCTCTAGGTGCCATTCCCCAACCAACAATCCATTTATTCACATCTTTTCCTGCCATTAAACCTGAAGCTAATTTTCCGATAAAGGCGACTGCTGTAATAGCTAAAGCGATAGCTAAGATTTTAGGATCAAATAAAGTTTCTAATTTAACTTGCATCCCTGTGATTACGAAAAATATAGGTACTAAAAAATAACCCAAAGGTTCTACAAGGTAATTCATATGATGATCATTATGCTTGCTTAAAATATTGTTCACCTTTTCTTTAGTGTTATCATCAGTATCTATAATAGCTTTATTGATTTCTTCATTAATTTCAGGATGATCAAATCTATTAAAATGAACAGGTTCTAATAATAATCCAGCGGCAAAAGCTCCAATTATAGGAGCTAAACCGGCTAAATGTGCCAAATAAGCAAAAATTAATCCTAAGCTGATGACAAGAGTAAACCTCATGCTCATACCACTGTGAATTTTCGAGAAAATCTGTCCAATTTTAGGTGCTAATAATTGTCCTAAAAATAAAGCTAATACTAGAAAAGCAACAGCCTTCATAGTAATCATACTGATATTAGAGACACTAACTGCGCCTGTAACAACAATAGCTGATACAACTGCCAATATAATCAAGCCAATAACATCATCAATAACAGCGGCACCCAAGACAATTTGTGCTTCTTTGGTTTGTAATTTATTTAAATCTTTGAAGACTCTACCGGTAATACCCACTGAAGTTGCTGTGAGAGTGGCACCTAAAAATAAATAGGAATTAAAGTCTAAGCCGGGCATTAATAACTGACCAACATAAAATCCTAATGCAAATGGAAGTGCAACTCCTACAACTGCAACCAATAAGGCTCTGAATCCAACTTTACGCATCTCCTCAATATTAGATTCTAAGCCTATTTGGAAAAGTAAGATTACAACACCTAATTCGGCAAGAAATAAAATAATATGATTGGTTTTAATAGGTTCAAAGATATTAATACCAAATAAGAACAAATTACCTATTATTACCCCGATAATTAATTCACCTAATACTGCTGGCTGTTTAATTTTTTCAACTAAGCTAGATAATTTGGCTAATAATAATATTATAGGAATCCATAATAAATTTATGGTATTTTCCCCTCCGCCGCTGGCAAAAGCTAAGGGGGTGAAGAATAAAAATAGGAGAACAATCATCCTATGTGATTTATTGTATTGATAATTCAAATTAATTGATTTCATTTTAAAAAAATATGGCAAAACGCAATAGTTTATCATATTTTTGAGTTGTTTTATGATATTTCGTAGGTTGGGCTGACGAAAGGAAGCCCAACAATTTTCACAATATTAATTTTTTCCATGATTCGTTGGGCTTCCTCTCGTCAGCCCAACCTACAAATTTATTGAGCGGCTTTGAGATAGCTATGAAGTGATGAATAAGGCCAATCAATTGCCTGTTTTACCCAACCATGTTTGACAGGATTATTATGAATATAATCTACATGTTGTAGCCAATCAAATTCATCACGTATTGTATGTTCCCAAAAACGACGCTGCCAAATGCCACGTTCTCGTTTTTTGATTCTTGAATCATTAATCAGTTCTGTTTTTGGAATATTACGTGAAAATATTGATTTTATTAACATCCAACGTTTAGAATAATCAACATCATTTACCGATAATGTCCATATTGCATGAATATGATCAGGTAAAATCACAATTGCATCAATAGTAAATGGATGACGAGATTTCACTTCTCGCATTGCATATCTCAACAGATCAATATGCTCAACGAGCAAAGATGAAGAACGATCCGCCAAATTTACAGTAAAAAAATACGTGCCACCAGCAATCCTATAACGTCTATATTGCATTTTTTATACCTTTTAAATGTAATTTTTTAAATTGTAGGTTGGGCTGACGACAGGAAGCCCAACAATTTTCACAATTCTTCCATGATTCGTTGGGCTTCCTCTCGTCAGCCCAACCTACAATCTTTTTTATTTTTGAATCATATAACTTTCTTTAATTTTCCCTTCTAATGTATCATAAGTTTGTCCGGGTTTGAGTATAATTATTTGTTTTGTATATAATATAATTGGTATTGAATAGTCTGGTTTTATTTTATCTATTTCTATTGTAAATCCTTCTCTATATAAGTCGTTTTTTCCATTTATCCATATTGTGCTTGTTCCATCACTGCGTGTCATTAAGCCTTCAAAGTTTATATATCTTGGTAATTTGGGTTTTGGAATTTCAATTTTTTTCGGTTTGGTGATTTTAATAGGTTTTTTCTGAACTATTTTTGGTTGTTCAATCTTTTTGATTTTAACAGGTGGTTTCTGGATTATTTTTTTGGGTTTTATGACTTTTATAGGTTTTTTCTTGACTAGTTTTTTTGGCTTAGTCTTTTTCTGTTTGGTGATTTTAACAGGCGGTTTCTTGACTTTTATAGGTTTTTTCTTAGCTATTTTTGGTTTCAGTTTTTTAGGTTTTCTGATTCGTTTTTTTGGCTTATTTTTTTTAGCTAATTTTCGTTTTTTAGGTTTTTTTATTTTAATACGGCGTTTTTTGACTCGTTTTTTTCGTTTAGTTTTTTTTCGTTTAGTTACTTTTTTGGGTTTCTTGACTCGTTTTTTTCGTTTAGGTTTTTTTATTGCTGGTTTGGCACGCGCTGCATCAAGTGCTTCACGTTGTGCTGGTGTTGTGAATAAACGTAATAAGCCTTCTGCTTTTATTGCTTGAGATTGGGTGCATAGTAAGATTATTATTAGTAATAATTGCAGAGGCGGTTTCATTCAATTAGTATATAAAAAGTATTATAAATATGTCAATTTTTTTTGCTTTTAATTTATTTATTAAATATAATATCAAATTCTTAATTAACTTAGATGTAGGATATTTTTAATGAAAAAATTATTGAGTTATTGTATGACTGGAGTTTTACTTGGTTTAATAACAAGCAATGTCTTGGCTGAACGTTTGCAATGGAAAGTTGAAGACGGTGGGAATGGGCATTATTACGAAGGTTTTGATGCTAGTGTTATTTGGAGTGAAGCCAATAATTTGGCAAAAGCATTGGGTGGGCATTTGGTAACTATCACTTCAGATGCAGAAAACCGATGGGTTTTTGATAATGTTGGTAAAATTGGGTATTTCTTAGGAGCAACCGATGCGCTTGAGGAAGGAAAATGGACATGGATTACTAATGAAGAATGGGTGTACGATCGCTGGGCTAGTGGTGAGCCTAATAATTATGGTGGTAATGAGAATTTCTTAACTTATCATAATACACCTTATGCGTGGAATGATATTCCGGGAAACCATAAAGCAAAAGGATTTATTGTAGAATATGAAAATGATGGATCATCAACGCAGCCAACGCCTGAGACTTGTAAACCTGCCACTCTATCTTATGACTTCAAACTGCATATTCCGCTTCTACATTATTCTCCACTTGCTGGTAATGACGATATTATGCCTTTATCAGTTGATATGAAAATGACAAATTCTAGTCCATATATATTTCAAGTTATTGATTATAAAGTTATTAAATAATTTTTTTCTCGTTCCCACGCTCCGGCGTGGTAACGCATGTACAGACGCTCCAGCGTCAAGTGTTTTTATCTTTATACTCGGCGCTGGAGCGCCGACACATGCGTTACCACGCTGGAGCGTGGGAACGAGAGTGCGTAACATCAGATATGAAAAGTAAATTCTAATTTTCGTTTTAATACTGTTTTGCCTGCTATGTTTATTGCAATTTCTAATTTGTCGAATCTTATTGGTTTATTGCTAGCCGTATAAGAGTTTATCGCTTCTGTATCTATAAATAGATATAGAGTTAGTATGTTTGTTAGGGTTTCTATTATCTTAGTTTGTAATTCTTCGCCTTTGAAGCCTATCGGTATTGAGTTACTTTCTGTTAGTAATATTCCGTTTTCGCTGAATTGATTGTTGTCATAGTTTATTTCTATTTCTATTTCAATTTCTGGTTTGCGCTTGTCATGTTTAACTACTATGGTTCCTAGTAGTTGTTTGGTGGCTGTATTTAAGTCAATTTCTATGTTATTTAGAGCTAGCCAGTTTAATTTTAACTGATAGCGACGGCGATAGTAAAATTCATAAAATAGTAATATAAATAGGCTTATTTGTATTATTGCAAATATTGATGCTGTAATCCAGATTTGTTGGTTGAATTCTGTTCGTGGTTTTAGTATGCGATTTTTAGCTGTTTCTTGGTTTAAGCCTTGGCTTGCATCTTTTAATGGATCATATAGTTCTAGTAGAGTTTTATCATCTAATATTCGTTCTGGAAATATGTTAGAAAAAAAACTGTGTGCTGGTATGATTAGAGGTTTTATGCTGTCTATTTTGATGCTGTTATCATCAATGTTTAACCATTGGTGTGTATATATATCTGGAATATTATAATGAAATTTTAGCTTAAATTTTATTTCCAAATCTTTTAATAGCAATTTATTTGTATCAATAAAAGGAATAAATATTGTGCCATCTGCTTGAACTTGGCAAATTTTGGTTTTTATACAAGCTGTTATTGAGCTAGGAATTTCTATATGGTTAATTTCTTTATTAAAGAATATTTCTATTGTTTCTGGTTTCCAATATTCAGATGCCGCTATTTTTAAGTTAATTTTTTTGTTACTGATTTGTATTATTTTTTCATTAGATATTGCGATTCTGTCTAATTTTACTTGTTTTGGATAGTCAAGTATGTCTTCTAATTGTTTTGGATTTGGAGAAATTTCGGCTACTTTGTAATTTAAATTATTATCACTATTTGATGATTTCAGGATAATATTTGTTTTATCTTGAATTTGAAAAAATTGTTTTACTTTTTTAGCTATTTCATTAGGCGGTTCTTGATTGTTATTTGTTTGTTTATCTAACGTAATCAGAATGGTGCGAGCAAATGTTGGTATATTTTTTAGTTGTTGCTCAACATAGGGTAATACTGTCATTTTTGCTAAAAAATGAGAATAGTTTGTGCCTTTAGCGCGATTCTGTTGAGACATTAGTTCACTTAATGTGTTACTAAAAGCTAGTTGATCTTGCCCTTGTTTTATCTTTTGCCATTTAAATTTTGAATCTACAAATATTAAGGATAGATAATCTAGTTTTGGGCGGTAAGGGTTTGTTCCTGTATATAATAATTTAGGTAAATTAACTGCAATTAAATATCGTGCTACTTGATCAATTTCTACTGTATCTTGTATTAATACAATAAAATTTGTGTTGTCTCTAGGTAGTGTAGTAGCGATTTTTTCTGGTATTACACGAGGAATTGTTTCTAAGTGTGGATATAAATGTTGATTGGTGATTATAAATACCAGCGTTATAATTGTAATACTAAGTTTTAAAGGTGTTAAGAGGCGATAAAGTTGAGTTGCAATATAGGATAAAAATTTTACAAATTTAATTGCCCAATTTTCACCCATTACTTTGATATATAATTTATCTGTTGAGCTATTATTTTTTGCCGCTAATGGAATTGTGTTTAAAGCGGCACGTATTTTTTGTATTGATAAGTCTTGTAGTAGCCGCTCACGTAACCAATTGGGCATATAGGCTTGACGAAACCAAGGTAGGCGAATCAGTTTAGTTATATTAAGGCTGTTAAATTGATTTCCTAGGTGTCGTGTTAATGCCCAATGTAATTCTGGATATGCAGCGATGGCACATAGACATTGATAGTTGTCTTTGCCTAAATAGGTTTGAATTTGTTTTAATAATTCTGTTTGTACTGTTGGTTCTGGTGCATTTGCTTCTAACCAACGGCTTGGATATTCATATAAGTATCTTGGATATTCAGAGTGCCATTCTCTATCTATTTGTAACTCTGTAGCGCGTTGTGGGATTTCATCTATTGATGAGAGGTAAAAATTGTCAATTTTTAAGGAATTTTTATTCCATATATCATCTAAAGTCAATAGGATACAATTTGACCAATGTGAGGAATGTAAGATCCATTTTAATAAATCATTGGTAATGGGGTTATTACCTTCAGAGATAATTATTAGAGGGTTTTCAGGGGAATAATTGTTTAAATCTGTTAGTAATTCTGGTGAAATCTGTGCTTGTGTTTTATAGCCGCTATGAGGATTAGCTTTAAAAAAATAACGAGTAATAGCAATATCTTGTTCTCTTAATTGATCAATTAAGCGATCAAAAAATTCGGCTTGATGATCGTTAAAACTAACTTTTTCTATTAAAACTACAAATTCTTTGTTTGTTATATCTGCTTGTTGGCGCAGGAATTTTGCTATTTGTGCAATATGTTGTGGATTTGGTTCTGAAATTTGAACGGCTAATTTTTCAATAGCCAATCTAGGCTTTGAGATTTGAAAACTATCTAATTCTCTACGTCGCCACCATAAGTTAAATATTAAGATTAATGGTATTGCTAATAATGCCCATGTATAAACAACTGGGAAATCTGATAGTTGAATATTATTGGGTATAATACTGATTAATATTGTAATAATAAACAAATATATAAGGCGTAATAATGAAAATTTACGATGATTCATTTTAGTTAGTTTCTTTCCTTGCATCCAATTATTCTCGTTCCCTCTAGGAACGTGGGAACGAGGAAATATCAATCTATAGTAAAACGCTTTTTGGCTCGTTCAGTTCCCATTAGTGATAATAAATTAGCTAATTCTGGACCATGTGTTGCGCCTGTTAGGGCAGCGCGTAGGGGCATAAATAATTTTTTGCCTTTGGCTCCACTGGTTTGTTTTAGTAGTTTTATCAGTTCTTTATAGTCGCCTTGGCTGGTTTCTAAGGCTGCTATGGCATGGTGAAAAAATTCTTTGTCAGTGCTGTCAATGACGCTTTGGGCTTCTTGTTCTCGCACAATGTCGTCTGTGAATAATATTTTTGCCCATTCTACGGCTTGTTTTGGAAAGTTGATGTTGGGGCGAATTGCTTTTATAAATTCATCACGCGCCGTTTCTGGTACTATTTGATGTACTTGTTCTCCCATCCATTGCCATAATTCTTCTGGGCTTGCTTTGATAAGGGCGCATTGTTGCCAATGTCTTAATTGTTGTTCGTCAAAACGAGCTGGGGCACGCCCTAGGCGTTCTATTGAGAATTGTTCTGCTAGTTGTTCTAATGATAATAAGTTATCATCTGTATAAGTATGACCTAATCTGGCTAAGTAGTTTATTAGTGCTGTTGCTAGCCAACCATCTTTTATCAGCCCTTGAATATTTTGGCTGCCATTACGTTTTGATAGTGGTAAACCGTCATTACCTAATATCAGTGATATATGCCCGTATTGTGGAATTGGTAAGTTTAGGGCTTGTAAGATTAAAATTTGGCGCGGTGTATTAGTTAGATGATCTTCGCCGCGAAATACATGGGTAACTTCCATCAGTGCATCATCTACTGCGTTACAGAAGAAAAATGCTGGTGTTCCATCAGCGCGACGAATTATAAAATCTCCTAAGTCATAACTAGCGAATTGTTGTGTTCCTCTAACTAGGTCATTAAATTCAACACGTTGTCCGCGCGGTACTCGAAAACGTAAAGTGGGTTTTAAGCCTTTTTCAAGTTTTGCGGCTCTTTCGGCTTCACTAAGATGGGTACAGGTACCTGCATAACGTGGTGCTTTTCCAGAGGCGCGTTGTAATTTTCGGGATAGTGTTAATTCTTCAGGTGTACAAAAGCATGGATAAGCAAGATCTTGTTGTTGTAGTTGTTGATAATATTTAGCATAAATATCAAAGCGATCTGATTGTTTTTCTTGTTGTTGCCATAGTAAACCTAAGCTTTTTAGGTCTTGTTTTAATTGTTGAGTGTAAGTATCTTTGCTACGCTCTAAATCAGTATCTTCTATTCTTAATATAAATACGCCTTTATGAGCATATAAGGCATTAAATAATGCGGTGCGGGCGTTACCTATATGGATTAAGCCGGTAGGGCTGGGAGCAAAACGGGTTTTATGGTTCATGTTATATATTTTATGATTTAATATTATTATTGTATCATGAATTTGCTAAATCAGTGCAGTATCTGTAGGAGCATTTTGATTGTTTAACTACTTAAACCTTGAATTTTTCTTGATTTCCTTGATTAGCTTGATTTAAAAAAATCATGGTAATCAGGCTAATCTTTAAAAATCAAGGTTCGAGCCTTTTGATTGTTTAACTACTTAAACCTTGAATTTTTCTTGATTTCCTTGATTAGCTTGATTTAAAAAAATCATGGTAATCAGGCTAATCCTTAAAAATCAAGGTTCGAGCCTTTTGATTATTTAACTACTTAAACCTTGAATTTTTCTTGATTTCCTTGATTAGCTTGATTTAAAAAAATCATGGTAATCAGGCTAATCCTTAAAAATCAAGGTTCGAG
>JADGDS010000009.1:42347-55019 GCA_016744775.1 Candidatus Marithrix sp.
CCTTTTGATTGTTTAACTACTTAAACCTTGATTTAACTTGATTTCCTTGATTAGCTGGATTTAAAAAAATCATGGTAATCAGGCTAATCCTTAAAAATCAAGGTTCGAGCCTTTTGATTGTTTTAATTACAAAAAATAAATCCTACATTCAACATTATGAATGTAGGAACAAAATTTAAAAATGGTAAAAGTGATAAATTATAAAGGGTTATATTCTTCATACCCGGAAGCCCAAGAAGATGTTGCGGAACGCACCTCCCCTGAAGTCGCGGTTAGCCGAGCGCATCTTCCACCCAGCGTTGATCCATGAACCTCCGCGAATGGATAAACTATTTTCAGTTGTCGCACATCCCTGTAGTTATTATAATAGGAGCAACCATCAATGATTTTTTTTATCATTAATATTACTAATCAATTCTGCCTTCGCAAGCACAATTGATTCAAATCACCGATATACTTGGGGTACAAATGCTGGTTGGTTCAGCTTTACTAACATTATTGTAAATTCTTCCAATTTACAGGGTTTCGCATGGTCAGAAAATGTTGGCTGGATTTAAGTGGAATTATTTCCGTCAACTGTAGCCTCATCCTTGATCACCCTTTTTATTAATAATCTCACATGGACCCTGATATTGTTCTGGAACATTGGCTGGACATTTGCCACACATTTGATTACCCGGCACTGCAAAGTCAATTTTTCTTGGATATGGCAAATTGAGATTATTCATAATTTCTATGAATTCTGCTTCAGTTTTGCCGCTTAAACGAGGATTACGTTGTTTTTCTTGACCAATAGTTGATATTTGCCGCCCTTCATAATCATGACCCGGATAAACTAGGGTTTCATCTGCTAAATTAAAGAACTTTTCTGTAATACTACGATAAAGAATTTGTGGATCACCAGACTGAAAATCAGTACGACCACAAGCTTCAATCAATAGTGCATCTCCTGAAAATAGTAATTTCTGTGTACCATCATCAACTAAATAGGCATGATGTGTATCAGTATGACCGGGAGTATATAAAGGCTGAATTTCTATACTACCAACGCGAAAAGCTACACCTTCTTTCACCCCTAAATCTGCACATTCTAATTGATCCATTTCTGGAACCACAATTTTGCTACCTGCGAGTTCTCTCATTTTACGCGCACCAGTTAGATGATCAGCGTGAATATGAGTTTCTAAAGTATAACTAGGTTTTAAACCAAGTTTCTGTAACAATTCAAGATCGCGCTCTACGGTGTCTATTACAGGATCAATAAGTATTGCTTCTCCAGTTTCTTGGCAAGCTAATAGATAAGTATATGTACATGAATCTGGTTCAATCAGTTGTCTGAATAACATTTTTTATCTCCAAAAGCGTTATTTAATACTTAAAGCCAATAAATCAGAAATATTATTTATATTAGAATCATTAGCTAAATAAGCTATACCTCTATGTAAGTGTAATTTAAATTGTTCATTTAAATTTTTATCAGATAGTTTAATACCATCTTGTTTACAACGCTGTATTAACATAGCTGAATACAAATCGGCATTTTTGCCTGCAAAAATTTTCCAAGTCATTTCAACAGAACTATTCAATTTCAATTTTGTTTCTTCTGGTGGGATTGAAGATTCTTTTAAGGATATACAAAAACCCCATCTACATAATACATTCCAATTAGTAATACCGGTTTTACGTTTTAAAACTACTAATTGGTTTTTGGCTCGTTCAGATAGCTTAACTGTCTCAATCATATTATAATAATATCCATTCTAATACATAAACCACTTCCATTATCTCCATCTAAAAGTTGAATTTCTATATTATGTAATGTAGCGACTGTTTGTGCAATTGACAAGCCTAAACCACTACCGGGAATATTATGATTATCGCCACGATAAAAACGTTCAAATATTTGTTTTTGTTCTATTAATGGAATTCCCGGTCCTGTATCCTTAATCATTACGCTTAATTTATTATCTTTAATGTTTGATAAATAAATAGTAACTTCTCCACCTTTTGGTGTATAACGAATAGCATTATCTACTAAATTACATAACATAATAGATATGCTAATACGATCAGCTGAAATTATATAATCTCTGGCTGTATTTTCTAAACCTAAATCAATGTTTTTTTCCAATGCTTGTGGTGTCAATTCGCTGATTATTTCTTTGATTATTATCAACATGTCAAATGGTGCGGTGACTAAAGTTCGAGTGGCATCTACACGAGCTAAGCTTAATAATTGAGTCACTAAGTGACTTGAACGATCTACTGCTATAAGGATTTGTTCTAAAGCAAGTTCACGTTGTTGAGTATCAATGGCGCGTTGTGCCACTTGTGCTTGAGTTTTTAAACCTGCTAATGGTGTGCGTAGTTCATGAGCAGCATCGGCTGTAAAACGGCGTTCATTTTCAAATGCTTTGTTTAGTCGCTTAAATAATTGATTAATTGCTTGAGTTAATACTCTAATTTCAATTGGGATTTTTTTAATATCTAGTATTTGGAGTTGATTAGGAGTACGAGTTTTAATTTCCTTAGTAACTGTTTCTAACGGTTTTAAGCTTTGGCTAATACTAATCCAAATTAAAGCAGCTAATAATGGTAATGTTATTAGTAAAACTAACAAAATGCTAAACATAATTTTAGTAATTAATTCATCACGTATGTTGTGACGCTCAGCAGTTTGTACAATAAATCCATCTGTTTGTCTGGTAAATACACGCCATAAATAACCATCTTTTGCCCAATAGTTGCTAAATGATGGTAGTTGTGGAAATAATGGAGTCATAGTCGAACGAATTAAGATATGCCCATCACTACTACGCACTAAAAATGCTAATTGATGTTCATATTGATGTCCAAATAACGGTTGTTCAACCACTATTTTTTGTTTTTTACCAGTCATAGATTGTTCTTCTATTTCATGTTGAATCAATCTTAGCAGGATTTGCGCGCTTTGAGCTAAGTTGGCATCAAATAATTCTTCTACTTCATATTGTGTATGAATATATATACGCAAACTAACTACAGACCATACGCCACAAATAGCTATTAATAATAATGTTAACAAACGTCTATGAATAGAATAATTCATTATTATTTGATTATATAACCCAGCCCTCTTACTGTTTTAATAAGACTTTTTCCAAGTTTTTTGCGTAGATTATGGATATGTACTTCCACAGCATTACTTTCTATCATTTCATTCCAACCATATAAACTTTCTTCTAAACTATTGCGTGATAGAATTTTTCCAGTATTTTCTAATAGGGTTTGTAAAATTGCTAATTCGCGTGCTGATAAAATCACAGCTTGCCCATCTTTAATTAAAGTTTGTGCTGCTGGATCAAGTTGCAAATTTTCATAAACTATTAATGGATTTGAACGTCCACTTTGACGACGTATTAAGGCTCGTAGGCGAGCTGTTAATTCATCTAAATCAAAGGGTTTAACTAAATAATCATCTGCACCACTATCTAAACCGGTAATTTTATCAGTTATAGTATCGCGAGCAGTTAAAATTATTACGGGTATATTATTACTACGTGATCGTAAATCCTTTAATATTTCTAAACCATCTTTTTTGGGTAAACTTAAATCCAATATCAAAGCATCATAAGTTTCAATCTTAAGCGCATGTTCTCCACTCTCTCCATCTATTACCCAGTCAATAGCATAATTGAGTTGTTTTAAACCAGTTTGGATTCCATTAGCCAAGAGTTTATCATCTTCTATTAATAATAATCGCATTATATATAAGTTAATCTATGTTAAGAATATCTTAAGATTAATTTATTAAGTATAGTCCATTCTGCATATGCTATTCTAGTATTTGTTCGTTACTTACTGAAGATAGTCGTTTAACTTTACAACTGAGTCTTGCTTATTAATAATTATGATTAAATATATAACTGTAACCTTAACTATGTTTTTTATTCTGGTTGGAACTGTAGAAGCTTCACAAAAATGTGATAGTTGTCATGGTAAAAATGGTAATAGCACAGAGCCTGAAGTTCCTACTATTGCTGGTTTATCTAGTACATATTTTAAAGATGCTATGAAAAATTTTAAAAGAGGTAAGCGTCAATCTGAGAAATTCAGCTTGAATGGACGTGTGACTGATATGAATGCGATTGCTAGAAATCTCAATCGTAAAGAAATAACCCGTTTAAGTAGATATTATGCTTCTCAGACTTTTGTTGCTCGTAAACAAAATATTAATTATTCCTTAATTGCTAAAGGTAAAAAGATTTATCGCAGAAATTGTATGAGATGTCATTCTAAGAATGGTACAAATCCTGATGATGATGCTGGTATTCTCGGTGGACAATCAAAGACATATTTAATATCTCAAATTAATCAATTTAAAAATCGCAAACGCAAGGGTCCAAGAAAAATGATTAGAAAATTAAAGAAACTTAAAGCTGGCGATATTACCGCAGTTATCAATTTCTTTGCTAGCCAACAACGCTAGTTGTGATTAGTATCTGTAGAGTTAAATGGTCGGTTATCACCGACCCTACAGTTAATGATTGATATATTAAAGATATATGTTAAAATGAATAATTATGAGATATATAACAGCTTTATTCATTATTTTAACAATCTTTGTTGTAATTAAAATGTCAGACACTGTTTTAGCTTACCAAATAAAATTAGATACCGCTTTGGCTACACCGGCGTTGTTAGCTGAGCAAAAACAAAAAGTATATTTACGAGTCTCATTAACTGGTTTGCCTTTGCAGCAACAAAAGCGTGTGCCAATTAATGTCGCCTTAGTAATTGATAAGTCAGGTTCAATGCAGGGTGAAAAAATTACTAATGCCAAAAAAGCCGCTATTATGGCGGTTGAACATTTACGCCCAGATGATATTATTTCAGTAATCACCTATGATCATCAAGCAGAAATATTGTTGCCAGCTACTAAGGCTAGTGATAAAGAGTTGATAATTCAAAAGATTAATAATTTAAAAGCTGGTGGTTCAACTGCACTTTATGATGGAATGGAAAAAGCCGCAAAAGAAATTCGCAAGTTTTTAGATCGGAAACGGGTTAATCGTATTGTTTTAGTATCAGATGGACTAGCAAATGTTGGACCAAGTACCCCTGAAGAATTAGGCAAATTAGGTGCTGCATTAGGAGAAGAAAATATTTCTGTTACTACCATTGGCTTGGGTTTGGCCTATAATGAGGATTTAATGACTCAATTAGCTAAAAAAAGCGATGGTAATCATTCTTTTGTCGAAGAAGCTAGTGATTTGCTAGCTTTTTTTGAACATGAGTTCAGTGATATATTATCAGTAGTATCTCAAGAAGTAAATGTGACTATTATTTGTGGTGAAGGAATACGCCCCCTTCGGGTGCTAGGCAGAGATGCTAAAATTCTAGCGCAACAGGTATTTGTAAAATTAAATCAATTATATAGTGAACAAGAAAAATATATTTTACTAGAATTAGAAGTGCCTGCCCATAAAGCTGGTGAAGAGCTGATGATTGCTGGAATAGCCGTGGTTTATCGCCGTATGGATAATGATAAAATGGAGCGTATGAGTAATATGGCAAGAGCCAGTTTTACTGATTCATTTGAAATAGTGGCAGAAAAGACAAATGTTAGCGTTATGACGGCAGTTGCAGAGCAATTAGCAGTAGAAAAAAATGAGTTAGCAGTCAAATTACGCGACGAAGGCAAAATAAAAGAAGCACAGCGCGTTTTAATAGAAAACGCTAATAAATTAGGAGAAGAAGCAGCCAAATATAATTCCAAATCATTAGAAAAATTGAAAGAAATGAATTTGGATGATGCAAAAAATTTAGAAGGTAATAAATGGGTTAAACAGCGTAAATTAATGCGTAAAAAACAGTATAAGTCAAAAACTCAGCAGAAATATTGAAAATAATGCAAACAGTAACTTTAAAAATTGATGATAGTATAAATGAGAAATTTTTCTGGCTTTTAAGTCATTTTTCAAAAAATGAAATTGAAATATTAGAGAAGTATGAAAGTATAGATGACGATATTTATTTAAGAAGTATAGATGGTATGGTCGATAGTATCAAAAAAGCTAGAATGGAACCTATTGAAAAAGGTGTTGCCTTAGAAGAATTAGAATGGTGAAATATAGAATAATTTTTATGACACAAGCCCAAAAAGATGCTAAAAGAATTGCTTCTAGTGGCTTAAAATCTAAAGTTCTAAATCTGATCAAATTAATAGAAACTAATCCATTTATTTCTCCTCCAAATTATAAAGTTTTAAAAGGCGATATGCAGGGATTAATTAGTCGTAGAATTAATAAACAACATCGATTAGTCTATGAAGTTTTAGAAAAAGACAAAATAATTAAAGTTTACAGAATGTGGAGCCATTATGAATAAGTGACTAGAATAGTGTTATACAGTTACGAAAAAAGTTACTTTTCATAATTTCATTGATATGCCACATCTAATTGCAAAAACTTAGGTGTAGCGCAATGATGGATAAACTGCTTATCCGATACCAAGTCATCTAACGAATTCTTGGCTACTTTTCTAATAATATTTAACGCCCCATTTATATCAGCATTAATTAACAAACCTTTTAAGGTTTTGTATAAACCACGTTTAACTCGTTTCCCTGATAATTTAGGCGTTTGTTTTCTATATTTGGAAAACTTGGGTATGTTATCTTTGTCTAAAGCACTGGCTTTGGATGTATAACTTTCTTCATTAACAACAGCTATCCCGTTTTCCTGCTCAAACTTATACTTAACAAGTTTTATAAGTCTTGTATGAGGTATCTGAACAAAGTTTTGATTATTGCGCTTACCAATCTTTATTCCTGTTTTCCACTGCGAGTTTTTGCCAATAATAAGTGTTCCTATGTTATTCTCTACAAGCCAATTCACAACCGATCTACTAGCAATATGCAAATAAGTATCAACTTGATTATTTCGCTTTTCAGCTAACTTTTTAATCTTGTGAGAATTAAAAACACCTTTCTTTAGCTTGGATTGCAATTTAGCTTTTTGCTTATTCCATCGACGGTTTATACTCTTCAAAGGTCTGCCATTTACCATTATTGGCTGAATATCAGCTTGGTTAGTTGCTACAGACATTAAATTGTTTAAACCAAGATCAATACCAGCTATCTTGTTGTAATCCAGTTTGTTACTTTTCATTTCCTCCGCATAGGTTACTTTGATCAAAAATCTACTCTTTTTGGGAATGATCTTAACTTCTTTAACTTCTCCTTCAATTAATGATGTCTCTAAAATAATGTTGGTTTTGGATAAGCTGATCTGATTTTCAGCTAAGCCTCTTGTTCCTAAAGCTCCTTGTTCATAAGTAACAACATTCATAGATTTGTTGTATTTAGGTAATCTCGGTTTACCAGTAAACTTACCTGGGTTCTTTTTATATTCCTTTAATGCTTTTAACCAATCTGACCAACTGCCTGTAACCTGCATCCAAACCTTGTTTGATATTTTCCTTGGTAGGGCTGTCCAGTTTTCGTTTTCTTTCATTTTTTGATAAAGCACTTTATAATTCAAGAACTCATTGTGATTAAATAAAGTTTGTCGAAGTTCATAAAGCCCTACGTTATACAATTGCTTGGATATAACGCACAATTCCCCACACTCTCCATATAAGGGGTTGTTTGGTTTAATAGATTGTAAGGTTATTGTTTTATTCATGGCATAGCTTACTAATAAGCTCTTTTGCTTTCTTTCCGCCGCGCCTTTGACCATAATATCTTGCAACCATACTGGTTATTATTGATATTAAATCCTGCATTAAATCCTCTTTATTTGAATCAGATCGGTTAGCTATCACTATTTCACCTTGAATAAGAGTTTCAATATAATTAAAACCAAATCTAGTGAGTCTATCTTTATGCTCCGATACTAATCTTACAGGTATTTTTGAATTTAGTATTTTACATAACTTAGGTCGTTTGTCATTAAGTCCTGATGCAATATCAGTAACAACTTGATCAACAATCCATCCATTATAAATGCAAAATTATTGCATTATTTGAGACTGTCTTTCTGGTTGTATGCACCTCGGTAAGAGTAACCGTTTTTCTTTGCCCATGTTGATAGTTTAATTAAATTCATGTTGCGAATATAACATAAAAAGCTACAAAAAATAATATTTTGAGTGATTATTTATAACACCGATTATATTTTGGTGTATGACGCTACTTATTTTATTTTTAGATATTTTTACTAACAATATTAGTTGGTATTCCATCAATAGTTTCTTGATTTTTATCTATCCAATATTGTTTAATTCCATCTTCACCTTTTTTTTCTGCCCATTTGTCTAGTTGTTCTCTTTCACCAACATAATCATAATATGGAATTCCCATTCCACAAGATGTTTGTAATAAATCAATTGAAATATCAAATATTTGTCTCGCTCCGGGGATTGGCTTAAATAGTTTAAACAAGTCTTCCCATTCAGAATCATTTTGATGAATAACTTTAGCGGTGCCATAAAGTCGCAAAATCATAGGATTACCCTCAAAGGCACAAAACATGATAGTCATACGAGGATTTTCTTGAATATGAGCTGCGGTTTCATTACCACTTCCAGTTAAATTTAACCAAATAATTCTATTTTTATCAATAACCTTCAAACTATCCATACCTTTAGGTGAAACACTAACTCTACTATCAGCGGTAGCTGTGCCGATAAAAAATATTTTTTGTGCTTTGATAAATTCAATTAATTTTCCTGGTATTTCTGAGTATTTTTTTCCCATGTTTTAATTCCTATTATATAACCAAGATATTTTTAACATCATTTTCTTTTATTCCAGCAATTTCCGCAATAATTTCAATATCTAATCCTTTTTTATGCATACGTAATACTGTTTCACGTATAGTTTCAGTTTTTCCTTTTTCTATTCCTTTTTCTACTCCTTTTTTCATCCCTTTATCTACACCATCTAAGTAACCTTCACCATAACTAGATTCAAACATACTAGCTTGATAATGTAAATCATCTTGGTAAGCTTCATAAGCTTTACGCTGTTCTGATGGTAATTTCATTAAGTCTAATTTTTCTTTCGCTTCAATTAAACCTTTAGCACTAAATTCTTCTTTTATTTCTTCATTTTTTAGAAAAAATATCCATTCATCCAAAGTATCTTTTGCAATATCATTAAAACGATTTATATTGATGATATAATATTCAGGATATAATTCAGCAATTGTCTTTTGTTCAAATTTTTGTTGCTGTTTTTTATTTAATTTCAGTTGATCATTATTATGAATGCCGATAAAATCAGTACTACCTTTATAAATATAATCCTTTCCAATTCCTAAATTAAAATAAAGAAGATTTACTGAAATTACTTTAGTCATGGCTTCATAAGGATCACCTTCTTCTAAGTGTTCTGTTATGGTTTTTGAAACACCAAAAAGTATTCTTTGTAAATAATCTGATTCATAACTATATTGAACTTCAACAATAATAATATTACCTTGTTGATCTTTTGCTTTTAAATCAACACGATTAAATTTATCAGACTGATAATCTGGATTGCTTTCGCTTTCTAATACTTCTAATATTTTTATGTCAAATTTGAGTAATTCACTCAGAAATCCTTCTAAAATACCGAAATTTGCTTTGCTTCTTAATAGCTTTTTTATTGCCCAATCAAAACTTATTAGTTTTCTACTCATCTATTTGTTCCTTAAATACACATTTAAGGCTATAATAACATATTTACAACACTATATTTAATAGCTTTTAAATTTTATGATTACAGAAATTACTTTATTTTCAGCATTTTTAGCCGGATTATTAGGTTCGGCGCATTGTATTGGAATGTGTGGCGGTATTGTTGGCGCATTGACTATGAGTTTGCCTGATGATATACGTCAATCTCATAGGAAGTTATTTCCTTATTTATTGACTTATAATTTTGGACGCATTGTTAGTTATACTTTAGCAGGAATATTAATGGGCTTTTTAGGGGCGCAATTTGCTGGAGTATTACCATTAGAAAATCCTCGTATGGTGGCAATGTGGGTTTCAAGTATTTTTATGATTTTGCTTGGCTTATATATAGGTTCATGGTGGCAAGTTTTAACTTATTTAGAAAAAGCTGGTCAAAATTTATGGCGAACAATTGAACCTTTAGGGCGACGCTTGCTTCCTGTGAAATCGCCATTACAAGCATTAGGATTAGGAATTTTGTGGGGTTGGCTACCTTGCGGCTTAGTTTATAGTATATTAGCCTTTTCACTAACATCAGGCAGTGCCTTACAAGGTGGATTGTTAATGCTATTTTTTGGAATAGGAACATTACCAATGTTATTTGCAATGGGAGCAACAGCCCAATGGCTAACGCGATTTGCTCAAAAACTAATAGTTCGCAGAATCGCAGGAGCAACGCTGATTTTATTTGGGCTGTTTATTTTATTTGCACCACATCATAAAGCGAATGATGATCATCATGCAATATTTAATGAAAAAAATACAAGTGAAAGTTGACCCTAATTATTTAGAAATTGGATCAAGAAGAATTAGAAACTTGGTTGGCTGAATATTCATTATCTCAAATTTGGGAGAGCAATATAATAGGTGGTCGCCCTTGATGATTTATTGCCCTGAAGGGGCGAAATAATGAGAAATCATGATATTTATGTTTTAATATAAATGATATTCGCACATAGTTTCGAGGCTATATTATTTCGCCCCTTCAGAGCTATTAAAATAAAATAACATTCCTACCTAGGGCGTTGCACTAGGCTGTATTATTTCGCCCTTTCAGGGCTATTAAATTCTACCATATAATACTAGTTAAGTAGAAAAAACTTAGTATTTACTCGTTCCCACGCTCCAGCGTGGGAACGAGGAATTTAATAGTACAACGAATTTACTCCGCTCCGCTCCGTTACTTCGTTTACGGAATAAACGATACGAAGTCACGGAGCGGAGCGGAGTAAACGAAGTCAATGAAGCTAATTTTAATTGAATTATCTGCCGTATAATACCAGTTAAATGTTTAACTAGTAATAAATTAAAAAAATGCGTCTAAGTAAAATAAAACTATCAGGTTTTAAGTCTTTTGTTGATCCAACAACCCTAAATTTACCCAGCAATACAGTAGGAATTGTTGGTCCTAATGGTTGTGGTAAGTCTAATATTATTGATGCTATTCGTTGGGTTATGGATGAGGTTTAGCGGCATCTTTGCAAGTAGAACCGGGTTGGGAACGATGAATTTATTCCTAGGCGGTGTTTGGTCATGCAAAAATACATCATATTTTGGTCACACCCAAATTGGATAGATATTAACTGTCAGGGATTTGAAGTTTATTAACAATCAAAATGCAAAAATATATTACTGGCCAGCTGCTATAAATATTTACCATAAAGCAACTAAATGGGGATAAAATTATGATTAAACAATTTGAAAAATGGTTGAGTGAAAAAGAATCATTTTTATGTCAGAAAGGCTTTGCTATAGCCATTTAACATTCTCCAACTAACATTGATAAATTTAGTATATGTGTAGATATTGATTCAGATGACTATATTGGACGCATTGTTATGTGGAATACTGGATAATGTCAAATTGAAATCGTTAATGTAGAAACAGAAGAAACTATATTGGATAATTATATGGTGGTTTCTGCATCATCGGAATTTAATAAGGTTTTGAGTCCGTTTTTTGAAAAAACCTTAATTGCAGATCAGCAGGATAAATCATATGAATTTAAATTTGGTCATTTAACTCTTAGACTGGCAAACGATTTTTATCATATAAAAGAAAGTCAAAATAAATCCTCAAAAGAATATTTTCTTTATTTTAAGGAACCGAAGGATATGCTTTTCTTTCTATCTAAAAATAAGTTATTGCAATTAGATTCACATTATACCTCTGAAGAACTTTTAAATGATGCCTTAAAATCTTGCGCAGGAAAAGTCATTGTTTGTTGAGGTAACATGAATTACTTCTAATTTAGAGAAAATAACCGCACGGCTGTTACAAATACAGAAGCTTTAAAACTAGGAGGTTAAAAATATGAAATGTGTAATATGTCGAAATGGCATAACTGAAGAAGGTTATACCAGTCTTGTTTTGGAACGAGATCAAACTACATTAGTGTTTAAATCAATTCCAGCTCAAATTTGTCATAACTGTGGAGAAGAATATATTTCTTCGGAAGTAAATAAAGAACTGCTTAATTCTGCAAATAGAGGCTACAATTTGTTGTAATTTCTCAGAAGAGTACAACTAATAATTTTTTCTTGTTTTAAGTCTTTTGTTGATCCAACAAGTCTAAATTTTCCAATTAGTTTATTCCGTAAATTCGTTGTACTTAATGTATAATAATTAAAATATTATTATTATTATAATATTTATTAATAGTACAACGAATTTACGGAATAAACGATACGAAGTCAGCGAAGCTAATTTTAATTGAATGATCTGCCGTATAATACTAGTTAAATATTTAACTAGTAATAAATTAAAAAAATGCGTCTAAGTAAAATAAAACTGTCAGGTTTTAAGTCTTTTGTTGATCCAACAACCTTAAATTTCCCCAGCAATACAGTAGGAATTGTTGGTCCTAATGGTTGTGGTAAGTCTAATATTATTGATGCTATTCGTTGGGTTATGGGTGAGAGTTCGGCTAAGCAATTACGCGGTTCTCAAATGAGTGATGTGGTTTTTAAT
>JADGDS010000008.1 GCA_016744775.1 Candidatus Marithrix sp.
ATGGCTATCACTATCATGCCGCTAGCGTAGAGAAAAATGCGATTCTCAGTTGTTTTACAGGTATGACGGTTGAATCTACTACTACACCTGATGGTCGCGTTAGGCCGTAAAAACAGCGGTGGCAAAGGAAATTTTCAAGGAATAAATATAAAAAAAATCATAAAAAGTCATCTAAAGTTTGAATAGCTAATACCCCAGAAGCTGGGGTTTCATAGGGATGTACCCGTATTAATTCATTAAGCACTGCTTTTAATTTATCAGCAGCACACACCATTTCTACTTTATATTCTGTTACTTTTTCCAATTGTTGCAATTCACCTAAAAATGCTTGACTACCGCTTAACGGTTTAAATTGACCTTGCCCTTTAGTTTGCCATGCACATTCAGCATAGTTACCTACGGCTCCTGCTCCTGCTGCAAATAAAGCCTGTTTGGTAGTTTCAAGATGAGATAAAGGGACGTAAAAATATAATTGATATAAACGCATATTAGATATAGTTACTTCAGCTTTGGCAACCAATAATATTAACACTTGACAAGATAATTTTATGATAGTATTATATTGACTGTTAATATAAATTATGCAAATAAGAGGCAAAATGAAAAACATTATTAAAATTCGTATGTTGTTAGGGGTAACGCTGTGTGCATTTACATTGCTGACTGAATCACAAGCCGCAGTAAGTGATGCGAACGGTAAATATATTGGAAGCGTTAAAGCTGAATGGTTGCCAGATGGTCATAAAATTAAACTGTTAGAAAATTTTATTTATGAAGATTCTAAAGGTTTATTATGGAAGGCTCCTAGTGGAGCTATAGTTGATGGTGATTCAATTCCTCCTATAGCATGGAAAGTAGTTGGAACTCCATTTTATGGAAAATATCGAGATGCTTCAGTAATCCATGATGTAGCTTGCGATGATAAAAAAAGAAGTTGGGAGCTAGTGCATTTAGCTTTTTATCATGCTATGAGAGCTTCTGGTGTTAGTAAGCTAAAAGCAAAAATTATGTATGCGGCGGTTTACCATTTTGGACCACGTTGGTCTCAGAGAAAAGTAGTATCACCAAAAATACTATCACAACTCCTAACTCAAAGAATAGATGATGATTCTATGAAAATGTCTTTAGAAGAAGAAGTTGTTCTTCAATACCTCAGAAAGAAAGACATAGAAAAGGATATAGAGTTATTTGTCAAGATACCAGCTCCTAAAAAAACTCTTACCTCAGATAAATTTGATGACTTAGTAGTTCTTATTAAAAAATATCAAGACTTGGGCTCTCCTTTATCATTGAAACAAATACAAGCATATAAGTAGTCCAGTTTATGAGTAATCAAACTGAACTAATAGCACATCAAACAGAATTAAGCAATTGTCGTCGTTGCCCCAATATGATTCCGCCAGTTATCACCGGTAATCCTGTATCTTCAAAAATCATACTTATTGGTCAAGCTCCGGGGAATAAGGAAGGTGAATTACAACGCCCCTTTGCTTGGACTGCTGGTAAAACTTTGTTTAAGTGGTTTAACAGCATTGGTGTAAATGAGGCTGAATTTCGCCAAGCTGTTTATATGAGTGCGGTCTGTCGTTGCTTTCCCGGCAAAAAGCCAAAAGGCGGTGATCGTGTGCCTTCTCCTGAAGAAATAGATAATTGTTCCTATTGGCTTAATCATGAAATTAGTTTGTTACAGCCGCAATTGATTATTGCTGTGGGTAAATTGGCGATTAGCCAATATATGAAAGTGAAAACTTTGAAAGATGTTATTGGACAACAGCATCAATTGACTATTTTGAATAAAACCAGAGATTTTATTCCTTTACCGCATCCTTCTGGAGCTTCCACTTGGCACCATACTGAACCGGGGAAATCTTTGTTGCAACTTGCACTGCAAAAGATTGAACAACATCCTTGTTGGCAGGAGCTATTTTTTGAATCAAATTGAGTACAGAAAAGACATTGATGCACTGAGAGGATTGTCTGTTCTTTTGGTTGTGATATACCATGCTTTTCCTGAAAAATTACCGGGCGGTTTTATTGGTGTTGATATATTTTTTGTTATTTCAGGGTACTTAATTACAAAAATAATATTCAGTCAACTGAAAAAGGAGGATTTTTCATTTTTAAACTTTTACAAAAGACGAATAAAGCGTATTTTTCCTGCTTTATTTACTGTCTTAGTAACATCACTAATTATTGGATGGTTTATCCTTTTTCCTGATGAATATAAACAACTTGGAGATCATGTTGCTTATGCAACAATTTTTATACTAAATTTTAGCTTCATAAAAGAATTAGGATATTTTGATGTTGCTAGTCATTATAAGCCACTTCTCCACCTATGGACTTTAAGCATAGAAGAACAATACTATCTTATTTGGCCCGCGATTTTGGTTCTGATATTTAGATTTAAGCTGAATATTTTAATATTTTTAATCAGCATCATTTTAATTTCATTTATAGCAAATATTTATTTTGTAAATGATTATAAAGATGAAGTTTTTTTTCATTCTATTACTCGTGTTTGGCAATTGGGTTTAGGTTCATTGTTAGCAATCTATATATTTGATAAGAATCGAAATACAGCATATTCAAAATATATTTTTATATTTGGTCTTGTATTAATTTTGTTCTCTGCATTTTGGATTAATAATGAATATTTATATCCATATTGGATAGGATTATTGCCAACAATAGGAGCAATGTTAATAATTATAGCTAATTTTCAATTAGCTAATTGGGGAGGGCTGGTCAAAATTGGTTTAATCAGTTATCCCTTATATCTATGGCATTGGGTTATTATTTCATTTTGTTATATATATTTAGGCAAAAAACCGGATGCAAGCATTCTGATTATTGCTATTGCAGTATCGTTTATACTTTCATATTTAACATATAGGTATATTGAGAAAATACGATATATGAAATCAGACAAGATCGTTTTTGTTTTGCTCTTGTTAGCTATAAGTGTAGGATTAGGAGGTGTTTTTATAAAAAATAATGATGGTTTGTCAAATAGGAGCCATTTGAATTATTTAAAAAAATTCAATATTGAATTTCAGAGAACACCAGCTATAGATAAAGTGTGTGATTCTTATGTTGCTCCTATAGAGAAGCGACTATTTGACTATTGTAGAGCCAACTTTATTAATAATAAAGGCAAATTAATCGCTATTATTGGTGATTCACATGCTCATGTGTTATTTCCCGGAATTGCCAAAGTGGCTAATAATCATGGTTACAATACAATATTGCTAGCTAATTCTAGCTGCCCACCGTTAGTAGAATTTATGTGGGGGAAGAATTCTAAAGAAATAAAGGATTGTCAAATAAAAATAAATCAAATCTTAAAAATCTTAGAACTTGATAAGAGAATAGAAAAAGTTATTTTTGCGACTAGAGGTCCTGTTTATATAGATGAAGAGCAAACATATGAAAAATATTTCGATGGTTTTGAAAAAACACTTTATCAGTTGAATAATACTAAGCATATAAAAAATATATATTATTTATTAGAAAATCCAGAATTAGATTTTTTACCTAAAGAGGTAATTGCTAGACCTTTTGATTACTGGAATATATCTATACAAGATAGCACTGTTGATCGTAGTTTATACAGGTTAAGAATGAAAAAATACAAAAATTTAGTATTTGAAAAAAGTTCATTTTTTGCAAAAGTGAATATTGTTGATGTGGAACCATATATGTGTGAAGGCAATAGGTGTTTTGCATATAAAAATGGCAATTTTCTATATGCAGATGATAATCATTTTTCTGTTTTTGGTTCACATTATATTGCCAGCAAAATAAAGATTAGCTTCTGATAGCCTAGTACAATCCAGCTTCGCGTATTTGTTAATAATGAACAACAAAACATCAAGTTAATTATAAATAAATTATTTAATAATAAGTAATCCATGTTTCACTCCTAATATTTTTAATAAAATTAAGTATATACTAAGCAATAAAAAGACCATATAAATATAAAGTATTTTTAATATTTGTTTTTTTTACTAAAATGGTTTATAATAAAACACTTTTACATTAAGATTTATAAGAGAATATAAAGTTTATGTACGCTGTTATTCAAACAGGCGGCAAGCAATATAAAGTCGCTCAGGGTTCAACTATCAGAATAGAAAAACTTCCAGCAGAAATCGGTAGCAATGTCGATTTTGATAAAGTGTTGATGGTAGCTGAAGGAGAAAATATTAAAATCGGTTCACCTATAGTAGCCGGTGGTAAGGTTACTGGAACCGTAGAAGCACAAGGGCGTGGAAAAAAAATAACTATTATCAAATTTAAACGTCGTAAACATCATCGTAAACAAATGGGACATCGTCAATCTTATACCGATGTTAAAATAACTGATATTACTGCTAATTAAATTACTTAGGAAAAAAAATGGCACATAAAAAAGCTGGCGGTAGTACCCGCAATGGACGCGATTCTGAATCAAAACGATTAGGTGTAAAACGTTTTGGTGGTCAAAAAGTTTTAGCAGGTAATATTCTAATACGTCAACGTGGCACTAAAGTTCATCCGGGCTTGAATGTTGGTAAGGGTAAAGATGATACTCTTTATGCTAAAGCTCATGGCGAAGTCAAGTTTGAAGTTAAAGGACCTAAAAATCGCCAATTTATTAGCATTATTCCAATAGAAGCTACAGCATAGTGATTTCTCACCCCCATTAAAGGGGGATAGGAAAAAAGCATAGTATGAGATTTGTTGATGAGGCTAAAATTGAATTAATAGCTGGTCATGGTGGAGATGGCTGTTTAAGTTTTAGACGCGAAAAATATATTGAATATGGTGGTCCCAATGGGGGCGATGGTGGTGATGGTGGAAGCATTTATTTAGAGGCTAAAGCTGATTTAAATACTTTGGTTGATTTTCGCTATAAGCGTCTGTTTCGAGCTAAAAAAGGTGAACATGGTAAGGGTAGCGAATGTACAGGTAAAAAAGGTGACGATTTAGTTATTCAGGTTCCTGTCGGTACTATTGCTTTTGATTTGGAAACTGAAGAGTTTTTAGGAGATTTGACTAAAGCAGGGCAAAAAGTATTGGTAGCCAAGGGTGGAGAGCATGGTTTAGGTAATACACACTTTAAAAGTAGTATAAATCGTTCCCCTCGTCGTATTACCAAAGGTACTGAAGGTGAAACCAGAAGTTTACGCTTAGAGTTACAAGTATTGGCTGATGTTGGTTTATTAGGTTTGCCAAATGCGGGTAAATCCACTTTTATTCGTTCTGTATCTGCCGCTAGACCTAAAGTTGCTGATTATCCTTTTACTACATTACGTCCTAATTTAGGAGTGGTTTCAATTGAAGCTGATCGTAATTTTGTCATTGCAGATATTCCGGGTTTAATTGAAGGTGCCGCTGAAGGAGCTGGTTTAGGAATAAGATTCTTAAAGCATTTATCACGCACTAATTTGTTATTACATATTGTAGATATATTACCAATAGATGAGACTGATCCAGTCGAAAATATAATTAAAATTACCCACGAGTTAGAAAAATATAATTCTGAATTAGCGGCACGACAACGTTGGTTAGTATTAAACAAGATAGATTTATTGCCAGCCGATGAACAAGAACAACATATACAAACCATTTTAAATAAACTAAATTGGCAAGGGCGTGTATTTCAAATATCGGCTATTTCAGGGCAAGGTTGCCCTGAATTGTGTTATCAGATTATGCAATCTATGGAAGATGAAGAGAATTAAGTAATTCTACGTAGAATTTCTATTTTCTTTATATGGTGTGTAATTACACCTAGCAAATGTAAACCAATAAATCCTAAGAAAATATATGCACCATATTCATGGATTATATGAGTGATTGATTCCCAATCTTCATTTTTTGGAAATATTTGTGGTAATTCTAATCCATAAAAACTCACTTGATAACCAGCTATATTTGATACGGCATAACCGCTTATCGGTAATATAACCATTAGTAAATACATGAAATGTATTACAGATTTAGATATGCGATGATTTGTTGCAGATATTTCTGCTGCTGGTGGTGGTACATCAGTTATCCATCTTGCTAGCAGTCTTATTATTACTAATCCAAATAATAAAACACCTGTGGATTTATGGAAATCAAACATAGCCCACGGTTGACTATCTTCAAATTCTACCATCACAAAACCAAACACAAACATTATTACGAATAGTACAAACATTATCCAGTGAAGTGTGCGAATAAAACCATGATATTTATCATTCATATATATATCCTCTAATTAAAACTATAGTTTAATTTATTAATCACAACTTGTCTTATTATAATTAATTCCAATATAAGCAAACTTAGTAATTATTAATTTAAGAGGATTTTAATATGGGCGTTTTAGTAGGGCGTGCCGCACCTGATTTTACAGCTCCAGCCGTTTTAGGCTCTGGTGAAATTATTGATAACTTCAAATTTTCTGAAGCTGTTGAAGGTAAATATGCAGTTATATTCTTTTATCCTTTAGACTTTACCTTTGTATGCCCAACTGAATTAATTGCTTTTGATAAGCGTCTTGAGGCATTTAATGAGCGTAATGTTGAGGTAATTGGTATATCTGTAGATTCACATTTTACTCATAATGCTTGGCGTAATACTCCAGTTGATCAAGGTGGTATTGGTCCAGTACGTTACAGTTTAGTTGCTGATTTAACACATAATATAGCGAAAGCTTATGATGTAGAAACACCTGATGGTGCTGTTGCATATCGTGGATCATTTTTGATTGATAAAGAAGGTATTGTTCGTCATCAAGTGGTAAATGATTTAGGATTAGGGCGTAATATTGATGAAATGTTACGTTTAGTTGATGCTTTACAATTTACTGAAGAGCATGGGGAAGTTTGCCCAGCCGGTTGGAATAAAGGTGAAGCTGGTATGGCTGGTTCTCCAGACGGTGTAGCTAGTTATTTATCAGAACATTCTGACGATTTATAAGAATTTATAAACCTGACACCTGTCAGGTTTACCCATCTCTCACAACCGCTGTAAAAACGCCAATGTTTGGATTAAAGAAAAAAAACAAATCACCCACTGAAAAACAAGGTTTATTTTCTCGTCTTAAAAAGGGATTAAACCGAACTCGTGAAAATTTCACTGTAGGTTTAGCTAGTCTATTGCTAGGTAAAAAGTCGATTGATGATGAGTTACTTGAAGATATTGAAGCTCTGCTTTTGACTTCTGATGTTGGAGTTGATGCTACCAATGTTCTTATAAATGACTTGAAACATCTTACTGATCCTAATGCTTTATTTCAGGCTTTAAATGATAATATGCAGGCTATTTTACAAATAGTTGAAAAACCTCTTGTTTTACCTGAAAATCAAGCGAAACCATTTGTAATTTTAATGATTGGTATCAATGGAGCCGGTAAAACTACTACAATCGGTAAATTAGCTAAACGTTTTCAAGCAGAAGGGCGTTCTGTTATGTTAGCCGCTGGGGATACTTTTAGAGCTGCCGCTGTTGATCAATTAAAAGTTTGGGGTGAACGTAATAATGTTCCAGTAATAGCCCAGCATGATCGCGCCGATTCTGCTTCAGTTATTTATGACGCTTTACAAGCTGCAACCGCACGTGGTATTAATGTGTTAATTGCTGATACTGCTGGGCGTTTGCATACTCAATCTAATTTGATGGAAGAATTGAAAAAAGTTAAGCGCGTCATTCAAAAATTTGATCCAGAAGCTCCTCATGAAGTTATGTTGGCAATTGATGCTGGTATTGGTCAAAATGCGCTGGTGCAAGTTAAAGAATTTAATCAAGCGATTGGGGTTACTGGTTTGACGCTCACAAAATTAGATGGCACAGCTAAAGGCGGTATTGTATTTGCGATGGCAAAACAAAGCGGAATACCAATTCGTTTTATCGGTGTCGGAGAACAGGTTGATGATTTAAGACAATTTGAAGCTGCTAATTTTGTTGATGCTTTATTAAGTAAGGAATGATAAATTTCACCAATGTCAGTAAACGTTACCCTAATGGAACTCAAGCAATTAGAAATGTTCATTTTCATCTAAAAAAAGGTGAAATGGCTTTTGTAACTGGGCATTCAGGAGCTGGCAAAACTACTTTATTACGTTTAATTGCACTGATTGAACGCAATACTGGAGGGCAAGTATTAGTTGGTGGGCAAAATTTAAGCCGCTTGGCTCCTGATCGTATTCCTTATTTACGACGTAAAATTGGTTTCACTTATCAGGATCATCGTTTGCTTTTTGATAGAAGCGTATTTGATAATGTTGCTTTACCATTAATAGTTGCTAATTTTAAACCGCAAGAAATTCGTCGTAGAGTACGAGCTGCTTTAGATAAAGTAGGCTTATTGAATAAAGAAAAAAGCTATCCAATAACTTTATCAAGTGGGCAACAACAACGAGTTGGTATAGCTCGCGCTGTTGTGAATAAACCTCCTATTTTATTAGCTGATGAACCAACAGGTAATCTGGATCCCGGTTTAGCTAAAGAAATTATGAATTTATATCAAGAATTCAATCAAGTAGGCGTAACAGTTTTAGTTGCTTCACACGCATTGGGTTTAATTAAGGCAATGGGGCATCGTACCCTAATTTTGCAGCAAGGCAAATTAATTGGCGATATTTATCCACGTTCATAAGTTCAAAAATTTCAACAATGTTAGAACAATTTCATTTTATTAGACCATTTTGGTTATTATCAATAATTCCATTAGCATTAATCATAATATGGTTATGGCGAAAGGCACCAACTGCTAAAAATTCATGGCAGAAGGTGGTAGATGCTCATTTATTAGCTGATTTACTTGTTAATGTAAAACAAAATCAAAAACATTTTGCTTTAATATTATTAGCAACTGCTTGGTTATTAACAGTTTTAGCTGTAGCTGGACCAACTTGGTCCAGTTCTTTACAGTCTGTATATCGTTCTCAGGAAGCCTTGGTATTAGTATTAGATATATATATAAAACCCTCGCGTTTAGAAAGAGCTAAGTATAAAATTTTAGATATTTTAAAGCGGCGACAAGAGGGGCAAACTGCTTTAATTATTTTTGCTGCTCGCCCTCATGTGGTGTCACCTCTTACTGATGATAATGCTACTATTGCTTATTTGGTTCATAGTTTAAGTACTGATTGGGTTCCGGTTAAAGATAAGCAAACTGGATTAGCTTTAGCCGCAGCAAAACAATTACTTAGAACAGCTAAGGCTGGTGGAGAGGTGTTATTAATAACAGATGAACTTGGTTATAAAGAGCAAAGCTTGGTTCAAGCGCGTGAGTTAAAAGATCAAGGTTATCCTGTATCTGTATTAGCAATTAATAAGCAAAGCAAGTTACAAAAATTAGCTATGCTAGGTGGGGGCAGTTATGTAGAATTAACTGCCGATGATAGAGATTTAGAAATATTATTAAAACCCAAACATTTTAATAATGAAGGTAAATTGACAGATGCAACTCATGCCAGTTGGGAAGAACAGGGCTATTGGTTAATATTATTGATTATTCCATTAGCGGCTTTAGGTTTTAGACGTGGTTGGTTAATTTGATAGTTCTAAACTTTACATCGCCAATAACGATGTTTACATAGCCATTTTCTAAATGTTGCTTCAGCTTTATAAGCTTCTATTTCCATGCTGTTATTTTGGTAACTAAATCCGCCATTTACAAATTGTCTCGCGTATTCTGCACCGAAGTTGCCAATTGATTGTAGTTCTTGATATTGTTTTACATGGTAAATTTCGTGGCTTAATAGTGTTAATAATCCACCATTATGTGGTTTATAGGCTCTTTTTATGTATATTATATTTCCAAATGTTTGAGCAAGTGTATCATCCATTATAGTGATGGGCCAATTTTTAAAAAATTGGTGTTTATTTAATAACTTGGCTTCATAGACTATACGGATTTGATAGGGATTGATTTTCCATTGTTTTAAAAATGGTCCCAACCATTTACGTTGCCATTTAGTTAATAGTTGTGGTTTTTTGTTTTGATTAAATATGTCTTTGGCAAATATTGGAAAAAATTTCTTTCCCCATGTTGGTAGTAAGTTGCTATTGAAGTTTTTTTGGCATACTAATTGGTAAAGTTCACATTCTAATTGGTTAGAGTTTGATGGGCATGTTTGTCCGCATGTCCAAGAAGCATATGAAGTATTGGTTAGTAAAACTAAGATTATTGTTAGTGTTTTCATAGAGTTGATTATCAATATAATTACTCATATTTGTAGGGTGGGTAGAGCGACAGCGAAACCCACCATTTGCTATGATGATCGGTGGGTTTCGCTCTCGCTCTACCCACCCTACGAGTTATTACGAGTTATTACGAGTTATTAGAAGTTATTAGAAAATGTTCATTTGATCCCAAATATTATCAATTTTTTCTTTAACAGCCGCTGTCATAGTAATAGGCTTGCCCCATTCACGTTGAGTTTCGCCTTGCCATTTGTTGGTAGCGTCAAAACCTATTTTGCCTCCTAATCCTGATACTGGTGAGGCGAAATCTAAATAGTCTATAGGTGTATTTTCAATAATTGTACTGTCACGAGCTGGATCCATGCGAGTTGTCATTGCCCAAATTACATCTTTCCAGTCGCGCACATTGACATCATCATCAGTAATAATTACAAATTTTGTGTACATAAATTGGCGTAAAAATGACCAGACTCCAAACATTACTCGTTTTGCATGTCCGGGATATTGTTTTTTGATGCTTACTATTGCCATTCTATAAGAACAGCCTTCTGGTGGTAAGTAAAAATCTACAATTTCTGGGAATTGCTTTTGTAGTATTGGAACAAAAACTTCATTTAAGGCTACTCCTAATATAGCTGGCTCATCAGGGGGGCGACCGGTATAGGTGCTATGATAAATAGGTTGCTTACGATGAGTTATACGTTCTACAGTAAATACTGGGAATGTGTCAACTTCATTATAATAGCCGGTATGATCTCCAAATGGTCCTTCAGGAGCGGTTTCGTTTGGATAAAGATAACCTTCTAGGACAAATTCAGCACTTGCTGGTACTTGTAAATCATGGGTAATACAGCGTGTAACTTCGGTGCGACTGCCACGTAATAAACCTGCAAAGGCGTATTCTGATAAAGTGTCTGGCACCGGAGTTACTGCGCCTAAAATAGTTGCAGGATCAGTTCCTAATGCTACTGCAATTGGAAAGGGTTTATCAGGATGAACTTGTTGCCATTCGAGATAGTCTAAGGCTCCACCGCGATGAGATAGCCAGCGCATAATAAGCTTATTTTTGCCAATTACTTGTTGTCGATAAATTCCTAAATTTTGACGTTCCTTATGTGGACCTTTGGTAATAACTAAACCCCAAGTAATCAAAGGTCCAGCATCTTCTGGCCAACAGGTTTGAATTGGTAATTTAGATAAATCAGGTTCAGTAATAACAACTTCCTGACAAGCGGCTTTACGAATTACTTTGGCGGGCATATTTAAGACTTGCTTAAACAGCGGCAACTTTTCCCAAGCATCTTTAAAGCCTTTTGGAGGATCAGGCTCTTTTAGGAATGCTAATAATTTTCCTACTTCTCTCAAGGCAGAAATAGAATCTTGCCCCATACCAAGGGCTACTCTTTCTGGAGTACCAAATAAATTGGCTAAAACTGGAATTGAATGCCCTTTAGGATTCTCAAATAATAAGGCTGGACCCTTGGCACGTAAAGTACGATCACAAATTTCAGTCATTTCCAAATAGGGATCAATTTCTAACTTAATACGTTTGAGCTCGCCTTGTTGTTCTAGTTGGTTTATGAAGTCTCTTAGATCTTTGTATTTCATTTTTTTATACTTGTAAAATATTAAACCCAGCTTGGGCAAAGTGTTTATCAAAAGTTAAAACATCACTTATTCCCATTTCACGCATCACAACGAAAGAAATACAATCCACTAAACCCCATGTTTTGTCTTGATAAGACTGATACAGTTCTAAGCCTTTTTTGAATAAAATAGGATTAAGATTAATAATAGTTACTTCTGGCGAAGAATAAAAATAATTAATTATCTCAGTTGCTTGTATCTTAAAATTTTTAGACAAAGCATTACCAATTTCTAATAAGACAGCATCTGTGATAACAGTTGGAAACCCTTCAAACTTATCAGCCAATATTAAAGCCTTTTGATGATATTGGTCATTGTCATTCACCAAAGCTATTATAAATCCAGTATCCATAAAAAGGCTATTCAACATCTTTTTCTCCGTTTAAATAAACATCAATGTTTTTAGCAAAGTCTGATGGAGCCTGAATTTTAACTTGTTTTAATTTAGACATCAGGCTGGATTGAGGAGGAGGATTATTGATTTTAGCTTTTTGAAGCGTTTTGATGAATTGATATAATATATCAAGATATTGTTCTTGAATGAAATCAATTTCAGTTTTAACTAATTCTCTATTAACCATATTATGTGACATTTGTTATTTTACCTAATTGATTCTAATAAACAATAGCATCAAATTCATCAGTATCTTGCATTTGAATGGTGATTTTATTGGGGAGGCATACAGCTATTTCTCTTCCATGAGTTAGCCAGCCTGTATGTACACATTGTTGATTGTGACAAGGTGAAGTTACAAATCTAATACGTCCTTTTGAGATTTCTATTATGCTTTCACCTATCGCACCTTGTATATTAAGTTTTTGTATTTTATGTAAGTTAATTTTTATAGGTTCTTGGTTGGCTACCAAGATTAGGGCATAATTTGCCTTGTTTGGCTTTATCCAATAGTGTTGGTATAGCCAAACAATAAATATTATTGCTAAGACAATTATTATACGATCTGCTATGGTAGTTGCAGTCACGCTTTATAATATATTTCTTATTCTTTCCATTGCTTGTTTTAAGGTTTCCATGCTGGTTGCAAAAGATATACGTATATATCCTTGGGCACCAAAAGCTGAACCGGGCACTAAGGCAACACCTGCTTTTTCAATCAAAAACTCACTTAATTCAAGATCTGTTTTTATATCTAAACGTTCCATAACTTTTCCCACATAGGGAAAGAGGTAGAATGTACCTTGACCGGGTAGGCATTCAATGTCTTCTATTTTTAGTAATGAATCTAAGACAAAATCATGGCGTGTTTTAAACAGCGTGATCATTTTTTCAATAAATGATTGGTCGCCTTCTAAAGCTGCTACAGCAGCATATTGAGAAATCGATGTAGGATTAGATGTGCTTTGTGATTGAATAATCTTCATTTTTTGAATGAGTTCATCCGGTCCAGCTGCATAGCCAATACGCCATCCTGTCATTGAATATGCTTTTGAAACTCCGTTCAGAACTATGGTACGATCATATAATTCTGGGCATACATTTAAGATGTTTTTAAATGGTCCACCTTCCCAAAGTATATGTTCATACATATCATCTGTTGCAATTAAAATTTTAGGATAATTACGTAAAACTGTTCCTAAAGCTTCTAATTCTTCCGGTGTGTAGTGTACACCTGTAGGATTGGATGGACTATTGATTATAAATAATCTTGTTTTATCTGTTATAGCTGCTTCTAATTGTTTAGCTGTTATTTTAAAGTTTTGTTTAATACCAGTTTGAAGTATAACTGGTTTGGCACCGGCTAACATTACTATATCGGGATATGATACCCAATAAGGAGATGGAATAATGACTTCATCACCGGGATTTAAAAATGCTTGAGCTAAATTGTAAATACTTTGCTTGCCACCAGATGAAACCAAAACTTGTTTTATACCGTAATCAAGTTTATTGTCTCGCGCAAATTTATTAATGATTGCATTTTTAAGTTCTGGAATGCCATCAACTGGCGTATATTTAGTATAGCCTTTGTTCAGTGCTTCAACAGCGGCTTCTTTTATATGACGTGGAGTATCAAAATCAGGCTCACCTGCGCCTAAGCCAATAATATCTTTTCCAGCGGCTCGCATTTCGGCGGCACGAGCAGTAATAGCTAAAGTAGGAGATGGTTTTATCGCTTGAACTCGTTGAGCAATTTGTAAATTCACAGTTCGTTCCTTATTAAAGGTTAATAATTTGGTTTATTTTAACTATTCTATCAAATATAAATAATAAATATTATGCAAATTGGTCCATATAAATTAAAAAATCGCTTGGTTCTAGCTCCAATGGCTGGTGTTACTGATCGCCCTTATCGGCAGCTATGTAAGAAAATGGGTGCTGGTATGGCGGTGTCTGAGATGATTTCATCTAATTCTCTGCTTTGGGGTAGTGAAAAAACTAAGCGTCGTGCTAATCATGAGGGTGAAATCGAGCCGCGTTATGTGCAAATTGCTGGAGCTGATCCTAAGTTGTTGGCAGAGGCGGCGCAACATAATGTTGATAATGGGGCGCAAATTATTGATATTAATATGGGTTGCCCTGCAAAAAAAGTTTGTAATGTTATGGCGGGTTCTGCTTTGTTGAAAAATGAGGCTTTGGTTGCTGATATTTTGGATGCTGTAGTTAAGTCTGTGGATATTCCTGTGACTTTAAAAGTACGCACTGGTTGGGATAAGGAGAATCGTAATGCTGTGAAGGTGGCTCAAATAGCTGAGCAGGCTGGTATTCAGTCTTTGGCTGTGCATGGGCGTACTCGTGCTTGTGGTTATAGTGGTGAGGCTGAGTATGATACTATTGCTGCGATTAAGGCTAGTGTTAATATTCCTGTAATTGCAAATGGTGATATTCGTACACCTGAACAGGCTAAGTATGTTTTGGATTATACTGGGGCAAATGCGGTTATGATAGGGCGTGCTGCTTTAGGTAAGCCTTGGATTTTTCGTGAAATTGATCATTTTTTAACTAAGTCTGAGCATTTGGCTCCGCCTTCTATTATTGAAATTCGCGATGTGTTATTAGAACATTTAGATAATCTCTATCAATTTTATGGTGAATATACGGGGGTACGTATGGCACGTAAGCATTTGTCATGGTATAGCAAGGGGCAGCCTCATGGTGGAAGTTTTCGTCATGTGGTTAATAAGGTAGATACTTGTGCCGAACAGGTGAAATTAACTCAAGATTTTTTTGATAATTTATGAAAATTTCAAATCTTTAATGCTAATATAGGAACTTATTATGCAAGCGTTACGAAAGGTTTATCAAATGACCTCAAATACGGTGACAATTCAGTTACCAATTACATTTCAAAATCGCTTGGTAGAAATTATTTTGTTGCCTTTGGATGAAACTTGTTCACCAATGACGTTTCCAAATACAGATTGGCCACCGGATTTTTTTGAAAAAACGGCTGGTTGTCTTGCCAGTGATCCTATTGAGCGTGCGCCTCAAGGTGATTATGAAATACGGGAGGAGATAAAGTGAGTTTTTTGCTTGATACCAATACCTGTATTTCTTATTTGAATAATTATTTATCACCTATCAGGCGCAAACTTGAACAATTGTCTCCAAATCAAATTTTTGTTTGTTCAGTGGTTAAAGCTGAACTTTTTTATGGGGCAATCGCTTTAGCACATAATGTCACAGTTGTAACTCATAATACTGATGAGTTTTCCCGTGTTCCTAATTTGCGAATTGAAGATTGGGAAATTTAATAGTAGATTAATATATGAAAATTTCAAAGAAGATTCAAACGCAAGCGGCTAAGTTACGCCATACAATTAATGAGCATAATTATTTTTATTATGTTGTTGATGATCCTCGTGTGTCTGATGGTGAGTATGATTTGTTGTTTCGGGAGTTGCAGGATCTTGAGGCTAAATATCCTGATTTAGTTACCGCAGATTCTCCAAGTCAGCGCGTTGGTGCTATTCCTTTAGATGCTTTTGCTGAGGTTGTACATAGTGTTCCTATGTTGTCTTTAAATAATGCTTTTAATTCTCAAGAAGTTGAGGATTTTGCTAAGGATTTGGCTAATGTTGAGTTTTTTGCTGAGTTGAAGTTTGATGGTTTGGCTGTTAGTTTGCGTTATGAGGATGGTTTGTTAGTTTCTGCGGCTACGCGCGGGGATGGATATACTGGTGAGGATGTTACTGCTAATGCTAAAACTATTAAGGTTATTCCTTTAAGGTTGCGCGGTGGAAATTATCCTGCGGTATTAGAGGTGCGGGGGGAGGTGTTTATGCCGAAGGCTTATTTTGATCAGTTGAATCAGAAGCAGGCGGCTAGGGGTGAGAAAATATTTGCTAATCCACGTAATGCTGCCGCTGGTAGTTTGCGACAGTTGAAGTCTCGTGTAACTGCTGAACGCCCTTTAAGTTTTTTTAGTTATGCGGTTGGAGTTGTTGAAGGGGTAGAGTTACCTAAGCGTCATAGTGATGTTTTCGAGTTGTTACAGTTGTGGGGTTTGCCGGTTTCGTTGGATTCGCAATTGGTAACTGGAGTTGCTGGTTGTTTGAAATATTATGAGGCAATTTTAAAGCGGCGTGAGGATTTGGCTTTTGATATAGATGGTGTTGTTTATAAGGTTAATGATTTAGCTTTGCAGAAGCAACTTGGTTTTGTTTCTCGTGCGCCACGTTGGGCAATTGCTCATAAGTTTCCGGCTCAGGAGGCTATAACTGAGGTTAATGATATTGATATACAGGTTGGGCGTACTGGTGCATTAACGCCGGTGGCGCGTTTAAATCCGGTGCAAGTTGCTGGTGTGGTTGTGACTAATGCGACATTGCATAATCAGGATGAGATGAGGCGTAAGGATGTGCGGGTTGGTGATACGGTTGTAATTAGTCGCGCTGGTGATGTGATACCTGCGGTTATGCGTGTAATTTTTGAGAAACGTCCTCAAGAAAGTCAAGAGTTTGTTTTTCCTAAACAATGTCCGGTTTGTGGTGCTGATGTAGTTCGTGTAGCAGGCGAGGCTGTGGCGCGTTGTAGTGGAGGTTTATTTTGCGCGGCACAGGCTAAACAGGCTTTAAAACATTTTGCTTCACGTCGGGCAATGGATATTGATGGTTTAGGTGATAAGCTGGTTGAGCAGTTAATAGATAAGGGTTTAGTAAAAAAATTAGTTGATTTGTATAATTTGACTAATGAGCAGTTGGCAAGTTTAGAGCGTATGGGTAAAAAATCTGCGCAAAACATCATTGCTGCTTTAGAAAAAAGTAAATCTACAACATTGGCTAGATTTATTTATGCTATTGGAATTCGTGAAGTTGGAGAATCTACGGCTAATACTTTGGCGAAACATTTTGGCAGTATAGAAGCATTAATAGCAACAAACAAGCAAGAATTGCAAAATATCCAAGATATTGGACCAATAGTAGCGGAACATATTGTTACATTCTTTCAACAAACTGAGAATATAAATAACATTGAAGAATTACAAGCAATAGGTATTAATTGGTCTCCGCAAGAAGCTAATGCTAGCACTGACAATTCTTTATCAGAAGAAGTTTTTGTTTTAACAGGCAGCCTTTCCCAAATGACTCGTGAAGAGGCAAAAGCTAAATTGGAGAATTTGGGGGCTAAGGTAACAAATAGTGTTTCTAAAAAAACCACTTGTTTGGTAGCTGGGGAAAAGGCTGGTAGTAAGTTGACTAAGGCGGAGGCTTTGGGGATTAAAATTATTAATGAGAGTGATTTAATTAAATTATATTTTTAATAGCCGATATTGCATAAAGTGGAATATTTATAAAGTTATTTGATTGTACAAAATTTCGTGGTGATGTTCTAAAAACATATGCTGGTTTGTATTTAGCAATATAGCTTTGTAAACTTTTTAAATTTAAATTGGTTCCGCTTTTTACTTCGAGAGGTAATATTTTATTATCCTTTTCAATTATAAAGTCTATTTCTGCATCGCTTTTTGATGTCCAATAAAACAGTGGAAATATTTCTTGAGCGGTTAATTCTTGTGCTACATAATTTTCTATAAAAGCACCATTGTATTCTTTAAAAATTGCTTCGGGTTCTATTATCATTTTTGATGATAAATTAAGCATTGCTCCCAACAAGCCGGTATCTAATAAGTAAATTTTAAATTTTGAATAATCAGCATAACCCGATAATGGTAATTTTGGTATAGAAATATTGTATTCTATATTAATTAATCCCGCTCCTTTTAGCCATTCTATTGTTTGTTCAAATGTTGAAGCTCGTGCTTTTTTTCGGACATCACTGTATTTGAATTTTTTGTTTTCTTTGGCTAATTGGTAGGGAATAGATTGCCACACTTCTGCGGTTTTTATCGCTTGATTTTTTTCGGTATATTTAGAGAAGTCTCTTTTATAAGCTTCTAATAATTCTTTTTGAATTCGCCTTGCTTCTGATATATCTTTTGTTTCTATATATGATTTTACTACTTCAGGCATTCCTCCTATATATAAATATAGTTTATAATGCCTTATTAGTTTCTTATGAAGTAGTTCAGGAAAAGCTTGGATGGTATGTAATGTAGCTATTTTTTGTGCCAAGGTTTCTTCGCCTAATGCGGTAAGATATTCATTAAAGTTCATAGGGTACATTTGTAAAAAATTAACTTTACCTACTGGAAAACTAATAGTTTTTCCTACACTTACGCCAAGCAATGAGCCGGCTGCAATAATATTATATTCGGAAGCTTGTTCATAAAAATATTTTAATGAGATTAATGCTTTGGGAGCTGCTTGTATCTCATCGAAAAATAGTAATGTGTTGGCGTGATCAATTTTTTTTCCAAGATACAAACTTATATTTTCTATGATATTTTCTGGTATTAAATCATCTAAAAATAAGCTGGATAATTCGAGTGTTTGTTCAAAATTTAGATAGATAAATTGTTGATATTCCTTTTTACCGAATTCTGAAATAAGATAGGTTTTACCTACTTGCCGCGCACCTTGTAATATCAAGGGTTTGCGATTGGGGTTGTTTTTCCATTTTATAAGTTGTTTGTATAATTGTCGTTTCACATTATCTCCAAATAAGTGTTGTAAATTTTATATATTATATCCTAAAAAAAGTATTATTATCTAGTTTTATCTCCAAAAAAGTGTAATTATATGAGTGAAAAATTAAGCTAAACTTGCAATTGAGGAAGATGGGATTATCATCGGTTTTTTATACCTCAGTCTGCTTGGTGGAGTGAGATAGTTAAAAAGACTGAGAATATTGGGCAGGCTATTGATCAGGTTTTTAGTGTTATTGAGGAGCATAATAGCAGCTCTTTAGAGGGGGCATTTTGGTGATAGTGAGAAGTTGCCTGATATTCTTGGTAATGCTTATGAGTATTTAATCCGGGAGTTTGCTGATGATGCTGGGAAGAAAGGTGGGGAGTTTTATACGCCTAAAGAGGTGGTTCAATTAGGAGTTGGCTAAATATATGAAAATGGTGGTATGATTGGTGAGTTTGTAAATTGTACTTTAAAGGGGCAGGAGAAGAATCTTGGTACTTGGGCTATTTGTAAGCTTAATATGATTGTTCATAATTTTCAAGGTAGCGATATAAGAAAAGGTGATACTTTAGGAAGTCCTAAGCATGTGACTAATGGTGAGTTGGATACTCAAAACCATCAAAAAATTGCCACGATACCAACAACTAAGAGCCGTTAATAAAATCCTGCATAAACTCAAAACTCAAAATCAAGGCGGTGTAGTTTGGCATACAACTGGAAGCGGTAAATCAATCTTTATGGTTTATCTCGCTATCAAATTAAGACAATAAGAAGCTGGATTTCATAGCTATAAAATACCAAACTGGTATGCCAGATTACTTCATAGAAAAAGAACTTATATTTAAAAGAGTTAGTGAAAAAACAGCTCAATATCTAACCGCAAAAGCTTCGAATTTAGATGTTTTTATGAGCGCGAAAGCTAGAATTGAAGATATATCCAAACCGCTTTAAAGCGATGCTTGTCTGTCATAATAGCTATCAAGTCATAACTTAGATCTGCAAATATAGATAAAGAGTTGAGCATGATTCTTGCGTACTTATAAAAGCACCAGAATCAATTAATAATGAACAGATAAAAAACTTAGTAAAAGCCAAAGCTTTTTGGATAACTTCAAAACTTGAAGAGCTTGGAAAAGTAATAGACTATGGAGAAATAACAACCGGTTCAAGACTTTTTTATTTAGGTAAAAGCTATTATGTCTCATTAACAAATGAGAATCGACAAGATATAAAAATTGTATTTATCCATTCAAAATTTAAAAAAAATATACTCAAATATAATTAAATGATGCAATTGATAATTTTTATAAACAAAAAGCCCAGAAAAAAATCACAAAATTAGTCATCAAATACATTGAGATAATGAAATTACACCCTAAATATATAGGTTCATGAACTCGCCCATATCGCCTATAAAAATCATTCAAAATTTTTTTGGAGGCTAGTAAAAAAATATATGAGTGATTATTCTAAAAAAGAGCAAATGCTTAAAATATTTGAAAAAAAGTTATAAGTGAACAAACTATGAGTAAAGAAAATACTAAGAAGGCTGCTAAATTCGTAAAAAAATTAACTGATCCTAATTATGTGATGTCTGACTCCAAGACTATGTCTGGTAAGAAATTACAGCAAATTACACATACTTTAGGGCAATATCCTTATGAAAAAAGGATTGATTTAGAAGAATATGAGCATGATAAACATCTGTTACAGGTTGAATTATTAAAAGTTCAAAGTTGGGTTAAAGAAAGTGGGCAACGTATTGTTGGTTTGTTTGAGGGGCGTGATGCTGCCGGTAAAGGTGGTACTATTAAACGTTTTATGGAGCATTTAAATCCTCGCGCTGCACATGTTGTTGCTTTAGAAAAACCTACTGAGCGTGAACAAGGCGAATGGTATTATCAACGTTATATCAAACAACTTCCCACTAAGGGTGAAATGATTTTTTTTGATCGTTCTTGGTATAACCGCGCTGGTGTGGAACGAGTAATGGGGTTTTGCACTGATAATGAGTATTTAGAATTTATGCGTCAAACTCCGGCTCTGGAACGTATGTTGGTGAATTCTGGAATTATTTTATTTAAGTTCTGGTTTTCAGTGACACGTCAGGAACAGTTACGTCGTTTCCATTCCAGAAAAAACGACCCTCTTAAACAATGGAAATTAAGTCCAATTGATCTTGAGTCATTAGATAAATGGGATGATTATACTCAAGCCCGTGAGGCGATGTTTTTTTATACAGATACTGCTGATGCACCTTGGATAATAATTCGTTCTGATGATAAAAAACGGGCACGCATTAATTGTATGCGTTATTTTCTTAATCAATTAGATTACCCAGATAAAAATGAGGCTTTAGTTTCTAAAGAAGATCCATTAATAGTGGGTACAGTAAATTCAATTTATAATATAAACACTGATTCAAGCAAGGATTAAATTATGAGTACTAAACAAGAACTGAAACAAGCAGTTAAAGATGCTAAAAATGCTGTTAAGAAGGCTAAAAAAGCTGCAAAACAAGCCGTATTGGCTCTGAAAAATGTTGAAGCCTCAGCTAATACTACGACTAAAGAACAAAAAGATAAAATTAATGATATGAAAAAGCGTGTCAAAAAGGCTGTTAAAAAATCTAAGACGCAAAAGAAAGTAAGAGGTAAATAAGTTTTTTTATAGAGCTAAGTACAAACCTGACAGGTTTTTAAAACCTGTCAGGTTTAATCCCATGTTTTTCCAAAGCCTGCCAGACAATATTTTCACCGACTTGCCACGTCAAACCATATTTTTATTAAAAGTGCGTATTTCCAAGATAAATCTTGGACTCCAAAAAATTATTTAATAATTAGACTGATTTAATTTCTTACAATAAATATTAACATGCAAACCCCACAACAATTACATCAACGCTATCAGCAAGTCCGCAAGCTATCTGAACAGATTTGTTCGCCTTTGGCTGTCGAGGATTATCAGATACAAGCTATTATTGAAACTAGTCCACCTAAATGGCATTTAGCACATGTTTCTTGGTTTTTCGAGACCTTTTTATTAAAGCCACACCATAAAGATTATCAAGTTTTTCATCCTCAATATGAGATGTTATTTAATTCTTATTATGAGACAGTTGGTGCATTGCATCCTCGCCCAAAACGTGGCTTATTGGCTCGACCAACTATTGATGAAATTTATGCCTATCGTCATGCTGTGGATGAGGCAATGGAAGCTTTTTTTGATGTATTGGAAAATTGTCCAGATGAAAAACTATTGTTTTTTATTGAATTGGGTTTGAATCATGAACAGCAACATCAAGAATTATTGTTAATGGATATTAAGTATAATTTTTCGGTCAATCCATTAAAACCTGCTTACCGTAATGATCTTGCTAATCATCGTATTGATACTACTAGCGTTTTGCAATGGCATGAACAGGAAGCTGGTTTGTATGAAATAGGTGATAGTAGTAACAACTTCGCTTATGATAATGAATCTCCTCGTCATCGCCATTATTTAGCCGATTTTAGTTTGGCAAATCGTCTGGTGACAAATGGTGAATATCTTGCCTTTATGGAGGACAAAGGCTATCAGCGTTCTGAGTTATGGTTAGCTGATGGTTGGCAAAAGAATGAGCAGCAACCATTGTATTGGCAACAAGATGGGCAAGATTATTTAGAAATGACTTTGGGTGGTTTACGCGCATTGAATCCAGATGAACCGGTATGCCACATCAGTTATTATGAAGCAGATGCCTATGCGCGTTGGGCAGGCAAGCGTTTACCTACTGAAGCAGAAATTGAAGTAGTGCTTGCTGACAAAGCTATTGTTGGTAATTTCTTTGATCAAGATATATTACATCCACAAGCTGCTGGGGCAGATGGACAATGGTATGGCGATTTATGGGCATGGACTTCCACCGCTTATCATCCTTATCCGGGGTTTAAACCCTTAGAAGGTTCCGCTGGTGAATATAATGGTAAATTCATGTGTAACCAGATGGTATTGCGGGGAGGATGTTGTGTTACATCACAAGATCATATGCGTGCCAGTTATCGTAATTTTTTTTATCCCCATGATCGCTGGCAGTTTAGCGGTATTCGTCTGGCGGATAAGTAAAGGAATATAAAATGAAGTTCCATTTCCACGATTATCATCCTGTATTTGAAGATCTACAAACCTCTGTTATTAATGGGTTAAGTCAATCGCCAAAGCAATTACACCCTAAATTTTTTTATGATGAAGCAGGTTCACAACTTTTTGATCATATTTGTGATCAAGTTGAATATTATGTACCAGATGTTGAACGTGATATTTTTGAAAGCTATGCTGATGAAATGATTGCTTGTCTGGGTGAAGATTGCCATATTATTGAACCGGGTGCTGGTAGTAGTAAGAAAATCCGTTTTTTGCTTGATCGAATGAATCCCGCAATGTATGTGCCTATGGATATTTCGGCAGAACACTTACGTGCATCGGCACAAGGCTTGTCAGAGGATTATCCAATATTGCCTATTCATGCGATTTGTGTTGATCATACCAAACCCTATGAATTACCCACCGAAATACCGACTAATAAGCGGGTATTTTTTTATCCGGGTTCCAGTTTAGGTAATTTCGATCCTTTAGGGGCTATTAATTTTCTGCAAGATTTACATAACAAAGCGGGTGAAGATGGTGCTTTACTAATAGGTATTGATACGAAAAAGCCGGTTGATGTATTGAATCGTGCCTATAATGATGCAGCAGGTTCCACGGCTGCTTTCAATTTAAATCTACTCAAACGCATCCAAAATGAATTGGATGCTGATGTCAATATTGATGGTTTTTATCATCAGGCATTTTACAATACCGATCTTGGGCGGATTGAAATGCACTTATTCAGCCGTGAGAAACAATCTTTACGTGTCAATGGCAAGCATTTTCATTTTGAAGCGGCTGAGTCTATTCACACTGAAAATTCTTATAAATATACGGTAGAAGAGTTTCAGGCTTTAGCTTGGGAAGCAGGTTGGAAAGGTGATAAACTTTGGCAGGATGATAAACAGTATTTTAGTGTTCATTTCCTTAAATCACGCTAGGATAAAAAGTCGATATGCAGACTAAACAACGCGGTATGTGGCTAGGTACACTGGTTCGTTCATGTCATCAATTATCCATGACCTATGGTATTGATGAGCTGCGTTTTGAAACCGCTTATTGGTATAAGGATGTCGATTTATTAGCACTTGAGGCACTTTATGGCGAAGCCTTTATGCAAAAAATTTACTTCCATATTATGGTTTTTGAAGCCAGCAAATTGGTGAGTTTATATCCACAGCAATTTGATCTTGGCGAATTTAGTCATTTTCATACGGTAGAATTTGAAGCCTTATGGCGCAATATTATCTATAAGGTATGGGGACAATGGCGATATCAACACAACAAGGCTGACTATCAAGGGCCGACATTCTGTAGCCAAGCTCTAGCCCTACAAGCGGAACCCATTACATTAGCAAGTAATCATACAGAAGTTTTAACCTTTTGTGGCGGTGGCAAGGATAGCCTTGTTGGTATGAAGTTATTGGAGCGTGCGAATGTGCCTTACGCCACTTTTGCTTATTCCAATTCTATTTATGGTCGCGCTGAACACCAACATAGGTTAATAGAGCAATTAACTCAACAAAGTCAGGCAACACAACAGCACCAACTACGCATCTATGATAGCTTGGTTGATGCACCAGTTTTGCAACATTATCCTGATATTAAAGAAATACTTGCTGCTGAAACTCCAACTTCTCTTTTTGCAGCCTTACCCATTATGTTACAACATCGTTACCGCTATATGGTGCTTGCACATGAACGGAGTGCAAATATGGGTAATTTAATCTGGGAAGAGACAGGGGAAGATATTAATCATCAATGGGGTAAATCTTATGAAGCTGAGCAACTGCTCAATCAATATATTCATTCTCAATTTATTAACCATTGTACTTATTTTAGTTTATTACAACCCATTTATGACACTACTATTTTTAATCTGTTGCGTCAAGATGAGGAACTGATTGGTGCCACGCATTCCTGTAACATTAAAAAACCGTGGTGTTGCGAATGTCCGAAATGCGCTTATGTTTGGCTTAACTACATGGCGTATTTAGATATAGAAAAAGTTCAGCGCATTTTTCCTGATAATTTGTTTGATATCGAAGCCAATCAAGCTTGGTTTTATCAAATGCTTGGTTTAGGTGAACACACACCTTTTGAATGTATTGGAGAAGTTGAAGAGACACGTTTAGCTTTTGAATTATGTCGTCGTAAAGGTATTACAGGCAAGGCTATGACAATGTATTGTGAGCATTTTCCGTCGCTAGATGTTGAAGCTATTATCGAACAGTATTTAGATGTCGATATGTCACAATCGGCTATTCCAAACCATATTGCTGAACGTATTAAAACCCAGTTAGAAGCAGCAAGCGAGGAAGGACAACACTATATTCGGCATCTTTTAATGTGAAAGTATCTGCTTAATACGAGGAACAATCGCATTTAGTTGTTCCTCAGTTAAATAGAAATGGGGTGAAAAACGAATATTATCCCCTCGTTGACTGCAAATTAAACCTTGCTGATTAAAATGTTCACATAAAACGCTACTATCCTTTTCAGGTACACGAAAACTAATAATACCCGCACGTTGTTCTGATGAAGCGGGTGTTGCAATCTCAAATCCCGCCGCTTGTAGTTCTGCATACAAATAATCAATGTGTTCGGTTAGTGCTTGTGTAATCGCTTTGAAGCTAATGGTTTCAAACAGGCTTAAGCTGCTATGCAAAATTTGATTATTTAAGGTATTGGAACTACCGCATTCAAAACGCTGTGCTGTTGTTGCTGCTTGCCACGTTTGCTGTTCAAAATCGATGTTTTTTAGCATATGCCAGCCGTAATGCTGTAATTGCAAGCGGTTTAACCAAGATTCATGTATATATAAAATACCCATGCCTTCAGGTCCACATAGCCATTTATGTCCACAAGAAACAAGAAAATCAATTTGCATGGCTTGCACATCAATCGGATAAGCACCTAGTTGTTGGGCGGCATCAACACAAAACAGCAAATGTTGTTGGCAAAATTGTCCTAAACGCGCTAAATCCAAACGTAAACCATCACTGTATTGCACCGCACTAACAGTGAGTAAACGGGTATTAATATTACAAGCATCCATTAAAGCTTTCTCGGGATCATCATGGCAGTTTAGATCAACAAAAATACAGTGAACTCCTTGTTTTTCCAAAGCCTGCCAGACGATACGATTGGAGGGAAATTCTTGTAGTGGTAATACAATGTTATCACCTGTTCGCCATTCCAAACCAGTTGCAATAATTGACAATGCTTCTGAGGTATTTTTCAGTAAAGCGATTTGATCTGCTGATGGTGCATGTAATAAATGAGCTAATTTTGTGCGTACTTGTTGTTCTGTTTCATAGTATTGCTTAGCATGTTCTGGTGTTGCGTATTGCATGGTTTGGCTAAAATGGATAACAGCTTCACGAGTACATTGTGGCCAAGGTGATAAACGCGCATGGTTGAGATGAATCAAATTAATATCATTGTTAAATTGCTTTGTAATCATGGCTTTTATCCTTTAAAATGATAATATAAATGGCATTAAAAAATTAACTTAAAAATGGTGATTTTTTTCTCGTTCCCACGCTCCAGCGTGGGAACGAGAGTGCGTAACATCAGTTATTAAAAAAACTAAAGGATATGCCATTACCAAATTAGGTGCTTTATTATTTGCTAAAAATCTAAAATATTTTGAAAGCGTCGAAAGAAAGTCAGTAAGATTAAGAGAGCGTTTTAAAATTGAAAATAAAAATGCGGCAATAGCATCAAGAATCATACGCGATGCTTTAAAAGACGGTGTAATAAAAGAAGATGATCCAGAAAGTAAATCAAGAAAATATGCAGGCTATCTGCCCTTTTGGGCTTAAAATCTTATTTGATGCTTATTTGATAATACGATAATATGTCTGTTACAAGTTGAATTATTAAAAGTTCAAGGTGGTACTATTAAGCGTTTTATGGAGCATTTAAATCCTCGGGCTGCACATGTTGTTGCCCTAGAAAAACCTACTGAGCGTGAACAAGGTGAATGGTATTATCAACGTTATATAAGTTCTGGTTTTCGGTGACTCGTCAGGAACAGTTACGTCGAATCAATTAGATTATCCTGATAAAAATCAGACTTTAGTTTCTAAGGCTGATCCATTAATAGTGGGTACAGTAAATTCAATTTATAATAATTATTATGGTGATTCTAACAAAGATTAAACTTAAAAAATATTGAACTTGCAACAACTGCCTCAACATAATGACAGTTAATAATTGAAAGTCTTATTGTTAAAGATATTTTAATATATTAGCCTTTTTTAGCTGAATTGAGTACAATACCAAATGAAATTCAAAAAATAGGAAATATTATGCTAATTCAATTGTTTTTACTAGGTGGTGGCGTAGCTACGTATTTACATCAACGTAATAAACCCAAGTCAAAAAAAAAAACAATTTCATCAAATTTTAGTGGCAAAAAATTATTGCATGATTTTAAAATCGCGATGTTGGGTAATGAGCGTCAACAACAACAACTCATCCTCGATCCTAAAATGAAATCTGACTTTGATGAATACAAAAAAGAAGCGGATCGTAATTTACGCTTATCAGCTGGCGCAACAGGATTAGCATTATTAGGCGCGGTTTTTCCTATGTTGGCTATTCTGAGCATAGGTGCAGTCTTGTATCTTGAGAGAGATGTGTTTGCCTATCTTTGGCGCGATTTTAAAAAAGGTCATTTTTTCAATGTTTATTTAATTTATGCCATTATAACAGTTGGTATGCTTGCGGGAGGACACTTTGTTTTGGCGGCTTTATCAGGGGTACTGGGTGCTTTCATGATGAAAATAATAAAAAAAGCGGAAGAGAGTTCTCAAAAGCAATTGCTTAATGTTTTTGATGGTCATCCTACTCAGGTTTGGATAGAAAAAGAGGGGGTTGAAATTCAGATAGATTTTAAAACCATTAACAAAGAGGATATTGTTATTGTCAATCCGGGAGAAGTGATTCCTGTTGATGGTGTTATTCAAACAGGCGTGGCAACCATTGATCAACATATGTTGACAGGCGAAAGTCAAGCGGTAGAACGAGAGATAGGCGATGAGGTTTTTGCTTCAACCTTACTGTTATCAGGAAGGATTACTATTTTAGTTAAGATGGCAGGAGAAGAAACCCTTGCGGCTGGAATTGGGAATGTGTTGCATAATACGCAAAACTATAAGGATAATGTTATGGCACGCGGACAAAAAATTGCGGATGGTTTTTTACCCTTTGAAATAGGACTTTGTGTTATAACCGCTGCTACATTAGGTCCAACAGCAAGTCTGGCTGCACTCTGGTCTGGCTTGGGAGCAAATATGGTGGTGCTTGGTCCGCTTAGTGTTTTAAATTACCTACAAATTCTCTCACGTCAAGGCATTTTGATTAAAGATGGTCGAGTATTTGAATCTTTACGTCAAGTGGATACAGTGGTATTTGATAAAACAGGCACATTGACATTAGAACAACCTACGGTCGGGAAGATTCATACACTAACAGATGATTATGATGAACACACTGTTTTATGTTATGCAGCCACTGCTGAACACCGTCAACCTCATCCTGTTGCTCAAGCTATTATTGCTAAGGCGAATGAATTAGCACTGACATTCCTAACAATAGATGAAGCTCAATATGAATTAGGCTATGGCATTCAGGTTAAAGTTGATCATAAAGTCATTCAAGTGGGTAGTTTGCGTTTTATGCAGCAAAAGCATATTAATATCCCTGACAGCATTATATTAATTCAACAACAAGCTGAATCACAGGGGTACTCTCTGATTTATGTGGCAATTGAACAACAATTGGTGGGTATATTGGAAATGCACCCGAGTATTCGTCCTGAAGCGATTGAGGTTATTCAACATTTAAAGCAACGGGGTTTGAAATTATATATTATTTCTGGCGATCATGAACAGCCCACTCGTTATATGGCAAAGCAACTCGGTATTGATCATTATTTTGCCGAAACGCTACCTGAAAATAAAGCGGATTTGGTAAAACAACTGCGGAAAGAAGGTCGTTTTGTTTGTTTTGTTGGGGATGGGATTAATGATGCCATTGCCTTAAAATCAGCCCAAGTCTCTATTTCTCTTAAAGGGGCATCAGGGGTTGCCACTGATACCGCACAGATTATTTTTATGGATGGTACTTTACATCGCTTACCAAGATTATTTCAGTTGTCTGATGAATTTGAGCAAGCAATGAGTAGCAATTTAGTGAGTAGTATTGTACCCGGCATTATTAATCTTGTTGGTGTTTATTTTCTACATACAGGTATTGCCATTGGTATGGGGATTTATTATCTAGGAACATTTGCTGGATTAGGTAATACATTGCGTCCTTTAATAAAACATCAAAATAAAAAATTGGAAGTATTGGATAAATAAGGAAAATACGCTTAAAGAGTTGCGCTCCATATTTTTGTTTAGATTTCATTATTTATTTAAAACGCGATCTTCACGTCTTAAGGTTTTGGCATTTTCGGGATAACTTCCCATCGATAGCCCTGTGCGAAAACAAAAAATAGGCAATTCATTTTCTGAAAAACCATAGGTATTTTGCAAAATTGCATAATCATCTTTAACCAAATAACGCAATGGTTTAGGCAAATCAAATGTACCTAACTGACGAGGATAAGTGATGCTAACTAAATTAGTTAAAGGTTGAACACCATAACCACGTAAGTTTAATAACAACCAAGTTCGTAAAACTAATCGTCCCGCCTCGACCAAATCATTAGGATAACCAGATTTAACTGTAATACATCCCAAGCCTGCACCATCATCAAAATGTGCTGGCGTTAAATCGCCTGAATCATCAAAAAATTTGCTTTGTAAATTAATTAACCATTCAGGAAACCAATCCAGTTTAGTTGATAACCACCAAGCGCGTGATTGTACATAATGTTGCCAATTTTCTTTATTACGTAATAAACTCCGCCAAGGCATACCATCTTGTGTTGATGCAACTTGCTTATCAGTAAAACGTACCCATAAGCCCATATCCTTACGCATTTCATCCCATAACATGACACTAAGGTCTGCATTTTTTAATAGGTTTAAATAGTCTTTTGGATATTGGTCGATAAAATAAAGCTTAGCTGGTGATTTGTCAAGCATTTTTTGTTGCAATTCGCTAAAAACGGCATCATTCAATGAACCGCCGATATATTTACGACGATCACTATGACGTAAAAACAAGCCTTTAGCTAATGGATCGCTACTTATTTGAGCATTAGCAATAGATAAATTGGCTGTAAGCCATGGTTTTTCATCTGAACGTCCTTTTAAATCGTAATGAATATCTGCTTTAACACCAATGACACTACAACTTAAAGACAGTGTTTCAGCCAACATCCCAATTCCTAAGACAGATAAATCATCGGGAAAAGTGGCTAATTTAGCCCGTTTAGATTGATGGAAAATTTCCAACTTATCAGTATAAGTAACAATTTTCCAAGGTTGACTGTTTTCTGGTGTGGGTACTTGCAATAAGGCTTGTGTAATCTGTGTAAATTGTTCTACGGTTATTTTTTTTGCCATAAAATTTATCAAAATTTTATCACGAGATTAACACCTGTAGTGATATCCGTTTTTTTTACGCCAACAACAACAACCTTTGTATTATGACGAAGTGTATGGTTAAGCTTCAATGATATTTTTTTAGTTATAGGAATGTTTAAACTTGTAATAAATTCACTAAACGTATTTTCAGTACCCGCAAAAATCACGAAATTTTCATTCAATGTGGTTTTTTCAGTTATCTTACCGATATAATTTAGTCCTAAATAAGCAACTGCTTCATTCTCCTTTGCTCTACCACTTGTGTATTTAGCTTGAGAAAGACCTAAGCCTATCTCACTGCCAAGCGTATGTTTTTTTGTGCGAAATAATAATGGGCTACCATAACCTGCAACTTGGTAAAAGCGAGAATCAATATTGATCAATTTATCTGCTTCAAAATTAACAAAACCAAAGAGATAAGTTTTTTCTGTAAGCTGATAATCAGCTTCATAACTAGCGGTATAACGTTCAGCAGTTGTTACATCACCAAATTCTCCCTCAGAAATACTTCCTTTTAAAGTTTGTTCCCACTTGGGAGTGCCATATTTAAGTGTCAACGCTGCATTAAGGCTATTACTGTCAACATTACCTTTAGAAGTCGATGCACCAAACTCCGCTTCCCCTGAAAAACCTGGTGGTAGTGGTGTATAGCCAGGAATTTCTTCAGCAGTAATTTCTGTGGAAGATAAACAAATAAAAAGTAGTATTAGATATTTCATTTTCTTTTTTCACTTAGTTAAATTAGCGGTGTGATCATAATCTGATTTAAAATATTATATCACAGTTTGTGTATAGAATACATCCAAGTGGGTAGTTTGCGTTTTATGCAGCAAAAGCATGTTAATATTTAAGGAATTAATTTAATATAATCATCTTCTTTTTTATAAGAACGACGTTCATAATAAGGACAAGGAAAACCCAATAAACCCAATAATATGGGTGGAATGGTATAACCATTTTTTAGGGCTTGATAAGGAATGCGTACTTCTTCCATTTCTTCGATACCAAGATCGATAGCTAATGCTTGATAAGGCCAAACATAAGAATCTTTAATAGTTTCGGTTTTTTTATCACGTAGTGGATGAATAAATTCAACCTCAGTCTGTATATCCTCTTTAATTTTATTTTCTAATTGATCATGATGTTGATTTAATATTTCATAAATAGTTGCAACACAGCTAGTAGGAATAAAATTCTCTAATTGATTGAGTGTTTGTGTATATTCTTCAATCGGCAAAGAGTAATAAAGCTTTTCGATCTGGTAACGTGCGACAACATCTGCTTGCCAAGCAATCATATTCGTTTGAAAACTACCAAATGGTGTAGCAGAAAGGGTAATAAAGTCTATAGATTGTCCTTTTGATAAGCGTTTGAATACATCAGTCTTATCTTTTGGATTACTTAGAGAGCGAACTGCGCCGGGATTTCCTTTATTTAGTGATTTAAAAGTAAAAGTGCAATCATATTTCCCCCAAATACATAAACCTGTCATCGCGGTTTTATACTGTGTTTGAATACAATGTTGCGAGGGATTCCACATTCCTTCCATTATTGTGGCATTAGAAGAACTCGCTTGCATATTGACCTGAACTGTTTTATCATGATTCCAATAAGCATTTGAACCCTCTAGTGAAAAGGCTCCATATTTTTGTTTAGATTTCATTATTTATTGAAAATACGATTTTTACGTCTTAAGGTTTTGGCATTTTCGGGATAGCGTCCCATCGATAGCCCTGTGTGAAAACAAATAACGCAATGGTTGAGGTAAATTGATTAACCATTCAGGAAACCAATCCAATTTAGTTGATAATCATCACACTAAGATCTGCATTTTTTAATAGACATAATCAGCCTCATAATTAATCGCAAATCATTATATAAGCAATTATTAAACCATAAAAACATATCTACTGTTGAGAAAAAGATTTTTTAGTTTGGGCTAAGGTTCGATGATGTTGTAAAGCATAATGTAATGCGAACACAATGGATAAATAAAAATATTGAACTTGCAACAACTGCCTCAACATAATGGCTAGAATTAACCTTAAAGGAATTATTAATTATGCCAATATCTGTGGCTGTACCTACAGAGCAAATCCCTGAAGAGCGGCGTGTAGCTTTAGTACCTGATATTTTGAAGCGTTTAACAAAATTAGGCGCGGAAGTTTTGATTGAAAAAGGTGCTGGCGAACGCGCTTATTTTTTAGATGCTGATTATGAAAATTGTCAAGTCATTGATAGTTCTGAAGAACTATATAAGCAGGCTGATGTAATATTAAAAGTACAAGCACCGACTGAAGCTGAAATTGCACTAATGAAAGAAGGTGCAATAATAATAGGTTTTATGTCTCCATATGATGATTTAAGTAGAGTTGCTAAGTTGCGTGATCAAGAAGTAACTAGTTTTTCTATGGAATTAGTGCCGCGTATTTCCCGCGCTCAATATATGGATGCTTTATCTTCGCAAGCGGCAATTGCTGGTTATAAAGCCGTAATAAGAGCGGCAGATTTAGCTAATATCTTTTTTCCAATGTTGACAACTGCGGCTGGTACAATTCGCCCTGCTAAAGTTGTGGTAGTTGGTGTTGGTGTGGCCGGCCTGCAGGCAATTGCAACCGCAAAACGTTTGGGTGCCAATGTTGAAGCTTATGATATTCGCCCTGAAACTAAGGAGCAAGTCGAGTCTTTAGGTGCTACATTTATTGATGTCGATATAAAAGCTAATGCTGATGGTGGTTATGCACGTGAATTAACAGAAGATGAGAAGCAAAGGCAACAAGATAAGTTAGCTCAACATGTTGCCGCTGCAAATGTAGTTATTACTACAGCGGCTATTCCGGGGCGTGCTTCACCTAAAATCATTACAACTGCTATGGTTGAAAATATGAAGTGCGGTTCTGTAATTGTTGATATTGCCGCTGAAGGTGGTGGTAATTGTGAATTAAGCCAGCCGGGAGAAACAATTGAACATCAAGGGGTTATAATTGAAGCTCCGCTAAATATACCTAGTCAAATCCCTGTTAATGCTAGTGAAATGTATTCTAAAAATTTGTTTAATTTATTATCTTTAATGATAAAAGATGGTGAATTAGAAATAGATTGGGATGATGAAATCCTTGCGAAATCGGCATTAACACATGCAGGCAAAATTAAACATCTTGGCATACAGTCATTAGTAGAAGGAGTAAGTGCGTAATGGAAGGATTTACAGCTCTCTATATTTTTATGTTAGCGGCTTTTACTGGTTATGAAGTAATTGCGCGTGTACCTGCTATTTTGCATACGCCATTAATGTCTGGTTCTAATTTCATACATGGGGTTGTGTTAGTTGGTGCAATGATAGCACTTGGTCATGCGGATACTACTTTAGAAAAAATCATTGGTTTTCTTGGAGTTATGTTAGCAACAGGTAATGCCGTAGGTGGTTATGTTGTTACTGAGCGTATGTTAGAAATGTTTACAAGTAGTAAAGGAGAAGCAAAATAATGGATGATTTACAAATGTTTTTAATTCAAACTGCTTATTTCTTTGCCGCTATATTGTTTATACTGGGCTTAAAAAAGATGGGTTCGCCAGTAACAGCGCGAGGCGGTATTGTTTGGGCTGGTATTGGAATGGTGCTTGCCACTATCGTGACATTTTTAACTCCAAAAATCGGTAATTTGGGTTTGATTATTACCGCAATAATGTTGGGTGCTTTACCAGCTTGGTGGTTTGCCAAACGTGTTGCTATGACAGATATGCCACAGATGATTGCTTTATATAATGGCATGGGTGGTGGTGCCGCAGCGGCGATTGCAGCAGTGGAGTTGTTGAAAGGTACAAATCATGAAACTTTAGCTATATTAGGTGCTTTAATTGGTAGTGTATCTTTTTCAGGTTCAATTATAGCTTATGCTAAATTGAAAGGTTTAATGAAAAAATCATGGGCTTTTCATAATCAACAATTGATCACCATAGCATTATTTACCACAATCATATTATTGGGAGTTGGTATTATAATGGCACCTTCGCATATGGTTGCACTGCAATTCATGATAACCATGTTTTTTATATTAGCCTTGCTATTTGGAATATTAATGACTTTGCCAATTGGTGGTGCAGATATGCCAGTGGTAATTTCTTTATATAATGCTTTAACTGGGCTTGCAGTGGCTTTTGAAGGTTTTGTGCTTGGTAATGAGGCAATGATTATTGCGGGTATTGTGGTTGGTTCAGCAGGTACTTTATTGACTCGATTAATGGCAAAAGCTATGAATCGTTCATTAATCCATGTGTTGTTACCAAGTGCTAATGAAGAAAATAACAATAGCAAGGATGATGAACAAGGTAGTTTGAAACCAATAGATGCTATGGATGCTGGCATTATGATGGCTTATGCTCAACAAGTGATTATAATTCCCGGTTATGGTATGGCAGTGGCGCAAGCGCAACATAAAATTTGGGAATTGACAAAAACTTTAATTGAGAATAAAGTGGCTGTAAAATTTGCTATTCATCCAGTAGCGGGGCGGATGCCGGGGCATATGAATGTGTTATTGGCAGAGGCTGGTGTACCTTATGACATTATTTATGATTTGGATGATATAAATGAGGAGTTTGAAAAAACTGATGTGGTATTAGTTATTGGAGCTAATGATGTTGTGAACCCAGTAGCACGTACTAATCCTGAAAGTCCAATTTATGGAATGCCAATTTTAAATGCTGATAAGGCGAAAAATGTTGTAGTAATAAAACGCGGTGAAGGTGCAGGATTTTCAGGTATCAAAAATAATTTATTTTATGCTGATAATACACGTATGCTGTACGGTGACGGTCAAAAAATGGCAGCAGAATTATTGCAAAATATTAAGTCATTATAAATTATCAATTGTAATTTATTAGGAAATGAATTATACTAGGTTTAGTAGTATTGATCTAATAAGATTTATGTTACACCGAATTATAGTATTCAAACGAATATTGTTAGTTTTTTTATTAAAGATAAGTTAAGGTTGTTAAGGTATGAAGCAAGGTTCTGTCAAGTGGTTTAATGAAACAAGGGGCTTCGGTTTTATTTCACCGGCAGATGGTAGTAAAGACGTATTCGTTCATTATTCTAAAATTGAATCTGATGGATTTAAAACTCTAAAAGAAGGACAAGATGTTGAGTTTGAATCTACAGAGAGTCCAAAAGGGCCACAAGTTACTAGATGTATTCCTAGCTAGAATAGAATAATTTAATCCGCATTTTTTGCGGATTATTCTATTTTACATAGCAAAATATAAAGAATATATTTCTTCTTCTTCATAAAAATCACCGGCAGCATTGCCATCAGTTTGAATCCTACCAGATTTTGTAATTCCGTCATCCATATGTGCTTCAATAATTGTAGCAACTTTTCCGGGTATATTGCTAAATCCAATAAATGTTCCTTTTATATTTCCACCATTTTGACTTGAAACACCTATAATTCCGCCTAAAGCATTGCTAGGTAGTGTATAATCATCCTTTTTACCTGCAATTATGCCTGCATTTCTTAGATGTAACCATACTAAATTAGATTCATTACTTTCACTATTTGAATCAAAATCACCTTCAATTTTACCGTTACGATTGCCTGTTTTAATTGATGTTCCAAATCGTGTTGCTTTTTTATCATCGCCGGGTAATGCAAAGTAACGATCTTGATAAGTATAAATAGCCGCTGAAACTTCTTTAAAACTATTTTCAATATTTTTAGCCTTGGCATTAGTAATTATTTCTTGACCCTTCATTACACCTGTTAGTAATAAACCTATGATTACTAATACGATAGCTATTTCTACCAATGTAAATCCTGCTTGTTGTTGCATTTTATTTATTCTCCATAATAATAGTTGATATAAACACTAGTCTATGAATTATACTTAATCACATAAAAAAATCAAGACTATTTTTGATAAATCTATGTGGTAAACTAATTTATTATATATTTCCAAATAGAATTTTAAGAACAAATGTACGAACATTCAACAATGCTTCATAAATCAATTATTCCTTCTAAGCATCAACATCGTTTATTGGGTTTAATATTAATTAGTTTGCATAGTGTCTTATGGTGGGATTTTATTAATGTAAGCTATTCAAAAATATTGTTACCAATAATATTGTTATTACATTTTAGCTTATTTGTATTATGGCAATGGGATAAGTTTTCTTCATTTAATCTGAGAAATATGGTGTTACTCAGTGTCGTAATTTCTATTTTTCTGATATTTCCAAATATATGGTTAATTACATTGTGGCAATTAATGTTATTGGCTTTAATAGGTGGTCAAGATGTGGTAAAACCTCATGATAGATTTGTTAATCTAGCCGCTATTATTTTTTTAAGCTTAAATTTATTTACCATAAATTTATATCAGTTGTTTAATATTGATCAATTAGCATTAATTTATAATTTAACACCTGAGATTTTTTCATTATTTCAGTATGGTTTATTATCTATACCGTTAATATTTTTACTTATTAGTACTGATAATAGTCATGAGCATCGTTATTATATTGATTTTTTTCATGGCTTAATTGTGGTAATGATAGTTATTATTATCGCTTTAGGTAGTTTAGTTTTGATGTATTCCAGTAATATTATGTTGCCTTTAGCTATTTTTCAAATGTGTTTAATAGTAACAATATTATTTTTAGTTATTAGTTTATTTTGGTTATTTTTAATAAAGGCTCAAAGTATTGATTATTTATGGAGGCGACATTTATATAATATTGGTAGTGCTTTGGAGCAATGGTTAGAAGAAATAGCGCAGCCAAATAATTATAAAAATCTTACACCACAAGAATTTTTACATGTTGGTTTTGAAAAAATTTTAACTTTATCTTGGATTAAAGGTATTGCTTCCCATTCGTTGTATGGCGAAGAACTGTTAGGTTATGAGGATAAGTTAAATAAAGTCATTATTACTGTACAATCTATTGAAGTGACAATTTATAGTAATTATCGTATTGGTGCTAGTCACTATTTTCAAGTTAAAATATTAATACAGTTATTAGAACGTTTTCATCAAGCTAAACGTCGTGAAGCTGCCTTTGCTCAACAGGCTCATTTACAAGCAATTCATGAAACTGGGGCTAAATTAACCCATGATATTAAAAACTTGTTACAATCTTTGCATGTGATTACTTCAGTAATAGAAACTTATCCGCCAACGCAATTTGGTAATACTCAACGTTTATTGCAAGGTCAAATGCCACGTTTGACACAACGCTTAAAACGTACTTTAGATAAATTACAAAAACCAGCAGAATTTTCCTATTCACATGTTCCTGTTAATTTATGGTGGGGTAATTTACAAGCTAGATATCGCAAGAGTCAGATTGAATTTACAGACTATACAGAAAATGAAAACATTCTGATTCCTGAAGATTTATTTGACAATGTTTCGGAAAATCTGCTACAAAATGCTTTAATGAAGCGTAAACGTGAACAAGATTTGTGCATAAAAGTAGGTTTATGTATTGATAAAGGTCGTTTACAATTAACTGTATGTGATGATGGTAGTATCATTGCTGATGCAATTGCTAAAGATTTATTATTACAACCAGTACCATCTCGTGATGGTTTTGGTATTGGTTTGTATCAAGCGGTTAAACAGCTAGCTAATACTGGATATAAATTAGAAATAATAGAAAACCAAGCAGGTAATGTGTGTTTTGAATTAGCAAGTTGTGAATAATAAAGAACTTATACAAAAGGAGTATAAATAAATGCGCGAAGAAATGCTTAAGTCTATCTTGAGTGAATTAAATGGTACTTCAGCAGAGATAGAAGCATCAGCGGCTATTTCTACTGATGGATTAGTAATAGCCTCTATTTTGCCATCTGATATGGATGAAGATCGTATTGGTGCTATGGCTGCAACCATGTTATCTTTAGGTGAACGTACCTCATATGAATTAGCAAGAGGAAAGTTAGAACAAGTACTAATTAAAGGTGAAAATGGATATATTTTAATGACTAGTGCCGGCAATGATACAGTTGTTTGCGTTGTTACAAAATCATCTGCTAAACTAGGGTTAATTTTTTTAGATATAAAACGGGCTGCTGAATCTATCGGTAAAATCATTAGTTAATGAATTATTTAGTTTAGTTGCTTTAAACAACTAAACTAAATAATTGCTAAAACTGAGAAAATAATTATGACCAAGCAAACATCCATAAAAATTGCTACTGTTGGTATGGATAAGCAAATGCTTAGAATCCTTGAAATGGTTTTTAATGGTCCCGGCAAAGGCGATTATATGCTGGTCAACAAATTAGAGGATGCTCAAGCTTGTATTTTTGATTTAGATAATTTAGAGGGGATGAAATCATGGAAAGATTATCGTAATCATGATTTAAAATTACCAGTAATAATTTTATCTCTTAATTATAAGGATATTGCAGGCACTACTTTTGTAAGAAAACCTATTGAAATTAATGATTTATTAAAAAATTTAATAAAAATTACAAATCCTACTGTAACTACCCCTCATAAACCAGTGCAGGAGGAATCTAATAGTAAAATTTCTGAATCACCTTCAATATCTCATAACGCTACATTAATAGCAGAAACAAGTTTTGAAAAACAAAATGCTGCTCAATTATATGGTAATAATGATGATATAAATTTTAATAATCCAGAAGAGGTTGATAAACTTTTCTATGATAGAGCAGAATATTTACAAGGTTATCTTGAATATGCTTTTGGTTTAAGTCAAGAATTAGAAACTGGTGGTTTATTAATTGAAGGTTTATATTGTCCTATCATATTAATTGCTAAACAGAATAGAATTCTACGTAGTAATAAATTTAATGATAATCAATTACGGACAATGACTTTATTGCCTTTGTCTAATATAACAGTGCGACATAATAAAAATCACGGTAAAACATTAAAAATTCATTTAAATGAGGAGCGTGGTTTAAATATTGTAAATTTAAATGAATCTGAGTTAGCTCAATATCAAGAACAATATAGTTTATACCCGCAAGATTTAGATGGTTTTTTATGGCTTATAGCATTATGGACTGCACGAGGGCGTTTAGCTAAAGGTACTGATTTTAATAAGCCAGTAATATTAAGAAATTGGCCGAATTTTACTCGTTTAATTGAAACTCCTTATGCCTTAAAAATTGCTGCTTTTTGGATATCTAACCCACGTTCTTTATTAGAAACTGCGCAGATTTTGGATATTCCGCAACGTTATGTATTTGCATTTTTTAATGCGGCACATGCAATTAGGTTAGCATCTACTAATTCAAATTTTGACACCAGTTCATCGACAACAACTAGTTTTGCCAAAAAACATGCGAAACGTGGTTTATTTCAACGGATTTTAACAAAATTACTTAATTAATAATTATATGAATGATTATAAGTTTATTTTTACAGGACCCACGGGTTCTGGTAAAACCACGGCAGTTGCAGCAATAAGTGATATTGAAGTTGTAAATACTGAAGCTAAGTTAAGTATTCCTGATGATGATCATAGTGAGAAAAAAACTTTAACAGTTGGTTTAGATTATGGAACTTTGACGCTAGAAAATAAAGATAAAATTCATCTTTATGGTACTCCCGGTCAAGAACGTTTTGATTTTATGTGGGAAATATTGACTGAAGGTGGCTTGGGTTTAATTTTGCTGTTAGATAATTCACGAGCTGATCCAATTGAAGATATGCATTTTTTTATAAACACATTTAAAGAATTTGCTAATTCTAATAGGTTGGTTATTGGTGTTACTCATATGGATATTAATCCTACACCTACTATAGCTTCATATCATAAAGAATTAGAGGCAATGGCAATTGAAAAATTGCCGGTGTTTGAAGTGGATGCACGTCGTAAAAAGGATATATCTACATTGTTACAAGCTTTGTTATACGCTTTAGATCCGGGAATTTAATATGAAAAGAGCATTTTTTTTACTGCGTCTCAATGACCATATTCAATATCTGAAAAAAATTGAGGCAACATTAGCTGGTACTGGAGATTTTCAAGGAACTAGTCATTTTGATTGTAAATTAGGCAAGTGGTTGTATGATGAAGGAGTGAAGCAGGTTGCCGGCATGAAAGAGAGTAATGCTAAAATACTGTTTCATGAGATTTTTGAACCACATGAATTATTTCATAATAGCAGTAAGGCAGCGTTAGATAAAAAGCAAGCTGGTGATGATGACGGGGCTAAAGCTGCCATGACTGAAATGTATAAATTATCACATGTAATTGTACAAAAATTACTAGCTCTTGATAAATTAGATTAGTTGTTTAATAAAATTCCTCGTAAGGAATTAGGTAATGCTTCTGTAATCTTTACGTCTATAAAATTTCCTATTAAGGATGGATCAGCTGTAAAATTTACTACTCTGTTATTTTCAGTGCGCCCAGCTATTTGTTGAGGATCTTTACGTGAAGGATGTTCAACTAGAATTCGTTGTACTGTACCAACCATAGATTGGCTAATCGCAGATGCCATTTCATTAATTCGCGCTTGTAGTTGTGTTAAACGCTGTTTTTTTATCTTGGTAGAAACATCATCTGGTAAATTAGATGCTGGAGTGCCGGGGCGTTGACTATAAATAAAGCTAAAAGAGTGATCAAAACCAACATCTTCAATTAATTGCATTGTTGCTTGAAAATCGGTTTCAGTTTCTCCGGGAAAACCAATTATAAAATCAGATGATAGGCTTAAATCTGGGCGTGCTTCTTTTAAGCGGCGTACTTTGTGTTTGTATTCTAAGGCTGTATGCCCTCGTTTCATAAGGTTTAATATTCTATCTGAGCCGCTTTGTACTGGTAAATGTAAATGACTTACTAGTTTTGGTACTTCTGCATAGACTTCAATTAGGCTATTTGAGAATTCAACTGGGTGAGATGTGGTATAACGAATTCTTTCGATACCGTCAATTTCTGCTATATATTGTATTAATAGAGCTAGATCAGCGATTTCTCCATTAGCCATATTGCCGCGATAGCCATTTACATTTTGCCCTAATAAGTTTACTTCACGTATGCCTTGTTCTGCTAATGTTGCAACTTCAGCAAGTACATCGTTAAATGGGCGACTAAATTCTTCTCCGCGTGTGTATGGAACTACGCAAAATGTGCAGTAATGGCTACAGCCTTCCATAATTGAGACAAACGCGCTTACACCGTTGGCACTTGGTTTGGGTAATTTATCAAATTTTTCTATTTCTGGAAAAGAAATATCAACTAGTGGTTTACGAGCGCGTTTTACCTCGGTTAGCATTTTAGGTAAGCGGTGTAAAGTCTGTGGTCCAAAAATTAAATCTACATATGGTGCGCGTTTACGAATAGCTTTACCTTCTTGACTGGCAACGCATCCGCCAACTCCAATCACAATTTCTGGTTTTGTCTCTTTTAAGCCACGCCAAACTCCTAGTAGTGAAAATACTTTTTCTTGGGCTTTTTCACGAATTGAGCAAGTATTTAATAATAAGACATCTGCTAATGAGGGGTCATTTGTGAGTTCTAAGTTATGAGATGCCTTTAAAGCATCTACCATACGAGATGAATCATATTCGTTCATCTGACAGCCGAAGGTTTTTATATAAAGTTTTTTCATAATTTTGTCATATTTGTAAAGCATACTTGAACATTCTGTTAATAAATGAGTATTTGTAGTATGCAAAGGAAAACCTTAAAAATTCTTGCTTTATGTTTAATTATAGTTGCAACTAATGCTTCAGCGATAAGTTTCTATGAAGACCCTGAAACTAATCAGGTTTATACTAAGCCAGCACCGGGGCTGGTTGAAATTAAGAAAAAAGGAATTCCAGTAGATTCAAAAGCAATTAAATTAAAATTTAATGGTGTGCATTATTTAGGTTTTACTTCTTCAAAAGAAGATGGTGGTGATAGAGAAAGTAATTTTGAGACTAGACGTAATTATTTTCAAGTAAAAGCCTATTTTAACAAAAAAGATTATATGCGTTTGACTTTAGATAGTTTTCAAGAAACTAAAGGTTCACAAAAAGATACAGGTAGTTGGTTGACTCGTGTCAAGTATGCTTATCTCTATTTAGATGAGGTATTACCTTATACTGGTGTGGAAATGGGTCAAGTTCATCGCCCTTGGATTGACTATGAAGAACATCATGGTTGGTGGTTTCGTTCTATTTCTAAGGTTTTTGTAGAATCTGGGTATGGTGCGCATCTGATTAATTCAGCCGATTTAGGTTTAAATTTTAAGACTAAATTACCTCATTTTTCTAGTGAAATTGGGGTTTTTAATGGCGAAGGATATCATGCTATTGAAAATGGTGAAGGTTTATCTACTGAAGCGCGTTTAACATATCATGTATATGATAGTAGTAAAGGCAGAAAACCAAGCAATGATTATATTAATTTTTCATATTTTGGTATAAAAAGCCTTGAAGATAATAAGCGTGGAAATGCAGATTTTACTTTGAATGGTTTACATGCTGTATATAATACTAAGCAATTTTTAATTGCTGGGCAATATGTAAAAGCTGATAATGGAAGTAATGATGTTTATGAAGGTGATGGATATTCTTTGAATTTTGAATATCGCCCAATGGATAAATTCTGGTTTATTGGTAGATATGATGATTGGGATCAAGCAGTTGCATCAAATGGTGGTGGCGATAGAAGACATTATTTACTTGGTGCTGTTTATAATTTATATAAACAAGTTAGATTTATTGCCAATGTAAGACAGACTGATTATGATGAGTCAGATTCACTTAATGCTGGCATCAAAGATGAAACACAGTTGATGCTGACTGCTGAAGTTCATTGGTAATTTAGGAAGCCCCCTAGCCCCCTAAAGGGGGAAATTCTATCATTATAAATTGTCTTTTCTGCTCCCCCTTTAGGGGGTTGGGGGGCTTATCAGTTAATTCTTTTCACATCTATTTATTTGCTTTATACTAAAGCATTTAAATAGGTGTGAAAATAAATGATTCAGTTAGTTTTTTTGCTTTTTTTCCTTTCTTTTCAGGCAATCGCCGCTGTTCCATGTTGGAATAATCTCAAATATAATTCTTCTACACCTGCTAAGTTTATTTTGGCTATGGGTGCCAATACTGGTGATTTGAAGAATACAAATCATGACGCTGAAAATTTTGTCAATGTTATTCGGCAGCGTTTTCATGTGCCAAATTCTAATGTTTGTTTGATTAAAAATGTCAAACATTTTCAATTTAAATCTTCTTTAAAGGGTTTAGCTAAAATAGTTGATTCAAAAGATCAGGTATTTATTTATTTTTCTGGGCATGGCACTCAAGTTCCTGATAATACTAGTGATGAGCTAAATTGTGTCGATGAAGCTTTAATTCCATTTGATTTTACAGGTAAAAGGTATCAAGCTATTAGTGATGATTTATTTGTTTCTTGGATTAATAAAATTAATACAAATAATATTGTTAGTGTTATAGATACTTGTTTTTCTGGCGGTATGTTTAGAGGCGATAAAATGTGTCAGAATGCCAAATCTAAATTTTGGTTGATGGATTATATAAGTTCCTTATTACCCAAGAAAACTTGTAAAGTTAAACCATTAAAGACAAAAATTAAGGGTGTATTATATGCCGCCGCTAAAGAATCTCAAACTGCTTGGGAAATTGCTGAAGGTGGTTTTTTTACTGTTTATTTTTTAAAAAATATTAAGGCTTATCCTAATAAAACACTTGAAAGTATATTTGAAATCACTGCTAATGAAATTAAGCTAGAATCTAGTAAGTGTGATATTCAGCAAGAACCACAACGATGGTCATTTGAATGAAGTAGCGGGAGGGTGTAACTATGAATGATAAAGAAGCATTAAAATTAATGCGTAAAAAAAATCCGAAAGGTTTGGTATTTCTGCATAGAAAATATTATAGCCGAGTCAGAAAAGCTATTTTATCTATAAAAAACAAATATATTTCTGATGCTTTAGCAGATGAGATTTGTAATGAGACTTTTTTTCAATTTTATCAGACAATTGCATATTTTAAAGAAGAATGTAATGTTTTAACTTGGTTAAATAGATTGGCTTATCAAGAAACAATAAAGAAATTAAGGACAATTATTCCTCATAATAAAGATCCATTAGCAGATAATCCACTTGAAACATTTATTTTAGAAAATGAAAATTTGGAAAAACAGGAATGTTATCAATATTGTATAAGAGAACACATAGCCTCTAATACAAACAAATTATATAAAAATTGTCTAAAAAACCTGACCTTTTTATACGAAGGGCATTCTATAGAGGAGATAGCAAAAAAAATGAAACGAACATTTTCTGCTACTACAACTTTTTTATCGAGCTGTAGGAAAACCTTCAAGCAGGATTCTCTGTTGAATAAATGTTGGGAGGATTGTAATAAAAATTAATAATTAATAGGAATAAAAAATTATGTTAAATCACGATGATAAAATTTGGTTAGATACTATTGCTGGTAAAGATGTGCCAGAAGATGCTAACCCTGATACCGTAGCTGAAGCATTGGCTTTGCGAGATGCGTTTCATGCTGAAGAACAATTAGAAAAACTAATGTTAAGAATTCAACCAGAGCCTGAAATAAGCTTCATGGATAAATTGCGTGAGTGGTGGGAATCTAATGCAATGACACCAGTTTTAGTGCCTTTAGTTGTAGTTGTTTCTTTTGTTGGATTGATTGTTGTTAAAATGATACCTAATCCAAATATGAATGGTTTGATGTTACCAAAATCTGAACTCGAAGTTAATTCTACAGCAACAATTGTAGAAAATTCTCTAAATCCTAAACAAGAAGCAGAAAAAATTAAGCAAAAGTTTGTTGCTGCTGGTGCAGTCGTAAAATTAACAGTAATAATTGAGGAACAATCATATCAATTAGATATCGACATGCCAACATCAGCATCTGATAAGCTACTTGCTTTATGTGATCGTAAGGGTATTAATCCTAAAAATAGATCAGTACGTATAATTGTTAAGTTACCAGAATAAGATGAAGTTTTATCAAATTATAATTTTGGTGTTGAACCTTAGTATTAGCAGCATTGTAGTTGCTTATGATCATAAATATTATGGTTTTTTAGCCGAAAAATATGAACAGCAGCAGCGTTATGATGAAGCTTTGATGTTGACGCGCCGAGCAATTTTTAAAGCGCAAGAAACTTATAATCCAGCTTGGTTAATTCGATGGCAATGGCAATTGGGGCGAATTTTTAAGGCACAAAATAAAATTGTTCCAGCAACTGCCGCTTATCAACTAGCTTTAGATGGTTTAAATTCTTTTTGTAAAAGCAAATCTAATATTTATCAAAAAATCCGCCCAATATATTTTCAATTAGCTGATTTATTGTTACAACAAAATTTAATCAGTGCAGCCAGAGATGTAATTGAACAATTAAAAGCGGCAGATTTAAAAAGTTATTTTGGAGATTGTGTTTTATTAAAAACTAAGTCGGTTGAGAAAATTGCGGATAAGCATACTGCCGTAATTTATCCTATCGTTTTAGAAAAGCGGCTAGAATTAATAATAAGTTTGCCGCGTCAAGATTTGAAACGTATTACAGTAAATGTTGGGCATCAGCAAATTTATAATACAGTCACAGCATTTAATAAGGCGATACAAAAAGGGCGTAGTGATTTAGAAGATGCTAGTTACTTAGAATCTGCACAACGTCTATATAATTGGTTAATTCGCCCAATCAGCTTGAATAATATTAAGACATTAGTATTTGTGCCTGAAGGTATATTGGGCACATTGTCAATGGCTGCATTACATGATGGTAAGCAATTTTTAATTGAAAAATACGCGCTAGCAATTACGCCAAGTTTAAATTTAACGATAGCTAAAATTAATAAGAACAAGAAAAAGATATTAGTTGCCGCTATCACTAAAGCTACACAAGGCTATGCCAAATTACATTATGCCAAAAGTGAAATTAAGGCAATTAGCAAACTTGGAGAGACTAGCAAATTATTAGACGAAAAATTTACAGCGGCAAATTTTCAAAGCTATTTAAATAAGGAATATTACAATATTGTTCATATAAGCAGCCATGCTGAATTTGCACCAAATGCAAAAGCCAGTTTTATCATTACTCAGAACGGTAAAATAAACCTAACTGATTTAGATAAAATGATAAAATTTCAACAAACAATTGACTTATTAACATTGAGTGCTTGCAATACTGCAAAAGGTGATCAAGAATGGGCGACTTTAGGTTTATCAGGAATTGCGATAAAGGCTGGAGCGATTAGTTCATTAGCGACACTATGGAAAGCTCATGATTTAACAACTTACCATATGATAAAAATATTTTATCAAAACTATTTTAAGCACCAGTCAAAAGCACAAGCTTTACAAACGGCTCAAAAAACAATAATTGATACAATATATCATCACCCAATTTATTGGGCATCTTTGGTGTTGATTGGTAATTGGTTGTAAATAATAATTCTCGTAGGGTGGGTAGAACGATAGTGAAACCCACCAAAACTGTTTCTTCAATGGTGGGTTTCACTATCGTTCTACCCACCCTACATAAGATAAATTATTTATTAGCCGCTTTCATAGCCTGATATTCTTTAGCCGCTAAATAATCAATAACTTTCATCATACCTTCATAACCAGAAAATTTATCTCCCGGTAATTTATATTTACCATTGACAATAATAGCCGGCACTCCGGTTAAATCATAATCACCAGTTATGTCAACAGCAGTGTTTAATTGTTTATAAATCCAAAATGATTTATAAACTCGGTTAAATTTTCTTTTCTTTACCCCATGTTTTGCAAAAAACATTCTAAGACCTTCTTTTGATTGAATAATATCATATTTATTGGGCTTAGAATTATGTATGGCATTAAAAATCGCACCATGAATTGTATCTAACATGTCTAAAGCATCTGCAATGTAATATGCTTTTGCACCAATTGCCCAGCCATGAGTTTGATGAAAAACCGCAGGTACACGTTTAAATTCAATATAATCTGCTTTAGTTTTTAACCAATTATTTAAAGGTGCTTCCATATGATAACAGTGTGGGCAGCCATACCAGAAAAATTCTAATATTTCCACTTTACCATTAGTTGTTGTTTCTTGAGGAAAATCTAATACTTTATATTGACCAGCATAAGGATCTTCAGCGAAACTAGTGGTGCTAATAAAAAATGTTATTAAACCAATAAGAAAAGTATTTTTAATCATATTAATATAATCCTTGTATGTAATTTGTAACAGCTTGCATTTCTGCTTCTGACATTTTGATAGCAATATCACGCATAATTTCGGCTTGACCTGTGGCTTTACGTTTGCCACTCTTATAATCTTGCAATTGTTTTAAAGTATAATCAGCATGTTGACCACTAATAGCGGGGTATTTTGCTGCGGGATTACCTTTGCCACTTGGACCATGACAGGCTATACATGCAGCAACACCAGTTTCTTTATTGCCACCTCTATAAATTTTTTGTCCTAGCATAAGTGAATCTTTAAAAGCACTGCCTCCATTAATAGTTTGACTAGCAAAATAAGCGGCCAAATCAAGCATGTCTTGTTCGCTTAAATTTGCTGCTTGAGGTGACATACTTGGATCTTGACGATCACCAGATTTAAAATTTTTCAATTGTTGAACAGTATAACTCTCATGTTGCCCAGCTAATTTAGGCCATAATGAATTGGTGCTATTACCATCAGCACCATGACAAGCCGCGCACACAGCAGATTTATCTTTACCAGCATCAGCCATAACAGCAATAGAACTTATAGAAATACAGATTGCAAATATGTGTTTTTTCATAAATTATTTTTCTCCCAATAAGATTTATCTAAATGTTTTTTATCTATTTTATCACATTTGTTACTAAAAAAATTATAGCCAGTTTTTTCTTCAACATCGGCTACAGACATCGCATTATCCCATAATTCATTCGCTTTGACAGGCTTGTTAGGAAAAATAAAACCAATACACTGCTTATCCTTAAATGAGTAAATTACTTTATAAAAACTCTCAGGTACTGGCATATCATTAATCAATTCTGGATTATCATTATATATAGGACCAGTAATAACCGCCATTTTCCCCTTGGTTTGGGTCCATTTTCTAACTTTTCCTTCTAAATTCCCCCACGCTTGGCGATTTAATTTAGGATCTTGTAATACAATATTGGACATTGCAAATGTTTGTTCATTACTTCTACGACTGAAATCAATTGCGGCACTAGGGGCTAAATGACCTTTGTCATAACCAGTATTTCTAAAATTATTTGGTTCAACTCTAGCTTGTTCTGGAATATCAGGATCAGCATAAAAATTATCGCCTCGTTCTACATTAATTCCCACAGAACCTTTAGACATAATATATGATACCCATATTGCCGCTTTATATTTATAACTATAACCTAGACTATAACCATCGCGATCAAGTACTAAGTCTGTTTTAGTGGGTTCGCCCAGTTTCTTATGATTACGTAATCTAAATACCCAAGTATAAGTTTTATGACGATTCGGCCATAGATGTGTTGAAATTACATATTGTACTGTCGCACCAGTTATAACACCACCAACTCCAACTAAAATACATTTTAAATCCATTTTAGTTGCCTTTATAAATAATAATTTCTACACGACGATTTTTCTTACGCCCTGCTCGTTTACGATTGCTAGCAACTGGACGACTTTCACCTAAACCTTTTGCGGTAATACGTGTAGATGCAATCCCATGCTCCATTAAGGCAAATTTTACTGAAGTAGCGCGTCGCTCAGATAAGCCAAGATTGTGTTGACGATTACCCTTATTATCTGTATATCCTTCCACTGATATTTTTAGATTAGCTTGCCGTTTAAGAAATTTGGCTAAAATTTTAATGTCACGTTTAGCTTCTTGTTTTAAATCACTTTTATTTATATCAAATAATAATTCATCTAATAATGTTACAACTAAACGCCCCTTATGACTTTTTTCCCATTTGGCTAATTTCTTTTCTAATTTGGGGTTTTGTTTGCGCATTGCCTCCAATTTTTCGAGTTCTTGTTGTTTTTCCAACAACTCTTGTTTTTTACGAGCTTCCTCTTCTTCAGCTGCACGTGCTTGAAGTTCTGTTATACGAGCTTGTTCTGCTAAAGCTACTGCTTTTAAATCTGGTTTTTCAGGCGCACCAGCGCAGCCGCTTACAATTAATGTTGTAATAATTATGGTATTTCTTATTATCATTGTTTATCCTTAAGGCTAATGTAGTTATTAATGGTAATATCGCGTTGTTGCTCAAGCTTAATTAATTGATCACCAAGATCTGACCAAGTTATATTTTCTAGTTTTTCTTCTATTGGAAGAGCGGATGGAATTGGAGTTGGTTCAGAAATTTCTGCTTCTTTATTTGGTAATTCAGAAGTTAAATCTCTAATAATTTGACTATGTTTGGTTTCTAAATCTAATATTTTCTTAGTCAATATTGACCAATATACCTCTGGAGGTTCATAGGGTTTAATAAAAATCGGTTTGAGTTTAATTTGCGTAGTATCAGATACTATTATGCTTAAGATTATTAGTGTTAAAAATATTTTCATTCAGCGGTTTTAATATTTTTAATCCATTGTTTAATATCAGTTTCACTTTCTACAATTTGGCTAATAATCATTTTTAACTCGCTTAGATCAGTAATATTTTTTAAACTCGCTAAGGAGGTTTTACCTAATAAAGCTATGTTAGCCGATTGTTGATAAATATCAGCAGTGATATTTAAAATATGCAGTAGCAATTCAAGTTTTTGAGAATGATTATACAATTTTGCTTCTAAACGATTTTGTGCTTGATAAAATTTTTGCCATACGGCTTTTTGTGCGTATAGGCTTTGAATCATAATTTTATAACCATCAATAGATAATTGTATTTTTTGCTTTTCTAAAGGATCAATAATGTTGGTTAATTCAGTTTGCGCCTTTTGAAGTTCAGCCACTTTAACTTGTCTTTGCACTTCTAAACCTTCGATATTATGCAAAGTTCGAGTTTCTAAACTTGTAATTAATTTAAATTGTTTTTCATGTTCACTCATTAGTTCTGCTTTCATTGCTGCCATATATTTATAGTTTTGTGCAACGGCAATAAAGCTTTGAATGATTTCATTGATTAAGGATTCAGCATTTTCTCGATTGAGCCTAGTCTGCAAATTTTTAAACTGTCTTAAATGTTGTGTTACCTGAATATAAGCTTCTCGTGTACCTTGTTTTAAAATAATATTACTAGCTGCTATCAATTGACGTTTGATGTCATTAAATACTGTTCCTGATAAGTGCGAAAAAATTTTTACTACAACACCTTTATCATTTGTACGTCTATCAGATTTAAAGCTGACAAAAATAGCGGAACCTTCTACAGTAAATTGTTCATTAATTACACCACTAAATTTGGCAATTTCTTTTTTATTACCGTCACTAATAATGACAAAATCATAATTTTTTTCTGTCTTGCCAACAATAGTAACTTCTAAACTATTGGCATCTGGAATCATCAATTTTTTGGTCAGTTTTAGATTGTCATTATAATTTTTAGCATATTGACCAATGGTAAATGATGTTGCAAAACTTTCACTTTTAGCGGCAAATAATATATTGCTATTCACTAATATAACTATTAATAATAGTTTTTTCATAAGAATACCATAAACCCCCCACTAGGGGGATGCTATTTAATCTCGACGTGCATTTAAAAACGCATCAGCCATAATACCTACAAAATCTGATGGTTGTTGCGTATTAGTCATAAATGCTGCATTTTTAGAAGCAGTGGCTGGTTTTTTCTTGTTTTTGCGCACTGGTTTTTTACGTTTCGGTTTTTTAGCAACTGTTGCAACTTTTTTAGCAGTTTGTGAGTTTTCTTCTAAACACATGCTTAAACCTATTCTTTGTCGTTTTAAATCAATTTCTAAAACTTTGACTTTTACAACTTCTCCTGCTTTAACTACATCACGAGGATCTTTGATAAAGGTATTTGATAAGGCAGAAATATGTATTAAACCATCATGATGTACGCCGATATCCACAAAGGCACCAAAATTGGTAACGTTAGTTATTATGCCTTCTAAAACCATATCTGCTTCAAGGTCTTTAATCTCTTCAACGCCTTCTTTAAAATGAGGCATTTTAAATTCAGGGCGAGGATCTCTGCCCGGTTTTTCTAATTCACGAATTATATCTTTAACTGTTGGAATTCCAAAAGTATCATCTACAAAATCTTTTGGGTTTATGGTACGCAAAAATATAACTTCACCAATTAATTCCTTCACAGGTTTATTAGTTTGAGCAACAATACGTTCTACAACTGGATAGGCTTCAGGGTGAACAGCAGAAGCGTCTAGTGAATTTTCACTGTTCATAATGCGTAAAAAACCAGCGGCTTGTTCAAAACTTTTTTCACCAAAACGCGGTATTTGTTTTAGACTTTCTCTATTAGGAAAAGCACCATGTTCGTCACGATATTCTACTATATTACGCGCTAATCCAGCATTTAAACCTGATACTCTGCCTAATAAAGAAGCTGATGCGGTATTTAGATCAACACCAACTGCGTTCACACAGTCTTCTACGACGGCTTCTAATGCTCGTGCTAGTTGATTTTTATTGACATCATGTTGATATTGTCCTACACCTATTGATTTAGGTTCAATTTTGACTAATTCTGCCAATGGATCTTGTAATCTTCTGGCTATAGATATAGCTCCACGTAAGGATACATCGACATCTGGAAATTCATGACTGGCAATTTTAGAAGCTGAATAAACAGATGCGCCGGCTTCTGAAATAACTAATTTATATAAGCCTAAATCAGGATGTGCTTTTAATAATTCTGTGACTAATTTATCAGTTTCACGTGAACCGGTGCCATTACCAATACTAATTAATTCTACTTGATGTTTACGTGCTAATTCAACTAATTTGTCAATTGATTGTTGCCATTGTTTTTTCGGTGGATTAGGAAAAATAGTAGCAGTATCAACAAGTTTACCTGTTTTATCAACCACAGCTACTTTAACCCCTGTGCGTAATCCTGGATCTAAACCTATAGTTGCTCGTTGCCCAGCTGGTGCGGTTAATAATAAGTCATGTAAATTACTACCAAAAACTTTAATCGCTTCTGCTTCGGCTTTTTCACGTATTTGTGTTAGTAATTGTGCTTCTAAATGTGTGCGAATTTTAAAACGCCATGCTAAATCGACAGTTTCTAATAACCAATCTTGATTTGCAATATTAAAATAAGCGGCAATTTTTTGTTTAAAGTAATCATCTTCTTCAACTACTAAAGTTAAACGTAAAATCTTAGTTTTACGCCCACGGAATAAGGCTAATGCGCGATGAGATGGAATAGTTTTTAAGGATTCTTGAGAGTCGAAATAGTCAGCAAATTTGGCTCCTTTTTCTTGCTTGCCTTCAGCCACTTTAGATTGAAGTTTGGCATTTGCCAATAAGTATGCACGTAAATCTTCAAGTAAACTTGCTTGTTCAGCAAATTTTTCCATTAAAATATGTCTAGCACCTTCTAAGGCTTTTTCGCTAGTGTCGATTTCCTTATCGGTATTAATATAATTAGCCGCTGCTTCTTCTGGCACCAGTGTTTGATCTTCTAATAAAGCCAATGCTAAAGGTTCTAAGCCAGCTTCTTTTGCTAATTTAGCTTTAGAATTACGTTTCGGTTTATACGGTAAATATAAATCTTCAAGACGAGTTTTAGTTTCAGCTTCTTTAATAGAAGCTTCTAACTCTGGAGTTAATTTTTCTTGTGTACGAATATTATTAAGTATAACTTCGCGACGTTCATCTAATTCACGTAAATAATGTAAACGTTCTTCTAAAGTACGTAATTGTATATCATCTAAACCACCTGTTACTTCTTTACGATAACGGGCAATAAAAGGCACTGTTGCACCTTCGTCTAATAATGCAATTGCAGCCTGTACTTTATGTTCAGGCACTGAAAGTTCTTCAGCAATACGTTGATATATAGTTTTCATATGTGTGTATAATAGAAATTAAGGGAAAATACATAAAGGGGGAGGGTGAACAAGATATTACATCTTGTTCAAATTATTTTATAGATTTTGTTCTAATTTTTACTTGGCAATAATGCACATGAAGTATTATTGCTATTAATAGCAGTTGCGAATTGTTTATCAGTTGGACAAAATTTCAAGGTGGTATGAACTGCTTCTAATGATGAAAGTAGCATATTTTCATATTTGCCGCTATTAAAATCACTTTCATTAATTAAGGCTCCTTGAAAGTAAAATGTATCATTACCAGCCTCAACTTGCAATTTTAATTTATCAGTTTCTAAATCAATATCAAAAGTTGCTGGTAATTTACCAGATTTTTTTTGTGGAGGTATTTCATAAGTCGCCAAGATTTCAATATCCTTGGTATCTAGTCGTAATTGATGTTTAGAATCTGTGGTTTTAATTTGAGCTTTATTAGATAAACAACGACTATAAAGTAATACCAATAATTGCTTATCCTGTGTAGTTGGAATATCCAACATAGTGAATTGCAGCCGAACAGCCTCTTTTTTATGAGGGTTAAAAGATAAAGACAACAAAGGGTGCCGGCGCGGTGCCTTCAGATACACTTTTGCTTGCTCGCATTTTCTAACGCCTTTCCTTTTCTTTTCGCTATATGCTGGATCAATTCTGATCTCATCAATCTCAATTCTTTTCTTGTTTTTAGAGTCATTTTCTTTTTTAACAGGAATAGGTAAACCATTGGCACTTTTATTTGCAAATGGATTTGATGTTGATGCTTTTTTTTCAGCGGCTGGTTTGGATTTATCATCTTCATTAGTATCTGCTGATGAGGGAGTGACTCCACCGCTTTTATTAGGAGCAGCCCATGCAGGGCTAGTTGCTAATAAAAGGGCGTAAGCAAGAGTCGATTCTTTAAATTTAGTTTTCATATCTATAACTTGACAAATGTTTATCTATATATGAATATAATACCATTAAAAATGAGATAATGTTATGAAACTAATAATTACATTCATATTACTAGTATTAATAGGGTGCAATTCTACAGCCACTAAAAGCCAAATAGAGTTGGCAAATATCAGATTTATTGACACAGAAATTTTTGATAAAGATCTTATACAATCTATGAAGGCTAATACTGAAACTATTACAGTTTCAATAATAGGTAATATTTCAATAAACAATATCCCTGAACGCTTAGGTAAATGGTTAAGTATCGTAATGAATAAGCAAGGTAAAGTCGATTTTAAGACGAATGAACGCACAACTGGCGTTGAACCCCTGAGTCTAGCAATAGGTGTTCTACCAACTGCTTATAAATTTCTAAAAAAAGAAGCATCTTATGGTTTAGCTGGTAATTATAATGTCACGATTTTTTATATACAAGCTAATGGATACATCAAAAAAATTATATTTACTAGAAAAGAAGCGGCATTAAACAGCCACTATATAAAAAAGAAGCATCAATAATTCCGACTTTTTTAGAACGATAATTTTGTATATAGTCTGTATATTGTCTTAAGTTTTGATGTTCCTTGCTTAAATATATAATTAATTTGCCTTGTGGATTTTTTATCAGCCACGAACACATATTGTATTCTGTTACAACTTCTAAAGGTTTTTGCAACCGCCCTAAAAATTGATATTGACCATGATATTTACCTAAATGGGCTATGGTTTCACCATTCATTTGTAATTCATGAATCTTGCTACTAATATTCCGTACATCATAACTTGGTTCAGTTGCCTTTATGAAAGTTAATGGAACTATAATACTAATTAATATTGAGATAGTACTTAGTATGATAATTTTATCTTTCTTCTTTACTAAATAAGCTATTAATAAGGCAAAAGCTGGAACTATCGGTAATAAATAATGTGGTTGTTTACCGCTAATCAGCGAAAATGCAACAAAAACAACTATAAACCAAATCAAACAAAAACGCACTCCATTATCATTAATATGTTGTGGTATTTGTAATAAGCCTTGCCAAACTGGTTTCCAAAATAACCAAGGAAATAATATTATGGGTAATAAGGGTAAATACCACCATATTGGATGCTGATGAGCAAAAGAATTAACAATACGATTAGCCGTTTGTCCCCAAAATATAGCGTCTCTAAATTCATCACCACCATAGATAGCCGCTGGAATTGCCCAAGCTAATGCAATTGCAGATCCTAAAATCACACCTAAATACCATCTACTCCACGAAGAAGCGAGTATAGCCACTGGTAATAAATGTAATAATATTACTGGTCCTTTAGTAAGAGTACCTAAACCTATAGCAATGCCTAATAAAAGCCATGAATTCTTAATGATTGCCACCATACCCAACAAAGTAAAAAATGCCAACATTATATCAAACATAGCAACCGTGGAAAATAAACTCCACAACAAACAAGCTAACAAAATAAAAGGTGCTGATTGAGCAATCTGAGAATCTTGCGGCCATAATTGACGTGCTAAATAAACCAACAACCACAAACTAGCTAAAGAAAAACAACCCGAAATTAATCGCGGCGACCAATCATTAACACCAAAAATTGCCCAAGTTAAATTTATTAACCAAAATAATAAAGGAGGTTTATGATGATAAACTTCACCATTTAGATATGGCACCAACCAATTATTATGTATCCACATTTCCCAAGCAACTGATACATAACGGGTTTCATCAATTTGTATTAAAGTACGACTAAAGAGAGGAATTAATACCAATAAACTCCATAAGCTAATTAGCTTGAATTTCAGAAGCTTGTTGTTCATACTTTTTAATCAAATATAAATTGCGCATATAAATAAATAATCCTGCAAATTGCCCTACAATAAATACAGGATCAAGACGATAAATAGCATAACTTAACAAAGTTACCCCACCAGCAAGACTGAAATACCAAAATTCCATTGGAATTACACTACGTTTTTGACGCTCACTTTTCCACCATTGCACTAAAAAACGTAATGAAAATAAAAGCTGCCCTGTAAAGCCAATTATTAACCATATAACTTCTGTCTTCATTTATTCTCCTTGAGAATTTCTGCATTTATAGCGCGACGCTGTAACCACATAACACCAAATAAATCCACAATTCCCACCTTCAACCTATCAAAAAAACCATATTTAGATTGACCATGAACTCTGGATCTATGATTCACAGTGATTGAAACAATGCCACCACCATTTCTTAAAAATAGTGCCGCCAAAAAACGATGCATATGATTAAAATGTGGTAAATTTAGAAATGCTTGACGTGAAAATAGTTTTAACCCGCAACCAGTATCTATTGTATCATCATGCAATAAGCGGCGACGTATTCCATTAGCGAAACGTGAAGAAATACGTTTTAACCAATTATCTTGACGTTTAACTCTAATACCTGCAATCATGTGTAATGATGAAGGCTGTTCTTTTAAAACTGCTAACAAACGTGGAATATCGGCGGGATCATTTTGACCATCACCATCTAAAGTAACAATCCATGTACCAGCCGCTGCTTGAACGCCAGTTAAAATAGCTATACTTTGTCCATATGTAGAACGATGACGAATGATTCGTAGTTGATTAAAATCTTGACTCATCTGTTGCAAAATTTGCCAACTTGCATCAGTACTACCATCATCAACATATATTAATTCATAGTCTATTAAACCATCTAAAGCCTCACGAATTTCAGCTATTAATAAACTAATATTATCGGCTTCATTATATATTGGTACTAATACTGATAAATAAGGAATATTATTCATTATAAAAGGCGAACTATATGTTCGCCTAAAATCAATTTAAGACCATTGTTGTATAATTTTATCTAAGCTTGGTGCTGCCAAACCTTTAATACGTGTCACTACATCTTCTAAAGATGTAAATATTTGAAAATCATCCTTTTTCCTCTCATTTAAAATATTTTTAATAACATTTTGTCTAGTATTTGCTTGTTTAAGCCTTTCTATGATCTCATCAATAGATGATGTGTTAATTGTTTCTAAAAACATTTCTGATGGTGACTTTTTAGGTGTTGGTTTTTTGACAACTTTTTTCTTTACAGGTTTTTTTACCGGTTTAGTTTTTGGCTGGGCGGAAGCTGGTTTTGATTCCTTAGCCGCAACATTGTTATTTAACAATGGTTGTAACTCATTGATTTCAGAAATAACATCATTTACAGCATCTACTAATGCTTTTAATGTACTATCTAAAACAACAAGACCATCATGTAAATTAGTTACATTAGATGAATTAGTATTAGTTTTAGATTTATTCGCCATAAAATGGCTCCTTTAAAATTGATGATTTTAGAAATTGTATCATAGGATATTTAGATGAAAAAAATTATATTAATAATATTAATGTTTTATTCACCATTATTATTTGCAGTCTCACCTTATATTGGTATCAGCATCGGAAAAAATATTAATCAATCTATTTGTTTAATAGCTGCTCAAAAAGTTCTTCAAACTGAAGGATTTCAAAAAATAACCCAATACAAAGCTAGTGCCAGTTTATTTGCTGCTTACAAAAATAAGCCGCAATATAAATATAAAAGTCTAGTAAAATGCCTACCAAAATTAATAATAGTAATTATCGTAGCACAAACACCTAGATATATCTTAAAAAAAGCTAACTATTTGCGTCAGCAAATTGAAAAATTAAGCCGTTCTAAACGGCTAAAAAATACAGAGAATCGATCTTATAATAAAACATCAATTCCACCTTATATTAGCATAAGCGTTGGAGAGATCAAAGCTCTGAAAAATCCAAACTGTCTAGCCACAGCAAAACAAGTGCTAAAAAAGGATGGCTTTGAAAAGATTATCCAGTATAAAAAAAATGCAACTTTATTTGCCGCTTATCGTGATAAAATACCTTATAAGTATAAAGCTGTTATCAAATGTTTGGCTCATGAAGGAATCGTAGTAGTAGTTGTAGTTGCAAATACTCTTAATAATATTAAACAACAAGCTAATATATTACGAAAAAAAATTCAAGGGTTTAATCATAACATTGAACCTACAGAAGATAAACCCCATGACATGCTAATATCAAAAATTGAAATGGATACTATTTTCAGCCAAGAAATCTGTTTAAGTCAAGCCAAATTAGCAACTAAAAAAGCTGGATTCTATAATATAGAAATTAATAATTATTATTCAGTCACAGGGCAAAATGATAATAAATACCTTAGCGTTATTCGATGTATTACAGATGAAAATCTTGTTGTTTTTTGGGTCAAAGGTAAAAACCTTAACATGAGAAAACGTTTGCTAAACATAATTCAAAAAGAATTTTAATATTAACTTTATAAAAGAGGACTGAAATGAACGAGGATGCCAATGAAGCTGATCAAATAACTGGTGCCAATATTTTAATTAATAGTTTAGTTGCCGAAGATGTCAAATTTTTATTTGGATATCCGGGTGGTGCGGTACTGCATATTTATGATGCTTTATTTCAACAAAATAAGGTGCAACATATTCTGGTTCGGCATGAACAAGGAGCAACTCATGCAGCTGATGGATATGCACGAGCTACAGGTAAACCCGGGGTGGCATTAGTAACCTCTGGACCCGGTGCAACTAATGCTATTACTGGTATAGCCACTGCTTATATGGATTCTATTCCTATGATTGTTATAACAGGACAAGTCTCTAGCGCGCTTATTGGTAATGACGCTTTCCAAGAAGTTGATTCTATTGGCATATCTCGTCCATGCGTCAAACATAATTTTTTAGTTAAAGATGTTAATGAGTTAGCGACAACTATTAAAAAAGCGTTTTATATAGCCACCACTGGTCGTCCCGGTCCAGTTATAATAGACATTCCTAAAGACATAACTGCACATAAGGCAGTGTTTGAATATCCAGAAACTATTCAAATGCGATCTTATAAGCCGGTGCTGAATGGACATATGGGACAAATACGTCGCGCCGCTGAATTGATCTTATCAGCGAAACGCCCAGTTATTTATACTGGTGGTGGAGTGATAATGGCTAACGCCTCAAAAGAATTAATTGAATTTACCCGCTTATTAGGTTTTCCTATTACTCAAACTTTAATGGGTTTAGGTAGCTATCCGGCAAATGATCCTTTATTTATTGGAATGTTAGGAATGCACGGTGCCTATGAAACTAATACCGCAATGCACCAAGCTGATGTATTAATTGCAATTGGTGCCCGCTTTGATGATCGGGTAACAGGCGATCTTGAACAATTTTGTCCTAATACTAAAATTATACATATTGATATTGATCCTGCTTCAATATCTAAAACTGTAACAGTTGATATTCCAATTGTTGGAACAGTTGATCGAGTATTAACCGCGCTTATAAACATCATTAAAGAAACTGATAAAAAACCAGATGCTAATGCTTTAGCTGCTTGGTGGCAACAAATTAAAACTTGGAAACAAGAAAAAAAATCTTTGGCTTATAATCGCAATAGTGACAGAATTAAACCACAATTTGTAATAGAAAAATTAAGTGAACTGACTAAAGGTGAAATTTTCGTTACATCTGATGTTGGTCAACATCAAATGTTTGTTGCACAATTCTATCAATTCTTGCAACCACGCCGATGGATTAATTCCGGTGGCTTAGGTACGATGGGATTTGGTCTGCCAGCGGCTATGGGTGTACAATTAGCTTATCCAGATGATACAGTAGTTTGTGTTACCGGTGAAGCCAGCATTCAAATGTGCATACAAGAATTATCGACTTGTAAACAATTTGATTTGCCGATCAAAATTATTAATTTAAATAATGGTTATATGGGTATGGTACGTCAATGGCAAGAAATGTTTTATGAAAATCGTTGTTCACATTCTTATGTAGATTCTTTGCCAGACTTTATGAGGTTGGCGGAAAGTTATGGACATGTTGGTATGAAAGTCGAAAAACCCAGCGATGTTGAAGCGGCATTGAAGGAAGCTTTAGCGATTAAAGATAAACTAGTATTTATGGATATTATTATTGACCCAACAGAAAATGTATATCCTATGGTTGCTGCCGGTAAAAGCCATAATGAAATGGTTTTACGCCCAGAAGGAGAACTTGCTTAAAAATGCGTCATACAATTTCACTATTATTAGAAAATGAATCAGGAGCTTTATCAAGAGTTGCCGGTTTATTTTCAGCGCGTGGTTATAATATTGAATCACTAACCGTTGCTGCAACCGAAGATCCGACAGTTTCAAGAATGACTTTGGTTACTAGGGGTTCTGATCATATAATTGAACAGATCACCAAACAACTAAATAAACTAGTTGATGTGATCAAACTGATTGATTTAACAGAAGGTGTGCATATAGAACGCGAATTAATGTTAGTTAAAATTAATGTGCCAACTTCTAATCAACGCGAAGAAGTTAAGCGTTTAGTTGATATTTTTCGCGGAAAAATTATTGATGTTAATCATAATTATACAGTTGAACTAACAGGAACATCTAAGAAATTAAATGCCTTCATTAAAGCACTAGAAAATATGAAAATACTGGAAGTAGTACGTTCTGGTATTTTAGGTATTGGACGCGGTGATATAAATTTACATTTGTAATTATCTATTTTATATAATATAAAAAAAAGGAACATTAAATGAACGTCTATTACGATAAAGACGCTGATCTATCAATTATTCAAAGTAAAAAAGTAACCATTCTTGGTTATGGCTCACAGGGTCATGCCCACGCCAATAACTTAAAAGAATCAGGCGTTGATGTTGTCGTAGGATTGCGCAGTGATTCAGAATCAGCCCATAAAGTTGAAAAAGCTGGTTTACGTACTATGCCTGTTGATCAAGCTGTTGCTTGGGCAGACTTAGTTATGGTTCTAGTTCCAGATGAGAATCAAGCTAAAGTTTATCGCGATAGTATTGCACCTAATTTGAAAGCTGGTTCCGTACTAGCATTCGCACATGGCTTTAATATTCATTTTGAACAAATTGAACCGTCTGAAGATATAGATGTAATTATGATCGCGCCAAAAGGTCCGGGTCATTTAGTACGTTCTACTTATACCCAAGGTGGAGGTGTACCTTCTTTAATTGCTATTTATCAAGATTCTTCTGGAAATGCTAGAGATATTGCTCTCTCTTATGCCAGTGCTAATGGCGGTGGACGCGCTGGGATTATTGAAACCAGTTTCCGTGAAGAAACAGAAACCGACCTCTTTGGTGAACAAGCTGTTCTCTGTGGAGGCGTAACCTCTTTAGCACAAGCAGGTTTTGAAACCTTAGTAGAAGCAGGCTATGCACCAGAAATGGCTTATTTTGAATGTTTACACGAACTTAAGTTAATTGTTGATTTAATGTATGAAGGTGGAATAGCTAATATGCGTTACTCCATTTCTAATACCGCTGAATATGGCGATTTAACTCGTGGACCACGTGTGATTACTGATGAAACCAAGGTAGAAATGCAAAAAATTCTGAAAGAAATTCAAAACGGTGAATTTGCAAGAGAATTTATTATGGAAAATCAAACAGGTCAAGCTAGTTTCAAAGCTAAACGTCGTTTAGGGCGCGAACATCAACTTGAACAAGTAGGTGCCAAATTGCGTGGAATGATGCCTTGGATTAAGGCTAACCAACTAGTTGATAAAACTAAAAACTAACTCAACTATGAGCAATGAAATTGAAACTCCAGAAAATAAGCGGCGTAGAGGTATTTATTTATTACCTAACTTAATCACCTCTGCCGCTTTATTTTCTGGTTTCTATGCAATTGTTGCTGCTATTCAGAATCATTTTGAAGCAGCAGCTATTGCAATTTTTATTGCCATGATACTTGATGGTCTCGATGGGCGCGTTGCCCGCTTGACCAGTAGTGAAAGTGCATTTGGGGCTGAATATGACAGTCTTTCAGACTTAATCTCTTTTGGTTTAGCCCCCGCTTTACTTATGTATCAATGGTCTTTATCATCCTTAATTGAAATCTCTAATATTCTGGGCAAAATCGGTTGGTTAGCTGCTTTTATTTATACTGCCGCTACAGCATTACGCTTAGCTCGTTTTAATACCCAAGTAGAATTAGATGAAAGTAAAGGTTATTTTCAAGGATTAGCCAGCCCATCGGCTGCCGCTTTAATGGCTGGATTTGTATGGTTAGGTACAGATTATAAAATTGAAGGTTCCACATTAGTCATACCAGCATTATTTATAACCCTAACTAGCGGATTTTTAATGGTTAGTAGAGTCCGTTATAATAGTTTTAAAAACTTTGATCTCAAAGATAGAGTACCTTTTATAACTATTCCGGTGTTAATAATGCTATTCGTACTAGTTGCAATTGATCCATCGCAAATTATATTTATAGGATTTTTAATTTACGCGCTTTCTGGACCTATATTAACCCTAATTCAATTAAAAAAACGCCGTGCTACTCGTAATTTATAGATGGAATTTATTAGAAGCATTTCCCAGCTACGCAAACATCATCAAAATTGTGTTGCCACAATAGGTAATTTTGATGGCGTACATTTGGGTCATCAAGCACTTTTAAAACAATTAGCAACTAAAGCCACAGAGTTGCAATTACCAATGCTAGTTATGATTTTTGAGCCGCAACCTCAAGAATTTTTTATACCAGATCAAGCACCTGCCCGTTTAACCCGATTACGTGAAAAACTCATAGCTTTGCGCCGCTATACTAATATTGATAAAGTATTATGTTTAAATTTTAATAAAAAATTTGCGGCTTTAACTGCTGAAGATTTTATTGAACAAATTTTAGTCAAGAGTTTAAAAATACAACATTTAGTTATAGGTGATGACTTTCGTTTTGGGCAAAAACGTAAAGGTGATTTTAATCTATTAAAAAATTATGGCTTTAGCGTCGAAAATAGCCATACATTTAAAATAGATGAACAACGAGTAAGTAGCACTAGGATTCGTCAAACATTAAAACAGGCTAATTTTCAATTAGCAAGTAAATTATTAGGTCGTTCTTTTACAATTGGCGGGCGTATTGCTTATGGAAAACAACTAGGGCGAAAAATTGGATTTCCTACTGCTAATATTGCTATACATCGTCGAATTTCTCCATTACATGGCATATTTGCAGTCAAAATACATGGTATTACAGAAAAACCATTAGTAGGAGCCGCAAATATTGGTACAAATCCAGCGGTTAATGGTAAAAATTTATTATTAGAAGTACATATTTTTGATTTTGATAAAAATATTTATGGACACTATGTTGAAGTAGAATTTATTCAAAAAATACGTGATGAAGAAAATTTTCCAAATCTAGAACATTTAAAGCAAAAAATTGAACTTGATGTCAAAATAGCTAAACAGATTTTATCACTTTATTAGGAAAAAAATCAATGGCAGATATAAACAATAAAGAAAATGAATGTATAAAAGATATAATTGCAACATTCCGCGAATTAGATAAAATAGCTCATAAATTAGGCTTTTTATCTCCAGACCAATCTTATACCGATAAGATTTCAGGATGGCCTATGATTTCAGTACTTGGAGTCTATTCAGCTGGTAAATCAAGCTTTATAAATAACTATCTGGGACAGGCAGATTTACAACGTTCAGGTATGCAAGCAGTTGATGATAAATTTACTGTGATTTGCTTCAATGATGATAACAATCAATTACCCGGTTTAGCTTTAGATGCAGATCCTCGTTTTCCATTTTATCAAATTGGTAAACAAATTACCGGGATGGAAAATCAAAAAGGTGAACGTATTGATACATATTTACAATTAAAAAGCTGTCCAAGTGAACGATTAAAAGGCAAAATTTTAATTGATTCTCCCGGATTTGATGCAGATCAACAACGTACTGCTACTTTACAAGTAGCCAAACATATTCTTGATTTATCAGACTTGGTATTAGTCTTTTTTGATGCGCGTCGCCCAGAACCGGGATCAATGCCCGATACTTTAAAGCATTTAGTTTCTGAGACTATTAATCGCCCTGATTTTAATAAATTTCTGTTCATTTTGAATCAAATGGACATGACAGCTAAAAATAATAATCCTGAAGATGTAGTTGCAGCTTGGCAAGGTGCTTTAGCAGAAGCTGGTTTAACAGCAAGACATTTTTATAGGATATATAATCCTGATTTGGCAGAAATTGAAGATGAAAGTATTCAAGAACATTTAGAAAAAAAATGTCAAGCAGACATGCAAGAGATTCATAAACGCATGGATAATCTAGAAGTAGAACGAGCCTATCGACTCATTTCTATGCTTGAAGATACTGCAAAAGATATTGAGCATAAATTAATACCGCAATTACAAGGATTATTTAAGCGTTGGAAAAAATATGTTTTTGTTACTGAAGGAATATTACTTGTAGTTTTAGCAGTTATTGCGGGAATATGGTTTAATTTTAGTGAAATTGATTTATCAACTCAAAATCCTATAGTTTTAGGCTTGTTTGGTACTGGAACTATCATTTTGTTAATGTCATTGCACCTTAACATTACTAAAATGACAGCTAATTACATACTAAAAAGAATTCCTGAATACACACCAGAAAATGCCAATTATAATGCTTTAGCACGGGCTTTATTGAAAAATACAGGTACAAGGCGTTCATTATTGATAAGCTTTATAGATCAACCAGTTGCTTGGGGCAATAAAATGCGTAGCCGTATTGCAGGGATATTAAGCAAAGTAAATATACATGTACAAGATTTAAATAATCGTTTTGCAAATCCTGCTGGTAATAATGTTGAATCAAAAAAATAAAACATTATAAATCATTAATAATGAAACTTAGCAATTTAAGCTTAAGAGAAAGAGAGTTATTATTTAGAGAGCTTCGTATATCTATCACTCATCATTCTAATGCAATTGAGGGGATAAGTCTTACTTTTGGTGAAACAAAGCGACTTTTAGAAAAAGGTACTACTGCTGATGGTAAACCTCTTAGCGAACAGTTAATTGTATTAGGCTTTGCAAAAGCTTATGATGTTATTATAAGGGAGGGAACTAATCCAAATAGTAATATAAGTTCATCTTTTATTAAAGATTTACATTATATAATGTTTGAAGATGCTTTGAAAGTATCGGGTGATTTTATAGCAAAGCCTATTGGTGCTTATAGAATGGATGATAGGTATATAAGAGGTGTGGATATTGAATTATCTGCTCCAAATAAAATATCACAAGATCTTGAAAATTTATTGTTTCAATATGCTAATAAAAATCTAAATTTTGAGCAAATAGCTGATTTTCATATAAAGTTTGAACAAATTCACCCTTTTGCCGATGGTAATGGCAGAATTGGCAGACTTTTAATGGCTTTTCAGTATATTCAGAATGATTTAATACCTCCATTGATTCTGAATGAAACCAGACAAGAATATTTAAAAACTCTCAATAATAAGAGCTTATTAGCAGATTTTTTGAAACAAAGCTCCTTGGAAAGTACAAAACTTATAAATATAGGAACCATTACCTACTAAACACTAAATTGCCATTCAGATAAGTTTTTAACACTTTAGTATCTTTAATTTTATCTATTGAAACATTAAAAATATTTTGATTCAGAACAATAATATCCGCAAATTTGCCTACTTCAATTGAACCAGTTGTATTTTCTTGTCTTAAAGCATAAGCGGCATTAATTGTATATGCTTTAATTACTGTTGCCAAGTTAGGTAAATTCTGCGGCTTTCTTGTTAAGGCGTTTTGCATTCCAACGAACGGGTTTAATGTGCTTACATCCCAATCACTACTAAGTGTTATTCTGGCACCAGCCTCATATAAACTCTTTAAGGGAATTAAATTATCCGCTCTGTTGCCAATTAAATCTTTATTTTCAGACCAAACTGAAGGCTGGGTGAAATCTCCCGCTACTTGCATATCAGCAATTACATTAAGTTGCTTAAATCGTTTATAATCCGCTGGATTAACAATTTCCAAATGAGTAATCCTATGTCGGCTCAATCCGTTGCCTTGTTCAATAGCATTAAGTGATTCATGCACAGCTCTATCGCCGATTGCGTGAATATGAAAATCAAAACCAACTGCTTCAAGTGCCTTAATATATTTTATTAATCTTGGTTCAGTAAAATAATTCAAACCATTTTTGCTAGGTATTTCACCTAATGTCACGAGATAAGGCTTTAACATCGCTGCCGTAGTATTAATTAATATTCCATCTGAATAAACTTTGACTTGAGATATTTTAAGCAAACTGTTCGGATTATTTTTATATAATTTGCTCAATTTGTTAATCTGCAAATCATCATCTTCATTGGGATACAGCCATAAATTCAATACAGCTCTAACAGTAAGTTCTCCTTCTGTTTCAGCTTGTTGCCAAGCCTCCTGAAAACCGCGTTTCCAATAGGTTCTGCCTTCTGCCAGCGAAGTAATGCCATAGGAATTTATTTTTTTTAAAGCACGAGAAAGTCCTTTATAATTCAGTTTTTTAATTGCATCTGTTGGCAACCAAGCCATATCCATAATAAGATCACCGGCAGAATCAAATAATATGCCTGTAGGTTTGCCTGTCAAAGGATCTTTGACAATTACTCCGCCAGTTGGATTTGGCGTGTTACTATCAATTCCAGCAACTGCCAGTGCCTTGGAATTTACCCAAATTGAATGTGATGTTTCTTCCATGATTACGGCTGGTTTATCAGGAATTGCTTGATCTAAAATCTCAACCGGCAAACGATTAGATTCTAATAAAGTAAAAATTGAATGCCCAGAACCAAGCACCCAATCACTAGCAAGCTGATACGGCGCACAATCTCTTAAAACAGCAATAAAATTTTCCGCATTTGTTTCCTGATTGCTTAATAGACAAGTGCCAGCAAAAGGCGATTCAGCTTCCAAGGGGTGCATATGAATATCCTGTATGCCCGGCATTACCATAGCCCCTTTAAGATTGATGATTTCAGCATCAGTAGCAGCAATAGTTTTTGCCGCAGCATTTGAACCGACAAATTCAATTTTGCCGTTTTTAATATAAACCGCCTCTGCCCACGGCTGTTGCTCATTAACAGTATAAATTTTACCGTTTAATAGCAATTTATCTTTATTAGCTTTTATAATACTAGAAATCTTAAAATTTCCATTTGTTTGTTGTTGTATTTTTACAGCAAAATAATCGCCTGATGAATCGCCGTTGATAATAACTTTAGGAATATGTACTTCTTTAGTATCAGGATAATAAATAGCCTCATTTTTAGAACAAGCTGGGAATGTTAATATGGTTAATAATAAAAATATAGTTAATTTCATGAGAATTATTTTATAAGTTAATGTAGGCTGTAACGCACGATACTTATACACGAAAACCAATATAAAATAAACATGTTAAATTGTAGGGGCAATCCTTTATGGTTGCCCTCTCTGCTTTGAACCAATTTTAACCAACCAAGGAATTTATTAATATGATAGAAACATTTATTTCAGTTCTTGGAGCTGCTAATACTATTCATGATTCTTATAATAAAATTAGTGGAATTTTTCTACCTAAAGAAAATAATAACTGTATAGAATATATTGATATAATCGCTAGTGGTATTGAACGTTTATCGGATAATATTTTGTATGCTCCAAATATGGAGGCTGTGCAAGATATTACTCAAAATCGTCAGCGTAAAATTGAGAATTTTAGAGAAGTTAAGGAATCCTTAGAGCCGCTACAAAAGGCGGTTGGTAGTGAAATTTTGTCTTCGGCAATAATTTTAACTCCTGATAAAATGCAAACTGCAATGCAAGCCAGCCCTTGGGAAGTTTTATTGGATATTTGTCCTGTGAGTTTGTCTAATCCTCCTAGTAACCCTGATATGATTCCAATAGTTTTTGAACATAATGGTGTTCAATATGTTGGATGGCAAATGCGTGACACTTTGCCGATGCTGTTTGATTGTACATATGATGAATTGTTGGTGCCAGAAACTCAAGTTCAAATGACTTCTAATAAAATGAAACCGGGCGATATTTTCCGTGATCGCCTAAAAGATGGCAATGATGGACCAGAAATGGTGTTAATACCTGCTGGAACCTTTCGTATGGGGAATATTACTGGTTCTGAGAGGGAACAACCAGTGCATAAAGTATCAGTAGAAAGTTTTGCTATGGGACGTTATCCGGTGACTTTTGCTGAATATGACTATTTTTGTAAACAGACTAGTAGATTATTTAAAAAAAGAAAAAAACCAAATGATGAAGGTTGGGGGCGTTATAATAGACCTGTTATAAATATTTCTTGGCATGACGCTGTGGCTTATACAGAATGGTTAAGTCAACAAACCGGACAACAATATCGTCTTCCTACTGAGGCTGAATGGGAATATGCAGCTAGAGCTGGTACGGAAACTGATTATTGGTGGGGTAATGATATTGATGAAACTAAGGCGAATTATGATGACAACCTTGGTCATACTTCTCCAGTGGGAGATTATGATGCTAATCCTTTTGGTTTATATGATACTTCGGGGAATGTCTGGGAATGGACCGGTTCTGAATTTACTGATGAATATAATGGCAAAGAAAAACAGTCTGTTACAGAAGCAAGCCGTTTCTCCTTTCGTGGCGGATCGTGGGACGGCGACGCGGGGTTCGTCTGCTCGGCTTTCCGCGGCGGGTGCACGCCGACGCTCCGCTACAACTTCGTGGGCTTCCGGGTGTCCAGGCTCGTAACCCTTTAAACTTTACCTATTTTACCCTTTTAAGTTTAAATAAGAGGGGAGCGTGGGGAGTTGATGCGAAGTTATGTTTATCATCCCCCCTTGCTTTTTTTTGGGATAATTTAACTTTTTATTAAAATAAATATAAATAATATGTTAAATCAACAATTATTCTTAGAAACCATCAAAATTATCAATGGAATTCCACAAAATTTAGAATTTCATAACCAGCGTCTAAATTATACAAGACAACATTTTAACAGTCAATTGAATACTATCGATCTAAAACAATTTATTATACCGCCATCAACAAATGGCATTTATAAATGTCGTGTAATTTATTCAAATACAATTGAAGATATTCAATATAGTCATTACACAGAAAGACAATTTAAAACCTTTCAAACTGTTATAGCTAATGAAATTAATTATCAATTTAAATACTTAAATAGAGACGCTTTAAACAAATTACAGTCACAAACAGCAGACGACATATTAATAATAAAAAATGGATTTATAACAGACACATCAATTGCCAATGTTGCATTTTATCATGAAAATAAATGGATTACACCAACAACACCCCTACTACAAGGCACAACCCGAGCGCGACTATTACAACAAAAAAAAATAATAGCAACACCAATAAGATTAGAAGATATAAACAAATATTCTAAAATGGCACTAATGAATGCCTTACTAGGATTTTATGTAATAAAACTGGATAAATCCATTACCATAAAGGCGGTGATTTAGCAAGAAACTGCTACTACTTTTAGATTTATGATAGAATAAATAGTTGGTATTTGATAAATGGTGTATGATTATGAATCAAGAAAAATTGCTACATGATGTAATTTCTTTGCCGCAGTTTGCTCAACAAGAGGTAATTGATTTTATTGCTTTTCTGAAATTACGCTATGATAATTCTTCAGAGAAAAGCAATGATAATTTATCCGATATAGGAAATGAACCATTTATTGGTATGTGGTGTAATCGAGATGATATGGATGATAGTAGAGATTGGGTACGAAATTTACGTATGAATGAATGGAGTTAAAATATTGATTAATGTAATTGTTGTTGATACAGATATTTTAATTGATGCTGGGCGTAATATTAATGAAGCTTTGAATTGTCTTAGACAATATGAACAAAAAGCGAAACTTGCAATCAGCATGATTACAAAAATGGAACTTGTAGTTGGCTGCCGCAATAAAAATGAATTGCGTAGTATAGAACTATTTATCCGTCGTTTTCAAATACTCAATCTCAATGAAAATATTTCAACTCACGCAGATAAATTGCTTTGCAAATATCGTTTAAGTCATGGATTACTAATTCCTGACGCTTTAATTGCTGCAACGGCAATAAGTTGGAATTATCAGTTAATATCAAAAAATCAGCGTGACTATCGGTTTATTGAAGAACTCAATTTATTGCCTTATCCATACAATAATCAATAAAACTGGATAAATCCATTGCCACAAAGGCGGTGATTTAGTCTCTGCTATTTCTAAACTAACTAATGGAGTGGTTTCAGCATGATGCAATATTTGTATAAATAAATTACTGACAGTTTCAGTAATTTTCTTGATAGGATTTTTGCTAGTGCTAGATGAAGCTAATTGAAGTTTTTGCACTGATTCTACAGTTTCAAAAATTAGACTCAGTCTAACTGCGAATCTTTCAGTGTTAAAACCTAATTTTTTAAATGGATACAACCACCACAATAAAGCAGCAATTAGCTCCTTGATGGAAGTAGTAAACATTAATAAATGAGCCGCTAAAACAATAATGATTAAAACCGCAAGATTGTGAAAAGCGTGTAGAACTAATAAAGATAAAAAAAACCAGCGTAAACGCATTAACAATGGCAAAACTGAAGTGAAACTACAGTAACATCTAAATATTACCAAAAACAATGGTACTACAATAATAAAAAACCAATTGCTTATTGTCAAACCAATAAGCAATAAAATAAAACAAGCAAGTCGTATAATTGGATCCAAGATTTAAGGGTAAATCAACTCAACTCTACGATTTTTTTGCCATGCTTTTTCAGTATGATCTAAAGCAATTGCCTGCTCTTCACCATAACTTAAAATAGAAATTTGATTTTCTATAACACCTAATTTCAACAATAACTCCCGTGCAGTCTTAGCACGCCGCTCACCTAATGCTAAATTATATTCACGTGAACCACGTTCATCAGTATGCCCTTCTATACGCACAAAACTACTAGGATTATTTTTTAAAAAAGTTGCATGAGATTGTAGAATCTTACGATCCTTTTCTTTTAATGTGCTTTTATTAAAACCAAAATAAATTATTCGTTGATTAGGAAAGCCAGTAAGACGCTGATTTGAACCACCACTTGAATTTCCGAATTCAGGAAAATTACCAGCTGCCAAATTAGTCCCATTTCCAGTATTCATTGTTGCAACAGGAAAATTAGGTCGCATTGAAGGAGACGGGCGAAATAGCGGTGGTGGTATCCGTGATGCCTGTTGAGCTTTACTGCCTTTTTTAACTAGCGGTTTTTTCGCACAAGCGGTTGATATAACAACAGTTAAAAATATTAAGAATATAGTCTGCCATATTTTCATTGAAAATTTCCTATTATTGTGTAAAAGGTGACCATGTTGGTTCACGCACTTCACTTATTGGTATAGTTAAACGTTTTTGTATTTTACCATCAACTGAAACGATAGCAAGTTCATTGCCAGTTGAATATATTATAAGTTCTCCATTAGGCGCAAAACTAGGTGAATCGTTGAATTTGCTTTTACTTACAATCTTTAATTTTTTAGTTTTTAAGTTTAAAACAGCAATTTGATATTGACCTTTTTGTTGATGTAAAAAAGTTAATTTCTTACCATCTGGGGAAAAACTAGCGCGTGCATTATAACGACCTTTAAAAGTTAAGCGTCGTGCTTTGCCACCATTAACTCCAATACGATAAATTTGAGGCTTTTTCTTATAACGATCAGATGTAAATACGATTGATTTACCATTTGGTGCCCATTTCGCTTCAGTATCAATCGCCGGGTTATTAGTTAGGCGTTTGAATTGACGTTTTTTTATAGAATAGATGTATATTTCTGGGTTATTATCTTTTGATAAAGTAAAAGCTAAATATTGACCATCAGGAGACCATGCAGGAGCGGCATTCAAACCACGGTATGCTGAAATTAAACTTTGCTTACCAGTACTAATTTCTTGTATATAAATTGCCATACGTTTACGCTTAGCGATATTGCTATAAGTGACATAGGCAATATTTTTTCCATCTGGAGACCAACTAGGTGAAAAAACCGGTTCATTTGATCTTAACATTAATTGGGGATTTTCTCCATTTACATCTGCAATTGATAGGTGATATTGTGGTTTTTGACCAGTGTGTCTATGTACACTCACATAGGCAATACGTGTACTAAAAATACCACGTTTTCCCATCAGCGCATAATAAATATCATCAGTTATCTTATTTGATACTTGTTTTAAAGTTTGAGTAGTGGCTTGATAGGCTAATCCGATCAGACGCTTCTGATCATACACATCAAATAATTCAAATTCTATTTGATAAACTCCAGTTTTACCGCTAATAGCTCGTCCAATAACTAAATAAGGCATATTAATAGCCTGCCAACGGGCAAAATTAACTTGAGGAGCATAAAAAGGTTGTTCTGGTAATTTTTTTGTGTCTAAAGGATTAAACAAACCACTACTTGTTAAATTTTTAGAAACAATACCGGCAATATTTTGAGGTAATGCTTGCATTCCAGTTTGTTGAGCAAAAGGTACAATGGCAATAGCTTTTTTTCCGTTATCTTCCTTGCCACCCACGATGTCTATATTTAAAATTTCAGCATAGCTATTATTTATGAATATAAAATAACTTATAAAAAAAAATATTATTTTTAGCATGTTTTAATTGGGTCTAAAAGTAAATTTAAAATGTTTAAAGGTATCACGTAATTCAGAAGGAATAGGTAATGGTGAAGAACGGCGTATAGCTACGATTGCTGATTGATCAAAAATTCTATCACCACTGCTTTCACTAATAATAACAGAGCTAATAACACCATTGCTCCTGACACGCAATTCTATAATACAAGAAATATTGTGAGGAGTACCCCTTGGACGTCTCCATTTATTCAAAACTTGGGCTTGAATTTTGCCTACTGTCGTTTTAATGAGTGTTTGACGATTTTTAGCTTTATCCTCACGCAATTTTTTAAGTTCAGCAAGTTTATTTTTTTCAGCCGCTTCTTGACGTTTCTTATCTTCTGCTAGACGACGAGCGCGTTGTTCTGCTGCTGACGCTGCTGCTGCCGCTTGACGTTTCTTTTCTTCTACGATACGACGAGCGCGTTCTGCTGCCGCTTGACGTTTCTTTTCTTCTGCTAGACGACGAGCGCGTTCCTTTGCAAGCTTAGTTTGTTTCTTTCTGGCTAAACGACGAGCGCGTTCAGCCCGTTCTGCTGCTTCTTTACGTTCCCGTATTAAACGGGCACGCCTAGCAGCACGACGTTGTTTCTCTCTGGCTAAACGAGCGCGTTCAGCCATATCACGCTTTTGCTTTCTGGCTAATAAAGCCAGTTTTATCGCTTCACGTTTTTTCTCTCTAGCAATACGAGCCTGTTCAGTTGCCTCATATGCACGTCGCAGTTTTTCTCGACGCTTTAAACGTGCCCTTTCTGCTATTTGACGATGTTTTTCTTCAGCAATTTTATCTAAACGAATCTGTTGTTCTAACTTACGCCTTTCAGCTTGTTCATGTTTTAACTTTGCTAATGCAGCCGCTTCAGCTACTTGACGTTGCTTAATTAAAGCTAAACGCTGTTGTTCTAACAGCTTTTGTTGACGTAATTCATTTAAAGCCTGTCTTTTATCAATTAAGCTCTGTTCTAACTTTGTTATAGAAACAGAAGATTTTTCATTGTTTTTAATCGTAGCTAACCATTGTTCCTCATTCATTGCAACAGCTTGCATAACAGGTACTTGTTCTGTTTCAGCGACTGAAGAAGGTGATATTTTTATTTCAGGAATCTTTTGCCATGTTAAACTAACAATTAAGATACCAAATAATAAACCATGAATAACTAACGAATTAAAAAATGAAAGAATTTTATCCCACATATAATTTTTAATTCTCTTGCGCTAATGCTGCTTCTTGCCTAAGTTTTATTAAGGTTTCCATTTCTACTAATCTACGTTGTTTTAAGGCTTCTATTTCTTCTATTGCTTTTTGTTCTTGCTGACTTAACTGTTCCAAATATGATTCAGTAATTACTTGATCATATTGACTCTTTTGTTGTTCAGCTTGCTCTACTTGTTTTAAACGTTCAATTTCAGCACCTACAGCATTTTCATCTACAAATACTTCATTAGTAGTAGCTGTTGGTGTAGATTTAGATGAAGAATTATTACCCCAGTTAAAACTATAATATAATAATATAGCTAGCAGAATTCCATTAATAATCAGAGCATAAATAAATGAAACAATTTTATCCCACATATCACTCTTTCAATGGTTTTGTCATTAATCCAACTTTAGATACTCCAGCTTCTTGTAATAATGACATTATTTTTACAATTTCACCATAAGCTAAACGACTATCTCCTCTCACTAATACAGATGGATTTGAAGATAAACGTCTTAAGGCAGTAATACGAATAATAAGTTGTTCTGTTGAAAGTGGTTTTTTATCTTGATCAACAAATAACTGCCCTTGTGCATTTATAGAAACTATAATAACTTTTGCATTTGAAGAAGACACAGTTGTTGCTTTTTTTACATTTGGCAATTGCACATCAACACTTTTACTTAATAAAGGTGAAGTGATCATAAAAATAATTAACAATACTAACATCACATCAATATAAGGTACTACATTCATATCAGTGATGCGACGACGACGACGACGATAATGCTGCGACATAATTATAGATTTGAATGTGCTTGACGTTGTAATATGCCGGTAAACTCATCTAAAAATGTATCATAACGAGTAGTTAAACGATCAGCATCATTAACATACTGATTATAAGCCATTACCGCTGGAATTGCCGCAAATAACCCCATTGCTGTAGCAATTAATGCTTCAGAAATACCCGGTGCTACCATTGCTAATGTAACTTGCTGCATACTACCTAAAGCATGAAAAGAATTCATAATACCCCAGACAGTTCCAAACAAGCCTATATATGGGCTTACAGAACCAACTGTAGCTAATGCTGGTAAATTAGCATCTAACTGATCTATTTCTCGATGCAAAGCAACACGCATAGCGCGTTGTGAACCTTCTAATAAGGCATCCGCTGACATATGAGTTTGTTTACGCAACCTGATAAATTCCATATATCCAGATGTAAAAATATTTTCCATACCTGTTGGTTCATCATCATAACTACAGATACGATTATATAATCCATTTAAATCTTTAAACTTCCAAAAACTATCTTCAAACTCTTTCGCTGCTTTACGAGCCTTCTTTAAAAAACGACTTTTGCGAAAAATTAGCGTCCATGAATAGATAGAAATTGTTAATAAAAATAGCATCACCAGTTGTACTAATATACTGGCATTTTGCACTAATTGTACCAATGATAATTCATTCATTTTTTATATTTATAATTTTTTCTTATTTAAATCAAAATGTTGCCATGTTAAGGCAGTGACTACTCGGCCTCTTGGAGTACGTATTAATAAACCCTGTTGTAACAAAAATGGTTCAATAACATCTTCAATTGTACCGCGTTCTTCACCTATAATAGCGGCTAAATTTTCTATACCCACTGGTCCACCATTAAATTTCTCCATGATTGCCATAAGCAATTTTCGGTCCATCATATCTAAACCATATGTATCAACATTGAGTAAATCTAATGCATCCTGTGTAACTTTATGATTAATAATCCCATTTGCACGTACTTGAGCATAATCACGTACTCGCCGTAATAAACGATTACTAATACGTGGAGTACCTCGTGAGCGACGCGCCAATTCATTTGCAGCATCATCATCCATTTCTAAATTCAATATACCAGCAGAACGACTAATAATACTGGCTAAATCATGATGGGAATAAAATTCAAGACGCTGAGTAATACCAAAACGATCACGTAAAGGTGATGTTAATAAACCAGCACGAGTAGTAGCACCTACGAGGGTAAAAGGGGGTAAATCAATTTTAATCGAACGAGCTGATGGACCTTCACCAATCATAATATCTAATTGAAAATCTTCCATTGCTGGATACAAAATTTCCTCAACCATAGGGCTGAGACGATGAATTTCATCTATAAATAAAACATCATTAGCCTCTAAATTAGTTAATAAAGCGGCTAAATCACCCGGACGTTCTAAAATCGGACCTGATGTTTGACGTAAATTTGCACCCATTTCATTAGCAATGATATGTGATAAAGTAGTTTTACCGGTACCCGGTGGACCAAAGATAAGTACATGATCAAGTGGCTCATTGCGTGATTTAGCGGCAGGAATAAAGATTTCCATTTGTTCACTAACATGCGCTTGCCCAACATAATCACTTAACTTTGTTGGGCGAATAGCCCTATCAATAACATTATCTTCAGAATTTTCTATGGGACTGATTAAACGATCAGTTTCAATAGTCACAATTATTGTAGCATAATTTTAAAAAATATAATTATATCTGATTTTTAACTTGTTTTCTATTCTATAATAGTTTTCCCTTCAACAATATTAGACCTTAAAATAGCAGAATTAAGATCTTGCAAATCTAAAGTTGTGCCACTATGAGTATAAACAGCGCGAAATATATATTTTCCTTCAATATCAGCTGGTATTGTAAAATTTAATAAATGATGTCGTCTTTTTGTTATTGGTACTGATGTTTGCCAAGCTTTTGGTTGTTGGTTAATTTGCCAAGATTGATCTTTTGAAGGAGTCAAAAAGAATAAATCTGTTCCTTTCGATAAAGTTAGCCAAATATCTACCGGGTAACTTCTGACAGTTTTTTCTATTAAATCCAGTTGGAAATTGTCTCCAATGAAATAATTAGCTTTTAAACCTTTAAGTTTAATTTTAGTTGTTTGTATTTTACCTAATTTTAGAACTTCTAATCTACGCATAACTTGTGCAACGATTTCACGAAACATTTCTTGCCTTAACATTTCAGATTCCACGCCTGCTGCCAAAACTGCGGTTTCATCAAAACGGTAATCACGCAATATACTGAGTCGTCTTTTTTCTAGTAATACTGTATCGTCTGGGCGACGAACTTCCATATCAACATGAAAATTTAATTCAAACTCTGCGATTTTACCGGTTGTAGAAGAAATAGTGATCATACGTTCACCTATGCCTTGATTACGTAAATATACTATAGCTTGTGCGCCATCTGCTGTTTTTAATATTGATACGTCTTGTTCTTTTAACAGTTGCATGACTTTAGCGGCAATAGCATCAGCAGATTCAGATTTTATATATATATATGAAAAATCTAAACCTTTAGCTCCGCGTAAATGAAAGCCGCAGCTATTTAGAGTAATTAATAATGTTAATATAAAAAGAATTCTCATGTAATTATTTATTGAATTTGCCTATGTAGCAAATTTGATTTCTTGATTGGAGAGTTCAACTGTACCTTGATTTAATCTGGAGAAAACTTCTTGGATTAAATTTTTAGGGTTTTCTTTTCTTAAAATAATAGATCTAATTGTTGTTGCTTTTAATTCAGATTGAATTTTTTCATTTAATTCAGAAAATTTTTTACCTTCTAATTCCTCAAATATAGTTAAACCTTCAAGTGCAAATTCATCATTAAAAAAATTCACAATTGTAGATAATCTTTGTACACCATCTATGACTAGTATTTTTTTACCAGTTAATTCAACGAAATAACATGTTGGCAAAGGAATTCTCATTAAACAAGACTCTATGAATTTTGAAGCTCTTTTCCAACCGTTTTGATCCCATTTATACTTTTTTTGAAATTCAGAATCCAAAATCAGGGTTGGTGGTTCTGAATTGATTTTTGATACCAAAGTTTCAAAAGGATAATCAATAGGATATAAATTAAGTGTTTTCATATGTTAAAATATAACTTTCTAATAACTCTGATAATATTTCTGATGCAGGCAATGCTTCATTAAACATTTTATCAGTCCATTCAGGATTGGTTTCATCTATTAATTCAGGATTGGGTTTATTTTTCATAATATTTCACCTCATGTCAAACTCATACTACCAATTAATGTAGCTTGGGCTTACTCCGCTACGCTCCGTGACTGCGTATCCTCTCGTCAGCCCAACCTACGAGCTTCAACGATGTTTAAAATTTAATGATCTTAATTCATATTTGACATTTTCTAATAAATTAGATGCCACATACATATCATATTCTTGCACTAAGACATCTATTTTTTGTTCTGCTAATAACGGAGAAATGTAACCTTCACGACATGCAAATAAAAAAATACCTAATGTACCCATTACGTTAAGATTTAATGTTTTTGCTTTTTTACGTGCTAATAAGTCGTCCAACAATACTAAATCAGCATTTAGCTCACGCGCAAGTTGAATCGCTTCCAATTCTCCACGATGCAATGAACCATAATGGCTATCCACAAAAGTCTTGCCTTCTATTGAAATTCTATGAATATCAATTATTTCAGGTAACTGATCTTTTCCAAATTCATTTACAACAGCTTCTGGAATAAAAATATGGTTAAAGCAGGAAGACAACATATCCAAGCTATCAACACTGCTTAAAAAAACGAGTGGACTTGTATTTGATACTACTTTCATGAATATTTAGATAATTGTTGTGCTGTATGCAAATCTTCTTCAACAACCTCAGCAGCAATCACGTATCCTGTCGAAAAATCTTCTCGTAAACGTTTTTTAAAACCATCAAAACCTAAACCTGATAAAGCCGCTGCTGCTTGAAAGCTCATTTTATGTGAATGATACAAACTAGCTGCTAATAAAAAGCGTACCAGTTGTGTTGGACTTTCGCCGGAATTACCAGCCATTTTATCCAATTGTGTAAATGTGTGATCATCAATATGATCAATTAACAAGCTTGCCATGATAGTAATCTATCTCCTCACCCAACAACAACCACATTAACCAATTTTTTAGGCACTACTATCACTTTCTTTATAGTTTTATCAGCAATAAAGCGTTGTACATTTGGTTCATTTAAAGCAATATCTTCAATTGTTTTTTTATCTGCATCTACCGCTACTGTTATTTTGCCGCGTAATTTGCCATTTACTTGCACCACCATATCAAGTTCTTCTATACTTAAGGCAGTTTTATCTACTTGTGGCCAGCTTGCATCCATAATTAGTCCAGAATGTCCTAATTTTTCCCATAATATTTGGGTCATATGCGGCACAATTGGTGATAACATTAGTACTATTGCTTCTAATCCTTCTCGCATAATCGCACGAGTTTGGACTGTATCTTCAGCTTTGTTGAAACTATTTAGTAGTTCCATTATCGCTGCAATTGCAGTATTAAAAGTATAGCGGCGACCTATATCGTCTCCAACTTTGGCTATTGTTTCATGAACTTGACGGCGTAAGTCGCGTTCTGATTTTGATAGTTTGTCAGTTGTTAAAGCTGGTGGTTGTTGTTCAACATTAACCACTACTTGTTTCCAAAGACGCTTTAAAAATTTAAATGATCCTTCTACTGCGCTATCTGACCATTCTAAAGATTGTTCCGGTGGAGCTGCAAACATTATAAATAAGCGTACTGTGTCAGCACCATATTTATTAATCAAATCTTGGGGATCAACCGTGTTGCCTTTAGATTTTGACATTTTGGTACCATCTTTCAGTACCATGCCTTGTGTTAATAAGCGGCTAAATGGTTCATTGTTTTTCACTAATCCTTCATCGCGCATTAAGCGATGGAAAAAGCGTGCATATAACAAATGTAAAATCGCATGTTCAATGCCACCAATATATTGATCCACTGGCAACCAGTAATTCACGCGCTCATCTAACATGCCACTATCAGCATCTGGGCAAGCATAACGGGCATAATACCAAGAGGATTCCATAAAGGTATCAAAGGTATCTTGTTCACGTTTTGCATCTGTGCCACATTGTGGGCATTTAGTTTGATAAAATTCAGGTTTTATCGGAGAGCCGCTACCTTCTAAAATAACATCTTCTGGTAGGCGTACTGGTAAATCGGTTTCTGGTACGGTGCCACAATTTGGACATTCAATCATCGGAATCGGACAACCCCAATAGCGTTGACGCGATACTCCCCAGTCACGTAAACGATAATTTACTTGTCGTTTGCCCTTGTCTTGCTGTTCTAAATGTTCTGCAATAGCGGAAAAAGCTTCTTTTGAACTTAATCCATTAAATTGATTAGAATTTATTAAGATTCCATTTTCATCAATTACTTCTTTTATCGGTATATTATATTTCTTAGCAAATTCAAAATCACGTTGATCATTAGCTGGTACTGACATAATTGCCCCAGTACCATAATTCATTAATACAAAATTAGCTACCCATACTGGTAAAGCTTCACCTGTAATTGGATGAATAGCTTTTAAACCAGTATCCATACCCAATTTTTCCATTGTTTCAATGGTAGCTTCATCAGTAGCAGTTTTATTGCATGTTGCTAAAAATTCTGCTAAATTGGCTTGAGTTGTCGCCGCTTGTTTAGCTAATGGATGTTCTGCCGCTATTGCTACATAGGTAGCACCCATCAAAGTATCAGGACGAGTAGTAAAAACTGTTAAATCATCATCACCAACTTGAAATACAATTTCTACCCCTTCAGAACGTCCAATCCAATTTTGCTGCATTAAACGTACTGCATTGGGCCAACCCTGTTCAAGTGTATTTAAATCATCTAATAATTCTTCTGCATAAGCAGTAATTTTGATAAACCATTGAGAAATTTCACGCCGCTCTACCAAGGCACCAGAACGCCAACCACGCCCATTAATAACTTGTTCATTCGCTAATACGGTTTGATCAACTGGATCCCAATTAACAGGAGCAGTTTTTTTATAAACCAAACCTTTTTTATATAACTGAATAAATAACCACTGTTCCCAACGATAATAATCAGCATCACAAGTTGCTAACTCACGTGACCAATCATAAGCTAAACCTAATGCTTTTAATTGTTTGCGCATATAATCAATATTTTCGCGCGTCCACTTAGCAGGTGCCACCTTATTCTTAATAGCAGCATTTTCAGCAGGCAAACCAAACGCATCCCAACCCATTGGTTGTAATACATTTTTACCTAACATACGCTGATAACGACTAATGACATCACCAATAGTATAATTACGAACATGTCCAATATGTAAGCGACCACTAGGATAGGGAAACATTGCTAAGCAATAAAATTTCTCTTTATCAGGATTTTCAACAACTTTAAATGCTTGCTCAGATTCCCAACGTTGTTGGACTTCAGATTCTATAGTGTTAGGACTGTATTCTATTTCCATGTTTTTTTTAATTTTAAATCCCCATAAACCCTCGTTCCCACGCTCCAGCGTGGGAATGCATGTACAGACGCTCCAGCGTCAAATGTTTTTTTCTTTCTACTCGGCGCTGGAGCGCCGAGACATGCATTCCCACGCTGGAGCGTGGGAACGAGAAAAAGGGGGGGATTTTTATATAAGTTTATCTTAAAGCGGTTTGTAATGCCCGCAATGCGATTCCTCTATGGCTAAGCTGATTTTTGACTTCTGGAGCTAATTCTGCTGAGGAGCAATTATGAGTAGGCACATAAAAGTATGGATCATAGCCAAAACCATTTTCTCCACGTGGCTGTTCTAAAATTACGCCTTCCCAGCTTCCTTGAAAAATCATTGGCATAGGATCATTCGCATGACGCATATAGACAATTACGCAATGATAACGCGCTGTACGTTCTGCTGTTGGTAGCCCGGTTAATTTTTCTAATAATAATTGATTATTTTGTTCGTCACTGGCACCAACGCCAGCAAATCTAGCTGAATAAATTCCCGGTGCGCCTTTTAGGGCATCAACTTCTATACCAGAATCATCTGACATTGCTGGTAAACCAGTATGTTGAGCAGCATTACGTGCTTTAATCAGCGCGTTTTCAACAAAACTGAGTCCAGTTTCTTCAGCTTCAGCTACATCAAACTGACTTTGTGGAATCACCTCAAAATTAAATTCTGCTAAAATTTGAGCAAATTCACGTAATTTACCAGCATTGCCGCTAGCTAAAACAATTTTTTTCATCATTAAAATGGTACATCATCATCAAAATTTGGAGTTGGTGCTGGTGCTGGTGCCGCTGCTGGTGGAGACTGAGGAGCTGCTTGTTGTTGCTGTGGTGGAGCATAATTTGTTTGTTGGGGAGCTTGTGCCTGATAATTATTATCTCCTGCTCCAGTTTTCGGACCATCTAACATTTGCATTTCACGAGCCATAATTTTGGTGGTGTAGCGTTCTACACCGTTTTGATCTTGCCATTTTTCTGTACGCAAATTACCTTCTACATAAATTTTTGAACCACTATGTAAATATTGTTTTACAATTTCAGCTAGGCGATTAAAAAAAACTACCTTATGCCATTCAGTACGCTCTTGACGTTGCCCTGTTTGTTTATCAGTCCAAGATTCGCTGGTAGCAAGACTGATATTAACTATAGCTACGCCTGCTGGTGTATAACGTACATCAGGTTCATTGCCTAAGTTTCCTATTAAAATGACCTTATTGATTCCTCTTGACATATTTTTATCTCTTTGTAATATTTTTCATAGTCAGTGCGAATATTAACCATATAAAAATTAATAATGCACAAGTAATAAATACTGTTTCAATTCCATAATATTGATGCAAAAAACCGCCGCTTATTCCACCCATAAAAGCACCAAGAAATTGGGCGGTTGAATAAACACCCATTGCTGTACCTTTACTATCTACTGGAGTGATTTTACTAATTAAAGACGGCAGACTTGCTTCTAATATATTAAATGCAGTAAAAAATAAGAATAGCATTATAACAATTCCTATGAAATTAGTATGCAAATAGCTAAAACCTAATTGCGATAAAGCTAATATGGCTATAGCAGTTACAAATACTAATTTCATATGATTATATTTTTCTGCTAATATGATACTAGGCACCATAGCAACAATAGATAATGATAATACCGGTATATACACTTGCCAAACTGCATCAACTTGTGTAGCTAAATTAATTGGTAATACTACAAATAACGCTGTTAAACTAAAATGTAATAAGAAAATTCCAATATCTAAACGTAATAATTGGGTATTTTTCAATACAGTTTTAAAACTGGTTTTAATTGTAGAATTGCAATTAATTGGTTCTGGCACCCAATAATATAATATGACAATACCGGATATTGCTAATGCCGCTGTTAGCCAGAAAATGCCTGATATTCCAATCCAATTATAAAATATTGGACCAATAATTAGTGCTAAAATAAATGACATTCCAATACTAACGCCTAAAGTTGCCATTGCTTTAGTACGATCTTCTTCATTACTAAGATCGGCAGTAAGTGCTAAAATTGTTGAAGCAATTGCACCACTGCCTTGTAAAGCGCGACCAATAATAATACCGGTAATTGAAGAAGATAGGGCAGCGACGACACTGCCGATTGCAAATATCAATAATCCAAAATAAATTATTGGTTTACGACCAATACGATCTGATAACATTCCAAATGGAATCTGCAAAATCGCCTGAGTTAAACCATAAATGCCGATTGCTAGCCCTATTAAGAGAGGAGTTATATTAGGTAATTTTTGCGCATACAAGGAAAAAATCGGGAATATCATAAATAAGCCTAACATTCGCATGGATAGAATACTAGCTAATGCTACAATATGGTTTTTTATGGTCATAAGTCTGTGTTTGATTAAAAGACTGTTATTTTATCATAATCTTAGGCTCCTTGCTAGGATGATATAAAATACTAAAATTACCTATTAATTGTATTAATGTACAAAAATTACTATTGAAGAAACTTGTACTAGTGGCTGTGTTTATCGAGGAGATAATCAGTAGCCTCAATTTTGTAAAGCCATTAGTTATATATTATAATAAATTTACACAATTTAACTTTGAACTCCAGTTCTTAATTAACACAAACGCCGCCCAATACAATGGTTGCTTATATTTTTCACTATAGTACATACTCAACCCAACACCATAACATTTTAAGCTAATCATTATGCCGACAGAGCGGTGTAATTTTCGATGTAAATACTGTTATGAGGATTTTACTATTGGTCATATGTAGGCATTTTATAATGGATAAACGTTAAAAGAATTAGGTTTAGCTGAAGCTCGTGGATACGAAAAGTATTTCGCGCAATGATAGCCAATGGTTCTCCACCACCTCGTTATGAATTTGACAAAGAACGTAGCTATTTTACAGCTATATTGTCTGCTAATTTAAAAATATTTTGATTTAAGTTCTTTGTATCGGCTAACAAACCTACATTTCTTTCGCAGTTTTGGAAAATATTTACAAGGTTTTTTCCTCAATACCTTTCTTTACATTTTCAATCAGTTTTAAATTATCTTCAAAATCATTATCACGTGTACTAACTTGCCATAAGTTTGTGGCTGCGTTTCTCTGTCTAAAATTTTGAAGATAATAGAATCTACAAAGCTGCGCTTTGTACTCCATTCTACCCATCTATAAATCGCCGTATTGGTGAAATATCCACATAATTACAATTATTTAAAAGAGTTATATCAATAGGTAAATTAGTCCTTAAATCTGGCGGATCAAATGCTATCACAATCAGACCATCCTCTGCAATTAGCCTATCAAATTCATTCTCTGACGGATTCAACATGACCTCATCCCCACGTTTGATACCGATTAATATCACTGGATTCGTTATATTTCGTCTTTGATTCAGGATGGCAGCTATTTCATGGAATTTTTTGCCTAGAAACCATTCCGGATATTTGAGACTATCAAGCAAATAAATCTCATTAGTGTCGCTAGAATAGCTCAGCAATTGTTGATATACCTCAGACAGTTTGCCGTACAACGCTGTTTGAGCAATTATTCCGAGACCAAAACCGGCGGAACAAACCCATTCATCAACCCCAGCATCTTGCAAATGTTGGACTTTATCTGGATTCATGACTTCAGCGATAATACGCGGTTTATAACTAATATTATGGTCACATTTGGTGATAGCTAGCGAAATTAGTGCCGCTTTGGCATCTGGATCTGGACAATCTGGATCACTGAGAATAATGACACTTCTGGCATGAAGAACCCCAGCTCGCTCCAGAACTTTATGCAGAGTGGGATCACTGCGGACAAAATAGACATTTTGATATTCTGGTCTTTCACGCAAACTGAATTCATCAATTTCTGCTGTAGTAATGATGGTAATCTTGATATTTGGTGCTGCTTGCTCTGAATGAAGTTCAGCTACGATGCGTTCTCCATTAGTGTGCCAATTGCATATTACAATATGATCTTCAATGTTATTTGACATAATTAGTCCTCAAAGTAGGTAGTTTAAACGCCATCACAATCAAACTATCTTCTGGTGTTAATTGATCAAAATCGTTCTGTTTAGGATTTAATATAACCTTATCCGCCCGTTTAATGCCAATTAAGATCACAGGATGTTTATCCTTTCGTTTCTGAATCAGAATGGCAGCTATTTCCGCAAAATTCTTGCCCACAAACCATTGCGGATATTTAGAATTATCAATTAAATAAATCTCGTTGTTATGACTAGAATAGCCCAACAATTGTTGATAGACATCCGATAGTTTTCCGTACAATGCTGTTTGAGCAATAATTCCTAGACCAAAACCGGTAGAGCTGATCCATTCATCAACTCCGGCATCTAGCAAATGCTTGGCTTTATTAGGATTTACAACTTCAGCAATAATACGTGGTTGATGGCTGATCAGATTAGATTTGGTAATAGCCAACGAAATCAATACCGCTTTAGCGTCTGAATCTGAATGCTCTGGATCAATGAGAATAATTACGCTTTTGGCATGATGACTCCTAGTTTTAGTTAATAGAACCTCATAATTAGTAGGATCGCTGTCGATTACAAATACATGTTTATCATATTTGTAGCGACGTTTTATTTCATCAATGTTGCTATCCGTAATGATGACAATATTGAGGTTTGGTTCAGCTTGCTTGGAATGGAGTTCAGTTATGATGGATTCAGCATTATTATGCCAATTACATATAACAATATGATTTTTGATATTCTTAGGAATTTGTGGACCAATATTCATGCCAACAAAGATTGCAGTCATTTTTGCGATTAAGATCGCTATCACAAAAATACCTAAGATGAATAATAGTAACAAGATCAGTTTGCCAATATTAGTCTTTGCATCATAAGGCTCTCCTAGAAAATTCACTAACACAATTCGGAATGATTCAATAATGGTCAAATTATTCTCATGCTCGTATTCAAAATGATAAAAGATGAATACTGATAATATATAAAACAACACAATCAATATAGTGACTGAAAGCCATAAATTATCTAGGATTTGCTTTTTCCACGAATAGATGGTAGATTTCATAGCTAGATTTTAAGATAAAGTTAATTGTATGATATTGAGATAATTTAGTCGCTAATACTTTAGTATTCCATAATTTTTCTCAGACAATATGATTACACAGATAAAAAATATTTGCAATATGTTACATAAATACTATGATCACTTGTACAATTACTACAGCATTTGATAAAAATTAAAGCAGGTTCTACAATAAACTCAAATCCTACTTTCCAGAAAAGTTCTTAGGCGGGCGAGTTATATATGCTGGAGACAAAACACAAAAGCGTAGTGATTTCGACATCACTACTGTTACACAATTCTCTGAATTACTTAAAAGAACTTATGTAAAATAAAAATTATGATGATCTCAAGTTTACCAGTTAATATTAATAATCTACTAAGATTTAGAGGAATTGAATCAGCGCGTGTTGAATTTAAGCAATCATGGGATGAAAAAACTACTGGTACGCAAGTTTTAAAAACTTTAGCTGCCTTTGCTAATGATTTTTATAATGTTAATGGTGGTTATATTATTATTGGAGTAGAGGAAAGTGATGGTATGGCTGTTTTACCACCTCGCGGTTTAACTCCTAAAATACTTAGTCTTGCTCAAAAATGGATTCGAGGTAATTCTAAAAAAATAGAACCTCATATTCAATTTCGACTTTCTCCTGAACTAGTTGATGGTAAATATATTTTAGTTGTATGGGTTCCGGGTAGTGATGCACGCCCTCATCAAGCTCCTACTGGAAAAGCTAAAGAAAGAGCCTATTATATACGTGAGGGTTCTGAAACTATTGCAGCTCAAGGTAAATTACTTACTGATTTACTGAATATGTGTGCAAAAATTCCCTTTGATGATCGTCGAGCAACTGAATTTAGTTTAAATGATTTAAGATCAACTTTGGTGCGTGAATTTTTACATGATGTGCGAAGTAGTCTGATTGAAGAACAAGATGATTATGAAATTTATCGCCGCTTATGGCTAACTGCAAAAATTAATTCTCACGAAGTTCCAAGAAATATTGCCTTATTATTTTTTACAGATGATCCAGAAATAGCATTTAGAGGTGCGCGTATAGAAGTAGTGCATTTTCCAGATGATTCCAGCGGCAATATCTTAGAAGAATGGACATTTAAAGGCGCGTTACCTAAGCAAATCAAAGATTGTGTAAATCATCTCAAAAACTTTTCTACGACTTATATTCAGAAACATGATGATAAACCAGAAGCTTCTAAATGGGTGACTTATCCTTTAGCGGCTATAGAAGAAACTATTGTAAATGCAGTTTATCATCGTAGTTATGAAGGCACATTGGAACCTACTAAAGTTTATATTTATCCAGATCGTATAGAAGTAAGCAATTACCCCGGACCCTTGCCCGGTTTAGAAATACATCATTTTGAACAACAAAAAATTCCAGCAATTCCAGCTAGAAATCGCCGTATTGGTGAAATGTTAAAAGAATTAGCTTTGGCTGAAGCTCGTGGAACCGGGATACGAAAAGTATTTGGTGCAATGACAGCAAATGGTTCTCCACCACCTCGTTATGAATTTGATAAAGAACGTAGCTATTTTACAGCTATATTGCCTGCTAATTTAAAAGGCAATAATGCTGCTGTTAAGTACAACGAATATTTAAATAGAATCAGTAGCCTCAACTAAAGCAGCTATCATTTCTGGATCAGCCGCTAAATGACCACCTGTGGGTATTATTTTTAGTTGGCTATTCTGCAAATTCTCTGCTAATATGTAGGCATTTTCTAATGGGCAAACTAAATCGCGCTGCCCATGAATGATAGTTACTGGTTTATCTTTGATTTTATCCAGATTATTTAATATCTGATTTTCTTCCATAAAGAAATTATTGATTAAATAATGAGCTTCAATCTTAGCTCCATCTGAAACTTCAGTTGGTGCTGGAAATTGCCCATAGCTAACTATACAAGAACTCCATGTTACCCAAGCTAATGTTGCCGCTTTATCATTATTAGTTAATGCTTTATAATAATAATTTATGGGATCTTCATTTATTGGCACTAGTTGCATAAAGGCGTTCCATTGTTGAGGAAATAAACGATTTACGCCTCCATCTTTGTAAAACCAATCTAAATCACGTTGTCTAGCTAAAAATACTCCACGTAAAATTAGTCCTAAAACATTATCAGGATATTGTTGAGCATATAATAAACCCAAAGTGGCACCCCAAGAACCACCAAAAATTAGCCAACTATCAATTTTTAATTGTTGCCTAATAGTCTCCATATCCGCCAACAAGTTTTGAGTAGTATTATTTTCAAGACAAGCAGTAGGCTTTGAACGCCCAGCACCGCGCTGATCAAATAATATAATTCGATAACGAGTTGGATCAAAAAAACAACGATGATGAGGTTTACAATTTGATCCGGGTCCACCATGTAAGTAGATAACCGGTATTCCATTAGGATTACCTGATTCTTCTACCATTAATATATGCTGATTGTCAACAGCCATATTGTGAGTAATATAAGGTTCTATTTCTGGATATAATGTTTTCATTTTAATTGATTGTATGTGAAAATAGTTAATGAAGCTCAAAGACCTGACAGGTCTAAAACTCGATAAAATTAAATTGATGATATACTAGGAATTGACAAAATGCACCATATTACACTTACCCAACCAGATGATTGGCATTTACATCTACGCGATGGTGCGAGCATGGCTTCAGTAGTTGCCGCTACGGCTCGTTGCTTTGCTCGCGCTATCATTATGCCTAATTTAAAACCACCAATTACCACCGTAGATCAAGCTATTGCTTATAAAAAACAAATAGTTAATATCGATAAAGACTTTAAACCCTTAATGACACTTTATCTAACAGATAATACGCCTGTAGATGAAATTGTCAAATTAAAAGATTTTCCTGATATAGTAGCCGTAAAATATTATCCTGCTGGTGCTACTACTAATTCTGATAGTGGTGTCACTGATTTACGTAAAGTTTGGCAAGTGCTTGAGGCTATGCAGAAATATGATATTCCATTATTAATACATGGCGAAGTTACAGCGGCAACTGTTGATGTCTTTGATCGCGAAAAACTATTTATTGAATATGTACTCGATCCATTAATAGAAAATTTCCCTGAACTTAGAATAGTATTAGAACATATTACCACACAAGAAGCAGTTGATTATGTAAATAGTAGAAATAATAAGTTAGCGGCAACAATTACTGCACATCATTTATTAATGAATCGTAATGATTTATTCACTGGTGGTATTCGCCCTCATCATTATTGTTTACCTGTTTTAAAACGTGAAACTCATCGTCAAGCCTTATTAAAAGCCGCTACTAGTGGCAATCCTAAATTTTTCTTAGGCACTGATAGCGCACCTCATGCTAAATCAGATAAAGAAAGTAGCTGTGGTTGTGCAGGAATCTATAGTGCCCCTGCCGCTATAGAATTATATGCTGAAGCTTTTGAACAAGTAGAAGCTTTAGATAAATTAGAAGCTTTTGCTAGTTTTTATGGTGCAGATTTTTATCATCTAACTCGTAATACAGAGAAAATTACTTTGAAAAAACATAGTTGGAAAATGCCAAGTCATTTTGAATTTGGAACACAGAAAGTTGTACCGATACGAGCAGAACAAGAAATTTACTGGCAATTGGTAAAATAATGGCGAAGAAAAGAGAGTCACAAATAGCTAGACGTTTTCGAGGTTTTTTGCCAGTAGTAGTTGATGTTGAAACAACAGGTTTAAATCCTGATCGTCATGCTTTATTAGAAATTGCCATTGTATTATTAAAAGTAAATTCGCAAGGAGTGTGGCAATCAGATAAAACAATTTTTTGTCATGTAACTCCTTTTGAAGGTGCTGAATTTGATAAAGAATCATTAAAATTTTTAGGCATTGATCCTTATCATCCCTTTAGATTCGCGCTTACAGAAGAAAGAGCTTTAAAAAAAATCTTCAGCCCAATACAACAAGCAGTAAAAGAACATGACTGTTCACGTGCAATTTTGGTTGGTCATAATCCGATATTTGACTTAAGTTTTATTCAAGCCGCTAGTGAGCGTAATGAGATAGAAACCCCTTTTCATAAGTTTAGTACTTTTGATACAGCAACTTTAGGGGGATTAGTCTATGGGCAAACAGTATTAGCAAAAGCGGTAAAAGCGGCTGGTTTTCGATGGGAAGCTAAAGAAGCTCATTCTGCTATTTATGACGCTGAACGTACAGCAGATTTATTTTGTAATATAGTTAATATGTGGAATCAGCGATAACTAGGAAGTGAGGCTTTAGCCTCGCTTTTTACTCCCGAAAATAAACATATAAAATAGTTAAATTTATGCAGATGACTTGGCACAAGCTACAGCTATAAAAGAGCAAATAAAAATTTTCCTAGAAAAGGAATAAAATTCTAACAATACCAATCTATCAAGTAGATGCTTTTGCCGATGAATTATTTTCAGGCAATCCAGTGGCAGTAGTTATACATGAAATTGAATTATCTGTTGAGATAATGCAAAAAATTGCCGCTGATTAGGAAAACAAGATTTACATGCTAGACAAATGTCCAAACGAGGAGGAAGCTTGGTTTGTAGAAATCTTGACTTGAATAATAGGGTTGAAATTGGGGGTAAGGCTATTACTTATATTGAAGGAAAAATTTTACTTTAAACTATAGCTTATGAATAGCTGAAATTTTATTTAGTACAACGAATTAAGAAACTAAGTAACGAAGTAAATAAGCGAATTTATATTGTTATTACTTAACTGGCACTGACTGCGTATTGTATCATTTCGTTCATTTCCTAATTCGTTGTACTAAAGCAGTAGAATTTGATGATTGACGAAGGAAAGCATTATGGCTGAAATAGATCAAAATTCAAAAACATTGAATCATGCTTATAAAACCAAAGAACTAATCGCACTGGCATTAGCAACAGCACAAAGATGTGAACCTTGTATTGGTTTTCATGCCCGTGCCTTGGGCAAATTAAAAATGAAAGTTTTCTTCTTTATTTAAAAGCAGTTGCATATCTTTTTGATAAAGATTTTAAGCTTGCTAAACAATATGCTTTACAAGCTATAGATTCAGAACCAGAAACTATTGAACCGATTATGATTCTTATAATGGCTCTTGACGGTTTAGATCAATATCAACAAGCTGATATATATATAAGATATATTATATACTAATAAAGGTTAAATATAAATGAGACCTAAATTATGAAACAAAGAAAAGCAGTCTATTATGGACAAGTAGAATTAATACCCAGCATTATTTCTGATGGCTATGTGTTGGATGATGATACCGCAGTTATGAGCGAGCGTGGAACAGCCGATTTGTTAGGAATGGATCAAAAAACTTTGAAGGCCGTGAGGGGAAACTGGCCTCCAAAAACGCTTGAAGCCTTTGCTGATAAGGGTTCTGCCGTGAGGGGAAACTTTGTTGAGGTTGTTGCCAAAAATAGTCCTCATTGTCATAGGGAAATAGTAGTTTATACCACGATAGCAATAAAATCTTTGATTCATACTTATGCTTTAGCATTTATCAATGATGGACTACGCAAACATCAAGTCCATATTGGAAAAAGAGCGGTTGCTCTCTCAATATCTTTAGTGCAAACTGCATTAGATATAGCAATTAAACAAGCCTGTGGCTTATCTACCAACATCCAACAAACTGCCCAAAAAAACTACATAGATGCCGTAAAACTAATTAAAGACTTTGGCTTTACTTGTTCCGCCCCAAATGACATTGCTACAAAAAAGGACATTACCCAATTTCTTAAAATTCCACAAAGCACTCTAAATAGCTTCCTCAGAAAACACCAAAACGAAATTCAAGCCATTCAACTAGACTCAGCAACCATACGTTCTTTTGGTAGTAAAGCATCACGCATGAACGGTTATCAGCTTGATGATGTTACTAAAATTGCATTAGGAATGGATTCCATGATTGGAATCAAGCTCAAAAAGCAAGTATTTGGTAAAATAGGTAGCTTTGCTAATCCTAACACTTCAGTCGAAGTACAATGGCGAGAAGTATTATCCAATGTTTTTCAAGGTTTTGATTTACATTTTAATTATCCTATTGGACCATATAAAGTTGATTTTTTTGTCGCACAACTAATGTTAGTTTTGGAATGTAACGGCTATTGTCACCGTTATTACGATGAAACAGAAGAAAAAGTGCGGGAAAAGCTTATTATTCAAAAGTATAGTCTGGTTCGCTTCCATCACAAAATAAACCTAGAAACACTTTTTAATGGCATTTTACAAGCAAAACCGGGCAAGATGATTAAATTATATGATTTAGAACAACTTGGGCAAGACATGCCTTTTAATATTAATTCATTGAATTTATAAACTTATTTCCCCCAAAACACCAGCAACTGTATAAAATGATCCAAATACAATTATTCTGTCTCCTTCATTGGCGGTAGATAGTATTTGTTTATAAGCTATATCTATAGATGGATATTGATTTATAGCAGTAACTCCTAGGTTTTTCAGTTGTTCTGCTATAAATTCGCTGCTAGCGGCGCGTTCTACTTTTAAATCTGTTACATGCCATTCTGTTATAGAATCTATAAGTATTTCTAATACTTGAGCAATATCTTTGTCTTTTAGCATTCCTATCAGAGCATGGGTTTTAGCTTTACAGCTTTGTTCTGCCAATAAAGCGGCTAATTTTCTAGCTCCTAAAGGGTTATGTGCTACATCTAAAATACGTGTAATTGGTCCGGGTAATATTTGAAAACGCCCTGCTAATGTCGCTGTAGTTAATCCTTTATGAATTGCCGCTTCTGAAACTGGAAACTTCAATAATTTTAATACCATTAAAACTCCAGCGGCATTTTGTTTTTGATATTCCCCAGCAAGTTTTGGTGCTGGTAAATTAGCAGGATAACTAAAATCACGATTTATACAATATAATGGTGATTGTAAGTTTTTAGCATGTTCAATCAAACTTTGTGGTGGATTAGGATCAGAACATACTGCTGGGCGTTGTTGACGAAATATCCCTGCTTTTTCAAAGCCAATCGCTTCTCGATCATCTCCTAACCAATCTACATGATCAATATCAATTGCTGTTACTAAGGCAATTTCAGCATCAAAAATATTAACTGCATCTAATCTGCCACCTAAACCTACTTCTAATATCGCTAAGTCAACATTATATTGTTGAAATATTAACACTGCGGCTAAAGTTGAAAATTCAAAATAAGTAAGTGAAATTTCACCACGCGCTTTATCAATTAATTCAAATGCTTGGCAAATATCATGATCTGTTGCAGTGTTGCCATTAACACAAATACGTTCATTATAATCTAATAAATGAGGTGAAGTATATCTACCAATACTATAAGCAGCGGCAGATAAAATACTATCTAAAAACATCACACTCGAACCTTTACCATTAGTGCCAGCAACAGTAATAATTGGAAAAGTTGGAGATAATAAATTTAACCGTTCAGCAACTGTACTACAACGTTCTAAGCCTAATTCTATTTCATTAGGATGTAGAGTTTGTAGCCAATTTAGCCATTGATTTAGTGTATTAAAACGCATATTAATTATTAATTTTCTTCCATTTATCTAATTCTTTCTTTGTAATCCCCATTCCCATAATATTATATGAATCCAGTGTATTAAGATCATGTTGTAAATCTAATAGAAATTTTTTATGATCATTTTTGGATATATTATTTTTAATAAAATTATTGATGTATTTATCTTGTGCCAAATTATATAATTGTTGTGTAACAATATCGGCAATTAGTTGACGACGTTGTTGGCGGTATTTGACTCGTAAGGTATCAATACCCAATGATTGAGCGCGGGTTTGGTAATGTTTGCAACTGCGTTGATAAGACCATACATAAAGTTGTGCTAATGGTTCTATTCGGTTTAGTTCATAGCATGAAATAACTGCTGAGTTGTAATCGTCAATTGTAATGTCATTAAATGAAACCGGAACTAAGTTATGGCGAACTAAAGGAATGTTTGCGGTAAGACGTGCCGTTCGTTTGTTTACATCAATAAAGCTTTGTAAATAGGCAAGATGCACCAGCAGAAAAAAACTTTGTTCATAAGGTTCTTGTATTTGCCGCGCTTTGGAAACAATACGATTGAGTTGGGTTGTGATTCGTGCTTTCCCTTCCAATGGGATATAAGTTGATAAGGATATTCTTACACCCATATCACGGATTTGCCCAGCATCTTCTGGTTGAATCAATCCATCTGCTAATAAATAATGCAATGAGCGGATATTATCAATATTAATTTCCATACGATTGATACCATCAACTAGAAAACGTATTGCTTCTTTATGATTAAGGATCATTATCGTTTCCATATCAAGTTTATTTGCCGCTGTTTTGCCTTCCAATAATAACTTTTCAGTATCTACTATACTATAAGTATTTCCTTCCAGCCGCGCCGAGTTATAAGATAGGTTAATTAGCAAGTGATTAAAAATCTTGCGTGCATAGGTTCCAGCCGGCAATTCATCTATTAATGGTTTGCCATGCTTATGCAAAACTTTACGCTGTTCAACAGATAAATAATAAGTCTGGTTAGCTTGATAGGAATCTAACCAATCGGTATTATAACTACATAATTCACGCTTGATCAAAGGTTGACGTATTTGATCAATTATCATCTTATTTTCGGAGGTAAAAATAAAGCTTGAATGATTGTCATCAAGGTTATTAACTTGCCGGTTTTCTTCCATAATAACTGGAAAATACCGTACCCCCTTGTTTTTACCTTGCGATTCCACCAAACCCAATTTAATTAGTTGTTGTAAATAACGGCGAATTGTGCGATCTGATATATTTTCAGATTGATTAAGTTTTTCTGACAGTTCTGATATAGCCACCGGATGGCTGAATGTTTTCAGTAATGTGAGCAGTGATTGCAGTTTTTGGTTCATATCGGACAATAAATTTAATTTATCGGACATATTTCGGACATATTGTCCAATATATCCACAAAGAATATAATATACTATTATTATGAGAATTGCTTTAGGTATAGAATATGCTGGCACTAACTATTGTGGTTGGCAAATTCAAGATCATGCGCCTAGCGTGCAAGCTTGTGTTGAAGCGGCTTTGTCTAAGGTTGCTAATCATCCAGTCAAAGTAGTTTGTGCTGGGCGTACAGATACTGGGGTTCATGCTTTGGAACAAGTTGTTCATGCTGATGTCACCGCTGAACGTAGTATGCGATCATGGATATTGGGAACAAATGCAAATTTACCTGCTGATATTAGTATTTTATGGGCAAAATTAGTTGATGAGAATTTTCATGCAAGATTTTCAGCTACAGCGCGTCACTATCGTTATGTTATTTTAAATCGTATTACTCGCCCTGCCTTACTCGCTAATAGAGTGACTTGGGAAAATAGACATTTAGATATTAGTAAAATGCAAACAGCGGCTAATTACTTAATAGGTACTCATGATTTTAGTTCATATCGCGCCCTTGTCTGTCAAGCAAAAAGCCCTATTCGCACAATATCAGTCTTGAAAATTGCTCGTGATGGCGAACAAGTTACTATAGAAATATCAGCCAATGCTTTCTTACATCACATGGTAAGAAATATTGCAGGAGTATTGATGACGATTGGTTATGGTAAACAAGCTCCTGAATGGGCAGAAACGGTTTTAGAAGCTAGAGACAGAAAAAAAGGGGGAATCACAGCACCAGCGGCTGGTTTATATTTTTGTCGGGTTGATTATAAGGATAATAAAAAATGACTCAATTAATAGACAATTTTAACAGAAAAGTTACCTACTTACGCATGTCAGTTACAGATCGTTGTGATTTTCGTTGTGTTTATTGTATGACTGAAAAGATGCGATTTTTGCCTCGTGATCAAGTTTTAACTTTAGAGGAATTAGAATTTTTAGGGCGTGCTTTTGTAGAACTTGGAGTTAGTAAAATTAGAATTACTGGTGGTGAGCCGCTAGTACGTAATAATATTTTAACTTTATTACAAAACTTAGGAAAATTAAGCGGTTTAACAGAATTGGTTATAACTACTAATGGTTCCCAATTAACAAAAATGGCTCAACAATTACGAGCCGCTGGTGTTAAACGTATTAATATTAGTCTTGATAGTTTAAAAGCTGAACGATTTGAAGCCATGACTCGTGTGGCTAAACTTGATCAAGTCTTAGCTGGTATTGATGCCGCTATAAATACTGGATTTGAACGCATAAAATTAAATACCGTTATTTTAAAAAATCGTAATGATGATGAAATCAATGATTTAGTAGAATTTGTCATAGATAAAGCCATAGATATTAGTTTTATTGAAGAAATGCCATTAGGAGTTATAAGTGAACATGAACGTTCTGATACCTTTTATTCCAACCAACAAATTTTAAAAACTCTTGAAAAATCATATACATTAATTCCAAACATAGAAAATACAGATGGACCATCTCGCTATTATAATATTACAAATACAAAAACCCGCATTGGCTTTATTTCCCCTCATAGCCATAATTTTTGTGATACTTGTAATCGAGTACGCTTAACAACAGAAGGGCGTTTATTATTATGTTTAGGGCAAGAACATTCAATTGACTTAAAACATATAATACGAACTCATCCCGGTAATATGACACTAGTCAAACAAGCCATAATTAACTCAATGGATATAAAACCAAAGGGGCATGATTTTAATATAAATGAATCTTCACAAATAATACGTTATATGAATATGACGGGTGGATAATCTTGATATATACTTGTATTATAGTTTATATATTTTTTTAGAAGAGGCATTCCTTGGCAATTCATCAATTCCATTATCAAGCCTGTGATGCAACAGGTAAAGTTCAAGAAGGGCAAATTTCTGCTGAAACTGAACAGGAAGTTGTTAATACCTTACAAAGTAAGCAATTAATTCCTTTAAAAATAGAAAAACAAGCCGCTGAAGGTGGTTTGTTTAAGAAACAAGCCATTAAAAATGATGACATCATTGATTTTACTAATGGTTTAACCACCTTGGTTGAGGCGCGAGTTCCTTTAGATAGGGCTTTAGGGCTTTTACAAGGTTTAACTGAAAAACAAGTTGTTCAACAACTAATTGAAGATTTACGGCGCGATGTTAAAGATGGTAAAACTTTAGCTGATGCCTTACAAACTCGCCCTGATATTTTTTCAAAAATGTATATTAATATGGTACACGCTGGTGAGGAAGGCGGTATCTTAGAAACCTTATTGCCTAAATTAGCTGATTTTATGGAAGCAGCTGATAAGGCTAAACGTTCGATTTTATCATCCTTAATGTATCCTATAATTTTAGGAATTGTGGGAATACTTAGCGTTATCATGTTGTTGGTATTTGTAGTACCATCCTTTGCTACTTTATTTGAAGATATGGGATCTAATATTCCTGCTTCAGCCGCTTTTTTATTAGGTTTAAGTGATTGGTTGACTCATTATGGCTGGACTTTAGTAGCTGTGCCAATTTTAATTTGGTATTGGTGGAAGCAATTAGACTCCACGCCTGAACGGCGTTTTAAACGTGATAATATGTTATTATCTTTGCCTTTATTTGGTAGCCTGATCTTACAGGCAGAATCTTCACGTTTGTGTCGTACCTTGGGCGCATTACTTGGATCTGGCATTCCCTTATTAAAAGCATTGCATATTGCCCGTGGTGTTATTGAAAATCAAGTACTTGCCAAAAGTCTAACCCAAATAGAAGAAACTGTACGCGGCGGTACTAGTTTAGGCAAAGCCCTTGTCAATCAAGCAGTATTTCCGGTATTATTAGCACAACTTGTTATAGTTGGTGAAGAATCAGGGCGCACGGCTGAAATTTTAGATAAATTAGCAGCAACATTTGATACTTATGTTAAACAACAAACAACACGCTTGGTAGATTTATTAGAACCATTAATGATTTTAATATTAGGTGTGGTTGTCGGCGCAATTGTTATTATTATGTTATCTGCTATATTTAGTATAAATGAAGTCAATTATTAATTTATAAAAATAAAATGTATTCTAATTTAGAAAAAAAAATTGTTGTAGTGATGTTATCGAGCAGTATATTATTTGCTTGCACTACAAGACCGCAACAACCACAACAAAAACCTACAGTTAGTGCAAAAGAATTAGCTATATCTGAAGTCGAAACAATTCCTACTATAGTTACTCAAACTCCTGTAGCTCAGCCAATCATAGCAGAATTGCCAACTTCTCAGCCTGAATCTTTATTGCGGATTAATCAGCAAGGGCAATTACCAATTGTTACTACTATTACTGAGCGTAACATCAATTTACCAGAGATAGATTTAGCTGATGATGATCCAATTAATTTAGATTTTGAACAAGTTGCTTTGCGACAAGTTATTCAAATTATTGGTGATGCTTTGGGTATAGGTGTAATTATTGATCCCAAGATTACTGAAAAGGTAACAGTACGGACTGCTAAAGATAAACCTTTGACTAAGAAGGATTTATGGCCATTGTTGCAAATGTTATTAAGGGATGCTCAGATTGCAATGGAGAAAAAAGGTAATGTTTTTTATCTAAAGAAAACAAAACCTGAAAACTTACCAGATACTGTTGGTATGATTCCAGAAACATTAACTAGCACTTCGTTTGAAGAAGTGATGCAAGTTACTCCTTTACGTTATATTACTGCGGATGCTGTTAAGGCTGTTATTGATCCATTATTGAAACCAAAGGGGCGTATAATAGCATTACCCGGTTTAAATTTTATTGGGATTGTAACTACACCGGCGAGATTAAAACGTATTAATAAGTTAATTAGAGTTATAGATGCTGATCCATTCTTACATCGTGGAATGCGTTTATTTCGTTTGTATAATTCTAAAGCTTCCGAGGTTCAAGCTGAACTTGATAAGATTTTAAAAGCTATGTCTGGTAATAGCAAATCAACTTATCAAGTTATTTCTTTAGAACGTGTTAATGCTTTATTAGTAATTGCTCCACCTCGTAGTGGTTTTACTAAAGTGGCTTCATGGGTTCAGATTTTAGATGAAAGAACACCAGATATAACTCAACAATTATTTGTTTATAAGGTAAAAAATTTAGAAGCTAAGAAATTACAAACTACTTTATCAAATGCTTTTAAAATTACTGATAAAAAAGCTGCTGAAGAAAAAAGGCAACGGGAATTACGCCAACAACAGAATCAAAGAGGTATAACTAATCCTCCGTTAGCAGCTCCGGGTTATGGTTTATTACCTGTGTCAGCAGACTTAGATATTACTATAGTTGCTGATGAAGCGACAAATAGCTTATTGATACGGGCAACAGCTAAAGAATATAGGCAATTATTAGAAACTATTGCTGTACTTGATAGAATACCTAAAGAAGTATTGATAAATGTAGTAATTGCAGAGGTTAGTCTAAGTAAAGTTAATAAGTTTGGTATTGATTGGAGCTATATGTTTGGGCAGGCTAGAGGCGAGACAGCTCAGCGTAGCTCTATTAGCACTAAGTTTGGTACAGGTTCAAGTTCAGGTTTAGTTCTTAATCATTTCGCAGGCAGCATAACTGCATTATTAAATATAATTTCAACACATAATACAACTCGTATCTTATCGCGCCCTTCATTATTAGTACGTAATAATGAAGAAGCTTCAATTAATGTTGGTGCTAATGAACCATATTTAGGCGATCTTAGTACTGCAACGGTTGGTGTTCCAGCAGTTCAAAGTGTCCAATATAAAGATGTAGGGATTACTGTCAAAGTAACACCTCGTATTAATGATGATGGTATTATTAATATGAAAATATTTCAAGAACTATCGCAACTAGGAGATCTTAGAACTGAACAACAGTTACAATCTTTTATTCAACGTAAGATAGAAACACATGTAGTTGTACGTGATCGTAGCGCGATTATTATTGGTGGTTTAATTGAAACCATTAATAAAAATAATAAACAAAGTATTCCCGGTTTAAGAGATATACCAGTTATAGGTGATAAAGTTTTTAGTACAACCGATTTAGATGATAAGCGTACCGAATTAGTACTGATAATTGTACCTCAAATAGTTGATCCAGCTGCAGATAATAGTCCAATGATACAAAATTTCAAACGACAAATGAAAAAAGTAGCTGAATTATTAAACAACGAATATGTATTTGTCGGTGAAATAGCTGATTTACCACAACAACGGAGATAATTTTTGAACACACACAAGCAAGTTGAAGAATATTACGGTAAAACATTACAAAGCTCAGCAGATTTAAAAACTGATGCTTGTTGCACTGATGCCAATATACCTACTTATATAAAAACTGCTCTTGCTGATGTGCATGATGAAGTCATGGCACGTTATTATGGTTGCGGCTTAGTCGCGCCGGAACAGTTAGATGCTATGCGTATTTTGGATTTAGGTTCTGGCTCTGGGCGAGATTGTTATGTATTATCACGTTTAGTTGGTGAAAATGGTTATGTTGTTGGTGTTGATATGACAACTGAGCAACTTGATGTTGCAAATAAATATATCGACTACCACACAGAAAAATACGCTTATCAAAAAGCTAATATTGAATTTAAACATGGTTATATTGAGCGTTTAGATGAATTAGATTTGGCTGATAATAGTTTTGATATTATCATTTCAAATTGTGTGATCAATCTATCACCAGATAAAGAATCTGTACTACGTGAAGCTTATCGAGTCTTAAAACCGGGTGGTGAATTGTACTTTTCTGATGTTTATGCTGATAGACGGGTGCCAGAAGCTCAATCCAAAGATCCTATATTGTATGGAGAATGTTTAAGCGGTGCTTTATATTGGAATGATTTTATCAGATTAGCTAAAGCGGCTGGATTTAAAGATCCACGTTTAGTAGAAGATCGAACTTTGGCGATTAATAATCAATCAGTAGCTGAATTATTAGGAAATATTAATTTTTATTCTGCTACTTATCGCCTGTTTAAATTGCCGAATTTAGAAACTGCTTGTGAAGATTATGGGCAAGCTGTAATTTATAAAGGTACTATTCAGCATAATGAACATCTATTTGTACTAGATCAACACCATGTGATTGAAACTGGAAAAGTTTTTCCAGTTTGTGGCAATACATATCAAATGTTACATGATAGCCGCTTTGCAGTTCATTTTGAATTTATTGGCAATTGGGATACACATTATGGCATTTTTGAAGATTGTGGAACTAGTGTTCCATTTAGTGGTGGTGATGGTGGTGGGGGATGTTGCTAAAAAATTTTAATCGCTTAGAAGAACATTTGATTGCCTTACTGTTAGCGGCTATGACATTAATAACATTTTCTCAAGTCGTAGCACGTTATTTTTTTAATAGCGGCACAGTATGGGCATTAGAATTAACAACATATCTATTTGCTTGGTTAGTTTTATTTGGAATGTCTTACGGTGTGCGCGTTAGAGGGCATATTGGAGTTGATGTTGTTACCAGATTATTATCCAATAAATGGCAAAGAATCTTTGTAATTATAGCCGCTTTATTATCTATGCTTTATTGTCTGCTGATATTTATCGGTGGATTAGAATACGTTTATAAATTTTATGAACTAGGCATAGAAGCCGAAGACTTACCGGTTAAGCAATGGATAATTTATAGTATATTACCCATTGGATTTTTGTTACTGTTTTTTCGCTTTGTGGAATTGATTGTAAACAAGGAGTAAAAAATGAAAGCTTCTATAATATAATAGTAATTTTTACAGGATTAAATTCATGAAAATTTTTACTAGAATATTATTAATGATAATAGCCGTGTTTATTTTATGGCCTTATCTAAATTTTTATAGACTTAATAATGCAGTATCAACGAATAATATAAGAATATTTGAGCAATTGGTAGATATTGACTCTATACGTCAAGTTCGTAAAGAAAATATTGAATGGAAAATACAAAAATTTCAGGGTAAAAAAGGTAGTTTTTTACCTGATATTATTGCAAATGCCGCTATTGATCAAATGATAACTTATCATAATTTGCTTGCAAGCCTGCGTCAAATTAATGGTTCTCTGTCGCAACATACCAGTTTTATATTTTTTGAATCACCAACTCGTTTTATGGTAAGATTAGGTCAATTAGGTCATAATCCTCTCTATATTGAAATGACTTTACAAACTTGGTTTTGGCGTGTCACTGCTATTTATGAATAAATTCTTCAAGAAAATATTGCAATTATTAGCTGTTATTACAGCATTGGTACTAACTGTAGTTTTAGTCATTGTTTTAGTTATTAATCCAAATGATTATAAAACTCAAATTTCTCAACTAGTTGAAAAAACTACTGGGCGTAGCTTAACTATTGATGGTGATATTAGTCTCACATTTTTTCCTTGGTTGGGTTTGAAATTAACTAAAGTTAAACTAGGCAATGCGCCCGGTTTTGAAACAACTCATGAATTTGCTTCATTAAATGAAGCACAAGTTCGTGTTAAATTGTTACCATTATTTAGTAAACAATTAGAAGTTGATACTATCTTTGTAGATGGAATGAAAGTCAGGTTGACGCGCAAAGAAGATGGTCATACTAATTGGGAAGATTTAGTTGCTTTGCAAGGCGATAAATCAGATGATGAAACTACACAGGAATTTAATATAAATGGATTATCTGTAAATAATTCTCAGATGGTTTGGGATGATCAACAGGCTGGTTCACGCTATATATTATCTAATGTAAATCTAAACACTTCCGCTATTATTCAAGATAAGCCGATTCAATTTCAACTCAAAACTACGGTTGATTTTTGGGGTAAAAAAACCTTTAAAATTAAATTTGATTTTAATAGTCAACTTAGTTTTAATCCTAAAACCCAAAGATATGCTTTAAATCCATTAGAAATGATTGCCACCATTGCAGGTAAATCTTTACCCGATGGTAAGCAAACTCTTACTGTAAGTACTTTTGTCGATGTGGATTTAAAAAAACAAAGTTTGATGATTGATAAATTGAAGTTCAAGCTTATGGATGCTACTTTAAGTGGGCAATTAAAAGTTAAACAGTTTCTTAGCAATCCAAGTTTTTTAGGTAATATGAAATTAGTAGATTTAAATTTACCCCAATTATTGAAAACCTTGGGTATGGATATTGAGTTGCCTTTAAATAAAGTGAGTTTAGATACTCAATTTAATGCCAATATGAAAAATTTAAATTTTGAAAATCTAAAATTGCTAGTTGATGAAAATAAATTATATACTTCAAGATTACAACTTGATTTAGAAAAGCAAAAATTAATTTCTACTCCTATAAAATTAACCGCTTTTGGAGTTAATCTTAATACTCAATTAAATGTTAATGATTTATTTTCTGAACCGACAATGACTGCTACATTGCATGTGCCTACTTTTAATCCACAAAAATTGTTGAAAAAGTTAGATGTCTCATTACCATTTCCATCAAAAAATGCCAGTTTAAAAACAGAATTTCAACTGCGTAAAAAGCAAATAATGGTATTGAAAAATTTGAATATGCAGCTTGATAATAATAAGTTACAAAGCTATTTTATTAAGTTTGATCCTATCAAACAAATGTTACAATCAGAGGCATTATCATTAAATTTATTAGGAGTCAGGTTACTAGTTAGTAAAATTAAAGCTACAAAAATGTTTAGTGATATACAAGCAGAAGCAAAATTGGCAGTTGCACCTTTTAATCCACGTAATTTATTGAAAGCTTTAAATCAAGAAATTCCAAAAACTCAGGATGCCAAAGTATTAAGACGTTTATCATTAAATACTAATTTACAGGCTAGTGCTTCTGAGTTGAATTTAAATAAATTAAAGATCAAACTTGATACAACTAATTTAATCGGTAATTTGCATTTAAAAAATATAAAGCAGCCTGCAATTGCTTTTAATTTAGATTTAGATCAAATTGATATTGATAGTTATTTACCTCCACCGTCTGCCTCCCCACCTCCTAAATCTCCTTCTTCTTCTGATAATGCTTTATTGTTACCATTAGAAATATTACGCGATTTAGATATAAATGGGGGTTTAAAAATTGGTCAAATGAAAACATATGGAATGACAATTAAAGATTTAGAATTTGCAGTTTCTGCGAAGGGTGGTAATTTCAAATTAATCCCCAAATTAACACTTTGATTTAATTAATATAGGAATTAATACTATGAGTCGTATGGTAAATTGCGCAAAACTAGACAAAGAAGCTGAAGGTTTAAAATTGCCACCTTATCCCGGTGAATTAGGTAAACAAATTTACCTAACTATTTCTAATGAAGCATGGCAAATGTGGCTGAAGCATCAAACGATGTTAATTAATGAATATCGTTTATCAGTAGCTGATCCAAAAACGCGCAAAATGTTAGAAGAAGAAATGGAAAAATTTTTATTTGGTGAAGGTTCAGAAGCTCCAAAAGATTTTGTAGCTCCAGCTTAGTAATAAGCCCCCTAACCCCCTAAAGGGGGGATTTCTCGTTCCCACGCTCCAGCGTGGTAACGCATGTACAGACGCTCCAGCGTCAAGTGTTTTTTTCTTTGTACTCGGCGCTGGAGCGCCGATACATGCATTACCACGCTGGAGCGTGGGAACGAGGGTGCGTAACATAAGTTAATAAAATTTGCATTATCTAAAATTATACATAATAATTCTTAATGATCATTTTAAAATAGGAATCCACCAATCATGAATCATATCTTTATCCCCTTAATTATATTCAGTCTCAGTTTTACTGCTAATGCGAATTCCTTACTGGAAAAAATGCAATCTAGTTTTTCCCAATTAAATCAAAAAACTAATCTTCGAACTTTTCAAAAAAAACCTAAACCTGTCAGGTTTAGATCAAATTCTATACTTAGAAACCCTAATGGTAGTATTAGATATATTAGCGGCGAAAATCTTGAAGCTGCAACTACGCGCAGTTTTCGTTCTATAAAAGCACGTGATTTAGCAACCGCAGTTAATTTTCTCAACAAAAATCGTTCTTTACTACAAATAGAAAATCCTACTAAAGAGTTTAGTATGATTAAATATACTCAGGATAATCTTACCGGTGGTAGCCGCTTGCGTTTTGAGCAAAGTTATCAAGGCTTACCTGTATGGCCCAGTGAAATCGGTATTCATTTGAATAACAATGGCAATGTTACTCTAATGAATGGTTCATATCTTGATCAACAGCGTCGTCCATTCAATTTGAAACCAGTAGTAACTGCCGAAATGGCAGAAGAGAAGGCATTAACCGGTAAACCTAGTAATACTAAAGTAAGTCAAAAACCAGTATTAATTATTTATTTAGCATCAGCTCGCCTTGCTTGGAAATTAGAACTTGAAGTTAGCTTAGATAAAAGACTTGTGATTGTTATTGATGCTTTAAATGGTGATATTTTAACGGAATTTAATCAAATTCATAATGCCGCTGCTACTGGATCAGGTGTAGATTTATTAGGTCAAAATCGACCTTTGAACTTGTTTGAAGAAAATGGTCAATATTTAATGGTTAATACTAGCAAACCTATGTATGACGCTGCTACAGAAAATGGTGTTATTTTAGTCTATGATTGGAATCATCAGGAATTACAAGAAGATGTAAAACCGCAATTAATAAATTCCAATAATCCAAATGCTGGTTTTTTACCTGATGCAGTTAGTGCTGCTTATAATCTTTCTAATACTTATGATTACTATTTAGAACGTCACCAACGTAATTCCTTAGATGGAAAAGGTGGTGATATGAAAGCTTTAGTACGAGTTAAAAATAATTTTCAAAATGCCTTCTGGAGTGGTGACGCTATGTTTTTTGGTGATGGGTTACCATTTGCTGCTAGCTTAGATGTAGTTGCGCATGAATTGACTCATGGCGTAATTCAACATAGCGCGAATCTGGTTTATCAAAATCAATCAGGGGCATTAAATGAAGCCCTTGCTGATATATTTGGCGAAATGGTTGAAGCGCGTCAAAATGGTGGTAAAAACGATTGGTTATTAGGTACTAATGTAGGTGAAATAGCTCGTAGTATGATTCGCCCCGAAGATCATCGTCAACCATCACATATGAACAATTATCAACACCTACCTAACACAGAAGATGGTGATAATGGTGGAGTACATATTAATAGCGGCATTATTAATCATGCTTATTATTTATTTGCTCAAAACGTTGGTGTCAATGATGCTGAGAAAATTTTTTATCGCGCACTTACTACACATTTATTAAAAAATTCTCAATTTGTTGACGCTAGGTTAGCTGTATTAGATTCTGCTAAAGAATTATTTGGAGACAATTCTACACAAATGCAAAAAGCCGCTGAGGCTTTTGATCAAGTTGGAATAACTGCAAATACTGCTAGCACTCCACCGCCAGCATCTTTTCCATCAGTTCAAGGTGAAGATGCACTGTTATTTGGTTGTTTAGTAGAAGATGGTAGCGTTCATGTTTGCCGTTATGAAAAACCCACTGATGAACAGCCAGTTGTTCTTTCTCAAAATAGTCTCGCGCCTACTCGTATTGCTGTAGATGGTGATGGTGAAATGGCTGCCTTTATTACTTCACAACGTGATTTATGTTTAATTAGTACTGACACGGGTAGAGAAGCTTGCCTTGATATGCCCGGTAAAAACAATTCTGTGGCAATGTCTCCAGATGGCAGATATTTCGCTTTTGTATTGTTGGATGCTAATGGAAAAATTACACCAGAAATAACTGTAGTAGATATGAAGGCTAATACTGAAAAAACATATAAATTATATGCACCAGCTCATGACAGCAAACAACCTGTTTATAGTATAGTCGCTGCTGACTCAATGACTTTTACTGCTAGCGGTTTATTATTATATGATGCTTTAAATGTATTTAGTGGTGCAGATGGGCGTACTTTTCAAAGTTGGGCGATTTATGCCTTGAATGTCGATACAGGTATTATTCAGAATGTCATTGAACCTGATCAAGGTGAAGATATTGGCTTTCCTAGTTTAAGTAAAACTAGCGATAACTTTCTAGTTTTTGATGTTTATAAAGATCAAACTAAAACAATCGAAGTTTATACAATGAACCTCAATACTGGTAAATTTGCTAAAATATCAGAATTCCAAGGGCAACAAAGCATTCCTAGTTACAATGGTGATGATAGTGCTATTGTTCATATGTTTCCTGATGCTGGTGCAACTTTCAATTCTCAAATAATACGTCAGCCTCTTGCAAAAGATCGTATAACCCCAGAAGGGCAAGCGACTACTTGGTTAAGAGGTGCAACTTTTGGAACTGTTTATAGACGCGGACAATTTGTTGGTCCACAATCATCAGCGGCATATTATGATGTACGTACAAATATATTAAAAATAAACGCTATTACAGTACCAGAATCAGGTTTACGTCAATTTGACCTGAAATTAATTAATGGCAATCCATTAACTTTTCAACTAATAAATAACCAAGCTGCAATAGAAACAGATGGTATGAAAGCAACTATGGAAGCTAATAATAGTATTATTATACCACGTGCAGAATTGACAGATTTAGATGGTAATACCAGTTATTGGAAATTGAATATGAACCAGCAAGATCCTAATACTTATATAGTTCCTGAAGGTGGATTGATTCCGCTACAATGAGTTTATTTATAAAAACTTTAGGTACAGGTAAGCCCTTGATATTATTACATGGATGGGGCTTTAATCATAATGTTTGGAATGATTTAGCGGCTGAACTTGCAAACGAATATTGCGTTTATCTAGTAGATTTACCCGGGCATGGAAATAGCCCAATGTCTGAATATAAATTAGAACTACTAGCTAAAAAATTAGCCGCTGAATTACCTAGTAACGCGATATGGTTAGGTTGGTCATTAGGCGGTTTATTAGCAATGGCGGTAGCTAGATGGCATCCAAAATCAGTGCGATCTTTAGTCTTAGTAGCCACATCACCTAAATTTGTTAGCGGCAAAGATTGGAATAATGCGATGAGTGCTAAAGTATTAGAACAATTTGCTGAACAACTAACAAATGACACTGCAACTACATTACGACGTTTTTTAGCTTTACAAGTCACAGAGCGTCAACAACTACGCCATCTAAAAACACTATTAGAAACTAATAAACTACCCCAAACAGCGGCTTTACAAGCAGGCTTAAAATTATTACAAGAGACTGATTTAAGAGCAGAACTATCACAGATTAATTGCCCAGCATTATTATGCTTAGGTGGAAATGATAAAATTGTACCAGTTGCTGTAGGTGCAGACTGCCAAGCTTGGTGGCAAGACTTAGAAATTGCCATTATCAAACCAGCAGCCCATATACCATTTTTATCTCATCAAGAAAATTTTATTTCGATTTTAACTAATCTTTCCAATCATAACTATCAATTTTAATTGTCATAGTATAATCAGCATAGCCACCTGTTGATCCCAGAGTAATTTTAACTAGATTGCTTTTACGATTTTTTGACCAGCCGGGAGAAGGCAATTTGCCATACCAAGATTTTGCCTGATTTTTTCGAGTAAAAAATTTACCACTACGGTTTTTGTAAATAGCAAGATCAAAAACAGCATTGTTTTTAATTGATGAAACTTGCACTTCCATCCATTGCCCAGATCCTGTTTTTAAAAAATGTTGACTAGTAGTGCCATGTACTATTTCACCTTCAATGATGTTAGAACTAGCTGCATAAGTTGGAATAGCAAATATACTATAAATAATAATTATAGTATATAATAGTATATATTTATACATATAAATTGCTCCTGAATAAAATTAAAATTAAATTTAAATTTAAATATATACCTTGTGAATCAATTAATCAAGCATTATAATGTTATATTTCTAATTTTAATTTAATTAAGGAGACTAAATCTTCAATGCCATCAGTACGTGTCAAAGAAAATGAACCATTTGAGGTTGCTATCCGTCGTTTTAAACGTTATTGTGAAAAAGCAGGGATTTTAGCCGAAGTACATCGTCGTGAATATTACGAAAAACCAACTTCAATCCGTAAACGTAAAGCTGCCGCTGCTGTTAAACGTCAGAGCAAAAGAATGAACCGTGATATTTTACGTCGCGAACGTCTTTATTAAGTTATGACTGAATCTCTCAAACAGAAGATTACAGAGGATATGAAAACCGCGATGCGTGCTAAGGATAAGCCGCGTTTAGGTGTGATACGTTTAATTCTAGCTGCTATTAAACAAAAAGAAGTTGATGAACGTATAGAATTAGATGAAAAACAAATCATAGTAATCTTAGATAAAATGCTCAAACAACGGCGAGATTCTTTGACACAGTTTGAAAAAGCTGATCGTCAAGATTTGGTAGATCAAGAAGCCTTTGAAATTGAAATTATACAAATTTATATGCCGCAAGCTTTAACTGAAGCTGAATTAAAAGATTTAATTGAAACTGCAATTAGTGAAACCGCAGCAGTTTCTATGAAAGATCTTGGTAAACTAATGGCACATCTCAAACCAAAAGTACAGGGACGTACTGATATGAGAGCTTTAAGTGCTAATCTAAAACAACGTTTGAGTTAGATTCCCCTCCCACCCTTCGGGGTGGCATAAAAAAATGCGTATTCCTCGCAATTTTATTGATAGATTAATTAATCGTGTTGACCTTGTTGATTTAATAAATAGTTATATATCGCTACGTAAAACTGGTATAAATTATAAAGCATGTTGCCCATTTCATAATGAAAAAACACCTTCATTTACAGTTAATGCTGAAAAGCAGTTTTATTATTGTTTTGGTTGTGGTACACATGGTACTGCTATAACTTTCCTGATAAATTATAAAAATTTAAGTTTTTTTGAAGCAGTTGAAGAATTAGCGTCGAGGCTTGGTATAGAAATGGAATATGAACAAGGTAGTTCACCAGCTAGTGCAATGAAATCTTATGAGGAATTATATCAGTTAATGATAGAAGCTTCAAAGTTTTTTAAGCAACAATTACGCAATTCTACTAAAGCAATCAATTATTTAAAAACACGAGGTGTTAGTGGAGAAATAGCGCGTGATTTTGGTTTAGGTTATGCTCCAGCAGAATGGGATGTACTGTTAAAAACATTAGGTACAACTCCTGAAAAACGAACCGCTTTACTCAAAACTGGCTTAATTAAACAAAACGAATCTGGACATCGTTATGATAGGTTTCGTGATCGAGTGATGTTTCCAATTTTAGATAAAAGAGGAAGAATTATTGCATTTGGTGGGCGAACTATTAATCAAACTAATAAACATGAACCAAAATATATAAACTCTCCTGAAACTGAACTATTTAAAAAAAGACATGAATTATATGGTTGGTATTTAGCTAGTAAACTACGTCCTTTGAAAAACATCATTGTAGTTGAAGGTTATACAGATGTTATAGCTTTAGCACAAGCCGGAATAAAAAACGTGGTTGCAACTTTAGGTACAGCAATTAGCGAAGATCATATAAAAATTTTATTTAGTCGAGTATCGGAAATTATTTTTAGTTTTGATGGAGATAAAGCTGGACAAAAAGCGGCTTGGCGAGCTTTAGAAACTTCGTTACCATTAATTCATGCAGGGCGACAAGTGAATTTTTTGTTTTTACCATCAGAACACGATCCAGATAGTTTAGTGCGTCAAGAGGGTATGCAAAGTTTTACTACTCGCCTCACGAGAGCAATACCTTTATCAAATTATTTATTTGATACTTTAATACAACAAGTTAATTTAAATATTCCCGAAGGGCGGGCTGCTTTATTTGAGAAAGCAAAAGCCTTATTAACACGTTTGCCTGATGGAGCTTACAAAGAGCAAATGTGGCATAAATTAAAACAAACCACTTATCAAGCACCACCAAAGTCTAAGCGTAGAATAAATTCTAAAAATTTTAAACAAATAACCAGTTTAAGAGAACTTTCATTAGTACATCAGGCTATAGTATGCTTATTGCATAAACCAGCATTATCTCAATTAATTGAAAATCTTGAACAATTAAATGTTTTAAAATCTAAAGATATCACACTACTATATGAATTAATTGAATTCACACTAAAAAATCCTCAATTAACTTTAGATGAACTTTGTGAACATTGGCGTGATACTGAATATACACAGATTATAAATAAATTAGCTGCACAAAAAGCATTGTTCACAGAAACTAATATTAATATTGAGAAAGATTTTTTAGGGGCGATCAACCGCTTGTATGAAGATTACATGAATCAACGTATGGATTTTTTAACGCATAAAGTTACATCTTTGACTGCCAAAGAAAAACAAGAATTGCAATCTTTATACAAATCTCGTGGTCAAAATTCACAATATTAGAACTGATAAAAAAGGATTATGAACCAAGAGCAACAGCAATCACAATTAAAGGCACTCATTGCAAAAGGTAAAGAACAAGGTTTTTTAACCTATCATGAAGTAAATGATCATTTACCTGATGATATTGTAGATCAAGAACACATTGATAATATTGTGAATATAATCAATGAAATGGGTATTCCTGTACATGAATTTGCACCTGACGCAGATGTATTATTAATTTCTGAAACAACCGTTGCGGATGAGGAGGCGGCTGAAGAGGCAGCGGCTGCTTTAGCCAGTGTTGATGGTGAATTTGGGCGTACCACTGATCCTGTACGCATGTATATGCGTGAAATGGGTACAGTCGATTTATTGACGCGAGATGGTGAAATTAACATTGCTAAAGGTATTGAAGAAGGAACCTCTCAAGCATTATCAGCACTTGCTACTTATCCTGAAATAATCAATGATTTATTAAAGTATTACGATAAGGTTAAAGCTGGTGAACTAAAAATTTCTGAGATAATATCTGGGTTTAGTGATTCTCCACATGTTGACATTCCTATTGATATTGAAAATGCAATCAATGATGAAGATACTCTTATTGATGAAGAGGCACTTTTGGATGAAGAAGAGGTTAGGCAACGTTTTAGTTCTTTAGCTCTATTACATGCTCAATTATCTGAAATAGAAGCCAATAAAGGTACTGATTCAGCTGAATATAAAAAATTACGTCAAGTAATTGCCAAGTACTTTTTACAATTTAAGATTGTACCAAGAGTAGTAGATGAATTAACCTATAAATTACGTAATACCGTTAGTTTAATTCGCAAATTAGAGCAAAAAATTCGATACATTTGTATCTCTAAAATAGGAATGAAGAAGACTGAATTTATTTATTCTTTTCAGAAAAATATTACCAATAAAAATTGGGTTAATGATTTGTTAAATAGTGGCAAATCTTATGTGCCAAAATTAAAAATTAATGAAACCGAATTAAGAGCATTGCAAGATCAGCTAATTTATTTTGAAAGTAAATGTCGTTTTAGCTTAGTTGAAATTAAGGATATTTATAGACGCATGTCTATTGGAGAGGCTAAAGCACGACGCGCTAAAAAAGAGATGATTGAAGCTAATTTACGTTTAGTTATTTCTATAGCGAAAAAATATACTAATCGTGGTTTGCAATTTCTTGATTTAATTCAAGAAGGTAATATTGGTCTGATGAAGGCAGTAGATAAATTTGAATATAAACGTGGTTATAAATTTTCTACTTATGCTACATGGTGGATTCGTCAAGCAATTACACGTTCAATAGCTGACCAAGCTCGTACCATTCGTATTCCTGTTCATATGATTGAAACTATTAATAAACTTAATAGGGTATCGCGACAAATTTTACAACAAAAGGGGCGTGATGCTACTCCAGAAGAGTTAGCCGAACATATGGAAATGCCGGAAGATAAGGTACGAAAAGTGTTGAAAATTGCTAAAGAGCCTATTTCAATGGAAACTCCAATTGGGGATGATGATGATTCACATTTAGGTGATTTTATTGAAGATGCCAGCCTTGTAAGCCCAGTTGAATCGGCTACATTTGAAGGTTTGCGGCGTGCTACGCAAGATATGTTATATGGTTTAACACCTCGCGAAGCTAAAGTATTACGAATGCGTTTTGGAATTGATATGAATACTGATCATACACTAGAAGAAGTGGGTAAACAATTTGATGTAACTCGTGAACGTATTCGTCAAATTGAGGCGAAAGCTTTACGAAAGCTTCGCCATCCAAGTAGATCCGATCCTTTACGTAGCTTTTTAGATTAATTGATGTGAAACAATGCCATCAGCCAATTTGGGTTCAAACCAAGTTGATTTTGGTGGCATTACTTGTTCTGCATCAGCTACTGCCATCAGAGCTTGCATAGAAGTCGGATATAATGCAAAAGCCACTGTCATTTCACCACTATTAACTCGTTTTTCTAATCCTGATAAACCACGAATACCACCTACAAAATCAATACGTTTATCACGACGCAAATCTTCAATTGCTAAAATTGGTGTCAATATATGATCAGTTAATAAACTAACATCAAGACTTGCAACCGGATCATTGTTAGGAATTTTATCTGAGTGTATCTCTAATTTATACCATTGTCCATCTAGGTACATACCAAACTCACGAGGATGTTGTGGTTTTATTGGTTCTTTATGTGCATTAATATTGAATGATTGACTTATACGATCTAAAAATTCATCAATAGTTAATCCATTTAAGTCTTGGACAACACGATTATAATCAAGAATTTGCATTTGATTATCTGGAAAAATTACACTTAAAAAATAATTATTGGCTTGTCGTTGTGCAGCGACTCGTGATGCCGCTGCTGAGCGATGATGTCCATCTGCAATATACAAACAATCCATATCATCAAAAGTAGTAGTGATGATATTTATATCAGATGGATTATCTACAATCCATAGTTGATGAATTACACCATCATCTGCGGTGACATTAACTGTAGGAGTATTTGTTGTTAGCTTAGTTACTAATTCATCTATAACTTGATTATGTTTATAAGTTAAAAAAACTGGACCTGTTTGTGCATTTAATGCGTCGATTTGACGTACTCTATCATCTTCTTTGTCAGGGCGAGTGAACTCATGTTTACGAATACGATTACTGTTATAATCATTAACACTGGCAACAGCAACTAGACCAGTTTGTTGATGTTGATTCATAGTCAAGCTATACAAATAATAACAATCTTGCGTATCTTGTTTTAAGATGCCATTTTGAAGCATATTTTGCAGATTTTCTGCACCTTTGGCATATACTTGTTCACTATAAGGATTAGTATTTACTGGTAAATCTATTTCCGGTTTAGAAATATGCAAAAAACTCCAAGGGCGTTTATTTGCACGAATACGTGCTTCTTCAGTATTTAGTACATCATAAGGTGGTGCAATTACCTGACTTGTATATTCAGGTAAAGGGCGTAAGCCAGCAAAGGGACGAATCAATGGAATTACTCCTGATGGGGAAATTTATTTATAACTAAAAATTAGGTATTTAAAATATGCGTATTAATGATCCTGTTTTCAAGAATAGAGTAGTTGTTGGTAATGAAGAGTTTCCAAAAAGAACTTGGATATGGCTTATTATGATTATTCTGATAGTTACTGTAATAGGCAGTTTAATTTATTTGTTTCCTAAAACTACTCAATTTCAAAAAGTAGAGTCTAAGCCTGAACCGAAACCTGAACCTAAAATAATATTAGAACCGACTATTCCCATAGCAAAAGTAGAAGAAAAAACAGAAATTGAAGAACAACAATTAGAAGAATTATCTGATGAAGTTAAATTTTTGTTAATTCAGGCAAAAGAACAAATTAAAAGGAGACGATTAACCAACGAAAAAACTAATAGTGCTTATGTAATATATAAAAAAATAGTAGCTATAGCACCAAATGCTACAGCTACAATAAATTTATATAATGATATAATAAATAGCTTATTAGCACGCGCTGAGCGACAGATGAATAAACAAAAATATACTACTCCAGTTAATAATAATGCTTTAAACACTTATAGAAAAATTTTAAAAATTGCACCGAATAATACTAAGGCACAAAATGGAATCATAGAAATAGTTAATACTTATTATAAATTAGCGATCAAAAAACAACAACAGAAAAGATATAAATCTAGTTTATTTTGGATTGAAAAAGGCTTAGAAGTTATAGCTGATGATATTAAATTAATTAAATTAAAACAAGAAGTCACAAAACATATAACACAATAAAAGAAATTATATGGTGTATTTATTGCTAATAGGGATTTTATTTCACTATTAATCAAATAAATATATGTCGCCTAATATTCGTTCTTTTATACGTGATCTCGCAGCTGATTTGCTTTATGCTACTGGTATTACACAGCCTTCAAATAGAATCAAAGATCATCCATTTTCTATTGTAACTTTTCATCGTGTATTACCTGCAGAACTATTGAAATCATATCCTATTAATGGCATTGCAGTGACACCTGATGAGTTTGCGTGGTTTGTAAAGATTTTTAAAAAACATTTTGTTTGTGGAACCTTGTCTGAAAATTTTGCGCGTTGGCAAGCTGGTGAAATTACAGAACGCCCTTTACTTAGTATTACTTTCGATGATGGGCAATTAGATAATTTTCTTTATGCTCAACCGATATTAAAAGCCGCTAAAATTCCTGCCACTTTTTTTGCTGTGACAAATGGTGTTGAACACAATGATACTTTATGGTATGACCGTTTAGCTTACGCTATTGTTAAGTTATTTGAGCAAGAACCAAAAAATCTTGAGCATTATCTTAATGAATTAAACTTGACAGCAACTGGTACAGCTCATGAAATTGCTATCAGCATCGTTGAACAAGCTAAAGCTGTTAATGCTGATCAACGTTTAAATTGGGTTAAACAATTTGAACAAGCTGTTGGTGGTTTAGCTCGCCCTGATTGGGATGGTATGATGAATTGGCAGCAATTAGCTGAATTGGCAAAAAATGGTCATGAAATTGGTTCTCATTCTATATCACATCCCATTTTACCTTTATGTAATGATACTGAATTGCAAGATGAAATAGTTTTATCGCGTAAAATACTTCAAGAGAATCTTAATACTCCAATTAAATCTTTTTGTTATCCCAATGGAGATGGTGATGAGCGTACTGTTAGTGTTATAAAAGAAGCTGGTTATAGTCAAGCAGTTACTACTAAATGGGGGCAAAATAAGCATGGTATTTCTCCATTTCTGTTGAAGCGTTTTGATATTCAAAGTCAAACTAGCCGTTGCAGAAAAGGTGATTTATCTGTAGCGCGTTTGGCATGGCGATTAAGTCCATTTTTTCCTAAGAGGATGTAATAATGCGTATTGCTTATCTTGTTAGTCAATATCCAGCTCCTTCACATACTTTTATTCGTCGTGAAGTTGAAGAATTACGTAATCGTGGGCTTGACATTCAAACTTTTAGTATTAGATCACCTTTGGCAGCAGAAATAATATCTGCTAATGATCGTAGGGAACATGAAAATACTTGGTATTTGTTACCAGCATCGCCGCTATTATTAATATGGCCACATTTTCTATCATTAATACTACATCCGATTCGATATTTTAAAACTCTGAAATTAGCATTTAATCATAGTACACCGGGTATTAGTTTACATCCACTATTTTATTTTACTGAAGCAATTTATTTAGCAGCAGAATTAAAGCGGCGTAAAATTACACATTTACATAATCATTTTGCTCAAGCTGGAGCAATTGTAGGTTTACTAGCTAGCCGCTATTTAAATATAAAATGGAGTTTTACTGTTCATGGAACCAGTGAATTTGATGGTGCGGCTGGTTCATTATTAAATGATAAATTAGCAGCGGCTGAATTTGTACCTTGTGTATCTTATTTTGGTCGCGCTCAAGTAATGCGCTTGGTAAATCCAATTCATTGGTCAAAATTATTTATTTCTCGTTGTGGAGTAGATTTAGAAAATATGCCTCAGCGAACCGAAGATAATCATGAAACTATACGTATTTTATGTGTAGCGCGTTTATCTCCAGAAAAAGGTATTATTGGATTAATTGAAGCTTTTGCCAAAGCCTTACAACAAAACCCTAATTTAGAACTCAGAATAATTGGAGAAGGCTCAGATCGCCCTATCATAGAAAAAAACCTGACTAAAAATTGCCAATTACTTGGGCGAGCTTCAGAAGCAGAAGTATTTAAACAATTAGCCTCAACTGATATATTTGTAATCTCAAGTTTTATGGAAGGATTACCGGTAGTATTAATGGAAGCATTAGCGATTAAAGTACCGGTTATAGCACCTTGTGTTGCTGGAATTCCAGAATTGGTAACAGATGGAAAATCAGGCTTATTATTTAGCCCCTCTAATTGGGAACAATTAAGCGAATGTATATTAAAACTAAGCAATGATAAAGAATTACGTAACAAATTAGCAGCAGAAGGGCAACAACGAGTACAAGCAGAATTTGATATTAAACGCGCTGTTGAACCTTTGTTGTTGAAATTTTAGTAGGTTGGGCTGACGAAAGAAAGCCCAACAATTCTACCTACCCTAAAATACAAAACGCGCAGGTTCAGGTGCGCCCAATAACGGCGTAATAGATGTTTCAAATAGAGTTTGAGTTTCTATATCATCTTCTGTTATACGATTAATTAATTGTGCCTGCATCACAGGTTGTTCGCCTACAATTGCAAATAAGCCACCTCCTTCTTTCAACTGTTCTTGAAAATGTGGCTGTAAAATTGGTACTGAGCCAGTTAGTACGATTACATCATAGTTATTGCCAATATGCCAACCATTAATCGCATCACCTACACTTAATTCAACATTATTAATATTCAAGCTATTCAACTTTGATTGAGCTGATTCGACAAAATCTTCAAAAATATCTACACTATCAACATGTTTTGCCGATTTCGCTAATAAAGCGGTGAAATAACCACTACCAGTTCCAATTTCTAGCACATTGTCAGATGGATGAATCATTAAAGCTTGTAATATTCGCGCCTCAATTTTAGGCGACATCATAACTTGAGAATTTGCTAATGGAATTTCGGTATCAGCAAATGCTAAATGACGATACTTTTCTGGCACAAACTGTTCTCTAGGCACTTCAGCCATCAAATCTAAAACTCTTTGATCAAACATATTCCAAGGGCGAATTTGTTGTTCAACCATATTAAAACGAGCTTGCTCAAGATTAAAATCGGGCATTATTTATTCCTATATTAGTGGATTTATTTATAAAGTGACTATATATTATATAATTTTTTCTATAAATATATATGAGCGCGAAACTACAAGATTTAGACCCTACTATTATGCAGCCTTTTCCAAATTCTAAAAAGGTGTATATTAATGGTGTTCCCAAACGAGAAATTAGCCTATCTGATAATAATCCACCAGTAACTGTGTATGATACATCTGGTCCATATACTGATCCAAATGTTGAAATTGATTTACATAAAGGTTTACCACATATACGTCCGCGTCGTGCTAAATCTGGCAATGTGACACAATTACACTATGCACGTCGTGGCATTATCACAGAAGAAATGGAATTTATTGCCATTCGTGAAGATATGACCCCAGAATTTGTCCGTGATGAAATAGCCCGGGGGCGTGCAATTATTCCTGCTAATATAAATCACCCTGAATTAGAACCTATGATAATAGGGCGTAATTTCTTGGTGAAAGTTAATGCTAATATTGGTAATTCTGCCACAACATCTTCAATTGCAGAAGAAGTTGAAAAAATGGTATGGTCAATTCGTTGGGGTGGCGATACCGTTATGGATTTATCTACTGGTAAAAATATTCATGAAACTCGTGAATGGATTATACGTAATTCACCAGTACCTATTGGCACAGTTCCAATTTATCAAGCCCTAGAAAAAGTTAATGGCAAAGCCGAAGAATTGACATGGGAAATTTTCCGTGAGACTTTAATTGAACAAGCTGAACAAGGTGTGGATTATTTTACAATTCATGCGGGAATACGTTTAGCTCATATTCCATTAACTGCCAAACGAGTAACAGGTATAGTCTCACGAGGCGGTTCAATTATGGCAAAATGGTGTTTATCCCATCACACAGAAAGTTTCTTATATACTCATTTTGAAGACATTTGTGAAATAATGAAAGCTTATGATGTTTCCTTTTCATTAGGAGACGGATTACGCCCCGGCTGTATTGCAGACGCTAATGATGCAGCTCAATTTGCTGAATTAGAAACATTAGGTGAATTGACCAAGATTGCATGGAAACATGATGTACAAACCATGATCGAGGGTCCGGGTCATGTACCCATGCACTTAATCAAAGAAAACATGGATAAGCAATTAGAACTGTGTGATGAAGCCCCATTTTATACATTAGGACCATTAACTACTGATATTTCACCGGGTTATGATCATATATCATCTGGAATTGGTGCCGCTATGATTGGCTGGTATGGCTGTGCGATGCTATGCTATGTAACTCCGAAAGAACATTTAGGTTTACCTAATAAGCACGATGTACGTGAAGGAATCATAGCATATAAAATAGCCGCTCATGCTGCTGACTTAGCCAAAGGACATCCGGGCGCACAAATAAGAGACGATGCAATATCCAAAGCCCGCTTTGAATTTAGATGGCATGATCAATTTAATCTAAGCTTAGATCCAATGCGAGCCATAGAATTCCATGATGAAACCTTACCAAAAGATGCAGCAAAAACAGCACACTTCTGCTCCATGTGTGGTCCCCATTTTTGCTCCATGAAGATCACACAAGATGTACGTGAATATGCACAGAAAAAAGGCATTGGAGACGTTACAATTGCAGTAGAAGAAGGCATGAAAGAAAAAGCCGCTGAATTTAAACAGCAGGGTAGTGAAATTTATCAATAGCTAACAAAAAACCTGACAGGTTTTAAAAACCTGTCAGGTTTAGTTGCAGAAATAATTGAGGTGAATCATGTTAGAATATTGTTTAAATTGTAACTATGAAAAAGCACTTGAACTAAAAATAGAACCCGTCACAATAACAGTGCGTGGTGAAGCTATTGAAACAATAGACGAATTTTATCAATGTCCAGTTTGTGAAGAAAAATTTACCACTAACTTAGAATATGATAGCTTAGAAAAAGCTTATCGTGAATATCGTAGCCGTCATAATCTAGTACAACCCAATGAAATTCGTGATTGGCGTGAACACTATGGATTAACGCGAACTGAATTCAGCCGATTATTGGAATGGGAAGAAGCCACTTTAAATCGCATTGAACAAGGTGCTTTACAAGAAGTACCTGAAGATCAATGGCTTAAATTTATTATGGTACCTCAAAACTTGTTATACTTAATTATTAGCAAACCAGAAACTTTAAGTGCAGAAAAACGAGAACAATTGATAAGCCAATTATCTGCTAATAGAATTGTTGTTGAAACTTTACAACGTTTTTATAACATCTTGCGGGAAAACTTTAGTGAGTTTAGCAAACCTAGGATCAGTAGAACAAAGCAAGCATGAATGAACCACTAAAAAACCTTTATAATAAAGTTTTCTTTCAAAAACTATCATTAGAAATCAGAAAGGTTTATAAAGAGTTTGATCAGCAAGCTTTTAACCGCGCTATTTTTGATAGCGGCTGGGAATCAAAAGAATTAAAACAAAGAATGCGGCATATTACTGAATGCCTTCATCAATATTTACCACCAGATTATCAATCAGCCTTAGAAATACTAAAACCAGTTGCTACTAAATTTAATGGTTTTGAATATATGTTGTTTCCATATTTTGTTGAATTATATGGCTTGCATGATTGGCAAAATTCTCTACCTGCATTAGCACATTTTACTAAATACTCAAGTTCAGAATTTGCGGTTCGCCCTTTTATTATCCAAGACGAACAGCGAATGATGCAACAAATGGCAAAATGGACACAAGACAAAAATTATCATATCAGACGCTTAGCAACTGAGGGTTGTCGCCCTCGTTTGCCTTGGGCTATGAGTTTACCTAATTTCAAAAAAAATCCTAGCCCAATTATTCCAATTCTGGAACAACTAAAACAAGATCCAAGTGAATATGTTCGTAGAAGCGTTGCGAATAATTTAAATGACATATCAAAAGATCATCCTGATTTAATATTGCAACTCAGCAAAAAATGGATAGGAAACAACAAACAAACAGATTGGATTATAAAACATGCCTGTCGAACTTTACTAAAATCAGGCAATACAGCCGCATTAAGTTTATTTGGCTTTGAAAAACCAACAGAAGTGCAAGTAAATAAATTTAGCTTATCAGCAGATACAATCGCAATTGGTGAAGAATTAAACTTCTCATTTGAATTAGAAACTAAGTCATCCAAACTAGGAAAACTTAGAATTGAATATGCAATTTATTACGTAAAAGCAAAAGCTAAATTATCCAAAAAAGTCTTCAAAATCTCTGAAGCAGATTATCAATCTCAATATAAAAAAGTAAGCAAAAAACACAGTTTCAAAGATTTAAGCACCAGAAAACATTATCCCGGTAAACATAAAATCAGCATTATTATAAATGGCTGTCAAATGGCGGAATTGATTATTGTAATATGTTGAAACGTTTTTTAGACACCAGAAAGAATTTACATTATGATGTATGGAATATAACGGCTCTAAATAAATATCAACAACAATTTGGAAAATTATTTAAATTTTTATTTTCCATCACCGATTTTGGGAGGCACGGATTTCCTGTGTAATGGCAACATGGTATGAGCAATACCAGAGGTAAAAAATAAACTAAATAGCATAGTTGATGTATTAATTCCAACCTGTAACAAAGAAGCACCTGTAAAGTTCATGACTCCAAATCCAGTTGATAAGGACAGACTTTGTTTTAAATTACGATTCAATTGTTTAGAAATATCAAATACATAATCTAGGTTCTTCAAACTGCCATCCATTAACACTACTTGCGCCATATCAGTTGCAATGAATGACGCGCCCTGTAAAGAAATGGAAACATTAGCTTTTTTCATAGCAATAGCATCATTGATGCCATCTCCGACAAAACAGACTCGATGACCTTGTTTTTGTAGTTGTTCAACTAAATTCGCTTTATCGTTAGGCAGCACTTCATAGAAATAATCATCCATGTCCAGTTCTTCTGCTAATTTTTGGGTCGGGTGTTTATGATCTCCTGAAACAATAGCAAAGTGTTTAATGCCATGTTGTCGTAAACGATTGATCGTTTGTTTCACTTCTGCACGCACTTGCGGTTGTATTTCAATGGCTCCTTGAAGTTGCTGATTAATAGCCACCATGACTAAAGAATAACCTTGTTCCTGTGAATTTTCTTTCACAGTTTCCATTGTGGCTGGTATCACAACATCTTCCAGATCCATAAAACGCGCACTACCTACTTTAATAACTTGATCGTTCAAAGTGACAGTTACCCCATAGCCAATTTTATAATCAGCATCTGCTATATCTGGTAAATCCAAATGCTGTTCTTTAGCATGATTAAGGATAGCGTGAGCAATTGGATGTGCCAGCCTATGTTCAGCCGCTGCCGCATAAATTAAAATTTCATCTTCTCCCAAATCACCACACCGAATAATTTTACCAACTTGAGGTTCTCCAGTCGTCAAAGTACCAGTTTTATCAAACAATATGGTATCTATCTGCATTAATTCTTCTAAGGCGTGTCCATCTTTGATTAAAATACCTTTCTTTGACAGCAAAGTGAGATGATTAAAGGTATGCAAGGAAGTGAATGCTTTAATAGAATTACTTGGAACACTATAGAGAATAGCAGTAGCTGATGAAGCACCTAACAAAGGTAATGACAATAAACTAAAACCTAATAATGGTTTAGCGACCTTATTTGACCACTGTTCTCCTTTCATCTGAAGATTGGTCTTAAAATCAGCGGTATGATTTAAAATTTCACCCAGTTTAGCAATACTAGTTTCAGATCCAGTTTTTTCAACTTTTACATACAATTTACCACTAACCACGAGGGTAGCAGCAAAGACTTTCTCACCCATGCCTTTTTCAACTGGCATAGCTTCTCCCGTTAAAGCATGTTCGTCAATCATTGCCATACCATCACTGATAGTACCATCAATGGCTATAATTTCCCCTCCCTTAACTACGATAATATCATTGACATGCAATGTTTCTAAAGCAATCTCAATTTCAACCGATTCTTTTAAAATCCATACCTTGCTGGGAGCCTGTTCAAACAGTTCCGTTAAGCTTTGATTAGAATTTTTTTGACTTTTGCTCACTATTTTATTGCCAAAGTGATATAGTGAAGATTGAACAGTCGCCGCAAAATATTCACCTGTTACCAAGCACATTACATTAACAATTGAAGTCAGCAAATCATTTTTGATACGTTGTTCTTTTAACAGTGAATGTTTAGCATCATTAAAAATGGGTACACTGGTATAACTAATCACAGCAATATTTAAAGGAATTAGGGGCGGGTAAATATGGCTAATTGCGGTTAATCCCATAGCAGCGGTACTGACTTTCAAATGATGCTCATGTTGTTTGGTAGTTGCCAGTTTGCCCAATTGAGGATTTTTTTTAGCAGTTAGCGATTTTTTATTGCCATAATATTCAAATACCCTGACTCCAATATAAACACTAACCATTATGCCAGCGTTGATGAATAACATATAAATTCCTATTGCTTGTCATGCTCAATTTTTTTCAAGGGATGCATAGCATCTCCTATACCACTCCAAAAACCCATTTGATTAATCACGATTGTAGAAACAAGGCTAAAATGTAAAAAGAAAATACCGATAAGATTGATTGGCAAAGGTATGAGACTAATTATAAGGCTTTTTCGCAATTGGCTATCCAAACCATTGGCAATATCAAATAACTTACATAGATGGGACAGACTGCCATCCATGAAAACCACTTGCGCCAAATCTGTGGCGATAGAAGTTGCCCCACGTATGGAAATAGAAACATTAGCTTTTTTCATGGCAACCACATCATTGACACCATCTCCAATAAAGCAGACAGATTGACCTTGTTGCTGAAGTTTTTCGACAATTTTTGCTTTATCTTGTGGCAACACATCATAAAAATAATCATCCATACCCAGTTCTTCGGCCAACTTTTGGGTGGGCTGCTTATGATCTCCTGATACAATGGCAAGATATTTAATACCACGTTGGCGTAACCCACTAATAATATCTTTTATTTCTGGACGTAGTGCAGCTTGTATTTCAATCGCCCCTTCTATTTGATTATTAATAGCAACCATTACCAAGGTATAACCTTGGGAATGGGTCATTGCTTTTTCTATGGCTTCTGGAATGATCATGCCTTCCATCGTCATAAAGCGAAGACTACCCACTTTGATAACCTGATTTTTGATAGTTACCGTGATACCATAACCGATTTGATAGTTGGAATCTTCTATATCAGGTAAACTTAAATTGGAATCTTTGGCTTTTTGGACAATAGCCTTGGCAATCGGATGTGCCAATTTACGTTCCGCCGCCGCCGCATACACTAAAATATCATCTGCTTCGTAGCCATCATTACAAATAACTATTTTCCCGACTTGGGGTTGTTCTTGGGTCAAAGTACCGGTTTTATCAAATAGGATAGTATCTATCCCAGTCAACAATTCAAGGGAGCGTCCATCTTTGATTAGGATACTATGATGGGAGGCTAGATTAAGATAATTGAGTGTGCCAAGTGGCCCGCTCAGTTTTATACGGTAGCCAAAATTGCTATTGAGAGCCGCAGTGGCACCAACCGGACCGATTGCCAATAAAGCTAAACTGCTTATACCCAACATAGGCCAAGCCGCTTCATCTGCCCATTGTTCAGCCTTCAACTGTGTGGTGGTTTTGAAATCTGTGGTATGATTCAAAATGTCTCCAATTTTAGCAACCGTTGTATCAATTCCGGCTTTTTCAATCTGAACATGGATTCTACCAGTCATAATTGTTGTAGCCGCAAACACTTGATCACCTATATTCTTTTCTGCTGGCTGTGATTCTCCTGTTAATGCGTGTTGGTCAATGGTTGCCATGCCTTCTATGATAATACCATCAACGGGAACCACTTCACCAGTGTTGACCACCACAATATCATTGATATGCACAGCTTCTAATGGCATTTCAACTTCAACATTATCCTTTAAAACCCATACATTGCGAGGCTGTTGATCAAAGACGTTAATGAGCATGTCTTTAGATTTGTCTTGGGTTTTGGCTTTAATTTTGCTGGAAAGATAATAAGTCATCTCAATAATACTCGCAGCAAAATATTGGTTAGTAGCGATAGAAGCAACGATGAGTATCGTATCAATCATATGCCCACTGAGTTTTTTTTCCTTCAACAGCGTTGTTTCGGCTTCTTTTATATAGGGTACAGAGTTGTATATATAGAGGCCAATATTTAAAAACATGACCAGTGGGGATGAATAAAAAAATTGCCTTGTGGTTGATACACCCAATGAAACATAGCTGGTTTTTAACCGATGTTCGAGTTGCTTATCAGCATTATCCAACACAGAAGCTTGAATTTTTCTGTCAGGTTTATTAATAATAATATTTTTGGTGGGCTTGTCACGAAATTTGTCAAACAGCCTTTTCCCACTATAAGCAGCAAGTAAAATTCCGGCTTCTATTAACATAATAACTCATTTTTTTAAATTACAAATAAATCAAACCATAACATTAGACTTGTTCCTTAATAAGAATTATCATTGAAGTCCCCCCCTTGTTAAAGGGGGGGACTAAAAATTAAAGTTATTTAGGAACAAGTCTATTAATCATGTATAAACTTTAATGTTATGGTTTAGTTTTCTTATCCTTTCACGATGATAGGAATTATAGCCGTTTTATGTTGAAAGTATTTAAGTCTCATTAAATAACGTTTCCCATGAATCGTAATTATTTTTGAGAACACCAATTGAGCTTTCATATTTTTTTAAACCTTTAAACCTAAGAATAATCTTCTAATTCGCCCTTTCTACGAACATCAATTGTAGCACAATGGAATCCGCCCCCGAGTGTTCGAGGATGACGCAATTGCAGTGGAATAACTTCTATCTTATGTTTTTCAAGTGCTTTGATGAGGTGAATTTGCCTTTTTTCCACAATAGCAAGATTTGGATTAACCATGATGAAATTCATGCCAATCCAAGTAGTAGATAACGCCATTTTTCCTACATAGCCCACATCAATCATTTCAGGACACCAAATCTTATCCCAATTCTTTATTAAAGAAGGCATGTTTTGATCATTGACTCGTTGTGGATTGACAATCACCAAACCGGGACGAAGAAAGGTAAACGTTGTATCAATGTGTTTGTGATTATACACATTATAAGAAGTATGTACCCGATACTCACTTCCCAAAGTTGATTGTAACCATTGAGCACCAAGTTCGTTACCAGAATTGGAAATGAGATAGAGAATATCTTTGCCTATTCTTAAAATATTTGCGGCATCAAAAAGCGGTTCTGCATTTTTCAAACAAATTTCAAAGCCATTAGGTGTGCCATAACAATCATCCAATAATTGTGGTTTAGGAGTGGAAATCCAACGGCTACCTGATCGCAAATAGTCAATAAAGATTTTTTTGTAGGCAAAAGTCTCCAAAAAACGTGAACGCAAAGGAGAAGGGGCTTCTATTATCATATTTCCAATGGCTAAAATCATGTCCCTTGGACAATAATTGTATAAACCATCTGTCTCCCAATCAGTTGTCTTAAAAACTTTAGCATGATCGACTACTTCAGGACGACGAACTTTAACCCCAAGTTTTTGCAAAGTTTCTATAAACGTTTGCAAATCTTCTTCGGTTTCATTAATGACATGAGAAGGAAAAGCACCGAAAGGAATATCTTCCAGTTTTTCAAGTTCAGGAAAATCTATGGCATGTACGCTAATATCCGGTTTTGGCAACCGAGCATTAATAGCTGTACCAACAATGATTTCCTCTAGCGGATCCCATTCATTATGAACGTTGACTATACTCATATAATATATATATCCTAAATAAATTTAATTATCATGCTCAATTTTTTTTCCTATACCAGTCGAAAAACTAATTTGATTAACCACGATGATAGGAACAAGATCTACATCTAAAAATAAAATACCAATAAGGTTGATTGGCAAAGGTGTGAGACTAATTACAAGGCTTTTTCGTAATTGGCTATCCAAACCATTAGCAATATCAAATAACTGACATAGATGGGATAGATTGTCATCCATGAAAACCACTTGCGCCAAATCTGTGGCAATGGAAGTTTCCCCACGTATGGAAATAGAAACATTAGCTTTTTTCATGGCGACCACATCATTGACACCATCTCCAATAAAGCAGACAGATTTACCTTGTTGCTGAAGTTTTTCGACAATTTTAGCTTTATCTTGCGGCAACACCTCATAGAAATAATTATCCATACCCAGTTCTTCCGCCAACTTTTGGGTGGGAGACTTATGATCTCCTGATACAATGGCAATATGATTAATAATAATATTTTTGGTGGGCTTGTCACGAAATTTTTCAAACAGTCTTATCCCACTATAAGCAACAAATAAGACTCCGGCTTAAATTAACATAAGAACTCAATTTTTTTTTGCATATTGGTATTGCACTTCTCAATATAAAAAAGTAAGCAAAAAAAGCACCAGAAAACATTATCCCGGCAAACATAAAATCAGCATTATCATAAATGGCTGAATTGATGGTTGATATAGTGTTTTAAAATATCCAATTTAATTGGAGACTCAAAATATCTACTTGTGCAGAATATGTGCCTGTTAGACTATGATAACCGGCAGTATGTCCCCCTGCACTATAGGCTTCGCTACTATCAATTTCTATATCATCAATAAAAAGATGGGAATAACCAAAATCAAAGCTAAGCTGTTTGTTGGCAGTCTGATAACTTGCTCCAAACGCCAACCAAAAACGATCATCATCTGGAATACGAGCGGAACGCTCTTGTGCGTTAGTAACCGGAGATTTGTCATAGGCAATACCAGTTTTTAAACTCAATTGTGGAGTGTACTTATAATTCAATCCCAGTGAAGTAAAAGTTGAATTTTTATAATTCAGATTGGTTATGGAATCTGGTTGGGCTGCATTGTCAAATTTAATCACCAAATTTTTTATCCTTTCCCATCTAGTCCAATTGATACCGCCCATAATCGCCAACTTTGAACTTATATCTTGATAAAAATTAACCGCAATTGTTTCTGGCAGATCTATGCTAGAGTTTGCCTTGCTGTCTTTGAAAAGATTAGCTGCATTGCGTAATATATTCACAGCCTGTGCAGAACTAGGATCGCTGGGATTACTGAAATTGGCATCACCAGTAATATTCAATGATACTTTGGAACGATAACTAAATCCAAAACGTGTGCCTTGTCGCGGTTCCAATAACAGCCCCAGATTAAAGCCAAATCCCCAATCATCACCCTCAACCTTAGCAATGCCATCACCTGAAAGATTACCGGGTTTCAGAGACAGGTTTGGTAATTGAGGGTTCTGAAAACGCGCGAAATTATACAATAAATTATAATCGACAGCATTGCTTAATTCAGTTTGAGCATACATTAAATTAACCCCACCACCAATAGATACTTTTGAATTGAGCCGGTAGGCAATGGAAGGATTAAGATTCACAGTCATTAGATTTGATTTAATCGCACTGTAACGACCAGCCCATTGTTGATCATATTCAGTTTGGAGTCCAAAAGGCACATTTACACCAATTCCAAATTTTAAATCTTTACTATAATCATGTACATAATAAAAATTAGGTGCTATTGCATTAATACCACCTCCTGAATTAGCATTACTGGAATCAAATTGTTGACCAGCAAGTCTAGCCGCTTGTATGCTAGGATGCTCAGCATTAAAGGCACTTGTGCCTTGAAAATCAAACTTAGGAATAATCAAATGTAAAGCCACTTCTGTTTGATGCCCCGACAGTCGCATCATTCCAGCAGGATTGAAAAATACAGTTGAGGCATCTTCGGCGCGTGCAGCTTCACCAGCATGAGCATTGCCAGCACCTTTACCACTTTGTTCAATCAACTGAAAAGCGGCAGCAAAGCTGTTGTTGGCATAACCGACACTCAATACCACCGTGCTAATAACAACTGGTAGTAATTTTTTATTAAACATAGTAATAATATATTATAATGTAGGTAGGATCTATTATTTTAACATATATAAAATCAGCAAAATGAAAAAATTTTTAACACTCTATTTATTCTCTTCGCTAGCACTAGCGGCTCCAACTGAGAAAGATAATCGTTTAATAGCCTATGAAAAATATCATCTAGCAGAACTTTATGCCAAACAACAGCGTTATGATGAAGCTATTCAACTCACGCGGCAAGCTATTTTTTATGCTCAACTTTATCCTGAATTCCAAAATTATCCAGCATTATTGTCTCGTTTAGAGCGACGATTAGGACAATATTTTTATAAAATCGGAAAAACTGAAAAAGCAATTGATGCCTATAAGCTAGCAGTTAAATATTTACAGCAGGTGCTTGAAGGATATCGTTATGTTTCACCATCATTTCGCGAAATGGCAGAAAAGGTATATTTTGAATTAGCTGATTTATTACTCCAAGCGGCAAAAAGCAATCCAACACTTTTAAAAGCAGCAATAGATAATATTGAATTGTTTAAACAACTAGAATTGCAAAATTACTTTCAGGATGAATGTGTTACTAGATTGAAAGAAAAATTTAAAGCCGTGGATAGAATCTTATCGCCAGATACTGCAATTTTTTATCCTATTGTGCTTGATAATCGCGTTGAATTATTATTGACTTTTCATGATGGGCATCAACAATTTGAGACTGATATTACTCCAACTGAGTTGATACAAGCCGCTACAAATTTTCGAGAAAAACTAGCATCTAAAACTAAACTACAAGAAAGACTGATAAATTTACTCCCGGGCGTTGAAACAGATGAATCGAATGATTATGCCCAACAACTTTACCAAGGATTGTTTGTCAAACCGATTACTGACATATTAGAACAGAGAAAAATAAAAACTCTGGTGATTATCCCACCAAAGGATTTGCTTAACATTCCTTTTGCCGCTTTACACGATGGTGATAAATATCTTATTCAACGCTATGCACTTGCGATCACACCCGGCTGGGAATTAACTGATCCTAGAAAAATGAAGCTCAATAAAATCAAAGTATTATTGAATGGCTTAGCTATTCAGTCTAAAAATGACAAGAACTTTCCACCATTAGAAAATGCAAGCAAAGAATTAGAAAACATATACAACTGGTTAGGAACCGGGGATAAATTAGAAAATGAAAATTTCACCATTTCTGAAGTACAGACTCGCTTCACCAATACAACTTATTCTATTGTTCACTTTGCAACTCATGGTAATTTTGACCCTAATCCAAATAAAATTTTTTTATTAACCTATGATGGTAAATTAAGCTTAAACAAATTAGAAAAAATGTTTAATGAAATAGCATTTAGAGATAAACCGGTAGAACTACTAACTTTAAGTGCCTGCGAATCGGCACGAGGCGCAGAACTAGGATTAGCTGGAGTTGCTGTCAAAGCAGGTGCCCGTAGTGTATTGGCAACTTTATGGTCAGTAAACGATGCTTCAACACAAAAACTAATCACTGAATTTTATAAACAATTAGTTAATGGACAAACATCAAAAGCCAAAGCCTTACAAAAAGCACAACTATCTTTAATAGAAACAGAGAATTATAAAGACCCTTATTTCTGGGCACCCTTTATTTTAATTGGGAATTGGTTGTGAATAAAGCTAGTTACGGAGTATCAGACCTGACAGGTTTTAAAAACCTGTCAGGTCTAAAAACCGGGCGACTCCCCAAAATTAAGCCTTTCTGAACCAACTCCGCCGGAAAATGTGATATACTTAATGGCACTATGGATTAACACAAACTGAATTTATGCAATTTGATTGGAATGAAGAAAAAAATATTATTTTAAAACGTGAAAGAAATATTGGTTTTGAAGATATAGTTAATGCAATAAATGAAAATAAGATTTTGGATGTAATTAAACATCCAAATTTTCAAAAATATCCAAAACAAAAAATATATATTATTGAATTTTTGGGATATGTTTACATGGTTCCTTTTATTAAAGAAGATAGTAAAATTTTTTTAAAAACTATCATTCCAAGCCGTAAAATGAAAAAAATTTATTTAAAGGAATAAAATAATTATGAGCAAATTTGATTCTTATGAAAACGAATTATTAGATCTGGTAAATCAATCAGAATCATTTGAACAAGTTGATTCTTTAGATGAAGAAATAATGTTAGCAAAACAAGCAGCAGAAAATTATTTAAATAAAACAACAAATATAAATCTGAATTTACTTGAATCTGATCTATTAAAAATAAAACGTAAAAGTGTTGAACTAAATATTCCTTATCAAACAATTTTATTATCAATAATACATCAATATGCGACTGATAAAATTAAATTAGGGTTGTGAAAAAACCGGGCGACTCCCCAAAATTAAGCCTTTCTGAACCAACTCCGCCGGGTAATAATGATGTATCCCAGCCACTTGTTGATAGGCTTCCAGCACCCATTCGCCATTGTTAAGACTGGCTAACCACGTTGCTAGTAAAGTCTTTTTAAATTGTCTTTTCAATAAGCGGCTATGTTTAATTTTTTTGGCTTGTGGGTAAGATAATACTGATTGAGCAACAACCTTAAATTTACCTCGTGCTTGATTTTGTTTAGCATCTGTAATCAATATTTGATAACGTTGCCCTGCCCTAAATCGTCTTTTAAGGAAATGGATATTCTGTTTTATTGTGTTATAAGAAATAATTTTTTTTCCATTCTGATTTAAGAGTTGCACTTTAAAAGGGGCTTTACCTCCATACCATCCTAAATATAATTTGCGTTTGCCGGCTAATAATTTGGCATTTTTCTTCAATAAACCCATTCTTAACAAGGGGCGTTGATCAGACTTTATGTTTCTAGTGATAGTGGCAGCCTTATCATTGCTGTCGTATATCCAAACAGAGCGCAACCAGTCTGCACTTTTTTTAAGAAAACTTTCAGTCCAAGAATCAGGTTTTCTATTATAACCACTTACTATATAATGTTTATAGCTGGTGAATTTGATGGTTTTTGTTTTTCCATTCAATATTAGTGTGATTGAATTTTTCTGGTTAGGCTTACGAATAGTGATTCTGTCACCTTTTTCTAGCGGTGTTCCCGGTGCAAGCAATTTCTTATTACCGTTACTGTCTGTGAGAGAAAAAGCATTTGGTGGACCATTGATAGTGTCAATATAGCCTACAGTTGCCCATACGGGCATAGTTAGCAAAAGCATTAATCCTAAAACAAAGTTTTTCATACATATTCTCCAATTAAGTATTTTTTTATGTTTGTTCTTATAACTATATACTATTTTTCTAATTTTTCAGTCATTTCGTGAAAATCACTAGCTATTTGGTATAATTCTACCGCTAATAAAGGTAAGGCAAAATCTATCCAAACACCATGCCCAAGTTGCCAAATACTCAAAGGGATCAGCAATAACATAATAGTAGTTCCAGTAAAAATAACACTCCAAAAAGAACTGAAATACATAAACAAAATACTTACTAAAATTATAGCTATAGCTGTTAATAGCAGTTTAAGCCAATTTGATATTGGTTTAACTTCCCCATGTTGTAATAGCGAATGAATAGCGTTAATAATAATTAAGCCACCGGGCATACTGCCTAGCGGTGTCGAATGCATATCGCGCCCATCACTGTAGCTGCCACCAATTACTACAATACTATCTTTCAAGGCTGCCGCTGACACCGAAGTTTGAGCCGAAAAAACCGTTAAAATTATTTCACTGTTTTCGGTTTCTTTGTCATAATCTTGCAGATAATAGCGCACTGTTGATGTTTCTTTTTGAGGCGGTAGCCAAGGCATGTTATACATAATCCGTTGGCGAATTCCTCGCATTCCTTCAGTTATTACAAGGTCTTTAGCTATGATTATTGGTTTAGATGGCTTTGATTGTGGTAGATAAGTATCAGTACAATTTTTAGGCTTAAAATCAGCAAGGGCATTGTTTAGACTTTTTTGAGCTTGTTGAGGAGTTTTATGACGAATCATTGCAGCAGCTAATAATTCAATTGAAGGCAATACTTGAGGCTGCTTATCTACACAAACTGCTTGCCATAACCACCAGCGTCTAATAACATTATCATAAGACGAACGTATAAATAGAGGTGAAGCCCATTGCACATTAGGTGCTGATTGTGCAACTGCCTTTTCTAAAAATCCTGTACGCACTTCGCGGATAGGCTCTGCTTCTGTCATAACTGATTCTGGCAATGGGCGAAAAGCACGAGCAAGAATAATAGGCGGGCAATCTCGACAAGATTTTTTATAATTTGCTATATAATTATATAACTCTTGATCATAAGGATGTTGTTTTGATTCAAAAAATGGTGTTTGTTGGCTTAAATCAACATCCACTACTATTAAACGCGCTTCACTTTTAACAGCAAGTTCAATCAGTGCTTTAATTTTATTGCGCGGAGTAAATAAAGGCTCACCCCAAAGTCGATGAGTTTTATTATCAATATCCAAAAACACTAATGGAGGAATTTGTTTTTTATGAGCTGGTGGAATTGTATCCTGACGCACTTGCATAGCAAAATCCATGCTAGCATCTTCTATATCCATCAACCAAGGATAGTGATTAAAATTAATTAAAAACACTGCTATACTAAGACCAATAATCAAGTTAGTGGTAAACCGACGTAAAACCTTATTTAGGTTATAGGATGTACGATTATTAATCCAATTAAAGAATTTATGCCAGAAATAGACAAAGACAAATACAAATAAACCTATAAGAAATACACGTAACATGTGGTTCTCCAAATAAAATAAAGGGGTAAAATATGACCATACAATACAGAATTGCAGTGGTAGTCATTTTGCTGTTAGCCGCACAAGTTGTGCCCGCTAATTACGCCGTAATTATACAAGACGACAGTTCAAAAACCTATTATAAAACCTTAAAAAAGCGTGGTTTTATAGATGAAAATATTTATCGAGAAAAGTTGGTTCCTATTCAAGAATTACAAACTAAAATCAATAAATATCCAGCACCGTTTTATCTTATCATGCTTGGAAAAGATGATAATATAGATATTTCAAACTGGCTAGATGAACTAGAAGCTGGTTTAAATGAAGAAGCGAAAAAACAAGCGCGTGTTGTGATTTTGAGTAACACAATTAAAGGTATATCAAAAGCAGGACGAGTGATTATTTCCAGTGCCGCTGCGGATGAAGAAGTTTCTGAGGGTCCAAATAGCAATGATATTTTTCTGGAAAATTTTTTTCAGCATTTAGCACGAGGCGTTTCGATTAACAAGGCATTTGAAAAATCCTCAAATATCACAAAAAAATTTACTCGTAGCAGTAAATTATGTAAGGCTATCCAAAATCCATTTATTGAGATAAACGGTAATTTTGATAATTTATCTTTGGGTATTAATAATATTGCAACTGAGGCTGACATAGTTAGGGTAACAGAAACCTTATATTTAAAACCAAATGAATCAGCTACACTATTTGCCGAAGTAAACAATCTAAAAAGCGTAAAAGCGGCAACTATTAATGTTCGAGTACCCTCAAGCAAACAACTTGAAAAAATAGTTTTATTCAGTAGAAACCAGCGTTGCGAAAGAAACACAGATGAAGTCAAAAACATCTTTAAAAAACCCGGCAGATATGATCTATATTATTGGGTGACAGACAAACAAAGCTTTGACATTTCACCGCTCCAGCATTCAGTGCTGTATAGAAACAAAGAAGATAATAAAGCACCAGCCCCATTTGACTTGATTGCGCCCAAAGATGGTGGAACAGTGTTAATCACAAGCCCAGTGACATTTGAATGGGAACAAAGCATAGATCCAGAGGGTGATGCAGTTAGCTATACTTTGGAAATTGCAAAAGATGCTGAATTTGAAAAAGTTGTTTATAGTCAAGAAGGGATTTGTGGTACTGAAGTTACTGTTGATCTTAATGAACTTCAAAGTGGGGAAACTTACTATTGGAAAGTGGTAGCTGTTGATGCAAAGGGTGCTAAACGATCAAGTGAACGCAGAATTATTACAACAGAAAATTGTCAAAGCTTTGGTCAAGAACTAGGATCCAAAAATGGGCAACTATGTGTTTTTTACGATTCAAATTGCAATTGTATTAGCGATGGTAATTACTGTGTGCATATTACGATAGAAAAGCAAGATTCTTTTACCACAGCAACATATTTTATATTTAATATTTTAACTACATTTGAAAATGTATGCCCACCTAACAATATTAGCACAGAGTCTTATCCTCGTTCTCTTGCTTTTTTGTCATCGGGACTAAAAGTAAATATACCTATGCTAGGCACTTGGAAGTATCAAGGAGGTTCTAACTTTAATAAAGTTGCTTATGAACCCGGATGTTCTTGTCCATAATTAAGGAAATTATTTAGACAATAGATAAAAAGCCATGTTTAAAATATTTAAAATATCCTTGCTAATAATAGCATTAGAAATGAGTCACGCAACTTTCGCTGAAGTAGTACTTGATGGTACATTAGGTACACCGGGCGCGTTGACAGGTCCTGAGTTTGCAATTGAAGCGCATTTAGGTGAACAAGTAGGCAACAACCTGTTTCACAGTTTTGAGATTTTTAATCTCAATCAGCATGAAATAGCAACTTTTTCAGGTCCTAAAACAATTAATAATATCATAAGTCGCGTCACTGGTGATAAAATATCTAATATTAATGGGTTACTACGTTCTACAATCCCAGACGCAGACATGTATCTTATCAATCCAGCAGGAATAATCTTTGGAGAACATGGCAGTTTAGATGTTAAAGGCTCTTTTTATGCTAGCACCGCTAATTATCTGCTTTTGGGTCAAAATGGACGCTTTGATGCCAGCCATCCTGAAAATAGTTTATTGACTATAGCACCACCAAGTGCTTTTGGATTCTTAGATGAATCGCCTGCTGGTATTGAAGAATATGGTTTTCTAACCGTAGATGAAGGAAAAAGTATTTCTCTTATAGGTGGAGATTTGACTTTACAAGACATTGATATAATTGCACCCGGTGGACAGGTTAACCTTGTGAGTGTTGCTTCATTAGGGGAAGTTCCAATTGATCCAGCTAACATATCAAATAACGCTTTTGAGCAATTTGGTACCATCACGATGACAGATACTACATCTATCAATGATAGGAATACTAATATATATGTCAGCGGCGAAGGTGGTGGTCTGGTGTATATCCTAGGTGGGCAAATATTTATGGAAAATGTTTATGTATTTGCTGAGACTAAAAGTGCGAAAAATGGACAAGGCATCGTAATTAAAGCCAAAGAAAATATCAACATCAAGGCAAGTGAATTATCAAGCAAAACAACCAGTAGTGGTGAAGGTGGCAATATAGATATTACTACACCAAATCTAACTTTAGAAGGTGATGCTCTTATTGAAGCAGATACACAGGGTCTTGGTAATGCTGGTAATATTTTGTTGCATTTAGATACATTGACTTTAAAAAGCGGAGCGCAAGTAAATGTTAATTCTGGTAATTTCTTTAAAAGAAAGACTGGACAAGGAGGGATGTTAAAAATAATTGCAAATAAAAATATTTTGATCACAGGTCAAAGTAAAAGCTCCAGTGCTTTATTGAGTAATACATTTGGTAGAAATGAAGGGGGTAGTATTGATGTGCAGACACCCTTGTTAGAAGTGCAAGGTAAAGGGAGTATTCAAGCTGGAACAGAGTTTGATAATGGAAAAGCGGGTAATATTACACTTCATGTGGATAGATTGAATATTAGTCAAGGCGGTTCAATAACCACTCAGACATTGGGTAATGGTGATGGAGGAGAAATTAATATACAAGCACATAAAATTAGCATAGCTGATAAAGGCATTATCACTGCAAGCAGTTCTGGTACTGGCAATGCAGGTAATATTAAAATAACTTCTCCCGGTTATTTGTATTTAAGCAACAGTGAAATTACCACCAGTGTCAGTGCCAACAACGGCGATGGTGGTAATATCACACTTGATCCTGAATTTATCATACTGGATAATAGTTATATCAAGGCTAACGCTTTTGAAGGAAAGGGTGGTGTCATCAATATAACAACCACAGGTATTTATAATTTTTCTGGAGAACCGATAAAAGATATTATAACTGCAAAATCAGAAGTTGAAGGTTTAGATGGCTTAGTAACAATTAATTCACCCGATATAGATATAAGCAGCAGCTTAACCCAGATATTACCTAAAACTTTTTTAGATGCTGCAAGTTTGTTAAGAAAACAATGTGCTACACGTTCTGGTTTGAATTTAAGCCACTTATCAATAATCAGAGGTGATGTTGTTCCAAAAGATCCTATGGATTTGAGAAATCATTCTATGCAATTGGCAGCTCCCGGTTTTAAGCCTTGTCATGCTTATGGAAAGCCCCCTAGCTAGGGGAACTTGAAACCTTATGGAACTTCTTCAAATTCTTTCAATTTCTTCCAAGCTAAGTTTACGCGCTTTTTCTGGTAACATTACCGGAAAATCATTTTGAATTGGATAGGCTAAGCGTGAGCTTTTGCATAGTAATTCCTTAGCATTTTTATCATAAATTAAAGGCCCTTTCGTTACTGGGCATACTAATATTTCAAATAATTTTTTATTCATTTTCGTTTTAAATGATTGAGCTAATTTAGCGGTTATCGGTAAATACCAATGTTGTTCATTGGCAATTTTTTTACATTTGACTGCATCTTTTTCTGTCATAATAACAGGTAAATCATCATCAAATAGAATATCATTTTCTGTATAAATATGATGATCTCTAAATTCATGACAGTCTAATATTAATCCATATTGACGCAGCAATTGAAAAAACTTACTTGGATTGCCAATAGCAGCAACTACATGTACTTTTTGATTAGCTAAAGCTGTTAAAGGATTTACAATCTGATCATCAGTAACACGCCGCAAGGCTTGAATTTCATACTGAAGTTCTGTTCCATTACTAATAATACAATCAACTGTTTTTAAACGAGATAATGGTTCACGTAATGGACCAGCCGGTAAACAACGCTCATTGCCATAACGACGCTTAGCATCAACAACTGCAATTTCTATATCGCGCTGCAAAGCATAATGTTGCAAACCGTCATCGCTGATAATCAGATTACAATTGTACTGGTTTAATAAATATTCAACTGCTAAACTACGTTTAGGTGCTACAGCCACAGGGCAACCGCTATGTCGGGCAATTAATACAGGTTCATCACCTACAAGCTGAGGATCACTATCAGGAAAAACCGCTTGCGGCGATGATTTAGCTTTTCCACCATAACCTCTACTAATTATACCCGGCTTAATTCCTTGTTTTTTCAAATACTTTGCTAACCATATTACTAATGGTGTTTTTCCAGTACCGCCTACTGTAATATTGCCTACTACAATAATAGGTACAGGAAACCTTTTACTGCTAATCCATCCACGTTTATAAGCATATTGGCGTATTTTTACAACTAAGCAAAACAATCCAGCTAAAGGTGTTAAAGCCAAACTTAAAATATTTTTCTTATTATACCATAAGCTTTCTAAGTTCATTATATCTTAAAAATATCTTTTATATTTTCAGGTAAAAAATTATCCTCAAGCATTAATTTTGCAATGTCTTTAGCAATATCTGATTCTTTTGGAGGATTGATAAAAATTTTATTTTTTAATTCTTTAAATATTTCTTTAGCAGGTAAAAAATTAATGCTTAATTCTTCAAAATCATTTTTCCAGTCTTCAATGTATTTTTCTTTTATTTCCCTAATTTTTACTTGAACTTCATGGTAATTAGTATCAAGTTTGGAAAAAAGAGTATTTATAATTTCTTCTTCAACTGGTAATTCACTATTTTTAAGTTTTGATATTCTTGGAAATTTATCCAGATGATTATTTATTTTAAATTGTAAAAAATCAGCTAAAAACCTAGTTCTTTTTTTCTTAATAGCATTATTTATTTGTTGCTGAATATCTACACCATTTATTAAATAATCTAGTTTTTGTAAATAATCAATATTAAGAAAAAAATTTTCTATTTCATGAACTTTTAAAAATCTTATACTATATTTATTTTCTAGTTTAGAAACTTCTTTATCTGTTCTAAAATCCCTATCTATTAAGCAAAAACCATTATCTATTAATTTTGTTTCTGCAAAAGATAAAAGAGTATTTGATGAGCCTATAGGTTTAAATTCAAATTTATTTGTCTTTATTCCCAATATAGTTTTATAAAATATAACATCAACACTTTCACTTCCTCCTTCGCAAAATATAATTTTTCTATCTCCAACAGTTGTATCTGTTTTATATCCTCTATTGACTCTCATTTTTATTCACCTTTTTCAAGTTCAAATAGTTCAGATTCACTTGAAGATTCATGTATTTCTTTTGAATGTGTTGCTAAAAATAGTTGTGAATTTGGGAAAAGCTTATGGATAGCATATAACATAATTGATTGCCATTTTGAATGAAGATGTAATTCTGGTTCGTCTATTATTAGTATAGAATTATTAGTGGCTTTTGTGCATAGATAGGTAAAAAATGCAATTACTTCTCTTTCTCCTGAACTTAATTGGTCTAAATCTACAATACTTCCATCTTCATTTTTTATCATTAATCTATAATCTTTTGTCTCCTCTGTTCTGGAAAGTTGTTCTAAAAATACTTTTTCAGGAAAAAATATTTTAAATGATTGTTTAATTTTTTCCAAAACTTTTCTTTTTTTAGATGTCAAAGTTTCTACTTTTTTATCTGTTATTAAGTTTACAAGATATTGTTTGACAGTATCATAGTTGTTTTCAAATTTTCTATTTATTTTATCTATTTGATTCCAATCTCCCGCGCTTTGAACCCTGCTAGGATTTAAAACTCTATATGAAGATAAATATGTAAATGAATTTAGATCTAATGAAACATTATTTTGAATTTTCCATTTTAAGCCATCCTTTCGATGGTACTCTAATGTTGCATCTATTAGCTCTTTATTATCTGATATTTGAATATCAATTATAAATTCTTGTTCATTGTGATAAATCCATTCACTACCTAATGAGATAGAATCAACTAAAATTTCTTCTAACTTTCTGCTTTCATGAAAGTCTTTTAAATCAAAAATTTGAGAATAAGTTGCTCCGACAGTAAGACAAAGATATATTGCTTCTAAAATCGTACTTTTACCAGTACCATTAATGCCATAGATAACAATATTATCTAATATTTTGTCATAATTTTGATAAGTGAAATCTAATTCTAAGTCTTTTATGCCTTTAAAATTAGTAATTTTTAATTTTTTTACTTTTATATTGTTCATAATTAATTCCTAAGTTGGACTAACAAAAGAAAGCCTAACAGTCATTGCAATTAAACTTTATTACCCTGAAATTCTTTCAATTTCTTCCAAGCTAAGCTTACGCGCTTTATCTGGTAACATTACCGGAATATCATTTTCAATTGAATAGGCTAAGCGTGAGCTTTTGCATAGCAATTCCTTAGAATTTTTATCATAAACAAAAGGCCCTTTTGTTACTGGGCATACTAATATATCTAATAATTTTTTATTCAAATTGTTCAGTTTACTATACCATAAGCTTTCTAAGTTCATTATTAAATCCTTACAGTTAAATTCATTTTATAGTATCATATTCCTTATAATCATAGGATTATAATCCTAAATATTTCAGAAATTAAATTTTATGTACCTACACAGATTTATTTTATAATGGTGAACATATTTTGAGTTTAGACAATAATATGTATGCAATACCATTACAGTTTTTTGGATAACTAGGAACTTCCATTTGCGAAAAGTATTTTTATTCACGAGTTTTTTAAAAACCAATGTAGGGTGTATAAGCAAAGCGTCATACACCCTACAAGCTAGAAGCTAACCCCTTAGAATGTATCACTTCCATGATATGAATATTTTGAATTATTGATAAGGTCAAAAGTTATATTATCATCAATTTTAATCATAGTTTAAATTCCTAAAGCAAACCAATAAGGTTCAAAGCTTTCCTCGACAATCTCACAAACCAAATTCATAAACGATTTATAATCCCCTTGGGTATGAGCCTTATCTAAAAATTCATAATACGCCAACCTGTTCTCAACTTTTAAAATAGCAGGTGGAAATCCACTTTTCATTAATTCAAGGTTCATAAGTAGCCGTGAAGTTCTGCCATTGCCATCAGAAAAAGGGTGGATACCCACAAAATCAACATGAACTCTTGCCGTCCTCTCAATAGGATGAAGTTTTTGTGCCTCATTTTGATACCATGATATGAACTCTTCCATCTTACTTGCTACCTCTATATTGCTAGGTGGACGACGTGTAGCACCTGAGATAAGAACATTAATATTGCGATAGCTTCCTGCATTGGTATCATCTATGTTTTTTAAGATAAGTGCATGAAGTGACTTAATGGAATATTCAGTCAACGGTTCACCATTTTGAACCAATGATTCTACAAAATAGATAGCCTCTCTATGGTTAATAGCCTCAAAATGCTCACGCAGACTCTTTCCACCAACAGTAATCCCCTCTAAGACTACCTTGGTTTCATTTAGCGTCAAAGTATTACCCTCTATAGCATTAGAATTATAAGTCCAACGCAGTATCAAATCTTCTCTTAGGTTTTCTACTATCTCAGATTTTAGTGGACGATAATTATCTAATTTAGCTTTTAACTTGTCTAGTTTTGTGAAATTCATACTTAGGTTTTGCTTATTTTGGCTCTTGCTTAGCTTCAAAAATTAAGAATCGTAAACTGCTTTTGAGTCAGCCCAAAGATTGTTGTTTAATATAGTAAATAAAAGTATAATATTTACTGATGTTAATTTTGAAAAATACTTCAAAGAATATTTGAAATGGCCTATTTGTGACAATATGGGCCATAAATTGGAATTCAAGCAATCACTGAAAATGATATAATCATTGAATTTAAGCTAGTTATTTTCAGGAGCAAATACATGAGTAGAAAACTAATAAGCTTTGATTGGGCAATAAAAAAGCTATTAAGAAGCAAAGCCAATTTCGGTATTTTAGAAGGATTTCTGAGTGAATTACTCAAATTTGACATCAAAATATTAGAAGTATTAGAAAGCGAAAGTAATCCAGATTATCTGTCTGATAAATTCAATCGTGTTGATTTAAAGGCAAAAGATCAACAAGGTAATATTATTATTGTTGAAGTTCAATATAGTTATGAATCAGATTATTTACAAAGAATATTGTTTGGTGTTTCAAAAACTATAACAGAACACTTAAAAGAAGGCGATCCTTATGAAGCAATCACCAAAGTAATTTCAGTAAACCTTCTCTACTTTAATTTAGGAATTGGAACAGATTATATTTATAAAGGTTGTACTGATTTTGTTGGCATTCATAATAATGATCAACTAAAACTAAGTAAAAAACAGCAACAAAAATTTGAACAAAAGACAATTCCTCAATTATTTCCTGAATATTATCTAATAAATATAAATCGTTTTAATGATGTAGCAAAAGATACTTTGGATGAATGGATATTCTTTTTAAAAAATGAAGAAATAAAGGAAGATTTTAGTGCGAAAGGATTACTGGAAGCCAAAGAAAAATTAGACTTAATGAAATTACCACCAGAACAGCGTCAAGCTTATGAAATTTATCAAGATGATTTACATTATCAAGCTAGTATGTTTGAATCTAATTATGGTGAAGGTTATTTGGATGCAATACATGAAACAGTATTACGTATGCATAAAAAAGGATTAGATATTGAAATGATTGCTGAAATTGCTGGAATCGCACAGAATGATGTTAAAAATATTTTGAACTGATTTATGATCAGGTACTTATCAGACCTGTCAGGTTTTTAATACGCAGTCACGGAGCGAAGCGGAGTAAACCTGACAGGTCTAAAACCCTACCCTACAGATACTTATTTTGGCTCTTGTTTAGCTTCAAAACTTAAACGCACGAATCCTAAATATCTAGCTGCTTCCATTGCTTTCATCACAGCATGATGTGGTGCATTTTTATCCGCACTAATTAATAATTTAGGATCTTTTTCATCAGCCGCAGCATCTTTTAAAGCGCGTTTTAAAGTATCTAATTGAGTATTAACCAAACTATGTTTCCTATCATTAATCGCAAATTCTCCATTTGCATCAATAATAATTCTTATTAACTTTTGTTGATGATTTATCTTCTCCCCACTCGCCACAGGTAAATTAATTTTCAACTGTGACTCTTTATCAAAAGTAGTTGTCATCATAAAAAAAATCAGCAACAAAAATACAGTATCAATTAAGGGAGTTAAATTAACACCAAAATTATCATGTTTCTTATTCCGAGAAAATTTCATGAGCGGCGTTCAGCTTCTAATAACTCTATTAATCTAATTGCTTCTTGTTCCATAGATAATGTCAAATTATCAACTTTCGCACGAAAATAACGATAAAATATAAAAGCAGGAATCGCAACAATTAAACCAGCGGCAGTTGTAATTAAAGCCTCAGAAAGACCATTTGACAATACCGCAGGATGACCCAATCCTACTTCTCCAATCATCGCAAACATTTTAATCATGCCTGATACTGTACCTAATAAACCTAATAAAGGTGCTATTTCAGCAATGCTACCTAAAATATTTAAACGCTTTTCAAGTTTCGCAGTTACTTGACGACCCGCATCTTCCATACTAGATTTCATCATAGAACGATTTCTATGCACTAAACCAGAAGCTAAAATATACCCTAAAAGTGAATGGTTACGTAAAAAAACTAGACGCTGATTATCTAACTTACCTTCATCCATCCATTTCCAAACTTGAGCCACCAAAGTTGTAGGGATAATAATATTTTTTCTTAAAGCCCAAAAACGTTCACCAACAATTGCCATTACTATTATAGAACATAGGATAATTGGCCATATCGCTATCCCACCAGAGCTAATAATTTCAAACACTTACAATTCCTTTCATTATGTTAAAATTTAAATTTTACCATTTAAAAGGAATAAACGTGCAAAAAGTGATGGGTATAGTCAATGTAACTCCTGATTCATTTTCAGATGGCGGACTTTTTTTATCTCAGAATAATGCTTTTAAACATGCAAAACAATTAATTGCAGAAGGTGCGGATATTATTGATATTGGCGGCGAATCCACACGCCCCGGTGCTGAGCCAGTGTCTGTACAAGAAGAGTTAGATCGCGTCATTCCACTAGTAGAAAAAATTCGCGCTGAATTCTCAGTTTCAATTTCAGTTGATACTAGTAAATCGCTTGTTATGAGTGAGGCTATTGCTGCGGGTGTTGACATTATTAACGACGTAACGGCATTAACTGGAGAAGGCAGTATAACAGCCGTTGCCGCTTCAAATACTGTTAAAGTTTGTTTGATGCATATGCAAGGTGAACCAAGAATTATGCAAAAAAATCCAAAATATGATAATGTGATTGAAGACATAAAAGCGTTTTTGCTAATGCGTACACAAGCATGTGTAAATGCTGGAATTGCCTCAAATCGAATTATTATTGATCCCGGATTTGGTTTTGGTAAAACCGTGGTGCATAATTTGCTATTAATGAAAAATTTACAGGTGTTTTCTCAACTGGGTTATCCAGTCTTGGTAGGTATTTCACGCAAGTCATTTATTGGCAATATACTAAATAAGCAAGTGACCGAACGTTTATATGGCAGTTTAGCCTTAGCTGTTTTAGCTGTAAGCAAGGGTGCGAATATTATTCGTACTCATGACGTTGCCGCAACAGTAGATGCACTAAAAATGACAGATTCTGTCTTAAATTAACCAAAGAATTCAACCTTTTCCCAGTAATTTATCATTAAATCATTGTTAATATAGGATATTTTTATGAAACGCAAATATTTTGGTACCGACGGTATTAGAGGCGAAGTAGGCACAGGAGTCATTAATCCTGAATTTGTTTTAAAATTAGGTTGGGCAGTTGGACGAGTATTAAGAAATGGCTCTAACTCAAATCAAGTTTTAATAGGTAAAGACACTCGTATTTCTGGTTATATGTTTGAATCAGCTTTACAAGCAGGTTTATCAGCAGCTGGTATGGAAACTCGCTTATTGGGACCCATGCCTACACCAGCAATTGCTTATTTAACTCGTACATTTCATGCAGTTGCAGGAATTGTTATTAGTGCATCGCATAACCCTTATCAAGATAATGGAATTAAATTCTTTTCTAGTACTGGCAAAAAATTACCAGATGATGTAGAACTGGCAATTGAAGCTGAAATGGATAAAAGCCTGCAAGTCGTAGCTTCTGAGAGATTAGGTAAAGTAACACGTATAGAAGATGCCGCTGGGCGTTATATTGAATATTGTAAAAGTACTATTCCGTTTGATATAAGTTTAAAAGGCTTAAAAATTGTAGTTGATTGCGCTCATGGTGCGACTTATCATACAGCTCCAAATGTATTTAAAGAATTAGGTGCAACTATAGAAACTATTGGTACTCAACCAAATGGTACTAATATCAATGCAGGCTATGGTTCCACTCAACCTCAAGCTTTACAAACAGCAGTTGTTTATCAAAATGCGGATTTAGGAATTGCATTAGATGGTGATGGTGATCGCGTCTTAATGGTAGATGGACAAGGAAATTTATTAGATGGTGATGAATTATTATTCATAATTGCTCAAGCACGTCATAAAGCCGGTACTTTACGTGGTCCAGTTGTTGGTACTGTAATGAGTAATTTAGGTTTGGAACAAGCTCTTGAAAAGCAAGGAATTTCTTTTGCTAGATCTGCGGTTGGAGATCGTAATGTTTTAGAAATGTTGGAACAAAAGGGCGGAAATCTAGGTGGAGAATCATCTGGTCATATTCTGTGTTTAGATCGTACCACCACAGGTGATGGTACAATCATAGCCTTACAAATATTAGCCATTATTCAACAAACAGGTTTACCTTTACATATATTAAAAAGTGGAATGACAAAATGTCCACAACGCATGATTAATGTAAGAGTTAAACCGGGAATGGATATAGTTTCATTACCATCAATAAAAAATGCAGTAGAAGAGGCTGAACAAGAATTAAGTAGTGATGGTAGAGTTTTATTACGCCCTAGTGGCACTGAACCATTAGTGCGCGTAATGGTTGAGGGTGTGAATAGACAAAAAGTTGATACTATAGTACATCAATTAGCAGATGTAGTTAAAACTGAAGCCGCTGCTGCTCACATTTAACACGCAACTTAGCCGCTGCTTGATTCGCTATCTTTAAGACTTTGTTATGAAGGCTTTGATTATTATTCAAAGTCTTTTCAATACCTTTTAAGATCCAACTTGGTAAATCTGGGCTTTGAAAATTACTGATGTTGGGTTGAAAATCTATAAATTTTAAATCACAAATTTCTTCACCAGTTTTAGTTAAAACTGGATTTACCATCATAGATGTGTGCAAAACTTGCCCTTTTCCATTAATATTCTTCATAATAAGATTAGCAAATACTGGATGTTTTGGCAGACTAATCTTATCTTCTCCTAAAATAGTATGTAGTTCCTGTGGATTTACTTTTAAACGAATATCAGATGATATTTCAACAGCTTGAACTAAGCCAAAGCTTCTTCTCAGTAAAGATTTATCGTTTGATGATGTGCGTAAGTCACATATTAAGAGTTGATTTTTAATCACTGGTTTGCCATCAGGAGAATTAGCGCACTCAATATCTTTAGAAAACGCGCTTGAAGAAATTAACAAAATTGAGTAAATTACTAGGTGAATCTTATTCATATTACATATCCAAGGTTAAAATGACTTTATTAACGATAATTTTATATTTACTTGTAGTTATATTTTATAACTATAAATCTATTATACTAATTGTAGGTGGATTTGCAATCAGCCTACATGCTATATTGTTATATCAGAATATAGTAACAGATGCAGGCTTAAATTTTGGTTTTTTTAACGCTGTATCAATGATGGTTTGGATGATTGCACTATTATTATTAGCTGCTATAAAACAGGGTGTAGAAAATTTAATTCTAGTAATATTTCCAATCGCAGCAATAACTATTGGTGTAGAAGCTTATTTTCATACTGAACATATTTTAGCACCTGATCAGGCTTTTGGAGTTAGTTTTCATATTTTATCTTCTATTATTGCTTATAGTTTATTGAATATTTCGGCATTACAAGCAATATTTTTAGCTTTTCAAGATTATCAATTACGTCACAAGCATCCAATATCAGTAATTAAAGCTTTACCTCCATTACAAGTAATGGAAAAATTATTATATCAAATGATTGCGTTAGGTTTAATATGGTTAAGTTTAAGCTTGATCACCGGTATTGTTTTTATAGAAAATCTATTTGCACAACATTTAGTACATAAAACCATATTATCTGTTATTGCTTGGACTGTATTTTCCATATTACTTTGGGGACATTTCAGTTATGGTTGGCGCGGCAAAACGACAATACGATGGACTTTAATTGGATTTGCAGTATTGATGCTTGGTTATTTCGGTACTAAATTAGTATTAGAATTAATTTTACATCGTTAGATCGGTGACGTTTAGCTGAAAATTTGACAACTAAATTTGAATTTTAAATCCCCCTAACTCCCCTTTTATTAAAGGGGGGGGGCTAGAAAATTGGCATCGCTATTGCTATATACTAGGTACCATGATGATAACTACTCCTACCTAGTTTGCAATGATGGTTAGGTGCAGTGAATGCTGGTCACATTCGACTGTACCACCAATTTTTCCTTTCTGACTGTTCTAATTATGATACCATTTCATAATGAATGACAATAATTTCTATCTCAAAAAAATTCTTCAAGCCCGTGTTTATGATGTCGCTGAAAAAACGCGATTAGATAAGGCTAATACTCTTTCAAAAAAATTTAATAATCATATTTGGATTAAAAGAGAAGATATGCAATCAGTCTTTTCTTTTAAAATCCGTGGTGCATATAATAAAATTAGTTCTTTGCCAATAGATATTGCTGCTAAAGGTATCATAGCTGCTTCTGCTGGTAATCATGCTCAAGGTGTAGCATTATCAGCGGCTAAGTTAAATATACCCGCTATAATCGTAATGCCTAAAACCACACCGGATATTAAGGTTGCCGCTGTACGTAGTTATGGTGCTGAGGTAGTATTACATGGTACTACTTATGATGATGCTAGTAATTATGCCAAGCAGTTAGTTATAGAAAAACAGCTTACTTATATACATCCATATGATGATGCTGATGTGATTGCAGGGCAAGGCACTGTTGGTATGGAAATATTGCAACAACATAATAAGCCTTTGGAGGCTATTTTTATTCCTGTTGGTGGCGGTGGTTTAATTGCTGGTATCGCTTCTTATGTAAAATATTTACGACCAGAAATAAAAATCATCGGAGTAGAACCTGATGATGCGCCTTGTTTATATGAAGCTTTAGCAGCTAATGAGCGTGTGATTCTTGATCAAGTAGGTATTTTTGCTGATGGTGTGGCAGTACGACAAGTTGGAGAATTACCTTTTGAAATTGCACAGACTTATGTTGATGAAGTATTGTTAGTCAGTGCTGATGAAATCTGTGCCGCTATTAAAGATATTTTTGATGAAACACGTAGTATTGTAGAACCAGCAGGAGCTTTAGCTTTAGCCGGTTTGAAGCAATATATTGATCGAGAACAATGTGAGGATAAACATTTAGTAACTATTGCCAGCGGCGCAAATATGAATTTTGACCGTTTAGGTTATGTAGCTGAACGCACTGATATTGGTGAACGACGTGAAGCTTTAATGGCAGTTACAATTCCAGAAGAGCCGGGTAGTTTCCGTAAGTTCTGTCATGCAATTGGACAACGTGTCATCACAGAATTTAATTATCGTTATGCCGATGATCACAAAGCTCATGTATTTGTTGGTGTACGTTTAGCGGCAGGAACTGAAGAAAAAGATAAGTTAATTAGTAGTTTGACTGAAAAAAACTACTCAGTAGTAGATATGACAGACAATGAAATAGCAAAATCTCATATTCGTCATATGGTAGGTGGGCATCCACCACATTTATTAAATGAACGCCTATATAGATTTGAATTTCCAGAAAGACCGGGAGGATTATTACATTTTCTAACACGTCTGGGAGAACGTTGGAATATTAGCTTATTCCATTATCGTAATCATGGAGCCGCTTATGGACGAGTATTGGTAGGAATCCAAGTAGCGGATGAACAATTAACCGAATTCCAAGAATTCTTAGATAATTTAAATTATGCTTGTTGGAAAGAAGTTGATAATCCTGCTTATCAGTTGTTTTTGAAGGATTAATTATCCAATTTGAACTGTTATTTTTTCATTAATCACTTATGTTACGCACCCTCGTTCCCACGCTCCAGCGTGGTAACGCATGAATAGACGCTCCAGCGTCGAGTGTTTTTTTTTCTTATACTTGCTTCATGACATTGGGTTTACTCGACGCTGGAGCGTCTGTACATGCGTTACCACGCTGGAGCGTGGGAACGAGAGTGCGTAACATCAGTTAATCACAGTTCAAAACACTTTATAAAAAATGACAAATTACAATCCACCTTTTGATTTTACACATGATATTATTGATTTAATTGAAAAAATAGGTGAAGCATTAGGACATTGGTCAGCATTTGGAATGTCAGATTCTCCACAATTACGGCGAAGTAATCGTATTCGTACTATTCAAGCTTCCTTAGAGATTGAGAACAATACTCTTAGTGTAGAACAAGTAACGGCTGTATTGGATGGTAAGCGCGTTTTGGGCTTACCAAGAGAAATTAAGGAAGTACAAAATGCCTTTGTTGCTTATGAACAAATGAATCAATGGAAAGCTGATAATTATGAACATTTGCTAGAAGCTCATGCGGTGTTAATGGATGGTTTGCTAGATTCTCCCGGTAAATGGCGTACAACTGGAGTTGGTATTTATAGAGGCAATACTTTAGTACATATGGCACCACCAGCCAGTCAAGTTTCAAGATTAATGGATGATCTATTGAATTGGTTAAAATCTGAACCAATTCATCCTTTAATTGCCAGTTGTATCTTTCACTATGAATTTGAATTTATTCATCCTTTTGCAGATGGTAATGGGCGCATGGGGCGATTATGGCAAACATTAATTTTAAGTAACTGGAAACCAATTTTTGCATATTTGCCAGTAGAAACAGTGATTCGTGATAAACAACAAGTTTATTATAAAGCATTACGTGATTCAGATCAGGCAGCAAATTCTACAATATTTGTCAAATTTATGTTACAAGCTCTGCTTACTGCTATGGAAGATGTGACACCAAATAATCAACAATTATCACTTTTTTAATAAATCATAAAACTAAAATCAATACAGTTTACAGAAGACGAGGGTAAACCGTAAAATAGAAGAAAGTCAAATGCAATTGATTATCTCAACTAATTGTTAAATAGTTTGCTCGATTCCAATCATTATGGTCATGAAGTAGATAATTTTATTTTTTTCAATATGGATATTTCTACTTTAGAGAAAAATTGTCAACCAGAGCAAATTTTTGAATTTTATGGATGTGGGGCAAATAACATTGGGTGCATTATCAGAATCTGACATAGATATAGAATTAAAGAAATTAAAACTTTCTAAAGAAGCACAACTATTTCTTACATATTAGCTCAAACAAAACTTGGATAGAAAACTGATTATTAAACCAAATAAACCAAAAGCAATAATGCTTGCTAAGCGTCAATTACCTGAGTTTGTATATGATGCAGTAAATTTAGAGGGAATTAATTTTACTCTACCATAAATTATGACTTTATTAGATGGAGTTACAGTTGGTGGACATAAAATTAGTGATCAACAAATTGCATTAAATCAAGCTGATACATGGCGAACATTATTTAAATTAATAGAACAGAATAAATTTTAAATTACTGTTGAAACAGTATGCGCTCTTCATTTCATAGCTGCCAAAGAGGAAGCTTTGGAATGGGGTAAATTCCGTTCAGAAGCAGATTTGTTACCAGAATTGTTTGATAAAATGGTAGATGATGCTGCTAAAATAGAAGATGTTTATGATCAAGCCATTCATTTTTTTCTTATAATGGCTCGATGTCAATTTTTTTATGATGTCAATAAGCGCATGGGGCGTTTTATCATGAATGGGCTTTTATTAAGCTTTGGCTATCCTGCCATTAATCTTCCAGCTAGAAGACAATTAGAATTTAATCAATTGATGCTAAGTTTTTATCAAACAGGTGATCAGACAGCAATGAATAGCTTTTTACGTTCCTGCTTAGATGAAAGAATCATTAAAATTATGAATGAATAATAGTAACTAACATGTTAAATAGGTGAATTTCTGTTAATATTAATATGAAATATACAGTAAAAGAAATATTCTACACTCTTCAAGGTGAAGGCAGATACGCTGGGAGAGCCGCAGTATTTTGTCGCTTTGCTGGTTGTAACCTATGGAGCGGGCGTGAAAAGGATCGTGCTACTGCTAATTGTAAATTTTGTGATACCGATTTTATCGGAACAGATGGTGAAGGTGGTGGAAAATTTTCCACCGCTCAAGCCCTAGTGGATAAAGTCAATAACACATGGCTAGCTACAACACAAAATGATCATAAATTTGTAGTTTGCACAGGTGGTGAACCCTTATTGCAATTGGATACCCAATTAATCAATGCATTTCATCAAGCTGGATTTGAAATTGCTATTGAAACCAATGGCACCTTAGCGGCACCACCGGGAATTGACTGGATTTGTGTCAGCCCCAAAGCTAATATGGCTTTAAAAATCACAACTGGTGACGAATTAAAATTAATTTATCCTCAAATTGAAAACACGGCTGCAAACTTTGAACATCTTGATTTTAAATATTTTTATTTGCAGCCAATGGACGGCTTAGAACTGGAAAAAAATACCAAATTAGCAATAGATTATTGCTTAAAACATCCACAATGGCGTTTGAGTTTACAAACTCATAAAATTATCGGAATTCAATGAATTAAGTAGCAAGCCCCCTAGCCCCCTAAAGGGGGCTTAAAAATTAATTATCTTTAACTTTACGTCTCATAACGCGGCAACAATTGAATTGTATCATTCATCCAAATATCAATTGCTTTATCTAAGGAAGTTTCAATCTGTTTTTCCCATTCTTTTTGAGTCGCTGATAAAGCATCTTTTACATCATTTATAAATGATTCACGTTGAGTTAATTCAACTCCTTCATTAATTAAATAATCAATTCCCAAACCACCTAATGCCCCAACTACCGTACCAACTGGTCCAGCTAAGGTACCTGCTGCACCAGCACCACCAACTAATATTGCTTTAGATACAAAGGGAGCTGATAATTTTGCAAAAACACCTTTACTAGCAGCTCCTGCTACCGCCGCTGTTGCTCCCTTACCAGCACCAGCAGCTCCAAGTGTTTTGACAGCAATTGCGCCACCAGCGGCTAATGCACCACCAACTACCGCTTGCTTGGGACCTTTTTCATATTCTGCCATGTTAAATTTTTGCATTTGACTCTTCCAATCAAGAGTTAATACTGTATTATCTGTCACTGGCATATCAAGATGGTTAGTATATTTTGATACAAATACTTGAAAATCAGTGTTCATTTTGCTTAAAACAGTAACATAATGTTCATGTATTTGTTTTAAGGTAAAACGATAGGCAAATTGTAATTTAGGATCAGTAATCTCTGGGCGTAATACAATATTTGTATAATGTTTATGCAAATATTTTTCTACATCTAATGATACTGCATCTGAAGTACTTATTGCTTCCGCGCTAAAAGTATGTTTAGTAGCCGATGTTGTTGCTTCCCATAATATTTTATAAGTAGTGCTGTAAGCAAAATACCAATCAGCAAACCGATCCACACGTGTTTTCATTCGACCAAAAATTTTAACTAATTCTGTATTTAATTCCTGATTTTTTATTTTAACTAAATTAGTCTTTTCAGTTTCTAAATAAGCCACTTGTTGATTTACAAATGCAGAATATTCTTTTGCATCCGCAATAACTCGTCTTTTTTTACCATCTTTACTTTGATAGACTAACATTACTGTTGGTTTGACTTGAGCTGTTACACCAGTTTTTATAACTGATTCATCATGATGTACAGATTTATTTAAATCCAAACGCGCTAACAGACTGTCATACCATTGTCGTCCAAAAGTCAGAGCAAAAAATACAAATACAATAAAAGTAAACATCCACATAAAGGATGAAAATATTCCAAACAAACAACCTCGCCGTTTTGGAGCCTTATATTGAGGAGCCGCTGGAATATATTGAGCATTATCATCTATAACCAGTGTTTTTTTAGATTTCATAATTAAAAACCTTCATACATTTTTTCAATGACAGTTTCATATCTATTGATAATAACTGCCCGTTTCATTTTTAATGTTGGAGTCAATAAACCATTTTCCACGTTCCAAGGTTCCAAAGAGAATGAGACGCGGCGTATTTGGGCATAACCGGGAAAATCTTTTATATGTTTGGCAATACGTTTTAAGACTGCTTGTTTTGGATCAATATTTAATTCTTTAGTAAACTTTTCCCAATGCTCAGGGTTTAAAACGATTAAACAACTTAAAAATGGCTTGCCTTCACCAATTACCATAACTTGATCAAACAGATTATCAATTAGAATTGCCATTTCCATATCAGTAGGAGGAACTTTTTCTCCATTACCCATAACAATAATATCTTTTAAACGCCCAGTTATATATAAATGTCCACCTTCATCTATACGCGCTTTATCTCCAGTGTGAAACCATCCATCCTGATCAATAACTGCCGCTGTCGCTGTAGGATTATTCCAATAGCCTAACATTACATATGGGCTATGGGTTAATAATTCATCATTTTCACCTAACTTGACTTTTGCGCCGGGTATTACTGTACCAATACTACTTGGTATATTATCTTCTAGTCTATTAACACTTATAACTGGGCTAGTTTCTGTTAAACCATAACCTTGTAATAACTTTAAACCTAAACCTATAAATAATTTAGAAATTTCTGGCGATAATGCTGCTCCTCCACTAACGGCAAAGCGCATTCTTCCACCTAATTTTGCTAACACAGTTTGTGCCACTAACTTATTTAATAGCGGCCATAATAACAATTTATAATGCCATCCTGCACGTTTTTGCTGATATTCAAAACGTCGCCATCCAACATCTATAGTCAAATTAAATAGCTTTTTCGCAACAACAGATTTTTTTTCTAACTGATTTTGAATCTTACTATAAACTTGCTCATAAATACGAGGCACCGAGATTAAAACAGTTGGAGATTGGGTAATTAAATCCGTTGCTAACTGTGGAACTGAGCGAGCATAAGCAACAGTAGCATTCACAACCATAGGTAAATAATATCCACCTGTGCGTTCAAAGGTATGAGACAATGGCAAAAAAGATAAAAATAAATCACTTGACTTAAATTCAGTACATTCTGAAATAGATAAAGCATTACCAACAAGATTACGATGACTAAGCATAACTCCTTTAGGCTTACCGGTGGTGCCAGATGTATAAACAATGCTAGCTAATTCATCTGGAGCCGATTCTTCAGCGCGTAATGATTCAGTAGTAGAATTAGGCAACCAATTTTCTAAACTGATTAAACGTTCATCATTTGATGATGTAGAATCAATAGTCACAATCCGTTGCACAGATTCTAATTTGGATAAAGACTTCCATTGTTTTGCGCCTGCTATTACCAATAATTTGACATTAGCATCATTAATAATATATGCAATATTATCAGGGCGATCATCCATATATAATGGTACAGTTACCAAGCCTAATCCAAGAGCCGCTTGATCAAACATTACCCATTCAGGGCAATTACGTAACATTATAGCAACTCTATCACCAGCGGCTAAATTTTCTTTTGCTAATGCCGTTTGCCAATTTGCAACATGTACAGACATATCTTGCCAAGTCAAATCATGCCAATTTTTATTTGCAAAATACCGATAAGCAATATGCTCAGGAGAACGTTTGACACGTTCACGAAATAATTGTGCTAATGTAGTTACAGTTATCATTCTTATAATTCCATATAAATAATAAGTTGATTAAAACGAGTTTTTATGCCAACATATAACAGTTGTAAATTAAGCAAGTATAATCTAATTAAGGAGAAATAAATATGTTAAGGGCAGTAAAACCAATTCAATTATTGCCAGTTTTGGTAGGTTTGGTATTATTGAATGGTTGTTCAACCAATGCGGTTAATCAAAAAGATAATGGAGTAATTCCAGAAATTTCTTCATCAGAAGAAGAAATACAAAATTATCATATTGTCAAACGTGGTGAGAGTTTATATAGTATTGCAACAATGTATGGTCGTGATCATAAAGATCTTGCACGTTGGAATAATATTCCACCACCTTTTGCACTTAATATTGGTCAACGTTTAATTCTCGATGGATCACCTGCCGATGATTATAATGATCCAGAACCAGAAACACCAATTGTAGAAGCACCACCAGTTCCAGAAGGCAGTCATAGAGTTGAAGCCAAGGAAACTTTATTTGCTATTGCACGAAAATATGGTAAAAATTGGCGTGATATTGCAAAATGGAATAATCTTCAACAACCTTATAATGTACAAACAGGGCAAATTTTAGTAGTTACAGCACCTATTGGTGAAGAACCAGCAAATAATGATCCAATTATTACAACACCTACTGTTACTAATCCTGTATCCAATAATGATCCGAATTTTCACATTGTAGCAAAAGGAGACAATTTATTTAAGATTGCTAAACACTATGGGCGTAGTATGGCAGAATTAGCTAGATGGAATAATATTCCAGCTCCATTCAGTGTTAGATTAGGGCAAAAATTGCGTGTTACTCCACTACCAGAAGGTGTTGTCGATAACACATTACCATCAGCTTTACCATCTGTATCTGATTCAGATTATCATATTGTACAAGCTAAAGACACTTTATATAGTATATCTAAAATATATAAAATAAGTGTGGCTAATTTGAAATTATGGAATAAGTTGCAACCGCCTTTCAATGTATTTATAGGGCAAAAATTAAGAATTACACCACCTGCAACATCATCAAATAGTGGTGGTTTACGTCCAGTTGTATTAAATTCAATTCCTAGCTATCATATAAGCAGATCAGGAGAAACTTTGGACTATATTGCTGATAAATATGGTTTATCAGCTTCAGATATAGCTAAATGGAATGGTATTGGTAGCCCGCCTAATATATATCCCGGGCAAAGATTAAAACTCACTCCACCACGTTAATCAATATAATTTAAGATCTGACAAGTCTTTAAAAACCTGTCAGATCTTTGAACTAAGATTTTATAAAATTATGTATTTATTATTTATATTAGCCATAATAGTACCGTTTCAAGTACATGCAACTTCAACACTATATAATTATAGTTATAGTGAGACAAAACCTGTAAAATTATTTTCAGCATCTAAATCAAAACCACTGAAAGTTTCCTCTACTAGCCAGAAAAAACGCAAAACTAAAACTTCTCATGTTGTTAGACGTGGTGAAACTATATATACGATAGCACGACGCTATCGTTATAGCGTCAAGCAATTAGCTAGATGGAACGGTTTAAAATATCCATATAAACTGAAAGCCGGAAGACGTTTACGTGTTACACCATTATCTAAGAGTCGTCGTTCTACTAACAAAAAAACTAACGGTTCTCATATTGTTAAACGTGGTGAAAATATTTACAAGATCGCACGACGTTATCGTCATAGCGTAAAGCAATTAGCTAGATGGAACGGTTTAAAATCTCCATATAAACTGAAAGCCGGAAGACGTTTACGTATTGCACCATTACCGTGGAGTAGTCGTGTTAATAAAAAGCCTAAAGTTAGAATCAAAGCGAAAAAAATAACAAAACCAACCAATATTAAATCACCCTCATCTGGCAATACTACAGGCTATCATAAGGTTCAAGCTGGAGAAACATTATATCGTATATCCAAACGCTATCGTGTTAGTGCTACTAATATAACTCGATGGAATCGTTTATCTAAACCTTATAATTTATCAGTTGGACAAATTTTAAGAGTTTATTCACCATCAGGTGTTCGTTTAGGAAGTAAGAAAAGAACAAATAGAAGGAGGATAACTAGAACTCGCACTAATAGCCGCTATTATACAGTATCTAAGGGAGATACCTTATATAGCATTGCTAGACGTTATAGAACATCAGTTCAAAAAATTGCTATAAGAAATAAGTTAAAAAAACCTTATTTCTTATATAAGGGGCAAAGATTAAAAATTAACTCAACAAAGACTAGTTCTAAAAAACGTACTCATTACCATTATGTTAAAGCTGGAGAAAATCTTAAAATTATTGCAGCTAAGTATGGTGTACAAGCTTATCAGCTAAGCAAACAAAATGGTATAGGTAATCCTTATACGATTTATCCCGGGCAAAGATTATCTATAATAAAATAAAGCTTATGGAAGATAAAGTTCTTGATGACAAAGAATTATTAGAAACATTCAAACAAGATGATTTGCACTCAGAACCTGATTTGGTGCCTGAAAGAGATACAACTAGTCGGGATGCTACTCAGATCTATTTGCAAGAAATTAGTCATCATGAACTTTTAACCGCTGAAGAAGAAGTTAAATATGCACGACTTACATTAAAAGGTGATGTAAAAGCGCGTCAGCATTTAATTGAGGCGAACTTACGTTTAGTTGTCAAAATAGCACGACCCTATAGAAATAGCGGTTTAGCATTACTGGATTTAATTGAAGAAGGTAATATTGGTTTAATCCAAGCAGTTGAAAAATTTGATCCTGAAAGAGGATTTCGTTTTTCAACTTATGCCACATGGTGGATTAAACAATCCATGGTGCGTGCTATTATGAATCAAGCTCGTACTATTCGTTTACCAGTTCATATTGTCAGAGAAATAAATATTTGTTCACGCACCATTAAACAACTTTCTCAAAAAATGGATCGTGAACCAAATATTGATGAAATAGCGGCAGAACTTAATAAATCTCCTGAAGAAGTTCACAAGATGTTAGGATGGGATCAAAAGATTACATCGATAGATAATCCATATACGGCAGACTCTGATAAAAGTCCAATTGATAACATTGCTGATGAATGTAATATTGATCCTTTACAAATATTACAAGAAAATGATTTAACAACCATATTTAAATCATGGTTAAACCAACTACCAGAAAAACATCGCCTAATTATTCAATATCGCTTTGGTTTAGATAATGAGGATCCAAAAACATTAGAAGAAGTAGGCAATGCCGTTGGTTTAACTCGTGAACGAGTAAGACAAATTCAAATTAAAGCCATTAAAAAATTATCTGAAATCATCACCAATGAAGGATTTGCGATTTCTGATTTTATATCCCTATAATCCACCCATACACACATATTTAATTTCTAAATACTCATCAACTCCATATTTAGAGCCTTCACGCCCCAAGCCTGATTCTTTAATACCCCCAAATGGAGCTACAACACTAGAAATAATACCCTCATTAATACCGACCATACCATATTCTAAAGCCTCTGCAATCCGCCAAGCACGACCCAAATTACGAGTATAAAAATAAGAAGCTAAGCCAAATGGTGTATCATTAGCTAAAGCAATAGCCTCTTTTTCCGCTTTAAAACGAAACAGTGGTGCAACTGGTCCAAAAGTTTCTTCTTGAGCTATTTTCATATTAGCTGTTACTTCAGTTAAAACGGTTGGCTCAAAAAATGTTCCACCAAGCGTATGTCGTTGACCACCTTGTATAACTTTTGCACCCTTAGTTAGCGCATTACCAATATGATCTTCAACTTTTTCGACAGCGGCTATATTAATTAATGGACCCTGTTGAGTATCACTTTTTAAACCATCACCAACTTTTAATTTAGCTACAGCTTGTGCTAATTTTTCAGCAAATTCATCATAGACATTATCTTGTACCAGAAAACGATTGGTGCAAACACAAGTTTGTCCAGTATTGCGGTATTTAGAAGCAATGGCACCTTCTACAGCAGCATTTATATCAGCATCATCAAATACTATAAAAGGCGCGTTACCTCCTAATTCTAAAGATACTTTTTTTACAGTGCTTGCGCATTGCTGCATTAGCAATTTACCAATTTCAGTCGAACCAGTAAACGATAACTTACGCACTATTGGATTACTGGTTAATTCAGCACCAATTGCTTTTGGATTACCGGTAAGAACATTAATTACACCTTTAGGAAAACCAGCGCGTTCTGCTAATTTTACTAATGCTAATGCTGAATATGGAGTTAAAGCTGCTGGCTTGATTATAACTGGGCAACCTACTGCTAAAGCTGGAGCGCATTTACGAGTAATCATTGCATTAGGAAAATTCCAAGGCGTTATGGCGGCAACTACGCCTATTGGTTGTTTAATAACAACAATACGTCGCCCAGCTTGTGGTGTTGGAATCACATCACCATAAATTCGTTTAGCTTCTTCAGCAAACCATTCAATAAAGGATGCGCCATAGGCTATTTCACCTTGAGATTCTGCTAATGGTTTACCTTGTTCAGCAGTCATTATGATGGCTAAATCTTGTTGATTTTCTATAATTAAATTAAACCAGCTACGCATGATCTCAGAACGTTCTGAAGCGGTTTTATTACGCCATTCAGGCAAAACGGCATTGGCAGCATCAATAGCTTGACTAGTTTCAATTTGACCCATATTAGGTATGGTGCCAAGTATAGTATTATCAGCAGGATTTGTAACTTGAATAACATCATTATTATTGGCATCAACCCAAGTGCCATTAATATACGCTTGCTGATTAAATAAACTAGGATCATTGAGTTGCATAGTAGTTACCTAAAATTGATGTTAAAGATAACATCTATTATAGTACAGAAATAAACAAATTTCTGCTATGCTGAAGTTATTATTAATAGTTAATAGACACGTTATAATATGAAAAATATTTTTTTAGGCTTATTGATATTAGGAATTATTAGTGCTTGCGCTAGCCCGAAACCTATACCTGAACCTGAACCAATAGTTGAACCAATACCTGAACCAATACCTGAACCAATACCTGAACCAATACCTGAACCAATACCTGAACCACCGGTTGAAGAAGTAAAAGGTAAATGTATCGAATCGCCAGATAAATGTGTAAATCGTTGGGGTATTTATCTTGACCCAAATGGGAATTGTTATCAAGGTTATTTTAAAGACAGCAAAAGAGATGGTGATGGAACTCTTATAAAAGAAAATGGTACTAAAATTACAACATTTTGGAAGAATGACGAACAGGTAGGTGAAAGAGCGCGTGATATTGGCAGAACTATGGAAATGAAGTTTGATCCAATCAAACTAAAACAAAGTTGTACTAATATTATTAATCAAGCCTTATTTGGTACACCTGAAAAAGATAAACCAAAAGCCAATTCAGAACCAGTATCAATATCTTTAGAAAGCTGTTCCGGTGAAGATCAATTTTCTAAATTATTGCATAAAATTGCTACACAATTAGGGCGTTCTTGTGAAATTGCAGAATCTTTTTTATCTTCAGTTGATGATTTTATTTCAGAATTACAGAATAATTTATCTAAAGTAGCTTCCACTAAAACGCCGCTTGCAAAAAAATCTGAACTTATAACTACTACTTTGAACTATTTTGAAAATGATAAAAGTTGTATTGAAGTTGGTGAGAGTAAAATTTGTATTCCTCTTCAAACTTTATTGTCTGACTTAGTAACATTGAATGATACTGCACATACAGTTAAGTTAAACTTTCAAGGTAAAAATAAATTAGGTGAAATTAAAAAGTTAGAAGATGATTTATATAGATTTTCTATTAGCAAATGGGAACGTTTTATAATTTGCAAACAAGAAGATGAAGCTTGTGATATAACTTATAGTCATCGAAAATTTAATATTATATTTCATAATAAATTGGTGTGGAATATGAAGGTAAGAACTATTACATTAAATGAATTTCTTACAGAAGCTGAATATGCTCAACGTCAACAAACATCACAGCAATGAATAAAAAAATTTATTTAAATATATTAGTAATAGGCTTAGTGTCTGCTTGCGCTGCTCCTCCTAAACGCTTGCCGCCGCCATATTTACCACCTGTGTTAGATGACCCTATAATTCATAAAAAGCTTTATAAAAAAACTGGTTGTATGGAATCTCCCGACAAATGTATTAATCGTTGGGGAATATTTTTATATGGATATGAAGATTGTTATCAAGGTTATTTTAAAGATGGTAAAAGAGATGGTGATGGTATTTTATATTCATCAAATAAAGAAGCCCTTAAAAGCTTTTGGAAACTAGATCAAGAACTTGGTGAAGATGCACGTACTCTTGGTAGAGCATTGGAAATGCGTTATGATCCAATTAAATTAGAAAAACATTGTACAGATTTTATGGGAACAAAAAAATAATGAAACAATTATCAATTTTACTACTTTTATTTATTTCTGGATGCTCCTTGGCACCACCAGCACCACCTGCTGCAAATCAAGCCGAATTACTATGGCAAAAACGTCAAGCCAGTTTAAGAGCTTTAAAGAAATGGCGTTTAAATGCCAGTTTATCTGTTACCAAAAGTAAGCAAAATTGGATAATTAGAGTACTTTGGGATCAAGATGGTGATAATTATACTTTACGTCTCAATGCTCCATTAGGGCAAGGTGCTGCATTATTAACAGGAACTAAGGATGGTGTTATCATGCGCACTGGCAATAATGAAACTTTTAAGGCACAAACTCCAGACGAATTAGTAGTTAAAACATTAAATATGGAACTTCCTATTACAAATTTACATTATTGGATTAGAGGAATTCCAGCACCTGATCATAGCGTTCTAAAATATGATTTATATAAAGATGGACATTTACATAATTTAGAACAATCTGGTTGGTCTGTAGAATATAGCCCTTATGTGGAAGTAGAAAATATATTTTTACCTAAAAAAATATATTTAGATCATAAAGATCTTGAAGTAAAGATTGTTGTTACTCAATGGGATTTTTCTAAATAAACTTATCGACGCGCACAACACCATACGTCTATTCGAGCAATTCCAGCCGCTTTGAAAGCTAATGCTAGTTGTTTGACCGTTGTGCCTGTTGTCATAACATCATCTATTAATACAATATGTTGCCAACTAGCAAGTCTTTTTTTGATTTTAAATGCCTTGGCTAAATTTTCTTCACGCTGTTGAGCATTTAACAAGGAAGTTTGGGGGCGAGTGTTTTTTATACGTTTACATGCTCTTGTATTTACAGGAATACCACTTTGTTTGCTGATAATTTTTGCTAGTTCTAATGATTGATTATAACCGCGTTGTCGTAAGCGTTTACTATGTAAAGGTACAGGTATTAATACATTAGGGCGTGGTTCCATAATCAAATCTTGCGCCATTAAATTAGCTAATAACTTTAGTATGGTTAAGTTTTGCTGGAATTTTGCCAGTTTAATTAGTTTATCAATTGGATAAGTATAGGAAAATATGGCTTGTGTATGTGTATAAGGAGGTGGATTTTGTTTACATTCAGGGCAAATGCCTACCTCATCTAACAATTTAGCACAACTTAGGCAAGTATTTGTTTGATAAGGTAAATATTTTTTACATGGGTTACAAATAGCTTCAGTGCTACTGTTTCCACATAAATAGCAAGTTTGTGAAAATAGATTAAACACAACCTGTAGGTTTAGGCAATCCGGCATAGCGAGAGGCTTGTTTACCCGGACCATATGGAAATAGCGAGTATAAATATTTACTACTAGATTTATCTTTGCCAAGTTCTGTTTTAGCTAATTTTATCATTGCTCGCATGGCAAGTGCTGTACCATTTTCTAAATAATATTTTCTGATCATATTGATGACATCCCAATGAGCATCGGTAAGTTTTAGATCATCTTTTTCAGCTAATGCTGTAGTTAATTCTTCAGTCCAATCACTTAAATTGACTAAATAACCTTGTTCATCAGTTTCAATGCTGTTGCCATTTATTTCAAGTTGCATATTATATATTCCTAATAGTTTATTAAAATACTATGTTACTTAGTATAAGTCTAATCAGAAATTTATCAAGCTAACATTCATTTATTATTTTATAATAAAGCCTGATAATTGTAATGATAATTTAAAGAAATTATGAATATAAGATTAATAACAATAATTTATGTATGTTTTATACTATATGTAATAGCTTTGGCGAATCAGGGTGAATTAGGTTATTTAGGGGTTATAGTTTATGAGCTGCCTTATACAGATAAAATGGGGCATTTTATTTTAATGGGTTTATTAGCATTTTTTATTAATCTTAGTTTAAAGTGTTCAACAATTAGTATTGGGAATTGGAATTTCCTCAAAGGAAGTTTCATAATTTTAATTCTTGTGACTTTAGAAGAAATTTCTCAATTGTTATTCGATACAAGAACCTTCGATTTAATGGATTTATTTGCTGATTATCTTGGAATATTTCTATTTGGACGCTTGGCTTTGTATTTTAAAACTAGATTTGCTTCATGTAGATAAAGTTTTATCCAAGTAGTTAGGTTTTAGACCTGACAGGTTTATAAAACCTGTCAGGTCTTTCGAGTTATTCCTTCCGCAAATCCTTCCAAAGTCCATTAGCATAAAAATAGTGGTTTTGTGGTATAGTATCTTACTTACATTCAAACTGATGACTAAGCACTTAGATAATATTATGAAATTTGAATGGAATAAAGATAAAAATAAACTAAATCAAGAAAAGCATGGAGTATCTTTTGAAGAAGCAAAAGAAGTTTTTACAGACCCTTTACACATATCAAAATTAGACTATAGATTTAGTTATTTTGAAGAAAGATGGATAACAATTGGTGCAACAAATAACTATAGTATTTTAGTTGTTGCAAATCTATTCTTTACTGATGATGGTGAAGAGATTATTAGATTGATAAGTGCTAGAAAAGCCAATAAAAATGAAAGGATAAGCTATGAAAAGTGTTGAAGAAAGAGAAAAATATGATAATTTTGAATTAAAAGATAATTATGATTTTAGTAATGGTATTAGAGGTAGGTTTTATCATCCTAAAAAAATATCTACTACTATGATATTAGATGATGATATATTACTATTTTTTAAAAAACAAGCTAGTGAAAAAAAACAGGAATATAATACAATTATAAATAATTTACTTAGAGAATATATGCAAATAAATATAGACAAAGCATTATCCAAGTAGCACTAGTAGGTTGGGCTGACGATAGAAAGCCCAACAATTATAATTTATGATTTATTTACTTCCGCAAATCCTTCCAAATACCATTAACACTAAAACTTTCCCAGCCCCAACGTAGCCAGCGTAATAATGCAAATGATAGCCATAGTGCCCATAATAGCATAGCTATCCGGTAGAACCACATTGACCATGAATATACCCATACTTGTGGTAGGCTGCCGCTGGTGCGATCTTGGTACCAATTTAGGCTGTAAGCACTTGAGCCGTTGCCCGCTATGTGCATATTAGGATGTCCCAATAAACCTTGTTTTATAGCAACTAATAGGATAGATAAAGCTAATATTGTTAATATTACTAAGCCGATTTGAATAGCATCAAATTTCAAGGCAGGTGTTTCAGGAGATAGGTTTGCTCGCCAGCCTAGTGTCAATAACCAAATTATTACTATTAACATTGCTGCTACTGGCATTTGACTTAGTACTATTCCTAATAATAACCATTGGTGAGTTTTTAATGGAGTTAATTTTATTTGTCCTAAGCCGATTGATAGGATTACAATGACTATAATTAGTCCCCAAATCATTATAGCTGGTCCTATTGGTTTGCCGCCTACAAATAGTATCCAACGATCTTGGGGCATTTTAATTTGAATATTGGTATTAACACTTTCAATACCTAAATCCACTGTTGGAGTTTTAAATTTATTTGTAATACCAATAGCTTGTTGAAATTTTAACTCAATGCTTTGCTTGCCCGGAGTTATCGGTAAAGTTACAATACGTCCTTCTTGGCGTATAGCTTGAGTTTTTTCATTAATTTTTACCAATTGTAATTGCGCCTGTTCCGGTAAAGTGATTTTATGCTGCATTCCACGACTACTACGTAAACTTAATATTAAGTCATAGTTTGTGGTGCGTTGTCCCGGGCTAATTATCAACTTGCTACGATCAATAGTTACAACTTGTCCAGTAACGCCACTGGGTCTAGTGATATGTAAACTAACATTTTCTCCCGGCCATGGTCGCCATTGTGGTAGCCAACGTCCACTATTATTTTGGTGATGTATAACAGCTATGCCTTTAATGTCAACATGCCAAATTGCACTTGCATCTAATCGCCATATTTCATAACTATTAGGATTCTGTGGTGCAGTTAGCGTCACTGTTTCTTGTTTATCAAACACAGATACCCAACGTATTTCTGATTGAAATGCAGACAGATTAATCAGAGCTTTAGAATTTTCTACTCTAATTTTGTCACTAGTTACCGATTCTCCTTTTAATAAAGGAACTTCTAATATAATCGCGCTGCCTAATGGAGTTTTACGAATTACACGAGTTTGAATTTGCCAATCTAAACCTAACAATAAAGTCCGTTCTACTTGCACGAATGGAGGTAATTCACCCATTTCTAATTCAGCGAGTTTCTTATCATCTGCACGGCTAAACTGTAACTGTTGATCAGCAATACCATTTTCATGCACACCTTCTACGCGCCAACCGCTATCTTCATTCACATCAACAAAGTGTGGTTTTAAAGGCAATGCCAATTGGACGCTATTACGATTTGGTAAAACACCAGTAAATTGTACTTGATGAATACCCTTTGTGACTTTTAACCATAATTGCCCATTATATTTTCTTAATAAAGCTTGTGCTGGTTCACCATTGAGTAAAACTTGTTGAGGCAGCCATTGCTTAGCTGAACCGGGTAATGGTATTGCAACTTCGGCTTCACTATGTATTTCCATGCGAGCAGTTAGTATATTATCCTTAATTTCTAATAACATACGAGGACTATTAGCACAATAAGGTAAACACTTTGCTGGTGCTAACAGGCGTTGTTTCAACTGATCTAAGATTGATTGCGGTGGAAAATTATCATTAGCATAAGTATTTATAGGTAAATAAGATAATAAGCCCATAAATAATATTAAGCTCACAATAGCACCGTTAGGTTTTACAGATGGCAAACGTGTTTTAAAAGCAACAAATAACAAAAATGTTGTGAAAATAGCTAATAATGCAACACGTATAATACTTAAATAACTATTCATAGTAGGTGATATTAACCATAATTTAACTGATTGATTTTGTTGCACCGGTCCACTCCAACCCATACTAATAGTATTCCATTGCCATTGTGGTAATCCGGGTCCTGTTTGAACTTGAGCATTAGGATCAATTTGTAATATTTTTTTGCTTGGTGCTTTTTGAAACATTCTAGATGCAGGGGCAGCATATCCTTCATCATAACTTTGACGTATTCTTGCTTTTATTGGACTATAATTACTAGAATATTCTAATTGATCATTTGGACGCTCAAGCTGAGGATATATACTTTGTCGCACTTGTTGCATCATAAAAGGTAATACTATTATTAATAAAGCAATGATGCTCATATTGCGATAAAAACGCACAAAACTAGTAAACCAACCAAGTGTAGGCAAAACTTTTAATAAAGCCACAGCGGCTATAATATTTAACCAGACAAATTGAGGAGCAGCGGTTTCATGATAAATTAATATCATAGTAGCCAATGCTAACAAACCCCACCACCAACGCCATAATTTACCAATAGCAACTGCTATTATAAGTACAATAAATAAATCTAACAGCGTCCATTTTTTTAACCATGTATTAGGAACATTATCCACACCAGTGGCATTAAACAAACTCCAACCCGGTGGTAAATGTAAATTTGCACTTACCTTTTGAAAATCATGCGCCCAACCCACCGCTGGTAATTCATCCAACTCATTTTCTAAGCGACTATCACCAACCAAATCTATTTGCCCACGCCGTACTTCGACACCAGTTCCTGTTAAGCGCGTGATAAATTGATCTTTACCATTTACTGCAACACGCCCTAATATTGCCGGTTCAAGAACTTCTAAACGCCAACCTTGTCGCATAGTGCCGCTGATATGATCTTGAACACTATAACCTTTACCATCAAAATCTAACCAAAAGTCGCGTTTTAAACTTAATTGATCAGGTGCTGGTTCTGGATCACCGCGCCGCTTTTCTACGATTTTTAAAGTTTTGCCACTTTGCATAAGATATGCTGGAAAATTGCGCCATGCTGGAGGTAAAGCGGTTTGTTGAGGATCAATAGCTGTAACGCCGCGTATTTCAACTAAGCGTAAATCATTGCGAGCTTCAAAAACCCAAATTTCTTGCTTATTTGGAGCTGTTAAAGTATTTGTAACACCTAATTGGCGTGAACCTAAAGTTAAAGTCCATGAACCCGGGCGAACTTGCACACGTAAATTACCATCATTTTCTAAGCGAGCCGGTAAGGAACTACTTAAAGACATTGCTTTTTGCTTATCAAGTAAGACAGAATCTAGTATAATCTCACGATTACGCCCAGCGACATCTAATTCAATTTGAGTGATGACTTGTAAAGGAATATCGTCTATTATACGACGATAAACGCGCATATCAAGACGATTTTGCTCTGAAGCCTTATCAGTGATTTTATTATGCTTATTGAGCCATAAACGACCTTTATTGTCAACTTGGGGAAAACTAACAGATTGATTATTAATAGATAAATTTATTAAACCAGTATTTACAGGAATTTGCAAATATTCAGGAGGCTGAGTCCAATGAAATTTACCAGTAATAGTAAAAACACCTTTAGCAGCAAAGACGCTAGCTTGACCCTTACGATCTGCAACAATAGCATCTTTACTATTGATTTGAACTTTTGTGGGCCAATGTTTATTATTACCCGGCAATACAATCCAACCAGCATTATCTAATTGCCATTGTTGACTAAATTCAGCTTCTGTGCTATTTATTTGCAAATCTAAACGTGAAGGCCAGCGACAAATAGGCTTAGAGGATTGATTATAATTAATAGTACAATTATAATCCTCAGTATCATGTAATACCCAATTTTTCCAAACTTCTAAAGAAGGGGGGGTATTAGCCCATACTGAGAAACTCAGACAGACTAATATAATAATTAATATATTATTCTTTATCATTTTGATGTCCAAATTAAGATTTAAAGCAAGAATCATACACGGAACTACAACATATGTCTCTACAAATTAACTTATCTCAAATTGAAGAAAATCCTGAAGCTGTGCCTGAACAATTGCAAAAGATGGCTACAGATTCTTTACAAATTCTATGGCAACTATCCCAAAATGTTGCACAAGATCAAATTAAAACGGTTAAAGAACGCTATACTAACTTAGAATCTGAAGTGTTGAAGCAACGTCAAGACGCTTTAGATAAAGTTACAGAAATAAAACAGGAAATTGCTGAAAATAAAAAGGTTCTTGAAACTATAAGACGAGAAAATAAATCATTAGAAGTTGATCAGAAACGTGAAAAAACTGAAGTAAAAAGTCTTGAAGATCAGAATAATGTTTTACAAGATAAACTGGTTCGGCAAGAACAAGAAATAAAACAGATCACAGAACAACTTGGAGCTGCACGTCAACATGGAGAGAACTTACAAAAACGTTTACAAATTGTCGAGAATGATCTTGAACAAGTACGCGAAAAATTAGCTGAAAACAATGAAGAATTGGCAGTTAGTTCACATAATAATGAACGTTTAGAAAAAAATCTTGTCATTGTAAAAAAAGAATTAGATGAAACTTGGAATAAATTAAAACTGGAGCAGAAAAAAGCTGCTGTTGCTGAAGCTTTAGTGGAAGAGATGAAACAAAGCAATAGGAAGCAGGAAAATGAAATTAAAGTCTTAAAAGCTGAACTATTAGATCAAAAGGCTGGTGTTGTAGTTGAGACTAGAGTTCGATTAGATCAAGAAAAGAAAGTTGCTATTTTAACAGGGCGTTTAGAAACTCAAGAAAAGGGTTATAAAGACATCATAAAACGGCTGGAACAAGAATTAACAATGAATAAAAATGAGTCTTCTAGCATGAGAACTCGCGTTGTGAAAGCAGAAGGTGGTTTGGAACGCGAGAAAAGAGCTTTGGAACGTTTGGAAAATAAATTAATTGCAGCATCAAATGCAAAAGTGTAAAGGAATAAATTATGGCAAAATCAATAGGTATATTAACAGCCGGTGGTGATAGCCCCGGGCTTAACGCCGCTATTAGAGCGGTTGGTAAAACGGCATTAGGGCGTTTTGGAATGCAAATGATTGGATTTCGAGATGGCTTTCGTGGCTTAGTCGAAAATCGAAGTCTGCGTTTAGATGAAGCAGCATTATCTGGGTTATTAACATTAGGTGGTACTTTTTTAGGTACTAGTCGTGATAAACCGCATCGTATGTTGATTGGAAATAAAGTATTAGACATGACAGATGCTATTGTTGAAACCTATCATAAAAATCACTTGGATGTATTGGTTTGTTTAGGCGGTGGTGGTACCCAAAAAAATGCTTATCGTTTAGCAGAAAAAGGTTTGAATATCATTACATTACCTAAAACAATTGATAATGATATTGCGATGACTGATACTACTTTTGGTTATGATACAGCCCTTGGTATTGCAACCGAAGCTATAGATCGTTTACATAGCACTGCACATAGTCATCATCGTATTATTGTAGTTGGTATCATGGGGCATAATACTGGTTGGTTAGCATTAGGTTCAGGAATTGCTGGCGGTGCCAATGTAATTTTGATTCCAGAAATTCCATATGATATTAATGTTGTGTCTCAGGCTATTCGTCAACGTAGTCGTCAAGGTAAAAATTTTAGTATTGTTGCGGTTGCTGAAGGAGCTATTTCAAAAGAAAAGGCTATGATAATGCAAGAAGCAATGCAAATGAAAATGCAGGCTATTAATAAGGAAGAGAAAAAAGAGGCAAAAGCAAGATTAGAACAATTAGAACTTGAGCATGATAAAGATCATACTTTAGAATTATCTCAGCAATTAGAAGAACTAACTGGCTTAGAATCACGAGTTACTATTTTAGGGCATCTACAAAGAGGAGGTACTCCTTCAGCAGTAGATCGTTTATTAGCAACTCAATTAGGCACTGCTTGTGTTGAAATGATTAATAGTGAAACTTATGGCGTAATGATGGCTATAAGAGGAAATAAGGTTGAAGCGGTGCCATTAGAAGAAGTAGTTGGTAAACGCAAGATGATTCCTTTAGATCATGATTGGGTAGAAGCTGCAAAAAATGTTGGAATTAGTTTAGGTGCATGATTCAAAAGTATTAATAGTTGGTGTAGGTGGTTTAGGTTCACCAGTCGCAATGTATTTAGCGGCGGCTGGTGTTGGTAACTTGATATTGGTTGATTTTGATCAAGTCGAGTTATCAAATTTACAACGACAAATTGTACATGATACTACGCAATTGGGGCAATATAAGGTAATTTCAGCCAAAAAAAAATTAGAGAAAATTAATCCTAATGTAAAAATTACTACTATTAATCAAAAACTGAGTTTAGAACATTTTAATGTAGATGTGGTAGTAGATTGTAGCGATAATTTTGCGACACGCTTTATGGTTAATAAAGCTTGTATAGAGAAAGGCATACCATTAGTATCAGGAGCAGCATTACGTTGGGGAGGGCAAGTAGCAGTCTTTAACAATAAAAATGGACCATGCTATCAATGCTTATATGACAATATAGAAGAACAAGCAGAAACTTGTAGTGAAACTGGCATTATAGCACCTCTAGTTGGAATCATAGGGAGTATTCAAGCACTAGAGGTGATGAAGGTAATTTCAAATATTGGCGAATTTGGCTATTTATTGCTGCTAGATGCACACAAAATGCAATGGCGTAAACTGAAATTACATAAGGATCCTAGTTGCTGTGTTTGTGGTTAATAAAATAATAAATTTTTCTCGTTACCACGCTCCAGCGTCAAGTGTTTTTTTCTTATACTGGATAATTAGATCTAGTAAAACTCGGTGCTGGAGCGTGGGAACGATAGTGCGTAACATCAGTATATAATATTATATATTTATTATAATTTTGGAGAAAATAATACACTATCAAATCTTTTGCAGATCGTTATCAATATCTATTTAAATATCAAATTGAAATTGATCCAAATGATGCAATTTCATCTTTTGAATCAAGTTTAATCGCCATTCTTTATCTATTAATCGACGAATACGACAACTTTGCTAATGAAGTCATGATGGGCAATACTGAAATTAGTAATAGCCGCTAGTGGACGTGGTTTAGAACGAGTTTTTATCACTGGAGTTTCCCCGGTGTTTATGACTGATAAATAGTAACAGAACCGCAAAAACAGCAAGATGCCTTAAACTTGATGAAAACATTTTATAATGGCTATTGTTTTAATAGACTTGTCCGTAAATAAATTCAAAGTCAAAACATGCCTTGGGATTTATCCCAAGGCTTATTTCCGGACAAGTCTAATCGCGTCATACACCATACATTGGCTTAGAATTTTAGCCCCTACATCCTGTTCAACAAATCAAGCAAAACTGGTCCATCAGCTGGTTGTAAATGATGTGTTCCCACGCTAGTGATTGTGGTTGCCAATCCACGTAGTGCTGGCACATCATTTAAATCTTGACTATATGGTGCTACCCATTTATCTCCAGCTATTCTCACAATTGAAGCATAAAATGCCTTTGGGTGTGGTTGGCGATTCAGCCAGAATATTAAAGAACTAGGATTTTCTCTCATTAAGTCTCGATATAAATCTCTGGAACGATTAATTGTACTTAATCCCAAAAAAGGAGCTATCCAGCCAAATGGACTATTACTTATATTATAAGCTAATTCAGCTTTATCTGTTCCTAAATGAGGGCTGCTGATAGTAATTAATCCCTGAATTGGTATGCCGCTTCTTACCATTACTAAACGTGCTACTACTCCACCAGCAGAATGTCCAACTAATACTAGTGAATTTTGTGGATGTTTAGCTTTTATATCACGTAAATAAACATCTAAATATTGTGCTTGCGCTACTAATGGTGCTTCTGAAGGTAAATTCACAGTATATGTATCATAATTCTGCAAAGCAGCTGCAATCCCATTAGCGTGCCAAGAACTGCCATCGCCTAAATATCCATGAATAAGCACTACTGTTTTTCCAGCATAACTGGATGCACTCAAGAATAAAATAAATATAAAAGTTATTATACGTAATGACATTTTTGTTACCTCTGATAGTTAATTAGTATTTTCTAATATAGATCCTCTTGAGGCAATTAACAAGGATTGTCCAACAAGTACTGATTTATTTTCCAGACTATTTAGTTGTTTTAGTTGGGTCACTGTAGTTTTATAGCGTCGAGCTATTATCCATAGACTTTCGCCTTTTTTCACTTTATGTTTTACTATTGTTGGTAGTTCTTCTACAACAGGTTCTGGTTTTGGTGGTTCTGATACCAGTAATTGTTGACCAACACGTACTGTTTTTCCTTGTAATTTATTCCATTCTTGGATCTTCGTCGTCTTGATATTATAGCGTCTTGCAATTCTCCATAAAGTTTCACCAGTTTGTACCTTATGTGTTAAAACCACAGCCTTTTTTTCTACTATTGGAAGAGTTTTAGAGGTTTCTGCTACAGCAACTACTATTGGTTTTTCTACCCTTTTTACTTCTGTCACTGGAGCTGATACAATCAATTTTTGCCCTGCTTTTATTGATTTATTTCCCAATTTATTCCACTGTTTCAGTTCTGCCAGTTTCAGATTATAGCGTCTTGCTATACCCCATAAAGTTTGACCATTTTCTACTTTATGTTTAACAATTTCTGTTTTTTTGCTTTCGGTGAATAGTGATAAAGTTTTTGGTTTAACTGGTTCTGGAGGAGCAGATACAACTAATTTTTGTCCAACGTCAACTGATTTAGATTCCAGATTGTTCCATTTCGTAAGTTCAGAAATTGTAGTTGCATATTTTTTAGCTATTTTCCATAAACTATCACCAGCACCTACCTTATGATCTTCAATAGCAGCAACTTCTGTTTCTTTCGGTTGCGATGATTCTAAAATATTAACCGCTAATAAAGTCTCAGGTGGTATTTTAGCTATACGTCGTTTAAATCTGCGAACTCTATTAACAGGTAATGTTAAATAGTGCCTTCCTTCTGGAGCGGTAGCTTCTCGTATATAGTTACCATTTAAGATTTTCATTTGTGTCAATGATAAACCAGCAAATTGTGAAGCAAAAGTCATATCTATTTGACGATCTACTTTAATTCTTGTTAAATATGGTCTATTTTTAATCGAAGCTATTTGAACCTTAAATTCTTTTGGATTCCCTACTATTCTGGATAATGCTAGTAACTTTGGTATATAATTAGTTGTTTCTTTTGGTAATTCTAATGACCAAAAATCAGTAGGTAATTCTCGTTCTAAATTTTTTTTGATAGCTTTTTTTAAATTACCCGGGCCATAATTATATGCCGCTAAGGTTAATAACCAATCACCACCGAATAGTCTATTTAGATTTTTCAAAAAACTTAAAGCGGCGCGTGTCGATTTAAATATATGATAACGTTCATCATACCATTCATCTTGCTGCAAGTTATAATCGCTACCTGTCATAGGAATCATTTGCCATAAACCGGCTGCATTAGCACTTGAAAGGGCTAAAGGTTTAAACGCGCTTTCAATTGCAGGTAATAAGGCAAGTTCCATTGGTAAGTTTCGTTTTTCAATTTCTTGAACTATATAATAAAGGTAAGGTTGTGAACGACTTAACAGTTTGTTCAAAGATCTTGAATATTTTACACGGCGATCAAGATGAGCTTGTATTTTAGAATTTGATAAAACTGGTAATTTGTAACCTTTACGTATTCGATCCCATAAATCATTTTTACCAGAAAAATATGCTTTATATGGCTCAGATAAAGTAACTTCAGGTAGTTCTTTTTCTTCTTCTTCTTCAAGCACTGGCTGATTTCTGGCTTGAATAGTTGTAGTGACAACTGTTGGTTTAATGACAGGTTTTACAGTTGGAGAATTAAGAGTATAAGCATATGAAAATACTCCATTATAATTTTTTGATACTACAAAAACCCTTGGTTTTACAAATGCTGAAGAATCAGCATGTTTACTTTCATTGCAAGCCAAAAGGCTTAAGCTAATTAATAATATATATATATGTTTAATGTTCATAATTTTCTTATCGCAAAGCTTGCGCCAATCCTTCGCCCAGTTTTAGATCTTGTTGTGGTTTTAATTCTGATAACCATGCAACATGTTGAGCATCATGCAATATAATTACAGTAGATCCCATATTAAAACGTCCCATTTCTGCTCCTCGTTCTAACACCGGTTCTGAATAGTTCCAACGTGTAACATTAGATAAACGGCTAGGTGCAATTGTACCAGCCCAAACAGTATCTATACTACCAACGAAAAGTGCGCCTACTAAAATCATGGCCATTGGTCCTAATTCGGTTTCAAACAAACAAATGACGCGCTCATTACGTGCAAATAAATTTGGAACTGCTCGACTAGTGCGTTGATTGACGCTAAATAAACGCCCCGGTACATATACCATGTCTGTTAAACGCCCGGTTATAGGCATATGTATTCTATGGTAATCTTTAGGGGCTAGGTATAAGGTAGTAAATAAGCCTTGTTGAAACAACTTCACCATATCAGTTTGCCCAGCTAGCAAATCATCTAACTGAAAATCGCGTCCCTTTGCTTGTATTAAGCTACCGTTATTAATTTTACCAATTTGACTAATTTGTGCATCAACAGGACTTATCACATCGGTTGCCGCTAATGGGCGAGCATTTGCTTTGAGGCTACGAGTAAAAAATTGATTAAAGCTTTGGTAATCACTGATATTAGGTGACTCAACAATATTCATATCTACCTTATATAATTTAATAAAACGTTTAATTAGCCAATGAGTAAAAGCTCCTAATTTTAAACGGGTAAACTTTAAAACAAGTCGTGAGAGTAAATGTTGCGGGATAATATATTGTAGTAAAATCATTTATTGCAAAAATGTTGATAAATTTAATCATGATTTTATCATATCTATGTTTATTGTTGTGTCAATTTTTCATTATTCTGTTGTTGCAATTCCCATAAATGCGCATAAACTCCCTCTAACTTAAACCTGAATAAGTGAAGGTAAAATTTTTCTTGACATTAACAATTCTTTAGAACATAATAACCATGCTTGTAGTATAACATCACGGTGAAACGTCTAATACTCATCATCTTTAAATGGTAAGCAGTACAACTGATTTAGTACAATGGATTTAGTACAACGAATTTACGGAATAAACGAATTGATTAACTGCAAGAAAAAAAATTAGTTTATTCCGTAAATTCGTTGTACTAAATAAAAAAAATATGATGAAACCAAATATCATCCACAAAGAACTAAGCTATATAGTTCAAGGTGTACTATTTCAAGTTTATAACCAACTTGGTCCCAAGCTCCCTGAAAAATTATATCAAAAAGCTGTCAGTTATGGATTAATCGAACAAGGTATCACTTGCAAATCAGAAAAACAATTTGAAGTAATTTACCGAAGCGAATCAAGTGGCACTTACTACATTGATCATTGGATTGAAAATGGCAAACTTGTTCTCGAACTCAAAGTTAAACCTGAAATTATGCCAATCCATAAAGCCCAAACCATTTCCTATCTCAAACTAAGCAATGCTGACTTAGCTATTATTGCTAACTTTGGTGCTAAATCTCTACAAATTCAACGACTACCTAACTTCATACGAGAAAAAACAACTGATTTTCAATGGCAACCCAAACCACTATCCACAGATATTTTATATCCAACACTCACTGATACCATCCTTAAAGCCTTGCACCGAGTACATTTTATTTTAGGACCGGGTTTTATTCACCGTGTCTATCGGCGAGCAATGATGATTGAATTACAGCAGCAAGGTATTGGTTATGAACATATTCGTAAAATTGATTATTACTTTAATAATCAATTTATTGGTCAACAAAAAACACAAATTATTAAACTAGAGAATAAAATACTGTTAGGAATATTTGCTCTTAGAGTAATTGATGATACGATGAATATTGTAATGAAAGCGCGGTTAAAACATTTGGGGTTAAAAGTAGGAATTTTGGCTAATTTTTATGGAGAACAATTGGTGGTGAAAAGAGTGTTGAATGCTGGCTGATAGTATATATTATGTAATATAGTACAACGAATTTACAGAATAAACGATACGAAGTCAGCGAAGCTAATTGATTCATTGCAAGAAAAAAAATTAGTTTATTTCGTAAATTCGTTGTACTAATTACTTATCTTGCTTTACTATTATTTTTCATTATTCTGTTGTTGCAATTCCCATAAATGCGCATAAACTCCTTCAATCTTCAATAATTCATTATGTGTACCGCGTTCTATAATTTTTCCTTGTTCCATTACTAAAATTTGTTCAGCGTCTATAATCGTTGATAAGCGATGGGCTATTACTATCGTAGTATGGTTTTCTGCCACCCTTGATAGTGCAGTTTGTATTGTTTGTTCTGATTTGCTATCTAAGGATGATGTGGCTTCATCAAATATCAGAATCTTTGCTTGTTTTAAAATCGCACGTGCGATTGCTATTCGTTGCTTTTCTCCTCCTGATAGTTTTAAACCGCGTTCTCCTACTATAGTGTCATAGCCTTTTGGTAATGAACTTATAAAATCGTGAATATTTGCTAGTTCTGCCGCTGCAAAAATTTCTGTTTCACTAGCTTCTGGTTTAGCATATTTGATATTGTAATAAATAGTTTCACATAGAAACGGAATAAGAGACGAGCTATGGTTGATTTTCCAGCCCCACTGGCTCCAACTATGGCGATTTTATGCCCTGCTGGTACTTCAAAACTAATATCTGATAGAATTTGACGATCTTTT